>OZ241332.1:0-2312500 GCA_965200125.1 uncultured Binatia bacterium (SeqCode) | reverse complement strand
TCGCAGCGGTGATGTGCGTTCCGTACGGGATTCTGGAAGACAGGCAGGGAGAGGCCGGTTTATCCCAGGTCGGCAAACCTAGGATGCGGCTGGCGCACCTGACGTCGTCCTTCGTCAGCTTCGCTTCCACCAGCGGGTGCCGAACCCCGTGCTCCTGCGCGGAGTGGAGTCCCGGCCGGTAATCCGCCAAATCATCCAGGTTGACGCCGTCGGCGATCGTCGTCAGACCGCGTCGTGCGGCTTCGTGCCGACAGACTTCGTACAACGAGGTCTTACAGTAATAACAGCGGTTGAGCGGATTCGCGGCGTATTCGGCAATGTCCAACTCGTTATGTTGAATCGTCACGAGGGAGACCCCCAACCGGGTGGCAACGTCGGTCGCCTGCCGGGCGTCATAGGGGGGCGTTGACGGGGATACCGTCATGAGCGCCACGACGTCGTTTCCCAACACTTTCGCGGCGACCGCCAACAGATAACTGGAATCGACGCCCCCGGAAAACGCGACGAGGGTCGGTCCCATGTCGCGCAGACGGGCTTCGAGGTTCCGGACTTTCCGGGCCAGCCGGTTTCCGTCTTCCACAGAAGGTTCCATCACCACCCTAGATACCCTCGGCGTGAAAAAGGTCGGTGGTCAGATACCGCTCGCCCGTATCGCAAAAGACCGTCAATACCGTTTTGTCTTCCCCGATCGATTTTGCGACCCGGACCGACGCCGCACAGTTCGCCCCGGACGAAATGCCGACCAGAATCCCCTCGTCGCGGGCGAGTCGGCGGGTATAGGCAGCCGCCTCTTCGTCGGAGACGGCGATGATCTCGTCGTACACATCGGTATCCAGAATCGACGGCGTAAAGCCGGCCCCGATGCCTTGAATCTTGTGATACCCGGGCGGCCCGCCTTCGAGAACGGCAGATGCCGCGGGCTCGACCGCCACGATGTGCAGGTCGGGAAAGGTGCGTTTGAGGACTTGGCCGACGCCGGTCACCGTACCACCGGTTCCGACCCCCAACACGAGGGCATCGATCCGAGGAAGCTGAGCCAGGATTTCCTTGGCCGTCGTCTTCCGGTGAATTTCCGGGTTGGCCGGATTGGCGAATTGTTGCGGCATGTAATAGTCGGGTCCGCTTGCCGCAGTGCGTTTGGCGGTGTCGATCGCGGCGTGCATGCCTTTACTGTCTTCGGTCAACACGAGTTCTGCGCCGTACGCGGCCAGCAGGCTCTGACGTTCCTCGCTCATCGTCTCCGGCATGGTCAAGGCGAGTCGGTAGCCCTTGACCGCGGCGACCACCGCCAAACCGATCCCGGTATTGCCGCTGGTCGGTTCGATGATCGTCATTCCCGGTCGCAAGGCGCCTGACCGCTCGGCCGCCTCTATCATACTGAGGCAGATACGGTCTTTGATGCTTCCGCCGGGATTGAGTGATTCCAGCTTCGCCCACACCGTGGCCCCGCCCGGCTCCGGAATCTTGCGGAGTTGCACCACCGGCGTGTCGCCAATAAGCTCCAGAAGTGAATCCGCGACTTGGCTGGCGGCTGGCATAACGAGGCTGAAGAATATCGACGATTATCGGGTGACGATGCAGTTCGGCTCACGCTAACCAGCCGACTTTCGAAAGTCAATTCGGCTATGCGTCCGACCATCGTGCTGTTTCCGGGGAGCCTCGGCGACGGCCTCTGTTTCGTTCCGGCACTGCGGAAGATCGCCGAACACCACCACGATGTCATCCTTGTCTGCCGCGGCGCCGCGCGGGAGTTTTTCGACGAGTTCAGGTGTGTCCCGCCCCACGCCTCGCTGCGGACGGTATCGCTCGACGAAGCACGCTTCGCCGGCCTGTTCTCTCAGTCGCCCGTGACGCGGGAAGATGCGTTGGCAGAATTCTTTTCGTCAGCCGCACGGGTTCTGTCCTGGTGCGGCTCCGCGCTGCCTCACTTCAAACAGCATCTTGAGCGGTATCTGCCCGGCCGCGTCGAGATATGGCCGTTCTTCACGGGACAGACGGACGGGCACGCCAGCGCCTACTACGTACGGTGTCTGGGGGAGACACTGACGGTCGCCGAACGGCGCAGCGTTCAGGTTGAAGTGTCGGACCGTTGGCGAGACTGGGGCGAGGCGTATTGGCGTAAGCAAGATTGGGCATCAAAACAGATATTGGTCATTCACCCCGGCAGCGGAAGCCGGAAGAAACGGTGGGTCGCCGCAGGATTCCGACAGGTGGCGGCTTGGTGGGCCGCACGGGAGGATCGCGAGGTGCTGATATTGCTCGGCCCGGCCGAATCGGACGAGGCCGCTGTGTGGCATGGGACCGGCTCCATTGAGCATGCTCTCGCGCTCGGCCCGTTGGGAGGTCTGCTGCACTGCGCCACCGCCTACCTGGGAAACGACTCGGGCGTGAGCCATCTGGCCGGCGTACTCGACGCCCGCGGAGCGGTCGTCTTCGGACCGACGCGACCGGAACAGTGGCGCCCGCTCGGAACGGGGCTGGAGGTACTCCGCAGCCGCGATTCCCGTTCGACCGGCGACGCCCGAGACGGCATCGCCCTGGACGAGGTCACACCCGAGCGGGTTGTGAACCGGCTTCGCGCGTGCATCGAATCGCACGGCCCCTCCCGTCCTGTTCCGCCCGCTCCGCGTGCCCGGAGCGTTCCAGAACGCCCGAAAGTGTGACAGAATGCGCCCCGCGACGATGGAGGATCGCCATGAGCGAAGAAGAACGGGCAGAAGAGCAAGCGCAGAACCGTGGATTCAAGGTTACCGACCGGCGGCGTTTCACCTCGGACTCGGAACAATCGGACACTCACGACGACGCCGCGTCCGCGGACGACCACGCCGAGCAGACGAGGGTCGACGCAGCGGCGTCCGAGACCGCGGCCGGGCCGGCTGTGGACGAGACGACTCCGCCCCCTGAAATCACCTTTTCCGGTTTCGTGTTCGGGCTGAGTACGCAGGCGCTCATGTATCTCGGCGAGGTCCCGGCCGCGGCCGGTGACGAGCCCAAGGCCGACATGGCCGCGGCGCAGCAAATGATCGACGTCCTCGCCATGCTGCAGAAGAAAACGTCGGGCAACCTGGAGACCGACGAAGCCCAAATGCTGGAAAACGTGCTGTACGACCTGCGCATGCGCTACGTACAGATGCAACGCGAGGGCCGCGCGGCATGACCCCGGCCGACTGCGGTCCGCCGGTCCCGCGCACCCGCGGACGGTGACGCCCGCGGGTGCGTCCCAGTGAAGGACATGCGTGTCACGTTCTGGCGGCTGATCGGCCTGCTCTTTCTGATCTTGCTGGCCGCGGCGGGCGTGCGGGGCTGGCAGTTCATCCACAAGCTGGAGCGCGAAGTCGTGGCGCGCTTCACCGATCACGACTGGGCGGTCCCTTCCAAGATCTACGCCCGTCCGGTGCTCCTCTACCCCGGGCTCGATCTCGAACAGGCTGCCCTGGTCGATCAACTCGAACGGCTGGCGTATCACCGCGTCCCGCACCCCATTCAGGCGCGCGGGGAGTATTGGCTGGACCCCGCGACCGGCGACCTGCAGATCTTCCTCCGCGAGTCCGACATGCCCGGCCGGCGGCGCGGGACCCAACGGGTCGGGGTGTCGGTCGTCGGGACCCGGATCGAGCGTCTGGTGGATCTGGATGACGAAACCGAACTCCCCGTCGTCGAAACCGAGCCCGAGGTCATCACCCGGCTGTACGCGCGGACCGTCGAAGACCGCCGGGTCGTCAAGCTGCACGACGTGCCGTCCCTGCTCGTGAAAGCCGTGCTGGCGACCGAGGATCAACGCTTCTTCGAGCATAACGGCATCGACTTCCGGCGCGTCCTGGGCGCCGGCTGGGCCAACGTACTGGCCGGGCGTACCGTCCAGGGCGGCAGCACGATCACCCAGCAACTGGTGAAGAATTTCTTTCTGACGCAAGACCGCACGTTCCAGCGCAAGCTCACCGAAGTATGCATCGCGCTGATCATCGAATCCCATTACTCCAAGCTGCAAATCCTCGAATACTACCTGAACGAAATCTATCTGGGCCAACGCGGCTCCAAGAGCATCTTCGGCGTCTGGGAAGCGGCCCGCTTCTATTTCGGGAAAGCGCCGCGCGACCTGTCGGCGGGAGAGGCCGCGATCCTGGCCGGCATGATCAAGGCACCCAACCGGTATGCGCCCAACCGGCACCCCGAGCGCGCCATGCGGCGCCGCAACTACGTGCTGCGACGCATGGCGGAACGGGGGGCGATCACGTCCGACGAGGCGCGCACGGCCATGCAGGAAGACATCGGCCGGCGAGAGACGCCGCCGGAACGGAACACGGCGCCGTACTTTGCCGACTTCATCCGCAAACGGTTGGAGGCGCGCTATCCGGCCAGGACCTTGACCAGGGCCGGGCTCAACGTCTTCACGACGCTCGACATGCAATTGCAGGAATTCGCCCGTGAGGCGGTGCAGCAGGGGCTGGCCGCAATCGAGACGGCACACCCCGGCCTCGAACGCGAGGCAGCGGACGAGCAGTTGCAGGCGTGTCTGATCGCCATCCAGCCGCAGACCGGCCATATTCTGGCGATGGTCGGCGGACGGGATTACCGGGACACGCAATTCAACCGCGTCACCCAGGCATACCGGCAGCCCGGCTCGATCTTCAAACCGGTCGTGTTCCTCGCCGCGATCGAGCACGAGCGGGAGCGGAAGAGCGGCCAGTATCTGCCGACGCGGCTCGTCAAGGACGACCCGTTCACGTGGTTCTACGAGGACAAGGAGTGGCGTCCGCGCAATTACCGGAACCGGTACAACGGCCTAGTCAGCCTGCAAACGGCGCTGGCCCGCTCCATGAACGCGGCCACGGCGCGCGTCGCTCAGGAAGTCGGCCTGGAAGCGACGCGCGAGGCCGCTGTGCGCCTCGGCTTCCCCGGCCCGCTGCCGACCTACCCCTCGCTTTCGTTGGGATCGATCGAGGTGACGCCGTTCGACGTCGGGGTCGCCTACGGCACGCTGGCCAACCAGGGCACGTACACGCCGCCTGCGGCCATCACCTGGATCACGAGCCCCACCGGTGCCGTCATCGAGGAGCACCGGCTCACCGCGGACCAGCGGATTCATCCCGACGCGGCGTATCTGTTGACCCATCTCCTTGCGGCTACGGTCGAAAACGGCACCGGCGCCGGCGTCCGGCGCCGCGGCTTCCTGCGGCCCGCGGCGGGAAAGACCGGCACGACCAACGACTACGGCGACGCCTGGTTCGCCGGTTACACGCCAGAGTTGCTGACCGTGGTGTGGGTCGGGTTCGATCAGCGCGAGCCGCATGGCCTGTCCGGCGCCGCCGCGGCCCTGCCGATCTGGACGGCCTTCATGCAGCGGGCGACCGCGGGAACCGCGCCCGCCGCGTTCACGCCCCCACCCGGCGTCACGCTGGTCGCCGTCAACCCGCGAAACGGACTGCGCGCCACCCCCGACTGCCCCGACGAGATGGAAGTCGCATTTCCCGCAGGGCAGGAGCCGTTGGTCGCGTGTCCCTATCACGGCCAAGCCGGACACCGGGCGGAAGACTTCGCGCCGCCCGCCCCCTCCCACCGCAGCGCCACTGTCCCGCCGCGTCCGTCCGAACCCGCGGCTCCGCAGGGATCTCCACCCGCGCAACCCGCACCTTCGCGGCCGTGGTGGAACGTTTTCTGATGACTTGTGGATGGGGACGGATCGCTACGCGGCTGGCCTGTGCGCTGTGGCTGGCGGTTTGCGGTCCCCTCGTCGGGTACGCGCAGGACGACGACGCGACAGACGACGCCCCGGTACTCCCCAACGGACCGCCGGAGCCTGCCGCGGAACAGCCCCCCCCGATTCCGGCGCGAGATCGGCTGGCACTGCACTTCGTGGACGAGGGACGGGCCGCCTTCGATCGGGAAGAATACCGGAACGCCCGTCTCCTGTTCGCGCGCGCGGTCGAAGCCGCGCCGCTCCGCGCGGAGGGCTACTACTTCCTCGGTCGAGCCAATCTGGCACTCGGCCGGCCCGACCGCGCGTTGGCGTTTCTGCACAAGGCGGAACTGTTGTTCCCGGCCGAGAATCCGGAATGGCTCGGAAAGACGACGTGTCTCCAGGGCGCGATTCACGAAGAGGCGGGCGACTATCCGCGCGCGCGGGCGAGTTACCGGCGCTGCCTCGAATTTTCGCCCGACAACCTGCGCGCCGTCAGTGCGCTGGCGCGGCTACCCGGAGAAGAACTCGCGGAGGATCTGCCGTGAGCGGACCAAGCCGGGAGTCCGGCACGATTCTGGGCATCGAGTCGTCGTGCGACGATACCGCGGTCGCGGTCCTGCGCGGGCGTCGTATCCTGTCCAGCATCGTTTCCTCTCAGGACGAGGTCCACGGCCCGTACGGCGGCATCGTGCCCGAATTGGCCTCCCGCCAGCACGTCACGAACGCCTTGCCGATCCTCGATGCGGCCCTGCATCGCGCCCACGTCACGCTGGACGACCTCGACGGTATCGCGGTGACGTGCGGGCCGGGTCTGGTGGGCTCGCTGCTGGTCGGCGTGTCGCTCGCCAAGGCGCTCGCGTTCGCCTCGAACCTGCCCATCATCGGCGTCAACCATCTCGAAGGGCACGTGCTGGTCGTGTTGCTGGAACGCGAGGTCGCGTTTCCGTTCGTGTGTCTGCTGGCGTCGGGTGGCCACACCAGCCTGTACCTCGCGCGCGGCCGGGGCGACTACCGGCGGCTGGGCGCGACCCGGGACGACGCGGCCGGCGAAGCGTTCGACAAGGGCGCGAAGATGCTCGGCCTGGGGTATCCGGGCGGGCGCGTGCTGGACGAACTGGCCCGTACCGGCAACCCCGAAGCCGTCCGTTTTCCCCGGCCCTGCGTCAGGAACGCGCCGGCCGACTTCAGCTTCAGCGGGCTCAAGACCGCACTGCGGCACTTCCTCGAGACGCCGGAACGCGCGTGCCACGCCCCCGCGGACATCGCGGCGAGCTATCAGGAGGCGGTCGTCGACACCCTGGTCGAGACGACGGTACGCGCGGCGCACGCCGTCGGCGTCTGCCGTGTCGCGGTGTCGGGCGGGGTGTCCGCCAACTCGCGGCTGCGCAAACGGATGACCGCGGCCGGTCCGGCGAACGGACTGGACGTCTGCTTTCCCTCGTTGCGGTTGTGTACGGACAACGCGGCCATGATCGCCTTCGCGGGCGCGTGGCGGCTGGCCGCGGGACAGCGCTCCGGTTTCGACCTGAACGCCGCGGCCGTCCTTCCGCTGGAAGACGGCTGAGACCGAGCGGCGCGCAGGCCGCGGCCGAAGCACTCCCGGTGATCTCCCCTCGGCAATACACGCGCGCCGTGCTCGACGAACTCGGCGTGCGGCCCCGCAAGCGGCTGGGCCAGCATTTTCTCATCGACCCGGACGTCGTCCAGCGGATGCTCGATGCGTCGGGCGTGGGCGCGCGCGACGAGGTGCTGGAGATCGGCCCGGGGTTGGGCGCCCTGACCGAGGTGCTGTTCCATCGCGCCGGCCGGCTCACCCTGGTCGAAACCGACGCCAAGCTGGCGGCCCGGCTGCGCGCGCGGTTCGCGTCCGAGGAACGGGTGAGGGTGCTGTGCACGGATTTCCTGCGTCTGGACGTCCGTGAAACGTTTCCCCGCCCACCCGTGAAGATCGTCGCCAGTCTGCCGTACAACGTCGCCACGCCCATTCTGTTCCGTCTGTTGGAGCATCGCGTGCGGTTCCCCGAAGCGACCGTGATGCTCCAACGCGAAGTCGCCGAACGCCTGACCGCGGCGCCCGGCACGAAGGCGTATGGGGTTCTCTCGGTCCTCGTCCGACTGTTCGCCGAAACCACGCCGGCGTTCGACGTGCCGCGGCAGAGTTTCTTTCCCGTGCCGCGGGTGGATTCACAGGTCGTGCGCGTCGTCTTTCAGGTCGTGCCGCGGGTTCCGGTCGCCGATCCCGCGGCGTTCCGGCGCATCGTCAAGGCCGCGTTCAACCAGCGTCGCAAAACCCTGCGGAATGCGCTGCGCCCGCTCGGCGCCGCGGACCTCGCCGAGATCGGCCGGCGGGCCGGGATCGACCTGCAGCGCCGCGGGGAGACGCTGGCCCTTGAGGAATTCGCCGCACTGGCGAATAGTTGGCCGACGCCCACGGACTGACGAAGGAGCCGCGATGGAACGCAAAGTGATTCGGTATGCGGTGCGCGACGGCATCGCCACGCTGACGCTCACCCGCCCGCACCGGCGCAACGCGTGGACGGGCCGCATGCACGTCGAGTATCGTTGGACGCTGGAACAGGCCGAGCAGGACCCGGACGTGCGGGCCATCATCGTCACCGGCGCGGGCAACGACTTCTGCGTCGGCGCGGACGCGCGCGCACTGGAAGGCCACGTCGAAAAAGGCGGGTACGATCCCGGCACGCCCGATCGGATGGCGAATCCCGGTTACGGCGTGCGCCCCGAGTTCGACGCCGACTTCGCCTACCAGTTCGGATTGTCCAAGCCTGTCATCGCCGCGGTGAACGGCGCGGTGGCCGGGGCCGGACTGGCCGTCGCCTGTTATGCGGACATCCGGTTCGCGGCAGCAGGGACCAAGTTCACGACCGCGCACGGCCCGCTCAACCTGCCGGCCGAGTTCGGCCTGTCGTGGTTGCTGCCGCGTCTCATGGGCGTCACCCGGGCGAACGACATCTTATTGACCAGCCGGGTGTTTCTCGCCGAGGAGGCGTACGAACTGGGCCTCGTCAACAAGGTCCTGCCCGCGGATGAATTGTTGCCGTACGCCACCGACTATGCCCGACGGATGATCGCCCGCGTGTCTCCCGGCGCCTTGCGCGAAACCAAACACCAGATTTACACCGACCTGCACCGCGACGCGGCCACGGCGGTGCACCATTCGCGTCGCTTGATCGACCGGATGACGACCGAGCCGGATTTCCGCGAAGGCGTGGCCGCTTTCATGGAGAAACGCCCGCCGCGCTGGTCGGGGCGGTGAGCATCTCGGTCGACAGCAGCAGGCCGAGCCGCGACAGGTCGAGCGACAACCACACGACCCAGGCCGTCAGGGCCAGGGCCAGCAGCGTACAGCCCTGCATACGCCGCAGCAGGGCGGGCAGCCGCTGCGCGGGAAACGTCTCGCCGCGTGCGTGGGTGCGCACCAGGCGGTGCCCCATTCCCAGGCTGACCGCGGCGCTCACGTTGATGAGCAGAAACACGAGCAGCAGCTTCAGGCTCAACAGACTGCCGAAATCGGACAGGGCGCCGTCCGGGGTGAAGAAGCCCGCCCCGGGCCGGGCCTTGACCGAAGTGAGGCTCCACGCGCCGGTCATCAGCACCACCCCGAGCGCGCCGATGCTGAGCGGATTGTAGTACTTGAGCCCACGGGCCAAATCGGCCTGCCGCTGGTCTGGATCCTCGATCCGCGCTGCGGCCGGCAGCAGGACGACGAGCAGCGTGACGCCGCTGCCGAAGAAGACGGCGAGGCTCAATAAATGCGCCCACACGAGAAAGGAGTCTGACATCGCGCGGGATCAAACCAGAGGCTCCGCGGGTTGTAAACGCCGGGGGAGCGTCGCGGGTTGCAATGTCTGCGATGATTCGGTGCTGCGGTCGGGGGACCCTCACCCTAGCCCTCTCCCAGAGGGAGAGGGGATAAGAAGGGTTTTCAACCGGGGCACCCGAGATACGAACTCAGAAGACTTCTCGAATCGTCTCGTATGTAGTTCTCAATAAAAAGCAAAACCCTCTCCCTCTGGGAGAGGGCTAGGGTGAGGGTCCGGCCCAGATGTATTGAATCAGTCTGGGAAACGCACCCGCTGGTTTGACACCCCATAGCCCGGTCGGTATTCTGCCGCGCGCTGAAGTCGCCAACGCGAAGGACGCCGGCATGGCCGACAACGTGTTACTGCGCCACGAAACCATCCCCGACATCCACAAGCTCGACGTGTACGTCGCCCACGACGGTTATGCCGCGGCGCGGACCGCGCTGACCTCGCTCACCCCCGCGGACGTCACCGCCCAGGTCAAGGACGCGAACCTGCGCGGTCGGGGCGGGGCCGGCTTCGGCACGGGGATGAAATGGGGCTTCCTGCCCAAGGATTCCGACAAGCCGGTCTATCTGTGCTGCAACGCCGACGAGAGCGAACCGGGAACGTTCAAGGACCGGGCCATCATCGAGCACAACACCCACGTGCTGCTGGAAGGTATTCTGATCTCGTCCTACGCGATCGGGGCCCACACCGCCTACATCTACATCCGGGGCGAGTTCGCGTACGGCGCGCAGTGCCTGGAACGGGCCATTGCCGCGGCGTACGCCAACGGCCTGCTGGGCAGGAACATCCTCGGCAGCGGCTTCGACCTCGACGTCTATGTGCACCGCGGCGCGGGCGCCTACATCTGCGGCGAGGAGACCGGGCTGATCGAATCCCTGGAGGGCAAGCGCGCCTATCCGCGCATCAAGCCGCCGTTTCCCGCGGTGTACGGCCTGTTCGGCTGCCCGACGATCGTGAACAACGTCGAAACCCTGTCCTGCGTGCCGTCCATCATCAGAAACGGACCGGACTGGTTCAAGTCGATCGGCCCGGAGAGCGGCCCCGGTCCCAAGATCTACGGCGTCAGCGGCCACGTCGAACGGCCCGGGCTGTTCGAGTTGCCGATGGGCATGCCGCTGCGCGAGGTCATCTACGACTACGCCGGGGGCATCAGGGGCGGCAAGCAACTGAAGGCGGTCATGCCGGCCGGCTCGTCGTTCCCGGTGTTGACCCCGGACGAGATCGACGTGCGCATGGATTTCGATTCCATGCGGGAAATCGGCGCCTTTCTGGGCACGGCCGGCATCATCGTCATGGACGAAGACACGTGCATGGTGCGCGCGTTGGAGATCATCGACCGGTTCTACCACCACGAGTCCTGCGGCCAGTGCTCTCCGTGCCGCGAGGGCACCGGCTGGCTGCACAAGCTGCTGGTCCGGCTGGAAGAAGGCACCGCGCGGACCGAGGACATCGACCTCATCGACCGGATCTGCACCAACATGACGGGCAACACGGTCTGCGTCTTGGCCGACGCCGCGGCCATGCCGACCCAGAGTTTCCTCACCAAGTTCCGCGACGAATTCGTGGCCCACGTCACGCACGCCGGCTGTCCGCTCGACCGGCCCGCGGCGCAGGCCGCGTAGCCTCGCCGCCCGACCGCTGGCCGTCGAGGACGTCGGATGCGAGGCAGCCGCGGAGACGTTGACGCGCACGCCGGCCGTCCGGGAGCGTCGGCGACCGGCTCGCATTGAGGAGGAGTTCCGCATGCCCACACTCGAAATCGACGGCCGCGAAGTGACGGTCGAAGACGGGCTGAACGTCATCCAGGCCGCGGAGCGGGCCGGCGTGGAAGTGCCGCACTACTGCTACCACCCGGGCCTGAGCATTTCGGGCAACTGCCGCATGTGTCTGGTCGAAATCGAAAAGATGCCCAAGCTGCAGATCGGCTGCAACACGCGCGTGGCCGACGGCATGATCGTCAAGACCACGAGCGACCGCGCCAAGGCGGCGCAGGCCGCGGTGCTCGAATTCCTGCTCGTCAACCACCCCATCGATTGCCCGATCTGCGACCAGGCCGGCGAGTGCAAACTCCAGGACTACTACATGCAGTACGGCGCCTATAAGAGCGACGTGCCGCTGGAGGCCAAGGTCCACAAAGGCAAGGTCGTGGACCTGGGCCCCGAGGTCGTGCTCGACGAGGAGCGCTGCATCCTCTGTGCGCGCTGCACGCGGTTCTGCGACGAGGTCACCGAGACGGGCGAACTGGGCATCTTCGAGCGCGGCGACCATGCGCGCATCGGCCTGTTTCCGGGCAAGCAACTCGACAACCCGTATTCCGGCAACGTCGTGGACGTGTGTCCGGTCGGCGCGCTGACCAGCAAGGATTTCCGCTTCAAGGCGCGCGTCTGGTATCTGGAGAAAACTCCGTCCGTCTGCACCCGCTGCGCCACGGGTTGCAACATCGACGTCTATCACCGCCGCGGCGAGATCTTCCGTTTCCGCCCGCGCCGGAATCCCGACGTCAACGCGTACTGGATGTGCGATGAGGGCAGGGGCTCGTACAAGGCGTTGCAGGGCGACAGCCGCATACCGAGCCCGCTCGTGCGCGGCGAGACGTCGTTCTCGGTCACGGACTGGAAGCAGGCCGGCCGGCGCGTCGCCGACGCGGTGCGCGATACCACCGACCGCCACGGCGCGGACGCGGTGGCCGCCATCATCGGTGCCAGGGCGACCAACGAAGAGGCGTACCTGCTGTCGCGCCTGCTGAAGGAACGGATCGGATCGCCGCGCGTGGCCGGTTTGTCCTGGTCGCCGGCCGACGGCTTCTTCGACGATTTTCTGATCCACGCCGACAAGAACCCGAACACGCGCGGCCTCGAAAGCCTCGGGTTGTCCGCCGACGAACCGGCCGTGGTGTTGTCCGCGGCCACGGCGGGCGAGGTCAAGCTGCTGTTCGTCTTCGCCGCGGACCTCGTGCCCGCCTTGGGCAGGCAACGCTGCGAAGCCGCCCTGGACGGAACGACGGTCGTCGTGCTGGACACCCACTACACGCCGACCACCGAATACGCGGACGTCGTCCTGCCCATCGCCGCGGCGACCGAGACCGACGGCACCTGCGTCAACCACGCCGGCCGCGTCCAACGCCTGACCCAGGCGTTCCCGCCGCCGGGCGAGGCCAAGACCGGCTGGGAGGCGCTCGCGTTTCTCAATGTGCAGATCGGGGGTTCGGACGCGGTTTCCATCAGCGAAGTCTTCGGCGAATTGAGCCGCGCGACCCCGGCGTTCGCCGGCCTGACGTACGGCACGATCGGTTTGGTCGGCGCCCCCTTGGCCGAGACTGCGGCGTAGCGATACGTTCCCCGGCGTTCGGAGGCGCCCCGGCCCTGCCGGCAGACTCGGGGTCCCGTCATGTCGCTCCAGACCGTTCCCGCGCCGACCTCGCATCGTTTCACCCGTTGGGAATACCGACGGATGGACCAAGCCGGCCTGTTCCGCGACGAACGGGTCGAACTGTTGGACGGAGCCGTGATGACCTTGCCGCCGCAGAGCCCGTCTCATGCCAGCGTTACGAACCGGATCGCCGCGGCGCTCCTGCGTCCGACCGATCCCGCCGTCCGCGTCCGCATACAGGCGCCCATTCTTCTCGACGACTGGAGCGAACCCGAACCGGACGTCGTCCTCTGCGCACCGGCCGCGGACGACTATGCGCACGAACACCCGAACGCGAGTCAGGTCCGCCTCGTCATCGAGGTCGCCGCGGCCAGCCTCGCCTACGACCGCGGCCGGAAGCGAAAAGCCTATGCGGAAAGCGGCATCCGGGAATACTGGATCGTGAACCTCGTCGATCGCCGTGTGGAAGTTTTCAGCGAGCCCGACCAGGCGACCGGGGCATACACGAACAGCCGGGTTGTCGAAGCCGGGGAATCCCTGCTTCTCCCGACCGGTCGGACGCTCGCCGCGGCCGCCTTCCTCCCGCGAGAGTGAACCGTGCGCATCGTCACCTGGAACGTGAATTCCATCCGCGCCCGCAAGGCGCGCGTGTTGGACTGGCTCACCCGCCGGGAGTTGCCCGACGTGGTGTGCTTACAAGAAACGAAAGTTACGGACGACGCCTTTCCGCGTGCCGAGTTCCAGGCGCTGGGCTACGCCGTCACGACGTGCGGACAGCGGACGTACAACGGGGTGGCGATTCTGTCGCGAGCCGCACCGACCGCGGTCACGCGCGTGTTGCCCGGCGACCCGGAAGACGAGCAGGCGCGCTTCCTGGCGCTGGAAACGGGCGGTGTCGGCGTCGTCTGCCTGTACGTGCCGAACGGTCGGAGCGTGGACAGCGAAAAATACGCCTACAAACGGGCGTGGCTCGCCCGGGTGCGAGAATTTCTTCACGCGGAGTGCCACGCCGACCGCCCGTTGGCCGTGTGCGGCGACCTGAACATCGCGCCGCACGACCGCGACGTGTGCGACCCGAAGGAATGGGAAGACACGGTGCTGTTCCATCCCGACATGCGCGCCGCGTTCGCGTCCCTGTGCGACTGGGGCCTGACGGACAGCTTCCGCCTCCGCCACCCGGACGCGGCCGCGTTCAGTTGGTGGGACTACCGCCAGTTGGCGTTTCCGAGAAACCAGGGGCTGCGCATCGACCACGTTCTGGTCACGCGCCCGCTGGCCGAGCGGTGTCGCGGCGTCGAGATCGACCGCGACGAACGCAAGGGCAAGGGCGCGTCCGACCACGTCCCGGTCGTCGCCGAATTCGCCGACCCCGCGGCCTCACTCCCCTCCCGACCGCCGCGGCCCGTTGTGTCCGCGCGGAAAACCTGACACTCTCTTGCGCCCGCGCCGAACGACAGGAGGAACGCATGCGGCAACCGCCGGTCGAGTACATCAAACGCATCACCGACAACTACGACAAGCTGGGCTATCGGGCCTACGAATGGGTGCGCAATACGGACATCCCGCCGTGGACGCCGCTCGAAAAACCGCTGTCCGAATGTCGCCTGGGCCTGATCGCGTCCGGCGGCATCTACGTGACCGGCCAGGTCGCGTTCCACACCAAGGACGATTTTTCCTTCCGCGCCATTCCGACCGATGTGGACACCGCGGACCTGCGCACCGCGCATTTCGCGTACGACCAGACCGATGCGCGGCGCGACCCGAACGTCATCTTCCCCATCGACACGCTCCGCCGGCTGACCGACGAGGGCGTGGTCGGCGCATTGGCGTCGCACGCCTTCACGTTCATGGGCGGCATCTATTCGGCGCGCAAGGTCCGCGACCAGTTGGCGCCGCAACTCGCCGAACGACTCCGGGCCGAACGGGTGGACGCCGCGCTGCTGGTGCCCGTTTGACCCGTCTGCCATCAGTCCGTCGGACTGATCGCACGCCACGTCGAAGCCGCCGGCATTCCGACCCTGTGCATGGGCAGCGCGCTCGACATCCTGCAGGCCGTGCATCCGCCGCGCGCCGCGTTTCTCGACTATCTGCTGGGCCACACCACCGGCAAACCGTTCGAGCCGGCGTTGCAACGCGACATTCTGGTCTCGGGGCTCGACGCGTTCTTGTCGCTCACCGAGCCCGGCCGGGTCGAGCACTTGCCGTTCCGCTGGGCGGACGACGACGATTGGAAAGACGCCGTGATGAACGACGGCGACACGCGCACCGCGCGCCTCGACACGCCGCAATACCAGACCGAGCAGGACCGCCTCCTGGCCGAGCGTCCACAGCCGAACGCCTGCCTCCCGCAGCAGCCCGTGCCTGCCTAGCCCTCCGAACCCCTCCTTCCTATCCCTTCTCCCCTCTTCGACAGGCTCAGGGATCGCCGGGAGAGGGCGAGAGCCTGCCCCGGACGTGACCCGGGGGAGAGGGTCCCTCGCACGCAACGTTGCCTCGGTCGGGGAAGTTCGCACCGCCACACGCTCAAGAAATCGGACCGGTCGGGGCCGGAGCCCCTCCAATGGGGGAGGACGACGCATGCGTCGCCCCTACGGCTACGAACCGATTGGGAATGACATACAAGAGGATCTTCGTGGTCAAAGGGCCAGGGGTGGGGTGCGAAGGTCGTAGTGACCTCGGGGTTCGTTTCGACAGGCTCAACGAACTGAGGGGGGAAGCGGGGGAGGTCCTTGAGCCTGCGATGCTCTGAGCTTGTCGAAGAGTCGAAAGGCCGGGGGCGGGGGCAGCGTGGGAGAGCGGGAGTCCTCTCTGGATTCGTTTGGGGATTACATGCTTGACGATTCTGGGACACCTTTTTGCCACTCATCAGGCGTAGGGGCGCAAGATTTTACGCCCCTACACATCGTCATTGAAGGGAAAGAACATGCAAGGATCCTCAAGTATGTAATCCCCATTCGTTTCGACCCTTTGATCCTTCGACACGCTCAAGGCACCGCAGGCTCAACGAACTGAGGGGGGAAGTCCTTGAGCCTGCCGAAGAAGGATGTCGCAACGAGCGCGGGACCCTCTTGTATGGAGTTCCCAACCGATTCCCGATTTCACCCCGAAGCCCGTCTCCGGCGGCGGGGCTTTCTCAGTTTTACGCCGTCGTATCGTTCGTATCCGGCGGTCGGGCGCAGGAGCCGGAACCGTCCGTTCCGTATTTCGGCCCGGCCCCGGTCGATCATGCGGTGAACGTCGGTCCGCAACAGGATGCCCTCGTCGGCGATCCGCCACGGCGTCAGGTGCGCCGCGTCGAGCATCTCGGGAGCGTCACAGCCGGTGACGGCGCAGCGTCCGCCGTATTCCCGCAACAGGCGTTCGCGGAAGCGTCGTTGATTCGGCCGCTCGGGCGTCTCCCGGCTTCGCCCGTCCGGGTGGTAGGCCAGGATGGTCTCGGCGTCGTCCCAGAGCCAGAAACAATCCTTGTTCTCGAGGGGTTCGATGCCGGCCAGTTCCAACCAGCCGTTCTCCACCGCTGCGATGTGGCCCCGCCCGACGACGAGATGATCGGCGTCGGCCAGATACGTTGGTCCCGGGGCCGGCGGCTTCGAGGGCTCTGCAAGCCGCTGGCGGGGGACAAGCGGATCATTCGAGATCAGTAGCATGGCCGGAAGCTCCCTCTACAGATACATATCCGATTATCCGCCCCCGAAGCCGGGGCGACTCATTCCGACTCCGTGTCGCGCGCGCTGGTCATCGCCCTGTCATCCGCCCCCAAGGCCGGGGCGACTCATTCCGCCGGCAGCGGATTTCGCGGCGCCTGTTGCCTGTCATCCGCCCCCAAAGCCGGGGCGACTCATTCGGCGGGGAATCTGTCCCAAAGCGGCAAGTCCCTGTCATCCGCCCCCAAGGTCGGGGCGACTCATTCGGTGAGTTTGCAACGTGTTGTCTCCGTTTCAAAAATCCAATTTCCACTGCCCGAAATTCAGGTTCCGCGGGTTCCATCGGCAGGCTGCGGGACGATTTCCGCGGATTCGTAGGATTGCGTGAAGCGTCTCGGAATTGCGCCGGACAGATCGCGGTTCCGTGCCGCCAGCCCCTGACTCAACAACAGCCGCGGATTCAGGGTGCGCGTGTCCGGCAGGGGAAATCTCGGGTCGGCGATCCAGACCTTGACGCGATCATCGGGCGTGCGAATCCCCCGGCCCAATCCCTGCGCCAGCCGGCGGATCGCGTCCCGCCGATTGCGTGCGAGAAGGATGCCGTCCGCGTTCGCATCGTCATAGCCTTTCGTT
Organism: uncultured Binatia bacterium (SeqCode); assembly: GCA_965200125.1. Classification (GTDB taxonomy): domain Bacteria; phylum Desulfobacterota; class Binatia; order Bin18; family Bin18; genus Bin18. Next base: position 2,295,344 of record OZ241332.1, on the reverse strand, counting down.
TGCAGCAGCCGCCGCAGTAAGGCGGCGCAGCCGGCGTTCGGCGGGGGAAAGGGGATGCGCACGATCACGACGTGACCGAGCAGGCCCGGCAGGTCCGTTCCGGCCCAGGCCGCGGGCGTGGCGAGTACGCCGTTGCGGGACGCCTTCAGCGTGTCGAGATGGGCGGCCAGTTTCTCGCCCCGACGGTGGGCGATGACGTCCGGGATGCGCATCGCCATTGCCTCGACGTCCGCGGACGACGGCACGAGGACGAGCGCCCGCCCGCCTTCGGTCATGGCTCGGCGGACGACGTGCGCCGCGCAATCGTCGAAGGCCGGGTCGCGCGTCCTGTCTTCCATGAACGGCGGCGGAACGTCGCGGTCGGCCAGGGCGAAGGTCATGGCGCCGAAGTCGTACATGTCGGCGCGGACCGGCTCGTGAATGCCGGGCAGGCCGTGGGCGCCGACCGACCGCAGGAAGGGTTCGAAATCGCCGGAGCCCACGGCAAGCGTCGCGCTGACGAACAGCGTCTTCCGGCCCGCATAGGTACGGCGCAGCATCCGTCCCGGGTCGAGGGCCACCACCTCGAAGGCGTGGCCGCCGTCGGCGGCGAACACCGCGGCGCCGCGATAGGGGACGCTCGGGTCGAGCGTGACGAAGGCGCCGAGGCTGCGCGACAGGTCGTGCGCGTGTTCCGCGGTCAGATCTCGGAGCGTGGCCCGGATGGCGTCCGCGTGCCGGACGGCTTCGGGTGCCTGTTGTTTGAAGATGACCGCGTCCCGGTCGAGGGTACGGGCGGCCCACGTCTCGAACGCCGCGACGGCGTCGGCCAAACCCGGGGGCGCATGGCGGTGTTGCACCGCGGCCAGGTCGAGCGGCGAGACGCGCGCTTTCGCAAAGCCGGCCGCGACCCCGGGGAGGGCGACGTCCGCGTCGACGTCACCCCGCACCGCGTCGAGGACGGACATGGCGTGGGTCTGCACGACGATGGCCGCGGCCTCGGTCCGTTCCCGTTGCGCGTCGTAAGTACGCTGGTCCGTACACGAAGACGTCAGGCAGACGGCGGCATGAGGCACGGGAAGCGGGCCGTGGTCGCGCTCGAAATCGTCGATCAGGCCGGCGTGTTCTCGTGCCGCGGCCAGGTTTCCGTCCGGGAGTGTCTTCGACTGCTTCAGGGCTTTCGTGAGAATGGAGCAGTCGTCGTCGATCCGCAGTTCGTGGTCTGCGACGTGCAACGTGTAGGCCGGCTGAGGTGACTTCCTATCACCCCCTTGAGGAGGATCCGCAGCCGTCAAACTGTCAGGCGCCGAGGGAAGGGCCGTGCAGCAACTCTGAACCCATCGGTTCTTCACCTATATCCGAATCCCGCCTGTGGCAGTCGTCCCTACTCAACGACGCGCCCCGTTGTGTTAGCGGAGAAAACCTGACAGTCAGACACCCTCGCCAAACAACACACGTATCTTGACACACTTTAATACCAGACCAAGCAAAACTGCATCCTGACTACGCGCCCACCTGTCGCACCGGTATCGGCCTGACCTGCATCAAGGCAACTTCATTCTTCTATTATGGGTTGAATCGGATTTGGCTGTGTGAGCGGGCAGTGGCTCTCCCCTGGACCGACTACCCACAATTGGATCGGATTTCCGTTCACGGAAACGCCTTTCAGATCTTCTTCCAGACGTTGTACCCACTTGCATTCATCTTCTTCTTTCACGATCAAAACAAGTCCGGGGCGACGCTCAGCCATTCGGGCGTAATGGATAATTTGCCCGACGCCTCCTACTACCCCTTGCCAATCCTTGGCTACTTTGAACTCGACAACGTGTGTACTCGTGAGGCAATCCACTCTGGTCCGGTCCTCAAAGTGATGCTCCATTTCTCCATTGTTCCTCGTGCACCATTCCTTGACATGGTCGTCTTCCGAGCGAGCTTCCAAAGCATCCGAGGGAAAGATGAGGAATAGCGCAACGGCCAGGAAACCTAACGTTGTTTTCATTGAAGGCTCCTTTCGAGGGCCTTGGTAAACCTTATCCGAGAAGCATACCGACAATATGTTGTCGTGAAAAGAGACCAAACGGGCCGGACGATCCTCGTCATACTCTGCGTATCCACTTGATGTAGGGGCGACGCATGCGTCGCCCCTACGGCGCGGTTTGCCGCGTTTGTCCACCAATTCGCCATGACGTAAAGCGGTCCCAGCGGGGGTTCATGACGTAGGGGACCTTCCGGCGCACGACCGGCCCGAGGAACAGCAACTCGCTCCCCTGATAGACTCCCTCGACATCCGCCAGCGGCAGCGCATGGTGCGCCGTTCCGGCATCGCCGGTGCGCAGGAAATGCAGATGGGCCAAGAGGCCGTCGAAGGCGACCGAACGGTTGACCAGCACGGGTTCGGCCGGTTCGAGCGTGACGCGAAACGGTTGCACTTCGTCCTGCTCGGTCATGCGGGGGACCCTCTCCCCCGGCCCACGGGGTTTTCGCTTCCCGGTGGATGAGGTGTCGGAGTTATTCGCACTCGCTCGCGTTCGGCCCGATTGGTGGGAACAACTCGACGGGGTTCCCGTGTACGACAACCCCGTCCAGAGTCTTTGTCAGACGCCTGAGATAACGACAGTCCTTTTTATCCTCCACGATGAGCACGATGCCGGGCCGGCGATTCGCCTGTTGGGCGTAGTGGATGGCTTGTCCCAAGCTCCCTATGACTTTGCCCCAATCGGCAGCATGTTGAATCTCGACAGCGTGGGTCTCGGTGACGCAATCCACCTTGGTCCCATCGTCCATGATCTCTTCGCTGCTTCCATTTGCTCCTCGGCACCATTCGTCCGCGTGAATGGCCTCATGGGCGGCCCAGCCGTCCAAGGGAAGGCATATCGAAACGGCGAGAACAGCCAGAATTCTGCTCATCGTGTTATTTTCTTCCTCGTCGGGACCGAACTCTCCTCATCGAGAGTATGTCGAAGGGACGGCACGAAACGGGAAAGCCTCTCACGCCTTACAACTGCGCGACCATCTTTTCGACTTCGTTCCACTCCACGATGGGCGTGAGGCGGCGCTTCTCGATCAGGCCGGTCGAGACCGTCTTGCCGAAGACCTGGAAGGTCCGGGTGTGGTCCGGGATGTCGATCAGAAAGAGCACCTTGGCCTCTTCGTTCGAGAACCACGGCCCGGCCATGAAGCGCACTTCCTCCGGCGCGCCCGCGGACGCCGGGTTCTGCGCGACTTTCCCGATCAGGCCGACGAACTCCTTCATGCGCGACGGGCTCGGGTCCTTGAGCCAGATTTCATCGAGATAGAGCGGCATGGCGTTCCTCCTTGGAAAAGGTGTGCGGGACACGTAGCAGGGTCCCGCCCGGCGTGACACCCTTCGACAAGATCGGGGGTGCGAAGGCTGGGGTGACGTCAGGGTTCGTTTCGACCCTTCGACAGGCTCAGGGACCACAGGCTCAACGAACTTGAGACCGGGGGAGAGGGCCCCCCGGCGCCGGTCAGAGGGCGTCGAGGAGCGGGGCGACCTCTTCGATCTTCGAGACCATCGCGTATTGCCAGCGGCCGTATCCGCCGTCCGCGTTGACCGCCGCGGCCCACCGCTCCGCGGCCGCGCGCTTGATCTCCTTCATCTCGTCGTAGCCCTTGGTCTCCAGGATGACGGTGCGGTCCGCGTCGTGCAGGCGGATCAGAAAGTCGGGTACGTATTCGTGCGCCTCGCCGTCGTGCAGGTAGGGAATGCCGAAACCCATGCCCTCGTTCTTGGCGAATGCGCGGACCCGCGGGTGGCGGTCCAACTGCCAGGCCGCGGACTGCTCGAATTTCTTCGTGTCCGGGACGACGGCGTTGAGGTGGCTCTTGACCACGGGGTAGGGCTCGCGGCGGGTCCAGAAATCGACCTCCGCGGTGGAGCCGGCGCCGCGCAGCCGTTCGTAGCGCGGCAATTCCGGGGTCTCGCCCGCCTCCGCGTCGGGCCGCACGTGCTGCAGCAGACGCTCGATCAGATAGCCGTAATACGGAGACAGGAAGGCGTCCTTCACGTCGGCAGGCGGGGACGCGACCACCTTCTGTTCGACGTATCGCCGCACGATGCCGTACAACTGGCCGAACAACGCCCCCGGCGGCAACCGGCAGTCCGCGTCGGTCGCGTAGTGCTTCGCCAACGCCGCGGTCATTTCGTACATCCGTTCCTGCAAACGCGCCTGCCCGCGGAACCGCTCCAGCGTCGCCATGCTGATCCTGCCCGGCCCGTGCAGGGACGGCCGGCCGGAGTTCTCGGGCAACCCGGCCTTCATCTCCACTTCCGGCGGGATTTTCCCGAAGTCGATGCGCAGCGGCGGCACCGCGGCCACGTCGCACACGATGCGTCCGCGGACCGTCTGCCGATAGCCCTCCACGCGCGGGAAGCGAATCGCATGGTCCGCCTTGTGGGGCAGGGCGTACACGTGGTGGGGCTTCGTCCGCCGGGGCTCCCCGCCCCCGCCGGCCTTGACGGTGAACGCGGACAGCGGCACCCCGAGCACCGTCGCGATTTCCTCGCGCATCAGGCCGTCGTCGCCCACGTCGTACGACGCCCGCCGCAACCCGCGGCCGACCACCTGCTCGCACAACAGTTGCGACATGAACGGCCGCAAGCCGACGATGTGCGTGACGGTGTTGCAGTCCCAGCCCTCGGTGAGCATCCCGACGCTGACGATGCAGCGCACGTCGCGCCCCGGCGGGTGTTTCGGGCGGCCCAGCTTGTCCGCCAGTTCCGCGAAGCCGTCGGGATAGTGCGCGCGTTGCTGGCCGTCGCGCGGCCAGTCCTGCCGGCCGATGGTGTCCAGCGTGTGGCGCATCCAGCGGCTCTCGTCGTTCTTCGCGGTGCCGGCGTCGATGTCGTGCTGCATGTCCGAATACACGCAGATGGTGTTCCGCCGCTCCGCGGTGTTGCGCAACGCGGGCAGATGCGCGCGCGGAATGGCGGCGTTCGGGGGCCGGTCTTCGGCCAGCCATGCGTACACGACATCTGCCAGCTTGCGGGTCTTGCAGACGATGATGAACACGGGCGGCCGCGGGTCGTCGGACGCCGCCAGCCTTTCGCGTTCGGCCTCCCACATGCCGCCGAGCATGGCGATGGGCGTGTGCGCGTATTTGAGAACCGCCTCCGGCTTGGCATCGCTCTTCTTGCCGCCGCGCTCGGACGCGGTCAGGTGCGGCAGAATCCACTTCCAGACGTTGAAGTAGCCGGGGATGGTGCTGCCGGAGGGGTCCCGCACCGCGAGTTGCGGAATCTTGACCAGCCCGGCCTCGATCGCGTCCTGCAGGTCGAAGTTGCTCACCGTCCACGGGAAGATGCGGTTGGTGTCCTTGCCGGCGTTGCCGAGGAAATACGGCGTGGCCGAGAAATCCACGCAGACGTTGATGCCGCGCAGCTTGTGCACGCGGTCCAGGCCGTCCACCCACACCGTGGCTTCCTTGTAATAGTGCTCCGCGGCGTCTTCGTCGCCGAGGATGTGCTCCCCCGCTTCGTCGTCCTCCGTCCGCAGGCGGTAGGCGTGATGTGCCTCGTCGTTGAAGACCAGCACGTTGCGCCGGGCGCCGAGGTCGGCGTCCAGCACGCGCCGCACGACCGCGGCGTCGGATTCGACGTATTTCTCCGCCAGAATCTCCGCCTTCTTGAGGTTGCCGGCCTCGTCCGTCTCTTCCGCGACGATGCGGAGCAGCCCGAGCACGTGCTTGTGGCGCAGGTCGCGCTCGGTCATGTAGCGCCGCCCGCGGGCGGTGGTGGTCTTGTCGCCGATCACCACCGTTTCGCGCACGGCCACGCGCTGCCCGGCCTTGGTCACCTTGTTGCCGGACTGGGTGCCGCGCGGCTCGAAGACGTGCCAGTTCGTGGTCAGCACGCGGCCCTGCGCCAACTGTGGCATCAGGGCGCGCGGCACCAAGTCGCGGGTGCGGTAGATGCTGGCCTCGCTCCGCCTGGGGTCGAGTTCGGCCAGCCGGTCGCGGATGGTGACGTTGGGGCAGACCACCAGCACCGCATCGGAAAAGCGTTGGTCCCGCCGGTCGGCGACCTTGTTCAGCACGCTCCACGCGGCCAGCATCGCCATGACGGTGGTCTTGCCGGCGCCGGTCGCCATGCGGCAGCACAATCGGCGAAACGCGGTGAAACCGGCGTTCAGCTTCTCTTCGCCCGGCTGGTCCGGCGGAACGGCGATGCCTTGCAGCAGGTCGGCGCGCGCCTCGGTCAAGAAAATGATCGTTTCCGCGGCTTCGAGTTGGGCGAAGAACAACGGCTGCGCCCGCCCGTCGCGGCGCCAGTACGTGAGCAACTCCGCGGTCACGCGGCTGACGCCGCCTCCGCCGCGCAGGGCCAGCGGCCGCCACTCGGCCAGCCGTTCGCGCACGCGCGACACGAGTTGCAGTTCGATTTCGTAGCCGACTTGGCGGTCGTTCTCGCCGTCCGTCCGCGCCCCGGGCGGCAGATACACGTAGGTCGGCAGGCGGCGCCCGGCGATTTGCTCCGCGGGCGCGTGCTCGTGGATCTTCCAATGCGCCGCGGGCTCGCGGTAGGGCGAATTGATGATCGGGTCCTGAACTTCCGAGGCGGGCATGATCGAAGGCGCTCCGGGGTCGGCACGTATGTCATTGCCTTAATTGGGGGAGGGGCTGGCCCGTCTGACTGTGCCGAATGCGTTTCTTTCTGCCGCGCAGCGATACCGGATCGGTTTGTTGGAGTTGGCGGCGCTGCGTCGATTTTATGCCGTTCGAAACCCAAACCGGCAGAAAGTCGAACCTGGCTTCGTCGAGGGCGGGATCGTCGTTCAAGAAACGGGTCATGAAAGCCGCTCCCCCTTGGAGTTGCTCTGCGACTTTCTCCACGTTGGTACTGTTGGTCTTCCGTTCCACGAGATACATCCCCTCCACACGCGGTTTCCAATCGAAGAAGATGAATTCATCGCAGCGGGAGCCTCCTTGCCGCCGCCGCTGGTTTTGCTCGAATACGCAATCGACAGAGAGGACGGCGGGGACCTGAAGGTTCTTCAGATCATATTCCGTGGGGGCGTCGATAATACATTTTCCGTAACGGGACCGAAACGCCTCCTTAATTCGCATCGGTCTCTCTCTTTTCCATCAGGCCGACCGTCTCGTTGTACAGCGCCGAAGAAACGTCCAAGTGGTCCTGGGTGACGAAGCCCGTTTCCTTATCCAATGGAACCGGCTTGACGACGGTCTCTCCGACGTCACCTCCCTCTGATTGATCGAACAGGTACACCGATATTTTTTCTTCCTCCAATGCCTGCCCGTCTATTGCTTCGCCGACGGCCGCGGCACACGCATAGTTGCCGATCTGCTCCAGGATGTAATCGCTATGGGTGGTCACGATGACGTGAACGCCGCAATTCGCCAATCGGACGAGGATGTTGAAGATCGCGCGTTGTGCCCCTGGATGCAGGTGAGCCTCGGGTTCTTCGATAACGAACAGGTCTCCCGGAAGAACGTGATGCCGGAGGAACAGGGAGACCGGCGCCAACTCCGACACCATCGAGGAGGCGCTCATCAATGGTAAATCCTGATCTTCCCCGCTTTTTTCGAATTTGTAGCGAAAATCGGGATAACGAGTTTCGGATTGTTGTATTTCTATTTTCCCGTGCATGATACGGGTTTCCATCTCTCCTCCGGTCGTCTGAATTTTCCGTCTCCTGTCTGCATAGAGGAAATCATCAGGAGTTGAGAGTACCTCGAAATGCCGTGATCGTCGAGGTTTATCTGTAAGGTTGATAAGTTTGGACATAAAGTCGGACGACACACCGGTAAAGAGCGGAACGGGGGAATATCGGTCGCTGAGCCCGGCCATAGGGGCACGGTCGATCAATGCACTCACGAGTGTCCGGTGACTTTGCATGATTCCCCCGCGGATGGCGGGAAGATAATGCGTTTGCTTCATTCCGTCGCGTATGGCGTGATGATGACCTGGTGGCGTGAAGAAAAGACTACGCCCAAGTAAGGGGGAAACGAAGGCGTCGCTGAGCATCTGGGAATATATTTCGACCAGCAGGCGGTATAGTCGCTCACGTGGAGAATGGGGGCCTTCCCGGTCCATCTCTCTTTCTATTTTTTTGAGTCGGTCCGGAATACCCTCTCGTATTTGCTCTATGATGTTCTTTTTTTCTCGGTCGTTGAATTTGCTCTTTTCTGGAGCCACCACGTCAAGAAACAAATTGTTGCTTTGTCCCGTCAGCTCCACCCTGAGATCCTTGCCGTTCTCCATGATATTTCTTCCTTCTTCTCCGAAACAGCGAAGTATTTGCTCCTTTATTCCCTGTACGACGTTCTGCGTCCAAAAAATAAATATCTCGTCTATTATCCATCGCATCTTTTTGCTGATTACCTGGTTCAATTCATTCGGATCTTCTAAATTCTTTCCTTCGCGACATATCGTCTTTACCATTTCGTGATATTTGTCCCCTCCTGCTATCTCTGGGAAAGGCATTGCATACGCAGGGCTTGCCTTCGCGTCTCCAATCACCCTGAGAATCGCATAGATCAGGGTCGCCAAGTAGGACTTGCCGGTGTTGCTCGGCCCGACGAAGATCGTCATCGGGTTGACGACGATGTTTCGGGCCTCTCGAATCGGACCGAAGTTTTCGACGGTGAGTTTCATCGGCCTGCCTCCCCCGGTTTCTTCACTACTAACAACTCGTTTCCTCGGTCGTCGAGGACCTTGACGGCGATCTGCTCGCCGGCGGCGAAGGGGGCGCTGACGGCGCCGCGCAGGCGCTCCCAGACGGCGTCGTCGAAGTCTGCCCGGACGGCGCGGCGGATCTTGTCCCAGGCCGAGGTGCGCGGGAAGAAGACCTGGCCGGCGCGGAAGCATTGGCCGTCGTAGTCGGTGTCCAGCATCCAGCACGGCACGTCGTCGCCCTGCAGGGCCGTGTGCTCCATGCTGGCGGGGTCGAAGACGTCCAGGCCGCGCAGGGTGACTTGCCACAGGTCGTCACCGTCGTCGGCTTGTTCGTCCAGCTTTTCCAGCGCGACGTCGGGCAGGCCGACGACGGCGAAAATCTGGCTGGATCGCGTGTTCTTCAACAGGTCGGACATCACCAGGTCGGTGCTGGCCTGGGCGTACAGCGCGGGCAGGCCGAAGGTCGCTTCGCCGTGCTGCACCGTCTCGCGGGCCGCGGGTTCGATGGCGAACGCGATGACCAGCAGCATTGTGTAATTCTTCGCGTGTGCCTCCTTGCCGGCTTCGATGACGGCGCGTTCGCTGACGGCCCCGTTGGCCGGGCCGAAGACGACGGCGATGGCCTCGCCCGTGTCGAGGTTCTCGGCCTCGGCGTGGAGGCCGAGCGATTTGCCGGGCGGACGGACCTTGGCCAGCGTGAAGGTCCGGTTGCCCGGCAGTTTCAGCACCGGCGACAGGCGCAGCACTTCGATCATGCGCTCGAAGTGGCGGTCTTCGTCGTCCGCTGTCGGGTCCGGTTCCCCGACTTCCAGCGAGTCCGCGTCCGGGGACAGCGGCGTGGGCAGCACGGCTTCGACGCAGAACGGGCCGGTGATGCGCGTGACGTTGCCCTCGATTTCGGGTTTATCGACCAGCACTTCTTCCGCGGGTGGCTCGTCGTTGGCGATGGATTCGAGAGTAATGTGCGGAACGATGCCACCGACATGTTCCCCTTTCGTATTCGTCTTGCGTTTGTACTCGAATCCTCCGGCCGGCCCCTGTGCCGGCTCCTTGAGTTGATAAAAGTCGAAGGTCGAAGTCAGCAGCCGCTGTCGTGCGAGTGCGAGCGGGACCCTGGACGTGTCGATCGTAATCCACCGCCGTCCCCACTTCTCCGCTCCATAGGCCGTCGTCCCGGAGCCGCAGGTAGGATCGAGCACGAGATCGCCGGGGTCGGTGGTCATCAGAAGGCAACGTTCGACAACCTTCGGATTGGTCTGGACGACATACATCTTTTCGTCCGTGAAGCTGCCGGTCAGGGTGTCAGTCCAGAGGTTGCCCCGCTCCTTGTAGGGGAAGTCCGAGGCGAAGCGTCGATACTGGATGCTGTTGGCCGCCACGTGGACCCGGCCCGCGGCGGCGAGGCGTTCGAGCCCCGCCGGGTAGTTGGCCTTCCAGTGCGAATTCGCGCCCGGCTCGTACACCCTGCCCTCGAACTCGAAGGGCTGCGGCTCGCGGGACGTACCCTGGCCCTGCATGTCGCCGGGCTTGTAGAGCCGGGCGCCCTCGGGGAGCGGCGCTTCCCCGCGTTTTTCCGTCGCGCTCACTCCCCGGTAGCTGCCGTCCGGGAGCAATACCCATCTCGCGTTTCCCTCGCCGGGCACCACAGCTTGCTCCTCGAACAGTTTCCTCACCTTCAGCCGACCCGGGTCGCGCGCATACCACAGCAGGAAGTCGCCAAGCGTCGCCAGGGTTCTGGTCTGAAAGCCGGAGGTGGTCTGGAAACTGATCTGCGAGACGAAACACTCCGGCCCAAACACCTCGTCGAGTACCTCGCGCACGTGGTGCAGGTTGGTGTCGGACATCTGGACGAAGATGCTCCCGGAAGGATGGAGCATTTCCCGTGCAAGCAGCAGCCGGTCCCGCAGATAGGTCAGGAACGAGTGGATGCCGAGTTCCCAGGTGTCGCGGTAGGCGCGCACCATCTCCGGTTCGCGGCTGAGGGCGTCGTCGTCGCCGTCCTTGACGTCGCGCCGGCGCACGAAGGGCTGGAAGTTGCCCCCGAATTTGACGCCGTACGGCGGGTCCATGTAGATCATCTGCACCTGCCCGCCGAGCCCTTCGTAGTCCAGCAGCGAGTGCATCACTTGCAGGGAGTCGCCGAGCATCAGGCGGTTCTGCCAGCCGTTCAGGTGCTCGTACGCGCCGCGGATTTTCTCGCCGATGCTCTTGTCGCTCTCGCCGAACAGGTCGAGGGTCTGCCCGCGTTCGGGGTGGCGGCGCTTCAGGGTTTCCAGCACGGCCTGCGTGGACAGCCGCTCGTGGACGAACAGCGGCAGCGTGGGCACCGTGACGCTGCCGCGCTCGGCCTTGCCGCTCCAGTTCAGGAAGGGGGCGGACAGGCGCTCCAGCTTTTCCGCGGCCTGCCGCGCCTGGGGCAGCGTGTCGCTGTCGAGAATTTCCCGGATGAGCCGCTCGCCTTCGCTGCGCGCTGCGGCCTCGTCCCAGGCCAGCTCCGGCGCGAGCGACGAATCGTAGCGCCACGTGCGGGGTGGCTTGCGTTTGGTGGGCGGGAAGACGTCCTGTGCGCCGCTTTCCGGGCGCAGCAGGGCTTCGTCGGTGTGGCGGTAGTCGCGCGCGACGTTCCGCGGACGCTTGGCCATGCGGGGAGGGTACGCTCCGGTCAGGCGGCGGGCAACGCGCCCGGGGCGCCGCCGATTTCCGGGGGTTGCTGCGATGCGGGGAAGCCGGGGAACTCGCTCATGCGCGTCGGGTTCGGGTCGTGGGGGCGGCCTTCGTCGGATAAGGACGGGCCCGACACGTAGCAGAGCCCGGCCCGCGGCAAAAGAGACCGGCGGAACGGGTGGAACGATGGGGTGCGTTTCGGTTTGCGATTGATTGGGGGGTGATTCGATGCTGCGGGGGACCCTCTCCCTAGCCCTCCCCCAGAGGGGGAGGGGATAAGACGGAAGAGGAGAGGAAGCACCAAAGGGAGAACATCTTTGCCTTTCACTCCCCTTCCCTTCTATCCCCTCTCCCCCTGGGAGAGGGTTAGGGTGAGGGTCCCCCGCAGCACCGAAGCAGCTTGGACATTGCGAACTGAGACGCCCCCCCCTTCTCAGGAGGGCTTTGCGCAGCACCGAAGCAGCTTGTTCAATCCCTGCCCCTGCTCGGTGCGGCGGAGGTCAGTCGGCCAACAGGTCGTCGAGCTCGCCGCTGACTTCCAGGGTCTGGAGTTCGGCGAAGCCGCCGATGGACTCGTCGCCGATGAAGATCTGCGGGACGGTGGATTGCCCCGAACGTTGGACGACGTCCTGGCGTGCCGCGGGGTCGTGCGTCACGTCGATGTCGTCGAAGGGGACGCCCTTGCGGGTCAGCAGGGCCTTGGCCGCGTGGCAGAAGCCGCAGTAGTCCGCGGTGTAGATGGTGATCTTCTTCATGGTTTCGCTCCTCCTACTGCGGATGTCATCCCCGCACCCTTCGACCTTTCGACACGCTCAAGGCATCGCAAGCTCAGGGTACTAGCGCAAGGCACCTTCCTGTTCCTAAGTTCGTTGAGCCTGTGGTCCCTGAGCCTGTCGAAGGGTCGAAACGAACCCCGAGGTCACCCGGGTGTTCGCCTTCACCCCCCGTACCCTTCGACAGGCTCAGGGTACTGGATCCCGCAGAATCGGGGGACGGACTCTCATGGGACGCGCCGAGTCAGGGCAGGTCGGTGCGGCCCATCAGGTAGCGGTCCACTTCGCGGGCGGCGCCGCGGCCCTCGTTGAAGGCCCAGACGACCAGGCTCTGGCCGCGACGCATGTCGCCGGCGGCAAAGACGTTCTCGACGTTGGTCTGGAAGCGGCCGTAGTCGGCCTTGACGTTGGAGCGCGGGTCGCGCTCCACCCCGAGCTGGTCGAGCAGCACGTCTTCCGGGCCGAGAAAGCCCATCGCCAGCAGCACGAGGTCCGCCGGCCAGACTTTTTCCGTGCCGGGCAGAGGCGCGGGCATGAAGGCGCCGCTGTCGTTCTTCTTCCACTCGATCTCGGTGGTGTGGAGTTCCTTGACGTTGCCCGAAGCGTCGCCCACGAAACGCTCGGTCTGGATCAGGTAGATGCGCGGGTCGGCGCCGAAACGGGCCGCGGCTTCTTCCTGGCCGTAGTCCACGCGCAGGATCTTGGGCCACTCCGGCCACGGGTTGTCGGGCTGCCGCTCCAGCGGCGGCTGCGGCAGAATCTCGAACTGGGTCAGGCTCTTGCACTTGTGGCGGAGCGAGGTGCCGACGCAGTCGGTGCCCGTGTCGCCGCCGCCGATGACGATGACGTGCTTGTCCGCCGCGGAGAGGTACGCGCCGTCGGCGTGCGCCGAGTCGAGCAGGCTCTTGGTGTTGGCGTGCAGGAACTCCATCGCGAAGTGGATGCCGCTCAGGCCGCGGCCCTCGACCGGCAGGTCGCGCGGTTTGGTGGCGCCGGCGCACAGGACGATCGCGTCGAAGTCGGCTTGCAGCGTGGCCGCCGGCAGGTCGGTGCCGACCGCGGTGTTGGGGACGAAGGTCACGCCCTCCTGCGCCATGAGGTCGATGCGGCGCTGCACGATGGCCTTGTCCAGCTTCATGTTCGGGATGCCGTACATGAGCAGGCCGCCGATGCGGTCGGCGCGCTCATAGACGGTGACGGCGTGGCCGGCCTTGTTGAGTTGCGCGGCGCAGGACAGGCCGGCCGGGCCGGAGCCGACCACGGCCACGGTCTTGCCGGTGCGCTGCGCCGGCGTCTGCGGCGTGACCCAGCCCTCGGCGAAGCCGCGATCGACGATGGCGCATTCGATGGTTTTGATCGTGACCGGCGGGTCGGTGATACCCAGCACGCACGAGCCTTCGCACGGTGCCGGACAGACCCGGCCGGTGAACTCCGGGAAGTTGTTGGTCTTGTGCAGGCGTTCGAGGGCTTCGCGCCACAGGCCGCGATACACCAGGTCGTTCCACTCGGGGATCAGGTTGTTGACCGGGCAGCCCGACGCCATGCCGCTGATGAGCGTGCCGGTGTGGCAGAACGGAATGCCGCAGTCCATGCAGCGTCCGCCCTGGCGTTGGAGTTTGTCGTCGGGAAAGTGGTCGTGAAACTCCCGCCAGTCGTGCACCCGCTCCGCGGGGGAGCGGTCCGCGGGCAGTTCGCGCGTATATTCCATGAATCCGGTTGGTTTTCCCATGTGTGCGTCCAGGGGTGCGGTCGTCGTTCGGGAGTACGGGAATTTAGTTTATGAGTCGAGGTCGGGGGCGAAGGCCGAGGTGACGTCGGGGTTCGTTTCGACCCTTCGACAGGCTCAGGGACCACAGGCTCAACGAACTTAGGGACAGGAAGGTGCCTTGCGCTAGTACCCTGAGCTTGCGATGCCTTGAGCGTGTCGAAAGGTCGAAGGGTACGGGGGTGAAGGCGAACACCCGGGTGACGTCGGGGTTCGTTTCGATGTTTCGACACCCTTCGACAGGCTCACCAACCGAGCTCAACACATCGCAGGCTCAACGAACTTGGGGATGGGAACGTCCCCTGAGCCTAATGCGTTCTGAGTTTGCGGTGCGCTGAGCTTGGTCCCTGAGCCTGTCGAAGGGCGGACGATCGACTGTCGTTTCTTCTCCCCTTCTGTCCCCTCCCCCTCTGGGGGAGGGCTAGGGAGAGGGTCCGAGGGGCGCCGCAAAGCGAAAGGCCCCCGACCGTTCCCTAATGCCTCCTCGGTCCTGACTATTCCCCGCGTTTCCGTGCGCCGCCCGTCAGTTGCCGCTGACTCTGGCCGCGTCGTTCTTGTTGGCCTCGAACGCAGCCATGACCGCGTCCTCGCCGGCCAAGCCGCCGCGCTCCGCGGCCGCAATGGCGTCGAGCATGCGCTGGTAGTCCTTGGGCATGACTTTCACGAAGCGGAGCGCCGTGGCGTGCCAGTCGTCAAGCAGACCCCCGGCGAGGCTGCTGTGCGTGTACCGCACGTGGCGTTCCAGCATGGCGCGGATTTCGCGCAGGTCCGCCTCGCCCGGCAGCCCCAGATCGACCGTTTCGCAATTGCAGCGCCCCCGGAAGTCCCCGTCGGCGTCCAGCACGTAGGCGATGCCGCCCGACATGCCCGCGGCGAAATTGCGGCCGGTCCTGCCGAGCACGACGACGCGGCCGCCCGTCATGTATTCGCAGCCGTGGTCGCCCACGCCCTCGACCACGGCGCGCACCCCGCTGTTGCGCACGGCGAAGCGTTCGCCGGCCACGCCGCGGACGTAGGCTTCGCCGTCCGTCGCTCCGTACAGGGCCACGTTGCCGACGATGATGTTGTCCTCCGCGGGGAAGGTCGAGCCTGCCGGCGGATACAGAATGACCTTGCCGCCGGACAGGCCCTTGGCGAAATAGTCGTTGGCGTCGCCCGCCAGTTCCAGCGTCATGCCGGGCGGCACGAAGGCCGCGAAACTCTGGCCCGCGGACCCGTCGAAGTGGAAGTGGATGGTGTCGTCGGGCAGGCCGGCGCGGCCGTAGCGCCGCGTGACGTGGCTGCCGACGATGGTGCCGGTGACGCGGTTGACGTTCTGGATCGGCAGTCGGGCCGACACCCGCTCGCCGCGTTCGATGGCCGGCGCGGCGAGGTCGAGCAGCGTCTGCCGGTCCAGCGACCGCTCCAGCCCGTGGTTCTGGCCGATCCGGCAATAGCGCCCCACCTCGGGGCCGACGTCGGGCCGGTGCAGGATGTCGGTGTAGTCCAGGCCGCGCGCCTTCCAGTGCGCGATGGCGCGGCTCGCCTCGATGCGGTCGGTGCGCCCGACCATGTCGTTCAGCGTGCGGAAGCCGAGCAGCGCCAGGTATTCGCGGACCTCCTGCGCGATGAAGCGCATGAAGTTGACGGCGTGCGCCGGGTCGCCCGCGAATTTCTTGCGCAACGCGGGGTTCTGGGTCGCCACGCCGACCGGGCAGGTGTCCAGGTGGCAGACGCGCATCATGATGCAGCCGAGCGACACGAGCGCCGCGGTCGCGAACCCGAACTCCTCGGCCCCGAGCAGCGCGGCGATGACCACGTCGCGCCCGGTCTTGAGCTGGCCGTCGGTCTCCACCACGATGCGGCTGCGCAGGTCGTTGAGCACCAGGGTCTGGTGGGTTTCCGCCAGTCCCAGTTCCCACGGCAGGCCGGCGTGCTTGATGCTCGTCTGGGGCGAGGCGCCGGTGCCGCCGTCGTGGCCGCTGATGAGCACCACATCGGCGTGCCCTTTCGCCACGCCGGCGGCAATCGTGCCCACGCCGACCTCGGACACCAGCTTGACGCTGATGCGCGCGTCCGCGTTGGCGTTCTTCAGGTCGTGGATGAGTTGCGCCAGATCTTCGATCGAATAGATGTCGTGGTGCGGCGGCGGGGAGATCAGGCCGACACCGGGGGTGGACAGGCGCACCTTGGCGATCCACGGATACACCTTGCGCCCGGGCAGTTCGCCGCCCTCGCCGGGCTTGGCGCCCTGGGCCATCTTGATCTGGATTTCGCGCGCCTGGGTCAGATATTCGCTCGTGACGCCGAAGCGCCCGGACGCGACCTGTTTGATGGCGCTGTTGCGCGAGTCGCCGTTCGCGTCGGGGGTGTAGCGGGCCGCGTCCTCGCCACCCTCGCCGGTATTGCTCTTGCCGCCGATGCGGTTCATGGCGATCGCCAGCGCCTCGTGCGCTTCCTTGCTGATGGAGCCGTAGGACATGGCGCCCGTCTTGAAGCGCGCGGTGATCGCCTCGACCGGCTCGACGTCGTCCAGCGGCAGCGGCGCCGCGGCCGGCTTGAACGCCAACAGCCCGCGCAGGGTGGCGAGCCGCTCGGACTGGTCGTCGATCAGCCGCGCGTACTCCTTGAACGTGGCATAGTCGTTGCCGCGGCACGCCTTCTGCAGCAGGTGGACGCTGCGCGGGTTGAACAGGTGGAGTTCGCCGTCCTTGCGGAACTGGTACTGGCCGTGCACGTCGAGCGTCCGGCCGCGTACCGGGGTGGCGGGGAACGCGTTGGCGTGCTGCTCCGCGGCCTCGCGCGCGATTTCGGCCAGGCCGATGCCCTCCACGCGCGACGGGGTCCACGTGAAGTAGCGTTCGACCAGGGACCGCTTGAGCCCGACCGCCTCGAAGATCTGTGCGCCGCAGTAGGACTTGATCGTGGAAATGCCCATCTTGGACATGACCTTGACGATGCCCTTGACCGCGGCCCTGACGTAGCCGTCGACCGCGGCCGCGTACTCCGCGTCGGGCAGCATGCCCTCGCCGATCATGTCGTCGAGGCAGGTATACACCAGGTACGGATTGATCGCCTGCGCGCCGTAGCCGAGCAGCAGGCAGAAGTGGTGCACCTCGCGGGGCTCGCCGGATTCCAGCACCAGCCCGACCCGGGTGCGGGCGCCCGAGCGGATCAGGTGGTGGTGCAGCCCGGACACGGCCAGCAGCGCCGGAATGGCGGCATGGCCGGCATCCACGCCCGTGTCCGACAGGATCAGGATCGTGGCGCCGTCCGCAATCGCGGCGTCCGCGGCGCGGTTCAGCGCGTCCAGGGCGTCGGCCAAGCCTGCTTCGCCCCGCCTCGGGTCGAACAGGATGGGCAGCGTGACGGTCTCGAAGCCCGGCCGGGCGATGCCGCGCAGCGTCGCCAAGTCCGCGTTCTTCAGGATGGGAATCGGCAGCCGGATCTGCCGGCAGGCGTCGGGCCGCGGTTCGAGCAGGTTACCCTCGGGGCCGAGCGTCAGCGTGGTCGCGGTGACGAGTTCCTCGCGGATCGGGTCGATGGGCGGGTTCGTCACCTGCGCGAACAACTGCTTGAAGTAGTTGTACAAAAGCTGCGGCTTGTCGGACAGCACGGCCAGCGGCGTGTCCGTGCCCATGGAGCCGATGGGCTGGATCTTGTTCAGCGCCATCGGGCCGATGTTGATCCTGAGATCCTCGAAGCTGTAGCCGAAGGCGCGCAGGCGTTGCAGGGTGGCTTCGTGGTCGCGTTCGGGCGGGCGGTCCGCCACCGCCGGCAGCCGGTCGAAATACACGGTGTGGCGGTCGAGCCAGTCGCGGTACGGCCGGGCGGTCACGACGTCGCGCTTCAACTCCTCGTCGCTGACGATGCGGCCCTGTTCGGTATCGACCAGGAACATGCGGCCCGGCTGCAGGCGGCGCTTCTCCAGCACGCGGTCGGCCGGCACGTCCAGCACGCCGACCTCGGAGCCCATGACGACCAGGTCGTCCTTCGTCACGTAATAGCGCGACGGCCGCAGCCCGTTGCGGTCGAGCACCGCGCCGACGCGCGTCCCGTCCGTGAACGCGATGGAGGCCGGGCCGTCCCACGGCTCCATCAGGCAGTTATGGTATTCGTAGAACGCCCGCTTGTCGTCGGCCATGCCCGCGTGTTTCTCCCACGGCTCGGGGATCATCATCATCATGGCGTGGGACAGCGGGCGGCCGCACAGGACGAGGAATTCCAGGCAGTTGTCGAAGATCGCGGAGTCGCTGCCGTCTTCCAGCAGGACGGGAAAGACTTTTTGCAGGTCGGCGCCGAACGCCGCGGACGCCATCAGCGACTCGCGGGCGTGCATCCAGTTCACGTTGCCGCGCAGCGTGTTGATCTCGCCGTTGTGGATCACGTAGCGGTAGGGGTGCGAGCGCTCCCAACTCGGAAAGGTATTGGTGCTGAAGCGCGAGTGGACGAGCGCAATCGCGCTCTCGATGCGCGGGTCGCGCAGGTCGGGATAGAAGGTCTCCACTTGGTCGGGCGTCAGCATGCCTTTGTAGATCAGGGTCCGGCACGACAGGCTGGCTACGTAGAAATACTCGCCGCCGGCGAACTCGGCGTAGCGCATGGCGTTCGTGGCGCGGCGGCGGATGACGTACAGCTTGCGCTCGAACGCGAGGTCGTCGCCCAGCCCCGCGGCGCGGCCCACGAAAATCTGGCGGATGCAGGGCTGGCACGCCTTGGCCGAGTCGCCCAGGCCGGTGTCGTCGGTGGGTACGTCGCGCCAGCCCAGCACGGTCTGGCCTTCTTCTGCGACGATGGCCTCCAACCGCCGTTCGCAGGCGCGGCGCCGGTCGGCGTCCGGCGGCAGAAACACCATGCCCACGCCGTACGCGCCCGGCTCGGGCAGATCGAAGCCGGCCGCGGCGCACGTCTCGCCCAGGAAGCGGTGCGGCACCTGGAGCAGGATGCCTGCGCCGTCGCCCGTGCCTTCTTCGCAGCCGCGGGCGCCGCGGTGGTCCAGATTGACGAGAATGGTCAGACCCTGCTTGACGACGTCGTGCGAACGCCGGCCCTTGATGTTCACGATGAAGCCGATGCCGCAGGCGTCGTGCTCGAAGCGGGGATCGTAGAGCCCCTGCCGCGGCGGTATTCCGACGTGTGTCATACGCATTGTACTCCTGTCCATTTTTTCGTCATTCCAGAGAGAATCTCTTTCCAAGGTGATCCTTCGCCCGTTTCGACAGGCTCAACGGGCTTGCCCCCCGGGCCTGCGGTGCCTTGATCTCGGTCCCTGAGCTTGTCGAAGGGTGTCGAAACGGGCGCCGGCTCACCTTGTACGAAACTCCCTTCCGTCCTCGTCTGTTCGCAATCGCCACCGTCACGCCCCGCGCCTGAGTCGGGCGGACGCGCCGTTGCCCTTGGCTTCCACGCCCGCGGCGCGCTCGTCCTGCTGAAGCGCGAGCCACAATCCCTCGGTGTGCGTGGACAGCACGACCGAGGTTTCGGTGCGCTGCACCCCGTCAAGGGAGCGGATCTGGCGGATCAGTTCCTCCAGGCCCGACGTCGTGTACGCCTTGACCTTGAGGAGCAGGGTGTACTCTCCGGTCACGTGGTGGCATTCCTGGATGTCTTCCAGACCGTCGATGGCGGTTTCGAACGTAGAGATCAGCGCGGGGTGGTCGATCGACACGCCGATGAACGCGGTGATGTCCTTGCCGAGCTTGCGGCTGTCGAGGATGGCCGTGTAGCCGCGGATCACGCCGTTCTCTTCGAGCTTGCGGATGCGCTCGATCACCGATGGCGCGGACAGGCCGACGCGTTCGCCGATCTTGACCAGCGGCAGCTTGCAGTTCTCCTGCAAGACGGTCAGGATGTGCAGGTCCAGATGATCGAGGTGGTCGTGGTCGGCGTTCATCTCGTGAGCTTTCTCGCCCGACTCGATGAGCCGGGCCGAATGTCTTTAGGCAAAATACGAAAACGGACGAACGAATAGCCAGATTCGGATACGGTTGTCAAGGGAACGTTCAGGTCGGTGTCGTCTCCTCTGCCAACGCACACGCGATCCTGTCGCTTTCCTTCCGATGCCTGAGCCTGTCGAAGGGGTCGAAAGGGCGAACTTCGTTGCAGTGGGTGTCTTTCGGAGGCTGCGGTTCCCCTAAGTTCGTTGAGCTTGTCGAAACGAACCCCGAGTGCACCCCATCCTTCGCACCCACACTCCGCCGTTTCGCGGAGATCAAGGCACCGCAAGCTCCAGAAGCGGGAGCGTAGGGGCGAAAAACCTTTCGTCCCTCCCTATTGGAATTCGCACGATTCCCCGAATCTGTCCGGAAACTCCCAACCCAGACCCTCCGGCCAACGGTATTTGCTTGTGTTTTTCCCGCTCCCCCGTATAATCCGCGGCCACACCACACCCCTCGGAATACAGAGGAAAGACGGCCACCATGACACAACTGACCGGCGCGGAACTCGTGATCGAAAGCCTGCTCGTCGAGGGCGCGGATACGATCTTCGGCTATCCCGGCGGGGCCATCCTGCCGACCTACGACGCGCTGGTGCAGAATCCCGCGCTGCGGCACATCCTCGTCCGCCACGAACAGGGCGCCGCCCACATGGCCGAAGGGTACGCCCGGGTGTCCGGCCGGCCGGGCGTCGTGCTGGTCACCTCGGGGCCGGGCGCAACCAACACCGTGACCGGCATCGCCGACGCGTACATGGACTCCACGCCGCTGGTCGTGATCTGCGGACAGGTGCCGACGAACATGATCGGGAACGACGCCTTTCAGGAGGCCGACGTGACCGGCATCACGCGGCCGTGCACCAAGCACAATTACCTGATCCGCGACGTCACCGACGTCTGCCGCACGATCAAGGAGGCGTTCTACATCGCCGGCAGCGGGCGGCCCGGGCCGGTGCTGATCGATCTGCCCAAGGACGTGCAGACCGCCAAAGCCCCGTTTTCGTACCCGGACCGCGTGACCCTGCGCGGCTACAAGCCGACGCTCAAGGGGAACGCGCGCCAGATCGACCGCGCGCTGGCGGTCATCGAACGGGCCGAACGCCCGCTCTTCTACGTCGGCGGCGGGGTGCAGTGGTCGGGCGCGGCCGAGCCGCTGACCGAGCTGGTCCGCGGCCTCAAGATTCCGATCACCACGACGGTCATGGCCCTGGGCGTGTATCCCGGCGGCGACCCGCTCTGCCTCGGCATGTTGGGTATGCACGGCGGGTATTGGACGAACATGGCGGTCCAGAATTGCGACGCGCTGATTGCAGTGGGCGCGCGGTTCGACGACCGGGTGACCGGCCGCACGAGCGACTTCGCGCCCAAAGCCGAAAAGATCGTGCACATCGACATCGACCCCTCGTCGATCAGCAAGAACATCCGGGTGGACGTGCCGATCGTCGGTGACATCAGGGAAGTCCTGCAGATCCTGCTGGCCAAGGTCAAGGGCCGCGAGCCGCTCGCCGCGGCGCAGCGGAAATGGGCCGTGTGGCACGCGCAGATCATGGACTGGAAGCGGGAGAAGCCGCTGCCGTACGACGTCGCAGGCCCTGACGGAGAAATCCTGCCGCGCGGCGTCCTGGAAGAGATCGACCGAATATCGGGCGGCGAGGCCATCGTGGTGACCGACGTCGGGCAGCATCAGATGTGGGCGGCGCAGATGATGACGTTCTCCCGGCCGCGCTCGTGGCTCACCTCGGGCGGGCTGGGCACGATGGGCTACGGCCTGCCGGCCGGCATCGGCGCGCATTTCGCCGCTCCCGACCGGCCCGTCGTGGTCATCAGCGGCGACGGCAGCGTCCAGATGAACATGCAGGAGCTTTCGACCGCGGTACAGTACGGGGTGCCGGTGAAGGTCGTCATTCTGAACAACCACTACTTGGGCATGGTCCGCCAGTGGCAGGAGAAATTCTACGAAGAGCGGTACTCGCACTCCTACATGGACGCCATGCCGGACTTCGTGAAGCTGGCGGAAGCCTACGGCGCCAAGGGGTTCCGGGCCGCGCAGGCGTCCGAATTGCCGGCCACCTTGCGGGCCGCGTTCGCCGAGCCGGGACCGGTGCTGGTGGACGTGGTGATCCCGCAGCGCGAGGGAGTGTTCCCGATGGTGCCGGCGGGCAGCGCCATGCACGAAATGTTGTTCGCCTAGCCCGCGGGGAGGAACCGGCGTGGACCCGCAAGCGCAGCAGCATCCGCCGCGTGATTCCGCCGCGGACGGGCAGCCCGACCGCTTCTACAAGGGCGTGATCCAGAAAGTTTCCGTGGGCACGGAGTCGGGCGTCGTACTGAGCGACTCCGGCAAGAAAATCCCGTTCGTCTTCCCCTTCCTGCGTCTGATCGGCGCCCCGCGGCAGGACATCCGCTTCCTGACCGAAGGCATGCGGGTCGGCTTCGACGTCGGCTGGACCGACAAGGGGCTGCGCATCGCGGCCATCAAGATCTACGACTAGGCGCTTGTCCTGGGAACGCGGGCGTCTCGCCCGCATGCGGGCCGGAGGCCCGCCCCATGAGGATGCCGACGAGACGCCCGCGTTCCCAGGTCGGCAGCCAGCTCGAGCAGGCAGATACCGGCGCCAAGGGCATTCCCGAATCCCTGGCAAGTATCCGACTGAAGGATCGTTTGCGCGCCGAACTCTAAGGCTCGGACGTGGAGGCGTTTCCCGTCCTCTCGTTCATCGCCGAATCGGAGGTCGAGTCGGAGGCGGAATAGCGTCGTGGAGCCGGGTTTGTCGTCCACAGACAGCGTTGGACCGTTCTGGTGCTTGCTCGCTCTTCGCCCCGGCGTGTATGTTGTACACACGGCGTTCGCGGCCTCCAGGCCAACGCAAACGTCGATCGGTTTTCGCAGGAGTCGTCGCCCATGAAAGCCGAAGGGCAACTGGATCCGACATCGCTGGTCGCGCGCATCATCGCCGAGTTGCAGGCCAACCCGGAAGCCCAGCGTCTATTGCTGCGCGCGCTGCTCACCAACGAGTTCCTCGGCATGCCGGCCCGCCTGGACCGTATCGAGAAGGACATCGCCGAGATCAAGGCCGACGTGTCGGAACTCAAGACCGGTATTGCGCGACTCGAGACCGACGTCGCGCATCTCAAGGGCAGCGATCTGGAAAACCGCCTGCACCGGAGGATCCGGGCGCTGGCCAGCCGGGCACTCGATCTCCGGCGGCCCCGGATCGTACAGAGCCCTGTGCAGGAGACGGAAAGGGAGTTCGCGGATCGCGTCGA
Source organism: uncultured Binatia bacterium (SeqCode) (assembly GCA_965200125.1). GTDB lineage: Bacteria > Desulfobacterota > Binatia > Bin18 > Bin18 > Bin18. The sequence continues at coordinate 2,272,326 of OZ241332.1, read as the reverse complement.
GGAAGCGTTGGACGGCGGTCGCATCACGGCCGATCAGGAGGCCAGGATCGAGGCGACGGACTTCATCATGCACGCGCGGCGGCGCACCGACCAAGCCCCGGTGTGGGTAGCGGTGGAGGCGTCGAACCGGGTGCATGCCGGGGACATTCAGAGGGCGCGTGCCACGGCCGACGCGCTGGGGGCTGCATTCGCCGCGGACGCGGAGGCTGTCGTGGCAGGCTACGCCATCGACCCGCCCGACGCGGACCGCGCCGAGGCCGCCCGTGTCAAGTACCTGGAGGTATTGCCGGCGCGCCCGAACTGACCTCCACCGGGTCTCGCCGAGTTGGCGGAGGAGAGAGACCGGCTTGCGCTGGAACGACGAAGGGGGCCGAGAGTGACGAGGGGGACGGACGGGGGCGGAGGGATGACAGGGGGAAATCGTTTTCAGGATCGTCGGGGTGCTGGGATGGGCCGCGGGCACAGAGGCACAAGTCGATGAGCGCGTCGAATGGCCAAACCCCATAGAAGGGCGGTAGCTGTCTGCCCCCTGACAAGGGGGAGCTTGGGGGGTTCCCGCCGCACGGTCGAACCGCGTCGAAGGGCGCTTATTGCAAGGCGAAGACTGGCAGCCCCGTACACGATGCCGCCGCAACCCGGAGCGGCGTGAAAGAGCCGCCCGTCGGCAGATTTCCCCCCGACTTACATCCTTCCTATTTTTAGTGGGTTGCACTAATAGCGTCCCTTGATGCAATGGCCTTCAAGGGAAGTGCGTCCTGGGAACGCGGGCATCTCGCCCGCATGCGGGCCGGAGGCCCGCCCCGGGAGGATACGGGCAAGATGCCCGCGTTCCCAGGGGGAAGATACACTGACGCTTCCCCTCCATCCGCCCCCTGAACCAGGCAGAAACCGGAGTGCGCCGCCATGCTACTCGCATCAGTGAAGCGTCACGCCGAGTCCTGCCGAGGAGATGTTCCCCCTGCACGATTCCGGGAAGTCAATCACGGGATCGATTGGGAACGACCTGTTTGACGATCCCACGCGGTCATCATTCCCACGCAAGCCGGAATCCAAAGGAGGGAGACCGGCTTCCGTCGGGGCGCCCCTCATCGCCCCGGCGCCTCCCCTCGCCGCCCCGGCCCCCTACTCGTCGCCCCGGCCCCCCTACTCGTCACCCCGGCCCCCCTACTCGTCACCCCGGCGAAAGCCGGGGCCTAGGGGAAAGGTGTCCTCTGGATTCCGGCTTGCGCCGGAATGACGAAGGGGGGCGGGAATGACGAGGGAGACGGAATGACGAAGGGGCCGGACGGGGGCGGAGGGATGGAGAAGGATGACAGGGGGAAATCGTTTCCGGGACCGTCAGGGCGCGGGGATGAGCCGCGGGCGTCAAGGCACAAGTCAATGAGCGCGTCGAGTGGCCAAACCCCATCGAGGGGCGGTGGCTGTCTGACCCCCCTGACGAGGAGGCGTGGGGGGGGGAGCAGAGCAAATCATGGCACAGCGTCCTGAGAACGCGGGCATCTTGCCCGCATGCGGGCCGGAAGCCCGCCCCGGGAGGATGCGGGTGAGACGCCCGCGTTCCCAGGGGGAGGGCCCGTTAACGCGTCCCCCCATTCGCCCCCTGAACTAGTATGAATGCAGTCCTCTGAGCGGACAGTCCATTGTTTTGTTTTATTGAAGAATACATCTTAAAAGCAGGCTCATATTCAGCACAATCCGATCCACTTAAGCTTCAGGGGAGAAGTTGGAGACAGATATGTTCTAAATATTAACCTCACATGGAGTCTCCTGATGCACCCGACTTCAAGGGAAGTGCGTCCCCTCATTCGCCCCCCCTGAACCAATATGAATAAAACCCTTTGAGCAGACGTCTATTATACGTTCTATATGATGAATACATCCTAAAAACAGATTCACATTCAGCACAATCCGATCCACTTTAGGTTCAGGGGAGAAGTGGAGGGCATGTCGCTGCACACGTTCCAGGTGCGAAGGAAGTTCCGGGGACTACGATTGATGCGCGCCGTGGTCATCGCAGCGCCCCTGAGCGCGGGGGTGCTGTGCGCGCCGTCACGGGCGGCGGCGGATTCCCGAGGTGGCGAGTCTCATTGGCATTTCACCATAACTCTTTCCAGTACTACGATTACCGAAGGGGAAAGCGTCACCGTGTCCGTCAGCTCTCCCCATACCGCGAAGGTCTTCACCGGCATGAACACAGACAGGCACCACAGCGCAGTCATGTCCATCTCGAAAACCGGCGCAACCCCGACTGCGTCTGGCGCCGGCGCCGTCAACTTTGGTTCCAATACGCAGGTCAGTTGGACGGATTACCTGGATAACAGGAACGCCAACAACCTAGGTGACGGAAGATTTAATTCGCCTAGCAGCACGGTGACGATCTCGACTGTGGACGACAACGCTCAAACCGGACACCGGACCGTGACGGTATCGGGAAGTGTTGATTACCGTGCTGGCACCTACTGGTATAACCATGGCGACGTCACGCCCACTATAACCTCCACCACCCTGACGATCCTGGACAACGACGTGCCGCAGATCGGGCTGGCGTTGGGCTCGTCGACGATCGCGGAGAGCGGGGCGGACAATGCGACCACGGTACGGGCGACGCTGGCGGCGGCAGCGACGGAGGCAGTGACGGTGACGGTGGGGCCGGCGACCTCGGAGGCGTTCATGTGGTCGGGGACGACGCTGACGATCCCATCGGGCCAGACGCAGAGTTCGAGTACGGTGACGCTGACGGCGACGGACGACGACATCGCGGGAGGGAACAAATCGGTGACGCTCACGGCGTCCACCACCTCGAACAACTACCGGGGCTCGACGGCGACGCTGACGATCACGGACGACGAGACGCCGGGGGTGACGGTGGACACGGACCCAGGCACGCCGGCGGTGGTGAACACGGCGGCGCTGGGCGTGTCGGAAGACGGCACGATGACCACGGACGCTTATACCGTGGTGCTGGACACGGACCCGGGCGGGCCGGTGACGGTGACGGTGGGCGACGACACGACGACCACACCGGGCGTGAACGACCTGGACAAGGTGCGCGTGCAGCCGGGGCGCTGGTCTTCACGGCGGGGAACTGGAACACGGCGCAGACGGTGACGGTGGCAGGGCGGGAGGACGACGACGGGGAGGACGACACAGTGTCGCTGGCGCACGCGGCGACGAGCGCGGACACGGATTACGCCGGGCTGGAGGTCGCGGCGGTCGCGGTGACGGTGACGGATAACGACGTGCCGGGGCTCACGGTGAGCACGACGGCGCTGGCAGTGGACGAGCCGGGGACGGCGACGTATTCAGTGCGGCTGAACACGGAGCCGGGCGGGGCGGTGACGGTGGGGATCGCGGACACGACGAACAACGCGGACGTGAGTACCGGTCCGAGCGGGACGGGGGCGCTGGAGTTCACGACGGCGAGTTGGGAAACGGCGCAGACGGTGACGGTGACGGTGGCGGCGGACGATGACGCGGCGGACGACACGGCGACGCTGGCGCACACGGTGGAGGGCACGGGAGACACGACGGACTATCCGACGACGCTGGCCGCGGTGAACGTCACGGTGACGGTGGAGGATGCGGACACGGCGGGCGTGACGGTGAGCGAGACGGCCTTGGCGCTGACGGAAGAGTACGCGACCGACGGGAGCGGGACGTACACGGTGGTGCTGGATACGCAGCCGACGGCGCCGGTGACGGTCACAGTGGTGCTGGATACGCAGCCGACTGCGCCGGCGCCGGTGACGGTCACGAGCGACGACGCGGCAGTCGCGCTTGACACGGACGCCACGCCGCAGACGCGGGAGCTGACGTTCAGCAGCACGAATTGGGCGACGGCGCAGGCGGTGACGGCGAGCGCGGCGGCGGACGACGACGCGGTCGATGAGCGGGCGACGATCACCCACACGCTGGCGGGGGCGGCGGAATACGCGGGGAGCGCGGGGCCACCGGTGGTGGCGGCGGTGACGGTGGCTTTGGTCACGGTGACGGTGGCGGATGACGAAGAGCAGGGGCTGACGCTGAACCCGACGACGGTCACGGTGACGGAGGACGGGAGTGAGACGTACACGGTGGTGTTGACGAGTGAACCGACCGGTCCGGTGGTCGTGCGCATCGGGAGCGACAATGCGGACATGGATGTGCAGCCGCGGCTGCTGCAGTACACGGCGAGCACGTGGGACACGGCGCAGACGGTGCGGGTGCAGGCGGACGCGGATGATGACGTGCAGGCGGCGACGGCGACGCTGACGCACACCGCGGCGGGGGGCGACTACACGGGGCTGGCAGCGGAAACGTTGGCGGTGAGTGTGACGGACTCCGACGCGACGAACGTGGGGCGGCACCTCGTCTTGAGTCGGCGGGGGCTGACGACGGAAGTGGGGGCGCCGCGCACGTACACGGTCGGGTTGAGGGTGCAGCCGGCGGGGCCGGTGACGGTGACGGTGCTGAGCGGGCAGACGCCCCAAGCGCCGGTGACGGTGGACACGGACGACTCGCCGCACAACTTGGCGCTGGTGTTCACGGCGGGGAATTGGCAGACGGCACAGACGGTGACGGTGACGGGGGTGACGACCGTGGACTCGCTGAATCTGACCCATCGGCTGGACGGATACGGGGCGACGAATCAGGACGCGGCGCGGCTCTCCGTGACGGTGGCGCCCGCGGGGGCGCACCTGCTCATCGGTCCGAGGGTGCTGCGCGTGACGGAAGGGGGGCCGAGCGAGACGTACACGGTGCGGTTGGCGACGGACCCGACCGGGTCTGCGACGGTGACGGTCGGGACGGCGACCGGGTCGGACATTGGGACGGTGAGCCAGGCGCCGGGAGTGTTGACGTTCACGGGCGGGGCGACGGGGAACTGGGGGACGGCGCAGACGGTGACGGTGACGGTGGCGGCGGACGGCAATACGGTGGCGGGGTCGGCGACGTTCAGCCACACGGCGGGGGGCTATAGCGCGGGGCAGGCGCTCTACCTCAGCATGACGGTGCAGGAGATCGAAGACGAGACGCCGACGCTGGGGGTCGTGGCGGCGCAGACGTACCGGGCGGGGCAACGGGTGAGCGTGCGGTTGCCGGGGGCGACGGGGGGCAACCCTCCGGTGGAGCATACGTTGACGGGGCCGTTACCGGCGACGACCAGCCTGACGCTACCGGATGGGCTGACGTACGACGCGGCGACCCGGCGGCTACGGGGAACGCCGGCGACGGCGGCGACCGCGGCGACGTACACGCTGACGGCGACGGACGCGGACGGGGACGCGAACACCCCCACGCGGACGTTCGCGGTAACGGTGGCGGCGAACCCGCTGCCGGGGTTTGCGACCTGGGAACCTCGGAGGGATCCGTATCCGCTGAACCAGGCGATCGATCCTCCACAGCAGTTGCCGGCGCCGAGGAACCCGGACGGCCAGAGCCTGACATTCTTCGTGACGCCGGCGTTACCGGCCGGGCTGACGTACATCCCGCCGATGAGGGAGGAGATGGAAGGGGTGACCGTGTATCTGAGCGGCGGGCAGATCGTGGGGACGCCGACGGTGCGGACGTCGCAGCGGCAATACACGCTGACGATGGTGGACGCCAATCACAACGAAGCGGAAGTGACGTTCGCGTTGGCGACGGGGGCGCAGCCGGCCTCGGCGGATCGGCAGCCGACGTTCGGGGAGCAGACGGTGGCGGACCAGACGTACACGGTAGGCACGGCAGTGACGCTCACGTTGCCGGCCGCAACGGGCGGGGACGGGGGGCTGACGCACACGTTGACCGGACCGGCCGGGGCGGGTCCGCCGGCGGGGTTGAATTGCACGCCGCCGGCGGTGGAGGAGGCGCACGGCGGCACGCTGAGCGGCACGCCGGCCGAGGCGCAGCCGGCGACGCCCTACACGCTGACGGCGACGGACGCGGATGGGGACGTAGCGACGCTGACGTTCAGGGTAACCGTCGTTCGGGTCCAGGCACGGGTGACAATTGCGGACGCGACGGCCGAGGAAGGGACGCCGGTCCAATTCCGGGTGACGGTGTCCCGGTCGTTGGCGGCGCCGTTGACGCTGCACTGGACGGCGGGGCGGCCGGGCAGTGCGACGCCGGGCGAGGATTACCACGCGGTTGCCGCAGGGCAGACGACGCTGGCCGCGGGAGCCACGGCGGGGACGCTGGTGGTACGGACGCTGGACGACCGGCGGGTCGAGCCGACCGAGACGTTCACGGTGACGGTAACGCTGCCGGCGGAGACCTCGATCGAGCTGGCGCAGGACATGGTGGAAGGACGGATCGAGGACGACGACACCGAGCAGGCACGCAAGCGCAGTTTGGGGATGGTGCTGGCGGGCATGGGACGCACGCTGGCGACGGACGCGGTAGATGTGATCGGGGACCGCTTCGTGCGGCAGCCGAGTGCCGCGCAGGCGACGGTGGGCGGGCAAGCGTTGGAGCTGGAGCGCACGCCGCAGCGGGGGCGCTGGCGGCACGCGGCGGGCGTGGCGTATGGCGTGGCGCGGGCGTTGGGGCTGGAAGTGGGGTCGCCGCTGGCGGGCGGGGACGGACAGTTCGGGCAGGTCCGGGGCGCAGCGTGGAGCACGTTGACGCGGCACCTGCGCGACCCGCACGCTCCGACCCCGCCGCTGAGCGCCTTAGACGCGCCGGCGCCGCTCAGTAACGCCTCATGGTCCCCTTCAATCCCTCCTCCCTCTGGGAGGGGGCTAGGGGGCGGGTCCTCCGCGGGGGACAGCCCGGCTGACGCCACACCCTTCAGACGCCCCCATCTCCCCAGCGTAGCAGGTTGCGGAGACGGGCTCGACCGACTCGGCTGCGGGCCAGAGGCCCGCGTTCCCAGGAACCTGGCCGGCTATGGCCATGGCTTGGGCCAACTAGGCTTCGACCGCGCACACGCGGCAACACCGCAGGCCGTGCAGGTCGGCACGTTGCGCGCCCCGGTGCAATTCCGGCGGGTGTCGGGGGCGGAGGTCTTGTCGCAGAGCCAGTTCGAGGTGCTCCTGAGCCGGCCGGCGCCAGCGTCGCTGAGGGCACGCCCGCAGCCGGGCCACCGATCGAACCGGCAAGCGCAGGCCGCGGCCGCGACGTGGACGCTGTGGGGCCGGGGGACGGCAAGTGGCTTCAATGGCAAACCCAAAGATAACTTCTCGATGGACGGCACCGTGTTCACCGGCTACCTCGGCGTGGACTACCGGTTGCAGCCGAACGTCCTGTTGGGCTTGGCCGTCTCGCACAGCCAAGGCGACGTGGACTACGAAACGACGGACGTGACCAAGGGTGACGTGGACGTCACGCTGACGAGCATCCTGCCGTATGCGCACTGGAGCCCGCGGCCGGGGTTGGGGGTGTGGGGGTTGTTCGGCGCGGGCTGGGGCAATCTGAAGCTCCGAGACGAGGCGGGCAAGGTGAAGACGGACCTGGAGCTGCTGCTGGGGGCGGTCGGCGCGCGGCAGGAGGTGGTGACGTGGCGGCAGATCGACGTGGCGCTGAAAGCGGACGCGTTCTTGACGGAGCTGGAAGCGGGCTCGGATGATCGGTTGCCGAAGACGGCTGGCGACGCGCAACGGCTCCGCTTGATGGTCGAAGGCCGCACGGCATGGGCGCTGTCGGAGGACTCGCACCTGACGCCGGCCTTCGAGATCGGCGGGCGGTGGGACGGCGGCAAGGCGGAGACGGGCGTGGGGGTGGAGATGGGCGGCGGCTTGGCGTACGCGCACACGAAGCTGGGCTTGGGGATCGAAGCCCGGTGGCGGTACTTGCTGGCGCACCAGAAATCGGCGTTCGACGAATGGGGCGTGAGCCTGACGTTGCGGCTGGACCCCGGCGCCGACAAACGCGGATTGTGGTTGGCGCTGGCACCGGTGTGGGGCGCGGAGGCGAGCCAAGTGGAGCAGATGTGGGGCAGCGCGGAGGTGCTACGGGCCAGTGGCGAAACCGACACCACGCCAAGCCTGTCGCCGGCGCAGGTAGAGTTCGACGTCGGCTACGGCATGGTGACGCACGAGGGGTTGGGGTTACTGACGACCTACGGCGGCCTGTCGCTGCTGGGGCCGGAGAGTCACGGCGTGCGGTTGGGCGGGCGCCTCGCACTCGGCGCGTGGATCGATCTGAGCGTGGAGGGCGAACGCACCACACAGGGCGGCAGCGCCGATCATCAGGTCGCCCTCTACGGCCACCTCGGCTGGTAGCCCACCGCCGAGCCGCTGCCCCGCCTTCGGAAGGGCGACGCATGCGTTGCCCCTCCACCCTCCCTTTCAAGACGACATCCTCGGATTACGTCCGGGGCGGCTTTCGTCCTCTCCCCATTCCCTGAGATTGTCGAAGGATCGAAAGGTCGAAGGGCGGGGGTGAGGTGCGAAGGCTGCGGTGATTTCAGGGTTCGTTTCGACCTTTCGACACGCTCAAGGCACCGCAAGCTCAACGAACTTATGGATTAGGAAGGCCCCTGGTCAGAGCGGTAGACCGGTGCGGAACAGGACGAAGCGGCCCAGGAATTCGCCCACGATCGCGGCCAGAATCGCGACGTAGAACAGGCCGGTCGCGGCCATGGTCTGCGGGATCTTGAGCGTCCGCCAGATCAGATATGCGACGCCGAGCGACGCCAGCGGACCGAGACCTATCCGCATCCAGACCAACGTCTGGTGGTCGGTCCACAAGGCGCGGACTTTCGCGCCGGTCGCCTCGCTGCCCACGGCATACAGAACGAGCAGACCGATGAGGAGGACGGCGATCTGGACGACGATGGTCCCGGCGTAGAACTTGAAGACGCGCCGGAACGGGTCGAGGGGAAGGTCGACTTCGATCAGATACCAGTGACCGAGCGACATGCCGGTCGCGACCGCGCCCAGCATCGCCGCGGAAACGAAGAAGCTGAGCGTATAGACGACGGTCTCGACCGACACGAACGGCGCCGCGCGGTATGGATTGGCGCTCAGCCCCACGGCCAAGAGACCGGCCGCGAGCGTCAGCAGATAGGCCCGCGCGCGCAGCGCGAAGCGGTCGCCCCACAAGGTGGCGGTGTACAGGCCGCACGGCAGGCAGAACAGGAGCCACGCAGCGGTCTCGACCAGGCGGCCGGTTCCGGCCGCTTCCCAGCCCGCGGTGTACGCCAGCGACAGCTTGCCGGCGAAGATCAACAGGCCGCAGCCGAGATAGACGCAGGCCGTGGACTTGAAGAAGCCACGCTCGATGTCGTGAAAACCGGGCACGCTGAGAGCCAGGATGCCGCCGAACGCCAACTGTCCGAACAGCAGCAGAAAGGCGTGCGCGAAGTCGGTCATGGCGGGGGACTGTACCGACCGCTGCACCCCGGCTCAAGCGCGTCTGCGCCTTGTCGCACGACCGCCCAACTGGTAGGGAAATCGGGCGGCGGCGGACAGGATGCGGGCGGGACGCCCGCGTTCCAAGGAGGCGGTATCCGCCGGGAGAGCGAGACCCGAAGTGTGGCAACCTCGTTGCTGACCGACGAAATTCTGGGCTGGATCGGACGCGAGTCCGAGCCGTGGACGATCGAGGTCACGGCGCTGGACGTCAAACGGTTCGCCGTTGCGACCGACGATCCGAATCCGCTCTACACCGATGCCGAGGCGGCCCGCGACAGCCGCTTCGGCGGGCCGATCGCGCCGCCGCTGTTCTACATGGCGCCGCTCACCGAACCGCTGCCCGAACGCGATCTGCGCCCGGACGGACTGCCGTACACCGGCCGGTTGCCCATCCCGCCCACGCCGCTGCCGCGGCTCATGGACGGCGGAACCGACATCGAGTTCTTCGTGCCCATTCGGGTGGGCGACACGCTGACGGCGCGCAGCACGATCGTCGACATCTACGAAAAGCAGGGCCGCTCCGGGCCGCTGATCTTCGTCGTGCGCGAAACGACGTACACCAACCAGCACGGCGAGACCGTCGTGGTCGAAAAAGGCTCGTCCATTCTGCGGTAGCGGGGACCACGATGCCGAGCCGACTCTACTTCGAGGACGTCGCCACGGGCACGGCACTCCCCCGACTGGAGAAGACGCCGTCCAATACGTTGCTGTTCCTGTACAGCAGCATCACCTGGAATCCGCAGCGCATTCACTACGACAAGGACTTCAGCCAAGCCGCGGGCTACCGCGACATCGTGGTGCACGGCCCGCTACGCGGCGCCTTCCTGTCGCAGTTGTTGACGGGCTGGATCGGCGCGCACGGGACGCTCAAGAAACTGTCGTACGCGAACCGCGACATCGCGTACGTGAACGAGAAGCTGGTGTGTACGGGCGTCGTGACCGACACGTGGGTCGAAGCGGGGAAGGGGTACGCGGCTTGCGAGGTGTGGGTCGAGAACGATGCCGCGGCGCGACTAACGCTCGGCTCCGCAACCGTCGTGCTGCCGCTGCGCGCGACGGCTTCCCCTGAACCGGCCCCGTCCGCCTGAAGGAGCCTGCATGGCGCAATCCCGCCTGACCATCGTGCACACCTCGGACGTGCATCTCGAAAGCGACACCTTCGGCCTCGGGGAAGCGGGGCAGCAGTATCAACGCCGCATCCAGGAGGCGTTCCGCAAAGTCGTCGATCTGGTCTGCGCCACGCCGGCCGACCTGTTCCTGATCGCCGGCGACCTGTTCGACTCCAACCGGGTGCCGGAGTCCGGGGTCGAATTCGTAAACGCCGAACTGCGGCGCGTCCCCTGCCCGGTCGTGCTCATTCCGGGCAATCACGACTGCTACGACCACCGCTCGATCTACAAGAAGGTCGATTTCACGCAGGCCGGCCCGCACGTGCATACGCTGACCGAGGAGGCCGGCCGCACCATCGCATTCCCCGAACTGGGCGCGACCGTCTGGGGAAAGGGGTTGGTCGAGCACGACCCGAGCTTTCGCCCGCTGGCCGGCGTGCCGGACCGTCGGGCCGATTGGTGGCACATCGGCCTGGCCCACGGCTATTACGTCGAAGAGAACGAGATGCAGCGTTCGTCGCCGGTCACGCCGCAGGAGATCGCGACGTCCGGCCTCGACTATCTGGCGATGGGCCACGTGCACGTCTTCAGCGACCTGAGCCGCGGCGATACGACCTCCTGCTACCCGGGCACCCCGGCGCCCCTGTACCAGGACGACGACGAGGACGCCGGCAGCGTGGCCGTGGTGACGCTCGACCCGGAGCGCGGGGTGACGCTCGCGCAACGGCAGGTCGTCCGGTAACGCGGGAGAGGGGACGAGATGGCTGAGCGCGCGAATCTGCGTCGGCGCCCGCAACGCACCACGGTGAAGGATATTCTCCGCACCGCGGTCAATCTCGAAAAGCGGGCGATGGCGCTGTACATGCAGTTCACGCGCATCTTCGAGGGCAAGGACGAATTGCGGAAATTCTGGTTCGGCATGGCCCGTCACGAAGCCAGCCACCTGGGGGCGTTGGCCCTGGTCGAAGGGGTCGTCGAAAACGATTCCCGCGTTGCGGAGAGCAGCCGGGTGTGGTTCGACCCGTCCACGGTCGTCCGCCTGCGGGCGCTGCTGAACGCGTACGGGCGCGAGGCGCGGGGCAAGGTCTCGGTCGCCCGCGCGTTCGAGATGGCCATTGACGTCGAAAGCTCGGAGTTGGAGGACGTGGTGGTGGACCTGTTGCACGTCGTCCGCGAGCAGATGGTCCGCGAACAGGCGATCAAGCTGCTCATCCACGACTTGAGCGACCTGAGCTACATGGTCGAGAAATTTACCAAGGACGAGGCGCTGCTGGCGCGTGCGGACGCGCTGGTGGACCACCGGCTCGACGCGTTGTCCGCGGAGGCACCGACGGAACGCGCCGCGGATGCGTAGCCGCCTCATGGACCTGCCCATCCCGAAGTTCGTTCTCAGGACCGCAGGCTCACCAACCGAGCTCGGAACATCGCAAGCTCAGAGTCGAGCCCGTTGAGCGTGTCGAAACGGGCAAGGGATCTTGCAGGTCGTTCCCAAAGGAAGCCATGAACCTTTTTCCCGTACAGGCCATACTCAGCATTCTCATTGCGGCGTGGGGGGCGGCGATGATCGTGCTCGGCGCGGTGTGGTTAAATCTCGTCTGGCTGGGCCTCGGGGGTGCGGTGCTGCTGGTCGGGCTGCCCTTCCTGCGCAACCTGCTACCCGACCGCCGGTGAACCCGCGCCGCGGTTCGGCCGTTCCCCCTCATTCCCGTCAGGCGGCCCCGCGTGTTCGTTCGCTTATTGCTGCTGTTCACGCTCGTTCCGCTGATCGAGCTGTACGTGCTGCTGCGAATCGGCAGCCGGCTCGGCGTCGCGCCGACGATTCTGCTGGTGGTCGTGACCGGTGTGGTCGGCGCCCAGCTTGCGCGCCGCGAGGGGGTGCGCACGCTGCGGCAGATTCAGGCGCAGTTGCAACGCGGGGTCATGCCGACGGAGGGGTTGGTTGACGGCGCGCTGATCCTGGCCGCGGGACTGCTGCTCGTCACGCCCGGCGTGCTGACCGACGCGGTGGGATTCGGCCTGCTGTTTCCGCTGACGCGGGCCGTGTTGCGGCAGTACGTTCGTCGGCGTCTGGAAGCGGCGGTGCCTGCGGCTTCGTCCACCGTCGAGGTGGAGTTCACGCGCCGTTCGGACGAGTCGGACGTTACGCGGGGATGATCGGCGGTTCTGGGCGCCGGTGAGTATCGACTCGCGATTTCTTCGGTCGGGACGTCCTGCTTGTTGTCATTCCCTTGCAAAAGGTCGGGGATGGGGGGCGAAGGCCGGGGTGGCCTCGGGGTTCGTTTCGATGTTTCGACAAGCTCAACACATCGCAAGCTCAACGAACTTGAGGGTGGGAAGATCCCTGGGCCTGCTGCGTCCCGAGTTTGCGGTTCCCTGAGCTTGTCGAAGGGCTTTCAATCAATTCAAACTCGGACTCTAGCCTGCCGGGGATCAGGCGTAATCGTCCCGGCGGGATTGGTTGCGTGAACAACCGCCGCAACCGGGCCCGCGACGCTTGGGCCACAACGACCGGCCCACGTAGCAGACCGCCAGTCCGACGATCGCGCAACTCAGAAGGGTTTGGATGTCCAGCGTCATCCCAATCGGCTGCCGATTTGATAGACGGCCAAGGCGGCAAGATAGGCCAAGCCGGTCATATACACGAACGTGAACGCCGGGTAGCCCCAGGAATCGGTCTCGCGTTTGATGGTCGCCAGGGTGGCGCCGCACTGACAGCACAGGGCGAAGAAGACCATGACCGAGACGGCGACCAGCGGCGTGAAGATCGGGCGGCCGTCCGGCCACGTCTCGGCGCGCATGGCGTCGCGCAACTCGACGCTGTCTTCGCTCTGGTCGGCCCCGAGATTGTAGATCGTGCCGAGCGCGGCGATCACGACCTCCCGCGCCGGAAAGCTCGCCAACGTCGCCATGCCGATCTTCCAGTCCCAGCCCAACGGCTCCACGAACGGTTCGATCGCGCGCCCGGCCCGTCCGAGATAGCTGTTTCCGAGCCGCTGCCCCGCGGCGGCGTCCCCGAAGGCCGCGGACTCGACCGGCTCCGCAGTCCCGGTCCCGACCGCCTTGCCGTCCATCCCGGCGCCGTTCCGGTCGGGCTGTGGATAGTAGGATAGCGCCCAGACGAGAATCGTCGTCGCCAGGATGATGCTTCCGGCCCGGCGCAGGAAGGCGAGGCTGCGGTCGTACATCCGAAACACGACGACGCGCCACGCCGGGAGCTTGAACGGCGGCAACTCCATGAGGAACGGGACCGGCTCGCCGCTCAGCATGGTGCGTTTCAGAAGCCAGGCAATCGGCGGGGCGACCACCAGCCCGAGCGCGTACATCACGAACAGGGTCAGCCCTTGCAGGCCGACGACGCCCCACACGGTCTGCGCCGGGATGAACGCGGAGATGAACAGGACGTACACGGGCAGCCGCGCGCTGCAGCTCATCAGCGGCGCGATCAGAATCGTGGCGATCCGGTCGCGGCGGTTGTCGATGGTCCGGGCGGCCATGATGCCGGGCACCGCGCAGGCGAACGACGACAGGAGCGGGATGAAGCTGCGCCCGGACAGCCCGAAGTCGGCCATCACGCGGTCCATCAGAAAGGCGGCGCGCGCCATGTAGCCGGAATCTTCCAGGACCGCGATGAGGCCGAACAGGATCGCAATCTGCGGCAGGAAGACTACGACCGCGCCCACGCCGCCGATCACTCCATCGACGAGCAGGCTTCGCAGCGGTCCGGGCGGAAGCATGCTACCTACCCAATCTCCGGCCCCGGACACGACGCCGTCGAGTACGTCCATGAACGGCACGGCCCACGAGAAGATTGACTGGAACGTGACTCCCATCACGGCCAGGAAGACGGCCAGACCCCACACCTTGTGCGTGACGACCGCGTCGAGCCGCACCGTCCAGTCCGTTCGACCCGTCTCTGCTACGGATGGGTTCGGCTCGGTCTGCCGTACGTTGCGCACGATGTCGGCAATCGCGGCGTAGCGGGTGTCCGTCTCCAACGCCGGGAGCCGGGCCGCGGTCCCGTTCAGCCGTCCGCGGGCGGCGTGGACGTGATCGAGCGCGGGTGCGCCGTGGCGGTCGGCGACATCCCGTTCGAGTTTGCCTCCGGCGTCGAACAGCAGCCGTTCGACCAGAAAATCCGGCCACGGGGGCGCGCCGTCGGGACCGGCGAGGCGTCGGGCGAGCGTCGCGACCTCGGCATGAAAGGCGGGGGAAAACGTGACCAGCCGCGCCCGCGGGGCGGCTTCGCGCAGCGTGTCGCAGACGGCCTGCCGCAAACGGTCCAGCCCCTGACGCTTCACGGCCTGGACGGGAACGACGCGGACGCCGAGCCGCTTTTGAAGCGCGGCAACGTCGATGCGGACGCCCTGCTTTTCTGCGACGTCGAGCATGGTCAGCGCAACGACGGTGGGTCGGCCGAGGTCCAGAATTTGCGTGACCAGATAGAGGTTGCGGTCGAGGTTGCTGGCGTCCGCGACGGCCAGCACGCAGTCGGGCTCGACCGTCCCCTCCCCGTAGCCGAGGAGGACGGAGACGGCGATCATCTCGTCGGGCGCGCGCGGGGCCAGCGAATAGGTGCCGGGCAGATCGACGGCCAGGAATTTCCGCCCATCGTGCAGAAATGTGCCCAACGCGGTTTCGACCGTCACTCCGGGATAATTCCCGGTGTGCTGGCTCAGCCCGGTCAGGGCGTTGAAGAGGGTGGTCTTGCCGGTGTTGGGGTTGCCGATGACGGCGACGCGGGAGGGTTCGGCCTCGGCTCTCATGCTCGACGATGCGGCCCGATCGGACCGCGGACCGCCGCGGGATTCAGGGGTGTCCATGACGTTCCGTTGCGACCTGTCGGCGGCGTTACGCGTCGATGAGGCTACGGTGCAACGAGCCGCACTCGGCGCGCCTCTTGTCTTCGGACCGCCAAGTTGTAGCCACGAATGCGGATCTGCATCGGGTCTCCCAGCGGCGCATGGCGCAGAACGTGCACGGCTTGGCCGCGGGTGAAGCCGAGTTCGGCCAGCCGCTGCGCAATGCCGTCCGTACCCGTGATCGAGTGGATGCGGCCGTGCTCTTGCGGGGCGAGGTCGGCGAGTGTCTTCATGTTCGGCTCGGAGAACGCGGCACGTTCCTATGGCCGGATGGGACTCGTTCGAGCGCGGTACTGATAGTCAAATTCGCCGGGACAAACAACACGGGAAGGAGGGAAACGGGAGGGCGGTCCGGGTTGCCGGTCGTGATTTTCGCCCGCGACGGAGAACGCGGCGCCTTTCCGTACGGCCCTGTTGGGTAACGGCATACAAGATGATCCGAGAGCTTTCCCTGGAATACATGCCATATGCCCACGGCTGAAAACCCTTCGACCTTTCGATCCTTCGACATGGTTCGACAGGCTCACCAACCGAGATCTGAGAGCGGGGGTGGGAGGGGCGAAGAATTTTTCGCCCCTACGATCTCGGAATTCGGATGATTTCGATAAGAGCGCATAGCGTCACGTTACCCCAGATTCGTTGAGCCTGCGGTGCCTTGAGCCTGTCAAAGGGTCTCGCAGCGGGCACGGGATCTTTTTGTGTGAGGTTCCCCCTGTTGACAGGCCATCGGCTTTTTCGTATCCTCTCGTTGAGAACGATATTCAATTTCAATTAAATCGATTCGGGAACGGATTCGGCTGGTTGGATTCAAAATTTTCGGTGTGCAGGGTTTTGTGGTGGGCCCTGCGCTGGCCCCGGGGATACCCTCCAATCCTCGGGGCCTTTTTCCGTCACGGGCACGGGGCGTCCGCACGTTCGGCCTGCCGAGACTCGCCTGGCTTGCTCCGGGTCCGATGGCGTCGGGCGGATGCGCGAGCGAACCGGCGAACCTCTTCGCGGACCAGGTGCCGTAACTCTTCGGCTTGCAGAACGAGGCAGTGGGTCGTTTCCGGATCGGTCTCCCGCCGCAGACGATCTACTATGAGCGCGAGTCGGGTAGCGGGGTCGAGACCACGGGGTTTTTCGGCAAGATAGCCCTGACTCTGACAGAGCGGGTTTGGAGTATCCGGCCGTGCCGCGGATTGCGATTCGTCTGCCTCCACGAGAAGTCGGGAGACGTTTCCGGGCGGCTGTTCCTTGAAGTTCGTGTTCATAACTACGCGCTCTTTCGGAGAGATTTCCCGGCGCGGTCGAGCCGGTTTCAACGTCCCGCTTCGGTAGGACTCACGGATCATGTTTCGGATGCGGGCGAGACGTCCGCGCTCCCAGGCTTCAATGTCCCGCTTCGGTGGCGTGCATGGGTTGCGGGTGTTGCATGTCCCGGCCGGCTTTGGACGTCAGGGCTTGCAGGGTAAAGAATTCGTCGGGCGTCATCTTGATGATGGCCCGGCCGACCACGACGTGTAGGCAGCCCTCGGAGCATAACGAGATAGAGATGTTCTTGTTCGGGGTTTGCCAGACTTGCGAGTCGTACATTGCAGTTCTCTCCTTCAGTGTCGGGTCTCGGACGACCATTCGGTATCCGTCTCGGCGAGATGGCGTTCGGCCGCGGCAACGATGTGTGCCAAGTCGATGAATTGCTCCTTGCGAAACGTGACGCAGGTGTGGCCGACGTGCAGATAGACGTGGCCTTGCGGGCAGACGCGCGCCGTAATGCCCGTCTCGTTGGTAAAGACTCTTGCATATTGGTCAGGTTGCGGACGTCGCATGTGCGCCTCCTTACGTTTCCGATTTCTTTCCTTCGGGCCTGAAAAAAAAACCCGTATGCGGACTCCTCCTTGTACGGGCTCTGGGTTGACACCGCGGGCCGCTGCGAGCGTGTAACGTCACCTTCCTTTCGGCAGGCAGGCGACTTCGGACGAGACGATTCAACCGTGCATGGCGTAAAAATTGAAAGTGACTTTCAATGTCGGTTGTCCGGGTTGTTGAGAATGAGTTTCAAAATCATTTTCTTCAATAAAATCAACAACTTAGCTTGACAGATCGCTGTGTCGGGCGTATATTCCCCCCATCAACGGCCAAGGAGTCCCTTTCACACGAGGAGGCAGTCATGGACACGCAAGGAGTCATCGCCGCCCTGAACAAAGCAGTTTCTCTGGAACATGCCGCGACCCTCCAATATCAGCAGCACGCGCTGCTCGTGCATGGTTTGTGGCGAAAAGTGTTCGCCGATTTCTTCGAGAAGCAGAGCCAGACCTCTCTCGGTCACGCCCGGACGTTCGGTCACAAGATCGTCGCGTTGGGCGGGGTTCCGACGGTGGAGATCGGCACGACCGTCCACCAGTCCACCGATCTCGAGGAAATGCTGCAGCAGGACTTGGCGCTCGAACGCGAGGCCATGCAGGCATACACCGAGGCCCACCGCTTGGCGGAGGGCGATATCGCGCTCCGTTCGCAGCTCGAAAACCACATCGAGAGCGAGCAGGGTGACATCGAAGAGTTGGAGATGTATCTGAGCATGGTCGAGACGAAGAACGTGGACCGGGACATTACGCTCCGTCGCGTGAAATAGTCCCGCCCACGTCAAGGCACTGCGGGGCGGCTTCCATCGAGAAGCCGCCCTCTTTTTTTGTCCGGCCCGGAAACGGGATGACGTTGCTCGAGGAGTGGGCGGGAGAAGGCACCCATTTACGCCGGTTCGAGCGGAGCGCGCGGATGACCGCTTCGGCCTCGTCCGGCGTCAATCTGAGCGTCTGTTGGCGGCACCACCCCAGGCTCGCCGCCCAGGTCAACCGGCGCAATGCAACGGCAGGTCGTCCGTCCTGCTGTTCCTCGATCGAGACCTCCAACGCCTCCGGCGGTTGACCGATCCGTGTCGTTCTGGACGCTTGTCCACCGACCGTTGTGAGAATTTCGGTGTTGCCCATAGAAGGTTTCCTCCGGAGAAAGATCCCCATTCAGCCAGCGAGAACCGTCTCGACGCTCAGGGGTACGACTCCTCTTCGTTGCAGGGAAGTGTCGCCTCCAGGACGGCAGGGAGCGTGACGGATTCTTCCCAGGGAATGATGACGATACGCTTGCAGCGTCGGCATTTGAGTTCGACCCCCTCCGGGCGCAGACGAGCCAGCAAATTGCCACACAAACAGCGTGCCTCGTGAGAAGCGTTCGTTGATTGCATCGATGTGCGCCTCTTGTGTGTCCTGTTGAAATTGAGAGTGATTATCAATTTCAAAATGGATAGCAAATTCTGGAACGGGATGCAAGCGGAAATTTTGAAGACGGCAATATCGGCGGGGCCGGGATGGGAGGCGCCCGACGAACGCGGAGATGTCGCGGGGTTCCGCCTCAAGCTCAAAGTCCTCTACCGGGTACGAGAACCTGGGACGGCCTCGTTGCGCCGCGAGAAGTGGTTCGATAGTGTTGCCGGCCCGCACACATGAGGAGAGGTGGCCGAGTGGTCGAAGGCGCTCGCCTGCTAAGCGAGTGTACGTATAAACGCGTACCGAGGGTTCGAATCCCTCCCTCTCCGCCATTCCGTATCGAAATGAATCTGTCCCCGCATTCTTCCCGTCCGCTACTTAGCGCCAGCAGAACAGGCTTCGGCGGCGCCGTTCTGGAACGGCTGCTTGACAACTTGGACCTTACGACTCTATCATCCGACCGATTCGGACTGCGCTCTTGATCTTACCTGCGAAAACGACGGTTCATCGCCCAAGGAGGACGACATGGCATATACGGAAAAAGTGGTGGAACATTACGAGCGGCCGAAGAACGTCGGGAGTTTCGGGAAGGACGAAGCGAACGTCGGCACCGGAGTCGTGGGCGCGCCGGAGTGCGGCGACGTGATGAAGCTCCAGTTGAAGATTGACCCAGCCACGGAGGTGATCGAGGACGCCCGGTTCAAGACGTTCGGGTGTGGCTCGGCCATCGCCTCGTCGAGCTACGTGACCGAGTTGGTGAAGGGGAAGACGGTCGCTGAGGCAGCGGAGATCAAGAACACGAAGATCGTCGAGGAGTTGGCGTTGCCGCCGGTCAAGATCCACTGTTCGGTATTGGCCGAGGATGCCATCAAAGCCGCGGTTGCGGATTGGCGCGACGGGATCGACGACGAATCGCAACCCCCGGCCAAACAGGACACCGCCGCCTGACCTGCCGCGTCGCGCCTCTGGAATACGGAAACACGATGAACGTTGAGGAACGGCGGGAAACCTCGGCGCGGCTGCAAGGCGGCGAGGAAGCGTTACTCGGCGATGCGGTCGTCCTGACCAATCTCGACAAGGCGATCGGCTGGGCCAGGAAGTATTCCATTTTTCCCTACCCGTTCGCGACAGCGTGTTGTGCCATGGAGTATATGGCCCTGTCGATGACGCCGTACGACATCGACCGCTTCGGCGCCCTGCTGCCGCGTTTCAGTCCTCGACAGGCCGATCTGCTCATGGTGATCGGGACGGTCACCTGCCGCCAAGCCCCGATTCTGCAACGGGTGTACGAACAAATGGCCGAGCCGAACTGGGTCATGGCGTTCGGGGCCTGCGCCTCGACCGGCGGGTTCTACGACAACTACACCACGGTCGCCGGTATCGATCACATCGTTCCGGTGGACGTGTATGTCCCCGGTTGTCCTCCTCGGCCGGAGAACGTCCTCGACGCCTTGATGGCCCTCCAGCGGAAAATTCAGAGCCAGAAGCAGAAGTTCCGCGGCTCCGGACTGCGCTGACCGGAAGCGGGCGCCCAACCCGTCACAGCGGTCAATGGCCCACTCGATGCCCCTCCGGCCAAGCGAGCGTAGCTCGTTGATGAACATCGGACGGCGGGTCGATTACGCCGTCCGGGCACTGACCTATCTCGCGGCGCAGCCGAGTCGGCAGGTCGTGCCCCGCCGGGAGATCCAGACGAAACAGGACATTCCCGCCCACTTTCTGTCCAAGATCATGAAACAACTGGCGGGTGGCGGACTCGTCGAGTCCCACATGGGTGCCCGCGGCGGATTCACGCTCAAGAAACCCGCGGCGGAGATCAGTCTGCGCGCGGTGTACGAGTGTCTGGAAGGGCCGCTGCTCCTCATGGAATGCCTGAACGAGGACGGCCGGGCCTGTTGCTATCACGGGGTGTGCAACCAGATTTCGGTCTGGGGCGAAGCGCAACGCATGTTGAGCGCCTATCTCGCCGGCGTGTCGATCGAGCAGATTGCCAACAAGGTCGGATTGCGCGAGGAACTTGCCCATCGGGGGCAGGCGGAGTATAGAGAGCCTGCCCGTGGCGCGCCGCCGTTGTAGAACGGAAGCGGTCGAGGCTTTCCGGCGGTCGAGAGAGAATGCACGGGCGAATCCGTCCTCGGGTCCGCTTGGGAAGGGAGAATTCTCACCGTGCTGTTCAACCTCGGTAACGTTCTGGTCTTCTCCATTCTGGCGCTGGCGTTCTGTGCCGTGCACTTGGCAATCGGGAAGCTGCTCCGTCCATACAATCCGGAACACAAGAAACTGACGACGTACGAGTGCGGGGAGCCGCCGACCGGCAGCGCCTGGATCAATTTCAACATCCGCTTCTATCTGATCGCCCTGGTCTTCGTGATCTTCGAGATCGAGGTCGCGTTCATCTTCCCCGTCGCCGTGGCCTTCCGCGACTGGCTGCTGGCCGGGCGAGGGCTGTTCGCGCTCACCGAGATCCTCATTTTCCTGGGGATTCTCGTCGTCGGCTTGGTGTACGTCTGGGCCAAGCGCGATCTCGAATGGCTCAAACGTCTGCACCGGCTCCCGCCGAACCCGAACCATCCGCGGAAAATTCCGACCTGCCCGAAGCCGCGTGAGGAGGACGCATGTCTCTGATCAACAGTGTGCCCGAGATGGTACTCACGACGAAACTGGACGAGGTCCTGAATTGGACCAGAAAATCGTCCGTGTGGTACATGCTGTTCGGGCTGGCCTGTTGCGCGATCGAACTGATGCAGACCGGCGGACCTAGGGCCGATCTCGAACGTTTCGGCGCAGCCCCGCGGGCGACCCCGCGTCAATCCGACATGATGATCATCGCCGGCACGCTGACGCTCAAGATGGCGCTGCGGACCAAGGTGCTCTACGACCAGATGCCCGACCCGAAATACGTCATCTCGATGGGCAGTTGCTCGAACTGCGGCGGGTTGTTCCAACTCGCCTATTCGGTCTGTGACGGCGTCGACAAGGTGATTCCGGTGGACGTGTACGTTCCCGGCTGTCCCCCGCGGCCCGAGGCGCTGACCGAAGGGCTGCTCAAGCTGCAAGAGAAGATGATGCAGGAGCGCTGGTTGGTCAAAGGCTCCGCGGCCCAGATCGCTGCCTGAGCCCGACCCCGGCACAGCGAGTCGGCGCTCCCCATGAATCCCGCCCAGATTCACGAACGGTTACAGGCCCGGTTCGGGGAGGCCGTGCTGGCCTTCGAGCCGGATGCACTCGACCCGTTCGTGGTGATCGATCCCGGACAGATTCTCGACGTGTGTCGTTTTCTGCACGACGACCCGGATCTGGCGTTCGACTGTCTCTCGAATCTGTCCGGCGTGGACTTGATAAAAGAGGAGCAGTTGCAGGTCGTGCTGCATCTCTACTCCTATACGCACCGGCATTTGCTGGTCATCAAGGCGAACGTCCCGCGCGAGGAGCCGCGGATGCCGTCGGTGGAAAGTATCTGGAAGGCGGCGAACTGGCTGGAGCGCGAGGTCTATGACCTGCTGGGGATCGAATTCACCGGGCACTCCGACCTGCGGCGGCTGCTCATGCCGGAAGACTGGGTGGGACACCCGCTGCGCAAAGATTTCATCGAGCCCGAGGAATACCACGGTATCAGCACGCGGCGGGAAAGCTTGCTCAAGTAACACCGCAGTATCTCCTCCTATCCTGCCGCTGGCTCCCGCTCCGATGACATCTGAATTCGCCCTTGCGGGAAGGAACGAGCCCGGCAGGGCGAACACCCGAAACCCGACGCGGCCGCGGGAGAAGCGTTCCCGAGGCTGGAGGATCGCATGAGTCTGGCAGGCTACGAGTTCGAGGTGCAGCGCGGCGACGGGCTGGCGACCGAAGAAATGACCCTGAACATGGGGCCGCAGCATCCCAGTACGCACGGGGTGTTGCGTTTCGTCATCAAGGCCGACGGCGAAATCATGCGAACCGCCATCCCCGACATCGGCTACCTGCACCGCTCGATCGAGAAAATCTCCGAGAAGGTCGGCTATCACGGCTTCATGCCGTACACCGACCGCGTCGACTACGTGTCGGCCATGCAGTGCAACCAGGGCTGGGCCATGGTGTGCGAACGGGCCGCGGGGATCGAGGTCCCGCGGCGAGGTGAGTTCTGCCGCGTGATCGCCTGCGAACTGGGCCGCATCGCCAGCCACCTGCTCTCGGTCGGGACGATGGTCATGGACATCGGCGGGATGACGCCGTTCACGCACGCGATCCGCGAGCGGGAGAAGGTAAACAACCTGCTCGAAGATTTGTGCGGCGCCCGGCTGACGTTCAACTACATGCGCATCGGCGGCGTGGCCTGGGACCTGCCGCCCGGATACCCGGACCAGGTCCGCGCGTTTCTGGCCCAGTTCGAGCCGCTCATCGACGAGTACAACGATCTGATCTCCTACAACAAAATCTACGTCGAGCGCTTGGCGAACGTGGCAGTCGTCCCCAAGGACGAGGCGATCAATTACAACCTGGTCGGCCCCAACCTGCGCGGCTGCGGGTTTCGGTTCGACGTGCGGCGCGACGAACCGTACTCCATCTATCCCGAGCTAGAGTTCGACGTGCCGGTCGGCACCGGTGAAGTCGGCACGCTGGGCGACTGTTTCGACCGCTACATGGTCCGCGTCAAGGAAATGAAGGAATCGTGCAAGATCGTGCGCCAGTGTCTGGACACGATCCCCGACGGCCCCGTGCTGGCCAGGGTCGCCAAGAAGCTCAAGCCGCCGGCCGGCGACGCGTTCGTGCGCGTCGAGGCATCGCGGGGCGACATGGGCTGGTACGTGGTCAGCGATGGGAGCGAATTTCCTTACCGCACGAAGATCCGCACCGGGTCGTTTTCGGCCATGAGCATCGTGGACAAGCTGAGCCGCGGGATCATGCTGGCCGACCTGATCGCGCTCATCGCCAGCCTCGACGTGGTCGCCCCCGAAGTTGACCGCTAATCCCGAATCGGGTACGAGTGCGCCGCCATGCAGAGCTTCATCGACGGCCTGATCGCCAGCGGAATCGTCGGCGGCGTGCCCGCGGAAATCGTGTATGCCGCGCTGATGTTCCTGTTCGCATCGGTCGTCGTGTTCGGCTTCGTGCTGCCCTTGGTGACGGTCACCATCTGGCTGGAGCGGCGGGTCTGGTCGCGCATCCAGTCCCGGGTCGGGCCGAACCGGGTCGGGCCGCAGGGCGTCCTGCAAGGGCTGGCCGACGGCGTGAAGAACCTGATGAAGGAGGATGTCGTTCCCGAGGCCGCGGACCGACCGCTTTTCCTCTTTGCGCCGTATCTGCTCGTCTGGGGCTTTCTCGCCACCTTCGTCGTGATCCCGTTCAGCAGCGCGCTGGTGATTGCCGACCTCAACGTCGGCATCCTGTACGTGGTCGCCATCGTCGCGTTGTCCGCGGTCGGGGTCCTGATGGCCGGCTGGGCGTCGAACAACAAGTGGTCGCTACTGGGCGGGATCCGCTCGGCCGCGCAAGTCGTGAGCTACGAAATTCCTGCCGGACTGGCGTTGTTGCCCATCGTCCTGCTGACCGGAACACTGAGCACGCAGGGGATCATCCAGGCGCAGGGTTGGGCGCCGTGGGACTGGTTCATCTTCTACAGCCCGTTCACGTTTCTGGCCGCACTCGCCTTCTATATTTCGGCGCTCGCGGAGACCAACCGTACCCCGTTCGACATTCCCGAAGCCGAATCCGAGTTGGTGGCCGGCTTCGCGACCGAGTACAGCGGCTTCCGTTTCGCGCTGTTCTTCCTGGCCGAGTGGGGCAGCCTGTACGTGACGGGCGCGCTCATGGCGATCCTGTTCCTGGGCGGCTGGCAGATTCCCACGGGCTGGACGGACAACGCCGTGCTGCTGAACGTGGCGCAGTTCACCGTCTTCTTCCTCAAAGCGTACTTCTGGGTGTTCCTGGCGATGTGGATTCGGGCGACGTTGCCGCGCATTCGTGTCGATCAGATGATGTCGCTGTGCTGGAAGTACCTCGTGCCGCTCGGCTTCGTGAATCTCGTCGGGGTCGCGGTGTGGATGGTGCTCTGGCCGGACGGCACCCGCGTCCCCTCTTTCGTGATGTTCGCCGGCGCACTGGTCTTCGTTGTGCTGTTCCTGCGGCGCGTGGTGTATCATTTGCAGCGCGCCAAGCCCGAGTTGTATTTCAATCCCGCAGTGTAGGCGGTGAGGAGGATACGTCCGTGACCGGCACCGGAATACGGCAGTATCTCACACACGCGAAAGACGCGGTCGCCACGATTTTCGAGGGCATGAGCGTCACCATGTCCCACTTCGTGCGCAAACCGTACACCATCCAATATCCCGACCGGCTGCCGGTCCGCGTACAGGATACGCTGCCGCTCCGCTACCGCGGCATCCTGGAAGTCGACCTGGAGATCTGTACCGGCTGCCTGGCGTGTGAGCGGGCCTGTCCCATTGACTGTATCGTGATCGACGCACCGAAGGATAAAGCAACGCGCGCCATGCTGCTTAGCCGCTTCGACATCGACATCGCCAAGTGCATGTATTGCGGGCTGTGCAGCGAGGTGTGCCCGACCGGCTCCATCCATCACACGACCGAGTTCGAAGGGGCGGATTACTCGTTGGAGAGCATGATCCGCCGTTTCGTCAAGGACCCGGTGCTGGCCTACAAAGCCAAGAAAGGCGAGGAGACCGATCCGTTGATCGCGCCCATCCTGGACCGCGGGATGGGATTCCTGGCCGAGTTCGCCGAGCCCGTCGATCTGAAAAAATACAAGAAAGAGCAGGAAGAGGCGGCCGGCTAGTCCGTGCTGAAATTCGGATATGCCGGTTCAGGCACTGATTTTCTACCTGCTCGCCGCGCTGACGATCGGCTCGGCGCTGATCGTGGCGCTGTCCCGCAACTTGGTCTATTCGGCCTTTGCGCTGCTCGGCGCGTTCATGGGCGTGGCCGGTCTGTACGCTTATCTGGCCGCGGATTTCGTGGCCGTCATCCAGGTCATGCTCTACATCGGCGGGATTCTCGTGTTGATCCTGTTCGCGGTCATGCTGACGCACCGGATTGCCGACGTGGAGGTCTCCAACCGGACCGTGGGAAGGGTCCCTGCGGCCCTGATGCTTGCCGTCGTGGCGGTGCTGATGGGGTTGTGCGTGGGACAGGCACCGTGGGCGGAACATGCCGACCCGGTCGTCGAGCCCACGACGTCCGGCATCGGCGAGGCGTTCCTCGGGCCGTACATCCTGCCCTTCGAGCTCGCGTCGGTGGTGCTGCTCGTGGCGCTGATCGGCGCGGTAGTGGTGTCGAGGAAGGAACTGCGCGGCAGCACGCCCGACGGATAACGCCCGGGGCCATCCCTCGATTTCCGCTCTGCCCGTATTGAGGACGGCCCGGCCCGCCTTGATTCATACCCCGTTATGGAAGACGTGCTGCTCACAATAGGGCTCCGGCATTTCCTGTTCGTGAGTCTGGCCGTCTTTCTGCTCGGCCTGTACTGCGTGCTGACCCGCAAGAACGCCATCGGCATCCTGCTGGGCGTCGAGTTGATCCTGAACTCCGCCAACATCAACTACATCGCCTTCTCCCACTTCTCCTCCGGGAACTACGACGGCCAAGTGTTCGCCATCTTCGTCATCATGCTGGCGGCCGCGGAAGCGGTCATCGGCTTGGCCATCGTGCTGGGCATTTACCAGAACTTCTCCTCCATTGACGTCGAAGCCGTCGACAGCCTGCAGGGATAGGACATGGACCACCCGCTGCTCGTGTCCTACCTCCGCTGGATCGTCCTGTTGCCCTTGCTCGGCGCGGGCGTGACCGGGATCCTTGGGGCGACGCTCCAGAAGCGCTACGGCAAGCCGGTCGTCAGTGCGATCGCCTGCGGCACGGTCGGCGCGTCGTTTCTCCTGGCGCTCGTCGCCTGGTTCCAACTCCTGGGGCTGGAGCCGAACGAACGGGCGCTGCTCGACACGCTACTGCGCTGGATTCACATCGGCTCGCTCCGCGTGGACATCGCGTTCGTCGTCGATCCACTGTCGTGCGTGATGGTGCTCGTCGTGACCGGCATCGGCGGGCTGATTCACCTCTATTCGACCGGCTACATGCACGACGACGAGGCGTATTGGCGCTTTTTCGCGTATTTGAACCTGTTCACCGCGGCCATGCTGACGCTCGTGCTGGCCGACAACCTCCTGCTGATGTTCGTGGGCTGGGAAGGCGTGGGACTGTGTTCGTACGGCCTGATCGGGTTCTGGTACAAAGAGCACGCCAACACCACGGCCGGCAACAAGGCGTTCATCGTCAACCGGATCGGCGACGCCGGATTCACCCTCGGCATCTTCATTCTCTTCTGGAGTCTGTTCGAGGCCGGACACGGCACGAGCGCGGTGTTCCGCGACCTGAGCCACCTGGTCCATCATCTCGACGGCCACCTGGTCTTCGGGGTGCCGGCGGTCACGCTGGCCGCGCTGTGCCTGTTCGTGGGTGCGGCCGGAAAGTCCGCGCAGATTCCGCTGTACGTCTGGCTGCCCGACGCCATGGCCGGCCCGACCCCGGTCAGCGCGTTGATCCACGCCGCGACGATGGTGACGGCCGGCGTGTACATGATGGTGCGCCTGCACTTTCTGTTCTCGATGTCGCCGGTGGCGTTGGGCGTCGTGGCGACCGTCGGCGCCCTGACCGCGGTGTTCGCGGCGACGATCGGGCTCGCCCAATTCGACATCAAGAAAGTGCTGGCCTATTCCACGGTCAGCCAACTCGGCTACATGGTGCTCGGCGTGGGCGTCGGGGCGTACGGCGCCGCGTTCTTCCATCTGATGACGCATGCGTTCTTCAAGGCGTGCCTGTTCCTCGGGTCGGGGAGCGTCATCCACGCGATGGGCGACGAGCAGGACATGCGCAAGATGGGCGGCCTCAAGGACAAGATGCCGCTGACGTTCTGGACGTTCCTCATCTCCACCGTCGCCATTGCGGGCATTCCGCCGCTGGCCGGGTTCTTCTCGAAGGACGAAATTCTGTGGCTGACCTTCTCCGGCGGGCATCCGCTGTTGTGGGCGATCGGCTTCGCCGCGGCCGGGTTGACGGCGTTCTACATGTTCCGTCAGGTGTTCATGGTCTTTTTCGGCGAAAACCGGGCGGACGAGCATACCCGTGCGCATCTGCACGAATCCCCGCCGGCGATGACGGTTCCGCTCATCGTGTTGGCGTTGGGCGCGATCTTCGCCGGGTTCCTGGGCGTTCCGCCGGCCCTGGGTGGAAGCAACGTATTGGAGCACTGGCTGGCGCCCGTCTTGAGCGCCGGCCACGGCGGCGGCGGGCACGGCGCCGGCCACCACGACGTGATGATCGAATACGTGCTGATGGCCGCGTCGGTCACGATTGCCGCGGGCGGCATCGGGCTGGCATACGCGATGTATTACCGGCGGGCCGTGTCTCCGGATACCTTCGCCGCTATCGGCAACGGCGTGCCGTATCGGGCAGTGTACAACAAGTACTACGTCGACGAGGCGTACGACGCGACGGGCGTGCGCGGGACGCTGGGGCTGAGCCGGCTGTGTTTCGGCTTCGACCTCGGCGTGATCGACTTCGTCGTCAACGGCGCTGCCAAACTGACCGGCCTGCTCGGCCGGGTCGTCGGACTCTTCGACTCCTCCGTGATCGACGGACTGGTGAACGCGCTGGCCGACGTGACGTTCGGCATCGGCAACCGCCTGCGCCAGATCCAGACCGGCAACCTCAGCATCTATCTATACGTGATCGTGGGCGCGATCGCAGTCTCGCAATTCCTGCCGCGTGCCCCGGCCGACGCCCTGTTGCCGGTCGCCGCGGGGGTGCTCTCCCTCGTGATCCTGGTCGGGCTGGTGCTGTGGCTGTCGAGCCGGCGGATCCCGTGGCGCCTCATGTTTGCAAGACAGGGAGTGTCGGAAGTCCGTTGATGCGAAGTCTGCTCCCCCGAACGCCCGTTCCGAAGCCGTGTCGTTAAGGAGCCGCTATGGAGTCCTATGTCCTCACCCTCATGATCTTCCTGCCCTTGGCCGGGACGGCCGTCGTCTTCTGCCTACCCAGCCAAGCTAAGGATCTCATCAGGTGGACCGCGCTCGCGTTTACCATCCCGGCGTTCCTGCTCGGCATCTGGCTCTATCAGCATTTCGATACGACGACGCCCGATCTGCAATTCGTCGTGAACGTGCCGTGGATCGAGTCTTTTCACATCCGGTACTTCATCGGCGTGGATGGGGTCAGCATCTCGATGGTGTTGCTGACCGCGTTTCTCTGTCCGCTGTGCATTCTCGCTTCCTGGAACGTCGAACGCGCGGAAAAGGGGTACTTCGCCCTGTTCCTGCTGCTCGACACGGCCATGACCGGCGTGTTCTGCGCCATGGACTTCTTTCTGTTCTTCATCTTCTGGGAGTTGATGCTCCTGCCGATGTATTTCCTGATCGGCATCTGGGGCGGCCCGCGGCGCGAGTACGCGGCGATCAAGTTCTTTCTGTACACCATGCTCGGCAGCGCGCTGATGCTGGTCTGCATGCTGGTCTTCTATTTCCATGCCGGGTCCATCGACGGGATTGGGTACACCTTCGATCTGACGAAGCTGCCGGAGGTGGCGCGCCACTTCCAAACCGAGCCGGTGCTGTTCGGCTTCTCCATGCCGCAGATCATGTGGTTGGCCCTCTTCGTCAACTTCGCCGTCAAGGTGCCGGCCTTCCCGTTTCACACGTGGCTCCCCGACGCGCACGTCGAAGCGCCGACCGCGGTGTCGGTCATTCTGGCCGGCGTGCTGCTCAAGATGGGCACCTACGGCATCCTGCGGGTCAACTATCCGCTCCTGCCGGAAGAGACGTTTCTGTTCGCCCCGTACTGTCTGGCCGCCTTGGGCGCCTTGAACATCGTCTATGGGGCGTTGTGCGCCCTTGCGCAATGCTTCATCGAGCCCAAGGACATGAAGAAACTCGTGGCCTATTCCAGCATCAGCCACATGGGCTACGTCATGCTGGGCATGGCCTCGTTCACGCCCGAGGGGATCAACGGCGCGGTCCTGCAGATGTTCAACCACGGCACGATCACGGCCATGCTGTTCCTCATCGTCGGCGTGATCTACGACCGGGCGCACCACCGTCGCATCGACGGCTTCGGCGGACTGGCGTCGGTCATGCCAGTGTACACCGGGGTGATGGGATTGGCCTTTTTCGCAGCCATGGGCTTGCCCGGCCTGTCGGCGTTCATCTCCGAGGTGCTGTGCCTGCTGGGCGCGTGGCATCTGCACAAGATTCCCACGATTCTGGGCGCCCTGACGGTAGTGCTGACCGCGAGTTACCTGTTGTGGACGATTCAACAGATGTTTCTGGGCAAGCCGCGCGAGGAGTACCAGCAGATGGACCTCCCCGAAATCAACGCCCGTGAGTTGTGTACGCTGGTGCCGCTCGGAATCGTCGTGGTGATTATGGGGGTGTATCCCCACGCCGTGCTCGACCTGCTCGACGTTTCGTTACAGGGACTCAACCAAGTGGTCTTGCAGGCCAGCGACTCGGCCGCGCTGGCGGCGCGCTGATTCCCCGCACGTGACGGAACGCCCGCCATGAATCTCGGCAGCATCGACAGTCTGGCCTACTTCTACCCCGAGGGGATGCTGGTCGTCACCATTCTGGCGATCTTTCTCGCCGACCTGTTCGTCCGGGACAAGGAACGGATCGGGAATCTCGCCCTCGTGGGGGCCACGCTCGCCCTGGTGTTCACCTCGGGCCTGTCGTTCTTCGGACTGCGGCTGATTGACGGGTTGCAGGCGTCCGGGCAGGGATGGCTGTTCCATCGCATGATCGCGCTGGACAATTTCTCGGTCTTCTTCAAGGTGATTCTCTCGCTATCGCTCGTCGGCACCGTCTGGATGTCGCTCGGCTCCAAGGAAATCGACGGCCCGAACCAAGGGGAGTATTACGGCATTCTGCTGGCCAGCGGCCTGGGCATGTTCTTCATGGCGTCCGCGACCAACCTGCTCGTCGCGTACCTGTCGTTGGAGTTCGTCAGCCTGACGTCGTACGTCTTGACGGGATACCTGACCCGGAATCGGCGTTCCGGCGAAGCCGCCCTCAAATACCTGATCTACGGCGGGGTCGCTTCGGGCACCATGATCTACGGCATGAGTTGGATCTTCGGATTGACCGGGAGTCTGGACTACGCCGAGATCAACGCGGCGCTGCTGCAGAACGCGCCCGACCAACTCACCCTGTTCATCGCGCTGGTCCTGATGCTGGCCGGCTTCGGCTACAAGATCGCCGCGGTTCCCTTTCACATGTGGGCGCCGGACGTGTACCACGGGGCGCCAATCCCGGTGACGGCCTTTCTGTCGGTCGGCTCGAAGGCGGCCGGATTCGCGCTGCTGATGCGGTTCTTCTATCCCGGACTGTCGCAGAGCGGGGAAGCCGGGCTGTGGCAATTCGTGCCCGGGGTCGAGTGGCCGCAACTCATGCTCATCCTCGCCATGGTATCCATGACGTTGGGCAATCTGGCCGCGCTCAACCAGCAGAACGTCAAACGGCTGCTCGCCTATTCGAGTATCGCCCACGCCGGCTACATTTTGATGGGCTTCGTCGTGCTCAGCGACGAGGGTCTCCGCGCCATGCTGTTCTACATCGTGGTCTATTACTTGATGAACCTGGGCGCGTTCATCGTCGTGATGGTCGTGGCCAACAACACCGGCCGCGAGGACTTGGCCGGTTTTCGCGGTCTGGCGTGGCGGGGCGGCGCCGCGCTCGCGGTCGCCATGGCGATTTTCCTGTTCTCTCTGACCGGCCTTCCGCCGCTGGCCGGATTCATCGGGAAATTCTACCTGTTCGCCGCGGTCGTGAAGGGGCAATTCTACTGGCTGGCGGTCGTCGGCATTCTGAACAGCGTCGTCTCGCTGTACTACTACGCCAAGATCGTGAAGACGATGTTCCTCGACGAGCCGACCGAAGCGGACGGCGAAGTCACCCTCGATCCCCACAACGGTTCGCTCCTCGCGGTCCTGAGCGTGGCGACCGTCATTCTCGGCGTATATTGGGCTCCGGTCTTCGATTTCGCCGACCGTTCGACGCGCTTCTTCATGGGGAGCTAGAGAGTCGGGTGTGTCTTCGCCTCCTCTCCGACACCTGAATTGTCCGGTGTCGGATGGCGTGGTAGGGTAGCCGCGTTACAGTCGTTTCGAGTAAGACTTAACAATGTCGGGGCGTAGCGCAGCCTGGTAGCGCACCTGCCTTGGGAGCAGGGGGTCGGCCGTTCAAATCGGCTCGCCCCGATTCGACGGAACGGCCGGCGACAGGGCGCCGAACCTCCAGCAAATAGTTAAGCGCGCCAGTAGCTCAGTTGGATAGAGCAACGGCCTTCTAAGCCGTGGGTCGGGGGTTCGAATCCCTTCTGGCGCATACGGTGGGTGTAGCTCAGTTGGTAGAGCACTGGGTTGTGGTCCCAGGAGTCGAGGGTTCGAGTCCCTTCACCCACCCGTTCTCCCTTCCCGATTCATTCCTGCCGTCAGTGTTCTTGGCCGCAATTGGCACGTCCTTTTGCCAGCGTTGTCGCGGCTCCCGTTGCCACCTCCGCCGATACTGGATAAGGTGCCCGCGGGCCGCTAGCTCAGTTGGCAGAGCAGCTGACTCTTAATCAGCGGGTCCGGAGTTCGAGCCTCCGGCGGCCCATATTCCCGTTTTCGATATGCGAGAGTGGCGAAATTGGTAGACGCGCTAGACTTAGGATCTAGTCCGCTTGGAGCGGGTGGGGGTTCAAGTCCCCCCTCTCGCATGTAACTCTCATCTAGCGGAACCCCCGCCGTCCATTCTCTCCCTGTTACGCGACAAGGTAACGTATGAAGGTTTCGATCGAACCGTTGAGTCCGGTCCGGACGAAGATTTCCATCGAAATTCCCGCCGACCGGGTACACGCCGGTTTGGAACGCGCCTATCAGCGGTATCAGAGCCAAGTGCAATTGAAGGGATTCCGTGCCGGCCGAGTGCCGCGCCGCGTCATCGAACGCCGTTTCGGCGAACAGATTACCTCCGAAGTCGGCTCGGCGCTCGTCGAAGAATCCCTCCCCGAAGCGATTCGGGAACACGGACTTGCGATAGTCACACAGCCCCAGGTCGTGACCGAACGGTTGGTGGCTGGCAGCCCGTTCTGTTACTCGGCGACCGTCGAGACCAAGCCCGAGGTACGGCACGTCGCATACGAGGGCTTGGCGGTCGATAAGAAAATCGCGCCCGTGACCGAGCAGGCGGTCGACGACACCTTGGCGCGGTTGGCCGACTCGTTGGCCCAGTTGCACCCTATTGCAGACCGCGACCACGTCGAGGCGGGCGACGTGGTCAGACTCGACTATCATGCGGAGCGGGACGGTCGGCTTATCGCCGGGCTGGAAGGGACCGGACGGCTGTTGGAGATGGGCAGGGAGACGCTGCTGCCCGGGTTTCAGGAAAAGATCATCGGGGCGCGGAAAGGCCACCGGCTGAGCTTTTCCCTACCGTTGCCCCAAGCACCGCAGGCGGGTACCGACGCACCGCCGGACGCGCCGAGCGCGGATTTTCAGGTGACTATTCACGACATCGCCCGAAAGGAAGTGCCACGTCTGGATGACGAATTCGCGAAAGACCACGGGGAATGCGACACGCTGGAAGCCTTGCGCGCCAAGCTGCGCGAGAATCTGGAGCAGTCTGCTGAACGCCGGGCGGAACAGCAGATGGAAAGCGATCTGGTGAGCCAGATGTTGCGCCGCCATCCGGTCGAAGTGCCGCCCGGTTTGGTACGGGAACACGCGCAACGCCTGTTCGTGGAAACCGGACTACAGCCCCGCGACGGCATGGCGTTCGACGACCCGGCGCTTCCCCAGGCGGTGCGCGAGGATCTGACGGCACGTGCCAAACGCCAGATCGAGACGACCTGGTTGCTGGACGCGCTGGTCGAACAGTTGGGATTGACGCTGTCCGAGGACGCGGTCAATACCAAAGTTGCCGAATTCGCCGCAGCCAACGCCGAGCAACGCCAACAGGTCGAGGCGCTGTACGCCGACGCCGATAACCGCCGGACGTTGCAATCGCGGCTGCTCAGAGAAGAGGCGTTGCGTGCCGTTGTCGAAAAAGCCGATGTCCGGACCGTCCACGCCGACGTTGCCGATACGCCGGAAAACGATTAGGATGGCCGCCTTTCCGTCGTGAGGTGTGACATGAACGCGCGCATCCGTCTCGAACGACACGCTGTCGAGAACGACGCCTTCCCCCCCAGCCGTCCCTTCATCCGTCCGGTCGAACTGCCTCCGCTCCGCGCCAGGGGTGACTCGCGGTTCTAAGGAGTCGATATGCCCAGAAACGGCGATGAACGGCCCGGCAATCTGGTCTGCTCTTTTTGTGGGAAAAGTCAGGACGAAGTCCGGAAGCTGATCGCCGGGCCGACGGTTTACATTTGTGACGAATGTATCGACCTGTGTAACGACATCATCGCCGAAGAAGTCGACCAGGAAGACTCGCTGTCCGTCTCGTCCGCGGTCCCGAAGCCGACGGAGATCAAGCGCGTCCTGGATCAATACGTCATCGGACAGGAACAGGCCAAGAAGATCCTGTCGGTCGCCGTCCACAACCACTACAAACGCGTCGACTCGCAGATGGTGACGAGCGACGTCGAGTTGCAGAAGTCCAACATCCTGCTGCTCGGCCCGACCGGGTCGGGGAAAACCCTGCTGGCGCAAACGCTGGCCCGTTTCCTTCAAGTGCCGTTCACGATCGGGGACGCGACCAGCCTGACCGAAGCCGGCTACGTGGGCGAGGACGTCGAGAACATCGTCCTCAGCCTGCTGCAGAACGCCGACTACGACGTGGAGAAATGCCAGAAGGGGATCGTCTATATCGACGAGATCGACAAGATCGCCCGCAAGGGCGACAACCCGTCCATTACCCGCGACGTGTCCGGCGAGGGCGTCCAGCAGGCGCTGCTCAAGATCATCGAGGGCACCGTCGCCAGCGTCCCACCCAAAGGCGGACGAAAACATCCGCAGCAGGAGTTCGTGCAGGTCGATACGACCAACATCTTGTTCATCTGCGGCGGGGCCTTCGTTGGTCTCGAAGACGTCATCCAGCGGCGTCTCGGCGGCAAGAGTCTCGGGTTCGGTGCCGACGTGCGGAGCAGTACTTTGCGCGGTAACAGCCTGCTGCCCGAAGTTCGGCCCGAGGACTTACTCAAATTCGGCATGATTCCGGAGTTCATCGGCCGGCTGCCCGTTCTGGCGACGCTGAAGGAACTCGACGATCAGGCCCTGGTCCGGATCCTGCGCGAGCCCAAGAACGCGCTGGTGCGCCAGTACCAGAAGTTGTTCGAACTCGAGAACGTGCACTTGCGGTTCACGGAAGGCGCGCTGACCGCCATTGCGCGGGAGGCCCTGGCGCGGAAGACCGGGGCGCGGGGGCTGCGGGCGATCATGGAGAACATCATGCTGGACATCATGTACGATATTCCTTCGCAGCCGAACATCAAGGAAGTGTTGATCTCGGAGGAAGTGGTGGTGCGGAACGCGCAACCGATCGTGATGTACCAGAAAGCCGCCGCGGAGAGTGCCTGACCGGTCGGTCGAACCGGGCGCCGCGAACGGTTCTGACGACGAGACGGGGAAGGAAGGAGGGGCCGTGCAACTACCGCTTTTGCCGTTACGAGACATCATCGTGTTCCCGCACATGGTGGTTCCGCTGTTCGTGGGCCGTCAGAAGTCGATCAAAGCCCTCGAAGAAGCGGTTGCCGGGAACAAACTGATTTTTCTATCCACGCAGCGGGACGCCAAGGTCAACAATCCTGCGGCCAAAGACATCTATGCGACCGGCACGATCGGGCACGTCGTACAGTTGCTCCGGCTTCCCGACGGGACCGTGAAAGTCCTGGTCGAGGGCAAACGACGCGGCACGGTCGTCCAATACGTCGAACAGAACGATTTCTTCTGGGCGGACGTCGCAGAGATCGAAGAGGCGACGCAGCGGCAGGTCGACATCGATGCGTTGGTGAAGAACGTGAATGCCGCGTTCGAGAGCTACGTGCGCCTCAACAAGAAGATCCCCCCGGAGATGATCATGTCGGTCTCGGCGCTCGACGACCCGTCCCGTCTGGCGGATACGATCATCGCGCACCTGGGCGTCAAGCTGGAAGACAAACAAGCCTTGCTCGAAACCGCCGACCCGGCAGACCGTCTGGAGAAAGTCCTCCGTCTGACGCGGTCCGAGATCGAAATCCTCGAGGTCGAGCGTCGCATCCGCACGCGGGTCAAGAAGCAGATGGAGAAGACGCAGAAGGAGTACTACCTCAACGAGCAGATGCGGGCGATTCAGAAGGAACTCGGAGAAAAGGACGAGTTCAAGAACGAACTTCAAGAATTGGAGGAGAAGGTCAAGCAGAAAAAGATGTCGCAGGAGGCACGCGACAAGGTCGAAAAAGAGTTGAAGAAGCTCAAGATGATGTCGCCGATGTCCGCGGAGGCGACGGTCGTGCGCAACTACATAGAC
The DNA here is from genome assembly GCA_965200125.1 of uncultured Binatia bacterium (SeqCode). GTDB lineage: Bacteria > Desulfobacterota > Binatia > Bin18 > Bin18 > Bin18. Next base: position 2,236,346 of record OZ241332.1, on the reverse strand, counting down.
TGGCTGCTCGCGCTGCCCTGGTACGAATACACGGAAGACAAGCTGGACATTCAGGACGCGGAACGCGTGCTGGACGAAGACCACTACGGTCTGGAAAAAGTCAAGGAGCGCATTTTGGAGTATCTCGCCGTGCAGACGCTGGTCGGCGAGATGAAGGGGCCAATCTTGTGTTTCGTCGGCCCGCCGGGCGTCGGCAAAACGTCGTTGGGAAAATCCATCGCGCGTTCCACGGACCGGAAATTCGTACGCATCTCTCTCGGCGGAGTCCGGGACGAAGCCGAAATTCGGGGACATCGGCGCACCTACATCGGCGCCATGCCGGGCAAGATCGTTCAGGGGATGAAACGCGCCGGGTCCGGAAATCCGGTCTTTCTGCTCGACGAAATCGACAAGATGTCGACCGACTTCCGGGGCGATCCGTCGGCCGCGTTGATGGAGGTGCTCGACCCCGAACAGAACACCACCTTCAACGACCACTACATCGACGTCGACTACGACCTGTCGAAAATCCTGTTCATCTGTACGGCGAACACCCTCGAACGGATTCCGCGGCCGCTCCAGGATCGCATGGAGATCATCCGCATTCCCGGCTACACCGAGTGGGAAAAGCTGAACATCGCCAAGCACTTCCTTGTCAAGAAGCAGCGCGAGGCCAACGGATTGACGGACACCAACATCGTGTGTCCCGACCGCGTGCTGTCCACCGTGGTCCGTTCGTACACGCGCGAGGCCGGGGTGCGGAATCTCGAACGGGAAATCGCGACGTTGTGCCGCAAAGTCGCGGTCGAGGTCGTGAAAAAGGGCAAAGACACGCGCGTCCGGCTGAATCAGAAGCGGCTGGAGAAATATCTCGGGCCGGCCAAGTACCGCGTCAGTAAGGCGGAACAGGAAGACAAGGTGGGAGTGGTGACCGGCTTGGCATGGACCGATATGGGCGGGGAACTGCTCGCGACCGAGGTGACGATCTTACCCGGCAAGGGCAAGCTCACGATTACCGGCAAAATCGGGGACGTGATGCAGGAGTCGGCTCATGCGGCCATGAGTTACGTACGCTCGCGCGCGGAAGAATTGGGGCTCGAAAAGGACTTCTACCAGAAGATCGACGTCCATATTCACATCCCGGAAGGCGCGATTCCCAAGGACGGCCCGTCTGCGGGCGTGACGATGGCGACGTGCCTGGTCTCGGCGCTGACGAAAATCCCGGTTCGGCACGATACGGCCATGACCGGGGAAATCACGCTGCGCGGACAAGTGCTCCCGATCGGCGGTTTGAAGGAGAAGATCCTGGCCGCCCACCGCGGCGAAATCACCCGTGTACTCATCCCCGTCGAAAACGAAAAAGACCTGCAAGACGTGCCGGCCGCCATTTTGCGGGCGGTCCAGGTCGAGACGATCGATCATCTGGACAGCGTGCTCCGGAACGCCCTGGTCTTGGCCGAGCCCGACGAGTTTCTGGCCCGGAAGGAACCGGATCTGGACGAGGAACCGCGCTACCCTTCCGACGCACCCGACCCGACCGAATCGACGGAGATCGTCACCCATTGAGACCGTCGGGGGATTGACGGGGAAATACCCCGGTGGTAGAGCACTGGCCTTCGTTCAGAGGAGGACATGCTCGCCACCGGGCCGAGTCGTCCGAACAGAGGGGCGGTTAGCTCAGTGGAAGAGCATCGGCCTTACAAGCCGAGGGCCATCCGTTCAAACCGGATACCGCCCATACCGTGGTGGGGTCGTAGTTCAGCTGGTTTAGAACGCCGGCCTGTCACGCCGGAGGTCGCGAGTTCGAGTCTCGTCGGCCCCGCCTCCCCCCTCCCTCTGCGACGAAGCGTGGGCAGCGCACCATGAAGAAGGAAACCCTCACCCTGTCGCGCGACCGCGCCCTCGCCGCCCGGCGCTGGCATCTTTTCGATGCGAAAGGGCGCGTCGTCGGCCGGCTCGCCAGCGAACTCGCCGACACCCTGCGCGGGAAACGGAATCCAGCCTTCTCACCCCATATCGATACCGGAGATTTCGTCGTGGTCGTGAATGCGCGCCACGTCCGGTTCACCGGGAAGAAGCTGCGACAGAAGCAGTACCACCGACACACGGGGTATCCCGGCGGCATCCGCAGCCGCTCCGCGGAGGAACTTCTGGAGTCGGCGCCCGAGGAAATCATCAAGAAGGCGGTTGCGGGCATGTTGCCGAAAAACGCACTTGGCCGCAGCTTGGCTCACAAGCTGAAAGTGTACCCCGACGCAGAGCACCCGCACGCGGCCCAGTTGCAGGCCGCCTCGAACTAGGCGGATCGCAAGCAATCAAGGCAGAGCACACCATGGCTGACGCACCTGAAGAATGTTGGGGAACGGGAAAACGGAAGAACGCCATTGCGCGTGTACGGCTGTTCCCAGGGGACGGCAATTGTACGGTCAACAAGAAGTCCCTCGACGAGTACTTCGGCCGTGAAGCCGTGCGGATGATTGCTCGTCAACCTCTCATCCTGACCAAAACCGAAACCCAGTTCGACGTCAAAGCCAACGTTCGGGGCGGTGGCAATTCCGCGCAAGCCGCGGCCATTCGTCACGGCATCACCCGGGCGCTCATCAAAGCCAATCCCGACTTTCGGCCACTGCTGAAGAAGGAAGGATACGTCACCCGCGATTCGCGGGAAGTCGAACGGAAGAAGTACGGGCGACACAAGGCGCGCAAGCGGCCCCAATACTCCAAGCGGTAACTCCTGCTCCCGATCAATCGATCCCCAGCAGAAAGTACATCCCGATCGCTCCAGCGGCCCCGTTCGCCAACCATGCCGAGATGGTGGGATGCAGCACCCCGCCGTGTCCGAGCGCAACGGTGAACGCCAGAAAAACCCAGTAGCCGAAGCCGACGACGAGCGCTGCGCCGACCGCGGCCGGCAGGGCCAACTGTCGAGAGCCGGGGACGGCTAAAGCGGCCCCGATCAGGGTCATGACGAAGGCGGCGAACGGGACCGCGGTCTTGAGCCCCAGATCGACCTGATACTCGGTCGTATCGAGGCCCTTTTGCTGCAAATTTTCGATGTACGCCCTGAGTGCATCCGAAGAGAGCTCCTCGGCTTTCTGGGTCGCCAGCGAGAAGTCCTCCGGCGTTTCGGACAGCAGCACCGAGGCCGAACCGGATGTGGGGTTCGCACTGGCCTGCAGTTCGTTTTCCTCTGCTCCTTCGTATCGCCACCTTCCGTCGTTCCAGGTCGCGCGGGCGACCCGGACGACCGACCGAATCTGAAAGTCCACACCGAGCCTATACACGGTCAGGCCCGACAGCACGTTATGCCGGGAGTCGAAATGGTCGATGTGGTAGAAGCCGTTGGCGCCGTGATACCAGAACCCCTGCGTGTGGAAGAATCGGGTCTGGGATTTTTTCTTGATGTCGACGGCATGAATCGTACGCGAGGTCTGGTAGGCGTAGGGAACGACTTTTTCGTTCCACGTCCAGCCGGCGACGCTCAACACCCCCGCGGCGCAGAGCAACGGGGCGGCAATCTGCCACGGACCGACGCCACAGGCTTTGAGTGCGAGGAGTTCCTTGTGGCGCGAAAGAATGCCCAAGCTCAATAACGACCCGGCCAGCGCCGAGGCCGGAACGGCCTGCCAGACGTACAACGGCAGCTTGAACAGGAAATACCGGACGACCGCCCCGGGCGGAGCCTGATGTTTGACGAAAGTGTGAAAGCGGTCGAAAAAATCGACCAGGAGCGACAACGCCAGGAACAGCAGCAGGCACAGCGTAAAGAATCGCAGGAATTCCGTGCACAAGTACCGTGCAATCAACCGGGGAGGGAAGGACGAAACGGTGGATTCCATACGCCCGAGCCGCCGCATCGCTCAGCGTGTCGACGTCCACGAGAACGCCGGCCTCGTCGGCAGAAATCCGGATATTTCCACTTTGAAAGGAAACAGAGGTTTTTCCTGCGTCACCCGAGCGAATAGCCACGCCCCCACGCCCCCCAGAACGACGTTCGGCATCCAGAGCGCGACGCCAGGAGGCATCTGGCCGCTCCTTCCGAAGCTCTCTCCGGCACTGAGCAGCATGTAATACAGCAGGATGATACCCAGGCTGACGGTGAATCCCACGGTCCGCGAAGCCGCCACCCCGCGGACGCTCAACGGCAGGGCAACGAGTCCGAACACCAAGCAGGCAAACGGCAGCGCCAATCGGCGGTGAAACTCGACGCGTGCCTTGTCGTACCGACCGCCGTCTTCGCGGCCTCGGCCGAGGATGGTCAGGAGTTCGGGTGTCGTCATGTCTTTGGGGCTGTGCGTCGGCTTGTCGACGTTCGGGAGCAGGGCGGTCGTGTCGAGCGTGATGTCGTAGGCGGAAAAGTGGGTGATCTGACGGTCGGCCTCCGTCTGCCGCGCGCTATACACCGTCCCTTCGTTGAGACGCAGCGTCAGGGTGCCGTCTTCGCCCGGCAGAATGAGTCCGCTCTGCGCGAAAATCGTATCCCGTCTATGGGACGTGCGGCTGTCCGCAATCATCACCCCGGCGAGGCGCGTGCCCGGAGACGTGATCTCTTCGGCGTAGATGACCAAGCCTTCGAATTCGTCGTGAAAAATTTTCTCTTTCAGTCCTGCGGTCACGCGGGTCCTGGAGATGTCGTAGAACACGCGGTCGAGTCCGGCGTTACTCCACGGTCGGACTGTCAGGGTCAGGAAAAAGGAACTTGCGATCAGGATCGCGGCCAGGGCGGCGACCGGAAGCGCGATCTGCGGCAGACCAATGCCGCAACTCTTGAGGGCCACGACTTCCCGGTCCGTCGAAAGGCGCCCGCATCCCCACAGGACCGCGAGCAGGAATGCCATCGGCACCGTCATTTCCAGAAAAGACGGTAGCACGAACAACAGCATCTTCCCGACGTGGACGACGGAAACGCCTCGATTGATCAGGAGATCGACGAGTTTTAGGATACGGGCGGCGAGCAGGATGCAGGTGAAAATCAAGAGACTCAGACAGAAGGGCAGACTCACTTCGCGTAAAATGTAGCGGACCAATATCATCCCCATGCCTCGGAATCCTAGGAAAAAACCGGCACCCTGTAAACGGCGGATCATATACGGCGTTCGACCGGTCCGCGAATATCTGTGCGCCAACCCGGCGACGATCGACACGATTCTCGCTCTCCGCACGCCAAAGACCGCGGCGTTCCTGGCGCAGGCAGAGCAGAAGGGAATTCGCGTTCGGTGGGTGTCGCAGGATGTTCTCGACGCGCTGACCGACGGCGGAAGCCACCAAGGCGTCGTGGCCCAGGCGCAGCCGTTCCCGTACCGGTCCTTGTCCGATCTCCTGCGCGATGCGCCCGATTGTCTGCTGGTCTTCGACGAGGTCGTCGATCCCCGCAATCTCGGCGCCCTGATCCGGACGGCCGAGGCGGCTCGGGTCGGTGGCGTCGTTCTGAGTACACACCGCTCTGCCCACATCAGCCCGAGCGTCGAAAAGACCGCGGCCGGCGCGACGGCGCATCTGACGATTGCGCTCGTGGGAAACGTCCGACAGGCCCTCCTGTCCCTCAAGTCTGCGGGATACTGGCTAGTCGGGCTCGCTCCATACGCCCCAGATACCGTTTACGACCTCGACCTGCGCCGGAAGACCGCGTTCGTGCTGGGCGGCGAAGGCGGGGGAATGCGACCACTGGTCGAAAGAACCTGCGATTACGTCGTTTCGATCCCGATGTCCGGCCAAGTGGGTTCGCTCAACGTGTCGGTCGCCGGAGGCATCGTGCTGTACGAGCGTCTGCGTCAGCTACGGGGGACGTGAGCCGCCGCGGCGGTAGAATTCCGCTTGCGACTTCATGATTTTCGCGGGAAACGCCCGGGTCGTGACGATGAGAGGTACGCTCCTCCGGTGCGGGGGCACAGGGGTGTCCACTCTTGACGGTCCGGCCTGCGTAGGCTAGACTCATCTGCCGTTCCAATCACGAGCCGGTTCTTTTCGGAAAGGTCCTGATTCCTTAAAACATCATTGGGCTACGGGACTCCGTGCCGCCGGAACGCTGGCGTAGCTCAACGGTAGAGCAACTGATTTGTAATCAGTAGGTTGTAGGTTCAACTCCTATCGCCAGCCTGCGTGAGATGGAAACCGTGCGTACGGAGAGGTGCCCGAGCGGCCAAAGGGAGCAGACTGTAAATCTGCCGGCGTATGCCTTCGAAGGTTCGAATCCTTCCCTCTCCACCATGTCCTCCGTCCAGAGAGGAGTTCAGGCGGGAATAGCTCAGTTGGCTAGAGCGCGAGCCTTCCAAGCTCGGGGTCGCGGGTTCGAGTCCCGTTTCCCGCTCCATCTTTTCTCAGGCTCGAAACAACGCCGAACGGAGTGCTGGCGCAACGGAGGACAGGCCGGTCATTCTTCAGCCGTGATGATCTAGCAAGCCGGACGCAACGCCCAGGTAGCTCAGCAGGTAGAGCACGTCCTTGGTAAGGACGAGGTCGGCGGTTCAAGCCCGCTCCTGGGCTTGTCCCTCTTTTCGAGAACGCAACGGAGAACGGGCGGTTCGACCGTCATCTCAGGTCGAGAAAACATTTTGTCGCCATAATATGAAGGCGGCGCACGAAAGGGAGCGAGGACGATGGCGAAGGCGCGGTTCGAGCGGACGAAGCCGCACATGAACGTGGGGACGATCGGACACATCGACCACGGGAAGACGACGTTGACGGCGGCGATCACGAAAGTGTTGGCGGAGCAGGCGATGGCGGAGGCGGTGGCGTTCGAGGAGATCGACAAGGCGCCGGAGGAGAAGGAGCGGGGGATCACGATCAACACGGCGCACGTGGAATACGAGACGGAGAAGCGGCACTACGCGCACGTGGACTGTCCAGGGCACGCGGACTACATCAAGAACATGATCACGGGGGCGGCGCAGATGGATGGGGCGATCCTGGTGGTGGCGGCCAGTGACGGGCCGATGCCGCAGACGCGGGAGCACATTCTGCTGGCGCGGCAGGTGGGGGTGCCGGCGATCGTGGTGTTCATGAACAAGGTGGACATGGTGGACGACGAGGAATTGTTGGACTTGGTGGAATTGGAGATGCGGGAGTTGTTGACGAAGTACGAATTTCCGGGGGACGAGACGCCGATCGTGCGGGGGAGCGCGTTGCGGGCGTTGGATGGAGAGGAAGACGGGAAGGGGCAGGTGTTGGAATTGATGGCGGCGGTGGATGAATTCATCCCGGAGCCGGTGCGGGACGTGGACCAGGAATTTCTGATGTCGGTGGAGGACGTCTTCACGATTTCGGGGCGGGGGACGGTAGCGACGGGGCGGGTAGAGCGGGGGCGGGTGAAAGTGGGGGAAGAAGTAGAGATCGTGGGGATCAAGGAGACGCAGAAGACGACGGTGACGGGGGTGGAGATGTTTCGGAAGGTATTGGACGAGGGGGTAGCGGGGGACAACGTGGGGTGTTTGCTGCGGGGGGTGAAGCGGGAAGAGATCGAGCGGGGGCAGGTATTGGCGAAGCCGGGGAGCATCACGCCGCACACGCGATACGAGGCGGAGGTGTACGTGTTGAAGAAGGAAGAAGGGGGCCGGCACACACCGTTTTTCAACGGGTACCGGCCGCAGTTCTACTTTCGGACGACGGACGTGACGGGGTCGGTGGGGTTGAAGGAGGGGACGGAGATGGTGATGCCGGGGGACAACACGCAGATGGCGGTATCGTTATTGACGCCGATCGCGATGGACGAGGGGTTACGGTTTGCGATTCGGGAGGGGGGGCGGACGGTGGGCGCCGGTGTCGTCACCAAAATCCTGGAGTAATCTGCCTACGCGGAAGAAACCGAAGCATTCAGGAAGCACGCGGAGAGAGAGGCGGACATGCGAGACCTCGTGGCGCTTTCGTGCGAGAAGTGCAAGCACAAAAACTATACCGCGACCAAGAACAAGAAGCTCACACCCGACAAACTGCAGCGGCGCAAGTACTGCCCGGTCTGCCGCACGCACGCCGTCCACAAGGAAGTCAAGGTATGACCTCGTGGGTCAGTAGCTCGAATTGGCTAGAGCACCGGACTCCAAATCCGGGGGTTGCAGGTTCGAGTCCTGCCTGACCCGTTTTCCGCGCACCACGACTGGAGAATCGATTCGACCATGAAAGCGATTGAAACCGCCCGCGCGTATTGTCAGGAAGCCTGGGCCGAGACCCGCAAGGTCCACTGGCCGAGCCGCAAGGAGGTACGATCCGCGACGTTGGTCGTGCTGCTCCTCGTCGCCATCGTCGCCATGTATCTGTTCTCCGTGGACGCCCTGCTGTCGTGGTTGCTGCGCTCGTTTCTCGGCAACTGACCGATCCTCTCGAGAGACCGCGTCATGGCGAAGCAGTGGTACATCGTCCACACCTATTCCGGATTCGAACGGAAAGCCAAACTCGCACTGGAAGAACGCATCCGCACGCTCGGGCAGCGGGAAGCGTTCGGCGACATCCTGGTGCCGGAAGAGCAGGTCGTCGAACTGGTCAAGGGCAAGAAACGGACATCGTCGCGAAAATTCTTTCCCAGCTACATTCTCGTGCAGATGGAGATGAACGACCAGACGTGGCACGTCGTCCGGGAAACGCCGAAAGTGACCGGCTTCGTAGGCGGGACGGACGACCCGCAGACCATTCCATCGGTATCGGAAGCCGAAGTGGCCGCCATTCATCAGCAGGTGGAGGAAGGGGCGCTGCGGCCGAAGCCGAAAATTTCTTTCGCGACCGGAGAAGGGGTCAAGGTCATCGAAGGGCCGTTTCAGGACTTCACCGGCGTGGTCGAAGAAGTCAAACCGGACAAGGGCAAGCTGCGGGTGCTGATCAGCATCTTCGGCCGATCCACCCCGGTGGAACTCGACCTCGTCCAGGTGGAGAAATCCTAACCCGCGGTAGAATCCACATGGCAAAGAAAATCGACACGACCATCAAGCTGCAGATTCCGGCAGGTCAGGCGAATCCCAGCCCTCCCGTCGGTCCGGCCCTCGGGCAACGCGGCGTCAACATCATGGAGTTCTGCAAGGCGTTCAACGCCAAGACGCAGGACCAGCAGGGTCTCCTGATCCCGGTCGTCATCACCGTTTACGTGGACCGCTCCTTTTCCTTCGTCACCAAGACGCCGCCGGCATCGACGTTGCTGAAAAAGGCGGTCGGATTGGAAAAGGCGTCCGGCGAGCCAGCCAGGCAGATCGTCGGTTCGGTGACGCGGAAGCAGGTCGAAGAGATCGCGGCCCTCAAACGACCGGACCTGAACGCCAAAGACCTGGAAGGCGCGGTGCGCATCATCGAAGGGACGGCGCGCAGTATGGGCCTCTCGGTGGAGAACTGAAGATGGCACGCAAGAGCAAAGGCTATCGTTCGGCCGCGGGAAAAGTCGATCGGACGCGCCACTATTCGTTGCCGGAAGCGCTGGACCTCGCCCGCGAGACCAAGCGGACGAAATTCGACGAGACGGTCGAGATCGCGGTCCGGCTTGGCGTCGACCCACGAAAAGCCGACCAGAACATCCGCGGCACCGTGCTCCTGCCGCACGGGACCGGCAAGTCCGTGCGCGTGGCGGTGTTCGCCAAGGGAGACAAGGCGCAGGAGGCCGAGCAGGCCGGCGCGGACGTCGTCGGTGGCGAAGACCTTGCCAAGCGGGTCAGCGAAGAGGGTTGGCTGGAGTTCGACAAAGCCGTCGCCACACCCGACATGATGTCGGTCGTGGGTAAGCTCGGCAGAATTCTGGGGCCGCGTGGCCTGATGCCGAACCCGAAGGTCGGGACCGTGACGGCCGACGTGGCCCAGGCCGTGCAGGACCTGAAGGGCGGCAAAGTCGAATACCGGGTCGATAAGGCCGGCAACGTGCACGTACCGGTCGGCAAGGCGTCGTTCGACGGCAGCCGGCTGCTGGACAACACCAAGTCGCTCCTCGACAGCCTCGTGCGGGCCAAACCGGCATCGGCCAAGGGGACGTACGTCAGGAGCATCACCGTCAGCACGAGCATGGGGCCGGGCGTGCGCGTCGACGCCGCGGGCGCGCTCCGTTAGGTCCGGCGACTCCGCGCCATCCGCCGGGAGGATCGCGCCCCCAGAACATGTTCGACACGAACACGGGAAGGACACGGAAGCGTCATCATGGACCGACAGACCAAGGAAGCTACGGTGGCCGACCTGCGTACTCGCTTTACCAGAGCTAGCGCGGCCGTCGTGACCGAGTACAAGGGCTTGACGGTCCTGGAAATGAACAGTCTGCGGCGGGAGTTGAGCGACGTCGAAGGAGAATACCGCGTCGCGAAGAACACCCTGCTGAACTTGGCCATCAGCGATACGCCGTACGTTTCGCTCAAAGAGTTGCTGTCCGGGCAGAACGGCTTGGTATTCGGCTACGGCGAGGACGTCGTCGGGCTGGCGAAGGTGCTGGCCCGGTATGCCGACGAGAACGAAAAACTGACCATCAAGGGCGGGGTCACCGAGGGGCAGTTCCTCGAAACCGCGGGGGTCAAGGCCCTGGCCACGCTGCCCGGCCGTGATGCGTTGCGCGCCCAGTTGCTCGGCGTCCTCGCCCAGCCGGCGACGCGGCTCGTGAGCAGCCTGTCCGCGACCGGCTCGCAGCTCGGCCGGCTGCTGAACGAACGCGCCGCGCAACTCGAACGCGCAGACGAAGATTAACCCGAACACGGACGATTCGCCGGAAGGAGGAACGCATGGCTTTGACGGAAGAGAAAATGGACGAACTGGTCGGTGCGCTGTCCGACCTGACCATTCTCGAAGCATCCGAACTGGTCAAGAAACTGGAAGACAAGTGGGGCGTGAGCGCCGCGGCGCCCGTCGTAGTGGCCGGCGGTGGAGCCGCGGGCGGAGAAGCCGAAGCCGCGGCGGTTGAGGAAAAGACCGACTTCAACGTCGTACTTACCGGCCCCGGGGAAAAGAAGATCCAGGTCATCAAGGTCGTGCGCGAGCTGACCGGCCTGGGGCTCAAGGAAGCCAAGGAACTGGTGGACAGCGCCCCGAAGGCCGTCAAGGAAGGTGCGACCAAAGAGGAAGCCGAGGAAATCAAGGGCAAGCTGGAAGAGGCGGGAGGCTCGGTCGAGTTGCAATAGCCGGACGGGGCACGAGCATGACGCGACACGAGAGGGGGCGCACGTATGGCTGACAAGCTGGCGCACAACTTCCGCATCCGACGGTCCTTCGGCCACATCGGGCAGGTCATCGACTTTCCGCACCTGCTGGACATTCAGCGGCACTCGTATGACGAGTTCCTGCAACGCCGGGAGCCCGAACAGGGCCGCGGCGACACCGGCCTGCAAGGCGTCTTCCGGTCGGTCTTTCCGATCAAGGACTTCAACGAAACCGCCTCGCTGGAATTCGTGGACTACGCTCTGGGAGAGCCGAAATACTCGGTCGAAGAATGCCACCAACGCGGCATGACGTACGCCGCGCCCCTGAAAGTCACCATCCAACTCGTGTTGTGGGACGTCGACTCCAGCAGCGGCGCGCGGACCATCAAGAACGTCAAGGAGCAGGAAGTCTATTTCGGCGAAATCCCGATCATGACCGACCACGGGACGTTCATGGTCAACGGGACCGAACGCGTCATCGTCAGCCAACTGCACCGCTCGCCGGGTGTGTTCTTCGACCATGACAAGGGCAAGACGCACGCCAGCGGCAAGCTCCTGTATTCGGCGCGGGTGATTCCGTACCGCGGCTCGTGGATCGACTTCGAGTTCGACCCCAAGGACGTTCTGTACGTCCGTATCGACCGGCGCCGCAAATTCCACGCCACGATCCTGTTGCGCGCGCTGGGCATGTCCACCGAGGACCTGCTCAACTACTTCTACGGGACCGATACGATCTCGCTGCACACGGACACGGACAACGTGCCGACCAAAGCGTTCCGGCCCGAGCACCTGCTCGGCATGCGTGCCAGCCACGACGTCCGCCACCCCGAGACGGGCGAAGTGCTGGTGAAGGAGGGGCGCAAGTTCACGCGCGGGGCGCTGCGCAAGACGGAAGAAGCCGGCGTCGAACAGATTCCCATCACCGCACAGGACATCATCGGTCGCGTCGCCGCCCACGACGTCGTCGACCCCAATACCAACGAAGTGCTCGTGGCGTGTAACGAGGAGATCTCGCCGGAGCAGTTCGAACTCCTGGCGGCGCGCGGCGTTGCGCAGTTCGACGTCCTGTTCATCGACGACTCGCCGACCGGGCCGGCGCTGCGCGACACGCTGTTGCAAGACAAGGTCACGTCGCCCGACCAGGCGAAGATCGAGGTCTATCGCCGGCTGCGGCCGGGCGACCCGCCTACGCCCGATGCGGCCGAGACGTTCTTCCGCAACCTGTTCTTCAACCCCGAACGGTACAACCTGTCACGCGTCGGACGGCTCAAGCTCAACTACAAGCTCGGCATCGACGCGCCTCTGGAACTCGGGACGTTACGGAACGAGGATATCCTGGAAGCGGCGCGCTATCTGCTCGAACTCAAGAACGGCCGCGGCATGGCGGACGACATCGACCATCTGGGCAACCGCCGCGTACGGGCCGTCGGCGAACTGGTCGAAAATCAGTTCCGCATCGGGCTGGTGCGCATGGAGCGGGCGGTCAAGGAACGCATGAGCCTCCAGGACGTCGAGACGCTCATGCCGCAGGAACTCGTCAACTACAAACCGGTGTCCGCGGCCCTCAAGGAATTCTTCGGCTCCAGCCAGTTGTCGCAGTTCATGGACCAGACAAACCCGCTGTCCGAGGTGACGCACAAGCGGCGGCTGTCCGCGTTGGGCCCCGGCGGCCTGACCCGCGAGCGGGCCGGATTCGAGGTGCGCGACGTGCACCCCACGCACTACGGGCGCGTGTGCCCGATCGAAACCCCGGAGGGGCCGAACATCGGGTTGATTTCCAGCCTTTCGACGTATGCCCGCGTCAACGAGTTCGGGTTCATCGAAACGCCGTACCGCGAAGTCATCGACGGCCGTGTCACCGACACCGTTCGCTATCTGTCGGCGTTGGAGGAAGAGAGCCGGACGATCGCCCAGGCCAACGCCCCGGTGGACGACAAAGGCAAGTTCGTCAACACCCTCGTCTCGGCCCGTCTGGGCGGCGAGTTCGTGATGGTGGAACCCGCCCAGGTCGATTTGATCGACGTGTCGCCCACCCAACTCGTGAGCGTGGCCGCGGCGCTCATTCCTTTCCTGGAACACGACGACGCCAACCGCGCGCTGATGGGCTCGAACATGCAGCGGCAGGCCGTGCCGCTGTTGCGTACCGAAGCGCCGCTGGTCGGCACCGGCATGGAAGACATCGTGGCCCGAGACTCGGGGGCCGCGCTGGTCGCCAAACGGGGCGGGGTGGTCGAGAGCGTGGATTCCACGCGCGTCGTCGTCAAGGCCGAGGCCCGGGAAGCGACGCGGCAGGACATCGGCGTCGATATCTACGGGTTGACCAAATATCAGCGTTCCAACCAGAACACCTGCATCAACCAGCGGCCGATCGTCCGGGTCGGCGACCGGGTCGAGGCCGGCGACGTGATCGCCGACGGTCCGGCTACGGAAATGGGCGAACTGGCGCTGGGCCGCAACGTGCTGGTCGCCTTCATGATCTGGGGCGGCTACAACTTCGAGGATTCCATCCTGGTCAGCGAGCGGCTGATCCGCGACGACGTGTTGACCTCCGTCCATATCGAAGAGTTCGAGTGCGTGGCGCGCGACACGAAGCTCGGGCCGGAGGAGATCACCCAGGACATTCCCAACGTCGGCGAAGAGGCGCTGACCGATCTCGACGAGAGCGGCATCGTGCGCATCGGCGCCGAAGTCGGGCCGCTGGACATTCTCGTCGGCAAGATCACGCCCAAGGGCGAAACCCAACTGTCGCCCGAAGAAAAACTGCTGCGGGCGATCTTCGGCGAAAAGGCCGGCGAAGTGCGCGACACCTCGCTCAAGGTGCCGCCGGGTGTCGAAGGCACGATCATCGACGTGCGGGTCTTCACGCGCAAGGGCGAGGAGCCCGACGAGCGCAGCCAAGCCATCGAAGAGGCGGAGATTCAACGCCTGCAACAGGATCGGGACGAAGAAATCCGCATCATTCAGGACAGCACGCGCGGCCAGATCGCGCAGGTACTGGCCGGTCGGCAAGCGACCATGCGCGTAACCGACGACGAGTCGCAGCAGGTCGTGCTCGCCAAGGGGCAGGAGATCACGGAAGCGGTGCTGGACGAATTCCCGCCGCGCCTGTGGGATCGGATCCGGGTCGGCGACGACGCGGTCGAAGACCGGGTCCACAAGACGACCGCGGCGCTGGCCGACCGTGTGCGGGCCATCCGCCAGGAATGCGACGGCAAGATCGAGCGGCTCAAGGGCGGCGACGAGCTGCCGCCCGGCATCATCAAGATGGTCAAGGTGTTCGTGGCCATCAAGCGCCGCCTGCAGGTCGGCGACAAGATGGCCGGCCGGCACGGCAACAAGGGCGTCTTGTCCCGCATCCTCCCGGAAGAGGACATGCCGTATCTGGAGGACGGTACGCCGGTCGATATCGTGCTCAACCCGCTCGGCGTGCCTTCGCGCATGAACGTCGGGCAGATCCTCGAAACCCATCTCGGCTGGGCCGTCCGGTCGCTCGGGCAGGAGGCCGGCAGTCTGGCGGAGGGGAACGGCAAGACTCCGACCGCCGATCTGCGCGCCAAGCTCAAGGAACTGGCCGGCTCGCCCGAAGTCGGAAGACGAATCGACAAGCTGTCCGCGGCCGACGTCAAGGAGTTGGCCGGGCGCTCGCAACGCGGTGCGCACATCGCCACGCCGGTCTTCGACGGCGCCCCGGAATCCGAAATCTTCTCGCTGCTGAAAAAAGCCGGCCTGCCCGACACCGGCCAGACGACGCTCTACGACGGCCGCACCGGCGAGCCGTTCGACCAGCCGGTCACCGTCGGCGTGATGTACATCCTGAAATTGCACCACTTGGTGGAGGACAAGATTCACGCCCGCTCGACCGGCCCGTATTCGCTGGTGACCCAGCAACCCCTGGGCGGCAAGGCGCAGTTCGGCGGCCAGCGGCTCGGGGAAATGGAAGTCTGGGCGCTGGAAGCCTACGGCGCCGCGTACAGCCTGCAGGAGATGCTGACCGTCAAATCGGACGACGTCGCCGGCCGCACCCGGATGTACGAAGCCATCGTCAAGGGGGAGAACGTGCTGGAACCCGGCTTGCCCGAGTCCTTCAACGTCATGATCCGCGAACTCCAGAGTCTGGCGCTGAACGTCGAACTCGTGGAGGAAGACCAATAAGGCGAGGTGAGGGCATCATGGAAGATTTTCTGGGTCTCTTCGAAAAACCCCAAAACCCGCTGCGCTTCAGCGCCATTCGCGTTGCGTTGGCTTCCGCGGATTTGGTGAAGTCTTGGTCCCACGGCGAGGTCAAGAAGCCGGAAACCATCAATTACCGGACGTTCAAACCCGAACGCGACGGCCTGTTCTGCGCCAAGATCTTCGGGCCGACCAAGGACTACGAGTGCAACTGCGGCAAGTACAAACGCATGCGGCACCGCGGCGTGGTGTGCGAAAAATGCGGCGTCGAGGTCATCCAGTCCAAGGTCCGGCGCGAGCGCATGGGCCACATCGAACTGGCCAGTCCGGTCGCCCACATCTGGTTCCTCAAGAGCCTGCCCAGCCGCCTCGGCACGCTCATGGACATGACGCTCAAGGACCTGGAGCGCGTGCTGTATTTCGAGTCGTACATCGTCATCGACCCGGGAGAGACGCCGTTCAAGCCGAAGGAACTGCTGAGCGAACTGCGGTATCGGAAGGCGCTGGAGGAATTCGGGCCGGGCAGTTTCCGGGTGGGCATGGGCGCCGAGGCCGTCCGCGAATTGATGCAGGACTTCGACCTGGAGGAGCTGGCCCGCGACCTGCGGATCGAAATGATCGAGACAGGGAGCGAGGCCAAACGCAAGAAAATCGCCAAGCGGCTGAAGGTCGTCAACGCCTTCCGGCAGTCGGGCAACCGCCCCGAGGAGATGATCCTGGAGGTCATTCCGGTCATCCCGCCCGACCTGCGCCCGCTCGTGCCGCTTGACGGGGGCCGCTTCGCCACGTCCGACCTGAACGACCTGTACCGCCGCGTCATCAACCGCAACAACCGGCTGAAACGGCTCATGGAGCTGGGCGCGCCGGACATCATCGTGCGCAACGAAAAGCGGATGTTGCAGGAGGCGGTGGACGCGCTGTTCGACAACGGGCGCCGCGGCCGGCCGCTGTCCGGCCCGAGCAAGCGTCCGCTCAAGTCGCTGTCCGACATGCTGAAGGGCAAGGGCGGGCGGTTCCGCCAGAATCTGCTGGGCAAGCGGGTCGATTACTCCGGTCGGTCGGTCATCGTCGTCGGCCCGGAACTGCGTCTGCACCAGTGCGGCCTGCCGAAGTACATGGCCTTGGAGTTGTTCAAGCCCTTCATCTACAACAAGCTGGAAGAACGCGGCTACACGACCACGATCAAGAGCGCCAAGAAGATGGTCGAGCAGGGCCGGCCGGAGGTGTGGGACATTCTCGACGAGGTGATCCGCGAGCACCCCGTGCTGCTGAACCGCGCGCCGACGCTGCACCGGCTCGGCATTCAGGCGTTCGAGCCGATCCTGATCGAGGGCAAGGCCATACAACTGCACCCGCTCGTCTGCATGGCCTACAATGCCGACTTCGACGGCGACCAGATGGCGGTACACGTACCTCTGTCCGTCGAGGCGCAGGTCGAGGCGCGCAGCCTGATGATGTCCACCAACAACATCCTGTCGCCGGCGCACGGCCGCGCCATCATCGGCCCGACGCAGGACATCGTGCTGGGTCTGTATGCCATGACCCGTGGACGGGCCGGCGCCAAGGGCGAAGGCAAGAAGTTCAGCAGCCCGGAGGAAGTGCGCATCGCCTACGACCAGGACGTGGTCGAGTTGCAGGCCAAGATCGCGGTGCGCATGGACGGGGAAACCGTCGAGACCACGGTCGGGCGTATCCTGCTCAAGGAGATCGTGCCGGCAGAAATTCCGTTCGCCGAGATCAACCGCGTGATGAAGAAGAAGGAACTCAGCGAGTTGATCGACGCCGCCTTCCAGAAGGCCGGCAGCAAGGCGACGGTCATCTTCGCCGACCGGCTCAAGGATATCGGCTTCGAGTACGCCACCAAGGCCGGCATCTCGATCGGCATCAAGGACATGGTGGTCCCGGAGGAAAAGACCAAGCTCCTGGACGACGCGCAGAAGGTCTTGCAGGAAATCCAGTCGCAATACACCGACGGCCTGATTACCGACGGGGAACGGCACAACAAGGTCGTGGACACCTGGGCGTCGGCCACGGACGAGGCCGCCAGCGAGATGTTCCGCGGCTTGCAGGAAGACCGACAGGGATTCAGCCCGATCTACATGATGGCGGACTCGGGCGCGCGCGGCAGCGCGCAGCAGATCCGGCAGCTCGCCGGTATGCGCGGGCTGATGGCGAAGCCGTCCGGCGAGATCATCGAAACGCCCATCACCGCCAACTTCCGCGAGGGGCTGTCGGTGCTGCAATACTTCATCTCCACGCACGGCGCGCGCAAAGGGCTGGCCGACACCGCGCTCAAGACGGCCAACTCCGGCTATCTGACGCGCCGCCTGGTGGACGTGGCGCAGGACTCGATCATCAGCGAAGAGGATTGCGGCACCATCAACGGCATCGAGATGACGCCGCTGGTCGAAGGCGGCGAGGTCATCGAAAGCCTGGGCGAGCGCGTCTTGGGCCGCGTGGCGATGGACGACATCCGCGACCCGTTCACCAACGACGTGCTGGTCGAGGCCAACGAGGAAATCGACGAAGATCGCGTCGCGCACATCGAGGAAGCAGGCATCGAGCGCGTCCAGATCCGCTCGGCGCTGACCTGTACGACGAAGCGCGGGTTGTGTGCGCGCTGTTACGGGCGCGACCTGGCTCGCGGCCGCATGGTGCACATCGGCGAGGCGGTCGGCATCATCGCCGCGCAGTCCATCGGCGAGCCGGGGACGCAGTTGACCATGCGTACCTTCCACATCGGCGGCACCGCCAGCCGGCGCGCCGAGCAGACCGCGCTCACGGTCCGCAACGCCGGCGTGCTGCGCTACATTGACCTGAAGACGGTCGTGGACCGCGAAGGTGACCTGGTGGCGATGAACCGCAACGGCGAGGTCGCCGTGGTCGAGGTGCTGGAGTCCGGCCGCGAGCGGGAGCGCGAACGCTATCCGGTGGTGTATGGCGCCAAGCTGAAAAAGAAGAACGGTGCCAAGGTCAAGCCGGACGATCTGATCGCCGAGTGGGACCCATATACCGTGCCGATCCTGACCGAGGTCGGTGGCGAGATCAAATTCGGCGACATCGACGACTCCACCATGCAGGAGAAGGTGGACGAGCGCACTGGGCTGTCCACGCGCGTCATCATCGAGTTCCGCGACCCGGACAAGCGGCCGCGCGTGTCCATCAAGGACGACGACACCGGCAAGACGGCCAAGCTGCCCAGCGGTCTGGACGCCCGCTACCCGCTGCCGGTCGGCTCGAACCTGAACGTCGGCGCGGGGCAGCACGTCGAGCCCGGCGACGTGTTGGCGAAGATTCCGCGCGAGACCGCCAAGAGTAAGGACATCACCGGCGGGCTGCCTCGCGTGGTCGAAATTTTCGAGGCGCGCAAGCCGAAAGAATATGCGGTCCTGAGCGAGATCGAAGGCGTGGTCTCGTTCGGCAAGGATACCAAGGGCAAACGCAAGGTCGTCATCACGCCCGACGTCGGCGACGCGCGCGAATACCTGATCCCACGCGGCAAGCACATCAGCGTGCGCGAGGGGGACTACGTGCGGCCGGGCGAGCCGCTGATGGACGGGTCGTCCAACCCGCACGACACCCTGGGCGTGCTCGGCGAAGACGCGCTCACCAAGTCGCTCGTCGACTCGATTCAGGAGGTGTACCGGCTGCAGGGCGTGCGCATCCACGACAAGCACATTGAGGTGATCGTGCGCCAGATGATGCGCCGCGTGCTGGTCACTAACGTCGGCGACTCGAACTTCCTGATCGGCGAGCAGGTCGAGAAATGGCGCTTCCAGGAAGAGGTCGAGCGGGTTCTGGCCGACGAGGGAGCGCCGCCCGCGGCCGAGCCGCTCCTGATGGGCATAACGAAAGCCAGCCTTTCGACCGACAGTTTCATTTCCGCGGCGTCGTTCCAGGAGACGACGAAGGTCCTGACCGAGGCCGCCATCAACGGCAAGGTGGATAGCCTGCTCGGGCTCAAGGAGAACGTCATCATGGGTCGGCTCATTCCGGCCGGGACCGGCACGCCGAGCTATACGAACCTGACCGCCGGCGCGCCGGAAACCCTGCCCGAAGAAACCGAGGACACCCTGCCGATTGCGCAGGTGCTCGAAGCCTGAGCCGAGCGCCGCGTCCGTCAAGGAGGAGCGATGCCCACCATCCAGCAACTGGTCCGCAAAGGCCGCGTGCGACAACGCCGCAAACTGACGGCGCCGGCGCTGCAATCCTGTCCGCAGCGCCGCGGTGTGTGCACGCGGGTGTACACCACCACGCCGAAGAAACCGAACTCCGCGCTCAGAAAGGTCGCCCGCGTCCGGCTGACCAACGGCATCGAAGTGACGGCCTACATTCCGGGTATCGGGCACAACCTGCAGGAACACTCGGTCGTCTTGATCCGGGGCGGCCGGGTCAAGGATCTGCCCGGCGTCCGCTATCACATCATCCGCGGCACGCTGGACTCCATCGGCGTGCAGGAGCGCCGGCAGCGGCGCTCCAAGTACGGTGCCAAGAAACCCAAATAAAGGGAATCCCGGACATGGACACCTGCGTGCGCGGGTCTGACGAAGATCTCCTGACCGGAGGGTCGTCCCGAATGGAATCTCCCGAATAAGCGGCCGGAATTCAGGCCGGACCTGGAGAAGAAAAACAGGCGAGAGGAACGTTTCATGCCACGCAAAGGACCCGCTGCCCGCCGGCAGATTATCCCCGATCCCAAATACCACGACGCGAGCGTGTCGAAGTTCGTCAACATGATGATGCTGGACGGGGAGAAGGGGAAGGTCGAAAAAATTCTGTACGGCGCCATGGCGTTGATCCAGCAGCGCACCGGAGACGACCCGCTGGACGTGTTCAAACGCGCATTGGAAAACGTCCGGCCGGTCGTCGAAGTCCGCTCCCGCCGCGTGGGCGGCGCGACGTATCAGGTGCCGGTCGAGGTCCGGCAGGTCCGGCGGAATTCGTTGGCCATGCGCTGGCTGGTCCAATCCTCCCGCCAACGTTCGGAAAAGAACATGGAAGAAAAGCTGGCGGGCGAATTGTTCGAGGCATCGCAAAACCGCGGGGGCGCCGTGAAGAAACGCGAAGACACCCACCGGATGGCCGAGGCCAACAAGGCGTTCGCCCATTATCGGTGGTAGGAACGCGGATCTGGCCGGACGGCGACGGGGAGGCAGTTGACTCTTTTGAAATAGCCTTTAGAATCCCGCCTTCCGAATTCGGCTGACGCCGAACGTTCGACATCGGTACCGGGAACGAGCCTCGACGACGGGGCGGTTGCGAAGACCCGCCCCGTTCGTGTGGGGTATTATTGCAAAGAGACCTACGAAAGGGAGCGAGGACGATGGCGAAGGCGCGGTTCGAGCGGACGAAGCCGCACATGAACGTGGGGACGATCGGACACATCGACCACGGGAAGACGACGTTGACGGCGGCGATCACGAAAGTGTTGGCGGAGCAGGCGATGGCGGAGGCAGTGGCGTTCGAGGAGATCGACAAGGCGCCGGAGGAGAAGGAGCGGGGGATCACGATCAACACGGCGCACGTGGAATACGAGACGGAGAAGCGGCACTACGCGCACGTGGACTGTCCAGGGCACGCGGACTACATCAAGAACATGATCACGGGGGCGGCGCAGATGGATGGGGCGATCCTGGTGGTGGCGGCCAGTGACGGGCCGATGCCGCAGACGCGGGAGCACATTCTGCTGGCGCGGCAGGTGGGGGTGCCGGCGATCGTAGTGTTCATGAACAAGGTGGACATGGTGGACGACGAGGAGTTGTTGGACTTGGTGGAATTGGAGATGCGGGAGTTGTTGACGAAGTACGAATTTCCGGGGGAGGAGACGCCGATCGTGCGGGGGAGTGCGTTGCGGGCGTTGGATGGAGAGGAAGACGGGAAGGGGCAGGTGTTGGAACTGATGGCGGCGGTGGATGAATTCATCCCGGAGCCGGTGCGGGACGTGGACCAGGAATTTCTGATGTCGGTGGAGGACGTCTTCACGATTTCGGGGCGGGGGACGGTGGCGACGGGGCGGGTAGAGCGGGGGCGGGTGAAAGTGGGGGAAGAAGTAGAGATCGTGGGGATCAAGGAGACGCAGAAGACGACGGTGACGGGGGTGGAGATGTTTCGGAAGGTATTGGACGAGGGGGTAGCGGGGGACAACGTGGGGTGTTTGTTGCGGGGGGTGAAGCGGGAGGAGATCGAGCGGGGGCAGGTATTGGCGAAGCCGGGGAGCATCACGCCGCACACGCGATACGAGGCGGAGGTGTACGTGTTGAAGAAGGAAGAAGGGGGCCGGCACACACCGTTCTTCAACGGGTACCGGCCGCAGTTCTACTTTCGGACGACGGACGTGACGGGGTCGGTGGGGTTGAAGGAGGGGACGGAGATGGTGATGCCGGGGGACAACACGCAGATGGCGGTATCGTTATTGACGCCGATCGCGATGGACGAGGGGTTACGGTTTGCGATTCGGGAGGGGGGGCGGACGGTGGGCGCCGGTGTCGTCACCAAAATCCTGGAGTAGGAACTGCACGGGAAAGCAAAGAGAAGCATGCGGAATCGTGGAGCAGATCGATGGCCGGTACGATGAACGAAAAGATCCGCATCCGCCTCAAGGCGTATGACCACCGGGTCCTCGATCAATCGGTCAAGGAGATCGTCGAAACCGTGCGCCGGACCGGCGGACGAGTCGCCGGCCCCATCCCGCTCCCGACGCGCATCGAGCGGTTCACGGTGAACCGCTCGCCCCACGTCGATAAGAAATCCCGCGAACAGTTCGAAATCCGCACCCACAAACGCCTCCTCGACATTCTCGACCCCACCCAGCAGACGATCGACGCGTTGGGCAAGCTGGAGTTGGCTGCCGGCGTCGACGTCGAGATCAAGCTGGAGTAGGAACGAGCCGGTCCATGCAAGGTCTCATCGGAAGAAAACTCGGCATGACGCAGGTCTTCGCCGACGACGGCGGCCTCGTGCCGGCGACCGTCATCCAGACCGGCCCCTGCACGGTCGTGCAGAAGAAGACGCCCCGGATCGACGGATACACCGCCTTGCAGCTGGGGTTCGGACAGCGGAAAGTCGGCCATCCGAAACGGCCCCGGATATCCAAACCCGTTCTCGGTCATATGCAGAAGTCGGGCAAAGGCCCGTTCGCCGTGTTGCGCGAGTTCCGGGTCGATGACGTGGGTGACGTCGAGGTCGGTAGCGAAATTACCGTGGAGCAGGTCTTTCGGTCCGGCGACACGGTCAACGTCGTCGGTCGGACCAAAGGCCGCGGTTATGCCGGGGTGATGAAACGCCACGGCATGGGCGGCTTTCCCAAGAGCCACGGCACGCACGAATATTTTCGACACGGCGGGTCGATCGGAAACAGTGCCTACCCGGGAAAAATCTACAAGGGTAAACGCATGGCCGGCCAATACGGAAACGACCGGATGAAGGCGCTGCATCTGCAGGTGATCGACGTGCAGTCGGACGAGCATCTGCTGTTCGTCCACGGGCCGGTGCCCGGTGCGCGCGGACAGATCGTTCTGGTCGAAAAGGCGGCGTAGGCGAACGCGATGGAAGAAATACCTCCGCTGCAACCCGCGTCCATCGACGTGATCTCGTCCGACCGGGAAAAGGTCGGCGAGATTCAGGTGCCGGCCGGCATTGCCGCGCAGCCGCCGCGCGAACATCTCTTGCACGAGGCGGTTCGGGCGCAGTTGGCCAGCCGTCGTTCGGGGACCGCGGCGACGAAGACCCGGAGTCAGGTGCGCGGCGGCGGGCGTAAGCCCTGGCGCCAGAAAGGTACGGGCCGTGCCCGCGCCGGCAGTACCCGCTCTCCCATTTGGGTCGGCGGCGCCACCGTCTTCGGCCCGCAACCGCGTTCGTATGCCTACCGTCTGCCCCGCTCGGCCCGAAAGACCGCGTTGCGCGCCGCGCTGGCGCACAAACTCCGCGCGCAGGCGCTCGTGGTCATCGACGACATCCGCTTCGATCATCCCAAGACCAAGCAGATGGTCGATCTGTTGACCAGGCTGGAACTGGGAGACAGCGTCCTGCTGCTGCTGGGCGAGGCGGACGTCAACGTGCAGAAGTCGGCGCGGAACCTGCCAGGCGTCAAAGTGTTGTTGAGTCCCGGGCTCAACGTTTACGACCTGCTCCGCTACCGGAAAGTGCTGGCGACGCAGGCCGCGGTCCGACAGATCGCCGAGCGGCTGGGAGCCTGAGCATGGATGCCTATTCCGTTCTCATGGCGCCCGTCGTCACGGAGAAATCGACCTTGGCGAGCGAGGCGGGCAATCAGGTCGTCTTTCGCGTGCATCCGCAAGCCAACAAGGTGAGCATCAAGAACGCGGTCGAATCGCTCTTTCAGGTCAAGGTCGAACGGGTGCGGACCCTGCACTACCTCGGAAAACGGCGCCGCGTGGGCCGCTCGCAGGGCAACAAGGTCGCCTGGAAGAAAGCCTACGTCACGCTGCGGGAAGGCGACCGCATCGACTTCTTCGAGGGGGCATAAGGGAATGGCGGTGCGGCAGTACAAGCCGACGTCGACCGGGCGGCGCTTCCAGAGCGTTTCGCGCTTCGACGAGTTGTCGAACACCACGTCGGGCCCGGAATCGCGGTTGCTCGCCCCGCTGCACAAGCACGGCGGTCGGAACAACCGCGGCCGCCTCACCGTCCGACACCGCGGCGGCGGGCACAAGCGGCGCTATCGGCTGATCGACTTCCGCCGCAACAAGGACGGCATCGCGGCGCGCGTGGCTACGATCGAATACGATCCGAACCGCTCGGCGCGCATCGCCCTGCTGCACTACATCGACGGAGAGAAACGCTACATCCTCGCTCCCGTCGGCTTGGCCGTCGGCGACGTCGTGATGTCGGGAGAAACCGCGGAGATCCGTCCCGGGAATTGTTTGCCGCTGCGCCGGATCCCGGTCGGGACGATCATCCACAACATCGAACTCAAGATCGGTAAGGGCGCGCAGATCGTCCGCAGCGCCGGCACCTCCGCCCAGCTCATGGCGAAAGAGGGCAGCAACGCGACGGTCAAGCTACCCTCGGGCGAGATGCGCATGGTGCATCAGAACTGCAAGGCGACCATCGGCCAGGTCGGCAACCTGGACCATGAGAACGTCTCGTACGGCAAGGCCGGCCGGAAGCGTTGGCTCGGACGCCGGCCGCGCGTGCGGGGGATCGCCATGAATCCCGTCGACCACCCGCTCGGCGGCGGGGAGGGCCGCAGCAAGGGGAACCATCCGATGAGTCCGTGGGGCGTGTTGGCGAAGGGATACAAGACCCGCCGGAATGTGTCCTCGAACAAATACATCGTGCAGCGAAGAAAGAAATAATATGCCCCGCTCGGTGAAAAAGGGTCCGTTCATCGACGACCATCTGCGCAAGAAAGTCGAGGCCGCGGTCGAGCAGGGCGACAAGAAGGTCATAAAAACATGGTCGCGCCGCTCGACGATCATCCCGGAAATGATCGGCCTGACGTTCGCGGTCCACAACGGCCGAAAGTTCATTCCGGTGTACGTCACCGAAAACATGGTCGGCCACAAGCTCGGAGAATTTTCTCCCACCCGGACGTTCTACGGCCACGCCGGAGACAAAAAGGGCGAGGTCAAGCGCCGATAAGAGGAAAGCGGGACGCGGTCATGGAGGTGCGCTCGATTACCCGGCAGGTGCGCATGGCGCCGCGCAAGGCGCGGCCCGTCGCCGACCTGATCCGCGGCAAGCAGGTCGAAGCCGCCCTCACCCTGTTGGGATTTTCGCAAAAGAAGGCCGCGCGCGTGTTCAGGAAGACCTTGCAGGCGGCGATCGCTAACGCGACCGACCTCCAGAACGTGGACCCGGACGCGTTGTACGTCAAGAAAGCGACCGTGGACGGCGGGGCGACCTTCCGGCGGTTCCGGCCGCGTGCCCACGGGCGCGCCACGCCGATCCGCAAACGGACCAGCCACTTCACCATCATCGTCGACGAAAGATAGACGAAAGACTCTCCCGATGGGCCAGAAAGTACATCCGAAAGGATTCCGGGTCGGCGTGCTCGAAAGCTGGGAGTCGCGCTGGTTCGCGGAGAAGGACTACGCCAGCCTGCTACACGACGACCTGCGGATCCGTGACTTCATCAAGAAACGGCTCTACCACGCAGGCATTTCCAAGATCGAAATCGAACGCGCCGCGAACAAGGCCAAGATCAACATCTATACGGCCCGGCCCGGGATCGTGATCGGGAAGAAAGGGGTCGAGATCGAGAAGCTCAAGACCGATCTCGCGCAACGGACCGACCGCGAAGTGTATCTCAACATCCACGAGGTCCGCCGGCCCGATCTCGACGGCCAACTCGTGTCGGAGAACGTCGCCTTGCAACTCGAACGCCGCGTGGCCTTCCGGCGCGCGATGAAAGAGAGCGTCGCGCGCGCCATCCGCATGGGAGCGCAAGGGGTCAAGGTGCGCTGTTCGGGCCGGCTGGGTGGGGCCGAGATCGCGCGGACCGAGTGGTACCGCGAAGGGCGGGTTCCGCTGCATACGCTGCGCGCCGACATCAGCTACGGACTGGCCGAGGCGCGTACGACGTACGGCATCATCGGGGTGAAAGCCTGGATATTCCGCGGGGAAGTACTGACCAAAGACGAAGAGGATCTCAGGTCCAACGTCAACGCCTGAGAAACGTGTGCCATGCTCTCGCCACGAAAGACGAAGTTTCGCAAGCAGCAACGCGGCCGCGTATATGGGAACGCCGAGCGCGGGAGCGCCCTGTCGTTCGGCGACTACGGCTTGCAGACGCTGGACCGCGGCTGGATCACCGCACGGCAGATCGAAGCGGCCCGGGTCGCGCTGACGCGCCACGTCCGCCGCGGCGGCCGAATCTGGATCCGCATCTTCCCGGACAAACCGGTGACCAAGAAGCCGACGGAAACGCGCATGGGCAAAGGGAAGGCGTCGCCCGAGTTCTGGGTCGCGCCTGTCAAGCCCGGCCGCATGTTGTTCGAGATCCAGGGCGTGCCGCGGGACACCGCGCGGGAAGCGTTACGCCTGGCGGCCCACAAGCTGCCGGTCAACACCCATATCCGCGAGCGGCAAGGAGTGGCGCATGCGGGCGAGTGAAGTCCGGGACATGACGGACGAAGAAATACGTGAAAAAGCCCGCGAACTCGGCGAAGAGCTGTTTCGTCTGCGGCTGCGGAGGGGCACCGGGCAACTCGAAGACCCGATGCGGATCCGAAAGGTGCGCCGCGACGTCGCGCGGGTGAAGACGGTGCAGCACGAGCGCGCCCGCGCAGCGCACCCGGAACGGAGTTAGGCGTGGCCGGAAATCGCAAGGTGAGACAGGGGGTCGTCGTCAGCGACAAACGCGACAAGACCGTGACGGTTCAGGTCGAGCGCCTCGTCCGACACCCCATCTACAAAAAATACGTCCGCCGGCGCAAGAAATACGCGGCGCACGACCCGGACAACACGGCGCGGACCGGAGACGTGGTGACCATCGTCGAAACGCGGCCGCTGAGCCGTACCAAACGCTGGCGGGTGCGGTCGATCGCCAAGGCGGCCGGCACGCCGAACGGATGAGCCGATGATCCAGGTCGAATCCGTCCTCGACGTAGCCGACAACTCGGGCGCCCGCCGGGTACGTTGCATCCGTGTGCTGGGCGGGACGCGGCGGCGCTATGCGTCGGTGGGCGACGAGATCGTGGTGGCGGTGCGCGAAGCGATTCCGAACGCCAAGGTGAAGAAGGGGGACGTCGCCCGCGCCGTCGTCGTGCGCACCGCCAAGGAACTCGGCCGGTCCGACGGCTCGTACATCCGGTTCGACACCAATTCCGCGGTCCTGCTGGACAACCAGCGGGAACCGCTCGGAACCCGCATCTTCGGGCCGGTCGCCCGGGAGCTGCGCGCCAAGCGGTTCATGAAGATCATCTCGCTGGCCCCCGAAGTCTTATAGGGCAGAGCGGAGCGGCGGACGATGGCGGCCCGTATCAGAAAGAACGATTCGGTCATGATCATGGCCGGAAAGGAACGCGGCAAGATCGGCAAGGTGATCCGCGTCATCCCGTCCGAAGACCGCGCCGTCGTCGAGCGGCTGAACATGGTGAAGCGCCACCGCAAGCCGCGCGGGCCACAGGACACCGGCGGTATCGTGGAAAAGGAAGCGCCGATCCACCTCTCGAACCTGATGCTGATCGACCCGCAGGACGGACGTCCGACCCGGGTCGGCTTCACCGTCGTCGACGGGCGCAAAGCGCGGGTGAGCCGGCGGACCGGCAACGTGCTGGACTAACGCGATCGCAGCGCAACCGACTGGACGAACGGCATGGCGCGCATCAAGGATCTGTACTTCTCGAAGGTGCTTCCCTCGCTCGAACAGGAGCTGGGATACGCGAACCCCATGCAGGTGCCGCGGCTGTCGAAGATCGTCGTCAACATGGGATTGGGCGAGGGCGCCACGAACGCCAAGTTACTCGAAAGCAGCGTCGAAGAACTCGGGCTCATCACCGGCCAGAAGCCGGTCGTGACGCGCGCCCATAAATCCATCGCGAACTTCAAGCTCCGCGAAGGTATGACGATCGGCTGTGCGGTCACGCTGCGCGGCGAGCGGATGTACGAGTTCTTCGACCGTCTGGTCAACGTAGCGTTGCCGCGCGTGCGGGACTTCCGCGGCATCTCCGACCGGTCGTTCGACGGGCGGGGGAATTATTCGTTGGGAATCCGCGAGCACATCATCTTTCCCGAAATCAACCTGGACAAAGTGGACCGGATCAAGGGATTCACCGTCTCGCTGGTCACTTCGGCAAAAACCGACCGGGAGGGGCGCGCGTTGCTCCGCGCCCTCGGCATGCCGTTTCGGAGTTAGCAGTCATGGCACGAACATCCTTGCGAGTGAAAGCGCGGCGAAAGCCCAAATTTCGCGTGCGCGAGTACAACCGCTGCCCGCTGTGCGGCCGGGCGCGCGGCTTCTACCGGCGGTTCGGCATGTGCCGGATATGCCTGCGCACCTATGCCCTGCGCGGCCAGATTCCGGGCATGACCAAGGCGAGTTGGTAAGCGAGCGGCCTATGCAAACCGATCCGCTGGCCGACATGCTGACCCGCATCCGCAACGCGCTGCACGCGCGGAAGGAGGCGGTCTCGATTCCGCGTTCGCGGCTCAAGGAAGCCGTGGTCAAGATCCTCGTCGCCGAGGGGTTCCTGCAAGACTATCGCGTCGTCGAAGAACACGGGTTTCCCCACCTCGACATCCTGCTCAAGTACGAACCGACGGGCAGCCCCGCGTTGCGCGGGCTCGCGCGCGTCAGCAAACCGAGCCTGCGCACCTACGTGCGGGCGGACGCCGTCCCCAGCGTCCGCAACGGCCTGGGCGTCAACGTCCTGTCCACCTCGCGCGGCGTGCTCGCCGACCGGGACGCGCGCAAGCTGCACGTGGGCGGGGAAGTGCTGTGCAGCGCGTGGTAGGCGAGAATAGCGAGCGGTGACGCATGTCTGGCATGGGGCACAAGCCCGTTCCGATTCCGGAGAACGTGACCATCACGCAGGCCGCGGGCCGGCTCGACGTCACGGGCGCGAAGGGCAGCTTGCAGGTGCCGCTGGACGCGGCGGTCACGGTCGACGTCGGCGCGGACGGCGTGACGATCACGTGTCCGGACGACACACGCCGTTCCAAGGCGGTCCAGGGGCTGGTCCGCGCGCTCGTCGCCAACGCGGTCCAGGGCGTTTCGGTCGGGTTCGCCAAGGTGCTGGAAATCAACGGGGTCGGCTACCGTGCCGAGGGTGCGGGGAACGTCGTGCGGCTCAACCTGGGCTTTTCGCACCCGATCTTCTATCAACTCCCCGACGGCGTCACCGCGGAGGTCGAGCGCCAGACCCACATCACGATCGAAGGCATCGACAAACAACTGGTTGGAGAAGTCGCGGCGTCGATCCGCCGGCTGCGGCCGCCCGAGCCCTACAAGGGCAAAGGGGTGCGCTACGCCGGCGAACAGGTGCGCCGGAAGGCCGGGAAGACCGCGGCCGGCGCGAGTGCCGGATAGCGCCGCGGTAAGGACGTGTGCGATATGGCAGAGACGAATGTCCGACACCGGAGCCGCGGGCTGCGCCGCAAACGGGTACGCCGGAAGGTGACCGGCACCGAAGCGCGCCCGCGGTTGAGCGTATATCGCAGCAACAAACACGTGTACGCGCAGGTCGTCTCCGACGAGAGCGGCCGTTCGCTGGCCGCGGTGTCGACCCTGTCGGCCGCGCTCAAGGACAGCCTCGGACGAAAGACGGCGACGGTGGCCGCGGCGCAGCACGTCGGACGGCTGGTCGCCGAAAAATGCCGGGAGCAGGGCGTTTCGACGGTCGTGTTCGACCGGAACGGGTTTCTTTTTCATGGCCGGGTTCGGGCGGTGGCCGAGGCCGCGCGCGAGGCCGGCCTGAAATTCTGAGAACAAGGAGCAGACTTGTGGCAGCCGACGATGGGGCGATCAACCCCGACGCGCTCGACATCCAGGAGAAGGTCGTCCATATCAACCGGGTCAGCAAGGTGGTCAAGGGCGGCCGCCGCTTCAGTTTCAGCGCCGTCGTCGTGGCGGGGGACGGGGCCGGCCACGTCGGCTACGGCCTGGGCAAGGCGCACGAGGTGCCCGAAGCCATCCGCAAGGGCGTCGAGCACGCCAAGAAGTCGCTGATCCGCGTGCCGCTGGTCGAGGACACGCTGCCTTACACGGTCGTCGGGCGGCACGGCGCCGGCAAGGTGCTGCTCAAGCCGGCGGCGCCCGGCACCGGGCTGATCGCCGGCGCCGGGGTACGCATCGTCATGGAACTGGCCGGGGTGCGGAACGCGCTCACGAAATGTCTGGGCTCGACGAACCCGCACAACTCCGTCAAGGCTACGCTCGCCGCGCTGGAGAGTCTGGACAGCCCGGACCGGGTGTCCGAGCGGCGGGGCAAGGACCTCGCCGAGATGAAAGGCTAGGAGATGGCCGGCGGAGCACCGAAAGTCCTGGCCGTCACCCTGAAGCGGAGCGGCATCGGCTGTACGCGGCGCCAGCGCGAAACCCTGCGCGGGCTCGGCCTGACCCGCCGCGGCAAGACCGTCTGCCGCAACGATTCGCCGTCGCTGCAAGGCATGCTGCTGCGCGTGGCGCATCTGATCGAGGTACGCGAGCATGGATCTTAGTCATCTGAAGCCGGCCCCCGGGGCGAGGAAGAAGCGCAAGCGCGTCGGGCGGGGGCCGGGCTCCGGGCTCGGCAAGACGTCGGGTCGCGGGCAGAAGGGCGCCGGCGCGCGGTCGGGCGGCAGCGTCCCGCCCGGCTACGAAGGCGGACAGATGCCGCTGTCCCGCCGGCTTCCCAAACGGGGGTTCCACAACCCCTTCCGGAAAGAATACGAGATCGTCAACCTGGGCAGCCTGGAACGCTTCGACGCGGGCGCGACCGTGGACGTCGACGCCTTACGGGAACGCGGGCTCGTGCGGGGCCGGAAGCAGCCGGTGAAAATCCTGGCCAAGGGCGAGCTCAGCAAGGCGCTGACCGTACGCGCCGCCGCATTCAGCGCCAAGGCGCGGGAGATCATCGTGGCACGCGGCGGGACGGCCGAGACCGGATAACCATGTTCGAAGGCTTCCAAAACGCGACCAAGGTCGCGGACCTGCGCCGGCGGCTGCTGTTCACGTTCGCCATGCTGGGCGTCTATCGGCTGGGGGTCGCCATTCCCACGCCCGGCATCGACGGCGAGGCGCTGAACGCGTTCTTCGAGCAGGCCGCCAGCACCGTCTTCGGTCTGGTCAACCTCTTTTCGGGTGGCGCGCTGGAACGCTTCTCGATACTCGCGCTGGGCATCATGCCGTACATCAGCGCGTCGATCATCTTCCAACTGTTGACCGTCGTAGTGCCGACCCTGGAGCGTCTGTCCAAAGAGGGGGAGCAGGGGCGGCGGAAGATCACGCA
This sequence comes from uncultured Binatia bacterium (SeqCode), assembly GCA_965200125.1. Lineage (GTDB taxonomy): Bacteria > Desulfobacterota > Binatia > Bin18 > Bin18 > Bin18. Next base: position 2,205,223 of record OZ241332.1, on the reverse strand, counting down.
ATATACCCGCTACAGCACGGTCGGCTTGGCCCTGCTGCAAGGCATGTTCATCAGTATCGGCCTCGAACAGATCCAGGCGCCGGGCGGCAGTTCCGTCGTGTTCGACCCGGGCTGGGGCTTCCGCCTGATGACCATGCTCACGCTGGCGGCCGGCACCGCGTTCATCATGTGGCTGGGCGAGCAGGTCACCGAACGGGGAGTCGGCAACGGCATCTCGCTCATCATCTTCGCGGGGATCGTGGCCAGCATCCCGTCCGCGGTCACGGCCACGACCGAATTCGTCCGCGAAGGCGAGTTGAGCATCCTGCTGCTGCTGGCGCTGCTGGCCGGCATGGTCGCGATCGTGGCCGCGGTGATCTTCATGGAGCGCGGCCAGCGCCGGATTCCGGTCCAGTACGCGAAACGGGTCGTGGGCCGGCGCGTGTACGGCGGGCAGACGTCGCACCTGCCGCTGAAGGTCAACACCGCGGGCGTGATCCCACCGATCTTCGCGTCGTCGGTCCTGATCTTTCCCGCGACGCTGGCCGGGTTCGCCGACCACCCGTGGGCGCAGACCGCGGCCAACCTGCTGGCGCCCGGCAGCTCGGTGTACAATCTCAGCTACGTCGCGATGATCATCTTCTTCTGCTATTTCTACACCGCGGTCGTCTTCAATCCGACCGACGTTGCCGACAACATGAAGAAGAACGGCGGGTTCATTCCGGGCATCCGCCCCGGGCAGCGCACCGCCGACTACATCGACCGCGTCCTGAGCCGCATCACGCTCACCGGCGCGATCTACGTGTCGGTCATCTGCGTGCTGCCGAATCTGCTCGTCGGCTCGTTCAACGTGCCGTTCTTCTTCGGCGGCACCGCGCTGCTGATCGTCGTCGGCGTGGCCCTGGACACCGTCGCCCAGATCGAAACCCAACTCATCATGCGGAACTACGAAGGCTTCATGAAACGCGGGCGTATCCGCGGCCGGCGCGGGTAAACGAGGCGGGTCACGGACCGAAGGCGTCCATACGGCCCCGGGGCGATGATTTTTCTGAAGACCAAAGCGGAAATCGAAACGATGCGCACCGCGAACCGCATTGTGGCGGAGATTCTGGCGGAACTCCGCGGCCGCGTCCGGCCCGGCGTGACCACCGGGGAACTCGACCGGCTGGCCGGCGAGATGATCGCGCAACACAAGGCCAAGACCGCCTTCAAGGGCTATACGATCCGCAACGGTTCGGTGCCGTTTCCGGCGCACGTCTGCATCTCCCTGAATCACGAGATCGTCCACGGCATCCCGTCCCGACAGCGCGTCATCGAGGACGGGGACGTCGTCAGCCTGGACTTCGGGGTCGTGTACGACGGATTCTACGGAGACGCCGCGGTGTCTTTCGGCGTGGGGGACATCGACGACCGTGTCCGACGGCTGCTCGACACCACGGCCGCCTCGCTGCAAGCCGGCATCGCCCAAGCCCGCGTCGGCAACCGACTCGGCGACGTTTCGGCCGCGGTTCAGCAACGCGTCGAGCGGGACGGCTATTCGGTGGTGCGGGAATTCGTCGGCCACGGCGTGGGCCGCAAGCTGCACGAGGATCCGCCGGTACCCAATTACGGTGTGCCCAACCGGGGCGTCCGGCTGCGCGACGGGATGGTCATCGCAATCGAGCCGATGGTGAACATGGGCGCCGCGGGCGTCAAAATGCTGGACGACGGCTGGACCGCGGTGACCAAGGACGGCAGCCTGTCGGCGCATTTCGAGCACTCGGTCGCGGTCACGGCCGACGGGCCGTTCGTCCTCAGTCAACTCTAGGCGCGTTTTCAGGAGTGAGAGAGCCATGAAAGTCCGCGCATCCGTCAAACCGATGTGCCGCAAGTGCAAGATCGTCAAACGTCGCGGCATCGTCCGCGTCATTTGCGAGAACCCGCGGCACAAGCAGCGCCAGGGCTAGGCCGGAACCCGGCACGCGGAGAGTGATATGGCACGTATCGCAGGGATCGAGTTGCCCCGAAACAAGAGCATCGGCATCGGCCTGACGTATATCTACGGCATTGGGCGCGTGACCGCGGCGAAGATTCTGGACGAAGCCGGCGTCGATCCGGCGACGAACGCCGACACCTTGGGCGACGACGAGATCGCCACGATCCGCAGCGTGATCGACCGTGGCTACCGCGTCGAGGGCGACCTGCGGCGGGAGGTCACTACCTACATCAAGCACTACATCGACATCGGCGCCTACCGCGGCCTGCGCCACCGCCGGAACCTGCCGGTGCGCGGCCAGCGGACGAAGAACAACACCCGGACCCGCAAGGGTCCCAGGCGGACGGTGGCTGGAAAGAAATCCGCGCCCACGCCGAAATAAGCGGAAACGAGGCACACGGCATGGCGAAAGCGGCGGAGCGCACGACCGCGCGCAAGCGCAAAATTCGGAAGCACGTTCCCGAAGGCGTCGTGAACATTCATTCGACGTTCAACAACACGATCGTGACGATTGCCGACCCGCAGGGCAACGCGGTGGCCTGGGCGAGTGCCGGGAGCGTCGGGTTCAAGGGCTCGCGCAAGGGCACCCCGTTCGCCGCTCAGATGGCGGCCGAGAGCGCGGCGCGCAAAGCCGCGGACGCGGGCATGCGCGCGGTGCGTGTGCACGTCAAGGGGCCGGGCGCCGGCCGGGAGTCGGCGCTGCGGGCGTTGCAGTCGGCCGGGTTCGCGGTCAGCGTCATCCGCGACGTGACGCCGATTCCCCACAACGGCTGCCGCCCGCCCAAGCGTCGCCGGGTGTGAGCGGACGTCGACGAGAAGCAGGAGGCTTGCGTGGCTCGATACAGAGGCCCGGTCTGCCGGTTGTGCCGTCGGGAAGGGCTCAAACTCTTCCTCAAGGGCGAGCGTTGCTACACGGACAAATGCGCCATCGAACGGCGTGCCTATCCGCCGGGACAGCACGGCCAGGGACGGGGTCGGAAACCGAGCGAGTACAGCGGACAATTGCGCGAGAAGCAGAAGCTGAAACGCATGTACGGCGCGCTGGAGGGGCCGTTCCGCCGGCTGTTCTCCCGCGCGGAACGGCATCGCGGCATCACCGGCGAAAACCTGCTGATCCTCCTGGAGAGCCGGCTCGACAACATGGTCTATCGGATGGGGTTCGCGACGTCGCGCGCCGAGGCGCGGCAGTTGATCCGCCACGGCCACTTCTCCGTCAACGGTCGGCGGGTGAACGTGCCGTCCTACACGGTCAAGGCCGGAGACGAGGTGCAGGTACGCGAGGCGAGCCGCAAGATCGCGCGCATCCAGGAGTCGGTCGAACTCGCCCAGCGCCGCGGCGTCCCCGAGTGGCTGGAGGTCCAGACGGACACGTTCACCGGCAAAGTGCGCGCCTTGCCCACGCGCCAGGAGATCACGCAGCCGATCAACGAACAACTGATCGTCGAGTTGTACTCGAAGGTATAGGCTGCGGCGTTCGGAGACGAGTCGGAGATTGGGAGCGAACAGGACAGGGGACCTGAGAGAGACGACATGCAAGAGAGCGATCTCATCAAACCCGCGGCGCTCGACGTCGAGGAAAAAACGTTGACCTCAACCTACGGGCGGTTCGTCGGCGAGCCGTTCGAGCGTGGGTTCGCCACGACGCTCGGCAACGCCCTGCGACGCATTCTGCTGTCGTCGCTGTCCGGCGCCGCGATCACCAAGGTGCGCATCCAGGACGTGGTGCACGAGTTCTCGACCCTGCCGGGCGTGACCGAGGACGTGACCGACCTGCTGCTCAACCTGAAGGAAATCCGGTTCCGGCTGCGCGACTGCGAAGCGGAAACTGCCCACCTGACGGTCAAGGGCGCCAGGAACGTGACTGCCGGCGACCTGAAGATTGGTCCGCAGGTGGACGTTCTCACCCCGGATACCCACATCGCCAAGCTGGGGAAGGGTGCCACCCTGGACATCGAGGTCGAAATCGGCCAAGGCCGCGGCTACGTCACTGCGGAGCATCACAAGTCCGAGGACGACCCGGTCGGTACCATTCCGCTCGACGCCGTGTTCTCGCCCGTGCGCAAGGTCAACGTCACGGTCAGCAATGCCCGAGTCGGCCAGCGGACCGACTACGAACGGCTGGCGCTCGAAGTGTGGACCGACGGCAGTATCGAGCCGGGGGACGCGGTCGCCGCGGCTGCCAAGATCGCCCAGGACCAGCTTGCGATTTTCTCGGGATCGGCCGAATTCGCCGAAGGGCAGGAGGACCGGCAGGGGCTGGACGACCAGCCCGCGGCGAACGAGAACCTCTTCCGGCCTATCGAGGAGTTGGCGCTGTCCGTCCGTTCGGCCAACTGTCTGCAAAGCGCGGACTTGCGTTACGTGGGCGAACTGGTCGTCAAGACCGAGCCCGAGCTGCTGAAGACGAAGAACTTCGGGCGCAAGTCGCTCAGCGAGATCAAGGACATCCTGCACGAAATGGGGCTCGAACTCGGCATGCATCTGGACGCCTTTCCTCCCCGCGAAGATCTCGACCGCATGCGCGTGTCGCGGACTCCCGCGGCGTAAGCGGTCCGCAACGACGGGAACACGAAGCCGATGCGACATCTGAAAGCCGGACGGAAACTCAATCGGACCGCGGCGCACCGCAAGGCGCTGATGCGCAACCTGGTGACCGCGTTGCTGGTGCGCGAGCAGGTGCGCACGACCGACGCCAAGGCCAAGGAGTTGCGGCGTTGGGGCGACCGTATGGTGACCCTCGGCAAGAAGGACTCGGTCCACGCGCGGCGTCTGGCCTACGCCTATCTCGGCAGCCGAAAACTGGTCCAACGCCTGTTCGACGAGGTGGCCCCGCGGTTCGCCGGCCGAAACGGCGGCTACACCCGCGTCCTCAAGCTCGGACCGCGCCGCGGGGACGCCGCGCCGGTCTCCATCGTCGAATGGACCGAACGCCCGGACATGGTGCCCGCAGAACCGGATCAGGCGGACGGTGCCTAGGCAGGCGGAGTCGGTCGCCGAGGCATGGACCACCGCGGCGAGGAAACGTGAGGAGGGGGAGCGTTGCTCCCCTTTTTTCGTCCATCGAGCATCTTCCATCTCTTCCGGCTGGCGCGAAAAGCGCCGCAAAGGACCGCGATGGCTTTCGGACCGTATGCCTTTCGCGTCACGTCGTTCCAGGCGTGTGCGGTCGTCGCAAGCCTGCTGATCGGGTTTCTGTTCGTCTTCGGGTTGGGCGTGTACCTCGGCAAGGAAATTCAGAGCCACAAAACGGCTCGGCACAGCCAGGCGATCCGCCTCCCGGTCGCCCAGACTCCGCCCGGAAACGACGCCTACCGGACCGTGACGCCCGCGAGCCGGCCTCCTCGTCCCGACGAACCGCCATCTCGGACCGTTCCCGTGCGGAAGCCGGCCGGAGAGTAGGAGGCGGGGCTCCCCATGACCGTCAAGGACGCGATTCCGCGCCTCGTCACCGGCGCGGACCTGACCGAAGGCGAAATGCACGCGGTCGTCACCGAACTCATGGACGGACAGGCGACGCCGGCGCAGATCGGCGCCTTGCTGACCGCGCTGCACGTCAAGGGCGAGAGCGTAGCGGAAATCTGCGGGGCGGCCCGGGCCATGCGGGACAAGGTCACGAGAGTGCGGCCCGGGCGTCCGGTTGTCGATACCTGCGGCACGGGCGGCGACGGTTGCCACACCTTCAACATCTCGACCTGCGCGGCGTTCGTGGTGGCCGCGGCCGGCCTGTGCGTGGCAAAACACGGGAACCGGGCCATGTCCGGCGCGGTCGGCGGCGCGGACGTATTGGAAACGCTGGGCGCCCGTATCGAACTCTCGCCCCGCCACGTCGAGGCGTGTATGCGGGAAGTCGGGTTCGGCTTTCTGCTCGCCCCCGCCTATCATCGCGCCATGCAGCACGCGGTCGGCCCGCGGCGGGAGATCGGCATCCGCACCATCTTCAACATTCTGGGGCCGCTCACCAATCCCGCCGGCGCGGCACACCAACTCATCGGCGTGTTCGACCGGCGGTGGGTCGAGCCGCTGGCCGCGGCGCTCGGCCGGCTGGGCTGCCGACACGCGCTGGTCGTGCACGGCGCGGACGGTCTCGACGAGGTCTCCCTGAGCGGTCCGACGCATGCCGCGGAGTGGGTGCGGGGCGGGGTGCGCACGTTCACGCTGCACCCTGCCGACTTCGGCTTCGCCTGCCGCCCGTTGTCCGAGCTCCAGGTGTCGAGCGCTCGGGAATCCGCGGACGTCATTCACGCGGTGCTGGCCGGGGCCGAGGGACCGCCACGCGACGTCGTCGTGCTCAACGCCGGCGCGGCCCTGTACGTGGGCGAGGCCGCGGCCTCGCTGGAAGCGGGGATGACGTTGGCCCGGACCACGCTCGACAGCGGCGCGGCGCGGGAAACGCTGGAACGGTATCTGCCGCTTTCACGGATGGAAGACGTATGATTCTCGACGACATCGTGGCCTACAAGCGGGACGAACTCGCCGCCCGGAAGCGGGCGGTGCCGCTGCCGGCGCTGACCGACCGGGCGCTGTATCGCGCCGCCCGGCCCGGCTTCCTCGACGCGTTGAGATCGAAGGACGGACGCAGAATCATCGCCGAGGTCAAGAAAGCCTCGCCGTCCAAGGGCGTCATCCGTGCCGACTTCGACCCGCTCGACATCGCCAGCGGGTATCACACCGCGGGCGCTGCGGCCGTGTCCGTCCTGACCGACAAGAAATTCTTTCAGGGCAGCCTGGAGTATCTGCGCCGCATCCGCACCACCGTCCCCGTGCCGCTGCTGCGCAAGGATTTTCTGTTCGACGAGTACCAAGTCCACGAGGCGCGGGCCTTCGGCGCGAGTGCCATTCTGCTGATCGTCGCGATCCTCGACGACCGGCAGCTTGTCGACTTGGCTCAGATCGCCGACGCGCTCGGCATGGATTGCCTCATCGAGGTGCACGACGAGCGGGAGCGTGACCGGGCGTTGGCCGCCGGCGCCACGCTGCTGGGCATCAACAACCGCGACCTGCGTACCTTCCACACCACGATTGAGACCACCGAGCGGTTGGTTCCGGGCATTCCCAACGACGTGTTCGTGGTGTCGGAAAGCGGGCTGTCGAGCGCGGCGCAGTTGGCGCGTCTGGAGGCGCAAGGCGTCGGGGCGTTTCTGATCGGCGAGACGTGCATGGCGGCCGCGGACCCCGCGGCCGCGCTGCGGTCGCTGCTGGATGCGTCCGGCTGAACGCGACATGGCCGTGCAGGTCAAAATCTGCGGGGTCACGACCGTGGCCGATGCGCGGCTCGCCGTGGCCGCGGGCGCCGACCTGATCGGGCTGAACTTCTATCCGCACAGCCCCCGCGTCGTCGCGCGCGTCACCGCGGAAGCCATTCGCAACGTCCTGCCCGGGCACGTGCGCTGCGTCGGCGTGTTCGTGAACGCTCCGCGCGAGCGGATCGCCGACCTCGCCGCGGGTTTGCCGCTCGACCTGATCCAATTCCACGGCGACGAGCCGCCCGCGGCCCTGTCCGGCTGGTCCGTGCCCACGATCCGCGCGGTGCGCGTCGGCCCGCGGGCGGCGTTGCCCGACCTGTTCGCGTCCACGCCCGAGGACTACGTACTGCTTGACGCGCACAAGTCGGGCCGATACGGGGGGACCGGCGCGACGTTCGCTTGGCAGCGGGCCGCGGTCCTCCCGCGACACGCCCTGGATCGCACGATTCTGGCCGGCGGGCTGACTCCCGACAACGTGACGGACGCCGTGCAGACCGTCCGGCCGTGGGCGGTCGACGTCGCCAGCGGGGTCGAATCGACACCCGGACGCAAGGACGCCGGCAAACTCGACAGGTTCATCCGCCATGCAAAGGCTGCCTGACCGGCACGGGCATTTCGGCATGTACGGCGGCCGCTACGTGGCCGAGACCCTCATGCCGGCGCTGCTGGAACTCGAAGACGTCTATCGCCGTTGCCGGAAAGACCCGGATTTCAAACGGCAACTCCGCACCCTGCAGCGGGAGTACGTCGGCCGGCCGACGCCGCTGACGTTCGCCGCCCGGCTGACCGAGCGGCTGGGCGGCGCGCAGGTCTATCTCAAACGCGAAGACCTGTGTCACACCGGCGCGCACAAGATCAACAACACCATCGGCCAAGCCCTGCTGGCGCAGCGCATGGGCAAGACGCGGCTCATCGCCGAAACCGGGGCCGGCCAGCACGGCGTGGCGACGGCCACGGTCGCCGCGCTGCTCGGCTTCTCGTGCGAGGTCTTCATGGGCCGGGAAGACACCGTGCGCCAAGCGCCCAACGTCTTCCGCATGCGGCTGCTGGGCGCCTCGCTGTGCGAGGTCACGACCGGCAGCCAGACCCTCAAGGACGCCATGAACGAGGCGCTGCGCGACTGGATCACGCACGTCGCGCACACCTTCTACGTCATCGGCACCGTGGCCGGTCCGCACCCGTACCCCATGCTCGTGCGCGATTTCCAGTCGGTGATCGGCCGCGAGGTCAAAGCTCAGATCCTCCGCCACGTCGGCCGCCCGCCCGACTGCCTGATCGCCTGCGTCGGCGGCGGCAGCAACGCCCTGGGCCTGTTCGCGCCGTTTCTGCCCGACGCCGGGGTGCGCATGGTGGCGGTCGAGGCCGGCGGACTGGGCGCCGGCCGGAACGCCGCGTCCATAGCCAACGGCGAGGCCGGCGTGCTGCACGGCAGCAAGACCTACATCCTTCAGGACGAGGCCGGCCAGATCGCGGATACGCACTCGTTGGCCCCGGGCCTGGATTATCCCGGCGTCGGCCCCGAACTGAGTTATTGGAACGACCGCGGGCGCATCGAGTCGGTCACCGTCCAGGACGATCGGGCGGTCGAAGGCATGCGACTGTTGGCCGAGACGGAAGGCATCATCCCCGCGCTGGAGAGCGCCCACGCGATTACGCACGCCGCCCGCCTGGTTCCGCAACTCCCGACCGACGCCATCGTCGTAGTCAACGTGTCGGGCCGGGGTGACAAGGACCTGCAGAGCGTGGCCCGTTTTCTCGGAGACGATCCGGTATGACGCGGATCGCGGATACGTTTGCCGCCCTGCGCGCCCGCGGCGAGGTCGGCCTCGTCCCGTTCCTGACCGCGGGCGACCCGGACCTCGACACCAGCGAGGCGCTCGTCACCGAAATGGTGCGTCAGGGCGCGGACGTGATCGAGTTGGGAGTACCGTTCTCGGACCCGATGGCCGACGGGCCGACCCTGCAGCGGGCGGCCGAACGCGCGCTGCGGGCCGGGACGTCGCTGGCCCGGATCATGGATCTGGTGCAGCGTCTGCGGCGTGTGCTCGACGTGCCGATCCTGCTGTTCGGCTACTACAATCCGATCTGGCGCTACGGCGCGGCGCGCTTCGCCGCGGACGCCCGGCAGGCGGGCGTGGACGGCGTCCTGTGCGTGGACCTGCCGCCCGAGGAAGCCGACGAACTGAAACGCGAGACCGACCGCCACGACCTGGACATGATCTTTCTGCTCGCGCCGACCAGTTCGCCCGACCGCGAACGCGCGGTCCTGCGCCGGGCGCGCGGCTTCATCTATTACGTGTCGGTCACCGGCGTGACGGGCGCGCGCGACACCCTGCCGGCCGACCTGGGCGCGCGGGTCCGCCGGGTGCGGGCGGCGTCGCCCGTGCCGGTCGGCGTCGGGTTCGGCATCGCCTCCGCTGCCGCGGCGCGGGAGGTAGCGGGCGTGGCGGACGCCGCCATCGTGGGCAGCGCGATTGCCCAGATCGTCGAACGGTCGCTGGGACAGCCGGACTTGGTGGCGCGCGTGGGCACGTTCGTCGGGCAACTCAAGACCGCGCTGCGCGGCGTGCCTCGCGCGTAGGATTCGGGGACGGGAGTGCGCATGGCGGACGCGAGGGAGCAGGCCGGGCAATCGGAGCTGGACGCGATCTGGCTGAAGTGCCCCGCGTGCCAGAAAATCCTGTTCCGCAAGGAGGCCGAGCGCCTCCTGCTGGTCTGCCCGAAATGCGGCGCCCATCTCCGGCTGACCGCGGAGCAGCGGATTCGCACCGTCGTCGATGGCGGCTCCTTCGTCGAGCACGACGCCGACCTGCACTCCGGCGACCCGCTCGTCTTCACCGACCGCAAACCCTACGGCCACCGCCTGGAGGCTGCGCGAGCGCGGTCGGGCCGCGCCGAGGCGGTGGTATGCGGGGTTGCGACACTCGACGGGCGTCCCGTGGCGTTGGGCTGTTTCGATTTCGGGTTCCTGGGCGGCAGCATGGGGACGGCGGTGGGCGAAAAACTCGCCCGCATCGTCGAACACGCCGCCACGGAGCGGCTGCCGGTCATCTTCTTTTCGGCATCGGGCGGCGCCCGGATGCAGGAAGGGGTGCTGTCCCTGATGCAGATGGCCAAGGTCAACATGGCGCTGGGCCGGTTGCGTGCGGCCGGCCTGCCGTACGTGTCGGTGCTGACCGATCCGACCACCGGCGGCGTCGCGGCCTCGCTCGCCATGGTCGGCGACGTCAACGTCGCCGAGCCGGGCGCGCTGATCGGCTTTGCCGGCCGGCGCGTCATCGAGCAGACCATCGGCGAACGCCTCCCCGACGGGTTCCAACGCGCCGAGTTCCTGCTGGAACACGGCATGTTGGACATGGTCGTGGAACGGAAGGATCTGCGGGCCACGCTCAGCCGGGTGCTCGGATTGTTGTGCGACGCGAGTGCCGAGGCGCAGACCCCGGCGCCCGTCGACTCCGCAGAAACCGCCCGCGGATAGCCCGAGCCGCCGAACGACCGGATGTCTTCCGAGTACTCCGACACGCTGGCGTGGCTGTACGGGCTGGAAGTCGAGCGCATGGACCTCAAGCTCGACCGCACGGCCGCGGCGCTGCGTGCGGTCGGCGCGCCCCAGCAACGCTTCCCCAGCGTCCACATCGCGGGCACGAACGGAAAGGGCTCGACCGCGGCGTTCCTGCACGCCATGCTCGGGGCCGCGGGATACCGGGTCGGTCTGTTCACGTCCCCGCATCTGATCGACTTCTGCGAACGCATCCGCCTCGGCACCCGCCGTATCTCGCCGCAGGAAGTCGTCGATGGGGTGGCGGCTATCCGAGACCACCTCGATCCGGCGGGCATCCGCCTCACGCCATTCGAAATGATGACCGTTCTGGCCTTCGACGCGTTCGCCCGGGCCGAGGTGGACGTGGCGGTCGTCGAAGTCGGGCTGGGCGGCCGGCTCGATGCGACCAACGTGCTGACCCCGCTGGCGTCCGTCATCACCGGCATCGGCCTCGACCACCAGCAATATCTGGGAGACAGCTTGGCGGACATCGCGCGGGAGAAGGGCGGGGTCATCAAGCCGCGTGTGCCGGTCGTGCTCGGCCCGTTGGACCCGGACAGTCGCACCATTCTGACGGGGATCGCCCGCACGTCGGACAGCCCGGTGTGCATCTACGGCCGTGACTTTCGGCTCGAAGACGAGGAGCCGACCGGCGACCCCGCGGCGGCTGCCTACCGCGGCCCGCAATTCGGGCGGCTGATCCTCCGCCCGGGACTCGCCGGCCGGTTTCAGGCGCGCAACGCCGCGCTCGCGGTCGCCTGCCTGGAAACCGTCCACACGACGTTCCCGGTCAGCCCGGCCCAGGTCCGCGCCGGCGTGCAGGCCGTGGACTGGCCGGGCCGGCTGCAGGTCGTATCCACGCAACCGCTGGTCATCCTGGACGGGGCGCACAACGCGCAGGCCGTCGATACGCTGCTGTCCGAACTGACGCGGTTGGCCGCCGGCCGGCGTCTGCGGTTCCTGTTCGGGGCGATGCACGACAAGGACTGGCGGCCCATGTTGGCGGCGGTGGAGCGGGTCGCGGCCGAGGTCGTCGTCACGGCCGTTGCCCAGCCGCGCGCCGAAGACCCGGAGACGCTGTACGCGGCGTTGTCCGGCACTGTTCCGGCCCGCGTCGTGCGCGGGGCGGCGGACGCCTTTCGAGACGTGGTGGGCCGCGCCGCGGCGGACGACGCCGTGGTCGTGTGCGGCTCGCTGTTTCTGGTCGGCGAGGTGTTGGCCGGCGTGTCCGACGCGGCCGTTCCCGGACAACCGTTTCCCGCCGCCCAGGCCGCGGCCGGGTCGTGACCGAGCCCCCACCCATGCCGCCGCGTCTTTCTCTTCTGCTCGCCGTCCTGGCGGTGTGGCCGCTGTGGACCGCGGCCGGATGGGCCCAGGACGACCGGGTGCAGGTCGATGCCGACGCGCTCGGGTACGAGGAGGACGGCGACGTGGTCTCGGCGCGCGGCAACGTCGTCGTCACCAAGGGCGACGCCCGCTTGACCGCGGACACGGTCCGCGTCCGCCGGTCGCGCAACGCACTCGACGCCCGCGGCAACGTCGTGCTGGCCGACCCGCAGGGCGACGTCCGCGCCGACCGGCTGCGTCTGGAATTGACGGACGAGACCGGCACCATCGAGAACGGGACGATCCGGCTGCCGCGGCGCCAGTACACGATCGCCGGGCGCACCCTGCAAAAGCTGTACGGCCAGAGCTACCGCGTCACGGACGGCGTCGTCACCACGTGCGAGTGCGACCGCATGGAAGACGCGGACTGGAGCATTGCCGCGGACACGCTGGACGTCACCGTCGGCGGCACCGGCAGGCTGCGCCACGGCGTGCTGCGCGTGCGGGACGTGCCGCTCTTCTACGTGCCGTACGGGGCGATGGCGGTGCGCACCGACCGCCACAGCGGCTTGCTGGCGCCGCGCTACGGCTTTTCCAACAAGCGCGGCTTCCAGTGGGAGCAGCCGCTGTATTGGGCGATCAGCAAGAGTCAGGATCTGACGGTCACGACGGACGTCGAAACCTCGGAACGGGCCGGGCTGCTCGGCGAGTACCGTTACGCGCCCGGCCGAAGCATGGAAGGGCAGTTGTGGGTGTCGTATTTCAACGAGCAACTCCGGGAACGGGTCTCGTCGCCGGCGCCCGTCCACCGCTGGAGCGTCGTCGGCAGCCACCGGCACGCGCTCACCCCCGACGTCCAACTCTACGGCGACCTGTTCCTGGTCAGCGACGACTTCTTTCTGCGCGATATGAACGTCGCGTTCCACCCGACCCTGGAGCGTAGCGACCGCCGCTCGAAGCGCTTCACCGATTCGCGGATCGGCGGGGTCAAGACGTGGGAGCATGCCCAACTGCGGGCGGAGGCGACCTACTATCAGGATCTGCGGAACAACCGCCGCCGGCGTCCGCCGGGCGAGGATCAGGACGCGTTCGAGTTCGTGCCGCGCATACGTTTTCAGGGCCGCCACCGGCTCTGGGACGACCGCATCGACGTGGGGCTGGATGCCGAGGGCGGGCATTTCTTTCGGAGCCGCGGCTACCACGGGCAACGGCTCGACATCGCGCCGTGGATCTCCCTGCCGTTTTCCCTGGCCGGCTACGGGTACGGCACGCTCAAGGCGACCGGCCGCGAAACCGTCTATCGGATGAGTTCCCGGTCGCCGGGAAAACGGGCGCGTCCCGGCGGCACGCCGCTCGACCGGCTGCAAACCCGGGAAATCGTGCAGATCGAGGCCGAACTGGGCACGCGCCTGTCGCGGGTGTTCCGCGTCGGCTGGGGCCGGCTGCGCAAACTCCAGCACGTGCTCGACCCGCACGTCTCGTTCGCGTACGTCCCGCAGGTCGGGCAGGACGACCTGCCGCTGTACGACACCCTGGACCGGATCAACCGGCGCAGCCTGTTCGTGTACGGCGTGACGAACCGGCTGCTGGGCAAATTCGCCCCGCTGGGGGAAGGCGAGGCGTACGTGCGCGAGTTGATGCAGGTCTCGGTCCTCCAGGCGTACGACACGAACCGCCGGCTGCGGGAAGAGAGCGGGCAACGCTTCGGCCTGAGCGAGACCGGCCAGCATTTCTCCGACGTGGACATCCGCGCGCGCGTGCTGCCGCTCCCGTTCTTTTCGCTCGCCGCGGACAGCACGGTCGACGTCGACCGGGGCGACATCATCGCCGCGCGGCTCGACGCTGCGCTGCGCGACCCGCGGCCGCTGCCTGCGACGAGCCCGCTCCTGGCGTCGCTGCAACGCCGCACCAGCCTCGGCATTTCGTACCGGACGATCACCGACCGGCTCATCAAGGAGATCGACGCACGCGCCGTGCTCCGCGTGCACGACGCGCTGACGCTGGCCTATTTCACGGAGTACGACCTCAACAGCCGGTCGTTCATCAACTCGCGCTATTTCTTCCGGCTCTTCTCGCCGCAGAAGTGCTGGGCGCTGGACTTCGGCATAGTCGATCGATCCGACCCGGACGAGACGGAGTTCAGCCTGTCCGTCTCGCTGGTGGGGTTCGCGTCCGCGGGGAAGACGGCCTTCTGAGGCCGGTTCGTGGAGGGTGGCGGGCCCCGAGCGTGCGGCGCCTTGGGCCTACGATGTCCCGGGCATGTCGAAGGATCGAAAGGGCGAAGATATGAGATCTCAAGGGAGGGTCTCCCGGGGTTCGTTTCGATGTTTCGATAAGCTCAACACATCGCAAACTCAACGAACTTCAAAGGGGTGGGGTGGAAGGTCCCTGAGCCTGTCGAAGGGCCGGGGGCGGCGGTGTCCTCGGGGTACGTTTCGACAGGCTCAACGAACTCGGGGGGTGGACGGGCCGCTGATATTATCGAAAGGGGATGCTGAGTATGTGGAAGGATGTCGAAACATCGAAGGGCGCGGTCTGTAAAGACAGTGGTTCTCCAGGGTTCGTTTCGCGCCCCTAAGTTCGTTGAGCGTGCGGCGCCTCGAGCCTACGATGTCCTGAGCCTGTCGAAGGATCGAAAGGGCGAAACGAACCCCCGCTTCCCCCTGGGAAAAGACCGCTCTCCGACTCCGCCATGCCACGCCCCGATTCCCTCCGAAAGATCCTCTCGCCCGAAGCGCTGACCGAACGGCTGGACCGGCTCCGGCGCGGGGGGAAGACCGTCGTCTTCACCAACGGCTGTTTCGACCTGCTGCACGCCGGCCACGTCGATACGCTGACGCAGGCTAAGACGTGCGGCGACGTGCTGGTCGTCGCGGTCAACGGCGACGCGTCGGTTCACCGGCTGAAGGGGGCGTCACGGCCGATCGTGGACCAGGAGGGCCGCATGACGCTGCTCGCGGCGCTGGAGGCCGTCGATTACGTCACCGTGTTCGACGACGACACGCCGCTGGCGCTCATCCGCAGCCTCCGGCCGCACGTCCTCGTCAAGGGCGGCGACTGGCAGCCTGACGCGATCGTCGGCAAGTCGGTCGTCGAACGGTACGGCGGCCGGGTCGTGACCGTTCCCTACCGGGAGGGATTCTCGACCAGCCGTCTCATCGAGCGCATCCTCGCCGCAGAGAAACGGGGGTAATCCCCCTCCGATTCCCTCTCCCTCCGGGAGAGGGCCAGGGTGAGGGTCCGACCTGCGGGTCATGCGGTTGCCCCCCTGATAAGGGGGGTGCGGGGGGTTCCCGTCTCGACTCCCTCACCCCGGTCTCTGAGCTTGCCGCTCCTTGTTCGCGGGCACCATCATCCGGGTCCCCAGGTGACAAGCGATTCAGCGATTTTCCCCTACGGAATGACGCAAGGAACGAATTCGTGTAGGAAGGATTTTCTGGAATCGCCGGGAGAGTATCGTGCCGTATATCGATTTGGCTTTTCGTCTGAACGGGGCCACCATTCCCGTCGATCATGGCTATGCGGTGTACGCCGCTCTGAGTCGGATCGTTCCAGAAATCCACGAGGCAAAGGCGATTGGCGTTCAGCCGATCCGCGGCATGTACGACGGAAACGGACGGCTCCAATTGGCCGACTCGTCCCGTCTGGTGCTCCGTCTGCCGGACGACGAAATACGACCCTACCTGAAGCTGGCTGGCAAAAGGCTGGAAGTGGACGAACATCCCCTCAGCGTCGGAGTGCCGGAAGTCCGTATGCTTCCATCCGTCGCGCGCCTTCGCGCTCGGTTGGTCACGATCAAGGGATTTCTCGAAGCAGACGGATTTCTCGAAGCCGTGCATCGCCAATTGCGAAGCCTCGCCGTCTCCTGCGAGGTTTCGTTGGGCCAGCGGCGCACTTTTCGGGTCAAGGACAAGCAGGTGGTCGGGTTTGAAGTGAAGCTGACGGGATTATCGGCTGAGGGTTCCGTCCGCCTGCAAGAGCGCGGTCTTGGTGGGAGACGGAAAATGGGCTGTGGGGTATTCGTCCCATTCACGGAACGGTCTGCATGACGATTTTCAATCGGCTACTAGCGAAAAGCAGTCGCACCCCGGAGAAACCCAGGGGAGCCGAGACGTTGCCCGGACACACGGCAAACGTCATGGCCGCGGCCAAGGTTCTTCTGGAAGAAACCGAGGACGCCCAACTGTCTGCCGTAGGGTTGTCGGGGAAGACGTGGAAAGACCGGTTTCGCCAAACTGTTCTCCTTTCAGCATTTTGTCATGATCTCGGGAAGGCGAATGCACAGTTCCAAGAGATGCTGAGAGGGAGGCTTTCGCATCCGCAGGCAATTCGTCACGAAGCCCTGTCCCTGCTCATTGTTCAGGACACGCCGCCCTTGGAGAAATGGCTATCCGATTTTCTGGAGGAGCCCAGAGACCTTTCTTTTCTTCTTTGGGCTGCCGCGGGACATCACCGAAAGTTTCCCCCCGGGGAAGCAGGGCATGGGACAGGAATCCGACTGAAACTTTTTCTCGGGCACCAGGATTTTCACCGGACGCTGACCGTCGGAGCGAAAATGCTCGAACTCGGTGAGCCGCCAGTTCTCTCCGATATAAGTTGGAAGCTCATTGGAATGAAATCTCCATATCGGCGACTCAAAGAGATTGAACTACAGGCCAAGGGCTTCTGGAAATCCTGTACAGATGAAGAGCGTCGGTTCCTTGCCATTACAAAGGCGTGCGTCATTGCAGCCGATGTCGCCGGATCAGCAATACCGAGAACGGGAGAGAAATTATCAGGATGGATTCGGCGCGCCTTACAGAAAAAACCTGGGCAGAGAGAGTTGAAAAAAATCATCGACCAGCGGTTGCGGGGGGCGAAGCCACGGCCATTTCAGGAAAAGCTGGGGGCGACAACGGCGCGGGTCGTTCTTGCTAAAGCAGGCTGTGGGAGCGGGAAAACGCTGGGGGCTTATATCTGGGCGGCAGCACGCGCTCCTGGGAAACGCATTTTCTTCTCCTACCCAACGACGGGAACGGCGACTGAAGGATTCCGTGACTATTTGATAGATCCGACACTCAACGCTCAATTGGTGCACAGCCGCGTGTCCGTAGATTTGGAATTACTCGATGTGGGCGACGAAAAGGACGATGAAGAGGAGCAAGCTGATCGCCTTATGACGATTGAGGCGCTTGAGGCGTGGTCCACATCGATTACCAGTTGCACGGTCGATACCGTCCTGGGTCTGACACAGAATCAAAAGCGGGGGATGTTCGCTTGGCCGGCGTTTGCCGGGGCGGCGTTCGTTTTCGATGAAATACATGCCTATGACGACCGCTTGTTTGCCAGTCTGCTCCGCTTTCTCTCGACCTGTCGCGGCGTTCCTTGCTTGCTGATGACCGCCAGCCTCCCGGACACGCGACTTACCGCGCTACGGGAGGAAATGCACCACATTGGGGAATCCGTGGAAATCGTGACCGGTCCAGCCGATTTGGAAGCACTTCCCCGTTATCAAAGACTCATTGGCGACGATCCGTGGAACGTCGTCGAGCAGATTTTCAGAGAGAATGGAAAGATTTTGTGGGTAGCGAATACGGTAGGTCGTGCACGTCGATTTGCAGAAGAAGCTGAAAGCCGTGGATTACGGCCGCTCGTGTACCACAGCCGGTTTCGATATGAGGATCGTGTCAGGCAGCATGGGCGGATCGTTGACGCTTTTCGAGAAGAGGGGTCGGTGCTTGCTATCGCTACCCAGGTTGCTGAGATGAGCTTGGACCTTTCAGCCGACCTGTTGGTGACGGACTTGGCTCCGATTGCTCCGCTTATCCAGCGTTTGGGTCGCCTCAACCGACGGTCAACGCCTGAGAGCCCGAACCCGCCGAAGCCATTCCTCGTCATCGAGCCTGATAACGTTCTCCCATACGAGAGAATGGATATTCAAGATTCTCGAACCTGGCTTGAGCGTCTTGGAATGAACCATGTATCGCAAGCCGGCCTAGTCCAGTCATGGGCCGCCTTGGGCGAAGGGGGGCAGCAGCGGATAGACAAGGAGGCCGCGTGGCCGGACGGTGGTTTCGAGACGACTCCTCGTCACCTTCGGGACTCCACGCGTGGAATTACCGTTATTCTCCAGGAAGACATCGAGACCGTAAAGCGTGGAGAGATCGAACCTGCGCGAGTCAGCATTCCGATGTTACCGCTCAATGGAACGGCATGGTGGAAATGGCCCAAGGAGGCTTTTGCGTATGTACCGCCTTCTGAACACATAGATTACGACCCGGAACGAGGCGCTCAATGGAATCGCTGACATGTGATTTATTCGAGCCGGGTATGACCCCTCTCCATAGAGCCGGGCTGGGGGGATTGGTTGCCACGTTACACAAGATTGAGAAAAACGAGCATCCTCCGTTGCTGTGGAATATCGATGATCGCTCCGTGACTTTCGCGTGGGAGAAAGAGCAGGAAAGAGAGAGGTTTTTTCAATTTCTGTTCAAGTATGCGTTCCAACTCAAAGACGGCATTATTCATCTGCCTGGCCAATACGGAGACGTGGAACCGCCTCTTGAAGTCAAAGCCGCACTCCATGAGGGGCTACGGACAAGTATGTATGGGTACTCTCGATCGAAAAAGAGCAGTGGTCCTGCTATTCAAGAGAGATACGAAATAGACGAAAAATCGGTTGATTACAGCTACAGTCCATTGCGGTGGTACAAACACCAGAAGGAAGGGTACGAACAATTTGAAAAGAGTTTAGCAGGAAAATTCATGCTGACGGGAAGTTTTCTTCCTGGAGCAGTGCAAAGACATTATCGACATAAAGAAAGCCAGCTTATGCTCTCCGCTCAATTGGCTCTTCCGTTGCTATTCGCACCCGTCGGAGTTATTGCGCTGAGAGGGCGCTCCAAGCCGGGAGCGGTGATGCTCATACCAGACATTCGGGATCTTTCCACAGTTCAATACTTGCTCCCATCTCTGCTCCCTCGAAGGGCCGAAGACTGTCAGATAGAAAATACTGCTGACGCCGCTTTACAAGCCCAAGTCCGCGTTCGCGGGAGGCGCCTGCTCGTAGATCGACAAATTCCGACTGTTCGAGGCATCTGGTTCGCGCAAACGGCTTGGAATAAGCAACAGAGACCCCCCGCGTTCGTAACGGAGGTGAGAGGTGATTCGGATGATGAAGTTCTCGAAAGGTTTGAGACGGTGTTGGCGTGTTTCCGTCCCGCAGTACGGAGGAGGGGAAATGATGACGGGAGCGGCTTTTGGACCAGGAGCCACGTACGCCCTCTAGCAGCAGAGAATCTGTTGGCAGGACAGCCTTGGTATGCAGGATTTTCTCGCCTTATGACAGCTAGAGACGATTCGATAAAGAATCCGAGACCTATACGTGACTCCCTGAAATTCGAGAGAGGAGGGCTTCAGACCATGACCCAAGAAATCTCCTGGGACCTTCAAGGGGAGGGAATTATCGTTCGTTCCGTCCATGAGGCGGTCAGGTGTCGGTATGGACGTATCGCTGCTGAAAACAAGCAGAATCCAACAGGAATGAGAAACCGGATGAACCGTGAATATGAACGGCAACGCCTCGCTTTTGCGGGAGCGAAAACTGCGGATGCCCTGAGACATGCCCTTGCCGATTTGTGGAGCCGGGCAGGATCTAACAGGGAATTACAGAAGGCTTGGCCGCACGTTTTGCCACTCCTAAGTAATGAGAAGTGGCGACTTGCGCAGGACTTGGCCTTGCTTGCGTTGGCAAGTTACCAGGGACAGGGCCATGAAAACATCGACCTCACCGACGTCGAAGACGGTGAACAGGAGGCACAATAATGAGTCTACATCTTTTTGCCGCTATCCTGACGCATCACGGGATAGCAGCGAATAATCGTGGCGAAAACGAGGGAAACATCACGACCCTTCAGAAACTCCTCTGGCAGGGACAGGTCCATACGACGGTGAGTGCAGAGGCCGTCAGATTCGCCCTCCGTCGTCAACTTGACGCCCATGACGAGCAGACCCACAGACAATGGGACGAAGAAAGCAGGACTAACACCTGGAGAAATGGCAGCTTCGATAAGACCGCCTATATCGACGATGATCTCCTAGGATATATGTCCGCAGAAGCCGCGAAAGAGGAAGGACAGCCCGGAAATACGAATGCTCGACGTGCCGTTTTGGAAGTCACGAGGGCCGTTTCGTTGTTGCCGTGGTCGGGAGATGTCACTTTTAACGCCGCCAGCCCCGGAGCGACGCCGAGCGCGGCAAAGAAAGGGGCCAATCCTGTTCCCTATGGCACGGAAGTGCATGCGACCCGTTATCAATACGGAATTGCGTTGACACCCGAACGACTTCACAACCAGGACCGTGCGAAAGTAGCAATCACCGCTCTGTGCAATCTTGCACAGGTGGCCGGAAATCACGGACGCTTCCTCTTCGACTTTTCTCCTGAAAGCGCAGTATTCAGATTGACTGACGATCCGGCCCCGCGTCTTCTCTACGTTTTCGAGCAAAAAGATCAAGAGGTTGATGCCCCCATGTTGCTTGCCAAAGTCGAAGCAGGAGATATACAAGCCCAGGAACTCGTCATTGGAGGGATCTTTGCTATGACAGACGCCGCGAAAGAGTTGAAGAAGCTGGGGGCGGAAGTCCATTCCGGAATAAAGAAGGCTGCGGAAATCATCACGAACAAACTGTCCGATAAATCGAAAAGCTAGACCATGCTTGGCCTATCCGTCTCGGTGCCAATCGCGAGTTTCCGAAAAGGTTTCGCACGCGATTATCTGGAAACCGAACCGTTACCGCCTCCGTCAACCTGTTACGGGTTTTTTCTGGCGTTGGTCGGAGAGACCGACAGGATACGCCATATCGGCTGCCGGATAAGCCCGGTCCTGCTTGGGGACCCTCCCAAGAGCACTGTACTCCGGACGGTCTGGAGAATTAAAAGTAGCAGGCTGTCAGTAGGTCAAGGAGAGAATCGAACACCCGCCCGGCAAGATATCCTCACGAACGTCCGTCTCGTCTTATGGTTGGACTCCACAGACGAAGAAGCAGAAAGCCCCTCTTTGGAGCAACGGGTAGAAAGCGCGTTGACGCACCCCGAAACGGTCCAGCGATTCGGCGGCCTGTCTCTTGGTGAGAGCACACATCTTGTCGATGAAGTCAATCTCTTTCCAGGAAGCGAAGAAGAAGTCGGGACGATTTTCCTTTGCGCTGATCGGGGCAGGCTCACTCTCCCGGTTTGGGTCGACCATGTCGGTTCCAAAGGTACGCGTTACGTGACAGGGGATCTCCTGAACGAACCGTTGACTCCGCCTGACCGAATCCGCCTTCCGCTTATTGAACCCCCTCAACAAATAAGCGACCCGAAAAGTCAGAAGAAAAATGGATAACGGTCGCTCCCCGGACCTGATCCGCTCAGGAGCTTCGGTGGCTAGGAGAGCAGATTTCTCAGCGCCACGACAGCAGTCACGATACCGGCGAACAGAGCCCAAAGGTGTTTGTAGAGGAATTCGAACTGGTGGGTAATGCGTAGTTCGAGTGCTTGAAGATCGCCCTTCATCTCCTGGATGTCGGCTTTCGCTGCAAGGTTCCCGCCTATCGCATCGCCGACGGTAGAGATCACGGCTCCGGTCTGGGCGTCGTCAAAGCCGGCAGCCCGGAGCGCCTTGGCGGCTTTGAGCGTATCGAACGCGAGTGACGTCATAGGCTCCGTAATGGGCGCTTCTCCCGGCTCCTGTCAAGGCAAGGGCGGACAGCGCCCGCCTGTACGAGAGCGGACGTACCATGTCAACCAATTCTTACTCTGAACCGCTCATTCGTGTCATGGCGCTGCACGCCCTGGCGTACTGTGAGCGGCTTTTCTACCTGGAAGAGGTCGAGGAAATTCGTGTTGCGGACGCCGCGGTATATGCGGGCCGCCGGCTCCATGAAGAGTTGGCGGCCGATGAAGGCGAGATCGTCAGTCTGGTCCTGGAAAGCGAGACGCTCGGCATTCGCGGAAAGGTCGATTGTCTGCGCCGCCGGAACGGGCAGCTTCTTCCCTACGAACACAAGCGGGGACGAGCCGCCAAAGGTGACGACGGCCCGCAAGCATGGCGGAGTGACCGACTTCAAGTTTGCGCCTATGCTCTCCTTCTGGAAGAGCACACCGGAACGCCTATCGGGGAAGCCCGTATCCGGTATCACGCCACGAACACGACGGTGCGGGTTCCCGTCGATGCAAAAGCCCGGACGGACGTTCGGCAGGCGATCGTCCGCGCCCGGGAACTCGGCCGGTCGGTTGAACGCCCGCCCGTGACGGCAAACGATCGGCTGTGTCTGCGGTGTTCCCTCGCTCCGGTCTGCCTGCCCGAGGAAGAACGGCTGGCGAAAGACGAGGAATGGGAGCCCGTCCGACTCTTCCCGCGAGACCGAGATCGCCAGACCGTGCACGTCACGACGCATGGCGCCCGTGTCGGGAGGGCGGGAGAAACGTTGACGGTCACGGATACGACGGGCCAGAAGCAGACCTTTCCCGTTCGGGAGGTCGGGGAACTCGTCATCCACGGTTACGCGCAGGTCAGTACCCAAGCGATCCACCTTTGCGCTTCCCAGGAAGTCGGCGTGCATTGGTTTACCGGCGGCGGACGGTACGTCGGCGGACTTGCCGCGGGCGCCAGTCCGGTCCAACGGCGTATTCGTCAATACGAGGCGCTGCGGGAGCCCGGTCTGTTGTTCCGTTTGAGCCGCCGTCTGGTGATTGCCCGAGCGGCCAGTCAACTCGGATTTCTGTTGCGGGCCACACGGGGAAAAGATCGAAAGGCGCTCGGGATCGAGGGCAGCGTCCAAGGGCTTCGGAGTGCGCTGCGGGCCGCCAATTACGCGGAAGGGATCGATACTTTGCGCGGGCACGAGGGCGACGCAGGGCGGCACTATTTCTCCGGCTTCCCCGGTTTGCTACGAAGCGACCTGGATGAACGGCTGCGTTTCGACGGCAGGAACCGTCGTCCGCCGCGGGATCCGATCAACGCCCTGCTGAGCTTCGGCTACTCGCTGCTGTATCGTGACGTATTGCAGGCGATTCTGTCGGTCGGACTGGAACCGGCGTTCGGATTTTTCCATCGGCCGCGGTCGGCGGCCCATCCGTTGGCATTGGATGTGATGGAACTCTTTCGCGTGCCGCTTTGGGACATGCCGCTGGTCGCTTCGGTGAATCGTCTTCAGTGGGACGCCCAGGAAGACTTCACTCAGGCGGGAAAACAAGTCTGGCTCAGTGACGCCGGTCGGAAAAAGGCCATCGAGGTTTACGAGCGCCGCAAGGAGGACCGATGGAAGCATCCCGTCACGGGGTATTCCCTCTCGTACGCGCGGTTGATCGAGTTGGAAGCTCGGCTGCTGGAAAAAGAGTGGACAGGGGAACCTGGCTTGTTCGCTCGTATGCGTCTGCGTTGAGAGGTTCGTCATGGCGGAAGGACGACAGTGGTATCTCGTCTGTTACGACATCCGCGATCCCAAACGGTGGCGACGGTGTTTCAGTCTGCTCAAGGGATATGGAGAGGGATTGCAGTATTCTGTTTTTCGTTGTCGGTTGACCAAACGACAGTTGGAGCGCATGCGTTGGGAGATGGAACGCGAATTAGCCCCGGAAGACAGTCTGATGATTGTGGGGCTGTGCAACTCGTGTACGTCGAAGCTGATTGCACGGAACACCAGGGTCGAGTGGACCGCGGAGGAGCCACGCTTCCGTATCGTGTGACATGCGGAAAATTTCGGGAATCATGCACCTGGGAATGTTCGGCGTGACGGTGTCGGAAGAGCACCCAACTGCCTGAATCCTTTGCGGAAAAATGAATTCAGAGGATGAAGGGATTCCTGAAAACGAGAAAATGACCGAAACATCCGGTACTTGGAGAACCGGAGCGGGGAAATTTTCGGGAGTTCCACGCAGACCCGCTTGGGAGAAAGGAGTCCTTGCAAGGAGCATGAAAAACCCTAACGAAACCAACCGCTTACTCGCCGGGAGTTCCAACATATAAGATGCCGAAAGGCGTTGAGCACACAGTAATCGTACCAAACGCGGGCGCGACCAGCGGTTCCAACATATAAGATGCCGAAAGGCGTTGAGCACGGCAATTTTCAGCCCACCACCGAGCACGAGATAGAGGTTCCAACATATAAGATGCCGAAAGGCGTTGAGCACACGGTACTCTACTGTTCTACCTGAGCCTTGAGACTGAGTTCCAACATATAAGATGCCGAAAGGCGTTGAGCACGCATATATAGACAACCTTAACGGCCGATGGAGACGGGTTCCAACATATAAGATGCCGAAAGGCGTTGAGCACTTCAGCGCCGCGCCGGTTGTTCAGCGCCGCGCCGGGTTCCAACATATAAGATGCCGAAAGGCGTTGAGCACCGTAGAAGCTTCGCCGCCGCGACCGGACGCGCGATCCGTTCCAACATATAAGATGCCGAAAGGCGTTGAGCACGACACGTCTATTTCGCAGTCAGCAAAAAGGGCGCGAAAAGAAGCGCCCGCCTTTATAGGCGGGCGAGGATTGAAACCGCTCGGTCGCAACCTGGCCGGCCTCGATGTGGGTGGAGATTGAAACCCGGAATCCCCCTGGCCCATCTTGTCAGGGAGAGAGCGCCTCGATCCGAACTTTTAAGGTTGATTCACCGCTGTGGTCCGAACCCTCACCCCAACCCTCTCCCAGGGGGAGAGGGGGGGAGAACACAAGTCCCCAAGTTCGTTGAGCTTGTCGAAACGAACCGAGGCGCCTACTCCCTTCGGAGTACATACCTACACGGGGGCCGTGTTGCCCGTACCGTCCGCGCGTGGTATCCAAGGCGGCCCGAAGGAGGACCGCCGTGGCTCAACGATGCGAACTCTGTAACAAAGGCCCCAGCGTCGGCAACAACGTCAGCCACGCCAACAACAAGACCAAACGTCGCTGGCTGCCCAACCTGCAACGGGTGCGGGCGCGCGTCGATGGGTCGGTCAAACGCCTGCGCGTCTGCACGCGCTGCATCCGTTCC
This sequence comes from uncultured Binatia bacterium (SeqCode), assembly GCA_965200125.1. Taxonomy (GTDB): domain Bacteria; phylum Desulfobacterota; class Binatia; order Bin18; family Bin18; genus Bin18. The sequence goes on along the minus strand of OZ241332.1, from coordinate 2,180,169 downwards.
GGGAAAGTCGTGAAGGCGGCCTAGCTTCTCCCCGCCGCACCGTTCGCCGCCGCGGCGAACCTATACCCGCGACACTTTCACGACGCCGCGCACCCGCTCCAGATTGCGGATGACGCGGCGGAGGTCCGCGGCGCTCGGCACCAGGATCTCGAATACGTTGAGGGCGCGCCGGTCCGACAGGGTGCGGACGTTGGCCCCGGCGATGTTCAGTCCGACGGTGCTGATCGCCTTGCTCATGTTGGTCAGCAACCCGGGCCGGTCCTCGGACAGCACTTCGATCTTGACCGGCCGGGCGTAGTCCGTGCCGGGGTCCCAGTTCACCGCCACGTGCCGCTGCGGGTCGCTCTCCAGCCGGCGCTGGCACGCGACGGTATGCACCGTGACGCCGCGCCCGCGGGTAATCACGCCTACGATGCGCTCCCCGGGCAGCGGGTTGCAGCAGCGCCCGAAGCGGATCAGGACGTTGCCCACGCCGCCGACGCGCACCCCGCCCGCGTCCTCGGCCGAGCCGTCCGTGTTCAGCTTGTCCAGGGTGGCGGCGTCCGCGGCCTCGCGCTGGGTCTCGTCCGCGGCCGGCAGCAGCGAGGTCAGGACTTGGCGCACCGTCAACTGGCCGTACCCCACCGCGGCGAACAGGGTCTCCTCGTCGCCGAAGCCGAGGGCTTGTAGGGCGGGTTCCAGGCGGCGTTGTTTGCGTAACTCCTTCAGCGACGTGGCGTGGCGGTCCAGTTCGCGGTCCAGCAGTTCCTGCCCCAAGGCGACGCTCCGCTCGCGCTGTTCCTCCTTGAGCCAGTGGCGGATGCGCGCCTTGGCCTTGGGCGTCTTGACGATCTTGAGCCAGTCCTTGCTGGGCGACTGGTGGTCGGTGGTGACGATCTCGATCACGTCGCCGTTCTGAATCTGATAGCGCAGCGGAACCTGGCGGCCGTTGACCCGCGCGCCCGTGCAGCGGTTGCCGATCTCGGAGTGGACGCGGTAGGCGAAATCGACGACCGACGCCCCGCGCGGAAAATTGTTCAGGTCGCCCTGCGGCGTGAACGCATACACTTCTTCGGTGAACAGGTCTTCCTTGATGGTGTGCAGGAACTCCTGCGGGTCCTGCACGTGCTGTTGCAGCTCGACCAGTTGGCGCAACCAGGCGAACTGCTGCGCTTCTTCCGGCCCGCGACCGTCCTTGTACGTCCAGTGCGCGGCGATGCCCTCCTCGGCGACGCGGTGCATCTCGTGCGTACGGATCTGGACCTCCATGCGCTCCGCGTACGGACCGATCACCGTGGTGTGGAGCGATTGGTACATGTTGGCTTTGGGCAACGCGATGAAGTCCTTGAAACGCCCGGGCACCGGCCGCCAGTGGCTGTGGACGATACCGAGCGCCTGATAACACTCGCGCACCGAGGCGACCACGATGCGGAAGCCGATCAGGTCGTAGATCTGGTTGAAGATCAGGTTCTGCGACTGCATCTTCTGGTAGATCGAATAGAAATGCTTGGGTCGGCCGGAGACCTGGGAGGGAAGGTGCGCCTCGTCCAGCTTCTCCTCCAGGATGCCGATCACCTCGGCGATGTAGTGTTTCCGCTCGCTCTTCTTCTTGGCGACGCTGCGCTTCAGTTGCGAATAGACCTTGGGGTACAGATAGCGCAGGGCGTTGTCTTCGAGTTCGCTCTTGATCCAGTAGATGCCCAGCCGGTGGGCCAGCGGGGCGTAGATTTCGAGCGTCTCCGCGGCGATCTCGCGCTGTTTGTCCTCGCCCATGTGCGCCAGGGTGCGCATGTTGTGGGCGCGGTCGGCCAGCTTGACCAGGATGACGCGGATGTCGCGCGCCATCGCGAAGATCATCTTGCGGAAGTTCTCGGCCTGCCGCTCTTCGCGGGTCGTGAAGTGGATCTTGCCGATCTTGGTCACGCCATCGACCAGTGCGGCCACCTCGGCCCCGAAGTGCCGTTCGATCTGGTCGAGCGTCGTCAGCGTGTCCTCGACCGTGTCGTGCAGCAGGCTGGTCACCACGCTCGGCACGTCGAGCTTCATGTCCGTGATGATCCCGGCCACGCCGACCGGGTGCACGAAGTACGGTTCGCCGGAGCGACGTTTCTGGCCCTCGTGGACGCGCTCGGAAAACGCGTACGCGTCGTTGATCAGGCCGACGTTCGCCTCGGGGTGATACGCGCGGACCTTGCTGATGATCGAACTCACGTCGGCCGGCGGCATGTCTCGATCCTCACGCACGACCGGCGGCCGGCGCACTTCGGGCGGACTCGTCCGGGGGAAGCGCAATGCGCAACCGGGAGACGCGGCTCCGCTCCGCGGCGAGGATGGCCCGCAGCGTCGCCACGCCCGCCTCCAGCGCGTCGTTGACGATGCAGTAGTCGTAGCCGCTGACGTAAGCCGCCTCGTCACGCGCGCGCTGCAGCCGCCGGTCGAGCGTCGCGGCCTCCTCGCTCCCGCGGCTGCGCAGACGGTGTTCGAGTTCGCGCCACGACGGCGGCAGGATGAAGACGCGCACCGCGTCCGGGTACACGGTCTTGATCTGCTCGGCGCCCTGCACGTCGATTTCCAACAGCAGGTCCCGTCCGCGCGCGAACGTGGCCTCGATGCCGGCGCGCGCCGTTCCGTAATAGGCGTCGTGCACGCGCGCCCATTCGGCGAACGCGTGCCCCTCGCGCAGCGTGCGGAACGTCTCCTCACTCACGAAGTGGTAGTCGCGGCCGTCCACTTCTCCGGCGCGGTGTGCGCGGGTGGTGTGCGAAACCGACCAGACCAAGTTGGGCGCGTCGGCGAGCAGGGCCCGCGCCAGCGTGGTTTTTCCCGCGCCGGAAGGCGCGGACAGGATCAGGAGAATCCCGGTCCGTGCACAGGCAATCCGTTGATCGTCGTCGTCCGACATAGACTATTCGATATTCTGCCCTTGTTCGCGGATTTTTTCCACCTCCTGTTTCACCTGGACCACGAGTTGGCGGATCGGGGCGTCGTCCGCCTTGGCGCCGATGGTGTTCACCTCGCGCTGCATTTCCTGCAGCAGAAAGTCCATGCGTTTACCGACCGCTTCGTCCAGTGCGAGGAATCCGGCGAACGTTTCCAGATGACTTTCGAGCCGGACCAGTTCTTCGGTGATGTCGTTCTTTTGGAGCAGGCCGGCGACGTCCGACAGCCGGGCCGGCTCGACCTTCATCTCGGCCAGGAGCGCCCCGACCCGGGCGACCAACTTCTTGTGCAGTTCGGGCCGGAGGCGCTCCTGGCGGCGGGCGATCTCGCGGCGGAGCCGCTGCACGGTCCGAATCCGCTGGCGGAGGTCGCGCGCCAGAAACCGCCCCTCGCGGCGGCGTTCCCGATCCACGCCGGCCAGCGCCTTCCGGAGCGCGGCGGTACACGCTTGCACTTCGGCCGTCGATGCCTGCGCCGCCTCGGTCACCTGGAACAGGTCGCCGCGCGACAGAAAGAATTGCAGGTTCGGCCCGCGGTCGATGCCGAGTTCGCGGCGCAGCCGCGCCGCGGCCTTGGCGTACTCGCGCGCGAGCGGCAGGTTCGGAACCACGCGGACCGAGCGGGCGGCCCGTCCGGTGAGGGACAGAAACGCCTCGACGCGACCCCGTTCGATGCGCTCCGCAATCAGCGCGCGAAACTCGGCTTCCACGGCCATGAACCCGCGCGGCAGGTGCAGCTTGGTTTCGAGAAACCGGTGGTTGACGGCGCGGACATCCACGGTCGCCCGTCCGCCCGGAAAGGCGCGGCTCCCGGTGCCGAACCCGGTCATGCTCTTCATGGGAGTTCACCTCAGCGTGGCGTGCAATTCCGTCGGACCGACCGTGGCGGTGCCGACCTTGCCGACCGCCACCCCGGCCGCGTGATTGGCGAGTCTGGTCGCCGTTTCGAGGTCGGCGCCGGCGCCCAGCGCCAGCGCACAGACGGCGACGACCGTATCGCCGGCGCCGGTCACGTCGAACACTTCGCGCGCCGCGGCCGGAAAATGCGCCGCGGCGCGGCCGGGCCGGAACAGGCTCAGGCCGGCCTCCCCGCGCGAAATCAGTACCGCCTCGCTATGCCAGCGTTCGAGCAGCCGCCGGCCGGCCTGCGCCAAGCCGGCTTCGCCGTCCAACTCGACTCCGCTGGCTTGTTCGGCCTCGTCCGTATTCGGCTTCACCAGACTCGCCCCGCGGTAGTGGGCGAAGTTCCGGCGTTTCGGATCGATGACATATACGAACCTCAGCCGTTCGCGCAGGTCGGCGAGCCGGGCGAGCAGTGCGGCGTCGACGACGCCCTTGCCGTAGTCGGAGACGATGCACACGTCGAAGTCCGGCAGGCGACGCTCGACCCACGCGCGCAGCCGCGCACCGACCCGCGGGCCGGGCGCCGCGGGCGGGTCCCGATCGACGCGGACCACCTGTTGGCTGTGGGCGACGATGCGGGTCTTGGCGATCGTGGCGTACGCGCTGCTCGCGATGATGCCCCCGACTTCGATGCCGCGGTGCTGCAACTCCAGGCGCAGGAGCCGGGCTTCGGCGTCCCGGCCGACCACGCCACACACTGTCGGCTGACCGCCCAGGGCGCGGACGTTGGCGGCCACGTTGGCGGCGCCTCCGGGGTGCAGGCTTTCCCGGTCGGCCCGCACGACCGGCACCGGCGCCTCGGGCGACAGGCGGCTCACACGGCCCCACACGTAGCGGTCGAGCATCAGGTCGCCGACGACCAGCACGCGCACGCGCGAAAAACGCGACAGCACCGCGTCGATCTTCTTCGCCGGGTTGCCGCGGCGGGAAGCGGGGAGGCTCACGACTAGCCTTCTTCAGGGCAATGCCAGACAAGATGATCCCGAAGGCAGTTTTTCGTCGTCATACCTGCGCATTTTCTCGTCATACCCCCGTTCAAGTCGGGGGCAGGCTCTGCGAAAGTAGGTATCCATGCCCTGAATTCCCGCACCATGACCCCTCTCAACGGGCTGCGTCGAGCAGCTCGAAGTAGAGCGCCTCGTTGGCCCGGGCGCTGGCAGTGATGTCGTAGCGGGCGCGCACGTGGGTTTGGCCGCAACTTCCCAGACGCGCCGCCCACTCCGAGTCGTGCAGACATCGTGCGATTGCATCGGCCAGCGCCGCGGGGTCGCGGCTGGGGACGAGCAGCCCGGTTTGTCCATCGGCGATCACGTCCGAGATGCCGCCGGCGCGGCTGGCCACGACGGGCAGCCCCGCGGCCAACGCTTCGATGACCGCTACGCCCAATCCCTCCCGGACGGGAACGTGGACGAAAACGTCCGCGGCGGACAGATAGGCCGGCAGATCGGGACGGAACCCGGCGAAGTGGAACACGCGCTCCAGACCGAGCGCGGCCACACGTGCCTCCAACGCCGGCCGCAACGGCCCGTCCCCGCACAACAGATAGTGCGGGTCGTCCGCCCGGCTTTCCCCGACGCGTGTCCGAAGCGTAGTTCGGAGTCGGGCGGCCGCGTCGATGAGCGTGTCGGGCGATTTGCGCTGGACCAGAGCGCCTACCGTCACGATCAGCCGGTCGGCCTCGCCCAATCCGTACCGGTCGCGCACCGCGGCACGTCGGGCGGCGCAGCGACCGAATCGGGCCGTGTCCACGCCGCTGGGAATCAGCCGTACGGCGCGGTCGGGAACGCCTGCGGTGCGGAGCGCGTCCGCCACCCCGGACGAAATCGCGACGACCGCGTCGACGTGCGCCCGGTACAGCCAGCGGGTCCGCCAGCCGCGTGTCAGCGGGTTGTCCATGCGTCGGGTCACGACCCGTTGGACTGCCAGATTGGACAGCCATGGACTCAGCGCGTGGGCGCGCGCGGTGTGGAAATGCACGACGTCGTAGCGCCCGCGGCGCACGAGCCCCCGCAGCCGCCAGCCGGCTGCGGCATCGAGATGGTTGCGGACCGTCAAATCGCAGACGGGCAATTCTGCGTGACGCAGCCGGCCGGCGAGGCAGCCGCCGGCCGGCGTTGCCACGTGCGACGTATGGCCGGCGCCTGCCAGATAACGGGTCAGCCCGAAAACCTGGGCCTCGCCGCCGCCCCAGTTGCGTTCCGGGTCGACGTGCAGGATGCACAGCCCGGACGTCATGCGCTCGATTCGGGCGCGGCACCCGAGAGATGCTCGCGCAGCTTGGCGTACTTGAGGAAGACGTAGACGCCCGCGGTCACCGACGTGAAGAACCCTGCAACCCCGTACCAGACGCAGCCTTGGACCACGTAGAGCCGCAGGAATCTCCAGGCCGGCCGCAACACGAGACCGGAAAGACGGCGGCCGTGTCCGTCTGCCGCCATTGCGCGCCCCGCGTCTTCCGACAGTCGGTTGACGGCCTGCAGGTGGGCGCGCACGTCTTCGTACGTGTCGTGCAGAAGATCGCCGTGCAACCTGCCGGCCTTGCCGTCGAGGATCACTTTCTCGTGTGGATTCCTGCCCCCCCACTGCACGCGCTGTTTCCGAAACAGCCGCAGCCGCGCGCTCGGATACCAGCCGCGGCGCCACCAGCGCCCCAGATAATGGACCAGCCGCGGGATGTAGTAGCCGTCCACCGCGGGATCGTTCCTTTGCAGCGCCGCTTGAATTTCGGCGCGCAACACCGGCGAGACCACTTCGTCCGCGTCCACATTGAGCACCCACTCGTGGCTCGCCTGGGACAGAGCGAACCGTTTCTGCTCGACATAGCCGGCCCACGGGCGCTGGATGATCCGGTCGGTGAACTCGCGGCAGATCTCCACGGTCCGATCGGTGGAGAACGAATCGACCACGACGATCTCGTCGCACCATTTGACGCTCTCCAGACAGCGCCGGATCTTCCGCTCCTCGTCGTGACAGACGACGATGCATGAGAGCGGCTGCGCTCCGACGCCCGGCGGAGCGTCATCCTGGGAGCGCGGGAGTCCCGCCCGCTTCGAATGCTGCGCTCGAACACCCGGGGAAGCGTCGCCGCCCCCGGTCGATGCCGCGGCGTCCGGCGGGCGTGCCGGAGGGTCGGCGCCGGGGCGCGTCGTTTCGTGCTTGGCGCGCCGTTTGGCGTATTCGCGGTCTTTGCGGGCGCGCAACCGCAACAGGCGCCGAAGGATGGCGCGCCGCTTTCGGGTGGAGGGCCGGCCGCCGAGATACTCGTAGAGAAAGGTCAATCGCTCGGTTCTGCGCACGGCGCGGCCCGCGGTCCGGTCGAGTTGGACGAGATTCTTGAAGCGGCGCCTGCGGCTCACGACGAACGGACGGCGGATACGGTCCAGATCGACCAGGCAGAACCGCCAGTGTCGCGCCTCCGGGTCGGCTTGGGCGACGAGCAGATTCGCGTCGCGCAGGTCGCCGGTGTACAGGCCGGTCGCGTGAAAGCATCTCACGAACGTGGCCAATGCGCGTACGAAGCGCCGCCGCTGGCCCACCGACCACTGCGGTGCCCACTCGCGCCAGTAGGCGTCGAGCCGCGGATAGGGCAGTACCGCGCTGACGTACACGCATTCCCATACGATCCCCGCGGCGCGGCGTTCCAGGACGGCCAGCGGCCGTGGCGCCGGAAAGCCGAGCAAACGCAGGCGGTGCGCGCCTTTCCAGGATCGGTGGGCGGGGGAACCGTGCAGGAGGGCGTCCGCGCGCCGGCGCCAGGTGTCCAACCGTTGCCGCTTGACCACGACCGACATCTCGTCGTTCGCCATGAGCATCACGGTCGAGGCGGCGTCCTGCTTGAACACGCGGCGCAGTTGCCACAGCCGCGGGCGTGCGGTCGTCAGGTCCACGGCCTGTTCCAGGGGGAGCTCGGAGTGGACGGTGGTGGGGGGGATGGCGCTGTACATTCGGTGAGCTTTCGCCGCGGCTTACATATAGCCCAAGTCCTCGAGCCGCTTTTCGACGTCGGCTTTTTCCGCCGCGGACATGGCCGACTCGGCCGCAGCGTGGCCGTCCTGGAGGCGTTCGATCCGTTGGCGCAGCGTCCGCACCACGTCGGGGCGCCGTGTCGCGAGGTTGTCCCGTTCGGCCGGGTCGTTCGCCAGGTCGTATAGTTCGGCGGGAACGTCCGGGTTCTCGGGTGCGTACACGTATTTCCAGTCCGGCGTCCGCCAGCCGACGCGTCGGTCCCGCGGGTCGGACCGCACGCGGAGAAAGGCTTCGAGATAGGCTTCCAGCCCGAGCGGCCGGTCATCCGCCAAGGCCGGCGCGAGGCTGGTGCCGTGAATTTCGTCCGGCACGTGGGCGCCGACGAGGTCGAGGACGGTCGGCAGGGCGTCCACCTGGCGGACGAGCTGGGCGCGACGGCTGCCGGCCGGCAGCGTCGGCGCTCCGGCCCCGCCGTCGTGCAGGGTGAAGACCAGCGGCACCCGCACGAGTGCCTCGGACACGTCCATTTCGTGGCCCTCGCGTTTGGCGGTCTTGCGGCCCGACAGGTCGCGCACGAGGCGATACCAGCGATACCCCAGGTCCGTCGGGACGAAGTGCTCGCCGTGGTCGCCGTGAAGGACGATCAGCGTGCCGTCCGGCACCGCGGCGAGCAGCCGTTCGAGCTCCGCGTCCAGGCACGACAGCGCCCGTTCGTAGCGGTTGCGCCCGTACGCCCGGCTGCGAAACGCGGGCAGCACGTGCCGGTCGTGGTGGAGTTCCCACAGGTGCAGAAAACAGAACCACGGCCCGTTGCCGTTGCGGTTCCGCAGATCCCGCCGAAAGTCAGCGCCCCACGCGGTGGACAGATAGGCCGCGCCCTCCCGGAAGCGGTAGCGGTCGAAGCCGCGGTCGAGGCCGGTTTCGGGAAACAGCGGCCCGCTGACCTCGGCCCACGTTTCGTACCCGTGCGCGCGCAACCCGTCGGCGAGGCTGGCGACCTCGGGGTTGAGTTTGAGTCCGAAGATGGACCGGATGCCGTGCACGAACGAATACGTACCGGTCAATAGGCTGGCGACGCACGGTGTGGTGGACGACGCCGAGGCGATGGCTTGCGTGCAGGCCACGCCCGAGCGGACCAGCCGGTCCAGCGTCGGTGTGCGGGCGCGGCGGCCCTCGCCCAACACGGCGTCGGCGCGCAGGCAGTCGATCAGCAGGAACAGGACGTTCGGGGGCGTCATGCTCGGCCCGTGTCACGCGGAGGGCGTCTCGTCCGACCGGTCGAGAATCCGGCGCGCCGCGTCCAGCACCTGCGTCGGGGTGATGCGCTGCATGCAAGCCCGTCCGATTGCACACGTCCGCACGTAGCACGGGCTGCACGCCGCGGGCCCCCGGATGACGAAGTCTTCCGAGCCCCAGGGCGCCGAACGGGTCGGGCTGGTCGCTCCCCACAGAGAGACGACCGGCGTGCCGACCGCGGCCGCGATGTGCATGGGACCGGAATCCGGGCCGATGCCGAGCCGGGCGTGCGAAAAGAGGCCGATCAGGTCGCGCAAACCGGTTTTTCCGCTCACGTCCGTTGCCTGTCCGTTTCCCAGGATGTCGTGCACCTGTCGGGCGAACGCGGTCTCGCCGCGGCCGCCGACCAGCACCGTGCCCAGAGCATACTCCCGCTGTAGCGTTTGCGCCACTTCCGCGGTTGCCTCGGGAAACCAGAACCGGCTAGGCCAGCGCGAGCCCACGAAAAAAGCCGCGAACGGGCGGGGGGTGTCGGCGAGCAACGCGTCGACGCGGAGTTGCTCCCGGTCGCTCAGTCTCAGATCGAAGCGGACGCCGTCGTCGGGCAGGCCGAGCGCGTCCGCAAAGCCGAGATAATGCCGGAGTTTGAGTGACAGGTTGGGGACGGGCGCGATGTTGTGGGTGTTGCAGAGAAAGTTTCCCTCCTTGCTGTTCCGGCGGTGGAATCCGACGCGTACCGGGGCGCGTGACCATAGGCTGACGAGGCCACTCTTGGCGTGCCGCTGCAAGTCGAGCACCAGGTCGAAACGGCCGCGGCGGATAATCTGCAGGAACGGCCAGAACCGGCGCGGCCCCGCGGCGCGGTCGTAGAGGATGAGTTCGTCGAGGGCCGGATGATTGCGGAGCAGCGGCGCGGCCGCGGGCTCGACCGCCCAGGCGATATGCGCGCGGGGATAGCCGCGGCGTACCCGCGTCAGCAGCGGCAGCGCCCGCGTCACGTCCCCGATGGCGCCGAACAGAAGAAACAGGACCCGCTCGGGCGGGTCGGCAAGTATCGGTCGTCTTCCGGTCCGCTCGTCTCTTCGTTTCATGATCTCCTGCTGCAGCTTCTGCCTTCTCGTTGCGCCGTGCGTCTCTCCGATCCCTGAAATTTTCCGAGAGTGTATCGGTCTGAAACTTCCCAGTCAGCAAATCAATCTTTCATGTATCGGGTCTGTTTGCATTTGAGAATTACATATTAAGAGGAACCCGCACCCGTTGCGACGCCCTTCGATAAGCTCAGGGACCAAGCTCAATGGGCTGGACCCTGAGCCTGTCGAAGGGCCGGGGGTGCGGTGCGAAGGCGGAGGTGACATCGGGGTTCGTTTCGACAAGCTCGACGAACTTGGAGGGGCCAACCTTTTTCCCAATCTTCGCGGCTGCCGGCGATGATACGAAACAGCGGGTGCGGCCGCGGGCGTTTGATCTTGCGCAGTTGCCGGTGGCGATCCGGGTCGCGCATGACGAGCTTCGCCAGCAGATGCTTCCACTCGTAATCGAGCTGCCCGCGGGTCACGCGTAGGTGGCCGGAATAACGGGCGCGGCTGATTTTGGCCGCGTCGAAGCAGTACCCGCGTGCGAGCGACTCCGCGTAGAGACCGTGCAGATAGGTGGCGATTGCCCCGACCGGTGCCGGACACCGGCGGAATCTCTGTAGGTTTGGGGACTAGCCCGTTGAGCTTGTCGAAACGGGCGAAGGATCATCTCGTATGTCAGTCCCGAAGAATTCGTCGCGCTCTGCAAGCGGAAAGAACCGGCGGTCCGGGTCGAGCTTGGACATCGAACGGCGCAGCCGACGCAGGTTCCTCCGTCGGCGGGAGGCCGTCAAACCCGCAGCAAACATCTGTGCCCGGTCGAAGTCGAGAAGCAGCGCCGCGGGCCGCCCGTCTCGGACACGCACGAGCACGTTCGTGAGGTTGAGGTCGGCGTGCTGCACCCCGCTGGCGTGCATGATCCGGACCGTGTCAGCCACGTGCGCCGCCATAGCGCGGCGTTCCGCTGCCGGGGGTTCCGTTTGCAGCCAGCGCCACCAGTCCGCGAAATCCGCGGCCTCACGAGTGACGAGCGTTCCGCGATAGCTTCCCCAGCCAGCCCACGTCACCCCGGCGCCGAGGACCTCGACCGTTGGGAGGCCGCGACGTTCCGCCTCGACAAGCGCGCATAATTCGGCGAATGGCCGTGGTGGGCGGTCCCAGTAGAGATCACGGGTCAGGTGACGCACGAGGCCGCCGCGGCGGTACGTCCGTACGACCGCGCCGCCGTTTCCCTCGAACGGAACGCGCCATAGCGGGCCGCGCCCGCCGCGGAGCGGTTCCCCCTTGCCGCTTGCGGCACACCCGATCACGGCCCGCAGTTCCGCCTCGCAGTCGGCTTTCAGCCACCAGACGCGCCGGCCTTCATGGTGTTGCCGGAAGCCCGACGGTGGGACGCAGCGGCGAAATGGCATGTCAGCTTCGAGATCCGGCTTCCCAGCCCGGCGGAGCATGCAGCGTGCGCGGGGCGTCGGCTCTCATCTCCCCTCCTCCCCGGAGAGGGAAAGAGCGTCGCTTTTCAACTCAGCCGTCCTGATGGGAGGCGTTCTCCCGCGTCCGATTTCCGCACGGTCGGGACACCCCGGCTTCGTCCGCCTCGGCTGCGAAACCTTGCTGTCTCTCCCACAGTTTGGCGTACGCGACGAACACGGTGTAGGCGTCGAACACCGCATCGGTCAAACCGTCCACCCCGCGGCGCCAGCCGCCTTGCTCGACATACGCGCCCATGAAAGCGCGCAACGGGGGACCGAGGAAATGCCACGTCTTGGCGGTACGGCCCTGGTCGGCCCACGTCTTCGCCGTGTCCGACGTGACGGCGTTGAGGGCGGCGAAGCGTTCTCCGAGGGTCATGGGGAAAGTGGCTAGTGGAGAGTGGTCAGTGGCTGGTGACGAGGGGATCGAGAGGGGCGTCGTTTGCCGCTGCGGTCCGGAGGATCGAGGGCGTCGTGGTGTTCAGGAGGCGGTCGATGCCGGCGAGGACGTCGTGCGCGGTCACTTGGTTGATGCAGTCTTCGGTGCCGCGCGGACAGCGTAGCCCGCCGTGCCGGCCGCACGGGCGGCAGAATAGCCCCTCACGTTCCACGACGACCGCGGCGTCGGTGTACGGGCCGTAGCCCAGGGCGGGCGTCGTGGCGCAGAAGATCGCCACGACCGGCACGCGGCGCGCCACGGCGAGGTGCATGGGCGCGCTGTCGTTGCACACGACGAGGCGTGCGCGGTCGATCAGCGCCATGAACGTTTGCAGACCGGCCCGCCCGGTCAGGTTCACCACCCCCGGGGTCTGCGCCCGGTCTTCGACCTCCTTCGCGACGCCGACTTCGTCCTCGCTTCCGCATAAAACCACGCGCCCGTAATCGCGGGCCAGGGTGCGTACCACCTCGGCATAGCCGGCCGGGGACCAGCGTTTCGTATGCCAGACCGATCCCGGACACACGACGAACACGGGTTCCGACGCACCCACCTGCGCCCGGTCGAGCAAGCGTTGCGCCTCGGTGCGAGCGTCCGCGGCATACGCCACGTGCGGCGTGCGGTCGCAGTCTTCGGGCTCGCATCCGAACGCGCGCATCAGACACAGTATGCGCTCGATTTCGTGGCGGTCGGGGTCGCGCCGTACCGTCCGATGATAGAAAGGGCGGCCTGGACTGCCGCGGAACCCGACCCGTTTCGGGATGCCGGCCAGTGTCAGGAGCAGGCCGGTGTGGAACGATTTGTGCGGGGCGACCGCGAGGGTGAACGCCTCGGCGCGCAACCGGCGTGCGGTGTGCAGCAGGCCGGAGAGGCCGCGGCCGGCGCCGCGTTTGTCGTCCGTCAGGACGCGGTCGACCGCGGGGTGATTCTGGACGAGCGGTTGCGCCTGCGGGGTGGTCAGCACGCTCAGCGAGGCCGGTCGGAGGGTGCGGCGCAGGGCGCGCAGCAGCGGCGTGGTCAGGACGACGTCGCCCAGAAACCCGGTCTGGGCGACGAGAAGGCGTTCCGAGGGTGGGACCGCCGTCATGCCGGCCCGACCTTGCGGAAGCGGATCGCCAGATTGTCTTCCATGAGGAGCCGCGGATGACACAGCCAGCGCAGCAGCTTCCGGTTTTCGCGTTGCTGGTGCGCGTCCTTCTCGCGCAGGCGCAGCGTGTACCACGTGTACGCCAGCACGGGCAGACCCAGCACGGCGTACAGGAACCGCGAGTACGCCTTGACCTTGGCGTGGCCGAGGCGCTCCACCTCCAGCCCGTTCCGTCGGCACAGGTAATACAGAATCGGCAGGTCGATGGGATAGTTGTGGAAGCGGTAGGCTTGATCGAGCGGGGTGTCGAACCGGATGAAGCGCCGCTTGGTCTTGTGGTAGCCGCTCAGCAGGAAGTGGAGCCGCGAGTTGAGGCGCATGACGTTCGGCGTGGTCAGGACCAGCACGCCGCCGGGTTTGACGACGCGCGTCAATTCGCCGAGTGCGGCCTGATGGTCGGACACGTGCTCGATCACCTCGACGCACAGCACCACGTCGAAACTCGCGTCCGCATAGGGCAGCCGGTCGCGCAGGTCCACACCGGCATCGATCGGGATGGGCGTGCCGTCCGGGGCGTGCGGTACGTCGGGAGCAGCCGGATCGACCGCCTCGAAGTTGGTGCCGCGCAGGACGAAACCCCGGCCGTGCAGGGACCGCAGCACGTCGCCCTCCTTGCAACTCACGTCGAGCAGGGTTTTGCCTCGTCCCGGGACGTCGTCCAGCAGTTCGGCCACGGCGCGGATCAGGAACGGGGCGGCCATGTCGGTGCCTATGCCGGGGCGGGGGGCAGACGGTCTTCGATCAGGGCGAGCAGGCGGTCGGCCTCGGCCACCGCCATGTCGATACGCAGCGCCACGAGGGTGTACAGGGCGAACGGAAAACGGTCGAGTTTGACGAGGTCTTTTTCGGTGGTCACCACTAGGTCGTACGACCGGCCGGCCGCGGTAAGCGCGTGCCAGTCGTGCTGGGTATAAACATAGTGATCCTGAAATTCCATCACTTCGACCACGTCGGCCCCGGCGTTTTCGATCAGGCGGTAGAAGGGCGCCGGGTCGGCCACGCTGCTGACCGCCAGCACCCGCTTGCCCGTGAGGAAAGCGAGCGGCCGGGTGCGCCACCCTTCCGGCGTGGCGGACAAGAGTTCGGTCGGGGTCGGGTCCGCGAGAAAGCAGGGCTTGCCGAAGGCGTATCGCGCCGCGGCGTGCGCGGCGGCCTCCGGAGTCTCCGCTTTGGTGAGGAGCACGACGTCGGCGCGCCGGACCGCGGTGCGCGGCTCGCGGAACGGCCCGGCCGGGAGCATTGATTTGGCGGTCGTCCCGGGGGAGGCATTGACCAGCACGATGTCGAGGTCCCGTGCCAGGCGGCGATGCTGAAAGCCATCGTCCAGCAGCACGACGTCGGCGTCGTCGGCCTGTATCGCCCGTTGCGCCGCGGCAACGCGGTCACGGCCGACGACCACCGCGCCCGGGAAATTCCGCGCCAACATGACCGCCTCGTCGCCCACGTCGTCGGGTCCGACCGCAACTTGGCCGTCCGTTCCGACCAGGGTGACGTCGCGTTCGCGTCCGCCATAGCCGCGCAACACGATCGCGACCCGGCGCCCGCGCGCCTGTAACGCCCGCGCCAGCCACAGGACGAACGGCGTCTTGCCGGTGCCGCCCACGGTCAGGTTGCCGACGCTGACGACCGCGGCCTCGACCCGCACGCAGGACAGGACGCCGGTGGCGTACAACAGATTCCGCACACCGACCGCGATCCGGAATCCGAACGACAGCGGCAGGCAGGCCAGCCACGCCAAGCGGCCTCCCGTGCCCTGCCGATTCCAGACCTTGAGCGCCGAGTCGTGCGCGAAAGACATACGCTTACTCCGCTGGACAGTAACGTAGCGCGACGTCCAGGGTGCGTTCGACCGCGCCGCGCTCCCGATCCATGGCGGCGCGGGCACGGGCGCCGATTTCGCGGCGGACGCGGGCGTCGGTCAGCAACGGGACGGCAGCACAGCACAGGCTCTCCGCGTCGCGGACTTCGATGCCGCCGCCGGCCTGCGTGAGCGTCTCTACCACGGACGCGAAGTTGTGCGTATGCGGCCCGAAGCAGACCGGCACGCCGGCCAGCGCCGGCTCGACCACGCTGTGCCCACCCGGCCCGCGTATCAGGCTGCCCCCGACGAAGACGAGTGCGGCCGCGGCATGGAACGAGGCGAGTTCGCCCAGGGTATCCAGCAGAAAAACCTGCGTGTCCGCGGGCACGGTGGCCGGCAGCGCGCTGCGTTTGACGTACCGGCAGCCGGCGGCCTCGATCAAGGCTTCGACCGCGGCGAACCGCTGCGGGTGGCGGGGAGCGAGGAGAAGCAACGTCGTCGGCGTATGGCTCCGCAGCCGGCGTGCCGCCTCCAGGAGGATTTCTTCTTCCGGGGCGTGCGTACTCGCCCCGATCAGCAACGGCCGGCCTCCGAGACCGCAGGCGTCGAGCAGCGCCGCGCCCGCGGTGTCGCCTGCGCGCGCGCCGTCGATCTTGAAATTTCCGGTGACGTGGACCCGCCCGCGCTCCGCGCCCGCGGCGATCAGCCGTTCCGCATCCGCCGGCGTCTGCATACAGCACGCGCTCACGCTCCGCATCGCCGACCGGAACAGTGGCGCGAGCAGCGCGGCACGCCGGTGCGCCCGCGGGGAGAAGCGTCCGCTCACCAGCAGCGTCGGTACGCCGCGGCGCGCCAGACTCGCCAGCACGTTCGGCCACAGCTCGGTTTCCGTGAAGAAGAACACCGCGGGCCGCAGCAGCCGCACGATCTTTCCGCTCAACAGCGGGTGATCCAGCGGCAAGAGGAAGACGCCGTCGACGTCGGAGCACTGCCGGGCCGCGGCCTCTCGGGCCGTCGCGGTCTGGACGGATACCAGCAGCGCCCGGTTCGGAAAGCGGGCCTTGAGCGCGTGGAGAAACGGGCGGGCGGCCAGGAGTTCGCCGACCGAGGCCGCATGCAGCCAGACTGGCCGCGCCTGCCGGGCGTGCCGGAGGATCGTGGCCGGCAACCGCCCCAGCCGTTGGTCGAGGCCGACGCGCCAGCGTGGGTGCAGCCCGACGACGAGCAACGCCACGGGGCCGGCGACGAGCAGCGCCAGCGTCAGCACGAGATTATAGACGAACAGGCCCATGCGTCGGCCACGCCGGCATCATCGCGCGGGATGGTTTCCCCTTGGGGGGTGGGCGAGACGCCCGCGTTCCCAGCAGGCATCCGCGCGCGCGGTGGTTTCCCGCAGACGGGCTTCCAGCAGGGCGCGTTTTTGTTCCATCTGCTCCGGCGTGGCGTCCTTCGGTACGAAGATCGGCGGGCCGGCCACGTACACCACGCGGCTGAACGGGAAGGGGATCATCAGCCGGTCCCAACTCCCCAACCGGCGGTGCCACGCCGCGCTGTACGCGGTCGGATAGACGGGCGCCCCGGTCTGGCGTGCGAGTTGCAGCGCGCCGGACTTGGCCCGTTCCCTCGGCCCGCGCGGCCCGTCGGGCACCACGATCAGATCGGCGCCGCGGCGATACGCCGCGACCATGCCCCTGAGGCCGCCGACCCAGCCGCGTGACGACGATCCGCGGACCGCCCGGATGCCGAATCGGCGCAGGGCGCGCGTCACGATCTCGCCGTCGCGGTGCCGGCTGTTCATGATGCAGGCGCCCCGGCCGCGATACGCGAACCGCATCAGCACGATCCGGCTGTGCCAGAACGTCAGGATGACCCGTTCCCCGCGGCGCCAGCGCGCGAACAACTCCTCCGTCTCCACGAACCGCTTGCGGATGGTGATCTGCAAACACCACAGCGCCGTCACGGCCAGACTGGCCCACAGCCGGATTTTCAGTTCTTCGCGCCGGGGGAAGCGGGGCGCCGCGGGAGCGGCCGACCGCGCAGGCGAGACGGCGGACTCCGGCATGACGCTCAGGCCGCGGTCCGCGGTGCGGTGCGGAACTGGAGTTCGTGGAGGCGGCGGTAATGCGTGCTGTGCCGCACGAGTTCGTCGTGCGGCCCCTCTTCCAGAATGCGCCCGCGGTCCAGCACGACGATCCGGTCGGCCTGCCGGATGGTGGACAGGCGGTGGGCGATAACCAGCACGGTGCGCCCGACCATCAGTTGGTCGATGGCGTCCTGCACGAGGCGTTCCGACTCGTTGTCCAGCGACGAGGTCGCCTCGTCCAGAATCAACACGGGCGCGTCTTTGAGCAGCGCGCGGGCGATCGCCAGCCGCTGGCGCTGGCCGCCGGACAGCATCTCCCCGAACTCGCCGATCTGCGCGTCGTAGCCGTCCGGTAGGGCGGTGATGAATGCGTGAGCGTGTGCGGCCCGGGCCGCGGCGGCGATTTCTTCGTCGGGCCGATCGGGCACGCCGTACGCGATGTTGTTGCGCACCGTGTCGTTGAACAGGAACGTGGTCTGCGTCACGACCGCGATCTGCGCACGCAGCGAGGCGAGGCTCAAGTCGCGCACGTCGTGGGCGTCAACCGTGAGGCGGCCTTCGCTGACGTCGTAGAAACGCGGGATGAGGTCGGCCAGCGTGCTCTTGCCGCCGCCGCTCGGGCCGACCAGCGCCACGACCTCGCCGGCGCGGATGTGCAGGTCCACGTGCCGCAGCACCCAGTCTTCCTGATACCGGAACGAGACGTCGTGGAATCGGATGCCGTGTCGAAAGCCGGCCAGCACGCGCGCGTCGGGTCGTTCGGCGACCTCGCTGCGCTCGTCCAGGACCTCGAACAGGCGTTCCGCGCCGGCCAGCCCGTTCTGCACCGCGGCGTTCGTCCGTGTCAGGTGCTTGAAGGGCTGGTAGATCAGCAGCATCGCGGTCAGAAACGCGACGAACTCGCCCTGCGTGCGCTCGCCTTCGATGACGCTCACCCCGCCGTACCAGACCACCCCGGCGATGCCGCACGCGGCCAGCAGTTCGACCATGGACGGCACGAACGCCTTGAGCCGGCCGGCGCGGATGGCGTGCGTATAGAGCCGGCGGTTCTCCGCGGCGAACCGCGTGCGCTCGTAGTTCTCCATACCGAACGCCTTGACCACGCGCGTCCCCTGGATTGTCTCCTGCAAGATCGCGGACAAGTAGCCGAGCGCCCCCTGGCTGCGGCGGCTGAGGCGCCGGACCTTCTGGTAAATCCGCATCAGCGGCAGGATGGTCGCCGGAAACGCGATGAAGGCGATGCTCGCCAGCACCCAATCCTTCCAGAACGCCACGCCGACCAGGACGATCAGCGTGGTCGCGTCGCGCATCATGGACGCGGTCGCCTGCGTCAGAGCTTGCCGCACGAGGATCGTATCGCTCGTGACGCGGGAGATGAGCGTACCGGTCGGGTGACGTCCGAAGAAGGACAGGGACAACGATTGCAGGTGGGCGTTCAGCGCGTTGCGCAGGTCTTCGACGATGTGCTGGCCGACGTACTCCATCAGATAGAGGTGACCGAAATTGCACAGGCTGCGCATGCCGAAGGTGGCCAGAATCCAGACGGGCAGGCTGACCAGCGCGGCTCGGTCGTGCGCGGCGAAGATGTCGTCGAACACGTGTTCGACGAGAAACGGCAACACGCCGTTGGTCGCGCTGAACAGCACCATGCACAGGACCGCGGGCAGAAACGCGCGATACGCGTACGGCCGGAGATACGTCAGAAGCCGGCGGTAGGTCTGCATAAAGATCGGGAATGACAACCGGGTTGGATCGTCAAGTATGGAATCCTCAGACCTTTCGATACACTCGGCAATCAGCCCGTTGAGCTTGTCGAAACGGGCGCCGGGTCGTTTCGAAGGTCATTCCTTTTGGATGAGGGCCGCCGCCTGTCCCGCGGCACTCATCCCTCGTGCAGAAGATCGAGAATCATCCGGGCTGCTCGCGCCGCGGCCCCGGGTGCGCCGAGCTTGCCGCGTACCTCGCGCAAGCCGTGTCGGGCCACGCTATATGCCCGGGCGTCGGTAAGCAACTGTCGCGCCTCCGCGACAATGCGCGCCGGCGTGACGTCCCCTTGCACCAACTCCGGTACGACCTGCCGCCCGGCGATCAGATTCGGCATGCCGATGAACGGCACGTGCACGAACAGCCGCGCCAGGGCGTACGTCAGCGGCGCCAAGCGGTACACGATCACCATCGGCCGCTCCAGCAACGCGGCCTCCAGCGTGGCCGTCCCGGACGCCACGAGGGCCAGGTCCGCAGCGTGCACGACGTCGTAGGTGTCGTTTTCGACGACACGGACGGAGACCTGCGCGTCCGCAACCTGCGCGCGCAGTTCGGCCGCATCCAGGGTGGGCGCTGCGGCCAAGACGAATTGATACGTATCGCCCAATTCCGCGGCCGCACGCAGCATCGGCCCGAGCAAGGCGCGGACTTCCTGACTCCGGCTGCCGGGCAGCAGGGCGACCGTCTTGCAGTCCGCGGCGAGTCCGTAGCGGCGCCGGGTCTCGTCCCGCGGCCGGCTGGGCCGCACCCGATCCACCAGGGGATGGCCGACGAACTCGGCCGCGCAGCCGTGCGCCGCATAGAAGTCCGGCTCGAACGGAAACACCGCGGCGAGCCGGTCCACGCGCTGCGCGATGGTATGCACGCGCCGCCGGCGCCACGCCCAGACCTGGGGGCTGACGAAATAAAAGACCGGCACGTGCGCCCGTTTGGCGACCTTGGCGAGCCGCAGGTTGAACTCCGGGAAGTCGATCAGCACGACCAGGTCCGGCGGGTCGCGGCGCAGGAGGCGGGTGAGACGCCGATAGGTCCGCACGATGGCGCCGAGCTTGTCCGCGGCCTCGAACAGAGCCATGCCGGCGACGTGCCCGGTCTCGACCAGAATACGCATACCCGCCGCGCGCAGCGCCGGGCCGCCGACGCCGAACACGTCGAGCCCGGGGGCACCGACCGCCAGCGCGCGCACGAGGTCGGCGCCGTGCGCGTCGCCCGAGGCTTCCCCGGCCACGAGCAGGATGCGGCGCGGGGGCGTCGGGGCGTCGGCAGGACGGACCGTCATGCGAAAGCGGGGAGGGCGGTTGCGCGGATTACTCCGCCTCCAGGCAGGCGACGATCCGTTCGGCTTCTTCCAGGGCCTGCAGGCCGTCGCTGCCGCCGACGAGCGGGGCGCTGCGGTCGCGGACCGCGCGGACGAAGGCCCGAATCTCCTCTTCCAGCGCGTCCTCGCCGCCGACGTTCCGCTCTTCGACGGAGATTCGGGGGAGCGACGCGCCGTCAGAAGCCGGTGCGCGGCGGCAGATCCGAATCTTCTGCGCGCCGTAGTCCACCACCAGGTAGGTATCGGGCTGAAAGACGCGCATTTTCCGCTCGCGCTTGAGCGCCACCCGGCTGGCGGTGACGTTCGCCACGCAGCCCGACGCGAAGCGCAGCCGGACGTTGGCGATGTCCGGCTCGTCGGTCAGGACCGGTACGCCGAACGCCTCGCGCGAGACGACCAGGCTGCGGACCAGACTCAGAATGACGTCCAGGTCGTGGATCATCAGATCGCGGACCACGTCGACGTCGGTCCCGCGTTCGATGAACGGGGCGACCCGCTGGCACTCGATGAAGCGCGGCGCGGTCAGGATGCCGGCGAGCGAGCGCAACGCGGGATTGAAGCGCTCCAGGTGGCCGACCTGCAGGATGCGTCCGTGGTTACGGGCGACCTCGACGAGCCGCCTGCCCGCGGCGCCGGTCGCCGCCAACGGTTTTTCGACCAGTACGTCCACCCCGCGGCGGAGAAAATCCTCGGCCACCGTCTGGTGCCATTGCGTGGGCACCGCGATGCTGACGCAGTCCACACCGGCGAATAGTGCGCGATAATCGGTCTGCGCCTCGGTCCCGCATTCCTGCGCAACCGCGCGGGCACGCGCCGCGTCCGTATCCGCGACGCCGACCAGGCGCACGCCGTCCAGTCCCGCGTATTTCTGTGCGTGAAAGCGGCCCAGGTAGCCGACGCCGACCACCCCGGCCCGCAGCGGCGGGCGGGCAGCGTCCGCGGGCGAAGGCTGGTCAGACATGAGCGATGCTGCGGACTCGGACTCGTGCCGGGGGTGAGGTTGCGGCGAACGCTAGGCCGGTCCGCGGCCGGCCCGTTCGGTAGGGCGTGGAACCGCCCCCGATCGTGCCGGCGGCGTGTCTCCCTCCGCCTCCCGGTCGGGCGGACGTGATGCTTTCTCCGCAGTGTCCGTGGGCGCGGGTTTCATGAGTTCGAAGTAGATCTGCGGAAAGGCGTTCGGCTTATCGGTCGGAACCGGCTCCCAGTCGCCGCGCCGCACGTAGGTCGCGCCATCGACGTACTCCCAGGCCCCGCCCTTCCGCTCGTACGTCGCGCGGCACGGGATCAACTGCGGCACCATGTTCTTGATCGGCGCGGCTTCCGCTTCCTCCCTGGTGTCGAAGAAGTCACTTTGGGTGACCTTGCACATGAACGTCACCACGCCGAGCGTTTTCTGCGGGTCGCGCGTATCCACGATGTAGGTCATGTGTTCCAGGCCGAGCGTCAGTTTGGCCCACTGCCGGAACACGTCGTCGAGAAAGACCGGGTCGGTCTCTTCGATCGCGGTTCGAATGCCGGCTACGAACTCTTCGAGGGATTTCTTCAACGAGTCGTCCGCGAACGTGCGGGCGGCGGGCAGGACGATGGAGAAGACGATCAACAGGCGGGCGATCCTCAGTAGCCTCATGTACATTTCCCATCATTTGATCTTCGGGTGCGGGTATCACCAAACGGACGGATGGGCAACGGAAACGCTTCCTGGACAGCGTTTCGGTTCGACATCGTCTCCGGGTGGTTTTTCTCCCCTTTCCCCCGGCGGGAGAGAGCCTGCCCCGGATGTGATCCGGGGAGAGGGTTCTCCTGACGCGAGCCTGACATCGCCCGCGCCCTGTGACGCAAAGCGGCCTTCCAATCGAGATTGCGCGGGAACCTATGCACGCCAGCACCATGACGCTTGAAGCGAGCCCGACCGCCATTCGAAAGGCGGACGAGGAAGCGATGTGAAACGGTCACGCCTCGATGGTAAGGAAGCGTTATCTACGGGGAATTATGTACAAGACGATCCCGAAGACGGTTTCTCCTCGTCATACTCCCTCCGTCCCCCTGCCCCCGTCCGGCCCCCTTCGTCATTACCGGCTCCCTTCGTCATTCCGGCGAAAGCCGGAATCCAGAGGACACCTTTCCCCTAGACCCAGGCTTTCGCCGGGGTGACGAAGGGGGCCTGCGGGAGCGGGCGGCTGCCGAGCTATTGCGGGGAGTGTGCCCGGGATGTTGTCATAGAGGGCGGTGGAGCGGTGAGTGTGCCGGGTGACGATGGATATCTTCGAGTAGGGAAGGAGCATGGGATGACGCGAAGGTGGGTCGCCAGGGCTGTTTTTCTGTTGGCCGTGGGGTGGGTATCGTCCGCGGTGCCGGGGGCCGGGCAGGCACGGATGGAGGCCGGCACGGTTTTCCGGGACTGCGAAGGGTGTCCGGAGATGGTGGTGGTGCCGGCGGGGACGTACATGATGGGATCGCCGGAGGAAGCGTACGAGCTGCCGATTCACCGGGTGACGATCGGGGAGCCGTTGGCGGTGGGGAAGTACGAAGTGACGTTCGCGGAGTGGGATGCGTGCGTGGCGGATGGGGGATGTTACGGGTATCGGCCCGACGACGAGGGGTGGGGGCGGGGGAAACGGCCGGTGACGAACGTGGATTGGAACCAAGTGCAGACGTACGCGATGTGGCTGAGCGAGAAGACGGGGAAGGCGTACCGGCTGTTGAGCGAGGCGGAGTGGGAATACGTGGCGCGGGCGGGGAGCGGGACGCGGAAGTACAATTGAGGAAACGAGGTGGGACGGAACTTGGCGAACTGCGCCAGATGCGGGAGTCGGTGGGACAGGGAGCAGACGGCGCCGGTGGGGTCGTTCGGGGCGAACAGGTTCGGGCTGCACGACGTACACGGGAACGTGTCTGAATGGGTGCAGGACTGTTGGAACGACAGCTATGTGGGGGCACCGGCGGATGGCAGCGCGTGGGAGCAGGGAGACTGTGACATCCGCGTGATGCGCGGAGGCTCCTGGAGCGACAACCCGAGGTACCTCCGATCCGCGTACCGCGGCTGGGGTCCCAACTGGATGGGGCACATCTTCTTCGGATTCCGTGTTGCCCGGAGTTTAACCCCGTGAATCCTTACTTCTTTACGTTCCGGAGGTTCCAAGGAGGGCCTTCCCCCCTTGGTTCGGGATTTTCCACACATGTTTGCAGGGCCGGGAGGGAGAACGTTGTCTTCGGATGAGACGTCGGCCGGGCGTCGAACGTCCCGACCGGACCATGCCCGCAGCACCGGGCCGGCGCTGGATGCCCACTACCGCTTCGTGACGTGGCTGGTGCCGGCGGTCGAGCGTTTTCCGCGCAGCCAGAAGTTTCTCCTGGGCGACCGCATGCGGACCACGGCCTTCGACGTGTTGGAACGGCTGATCGAAGCTACGTACACCAAGCGGCGCGGGGATATTCTCGCCCGCGCCAACCTCGGGTTGGAGAAGCTCTGGTTCCTGGTTCGGTTGGTGCGCGACTTGCGGTGCCTGGACCACCGCCGGTACGAACACGCCGCGCGCAGCCTGGACGAGACCGGGCGCAAGGTCGGCGCGTGGAGCAAGGCGCAGCGTGCCCGGGAAAGCCCGCGATCTGTTTAACGGTATCGTGTCGTTCTCTTCCCTCTTGGCCGCGGCCCGGTCCTGAGCCTGCGGTGCCTCGAGCTTGCGGTGTCCTGAGCTTGTCGAAGGACCGAAAGGTCGAAGGATCGGAACGAACCCCAAGGGGGCTACCGCTCTCCCACTTTGCCCCCGCCTCCGGCCTTTCGACTCTTCGACACCCTTCGACAGGCTCAAGGACCTCTCCCGCCGCTCTTGATTCGCCGTTTGTTCGCTGGCATACACCTGACGAGACTGGGTAGGGGGCGAATATGACGCTGACCAAGCGGCAGAAGGAAATCCGCGATTATCTGGCGACCTACGTCGAGGCGCATGGCTACGCGCCCACGATCGAGGAGATCGGACGGCATTTCGGCCTGTCGTCGCCGGCGACGGTGCACAAGCATTTGTGCAACCTGGAAGACAAGGGCGTCATTACCCGCGGCTGGAACCTGAGCCGCGCCATCGAACTCACGCCCCTCGAAGAGACCGCCGAGGCAATCGATCTGCCGCTGTTGGGACAGGTCGCCGCGGGCGTGCCGATCGAGGCGGTCGAGACCCAGGAGAAATTGTCGGTGCCCGTGGATTTCGTGCGTCGCCCGTCCGATGCGTTCGCGTTGCGGGTCCGGGGCGAGTCGATGATCGGCGAGGGTATTCTGGACGGTGACTACGTCGTCGTCGAATCGCGGCCGACCGCGGACAACGGCGAAACGGTGGTCGCGCTGATCGACGGCGACGCCACGGTCAAGAAGTTCCACCGGGAGGCCGGCGGACAGATCTGTCTGCAGCCCGCCAACCCCGCGATGGAATCCATCCGCGTCCCTGCGCACAAGGTCGAGGTGCGCGGGGTGGTGGTCGCGGTGGTGCGCCGCTACCGCTGACGGACCGGGACGTGTCCTTCTCCCTCTACGTCCATATTCCGTACTGCCTCGGCAAGTGCCCGTATTGCGACTTCAACGCATACGCGCCGAAGACCCGGCCCGAGGCGCGCTACGTCGAGGCGTTGTGTGAGGAGTTCACCCGCGCGGCGCGCTCCGCGGATTGGCAGGGGAAGCCCCTGCACACCATATATTTCGGTGGCGGGACACCGTCGCTGTTCCGGCCGGCGTCGCTGGCGCGGCTTCTGGACCGCGTGTTCGCGGAGTGCGGGCGGGCGTCGGTCGCGGACGTTTCGCTGGAAGCCGACCCGGCTTCGCTCACCGAGGAGACCCTGCGCGGCTACCGGGACGTCGGCATCGACCGCTTGAGCCTCGGCGTGCAGTCGTTCGAGCCCGCGGTGCTCACCCGCCTGGGCCGCCTGCACGATCGGGATACGGCGTTGCGCGCCATACGGGCCGCCCGTGCGGCGGGGTTCGCCAACCTGAACCTGGACCTCATCTTCGGCGTGCCGGGGCAGACCCTGGCCATGCTGGACCGCGACCTCGAACGGCTCTTCGCCTGCGAGCCGGAACACGTTGCGCTGTACGGCCTGACGTACGAGGAGAACACCCCGTTCTTCGCCATGCGCGAGCAGGGCCGCCTCCGGCCCGTGGACGAGGAGACCGAAGCGGCCATGTACACGCGCGTCCTGCAGGCGTGTACGGCGCACGGCTACGAGCACTACGAGATTTCCAATTTCGCGCAGCCGGGGCGGGCGTCCCAACACAACCTGCGCTACTGGCGGGGAGAGGGCTATCTGGGCGTGGGTGCGGGCGCGCATTCTTTTCTCCCGGGGAAGGGTGCGCCGGGGACGGATTCCCCAAGGCCGGATGCCCTGGAAACGGATGTCCGCAGCGGAAGGTGGGGGCGCCGGTGGAGTAACGTGCGGAGTCCGCGAGCATATATGGACGCGGCGCTCGGCCAGGGGAGCGCGGTCGAATCCCTGGAAAATCTGACCGAGGATCAGGCGTGCGGCGAGTTCGTCTTTCTCAATCTGCGCCAGTCCGCGGGCGTGCGGCTGGGGACGTTCGAGACGCGCTTCGGCCAGCCCCTCTTCGCGCGGTTTCCGCATGCGGCGCAACTCGTGGCCGACGGCCTGTTGGAGCGCGCCGCGGACCGCGTCACGTTGAGCCGCCGCGGGCTGTTCGTGGCCGATAGCGTGTTTGCAACGTTCTTCTAGCCGCGGGCGGACGCCGGGCCGAAATAGTCGTACAGGAGTTGCATGTACGGGCCGCACGCCCGCCGCGCCTTGAAATAGTCGCGCGCCGCTTCCAGGGACATGCCGCGGTGGGCGTGCAGGTAGGCGATGGCGACGGTCGGCGCGCGATTGCAGCCGGCGTTGCAGTGCAGAAAGACGCGCTTATCCCGCTTCAGGCTGGCATGCAGCATGTCCAGGGCCGTGGGCAGGCCCGCTGCCAGGCTGGCGCAGTCGTAGTCGGCTACGGGCGTGCGCAGAAACTCCACGCCGCGCTCGGCATACGTCGTGCGCAAGGCGTCCGGGTTGAGCCCCTTGAGACGCAGGTCGTCGGCGTCTTGCAGGCTCAAAACTGCTGAAATTCCAAAGGTTTGGACCAGCCAGCGAATATCTTCGCAGCGCGGGTACTCGCCGACGAACAGGTTCGGGAGAATGCCGCTCACCTCGGGCCGCCGCGCGCGGATGTCGGCCGCGGCCGGGGCGAACGGATGATGGAAGTCGTCCACACCGGCAAGGTAGATAAGGGCCGTTCCGGCGTCAACGCGCCGCGGGCCGCCGGTGCCTGCCTGGGAACGCGGGCGTCTCGCCAGCATCCGGAGCCGCGCCGAGGTCAACGCGCCATAGGCCGCTGGTGCAGGCTTGCTCTTTTCGATTCATTTCCGATAGGAATACCCGCACGCCGCACGGGGAGGTGCGGTATTCTTTCCCAACCAGATGCACGAGGAGGAGTCCCGATGAGCGCCGAGAACGAGAAACTGGTGACCGACTTCTGTAACGCGTGGTCCACGCGAAACCCCGATACCATCCTGAGCTACCTCAGCGAGGACTGCTTCTACCACAACATCCCCATGGAGCCGTTAGTCGGCCACGCCGCGATACGGAACTTCGTCGAGCCCTTCCTGAAGGACGCCCAGAGCGCGGAGTTCGAGATCAAGCATACGACCTCCGCGGGCAACGTCGTCATGAACGAGCGCGTGGACACCTTCGTCATGGGCCCCAAGACGATTTCGCTGCCCGTGGCCGGCATCTTCGAGATCACGAACGGCAAGATCGCCGCGTGGCGCGACTATTTCGACCTGGAATCGTTCAACAAGCAGATGGCCTAGGACCCGGACGGGGGAAAGCTCCGGCGGCCGTCGAACCGGAACTGCGTCACGGTGCACAGGCACGGTGTAGAAAGGCGGGATATGGAAAAACTGGTACCCGGGCTTGAAGGGGTGCCCATCATGGAGTCGGAAATCGGCTTCATCAACGGTCAGGAAGGGATCCTGGAATACCGCGGCATCTCGATCGAGGATCTGGCCGAGAAGAGCACCTACGAGGAGGTCGCCTACCTGCTGCTGTTCGGCCGGCTGCCGACCCAGGACGAACTCAGGCAGTTCGACCACGACCTGCGCACGCACCGTCGCGTCAAGTACCGCATCCTCGACATGCTGAAGTGCATGCCCGAAAACGGTCACCCCATGGACATGCTCCAGTCCGCGGTGGCCGCGATGGGGATGTTCTATCCGGCGCGCGACATCCGCGACCGGGATCAGCGATACTGGTCGACGATTCGCCTGATCGCCAAAATGCCGACCATCGTGGCGGCCTTCGAACGGATGCGGCACGGCGACGAGCCGGTCCGACCACGGGACGACCTGTCGCACGCGGCGAACTTTCTCTGGATGATGAACGAGGAAGAACCCGACCCGCTCGACTCGCGTATCATGGACGTGTGCCTGATCCTGCACGCCGAGCACACCATGAACGCTTCCACGTTCAGCGGTCTGGTCGTCGGATCCACCGAAGCCGACCCATATACGATGGTCTCGTCGGCGATCGGCGCGCTGACCGGGCCGCTGCACGGCGGCGCGAACGAGCAGGCGCTCAAGATGTTCCGGGAGATCGGGACGGTGGACAACGCCAAGCCGTTCATCGAAGCGCGCCTGGCGGCCAAACAGAAGATCATGGGGATGGGGCATCGGGTCTATAAGGTCAAGGACCCGCGCGCCAACGCGCTGCAAGGCTTGGCCATGCAGCTCTTCAAAGCCAAGGGAGAGCACCCGCTGTACAAAGTGGCCCAGGAGGTCGAGAAGATCATCAGCGAGCGCGTGGGGGCCAAGGGCATCGCCTCGAACGTCGATTTCTATTCGGGCGTCGTGTACGACAAGCTCGGCGTGCCGATCGACCAGTTCACGCCCATCTTCGCGATTGCGCGCGTGGCCGGCTGGCTGGCCCACTGGCACGAGCAACTCGAGAACAACCGCATCTTCCGGCCCACCCAGGTCTATACGGGCGCCCACGCCACGTCCTACGTGCCGTCCGAGCAGCGTTGACCCGACGCACCCCGGCTCCGAACAAAAAAAGCGGAGGGCAACCCCTCCGCTTTTTTCTCGTCGATTTTCTTACCGGGAATGACCGCGCGCCCGCGGGCTACCGGGCCGCCTGATCGCCATACCGCTCCACGACGACTTCTGGAAGCGTGGCATTGATTCTCGCGTGTTCGATGGTCATGCTGACGACGTTGCCATCGGCATCCAGGTCGAGATAGACGTTCTCGTTGACCTCCCTCGTCTCCTGCACGGGGCGTTCGGAGAACTCCAGGAGCGCAGTATCCGTATCCCTGAAATACGTCACGTTCATCGCCTCTGGCTCCTCTCGAAGAAGGCGTCAGCCCTTCGGCTGGACCGTCGGATTCACGCAGTTGAGTAGCGGTTCGCCGCGGCGCAGACGGTGCACGTTGTCGGCTACTCGCCTGGCGATGCCTTGCAGGCTGACGTCCGTGGCGCCGCCGACGTGGGGCGTTGCCAGCACGTTGTAGCGGAAGATCTCGTCGTCGGGATCGAACGGTTCCTGCCAGAAGACGTCCAGCCCGGCCCCGGCAATGCGGCCCGTTTTCAGCGCGTCCAGCAACGCGCCGTAATCCACGACCGGGCCGCGGGCCACGTTGATGACGAAGGCATCGGGTTTCATACAGGCGAACTCTGCGGGTCCGAGCAACCCGCGGGTGTCGTCGTTGAGGGGCGGGGCGGTCACCACGAAATCGGCCTCGCGCAGGACGTCGTGCAGCGCGTCCTGCGCGACGTGGCTCGTCACGAGCCCGCGGTCGTCCGGCTTGCCGAAGCCCGGGCCGCGGCGCGACACGGCCAGCACCGTCATCTCGAATCCGGCCAGCCGTTCGGCCAACGCACGACCGATCCCGCCGTAGCCGACGATTGCCACGGTCCTGCCCTTCAGTGCCAGTCCCATGGGCGAGCCGAGCACCCGGTTGCGGATGCTGTGCTGGGTCTGGGGATACTGGCGGGCCAAGCCGAGCATGAACAGCAGCGCGATTTCGGCGACGGATTCGGCGTTGCCGGTCCCCGCGGTGGGCACGTTGGCGACCGGCACGCCGGCCACGGTCGCTGCGGGGACGTCGACCGAGTCGAGCCCGGCACCGTACTGCTGCACGAGTTTGAGGCGTGGAGAGCGGAGGGCGTCCGCGCCGATCGGCGAGACGGTCGGGATCAGCACGTCCGCCTCCAGCGCGGTCTCGGCGACCGTGTCGGGCGTACAGTCCAACACCTCGTCGTCCGGCAATTCCTGCTGGAGTATCCTGCAGACGTAGCGCAGTCCTTGCCGGCAGAAGAAAATCCGCATACCTGTTTCCCTTGATCGTTCCCCCGGCCTCGCCAATAATGGGCCGCCCGTCGAGGCCGGCCCAACCCTCTGTCGCGGCCATTCATAACAAAAGGAAGTGGAAGATAAAGAAGGGAGCCCGCATGGACTATAGCCGGTACGAATGTCTGAGCGTGGAGCGCGACGCCGAGGTGTTGACCGTCGCGCTCGACCGCCCGCAGGCGCTGAATGCGATCAACGCCCGACTGCACACGGAATTGTCGCAGGTCTTCGCCGACATTGCGCAGGACACGGACACAGAGGCGGTGGTCTTGACCGGCAAGGGGCGCGCCTTTTGCGCGGGCGGGGACATCAAGTGGTTTCAGGACATGACCTCGGCGCAGTTGGACGCCCTGTTCACCGAGGCGCGCAAGATCATCATCGACCTGCTCGAAGTCGAACAGCCGATCATCGCCGCGGTCAACGGCCCGGCCACCGGTCTGGGCGCCACGTTGGCCCTGTTTTCGGACGTCATCTATGCCGCGGACAACGCCAGGATCGGCGATCCGCACGTGCGCGTGGGCGTCGTGGCGGGCGACGGCGGCGCCATCATCTGGCCGTGGCTCGTCGGTGCGGCGCGGGCCAAGGAGTTCCTGATGACGGGCGATCTGGTCTCCGCGGGCGAGGCGGAACGGATCGGGCTGGTCAATCACGTCGTGCCCGCCGGCGCGTTGCTCGACACGGCCCGCGCATTCGCGCACCGCTTGGCGAACGGCCCGCGGCTGGCCATTCGGGGCACCAAGGTGTCGGTCAACAAGATTCTGCGCGATACCGTCAATCTCGTGCTCGACACGTCGCTCGCCATCGAAAAACAGTGTTTCCACACGCAGGATCATCAAGAGGCGATCCGGTCGTTCGTGGAGAAACGCGCGCCGAAATTCACCGGCCAATAAGCGGTGCGGCTGTGTGCGGATCGGTCAACGTCGGTCTCGCCCTGGATATCGAGAAACGGAGTAACAAGCGGAGGACGAATGGCTGAACAAGACGGCCGGATAGCAGACTTTCTCGACTTCTCCGGCAAAACGGCCCTGGTCACCGGCGTGTTGGACGAACACTCGATCGCTTGGCCGATCGCGAAATACCTGCACGCCGGCGGCGCCGACGTCATAGTGTCGATCCAGCGCCGCGCCATTCGCCGGTTGATGGGCGACATCCTCGCCCGCCTCGACGACCCGCCGGTGGTCGAATGCGACGTGAGCAAGGACGACGCCATTGCCGGCATGGTCGAACGGATCCGCCAGACGCACGGCCGAGTCGATTACCTCGTCCACTCGATCGCCTACGCCCCGCCGACGTCGTTCGAGCGCCGCTTCGTGGAGACCTCGCGGGAGGACTTTTCGCTGGCGCTCGACGTCAGCGCGTATTCCCTCATTGCGCTGTCGCGCGGTCTGCTCCCGCTCATGCAGGACCACGGGGGCTGCATCCTGGGGCTGACGTATCTGGCGGCCGAGAAGGTCATTCCTGGCTATCAACTTATGAGCGTCGCCAAGGCCGCGCTGGAGAACATCATCCGCAATCTGGCGTTCGACTTGGCGCCGCACGGCATCCGGGTCAACGGGTTGTCGCCCGGTCCGGTTTCGACGCGCGCCGCAACCAGCATTCCGGGCTTTTCGCTCATGCACGAGCATTTCCGGGAGTACTCGCCGCTGCGGTCGGAAATCGTGAACGACGACGTGGGGAAGACCGCGCTGTTCCTGTGCAGTCCGCTGGCCGAGAAGATCACGGGCGAGATCGTCCACGTCGACGGCGGCTACAACATCATGGGGATGACCATCAAACCGCCCGCGGACCGGCAGTAAGCCAATTTTTCCCTCCCCCCTCGAGGGGGAGGGCCAGGGTGGGGGGGGTCGTTCCCTTCATACGACATGCTCCCCACAAAAGGAGGAAAAGCATGGAAACCGCCAAAGCCTCGGACGTCGGCATGGACGCCGGCCGCATCGATCGTTTCTACTCGACCGTCGAGCGCAAGATCGAAGAGGGCTGGCTGTTCGGCGGTACGTTCCTGATGGCGCGCAAGGGCCGCATCGTGGCGGCCCGGGCCGTCGGGCAGACCGAGCCCGCGACGAACCGCGCCGCGCGGACGGACGACATCTTCTGTCTGTTCTCGACCTCCAAACCGATCACCGCCACGCTGCTGCTGATGCAGGTGGACCGGGGCGCCGTCCAACTGTTCGACAAGGTGGCGGACTACATCCCCGAGTTCGCCGCGGCCGGCAAACGCGCGGTCACCGTGGCGGAGGTCCTGACGCACACTGCGGGGTTCCCGACGCTCCCGCCCGACTGGCCGATGTCGAGTTGGGGCGACTGGGACGCGACCATCGCGCGTATCTGCGCCCAGCCGCTGGAGTTCGAGCCGGGCACCGCGGTGCATTACCACGCCCTGACCGGCTCGTGGATTCTGGGCGAGATCGCCCGGCGCACCGACGGCGGAACGCGCAGCTTCGCCCGGATGTGTGCCGAGGACATCTACGCGCCGTTGGGCATGAAGGACTCGCACATGGGGGTGCGGCCCGACATGCAGGATCGCCGCGTTCCTCTTCAGGCGCTGGACGAGGGCGGCGTCCCATTCCCCATGTCGTTTTTGGAAGCCTTCAACGCGCCGGACGTGCAGGCCGCGGCCATTCCGGGCGCGGGTTCGTACTCGACGATCTTCGACTTGGCGCGTTTCTACCAGATGTGGTTGAACCGCGGCGCCCTCGACGGGGTGCGGCTGCTCAGCCCGGCCCTGGTCGAACTGGCGACCACGATCCACACCGGCGACATGGAAGACCGTCTGATCGAGCCGATGCGCGTAGCGAAACAGTGGCCGCACGCCCCGGCCAACCGCGGCCTGGGCTTCTGGGTGCGCGGGCGCGGCATCTTCCCGACCTATTTCGGCACGCTCGCCTCCCCGGGCGCGTATGGGCACGCGGGTGCGAGCAGCATCATGGCCTGGGCCGACCCGGCCCGCGACCTGATCTTCGTCGGCCTGACCAGTGGCCTCATCGAAGAGCCGCGCAGCATCGAGCGGTGGGCGTTGTTCTCCGATCTGGTCCAATCCTGTGTCGTGGAGTAGCCCGCGCGCGTGTCGGTCGGACCGCTCTCTCGCCCGTATGCAGCGCGGCTTGTTCGAGTCCATCAGAAGCGAGAATCCAGGACATGGATACCTGCTTCCGCAGAGCCTGTCCCCGGCTTGAACGGGGGTATGACGAGGAGGGCAGGGATGATGAGGGGGACCTGACGATTGTCAGGCTCCGCTGCCAACCGCTTGAGGGAGACGGCTGACTCCTTCTCTCTCAAGTATGCGGATCAGCCCCCGCACGATCCGTCGCGCCAGGAACGGCCCTTCGTACACTAGGCCGGTGTAGATCTGGATCAACGAAGCGCCGGCGCGGATTCGTTCGTAGGCGTCTTCCGCGGAGAAGATGCCGCCCACGCCGACGATCGGGAGCTTCTCTTCGCTCGCTCGATACGCCAGCCGTACGACTTCGGTTGCGCGTGCGGCGAGTGGACGCCCGCTCAGCCCGCCGGCTTCGTATTCAGCCAAGCCGAGCCCCGGCCGTTCGACCGTGGTGTTGGTCGCAATCAACCCGGCCACGCCGACGTCGCGCGCCAGCCGCACGATCTCGACGATCTGTTCGTCCATCAAGTCGGGCGCGATTTTGACCAGCAACGGGGTCGGTGTCGTGTTCGCCGCGTGTGCCAACTCATGAATCCGAGTCAGAAGGGCGTCGAGGAGACGGGTCAAGCGATCCGGTTCTTGGAGTGTGCGCAGTTCGGGCGTGTTGGGCGAACTCACGTTGACGACCAGATAGTCGGCGAATGGAAAGACCGCGGCGCAGCTTCGGCAGTAATCGTCGGCCGCGGCTTCGATCGGGGTCGTACGTGACTTCCCGAGGTTGAAACCGAGCGGGACCGGGCGCGGGGTCGAAAGAAGCGGGGCCAGTCGGGCTGCCGCGGCGTCGGCGCCTGCGTTGTTGAAGCCCAGGCGGTTGATCAATGCCCCGTGTCGGGGCAGGCGGAAGATGCGCGGCCGCGGGTTGCCGGGCTGGGCGTGGGCGGTCAGCGTGCCCAATTCCGCGAAGCCGAACCCCAGACGTGACCAGACCAGCGGCAGTTCGGCGTTCTTGTCGTAGCCCGCGGCCAGCCCGACCGGGTTGGGGAACCGGATACCCCACAGGTCTTGCGTGAGCAGCGGATGCGTGAGAGCAGGTTTCGCCTGTCCGGCCTGGAGAAGTTTGAGGGCGGCAATGGACAGACGGTGGGCGGTTTCGGGATCGAGGGTGAAGGCGAGCCGGCGGAACAGAGGATAGAACATCGGGGCGGGCCCGCGCGGCTCAGGCGTCGTCGTTCGGGACCAGACTCTCGCGCTTGAGCAGTTCGAGCGTCTCGGCCGCGGCGGCCTGCTGGGCGCGTTTCTTCGTGCGGCCGCACCCGCTGCCGTACTCCGTGCCCGCAATCGAGACGCGGCTCACGAATCGTTGGTCATGGTCGGGGCCGTGCGCTTCGACGACCTGATAGTCGGGCGTGGCCTTGAAGACTTTCTGGGTGATTTCCTGCAGGCGGGTCTTGCTGTCGAAGGTATCGATGCGCGCCGTCTCTCGCATATCCGCGGCGAAGTGCGCGTCCACCAGCCGGGTCACGGGCGCGAACCCGCCATCGAGATAGACCGCGCCCAGCACGGCTTCGTACGCCGCGGCCAGAATGGACGACTTGGAACGCCCGCCACTGCGCTCCTCTCCCGGACCGATGCGGAGCCGGTCGCCCAAACCCAATCCGTGCGCCTTGACGGTCAGTACCTGGGCGTTGACGAGCGACGCGCGCATTTTGGACAATTCGCCTTCACGGTAGGCGGGAAACCGGCGGTAGAGCAGGTCGCTCATCACCATCCCCAACACGGCATCGCCCAGAAACTCCAGCTTTTCGTTGTGATCCTCGCCGTCGTCGAGCTGGGCGGAACGGTGGGTCAGGGCCAGATGCAACAGGTCGGGGTCGTGGAACGTGTAGCCGAGCACGGCCTGGAAGTCGTGGGCCGCGTTGCAGTTTGGTTCGTCCGGAGAAGTGGTTTCCGGGGTTCCCGCCATGAGTATCGTTCCGTTACGCCCGGCCGGACGAAATGGTCGCGTCGGCTGAATCGTGCGGTTCAGTGGTGACGACCTCGCCGTCCAGCCGGTCGCCGTTCGAGCGGGTGATGCGCACCGGGACCTCGCGGTTCATGTACCGGTCGCCACCCGGCGCGTACACGCGCAGGTAATTCCGGCTGTAGCCCTTGAGTCGGCCACTCGTTTTGTCGCGCGTGTGCTCGAACAGGACGGGCAGGCGGGCGGCATCGAAGCCCTGGGCGAACTCGGCCTGTTTGCGTTGGCCGAGCCGCCGCACCTCCGCGGCGCGTTGCTGTATGACCGCGGGGGACAGCTTGTCGGAGAATTTGGCCGCGGTCGTGCCTGCGCGGACCGAATAGGGGAACACGTGAAAGTAGGTGAACGGGCTGTCTTCCAGAAACTCCAGGCCGCGCGCGAACTCGGCCTCACCCTCGCCAGGAAACCCGACGATCAGATCGGTGCCCAACGCGGCGTCCGGCAGGCGGCTGCGGGCTGCGGCCAGCACGTCACGCGCCAGCGCCGTATCGTAGCGCCGGCGCATACGCCGCAGGATGGTGTCGTCTCCCCACTGCAACGGGACGTGCAGATGGGGACACAGCGTTTCCGACTCGGCCAGCAGTTGCAGCAGCCGCGGGCCGATTTCGTGCGGATCGAGCGAACTGAGGCGGACGCGCCGGACCGGGCGGCGTTCCTCGATGGCTTCCAGAAGCCACGTCAGATCGACGCGCGGGTCGAGGTCGTGTCCGTACCCGCCGAGGTGAATGCCGGTCAGTACGACCTCCTGAAAGCCGCGCTCGGCCAGCCGGTCGAGTTGGTCCAGCACGACGCGCGGCGCCACGCTGCGGCTCGTACCGCGCGAACGGGGGACGATGCAGAACGTGCAGAACAGGTCGCAGCCTTCCTGGATTTTCAGAAACGCGCGGGTCTGGCCCTCGAAGTGCAGCGCCCCGAACGTGTCGATGCCCGGTCGCGCGTCGGCCGCGGTCTTACGCAGGTCGCTGACGAATACGGCGGGTTGCTCGTGTGCGGGCGGTCCCGAGTGCGTCTCCGCCGGGCCGTCGCCGGTGACGAGGCGGACGAGGTCGTCGAGACGGTTGAGGCCGACGACGGAATCCACTTCGGCCAGCCGCGATACGGCGTACGGATCGACCTGGGCGTAGCAGCCCGTCATGATGACCTGCGCCGCGGGGTTGCGGCGTCTGGCCCGCCTGCACAGTTGGCGGCTTTCGGCGTCGGCCTGATGGGTCACGGTGCAACTGTTCACGACGTACACGTCCGCGGGCTCGTCGAACGGCACGCACTGGTGGCCCGCGTCCGACAGACGTTCCCGAATGGCCGCGGCGTCGTACTGATTCACCTTGCAGCCCAGACTGGTCAGTCCGACCCGGCGCGAGGCGAGGGGAGACGCCGGAGCGATTGGCAGGGACGACGGGCCGGCAGACATGCGGAACGCCTATTCCACGTGCCGCGCGGTTTCGGACAGCGGCCCCTCGATCCATCCTCCGCCCAACACGCGCTCGCCGTCGTAGAAGACGACAGCCTGGCCGGGCGTGACGGCCGGATATGCCTTGTCGAACCAGACCTCCGCGCGCCTTTCGCCCACGCTGACGACGGTCGCCGGCAGCGGATGCGAGCGGTAGCGAATCTTGGCGGCCACGCGAACTTCGTTCGGCTCGGCGCCCGAGACCCAGTTGACGTCCGTGGCGTGCAGACCCGCTACGCGCAGCGCAGCCTTGGGGCCGACGGTCACGCGCCCCGAGTCCGCGTCGATGCCGGTCACGTAGTGGGGCTCGTTCAGGCCGCCGCCCAGGCCGCGGCGCTGGCCGACGGTGAAGCGGTGGATACCGGCGTGTCCCCCGAGCCGCCGCCCGTCCTGCGTCACGATGTCGCCCGGCGTGATCTGCTCGGGCCGCAGCCGGGCGTCGAGGAAGCGCGCGTAATTCCCGTCCGGCACGAAGCAGATGTCCTGACTCTCCGGTTTTTCCGCCACGCGCAGCCCGAGGGCGCGCGCCTTGGCGCGAACCTGCTGTTTGGTCATAGCGCCGACCGGAAACAGGGTGCGTCGGAGTTCGGCTTGGCCGAGCGTGAACAGGAAGTAGGACTGGTCCTTGTCCGCGTCCACGCCGCGCAGCAACCGTGCGGCGCCGTCCGGCTCGCGGTCGATGCGGGCGTAGTGGCCGGTCGCCACGTAGGCGGCGTCCAGTTCGCGGGCGCGGTGCCACAACAGGTCGAACTTGAGGTCGCGGTTGCACAACAGGCAGGGGTTGGGGGTCCGTCCGCGGCGATACTCCGACGCGAACACGTCGATCACCCGGGTCTGAAACGACTCCTTCAGATTGAGGACGTAATACGGCACGTCGAGTTGCTCGGCCACGCGCCGGGCGTCCTGAAAATCGTCAATCGAACAACACCCGCCGGCATGGCCGTCCGCGGTGCCGGCGAGCAGCATGGAAATCGCGATCACCTCGTAGCCCGCCTCGACCAGCAGCGCGGTCGCCACCGCGCTATCGACACCGCCGCTCAGCGCGGCCAGCACGCGCGTCGGGTTGTCGTCCTGCGTG
The DNA here is from genome assembly GCA_965200125.1 of uncultured Binatia bacterium (SeqCode). Lineage (GTDB taxonomy): Bacteria > Desulfobacterota > Binatia > Bin18 > Bin18 > Bin18. The sequence continues at coordinate 2,143,050 of OZ241332.1, read as the reverse complement.
GGGGCGGTCGGCGTCTCCATTTCAGCGCTCCGAAGCCGGCGTTCGCGGCACGAATGGAACCCGGGCTCAGGCAGCCAGCGCGGCTTTGCGCACGCGTTCGACCACACCGGGCAACACGTGGATGACCGAGTCGATGTCGGCTTCGGTGGTGGTGCGCCCGGCGCTGAATCGGATGGCGCTGCCGGCCTGCGCCTCGTCGCAACCCAAGGCCGTCAACACGTGCGACGGTTCGATCGAGCCCGCGGCGCACGCCGAGCCGGTCGAAACGGCAATGCCGGCCAGATCGAGGGCCATCATCAGCCCTTCGCCCGGGGCGCCGGCAAACCCGACGCTCAGGGTATTGGGCAGGCAAGCGTCGGATGGGGTGTAGCGGATGACTTGGGGCACCTTGACGCCGATAGTCTCCCACAGCTTCGCGGTCAGGCGGCTCAGCCGCGCCGACTGCGTGCCGATTTCGCGCGCGCACAACTCCGCGGCCAGCCCGAAGCCGACCGCGGCCACCAGGTTCTCGGTCCCCGGACGCTGGTCGCGCTCCTGCGGCCCGCCGCGCAACACGGGCCGCAGCGCGGTGCCCGTGCGCACGTAGAGCGCGCCGATGCCCTTCGGTCCGGAGATTTTGTGCGCGGACAGGGACAACGCATCGACCCCCAGCCGGTCGACGTTCACGGGAATCTTGCCCGCGGCCTGCACTGCATCGACGTGGAACGGGATCCCGCGTTCGCGGATGAGCGCGCCCATCTCGGCGATGGGTTGGAGGGTGCCGATTTCGTGGTTGGCGAGACCGATGCTCACCAACGCCGTGTCCGGCGTCAGCGCCGCGGCAACGTCGCTCGGACGTATGCGCCCCTCCCGATCGACCGGGAGTTCGACGAGTTCCACTCCCTCCGTCCGGTCCCGGGCCGCGCGGAGGGTCTCGCGTACGGACGCGTGTTCGATGCCGGTGGTGACGACGCGGGCGGGACCGTTCCCGTGCGTTGCCAGCACCCCCAGCAGGGCGAGGTTGTTGCTCTCGGTGCCGCCGCCGGTGAACAGGACTTCCGCGGGCGCAGCACCGATCAACCCGGCGACCTGCTCGCGCGCGTCTTCCAGGGCGCGTTTCGCCTGGCGGCCCGCCCAATGCACGCTCGACGGATTGCCGAAATTCTCCGTCAGGCACGCCGTCATGGCGTGGACGACCTCCGGCCTGACGGGTGTGGTCGCATTATGGTCGAGATAGACGCGGCGCATGGCGACAACGATCGGCGGTCATTCCCACGCCAGCCGGACGTCCCGGATCGTGTCCAGGGCGGCGTGATGGGTTAGGTCCCCGCGCAACGGCGTGACCGAAATGTAGTCGTCGTGGATCGCGACGCAGTCCGAGCCCTCGATCGGATCGAAGCCCAGGTCGTCGCCCCCTATCCAGTAGTATTTCCGGCCGCGCGGGTCGGTCCGCATCTCGATGTGGTCGGCGTAGTGCCGTTTGCCCTGGCGGGTGTAGCGGTAGCCGCGAATCCGGTCGCGCGGCAGGTTGGGGACGTTCACGTTGAGCAGGCTGTCGGACGGAAAGCGCGGGCCGACGATGGCTTCGGCCAGCAGTGCGGAAAACTCGGCCGCGGCCTCGAAGCGGTACGGCGAACTGAAGGTCACCAGCGAAACCGCGATTGCCGGAATGCCGAGCAGCGCGCCTTCCAGGGCCGCGGCCACGGTGCCCGAATACGTCACGTCGTCGCCCAGGTTGGGTCCCTTGTTGATGCCCGAGACGACCACGTCCGGACGCAGGTTCAGAAAACCCTTGACGGCCAAATGCACGCAGTCGGTCGGCGTGCCATTGACCGCGAATCGCCGCGGCCCCACCTCGTCGATACGGAGCGGGCGGTGCAGCGTCAGCGAGTGGCTGACCGCGCTCTGTTCCTGATCCGGGGCGACCGTATAGACCTCGCCGAGGGAAGCCAGCGCGGTTTCGAGGCAGCGGATCCCCTCCGACTGGATCCCGTCGTCGTTCGACACCAGAATAATCATGACCGCGCAGGCGCACTCGGGCGGGCAGAGGCGAGTAGGAGAATACGGGCAACATTCTGCCAGCCGCCCCGGGAAAAGGGAAGCGGCCCGGCCGAAGGAGGCTTCGACCGGGCCGCCCGTCTCGCATGGAACGTCGGGTTTGATGGTCGGGGTGAGCCGATTTGAACGGCCGACCACTCGCACCCCAAGCGAGTGCGCTACCAGACTGCGCCACACCCCGACGGCTTTCCTCATATAGCCCGGCGCCGGAGACGGTCAAGAGCAGTGTAGTCGATATTGGGCGTTTCGACTGGCCGTATCGGTTCGTGGATGCGGGTCTCCGTCGTTGGAGTGAACGAGTGAACGGCGGGGGACCCTCACCCTGGTCCCCGAGCCTGTCGAAGGGTCAAGACCCGGGTGTACGAAGACCGAGGTGACATCGGGGTTCGTTTCGACAGGCTCAACGAACTTAGGGATGGGAAGGTCCCTGAGTTTGCGGCGACTCGAGCCTGCCGAAAGGTCTAGGATACTCTTGTATGTAATTCCTATTTTTATCCCCTCTCCCTCTGGGAGAGGGCTAGGATGAGGGTCCCCCGTAGCATTGCGTTAGCCCGATAATTTCTCACTAGGGCGGCGCTCCGTTTGGGAAGTGTGCTATGGGAGGCACCATGCGAACCTACACCGGCGGGTGTCACTGCGGCAGGCTGCGGTTCGAGGTGTCGGGAAAGATCGAGCGCGTGCTGGACTGCAACTGCTCGATATGCGCCAAGAAAGGCTTTCTGCACTGGATCGTGCCGCCCGAACGGTTCCGCTTGTTGTCGGCGCCGGACGCCGCCGCGCTCTATCGATTCAACACCCGCACGGCCAAGCACTATTTTTGTCCGGTGTGCGGCATCTCCGCATACTACACCCCGCGTTCGCATCCCGACATGATCGACGTCAACGTGCGCTGCCTGGATGGCGTGGACGTCGGCGTCTTGCCCATCGAGTCGTTCGACGGTCGGAACTGGGAACGCGCCCGTGCGGCGCTGACGGACGCGGGCAACCCGGCGTCCGGTTAATCCGCGAGGTGGGTGAGGTCGAGCGTGACGAAGCGATAGCCGAGGGATTTGCCGTGCCGGATCAGAGGCTCGCGTATCTCGTCTTCGAGCAGTCGCGCGCAGTCCTCGGCAGGCGCCACGATTCGGATCGTGTCCCCATCGACCTTGACGGGATAGGCAGGTAAACCGAGCCCGTGGAAGACCGCGGCCCAGGCCGCGGACGGGTCACCGGGCTCGGCGACGGGCGGGCGCTCCGGCTTCATGCCGGGTAGTGTACGCCAAAAACGAATCGGACAGAATCACGAGGGGAGGGCGGAAAGCATGGCGGAATGCGGGGTGATCTTCGATCTGGACGGCGTGCTGATCGACTCCGAAGGCTTGTATTACCGCGCGTACAGTACGGTGCTGGAACCGTATGGCGTCACGGTGACGCCGCGCGAATACGAAGAGTATTGGATCGCGCAGGGCATCGGCCCGGAATACGTCGTCGAAAAGTACCAACTCCCGGTCGAACCGGACGAGTTGCGCCGCCGCCGTTCGCCGATTCTCCTCGACCTGCTGAAGACCGACTCGCAACTCATGCCGCACGTCGAACCTTGCCTGGACCGGCTGGTGGACGGCTTTCCGCTGAGCGTGGCGACGAACAGCTTCCGCCAGCACCTGGACTTCCTGCTGGACCGATTCGGGATCGGCCGGTTCTTCGCCCACACGGTGGCGCGCGAAGACTATGCGCGGTCCAAGCCGGCCCCCGACGCCTTCTTGGCCGCGGCAGAGAAGCTGGGCTTCCCGCCGGACCGCTGTGTGGCCGTGGAAGATACGTTCCGAGGCGTCACCGCGGCCACGCAGGCCGGGATCGCCTGCCTCGCGGTACCCAACGAGTACACCCGCCACAACGACTTCCGCCAGGCTGCGCGCGTCCTGACGTCGCTCGCCGACCTCACCCCGGAACTCGTCCGCGAGACCGTCACCGTAGGCGAGTAACGAGGAGTGACCCCTTCGCAATTCTCTCCCTCTTGATCCGTCTCCTCTCTTCCCTTCGACCTTTCGACAGGCTCAAGGCACCGCAAGCTCAGGGACCGAGCTCAACGGGCTGGTCCCTGAATTTGTCGAAACGGGCGAAGGGAAGGGGGAAGCAATAAAAGAGGAAAGGATGTTCTTAACGACCTCATCCGGTCGTCATTCCCGCGCGAGCGGAAATCCAGGGGATGGATACCTGCTTGCGCAGGTGCGACGAGGAAAAGCCGCCTTTGCAATCCAAGCCGCTTGCTCTATGTTGCCTGCGCTCGACGCACACGAAGACCGGCGCCACGCCGCCGGACAACAGGGGGAGAACGCGGCATGACGGCGCAGGGCACGGCCCGATTTTCGGATCACTACGTAACGGCCAACGGCCTCCGATTCCACTATCTCGACTGGGGCCACTCCGAAAAACCGCCGCTGGTCCTGCTGCACGGCGTCGGCCAGACGTGCCACACCTGGGACCTGTTCGCCGCGGCCATGTCCGAACACTTCCACGTCATGGCCTTCGACCAGCGCGGCCACGGCGACACCGATTGGGCGCCCGACAAGGACTACTCGCGGGCGCGCATGGTGGAAGACGCAGCGGCGTTCACCGGTGCCTTGGGTCTCGACCGCTTCTTCCTGATCGGCATGTCGATGGGCGGCGCCAATTCGCTGGCGTTCACGGCTCGGCATCCGGACAAGATCACCGCGCTGGTCGTGGTCGACGTCGGGCCGCGCGTCGAGCCCAAGGGGGTCAAGCACATCCGCGACTTCATGCAGAACTTCCGCGAGTTCGACTCGTTGGACCAAGCCGCGGAAGTCATCCACAAGTTCAACCCGCGGCGCCCGCTGGAAGTCATCCGCAAATTCACGGTCGTCTATAACCTCAAGCAATTGCCGACCGGCAAGTGGACGTGGAAATACGACACGTACTTCAGCGAGGCGCACCGCAGCATGGACGTGAAGAAGATGCACGACGAATTGTCCGCGGCCGTCCGCGACATCCGCTGTCCGACGCTGGTCGTGAAGGGCGGCGAAAGCGACGTGTTCTCCATGGACGGCGCCCGCGGCCTGCAAGACATGATTCCCGGCGCGGAGTTCGCGGTCGTGGCCGGTGCCGGGCATTCGGTCATGGGCGACAACCCGCAGGGCTTCGAGGCCGCGGTGCGCGGCTTCTATGAGAAACGGGGCTATCTGCCGGCCCGTTGAACCGAGCGTCTCTTCGACGTTCACCGAGCGGTCGCATGGAACTCGGCCTCCGAGACAAGGTCGTCATCGTCGGCGGCGCCAGCAAGGGCATCGGTCGGGCGACCGCGCTGGCGTTCGCGCAAGAGGGCGCCAAAGTCGCGGTGTGCGCGCGCGACGCGGAGCAACTCGATACCACGGCGCGTGACATTCGGGACCGGACCGGAGCCGAGGTGTTGCCGGTCACGGGCGACTTGGCGCAGGCGTCCGCGGCGCAGCGGCTGGTGGACGACACCGTGGCCCGCTTCGGCACGGTGCACGTCCTGGTCGCCAACACGGGCGGCCCGCCGCTGGGTGGATTCGGCGACATGGACGACGACGCCTGGCAGGCCGCGTTCGCGCTCAACTTCCTCAGCACCGTCCGGCTCATCCGCAACGTGCTGCCGCACATGGAAGCGCAGCGTTGGGGCCGGATTCTCAGCGTGATGTCCATGTCCGTCAAAGAGCCGATCGACGGCCTGATTCTGTCCAACGGCGTGCGGCCCGCGGTGGTGGGCATGGCAAAGACGCTGTCGCGCCAAGTCGGCAAGCACAACATCACGGTCAACACTGTCCTGCCGGGCCGGATTCTCACGGACCGCCTGAAAGGGGCGCTCGCCACGCGGGCCGACAAGGCGGGCATCTCTCTGGAACAGGCGTTGCGGGACAGCGCCGCGGACGTGCCGCTGGGCCGCATCGGTGATCCCGCGGACATGGCGAACGCCGTCGTCTTCCTGGCGTCCGAGGCCGCGGGCTACATCACCGGCACGAGCCTGCAAGTCGACGGCGGGGCCGTGCGCGGCCTGTTGTAGGACGCCGCTGTACGCATGGACGCCGTTCTCGACGCGGCGCTGCACGCGGCGCGGGCCGCGGGAGACATCGCGCTGCGCTATTTCGACGCCGGGTCCCGAGACGCGCTCGAAGTCGAGTTCAAAGCCGACGGCTCGCCCGTCACCAAGGCCGACCGCGAATGCGAAACGCGCATCATCGAGGTGCTGGACGCCGCGTTTCCCGACTACGGCTATCTGGGCGAAGAACTGGGCGAGCGGTCGGGCCGCGGCACCGCGCGTTGGATCATCGACCCGATCGACGGCACCAAGAATTTCGTGCGCGGGCTCCCTTTCTTCGCCACGCTGATCGCCCTGGAAGAGGGTGAGGAGATCACCGCCGGCGTGATGTTCGCGCCCGCGCTGGACGACGTGGTGTATGCGCGCAAAGGGCAGGGCGCGTTCGCCAACGGCCGGCGCGTCCACGTGTCGCAGGTCGGCCTTCTGCAGGACGCGTTTCTCCTCCACGGCGGCCTGAACGACCTGAAGACGCGGCCGTGCTGGCAGCCGTTTCTGCGGCTGGTGGACGCGACCGCCCGGCAACGCGGTTTCGGCGACGCGCTGGGCCACAGCCTGGTCGCCAAGGGACTGGCCGAGGTCGCCCTGGAGCCGGAGATCAAACCCTGGGACGTGGCCCCGGCCAAGATCATCATGGCCGAGGCCGGCGGACGGTTTTCCGACTTTCAGGGACGGCCGTCCATCTACAGCGGCGACGCGGTCCTCTCGAACGGTCGCGTGCACGATGACGTCATTCGGATGCTCCGGTCATGAACCGACCTCCGAGTCCGGGGACCTCTCTACGGTCTCCGAGCCGGTTCCGTGGACCTCGAGTTTATCGAAAGGTCGGCGAGTGGTGAAACCGGCAAAGAGTCATCCCGCCGGGAGAGAGATTTTGCAGCAGTCTCGGCGACAGCACACTCGGCAAACGCGAACTGCGATTGCCGAAGCCATCCGCCAGACCACCGCCGCCTTTCATCGGGCAGGCATGGAAAGGCGCCCCCTATCGACGCCCCTTACCCTGGCGAACGTCGCCAAGACGGTACTACACTATCTGCCGCCGGGTGCCTCCATACTGGATTACGGCAGCGGCGTCGGTCATAAACCGGCGGTCTTGCAATGCCTGGGCTTCGACTGTTGCGCTGTCGACAACATGCAAACCGCCCTGCCTGCCGACAGTGATCGCGTCGTGGCCTTCGCCAGTTCGTTCGGGGTCGACTACCGCCGGTTGGAGATAGGCAACGAGCTGCCGCTGCCCTTCGCCAAAGAATCCTTCGATATGACGATGATGCACCACGTCATCGAACACCTGCACGAGTCGCCGCGGAAACTGCTGAACCACCTCCTGGAGTTGACCAAACCCGGCGGGTATTTGTACGTCACGGCGCCCAATGCCGCCAATATCCGCAAACGGATCCATTTGCTGCTGGGCAAGACCAATCACCCGCCCTTTCAAGACTTCTACTACCGGCGGCCACGCTGGACGGGGCACGTGCGGGAGTACGTTCGCGGCGACCTCACGCTGCTTGCCGAGTATCTGAACCTCGAAACGCTGGAATTGAAGGGCATCGACGACATGATGGCGGTGCGGTTTGCCGGGGCGCGCCTGAAGAAACGCGTTTGGCTGCTGGCCAGTGCCGCTTTCCCCGACTGGAAGGACACGTGGCAGATGGTGGCCCGGAAACCTCGCGGCTGGGTGCCGGACCGTCGCCGCGTCCGGGCGAACGATCAACCCGGGAACCACGCATGACTATCACCTCTCTGCTCGAACCTTCCCCCCTCCGTCCGAAGGAGAGGGGATCGAAACCCCCGCCCCCGTCCGGCCCTCTTCGTCATTCCGGCTCCCTTCGTCATTCCGGCGAAAGCCGGAATCCAGAGGACATCTTTCCTCTAGGCCCCGGCTTTCGCCGGGGCGACGAGTGGGGGGGCCGAGGCGACGAGGGGGGGCGCCCCTGCGGAAGCCGTATCCATTCTCTGGATTCCCGCTTTCATGGCAATGACGACCGGGTGGGATATTCAAGTATGTAATTCCCATCGCAAACCGAGGCCCTACCCAACCGATCCGTTCCCCGCGTCAGGAGGCATCAAGCATGAACGCACCCGTCCAAATCATCGAGTTCTCCGACTATCTGTGACCGTGGTGCTTTCCGGCCGCGGAGCGGCTGCGCACCATCAAACGCCACTTCGGCGACCGGGTAACCGTTACGTGGCGCCCCTTCGCCCTGCGTCCGCAATACGACCCGACGCCGTTCCGGTTTCGGAGTAGCTACGTCGAAAATGCGTGGCGCAAGGCGTCGGCCCTGGCCGAGCCGGACGGATTGACGTACCGGATGTGGCCGGACGACGCCGAATATCCGCGCTGGAGTCTGCCCGGCCTGGAGGCCGGCGCCGCGGCCCAGAAACAGGCCACGGAACTGGGAGAGGACGTGTTCCTGCGCTTTCACGCCGGCCTGTACCGCGCGTTCTTCATCGACAACCGGAGTCCGCTGGACAAAGACACCGCGCTCGCAGTCGCCCGGCAGGCCGGCCTCGACACGAATGCGTTTCTCCGCGACCTTGAAGACGAGGCGTTTCGGGCCTCCGTGCGCGCCCAATGTCAGGACGCGGTGGACGCTTTCTTCGTGAGCGCAGTCCCGACGGTGCTGATCGGGGTTTCTCCGTCAGGCGAACCCGCCGCGGGCGCGGCCCGGCACATCGGCCTCGTGCCGGCGGAAGACTACGTGCGCGATCTGGAAAAGATCCTCGACGCGCGCCCCGCCGACACCCGCGCCTAGGCCGGAGGAGCCCGATGCCGCCCGACGCTACGGACGAACGGAGCTTTACGTTGCGCTTCTCGCTGAGCGCCAAGATCGCACCCGCGGCCTGGGACGACGAAGACTTCGAGGGCGACGAATGGCTCGGCGAATGGGAAACGGGGATCAAGCCCGGCCTGATTCGTGAGGTGTTCGCGTATCTGCGGAAATTCGAGGGCTGGACGTGTCACGTCCGCAACCGCGGGGTGTCGGCAACGGACGAAATCGAGATCGTGATGACCAGGACGGTCGAGTGAGCAACGTCGGTCCTAGGGCTTGATTCGCCAAGCTCTGCATTGCGGACGATGTCATTTCCACCAAGCGTTGCCCATGGGAATTCCATACTTGAAGATCCCACCGGGTCGTCGTTCCCATGAAAGCGGGAGTCCAGAGGATGGATACCGGCTTCCGCAGGGGCGCGCCCGCTCGTCGCCTCGGTGCTCCCTCGTCACCCCAGGCGGGCGACGCATGCGTCGCCCCTACGCCCCTCACTCGTCGCCCCGGCACCCCCTCGTCACCCCGGCGAAAGCCGGGGCCTAGGGGAAAGGTGTCCTCTGGATTCCGGCTTTCGCCGGAATGACGAAGGGGGCCGGACGGGGGCGGGGGGACGAAGGGGTATGACGAGGAAAAACCGTCTTCGGGATCGCCTTGCACATAATTCCCTTTCCCATCCATAAAGAGCGGCCCCGCTCACCCGTGAGTAGTGTCGGATGAACGGGGCCGGCCGCTTCAGACCTGAGTCGAGCCCAGCAGGTTCCCGCCCAGCGACGGGTGGCCGACGCTCTTGTCGCCGAACACGTTGATGAGCGACGTCTTGCCGGAGGACAACGCGCGCTCCAGCGCCGGCAGGATGTCGTCCGGCTGCTCGACGTGTTCGGTATAGACGCCCATCGGCTCGAACACCTTGTCGTAGCGGATGTCCTTGACCATATCGAACGGATCGGTCCGGCCTTTCAGAATCGGCATGGACTCGAACGTCGGCCCCCACGAACTGTTGTTCCACAGCAGGGTGACGATCGGAATGTCGTACTTGGCCGCGGTCTCCATGTCCCAGCCGCCGATCCCCAGACCGCCGTCGCCGCTGACCACGACGACCTGCTTGCCCGGCCGGCCGAGCTGCACGCCGATGCCCATGCCCACGCCGTGGCCGACCGGTGCCAGCGGGCCGGCGTCCACGACTTGCCCCATGCTGTGCGCGGTGAACCATTGGCTCGTGTAGCCGCTCAGCGTGAAGCTGTCGATGATGAGCGTGGCGTCCGCGTCGATCACCGACGTGAGGTCCTTGGCGAGCCGGTCGGGATGAATCGGGTTGGCGGCGTGATGCTTGGCCTCGCGGTCCGCGATCAGCTTGTGGTAGTTGTCGCGCACCTCGACCATCTTGGCCAGCCACGGGCTTTCGCGCTTGCCGCTGAAGTCGAGCTGCATTTCCTTGATTTTGTCGATCATCTGGCGCAGCACGAGTTTCGGGTCGCCGACGATGCCGACCTCCGCGGGCACGTGCCAGCCGACGCGCTGCGGCGTCGCATCCACCTGGATGTAGGTCGCCTTGTCGCTCCAGGTCGGGGCCTGGCCGAACTTTTCGCCGCTCCAGAACTTGAAGCCGACCGCCAGCACGACGTCGGCCTCGCCGGTGAACGGCTTCTTCCAGGCGCCGCGCACCGCCAGCGGATGGTCTTCGTCCACCGCGCCCTGCCCGGCGCGGCGGCAGTACACCGGCGTGCTCGTCAATTCGGCGAACTCCTCGAGTTCCCGTTCGGCGCCCGACCAGAAAATACCGTCGCCGCCGGCGATGACTGGCTTCTGGGCCTGCAGGATCAGTTCCACGGCGCGTTCGATCTGCGTGGGGTCGCCCTGGAAACGCAGTTCGTCCGGGCCGTACACGCGCGCGCCTTTGCGTTGCTTGGCCTCGTCGTCCGCGTGGTACAGGATGTTGGTCGGAATCTCCAACAGCGACACGCCCTGAGGCGCGGAGGTCGCCTCGCGGAACGCTTGGCGCAGGTCGATTTCGATCGTCGTCCAATCGAGCACGCGCTTGGCGAACTTGGAGAACGAACTCACCATGTCCGAGCCGTACGCCTCCTGGAACGAGCCGATGAAGTCTTCGGTGGTGGGGTGCTGGCCGGCCAGGCATACTACCGCGCTGTTGGTCAGGCCGGCGCCGCACAGACCGGTGACGGCGTTGGTGAGGCCGCAACCCGCGGTCACGCAGCACAGCCCCGGCTTGCCGGTCACCCGCGCATAGCCGTCCGCGGCATAGGCCGTGGCCTGTTCGTGGCGCATGTGGATGAGCTTGACGCCGTTGTCGCGCAAGTTGGCGAGGATGGGAAAGGTGTGTCCGCCGTTGACCGCGAACATGTATTCCACGTTCTGTTCCTTGAGAATGCGTCCGATCAGGGTGCCGCCATCGACCGTTGCCATGTGTCTTCCTCCTTCGTCATGCGTGGATGGATCGGGATTTCCGGATGGATTCGTGCCCGCTGCAAGGCGGGGCGCATCTTCCCACATTCGCCGCCGAGAAAGAAGGGTCGGGGACCACGAAGGAGGGGCTTTCGACAGGGTTCGACCCTTCGACAGGCTCAGGGACCAATCTCGATACACTTCAAGCTCAGGGACCGCAGGCTTACCCATAAACTCGGGACGCCGTAGGGCTCGGAAGGACCCGCACGGGCGCGTGATCCCCGCTTCCTACAGCGTAGGACGACGTTTCAGAATGGCGGCGAAATCCGCATTGATCTCGCCGAAATCGCGGAGGGTGTCGCGGGTCGCGTCCATCTGCAGCCGCATGGCTTTGAGACTTTCGGCATCATGCTCGGCCAAGTGGACCGGGGCTTTCCGATCTCTGACGACCAGGGTCAGAAGGGCCGCGATAATGACGCCGAAGAAGCCCATGACCCCGATGAATATCCACAACAGATCGCTCAGCTCGGTGTCCAACTGTTGGAATCGGCTGTCCATATCCGCCTGGAAGGCGTCCAAGCGCGTGTCGATGCCGTCCAAACGGGTCTCGATCCGCGTCAGGCGTTCGACGATCTCCCGGTCGGAGATGGTGGGCGCGGCCTCGACCGCCCACAGCGGACCGGGAAGCGTGGCGAGGAATGCCAGCGCCCATACGATGGGACGAACCCTCATGGCGCAATACAACGTCACGCATATCCGAAAGTCAAGCTGGAGAGATCTTCATAGAGAGGTTTGGATTGCGTCCTCCACTGTCCTTCATATTCCATCCGACGATCATTCGTCTCTCAGCTTTTCAGGTTGGCGAAACTTTTCGAACTCGATTCTGCGAATCCGACTTTCTGAGTCACCATGTACTCTGCCAAGCGGATGCGCTGGCGCACGACCACCGCAGCCTGATTTTCCGGCATTCCTGCCGCCACCAGCTTTTCGACGTCGCCGCGCATTTCCTCTCGCAACTCATCGAGATCGGCCTGGGTGGTCGGGGGCCGGATGACCAACCGGACCTTCAAACGAACGCACGCCTCGGCCTGACGCTCCGGCATGCCTACGGCCACCAACTCCCGAATATCCGCATGGGTATCGATGAACATTGCCCTGCTCTCTGCCATAGTTTCCGGCTCGCCTGTTTTTTCGATTCCCTTTGTTCGGGCAAGACATCCGGCGGCTCGGATCACCCCTGAGAGAGGAGCCTGGCCGCGGCGAGCATGATACCGGCTAGGCTGACGACCGCGGCGACATAACTGCCTGCCACCCATTTGATGGTGTCCGATTTCGCCTTTTCGATATTGGCTCGGGTCTCCAGACGGACTTTATCGACGTCGGCGTGAAGGGCGGCGATGTCGGCCTTGGTTTCCTGGCGGAGGGTTTCGATAGCGGAGGTGGTCTCCAGACGGACTTTATCGATGTCGGCGTGAAGGGCGGCAATGTCGGTCTTGGTTTCCTGGCGGAGGGTTTCGATACCAGCCTTGGTTTCCTGCTGAAGGGTCTTGAGGTGGGCGTTCGTCTCTTGTTGGGATTTTTCGATATGCGCCTTCGTCTCCAGACGGAATTCATCGAGGCTGGCGTGAATGATGGCGATGTCGGCTTTGGTGGCCGAATTCATGGCTATCGACCGAGCGTACTGGCGAACCAGTATCTCGGCCTGGGCCTCCGGCACTCCCACGGTCACCAATTCCTGGACATTGGTGTGGGTATCGAGGAACGGATCCGTAGCTTCTTCCATCAGCGCGACTCTACCGCTTTCCGCCTGCTTTGGGAATGCGCAACCGACCGACAGCATGGAAACGAAAACGGGCGGCCTCTTGCGAGACCGCCCGTCGGTTGTGGTCGGGTTCGGGTAGGGGCGAAAGATTTTTCGCCCCTACGGGTGAGAGGGCTACAGCAGGTAGTACTGCAAGCGGAACCACACCGTGTCGCGGTCCGCGTAGTAGTTGAGGAGCGACCCGACGTCGTTGGTGCTGCCCGGATAGATGGCCGCGCCTACGAACAGGTCCAGGTTGCGGATCAGCCAGTCGTGCCAGTACGTCTGCGCCAGGATGACCGGCTGCTTGTCGTTCACCGAGTAGCCGACCGCGAACAGCGGCTCCAGCTTCCCGCGGAAATAGAAGCCGGACGTTCCGAAGGTGTACAATTGCTCCCAGCGTTGGTGCCGGTCGCGCGGCGCGTTGGTCACCGCGTTGATGCCCGACGGCCGGTTGTTGTTCTGATACGTCGTCAGCGCCTGGAAGGTGTAGAACGTGGCCTGGTCGCCGACGCCGCCCGGCAGCCGCTTCGTCCACGCCATGCCCGGCAGACTGCCCAACGACTGGATCAGGTCGAAGCCGATCATGCTGCGCCAGACCGACGTGCCCGTCTTGATCCGGGCGCCGTTGATCTTCCGACCCGGACACACGTTGACGCCCGGGGCGCAGGGATTGCCTTCCGCGTCGTGGTGCGGCCCGGCGATGAGTGCATCCACGTCGTCCGTTCCCCAGATCGCTTCTTGGCGAGTCACTCCGTTTTCGGCAGCATATTCGTCAACCGCCGCTTGGTATCCCATTTCCGCTTCGCTCGAGGGGTTCTCGATTCTGGCGAGATAGTCTTCCCGGGCCGCCTGCGTCTTCGCGTCGAAATGTGCCTGGGACCGCCCGCCGTAGTTCGCGCCACCGAAGTTGCGCGGCTCGTTGGTGGACCAGCTCTGCTCTACCCGGAACACCGCGCCGGTATAGTCGAAGTCGTTGTAGGTCAGCGTGAACCCGAACACGTTGGTCCACGGATACCAGTGGCCGACCTCGAAACACGCGGTCGAATTCCGGTCGTTGTTGGGGTTGCCGTCCTGGCTGTAGCCGTACATGTCCACGCCGCTGAAGAACGTGGCCTTGTTTTCCTTGAAGCAGCGGTCCAGCGAGCGCCGGAACGCGTTCATGTGCTCGGCGTCTCCCGCCTCCCATAGCGCCGGATCGAAGGTGAAGAATCCGCCGTCCGAACCCAGCAGGGTGTTGCTGAAGCTGCCGAGCCGGCGACCGTACTGATCTACCCGGCCGAGCCCGTCGTCGTGATCGCGTCCGAAGAAGGAGGGCAGGTCGAACAGCGCGGCCCCTTCGGCCCGTTTGAACAGATAGTTGAGGGTGAAGTCGAAGTTGTTGAATGCCTTGCCCATGAAGCGGGCGCCGACCATGCTGTTCTTCCACTTCGTGCCGCGGATCATGTGCGTGTGGCGCCCACCCCCGATCCGGTACAGAAAGTTTCCTGCCCTGCCAGCGGCGTCGTCCGTACACGGCACGTCGGCGTTACAGCCGCTGTCCGGCGCCATGCGCGCCGCGTTACGGCCCACGCGGAAGATGGACCACGGATGCCGGATGCGCGTCCAGTCCTTGTACGGCGCCCAGGGCACGCCCTTGGTCGTCAGGACGCCGGGTGAGGTGGGCGACATGAAGTAGTCTTCCGAATCCCCGATGTAGTCCGGATCGTCGTAGCGCAGGCCGCCCCAACCGCCTTCCAGCACCAAGTGCTGCGTGATCGGCCGCCAGCGCGGCGTGTAGAATACTTCCAACCCCGCGTTCGAGATCAGGCTCCCGATGTTCCCCAGGTCGTACAGAAACTTCACCGCCCAGATCGGCGTCCGAAAGTCCTCGAACGCTTCCCCGATGAATCCGCTCTGATCGATCCGTAGCGGATTCACGATGTCGATCGACCGGAACAGGTCCGACTCGCCCCACACGATCTGCTGCTTGCCCAGCTTCATCGACAGCCGGTGCCCCATGATGTCCCCGAAGTCCACGTCCAGGTTCATCTCCCGAAACCCGTTCTCCGGGAACACGAACGATTTGTGCTGGTTCTTGATCCAGTCCGGATACATGTCGTCGTATTTGTCGCGCACCAGAAAGACGGGGTCGAAGCGCCCGCGATACATGAAGGAGAAGTCCGCGCGCCGCACGCCCGGAATCTTGATGTTCTTGCCGAACAGGCCGCGATCGACTTCCACCAAGTCCTGATATTCGTACTCGACGCGCAACTCGTTGCGCCACTGCACCCACTCGAAGTTGTCGGTCGGGTCGTTGTGGAACTGGAAGGTGTGCTGCATTTCGTACACGACCTGGATTTCGGAGTTGCCCACGCGGATGGTCGCGTCCGCCGGGCCGGCGTGCCACGCGACTCCTGCCGCGACGACCAGCCCGGTCAGGAGCGCCTTCCAGCCTCCCCGGTGCGTGCGTTGCTTTCCTTGACGTCCGTCCATTGTTCTCCCTCCTGTCTCGCATTGCCCCGCCCGGCCCGGTCCGCCGGCGGATGGTGTGCTGTCCTGGTTCCCTCCGTGGTAATGCGGCTTACCGACGACAAAAGCCGGCCGGGGCGGAATCAGCGGGTATTGCGCTACGACTTGGCGCAGGAGGGTGGTGCGGTGGGGGTCCGCAAGGCTACGACGAAAGCGAATACATCCGTTTATGGTCTTTCCTTCTGCGCCCTTCTGTCCCCTCTCCCTCGGCGGGAGAGGGTTAGGGAGAGGGGGAAGGTCGGAGGGCATCCACCGTCCGGCGTTTGTCGGAGAGGGGCCCCTCCTTCGCCTGGATTCCGGCTTTCGCCGGAATGACGGTGGGGGGAGGCAGGAGTGACGAAGGCGGGGCTACAAGAGGGATGAAGTGGAGGTGGTGTGACCGGGGAATTTCGGGACGGAGTATTAGGGCTCCATTCGCGCTTTCTTGGTTAATGCAGTGCTATCGGAGGACCCTCTCCCGGTCGTCCCTGAGCCTGTCGAATGGGGGAAGGGGAGCGGAGAGGAGGAGGGAAGAATGTCTGTTGAAGTGGACGGGCTGCCGAGGGCTTCCCCCTCAAGTTCGTTGAGCTTGTCGAAACGAACCCCGAGGTTACCGCAGCCTGGAGCGTTGCAGGGGACCCTCCCCCCTTTCCAGAAGGGGAAGTTGCTTTGACTCCTTCTCATGTCCTTCCATTCCCGCCCCCTAGTCTCTGAGCCTCCGGTCTTGAGCTTACGACGCCCTGAGCTTGCCGAAGGGTCGAAAGATCAAAGGGGGCACGCCTTGTTCGTCGCGCGGCATCGAGGGAGGACGACCACAGGAAGTTCCTCTCCATGTAATGACGTTTGCGGGGCCCCGTCGTCGGTCGTGTCTTCATCCAAGGTAGGGAAGATATAGGCGTCGTCCCTACGATAATGCTTCATATTCGGGACGGCTTTACTTCCGGCCTCTCTGCTCTGACCTTACTTCCGGAGGGAGAGGGCTGGAGCCTGCCCCAGACCTGATCCGGGAGCGAAGGTCCCCTACAACACCTTAGACTGCGGTCCCATCGGGGTTCGTTTCGACAAGCTCAACGAACTTGAGGCGGGAAGACCCAGCCTCTCCGATCCCCTCTCCCTCCGGGATGAGGGTTCCCGGCATCCGCGGATTCCCCCTTCAATCTCGGATCGAGACCCTCCCGACCGGGACACCACCGGCGCAGCGGTGAGCGCTTTATAGAAAGGCGCTGCCCGCGTGGTCGGTGAACGCATCCGCGTCGCGGATGTACGTCATCACGGTCGCCGGATTGCGGTGCCGGGTGATCTCCATGATCTTGTCCAGACGCGCCCGGTGCGCCGCGGCGCTCGTCACGAATCCGGCCCGCAGCGAATGGCCCGACACGTCGCGCGGGTCCAGCCCGATGGCCGCGGCATACGTCTTGACGAGACGCGGAACGTCGCTGTGATGCAGCGGCCGGCCCGGGAGCTTGCCGCCGCGGCGCACGGCCTGGAACAGGAACCCCCGCTCGATGCCGGACTCCTCCAGCCAAGCGCGCACTCGCGCAATCGGCCTAATCCGCCTGCCCTCCGGCACGGCGATGCGCTGCCCGCGGCCGTGCTGGTCCGTCTTCGACCGGCGGATGGTGACGAACATCTTCATTTCCTCCGCGCCGTCCGTCGGGTCCGAGATGGCGACGTCCCCGACCGTCAGCCCGCAGAGTTCCGACCGCCGCAACGCACACGAGAAACCGAGGGCCAGCAGGGCCGCGTCCCGTAGCGCGATCCGCCGCCGCGCCGGGCTTTCCGCGTGCGCGTCGCAGACGCGCAACATCCGCTCGATCTCGGATTCCCGCAGCGCCCGCACTCGGCGACACGCCGCGCCGTTCAAGCGCGCCAGCCCTTTCAGCACCGCCTCGACCTCGACGCTGTGCGCGGGCGACGGTTTGCCAGCCTCCCGATAGCGCCGGTTGATGGCGCTGCGGTACAGCGCCAGCGTTGCAGACGACACGGGCGCGCCCGGCCAGGCGGTGGCGCGGGGCGAGCGGGGCACGGTTCCCGCGTGGATCAAGAATTCGCCCACGTCTGCGGGCGTGGCGGACAGCGGCTCGACGCCCTGCGCCCGGCAGTAGGCAGAGAATCGGTTCCAGCCCTTCGCGTACGCGAGGCGGGTATTGTCCGCGAGGGCGGAAGCCAGCGCCTCGCCGACGGTCGTCACACGTGACATGCAGCACTCCTTCATACTTGGGGATTCCATAGGGAGTTACATACTTGAAGATCCCACCCGGTCGTCATTCCCGCAAAAGCGGAAATCCAGAGGGTGGACCCCGGCTTCCGCCGGGGCGCCCCTACTCGTCGCCCCGGCGAAAGCCGGGGTCCAGGGGAAAGGTGTCCTCTGGATTCCGGCTTGCGCCGGAATGACGAAGGGGGCCGGACGGGGGGCGGGAGGATGAAGGGTGTGACGAGGAAAAGCCGTCTTCAGGATCGTCTTGTAGATAATTCCCATTACATACGTGAGGATCCCTGCATGTGCTTTCCCTTCGATGACGACGGGCAGGGGCGTAAAATTTTACGCCCCTCCGCCCGACGAGTGGCAAAAATGGGGCTGAGGATCGTCGAGTACGTAATCCCGAATGCAAGCCGTCTCGGACGTGAAGCCCGACCGTAGGGGCGACGCGTGCGTCGCCCTTCCCGCAAATCGAGGCACGACCCGGCGGCCCCCAAGCCCCCGAAAAAGTCGCGGTCAAGGGGTTGCAAAAATTTTTTTCCGGCGCTACGGCTCCTTTCCTGACCGCACCGCCCAGCATCGTCGCGGGCCGGTGAACCTCAAGAAAGGGGGGCTGTCGTCGGTAAGCCGCATTACCACGGACAAAACAGGGGCAGCACACCATCACCGCCGGCGGATCGGGCCGGGCGGGGCAATGCGAGACAGGAGGGAGAACAATGGACGGACGTCAAGGAAAGCAACGCACGCACCGGGGAGGCTGGAAGGCGCTCCTGACGGGGCTGGTCGTCGCGGCGGGAGTCGCGTGGCACGCCGGCCCGGCGGACGCGACCATCCGCGTGGGCAACTCGGAAATTCAGGTCGTGTACGAAATGCAGCACACCTTCCAGTTCCACAACGATCCGACCGACAACTTCGAGTGGGTACAATGGCGCAACGAGTTGCGCGTCGAGTACGAGTATCAGGACTTGGTGGAAGTGGACCGCGGCCTGTTCGGCAAGAACATCAAGATTCCGGGCGTGCGGCGGGCCGATTTCTCCTTCATGTACCGCGGGCGCTTCGACCCGGTGTTTCTGGTGCGGGACAAGTACGACGACATGTATCCGGACTGGATCAAGAACCAGCACAAATCGTTCGCGTTCCCGGAGAACGGGTTCCGGGAGATGAACCTGGACGTGGACTTCGGGGACGTGATGGGGCACCGGCTGTCGATGAAGCTGGGCAAGCAACAGATCGTGTGGGGCGAGTCGGACCTGTTCCGCTCTCTGGACATCGTAAATCCGTTGCGGATCGATCAGAGCGGGTTCATCGGGGAAGCGTTCGAGGACTTTCGGACGCCGATCTGGGCGGTGAAGTTTCTGTACGACCTGGGGAACATCGGGAGCCTGATCTCGAACGCGGGGTTGGAAGTGTTCTACACGCCGCGCTGGCGGCCGATCACGCAGCACCTGGTGCTGGAAGGCGGCTGGGGCGGCCTCCGCTACGAGGACGAGAACTACGTCGGGGATGTCAGGGATTACTTCCCGGCGGTATCGAACAATCAATACGGCGGGGCAGCCCTGGGGGGATTCCCGAATCCGAACGCGCGAATTTTGACGACCGAGGGCGTGCCCTGGGCACCGTACAAAGACTGGACGCGCATCCGGCATCCGTGGTCCATCTTCCGGGTCGGCAGCAACGGCAATCGGATGGCGCCGGATTGGGGGCCCAGCGCGCACGGCCCCAATGTGGAGGGGACCATCGATACCAACTTCGTATGGAACATCGGTGGCGGTGGAAAACACACGCACATGATCCGCGGTACGAAGTGGGAAAACAGCATGGTCGGCGCGCGCTTCATGGGCAAGGCGTTCGAAAGCCTGGATTTTACCCTCAACTATGTCTTCAAGCGGACCGAAGCCGCCTCGTTCTTCGATTTCGAATCGGCTTTCGGAACCCCCGGGAACGGGTTGGGCACACTGGACCGATTCGGACGTCGATCGGGAAGCCTGAACCCGAACCTCCCCGTTTTCGTCTTCAACCCGGCCAACGGTCCGCAAAGTCCGGCAGACGCGAGAGCGGGGACATGGGCGGACGTGAACCATCGGCGCGAGTTCCAAGACGTCCTGGACCGCTGCGTCAGAGGCGGTGAGGCAGCCTACATCGTCGGCGTGGACATGTACGGGTTCAGTCAGGACGGCAACCCGAACAACGACCGCAACGACAGCTTCTGCTTCCAGACCGGCCACTATTATCCGTGGACGAACGTGTTCGGTTTCACCCTGACCTATAACGACTTCGACTACACCGGTGCGGTCTTTCGGCTGGAGCAGAGTTGGTCCACCAACGAACCGCGCAATTTCGGCCCGGGCGCGCAGGCGGTCGCCGGTGGGAGCTGGGGACAGTGGAACACCAACCTCCAAGCCGCACGCGAGCGGTACATGAACAATCCCGCGAACGCCGAATACATTCAGGATTACATCGACGAAGCTGCGGCCGGGAGGAACTATACCGATCACCACCCGACTCTCCCTAATGGATTCGTGACGAGTTTGGACGAGAACAACACGACACCGCGTCAGTTGACTCAGGAAGAAGCGGTCGCCGAAATCGTCCAAACTCCGTACACCGACAGCCTCGGAAACCCCTGTTCTCCCAGCCTGGGCTTCTGTGTCGACAACAAACTGGTCCGCCGCCGGATCAAAAGCGGCAGTTCGATCTGGCGGAGCATGATCGGCTTCGACCTGATCCAATCGATCGGGAGTCTGCCGGGCATGTCGTGGGCGAGGCGGCTGCCGGGCGGCATCGGCGACCAGGCCACGTTCTACACCTTCCAGGCGCTGACGACTTACCAGAACAACAACCGCCCGTCCCACGTACATGCGACCACGAACGCGCCGTTCAACCGCCACTACCGTTGGGAACAGGTGTACACCTTCGGGCTGTCGGGCTTCTATTTCCGCGGCAAGCTGGAGCCGCTGTTCGCCTACGGCTATTCGGTCAACGGCGAACAGTCGGTCATTCTGGCGCAGACGTATTGGCACGACTGGTTGATCCGCAACCTCGATCTGTTCGTCGGCGCGGCGATCTATCCGGGCAGCACGAACCGGGTCGATGGGTCACTCCTCAACTACTACGCCGACCGCGACACGGTGTGGTTCCGGTTGCAGTACTACCTGCTGTAACCGCCTAACCGGCGGGGGCGGACGTGACGCCCGCCCCCCTTTTCCCCCACAGTCGTCCACGTTTGGCCGAGTCCGAAGATGACCATAACACCGCCTCAAGGGAGAGATGTAATGAACCAAGCTTTAGCCAATTTTATTATGAATGCGTCGCCGTCCCAAGGAGGCGAGGTAACGAATGGAGCTTTAGGCGCATTTATTATAGCTTCAGAAAATCTTATTAAAGTCTTCTTTGAATTTTTGAACTGCTACGCAGATCTTTTGAATGTTCTAGTGCTTATTGTGATTGCATACGGCGGATGGAAACAGCTTAAAGATATTCGGGAACAGAACAAACTCAGTCGAATCGTGTCATGGAAGAGTTCCATACAAGACGTCAACAGCCTTATATTCAAATATCCTAAATATTTTCATCCTGTCTTGTATCCGCCTGACCAGGAGGAGGAGGATGTTATGCAAACCACAGCCGCGTATGCCAGTCTCAATGCGCTGGAAACAATCTACCACATGCGTAAGGGCGAAGGCAAAGGCAAAGTCGATGAGATTAAGAGGTTCCTCATGGCCTATGTATACGAAAGCGATCCGATTAAGGAGTTGTGGAAGAATCCTGCGTTTCACAGCGCCTTCACTGCGGAGTTCCAAAAAGAGATAGATGACATAGTCCTTCCCCATACAATTTCAAATACGACGTCGAAGAAGAAGGCCCCTGAGGCGGATGAGTCGGGTACAGCACCAGAGGAAAAATCCACGTAGGTCGGATTAGCGAAGCGTAATCCGACACGACCTTCTCGCCGGGCTTGGCGATAGGCGCCGTGGCAAGATGTCGGGTTACGCCTTTGGCTAACCCGACCTACGGACTGAGAGACAGTTGTCACCTGTGCCCCTCTGCCCGTCTGTATTGTAAGGGCAACCCCTTCCGACCCGACTAATCTTCTCCTTTCCTCTCCGCCGGCTTGACAGGTCGGAACGATCGGCATTGTATCGGGAGGCCATGAGACGCCTCTTCGCCACGTGGGCATTGACGGCCCTCGTATTCTTCTACGGCACATCCTCCCTGGCCTCGGCCGCGGACGCCGCCCCAGCCGTATCCGACGAGAGCCGGCTGATCCGCCTCGAAACCAAGGTGGATGCACTCGACGATCTCTTGAATCAGCGCATGGATCATCTCGAACAGCGGGTCGATCGTCTGGAACAGAGCCTGGATCGCCGCTTCCAGGAGCTCCGCACGGACATGAACAGCCAATTCGAGCGGCTGAACGCCCTGCTCATCGGCCTCTGTTCCGTTTTCGGGCTGCTCGTCGTGGCCCTGTTCGGGTTCGTCTTCTGGGATCGCCGTTCGATGCTGAGACCCCTGGAGTCCGATATGAAACGTCTGGAAGGCGACCTCGCCACCAAGGGCTCGAAGAGCGTCCTGGACGCGACGGTCAACGCCCTCCGAACCTGGGCACAGGAGAATCAGCAACTGGCCGCCGTCCTCAAGCGCCTGAACCTGATGTAATCCGCAGGTCGGGTGAACTCGATGCGATCCAACGTAAGGCCATGATGCAGGCTCGACTACTGGCGTTGCAACAAGGTGTCGGGTTACGCCTTCGGCTAACCCGACCTATAGAACCGTTCGGAAAGGAGGGGCAGCGTCATGCACGTCACCGAGACCGAACTGAAGACTCGGTTGGACCGCTATCTGGATGCCGCACAGGCTGAACCCGTCATCGTCGAAAAGTTCGGAAGGGCAAGCAGCGTCGTACTCTCCAAGCGCCGGTACGACCAACTCTGCGAACTCGAAGACAAGCTCTGGGCAACCGAAGCGCACACCGCAGAGCAAGAAGGCTTCCTGTCCGACGAAGAGGTTCGCGAGTTACTGAAACAATAGATCAATGGCCTCGACCCTCAAACTCCGTATTTCTCGTCAGTCCCGTAGGTCGGATTAGCGAAGCGTAATCCGACCTGAACTTCTCGCCGGGCTTGATGATAGGCGCCGTGGCAAGACGTCGGGTTACGCCTTTGGCTGACCCGACCTACGGACTGAGCAGCAATCGTCACCTGCGCCCCTCTGCCCGTCTGTATTGTAAGGGCAACCCCCTCCGACCCGACCAATCTTTTCCTTATTCTCTTCGCCGGCTTGACAGGTCGGAACGATCGGCATTGTATCGGGAGGCTATGAGACGCCTCTTCGCCACGTGGGCATTGACGGCCCTCGTACTCTTCTACGGCACATCCTCCCCGGCCGCGGACGCCGCCCCAGCCGCCTCCGACGAGAGCCGGCTGATCCGCCTCGAAACCAAGGTGGATGCAATCATCGATCTCCTGAATCAGCGGATGGACCATCTGGAGCAGCGGATGGACCGTATCGAGCAGCGGATGGACCGTCTGGATCAACGTATGGACCGCCTCGAACAGTCATTCCGCGCCGACATAGACCGTCTCGAAGAGTCGCTTCGCACGGACATGAACAGCCAATTCGAGCGGCTGAACGCCCTGCTCATCGGCCTCTGTTCCGTCTTCGGGCTGCTCGTCGTGGCCCTGTTCGGGTTCGTCTTCTGGGATCGTCGTTCGATGCTGAGACCCCTGGAGTCCGATATGAGACGCCTGGAAGGCGACCTCGCCACCAAAGGCTCCAAGACCCGACTGGACGCGACGGTCAACGCCCTCCGCGCCTGGGCACAGGAGAACCAGCAACTGGCGGCCGTCCTCAAGCGCCTGAACCTGATGTAGCCCCTCAGATCAGTGTGCGCACAGCTTGATCCGATATGAGGCTGTGCGCCGACTTCGCGAGCGGGCGTCACAACGAAGTGTCGGGTCACGCCCTCGACCAACCCGACCTGCAGAGCCCGGACACGCTGATATCCTTCCGAGTGATCTCCCAACCCGCTCGTCCTTATCGCAGGGTCCGCCCCTACATCAGGTTGAGCCGCTTGAGGATGGCAGCCATGCGCTGATCCTCCTGCCCCCAAGCACGGAACGCATTCACCGCAGACTCCAGCATGCGTTTCGATCCCTTGTCGGCGACATCGGCCTCTATCTGTCTGATTTCGGTCTCGATCGGCTTGAGTACGGAGCGTCGGTCCCACATCGTCAGGCCGAGGCCGACGGCCAGCAGCCCCAGAAACCCGATGAGCATGTTGTTCATCCGATTGAGGTGCCCGCTCAGATCGGCGCGCGTCGAAGCTAACTGACTATTCAGTTCCGCGCGAATCGAGCTCATCTCTTTGTCCATACGGTCTTCAAAGCGTTCTTCGAAACGGGTCAGACGATCATCGATACGCTCCTCGAATCGGTTGAACCGGTCTGCGAGTCGTCCCAGCCGGCCATCGATCCCGTCCAGCCTCGCCTCGATCCGGGTCAGTCGGTCCTGATCGGATACGTCCGATTGAGAGTCTGCAGCCGAGACCAGCAGCGGGTGATGGAGGAAAGAGAGCAGCATCAAGGTCAAGACGGCGGACAGGTGCTTCATGCACCCATACAACGCTGCTCGTTCCAGTATGTCAACCAAGCCGGGATAGAGGAATAAAGCGGCACCTGGAGGGCGCTGGTGGTATCACAGCGTCAAAATGCTCTCGCTCCCCCAGATTGTGTCCCGGACAAGTTCTGGCCTTCCCCTGGTCTCCGAGTCTGTCGAAGGGGCAACCCTGTTCTGTTTGTTCGACATGATTCGACCATTCGACAAGCTCAAGAATCGATGAGGGGCAGGGCCGCCGTATTGAGTCGGCCCGGAATTCTCAGATCAAGTGCTACCAGGCCGAAACACAACTTGACAAATCGGGCCGCGTTCTTTAGGAATTCATCTTATGCGAAACTACATCTCATCCTACGGCAAATGGGTGCGGCAAGGAATCGTCGCGTGTGGCGTTGGCTCGATTCTGGTACTGGGAGGCTGCGAACTCGGCGCTCCGCCGATCGAGGAGCAAAAGGACGAGGAGCCCCAGCAGTCGCTGGTTGATCAGTACAAGCAGGCCAACAAGGAAAGTCGCGATCCGGGATTGGCGGCCAACCCGAAGGCGCTTGCCGAGTCTGCGGAAAGTGCAGGCGATGAGATGCCGGCGGAGAGCGCGGACATGGGAGGCGACACCGGTTCTGCGGAAGGCGCAGCAGAGGAGATGCCGGCGGAGAGCGAAGATATGGGAGGCGACGCCAACTAGGCGCGCTGTCCGCTCCGGCGCTTCACCTGCCGCTTCTCTTTCCCGTCCTACCCACCATCCCAGTCGAACCGTCCGATTTCATCGGACGGTTCGACTTCTCCAACCGAGCGTAAAACCAAGCCCCACCGCGCCCGCCCGCCGTTCCAAGCTCAGAAGTTGAGAGCCGATCAGCGGCTTCTCTCTACCCTCCCCCTTCCCGCGATGGAGGGAGGGAGAAGGTGGAATGCAGAGAAAAGACGGGCCAGTGCGATCCCCTCTTATTGGGGAGACGAGGCTAGGAGAGAAGCCTGACGAGCCCCGCGGTCAAAGCCGCGTTGGCCAGGACGATGCCGATGGCGACTTTGAGCAGATCGGCCTTGAGATCGACAATGTCGGCTTTCGTCGCAACCCCTTCGGTGACGGCTTGACTCATCGTGGCGACGATGGCCTCGGCATGGGCAGCTTCCATGCCGGCCGCTTGAAGGGTACGGGCGGCGGTGAGTGTGTCGAAAGTATGATTCATGCTGGCCCATCCTCGCTTTCGTAAGTCCAACCTACCCTATCCTGTCCGTCCGAAAAAAGCACTTCATAAAGAAAAGAGGCAGTCCATATGGGCTGCCTCTTTCTGTTCTCCTGGCCGAATGCGGATCAGGCGATGATGCCTTCCCGTGCGGCGCGGACGAAGAACTTCGGATGCCACAGCACCAGGGCCGAAGGCACGAAGGTGCACGCGCCGAAGAAGCTGATACCCATCCACAGCGCCAGCAGCAAGCCCATCTCCGAGCAGAAACGGATGTTGGAAAACGCCCACAGGACGGTCGCCATGATGAGCGTCGCCGCGGTAAAGGCCACGGCCTTGCCCGCGGTGGACAGGCCGCGGCGGACCGCCTCGTTGATGTCGCCGTCGTATTCCTCGACGGCCCGACTGACGATGTACAACGCGTAGTCGATCCCGAATCCGACCCCGACGGTCACGACCGGCAGCGACTGGAGGTTGATCCCGATGTTGCGCACGCCCATGTAGGCGTTCACCACACCGTCGGCCAGGAACAGGCCGATCATCATGACCAGCGCGGCAATGGGCGAGCGGTAGGTGAACATGACGATCAGGAAGATGGTCCCGAAGCCCAGCCCGTGCATGTACAGGTCGTTCTTCAGAATCTCCTCGTTGGCCGCTGCGGTCACCCCGATCAATCCACCGGCCAGCCGCCAGTCGGCGATGACCGTCTGCTCCGCTTCCGGCAGGCTCCGGTCGTCCACCAGTGGGTTGGCGGCGACGAAACGGCGCGCCTCCTGAATGATGCGGGCGATGTTGTCGCCCTGGTGGTTGGCGCAATAGAACGTCACGCGCGACACCGTGTAGCTGGGGTCCAGGAATTTGGACGACTCGCCCGGCGGGGTGCCCGCGAAATAGTAGAAGAACAGGGAACTGACCCGCCGCGCGTCCGCGGGAATCGCCCCCCAGCGCGGCTGCATGTCGTAGAACGTCATGTTGATGGCCTGGATGATGTCGGCCAGAGAGAAGCTGTATCCGATGTCCTTGTCCCGCTCCATGTGGCGCTGGAAGAGCTCCAGCGTGCGCAGCAGGTCGGGGTTCTTCAGCACTTCCTTGTCCCGCCCCTCGACCACGATGATGAGCGGCTCGATGCCGCCGAAGTATTTCTGGATTTCGATGTGGGACTGGTTGTAGGGCGATTCCAGGTGCAACAGCGGCGTGGCCGCAGTCGGGTCGCCGATCGTCAAATGGCGGATCTGGGTGATGGAGATCAGGAACGCGACGACCCAGAAAATGACGATCCTGCGGGCGTTCTTCGGCGTGGTGATCCACGTGGCGCACCTGTCGATGAACCGCTGGAGCCACCCCTCCTCGCGCTTGATGACCTTGTCCGGCTCGGGGGCACGCAAGTAGTAGTACACGACCGGGTTCATGAGCAGTTCGCTGATCGCCACGGACGCAACCCAGATCGACGCGGAAATCGCGATCTTCTGGAGAATGACGACCGGCACGATCACGATGACCAGCATTCCCAACGAGTCGGTAATGATCCCGCTGAGCGTCGGCACGAAGAGTTCGGCGAACGCGGCCACGATGGCCCGCTCCTTGTTCCACTGCCACTTGCGGTATTCCTCGTAATAACGCTCGTGCATCTGCACCGAGTGGCTGATCGCGCGCGCGGTCACGAAGAAGGGGATCACCAGCGCCAGCGGGTCCATGGAAAAGCCCATCATGGCCTGGATCCCCAGCCCCCAGAAGGCGGAGACGATACCGGTGATGGTCGGACGCAACGCGCCGCGCCAGTCGTGGAAATAGAGATAAAGCAGAATCCAGCAGACGATGGTGGCGGCCAGGAAGATCAAATAGACCTCGGTCGCGTAATAATATATCCAGCCGTAGAGTTGCGGCTCGCCCGCGACCCAGATGGACTCTTCCGCTGTCTCGAAGGGCTCTTTTACCTGCTCCCGGATTTGCTCGAAGACGAGTTGGTAATCGAGCTTACCCTCAATGAAGTTGGCCTTGATCAGCAAGGCTTGCCCGTTGAGGGACACCAACTGGCCGTAGATGGTTTCGGTGTTGTAACAAATCTCCTTGATTTCGGCGACTTCCTGCTCGGTTTTGGGAGGCCGGCGCATGACTGGCGGGGTGGCGATCGTGCCCCCGGACACGGTCAGATACCGTGTGGTGCGGTGGCCGATCGACTCGATCTGGTCGTGGTTCACCCCGGTCACCCGGTCGACCTTCTGTGTCATCTCGAAAATTTTCTTGAGAATGCTTGGTGTGAAGACGTCGCCCTTTTCGACCTTCAGCATCACGTTGACGTTGTTGGCCCCGCCGAACTGGTCAGCAAAGCGGAAGTGGACGCGCACGAACGGGTGCCGGTAGGGCAGCAAGTCGTTGAAGCTGGTGGACATCTCGATCGTGGACGCCTGCCACGCCATGAAGCCGGTGACGACCAGGACGCTCAGGGTGATGAGGAAACGGTTCTTGATCAGGCTCTCGCCCAGCCGATACAGCGCGGCGCGATCCTTGGCGTGGGCTTCCAGCTCTTCGATAGTCGGGAGTCTCTTCTTGTCGGCCACGGTGCTCTCCTTCTTTGGGTGCTTTTTTCAAAGCCTCGTAGTGTGACGAAGCGCCGTGCGTCACTGCACGGGTTCCCCTTCCGGTTCGGCTGCGTCCTGTTGGACGATGGTCCAGTTCGCGCCGCCGTCGCTGCTCGTCATGATCGTGCCTTTCCCCCCGACCAGGACCCCCTTGCCGGATTCGTTGAACGCAATACCGTTGATCCAGGTATAGACTCCGCTCGGTGTCGAGACCGGCCGCCAGCTCCGACCGCCGTTGCCGGTCCCCAGCGCCGCGGCGTTCATACCCACGGTGACGATCCGGCCATTGTCGCCCGGATCGCCGATGTCGTACATGTGCAGGGCCGGGATGTCGTACTCGTTGCCTTCCACCCAGGTGTTGTCTCCCTCGCGCGCCGCCCACGACCAGTGCTCCCCGCCGTCGTTCGTCGTGGCAATCGCCCCGCCACCGCCGACCAGGATGCCGTTCATCGGGTCGCGGAAGTGGACGCTGAAGAACGCGGCCAGCGTCATCACGTCGTTGGCGCCGCCGCGGGCGACCAGCTCGTCGAGCAGGCTGCCGTGCTGGGCGCCCCAGGTCTTGCCGCCGTCCTTGGTCACGCGGATGTTGCCGTATTCGCCGACCATCCAGCCGTTCATGCGGTCGAGGAATTGCACGCTGTAGTAGATGATGTCGGGAACGGCCAAGCTGGAAAACTCGGACAGCCCGACCTGCGAAACGTCCATCCGCTCGACGTTCCAGGTCTCGCCGCCGTTGTCCGTCCACATCCAGGTCGATTCGTCGCCGCACGCCCAGCCGTGGTTTTCGTCCACGAACGAGATCGCCATCAGCGTCTTGGTGGTATCGGCCTGCTGCGCCGTCCAGGTCTTGCCGCCGTCGCGGCTGTGGATGATGGCGCCGTTGTGGCCCACCGCCCAGCCGCGCTCGCCGATGAAGTCCACCTGGTTGAGGGACCAGCCGGTCGCGGACTCGACGTCCACCCAACTCGTTCCGGCCGTCTCGCTCCGGAGAATCCGTCCGTTGTAGCCGACGGCCACGAAGGTGTCGCCTTGAACGTGCGTCACGTCGAACAGCTTGTCGGTGCGGGCGAGGAGCGACGTACTCCAGGCGGTCGGTTGCTCTCCGTGACATCCGGCCAGTCCGCTCAACACCATGGCCGACAACAGCAGCGTCAACAGGCTGGATCGCATACGGGTCCGCCCGGCCCTGAATACAACCATAATGTGGTGACCTCCCTCCATCTATGTCGGAGACCCTTCGTAGAAATCCCCTTGGTCTCCCGGTGTGTCGTTCGTCCTTTGCATTGTTCGAAATGAAAAGTCAAGGGAAAGAAAGGCGGCGCTCGGCTTGAAATCTCTCCCTGCTCGGAATGAAAAAACCCCCTGCACTACGGGGCGCAGGGGGTTTCCGGCTCGGCCGGGCAGGGGATGTGACGTCTAGCGGGCGCTCTGGATGAGAAAGTTCACGGTGAACGCCTCGGGCGTGTTCCACTCCTTGGCGGTGTTGAAGTACCAGTCGTACTTCGGCACGTAGTACTCGTCGTAGCCCGGCGGGCAATCCCACTTGGACGAGTGGGTGATCTGCATGTCCACCACTTGGCCGTTGTGGGTGAACACCTGCTCCTCGTCGTAGTCCGCGGCGATGTAATCGTCCGAGGGCTTCTTGGAGATGTTCATGAGCTGCGTCCAGGTCTTCCAGATCTCGCCGCCCTGGTCGTACGTCTCCGACCACGAGGTGTTGAAGTACTCTTTGTCCAGATAGATCACCCGTTTGGAGTAGGCGTACTGGTTGTACCCGGTCGGGATGCCCTCGACGACCCACACCGGCCGGCGTTCCCAGTTCACGGCTTCGGACCACAGCATGGCCGCGGCCCCGCTGCGGCCGTCAGGCGCCGCGGCCCAGACGTCGCGGTTCTGGTAGTTCATGGAGTGCGCGGCCATCAGCGTCTCCTTCTCGGCCAGCACGCGCCACGACCAGTAGCCGGGCTTGGCGTTGAAGCCCCAGATGGAGTCGATGTCGATGTCCGTGCCCCAGAACGCATCCGAACGGTTCGCCACGCTGATCCGCCGCACGCGGCGCAGCTCGGGCAGGTACATGTAGGAGTCATCCGGGTTTTCGAGCGGGGTGTAACGGAAGTTCAGCACGCCGGCGCCCTTCAGATCGTTCGGGGCGTACAGCGGTCCCCACTGCTCGGTATAGGTGATCTGCGGGTTGAACGGCGCGATCGGCTTCGGGTCCATATAGAGCCGGCCTTCCCACTTCATGCGCCGCCAGAAGTGCGACGCGTAGAAGCGCTCCATCTCACCCCGGTAATTCACCAGTTCGAGAATCCACGGGCAGCCCACGTTGTCCGTGAAATCCGGGAAATACTCGTGGTTCCACATGGCCTTGGCGCCGGCGAGCGGATCGTTGGAGTCGATCTGCGGGAACGGGCAGCCTGCCACGTAGTTGAACATCTGGCGGCCGTCCTCCGACAACTGGACCTGGCCGGCGAACTTCTCGGTGGCTTCGGCGTACGCCTTGGGCCACTCGTACTTGCGGTATTCGCCGACGCTCATGACCATACCCTGATTGAGCATCCAGTTCGCGGTCGGGTTCAGTACGTCCGCGGCCTCGGCCATGTTCGACTGGTCGACCTTGTCTCCGGCTTGCGGAAAACTCTGGGCCGACGCCGAAACGCTCCATCCCGCGGCAGCCGTCAGCGCGACCGCGGCGATGAGATACTTCTTCAGCTGCATACAGCCTCCTTTCACGGGCCCCTGCCCCGTAGCGGGTCCGGTGTATGCGGACGAATCCGGGCGGTCAATAGCTCGGGGGAGGGTTTTTTCTACGTCTGCTGGGCGGGGATTGCCGAATTGGAACGCTCCGATGCCTCGGTGGACGTCAATATATGAAAGAGGATCGTTACTGTTCATTCCCCCTCCCTCCGGGAGGGCCAGGGAGAGAGTCCTCGGATGGGACACCGCCGACGATCGAGGTGCCGCTACCGGCTCGGATCGACCTCGAACCCCTGGAATTCCCCCGGCGGGGCGAGCAGGCGGTCCGGCGGAGTCTCCGCGGCGACGCCGGCCTCGCGCAACAGACGGGCGAGCGCGGCCAACACGTCGGACACCGAGCGCTGCGCGTCGAGCAACTCGGTGTTCGCGTGGGAGAGTTGGACGTAATCCTTGCGTTCGACGGCATCCAGCACCGAGGCCAGCGCGAACTCGTGGGCGCGCCACGCTTCGACGTACCCCTGATGAACGCTGACCAGCGCGGGAGTGTTCGGGACGTACGCTTCCAATTCCGCCACGTAGTCGTGCGCCACGCCGACCGCGGGCCGAACCGTGTCGATGACCAGATCGTCGTGGACGAACTGGTCTTCCCGCACACGGGAAATGGCCGTGTTGATCTCGGCTTCGGTGGCCGCCCAGAGCCGGGCCTGATCCATGTAGGCCGTCAAGTCGTTCTGGACGCTGACTTCCTCCGTCTCGGTTTCGCACCCGTTCGACAGGGCGATCAGGCCGAGGATCACGGCGCATCCGAGCCTCGCTCGAGCAGTACGGAGACGAGACCGCATTCCTGTAGAACGATCCTGTGGAGATGAACCGTACATGGACCGTTTCCGTCTCTAGCCCGACTCGCCCGCGGAAGGGTCCTGCTCGGAGCGGCTTTCTTCTCCGCCGGCCGTCCGCCGGGCCGATTGGAACATCAGGTCGGCGTAATAGCCGACGTTGTAGCCGAGCAAGACGACTTCGGGCGTATCGGTCCGCCGGCCGTAATAGGCCGACGAGGCCGGGTTGAGGCTGCCGATCTGAACGGTGGTCTCTCGTGCGCCGTTTTCGTCCTGGACGACGATGGTCGACGTGGGCGCGTCCAAGCCGTACACGTCCACGTCGGCCGGGGCGGCGTCGATCAGCCGCAGATCCTTTTCGGGTGTCAGATTTTCGATGAAACTCTCCACCATCGCCGGGGTGACGCCCGCGCCTGCGGGATCGACCGCCTCCCAGCGTCCCTCACGCCAACGGAAGCGCAGGTCGGGTTCGTCAGGACGCGACAGCGTGATGCCGCGGATTTCTCCGCGCTCCAAGGGCAGGAATCCTCGGCCGGATACCTTGGGCGCCGGCATGGTCAGCGGGTCGCGCCGCGGTTCGTGCACGTACGCGAAGAAGTAGGCGCCTAGCCCCCCGGCCAGCACGTAGTATGCGATGATCCGGCGCCACGTCATGCGCGTTTCCTCTGCCACACGAAGATGCCCAGGCCGAGGACCAGGAAGGCGGCGGGCATGAGCACGACGCTGACCAGGCGGACCCACGAGACCTGTAAGGCACTCAGGATCCACTGGTGGCGGCCGCTTTCCTGCACCTCGGGCCGCGCGGCCATCTGTTCGACGTCCTCTGCCAGCCAGTTGACCGCGTTGACCAGCAGGTCGCGGTTGCCCCCCTGTTCGATCAGCTTGTTGCTGCCCAGGTCGGAGTCGCCGAAGACGAGGATTTGGCCGCCCAGCCCGTCGTCCTTGCCGAAGGTGATTTCACCGGCGAGCACGACCGGCCCGGCCAGGTCTTTTTCCGCGTCGTACGTGCTGCGGCCGACGGTCGCAACGTTCGGGTCGGTACTGCCCCAGCCCTCCGCGGAGGTGCGCAGGATGGGGCGCGCCAGCACGCCTTCCCGATTGCCGTACGCACGCACGACGCGCGCCAGCGAGAAGATCGGCGGGGCGTTGACCGAGATGATCATCTGGTGCGGCTTGCTGGTCGGCGACACCCGGAACGTGAGAATCTCGCCGGCGTACAGGCGTTGGACGGGGTCCACCGCGACCGCGTCGGGCAGGTCGAAGCCGTACCGTTCCAGAAAGGCGACGACCGACGCGGGCGCGCCCGGGTCGAGCAGCGCGAACAGCGCCCCGCCGGCCTGGACGTAGGCGTCCAGCGCCGCCAACTCGTGCGGTAGCAGGTCGGCCTTGGGCCCGAGCAGGACGACGAGCGTGGCGTCGTCGGGTACGGCGCCCCGTTCGCCCAGAAAGAGTTTTTTGGTGAGGTAGAACTCTTCGGTCAGGGCGCTGGCGAACTTGGAGAAGCCGATGGTCGGGTAGGCGTTGTCGATGTCGCCCTCGCCGTGGCCGGACACGAAGTACACGGTCTTTTCGGACCCGCGCGTGACGTGCAGCAGGGTGGAGATGACGTCGTTCTCGCCCTGAGCCAGCAAGGTGCCTTTGCGGACGCCCCGGGACTCGAACACCAGCGTGCCGTACTGCGTGGCCTTGTATTCGCGGGCCAGCGCCGGGTTCTTGTTCATGTCCACGACTTGGTAGCGGAAGCGCGGATCGACCTTGGCCATGCGGGCGAGCAGGTCTTCCAGAAAGAAGTTTTCGGGCCGGTCGGTCTGCACGAACGCGGTCACCTGCACGTCGTGCGCGAGATTGCGTAGAATCTGCTGCGAGCGTGGCGACAGGCTGAACTTCTGCTGGAGCGTCAGGTCGAGCCGGTGGTTGCGCGCGTTGGAGATGGCCTGGATGGCCGTCAGCAGCGCCAGAAAGCCGAGCGCCGCAACCGCCAGCTTGGCGACGTTGCGCTGGGTCGCGTTCATCGGCGGCCCTTCCACTGCCGGGCTTCCAGCGAGCGCAGCGTCAGGAAGCTGAAGAAGGCCACGAAGCACAGGAAGAACGTGACCTCCTTGGAATCGATGAACCCCTGCGCGAACCCCTGAAAATGGGTGACCGTCGAGATCTGGGCCAGGACGCGGAGCGCACCCTCTTCGGTGGCGCCGTCGTTCCAGCTCATAATCCACAGAAACAGCACGACGCCCAGGGCCGCGGACCCGGCCACGACCAGGTTGTCCGTGAGCGAGGAAATGAACAGCCCGCAGGCGATGAACGACAACGCCAGCAGTACGAGACCGGTGTACCCGGCCAGGACGACCGTCCAGTCGAACGGCTGCAAGGTGTACACGATGACCGGGTACAGCGCGGTGAACGACAGCATGAACAACGTCGCCAGCGTGCAGGCGACGAACTTGCCCCAGAAGATTTCGCTGTCGCGCATGGGATAGGTGAACAGCAGTTCGATCGTCCCCAACCGCTTTTCCTCGGCGAACAGGCGCATGGTCATGAACGGGATGAAGAACAGCAGAATCAGACGCAGGTCGGTGAACAGCAGTTGCCAGAAGTTCTCCAGGATGTTCATGCCGAAACCGAACTGGGCGTAGAAGATGAGATCGCTGTAGAAGTACCAGCCGCTCAGCAGCAGAAACACCGCGGTCAGCAGGTAGATGAAGGGCGAGCAGAAATAGCTGCGGAGTTCTTTTCCGACCACGGCCCAGAAATTCTTCACGGTCCGTCTCCTTGCCGAGCGCCGGTGCGGCTAGGCGGCCTGCGATTCGCCGGTGAGGCGCACGAACAGTTCCTCCAGGCTCAGCGTGACCGGCCGCAACTCGATCAGGTCCCAGCCGTGCTCCACGACCGCCTGCGCGATTTCGCGGGCCACGCTCCGGTCGCGCGACACGAGCACGAAGGCACGGCCGTCGTCCGGCGCTGCGTCAGCGGAAACAGTGCCTGCGCTCTCCGCGGCGTGACCGTCACGCACTACGACCTCGCTGACCCCGGGCAGCGCGCGCAACGCCTCGGTCAGGTCCGCGGCATGCGGCGCGCGGAGGCGGACGAACGTCCGCGTCGTCCCCTGCACGAGGGCGTCGAGGGAGTCCGGGCGGTTCTGGGCGATGATGCGGCCCTTGTCGATGATGACCACCCGCTGGCAGGTCAGGCCGACTTCGGACAGGATGTGGCTGGACAGCAGCACGGTCGTCTCGCCGGCCAGCCCCTTGATGAGCGCGCGCATTTCGATGACCTGATGCGGGTCCAACCCCACCGTGGGCTCGTCCAGGATGAGCACGCGCGGCGCACCCAACAGGGCCTGGGCGAGGCCGACCCGCTGGCGATACCCCTTGGATAGCGCCCCGATCCGGCGGCCGGCTACGTCCTCCAGGCGACACTGGTTCAGCACGCGGGCGACCTCCGCCAGTCTCTCCAGCGCATTGCCCAGCTTCACCCGGGCGCAGAAGCGCAGGAACGCGCGGACGCTCATGTCCGGGTACAGGACGACGTTCTCCGGGAGGTAGCCGATCTGATCGCGGACCTGGAGCGGGGCGTCGCTCAGGCTCAGGCCGCCGACGCGCACCCGGCCGCTCGTCGGCGGAAAGAATCCGGTCAGGATGCGCATGAGGGTGGTCTTGCCCGAACCGTTCGGCCCCAGCAGCCCCACGACCTCGCCCTGCGGTACGTCGAACGACACGTCGTGCAGGGCACGGACCCGCCCGTAGTATTTCGTGACGTTGTGGATTTCGATCATGTGCCGATCTTGAAACGCATTCCGGGAACCCGCGACGAGGGATCCCTGATTCATATGAGCACAGCCGTCTCGGGCGCGCCCAACGTGCAGAAACGCCGGTTCGAGGTCAATACGCCTCGCAGACGGATTTTCGACCTTCTGCCGGAGGGGCGGAATCGGTCGTGACGGCGGTGCGCTTCGGATGGGTGCCCGATCTCTCCCGGTGAAGCGATGGGTCAGGCGGCCGCCCCGCGAGTGACGAAGCGCGGCTTGCACATCGCGATCAGGACCGGCAGCAGGGTGACGGTCGCCAGGAAGCTGACGCCCATCCACAGGGCGAGCAACAAGCCCATTTCCGCGCTGAAGCGCAGGTCGGACAGGGTCCAGAACAGGGTGCCGAGGATCATCGTGACCGCGGTGAACGTCACGGCCTTGCCCGAGGTCGTCAGCGCCGCGGCGACCGCGTCGTCGAGGGCCGCGTCCTGCCGATGCTCTTCGATGATGCGGCTGACGATGTACAGCGCATAGTCGATGCCGAATCCGACGCCGACCGTGACGACCGGCAAGGTGTGGATGTTGATGCCGATGTCCGCGGCCCCCATGTACGCGTTGATGACCGTGTTGGCGACCGCCAGCGGGGCGATCATGAACACCCCGGCCACGACGGAGCGGTACGTCAGCACGAGTACCAGGAAGATCGTGCCGAAGCCCAGCACGTTGACCAGCACGTCGTTGCGGAACAGCGCCTCGTTGGCCGCGGCCAGCACGCCGATCGGCCCACCCGCCAGTCGCAGATGCGCCGCCTCCGACGGGTGCGCGGCGATGTACTCCCGCGCGCGGCGAATCACGCGGCGGACGTTCTCGCCCTTGTGGTCGGTCAGATAGAAGCGGATCGGGGCGGAGCGGTACAGGTGGTCGATGACGCTGGCGCTCTCCTGGAACGACGTGCCGAAGAAGTAGGAGGCGAGCAACAGTTGAATTTCGCTGCTGCGTCGCGGCAGGACCTCCCACTTGGGTTCCTGTTCGTGGATCGAGCCGTTCACCACGGACAGAATATCGACGAACGAAAAGCTCAGGCCCACGGACGGGTCGCGCTCCAGATACCGCTGGAACTGCTCGATCCACGGCAGCACTTCCGGGCTGGCGAGCGACGGCGCTTCGCTCTGCTGCATGAAGCGGGCGACCGCGGACATGCCCTCGTCCGCAGCGTCGGATTGTGCGGGCTCCTTGCGTTCGACGACGACCGTCAGTTCCTCGACGCCTCCGAAGGTTTCCTGAATGCGGGCGTGGGCCGCGTTGTAGGGCGCGTCCGCGTACAACAGCGGGGTCGCCGCGCTCGGGTCGCCGATGACCAAGTGTTGCCACCAATACACGCTGACCGCCACGGTCGCGCCCCAGCCGGCCAGGGTGGCCGCTTTGCCGGCCGGCGACGTCAGCATCCGCGCCGCGGCTGCGATGCTCCGCTTGAACAGGCCGGCCTCGCGCCGTTCGACGGTCCGCAGGTTCGGAGCGCGCAGATAGTGGTAGACGATCGGGTTGAGCAACAGTTCGCTGACCGTGATCGCCAGAATCCACACCGCGGCGCTGATGGCCAGTTTCTGCAGCAGCACGATGGGGACGAACAGGATGACGAGCAGACCCAGGGCGTCGGTCACGATGCCGGACAGGGTCGGCACGAACAATTCGGCGAACGCGGCCACGATGGCCGGCTCTTTCTGGCCGCCGGCCTTGCGGAACTCCTCGTAATACCGCTCGTGCATCTGCACCGAGTGGCTGACCGCGCGCGCGGTGATGAAGAACGGGATCACCAGCGTGAGCGGGTCCAGGTTGAAGCCGATCAACGCGATGAAGCCCAGCCCCCAGATGGCCGAGACCACGCCGGTCAGGGTCGGGCGCAAGGCGCCGCGCACGTCGCGGAAATAGGCGTACAGCAGCAGCCACAGCAGCAACGTGGTGGCGATGAAGATGACGTACACCTGCTTGGCGTAGAAATACACCCAGCCGTACAGCGCCGGCTGGCCGGCCATGTGGATGGTCGTGTCGTCGTCCTCGAAGGGGTCGATCACCGCCCGCTGGACTTCCTCGAACAGGCGGCGGTGGTCGAGGCGCTGTTCGATGAAGGTCGCGGTCAGCAGCGCGGCTTTCTCGTCGAGCGAGACCAGCACCCCGTACAGGTTGCGCGAGGCGTGGACGATGCGGCGGACGCGCTCCACCTCCGCGGCGTTCCGCGGGGCGTGCTCCATCACCGGCTCGACCTCCTGCATGCCGCCGCTCTTCATCACCACGCGGCGGTTGGTGCGGTGGGCGATGGAATTGACGAGTTCGTTGTTGACCCCGTACACGCGCTCCAGCGCCTGGGTCATCTCGAAGATCTTGGTCAGCGTGGCCTGATTGAAGATGGTACCGTCCCGCACCTCCAGCATCAGCATGATCGTATTGGCGCCGCCGAACTTCGCCGCGTACTCGTTGTGCACCCGAATGAAGGGGTGGCCTTGCGGCAACTGCTCGTCGAAGCGCGTCACCAGCTCGAGCCGCGCGGCGAAGAAGCCGAAGAACAGGGTCGCGGCGCCGACCAGCAGAAGGATGAGCCTGCGCCGTGCGATGATCCGTCCGCCGAGGGTGTACAGATAGCTGCGGTCGCGCGTGCTCATGTCGCCCCCTCTCGTGTTTCAGATTGCGGCCGGGAGCGATCCACTCCCCGACCGCGTCGGATCACGCCCCAGCCCCTCGGTTCCGGCACCGCCGGTGCGTTCCGGACGGAGAACGCGGGTCGTCCGCCGCGCAGCTGGGCGTTCATGAGCGCGGTTCCGCCTTGCGCTTCAAGAGGCCGTCGATGACGGCCTCGACGTTGTCGGACGAGAGACCGTTCACGCGCATCCAGCCGTCCAGAATGAGCGTCGGCACCGCGCTGACCCGATAGCGTTCGCCCAGTGCAATGGCGTGGGCAAGCTCCGTCTCCCCGCCGCCGGCGTCGAGCCGATCGAGCAGGAGTTGCGGGTCGAGCCCGATCCGGCCGGCGACGATGGCGAGGCCGTCGCGGCTGGCCGTATCGACATTCTCCTCGAAGCGGGCGTGAAACAGGGCTTGCTGCATTTCGTCGGCCAGCCCCAACTCGTGCGACACCGCGTACGCCCGGGCGGGAATGCGCGAAGCCGCGTGCACGATCGGCACGCCGTGGTACTGCACGTGGAGTCGCTGCCCGTACTTCCGCTGCAGGGCGGGGATGAGGCGGCTGGCAATCTCGTAACAGCGCGGGCAGAGAAAATCCTCGAACACGGTCAGGACGACCTTGCCGTCGATCGTGCCGTGCGGGACGCGCCGCACGAACGAAAACGAGCCGGGCACCGACAGATAGGTGTCCAGTACGTCGGTTTGCGTGTCGTCGTCGGCATGACCTTGCTGCGGAAGAAACAAGGCGCCAGCCGTGAAGCCGATCAGCAACAGAGGTAGGGAAAACGTCAGCACGCGCGGGGCCATGGCGGGGCGGATCATAGGGAAGCGGGCCGGCAGAGTGCAAGCCACGCGGCGGACCCTCTCCCCCGGCTCACGTTCGGGGCAAGCTCTAACCCTCTCCCGGAGGGAGAGGGGACGGATCCCCCTGGGAACGCGGGCCTCTGGCCCGCACGGAAGCGGGCGAGACGCCCGCGTTCCCAGGTTGAGGACCCGGAGGATCAGGCAACGAGTTGCCGCAATACGTAGGGCAGGATGCCGCCGTGCCGGTAATATTCGACCTCGATCGGGGTGTCGATGCGGACGGTCAGCGGGACGCTTTCCGACTGCCCGTTGGCGCGGTGGATCACCAACGTCGCCTCCTGCCGCGGCGCGAGGCCGTCGGCCAAGCCCGTCACGTCGAACGTCTCGCTGCCGTCCAGCCCGAGCGAGGCGACGCCGGTCCCGTCCCGGAACTGGCACGGAACGACGCCCATGAAGACCAGGTTGCTGCGGTGGATCCGCTCGAAACTCTGCGCGACGACCGCCCGCACGCCCAACAGCCGCGTGCCCTTGGCCGCCCAGTCGCGCGAACTGCCGGTGCCGTACTCCTGCCCGGCCAGGACGACCAGCGGCACGCCGTCGGCTTGGTACTGCATGGCCGCGTCGTAGATGTCCATCCGTTCGCCCGCGGCGCCGTGTCCGTTCGCGGAGTAGTACTTCGTAACCCCACCTTCCACCCCGGGCACCATCAGGTTCTTGATGCGCACGTTGGCGAACGTTCCGCGCTGCATGACGCGGTCGTTGCCGCGGCGCGAGCCGTAGCTGTTGAAGTCTTTCACCGCGACGCTGTGCTCCCGCAGGTAGCGGCCCGCGGGCGAGTCGGGCTTGATCGCGCCGGCCGGGCTGATGTGGTCGGTGGTGACCGAATCGCCCAGCAAGGCCAGCGGACGCGCGCCGCGGATGTCGTGGACCGAGTCGGGCGACGGGCCGAACGACGCGAAGAACGGCGGCTCCTGGATGTAGGTCGAAGTGGCGTCCCACGCGTAGGCCGCGCCCGTCGGGCTCGCCACGTCGTTCCAGAGCGGGTTCTGCGCCTCGAAATCGGCGTACAGGCGGCGATAGTCCGCGGGGTCGGTGGCGCTTGCCAGCAACTCCTGTATGGCCTGCGCGCTCGGCCACAGGTCACGCAGATAGACGTCGCGGCCGTCTCGGTCTCGTCCCAACGGCTCGCTGGACAGGTCGACGTCCACCCGTCCGGCGAGCGCGAACGCCACGACCAGCGGCGGACTCATCAGAAAGTTGGCACGGATGTTCTGGTGGACGCGGGCCTCGAAGTTCCGGTTGCCGCTCAGCACGCTGGCGGCCACGATACCGTGGCGGGTCACGGTCTCCTCGATGGCCGGGTCGAGCGGGCCGGAGTTGCCGATGCAGGTCGTGCAGCCGTAGCCGACGGTCTGGAATCCCAGTCGGTCGAGGGAGGCTTGCAAGCCGGTCTTCTCCAGATATTCGGTCACCACGCGCGAACCCGGTCCGAGCGACGTCTTGACGCTCGGACGCACGGTCAGGCCGCGTTCGACCGCGGCTTTGGCGATCATGCCCGCGGCCAGCATCACGCTCGGATTGGAGGTGTTCGTGCACGACGTAATGGCGGCGATCAGCACGTCGCCGTGCCCGATTTTCTGGCGGCCCCCGTTTCCT
Organism: uncultured Binatia bacterium (SeqCode); assembly: GCA_965200125.1. Lineage (GTDB taxonomy): Bacteria > Desulfobacterota > Binatia > Bin18 > Bin18 > Bin18. Next base: position 2,102,520 of record OZ241332.1, on the reverse strand, counting down.
ACGGCGTGCCGCCGGTCGAGGGCGGCTTCTTCTACGGCGAACCCGCCCTCGGCAATCGGCTTGGTCAGTAAGCCGCGGAAGGTGGTCTTGATGGCTGGCAGGTCGATGCGGTCCTGGGGCCGCCGCGGGCCGGACAGGCCGGGCTGCACGTCCGCCAAATCGATCTCGATGACTTGGCTGTAGTCGATCTCGCCGGCCCACGGGACGCCGAACATCCGCTGGGCTTGAAAGTAGCTCCGCACCGCATCGACTTCCGCCTCGCTGCGGCCGGTCGCGGACAGGTAGCGGCAGGTATCCTCGTCGATCGGGAAGAAGCCCATAGTCGCGCCGTACTCCGGCGCCATGTTGGCGATCGTGGCGCGGTCGGTGACGGCCAGCGACGCGGCGCCGTCGCCGAAATACTCGACGAACTTGCCGACGACCTTGGCCGCGCGCAGCACTTCCGTGCAATGCAGCACCAGGTCGGTGGCCGTGACTCCCTCGCGCAGGCTGCCGCGCAGGTGCACGCCCACCACGTCGGGCGTCAGGAAATACACGGGCTGACCCAACATGCCGGCCTCGGCCTCGATGCCGCCCACGCCCCAGCCGACCACGCCGAGGCCGTTGATCATCGTGGTGTGCGAGTCGGTGCCGATCAGCGTGTCGGGGTAGTACAAGTCGCCGCGGTGCAGGACGCCCTTGGCCAGATATTCGAGATTGACTTGGTGGACGATGCCGATGCCGGGTGGGACGACGCGAAAACTGTCGAACGCCTGCATGCCCCATTTGAGGAACTGGTAGCGCGGCAGGTTGCGCGCGAACTCGATCTCCATGTTGCGCTGCAGCGCGTTGCCGCTGCCCGCGTGATCGACCTGCACGGAGTGATCGACGACCAGATCCACCGGGACGAGCGGTTCGATCACTTTCGGGTCCTTGCCGAGCGCGGCGACCGCGGAGCGCATGGCGGCCAGATCGACCAGGAGCGGCACGCCGGTGAAGTCCTGCAGAACGATGCGCGCGACCACGAACGGCACTTCGGCGCTGCGCTGCGCGGCCGGCTGCCAGTTGGCGAGCGTGCGCACGTCGTCCTCGGTGATGCGTTCCCCGTCGTAATTACGCAGCACGGATTCGAGCACGATCCGAATGCTGACCGGCAGCCGCGCAATCGGCCCCACGCCCGCGGCCTCCAGTTGCGGTAGCGAGTAGAGCCGCCCGGTGCGTCCGGCCGCGGTGGTGAACGGTTGCAGGGATTGAAACAGGTCGTGTGGTGTGTTGTTCGGCATGGGGGACTCTCCTGAAGGGCGAGGACGCTGGATAGTGGTCAGTGGGGAGTATCGGGGAAACGGCTTGTGCGGATATCGGCTGTCAAGTGTCGGAACAAGGGAGATGGACTCGCCTTTCCGGCTCGGGGGCGCCCCTCGCCTGAGCGGACTGCCGGCCTCAGCCGGCGAATCCGCGTTGAATGTCGTGCACGCAGGCGCGCAGCCGTGCGCATTCGTCCGGCGTGGCCGCGGGAATGCTGAATTCCACGCCGCCCGCCACGTCGTGATAGCGGCTCCAGACCCGTTCGGCGATGCGGTCGTAGGTGCCCACCACCGCGATGGTGTGCAGCATGTCGTCGCTGATCCGGCCCGGCATTTCCTCCCAGCGGCCCTGGCGCGACAGCAGCGAGAGCTCCGGCACGAGGTCGCCCCATCCGTGGTGTTCGAACACCGCCCGGTAGGTGCGCGTCGAGGCGTAGAAGGCGATCCGCGCACGCACGTTTTCGATGCGCTGCGCCAAGTCCGCCTCGTTCGCGGCCGTGACCAACAGCGGGCTGATGCAGACTTCAACGTCCGCCTGGGTGCGGCCGGTCCGTGTTGCGCCCGAGCGGACCGCGGGCAGCATGACGTCGCGGATGTAGGCGGGGGTGCAGATCGGATGCGGGCGCAGGCCGTCGGCCACTTCGCCGGCGACGCGGCACATGTACGGATTGACCGCGGCCAAGTGAACGGGAATCCGCGGGTGGGCAATCGGCCCGGGGTCGAACAGCGGCACCATCAAGGTCAGGTCGTAGTGTGCGCCGTGAAAATCCAGCGGCGTCCCGTTCTGCCAGCAGTCCCAGACCGCGCGGACGGCCTGCACGTATTCGCGCATCCACGGTCCGGGCGCCGACCAAGCCACGCCGTAGCGGCGCTGGACGTGGCCCTTGACCTGCGTCCCCAATCCCAGGATGAAGCGGCCGCCGGAGTGGCGCTGCAAGGTCCAGGCCGACAGTGCGGTCACCGTCGGACTGCGCGGAAACGCCAGCGCCACCGCGGTCGTCAGGCTGATGCGTTCGGTCGCCTGCGCGGCAATCGTCAGGACCATGAACGGATCTTCCTTGGTCTCGGTCAACACCATGCCGTCATAGTCCATCTCGTCCAGCATCCGCGCCTCGGCGAACACGCCGGAAAGATCGAGCCGCGCTTCCGGGGCGCGCAGCCCGGGGTCGACTTTTCCGAGCGGGAGATGCGTTTCGACTTTCATAATATCCTCACTTGCCTGCGTTGCGCAGGCGAGTCAGAGCAACTCGACGCGGTTCGTCTGACACACGCTCCCGAAGTCTCTGAGGTTGAAGGTGAGCATGGCGTCTATGCGCACGTTCGGGTCTTCGATGATGGCGTAGAGGATCGAATCTACCAGGCTTTTGGGGCTATTCGGTTTTTTCGCCCGTTCCAGGGTGTCTTCATAGGCGTCCTGTCGGTAAGGAGAATCGTCGAGCAGGATCGCATCGGGCCTGCGAATAAGACTCTCGAACCGGGAAATGGTCTCGGGTCTGCGGGCCAACCGCGTATTGATCGTATCGTACAAGACGGGCCAAGGTACGACGAGGGTGCAAGTCTCGACCCATTCTTTCTTCGTGCCGGCAACCGCGTGGTGAGAGTCTCTCGGATCGAAGAGGGCGAAGAAGAACCCCGAATCGACGAGCAGAGCTTCATGACGCATAGGCATCGATTTCTTCGATGGCGTTCGCTCCGTAGCCTTCCCAAGGCGCCCGTCTCCGGCGGCCGATGACGAAACGAGCCCCTTTCACCTCGTTATTCTGATCGCTGAACACGACGTAGATGCGCGAACGTTTGTTCAGCGAGACCGCGTCTCGTATCTCTTTCTCCACTGTTTGAAGTACGTCCCCCTCACAGGAGAACCAGAAACACGCGACGCTGTCCCCGCACTCCTTTGCATCGTGCTCGTCGAGCCAAGCGTACAGACCCTCGTAATCCCCGCTCACACCGAGATCGTAGGACATCCAGATCAGTTGTTTCATACGTTCAGCCTCCTGGGGTTCCCGGAGCCATAGACGCTTCTACCTCTCCTTCGGAGGGGCGACGCATGCGTCGCCCTTACACCCCCCTCTCAAGAAGACACCCCGGCGTTGGAGTGTCTTCTTCGAAAACCGGCGTCTTGACGTCTTCCGGCGTCTTGTCCTTTCCGCCGGCCGGCGAGTATATAGCAAGCGTCGGAGGGGAACACCAATGAAACGGGGACGCAGAACCATTGGGCGGGGGGGATTCGTAGTCGGTTTGCTGCTCGTCCTGCTCTCGACCGGCGCATGGGCGGAACCGGCACGGAATGGGAAGTCGCTGCGCGCCGGGCCGCCGAGTTGGACCGGCGATCTGACGCCCATCGCCGACACGGAATGGAGCCGCGACCGCGCCACCCATCTGTTGGAACGGGCCGGTTTCGGCGGCACGCCGCAAGAGATCGACTACCTGGCGAGTTTGTCGCCCGACGCCGCGGTGCGCCACCTGGTCGCGTATCACCGGGTGGACGACAGTCACGTGCCGGCGTTCGAGGAGTCCGGCGTCTTCGACCCCAGTCTGGATCCGTTTCCCAAGAGCCGCATCGACGCGGTGCGTATCGCGCGCGCCAAAGGCGAGGCGATGGGCGTGCGGGTCAAACCCGGCGGGGACCGGCCGCTGCAACCGGTCGTCAACCGCTTCTTCTATTGGCTGCGCGCGGATCTGCTCGAAATGCGGCGCGCAGGCCAGTGGTGGGCGCAGCGCATGCTGGTCACCCCGCGCCCGCTCCAGGAAAAACTGGCCCTGTTCTGGCACGGCCACTTTGCGACCTCGGACACGAAGGTGCGCGACTATCGCAAGCTGCTCAAGCAATACGCGCTCTTTCGGGAACACGCCAACGGGAATTTCCGCGACCTGCTCGTCGGCGTCGCCCGGGACCCGGCCATGCTCGTCTATCTGGACGCCGGCGAGAACGTCAAAGGCCGCCCGAACGAGAACTTCGGCCGCGAGATCCTGGAGCTGTTCACGATGGGCGTCGGCAACTACACCGAAACGGACATCCGCGAAGCCTCGCGCGCGTTCACGGGCTGGACCCACGCCGGCTTGGACTTCATCGTGCAGCCCGAGTTGCACGATACGGGCGCCAAGACCTTTCTGGGCCACACCGGCACCTACGGCGGCGTCGAGATCATCGACATCATTCTGGACCGGGACGTGACCGCGCAGTTCATCGCCGCCAAGCTGTATCGCTTCTTCGTACGCGACGACCCGCCGCCCGAACTGGTGGCCGAACTCGGCGCGCTGTTGCGCCGATACGACTACGAACTCTCGCCGCTGCTGACCACCATCTTCCGGTCGCGCGACTTCTACGGACCCGCGGCGTACGCCACGCAGATCAAGAGCCCGGTTCATCTCGTGGTCTCGACCTACCGCAAGCTGGGGTTGCGGGAGATCCCCGGGGTGCCCGACTTCGGCAGCATCACGCGCGCGCTCGGCCAGGAGTTGTTCTATCCGCCCAACGTGGCCGGCTGGGAAGGCGGACGAAGCTGGATCACCCCGGCGCTGCTGCTGGAGCGCGGGAATTTCGCGCGCGAAATTCTCTTCCCCGACATGGTGAATTTCCGGCCGCCCGACCGCTGGATGCCGGTCACCAACCAGAAGGTCGCCGCCAAGATCGATCGGGGCTTCGAGATCACCGCGGCGACCATCGAGACGGACGCGGGTGCGGACAATTCGATGGCCGGCGGCATGGAGAACGGCATGGCGATGGACGGCAACGGCATGGCCGGGCAGCCCGCGGGGGACGGTCGGAAGCAACCGGTGAAAGCCGTCTCCATGTTCAACCGGATGGCCGATGCCGACGAAGATTTCAACACGCGCTACGGCAGCACGCACGGCTGGCAGACCGCCTTCCGCCGCGTCAAACCCATCCCGCGCCGCGCCGCGCCGCTCGACTTGGCCGGGATGGTCGTTCGGGCCGGTTTGACCGATACCACGCAGGTCGTCGATTATTTCATCGGCCGCCTGCTGCGCGTGCCGTTGGCGGAAGAGGACCGGCGGGCGCTCATCGCGTTCCTGACGGAGGAGTTGGGCACGGCCGCGATCGACGCCGCGGCCACGTATCTGGAAGAGCCCGTGCGGCAGGTCGTCCATCTGATCATGAGCACGCCGGAGTACCAGATCGGATAGCCGCGGCGACGACGCGACGCGAAGTTCTGGACAGGAACGGGTTGGGGCGAAAGGACTCGGCTATGGCAGTTCTGGCAAAAGACGGGATCACCGACATCGGACTGCTGGACCAGCGATTGTCGCGGCGCGACGCGCTCAGGGCCGGGCTATACGGCCTGGGGCTGAGCACGGGATTGCTGAGCGTGGGGCCGGCCTCGACGCGGGCCGCGCAAAACGCCTCGGCCCGGCACGCCCATCCCGAACGGATTCTGGTCGTGGTCGAATTGTCGGGCGGCAACGACGGGCTCAACACCGTGGTGCCGTACGGCGACGACGTCTATTACCGGGAGCGGCCCACGATCGGCATTCCCCGCAAAGAGGTACGTCCGCTGACCGACCATTTCGGCCTGCATCCGGCCATGGCCGGGTTCGAGCGCCTGTACAAGGACGGCAACCTGGCGATCGTGCACGCCTGCGGATACGCAAATCCCACCTTGTCGCACTTCGCCTCCATGAGTTTCTGGCACACCGGCAGCCCGCACGCCGGCGAAAAGCTGGGCTGGCTGGGACGGCTGGCCGATACGCTCGACCCGGACGCGCGGCGCAACTATCTGGTCAACGTCGCCACGTCGCAATCGCTGGCCGTGCGCAGCCGCAAGCACTCGCCGCTGGTCTTCTCCAACCTGGAAGGCTTCAAACGCGACAGCGTGCATCGGCAACAGCCGCTGTTCGCGCGCCTGAGCGACGCGCGGGACACCGACAACGCGACGTTGCAGTTCCTGACCGGCTTGGCGCAGAGCGCGACCGAAAGCGCGGCGTTCGTGCGGCAAGCCTGGGCCGACTACCGCACCCCGGTCGATTACGGCGTGCGCGCCGCGGGGTTGGGGTTGGACCTACGCAAGGTCGCGGCGCTGATTCACGCCGGCATGCCGACCCGGCTGTACTACGTCAGCTACGCCGGCAACGTCTTCGACACCCACGTCCACCAGAACCACCTGCACTTCCGCCTGCTCACCTACACCACGGACGCGCTGCGCGGCTTCGCGGACGACCTGCGCCGCATCGGCCGCGGGGACGAGGTCACGACCCTGGTGTTCACCGAGTTCGGCCGCCGCGTCCCGGAAAACGCCAGCCTGGGCACCGACCACGGCACGGCGACGCCGGTGTACGTCCTGGGCGACAAGGTCGAGGGCGGCTTCTACGGCCGGCCGCCGAGCCTGACCGACCTGGACGACGGCAACCTGCGCTACACCACCGATTTCCGGCAGGTCTATGCCACGCTCATCCAGGAGTGGCTCGGCTACCCCGACCCGGGGTCCGTGCTGCATGCCGAGTTCCCCACCCTCGGCATGTTCGCGTAGCGTTTCGGTCGCTGCCTCGGACACTCCCTCCCTCCCGCGCGTCTCGCCTCCCGTCTCTGCGGCGCTAGAGCCGGGGGAACTGCCGCGCCTCACACGCCGGATCGGCCCTCGTCCTGGTCGACACGCCGACGTCGGGGGCCGTCCATGCGGCCTTCCGAGAGGACGCGTTGAAACCCGCATCCGACCCGAGCTCGGCTCCCGTTTGACGCCCTGAATACGGTCGATTAGAAGCAAGCAAGACCCCTTTATGAACAGAGAAGTAAGTGATATGGGCGCATCCAATACAGTGCGCTGGCGCCGGTTCCACCCTGGCGAATTCCTGAAACCACGTTGTCCTGGGGCAGAGGTCCGCTCTGATGGGGAATATGGTTCGTCGTCTGCTCCTATCCCTTGGGCTGATCACTGCCGGACTCCTGGCCGCCGCGCCGGCAAGCGCCATCAAAGGTGGTCGAACGGCCGATGCGAACAAATGGCAATGGGCGGTTGCGCTGCTCTACGACGGCGAGTTTCAGTGCGGCGGCTCGCTCATCAACCGGAGATGGGTTTTGACCGCGGCGCACTGCGCTACGGAGCATCCGTCCCGCATCACGGCGGTCGTCGGGTCGCACGACCGGACCGCGGGCACTCGAATCGGCGTCGTCAGGGTCTATCGGCATCCGAACTGGCAGCGCCGAACGCACGACATCGCGTTGCTGAGGCTGGCGACGCCCGCACCCCAAAATCTCGGCATGGTCTCCGTGCCGGATAACGCTATCCACAATCGGATAGCACCGGCCGGCACGACCCTGACGGCGGTTGGCTGGGGAGCCGTTACCCCCTCTTCATCGACGAGACCGAGCGCTTTGAGACAGGTGGATCTGTCGCTGAAGTCCGCATCGCAATGCCGATCCATATTCAGCACGACCTACGATACCAACGCACATCTCTGTACGCAGACTACCGGTAAAGGCATTTGCGTCTGGGACAGCGGCGGCCCCCTGGTCGTGAACGACGGCGGTGTCTATCACCAGATCGGCATCAGCAGCTTTGCCGAAAGCGAAGATGGACGTACTCTGCAATGCGTGGAATCGGGCTTCACGCGGGTGGCTTCCTACACGGACTGGATCGACGGGATTCTCGCCATGCGGCCCGACGCTCCCGTCGCTTTGACGGTCGTCACGGGCAGCGCCCAGGTGGGGCTGATCTGGGAGACTCCGAGCGGCCCTTTCATCGAGAGCTACGAGGTGCGACATCGGACCGCGGACGGCACCTACGGCGCCTGGACGGCGATAGCGGGCAGCAGCGCTTCGACGACCACCCACCGGGTGTCGGGTCTGACGAACGGCACGACCTACGCCTTCCAGATTCGCGCGCGGAACGGGGCGGGGCCGGGGGCGAGAGCCAGAGTGTTCGGGACCCCGCAGGCGGCTGATACCGTGCCGACGTTCGGCAGTGCGACCGTGGGCGATCAAGTATGGATAGCGAACGTCATCACGACACGGACGCTGCCGGAGGCGGCGGGCGGCGATGGGGTGCTCACCTACCACCTGACCCCGTCGACACCGCCGGCCGGGATGACCTTCACCGCGTCCACCCGCACGCTCTCCGGGACGCCGACGACGAGTGCCGGCAAGGTCGCGTACACGTGGACGGCGACCGATGCGGATGGCGACGACGCGGTGCTGGCGTTCGGAATCACCGTGGCGCCAGCATTCTCCGCGCGATCATCAGGCGCCGGCTGCGAGTTCGTGTCGGCTCTCAGCGACACCGCCATGTGCAGCGACGTTCTCCCGGAAAGCCAAGTGCTCAGTCTTCAACTAGCGGAACTGAATGAGATCAATCTCAGATCGCTCCCGAGCGACATGTTCTCGGGGCTGACCGGGCTGCGGTGGATATTCCTGAATGGAAACCTCCTGACCTCTTTGCCTGCCGGTCTGTTCGACGGTCTCGGGAACCTTGAACTTTTGCGGCTGCACGGCAACACCGGCAGCCCCTTTGCCTTGAACGTCGTCGCGGAGCGGTCGGGTAGCCGGGCGCGCGCCTATCTCGCCCACGCCGCCCCTCGGGCGGTCCGCGTGACGTGGACGGCTACGGGAGGCTCCACCGCGACCGGCACGGCGATCATCCCCGCGGGGCAGCGATACAGCCAACCGTTCGGCGCCGCGGCCGCACAAGCGGTCACGATCACCCTGAGCGCGCCCGCGCTCGACGGGGTGTCCGAGTCCACCAGCGACGGCAGCGGCTCCTACAGCGGATTCCAACTGGCCGTGCCGTCGGCTTCGGCCTCGGTCACGATCCCCGGCGCTCCGGTGGATTTGAGCGGCCTGACCATTTCGCGGGGCACTCTGGATCCCGTCTTCGCCGCGGACAAGACTGCGTATGCCGCGAGCGTCGGCAACGCCGTCACGAGCGTGGACGTCGCCTCGACGGTGAGCGATCCCAGCATGGCAACCCTGACGGTGAACGGCGCCGCGGTGACGAGCGGGACGGCCCGTAGCGTCCCGCTGGCCGTCGGGGAGAATACGATTTCCGTCGTGGTGGCGGAACAGGGCGGGGCCGCCACGAAGACTTATATGCTCACGGTGACGCGGGCGCCTTCGTCGGTCGCGGAGTTGAGCGGCCTGACGCTCTCGCACGGCACGTTGTCGCCGGCTTTCGCCGCGGGCGAAACCGCCTATACCGCAGAGGTCGCCCACACCGTCACCAGCCTGACGCTGACGCCGACGGCCACGGACCGAGATCATGCGACGGTCACGGTCAGCGGCGTCCCGGTGTTCAGCGGCGATCCGAGCGACGGCGTCGATCTGCGCGTGGGCGTGAACGCCGTCCCCATCGTGGTAACGGCGCAGGACGGGACGACGACGAAGGCGTACACCGTCACGGTGACGCGGCTGGCACGGCCGGTGGTGCCGCCGCCTCCTCCGGACCGGCAGCCGAGTTTCGGAGATGTGACGGTCGCGGCGCAACGCTACATGGTGGGGACGGCCATCACGCCGCTGATATTGCCGGCGGCAACGGGCGGGGACCCGCCGCTGCGCTACGCGCTGACACCGGCCTTGCCCGCCGGGCTGCGCTTCGATGCGCGGACTCGCGAGGTCGCAGAGACGCCGTTGGAAGCGAGCGCGGAAACATCCTACACGCTGACGGCGACAGATATGGACGGCGACACCGCCACGCTGACGTTCACCATCGAAGTCGTGTCCGACTTGACGCCGACGTTCGGCGACGCCGCGGTGGAAGCGCAGCGGTATCGGGTCGGGACACCGGTCGCTCTGCCGTTGCCTGCGGCGACGGGAGGCGACGGCGCGTTGAGCTATCGGCTGGCGCCGGCGCTGCCGGTCGGGCTGAGTTTCGACAACGCGACGCGGTCCGTCTCCGGCACGCCGGCCGCGGAGCAGGCGACAACGACGTACAGGTGGACAGCGACGGACGAAGACGGCGATGCGGCAAGCCTCACGTTCACCGCCACGGTTGAGCCGGACTCGTTCCCGACGTTCGGCGAGACGACGGTGGCGGTACAGCGATACCATGCGGGCACGGAGATCGTGGCGTGGGTTCTGCCCGAGGCGACTGACGGAGACGGAACGCTGAGTTATTCGTTGGCGCCGGCACTCCCGACCGGGTTGAGTTTCGACAACGCGACGCGGTCCGTCTCCGGTACGCCGGCCGCGGAGCAGGCGGAAACAACGTACACATGGACGGCGACGGACGAAGACGGCGATACGGCGAGCCTCACGTTCACCGTCGAAGTCCTGGAGCCGATCATCGTCTCCATCTCCGAGGCCGACGCTTCCGAAGGCGGCTCCGTCGAGTTCAAGGCGGGGTTGTCCATCGCCGCGGAGTCGGATGTGACCGTGACGTGGACGACTACGGCCGGCACCGCGACGCCGGAGGAGGACTATAGACACGAAACCGGCGGCCGTCTCCGCATTCCCGCGGGGCGCACCGAGGCGATCCTTCGTATACAGACGTTGGAAGACCGGCACGTCGAACCCCCGGAGACGTTCACGGTGACACTGCTCGACGCGACGAACGCCAAGTTGGGAGCCGACCGTGAAGTCATCGGCACGATCACCGACAACGATACGGAGGCAGCGCGGCACCGGGCGCTGGGCATGGTGCTGGCAGGCGTGGGACGGACGATCTCGACGGATGCGGTGGACGTCATCGGCGGCCGGTTAGAGCAACAGCTTCCTGCCGTGCACGCGACCTTGGGCGGGCAGGCGTTGAGCCTGCAGGACGACACCGAAGCCGGGCAGTGGGGTCGTGTCGCGGGTCTGGCGTATGGCGTGGCGCGAGCGTTGGGCGTGGAGATGGTATCGCCGTTGGCCGGTCCGGTGGGGTCCGTGGGTGACGCGACATGGGACGTGCTCGCCCGCGCAGCGACGGCGCGGTGGGACCCGACGCTGTCGGAGGCGTCCGACTCCCGGGTAGCGCCGGTCGATGCGTGGAACGGGCAGGCTGTACCGAACACGGCAGCGTGGAGTCTGGGCGGCTATCACGGGCCCCGCCGCCGACCGGATCAGGCCGGCAGCGGCCGGACCGAAGCACTGGCCCCTGGAGCTGGACTCGGGCAAAGGCGACAGGGAGGGACTTCCGCAACATTGGATTCGGCATTTCAGTCGCCGGTCCGGTTCCGGCGGGTATCAGCGATGGAGACGTTGTCCCGCAGTCGGTTCGACCTGCCGTTGAGCACCCAAGAAGCTGAAGACTGGATGTCGGGCTGGACGTTATGGGGTCGGGGAACGGCCAGCGGCTTCAACGGCGATCCCAAAGACGACTTCTCAATGGCCGGCGACGTCTTCACCGGCTACCTCGGCCTCGACTATCGGTTGCAACAAAACGTGCTGCTCGGCTTGGCCGTGGCGCACAGCCGGGGCGACGTGGGCTACGAGACGACCGACGTGACCGAAGGCGAGGTGGACATGACGTTGACCAGCGTCTTGCCCTACGCACATTGGAGCCCGCGGCCGGGCTTGGGCGTGTGGGGCCTGTTCGGCGCGGGCTGGGGCGGCGTCGAGCTGACGGACGAAGCAGGCAAGGGAAAGACCGACCTGGAGATGCTGATGGTCGCGGTCGGCGCCCGGCAGGAGTTGCTGACGTGGCGGCAAATCGATTTGGCGCTGAAAGCCGATGCGTTTCTGGCCGAGTTGGAAGCGGGCTCCGAGGACGGCTTGCCGACGACCGCGGGCGACGCCCAACGGGCGCGGCTGATGCTGGAGGGGCGCACCGCGTGGGCCACGTCGGAAGATGCGCAACTGACGCCGAGCTTCGAGGTCGGGGGCCGGTGGGACGGCGGCAAGGCGGAGACGGGCGTCGGGGCAGAATTGGGCGGGGGTCTGGAATACCGGCACGTGAAGCTGGGTTTGGGGATTGAAGCCCGAGGCCGATACCTGCTGGTGCATCGGCAATCGGCGTTCGACGAATGGGGCGCGAGCCTGACGTTGAAACTTGATCCGGGAGAAGCCGAGCGCGGGCCGTGGCTGGCATTGGCGCCGGTGTGGGGCACGGAAGCCAGCCGAATCGAACAGATGTGGGACAGCGCGGATGTGCTTCACGCGGGTGCCGGTCAGGGTGGCGCCGCGGGATTGTCGCCGGAACGACTGGAAGTGGAGTGGGGCTACGGACTCGTGGCCCACGAGGGTGCCGGCATGATGACGCCGTATGGCGGGGTGTCGTTGGGCGGGCCTGGGGTGCGCGGCTATCGGTTGGGCAGTCGAATAGAAGTGGGCGAGTCGATGGACCTGACCGTTGAGGGCGAGCGGCAAGAACGGGCGCGTGGTGCTGCGGAGCATGGGCTCGCGCTGCGTGGTCACTTGCACTGGTAAGGATGTCTCTCTCCGGCGGTAGGGGCGAAAAATCTTCCGCCCCTACGGAAGACGATTGCGGTGGATGTAGGAAGGGAGAAGGAATGTCCCCGACGGGATTTGAACCCGTGCCGCTGGCGTGAAAGGCCAGTGTCCTAGGCCCGGCTAGACGACGGGGACACAGATTTTTACGGGCACTGAGCCGACCGGGGCTCGAACCCGGGACCCTCTGCTTAAAAGGCAGATGCTCTACCGACTGAGCTATCGGCTCGACTCGGTACACTATAGCCAAAGCCTGCCCGGAACTCAAACCCCCGTCCGAAAATTCCCTACAATCAGCAGTTCCCTTTCCTTCTTCATCCCCTCTCCCTCCGGTCCCTGAGCCTGTCGAAGGGTGGGTGAGGGTCCGGTTCAAACCGAGACACCCTACAACCCCGCGGTGACGTTGACTTCCAGGGATTGCGTGGTAGCGTCCCGCCATGTTCGTCCGCTCCCGTTTTGCGCCGAGTCCGACCGGGCATCTGCACATCGGCGGCGCGCGGACGGCCCTGTTCGCGTTGCTGACCGCGCGCCAGCACGCCGGCCAGTTCGTCCTGCGTATCGACGACACCGACCGGCAGCGGTCCACCCGGGAATTCCACGACGACATCGTCGATTCCATGCACTGGCTGGGCCTGGATTGGGACGAGGGTCCCTACTACCAGAGCCGGCGCTTCGACCTGTACCGCGAGGCCGCGGACCGGCTGCTGAGCCGTGGGCAGGCGTTTCGCTGCTTCTGTACGCCCGAAGAGTTGGACGCCAAACGCGAGGCTGCGTTGGCCGAGGGCCGCAGCCCGGCTTATGACGGGACCTGCCGCGACTCCCGGCCGGCGCCGGGCGACTCGCGTCCATCGACGCTGCGTTTCCGCAGTCCGCGGCAAGGCGAGACCGTCGTCCACGACGTGCTCAAGGGCCGGGTCGCCTTTCGGAACGAGGAACTCGACGACCTGATTCTCGTCCGTTCGGACGGGTCGCCGACGTACAACTTCTGTTCGGTGGTCGACGACGCCGACTTACGCATCAGCCACGTCATCCGCGGAGACGACCACCTGACCAACACGCCGCGCCAAGTCCTGCTGTTTCAGACGATCGACGCCCCGCTGCCGCAATTCGCGCATCTGCCGCTCATTCTGGGCAGCGACCGTGCGCCGCTGAGCAAGCGGCACGGCACCACGGCGGTGCGCGCCTACCGCGAAGCCGGCTATCTGCCCGATGCGCTGGTCAATTTTCTGGCGCGTCTGGGATGGGCGCACGGCGATGATGAGATATTCTCGCGACAGGAGCTTGAGCAGTTGTTTCGCCTCGAAGACGTCGGCAACTCGGCCGGGGTGTTCAACGCCGAAAAACTCGCGTGGCTCAACGCGCAGTATATACAGAAACGCGACCCAGCGGCACTCGTCCACGAGGCCGAGCCGTTCCTGCCTCGTGCGGACGGGGCGCCGACGGACGCCGAGTGGCTCTCCGGCGCGCTGGCGACGCTCCAGCCGCGGGCCAAGACGCTGGTCGAACTCGGCGAACAGGCCCGCTTCTATCTGCGGGACGACATGACCCCCGATCCCAAAGCCGCGGCCAAGTTTCTCAGCGACGCCACGTTGCCGATGCTGGCACGCCTGCGGACGCGCCTCGGCACGCTCGCCGACTGGAACGAAGACGCGCTCCACGCAACGTTCACCTCCTTCATTGAGGACGAAGGCGTCAAGCTGGGTAAAATCGCCCAGCCCGTCCGAGTCGCGCTGACCGGCACAACGGCCAGCCCCGGCATTTTCCAGGTCATGGCGGTGTTGGGCAGACGACGCTGCCTCGCCCGCATCGACCGGGCGTTGACCTCGCGTGCCGCGGCCACCGAATCTTGACTTCGCCTCTTTGCTTGCTTATTTTCGGAGGCCGCTGAGGTGTAGGCTAATTGGTAAGCCACCTGACTCTGGATCAGGGGATTGTAGGTTCGAGTCCTACCACCTCAGTACTGTACTGTTTTCGTTCATGGGTCCCATCGTCTAGCGGTTAGGACGCCGGCCTCTCACGTCGGTAACACGGGTTCGAGTCCCGTTGGGACCACTTCCCCTTCCCCACAATCAGCGGTCGACGACAAAGCAGCGGATTCGTCCGGCCGGGCGGCATCTTCAGTGGCTGACCGCGGGTGATCCGCTTGGTCGGCACCGCGGAAACAGGTCTTGATTCGCCATTTCCGGGGTTCCTATAATGACTCCGAAACGAGCGGCTGCGGTCGCCGTTCAGCCGGGAACCACCGACGGAGACCTTGCTTCACACAAGGAGCTTGCCATGCCCGCGGAACACAACGTCTTCGAGAAGATGATCAAAGAGGACCGCGAAAACCGTGCAAGCAAGCACTGGAGCGGAACCTTTCTCGAATATCTCGAAAAGGTTCGTGCCGACCCGTCGATCGTCAAGCACGCCCACGCGCGCACCTACGACATGATCATGCGCGAGGGCGTGTCGCCCATCGGCGAGACGGACGACCCGCGTATCAGATGCCTGTTCAAGGACGAAACGCTCAACGTCTATTCTTTCTTCAAGGACGAGTTCTTCGGCATTGAAGAGACCCTGGCCCAGATCGTGCGCTACTTCCAGTCGGCCGCCATGCGCGGCGAGGAATGCCGCCAAGTGCTGTATTTGATGGGACCTGTCGGGGCGGGCAAAAGCTCGCTGGTCGAAAAGCTCCATCGCGGCCTGGAAGGACTCGACCCGATCTATGCCATCGACGGCTCACCCATGTTCGAGGAGCCGCTGCTCCTCATCCCGCGCCACCTGCGCAAGGAATTCGGAAAGATGCTCGACGTGCGCATCGAGGGCGACCTGTGTCCGGTCACCCGCTGGCGGCTGCGCGAAGAGTTCCAGAACCGCTACGAAGACATGCCGGTCACCACGGTCGGCTTTTCCAAGCGCAACCGCCGCGGCATCGGCGTGGTGCCGCCGGTCGATCCCAACAACCAGGATACGTCGGTCCTGATCGGCTCGGAGGACATCTCCAAACTCGACCGCTATTCCGAAGGCGATCCGCGCGTGCTGGAACTGAACGGCGCGTTCAACGTGGGCAACCGCGGCATGGTGGAGTTCATCGAGGTCTTCAAGAACGAGACCGAATATCTGCACGCCATGATTACGGCCACGCAGGAGAAGTTCGTCCCCGCGCCCGGCCGGCACGGCACGGTCTTCGTCGATACGGTCATCGTGGCGCACTCCAACGAGGCGGAATGGCAGAAGTTCAAGGCCGACCACACCAACGAGGCGATTCTGGACCGTATCGTCGTGGTCAAGGTGCCGTACAACCTGCGCTTGTCCGAGGAGGTCAAGATCTACCGGAAGATGCTACAGCACTCCGACTTCCGGGCCAGCGTGGCACCCCACACCCTGGAAGTAGCCGCCATGTTCGCGATCCTGTCGCGGCTGGAGCCGTCCGCGAAGTGCGACCCGATGACCAAGCTGCGTCTCTACAACGGCGAAGAGGTGGTAGAGAAGGGCCGCACCAAGAAGCTGGCGGTCAAGGAACTGCGCGAAGACGCCAAGCGCGAGGGCATGTTCGGCATCTCCACGCGCTTCGTGATGAAGGCACTCGACAACGCGCTGTCGGACGGCGGTTCGTCGATCAACCCGATCAACGTGCGCGAGGCCCTGATCCGGATGGTCAAGGAGACGGAGGTCGCGGACGACACGCGCAAGCAGTATCTGGAGTTCCTGCAGGACACGATCCACAAGGAATATCTCGAAATCCTCGAAAAGGAGATCACCAAGGCGTTCGTGTATTCCTACCAGGAACAGGCCGAATCCCTGTTCCAGAACTATCTGGACCACGCCGAGGCGTACGTGAATCAGACCAAGGTCAAGGACCGCAACACGCGCGAAGAACTGGTGCCGGACGAGGGGTTCCTCAAGTCCATCGAGGAGCAGATCGCGATCATCGGCTCGGCCGCAGACGGCTTCCGCCAGGAGGTGATCGCCTATCTGTGGGCGTCGCTGCGCCGCGGAGATACGGTCGGTTACCAGAGCTACGAGCCGCTCAAGGACGCCATCGAGAAGAAGCTGATGAGTTCGGTGCGCGACATCAGCCGCATCATCACCAAGGCACGTACGCGCGACGAAGAACAGCAGGAAAAATACGGCGCCATGGTACGGCGGCTGATCGAACTCGGCTATCCCGAAGCCAGCGTCGACATCATTCTCAAGTACGCCGCAAACCACCTGTGGAAGGACTGACGGCCGGTCGTGCGGTCGCCACGCCGCGTATGCCCCCGAACGCCATCTTCCGCCCGTATTCGCCGTCCGACGCCCTGCGCTCCGACCGCAGCGCGGGCGACCGCCAGCGCCACCGCCAGAAAGTCCGCGAGTCGGTGCGCGACAACATCGCCGACCTGATCGCCGAAGAGTCCATCATCGGCAAGCACAAGGACAAGGTGATCAAGGTCCCCATCCGCGGGGTGAAGGAGTACCGCTTCATCTACGGCGAAAACGCGCCCGGCGTGGGTCAGGGCGACGGCACCTCGGAAAAGGGACAGGTCGTCGGGAAGGCCGACGGGCAGGGGCCGGGCGAGGACAAGGCCGGGGATCAACCCGGCGTCGACTACTACGAGACCGACGTCACGCTCGAAGAGCTGGTCGAGATCATGTTCGAGGATCTCGAGCTGCCCGACATGCAGCGCAAGATCCTGCGTGAGGTGATGTCCGACCGCATCAGCCGGCGTCGCGGCTACCGCCGCGCCGGCATCCGCATTCGGCTGGACAAGAAGCGGACCGCGAAATCCCGCATCAAACGCCGTCTGGCGGTCACGCGGCGTGACGGCTCCCCCGCGGATGGCGCTGCGCCGGACGAGCGGTTTCCGTTCCGCAAGGAAGACCTTATCTACCGCCACATGGCCGAGGACACGCGGCCGGAGTCCAACGCCGCGGTCCTCTGCATCATGGATACGTCGGGCTCCATGGACACCATGAAGAAGTATCTGGCGCGCAGCTTCTTCTTTCTTCTCTATCAGTTCGTGTGCACCAAATACCTCAACGTGGAGATCGTATTCATTGCCCACCACACCGAAGGCAGGGAGGTGACTGAAGACGAGTTCTTCTCCAAGGGGGAGTCGGGCGGCACGTTCATCTCGTCGGGCTACGAAAAAGCCCTGGATGTGATCCAGGCGCGCTACCACCCCTCGCTCTGGAATCTGTACGCCTTCCACTGCTCGGACGGGGACAACTTCGACTCCGATAACCCCGCGGCGCTCAAGGCGGCCAAGACGTTGTGCGCGGTGTGCAATCTGTTCGGCTACGGCGAGATCAAGCCGCGCGGAGCGCGCTTCTACGAAAGCTCGATGCTCACCGTTTTCCGGGAGCTCGACGCGGAGAATTTCCAGGCCGTGTCGATCGAACGCAAAGAAGACATCTGGCCCAGCTTCAAGACGTTTCTGTCCAAGGAGCGGACCCCGGCAGCGACCGTCACCCGCGCCGCGGCCGAATCCTGATGCGGCGCAGCCGGGGCATGGACATGAGCGACTGGAACGTCACGGACCTGCAGCGCTGGGACGAGAAGATCCGTGCCAAGGCCGAAGCGTTCGGGCTGTCGTGCTTCGACCAGGAGTTCGAGGTGTGCGACCATACCCAAATGCTGGGCTACATGGCCTATTCCGGGATGCCGGCGCACTATCCGCACTGGTCGTACGGCAAGAGCTTCGAGAAGCTCAAGACCATGTACGACTACGGGGTCTCCGGCCTGCCATACGAAATGGTCATCAACGCCGACCCGTCGATCGCCTATCTGATGACGGACAACTCGCTGTGTCTGCAGATTCTCACCATCGCCCACGTGTACGGCCACAACGACTTCTTCAAGAACAACTTCACATTCCGCAGCACCGAGCCCCGCCACACCATCGCCCGGTTCAAGGTGCATGCCGACCGGGTACGCGGCTATCTCGAAGACCCGTCCATCGGCGTCGACCGTGTCGAGGCGTTGCTGGACGCGGCACACGGCCTGTCACTACAGTGCCGGCGCAACCTCGCCGCCAGGAAACTCACACAAAGTGAACAACGCGACCGCCTGCTCGAAGCGACGCGGCCCGCGGACGACCCGTTCGAGAATCTGCACCCTCCGGTCGAGACCGAAGCCCCGGACCTGGACAAGCAGCCGCTGTCTCCCGAAGAAGACCTGCTGCTGTTCATCCGCGACTTCAACCGCCATCTGAGCGACTGGGAGCGCGACCTGCTCACCATCGTGCACGAGACCGCGCAGTACTTCATTCCGCAGATGGAAACCAAGATCATGAACGAGGGTTGGGCCAGCTACTGGCACCGCGAAATCTTGAACAGCCTGGATCTGCCCACGGACCTGCACATGGAGTTCCTCGTCCGCCACAACCAGGTCGTCCGTCCGTTCCCGAAAGGGCTCAACCCCTATTATCTCGGGCTCCGGGTCTGGGACGACATCCGGCGACGTCACGACGAACCCACGCCCGAGGAACTCGCCGACTCCGGCCCGCCGGACAAGACCGGTGTCGAAGCCCTCTTCGCGGCGCGCGAGGTGGACCGCGACACGTCGTTCCTGCGCCGCTTTCTGACCCAGGACCTGATGCGCGAGATGGATTTGTTCGCCTACCGGCCGCGCGGGGAAGACTTGGTGGTCTCCGACGTCTCGGACGACGATGGCTGGCGCGAAGTCAAGGACACCCTCATCAAGAACGTCGGCATGGGCGGCGTCCCGGTCATCAAGATCGAGGACGCCGACTTCAACCGCCGCCGTACTCTCTACGTCAAGCACGCCCACGACGGACGCGACCTGCAACTCGAATATGCCGAGAAATCCCTGTCCTACCTGCACCGCCTATGGGGCCACGAGGTCGTGTTGGAGACCGTCGTGAACGGCAAGCGGGCGTTGCTGTCGTACACGGACCAGGGCTTTTCCGCCAAACCGCTCAAATAGCCGGCCGTTTCTTCAGCCGGCGGATTCCAGCAAGACGACCGCCTCGGCGCGGATGCCTTCCTCGCGACCGACGAAACCGAGTTTCTCGCCGGTCGTGGCCTTGACGTTGACGTCCGACGGCGCGACTTCGAGCGCATCGGCCAAGTTGCGGCGCATGGCAGCCTTGGAGTCCGCCAGCTTGGGCGCCTGCGCCAGAATCGTGACGTCGGCGTTGCTCACGCGATACCCGCGGCCCTTTACTTTGTCCATGACAACGCGCAGCAAGCCCAGGCTTGACGCTCCGCGATACTGCGGGTCGCTATCCGGAAAATGTTCGCCGATGTCGCCTGCCCCGATCGCGCCGAGCATCGCATTACTCAGGGCGTGGCAAACCACATCCGCGTCCGAATGCCCGGCCAGACCCATGCGCCAGGGGATTTCCACCCCACCGAGTACGAGTTTGCGGCCTGGTACGAGCCGGTGAATGTCGACGCCCTGTCCTATGCGATATGCCTTGCGCCCGGCAGTCATACGCGCTCCGGTTGATTTTCAAACGGTCGTGGTTCTCGATAATAGCCAAAAGGTGTCAAAGCCGGCCGCCGAGCAGGCCATTCCACATACCCGTTCCCGGGGAGAACGCAACGCCCGCCGCTCGCCTCGCAGTTGGCTACGTTGCACACTTCCTGGTGGAGAGCGAAGGTTTGACGGAGGGCGGAATGGTTGGTAGGGAGGCCGCCGATGACCACGCTCACCGCGGCCGTCTTTGGCATCCTTCGGCGGCTTGCGGCCTCCCTCGTGGCGTTTCCCTTTCTGCTGCTGTGGTGCTGCTCCGAGGCGGCCGCTTCTTTCCCGGCCGGCGTGGCAGAGAGCCTCTACGGCCGGGCCGGCGGGGGCGTCTTCTTTCTTGACCTGCCGGAGTCGAGCCCGTTCGTGGAGACGAACTCCCGCGAAGAGGCGGTCGATTTTCTCGATCACTACGATGCTTCCCTGCGGACCGGACCGCTGACCAGTCTCATGGTCGGAAGCGACTATCGGGCCTTTGGATGGCGACTGTTCACCGAGGCGAGCGGGTTTCTGACCTTCTCCGAATCCCGACACCGCAACGCGTACGACCGCAGAAGCGCGGCCTGGGACGCGGTCCGACGCAACACTATCGAAAACCGGGATACCGAATCGTTGACGCCGGAACAATTGGCGGATTTGATCCTGGATGAAGTGCATGCCCGTCCCGACATCCGGTTCGTCGGCTGGGTCGGCGCCATCGACGGGACTGCGCTACCGGCGACGCCGAATTTCGCCTGGGGCGATCCGATCCATATCTCCACGAAACGGGACGTGGATTTCTTCGGCGCCGACTTGGTGACCGGAACCTTCCTGGGCGGGCGCGGCCCGGTCGAGACTACCCTGTTCCTCGGCCCGAGCTGGAAGCGGTTGAGTCAGGAGTCCGACGTTTTCGCGTACGAGGCCAACCGGGCGCCGACAGTGAACAACATGACGCTCCGGGAGGATCTGGACGCGTCGTATTATGGTGGGATCATCGGCGTCCGCATTGCTGCCCCGTTCAAAGAACGCTGGCGGTTTCAGGCCGACGGTCGGGTAGGCGCGTACTACCTCGACGCCGAATATACCGGGCACCAGCGAACCCGTCTGGGGTCCGCGAACCCACCGAGACTGACGATCTCGCGGGTGGATGTGGACGATGCAGCCGCCGCCGCGACCCTCGGGCTGCAAACGTCGATCGGCGTCAGGGTGTGGAAGCGTGTCGTGATCGAGGCCGGCGGGGGAGTCGAGTATCTGACCCATGCGCCGAAAGTGCGTTACGTTGGGCGGGGAGAACCTCTAGGGAACGGCACTACGCATAGTCCGGCGCGGATCGTCTATGGGGACGCATTCGGACTCTCGGGCCGGCTTTCCATCGGGATTCACTTCTGACGACAGTGTAGCTGTCCCGGAGGCAGCTTCGGTCGTTTCCATTGTACGCTGCGAGACAATCCCTCATGCCGCTTCGCAAGCCGCCGGCCCTTGATCCCGACGCCCTGGTCGGCGTCGTCTCGCCCGCTGCGGCAGTCTGGCCCGACAAGCTGGAACAGGGTTGCGACGCCCTGCGCCGGAGCGGGTTTGCGGTGCGCGTCGGCGCCCAGGCGTACCAACGTCATCGTTTTCTAGCCGGCCCTGACGGCGACCGAGTCGCGGAACTGACGGCCATGTTTCGTGACCCGGAAGTGGCGGCCGTCTTCTGTAGCCGCGCAGGTTACGGCAGCGGGAGGCTTTTACCGGCGCTCGACTTTGCGGAGTTGGCGCAGCATCCCAAGATCTTCATGGGCTACAGCGATGTGACCCTCCTGCTCAACGCCCTGGTACAACGCGCGGAAATGCTCTGTTTTCACGGACCGCTGGTTGCCGGCGAGTTTGCCGCGGGGTTGTCGGATCGGGCGCGGCGTCATCTGTTCGGGCTCTTGACGCACGGCATGGGCGAGCCCGCGGTGGGCTTTCCCACGGTGTTGAGAGGCGGGGTCGCCGAGGGACCGTTGCTGGGAGGCTGTCTGTCCGTGTTGGTCGCCACGCTGGGCACGCCGTTCGCGATCGATCCGCGCGGCGCGATTTTGTTCCTTGAAGATACGGGCGAAAAGCCGTATCGTATCGATCGGATGTTGACACAGCTCAAGCAGGCTGGTTTGCTTGAGCGTCTGGCGGGGGTCGTGTTTGGTGAGATGCCGGGGTGCTGGGGAGAGGGTGACGATCCGATGCCGCTCTTGTCCGTGATAGCCGACGCGTTCGCGGACTTCCCCTATCCGATCGGCCTCGGCCTTCCCGCCGGGCATGGTGGTGAAAACTTGGCGCTGCCCTTGGGCGCCCGTGTTCGACTCGACACCGAGCGAAAAGAGGTCCGGTTCCTCGAGTCGGCCGTCACCTGAGTGGAGAGGGGGAGGTACGATGGACTTTTCAGCGGTAGACGAGGTGTTGGATGGGGCGGTTCGCGACGGGGCGTTTCCCGGCGCGGTCGTATTGGTGAAGCAGGGGGGGGAAATAGTTTACCGCAAGGCTCACGGCTTCCGCAGCCTGGAGCCCGAACGGACCCCGCTCGACGAAGACACGGTGTTCGACTTGGCCTCGCTGACCAAGCCGCTGGCCACGACGCTGGCCATCATGCGCTTGGTCGCGGACAAGATGGTCCGCCTGGACGATCCGGCCAGCCGATTCTTTTCCAATTTCGGGACGCACGGCAAAGGGACCATCACCCTGCGCCAACTGCTGTCCCATTCGTCCGGGTTGGCCGCGCACCGGACGTACTTCGAAGAATTGCAGCACCGCAAACCGACGCTCAGTACGCTGAAGCCCCGCGACTACGTGTACGCCGAGCTGCTGCGCGAAAAGCTCGCCTATCGGCCGGGCACGCAGGCGGTGTACAGCGATCTCGGGTTTCTGTTGCTCGGGGCGCTGGTCGAAGAGATCAGCGGCATGAGCCTTGACCAGTTCTGCGGGGAGAAGCTCTACCGCCCGCTCGGTCTGTCCGCGATCGGCTTCATCGACCTCGACCTGCTGCATCAGCGGCAACTCGAAGCCGCGACCGAAATGATCGCCCCGACCGAGCATTGCCCGTGGCGCAACCGCATCCTGTGCGGCGAGGTGCACGACGACAACGCCCATGCGATGGGCGGCGTGGCCGGCCACGCCGGGTTGTTCGCCCCGATCGACGAGGTGGACCGCCTCGTGCAGGTGCTGGTGGACTGCTACCACGACCGCCACACGTTTCTGCCCGCGGCGGTCGTGCGCGAGTTCTGGACGCGGGACGGCTCGGTGCCCGGCTCGACCTGGGCGTGCGGCTGGGACACGCCGTCGCCGGAAGGGTCGAGCAGCGGCGCGTCGTTCTCGCCGCGCTCGGTCGGCCACCTGGGATTCACGGGGACGTCGGTGTGGATCGATCTGGAGCAGGACGTACACGTGATCCTGCTCAGCAACCGTGTGCACCCGCGGCGCGATAACCGGAAGATCGGCGCGGTTCGACCGGCCCTGCACGACGCGGTCATGCAGAGCCTGTTCCCGGCCGAGCGACTGGGCGCGGTACCGGTCGCGGCCGACTTCTATCCTGCTCCCCAGGTCGCGGCCGAACCCGTGGCGTTGGCCTCCTGAGCCGAGCCCGCGCGTTCCTCTGCCCGCCCATGCCGCACGTGCGTGAGCCGGACATGGCCGGCATCGGCCACGTCCACTGCGTCGCCGTGGCGGGGGTAGGCATGGCGACGCTGGCGGCCATGCTGAAGGAACGCGGCTATCGGGTCACGGGGTCCGACCGCGCCAGTTATCCGCCGATGCGCGATTTCCTGGCTGCGGCCGGTATCCCGGTCATGGAGGGATATCGCGCGGAGAATCTTCACCCGCGACCCGACCTGGTCGTCGTCGGTAACGCGGTCTCGCGCACGAACCCCGAAGTCGCGGCGCTGCTCGAAACCGACGTTCCGTACATCTCGTTTCCGCAAGCCGTGGCAGCCACCTTTCTGGCCGGCAAGCGCAGCTTGGTCGTCGCCGGCACGCACGGCAAGACCACATCGACGGCCATGCTGGCTTGGGTGCTGGAGCAGGCCGGCCGGTCGCCCGGTCTGTTGACGGGCGGCATCAGCCGCAATTTCGGACAGGGCTATCGCCTGGGCAACGGCCCGGATTTCGTGATCGAGGGCGACGAATACGATTCGGCCTTTTTCGACAAAGGACCGAAATTTCTGCACTATCGGCCCGCGGCCGTGCTGCTGAACGCGGTGGAGTTCGATCACGCCGACATCTACCGCGACCTCGACCAGATCGTGGCCGCGTTCGGGCGGCTGCTGCAGGTAGTGCCGCACGGCGCACCGATCGTCGTGTGCAGCGATTTTCCGCACGCCGTACGGGTTGCGCGCAACGCCGAGAAACCGTTCGTCACGTTCGGCCTCGACTCCCCGGCAGATTGGCAGGCGCACGACATCGTGGACGACGGCGGGCGGCTGCGCTTCACGGTGACGCACGCCGGCGCTGAATGGGGGCGTTTCGGCTGTCCGCTGATGGGACGCATGAACGTGCGCAACGCGCTCGGCGTCGCGGCACTGGCGGCCCAACTCGGCTTGTCCGCTGCGGACGTTGGCCCCGGTCTCGACGGATTCCTCGGAGTCGAGCGCCGTCAGGAACTCGTCGGCGAGGCGGGCGGCGTGGTGGTCATCGACGATTTCGCGCATCATCCGACCGCGGTACACGTCGCAATCGAAGCCGTCCGGCTGCGCTATCCCGCGCGCCGGCTATGGGCCATCTTCGAGCCGCGCTCCAACACCTGCCGGCGCCGCGTCTTTCAGTCCCCGCTGACTGACGCGCTGGGCCACGCCGACCGTGTCGCGATCGGGCCGGTCATCAGCAAACCCCAAGACCCGTTGGACGCCGCCGACCTCTTTTCGCCGGACGAACTGGTCGCGGATCTCGACGCACGGGGCACGCCGGCGTACGCCGGGCGGAGCGTGGCGGATCTGTGCACGCGGCTGACCGGGGAATGCCGTGCGGGGGACGTCGTGCTGGTCATGTCGAACGGCGGGTTCGGCGGGCTGCCGCGGCGACTGCTGGACAGCCTGGCGTCCACCTAGGGCAGACGCGGATCGAGTGGGGGTTGCCGCGGAGCGTACAGCCTGCGGTACGTCCGATAGTTACGCAACACGAGTTTGACGTAGCCGCGCGTCTCGCGGAAGCTGATGTTCTCGATGAACGCGTCCACTTCGAGATGGCCGAATTGCGCCAGCCACTTGTCGGCCGCGGTTTCTCCGGCGTTGTACGCGGCCAGGGCAAGCACGATGCTGCCGCGGTAGCGGTCCAACAAGGCGCGTAGATAGGTCGTACCGAGCCGGACGTTCAGCCCCGGGTCGAACAGGGCGCGGCCCTCGTCGAGTGGGGCATCGGTCAGGCGGGCCGCGGTGCGCGGCAGGAGTTGCATGAGCCCCACGGCGTTCGCGCGCGAGACGGCACGCGGATCGAACAGGCTCTCTTGACGGATCAACGACAGCATCAGGTAGGCATCCACGCCTTGCCGCTCGGCCTCCGCGCTGACCACCTCCCAATACGCGCGCGGATAGACGTACCCGCGTTGTACGGCGCGGTCGAGATTCGCTCGACTCGCCAGCCGGAACGCCGCGGTGTGATCGCCGAGGCGATGCTGCGCGGCGAGCAGGAAGCGAGTCCAGCCGCGAGTTTTGGGTGCCCCGCGGCGCAGCAGGTCGAGTTCACGACGGGCGAATGCCCGCAGGCCGAGGGCATGGAGTGCCAGACTGCGTCGATAACGTCGGGCTTGGGCCGCATTGGACGACGGTGGCGCCGAGTCAGGCAAGGGCTGGAACGACAGAGCGGTCGGAGTCCGATGCAGCCGCCGCTCCGCCCACAAGGCGTAGTAACCATGCGGATAGCGATGCAGGAGTCGGGCGTAGCGTTCGGCCGCGGCATCCGCCTTCCCATCCCGCTCACCGACGCGCGCCTGCCAGTACCATGCGCGCGCGGTTTCCATTGCGGAGGCGCGCCTGTCACGGCCCAGAGTGCGGAATGCGTGGCCCGCGGCTTCGTCGTTGCCACGCAGATATGCCAGCCAGCCGAGCCGCCAGCGCGCTTCCCGAGCCTGCGGCGTGTCGGGAAAGTCGCGCGTGACGGCACGATAGGCGGTCGTGGCCTCGGCGTCGCGGCCCGCGGCTTCGGCAATACGCCCTATGGCGTAGTGAGCGTCCGCGGCGCGCGTCTTGCGCGGATACTCCGCGGTCAGGCGGACGAAGACGGACAGGGCGTGGGCATCCTCGTCCCGGTTCCACAACGCGCGGGCCCATCGGTACAAGGCGTCCATGGCCTGCGGCGTATCCGCGTACTGCGCGACGATGCGCCGCCATTCGTCCACCGCGTCCTCGAACCGACCGGCCCGGGCGGAAACGTCGGCCAGCAGCAACAGGCCGTCCGACCGTAGCGGACTTGCGCGAAAGCCGGTTCGAAAGCGGGCGGCCAGTTCTGTCGCCGCGGCCGAGTCGCCCTCTTTTTGCAGCAGCCGCGCCTCGTCAAGGACCTGTTGCGCGGTCGTGATTCCGAAAGCGTCCGGCTGCTCAGTCCGCAGGCGTTGGCTGTGCGTCTTGGCCGTCCGGCCGGCCGACGTGCCGGGCGCCG
The DNA here is from genome assembly GCA_965200125.1 of uncultured Binatia bacterium (SeqCode). Taxonomy (GTDB): domain Bacteria; phylum Desulfobacterota; class Binatia; order Bin18; family Bin18; genus Bin18. The sequence goes on along the minus strand of OZ241332.1, from coordinate 2,075,888 downwards.
CGGCGCGGAGGTCCTGATACTCGCGGTAAGCTTGGCGGAACTCCCCACGCAGTTCGTGCGCCCGAGCGATCAACAGGGCGCTCCTGTAATGCGCCGTGTCGTCTGCGAATGACGCTTTTCGAGCGCGGCGGGCCAACTTCAGGGCCTGCGCGTACTGCCCCTGTCCGAAGGCGAGTGCGGCCAACTCCAGGGCCGCGTCAGCCTGCCAGACGCTGTCCGGGTATTCGCGGAGCAGCCGCTCCAGAACGGTTTGTGCTTGATCGTCGCGGCCCGTCCGCAAATGGACGAGCCCCAGGAAGTACAGGCCGTAATCGGCCAGAAGCGGCTGGTCGTTCGAGACTTCGGCCAGCTCGGCCGCGGCGGCTTCCCAATCTTCGTTCTGAAACGCGCGATACCCCGCCAGGAATGCAGTGCCGGCTTCTTGACCACTGCGAGCGGCGCCCAGCCCCGCGGCCCCGAGAACGAACCAGCCTGCCAACAAGCAGAGGCAGACAAAGCGGACCGGCGGACAAACAGGAAACGACATGGAGGCGGCACCGGGGAAGCGTCGCAATAGGAAGTGTCTCGCTTTGAAGTTTCGTTATGCGAACCGAATCCGGGCGGACAGGTTCCTCCGCTCGGCGAACGCCAGCCGGTGGAGGCTCTGTTTACTTTCCCCCTCTCCCTAGCCCTCTCCCACCGGGGGAGAGGGGATGACGGGAATTACATACAAGACGATCCTCCCGTCCGTTTCGTCTTGTATGTAATTCCCGTCATTTCAAACCGAGAGTCTTTCCGGCAATTGAGTCCGCGGGTCTTTCCTATTATGCTCCGCCCGGTCGGGCAATCACCCGGCGACCGCAGGAGGATTGGCATGCACATCGGGGTCCTCGCCTTTTTGACCGAACAGTCCGGGGATCCGGGGGCAGCGGCGCGCACCGTCGAGGACCTCGGCTTCGAGTCGTTCTGGGTGGCGGAGCATCTGGTCATTCCGTCTCACTACACGACGTATTATCCCCGCTCGCCGGACGGCAAAGTCCCCGAGTTCTACGCCCATCTGGTCGATCCGTTCGTGGCCCTGTCCGCCGCGGCACAGGCCACGTCCACGATCCGGCTCGGCACCGGGATTTGTCTGCTACCCGAACGCGACACCATCACGACCGCCAAGGCCGTGGCGAGCCTCGACGTGTATGCGCAGGGCCGGCTGATTCTCGGCGTCGGCGCGGGCTGGTTTCCCGAAGAATCCGAGATCATGGGCGTGCGGTTCGACAAACGTTGGCAGCATCTGCGCGAGTCGGTGGAAGCCCTTCGCGCGCTGTGGTCCGACGAGGAAGCGAGTTACGAAGGCGAGTTCGTCCGCTTTCCGAGCGTCCGGCTGTTTCCCAAGCCGGTGCAGAAACCCGGACCGCGGATTTTCCTCGGCGCCCACGACCGGCGCTATGCCCTCAAGCGCGTCGCCCGGTATGCGGACGGGTGGTGTCCCGGCGGCCTGACGCCCGAACAGGCGCGTACCGACATCCCGGAGATCAAACGGCTCGCCAAAGAGGCCGGTCGCGACCCGGACGCGCTCGAATTCTCGGTCCTGTTGATGACGCTGCCCGAAGGCGGGCTGGACGCGGCTACCCTCGGAGCATACCGCGAGGCGGGCGTGTCGCGCGTGATCGTCGTTGCCCCCAAGGCTGCGACCGGCAACGCGGTCGAGGCGGTCGAGCAAATCGCGCCGCTCGTCGAAGTCGCCCAAGGCGTATGAGGTGGGCGGAGATCGACGTCACCATCGGAACGCGGGATGAGGAGCAGGCAAGGTATGGAAACACGGGCAGGAGTGGCGGTGTGGGCGGCCGGATTGAGTCTGCTGGTCGTGGCCGGCTGCGGCAGCGTCAGAAGCGTCACGTCGACGGTGACGTCGATCGTGCCGGGCGTGGAAAAGAAGGCGGGCGACAAGCTCAAGGTCGGGGAGAAGTTGGAGTTGAAGGTCTCGCCGGAGATCGCGCTGATGCTGTTCCGGTCCGTGGCCGAAGAGAACGGCTGGGAAGTCAAGAGCGTGGGGGATCAGCGGAACATCGAGGGCGCGGTCACGGGGAAATTCTTCCGTATCGAAACGGTCCAGTTCGTGGGGGGACGGCGCGTGATGACCGGGGTCTTCTTCGGCGACAAAGCCGACGAGGACGTCTCGCACGTCACGCTGGGCAAGCCGGGCAGCGAGGACATGTACGGCCTGCCGATTGCGCTGGCCGACAAGATGCGGGCGGCCGTGGCCGAGTGGACGGGAGAGGACGACCTCGACGTGGCGGAGACGGATTCGGGACTCACCCCGCTGGACGAAGCCCTGCAAGGCGCGCCCAGTCGGCCGGAGGCGTGGCGCGCGGAGTTGGAGGCGGAGTCCGACGAGCTTTCTCCGGGGCTCGACGACGACTTCGGCACGGAATTGGGCGAAAGCGACCTGACGTCGCTGGACGACGGTCTGGACCTGGAACCCTCCCCAGCGGTCGAGGACGTGGAGTTGAGCCCCGAAGAAGAGGAACTCATCGAGGCGATCGACTTGGGGCCATGAGGCTCAGGCCGCGCGTGCGCGGAAGATGCGCTGCCGCCGCGTTCCGCCGGCCAACGCCTTGAACAGCAGCCCGCGGAACACCATCAGCGCGTAGATCAGCGCACAGCTTCCCACCGCCCAGGCCAATGCCGTGGCCGACGCTTCGATGCCGGGCCAGAGCAACATGCCCGGGCCGCCGAACTGCATCGGCGTGGCCAGGATGTCCAGCGGGAAGAAGATCGACGCGGTCACGCCGAGCAGCGGAAACTGGAGCGCGCCGGAGCAGAAGATCGCCAGCCCGGTCAGCGGCAGAAACCATTCCACCCCGCTTTCGCGCAGGAATTCGAGACTTTCCTGGACCAGCCCGAGGCCCTCGGCGCGGCTCTGACAGATGATCTCCGGGGTCGGGCTGATCAGAATGGGCAGGCCGAAGAAGACGACCACCGCCACGGTCAGGGTGCCCGCGGTGCCGGACGGCAGCATGCCGACCAGCAGGCGCACGATCATCAGCAAAAAGAGCAGCGTCAGCACCGCGCCGAAGTACGTCCGCCAACTGTCGAACACCTCCCCGGGCCGGATGCGCCGGCCGTAAACCGCGGCGTCGATGAAGTACAGATACGAGCTGATGCACAACGTCGCCAGCAGCCCGACGAGCAGGCTGCCGGCGAGCCCCAGACTGCCGAGGATGCCGGCCGCCACGTTGAGGAACAGCGTATAGCCCAGCGGCAGCAGCGCGACCCACCACGCCGCAGCTAAGCGTTTCGGCATCTCTTCCAGCACGCTGCCGTAGAGCGCGAGCGTCGCCGGGACGAGGGCCCGCCAATCCATGCCGCCCCGCTACACGAGCCCGAGGGACTGGAGCAGGATCACGCCCACCCCGATCGGGGCGACGAACCGCAGCAGAAACACCCACGCCCGGTACGGGCCGCCGCGGAGGTCGCCGTCCGGCACTTCGTCCCGCCGCTCGGCGTGCGTCAGCGCCCAGCCGGCGAACAGCGTGACCAGCAGCCCGCCGGTCGGCAACATGTAATTCGCGGTGAGCATATCGACGAAATCGAAGAAGCCGCCGTTCAACGCCGACGGCACTCCGACCGCGAAGATCGCCCCGCCGACGAGCCAACTCGCCGCGGCCCGGCTCCAGCCGCGTTCGTCCACGAAATAGGCCACGACGACTTCGAGCAACGAGATGGCCGAACTCAGGGCCGCAAAGGTCAGCAGGAGGAAGAACAGGACGGCCAGCGCGCTGCCGAACGGCAACCTGCCGAACGCGACCGGCAAAGTCTTGAAGATCAGCGCCGGCCCGGCGTCGGGCTGCAACTGGAAGGCGAACACCAGCGGAAAGATCATGAAGCCGGCCAGCAGCGCAACGCCGGTGTCGCAGGCGCACACGGTCACGGCACAGCGCGGCAGACTGGCTTCGCGGCGCAGATAGCTGCCGTAGGTAATCATCGTGCCCATGCCCACGCTGAGCGAAAAGAACGCCTGCCCCAGCGCGGTCAGTACGGCGTGCGGGCCGATCTTGCTCCAGTCGGGCGTCATCAGAAAGTCGAGGCCGCGGGCCGCGCCCCCGGTCGTGAGCGCATACACCAGCAGAAAGATCATGAGCAGAAAGAGGGCGGGCATCATGACCCGGTTCGCTGCCTCGATCCCGCCGCGTACGCCGCCGGACACGAACCAGATGGTCAGACCCATGAACCCGGCGTGCCAGAACACCTGCTGCGCATTGCTCTGCGTCAGCGCATCGAACAGGCCGCCTATGGCGTCCGGCGACTCTCCCGCGAAACTGCCCATGCCGGACAGCACGACGTAGTGCAGCACCCAGCCGCCGACGACCGAATAGTACGACAGGAGCGAGAACCCAGCGGCCACGCCCAGCCAGCCGACCAGCGGCCACGCCGAGCCGGGCCGCAACGCACCGAACGCGCCGACCGGATTGCGTTGCGTCCCCCGGCCGATGAGCACTTCGGCCAGCATCAACGGCAGGCCGACCGCGGCCACGCACGCCACGTACACGAGCACGAACGCGCCGCCGCCGTTTTCGCCGGCCGTGTAGGGAAACCGCCAGATGTTTCCGAGGCCGACCGCGGAACCCATGGCGGCCAGTACGAACCCCAACGTTCCCGACCAGTTCCCTCTGCCGTCCGCCGCCGTCATATCCGTTTTTTCTACTGTCTCCACCAACCCGCGGTTACCCGCGTTCGATGTTCTCGTTTCACAGTCGGGTGGAGTGTGTCGATTCGCCGTTCTCGGGCTGCTTCACTGCCGGGGGCGCCTTCTCCCCAGCCCCTCTCCCGGAGGGAGAGGGGCTTTGCTTTCAATTTCCTCGACCTGTGGGGAACGAAGTTCGCTAGGGGCAGGTTCGGACAACCCCTGATGGTTATTCCGCCGCGGCCGGCACGTAGCGTACCAATGTGCGCGAACCGTCGCCGAAGCCCGAGCGGAAGCGTTCCTCGTACGTAGGCCAGCCGCCGGGGTACTTCTCCGCGAACGTTTGGAACATGCGTTCGGCGACCTCGTCGTCCTGCACGAGTTCGCCCACCGCGTCGAACATCGGGCCGTCGGTCGAACCGATCCAGACCTTGGCTTTGGTGCGCCCGGCCTGAATCCGCTTGACGCGGTAGGTGGACATCGGCGTCCCGACCCATACGGCGCCGTCGTGATGCAGAAACCAGATTTCCGCCTTCGAGCCGAACGCGCCGCTTTTACGCTCCGACTGGATGTAAACGTATTTGCTGGTGTCGAGCGCCTGCTGCAATTCCGGGCCGAGCTCGGCCGTAGCAGGGCGAGGCAGGCCGAACACGAGCACCCCGCCGAGCAGGCAGGCGAGTCCCGCGGCGAGCCAACCTGGTTGTTGGAGCCGAGTTTGGGGCGAACGTCGGGTAGTGTCGAGCATGGCTATCCTCCTCCTGTCGGTTTTCTTCCGCTGACGTTGTTCCAGGGAGCCGGGAGCGTCTGCACCCGGCCGCGTCATACGCCGCTCAGCCGTCACCGCGCGGCTCGACGCGCCGGATGCTGTGGATCACGACCGGTTCCGTCGGGACGTCCGAGTGTCCGCCCTTGCGCCCGGTCTGGACGGTTTCGATGTCGCTGACGACGCCCATCCCGTCCACCACGCGCCCGAAGACGCAGTAGCCGAACCCGCGGATGCTCTCGTCTTTATGATCCAGGAATTCGTTGTCGGCCACGTTGATGAAGAACTGCGCGGTCGCGGAGTGCAGGTCGATCGTCCGGGCCATGGCCAGCGTGCCGGTTTCGTTCTTCAGCCCGTTGGCGGCCTCGTTCGTGACCGGCGCGCGGGTCTTCTTCTGGCGCATGTCGGGGGTGAGGCCGCCTCCCTGGATCATGAATCCACGAATCACGCGGTGGAAGATCGTCCCGTCGTAGAATTCGTCATCGACGTAGGACAGGAAGTTCTTCACGGTCTCCGGCGACTGGGCGTCGAACAACTCGGCCCGCACGTCGCCCTTCGAGGTGGAGATGACGACCTGCGTTCCGCCTCGTACCTCGCTCTGCGCTTCGGAAGAGCCGGGCAGGCCGAGGAAGAGGGACAGTCCGAACAGAATGGCAACGTTCATGGTGTGCATAGCGGGTTCCTTCACGCCGTTCCTTTCTCACAGTTGGTCGATATAGGCGAGCACGTCCTCGAGCGGCAGCACGTCGCCGTATTTGGAGCCGATGTCGAACAGGTTGGCCTCGTGCGGCTCCCGGGCGCGGTCGCCGACGCACTCGGCCGGCACGATCGGGCGAAAGCCGTTCGCCAGCGCGTCCATGACCGTCGCCCGCACGCAGCCACTGGTCGTACAGCCGGTCACGATGGCCGTATCGACCGCCTGCATGGTCAGCGTCGAAGCGAGATAGGTGCCGAAAAAGCCCGAGGCGTATTTCTTGGTGATCACCAGATCGCCGGGTTCCCGTCGTAGCCGCGGATCGAGTTCGACCAGATCGCTGCCGATCACCAGCCGGCGCAGGGCCGGCGCCTTTTCCGGCCACAGCCCGGCGTCGTCCTGCCGGTGTTCGTCATAGCCGACGACCGTGAAGACGATCGGCACGTTCTTTTTGCGCGCCGCGGCGATGAGTGCGTTGGTCGCGGCGACCTCGGCATCCAGATTGCCGGCCAGCGGCGACTGCTCCGGCGCGGTGAACCCGAGCTGAAAATCGACCACGATCACGGCCGGCTTCTTCCCGAAGCCGAGCGTATGGCCGAGTTGGGCGCGTTCGTAGATGGTGTGCTTGTCCTGTGACATCTCGCGTTCTCCGCGGGATTTCTCCGACTGTCCGGCCCCGCTCCCGCTCACCAACGATACGCACGGAGAGAGTCGAGCCGGATTACAGCCCGCGCGCCTGGACGACCCCCTCGACGAAGCGTCCGTCGGGCTGTTCGGCGACGATCTCGCCGTCTTCCATGACCAGTCGGCCGCGCAGAAACGTCTTGACCGGCAGCCCCTTGACGCGCCGGCCTTCCCACAACGAATAGTCGGCGCGCGACCGCATACGGCCGACGCCCAACGTGGCGTCCTTGTCCGGATCGAAGACCACGATATCGGCATCCGAGCCGACCGCCAACGCGCCTTTCTTCGGATACAGGCCGTACAGCTTGGCCGCGTTCTCGGACGACACTTTCGCCAGCGTCAGCAGGTCGAGGCGGCCCTTGTTCACGCCCTCGTCGAACAGCAGTGCCAAGGTGTCGGCGACCTGCAGGTTGATTCCCACCCGACAGTCCCAGAAGTCGCCGGCGGTCTTGAAGGAGGACGAATAGGTCAGACTGTCCGTGCCGACCACGGACAGCGTGCCTTCCTTCAGGCCGCGCCACAGCCGTTCCTTGTCCTTCTCGAAACGGATCGGCGGCTGGATCTTGGCTTTGCCGGCCATGCCCGCGGCGTCCATTTCGGGCGCGGTGCTGTTGAGAAAGAAGGCGACCGTCTCGCCCACGACGTTGAGCCCTTCGGCCTGGAGCCGCTTGACCGTCTCGACCGTGTGCGCGGCGCTGATGTGGACCGGATAGATCGGCACGCGGAATTGGTCGGCGATCTGCCCGTACGTATAGACCTGGACGCTCTCCGCCCACTCCGGGCTGGATTCGGCCCACGCGGTCAGCACGTCGGTGCGGCCCGAGGCGCGCAGCCGGTCCACCAGAATGCCGCGGACGTGCGGGTCCTCGGCGTGAATCTTGGCGAACGTGGGTGGCCCGCAGCGGGCCAACTGCTCGCACGCCGCGTGGAAGAACGCCGGCGTGATCCCGTCCGGGTTCATGCCGAACGCCTCGGCTTGCGCGCCGGCATAGCCGGTGAAGAATTTGTAGGAGACGCCGCCTTTTTTCGCGATGGCCGGAATCTGGGCCACCTGATCCAGCGTATTGACCACGCAGGTCACCTTGAAGTCGCACCAGGAGTGGTCGGTGCCGCACGCGACCGCCTGGTCGAACAGGTCCAGCATGGGTTCCTGGCCGATCAGCGTCGTGGTCGCAATCGTCGTCACGCCGCCGATCAGGCAGTCGCGCGTATCGCGCACGAAATCTTCCACCATGGCGTCGTCGCCGAAACGGTCGGAAATTCCGAAGTGCACGTGCGGATCGAACGTTCCCGGAAAGAGGATCATGCCGTCGACGTCGATCTCGCGCTTGGCCTCGCCGAGCGACGAACCGCTACCGACTCCGACGATCTGCTCTCCCTCGATGGCGATCCCGCCGCGGATGACTCCGCTAGGCGTGACGACCAAGCCATTCTTCAGAACGATGTCATGGGCCACGGCGGTCTCCCTTACTCCGACCCGTTCGAGTCGAACGGTCCTGTTGGGAATGGTCGGGCGCGATTATTCAGCCAAATACGCAGGGATGTCAATCAGCCGCCGCCTTTCTTTGGGAATGACAGAAAGAGGATCCCGCGCCCGTTACGACCCCGTGCAACGAGTTCAAGGACGAAACTCAACGGGCCGGACCCTGAGCCTGTCGAAGGGTCAGGGGCGGGCTGCGAAGGACGCGGTAGCATCGGGGTTCGTTTCGATGTTTGGACACCCTTCGACAGGCTCAGGGTCCGAGCTCGACACAGCGCAGGCGCAACGAACTTCGGGATAGGCCGGTTCCCAGGCTTGCGGTGCCTCGAGTCTGTCGAAAGGTCGAAGGGTGGTTGCCCTGGAACGAGGCAGGCGGGCGCGGTCCCTGGGAACGCGGGCCTCCGGCCCGCATCCTGACTGTTCAGCTTGGTTTCGGACGGTGGTTTTTGTTAGAAGGCTGGCGTGGAGACGGGCCGATACAAAAGGAGGAACGCATGGCGGTCAACGACGATCTCACCGAAGCGCAGGTGGAAGAGTTCTTCACGAGCTTGAGCAACTGGGGCAAATGGGGCGCCACGGACCAACGCGGGGCGCTGAATTACATTACTACGGACAAAATCGCGCGCGCCGCGGCCGGGGTCGAAGACGGCGTATCCGTGTCGTTGTCGCTGCCCCTGGCCACCCACCACGCCGCGGACAACCCCACACCGGTGATGCACCTGATGATGAAGACCGGCGCGCCGGGCGAGGAGAGTCTGGTGCCGCTGCCGTACAGCGCCGACTATTTCGCCATTGCGCCGCACGGAGTCGCAAATACGCACATCGACGCGCTGTGCCACGTGTTCCACCACGACAGGATGTACAACGGTTACCCGTCGTCCGACGTGACCGTGCAGGGCGCGCTCAACGGCGCCATCGACGCCATCAAGGAAGGCATCGTTTCGCGCGGGGTGCTGATCGACATCCCGGCGCTCGGGAACCGCGAGTACCTAGAGCCGGGCGAGGCGATTTCCCCCGCGGATTTGGAAGCCGCGGAACGGGCCGGCGGCTTCACGGTCGAGGAAGGCGATGTGCTGTTCGTGCGTACCGGACGCCACGTGCGGCAGAAAGCACAGGGCCGTTGGGACGCGCTGCAAGACGGCTTGGCCGGACTGGGCGCGGCGTGCCTGCCTTGGATCCACGAGCGCAAGATCGCGGTGCTGGGCTGCGACGGCGTGAGCGACGTGGTGCCCAGCGGTTACGATGCCCTCATCATGCCGATCCACTCGTGCACGCTCGTGGCGATGGGCATCCACCTGCTCGACAACTGCATGCTGGACGACCTGAGCGCGGCCTGCGCCGAGCGCAAACGCTGGACGTTCCTGCTGACCGTGGCGCCGCTGGTGCTGATGAAGGGCACGGCTTCGCCGGTCAACCCGATTGCGGTGTTCTGAATCCGAAATACGCGCGCGTCCCGACTCCCCAGGAGGAATCCACATGGCATTCGTCGAAATAGACGGACTGCGCATCCGCTATCGGAGCGTGGGAGATGTGGCCGCGGGGAAGGGCCACAACCTGCTCTACGTGCACGGCACCGGCTGCGACGGCCGGGTGTGGGAGCGTCACATGCGGGCAATGGCGGCGCAGCATACGCCGGTCGCCATCGATCTGCCCGGCCACGGCGGCTCCGGCGGCCTCGGGTTCCGGGGCGTTGTCGATTACACGCACTCCGCGGTGCAATTGGCCGACCGGCTCGGCTGGCAGCGCTTCGTCATCGCCGGCCACTCGTTGGGCGGTGGCATCGCACTGGCCGCGGCCCTCTATCATCCCGACCGTCTGGCCGGCCTGATGCTCATCGACACCGGCGCGCGGCTGCGCGTCGATCCGAACGTACTGGAGAATTCGCGCCGCCTTGCGGCCGGTCTCGAGGGGATGCCGATAGACCCACGCTTGGGCTTCGCACAGAGGACGCCGCAGGAGGTGGTCGATAGACTGAATGCACTGAGCGCAGAAACCGATCCCCGGGTGACGTATCGGGACTGGCTCGCGGACGACAGTTTCGACTTCATGAGCCGCGTGGGCGGAATCGAAACCCCGGCGATCGCGGTCTGCGGCGACGAAGACTACTTCACGCCGGTGAAATACGCCGAATATTTCCGCGACCGAATGCCGAACTGCCGGCTGAAAGTCATCCCCCACGCCGGCCACTGGACGTACGAAGAACAGCCCGACACCTTCGACCGCATCGTCGGGGAATATCTGGGAACGCTGTCTCACTAAGCGAGGCGCGGATTCCCGTGCCCTCGGGATATCGGACCCTCCGGGAGTTACAGGAAGATGCTCATCTCGTTGAGACGTGCCTTTGGTAGTCGTCTCCTCGGCGTCAATCGAGCTGGCCGCAGTCGGCAATCGCGATGCGCTGGCGGGCACGGCCGCTCTGACTGCCCTGCCTCTCCATCGCGCGGACGACGGCCATGCCGTCGATCACACGGCCGAACACGACGTGTTTGCCGTCCAACCACGGGGTCTCGGCGGTGGTGATGAAGAACTGCGAGCCGTTCGTGCCCGGGCCGGCGTTCGCCATGCTGAGCAGGCCCGGCTCGGCGTGTTTGAGGGCGAAGTTCTCGTCGGCGAACTTGGCGCCGTAGATCGACTCGCCGCCCGTACCGTTGCCGTTGGTGAAGTCGCCGCCCTGACACATGAAATCGGGGATGACGCGGTGAAAGGTCGAGCCCTTGTAGTGCAAGGGTTTCCCGGAACGGCCCGTCCCCTTTTCGCCGGTACACAAGGCCCGGAAATTCTCCGCGGTCTTGGGCACGACATCGGCGTGCAGCTCGAACACGATGCGGCCCGTGGCATCGTCACCGATGGTGACGTCGAAATACACGCGCGGGTTGGGAGCCGCGCCCGGTGCAGTCTGGTTGCTCATGATTTCCTTCTTTCTTTTCCGTCCGAAGCGTTTTCTCCGGCGAGACGGCGCGCAGCGTATAGAATTCAGAGGGCCGCGGCTAGGCGCGCCCCTCGGATGAAACCTTGTGTGGCGCGGGAGGCGCGTGGCAAGATGACCAGTCGAAACCGTAGCCGCTCCGCGATCATCCGTGACGCGCCTTTTCAGACGAAGGAGACAGACATGCCGGATGCGACCCAGCCCGACCGGAATGAGGACTTGGCCTATGCCAGCGCCCGGGATCTCGCCGCCAGAATTCGGAACAAGGACGTGTCGAGCCGCGAGGCGCTCGACTTCTTCCTGGCGCGGGTCCAGCGACTGGACGCCGACATCAACAGCGTCGTGACCATCGACGCCGAACGCGCCCGGCGCGAGGCCGATGAGGCCGATGCCGCGTTGGCGCGGGGAGAACGCCGCGGGCCGCTGCACGGCGTGCCCATGACCATCAAGGACTCGTTTCAGACAAAAGGCATGCGGACGACCTCGGGCGCCCCGGAACTGAAGGACTTCGTTCCCGAGGAAGACGCATGGCCGGTCGCGCGGCTGCGCGAGGCCGGCGCCGTCGTTTTCGGCAAGACCAACCTGCCACTGTATGCCGGCGACCTGCAAAGCTACAACGCGATTTTCGGGACGACCAACAACCCGTTCGACTCGGCCCGGACTCCGGGCGGCTCCTCGGGGGGCTCGGCCGCGGCGCTGGCCTGCGGGTTCACGCCGCTGGAGTTGGGGAGCGACATCGGCGGCTCGATCCGCCTGCCGTCGCACATGTCGGGCGTCGTCGGCCACAAGCCCAGCTACGGCATCGTGCCCGCGCACGGGCAGATTCCCGGTCCGCCGGGGACGCTGACGCTGGCCGACCTGGCCGTCGCCGGTCCCATGGCGCGCAGCGTGGACGACCTCGCCCTGGGGCTCGACGTCATGGCCGGCCCGAATCGCTGGGAGCGGCCGGCGTGGCGCCTGGCACTGCCGGAGCCGCGCCACCCAGCGTTGCGCGATTATCGGATCGCGGCGTGGCTGGACGACGTCGCGTGTCCGGTCGATTCCGGCGTGCGCGACCTGCTCGAACGCGCCGCGACCGCGCTCGGCGCCGAGGGGGCGACGGTCGATCCCGATGCGCGGCCGGACTTCAGCCTCGAAAAAGTCGCGGCGACGTTCATGGGGCTGTTGCAGTCCGCGCTGTCCGGCGGCGTGTCGCGCGACAAGATCGAGGAATACTCGGCCTCCCGCGGCGACACGCCGACCGACCGCACGCGCCGCCTGTTCGCCATGCGCCACCGCGAATGGTTGAGCCTGAACGAACGCCGCATGCAAATGCGCAAGCGCTGGGAGGAGTTCTTCGCGCGCTGGGACGTTGCGCTGCTGCCGGTCATGCCGTGCGCAGCCATTCGCCACGACCACTCCGAGCCGCAGGCCGCACGGCTGGCGACCATCGGCGGCCAGCCGCGTCCGTATTGGGACCTCGTGACCTGGATGGCTCCCGCGGGGGCGTGTCTGTTGCCCGCAACCGTCGTCCCGGTCGGGCAACTCGACAACGGACTGCCGGTCGGCATCCAGATCGTGGGGCCGTATCTCGAAGACCGAACGACGCTGCACGTCGCCAAGCTGCTCTCGGACCTGCTGGGCGGCTGCCCGCGGCCCGCCGGCTTCTAGTGCGCTTTCAACGTCAACGGTTAAGAAAGGAAAAGGGAACGACATGGCGCAACTCAACGGAAAAGTCGCATTGGTGACCGGCGGCGCCCGGGGCATCGGGCGGGGCATCGCGCTCGCCCTGGCGAATGCCGGCGCGGACGTCGCGGTGGCCGACATCGAGACGCTGTCCAGCGCGGCGCAACAATACGGCGAGGCCGCGGTCGGCGGATTCACCCAAGCCCAACGGACCGCGCAGGAGATCCGCGGCCTCGGCCGCCGCGCGGTCGCGATTCAGGCCGACGTGACCGACAAGGCGGACACGCAGCGCATGGTCGAGGAGACCGGGGTCGGGCTGGGCGGTCTGGACATTCTGGTGTGCAACGCCGGCGTGGTCAACATGGCCAAGGTCGAAGACCTGTCCGAGGACGCCTGGGACATCACCTTCGCAGTCAATACCAAGGGCGTCTTCCTGTCGTGTCAGGCGGCGATTCCCGCGCTCAAGCGCCGCGGCGGGGGGACGATCATCAACATCGCGTCGGTCGCCGGCAAGAACGGGTTCGGCGGCCTCGCCCACTATTGCGCGTCGAAGTTCGCGGTCGTCGGGTTCACCAACGCGCTGGCGAAGGAGCTGGCGCAGGTCGCTATCCGTGCCAACGCGATCTGTCCCGGCATTCTGCGGACGCAGATGTGGGAATATCTGGCCGAATCGCTCAAACAGCCGGACGAGTCCAAGGAAGACGCGTGGCAGCGCTGGGTAAGAAACGTCATTCCGCAAGGCCGCCCACAGACGCCGGACGACATCGGACGACTCGCCGTCTATCTGGCCTCGGCCGAAAACGTGACCGGCCAAGCCATCAACGTGGACGGCGGGATGGAGATGCACTGACCGCGGCGCGGTCAGCGTTTTCCGAAGAACGGCAGTTTGACTCCCGACGACCGGGGCGGCACCGCAGGCGCGGCGAACGTGCCGTTGCGCCGCAGGCCGAGCACGTCCGACAGGTTCGGCCAGATTTCGGACTCGACCCGTTTGAAGAAATCGGTCGCCAGGAAATCCCCGCCGAGCACCGACGCGGTGTCGTGGGCATACAGTTCGTGCATCCAGGCGTCGAACGGCAGCAGCGAGAGGAACGAAAAAGTCTTCAGTTTGTGGGCCAGGTCCAGCATGCCGACGCTGACCTTGTTGGCCACGAAATAGGTGGACGGGCGTCCGTGCAGGCGTTTGTTGATCTCCGCGATCTTCATGTACATGCTGAGCCCGGTTTTCCAACTGACGTTGTCTTCTTCCAGCAGAATGAGGTTGACGTCGCTGACGGCCGCGGGCGCCAGACTCAAGGTCTCCAACCCGGGCGGGGCGTCGAAGATCAGGTAATCGACGTCGAGCGACGTCGCGGCGAACTCCCGCAGCCGCCGGAGCTGTTCCACGGTTTCTTCGAGGGGCAGCCGGCGAGACGCCAGCCACTCCAACTGATCGTCGTCTTTCGAAAACGGCAGGATGCACAGCCCCTTGATGCCGGGATAGGAGGCGAAGCCGGCGGGGGGCGCTTCCGCGGGGTCTTCCGGTTCCTGGCCGGGTGGCGCGTCGTACGAGGTGAAGTGCGTCTGGAGTTCGACGAAGGGCGAGGGCTGTTCGTCGTTCCCGGCCTGAAAGGACAGAAAGTCGCCCAGGGACACCGGCGCGCGGTCGAGGTCGTTCTGATACCGGAACGCGAGCAGGGTGAGGCCGCGGGTCGAGAAGTCCAGGTCGATGAGCAGCACGTTCGCGTCCATGCGGCGGGGGATACAGCGGCCCAGGCTGGTCGCCAACAAGGTTTTGCCGACGCCGCCCTTGCCGCTGCACAACGTCATGGTTTTCACGAGTCTTCTCCGTTTCGTCGTCGGCGCGCCGTGCGTCTGCCGGCACCGCGGCCCTCGGAATGGCACTGCGCCTATCGCAATCGGCGATGAGAGTCCAGAGCGTTCGCCGCGGACGAGCGGACCGGAGGAAAACCGACGTCAGCTCGGGCGAAGCCGGTTTGTTGAGCCTGCGGTCTCCTGAGCCTGTCGAAGGATCGAAACGAACCCTGAGTCGGCGCCGGCCGTCGGCCCGGGCGAAGCAATGTGCGGTATATCGGGAGGGGGGAGGGAGGCGAAGCGGGTGGGGGAGGTCGCTCCGCCTCCCCGTGGGGGAGACTGGAATGCTGAAGGTTAGACAGTGCCTTCGGCGAAGACGAATATAAAGCGAAAACGAATTTGTGTCAAGTATCGGCACGGTCAAAGTGTCCCGGTTGGCTATCGCTCGGGCGCAAGGTTCTGCGTCGGCGGTGAACGGCGCGACTCTCGTCGGTCCGCAGCGGGGCGGCGTCTTCCTCATTGCGGATATATTCGGATGAAATACAGAACCCTTCGCCCGTTTCGACACACTCAACGGGCTGGACTTTGAGCGAGCGGTCCCTGATCTCGGTTGGTGAGCCTGCGGTCCCTGAGCTTGCGGTGCCTTGGTCTCGGCCCCCGAGCCTGTCGAAGGGTGTCGAAAGGTCGCAGGGTCGAACCACGTCGAAGGGCCGTTGTCGCGGGGCGAGGGCGGGCAGCCTCCGCACACGATGCCGCCGCAACCCGAGGCGGCATGAATGAAGCACCTAGGAGCAGACTGCCGGTTGATTTTTCGACGGATGAGTTCTAAAAGCCGATCTGCATGGAAGATTCCACGATGCGCCCGACTTCGAGGGAAGTGCGTCCCGGGAACGCCCTGACGCTTCCCCTCCCTGCACCATGAAGCAACCGGAGTGAGGCACCCATGTCGCTTTTGCCATTCCCCGCGTCGATGAAGCGCCGCCGCAGCGGACGTATGTACCTCCCCCCCCCCCCCCCCGCACGATTCCGGGGAGCTGTCAACAAGGGTGGATGACATGGAGCGGGGGGCGGCGGGAAGAACCGGCAGGCGTAACAAAGGGTCTGCATTACTGTCGAAAAGGGCTTGGGTGGAGCCCATGCGCAGGCGGGCGCCCCACGCAGGAGCCACGCTCCCCGCGGCCCGATGGCTGGGGCCCTTGCTCACGGCCGCCGTGCTGCTCGCCGCGGCCCCGGACCCGGCTTCGGCGCAATCCTATTCGGGCTCGCCCAAGTTGTACCGGAGCAGCCTGAACGGCGCGACGATCACTCTGACCGGCATCTACTTTGGGGACGGAGTTGCCGGGCAGGTGAGCCAGTACGGTATCCTGGACTGGCCCGGCTCCGGCTCCGGCAGCCTCTCGATCCAGAGCGTCAGCACCAATCAGGGTGCAGGCACCGTGACCCTGACGCTCGCCTACACCGGCACCTTCGTCACGGACCAAAGCATCCGGATCACTTTGAATGAGCTCGTCACCTCGGCGGGGGATCACTTAACGCTCGGGTCCATCCCGGTGTTCGTGTCAGACCCGGGCCTGGCGGTGGGGGCCGTGGCGAGGCCCGTGGCGGAATACGGCACCACGGCGACGTTCACCGTGAAGCTGCAGACCCAGCCCTCGGCAGCCGTGACCGTCGCGGTCACCAGCCAGGATACGAGCGAGGGCCGGGTGTCGCCCGCCTCCCTGCTCTTCTCGACGTCAACGTGGAACACGGCCCGGACGGTGACGGTGACCGGCGTGGACGACACCCTCACCGACAACGACCAGACGTGGAACGTCCGGCTGGACCCCTCCTCCTCGGACACCGCCTACAACGGGCTCTCCAACGTGGACGTGGCGGTCACCACCCTGGACGACGAAGGGGCACCGGTGGTGAACAGCGTGACGATCACGAGCACCCCCGCGACCAGGGGCACCTACGTACTGGGCGAGACCATTGCAGTGCGGGTCGGGTTCGACCGGTCCGTGACCGTGACGGGGACCCCGCAGCTCGCGCTGACGGTCGGGACGGCCACCCGGCAGGCGGCCTACGCCGCGGGCTCGGGCTCGGCAATGCTCACGTTCCGCTACCCGGTGCAGGCGGGCGACGCGGACGGGAACGGCATCGCCATCGGGGCCGCCGCGCTGACCCTGAACGGCGGGCAAATCCGGCGGACGGGCGGCACGGTGAGCGCGCGGCTGGGCCTGGGGGCGTCCGCGCTCACGGACGCCGCGGGCCACGAGGTGGACGCGGTCCACGGGCCGCCGGGGGTGCGCGGGGTGGCGATAAGCTCGCCCGTCGGGGGAACGGTCTTCGAGCGGGGCGAGACGATTGCGGTCACCGTGACGTTCAACAAACCGGTAGCCGTGACCGGGACCCCGCAGCTGGCGCTGACGATCGGGACGGCCACCCGGCAGGCGGCCTACGCCGCCGGGGCCAGCACGGCCACGGCCCTGACCTTCCGATACACGGTGGTGCAGGCGGACGCCGACGCGGACGGGCTCAGCATCGGGGCCGGCGCGCTCACGCTCAACGGCGGCACGATCCGCCAGGCCGGCAGCCCGACGGTGAACGCGGAGCTGGGGCTGGGGTTCCGGGCCATCGCCAACAGCGCGGCCCACCGGGTGACGGGAGGCACGGTCACCACGCCGGCAGTTACCGCCATACGAGTTACAAGCACTCCGGTGTTCTTCTCTAGCAGGGTCACGATCGATGGCCCCGCCTACAGGCGGGGCGAGGTGATCGAGATCACCGTCACGTTCTCCCGCCCAGTGACGGTGACGGGGACCCCGATAGTGCCTATCGATCTTCCAAGTACCGACAATTACGCTTCGTTCCGGTACGTCTCCGGCACGGGGACCAGGCGGCTGGTGTTCCACTACACGGTGCCGGCAGGGCATGTAGAGACCGTCGCCCTCAGGCTCCAGGGCGACGACCTGCTTTTGAACGGCGGCACGATCAATGACGCGCGCGACTCGACAACGGCGGCGACCCTGACCGTACCTAGTGTCCAGCAAAGATTGCTAGAGCAACAAAGGCATGAAGTAGACGCCGACCTCCTCCCGACGGGGATCAGGTTGAGCCAAAGCACGCTGGCCGTCACCGAGGGGAGCACGGGCGCGTACACCGTGCGCCTCAACAGTGCCCCCACGAGTGCCGTGGTGGTGACGGCCACCCGGAGCAGTACGCTTCTCGGGCTGCAGCGCCCGCTCGATGCCACCTGGGCGGCCGCGGCGACGCTGACGTTCACGGGGACCACCTGGAACACGGGGCAGACGGTTCGGGTGCGGGGGGAGGCCGATGCCGACGCGGCGTCCGGGCGCGCGACGATCACCCATGCGGTAGTGGACGCCCAGAGTGCGGACGCCTTCGACCCCGCGCCGGACCAGGTGCTCGCGGTGACCGTGACGGACGATGAGCAGGCGGCGATCCTCGTGAGTCCGAGCCGGCTGGAGGTCAGGGAAGCCGCCGAAGCGGCCTACACCGTGCGGCTCAGCCACGTCCCGACGGGGAACGTGCGGGTGCTGCTGATCAGCAGCGACAAGGCGCATGCGCGCGTGAGCACCACTGCGGGCGGGCCGTATGCCGGGGATTGGAGCGTGCAGTTCACGCCGACCACCTGGAACACGCAGCAGACGGTGTACGTAGAGGGGCGGGAGGACGCCAACCGGGTCACTGAGAGCGAGACGATCCGGCATACGGTCTATGCTCAGGGGAGTGCGGACGAATACGATGCCGTGACCGCGGCCCTGCCGGTGACCATCCGGGACAACGACGGCGGACTGACGGTGGACCCGCAGGCGGTGACGGTGACGGAGGGGGACACGACGACGGGGGTGCCGTACACGGTGGCGTTGAGCACGACGCCGGGCGGGCCGGTGACGGTGACGGTGAACGTGCCGAGCGGGAACCTGGTGACCGCGGTACCGGGGGCGCTGACGTACAGCCCGACGAATTGGAACACGGCGCAAACGGTGACGGTGACGGCGGCCGCGGGCGCCGACGACGGGGACGCGAACGACGAGACGGCGACGCTGACGCACACCGCGGCGGCGGGCAGCGGCAACACCTTCACCTTTGCGGCACGGACGGCGGACAACGTTACGGTGACGATCGCCGACGACGAGACGCCGGCGATCGTATTGAGCGAGAGCTCGCTGACCGTCACCGAGGGAACGAGCCCGACGGCCACCTATACGGTGGCGCTCGGCGCGCAGCCGACGGGGGGCGTGGAGGTGCTGGTCAGTCGGGGCGACGCGGGCTATCTGTTGAACAAGGTGGGCGGGACGCAGGCGGCGAGCCAGACCCTGACGTTCACGACGTCGACCTGGAACACGGGCCAGGCGATCACGGTCATCGCGCTGGATGATGCCAACACGGCCGGCGGAACTTCGAATATCACCCATACGACGGTGGACGCCAATACGGCCGACGAATACGACGCCGTGTCCGAGAATCTGCAGGTGACGCTGATAGACGACGAAGCGACGATCGCGGTGAGTCGGGGGACGGGGGCGTTGGCGCTCACGGAAGGGGGCAATGCGACGTACAGCGTGGCGCTGGCGGGGCAGCCGACGGGGGCGGTGGTGGTGGACGTCTCGAGCAACGACGCGGGGGCGGCGGCGGTAGCGCCGGCGGCGCTGACGTACAGTGCGACGACGTGGAACACGGGGCAGGCGGTGACGGTGAGTGCGGTGAGCGACGCGGACAGCGACGACGAGACGGTGACGGTGACGCACGCCGTGAACGATGCGAACAGTGCGGACGAGTTCGACCCGGCGCCCGACGTGACGTTCACGGTGAACGTGACGGACAACACGCCGTACCGCGGTGAATTCGATTCCGGGCACGGAGGGAGTACGATCAGTATCGCCCCCGCGGAACTCTTCGCCGTGGTGGGGCCCCAATTGCTCACGATCTCCAGCACCCAAGCGACTTTTTTCAATCCCTACACCGTTCACCTCTGTCCTTTTACGAGTGTGCCGCGATCCACCGGCGCCTCCGTGAGCGGGTGTACGACGATTGCGAACCGGGCCGCAACCAATCGGATAGATTGGAACGTCAGCGTGACGCAGGCCATGGTCACCAACGGCGGGTTCGTGGTGATGGTGAAGCAAGCCATAGGAACGTTCTCAAACCTCGTTATTTACGCCAATTGGGTGCCGCTGGTGACGCCGCGGACGCCGACGCTGGTGCTGGCGCCGACGTCGATCACGGAGAACGGCGGGGTGTCGACGGTGACGGCGACGCTGTCGAGTGCGCCGACCGCGGCGGTGACGCTGACGGTGGGGGCCGCAGCGGTATCGCCGGCGGTGGCGGGGGACTTCACGCTGAGCGCGGGGGCGACGCTGACCTTCGCGACGGGGGCGACGGCGAGCACGGGCGTGGTGACGCTGACGGCGGCGGACAACGCGGTGGACGCGGCGGACAAGCGGGTGACGGTGACGGGCAGCGTGGCGAGCCCGGACCGCCGGGTGATCGCGCCGGCGGCCGCGACGCTGACGATCACCGACGACGACACCGCGGGCGTGGCGGTGGACACGGATCCGAGCACGCCGGCCGTGGTGGACGCGACGGCGCTGGCGGTGACGGAAGACGGGACGACGACCACGGCGACGTACACGGTGGTGCTGGGGACGGAACCGACGGGGCCGGTGACGATCACGGTCACGAGCGGGGACGCGGCGGTCGCGATCGACACGGACGCCACGCCGCAGACGCGGACGTTGACGTTCAGCCCGACGAGTTGGGCGACGGCGCAGACGGTGACGGTGGTGGGGCAGGACGACGTGGACGGGGACAGCGAGGCGGTGTCGCTGGCGCACGTGGCGACGAGCGGGGACGCGGGCTACGCGGGGTTCACGATCGCGGCGGTGACGGTGAACGTGGCGGACGACGACGCGCCGGGGTTTCTGGTGAGTCCGACGGGGCTGGCGCTCACGGAGGGGGCGAGCGGGAGCTATACGCTGCGGCTGAACTCGCAGCCGAGCGGGCCGGTGACGGTGGCGGTGGGGGCGCCGACGAATACGGACGTGACGGGGGCGCCGAGCAGTCTGACGTACAGCGCGACGACGTGGAACACGGCGCAGACGGTGACGGTGAGCGTGGCGAGCGACGCGGACGGGCTGAACGAGACGGCGACGGTGACGCACACGGCGACGAGCAGCGACAGCAACTACACGATCGCGACGGCGCGGCCGGCGGAGCACGTGACGGTGACGGTGACGGACGCGAACCCGCCGGGGCTGGCGGTGACGCCGACGACGCTGGCGCTGACGGAGGAAGATGCGACTGCGGGGAGCGGGACCTATACGGTGCGGTTGAACGCGTTGCCGGGCGGCTTGGTGACGGTGAGCGTGACGAGCGGGGACGCGGCGGTGACGGTGGCGCCGGGGGCGCTGACGTACAGCGCGACGACGTGGAACACGGCGCAGGCGGTGACGGCGACCGCGGTGGCCGACGCGAACCCGACGGGGGAGACGGTGGTGGTGACGCACGCGGTGAGCGGGACGGCGGACACGACGTCGTACCCGACGACGCTGGCGCTGACGGCGGCGGACGTGACGGTGACGGTGACGGACGACGACGTGCCGGGGCTGGTGGTGAGCGCGACGGCGCTGACGACGAACGGAGTGAATGAGGGGAGCACGGCGACGTACACGGTGCGGTTGAACACGCAGCCGGCGGGGACGGGGCCGCAGACGGTGACGGTGACGGTGAGCAGTAACAACGCGGACGTACCGGCGGATGTGGACGGGGACGCGGGCAACGGGGCGCAGACGACGCTGACGTACACGACGGCGAGTTGGGCGACGGCGCAGGCGGTGACGGTGCGGGCGGGAGAAGACGCCGACGCGGCGGACGACGCGGTGACGTGGACGCACGCGACGAGCGGGGCGGACTACGGGACGGTAGCGGCCGCGGAGTTGGCGTTCACGGTGAACGACGACGAGACCGCGGGCATCGAGGTGGACACGGCGCCGGGGACGATGGGGGTGCAGACGGGGGATCTGGTGGTGACGGAAGAAGACGCGACGCTGGGGCGGGCGGCGTACACGGTGGTATTGACGGCCCAGCCGGTGGGCGGGGCGGTGACGGTGGGGGTGGCGAGCGGGGACGCGAGCGAGGTGACGGTCGCCCCGACGGCGCTGGTATTCAGCGCGACGAATTGGAACACGGCGCGGACGGTGACGGCGACCGCGGTGGCCGATGCGGACCAGGGGGACCGGGAGACGGTGACGGTGACGCACACGGTGAGCGGGACGGCGGATGCGACCTCGTACCCGACGACGCTGGCGGCGGTGACGGTGACGGTACAGGTGCGCGACGACGACCGGCGGGTGTGGAAGAGCACCGCGTTCGAGTTCGACGTGTCCACGACGGTCCTCTTCTCGACGGCGACGGCGCAGAGCGTCGTCACGCAGGTGCCGTCCGACCATCCGGTCCAGAGTTGGAGTACGCGCCGGATTCTGGCCTGCGCCTGGACGGCGGTGCGCCCGGTCCCCGTCGGAGGCGGGCTGCCGGCCGAGTGCACGGTCATCAACGACCGGCCGAACGTGACGGGGACGCTGAGTTCGCCGATCACCCCGACGCAGGCGATGCGGGACAACGGCGGGGTGGTCATCGGGATGACCGTTACCTCGTCGGAGTACGTTCACGTGTTCTTCTACACGGAGTGGGTGCCGCTGGTGACGCCGCGCACGCCGACGCTGGTGCTGGCGCCGGCGACGGTGCCGGAGGCCGGCGGGGTGGCGACGGTGACGGCGCGGCTGTCGAGCGCGCCGACGGCGGCGGTGACGCTGACGGTGGCGGCCAGTGCGGTATCCCCGGCGGTCGCGGGAGACTTCACGCTGAGTGCGGGGCCGACGCTGACCTTCGCGACGGGGGCGACGACGAGCACGGGCACGGTGACGCTGACGGCGGTGGACAACGCGGTGGACGCGGCGGACAAGCAAGTGACGGTGACGGGAACCGTGGCGAGCACCGACGACCGGGTGGTGGCGCCGGCGGCCGTGACGCTGACGCTCACCGACGACGACACGGCGGGGGTGGCGGTGGACACGGACGTAGGGACGGTGGGAGTGCAGACGGGGGCGCTGGCGCTCCTAGAAACGGGGCCGGGGAGCGGGACGTACACGGTGGTGTTGGGGACGGAACCGACGACGCCGGTGACGGTGACGATTGCGAGCGACGATGCAGGGGCGGTGAGCCGGGCGCCGGCGGCGCTGACGTTCGGCACCACGAGTTGGGCGACGGCGCAGACGGTGGTGGCGACGGCGGTGGCGGACGCCGACGCGGTGGACGAGCGGGTGGCGCTGACGCACACGCTGACGGGGGCGGCGGAATACGTGGGGAGTGCGGGGCCGCCGGTAGTGGCGGGGGTCACGGTGGCGGACGTCGTGGTGACGGTGGAGGATGCCGAAGAGCAGGGGCTGACGCTGACCCCGCCGGCGGTGACGGTGGCGGAGGACGGGGCGATGGCGAACACGGAGGCGACGTACACGGTGGTGTTGGACAGCCAGCCGACGGCGCCGGTGGTGGTGCGCATCGGGAGCGACAATACGGACGTGCACGCGATGCCGGGGCTGCTGCAGTACGCGGCGAGCAATTGGAACACGGCGCAAACGGTGACGGTGCGGGCGGACGCGGATGCGGATGCGCGGGCCGACATGGCGACGCTGACGCACACCGCGGCGGGGGGCGACTACACGGGGCAGGCGGTGGAAACGCTGGCGGTGACGGTGACGGACAACGACGCGGGGGTGGAGGTGAGTCGGCGGGCGCTGACGGTGGTGGATGGGCAGACGGCGCGGTACACGGTCGCGCTGGCGGCGGCGCCGGCCGGCCCCGTGACGGTGACGGCAACCAGCAGCGATACCAACGTGGCGATCGTCGGCCCGACGCAGAATCCGGCGAGCCGGGCGGTGGTGTTCACGGCGGGGAATTGGCAGACGGCGCAGGCGGTGCCGGTGACGGGGATTGGGGCGGGCACGGCGACGCTGAGCCATGTGGTGAGCGGGTACGGGAGCGTGGTGTCGGCCGCCAGCGTGGCGGTGGGGGTGGTGGGGACGGGGACGGGGTTCCTGCGCATCGTGCCGCAGGCGCTGACGGTGCTGGAAGGGGCGAGCGGGACGTACACGGTGGGGTTGGGGACGGAGCCGACGGGGCCGGTGACGGTGACGGTGGGAGCGCCGAGCAATACGAACAGCGCGATCACCCGGGCGCCGGGGGCGTTGACGTTCGACGCGACGAGTTGGGGGACGGCGCAGGCGGTGACGGTAACGGCGGGGACGGACGCTGGCACGACGGAGGGGTCGGCGACGATCGCGCACACGGTGACGGGGTATGGGAGCGTGACGAGCGGGCCGTCGGTAACGGTGACGGAGGACGAAGACGAGACGCCGACGCTGGGGGCGGTGGCGGCGCAGACGTACCGGGCGGGGCAGGCGGTGAGTGTGCGGTTGCCGGGGGCGACGGTTGGGAGCGGCAACCCGCCGCTGCGCTACGCGTTGACGGGGCCGTTGCCGGCCACGGACCTGACGTTACCGGCGGGGTTGGCGTTCGCCGCGGCGACGCGGCGGCTGCAGGGGACGCCGGGGGCGGCGGCGGCCGCGGCGACCTACAGGCTGACGGTGACGGACGTGAACGGGAGCACGGCGACGCAGGACTTCGCGCTGACGGTGGCGGACAACCCGCTGCCGGGGTTTGCGGCCGCGGTGCCCTTCATGCGGCATCCGTTGAACCAAGCAGCGGAGCAGACGTTGCCGGCGCCGACGAACATGGACAACCGGGACCTGACGTTCGTAGTGACGCCGGCGTTGCCGACGGGGCTGCGGTACGTCCCGCCGACGAAGGTGGGCGGGGCGTACATCACGGGCGGGCAGATCGTGGGGACGCCGACGGCGGCGACGCCGCAGCGGCAATATCGGTTGACGGTGGTGGACGCGCAGGGGAACGAAGCGGCGGTGACGTTCGCGTTGGCGACGGGCGCAGCGCCCGCGGCGCCGGGGCCGGCGGATCGGCAACCGCGCTTCGGGAACGCGACGGTGGAACCGCAGCGCTACACGGTGGGCACGGCGGTGACGCTGACGTTGCCGGCGGCGACGAACGGGGACGGGCGGCTGACGTACACGCTGGAGCCGGCGGAGTTGCCGGCGGGGCTGACGTACACGCCGCCGGCGGCGGGGGCTGCGACGGGCGGGACGCTGGCGGGGACGCCGACGGCGGTCCACCCCGCGACGACCTATACGCTGACGGCGACGGACGCGGACGGGGACCCGGCGGAGTTGACGTTCACGGTGGAAGTGGGCGCGGCGGGCGCGATTCGGCCACAGGACGGGACGCGGACCTACACGGTGAACGGGCAGCAAGTGACGGTGACGCAGGCGCCGGGGACGCTGGCGGGCATCGCGTTGACGGTGACGCAACCGGCGAGGCTGGATGGAGCGGTGACGATCACGTTGGCGCCACCGGGGGCGGACGTACCGGTGGTCCGGGGCGGGTACGGGTTCGGACCGGCGGGGGCGCGGGCGGTGGTGGCCCTGACGGTGGCGCCGGTGCCGGCCGGCGGGCTGGACGTGTGTCTGCCGGTGCCGGCGGAAGTGCGCACGGCGGCGGGAACGCGGGCGGTGGTGCTGGTGCGCTACACCGGGCAACAGTGGGAGCCGGTGGCGGGCGCGGAGGACGACGCGGCGGCGGGACAGGTGTGCGCGGCGGGGATGACGGCGTTCGGGCCGCTGGGGGTAGGGTATGCGAACCGGGTGCCGACGTTCGAGGACCGCACGGTGGGGGCGCTGGCGTTACAGTTACAGGTCAACGAGGCGCACGCGGTGCCGTTGCCGGCGGCGACGGGCGGGGACGGCGCGGTGCGCTACACGCTGACGCCGCCGGACTTGCCGGCAGGGCTGACGTACACGCCGCCGGCCGCGGGGGCCGCGACGGGCGGGGTCATCGCGGGCACGCCGGCTGCGGAGACGGCGGCGCGGGCGTACACGCTGACGGCGACGGACGTGGACGGCGATACCGCGGAGCTGCCCTTCACGCTGGAGGTGGTGCGCACGCCGGTGCGGGTGACGGTGACGGACGCGACGGCAGTGGAAGGCCGGCCGGTGGAGTTTGCGGTGAGCCTGTCGCGGGCGGCGGGCGGGCCGCTGACGCTGGGTTGGACGGCGGGCCGGCCGGGCAGCGCGACGCCGGGGGAGGATTACGAAGCGGTTGCGGCGGGGCAGCTGACGGTGGCGGCGGGGGCGACGGCGGGGACGCTGGTGGTGCGGACGCTGGACGACCGGCGGGTGGAGCCGGTGGAGACGTTCACGGTGACGGTAACGCTGCCGGCGGAGACGTCGATCGAGCTGGCGCAGGGGACGGCGGCGGGGCGGATCGAGGACGACGACACGGAGCGGGCGCGCCAACGGAGTTTGGGGATGGTGCTGGCGGGCGTGGGGCGGACGCTGGCGACGGACGCGGTAGACGTGATCGGGGACCGCTTCGCACGGCCGCCGACCGCGGCACAGGCGACGGTGGGCGGGCAGGCGGTGGACTTGGACCGCGGTCCGCAACGCGGGCGTTGGCGGCACGCGGCGGGCGTGGCGTATGGCGTGGCGCGGGCGCTGGGCGTGGAAGTGGGCTCGCCACTGGAAGGCGGGGACGGGCAATTCGGGCAGGTCCGCGGCGCGGCGTGGAGTACCTTGACGCGCCACCTGCGCGACCCGCACGCCCCGCCCCCGCCGCTGAGCGCCTGGGACGCGCCGGGCGCCTTCGCCGGCGCGCCGGCAGGGCCGGGATGGGGAGGCCCATCGGCTGGCTGGGGGACAGCCGGCTTGGCGGGCGGGTCCCCGACAATCCCCCCGCCCTCTGGGAGGGGGCTAGAGCTTGCCCCGGACTCGATCCGGGGGGACGGGTTCTCCGTGGGGCAAAGTCCGGCGAGCGGGCTCCCCTTCGGGCACGCCGCGCTGCCGGGCTTGGCCGGCTACAGTAACGGCTTGGGCCAATTAGGCTTCGACCGCGCACACGCGGCAGCGCCACAGGCCGTGCAGGTCGGCGCGTTCCAGGCGCCGGTGCAATTCCGGCGGGTGTCGGGGGCGGAGGTCTTGTCGCAGAGCGAGTTCGAGCTGCCCTTGAGCGGCCCGGCGTCCCCGGCGGACCCACCGCCGGCCGCCAGCGTGGCCGAGGCCGACCCGGCGGCAACCGACCCGCTGATGGAGCCGGCGGCGCAGGCCGCGGCCGCGACGTGGACGCTGTGGGGCCGGGGGACGGCCAGCGGGTTCAACGGCAAACCCAAAGACGACTTCTCGATGGACGGCAACGTCTTCACCGGCTACCTGGGCGTGGACTACCGCTTACAGCCCAATGTCCTGTTGGGCTTGGCGGTGGCGCACAGCCAAGGTGACGTGGACTACGAGACGACGGACGTGACCAAAGGCGATGTGGACGTCACGCTGACGAGCGTGCTGCCGTATGCGCACTGGAGCCCGCGGCCGGGGTTGGGGGTGTGGGGGTTGTTCGGCGCGGGCTGGGGCGACCTGAAGCTGCGCGACGAAGCGGGCAAGGTGAAGACGGACCTGGAGATGCTGCTGGGGGCGGTGGGGGCGCGGCAGGAGGTGCTGACGTGGCGGCGGATCGACGTGGCCTTGAAAGCCGACGCGTTCCTGACGGAGTTGGAAGCAGGCTCGGACGATCGGTTGCCCGAGACGGCGGGCGACGCACAACGGGTGCGGCTGATGGTGGAAGGCCGCACGGCGTGGGCGCTGTCGGAGGACTCCCACCTGACGCCGGTATTCGAGGTCGGCGGGCGGTGGGACGGCGGGAAGGCGGAGACGGGCGTGGGGGCGGAGATGGGCGGCGGCTTCGAGTACGCGCACACGCAGCTGGGGCTCGGCGTTGAAGCCCGGGGGCGGTACCTGCTGGCGCACCAGAAATCGGCGTTCGACGAATGGGGCGCGAGTCTGACGCTGCGGCTGGACCCGGGCGCCGACAAGCGCGGATTGTGGCTGGCGTTGGCGCCGGTGTGGGGCGCGGAGGCGAGCCAGGTGGAGCAGATGTGGGGCAGCGCCGACGTCTTACGCGCCAACGGCGAGGCGGACACACAGCCGGACTTCTCGCCGGCGCAGGTGGAATTCGACGTGGGCTACGGCATGGTGACGCACGAGGGGGCGGGGTTACTGACGACCTACGGCGGCCTGTCGATGCTGGGGCCGCACAGTCACGGCGTCCGGCTGGGCGGGCGCCTCGCACTGGGCGAATGGATCGATCTGAGCGTCGAGGGCGAACGCACCACGCAGGGCGGCGGCGCCGAGCATCAAGTCGCCCTCTACGGCCACCTCGGCTGGTAACCTCCCGCCCGGCCTCTACCCCGCCTTCGGAGGGCGACGCACGCGTCGCCCCTACACCCTCCTTTCAAGACGACACATCCGGCCCGTCCGGGGCCGGCTCTCGTCCGCTCCCCACTCCCTGAGCTTGCGATGTCCTGAGCGTGTCGAAAGGTTGAGGGGTAGGGATAGAGAGCGAAAGCCGAGGTGACTTCGGGGTTCGTTTCGACCTTTCGACACGCTCAAGGCACCGCAAGCTCAACGAACTGAGGGATAGGAAGGCCGCTGAGCCTGCGGTGTTGTGAGTCGAAAGGGCGAAAAATCTTTCGCCCCTACGCCCTCCCTCCCAGATATCGTTGCGGGGCATATCCTCCAGACTCTGGACACCCCTGGCGGTGAGGTTCGTCCCTTAAGTTCGTTGAGCCTGTGATGTGTTGAGTTTGTCGAAAGGTCGAAATGAACTCCGAGATCACCGCAGCCTTCGAAGGACACCATACCCCGGCTGTTCGGGCAGGGAATTGCGAACCGATAGGCGACCCGACGGCGCGTCAGCTTGACCGGGGCAAGGGGGTTGCTATGGTGCCGAACCGCTTTCGCCAGGGAAGGGACAAGGGGTCGTGATTCAAGTATTTCCCCGTATCGAGAACGCCAAGCTGATGGAGTTGTTTCGGAAGGGAGTCGAGGGGCAGTGGTCCGCCTCCGATGTCGATTGGTCCCATCCGGTGTCGTTGAGCCCCGGCGAGCGGCGCGCCCTGGCGATGGTGCTCACCCCGATCTATCTGGGCGAGCAGACCGCCATGCTCGGCGCCAGTTCCACGATCCCACAGTGTTTTGCCGCGCATGAGACCGAAGCCCAACTCTATCTCTCTACGTTCCTGCTGGACGAAGCCCGCCATTTCGAAACCCTGACCCGGTTCTACAACCACATCGAACAGCGGCCGCTGGAGGTGCGCCAACTCAAGGATATGTTCCGTTACCAGGCGCGGCTCTTCAAATCGCGCGACCGCGTCGAGTGGCTGTGGGGGATACTCCTGAGCGATATTCTGGCGCGACACTTCTACGGCACGCTGGCCAAGGCGCATCCCGACTCGCTGTTCGCCGGCATCGCCGGCCGCATCCTGCGCGACGAGGCTCGCCATCTGGCGTTCGCCGAACTGTATTTACGGGACGCCTTGGCACGCCAGCCCGAGTTGGGGCCGGTCTTTCTGACCATCCGCGACGAGTTGTTGCGCCTCATGGAATCGATCTACGTCGCGCTCAAACCCGAGGCCACGGAGATCGGCATCGACGGTCCGACGCTGTTCGGCGCGGTCAACCGCGACATCGAGAAGAAAGCCGCCCGCCTGCATCTGTGCGACCGCGCCGGCGACGTGGAAGGACCGCCCGCGGATGAGTGGGACCAGCCGTCCCCGTAGCGACGGCCCGGCGACGCGGTTTCCGCATTGGCCGCGCGGAAACGCCCCCCGACAGATCGCCGAGCGCCGAGCGCGCCTGCGCAGCTTGGCACACTGGCCGCGGGAACGGCAGGCCGTGCTGAACGGCGACCTCGACGCGTTCGCCCCGTTCCAGGAATGTCTGACCGGCCGCATGACGCTGCCGGTCGGCGTGGTCGGGCCGCTGCGGCTCGACTCCGGGCAGTACGCCCTGGACGCCCGCGGCCGGCCGTGCGAACGCGGGCGTGCGGACGACGAAATCTACGTGCCGCTGGCGCATACCGAGGGCGGGCTGTCGGCGTCGATTCAGCGCGGGCTCTCCGCGGTCGCCTTGGCCGGTGGCGTGCGCACGTACGTGCTGGCCGACCGCATGACGCGCGACTGCTGCTTCGTATTCTCATCGACGCGCGAGGCCGTCCGCCTGGCCGACTGGGTGGAGCGGCACACCGAAGACATGGCGGCGTGGTTGGCCGAACGGTCGGCAGCGGGTTCGGAGAATGCCGGATCGGCCGCGGGCGACACGACGCCGGGGTTGCTCAGCCGCCACGCGGTGCTGCGCGAGGTCGAGACGCACGTCGTGGGCCCGATGTGCCACGTCCTGTACGGCTTCACCACGGGCGACGCGTGCGGGCCGAACATGATGACCCGCAACGCCTACGCCCTGAACCATGCCTATATCGCGCAGCGCTTTGCCGCGGAGACCGGCGTCGCGCCGTTGCGCGTTTTTCTGGAAGCCAACATGGGCGGCGACAAGAAGACGAGCCACGCCTTCTTTCGACGCCCCGGGCACGGCAAGACGGTGCTGGCGGAAGCCGACGTGCCGGACGCGGTACTGCGCCGGGTGCTGCGCGTGCAGGCCGCGGACATCGTGGCCTTGGAGCACGCGGGACTCCATGGCGCGCAAGCGAGCGGCATGGTGTCCATGTCTTTTACGCCGGCGTCCGCGATTGCTGCCGTTTTCGCGGCCACGGGACAGGACCTCGGCATGGTCGGCACCAGCAGCATGGCGCAGGTGACGGCGCAGCCCATAACCGGCGGATTGCATCTCGCCATCCGGTTCGCCGGACTGGAGGTGGGGACGCTGGGCGGCGGGACGAGCCTGCCCCACGCGCAGGCGTATCTGGCGTTGCTGGACTGTGTTGGCCCGGGCAAGGTCTATCGCCTTGCGCAGATCGTCGCCGCGACCGCGCTGTGCCTGGAGTTGTCCGCGTCCGCGAGCATGGCCGCGGACGGGAGTCGGAACTTCCTGCAAGCCCATCTGGAGCGCGGCGGCCTGCGGTCGGCCGGCTAGGCGCCGCGCACGATCGGATGCCTCTGCGGCCGCCGCGTCCGCGGCTGATCGTCAACCCGACCGCGGGCGGCGGGCTCGGCGCCGGGTGCGCCGAACAAGCCTGCCGCGAATTCGCGCGTCTCGGCTATGAATGCGACGTCCGTTACAGCCGGTCGCCGGACGAGCCGGGGACGTTGGTGCGGCAAGCCGTGGCCGACGGATGTTCCGTCGTCGTCGCAGTCGGCGGGGACGGCTTGGTCAGCGCCGTGGCGAACGGCGTGATCGGTACGCCCGTCCGCCTCGGCGTCGTGCCGGCCGGTCGCGGGAACGATTTCGCGCGCGGGCTGGGTCTGCCTCTCGGGGTAGCAGAGTCGTGCCGGGTGGTGGTGTCCGGCGAAAGCCGGCGGGTCGACGTCGGCCGAGTCGGCGACCGCTATTTTCTTTCCGTCGCCCAGATCGGCCTGACCGCGGAGATCAACCGACGCGCGAATCGGCTGCGGCGCATTCGCCTCCCCGCTGTCTATTCGCTCGTGACGGTCGTGTCGGTCTTCTTGTCCTCGCCGCACCGCTTCACGGTTGCATGCGATGGGCACGAGCGGCGTTGCTACAGTTGGCTCGTCGCCGCGGGCAACACGTGGAGCACGGCCCGCGGCATGAAGCTGGTGCCCGGGGCGCGGGCCGACGACGGCGTGCTCGACGCGTGTCTCGCCCACGGCATGGGCCGCTGGGAACTGTTGCTGTGCGCGTTTCCGCGCGTCTTCCGCGGCACGCACGTCTATTCGAGCGGGGTCGAAAGCCTGCGCGGTACGGAGATGCGCGTCAGTTCCGACGAACCCGCAGAGGTGTACGCGGACGGCGAACGGATCGGACGCCTGCCGGTCACCCTGCGTGCGGTGCCGCGCGCCTTGTCCGTCATCCTGCCCGCGGCCGGTTGCTAGGCGGTCTGCGGGGCAGGTAGGAGAAGGGGCGACGGCTGCCCGCCGGTGCTCCGCTTCGCCTCTCGTCACCGCGGACAGGAAGAGCGCGTCAGGCGTCGCGGGAAGCGGACGTGATATTGCGGGTCGGAGGAGACGGACGGGGAGCGCGGAACGCGTGAGGAGAAAGATGGTCTTGCACGGACGCGCGCCGTTCAACGAACCGCGGGACGCCGCCAGCCTTCCGGAACGGGCGCTGCACGGGCCGCTGCCGCCCGACCTGTTCCGGCGCCTCGACGAGCAGGACGACGCGATGTTCTACCGCCAGCCCAGAAAGGTCGTCCACATCGACGCCGACGCGATTGCCGCGGTGGGCCGCTGCATCGCGCGGACGTTCGCCCGGGACGGCGTCTCTCTCGACCTGATGAGCAGTTGGCGCTCGCACTTCCCTGCGGACTTCGCCAAGCGCAAGCTGATCGGCCTCGGCCTGAACGCCGCGGAAATGGCGGACAACCCGGACCTCGACGCCGCGGTCGTGCACGACCTCAACCGCAACCCGGTCCTGCCGTTCGCCGAGGACGTGTTCGACGGCGTGGTGGTCACCGTCTCCATTCAATACCTGACCCGCCCGGTCGAAGTCTTTCGGGACGTGAGGCGTGTCCTGAAAGCCGGCTGTCCGTTCCTGGTCCTGTTCTCGAATCGCATGTTTCCCACCAAGGCGGTGCGCGTCTGGCAGACGTTGGACGACGCCGGGCGGGCTGCCCTGATCCGTGCGTACTTTCGGAACGCGGGTGGCTACGAGGACGTGGTTTTCGAAGACTGTACCCCGGTCCACGAGCGGGCCTCCGACGCTCACGACGCGCCATCCCATCTCGGAAGCTCCCCAAGCTCCGACCCGCTGTTCGCCGTCTCGGCGCGCAAGGCCGCGGCGGTTTGAGCCGGTGGAGAGGGAGCCCGGCCCGTGGCCTCCCGCATCGTGTATCCGACCCTGGAAGTCGAGCGGCGGTCGTGGAACTCCGGTCTCGGCCGCGTGGCCGGCGTGGACGAAGTCGGGATGGGACCGCTGGCCGGCCCGGTCGTCGCTGCCGCGGTCGTCTTCCCTCGGCCGACGTCGGAACTCGAATCGGGGACCGGGCTGCCGGTGACGTTTCCCGGCGGGGTGCGCGACTCCAAGACCCTGACCTGGAAAGCGCGCGAACGTCTGGAGCCCGAAATCCGCGCGGTCGCCGCGGGCGTCGGCATCGGCGTGGTCGAGGTCGGCACAATCGACCGGATCAACATCTATCAGGCCGGCCTGAAAGCCATGCGTCTGGCGGTCGCGCGCCTGCCGACTCCGCCCGAGCACGTTCTCCTCGACGGTCGCCGGCTGTCGGACTGCCCGTATCCGCAAACGTCGTTCCCCAAAGGCGACCGCGACGTGTATTCGATTGCCGCGGCATCGATCGTCGCCAAGACGTACCGCGACCGGCTGATGGTCGAGCTGGACCGCCGCTACCCGGAGTACGGGTTCGCGCGCCATAAAGGGTACGCTACGGCCGCCCACCGCGAGGCGCTGCGCCGTTTCGGCCCCTGCCCGGCGCATCGCCGGTCGTTCCGGCTGTCGTGAAGCGCCCCGCCCGGCGGTCCGGCGCCTACTTTCCCGCTTCCCGGACGAGCGGCTATACTCCGCACAGGACGAGGAGGACGGTATGCCGATTGAAGTCATCATGCCGCGCATGAGCGACACCATGGAGGAGGGGAAGATTCTCGCCTGGCTCAAGAACGTGGGCGACCGGGTCGAGGTCGGCGACGTCATCGCCGAAGTGGAGACCGACAAGGCGGACATGGAGATGGAAGCCCTGGACGAAGGATTTCTGGCCGCGATTCGTGTCCGGGAAGGCGAATCCGTCCCGGTCGGCAGCGTGATCGCCCTCTTGACCGAGGCGCAGGGCGAGGCGGTGGACGTCGCCCCGCCGCCTGCGAACGGAAAACCCCCGCGCGCCGCGGCCAAAAAGCCCGCGGCCAAGAATGCGAACAAGAAGGTCCGCAAAATCCGCGACACCACGCCCAAGACCGCGCCGTCCGTCCGCAAGAAGGGGGGGCGGGTCCTGGCCTCGCCCATCGTCAAGAAGATCGCCGCGGAACGCGGCATCGACCTGTCCGCGGTTCAGGGTAGCGGCCCGGGCGGACGCATCGTCAAGCAGGATCTGGAGGGCGTGTCCGCCCCGGCCGGCGGGCGGATATCCAAGACCGCTTCGCCGGTCGCGGCGGTGGAGGGCCGGATAGAGCCGTTTTCGCGGATGCGGGCGGCGATTGCGAAGCGCATGGCCGGCAGTATGCGCGACGCCCCGCATTTCTTCGTCACCAGCGAGATCGACATGTCCGAGGCCGTCCGTCTGCGCACCTCGTTGAAGCTGAGCGACCGCGTGCCCGGCGAGGTGACGTACACGCATCTGTTGGTCAAGGCCGCCGCGGTCGCGCTCCAGCGGCACCCGCGCGTCAACGCCGCGTACACCCCCGAGGGCCGCGCGTTCCGCGACGACGTCAACGTCGGGATCGCCGTGGCGCTCGACGACGGGTTGATCGTGCCGGTGCTGCACGACTGCCAGCGCCTGTCGCTGTTGGAGGTCGCCGCCCGGGCCAATGCGCTGGTGGAACGCGCGCGCAGCGGCACGCCGCGGCCGGAGGATCTGTCCGGCGGCAGCTTCACCATCTCCAACCTGGGCATGTATCCGGTCGAACACTTCACCGCGGTCATCAATCCGCCGCAGGCCGCGATTCTGGCGACCAGCGCCATCAAGGAACGGCCGGTCGTGCGCGACGGGCAGATCGTCATCGCGCGCACCATGCTGGTCACGCTGTCCAGCGACCACCGGGTGCTCGACGGCGCCACGTCCGCGCGATTCCTGCAAGAGTTCAAGAATCTGCTGGAGAATCCGGTCGGCCTGATGGTGTAGGGGAGGGGTATGGATCGCTACGATCTCGTCGTCGTCGGCGCCGGGCCGGGCGGATACGTGGCCGCCATTCGCGCCGCGCAGCTCGGCCTGCGGACCGCGGTGGTCGAAAAAGATCGGCCCGGCGGGGTGTGCCTCAACTGGGGCTGCATCCCGTCCAAGGCGATCCTGACCTCGGCCGAAATGTACGAAGACCTGAAGCACGGCGAGCACTACGGCATCAAGGTCAGCGGCCTGTCGTTCGACTACGCGCAGGTCATCCGGCGTTCGCGCGAGGTCGCCGGCCGGCTCGCCAAAGGCGTCGAGTATCTGCTCAAGAAGAACAAGGTTCCGCTGGTGCGGGGCGCCGGGCGGATCGAGGGCGGCAACCGCGTGATCGTGGAAGCCGAGGGGGAGGACCCGCAGCGGCTCGACGCCGACCGCATTCTGCTCGCCACGGGGTCGCGGGAGCGCACGCTGCCCGGGCTGGAAGTGGACGGCGCGCAGGTCATCACCAGCTTCGAGGCGCTGACCGACCGGGACGTTCCCGAATCCATCGTCATCATCGGCGGCGGCGCGATCGGCGTCGAGTTCGCGTACGTCTATCGCACCTTCGGCAGCCGGGTGACCGTGGTCGAAATGGAGGCGCAACTGCTGCCCGGGGTGGACGCGGACGTGGCCCGCGAACTGGAACGTGCGTTCGAGAAGAAGGGCATCGAAGTGTTGACCGGCACGACCTACGACCGGGTGGAGAAGTATCCGGGACGGGTCGAGGTGATGCTGAACGGCGGCGACGGGCAGAAAGAACGGACCGCCAACAAGGTGCTCGTCGCGGTCGGGCGGGCGCCACTGTCGGACGGCTTGGGTCTGGAAGACGCCGGCGTGCGCGTCGAACGCGGGTTCATCCAGGTGAACGAGCGGCTGCAGACGGCCAACCCCGCGGTGTCGGCGATCGGGGACGTCAACGGGCCGCCGCTGCTGGCGCACGCCGCGTCGGAAGAGGGGATCGCGGCGGTGGAATTCATGGCCGGGCAGCGGGAGAAAGCCATCGATCCCGGGCGCATTCCGGCGTGCATCTATTGCCAGCCGCAGGTTGCGGTCTTCGGACTGAGCGAGGAACAGGCGCATGTTCAGGGCCACGAAGTCAAGGTCGGGAAATTTCCGTTCCGGGCGTTGGGCAAGGCGTTGGCGTCCGGCCACGACGAGGGGCTCGTCAAGCTGGTCGTCGATAAGGAGTACGGCGAAATCCTCGGCTGCCACATCGTGGGCCGCGGGGCGACCGATCTGATCGCGGAGATCGGGTTGGCGCGGACGCTGGAAGCGACGACCGCGGAACTGACCGAAACCGTCCACGCCCATCCGACGCTGTCGGAGGCCATTCTGGAAGCCGCGCTGGCCGCGGAGGGCCGCGGCATCAATTTCTAGGCGGCCGGGATCCGACGCCGCGGACGTACCGGGCATTCCCATGCCGGACATTCCCATGCAGCTTGCGTGCCGCACCCTTGGCCTGACCGACTACGAGACCGCGCTGGCGTGGCAGCGGGCGCTCGTCGAGCTGCGGCAGTCGGGCGCCGCGGCGGACAGCCTGCTCCTGCTCGAACACCCGCCGGTCTTCACCCTGGGCCGCGGCGCGGACGAAACGTTCCTGTTGCACCCGGGCCGCGTGCCGGTCCACCGGGTCGGCCGCGGGGGCGAAGTCACCTTTCACGGACCCGGCCAGTTGGTCGGCTATCCGATCATCGACTTGCGGCGGCACGGCAAGGACGTGCACGTTTATCTGCGAACGCTGGAACGGGTCGTCATCGCCGCGCTGGCCGGCTGGCAGATCGAAGCCGCGAGCCGCGACGGGCTGACCGGCGTCTGGGTCGGCGAAACGAAGATCGCGTCCATCGGCGTCGGCGTGCGCCGGTGGGTGACGTCTCACGGGTTCGCCCTGAACGTGACGACCGATCTGGAGTATTTTTCCGCCATCGTGCCGTGCGGCCTGGCGGGCGTGCGCATGACGTCCATGCAACGCCTGATCGGACGCGCGGTCGATATGGACGCCGTAGCCGCAGTGGTCGCACGCCGTTTCGCGGACACGTTCGGATATCGGGAGATTGTATGGAGTACGCACCTGCCGACGCCGGTCTGCAAGGGAAAGCCGGCAGCGGAGATCGAACCGGCTTCCGCGGCCGGCGTGTAAGACGCCGGCACCCGGACTGGATCAAGGTCCGTATGCCGGGCGGGCGGGGCTACGTCCGGACCAGGGCGATCGTCTCGACGTTCAAGCTCAACACGGTCTGTCAGGAGGCGCAGTGCCCCAACGTCGGCGAATGCTGGGGGCACGGCACCGCGACCTTCATGCTGATGGGGGACACGTGTACGCGCAACTGCCGGTTCTGCGCGGTCGGCCACGGGCGCACCGCGCAACTCGACGCCGGCGAGCCGCTGCGCGTGGCCGAAGCCGCGCACAAGATGAACCTCGCCCACGTGGTCGTCACCTCGGTCAACCGGGACGACTTGGCCGACGGCGGCGCCGGCCATTTTGCCGAGACGGTCCACGCGCTCAAACGACGGAATCCCGAATGCACGGTCGAGGTGCTCACCCCGGACTTTCAGGGTAACGAGGCCGCGGTCGCGACGGTCGCCGCCTCCCCTATCGACGTCTTCAACCACAACACCGAGAGCGTGCCGCGGCTGTACAAGCGCGTCCGGCCCGGGGCGAAATACGAACGCTCGCTGCGCGTCCTGGAACGGGCCAAACAGGTCCGCCCATCACTCAAGACCAAGACCGGCCTGATGCTCGGCCTGGGCGAGACCTACGAAGAACTGCTGGAAGTATTCGGCGACCTGCGCGCGGTCCGCTGCGACATCCTGACCCTGGGGCAGTATCTCCAGCCGTCCAAGGAGCAGTTGCCCGTGGAACGCTACGTCCACCCGGACGAATTCGCGGCGCTGCGGGACGAGGCGTTGCGGCTCGGCTTCCGCCACGTCGAATCCGGCCCGCTGGTGCGCAGTTCCTACCACGCCTGGAAGCACGTCGCGTAAGCAAACGACCAACGCCAATTCAGGGCAAACTCAAAACCGTTCGACGATGCGCAGGAACGAGGCGAACCGGGGGATGCCGGCCTTCGTGAATCCCTGGTGCTTGAACTGAACGGTGCTGCCGACCGGCGGCGGGTCGTCCCGTTCGGCGTCCGTGAACCCGGTGCCGATGGCGAACCGCACGCCGTCCGCCGTCTCCACGCGCAGCGAACCCATGCGGCCGGCGTTCCGTCCCGAGCCGGGCAGGTGTTCCAGCACGACGGCTTCGGCTTCCTGGAAGGTCTTGACTTTCAGGATGGTAGCCGAGCGTCCGACCGTGTAGGCCGAGGCGGGTCGGCGCAGGATCAACCCCTCGCCACCCAGCGCTTCGACCTCGGCGAGTCTTTTGCGGAGATGGTCCTCACTATCGCAGATTTCGTGCTTGATGACGGCCGCGTACGGATTGGGATGGTCTCGGAACCATTCGCGGGCGAAATCCAGACGCTGCTCGAACCCGCCCTCGGCTTGTGGGGCGTCGAAGATCATGTACCGCACCGACTTCCAGCCGTCGTGCGGCGCCGTGCGGCGGACGACACTCACCGCATCGGAAAATTTCTGCCGCCCGACCCACAATTCCCCATCCAGGGGAACGGGCGGAAAATTCTCGGTGAACCACTCCGGCGCGGCAAAGGTGTTGCCCGCCCGGGACACGAGCCGCTCACCCGTCCAATAGCCGCGCACGCCGTCCAGTTTCTCGCTCATCCACCACCCCTGCACGTCCATGCCCGGCTGCCAGACCTGCGCCAACATGGCCGGAGCGGGCTGCGGCTCGGCGGCCCGGAGGTGTGCGGCGTCACCCAGAACGAGAAAGAGCAGGGCGAACGCAACCGCCACGCCGGCACTGAATGTTGATCGGAGTTTCTTCATGGCTGTTCGGAGTGGGAGTATCGGCCTGTTGGATGCACCACGCGTCTGGCTGACCTTAATGCAACGTCGGATGCTCCGTCAGGCGACTCGTTTGATCTGCTTCCCGATCTCGTACAAGAATTCCGGGGCAAAATCGGCTCCGTTGGGCCACTCGATGGTTCGGGTTTCCTCGTTGACCCTGACTTGCCGAAAAAACGCCGGGTCCTTGAGCGGTTCGAAAATCTCTCCGTACAATTCGTCCGACAGTTCCGTTTCCTTGACTACACCGTCACTGAAACCGATGCGAAGTCTATAGGCTCCAACGTGACTGACGTCGGTCACGTACAAAAACATGATTCCTCCTCATCCTAAAGGGGGGATCGGAAGGAGCGGCCTGCGTTTTCTTGCCAATTCCCAGTTTTCGAGCAGTTCCCGCCGATACCTCTCCGACCACTCGAAGATCATACGCAATGCCGGTCTCGACATCTTCCCTCGGACCGTTTCTGTTTCAATCTCTACCATGACTTCCTGATCCTGATAACGGGCATGGAAGTGGGGTGGAAGATGATCGTTGTAGTTCATGAATATGACGAGGCCGTAGAAGCGACTGATCGTAGGCATTTGTTTCGAATCGTGTTTTCCCGTCAGTCCGTGCGAGCGCGCATTACCCCGAACTCGTGTGACCGAGCACCTTCAGCAGTTCGTCGCGTTGGCTGTACACGAACGGAACGGGTCGTCCGTTCCGCCTGGCGTCGATGCCGGCCGCCGCGGTCACGTCGCCGATGACCGCCGCGGGAATCGCCGCGGCTCGATACGCGCGATCGAGAGCAGGCCATTCGTCGGCGGGGAGGGTGAGCAGCAAGGCGCCCGATCCGATCAGGCCGAGCGGGTCGAGGCCGAAGTGGGCGCACGTCGCCGCGGTCGAGTCCAGAACGGGGATGCGGTCGAGGTCGAGCCGCAACCCCGGACCGCGCGCCTCGCTCAACTCGAACAGGCCCATCGCCACGCCACCCTCGGTCGGATCGTGCATGGCCGTGGCGCCGTGTTCCGCGGCGAGCAGGGCGTCGCGCACGACCGAGATGCCGAAGGTCCGAGAGACGTTTCCCGCCTCGGCGCAAAGCCCGGCGGGCAGGACGGCTTCCAGTTCGGCGCGTTTTTCGTGGAACAGAATGCCGGTCCCTTCCAGCCCCGCGGCCTTGGTCATCACTACGAGGTCGCCGGGCCGCATGCCTGCGGTGGTGACGAGGCGGTCTTTGGCAACGAGGCCGGTCATGGTGCCGACCACGACGGGTTGCGTGACCGCGGACGTCACCTCGGTGTGGCCGCCGGTCACGCCGACGTTCAGCTCGCGGCAGGCGGAGTCGATCTGCGTGAAGAGGTCACGGACCGCGGCTTCGGTCGCCGACGGGGGAAGTAGCAGACACGCCTGGAACCACGCCGGCTGGGCGCCCATCGTCGCCACGTCGTTGGCGTTGACGTGGACCGCGTACCAGCCCGGGCGGGCGGTCGTGAACGTCACGGGATCGGTCGTCGCCACGAGATACCGTTCGCCGACGTCGATGACCGCGCAGTCCTCGCCGAAGCGCGGGCCGATATGGACGCGCGGGTCGGACTTCCCCGCGTGCTGGAGGCAGGTCTTCAGCAGGTCGGGCGGGAGTTTGCCGGGGCGCAACATGCCGCGTGACTCGTGCGCCGTGACGGACCGCGGGCCCCGAAGGGGTCAGTCGTCGGCCTGCTCCGTCGGGTCCAGTCCGGCCTCGTCGAGGTCGGCGACCACGACCCGCAGGAATCGGTCGGAATCGAGGTAGGTCGCGGCGGCCGCGGCGGCCTGTTCGCGGGTGACTGCGCCGATCAGGTCCGCGTAGCGGTCCGGGTAGTCCAATCCCAGCCCGTAGAACTCGATCAGCGGCAGCATGGCGGCCACGTCGCGGTTGGACACCAGCCGCAGCGGGAAGCTGTTGACGAAGAAGGCTTTGGCCGCGGCGAGTTCCTCTTCGGTCGGCCCCTCGGCGATGTATTGCCGGATCACGGCCAGGGTTTCGTCCAGCGCCTGCCGGGCGCTGCCGTTCCGCGTTTGCAGCGAGACGGTGAACGGCCCTGGACGTTTGCGGGCCGAAAAATAGCTGCCGATGGAGTACACGTAACCTCTGTCTTCGCGGATGCGGTCCATCAGCCGCGAACCGAAACCGCCCCCGCCCAGAATGTGGTTCATCACCAGGACGGCGTAATAATCGGGGTGGGAACGGGCGATGCCGCGGTGGCCGAGCAGGATGGTGGCCTGCGTCACGGGCCGATGCAGATGGCGTTGCCGCGCGTGCCCGTCGGGTTCGGGCGGCCACGTCAGGGCGGGCAGTTCGCCCGGCGTCCACGCGGAAAAATGGGTCGAGAAGAGTTCGGCCAGCCGGTCTCGGCCGACGTCGCCGGCCACGGCGACAATCGCGTTGTTGGGCCGGTAATACGTGTCGTGGAACCGTCGCACGTCGTCCGGCGTAATGCGCGCCAGCGTGTCGGCTCGGCCGGAAACGAGGCGGCCGTACGGATGCTGCGGGTAGAGGGATTCCTTGAAGACCTTGCCGGCGACCCAGCCCGGATCTTCCTCGCGGCTCTGCAACCCGCCTTCGATCTCGGCGCGGATGCGTTCGAACTCCTCGGGCGCGAACGTGGGCGTGAGCAATACGTCGGCGAGAATGGCGAACGAGGCGTCGAGGTTCTTCGTCAGCGTCGTCAGACCGACCGTCGTGCTGTCGTAGCCGGCGTCGACGGACAACGACGTGCCCAGGAAGTCGAGGGCTTCGGCCAGGGCATGCGCGGTATGACGCTGCGTCCCGCGCGTCAGCAACTCGGCCGTCAGATTGGCGACGCCGTGTTTGTCCGGCGGGTCCGCGGCCGCGCCGGTCTTGAGGATCATGCTCAGCACGACCATCGGTGGGCCGGGGCGTTCGGCGACGAGCAGCACGGCGCCGTTGTCGAGGACGGACCGGGTACCGAGGGGCGTGGCGGACGTCTCGGCGGGCGGCCATGCGAGTCCGAACGTCAGAAGCGCCCCGACCAGCACGTGCACGCGCCGGCGTGCCGGTCTCGCAGTGCGCCGCGGCGCACGAAGCCCGTCAGTGCGCATGGCTGCCTCCGATGCGCGCCGCGGGCGCTTCGCGTTCCGGCGTGCCGTCGGGTTCCAGGATGCCGACCGTCCGGTTGTCCCGGTGCAGATATTTCACGGCGACCTGCTGAACCTGTTGCGCGGTGACGGCCCGCAGGCCGGGAATGACGTCGAGAATGCGGCGCCAGTCCCCGAGCGCCGCGTACTGCCCGAGTTGCAGGGCGCGGTAGAACAGCGAGTCCTGGGCATACGTGAACTGCGACTCCACCAGGTTCTTGGCGCGTTCCAATTCTTTGGCCGTGACCGGCGTCGTCTTGAGCTTCTCGATCTCGCGTTCCAACGCGCGTTCGGCGTCCTGCCACGCTCGCCCCGGAGCCACGCGCATGGACAGCGTGAACAATTTCGGGTCGAGCGACGTGCGGTCGTAGCCGGCGTTCGCGCTCAGGGCGAGGCGGTGTTCTTCGACCAAGCTGCGCTGCAAACGCGCGCTGCGCCC
Organism: uncultured Binatia bacterium (SeqCode); assembly: GCA_965200125.1. Taxonomy (GTDB): domain Bacteria; phylum Desulfobacterota; class Binatia; order Bin18; family Bin18; genus Bin18. The sequence goes on along the minus strand of OZ241332.1, from coordinate 2,033,869 downwards.
GCCGCCCAGCAGCACCGCGGCCAGCGACAGGGCGAAGCTGTCGTCGTCTGCGAGATTGGGCACGTGGTAGCCGGCGATGTAGATCGGCAGGGACGCTGGGCGTTTGAGGCGCACGCGGCGTTCGCCGCGCTGAGGCGGCTCGCGCGACGTGACGGGCGGCACCGCCGGCCCCGCGGGGAGGGCGCCGAAGTGGACGCGGACGTGCGGCAGCAGCGTATCCGGGTCCACGGCACCGGCAATCACCAGGGTGACGTTGCCGGGCGAGTAATACGTCTGCCGGTAGGCTTTCACGTCCTCCAGCCGCATGGACTCCAGATCGTGCATCCACCCCACGATCGGCCAGCCGTAGGGGTGGGCGGTGAACGCCGCGGCGCTGACCTGTTCCCACAGGTCGGAGGCCGGTTCGTCCGCGGTGCGCTGCCGGCGCTCTTCCATCACGATCTTCTGCTCGGCTAGAAAATCTTCCTCGGTCAGCAGCGCATGCGCCATGCGGTCGGCTTCGAGTTCCAGAAACAGGTCGAGATGCTGCACCGCGGCGCTCTCGAAATAGACCGTGTAATCGGTTGACGTGAACGCGTTGTGCCGTCCGCCGCGTTCCTTGACGAGGCGCGAGAATTCGCCCTTGCCGTGGGTCGGCGTGCCGCGAAACATCAGATGCTCCAGCAGATGCGAGATGCCCGTCAGGCCCGGCCGTTCGTTGCGCGAGCCGACGCGATACCAGACCTGCAGCGTGGCGACCGGGGCGCGGTGGTCTTCCAGGATGAGGACCGTCAGCCCGTTGTCGAGCACGTGTTCCGAAACCTGCCAGCCGTGCGAGGGTTCGGCCGCGGGTTCCGCGTGGACGGGGCCGGCAACCGAGCCGAGGATGCACGCGAGGGCGAGCGAGCGAAAAAGACGTCTCATGCGGGAGCTTTCGTTGAGGCGGCGTTGGAACTTCAGAATCCGACCGCGGACATGGTTACGAATGTGGGGCCGTCAGGCAAGGGCGGCTGATCCCGATCGGTCGCCCTCTCGGCGCTGCGGTACTTACGATCGAGCCGGCCGCATGCTCACGCGGCCGGCTGGTATAGGGAATTTCATACAAGAGGATCCTAATAGTCAAAGGGCTAGGGGCGGGGAGCAAAGGCCGAGGTGACGTCGGGGCTCGTTTCGCCCCTTCGACAAGCTCAGGACACCATAGCCCCAACGAACTGAGGGTTGGGTAAGGTTCCTGAACTTGTGGTGCTTTGAGCCCGGTTGGTGGGCATGCGGTCTCTGAGCTTGTCGAAGGGGCGAACCATCCCGAAGGGTGTCGCAACGGGTACGGGACCTTCTTGTATGTAATTCCCCTAATATACCCATTCGCCCTTGGTGTAGCGGAAGATTTCGGAGACCCGGTTCTTGTCGGCCTGCTCGAACGGCCCGCGCACGGCTTGCCGTTTCGTCTTGCCGACGCTGCGCATGGTCGTCCGGTAATAGCGCAGGATGCCGATGAAGGGCGTCACCGCGGACGTCGTCGCCTTGACGGTCGTGTCGCGGTCGGGGAGATAGCCGGCGTATTCGGCGACGACGCCATCCGCGGTTTCGGTCACGGTGAGCCGTTCGTTTTTCTGGAACCGTTCCGCGGCCATCAATTTCTTCATCCACAGCCGTGTGAACATCTCGAAACTCAACCGCGCCTGGACTCCGGCGGCGCGCTCGTCCGCGGTTTCGTAACCGGGGGCGTCCGGACGGGGGACCGGCGTTGCTGGTTCGTCCGACCGTCCAGCAGACGGGCCGGTCTGCAGCCTGCGATTCTGTGGGCGGACAGTGTCGGTCCACACTAGACAGAGACCCAGCGCCGCACCGAAGGCGAGAACGCAGCAGGGAAGGGGACGGCGGAGCGTCCCGGCCGGAGCGCTCCGTAAACGGAAAAGAGGAACGCCAGGTTCTTGCCGACCCGGCGTTCCTCTTCGGTTTCGTGCGGTGTGATGAGTCACGAGCGAACGCGGAGGGTCCGCAGGCGGTCGTGGACCGAATCGACTTTCGACAGCCTACTGCGAGAAGATGAGTTCGACCCTGCGGTTCATGGCGCGTCCCTCGGGATTGTCGTTGCCGGCTTCATCCATGTTGGGCGCCACCGGGTCGTTCTCACCTCGTCCTACGGCTTCGAGCCGGGCCGCGGCGACCCCCTTGCTGACAAGGTAATCCTTGACCGCGTTGGCGCGGCGCTCCGACAATCGCTGATTATACGACCCGCGTCCCCGCGCGTCGGAATGCCCCTCGATCAATACGCGGGCGTCGGGATTATCCATCAGCGTTCGGGCCGCTTCGTCCAGGATGGGCGCGGATTCCGCCTTGATCGCGGCCGCGTCGAAGTCGAAATTGATGCCGCGCAGGATGATCCGCGGGCAGGGCGCATCCATGCCGACCATGCTACCGTCCCAACACTTTTTCTGCGGTGGGCAGTCGTCATCGACGTCGACCGTGCTGCCGTCCCAGCATTCCTTCTGCTGAGGTGGGCAGGCGTCGTTCTCGCCGACCATGCTGCCGTCCCAACATCGCTTCTGCTTCGGCGGGCAGGTTTCGTCCATGCCGACCATGCTGCCGTCCCAGCAGCGCTGCTTGGGATCCTCCCCGGAATAATAGCCCAACACGCCGCCGACCAGCGCGCCGACGCCGGCGCCCAGCCCGACCGCCAACCCTTTGTCGTCGTCTCCCAGCCCGGACGCCGCGGCCGCGCCGATCGCAGCGCCTAACGACGCGCCGTACAGCGCGCGCGTCTGTCTCTCGGTCGCGCAGCTCGCCAGCAGGAAGGCCAGAGCGATTCCCCACGTCAATTGCAAACAGCGAGTCCTTCGAAGCATTTCCCTTCCCCCTCTCTCCCGTCCCGTGTTCGAGACGATGCCGGGACGCGGCAACCGAGACGAGCGGCCTGCCGCTCGGTAACGATTTCCTTCCAGTGCCGGATCAGAAAATCTTACATCAGAAAACGGTTTCTTCGACAAGCCGGAGATCCTGTTGCGCAACGTTTCGATAGGAGCGACGGGCCGGTCGCCCCTACTGCGGTGAGATTTTGGCGCAGATCGAGAGGGTGAACCGCTCCGCGGACTTCAGACCGAAAGGAGGCTACAAAACCCCTTGACCCTTCGACGTGGTTCGACAGGCTCACCAACCGAGCTCAGGGCACTGCAAGTTCAGGGACCTTCCTATCCCTCAGTTCGTTGAGCCTGTGGTCCCTGAGCTTGTCGAAGGGTCGAAACGAACCCCGATGTCGCCCCAGCCTTCGCACCGTCCCCGAACTTATCGAAGGAAGTCGTTACGGGTGCAGGATCCTCTCATCCATGATTCCCGACCGAAAGTATTTCCAGTCGGGTCTTCTGCACTAGCCGCGCAGGGCGGCCAGACCGGGCAGGTCGCCCGATTCGAGGAATTCCAGCGCGGCGCCGCCCCCGGTCGAGATGTGGCCGATGCGGCCGGCCAAGTCGGCCTGCGTAAGCGCGGCTACGGTATCGCCGCCGCCCGCCACGCTGAAGCAATCCGTCAGGGACGCGACCATCTGCGCGACCTCGCGCGTGCCGCGGTCGTACGGCGCCATCTCGAAGACCCCCATCGGGCCGTTCCAGAAGACCGTCTTGGCCGACTGCAGGACCTCGCGGAACCGGGTGATCGTGCGCGGGCCGACGTCCACGCCGAGCCGGTCGTCGGGAACGTCCGCGCCCGCGGTGGTTTCGGAAACCGCGCCGGCCGCGAGCGCCTCGGCCACCACGTGATCTTGCGGCAGATGCACGCCGACGCCCCGGGAACGGGCGTCCGCCAGCACCCGCTTTGCTTCATCGATGCTGTCCGGCTCGACCAGCGACTTCCCGATACCGACGCCCCGGGCTTGCAGCAGCGTGTAGGCCATGCCGCCGCCGATGACGATGTCGTCGGCCCGCGGCAGCAGGTTGCGGATCAGTCCGATCTTGTCGGACACTTTGGCGCCTCCGAGAATGGCGACGAAGGGTTTGCGCGGCGCCTCCAGCAGCGCGGACAGGGCGTCCAGTTCCTTGCGCATCAGCAACCCGACGCCGCGCCGTCCGGTCGGGCCGCGAAAGTGCTCGACCGCGCCGACGACGGACGCGTGCGCCCGGTGCGACGAACCGAACGCGTCGTTGACGTACACGTCCGCCAACCCGGCGAGTGCACGGCTGAACCCCGGGTCGTTGGCCTCCTCCTCGGCGTGAAACCGCAGATTCTCCAGCATCAGGACGTCGCCGTCGGACAGCGCCGCGACCTGGTGCCGCACCGCGGGTCCGACGCAGCCTTCAGCCAGCGCGACCGGCCTGCCCAGCAGCGATTGGAGCGTCCGGGCTGCGGGTTCGAGGCTCAATGCTGGTTCGACTACGCCTTTGGGGCGGCCCAGATGGGATGCCAGAATCAGCTTGGCGCCGTGTGCGATCGCATAGCGGACGGTCGGCAACGCCGCACTGATACGGGTGGCGTCGGTCACCTCGCATTCCGGGCCGAGCGGCACGTTGAAATCGACCCGCACGAGGACCCGCCGACGGGCGAGGTCCAACCGGTCGATGGTCAGGATGGACATGTGCGGGGTTGTCTCCGACGCGAGGGAGGCCCGCCGGTTCGGCGGTCCGAATGGAAAATGGAACGTGGGGTCGCGGGTCGCGCGACTGCGAACCGCCTACGAAGGCGGCGCTTCCTGCCGGTACTCGGCCGGCGCGGTCTTCACGTCGACGGCCGGGGCTTCGAGCGCGAGGTCGAGAATTTCGCTGATGACTTCCACGAAGCGAAATTCCATTTCGTCCCGCACGTTCGGCGGCACGTCTTCAAGGTCCTTCTCGTTTCTGAAGGGCAGGACGACGGTCGTGACGCCGGCGCGTCGGGCGGCCAGCACCTTTTCCTTCACCCCGCCGATCGGCATGACCTTGCCGCGCAGGGTGATCTCGCCCGTCATGGCGACGTCCTGACGCACCTTGCGGCCGGTCAGCAGGGAGGCGATTGCGGTGACCATCGTCACGCCCGCGGACGGGCCGTCCTTGGGGATCGCGCCGGCCGGCACGTGGATGTGCAGGTCGCAGTTTTCGTAGAAGTCGGGCGGAATGCTGAGCCGGTCGGCCTGGGAGCGGACGTACGACAGCGCGGTCTGCGCCGACTCCTTCATCACGTCCCCGAGTTGGCCGGTCAGCGTCAGGCCCTTCTTGCCGGCCATGCGCGTGGCTTCGATGAACAGGATGTCCCCGCCGTTCGGCGTCCAGGCCAGCCCGATCGCCACGCCCGGCTCCTGGGTCCGCTCGGCCACTTCGGGGAAGAACTTCACCGGCCCGAGAAAATCGGACAGGTTCGCTTTGGTCACCGTGGTCTTGTCGGTCTGCCCCTCGGTCACCGCCCGCGCGACCTTCCGGCACACCGAGCCGATTTCGCGCTCCAGGTTGCGCACCCCGGCCTCGTGCGTGTAGCTGCCCGCGATGTTCAACAGCGCGTCGTCCCGAAACGCGATCTGCTCGTCGGTCAGGCCGTGTTCCGTGATCTGCTTGGGCAGGATGTGGCGCTTGGCGATCTCCAGCTTTTCTTCCTCGGTGTAGCCAGCCAGTTCGATGACCTCCATGCGGTCCTTGAGCGCGGGCGGAACCGGCTCCAGATAGTTGGCGGTCGTGATGAACATGACCTTGGACAGGTCAAACGGCACGTCGAGATAGTGGTCGGAGAAGGAGAAGTTCTGTTCCGGGTCCAGCACTTCCAGCAGGGCCGAGGCCGGGTCGCCCCGGAAGTCCATGCCCAGCTTGTCGATTTCGTCCAGCATGAACAGCGGGTTGTTCGAGCCGGCGGTGCGCAGCGACTGGATGATGCGCCCGGGCAGCGAGCCGATGTACGTCCGGCGGTGGCCGCGGATCTCGGCCTCGTCGCGCACGCCCCCGAGCGACAGGCGCACGAACTTGCGGCCCATGGCGCGCGCAATCGAACGCCCGAGCGACGTCTTGCCCACCCCCGGCGGCCCGGCGAAACACAGGATCGGCCCCTTGGAATCCTGTTTGAGCTTGCGCACGGCCAGATATTCGAGGATGCGGTCCTTGATCTTTTCGAGGTCGTAGTGGTCTTCGTCCAGGACGTGGCGCGCGTGCGGAATGTCGAGGTTGTCCTCGGTCGTCACCGCCCAGGGCAGGTTGATGAGCCATTCCAGATAGGTCCGCACCATCGAGTGTTCGGCCGACTCGGGCGGGATGATCTTGAGGCGCTCGAATTCGTTGTCGGCCGCCTTGAGCGCGGCTTCGGGCATCTTGGCCTCGTCGATCTTCTGGCGCAGTTCGTCCAACTCGCTGGAGCGCGAGTCGCCCTCGCCCAACTCCTTCTGAATGGCCCGCATCTGTTGGCGGAGGTAGAATTCCTTCTGGTTCTTGTTGAGTTCGGTCTGCACCTGGGACTGAATCTTCTGCCCCAGTTCCAACAGTTCGAGCTCGCGGTTCAGGATCGCGGACAGTTTTTCGACGCGCGTCCGCACGTCGAGCGTATTGAGCAGATCCTGCTTCTCGTCCACCGAGACGTTCAGGTTGGCGGCGATCAGATCCGTCACCTTGGCCGGGTCCTTGATGTTCATCACCACGCCCTGCAACTCGTCGGGCAGGTAGGGCACCGCGGACACGAACTTGGCGAACTGGCCGACCATGTGCGCCTGGCGGGCGTCCAGGTCGCGGGACTCCTGGGTTTCGCTCTCCAGCGCCGCGACCCGGGCGCGGTAGTACGGTTCGAGTTCCACGTATTCCCGGATGTCGATGCGCCTGAGCCCCTGCACGAGAATGCGCACGCTCCCGTCCGGGTATTTCAGCATCTTGAGGATGCGGCCGGCGCTGCCGCGCGAAAAGAGCGCGTCGGGGGCCGGGGTCTCGTCTTCGGGGTTCTTCTGCGCCGCGAAGCCGAGCATGTCGTCGGCGTTGCGGCTGTCCTCGACGAGGGTGAGGGACGAGGCGCGGGAGATCAGCAGCGGGACGATGGCGGAGGGGAAGATCACGACTCCGCGCAGCGGCAGGATGGGCAGGGTGGCGGGGATTTCGACGTGACTCAGGTCTTCTTCGAATCCGACGACGCTGGGTTCCGGGGCCTCTTCCTCACCCCCGGGGCTGAGTCTGATGTCGGGCATACCCATCTCCTCCGAACGTCTCCGTACGTTCCCGCTTGCCACGCGGAACCATAATACAGGGGTGTTGCTTGTACAAGTAGGAACGGCGCCTGGGACGGCGCCGAGCGGGTTCTCTCCCGATTCGAAATAGGAATTGCACACAAGATGATCCTTCGCCCTTTCGAAAAGCTCGAGGCACCACAAGTTCAGTGACAGTCTCCTTCCTTTAGTTCGTTGAGGCTACGGTGTCCTGAGCCTGCGCTGTCCCGAGCTCGGTTGGTGAGCCTGTCGAACCATGTCGAAGGGTCATGAGGATCCAAACGAACCCCGAGGGGCTACCGTCCTCACACGCTGCCCCCCCCTACCCCCGGCCTTTCGACAGGCTCAAGGACCTTCCCCGCCTCCCCCCTCAGTTCGTTGAGCCTGCGCTGTCCTGAGCTTGGTCCCTGAGCTTGCGGTGCCTTGAGCCTGTCGAAAGGTCGAAGGGTGTCGAAACATCGAAACGAACCCCGATGTCACCTCGACCCTCGCATCCCACCCTTGACCCTTTGACCCTTCGCCAAGCTCGGCGTCTAGCCCGTCGAGCTTGGTCCTCGAGCCTGCCGAAAGGCCGAAGGGGGAAGGAGAGAGGGTCGGAAGACGAGTCGAACCCGGGAACGCGCGCGTCTCGCGCGCATCCGACCCGGAGGAGAGAGATGGATGAAGGTGTGCCGGACCCGAACGAACGCTCAGCGGCCCAATGCGGATTCGGCTTTATCGATCAGCGCGAACTCCTCTTCCGGGGCGTGCGCGACCAGGTGACGCCGGCTGTAGAGCGCGAAGTATGCGACCATCACGAGGTAGAAGAACCCGGACCAGAGGGCGGCACGCAGGCTGACCGCGAAGGTCGAGGCCAGCGCCACCAGCGAGAGCAGCAGCGCGGTGGTCGCAGTGATGACCCCGCCCGGGGTGCGGTAGGGCCGTGCCAAAGCCGGCTCTCTCGTGCGCAGGATGACGTGCGACAGGCTCATCAGGGCATACGAAATCGTGGCGCCGAAGACCGCCATCGTAATCATCAGGTCGCCGGCTCCGGTCAACGACAGCAGAAAACCCAGCAGCCCGGGGACGATCAGCGACCAGACCGGCACCTTGCGTTCGCCGGTGACGGACAGAAAGCGCGGCAGATAGCCCGCGCGGGAGAGGGCGAAGATTTGGCGCGAATAGGCGTAGATAATCGAAAAGAAGCTGGCGACCAGGCCGAACAAGCCCGCCAGGTTCACGAACCGCGCGGCGTTGGAGTCGGCCCCGTACACGGCCCGCAAGGCGCCGACCAGCGGCGCGCCGTGGGTCTTCATGGCGTTCGCGCCCGCGCCGCCCGGGACCAGCAGCAGCACGATGGCAGCGAACACCAAGAGCACCAGCATCGCGGCGATGATGCCGCGCGGCATGTCCCGGCCGGGGTCCACGGCTTCTTCCGCGGCCAGCGGCACGCCCTCCACGGCCAGGAACAGCCACATGGCGAAGGGCAGCGCGGCCCAGATGCCGACGTACCCTTCCGGCAGGAAGGCGCTGGCGCCCGCGGCGTGGGGATTCACCGCGATGTCGAACAGGTTGGCGCTCTCGAAATGCGGCAGCATGCCCGCCAGAAACACGAGAATCGCCAGCACGGCCAGGACGGTGATGCCCATCATGATGCGGAGCGCCTCGCCCGCGCCCCAGACGTGCAGGCCGACGAATACCGCGTAGAACGCGGCGTACACCGCGGGGCCGTCCACGCCGATCAGCGCGTTGACGTAGCCGCCGATGAACACGGCAATCGCGGCCGGCGCGATGGCGTATTCCAGCAGGATGGCGGTGCCGGTCAGGAACCCGCCCCACGGACCGAGGGCGCGGCGGGCGAAGCTGTACCCGCCGCCCGCGGTGGGCAGGCTGGCGGACAGTTCGGCCAGCGTCAGCACGAGGCAGAGATACAGCAGCCCCATGACGCAGGTGGCCACCAGCATGCCGCCGAACCCGGCCTGTTCCAGACCGAAGTTCCAGCCGGCGAAATCGCCGGAGATCACGTACGCGACCCCGAGACCGGCGAGCACGACCCAGCCGGCCACGCCTTTCTTCAGGCGGCGTCGGTCGAGATACTCGTCCGTCGGCTCTTGTTGTCGGACGGACAACGGCGCGGAGGCGGGAGCCTGACGTCGGCGCTCCCCAAACACCCTGTTACTACTGTCCGATTCCGATACGGCTTTCTTCATTACTATCTTCCCTTCGCCCTTTCGATCCTTCGACACCCTTCGCCCTTTCGACAGGCTCAAGGCACCGCAAGCTCAGGGAGCAGGCTCAGGACATCGCAAGCTCGAGGCCCTTCCCGTCCCGAAGTTCGTTGAGCTTGTCGAAACGAACCCCGAGGGCACCGTGGCCTTCGCCCCGCGGCCCCGGCCCTTCGACGAGATCGGGACCCTTCTCGTCCCTTACTTCGTCGAGCCTGCGGTGCCTTGAGCCTGTCGAAGGATCGAAACGACCCCCGACCGAGGCGCCTCCACACAACTTGCACAGACCACGCCCCACGGCTACAAGGTCGGCGCTCCACCGCCCCTTCCGACTTCCTCGACTATCGAGTCCCCATGCCGAAATCCTACCGTGCCGTCCTGTTCGACCTGTTCGGGACGGTGGCGCTGTTCAACCCCGAAAAGTTGCCGGTGTTCGAGCGGGACGGGCGCCGCAGCCGTTCGACCCTGGGCCGCCTGCGCGAGGTGGTCGCCGACGTGGTGCCCGACCTGTCTTTCGAGCGGTTCCACGCGGCCATGACCGAAGTGAACGCGGAGTTGCACGAAATCCGCACGACCGCCATGCGCGAGGTCGCCTCAGCCGAACGGTTCCGCCGCACCCTGCTGCGCGCCGGCCTGTCCGCCGCACCCGAGACCTCGCGTGCTGCCGAGGCCCTGTCGCTGGCCCACATGGACCTGCTGGCCGCGGCCGTCGCCGTGCCGCCCGCGCACGCCCAACTCGTCGCGCACGTCCGCGAACGGTATCGCGTCGGGCTGGTCTCCAACTTCGACCACGGTCCGACGGCGCGCCGCGTCATCGAAACCGGCGGCGTGGCCACACATTTCGAGACGACCGTGATTTCCGCGGAACACGGCTGGCGCAAGCCCCACCGCAAGATCTTCCTAGACGCCCTGGCCGCGCTCGACGCGGCGCCGGACGTGGCGTTGTTCGTCGGCGACTCCCCGCACGACGACGTGGCCGGCGCCCGGGCGGCCGGTCTGGACGTGGCCTGGGTGAACGCCGCGGCCGCGGCGCTGCCGGACGGCTGTCCGCGGCCGCACTACGAGGTGCGGGCCATTCCCGAGCTGGCGGAGTTGTTGTCGGCATAGGACGGCGCGGAATGCCGCGGCGCAGACAGATTGCCGTGATCGGCCACGGACGCCCGTCGGCCGAGGTCGAAGCGTGGGCCGAGGAAGTGGGCGACCGGATTGCGGCGCGCGGCGCGGTCGTGGTCTGCGGCGGGCTGGGCGGCGTCATGGCCGCAGCCGCCCGCGGTGCCGAACGGCGGCAAGGGACCAGCGTCGGCATTCTCCCCGGCTACGACCCGCGCAGCGCGGCCCCGGGCCTGTCGGTCGTGATTCCGACCGGGCTGGGCCATGCGCGCAACGTGCTCGTCGTATCCTCTGGCGACGCGGTGATCGCTCTGCCCGGCGCGAGCGGGACGTTGTCAGAAATCGGCCTCGCCCTGACCCTGGAAAAGCCGGTCGTCGCCGTTCGCGCCTGGTCGCACGTCGAGGGCGTCCACGTAGCCGACTCCCCGCGGCAGGCGGTCGATACGGCATTGCGGCTCGCCGGCCGCGAGGCATGACATCTTTCCATTCCCTCTCCCTCCGGGCGATCGAACCCCCCACACCCCCTTGTCAGGGGAGCTCGAATCCTCATTCCCTCCTATTCCCTCTTCGACACCTTTCGACGAACTCGAGGCACCGCAGGCTCAAAGGAAGCCCGTTGAGCTTGTCGAAACGGGCGGGGGATCATCTCGCAGGGAGTCGCGATAAAAAGCAAAATTCCCTCTCCCTTCTGGAGAGGGCCAGGGAGAGGCGTCCCCCGCAATAGCCGCGAATTGAGAAAGCGCCGCAGACCCCCTATAACCACGCCTGCCCCAAGCCCCCACGGGGCGAACGTCCCGCAGTTCATCGAAGCCAACGACAGGAAGGAGCACGTATGCCGTCGGCGGATTCCCGGTCTGCGAACGAGAGCGCGCTGGTCACGAAACGCATGTATCAGTTTCTCCGCTTGCTCACGTTCCAGATGTTCTTCGTCATCGCGTTGCTGGCCTATCTCATCTACCGCCCGCAGGTCGGCCGCTACCAACTCATCCCTCCGCAATCCCTGGTCGCCGGCAAAATCTATTTTCTCGACACCATCACCGGCGTACCGGGCAGCACCTCGGTCGAAATCCGCGACCGTCCGCCGGCCCCAGGCACCGCCGACTGATCCGGTTCGGACCCTCACCCTAACCCTCTCCCAGAGGGAGAGGGGATATTGCTTTTTATGGGGATTACATACCGATGATCTTGAAGGCGTTTATTCCTCGTCGTACCTGCGCAAGCAGGTATTCGTGCTCTCTGGAGTCATCAAGTATGTAATTCACCTTCTATCCCTTCTCCCTCCGGGAGAGGGCTAGGGTGAGGGTCCCCGGCAGCACCGAATCACCCCGCACATTCCAAACCGCAACGTCCCCGAAAGAGGCACCCGACATGCACACACTCGGCATCGTCCTTTCGACCGCGACCGACGCCCCGCCCGCCGAACTGGTCGAACTCGGCCGCCGAGCGGAAGACCGCGGCTTCGATGCGGTCTTCGTCAACGAGGGCCGCGGCGACGCGCTGGCCTGCGCCGAAGCCATCGGCCTCGCCACGTCGCGCGTCACGGTCGGCACGAACATCGCCAACATCTACTTCCGCCACCCGTTCCTGGCCGGCATGACGGCCGTCACGATTTCCGAGCTGTCGCACGGCCGCATGATCCTCGGGCTCGGCATGAGCCACCGGCCGTTGCTCGAATCGATCGGCATCCGCATGGAACGCCCGCGCGAATACATGCGCACCTACGTCGCCGCGTTGACCACGCTGTTCCGCGGCGAGGCGCTCAGCAGCTTCCACCGCCCGCAAAAGAGCCGGTATCCGGTGCCCGTGTACGTCGGTGCGGTCACGGTCGAAAGCGCGGCCATCGGCGGCGAACTCGCGGACGGCATCATGCCGTTCCTGCCCGCGTTGTCCTATCTGCCCGGCCTGCTGGACGCGGCCAGGAACGCCGCGACCGCCGCTGGCCGCAACGCGGACGAGGTCGGCTGCATCCTCAGTATTCCCACGTTCATTGCCGACGACCTGGAACAGGCCCGTTCCGCGGCACGCTACAACCTGGCGTTCTTCGGCAACCTGCCCTTCTACCGCAAGCAGTGGCGGCGCTGCGGCTTCGTCGACGAGGTGAACGCCATGCGCGACGCTTGGCGGAGCGGCAGCCGGCGCGCCGCGGCGGGGTGCGTTACCGACCGCATGGTCGAGCAGGTGTGCGTCTTCGGCCCGCCCGCCCGCTGCCGCGAACAGTTGGCCGCATTCCACGCCGCGGGCGCAGCCATGCCGGTCTTGGCCGTCAGCCCGGTCAATGAGGATCGGCTGTCGGCGACGCGCAAGGCGTTGGAAGTGTTGGCCCCGCGCTGAGGGATTACATACGGGAGTATCCCATACCGTTGCGGCACCCTTCGGCAGGCTCAGGGACCGCCGGGGCAAGGCTAGACTCTGCTCTGAACGTGACCCGGGAGAGGCCCCCGAACTCGCCGAATATCAAGCTGTTACCCACCCGCCTCATAAGCGTCCATTGCTGCTTATATTGCTGAACGCACGTTCAGCCTCTATATTCCCCCGCGCCTTCACCTACACGACCGGCGACCCGAACGGGCGAACATCCGGCATGTCTCCGACGTTTTCTCCCCGCGCTTCCAGAAAAGCATCGCAAGCGGTCGCCGAACCGGCCCCGCAGTTCCGACGACTCGCGTCGTTGGTCCTGACTGCGGCCCTTCTGGCCTGGATCGCCCCCAGTCCCGCAATCGGCGAGACGTCCCCGGCCGCCCGCACCTGGACTCCGGTCGAAGACATGTCGGACGCGGCCCTGGCCTCGGTCCATCTCGAAACCGATACCCCGCGCAACGCCCGGCTCGGCTATCTGCCGGCCGAGCCGTACCCGTTCGCCCCGCCGTACACCGCGGAGGAAATGGGCTACCGCGCGATGGAATTCACCCCGCGGCCTCGCTGGTCCTCGGTGGTCGCCAATTCCTGGGCGTCCATCGCGGCGCAGGGCGTGCTGCTCAACCCCGGGTCGTCGATCACGTTCGTGAACTACGACAGACACCCTCCGGGCGTCGCCAAAGTCCTGGCGGCGGCGCCGGGCGGCGAGGTGTATCGCTCGCTCAGCCAGTCCGTGGCGCCGCCGGCCGCGGAGGGCGGCCAGTGGCTCGCCATCCGCTATCGCACGGACAAGGAATTCGTCACCAAGGAAGAACGCTTCCGCTATTCCCCGTCGCTCCGCCGCGTCCGACACCAGGTGCCGTTCCGCCGCCAGAGCAACTTCCCCAACATGGCGCTGACCCCGGACGACGCTTGGGGCCGCGACGCGTGGGAATTCTCCTGGCGACTGCTGGGAACCGACGTCTTGTTCGAGACCGTCCGCTTTCCCAACACCAGGCCGACCATGATCGTCCGCAACGGCGCGACCGGCCAGTCGCGGCCCGTGCCGACCGCGGGGCTGAAGCCGATGGGCGACGGTTTTCCGCATTACACGGCCGACGGCGGCGTGGCCTGTTACGTGGTGGAAGCCGTGGCGCGCGAAGACTGGCTGCCCGACTATTACGCCCCGCGTATCCTGTACTGGCTGGAACGGACGTCCTTCTTCCCCCTGCGCAGCGAGCAGTACGGCCCCGACGGCGGCCTCGACCACATCGAGACGCGCATGGCGCAACTGTTCAATCCCGCACTCGGCGCGCGGGGGTACGGCTCGTTTCTGATCAACCATTGGGACCTGCGCACCGACATCATGTCCTACCTCGTCAACGACAGCCACAAGATTCTCGACTGGGCGCCCGAGGAAGCGGTCGTCTTCTTCAGCCCGGACTTCATGCGCCGGCAGTGGTATCTGGACACGTCGATCAAATCCCAGGCCCAGGTGACCTACCCGGAGGAATTCTTCCTGCGTCCGGCCCTGCATGCCGACAAATTCCCCGACGCGCGGCCCATCGCCCTTCCACCGGCCTTGGCCGCGCGCATCCGCGCCCAGAACGCCGCGGGCCGCCTCGTCTTCGCCGGGACCATGCCGGGCAGCGAGGCTGGGCCGGGGGTCGATGGTCTGGATCGCACCCACTGAACTCGCGTCTGCCCGGATCACGGCATCGGGAGACGCGGAGAGACCGAGCGCCACGAGCCGCATGTCCTGCTCTACGGCGAGCGCAAAAGAGACAGCGGCGACCCGACGCGGACTCGGCAGCCCCTCCTCGTAGCTTGGCTATTGTCTATCGGGATGTTTTGAATTAAAAATGCGCACCGACACCCCACGCCACCATCGGAACCCGATCGGGAGAGTCGCATGACCGAATTCCAGACCGCCACGCTCGCCATACAGGAAGCGACGCTGGCCGTGCAGCAAACGTCTCTGGCCGTCCAGGAATCGAGCTTGGCCTTGCAGGAAGCGGAGTTGGAAATCGGCCGCTCCGCGCTGGAAATCAGTCGTTCCGCGGTCCGGGTCGGCATCGGGCAGATCGTGGCGGGGGTGCTGCAAACGCTGGTGATCGCCGGCGGCTTGTTGTTCATGCGGTCGGAGAGCCGGGCACGGGCGCGGGAGCATGCGCGGCGCCATGAAGAAGCCATGTCAGCCATGCAGGTCCAGCATGAGGCTACCATGTCGGCTATGCAGGCACGGCACGAGGAAACGATGGCGGTGCTGCGGGCGCAGCAGGAAGCGCAGCAGAAACAGCACGAGGCCACGCTGGCGGCGCTGAAGGAGGAACGCGACGCCCGGCAAGCGCAGCACGAGGCCACGATGGCCACGCTGAAGGAGCAACGCGACGCCCGGCAAACCCAGCACGCCGAAGCCATGACCGCCCTCAACGCCCTCATCGAGCGGACGAGCCCAGCCTGACCTTTCCCCCATCCGACCCATGAACCGTGGAGCAGCCGCGAGTGCGGGCGAGACGCCCGCGTTCCCAGGGGGGCGCATGTCCTGACGCTTTCCTTCCTGCACCATGAAGAAACCGGAGTGAGGCAACCATGTCGTTCCCCGCGTCGATGAAGCGCCGTCGCAGTGTATGTACCCCCCCCCCCGCACGATTTCGGGGGATTGTCAATAGGGGTGGCGGGCGGGGGAGCCGCCGGGACACGCATGGTGCTCCCGGCGCTGCTGGCCGCGGCCCTGCTGTGCGCGCCGTCTCTAGCGGCGGCGCACAGTTCTGCGAACGTACATGGCCACTTCAACATCAGTCTGACCCCCAGTACGATTACCGAAGGGCAAACCACCACCGTCACCTTCAGTTACTCCGGCCCCCGGGCGACTGTCTTCAGCGGGGTAGGTCAGAGGGCTAGATACGCCACCGCATACATCCAACTCTCGAAAAGTGCGGCATCCCCGACCGGCGGCGGGGCCGTCAACTTCAGTACCAACACACGGTGGAGTTGGCAGACGTACCTGGAAAACAGGCATGATAACTCGCTAGGCAGCGGAGAATTTGCAGGCAACCAGGCCGGAACGGTGACGATCACTCCCGTGGACGACGGCAACATCACCGGCACCCGGACGGTGACGGTCACGGGAACTCTGCCGACCTCCACCACGGATTATTTTTATGGCGTCGGGGATGGCGAATTCGTCATTTCGACCGCCACGCTGACGATCCTGGACAACGACGAAGCGACGATCTCGGTGAGTCGGGGGACGGGGGCGCTGGCACTCACGGAAGGGGGCAATGCGACGCACACCGTGACGCTGGCGGGGCAGCCGACGGGGGCGGTGGTGGTGGACGTCACGAGCGACGACGCGGGGGCGGCGGCGGTGGCGCCGGCGTCGCTGACGTACAGTGCGACGACGTGGAACACGGGGCAGGCGGTGACGGTGAGTGCGGTGAGCGACGCGGACAGCGACGACGAGACGGTGACGGTGACGCACGCCGTGAACGATGCGAACAGTGCGGACGAGTTCGACCCGGCGCCCGACGTGATGTTCACGGTGAACGTGACGGACAACACGCCGTACCGCGGTGAATTCGATTCCGGGCACGGAGGGAGTACGATCAGTATCGCCCCCGCGGAACTCTTCGCCGTGGTGGGGCCCCAATTGCTCACGATCTCCAGCACCCAAGCGACTTTTTTCAATCCCTACACCGTTCACCTCTGTCCTTTCACGAGTGTGCCGCGATCCACCGGCGCCTCCGTAAACGGGTGTACGACGATTGCGAACAGGGCGGCAACCAATCGGATAGATTGGAACGTCAGCGTGACGCAGGCCATGGTCACCAACGGCGGGTTCGTGATTATGGTGAAGCAAGCCATAGGAACGTTCTCAAACCTCGTTATTTACGCCAATTGGGTGCCGCTGGTGACGCCGCGGACGCCGACGCTGGTCTTGGCGCCGGCGTCGATCACGGAGAACGGCGGGGTGTCGACGGTGACGGCGACGCTGTCGAGTGCGCCGACCGCGGCGGTGACGCTGACGGTGGGGGCCGCGGCGGTATCGCCGGCGGTGGGGGGACTTCACGCTGAGCGCGGGGGCGACGCTGACCTTCGCGACGGGGGCGACGACGAGCACGGGCGTGGTGACGCTGACGGCGGCGAACCACGTCGGAGGGCGCTTATTGCGACACGAAGACCGGCAGCCCCCCGCACATGCCGCCGCAACTCGGGGTGGCCTGAATGAAGCAACCATGCGCAGACAGCCGGTTGATTTTTTCGACAGGATATGCAACGGAATCCAGCCATTAGACAGGACTCCTCCATGCAAGCGTCCTCAAGGGACCTCAAGCGAAATGTGTTGTCCTGGGAACGCGGGCGTCTCGCCCGTATCCTCTTCCGTCCCCTGCACCATGAAGAAACCGAAGTGAGGCAACCATGTCGTTCCCCGTGTCAGTGAAGGCCGTCGCAGTGTATGTACCCCCCCCCCCCCGCACGATTCCGGGAGGCTGTCAATGGGCGCGGCGGAGCAGATAGGGGGGGGGCTACGGATGCTTCCTCATACTTGTACGATGCGGGCTTTGCTCCTGCTGCTGGTTTTCGCCGCGGGCATGGTGTGTTTTCTATCGCAGGAGGCCTGGGCCCACACCGCCACCCATAGGTGGCAAAGATCGACTATTACCAATCAGAGCGTGACGACGACTAACTTGCTCGCAGTTGCAACACAGCAGAGTATTACAATTAGGAATACAGCCGGTGGGAACCCCACCCGTTGGAGACACTGGAGTTTTTATGCCTGTCCCTGGACGACGATTGCAGGCGGCACCGGGGTTCCCTCCGGATGTACGACCATCCTTAGCACTACCCAATCGCATAACCTGCCAAATACCCAGACCATTAATGTGGACGTCACGCCGACCCAGACCATGATAACCAACGGCGGGTTCGCCATCGTAGGGCACTACCAAAATCTCCACCCATCAATACGACGTCGGTTTGCTGATTGGGTTCATTTGAGGCCTGCAAAAATGCCGACGCTGGTCCTGTCGCCGGCGTCGATCACGGAGAACGGCGGGGTGTCAACGGTGACGGCGACGCTGTCAAGCGCGCCGACCGCGGCCGTGACGCTGACGGTGGCGGCCAATGCGGTGGTGCCGGCGGTGGCGGGGGACTTCACGCTGAGCATGGCGACGACGCTGACCTTCGCCGCGAGCGCGACG
The DNA here is from genome assembly GCA_965200125.1 of uncultured Binatia bacterium (SeqCode). Taxonomy (GTDB): domain Bacteria; phylum Desulfobacterota; class Binatia; order Bin18; family Bin18; genus Bin18. Next base: position 2,015,909 of record OZ241332.1, on the reverse strand, counting down.
ACGAGCACGGGCACGGTGACGCTGACGGCGGTGGACAACGCGGTGGACGCGGCGGACAAGCAGGTGACGGTGACGGGCAGCGTGGCGAGCACCGACGACCGGGTGGTCGCGCCGGCGGCCGTGACGCTGACGATCACCGACGACGACACCGCGGGGGTGGAGGTGGACACGGATCCGGGGACGATGGGGGTCCAGACGGCGGCGCTGGCGGTGACGGAAAACGGCGGGACCGCGGTCAGCACGCCGTACACGGTGGCGTTGGCGACGCTGCCGAGCGGGCCGGTGACGGTGAGCGTGGCGAGCGGGGACGCGGCGGTGACGGTGGCGCCGACGGCACTGACGTACGGCGCGACGACGTGGAACACGGCGCAGACGGTGACGGCGAGCGCGGCGGATGACCCGGACGGGATAGGGGAGACGGTGACGCTGACGCACGCGGTGAGCGGGAGTGGGGACGCGACGTCGTACCCGACGACGCTGACGGCGGCGACGGTGACGGTTCAGGTGACGGACGCGAACCCGCCGGGGTTGGCGGTGACCCCGACGACGCTGGCGCTGACGGAGGAACATGCGACCGATGGGAGCGGAACGTACACGGTGCGGTTGAACGCGCTGCCGGGCGGATTGGTGACGGTGAGTGTGACGAGCGGGGACGCGACCGAGGTGACGGTCGCCCCGGCGGCGCTGGTATTCAGCGCGACGAATTGGAACACGGCGCGGACGGTGACGGCGACCGCGGTGGCCGACGCGGACCAGGGGGACCGGGAGACGGTGACGGTGACGCACACGGTGAGCGGGACGGCGGATACGACCTCGTACCCGACGACGCTGGCGGCGGTGACGGTGACGGTGCAGGTGCGCGACAACGACCGGCGGGTGTGGAAGAGCACCGCGTTCGAGTTCGACGTGTCCACGACGGTCCTCTTCTCGACGGCGACGGCGCAGAGCGTCGTCACGTCGGTGCCGTCCGACCATCCGGTCCAGAGTTGGAGTACGCGCCGGATTCTGGCCTGCGCCTGGACGGCGGTGCGCCCGGTCCCCGTCGGAGGCGGGCTGCCGGCCGAGTGCACGGTCATCAACGATCGGCCGAACGTGTCGGGGACGCTGAGTTCGCCGATCACCCCGACGCAGGCGATGCGGGACAACGGCGGGGTGGTCATCGGGATGACCGTTACCTCGTCGGAGTACGTTCACGTGTTCTTCTACACGGAGTGGGTGCCGCTGGTGACGCCGCGCACGCCGACGCTGGTGCTGGCGCCGGCGACGATCACGGAGGCCGGCGGGGTGGCGACGGTGACGGCGCGGCTGTCGAGCGCGCCGACGGCGGCGGTGACGCTGACGGTGGCGGCCGCGGCGGTATCGCCGGCGGTAGCGGGGGACTTCACGCTGAGCGCGGGGCCGACGCTGACCTTCGAGACGGGGGCGACGACGAGCACGGGCACGGTGACGCTGACGGCGGTGGACAACGCGGTGGACGCCGCGGACAAGCAGGTGACGGTAACGGGAACCGTGGCGAGCACCGACGACCGGGTGGTCGATCCGGCGGCCGTGACGCTGACGATCACCGACGACGACACCGCGGCGGTAGCGGTGGACACGGACGTGGGGACGGTGGGGGTGCAGACGGGGGCGCTGGCGCTCCCGGAAACGGGGCCGGGGAGCGGGACGTACACGGTGGTATTGGAGACGGAACCGAGTGCGCCGGTGACGGTGACGATTGCGAGCGGCGATGGAGCTGCGGTAAGCCGGGCACCGGCGGCGCTGACGTTCGGCACCACGGATTGGGCGACGGCGCAGACGGTGGTGGCGACGGCGGTGGCGGACGCCGACGCGGTGGACGAGCGGGTGGCGCTGACGCACACGCTGACGGGGGCGGCGGAATACGTGGGGAGTGCGGGGCCGCCGGTAGTGGCGGGGGTCACGGTGGCGGACGTCGTGGTGACGGTGGAGGATGCCGAAGAGCAGGGGCTGACGCTGACCCCGCCGGCGGTGACGGTGGCGGAGGACGGGGCGATGGCGAACACGGAGGCGACGTACACGGTGGTGTTGGACAGCCAGCCGACGGCGCCGGTGGTGGTGCGCATCGGGAGCGACAATACGGACGTGCACGCGATGCCGGGGCTGCTGCAGTACGCGGCGAGCAATTGGAACACGGCGCAAACGGTGACGGTGCGGGCGGACGCGGATGCGGATGCGCGGGCCGACATGGCGACGCTGACGCACACCGCGGCGGGGGGCGACTACACGGGGCAGGCGGTGGAAACGCTGGCGGTGACGGTGACGGACAACGACGCGGGGGTGGAGGTGAGTCGGCGGGCGCTGACGGTGGTGGATGGGCAGACGGCGCGGTACACGGTCGCGCTGGCGGCGGCGCCGGCCGGCCCCGTGACGGTGACGGCAACCAGCAGCGATACCAACGTGGCGATCGTCGGCCCGACGCAGAATCCGGCGAGCCGGGCGGTGGTGTTCACGGCGGGGAATTGGCAGACGGCGCAGGCGGTGCCGGTGACGGGGATTGGGGCGGGCACGGCGACGCTGAGCCATGTGGTGAGCGGGTACGGGAGCGTGGTGTCGGCCGCCAGCGTGGCGGTGGGGGTGGTGGGGACGGGGACGGGGTTCCTGCGCATCGTGCCGCAGGCGCTGACGGTGCTGGAAGGGGCGAGCGGGACGTACACGGTGGGGTTGGGGACGGAGCCGACGGGGCCGGTGACGGTGACGGTGGGAGCGCCGAGCAATACGAACAGCGCGATCACCCGGGCGCCGGGGGCGTTGACGTTCGACGCGACGAGTTGGGGGACGGCGCAGGCGGTGACGGTAACGGCGGGGACGGACGCTGGCACGACGGAGGGGTCGGCGACGATCGCGCACACGGTGACGGGGTATGGGAGCGTGACGAGCGGGCCGTCGGTAACGGTGACGGAGGACGAAGACGAGACGCCGACGCTGGGGGCGGTGGCGGCGCAGACGTACCGGGCGGGGCAGGCGGTGAGTGTGCGGTTGCCGGGGGCGACGGTTGGGAGCGGCAACCCGCCGCTGCGCTACGCGTTGACGGGGCCGTTGCCGGCCACGGACCTGACGTTACCGGCGGGGTTGGCGTTCGCCGCGGCGACGCGGCGGCTGCAGGGGACGCCGGGGGCGGCGGCGGCCGCGGCGACCTACAGGCTGACGGTGACGGACGTGAACGGGAGCACGGCGACGCAGGACTTCGCGCTGACGGTGGCGGACAACCCGCTGCCGGGGTTTGCGGCCGCGGTGCCCTTCATGCGGCATCCGTTGAACCAAGCAGCGGAGCAGACGTTGCCGGCGCCGACGAACATGGACAACCGGGACCTGACGTTCGTAGTGACGCCGGCGTTGCCGACGGGGCTGCGGTACGTCCCGCCGACGAAGGTGGGCGGGGCGTACATCACGGGCGGGCAGATCGTGGGGACGCCGACGGCGGCGACGCCGCAGCGGCAATATCGGTTGACGGTGGTGGACGCGCAGGGGAACGAAGCGGCGGTGACGTTCGCGTTGGCGACGGGCGCAGCGCCCGCGGCGCCGGGGCCGGCGGATCGGCAACCGCGCTTCGGGAACGCGACGGTGGAACCGCAGCGCTACACGGTGGGCACGGCGGTGACGCTGACGTTGCCGGCGGCGACGAACGGGGACGGGCGGCTGACGTACACGCTGGAGCCGGCGGAGTTGCCGGCGGGGCTGACGTACACGCCGCCGGCGGCGGGGGCTGCGACGGGCGGGACGCTGGCGGGGACGCCGACGGCGGTCCACCCCGCGACGACCTATACGCTGACGGCGACGGACGCGGACGGGGACCCGGCGGAGTTGACGTTCACGGTGGAAGTGGGCGCGGCGGGCGCGATTCGGCCACAGGACGGGACGCGGACCTACACGGTGAACGGGCAGCAAGTGACGGTGACGCAGGCGCCGGGGACGCTGGCGGGCATCGCGTTGACGGTGACGCAACCGGCGAGGCTGGATGGAGCGGTGACGATCACGTTGGCGCCACCGGGGGCGGACGTACCGGTGGTCCGGGGCGGGTACGGGTTCGGACCGGCGGGGGCGCGGGCGGTGGTGGCCCTGACGGTGGCGCCGGTGCCGGCCGGCGGGCTGGACGTGTGTCTGCCGGTGCCGGCGGAAGTGCGCACGGCGGCGGGAACGCGGGCGGTGGTGCTGGTGCGCTACACCGGGCAACAGTGGGAGCCGGTGGCGGGCGCGGAGGACGACGCGGCGGCGGGACAGGTGTGCGCGGCGGGGATGACGGCGTTCGGGCCGCTGGGGGTAGGGTATGCGAACCGGGTGCCGACGTTCGAGGACCGCACGGTGGGGGCGCTGGCGTTACAGTTACAGGTCAACGAGGCGCACGCGGTGCCGTTGCCGGCGGCGACGGGCGGGGACGGCGCGGTGCGCTACACGCTGACGCCGCCGGACTTGCCGGCAGGGCTGACGTACACGCCGCCGGCCGCGGGGGCCGCGACGGGCGGGGTCATCGCGGGCACGCCGGCTGCGGAGACGGCGGCGCGGGCGTACACGCTGACGGCGACGGACGTGGACGGCGATACCGCGGAGCTGCCCTTCACGCTGGAGGTGGTGCGCACGCCGGTGCGGGTGACGGTGACGGACGCGACGGCAGTGGAAGGCCGGCCGGTGGAGTTTGCGGTGAGCCTGTCGCGGGCGGCGGGCGGGCCGCTGACGCTGGGTTGGACGGCGGGCCGGCCGGGCAGCGCGACGCCGGGGGAGGATTACGAAGCGGTTGCGGCGGGGCAGCTGACGGTGGCGGCGGGGGCGACGGCGGGGACGCTGGTGGTGCGGACGCTGGACGACCGGCGGGTGGAGCCGGTGGAGACGTTCACGGTGACGGTAACGCTGCCGGCGGAGACGTCGATCGAGCTGGCGCAGGGGACGGCGGCGGGGCGGATCGAGGACGACGACACGGAGCGGGCGCGCCAACGGAGTTTGGGGATGGTGCTGGCGGGCGTGGGGCGGACGCTGGCGACGGACGCGGTAGACGTGATCGGGGACCGCTTCGCACGGCCGCCGACCGCGGCACAGGCGACGGTGGGCGGGCAGGCGGTGGACTTGGACCGCGGTCCGCAACGCGGGCGTTGGCGGCACGCGGCGGGCGTGGCGTATGGCGTGGCGCGGGCGCTGGGCGTGGAAGTGGGCTCGCCACTGGAAGGCGGGGACGGGCAATTCGGGCAGGTCCGCGGCGCGGCGTGGAGTACCTTGACGCGCCACCTGCGCGACCCGCACGCCCCGCCCCCGCCGCTGAGCGCCTGGGACGCGCCGGGCGCCTTCGCCGGCGCGCCGGCAGGGCCGGGATGGGGAGGCCCATCGGCTGGCTGGGGGACAGCCGGCTTGGCGGGCGGGTCCCCGACAATCCCCCCGCCCTCTGGGAGGGGGCTAGAGCTTGCCCCGGACTCGATCCGGGGGGACGGGTTCTCCGTGGGGCAAAGTCCGGCGAGCGGGCTCCCCTTCGGGCACGCCGCGCTGCCGGGCTTGGCCGGCTACAGTAACGGCTTGGGCCAATTAGGCTTCGACCGCGCACACGCGGCAGCGCCACAGGCCGTGCAGGTCGGCGCGTTCCAGGCGCCGGTGCAATTCCGGCGGGTGTCGGGGGCGGAGGTCTTGTCGCAGAGCGAGTTCGAGCTGCCCTTGAGCGGCCCGGCGTCCCCGGCGGACCCACCGCCGGCCGCCAGCGTGGCCGAGGCCGACCCGGCGGCAACCGACCCGCTGATGGAGCCGGCGGCGCAGGCCGCGGCCGCGACGTGGACGCTGTGGGGCCGGGGGACGGCCAGCGGGTTCAACGGCAAACCCAAAGACGACTTCTCGATGGACGGCAACGTCTTCACCGGCTACCTGGGCGTGGACTACCGCTTACAGCCCAATGTCCTGTTGGGCTTGGCGGTGGCGCACAGCCAAGGTGACGTGGACTACGAGACGACGGACGTGACCAAGGGCGACGTGGACGTCACGTTGACGAGCATCCTGCCGTATGCGCACTGGAGCCCGCGGCCGGGGTTGGGCGTGTGGGGGTTGTTCGGCGCGGGCTGGGGCGACCTCAAACTCCGCGACGAAGCGGGCCGAGTCAAGACCGACCTGGAGATGCTGCTGGGGGCGGTGGGCGCCCGGCAGGAAGTGCTGACGTGGCGGCAGATCGACGTGGCGCTGAAAGCCGACGCCTTCCTGACGGAGTTGGAAGCGGGCGCGGATGATCGGTTGCCGAAGACGGCGGGCGACGCGCAACGGCTCCGCTTGATGGTGGAAGGCCGCACGGCCTGGGCCCTGTCGGAAGACTCGCATCTGACGCCGGTCTTCGAGGTCGGCGGGCGGTGGGACGGCGGGAAGGCGGAGACGGGCGTGGGCGCGGAACTCGGCGGCGGCTTGGAGTATGCGCACACGCAGCTGGGGCTCGGCGTTGAAGCCCGGGGGCGGTACCTGCTGGCGCACCAGAAGTCGGCGTTCGACGAATGGGGCGCGAGTCTGACGCTGCGGCTGGACCCGGGCGCCGACAAGCGCGGGCTATGGCTGGCGCTGGCACCGGTGTGGGGCGCGGAGGCGAGCCAGGTGGAGCAGATGTGGGGCAGCGCCGACGTCCTGCGCGCCACCGGCGAGACGGACACGCCGCCGGGCTTCTCCCCGGCGCAGGTGGAGTTCGACGTCGGCTACGGCATGGTGACGCACGAGGGGCTGGGGTTACTGACGACCTACGGCGGCCTGTCGCTGGCGGGGCCGGAGAGTCACGGCGTCCGGCTGGGCGGCCGCCTCGCACTCGGCGAGTGGATCGATCTGAGCGTCGAGGGCGAACGCACCACACAGGGCGGCGGCGCCGAGCACCAAGTCGCCCTCTACGGCCACCTCGGCTGGTAACCTCCCGCCCGGCCTCCGATCCGCCTTCGGAGGGGCGACGCATGCGTCGCCCCTCCACCCCCCTTGCAAGACGACACACCCGGCCCGTCCGAGGCCGGCTCTCGTCCGCTCCCCACTCCCTGAGCTTGCGATGTCCTGAGCGTGTCGAAGGATCGAAAGGTCAAGGGGCAGGAATAAGCGGATGATCCGCGCGGCGCTGCACGCGGCCGGGGCGGACCCGCGGCGCGTGTCCCTCGTGCCGTTTCCGATTCATGAACCGGAGCGGGGGGTACATTACTGCCCACGTGAGACCGTCCAGTTCGTGCGCGTGTTTTCGGCGTGGGGACGAGAGAAGGTCGCGCGGTTGCGCACCGCGGGCTGGCGGGTCGAAGTGCTCGACGCCGGCCATGCCAAGCAGATGAGTGGGTGGACCGTGCGCCGACGCTTACGTGAAGACGGAGGCTGGCGTGACTTGGTGCCGCCGGGCGTGGCTGCGGTGTTGGACGAGATCGGCGCCCCGGACAGATGCAGAGCAACGGGAGCGCCGGACGAACAGCGTGTGGACGAGAAATCCGCCTCCGGCCGGGAAGTCCAATGACGAGAAGATCGGGAATTCATACTTGACGCCCCCACTTGTCATTTCTGCGTACGTGGAAATCCAAAACAAGGCCACGCTATCTGCCACGACTGGTCGGAGACTGAATTCCTGGTCGAGCCCAGAACGACGAGGCTGGACAATCATCATTCGGGAGCGTCTCGCAAGTAATCCTATATCGTTCCCTTTGCAAACGGACATTCCTTCCGGACGAGCGTCCTTGAATGGCTTGGGCCGGATTGATACAGACGGCTTTCCCCATCCAGTTGGCGAACCATCTTCGGATGCAGGACTCGGCGAGATCCGCGCAGTCGGCGTTCAGGTTCGTTGCAGGCCACGACAATCAAAGAACGATGCACGATTCATCCTAGAGTGAGAGGAACGTCGGGTGACCGAACACGAACGGCGCGACGCGATCGCCGAAAAGCTGAAGCGGGTGCATTACCCCGGTTCCCGACGCGACATCGTGACGTTGGGGCTCGTCGGCAAGGTGCAGATTCAGGACGACAGCGTGGTCGTCCATGTCCGCGCCAGCAGCGTCAAGGAAGACGTGCTGCGTCATTTGCGCGGGCGCATCACGCAGGAATTGACCGCGGTGCCCGGCATCGATCACGTCCACATTCATGCGTTTGCCGCGCAGACCGGTCAGGACGCGCCCGCCGGCGCCACGCCGCAGGCCGGCAACCGCGCCGTGCGGGAGCGGGCGGACATTCCGGGCGTGCGGCGCATCCTGGCCGTGGCGAGCGGAAAAGGCGGGGTGGGCAAGTCCACGCTGGCCGTGAATCTCGCGCTGGCACTGGAGACGTTGGGGAACACGGTCGGCCTGCTGGACGCCGACGTATATGGCCCCAGCATTCCGCTCATGATGGGCACCGACGCGGTGCCGCGCGCCGGGCAGAACAAGAAGATCCATCCGGTCGAGAAGTACGGCGTGCAACTCATTTCGATGGGGTTCTTTCTCGACGACCAGTCGCCGGTGATCTGGCGCGGCCCGATCGTGATGAGCATCGTGCGCCAATTTCTGCGCGAGGTGGTCTGGAACGACCTGGATTATCTGATCGTCGATCTGCCGCCGGGCACGGGCGACGTCGCCCTGACCCTGGCGCAGGAGGTGCCGCTGCACGGCGGGCTGATCGTGACTACGCCCCAGGACGTGGCGCTGCACGACGTCCGGCGCGGCATCGCCATGTTCAAGCAGGTCAACGTGCCGATTCTGGGCGTGGTCGAGAACATGAGTTACTACCGGTGCCCGGCCTGCGGCGAGCAGGACGAGGTGTTCGGCCACGGCGGCGCGCACAAGACCGGCCTGCCCGTGGTGGGAGAAATTCCGCTGGTCGAGGACGTCCGGGCGCGCGGCGACGCCGGTAAGCCGCTGCTCGTGTCGGACGCCGACCATCCGGCCGCGCAAGCGTTTCTCGGCATCGCCCGGCGCGTCGCGGAGGCCGAAGCCATGCAATTACCAGAGTCCGTGCAGTAAGCTGCGCCGTCGGAACGTCGCCCATGCCCACGCCCGTCTTGCTGACGCCGATTCCCGAAGAACGCATCCTGCGCGTGCTGTGGGACGACGACGCCATGCGCGACTACCCGTTTTCGTATCTGCGGGGCTGGTGTCCCTGCGCGGTCTGCCAGGGCCACGGCGGCGAACGGCGTTTCGTGGAAGTAGAAGACCCGCAGTTGGTGAGCATCGACATGGTCGGCAATTATGCGGTCAACCCGACCTGGGCCGACGGCCACGAAACCGGGATATACACCTTCGAATACCTGCGCAGCCTGGGCGACGAGCTGCCCGACCGGAAGGCGCCGCCGCGAGCCGAACGGGGCGCGGAATAGGGGCCGGACATGTCCACCACGCCGACGCCGCAGCAATTGCGGGACGCGCTCAAACGGATCAAATATCCCGGCTTCAACCGCGACATCGTCGCCTTCGGCGTGGTCAAGGACATCGCCGTGGGCGGGGCTGCGGTGACCGTGGAACTCGCGCCGTCCACGGGCAACGCCGAAGTGGTCGAAACGATCCGGCGCAGCGTGGCGGAAACCTTGAGTCCGCTCGTCGACCTGCCGGTCGAGATCGTCATCGAGCGGCCCGCGGCGCCCAAGCCGACCCCTGCGACCAAGCCCGCCATTCCCGGCGTGCACCATGTCGTCGCGGTCGCCAGCGGTAAGGGGGGCGTGGGCAAATCGACGGTCTCCGTCAACCTGGCCGCGGCGCTCGCCCGGACGGGGCAGCGGGTCGGCGTGCTGGACGCGGACGTGTACGGCCCGAGCATTCCGTTGATGCTGGGCATGACCGACAAGCCCAAGAGCACCGAGGACAAGCGCCTGATTCCGGTCACCAAGTACGACCTGCGCGTCATGTCGATGGGGTTTCTGGTGCCCGACGGCCACGCCGTCATCTGGCGGGGACCGATGATCGACAAGCTGCTGACCGAGTTCGTCACCAAGGTCGAGTGGGGAGAGTTGGACGTGCTGGTCGTCGATCTGCCGCCGGGCACGGGAGACGCGCAGTTGACCGTAGTGCAGAAGGTGCCGCTGGCGGGCGGGGTGATCGTGACGACGCCGCAGGATGTGGCGCTGCTCGACGTCCGCCGCGGCATCAAAATGTTCGAGGAGGTCGAAGCGCCCGTTCTCGGGGTCGTGGAGAACATGAGTTTCCACGTCTGCCGGGCGTGCGGACACGAGTCCCACGTCTTCAGCCGGGACGGCGGGGCGCGCATGGCCGAAGAATTCGGGCTGCCGCTGCTGGGCCGATTGCCGCTGGTGCGCGACATCATGGCCGGCGGAGACGCCGGCGCCCCGATCGTGGTGACGCAGCCGGACCACGCCCAGAGTCGGACGTTCGTGGACATCGCCCGGGCCATCGTCCTGCGCCTCGAAGCCGGGCAGGCTCAGTCCGCGGCGTTGCAATAACCCCTTCCGCGCATGGCAAAGCTGCACGTCGCGTTCGAGGCCGGCGGCCCGGACCGCGTCATCGAGTTCGATCCGGCCGACGCCCCGTTCCACCACGACGGCGAGCCGGGCTCCATTCTCGACGTCCTGCTCGGCCACGACATCGACCTCGAACACGCGTGCGGCGGCAACTGCGCGTGCACGACCTGCCACGTGATCGTCCTGGACGGCATGGAGCATCTGTCCGAAAACGAGGAAGAGGAAGACGACATGCTCGACAAGGCGCCCGGGCTGCGCTCAACCTCCCGGCTGGGCTGTCAGGCCGTCCTGGATGGGGGCGAGGTGAAAATCCTGATTCCCCGCTACACCATCAACCAACAGGTCTGACCGGTCCGCGGCCTATCGTGTCTTCCGCCCCGGCCTACGCGGCGACCATCGAGCGGGTCCTCGATCGCACCTCGGATACCCGGTCCTTCTTTCTGCGCGTCGCCGGTGGCCGGCCGCTCCCGTTCGTTCCCGGCCAATTCCTGTCGTTCCTGCTGCCCGTGGATGGAACGACCCTCACCCGCGCCTACACGATTGCCTCGCTGCCGGACGAAACCGGGCCGGTCGAAATCTGTCTGAACCGCGTCGTAGGCGGGCCGGGTTCGGCCTATCTGTTCGGCTGCCGCGAGGGCGACGAACTGCGGTTCACCGGCCCGTGGGGCAGGTTCGTCCTCGACGAGCCGTCGGACGCCGAACACGTCTTCATCGCGGACCGCGTCGGCGTGGTGCCGTTCCGCCCCATGCTGGCGCGACTCCTGAGCGGCCGGCCGAGATTTCCGGTCAACCTGCTGTACGGCGCGGCGCGGAAATCGGACCTGCTCTTCCTCGACGAATGGCGGGTTTGGGAGCGCTGCTGCCCGCAGTTCTCGTTCCATCCGTTGATACCCGGAGAAGGGCAGGGCGCTTATTCCATCGACACGACCGTGGTGCCGTACGTCGAGCAGCGGTTCGTCAATACGGACAGCAGCCGTGACCGCCGTTTCTCCATCTGCGGGATCGGACGCCCGACCCTGCGGTTGCGCGATCTTCTGCGCAGCGCCGGGTACGCCCGCGGCGCAGTCAAATACGAAAAATGGTAGGCCGCCGGATGGCGAGTCCGTCAGAGCGATCGACAATTTTCTCATCACCCCCCAGCCGTCTACAATCTTCTCATCACTCCCAGCCATCCTTCGTCACCCCGAGCCTCCCTCGTCGTTCCTAGCCCCCTTTCGTCATTCCTGCGGAAGCAGGAATCCAGAGGAACACGTTCCCCCCTTTCCGGTGTATTACCCACTTTGAAGTAATTCCACCTTCCCCTTCTCCCCAACCCTCTCCCACCAGGGGAGAGCGGATCGGATCATGGTTGCGTTTCAAGCTGCAATGCGACGGAAGCTTGGCCCTCGGTTGCCCCTGCCCGAATCTGTATGGTAGAAGGACCCTCCCATCGCGGGAGTTCCCGTATCAACGCACCCTTCCCACGCGCCCTTAGCTCAGTCCGGATAGAGCGGCAGACTACGAATCTGTAGGTCGGAGGTTCGAATCCTCCAGGGCGCGCTCTTCTCACCTCCGCGGGCCTGTGGTAGAGGTGCGCCTTCGGGAAAGGAGGCCCACCTTGGCAGACATACAGTGGAAAGAAACGCAGTGGAAAGTCGGCGACGCCGAGCTGACCGTCGTGCAGGGAGGCTCGGGCAACCCGCTGATCGTGTTTCACGAAGAATTGGGACATCCGGGCATCACCAACTGGCACGCCGCAATGGCGCAGAGCCGCACGGTCATGATTCCCCTGCATCCCGGCTTCGGCCAGACGCCGCGCGTCGAGTGGGTGAGCAACGTCCGTGACTTGGCCAGCCTGTACGGTCGCGCGTTCAGGGAAGCCGGCTTGGTGCCCGCGGACGTCATCGGCTTCTCGCTGGGAGGCTGGATCGCCGCGGAGATGGCCGCCTGCAACGCGGCCCAATTCAACCGCCTCGTCCTGGTCGCCCCGTTCGGCATCCGTCCGCCCGAGGGCGTCATCGCCGACATGTTCCAACTGACGGCCAAGGCGTACCTGGATTCCAGCGTCAAGGACATTCGGGCCACGCCGGAATTCGCCAAGCTGTACGGCGGCGAACCCACCCCCGAGCAATTCGAGGCATGGGAAGACGCGCGAGCCGAAAGTGCGCGGCTGGCCTGGGTGCCGTACATGTACAATGCCAGCATGGTGCCGCTGCTCCAATGCAGCGAACCGGTCAAGACGCTCATCGTCTGGGGCAAGGACGATCAGGTTGCTCCGGCGAGTGCGGCGCCGCTCTACCGCGACGCGATCGCCGGCTCCGAATTGATGCTGCTGGACAACTGCGGGCACCGCCCCGAGGTCGAGCAGGCCGACGCCTTCGTGGCGAAACTGAACGAATTTCTCACCTAGGCCGTCGGGTCCGGGAACGCTTTGGACCGTATCCGGAGAGAAAAAGGGCCGGCTCGCCATGAGCCGGCCCTTTCACGTTTGCGAAGGGGATTCGATGCAAGGTGAGCCGGGGACCAAGAGTCGAAGGGGCGGGGTGATCTCGGGGTTCGTTTCGACAGGCTCAACGAACTGTTGGCACCGCCAAGACGCCCGCTCCGCAGGCGAACAACCGGACAGAACGGCATCGAGCGCTCGCCGCTCGCGGTCGTCCATCGTCAGGCCGTACTTCGCCTTGACGGCCTTCACCCGCGCCGCGAACCAGCAGGCGTTCCTTGGCGGCTGCCAGTCGGCGATGTCCTTATCGGACTTCTGCCGGTTCAGCCACGGATAGGCCACGGTGATGTTCAGCGGGTCGTTGACGAAGGCTCTGGCATCCGCGCACGACAGGCCGGAGCGCCGAGCCTCGGCCCATGCGACGATGTGCTCGATGTCCACGTCGCGGACGCTGGTGAAAGTCTCGCAAGTGTACGGAGCGATGCGCCCGTTCTCCCGCACCCAGTCGACGTCCAACGTCGGGTCGTGGCGCGGCCGGTCGTTGCAGCCACTTTCCTGCCCCTCGCCGTCCTTACTTCCCGGGGGGGGGTAGGTGGTACTCGCCGGTGTGCGGTCGGTGTGGCCGCCCTCGGCGTCCAAACCTTCGCCCTCTGGCCGCTCGCCGCAAACGGCCATGAGGGCGAAGGCGACCGTGGCCAGAGGGACTAAGGACGCTTTCATTGCTGTGGAGTCTACGCAAGTGAACGCGGCAAATCCCGGCTCTATCGGGTAGCGCGGCGCCCAAGCGAGGGCGAGAATGATCAGCGGTACGAGGTGTACTCCCGGCCGAAGGCTTCGCGGGCGACGATGCCCTTCATGATCTCCGGCGTGCCGTCGCCGATCTCCAATCCCACCACGTCCCGCCAGCGCTGTTCCAGTGGCGACTCCATATTATAGCCGTAGTGGCCGTGCAGGATCATGCAGGCGTGAATGGCGTCCGCGGCCGCCTTGGGGCCGAGCCATTTGACCATCGCGGCCTCTTTGGTGTGCTTCCGGCCCTGATCCTTGAGCCACAGACATTTGTACGCCAGCACGCGCACCGACTCCAACAGCGTCAGATGCTCGGCGACCTGAAAAGCGACGCCCTCGAACGTAGCCAGCGGCTTGCCGAACACCTCGCGCCCCTTGGTGTATTCGATGGTCTCGTCCAGCGATTGCTGTGCGGCACCGATGCAGGCCAGGGCGATGACCGCGCGGTTGAAGTCGAAGGCGATCATCGCCTGGTAGAAGCCCTTGCCTTCCGCGCCCATCCGGTTGCGGGCCGGCACGCGCACGCCGTCGAAGAACAGCGAGCCGCGCTGGGTCAGCCGCTCGCCCGCGGCGAAGTAGGGTTGGCGGGTGACGCCCGGGGCGTCGAGCGGCACGAGAAAGGCCGAAATGCCGCGCGCGCCCTCGGCACCGGTACGCGCGAACACGATGCAGGCGTCCGCGTATCCGGCGAACGTAATGGACGCCTTCTCGCCGCTAATCACGTAGTCGTCGCCGACGCGTTCGGCGCGGGTGACGATGCGGGCCGCGTCCGACCCGGCGCCCGGCTCGGTGAGGCCGAATGCGATCACCGCGTCGCCCGTGGCGTGGCGGGGCAGCCACTCCGCCTGCACTTCGGGGGCGGCGAAATCGGTCAGCAGTTCCGAGGCGATCAGCCCGAGCTGGACGTACAGGCTGTAGTTGAAGTCGCCGCGCGACAGTTCTTCGGACATCAGCCCACAGGTCACGTAGTCGGCCATCAGGCCGCCGAACCGCTCGGGCACGCGCAGGCCGAAGACCCCGAGTTCGGCCACCTCCTTGATCAACGCGCGCGGGATGGTTTCGCCCCGGTCCCAGCGCGCATAATTCGGCATGAGCTTGTCCTTGGCGTACTGCCGCAGGGTCTGCTGCAAGAGAACCTGGTCTTCGGAGAACGTGAAATCCATGTTGGTCGTCCTTTTAACAGGGGTTCTGCAGGCTGCGATACGCGCGGAAGACCCGTCCGATGAAAACGTCGGCGCATGGTATGGACCGCGGCCCGGCGCTGCAAGCCGCAGCACCACCTCGAGCTCAGGACGCCGCAGGCTTGGAGACTTTCCCATCTCTTGGTTCGTCGAGCCTGCAATGTGTTGAGCTTGCGGTGTCCTGAGCTTGTCGAAGGATCGAAACATCGAAACGAACCCCGCCGTCACCTCGCCCGGCCCTTCGACAGGCTCAGGGACCTTCCCATCCCTTAGTTCGTTGAGCCTGTCGAAACGAACCCCGATGTCATCCCGGCCTTTGCACCACCATCCTGTCTATATCCGCGGCGCCACCCTTGACAGGCCGGGGACAGGAGCGTAGGAAAAATGCGCCTTTAACCCGGTCCCGTGAGGCTGGAAAGAGCAGCCATGAAATTCCTGTTCTGCGGTTCGCAACAACGCTGACCCGAGCCCCCTTGGAAATCCGAGGGGGCTCTTTTTTTGCTCGCATGCCACGTGCGCTCCGACATTCCGACCCGCGCATCGTCCTGGACGAGGCCGCCATCCGGCGCGCGCTGACGCGGATCGCGCACGAGATTCTGGAACGCAACCAGGGCGGGGAGCATCTGGCGCTGGTCGGCATCCATACGCGCGGGGTGCTGCTGTCGCGCCGGCTGGCGGACAAGATCCACGAGGTCGAAGGCGTGCGGCCGCCGTGCGGGGACATCGACATCACGCTGTACCGGGACGACGTCGGCCGTACGCGCACGCAGCCCGAGGTGCACGGGACCAGCATTCCGTTCGAGGTGGACGCGCGGCGCATCGTGCTGGCCGACGACGTGCTGTACACCGGCCGCACGGTGCGTGCCGCCATGGACGCCCTGGTGGATTTCGGCCGGCCGCGCACCATCCAACTGGCGGTGCTGATCGACCGCGGCCACCGCGAGCTCCCCATTCGGCCCGATTACGTGGGGAAGAACGTCCCCACGTCGCACGACGAGCGCGTGTCGGTGCGGCTGGCCGAACACGACGGGCGCGACGGAGTGGTGATCGAGTAGCGGGAGCCGCCATGACGTTTACGCAGCGCCACTTTCTGGGCATCGCCGACCTGTCGCGCGAGGAACTGCTGTTCGTCCTCCGGACCGCGGAGTCGTTCCGGGAGATCTCCGAGCGCGAGGTGAAGAAGGTCCCCACGCTGCGCGGGAAAACCATCATCCACCTGTTCTACGAGCCCAGCACGCGCACCCGGTCGTCCTTCGAGATCGCCGCCAAACGGCTGTCCGCGGACACGATCAACGTGTCTGCGTCCACGAGCAGCGCGGTCAAGGGCGAGAGCCTGCTCGACACGGCGCGCAACCTGTGCGCCATGCGGCCGGCCGCGGTCGTCGTCCGCCATCCCGCGTCCGGGGCCGCCCACCTGCTCGCCCGGGCGGGCGACTGCCCGGTCGTCAACGCGGGCGACGGCACGCACGAGCACCCGACCCAGGCGCTGCTGGACGTGATGACCATACGCGAGCATCTGGGTGAGGTCGCGGGCAAGACCGTGGCGATCGTGGGCGACGTCCTGCACAGCCGCGTGGCCCGTTCCAACGTCCTGGCGCTGAACGCCCTGGGCGCCGACGTGCGGCTGGTCGGCCCGCGGACGCTGCTGCCGCCGGAGTTCGCGCAGTGGGGCGTGGAATGCCACACGGAGTTGCGCGCGGGCGTCGCCGATGCGGACGCGATCATGATGTTGCGCATTCAGCTCGAGCGTCAGGCGCGCAATTTCTTTCCCAGCCTCGCCGACTACGCGAGGCGCTTCTGCCTGACGCCCGACGTGCTCGCCGCGGCCAAGCCCGGCGTCGTCATCCTGCACCCCGGGCCGATGAACCGGGGCGTGGAGATCGACTCGCGCGTCGCCGACGGCCCGTACTCGGTCATTCTCGAACAGGTGACCAACGGCGTGGCCGTACGCATGGCGGTGCTGTATCTGCTGACGACACGGGATCGAACCGCGCGTACCGAGCCGGAGGAGCAGGCCGACCGCCGGGACGGCGTGAGAGATCAGGGCAAAGTCGGGCGTTCCGCCCCGCGGCGGCCGGAGCCGGTCCGGTTGCCCAAGCGCGCGGTCGGGGAGTAGGCGGATGCGGCTCGTCATCGCCGGTGGAACGGTCGTGGACCCGCAGGAAGAGCGGGAGGCTCGCCTCGACCTGTTGGTGGAGGACGGCGCCATCCGCGATATGGGCCCGCCCGGCGCCTTCGCCGAGGTCGAGGCCGACCGGATCGACGCGTCGGGCTGCGTGGTCGCCCCGGGGTTGATCGACATGCACGTCCATCTGCGCGAACCCGGTTACGAGTACAAGGAGACGGTGTTGACCGGCACGCGCGCCGCGGTCGCCGGCGGCTTCACCGGCGTGGCCTGCATGGCGAACACCAACCCGGTCAACGACACCGCCGCGGTGACCCGCTTCATCCGCGAGCAGGCGCGCGTTGCCGGCTTGGCGCGCGTCTTTCCGATCGGCGCGCTGTCGAAAGGACTCCGGGGCGAGGAACTGGCCGACATCGGGGACATGATCGACGCCGGCGCGGTCGCCATTTCCGACGACGGACGACCGGTCATGGACGCCAACCTGATGCGGCGCGCCCTGGAATACTGTTCCATGTTCGACGTGCCGATCAGCGTGCACGAAGAAGACCTGCACCTGTCCGCGGGGGGCAGCATGAACGAAGGCCCGACCGCGCTGCGGCTGGGGCTGCGCGGGGTGCCGGCCGCGGCCGAGGACGTCATGGTCGCCCGCGACGTCGCCTTGGCGCGGCTGACCCGCGGGCGCGTCCACATCGCGCACGTCAGCACGCGCGGCGCGGTCGAGGAAGTGCGCCGCGCCAAGGCCGACGGGCTGGCAGTGACGACCGAGGTGACACCCCACCATTTCACGCTCACCGAGGAGGCCGTCGGCGAATACGACACGAACGCCAAGATGAGCCCGCCGCTGCGCCTGGCCGAAGACGTCGCGGCCCTGCAGGAAGGCTTGCGCGACGGCACGATCGACGCCATCGCGACCGATCACGCCCCTCACCACCGCGACGAAAAAGCGGTCGAGTTCCACTGCGCCGCGCACGGCGTGACCGGCTTGGAGACGGCGTTGCCGCTGACACTGCACTTGGTCCGTGCCGGCGTGCTGACCCTGCCGCAGGCCATCCGCAAGCTGACGCTGAACCCGGCCCGCATTCTCGGCCTGGACTTCGGCCGGCTGGCCCCGGGTGCCGCAGCCGACGTGACGATCTTCGACCCGGCCGCGGTCTGGCGCGTGGACCCGCAGGCGTCGCACTCGCGCAGTCGCAACACGCCGTTCGCCGGCTGGGAGATGACCGGCAAGGTGGTGCGGACGCTGGTCGCCGGCCGCACCGTCCATACCGCGCAGACGCAGGAGGCAGGCGCCGCGTGACCGCCACCCCGTTCCAGAGCGCGGCCGGCCCGGCGCTGCTGGCGCTGGCCGACGGCACCGTCTTCGAGGGCACCGCCTTCGGGGCGCGCGGCGAGGCGGTCGGCGAAATCGTGTTCAACACCTCGCTGACCGGCTATCAGGAAATCCTGACCGACCCGTCCTACAAGGGTCAGATCGTCACCATGACCTGCCCCGAGATCGGCAACGTCGGGGTGAATCCCGAAGACGTGGAGTCGCGCCGCTCGTTCGTCGAGGGCTTCGTGGTGAAGGAGTACTGGGAGCGGCCGAGCAACTGGCGCGCCCGGCAGAGCCTGGCCGCGTACATGCGCGAGCAGGGCATCGTCGGCATTCAGGGGCTGGACACCCGCGCGCTGGTCCGCCGCATCCGCGACCGCGGGGCGCAGCAGGCCGCGATCGCGACCGACGATCTGGACGTGCGCCGGCTCGTCGCAAAAGCGCATGACGCTCCCGACCTGCTCGGCCGCGACCTCGTCAAGGAAGTCACCTGCCGCGAGCCCTACACCTGGACGCAAGGGCGCTGGGAACCGGAGACCGGCTACCGCGTGCAGGCGGGGGCCGAACGCGCCGACCCCGCGGCCCCCCGGCCGCCGGAGCCCCGCTATTCCGTCGTCGCCTACGACTACGGCGTGAAGTTCAACATCCTGCGTCACCTGGTCGAGGCCGGCTGCCGCGTGCGCGTCGTGCCCGCGGACACGCCCGCGGAGGACGTGCTCGCCCTCGCACCGGACGGCGTGTTCCTGTCCAACGGCCCGGGCGATCCGGCCGCGGCGCCGTACGCGAAACGCCACGTCGCCGCGCTGATCGGCAAGCTGCCGCTGTTCGGCATCTGCCTCGGTCACCAGATTCTGGGTCTCGCACTGGGCGGGCGCACCTCCAAGCTCAAATTCGGCCACCACGGCGGCAACCAGCCCGTCATGGACGTGGCGACCAACAAGGTCGAGATCACGGCGCAGAACCACGGCTTCTGCGTGGACGTGGATTCGCTGCCCGGGCGCGCCGAAGTGACCCACGTTAACCTCAACGACCGCACGGTCGAGGGCCTGCAACACCCCGATCATCCGCTCTTTTCCGTGCAGTACCATCCCGAATCGTCCCCGGGGCCGCACGACGCGGACTATCTGTTCGACCGCTTCACCGCCCTGATGGAGCGCTTTCGATCCTGACCGCGGCGCGCGATTCCCGCGCTCGCGCGCAGAGCCGCCATGCCCAAACGCACCGACCTGCATTCCATCCTCCTGATCGGGTCCGGCCCGATCGTCATCGGCCAGGCGTGCGAGTTCGACTACTCGGGCACGCAGGCGTGCAAGGCGCTCGAGGAGGAGGGTTTTCGCGTCGTGCTGGTGAACTCCAACCCGGCCACGATCATGACCGACCCGGATTTCGCCGACCGCACGTACGTCGAGCCACTCACGCGGCCGGTGCTCGAAAAGATCATCGCCGCGGAACGCCCGGACGCGCTGCTGCCGACCATCGGCGGACAGACCGGCCTGAATCTGGCGATCGAACTGGCCGAAGCCGGCGTGCTCGACCGTGCCGGCGTGGAACTCATCGGCGCCAGACTACCCGCCATCAAGAAGGCCGAGGACCGCGACCTGTTCAAGGCCGCGATGCAGCGCATCGGCCTGGACCTGCCGCGCAGCGGCTACGCCCGGTCGCTGGCGGACGCCCGCGCGCTACGCGAGGAGTTGGGCTTGCCGCTCATCGTGCGCCCGTCGCGCACCCTGGGCGGGATGGGCGGCGGCATCGTGCAGTCCGCGGACGAATTCGCGCGCGTCGTCGAATGGGGCCTGCACGCCTCGCCCACGCACGAGGTACTGGTCGAGGAGTCGATCGCCGGCTGGAAGGAGTTCGAGCTGGAGGTCATGCGCGACACCCACGACAACGTGGTCATCGTCTGCTCCATCGAGAACTTCGACCCGCTGGGCGTGCATACGGGCGACTCGATCACGGTCGCGCCGGCCCAGACCCTGACCGACAAGGAGTACCAACGGCTGCGCGACGCCGCGCTGCGCATCATCCGCGAAATCGGCGTGGATACCGGCGGCTCGAACATCCAGTTCGCCGTCCACCCGGACACGGGCAGGCTGGTGGTGATCGAGATGAACCCGCGCGTGTCGCGCTCGTCCGCGCTGGCGAGCAAGGCGACCGGGTTCCCGATCGCCAAGATCGCCGCCAAGCTGGCGGTCGGCTACCGCCTGGACGAGATTCCGAACGACATCACGCGCGAGACGCCGGCCTCGTTCGAGCCGACCATCGACTACGTGGTGGTCAAGCTGCCGCGCTTCACGTTCGACAAATTTCCACAGGCGCGCGACCTGCTCGGGCCGCAGATGAAGTCGGTCGGCGAGGCCATGTCCATCGGCCGCACGTTCAAGGAGGCGTTGCACAAGGCGCTGCGCTCGCTGGAGATCGACCGCTCCGGCTTTGCGCCCCCGCCCGGCGAACCGGAGGCGCGGCTCGCCGCGCTGCGCGAATCTCTCTCCGCACCCCACGCCGGGCGGCTGTGGGCCGTGGCCGACGCCCTGCGGCTGGGCATGGATGTCGACGAACTGTACGCGCGAACCCGCATCGATCCCTGGTTCCTGGAGAACGTCGCCCAGATCATCGCCTGCGAAACCGCCATCGAACGCGCCGCGGCCGCGGTCCGTGAAGCGGATACGGAGTCTGCTTCGGACCCGGCCGCGATCGTCCGCGGGCTGCCGGCCGGCCTGCTGCGCCACGCGAAACGGATGGGCTTCTCCGACGTGCGGCTGGCCCAATTGCTCGGCGTGGACGAAGACGCGATACGTGCCGAGCGCGAACGGACGGGGCTGGTTCCGGTGTACAAGACCGTGGACACCTGCGCGGCCGAGTTCGTCGCGCACACGCCGTACCTGTACTCGACCTACGAGGGCGAGGACGAATCCGCGCCGACCGGGCGGCGGAAGATCGTCATCCTCGGCGGCGGGCCGAACCGCATCGGGCAGGGCATCGAGTTCGACTATTGCTGCGTGCACGCCGCGTTCGCCCTCAAGGAGGACGGCTGCGAGGCGATCATGGTCAACTGCAACCCGGAGACGGTCAGCACCGACTACGACACCTCGGACAAGCTGTACTTCGAGCCGTTGACCCTCGAAGACGTGCTCAGCATCGTGCGCCGCGAACGGCCGGCCGGCGTGATCGTCCAGTTCGGCGGACAGACGCCGCTCAAGCTGGCCGTGCCGCTCGAACGCGCCGGGGTGCCGATCCTGGGCACGCCGCCCGACTCGATCGACCGGGCCGAGGACCGCGAGCGGTTCCAGCGGATGTTGGAACGCCTGGGCCTGCGCCAGCCGGACGGCGGGACCGCGCGCTCGACCGACGAGGCGGTCGCGGTCGCGCACCGGGTCGGCTATCCGGTGCTGGTGCGCCCGTCCTACGTGTTGGGCGGGCGGGCGATGGAAATCGTGTACGACGCGGCCAGCCTGCGCCGCTACATGCGCGAGGCCGTGTCGGTCTCGGCGCAGCGGCCGGTGCTGATCGACAAATTCCTGGACGACGCGACCGAGGTGGACGTGGACGCGCTGAGCGACGGCACGCGGGTCGTGGTCGGCGGCATCATGGAACACATCGAGTTGGCTGGCGTGCACTCGGGCGACAGTGCCTGCTCGCTGCCGCCGCGCTCGCTGTCGGACGCGGTGCAGGACGAGATTCGGCGCCAGACCCGGCTGCTGGCGCTGGAGTTGGGGGTGGTCGGCCTGATCAACGTCCAGTTCGCGGTCAAGGACGACACCGTGTTCCTGATCGAAGTCAACCCGCGCGCGTCGCGCACCGTGCCGTTCGTGAGCAAGGCGATCGGCGTGCCGCTGGCCAAGCTGGCCGCGCGCGTCATGGCGGGCAAGACCCTGGACGAGGTCGGCTTCACGCGCGAGATCGTCCCGCCGCACGTGAGCGTCAAGGAAGCCGTGTTCCCCTTCATCAAATTTCCGGGCGTGGATACGGTCCTCGGGCCGGAAATGAAATCGACCGGCGAGGTGATGGGCATCGACCGCGTGTTCGGAATGGCGTTCGCCAAGGCGCAGATCGCCGCGGGCAACACGCTGCCCGAAGCGGGGACCGCGTTCCTGAGCGTGCGCGACCGCGACAAGCCGGCCACGCTGACGGTGGCCGAACGGCTCGCGGAAACGGGGTTTTCGCTGCTCGCCACGCGCGGCACCGCGGCGTTCCTGCGCCGGGCCGGGCTGTCGGTCGCCCTCGTCAACAAGGTGCTGGAAGGGTCGCCGCACGTGGTGGACGCCCTGCAGGCCGGAACGGTCGCGCTGGTCGTCAACACGACCGACGGCGCCCGGTCGATCCACGACTCCTTTTCGATCCGGCGCAGCGCCCTGGAATGTCAGGTGCCGTATTTCACGACCATCGCCGGCGCCCGGGCCGCGGTCGAGGGTATCGTCCGCCTGAAGCAGGGAGGATTCGAAGTGCACCCGCTGCAGGAGTACCACGCCTGACCGCGGGCGCGCGGACGGACGGCGCCGCGGGCGAACGGAATGCGCCGGAGTCGTATGCCTGACGGAACCCCCGCCTCTCCGCCGGCCTCGCCCGACGAGCGGGCGTTTCGCGCGGAGCCGCCGCTCGAAAAAGCGGTCCAGTACGTCAAGGGCGTCGGCCCGCGGCGCGCCGAACAACTCGCGCGCCTCGGCATCCACACGGTCGAAGACCTGCTCTACCACGTGCCGTTCCGCTATCAGGACCGGCGCGAGGTGACGCCCATCGCCGCGGCCGAGCTCGGCGCGGAGGTGACCGTCGCCGGACACGTCGCGCGCATGGGCAGGCGCTTTCTGGGCCGCCGGCGGCGGGTGTTGGAAGCCGTGGTGCGCGACGACACCGGCTTCCTGTTCCTGCTCTGGTATCACCAGCACCGTTATTTCCAGCAACGCTACCAGCTCGGGCAGCGCGTCCTGCTGCACGGCAAGATCGAAGAGGGCCGGCAGGGCGGCAAATGGATGGTGCATCCCGACATGGAGCCGCTCGAAGACGACGCCCCGACCGCGCGCATCCTGCCCGTGTACGGCAAGACGAACGAAATGACGCTGGCCGCGGTGCGCCGCCTCGTCCACGGCGCGGTGGAGCAGTACGTCGCACACGTGACCGACGGCGTCCCCGCGGAGGTGCGCCGCCGCCTGACGCTGATGCCGCTCGCCCACGCCTTGCGCATGCTGCACGTCCCGCCGCTGGACGCCGACGTGGCGCAGTTGAACGATTTCCGTTCGCCGGCACACCGCGCCGTGGTGTTCGACGAGTTGTTCCATCTGCAACTCGGCATGGCGCTGCGCCGGCGCAGCAGCGTGCGGGAAGCCGGCCTGTCCAGCGTGCCGGGGCCGCTCGTACGCCGGGTTCCCGACGTGCTGCCGTTCCGCCTCACCGCGGCGCAGGAGGCCGTGGTCGCGGCGATCTTCCGCGACATGGCCGCGCCGCATCCCATGAACCGCCTCGTGCAGGGCGACGTGGGGTCCGGGAAGACCATCGTGGCGTTTCTCGCCGCGCTGGCCGCGCTCGACAGCGGCTATCAGGTCGCGTTCATGGCGCCGACCGAGCTGCTGGCCGAGCAACACAGCCGGACGCTGACGCCGCTGGCCGAGCGGCTGGGCGTGTCGCTGGTGCTGTTGACCGGGGAGACGCGCGACCGGCGCAAGCAGGAGGTGTACGGCCTGCTGGAACGCGGCGAGGTGGACGTCGTCGTCGGCACGCACGCCCTCATTCAGGACGCGGTGCGCTTCCAGCGCCTGGGTCTGGCGATCGTGGACGAGCAGCACCGTTTCGGCGTGATGCAGCGCGCCGAACTCCGCAAGCGCGGCGCCAACCCGGACGTCCTGCTGCTCACCGCCACCCCGATCCCGCGCACCCTGGCGTTGACCCTGTACGGCGACCTGGACGTGTCGGCCCTCCGCGAACGTCCGCCCGGCCGCCAGCCGATCACCACGCGCCTGTTCGGCGAAGACGACCGGGACGCCGCGTACCGGCTCGTGCTCGAGCACCTCCGCGCCGGCCACCAAGCCTACGTCGTCTATCCCCTCGTCGAGGAGTCGGACAAGTCCGCCCTGAAGGCCGCCACCAGCATGGCCGGAGAGTTGGCGCGCACGCATTTCGCGGACTATTCGGTCGGCTTGGTACACGGGCGCATGAAGGCCGACGATAAAGACGCGGTCATGCAGCGCTTCCAGGCCGGCGACACGCACGTGCTGGTCTCGACGACGGTCATCGAGGTGGGCATCGACGTACCCAACGCCACGGTCATCGTGATCGAACACGCCGAGCGTTTCGGCTTGGCCCAACTCCACCAGTTGCGCGGCCGCGTCGGCCGCGGGGAGGCCGCCTCGTGCTGTCTCCTGCTGACGCAGGAAACGCCGGGCGACGACTCCCTGCAACGACTCCGAGTGATGGCCGAAACCGACGACGGCTTCGCCATCGCCGAGGCCGACCTCCGGTTCCGCGGCCCGGGGGAATTCCTCGGGCGCCGCCAGTCGGGCATGCCCGATTTCCGCGTCGCCAACATCGTGCGCGACGGCACGCTCCTGGAGACGGCCCGCGACGAAGCCTTGGCATGGCTCGAACGAGACCCCGACTTGCGCACGCCGGAGTCCGCGACCCTGCGCGCCACCCTGGAGGACCGCTGGGCCGGCAGGCTGGACTTCGCCCGTGTCGGGTGAGCCTTCTTTTGGGAATGACATACAAGACGATACTGAGGGTAGGGTTTCTTCGTCATACCTGCGCAAGCAGGCATTCATACCCTGGATTCTCGCTTCCGCAGGTATGATGGTCGCATAAGATATCAAGTTTGGAATTCCCATTGCAAACGGTGCGAAGAACGGCTAGGCATTGGGCCGCTTCTTCCAAGGCGAAAGAGAAAGATTCCATGCCTGGGAACCCCCGATGTGCTTGCTCGTGACGCGGAATGGCGGTCGATAGACAACCCCTGGACAAAGCGGGAATACTCCGCCAATCTCGCCTTCAGAGACCTACGGAAGCTCGTAGAGTAGTTAGGATGGACGTTTCATAAGATCAAAGAGATCCACTATATTTTCCCATCCGCAAGCGAGAGGTATAAAAGACAAATACCCCCGCCCACTGAATCTACAATAATGGAAGGGAAGAAAGGAGAAGATGGAACAAGTGCAAGAGGTGTTGAAGCGAGCAAGGTCGATAGGACTGATTGAAGAAGAGTAAAAGAACCCCATGACGGGAAAAGAACCGCCCCCTACACCTGTTCGTGTGAGAAGTGCGCCGAATCGGAGGATTTCGAGGCGCGCTTCCGAGAGATTCCCGATCTGTCGGCCTATGGAGCAACGCCCGAAGAAGCAACGCAAGAGATGAAGACGGCAGTCTGCGGCTGGCTCGAAGTCTTGCAGGAAGATGGCTATCCTTCCCCGTTCCGCTGCATTTCCCTCAACCGGCACGTCTGACGGAGGAAACCGGAGAGCGCCCCGGTTAATCATGTCGTTCGGCACTCCGAGCGGAGGGTGAGACCGAGTCCGCCGTGGCCCCAACCTGTCGTCTCTTTATGTCTTCTCCCCGCGTGATCGTCGCCGTCATGTGCGATGACGTCAGACACGAACAAGGCGAGAAGGAGAGTCTCATGGGGCTCTTCACCACCTTTCGCGTCTCCGACTATCAACAGCCCCTGCCCCGTTTTGCCGTCTTCCTGAAGCTGGGCTTCGACGAGCAGGGCGCGCATACGGTCGGGCTGCACGTCCGGTCGCACGAAGGCGATTTCGGCATCAATCTGGAAGGGCCGGTTGAGGCGCTCGCGCGGGACGCGGCGTACGGTCAATATCTGGTCAGCATGGTCCTCAATCTTCCCGACCTGAAAGTCCCCCGGGAGGGCCGATACGCCGTCACCGTGAAGGTCGATGACACCGAGGTCACCCAGATTCCGTTTGTCGTGCAGACGACGAAACCGCCCACCGTCCAGTAGGCAGCCTTTAACTTGCTGAACTCTCGACGTGGAGATTGAAGGCCGCTCCGTCGGAGTAACTCAGAGTCATGTTGCCAAGCTGGAACGCATTCTGCTTGCGATGGACCGGAGCCGTAGCCCCGAGGGGATGGACCCCCCCCAGGTTTCCTTCCGCATCCTCTCAAGGGACGGCGGAAAGGCTATTACTTCGTCTCTGTTTCAGGCAATTGGCCGGTAATCTTTCGAGTCGGGCATGGGGCTCGCGGTCGATGTCGATTATGTGGATTACCACCGAGGGAGGATGATGTTGGGGATGAAAAAGAATCGGTGCATCCCGGGACGCTGGTGAGAGAAGACCGCTGAAGTCCTAGGGCATGTCGGTTGCAGAGGGAGCGCGGCGTCCGGGCGGCGGTCTCCATCGCAATGGCCTGCCGCCTGTCAAAGGTGTTCGGTTCTACCCCCGAAGTGTGGCTGGGCATGCAACTCGCATTCGATCTTGTGCACGCCCACGAATTGGAGCCCTTGATCAAGGTCAAACGTATTGCCGCCTGACTATGCCCTGACACCCGACCACGTTCCTGTGAAACCGACGATGCGGCGGATGAGCCGCCGCGGCCCCGGGAACGCGGGCGTCCCGTTCGACCCCGGCCCTGGCGTAGAGAGTGGCCCCCGTCGAAGGGCCGTTGCCTGGGGGCGTGGAGGCGCAGGCACTTACTGTCTATAACCCACCCCACCGCGTGGAAGCGTGGACCCGCATGACCCGTCGTCGGCCTTTCCCTGTCGCATTCAATAAAGCTTCAATCCGAGTCCCGACCGCAACTTGTCTTCTTCTAGCTTACTGTTAGTTGATTGAACATTATCGAAGTCGAGAGCCTTCTGCCATCGGCCGGTATTCTCCAACCTCATCGGTACGACCCATGTCACCGTGACTATTTGCAATCCCACCTACCCGGCGCACAGTTGGGACGGTCTGTTTCTGGTGGACACTGGCGCGACGGACTCGCTGCTGCCGTGGACCTGCTACTGAGGTGATCAGCCTGGAATCCGAGGGGCAGGGGTCTGGAATCCACCGACCTTGAGGTGGACTCCGTGAACTAGCACCCGCCGCTGCACGTTCAGCGTGGACATGGTTTCTTCGTGGCGTCGCGCATGCGCCGGGCTCTCCGACCGCATGAACAACAGTCCGCCGGCGATTACCAACGTTTGCAACACGCCCGCGGCGATCCGCCCGATGCCGACCCGGATCGCGGAACGGCTTACTTCCAACTCGGCTTCCTACACGGCCAGCGCAGCTTCCTGTACGGCGAGCGTGGCAGTTTAGAATTCGGTCCTACGAGCCTCCTGTTCATGTTCCGATACTCTAGGGAGAGCCGATTCTACAGAAAATGGGATAGAAAAAATCGACAGTAGCGAGGGGCTCATTCACGCCGCCCATGTTGCGGCGGGATAGGCCCAGGTGCCTACGCGTCCGCGCTCCAGGCAACAGCCCTGCAACGGGGCCGCTCGTCCACGCGAAGCCGAGAGGGGGTTGAGCAAGGTGGGCGTTCCCTTGACGCTCTCCGACCGGCCTGACACAGTGACGGCGTGACACGTCCAGCCGGCCCCGTCTTTCTCATCGACGGCCAGTCGTACATCTATCGCGCGTTCTATGCGGTGCGGGGACTGACGAATTCCGAGGGGCTGCCGACCAACGCCATCTTCGGCGTCGTGAACATGCTCCACCGCATTCGCGACGAGCACGCCCCCAGCCACCTGGGCATGGTGCTGGACGCGCCGGGCAAGAATTTTCGGCACACAGCCTATCCCGAGTACAAGGCCAACCGTGCATCCATGCCGGAAGAGCTGCGCGCCCAGATTCCCCACATCAAGGCGGTGGTCGGCGCCTACCGCATCCCCATTCTGGAACTGGCGGGCTACGAGGCCGACGACATCATCGCCACGCTGGTGACGCGCTGGGAGCGGGCCGGAGCCGAGGTGGTCATCGTGTCCGGGGACAAGGACCTGATGCAGGTCGTCTCCGATCGGGTGACCATGCTCGACACCATGCAGGACAAGCGGATCGGCCCCGCGGAGGTGCACGCCAAATTCGGGGTGGAGCCGGGCCGCGTGGTCGAGGTTCAGGCCCTGATGGGCGACCCGACGGACAACATCCCCGGGGTGCCGGGCGTCGGCGAAAAGACCGCGATCAAGCTGATTGCGGAGTGGAACGATCTGGACAGCGTGCTCGAAAACGGCGCGGCCATCAAGGGCAAGCTCGGCGAGCGGGTCCGCGAGCACGCCGACTTGGCGCGCCTGTCGAAGACGCTGGCGACCCTCGACCGTGACGTTCCGCTATCGGTGTCCGTGGACGACTTGGCCGTGACCGAGCCCGACCGCAGCAGCTTGCGGGAACTGTTCGGCACGTTCGAATTCCGCCGCCTGCTGGACGCCCTCGACACCGAGGGTGCCCCGTCTGGGACGTCCGAGGAGGAAGCCTCCGCCGCGGCGCCCGCGGGACGGTACGAAACCGTCCGCACGCCGGCTCAACTCGCGGCCGTCGTGCAGGCCGTCCGGGCCGCGGGGACGTTCTGTCTCGACACGGAAACGACGGCGCTCGAGGCGATCGACGCCGAACTCGTCGGCGTGGCGCTGGCCGTGGAGGAGGAACGCGCCTGGTACGTGCCGGTCGCCCATGCCGCGGACGACGCCCCGCAACTGGACCGCGAGACGGTGCTCGAGGCGATCCGGGATCTGTTGGCGGACGATTCCCTGACCCTGGTCGGCCAGAATCTCAAATACGATCTGACCGTGCTGGCCAATTACGGCGTGCGCTCGGCCAACCGGCTGGCCGACACCATGTTGGCCTCGTACCTGCTGAACCCGGCGCAGCGCCACAACCTGGACGCGCTCGCGCAGGAGCATCTGGGTTATGCCATGCTGTCGTACTCGACGGTGACGGACGACGCCGAGAAGAATTTCGCCGACGTGGCGGTGGCCGACGCCACGCGCTATGCCGGCGAGGATGCCGACATCACGCTGCGTCTCGCCCACCGGCTCCTGCCGCGGCTGGAGAACGAGGGTATGGCGGCGCTGTTCTCGGAGGTGGAGACGCCACTCATTCCGGTCCTGGTCGAGATGGAGCGCACCGGCATCCGGGTCGATCCCGCGGTGCTCGCCGGCCTGTCCGACGAGTTCGGCGGCAAGCTGCACCGACTGGAGGAGGAGATTCACGCGCTGGCCGGCGAGTCGTTCAACATCGCCTCGCCCAAGCAGTTGCAGCACATTTTGTTCGATAAGCTCGAACTGCCCCCCGTGAAGAAGACCAAGACCGGGCCGTCGACCGACCAGTCGGTGTTGGAGCGGCTGGCCGACAAACATCCGCTGCCCGAGAAGATTCTGGCCTATCGGGGCTTCGCCAAGCTGCGCAGCACGTACGTCGATGCGCTGTCCAAGCTCATTCGCGCGGACACCGGGCGCGTGCATACCTCGTTCAACCAGAGCGTGGCCGCGACCGGGCGGCTGTCGTCCACGAATCCCAACCTGCAGAACATTCCGATCCGCACGGAGGAGGGGCGCCGGATTCGGACGGCGTTCGTGCCCGCACCTGGCCGGACCCTGCTGTCGGCCGACTATTCCCAGATCGAACTGCGCCTGCTGGCCCACATCAGCCGCGACCCGGTCCTGACCGAGGCGTTTCGCACCGGCCAGGACGTGCACGCGCGCACCGCCGCGGAAATTTTCGACACCGATATGGGCGCCGTGACGAGCGAGCAGCGGCGTGAAGCCAAGACCATCAATTTCGGGATCATCTACGGGATGGGCGCCCAGCGCTTGGCGCGCACGCTGCGGATTCCGTTCAAGACCGCGCAGGAGTACATCGCCCAGTATTTCGCGCGCTACCAGGGCATCAAGACGTACATGGACGAGGTCGTAGCCAGCGCCCGCGAGTACGGCTACGTCACGACACTGCGCGGCCGGCGGCGCTACGTCCCGGATCTGCACAGCAAGAGTTCGCAACTGCTGAGCGCCGCGGAACGGGTGGCGATCAACACGCCCATTCAGGGGACGGCCGCGGACATCATCAAGCTGGCGATGCTGGCGATCGCCGCCCGCCTGCGCACGTCGGGATTGCGCGCCCGGATGTTGTTGCAGGTGCACGACGAACTCCTGTTCGAGGTGCCCGAAG
Organism: uncultured Binatia bacterium (SeqCode); assembly: GCA_965200125.1. Classification (GTDB taxonomy): domain Bacteria; phylum Desulfobacterota; class Binatia; order Bin18; family Bin18; genus Bin18. The sequence goes on along the minus strand of OZ241332.1, from coordinate 1,985,637 downwards.
ACGAGACCGACCGCGTCGGCGCCCTGGTCCGCGAGAGCATGGAGCAGGTCATGCCGATCGGGGTCCCGCTGCGCGTCGACGTAGGATCGGGACACAACTGGGCGGAGGCGCATTAGCCCGGCATCCCGGTCCCCGATCGCCTGCCTCGCATCACGCGTTGCTCCGCGAACCACCGAGAGCATTCGTCACAGAAGACGAAGGAGGAAGAAATGGCCTACCGTGAAACGTACGAACACATCCTCATCGAGAAAAAAGACGGCATCGCCGTCCTGACCATGAACCGCCCGGGTTCGTTCAACTCCACCAATTTCCGCCTGCACTACGAATTGAGCAAGATCTGGCTCGACATCGCGGACGACCCGGAGGTGCGCGTGGCGGTCATCACGGGCGCGGGCAAGGCGTTCTCCGCGGGCGGCGATTTCGAGGTCGTCGAACGATCCATGGGTAATCTCGACGTGGTGGCCGGCACCATGAAAGAAGCGCGCGACATCGTCCACAACATGATCAACTGCGACAAGCCGATCGTCTCGGCCATCAACGGCGTCGCGGTCGGCGCGGGGCTGGCGGTCGCGCTGCTGGCCGACATCAGCATCGCGTCGGAAAAGGCGCGTTTCACCGACGGCCACACACGCCTGGGCGTGGCGGCCGGCGACCACGCCGCGGTGATCTGGCCGCTGCTGGTCGGCATGGCGAAGGCGAAATACTACCTGCTGACCTGCGACATGCTGGACGCCACGGAGGCCGAGCGCATCGGTTTGGTGAGTATGGTCGTGCCGCCGGACGAGGTCATGCCCAAGGCGATGGAAGTCGCGGCCAAGCTTGCGGGTGGCGCGCAACAGGCCATCCGCTGGACCAAGCAGTCGCTCAACCAATGGTTGCGTGCCGCGGCGCACACCTCGTTCGATTATTCGCTGGCGCTCGAAATGCTGGGCTTCTTCGGCAAGGACGTGGGCGAAGGCTTGGCGTCGATCAAGGAGCGCCGGCAACCCGACTTTCCGTCCACCCTCGACCACGGCTGACTCGGCGATGACGACCGTCCAGCGAATCGAACGGACGCTCCGCGCCATCCTGGACGCCAGCGAGGTTCGCGTCGAGGACGAGAGCGCCCACCACGCGGGCCACGCCGGCGCCGCGGCGGGCGGCGGCCATTATCGCGTGACCGTCGTGTCCCCGCGCTTCGAGGGCAAGACGCAGGTGCAGCGGCACCGCCTCGTGTACGCAGCGTTGGGCGATGCTATGGGCTCCACCATCCACGCTCTGGCCCTGACGACGCTCACGCCGAGCGCTGAGTAAGCAGCACCGCCTCTGTTCGGGCGAGATCAACGATGGTAGGGACACAGTCCATTCAGTTGGTGGGCGGCTGCCCCTCGCCCCACGGTCTATACTTCATAGTATCCCCGATACCATTCCACGAAACGGGGAATGCCTTCTTCAATCGGCGTAGCGGGGGAGTAGCCGACGTCACGCATGAGGTCCGAGATGTCGGCGCAGGTCGCCGGCACGTCGCCGGGCTGCATGGGTACGAGGCGCTTTTCCGCGGGGCGGCCGAGGGTCTGCTCCAGGACCTCGATGAAGCCCAGCAAGCCGATCGGTCGGTGGTTGCCGACGTTGTACACGCGGTAGGGCGCCGTGCTGCTGCCCGGGTCGGGGGTCAAGCCGGACCAGGCCGGGTCGGGTTTCGGGAGGCGGTCGAGGAGGCGCACGGCGGCTTCGACGGCATCGTCGATGTAGGTGAAGTCGCGCTGCATGTCGCCGTGGTTGAAGACCGTGATCGGCTCGCCGGCCAGAATCGCCTTGGTGAACAGGAACGGCGCCATGTCCGGGCGGCCCCACGGGCCATAGACGGTGAAGAAACGTACCCCAGTGGTCGGCAGCCCGTAGCCGTGGCTGTACGTGTGCGCCATGAGTTCGTTCGCCTTTTTCGTGGCCGCGTACAGCGACACCGGGTGGTCCACGTTGTCGTGCACGGAAAACTGCGGCTTGGTATTGGCCCCGTACACCGAGCTGCTCGACGCATAGACGAGGTGCTGCACGGCGGTTTTCCGACACCCCTCCAGCACGTGCAGAAACCCGACCAGATTGCTGTGGACGTATGCATGCGGGTCGCGGAACGCATGCCGCACCCCGGCCTGTGCGCCCAGGTGTACCACACGTTCGGGCCGCACCCGGGCGAACATGGCTTCCATGCCGGCCTGGTCGGCGAGGTCGAGATGGACGAACTCGAAACGCGGGTTGGGCGTCAGCCGCTCCACGCGGGCGCGTTTGAGGCGCAAGTCGTAGTACGGATTGAGGTTGTCGAGCCCGACCACGGTGTCCCCGCGGGCGAGCAGACGGGCGCTGACGTGAAAGCCGATGAACCCGGCGGCACCGGTGACGAGAACCTTCATGCCGGCATCCCACGGCGCAGCGTCGTGTCGGCGCCGGACGCGACGCCCGAACCTATCCCGCCGGCCGGACGAGTCTTTCGGGAGGTGCCGACCAAGTGCCGTCCGACTCTGACGTGATAGTCGATGCCGGACCACAACCCCAGGCCGACGGCAATCCACAGGAAGTACATGCCCATGACGTGAAAGTTGATGTGGAAATAGGTGTAGTGGACGATCAGGCCGTGCAGGGCGACGATCTGGAACAGGGTCTTGTATTTGCCGAGCCGGTCCGCGGGCAGCACCATTCCCTCGCTGGCCGCTATGCTGCGCAACCCCGTGACTGCGATTTCGCGCGCCAGAACGACGACTACGAGCCACGCCGGGACGCGCGGAACCCGGTCGGCCGCGGCCAGCATGACCAGCGCGGCCGTCACGATCAACTTGTCCGCGAGCGGGTCGAGAAACGTCCCCAGCAGAGTGGCGCCGCCCTGCCGGCGGGCCACGTAGCCGTCGAAGAAATCCGTGAGGCTGGCGATGAAGAAGAGGCCCGCGGCCAGCAGGCTCCACCCCGGCCCGGTGTCGGCCAGGCAGAAGATCAGGAACGGGATGAGCGCGATGCGCAGCAGGCTGAGCAGGTTGGGGATGCCCGGCATGGCGACGAGCCCGGTCGTGTGCGCGGAAGCCGGCGCGGGGCAATCGGCGCTGGATTACGAGGGGACCGCGGCCGGCTCCGGTTCGCCGAACAGTGCCAGCTGGCTGCCGCGCGGGCGGCTGCCCAGGGCGAGGGGATAGCGCCGCGTGAAGCAGGCGTCGCAAAAGCCGGTGGGCGCCTGGTGGAGGCCGGCGTACATGCCGGCTTCGCTCAGGTAGGCCAAGCTGTCCGCGGTGACGTAATGGCAGATCTCGTCGACCGTGTGTGCCGCGGCGATCAACTCACGGCGGGTCGGCGTATCGACGCCGTAGAAACAGGGACCAATCGTAGGTGGTGCGCTGATCCGGACGTGGACTTGGCGGGCGCCCGCGGCGCGGATCATTTTGACGATCTTGCGGCTCGTCGTGCCGCGCACCAGCGAGTCGTCGACCACCACGACGCGTTTGTCGCGCAACACGTCGGCCTGCGCGTTGAGCTTGACCTTGACCCCGAAGTGCCGAATCGACGACTGCGGCTCGATGAAGGTGCGGCCGACGTAGTGGTTGCGGATCAGCCCCATCTCGAACGGCAGGCGCGCGGCTTCGGCATACCCCAACGCCGCGGGGACGCCCGAGTCGGGGACCGGGATCACCACGTCCGCGGGAGCCGGCGATTCCCGTGCGAGTTGGCGGCCGAACGCCTTGCGCGTCCGATAGACGTTCTGCCCGAACATGGTGCTATCGGGCCGGGCGAAATAGACGTGCTCGAAGACGCACCGCGCCGCGGGGACGCGCGGAAACGGCATGGAGGAGGTCAGGCCACGCTCGTCGAACAGCAGGACCTCACCGGCTTCCACCTCGCGTTCGTACGTGGCCCCGATCAGGTCCAGGGCGCAGGTCTCCGACGTCACCACGTACCCGAGGCGGCCGGCGGTTTTGATGCGCCCCAACACCAGCGGGCGGAAGCCGTACGGGTCGCGCGCCGCGACCAGATGATCCTCGCTCAGGAACACCAGCGAGTAGGCGCCGCGCACCTGGCTCAGCGCGTCGATGATGCGGTCGATCGGCGTGGAGGCGCGCGAGGCGGCGATCAGATGCAGAATGACCTCGGTATCGACGGTGGACTGGAAGATCGAGCCGCCCGACTCCAGCTTGATGCGAAGTTGTTCGGCGTTGATCAGGTTGCCGTTGTGCGCGATCGCGAGCGAACCGTGGGTGTATTTGGCGAGCAGAGGCTGAGCGTTCTTCAGCACGGTCGAGCCGGCGGTCGAGTAGCGGTTGTGGCCGATGGCGCTCGTCCCTTCCAGCCGGCGGATCAGTTTCTCGTCGAAAATATCGGCGACCAACCCCACGCCTTTGTGGGTCAGCAAGGTCCGGCCGTTGGAGGAGGTGATCCCGGCCGCCTCCTGGCCGCGGTGCTGGAGCGCGTAGAGCGACAGATAGGCGAGATTGGCGGCTTCGGGGTGGCCGTACACGCCGACGACGCCGCATTCTTCATGGAAGCGGTCGAAGCCTCGCTCGGCCATGCACGTCCGTTCGACCGTGGTGTACGTCACGCGCTCCCCCCGGATGCCGTCAAGGCGCGCGCCAGTGCCGTTCGCCAACGCTCGCGCAGTGTCCCGACCGGATGCTTCAGATAGCCGGCAACGTCCAGGTGCTCGCCGCCGACCTCGCCCAACTGAAAGAACGGTAATCCGCTCGCGTCCAGCAACTTCTCCATCCGGGGCCAGTCGTCCGGTTCGACCGATACGACAACGCACGACGGACCCTCTCCGAACAGCAGCGCGTCGGCGCGCGTCGGCGTTCCCACCGCGTCGAGGGAATCAAGGCGGATCCGCGCGCCGACGGCCCCGTCGGGGTTGGCGATACACGATTCGGCCAGCGCCACGGCCAGCCCGCCCTCGGCCACGTCGTGGGCCGAAGCCAGCCAACCCTTCCCCGCGGCCTGTACGCAGACGTCGTGCAGGAGCTTTTCCCGTGCGAAGTCGATCCGCGGCGGCCGGCCGCGTTCCTGGCCGTGGATCAGGGCGATGTACTCGCTCGCGCCGAGCTCGGCGCAGGGTGCTCCCAGCAACACGATCATATCGCCCGACCGTTTGAACCACAGGGTCACGTGCCGCGTGACGTCGTCCAGAATACCCACCACGGCCACGGTCGGCGTCGGCGGAATGGCGTGGCCATCGGTCTCATTATAGAAACTGACGTTGCCGCTGACTACGGCGAGACCGAGGGCCGTGCACGCGTCCCGCATCCCGTCGATTGCCTGCTGGAATTGCCACATCACGTCGGGTTTTTCGGGGTTGCCGAAATTGAGGCAGTCGGACAGGGCCACCGGCCGGGCGCCGCTCACGGCTACGTTGCGCGCGCCCTCGGCGACCGCGGCCGCGGCGCCGCGGTACGGGTCGAGCAGACAGGCGCGGTGGTTACAGTCCACGCTGACGGCGATGCCTTTGGCCGACTGCTTGAGCCGGATGACCGCGGCGTCCGAACCGGGTTGCACGACCGTATTCCCGCCCACCAGAAAATCGTACTGGCGATAGACCCACTCCTTGCTCGCACCATTCACGGACGTGAGCAGCCGCAGCAGGACGTCCCCGAAATCCTGCGGCATGGGTAGCGCCGCGGCGTCCAGGCGTTGGCGGTCGTCGAGGGTTGCGGGGCGCGTCGCCGGGCGTTCGTAGGCCGGCGCCTGCGACGTGAGGGCCTCGACCGGAATGCGGACGACGTCCTCCCCGCGCCAGCGGGTCCGAAACAGGCCGTCGTCCGTCACGTGGCCGATCTGCGCGGCCTGCAGGTCCCACTTGGCGAACACCTCGGCGACCGCGGCTTGGCAGCCCTGCCTGGCCACGATCAACATGCGTTCCTGCGATTCGGACAACAACAGTTCGTATGCGGTCATCCCGTCTTCGCGGGTAGGCACGCGGTCCAGGTCGAGGAGGATGCCGGCGTGTCCGCGGTCGGCCATTTCGACCGAGGAACTCGTCAGTCCGGCCGCGCCCATGTCCTGGATGCCGACGATCAGATCCTGTTGCATCAGTTCCAGACAGGCTTCGATCAGAAGGTTCTCGGTGAACGGGTCCCCGACTTGCACCGCGGGGCGGAGTTCCTCGGACCGGTCGTCGAACTCCCGCGAGGCCAGCAGGCTGGCGCCGTGGATGCCGTCGCGGCCGGTACGCGAGCCGACGTAGATGACCGGGTTGCCGGTGCCGGCCGCGGCCGCCCGGAAGATGCGGTTCGTCCGCACGATGCCCAGCGTGAACGCGTTGACCAGAATGTTGCCGTTGTAGCCGGGATGGAACGCGACCTCGCCGCCGACGGTCGGCACGCCGACGCTGTTCCCGTAGCCGCCGATGCCGGCCACCACGCCCTTGACCAGAAACGCGGTCCGCGGGTGATCGATGGCGCCGAAGCGCAGTGAGTTCAGCGATGCGACCGGTCGGGCGCCCATCGTGAACACGTCGCGCAAAATCCCGCCGACGCCGGTCGCCGCACCGTGATAAGGCTCGATGAACGACGGGTGGTTGTGGCTCTCGATCTTGAAGACCGCGGCCAGCCCGTCGCCGATTTCGACGACGCCGGCGTTCTCGCCCGGACCCTGAAGAATGCGCGGGCCTATGGTCGGCAGGCGGCGGAGAAAGCGGCGCGAGCTCTTGTAGCTGCAATGTTCCGACCACATGACCGAGAACACGCCGAGTTCTTCGAGCGTGGGCACGCGGTCCAGCGCCTCCACGATGCGTGCGTACTCCTGCACGGACAGGCCGTGCGCGAGGGCCGCGTCCAGATCGACGCCGGGCATGAGTTCAGGCCCAGGCCGACGTAAAGAGTTTGCGACCGTCCTCGCCGCCCAGCAGCGATTCGACCGCGTGTTCGGGATGGGGCATCAAGCCGACGACGTTGCCCGTCCGGTTCGTGACGCCGGCGATGTTGTCCAGCGTCCCGTTCGGGTTGGCTTCGGGCGTGGCCCGGCCGGCTTGGTCCACGTAGCGGAAGACGATCTGGTCGTGCTCTTCCAGCGTGCGCAGCGTAGCCGCGTCCGCGACGTAGCAGCCCTCGCCATGCTTGATCGGCACCGACAGGCATTCGCCCGCGGTGCAGCCGGCCGTAAAGCGCGTCCGCACGGTTTCGACCCGGACGGTTACCCAGTCGCAGACGAACGCGAGCGTCCGGTTGCGGATCAGCGCCCCCGGCAGCAACCCGCTTTCGCACAGAATCTGAAACCCGTTGCACATGCCGAGCACCGGTCCGCCCGCGTGCGCGAATTCCACCACGCCGTGCATGACGGGCGCAAAGCGGGCGACCGCGCCGCAGCGGAGATAGTCGCCGTACGAAAAGCCGCCCGGCAGGACGACGGCGTCCACGCCGTGCAGCGCGCGATCCTTGTGCCACAGGCGGACCACCTGCTGACTGAGGACCGCATCCAGGCAATGCACCGAATCCCGGTCGTCGTTGGAGCCGGGAAACGTGACCACGCCCCATTTCACCGTGGGTTACTCCTCGCCGACCTCGAAGCGGAAGTCTTCGATCACCGAGTTGGCCAGGAGGCGCCGGCACATGTCTTCCATGCGCCGTTCGGCCTCGTCTCTGGAAAGGTCGCGGAGTTCGATTTCGATATACTTGCCCATCCGCACCTCGCCGACCTCGGCATAATCGAGATCGTGGAGCGACCGCGCGATGGCTTTGCCCTGCGGGTCGAGAATCCCGTGTTTGGGCGTGACGTAAACTTTCGCCAGCATACCCCGTCCCCGCGGCTACTCGGCATGAAAGACGCGGTCGAAAATGGCGTCGGTATGCCGCAGCGCGCGTCGGGCGTCGAACAGACGGTCGATTTCCGCGGGATCGAGCAAACCGCTGATCTGCGGGTCCTTGCGGACCTCCGCGGCGAACGAGACGCCGTCTTCCCAGACCTTCATGGCGTTGCGCTGTACCCAGGCGTACGCGTCTTCCCGCGACGCGCCCTTGCGTACCAGGGCCAACAACAGGTGCTCGGAATAGATGGCGTCCCCAAGCAATCGCAGGTTGGCCTGCATCCGCTCGGGGCGGACGACCAGCCGATCCACGATCGTGGTGAGCCGGGCCAGCATGAAATCGAGCAGGCTGGTCGCGTCCGGGCCGATGACCCGCTCGACCGACGAATGGCTGATGTCGCGCTCGTGCCACAGCGCCACGTTCTCCAGAGCCGACAGTGCATAGCCGCGCAGCAGGCGGGCCAAGCCGCTCACGTTCTCCAACTGCCACGGGTTGCGTTTGTGCGGCATGGCCGATGAGCCCTTCTGCCCGGGCGTGAACGGCTCCTGCACCTCGAAGACTTCGGTGAATTGCAGATGACGGAGATCGGTGGCGACGCGGTCCAGCGAACTCCCGATGACCGCCAACGTCGCAAAAAAAGTGGCGTGCCGGTCGCGCGGCACGACTTGCGTAGCAACCGTCTCGGGCACCAGCCCCAGACGCGCACAGACGAACGCCTCGATCTCGGGGGCGACGTTGGCGTACGTCCCGACCGCTCCGGATACTTTTCCGACGGCGATCTCGGCACGTGCCCGTTGGAGCCGCGTCTTGCCGCGTGCCAGTTCAGCGTACCAGTGGGCGACTTTGAGCCCGAAGGTGATCGGCTCGGCGTGTACGCCGTGGCTGCGCCCGATCATGGGCGTATGGCGGTCGGCCTCGGCGCGGCGCTTCAGCACGTCGAGCAAGGCGTCGAGCCCGGCCAGGATCGCGTCCGTCGCCCGGCAGAGTTGGACCGCGAAGGCGGTATCGACCACGTCGTAGGAGGTGAGGCCGAGGTGGAGAAACCGCCCGTCCTCGCCGACGCCCTCGGCGACCGAACTGACGAAGGCCACCACGTCGTGTTTGACCTCGGCCTCGACCTCTCGCATACGCGGAACGTTCACCCGCGCGCGTTGCCGCAGCCGCGGCGCCACGTCGGATGGAATGTCACCCCGTTCGGCCAGGGCCTCGCAGGCCAGCAGTTCGACTTCGAGCCACGTCTGGAACTTCGTCTCTTCGGACCAGAGCCGGCGCAGTTCCGGGCGTGTGTACCGCTCGATCATGGGCGCAGTGCTATCAGAAGTGCTGGGGCCGCCAAAGAGGGTTGCCGAGCGTGATCTGCCGGGGTGTTGCAATCGCGCTGAGCGGACGGTAGTTCAACTTCTCCCACCGTCCCCCGGTAATTGACGCGGCGGCGTACCCAAGTGGCTAAGGGAGAGGTCTGCAAAACCTCCATTCACCGGTTCGAATCCGGTCGCCGCCTTTCCCGTCCCCCTCATCCCTCAATCCACGCTCCGGCGGTCGGCCCGCGGCCCGAAGCAGACGCCCCGTTCCGAGCGGCGGATGAACTCGATCAAGCGCCGCACGTCGTCGGACGGATCGGAATCCAGCAGCGTCTCGATCTTGCGCGACAGGTCCCCGCGGCGCCGGAACAGGGCTGAAAACGCATGACGCAGGGCCGCAATCCGCTCTGGGCTGAAGCCTGCCCGACGCAGGCCGACCACGTTGATGCCGCGGACCGTATGCGTGCCGTCCATGATGCAGAATGGCGGCACGTCGCGGCTCGTCCGCGACAGGCCACGCAGCAGGGCGAGCGTTCCGATGCGCACCGTCTGATGCACCACGCAGTTGCCGGAGACGAACGCGAGGTCTTCGACGTTGACGTATCCGGCCAGCAAGGCGCCGCCACCGATGATGGTCTGGTTCCCCAGCCGGCAGTTATGCGCGACGTGCGCGTGCTGCATCAAGAAATTGTCGTCGCCGACGACCGTCTCGCTGTCCGCCGTGGTGCCGCGATGGATCTGGCTGTGCTCGCGGATGACGTTGCGGTCGCCGATGCGCAGATAACTGCGCGCCCCGGTGTACGCTACGTCCTGCGGCACGTGGCCGACCACTGCGCCGAAGTGGATTTCGTTGTCCCGCCCGATCCGAGTCCACCCGGTCAGCACCGCATGGGCCAGAATCCGGGTGCCGCGGCCGATCTGCACCGCCCCGTCGATCACCACGTACGGCCCGACGTCCACCTCGGCGCCGAGTTCAGCTTGGGGCGATATGACCGCGGTGGGATGGATGGTCATGCGTCACGAACGGCGCGTCACGCCTCGGACGCTTCGTCGTCGGTCGGGGAGGAAGTTTCGGCAGGCTCGCCGGGAATGGCGTAATCTTCGGAGGCCCAGGCACCCAGATCGAGCATTCTGCAGCGTTCCGAGCAGAAGGGCCGGAAGTCGTTGTGCTGCCAAGCGACCCGTTTTCCACACTGCGGACACGGAACGGTCTGCATGGCAGCCTTTCAGCAGGGGGGAGTCAGGAAGCGGGCGACCGGACTCGAACCGGCGACGTCCAGCTTGGGAAGCTGGCATTCTACCACTGAATTACGCCCGCCCGGGTGTTCCTCCAGAGGGGAAGAAAGGGAGGAACCCCGGCCTCGTCCTACTCTCCCACGGAATACGACCGCAGTACCATCGGCGCTGGAGGGCTTAACTGCCGTGTTCGGGATGGGAACGGGTGTGGCCCCTCCGCCATTGAGACCGGGGAAATTTCCTGCCGGGTAGATACCCCTCCCCCCGTGGAGTGTCAAGCGCCGCCCTCGTTTATTGGCCGTGCAATAGGTTGAATGTTGTCGCCCCGCATCTCATCTGTCGGACAATTACACCGCTCCATGGTCCTAAGTGTATCAATGCGGAAGCCGGGGTAAGGATCTGATTAACTCGGCAGTTTGATTAGCGTGACTACGATCCGGGGAAGGGAGAAAATACACGGTCTCCAACCGTCGGGAGATCGCTGCGCGGGCTCCTGTGTCCGCCTAGATATCTGTATGAAAAATAATGATGAGGGAGAGGAGTCTCAACTGGAGCAATTTCAAACTGGTACATTCTGGCCTAGGGATAGTTTCCCAAATTTGGGATAGGCGGGGGTGTACTGTTCCCAACCAAGCTCTTTCCTTTGCCCCAGATACCTGGAGGCAAGGACTCTCTCAGGAGAAAACAATTTTTAAGCTGAGATAGGACTGGTGGCGTTGGCGCGTTGAACTCTGGGGGCGGGTTTGCTAGGGAAGGCGTCACGTCTGGTGAACCCCGAGCGGTGGAATCGTATTGTCGGTGGTTGAGGGTGGGGGTGATGATGCAGACCAAGCAGCACAGCATGTGGGCGCGCCTGTTCCTGGGCGCCTTTCTTCTTCTTGTAGCGAGTCCGTCATTCGTATTCGGCGCGCCGGAGCCGTCGCGCGCTACAGCCTCTCGGCGGGCGTTCGGGGAGCTGCCCTATCCCGAGGCGCTGCGACCGCAGGTCGAATTCTGGACGAACGTCTTCAGGAAATACTCCCAATATCAGGCCGTCATCCATGACACCGTGTATCTGGACAAGGTGTACGCGGTCCTGGATTTCGAGTCGCTGTACGACAGGTACCCGGAGGCCAAGGCGCGTAGGATGCGGACTGCGCGGATCAAGCGAGAGGTCAAGAAGATTCGGACCGCCCTGCGCAATCTGCATCGGCACAGTGCGAAGGGGGGGCGGCTCAGCGACCGCGAACGGGAGATTCGCGCGATGTTCGCGGACGTCGACGAGCGACACAAATTCCGCAAAGCCGCGGCGCGCGGGCGTCTGCGCACGCAGACGGGGGTGCGCGAGCGGTTTCGTGAGGGTCTCCGCATATCGGGCCGCTACCTGCCGGAGATCGAACGGATCTTTCGTCAGGAGGGGTTACCGGTCGAATTGACCCGCCTGCCATTCGTCGAGTCGTCGTTCAACGTGGACGCGTATTCCAAGGCGGGCGCCGCGGGGGTGTGGCAGTTCATTCCTTCGACCGGCCGGTTGTATCTGACCATCAACCACGTCGTGGACGAACGCCGCGACCCACTGCTGGCCACGCGGGCCGCGGCGCGCCTCCTCAAGGATAATTATGCCGCACTGAAAACCTGGCCGTTGGCCGTGACCGCCTACAATCACGGCCGGGCGGGAATGAAGCGTGCGGTGCGGCGGTTGGGGACGCGCGACATCACCAAGATCATTCGGCGCTACGACGGACGGACGTTCGGCTTCGCTTCACGGAATTTCTATGCCGAGTTGCTGGCGGCCATCGAGGTCGAGCGCAACGCGGAGACGTATTTCGGGCCGGTCCAACGCGAGGCGCCATTGACGTACGACGAGGTCACGCTGCCGCACTTCGTGCCGCTGCACGACTTGGCGATCGCGGCCGCACTCGACCGGGATGATCTGCTGGGCCTCAACCAGTCGTTTGGTCGCTTGATCCGCCGTGGCGATCTGTATGTGCCGCGCGGCCACAAACTGCGCATTCCCGCGGGCACGCGAGACCGCTTCCTTGCCCGGTACGCCGCGCTCGCCTCGGACGCGAAGGTCGACCGCCAAGCCGCGGCAATCACGACGCACCGGGTGCGCCGCGGGCAGACGCTGGGCAGTATCGCCCGTCTGTACGGAACCAACGTCCGGGCGCTCACCCGCATCAACGGCTTGAGAAGCGCTCACCTGATTCGGGTTGGGCAACGGTTGCAAGTGCCGACCCGCGGCGAGGGCATCTGGCCTGCGAAAAACGTCCGTCGTGCAACCCGCGCAACGGTCCACACCGTGCGGCGCGGCGAATCGCTGGACCGCATCGCACGGCGGTACAAAACGACGGTCGCCGCATTGACGCGGCTCAACAACATCCGCAAGCCGTCGCTTATCCGCGTCGGCCAGAAGATTCGCGTGGCCGGCCGTGCGAACGAGGCGGCCCCTCGGACATACGTCAAGCACAAGGTGCGCCGCGGGCAGACGTTGGGCAGTATCGCCCGCCGCTACGGCACCAGCGTCGCCACGCTGAAGCGCCTGAACGGCGTCCGTAACGTGCGGTTGCTCCAGATCGGCCAAGTGCTGCGCGTGCCGCGCGGCTGATTTCCGCCGGCAGAACGGTTGCCGGACGCCGCTCGGTACAACGTGACGCAGGTCGCGTCTGAGAAGGCAGGCTCCTTCTGTGACGTCGTGGACCAGCCATTGGTGTGAACGTTCTCGCGCCGGCCGGGGTCGAACGTGGCGGTGTCCGCGGCTGGAGCGAGTCCGGCGGTGGAGAAGAAGATTCGTCTCGACGTAGCCGGTCGAGTCTCCGCTCTCGGACTATCTTCGGAACCGTCAAGTCGATAGGCTTGACCACCTCCCACGCCCGACGTTGGGCGGCGCATCCGCGCTCGACGCATGCTCCTTTCTTTGCAAGAAAGCGCAGAGGACGCGACGGAATGGAAGTCTGGCTGCTGACCCTGACCCTGCTGTGGTATCTGCTCGGCACGGCGAGCTTCGTCGCCAAGCTGGTGTCAGTCTCTCCATCCTGGGCGCGCGTGGCAGCGCCGAGCTGTCTGGCCGCCGCGGTCGTCTGCCACGCCGGGGCCATTGCGGCCCGGTCGTTGTCCGGCGGATATTTCGCGGTCACGAACTCCTCCGAGGCGCTGTCGTTCTTCGCCTGCCTGACCGCGGGCCTCGGCCTGCTGGTACAGTGGCGGCTGCCCGTCTCCATCCTGGGCGCGATCGTGAGCCCGCTCGGCTTCATCCTGACTTTGGGTGTGCACGTCTTCTATACGCAGGCGCGGGCGCTCCCTCCGACGCTGCACAGCGCGTGGCTGCCGGTCCACGTTACCGCGGCGTTTCTCGGCTATGCCGTGTTCGTGGTCGCGTTCAGCGCCAGCCTGGTTTATCTCGTGCAGGAAAAGCGCCTGAAACAGAAAAAAGCCTCGGCGTTTCTGCGCCGCCTGCCCTCGCTGGAAACGCTCGATTACCTGAACTACCGGTCGCTGGCGTGGGGATTCCTGCTGTTGACGCTCGGCCTGCTGAGCGGCGCGGTGTGGGCCGAGTACGCGTGGGGGCACGTGTGGATCTGGGAGCCGCGGCTCGTCCTGTCGGTGCTGACGTGGGTTCTGTACGCGCTGCTGCTGCACTACCGCAGCGCGGGTTGGCGCGGCCGGCGCGCGGCCACGCTGACGATTGCCTGTTTCGCTGTGCTGGTCGTGTCGTTCGTCGGCGTGCAGTTGTTTCCCGGCCGGCACGGAGGCCAGTTTGGCTAGTCTCGCGTCACCGGCCACGTCGCTGCTGGTCGTCGGCCTGAACCACCACGCCACGCCGCTGGAACTCCGCGAGCAGTTGGCGTTCAGCGATACCGTGCGCGACGGGGCGCTCGCCCGCCTGACCGATACCGAGGTCGTCCGTGAGGGCGCCATCCTGTCCACGTGCAACCGGGTCGAGGTGGTCGCGCATACGCCGGATGCGACCGCGGCGGACGCCAGGATTCGGGCGTTCATCGCCGACGAGCAGCACGTGCCGCTCAGCCGCTTCGCGCCGTACGTGTACACCCACGAGAACAAGGACGCGATCAGCCACGTGTTCCGCGTCGCTTCGAGCCTCGATTCTCTGGTCGTCGGGGAGCCCCAAATTCTGGGCCAGATGAAGGACGCCTACAACGCGTCGTCGCTGCTCGGCACGTTGGGGACCGTGCTGCACCGCTGGTTCCACAAGTCGTTCTCGGTGGCGAAACGGGTGCGCACCGAAACGCGCATCGCGGCCAAGGCCGTCTCGGTCAGTTCCGCGGCCGTGGACTTGGCCTGTACGATCTTCGACCGGCTGGACGACAAGACGGCGATGGTGATCGGCGTGGGCGATATGGGCGAGCAGGCCGTCCGCCATCTGCGCGGCCGCGGGATCGGCACCATTCTGGTGACCAACCGGACGTTTCGGCGTGCGGTCGAGTTGGCCCGCTCCTGTCAGGGGACGGTCGTGCCGTTCGATCAACTCGAAAAACATCTGCATCTGGCCGACGTGGTGATCGGTTCGGCCGGCAGCCCACAATATCTGTTGCACGCCGGCATGGTCGAAGATGCGTTGGCCGAGCGCAAGCGCAGCCCGATGTTCCTGATCGACCTGGGCGTGCCGCGCAACTTCGACCCGCGGCTCAACCGGCTCGACAACGTGTTCCTGTACGACATCGACGACCTGGAACAGGTGGTCGAAGACAACAAGGGGGAACGTCGGGTCGAGGCGGCCAAAGCCGAGGCGATCGTGGCACAGGAAGCCGAGCGGTTCTGGGACTGGTTCGTCGGCCAGGAAGCGACGCCGACCATCGTGGCGCTGCGGGAACGGGCCGAGGCGATCCGTCGCCGCGAGGTGGAAAAAGCCGGGCTGGCGGACCTGTCGCCGCAGGCCAGAGAATCGGTCGAGGCGCTGACGCGCGCGATTACCAACAAGCTCCTCCACCCGCCGCTCGCCTACCTCAAACGCCAGCGCGGCGGCGCCGATACCGGCGTGCGGCAAACTTCGGCCCCCGGTCTCGTGCGCCAGATTTTCGGGCTCGACGAGAACCCGGACCCGTAGCGCGCGGTCCGGCGCGTTGCTCGCACGGGTATGCGCACCACGCTTCGTATCGGCACCAGGCAGAGCCGGCTGGCGCTCTGGCAGGCCAATTGGGTCAAGGACAGGCTCGAGCGGCAGTGGTCGAAACTCTCCGTCGAACTGGTTCCGATCGTGACTTCGGGAGACAAAATTCACGATCGTGCGCTCTCGCAAGTCGGCGGGAAGGGTCTGTTCGTCAAGGAGATAGACGAAGCGGTGTTGGATGGACGGGCCGACCTGGCGGTTCACTCGGTGAAAGACTTACCGGCGGTCTTCCCCGACGGCTTGATGCTGAGCGCGATACCGCGACGCGCAGACGCGCGCGACGTACTCATCAGCCGCGGCGGCGAGACGCTGGCCGCGTTGCCCGACGGCGCCCGGGTCGGGACCAGCAGCCTGCGCCGGCAAGCGTTGCTGTTGCATCTTCGGCCGGACCTGCGCGTCGAAACGCTGCGCGGCAACGTGGATACGCGCCTGCGCAAACACCGCGAGGGCGTGGTGGACGCAACCGTCCTGGCCGCCGCGGGGCTCGATCGTCTCGGGCTGATGCCGGCTCAGGCCCACGTCCTGAACGAAGAACGCTTCCTGCCCGCCATCGGACAGGGCGCGATCGGGATCGAGACACGCGACGGGGCTGACGTTGCCGAATTCGTACAGCCGCTCAACGACCGGGAAAGTGCGCTCGAAGTTGCGGCCGAACGGGCGTTCCTGCGCGCCGTGGGCGGCGACTGCCGTACGCCGCTGGCAGCCAAAGCATCCGCGCGGCCCGATGGGGTGCATCTCAAGGCGCTGATCGCCAGTCCCGACGGCCGCACCGTGCTGCGCGGGCAGGAGACGGGTTCCGCTGACGATGCCGCCGGGCTCGGCGCCCGCTTGGCGGCACAGTTATTGTCGCAAGGCGGACGGGAGATTCTGGAGCGCCTGGAAGGCGCAGGGACGGGGGCGTAACTGCCGATGACCGCGGGAGGAAAAGTCTATCTCGTGGGCGCCGGACCAGGCGACCCAGGATTGCTGACCCTCAAGGGCTGGCGCTGCTTGCAAGACGCGGACGTCGTCATCCACGACGCTCTCGTCGACGTCCGCATACTGGATTTCGCCAAGCCGAATGCGCATCTGCTCTCCGCAGGGAAAGAGCCCGGCGGCCGCAGCGTCCCGCAGCAGACCATCAACCGGCTGATGTGCGAGCACGCCATGCGGGGCAAAACGGTCGTGCGGCTCAAGGACGGCGATCCGATGCTGCTCGGACGCGGGGGTGAGGAGGCCGAGGAACTCGCCGCGGCCAGGATTCCGTTCGAGGTCGTGCCGGGCGTGACGCCGGCGCTGGCCGCTCTCGCGTATGCCGGCATTCCACTCACCCACCGCGACCATGCTCCGGCCATAGCCGTAGTGTCCGGCCATGAAGACGTGGAGGATGCCGCACCGCACCTGGACTGGGCGGCCCACGCCGGCGCGGGCCGCACGCTGGTCTTTCTGACGGGTACGCGCCCGTTGCGCAACACCATGCAACGCCTGATGACGTGCGGCCTGCCCGCGGATACGCCGGTGGCGCTCGTCCGTGGGGGGATCAAGGCCGACCAGCAGGTGTTGACCGGAACCGTGAGTACGATAGCCGAGCACGCCGTGCAGGAAGAATGCCAGCCGCCAGCGGTCGTCGTCGTGGGCGACGTGGTGCGCCTGCGCGAGCGTTTGGCGTGGTTCGAGTCCAAACCGCTATTCGGCAAGCGCATCGCGGTTACTCGTCCGCGTACCGAGGCAGGCCGGTTCGCGGAACTGCTGGAAGCCCGCGGGGCCGAGGTGTTCCGGTTCCCGACGATCGAGACGGTGCCGCCGGCGTCCTATCGGGAACTCGACAGGGCTCTCGACGCGCTGGCCGACTACGACTGGCTCGTGTTCACCAGTGTCAACGGCGTGCGATTTTTCTTCGAGCGGCTGCAACACCGACGGCAGGACATCCGCGACTTGGCAGGGGTACGCATTGCCGCGATCGGGCCGGAGACCGCGCGCAGTGTCGAAGCTTGCCACCTGCGCGTGGACGCCATGCCCGACGCCTACGTAGCCGAGGCGCTGATCGACGTGCTGAAGGCCGAAAATGCGCGGCGGATTCTGCTGCCACGCGCTGCGGAAGCGCGCGCCGTCTTACCGGACGCTCTTCGTGCGTTCGGGGCGCGGGTGGACGAGGTTGCGGCGTATCGCACCATCCGACCGCGTGTACGCACCGAGATGCTGCGCGATCTGTTGCGCGCCAAGCGGCTCGACCTGCTGACGTTCACGAGTTCCAGCACGGTCCGCAATTTCATGGCAGGCTTTTCCGACGGCACCGAAGCCGACCTGCTCGGCGGCGTACACGTCGGCTGTATCGGCCCGATCACCGCGGCGACCGCCCGGCAACACGGGTTGCGCGTGACCATTCAGCCCGCGGCCTATACAATCCCCGCCTTCGTCGGTGCGATTGTCGCGTACTTTCAAGGGTCGGAGCCACGTTCGGAACGATAGCCGGAACGGAGTCGCCCGCCATGTCCTTTCCCATCCAACGGCCCCGCCGCCTGCGGCGCGATGCGAATCTGCGGCGCATGGTCAGAGAAACCCGGCTGAGTGTCGACGACCTCATCATGCCGTTGTTCGTCGTGCCCGGCCGCGGGGTGGAAAATCCGGTCGCGTCCATGCCCGGCGTTGCGCAACTCTCGGTGGACCGCGCGGTAGAGGAATGCAAGACGGTCCGCGACCTCCGTATTCCGGGCGTCATTCTGTTCGGAATTCCCGAGGAGAAGGACTCGCTCGGCTCGGGCGCCTACCACGCCGACGGAATCATCCAGCGCGCGGTTCGCGCGATCAAGGAACAAGTGCCTGGCCTCGTCGTCATCACCGACGTGTGTTTGTGCGAGTACACCGATCACGGCCACTGCGGTGTCGTCAAAGGCAGCGATGTAGACAATGACGCAACGCTCGACCTGCTGGTGAAGGAATCGCTCTCTCACGTTCGCGCCGGTGCAGACATGGTGGCGCCGTCGGACATGATGGACGGCCGGGTGGGTGCGATTCGCCGGGCGCTCGATGCCGAGGGCTTTTCGCAGACACCTATCATGGCCTACTCCGCGAAATATGCGTCGGGCTTCTACGGCCCGTTCCGCGAGGCCGCGGAATCCACGCCGCAGTTCGGCGACCGGCGGTCGTATCAGATGGACTGTGCCAACACGGACGAGGCCCTACGGGAGGTCGCGCTGGACGTCGAAGAAGGCGCGGACATCGTGATGGTCAAACCCGCGCTGCCGTATCTGGACGTCATCCGCCGCGTGAAGGAACGGTTCGACGTTCCGCTGGCCGCGTACAGCGTGAGCGGGGAATACGCGATGCTCAAGGCCGCGGCCCGGAACGGCTGGCTCGACGAGGCGCGCGTCGTGCACGAAGCCTTGACCGGGATCAAGCGGGCCGGCGCGGACGTGATTCTGACGTATTTCGCCAAGGACGTTGCGCGGAAGCTGGGCGGAAGTGGATAGTGGTGAGTGACGAGTGGAGAGAATACAGCGTTGAGACTTCGAGTAGCAGCCATGCCTCGGAAGAAAAAATCATCTGCGGCGGTATCGAGCCGAGAGGCGTTACGCCGGGTTCGCAAAGACCTGCCACCCCCGGTCCGCCGCCAGGACGACGACAAGAAGTATCATCGGCCCGCGGCCCGGCGTGCCGTCCGTCAAGAGGTTGAGACCTCGACCGAGGAAGCGTAGGTTCCGACCGGCGACGCCGCTTCGACGGTGCCGCAAAATTGACGGAACGTCGGCAAAAACGGAGAGAACCGACATCATGCACTGGAGGACGATACTGCTTGCCATCGTAGTGAGCCTCGTATTGAACGTGGCGCCGGCCGCGGCTCAGGATGGGCAGCCGGATGCGTTCGACGCGTACGACGACAGCCACCCGTTGCAGATTATTGCATACCCGCTGTCCGCGGCCGGCTTCGCCCTGGAATGGTTGATTGCCCGTCCGGTCCACGCACTGGTCAGCCGTCCGGCGCTCAAGCCGGTGTTCGGGCGCGATTCGTGGCCGGACGTCTTCGACGAGCACGCCCAACTGAAGACACTCCCCGAACGGGTTCGGCTGCCGCTGACCGGCGAAGCCCCCGGAGAATCCGAACGCGGAAGCTGAGCCGCTGCGCTTTTGGAAGCGAGCAAGACTCGAAAAGGAGGGTCTGACGATGAAGCAGAAGATCGAAGGCGAATACGTACAGGCCGATGGGATAGACTGGCAGCCGTTCCCCGGGGAGTTCTCGACCGGCGGAATCCGCTGGAAACTACTCCACGTCTCGCCCGAGATGGGGGCGTGGACGGCCATGTTCGACTGTCCCGAGGGATCATCGTTCGCGCGGCACGTCCACGTCGGGCCGGGCGAGTATCTGCTGACCAAGGGGAAGATGGAAGTGCGGGGCGGCGAAGGGAGCGGCGGGGCGACGGCCACTGCGGTCGGCTACGGCTACGAAGCCTGCAACGCGCGGCACGACCAGACCAACTTCCTGGAAGACAGCGAATTCTACATGACGTTCCTGGGGCCGTTGCACTTCATCGACGAGGACGGTAACACGCTCGCCGTCGTGGGCTGGGAGCAAGCCGATGGCCTGTGGGCGCAGCAAACTAAAGGGGGATAAACTTTCAACGGCCTCCTGAGCGATCTGCTCTTGGTTCAAATCTTCTATCAATGGAGGGAAGTAAGAATTCCAGTATGGATTGGGGCTATTTGCCGGCGGGGAGGAGTTGAAGCAGCTTCGCCTGTGCCCCTTCCACGAATGTTTCTTGCACAAACATACTGGCGTTCAGAATTTCAATTCCGATCAGTTCCCCTCTTTCGTTCAACTCCGCCGTGACATTGGGGCTCAATTCGAGGCTGTCGGTCTCGTCCTCTTCGGAGATGACGAGGTGAAGGATGTCTTCTTGCTCGAAGTATGACAATTTCGAGTGTGTCATGGCTGGTATCTTCCCCTTCGCAATCGAAACATAACCTGTTGCCTGGTCGTCACGTGAACGGTGATAGGGATCATTGTCTCCTGCTTTTGTTCATAGGCAACCAGAAGTAACTGTTTTCTGTCTCGACCGATAACTACCGTCCGCTGCGTGATGACGTCGAAGTAGCGTTCTTCGGAGAACCGTACGATCCGTTCAATCTCAGCAAGGTCGAAACCTCTTAATCGAGCACGGTGTTTCAGATAGGCGGTCCAGACCACCATCTTCGTTCGGTTCCGTCCTCACGACTTCGGCGTTCCCGGATCGTACGGAATGCTCCTCCATGTCAGTCGGCTTCGAGGGCGGTGCGGATCAGGGGTTCCAGTTCGCCGCGGCCGTGCATTTCCTGGATGATGTCGCAGCCGCCGAGGAACTCGCCGTTCACGTACACCTGCGGAATGGTCGGCCAGTTGGAATAGCGCTTGATGCCGTCGCGGACCTCCGGGTCCTGCAAGACGTCGACGGTCTCGTACGGCATACCCAACGAGTCGAAAATCTGAATCGTGGTCGCGGAGAATCCGCACATCGGAAACGCGGGGTTGCCCTTCATGTAGATCAGGACCTTGTTGTTCTTCACGGTCTCTTCGATACGGGTTCGCGTGGCATCTTGCATTGCTTCCTCCTCGGCTCGGCTCAGTAGTCCGAGCGGCTGTTGGTCAAGATTTCGGGGTTTCGATGTCGATCAGATCGGATTGTTCCGATTCGGCCTGAAATTCCTGCGGGGTCAGGGTCTTGAGAGCCAGGGCGTGAATGCGTTCCACCATCGCGTCTTGCAGGGCGCCGTACACCAGCCGGTGCCGGGCCACGGCGTTCTTGCCGTCGAACGCCGCAGAGACTACCACGGCTTCATAATGGTCGCCGCCGCCGGTGTAATCCCGCACGTGCACCCGGGCGTCGGGCAGCGCAGTCACGATGCGGGATTGGATTTCATCCGCGGAAATCGGGGCGGCGCCGTTCGCCATGATGGTGTGCTCCTTCGGCTGGGAAAGCCGGTTTCGATAGATGGTCCCGATGCGCGGCATGGTAGCGACGGCCCTTGTGAGGTGCAAGGCCGTCAGCGGTCCGTGAATCGCACGAAAAAAGGCGCCTCGGCCGAGGCGCCCTTTCTGCATACGGTTGTGCCCGGCTGTAACCGCCGGACGGTGGATCGAAGGTTTACTTCTTCTGCATTTCCGCGCCGCAGCACTTGAGGCTGCCGTCGCCTCCCTTGGTGACGATCACCTGTACGCCGCAGCTTCCGCAAAGATACATCTTGCCGAGTTGGTTCGCCATATCGCGTCTCCTCCTGTCGGTGACTTACCGTCCGGTGAATTTCGGCTTCCGCTTGCGCAAGAATGATTCGACTCCCTCGGCCCGGTCTCGGGTCGTCTGAAGGAGGGCGTAGAGGTCTTCCTCCAGGCGCATCCCTTGATCCAGGGTCAGGTCCAGTGCCTTGTGCACCGCTTCCTTGCCGAGCCGTACCGCAACGGGGCCTTTGCCTAACAGAGCGGACAGAACCACGTCAACACGGGCGGGTAGAGCGTCTTTAGGAACGACTTCGTTCACCAATCCGACACGATACGCTTCCTCCGTTTCGATCGAATTGCCGGTCAGGATCATTTCCAGAGCTTTGGCCTGTCCGACGATGCGCGGCAAACGTTGCGTGCCACCGCCGAACGGGATCAGGTCCTCGCTGACCTGGGGCAAGCCGAAGCGCGCGCCGGAGACGGCTAGGCGCAGGTCGCAGGCCAAGGCCAATTCCAGGCCGACGCCGAACGCGTCGCCATTCAGGACCGCGACGGTAGGCTTGGTCAACGCCGCCAGCGCTTCGATGCTGCGCAGGGATCCGAATTGCTCGCGTATTGCCGTGCCGGTCCGCGTGTTTTCATCGAGACCCGCGCAGAATACGTCGCCCGAGCCGGTCAGAACGCCGACCTCGACCGCGTCGTCTTCTTCGACGTTCCGGCAGGCCGCGGTCAAGTCCTGATCCATCTGCGGAGTCAGCCGGTTGGCCTGCTCGATACGGTCCAGCTTGAGCCACGCGACCTTGCCGCGCGTGTCGCAATCGAGATGTGACACCGGCCCGCCCCAACGAAAAAGGGCGTCCTTGCGGACGCCCCGTTTGCGCTATGCGTATTGCGCTTTGAGTTCCTTCTTGAGGACCTTGCCGAGCGGATTCTTGGGGAGTTCGTCGAGAAAATTGATCTCCTGCGGCTTCTTGAAACTCGCCAGGCGGGATTTGCAGAACTCCCCGATGTCGTCCGCGCCCGCGGTCTGTCCGGGCCTCAACGCGACGAAGGCCACGATCTTCTGCCCCCAGTCCTCGTCGGGCGCGCCGATGATGGCCGCCTCGTCCACCGCGGGATGCGCGTGCAGCACGGCTTCGATTTCCGCGGGCGCGATGTTCTCGCCCCCGCGGATGATGATGTCGTCCTTGCGGCCGACCAGATATACGTAGCCGTCTTCGTCGATGTAGCCCATGTCGCGGGTGTGCAGCCAACTGTCGTCGTCCAGCAACGCTGCGGTGGCACTTTCCTGGTTGGCATAGCCCTTCATGACGCGCGGCGTGCGGATGACGACCTCGCCGATCTCGTTGGCGGGCATCTCGGCGTTGTCGTCGTTGCGGACCTGCACTTCGACGTCGGGCAGCGGTCTGCCGACCGACGTGAGGCGTTTCAGGTTCCGTTCGACCTCCTCCGGGGGGCCGTTGAGCTTGTGGTCGTCGGGTCCCAGCACCGTCAGGGTAGAGTTGGTTTCGGTCTGGCCGAACGCGTTCACGAATCCGGTCGTGTCGGGAAACAGTTCAATCGCCTTGCGGATGACCGGAAACGCCATGGGCGCCCCGCCGTACGACACGTTCTGCAGGCTGGACAGGTCGTAATCGGAGAACTCCGGGTGATCGATGAGTTGTTTCAGCATGGTGGGCACGACGAAGGCGTGCGTCACCTGTTCCCGCTGGACGGTTTCCAGCCAGTCCTTGGTATCGAACTGGCGCAACACCGCGATTTTCCGTCCGCTCCACAGTGCGGTCATGATGTTCATGGCGCCGGCGATGTGGTACAGCGGCGCACACAGCAGCGAGGTGCCGCGCGGGGTACCGTCCGCCATTTCCACGGTGCCGGTCACGTAGTTGGTGAAGCCCCCATAGGTCAGCATGACGCCCTTGGGCAGCGAGGTCGTCCCGCTGGTGTACATCAGGATCGCCAGGTCCTCCTCGTCCACCTCGACTTCTTCGACGTCGGGCGAACCCTGGGCGAGGACGTCGTCGTAGTGCACCATGCCGTCCTGCGGGGTTTCGATGCTGACGTATTTCTCGACGCAGCCGAGTCGGGGCTTGAGTTCGTTCACCAGCTCGACGTACCGGTCGCCGACGAACAGCACCTTACTGTTGGCCGCGGTGATCATGTATTCAAGTTCGGGCGGCTTGGCGCGGTAGTTGAGCGGAACGAACGTGGCGCCCAGCGTGGCCGTGGCGTAATAGGCTTCGACGTATTGGTTGCAGTTGGTCTGGAGGACGGCGACGCGGTCGCCGGGTTCGACGCCGTGCCCACGCAAGCCGCCGGCGAGGCGTTTGACCCGCGCGCTCAGTTCTCCATACGTCAGGCGGGTGCCCTCGAAGGTCAGAATCTCCTGGTCGGAAAACATCATGCTGGGAATGCTGATGAATTGGGCGGTGTTCATACGTACTCCTTACACCAGTCCGAAGAGTCTTCGTTCGAGTCGGAGGCCGTCGGCCAAGTTGAGATCGGTCCCGCGGCGCACGGCCCGTTTGGCCAAACGCACGGTTCGCGGACGATGCCGGCAGAGTGTGTATGCTAGGGATTTGGCCGCCGTCAAGAGGGCGGGCCGGGGAACGACGCGATTGACGAGGCCGATTTTCAGGGCTTCGCCGGCATCCAGGCGTTTGCCGGTCAACACCAGGTCGAGCGCCCGTCCGAGGCCGATGGCGCGCGGCACGGTCTGCGTCCCGCCCACCCCGGGAATCATGCCCAGACCGGTCTCCGGCAGAAAAAAGACGGCATCGTCGGCTGCCAGACACATGTCGCACAGCAGCGCCATTTCCAGGCCGCCGCCCGCGGTATAGCCGTGCACCGCGGCGATCGTCGGCTGCGGCAAGTGCAAGAGCAGGCCCCAATTATCGCGTAGCCAGCGGACTTCGCGTGCACGCACGGGAGAGGGTGCGGACCCGAACTCCGAAACGTCGCCGCCGGTGGAAAAACTCGGACCTTCCCCACGCAGGATCATCACGCGCACCTCGGGGTCGTCCTTGATCGCGTGAAGGACGGCATGCAACTCGTCACGCATCGTCACGTTGTAGGCGTTGAGTTGCCGGGGGCGGTTGAGGCTGACGACGGCCACGGCCGCGTCTTTTTCGTACAGCACGGTCGGCGCGGACATGTCGATTCTTTCTGCGGACTCGATTCCCTATGCGGAATAGACCGGTCGCCCGTCGATGATCGTCGTATCGACCGCGACGTTGCCGAGATCTTCGGGCGCCAGTCGCGTCACGTCGCAGTTCAGAACGAGGACATCCGCACGCAAACCGGGCGCCAAGCAGCCTGCTTGCTTTTCATCGAACCCCATCCAGGCCGCAGCGCGGGTCCACAACGCCAGCGCCTTACCGAGTGACACGGCCTCCTCGGGATTCACGACGGCGCCGCTGCGTGTCTGGCGGGTGATCGCGGCGTGCACGGCCAGCCACGGATTCTGCGGCGCGACCGGACAGTCGGACCCGGCCGCGACCGGGATGCCGCGATCGAAAAAACTCTGCGTCCGATACAGCCACGGATGTACGTCGCGGCCGACTTCGGCGAGGTATTCGTCCCCGTAGAAATGGATGAAACCGGGTTGCATCACGACCGCACAGCCACTTTCGGCCAAACTGTCGAGAAACGTCGGAGGACAGAGCGAGCAGTGTTCGATGCGGTGGCGGTGATCGGACCGCGGCAAATGGCTCTGGGCATGTTGAATCGCGTCGATCGCGGCACACACCGACGCCTCTTCGACCGCGTGGATGGCGACTTGCAACCCGCGGCGGTGGGTCTGCCAGACCATCTCGGCCAGTGCGTCCGGTGGCGGGTCCAGGTGTCCGCCGCTTTCATGCAGCATGATTTTTATGCTGCCGACGCGGACCCGGTTGGCTGTTCCTATTCCAGCCTCCCGTTTGGCGTCGGTCAGTTCCGAGAAGCCGGACATGCCCAACATGACGGTCGGTCGGGAATGCAGGACGCCTTCCTCCACCAAGTCGGAGAACTGTCTGACGGTCCGAAGGGTATTGTTGGCGCCCGCGTCGTGAAACGCGCAGATGCCGTGGCGCAATAATTCATGGCTGACGGCGCGCAGACCGGTCTGAAATTCGGCCGTGGCGGGCCGCGGGAGAACTTTCCGCAGGAACGCCTCCATCTCGTAGATGACCCCCGTCGGTTCGCCGTGTGCATCACGTTCGATGACACCCTGGCGCGGCCCGCGATGAGCGGTAATCCCGACGCGGGAAAGGGCGGGGCTGTTCAGCACCGCGGCGTGTCCACTGCGATGCCGGACGATGATCGGACGGTCCGCGGTGACGGCGTCCAGGTCGTGCCGGGTCGGGTGACGTCGCTCCCGCAAGCAGAATTCGTCGTAGCCGTAGCCGCGGATCCAGTCACTGCCGTGTGCCCGGGCGCAACGCGCGCTGAGCGCATTGCGGATGTCGGCGATCGAGCGCGCCCCACTCAGATCGGCCCCGCACGCGCGGCTTGCCCAGGCGAACAAGTGGAGATGCGGATCGATGAATCCCGGTAGAATGGTCCGCCATTCGCAGGAGAACCTGCGCGTGTGCGGTCCGATGAATGGACGGACTTCGTCGCGCGTCCCGACGGCCAGAATTTCCCCGGCGGCGATGGCGACGCATTCGGCGTGCGGCTGCCGCGGGTCGATCGTCAGCACGCGCGCCTCGTCGAGCACGAGGTCGGCACAGGGAGATGTTACGGAAGGTGAAGAAGACGATGAGTCGGACCGCGGGGAGGGCATGGGGCGTCTTCCCGCGGCCTCGGGGAGGTTCAGCCCGCGGGCGAACGGAAACGGAAAGAGCGAGGGGAACCTCGCTCTTTCATCTCGTACGCGCGAAACCGGTTGGAAACACGTTCAGTCGGACGACGGCAGCGGCTTGGCCTCCTTGAGCGGCATTTCCTTGTCGCAACACAGGATCGCGCCGTCGCCGGGTTTGTTGCAGAGAATCTCCGTTCCGCAGCTTTCACACATGTACCGTTTGCCGAGTTGTGCCATCTGGCCCTCCTGTGGATAGAGGTGACGTCGAGCGGTTCGCCTCGGTTGCAGCAATCTCCACTCTGCCGGCGAAAACTACTAAAGAAACGGAAGCGTGGCAACCTCGGCGGACGTGTTTTGCCCGGCGTCGCCAACGGATAGCTTGGTGTCCGGGTCAGCATGTTCGCGGCGCACGTAGCCGAGCCCGATCATGCGGCCGAGCCGTGGCGACTCGGCCACACTGGTGAGCCAGCCCACGTCTTTTCCGTCTTTGAGCAAGCGGGCTCCGGCGGCCGATCCGACATCGGACAGCAACAGGCCGCACAGGCGCCGATTGACGTGGCCCCGAGCAGACACCCGCTCCACCACTTCCTGCCCGAGATAACAGCCCTTCTGGAAGCTGATGGCGTGTTCCAGCCCGACTTCCAGCACCACGCGGTCCTCGTCCATATCGACGCCGTACCACGGAATGCCTGCCTCGATACGCAACATGTTGAGTGCGGTGTGGCCGACCGGCTGCACCCCAGCGACGCTTGCCAGTGCTCGCCACACGTCCGCAGCGCGGTCACTCGGCGCGTGGATTTCATAACCGCCGTGCCCGGTCTGATCCGCCCGCACGATACGGACCGTGCCCCCGTCGAAAGTAGCTTCGCAGTGGTAAAGGTCGTGTTCCGGCAAGCCATTGAGTCCGCGTGCGTTCAGTGCTTTTCCCGCTTTGGGACCCTGGACCGCGATCGTCGTTTGCCGCGTGGCCAAGTCGGTGATCTCGACGTCGTCGGCGATGATGAATCGCTCCAACGCAGCGGTGGTTTTTGGCGAAATACGGGCGTCCACGTCCAGCAGAACGGCGGACTCTGTAGCATAGACCCGCAAGTCTGCGACCAGCCGGCCTTGCTCGGTCAGCAGCGCGGCAGCGCGGCCTTGGCCGGGTTGGAGAGCTTTGACGTCGTTGGAAATCATCCCTTGCAGGAAGTCCACGGTATCCGCCCCCGTCAGTTCGAGTTGGGTACGGAAGGAGAGGTCGATGAGCCCGGCCCTCTCGCACACCGCGGCGTATTCGTCCGCTGAGGTCGTGAACGTGGCCGGATGTTCGATGCCGCGATCATTGGTCATGGATGCGGCTCGGGTCTCCAGCCGAGCCAAGAGTGCGCTTCTTTTCATTGGGAATTATATACAAGACGATCCCGAAAACGGCTTTTCCTCGTCATACCCCTTCATTCCCCCGCCCCCCATCCGGCCCCCTTCGTCATTCCGGCGAAAGCCGGAATCCAGAGGACACCTTCCCCTAGACCCCGGCGGAAGCAGGCATCCGGAACAGGGATTCCTGCTTGCACAGGTGTGACGAGGAGAAACTGCCTTCGGGAGTGTCTTTTATCTCCTTCCCCCAATAAGCAGTTCCTCTTCAACAAATCCAGGCTCAATCTACCCAGCATCGCCGTGCGAGCGGAGCCGAACGCGACCGCTCTCGGATATGGCTTGGACTTGAAGGGCGGGCCGAAAATCTTTCTCCCGGCCCCGCCCGCGTCGTCCCAATCGACCTCTGGGTGTCCGGACGTCGCAGTACCGCCGGCCGGGTCAGTTCTTCACGGGGACGATCGTCTCGCCGAGCCGCGTGTAGCCCCGTACATCTACCGGATCGGCACTGAACACTTGGCACGTCGTCCGTCGCCGGGCTTCCGCTTCCGTCTTGCCCGCCGCGACTAACGCAGCCGCCAAGTTGTCCAAGGTCCCCTCCGGGGTCGTCCGCCCCGGCCAGTAGCTGACAATCGTCTCCGGTGCGATCTCCACGCCCCACGCCACCGACGCGCCGTCCCGCTGCCCGCATTGCAGGCGGACGGTGCACGGCTCAACCGTCTCCGCGTCCGGGTGCTGGGCCTTCCGACAGTAGAAATGCACCCACGCGTGCGCCGGCGCCAAGTTCAGCAACGTCCCGATGCGGGTCGGAGTGTCGGCGGCAGGCATGATCGGCGGGTTCGCTACCGGTACCACCTCCCCGCCCAGCCGCGTGTAGCCCCGCACGTCCACCGGATCGGTACTGAACACCTGACACGTCGTCTGCCGTCGGGCTTCCACTTCCGCCTTGCCTGCGGCGATGAGCGCGGCCTCGAAGTCGGCTCGCGTCCCATCCGCCGCCGTCCGGTCCGGCCAGTACGTGAAGATCGTCTCCGGCGCGACCGCCACGTCCCACGCCACCGGCGCCCCATCCCGTTGCCCGCATTGCAGGCGCACAGTGCACGGATCGGCGGGCTCCGCGTCCGGCCGATAGGGTTTCCGACAATAGAAATGCACCCACGCGTCTGCCGGCGCCAAGTTCTGTAACGTCGTCACCCGCGTCGGAGTGACAGGGTCCACCGCCGCCGGCGGATTCGTCACGGACACCACCTCTCCTGCGATCCGCGTGTAGGCCCACGCATCTACCGGATCGCGGCTGAACACCTGACACGTCGTCCGCCGCCGGGCTTCGGCCTCGCTCTTGCCCGCTGCGGCCAACGCCGCGGCCAAGTCGCCCGCCGTCCCGCCCGGCCCGTAGGTCACCGTCGTCTCCGCAGCAACCTCCACGTCCCACGCCACCGGCGGCCCCTCCTGTTGGCCGCATTGCAAGCGGACGGCGCACGGATCAACGGTCTCCCTGTCCGGGGCGAGGGCCTTCTGACACGAGAGATGCACCCAGGCGTGCGCTGGCGCCACGTTCAACAACGTCGCCACCCGCGTCGGGGCCGTGGCGTCCACCGGGGCCGGCGGGGATGCTACCGGCACGACGTCCTGGCCGACCCGCGTGTACGCCCGCACGTCCAGCGGGTCCGCACTGTACACCCGACACGTCGTCCGCTGCTGCGCGACCGCCTCGGCCATGCCCGCGGCGACCAACGCGGCTGCCAAGTCGTCGGGCGTCCCATCTGCCCGCGTCCGTCCCGGCCAGTAGGTGTGTATCGTCTCCGGCGCGACCTCTACGGCCCACGCTACTGGCGGCCCGTCTCCCTGCCCGCATTGCACCTGCGCGGTGCACGCGGCCGCCTCGGACTGCTGCGCGCGCCGACAGTAGAAGTGGACCCACGCCTGCGCCGGGGAGAGATTCAGCAGCGTGGCTTGCAATGGCCCGACCTCGCTGGCCGCGGTGAAGCGCACCGCCACGGTGTAGGCCCCCGTCTGTGTCCGCGCGGCCCCTCCGACCACCGCTACCTGGTACGTCCCCGCCGTCACCGGCCACGCCGCTCCACCGGGCTCTTCTCTACTTCTACCACTTGCACTCTGCGCGGCACTCTGGTGCAGCAACGGCTCGTCCCTCGCCCCAAAGTACGCCACCGGGGCCGCCGCGCCAGTGGCTTCCACCGTTACTGTCCCGGCTTCCTCGACCTCGACCTGGAAGTAGTCTACTTCTCCGCTCCGCTCCAACCTCCCCGTCGTTTCCGTATTCAACCGGAGCGGGGCCGATTGGCGTTCCGCTCCGTCCCCGGGCTCTTCCCCATCCGGAAGTGTGCTGCCCGCGGGCGGCGGTCCGCTCCCCGACGGCGGGACTACATCCCCAACGGTCGTCCCGCCTCCCACGGGTGTAAACCGCACGGACAGAGTGTAGAGCCCGATGCCCTGCTCGCTCTCCCCGCCCGTCACCGCAACATAGTACGTGCCCGCCTGCACTTGCCGCTCGACCCGAAAGTTGCTCCCCGTTCCGCCGTCGTCGTCGTCTTCGGTCAGCGCTTGGCCGGTCGCGCCTTGCAGCACGCCCACCGTATCCGTGGTTCCCGTCGTCTCCACCGTCAGGCGGCCTGCTCCGGGCACCTCCACTCGGAAGTAGTCCGCATCGCCCGCATGCTCTACCGCTCCGGCTATCTCCGCGCTTCGGGCCGTACCGACGTTGATCTGAAAGCCCTCGTCGCCGCCCGTCTCGCCCACCTCGCCCGTCGTCCGCGCGGTCAGGGCGAGCAGCGTCGCCTGCTCGCGGCTGTCGCCGTGCTCCACGACGTCCGTGCTGCCGTCCACCTTGCGGGTATCGTCCGTCGCCACCGCGTTGTGTCCGAGAGCGGCGGCGGTGGTGGAGTCGCTGGCGAGGCTGATCGTGCCACCGTTGAGCGTCAGCGCATCAACCGCGATGCTGATCCCGTCCGGATCGGCGTCCGTCCCCTGCACGGTGTAGGTGAATGTGAGCAAGGTCCCCTTGGACCGCGTGGCGTCGTAGGTCGCCTGCCGCGTGGCGGCTCCGACGGTCAGCCCGATCTGCGGTGCGCCCGTCACCGTCACCGCGTCGCTGAACGTCACCGCCACGCGAATCTGCTCGCCCAGGCGGTACGTCTCCTCGCGCACCGGGGTTCCCGTAAACGAAACGCGGCTCACCCGCAGACTGGGGTTGGGACTGCCCCCACCGCTGGGGTTCGGGTTCGTGTCGCCGCCCGGATTCGTCCCGCTTGCACCGCCGCCGTCGACTCTGCACGAGGAATCAACGGACCCAGGATAATCAAGACTACACGTAGTCCGGGGGACATCTCGCTCGTATCCGCCCTCGCCGTACCACCGTGGATCACGATCGATCCGCCGTTCAGATCTAAGGGTGATTCCGGGTCGCGGACCGGTATCAGGTATCCGTCGCTGTCGAAGTCCGAGGCTGTAACCGTGTAGCTAAAAACGAGTCCGTATGGTGAGGATAGGGTCGGGTCGTAGTACGCGTACCGCGTCGTTTGTCCCGGTGGTATCCACCCCGTAGAAGCGTATGGATGGCTGCGTCTGCCATAGTTGTAGTCATAGGAGTAAACGCCTTCTGCTCCGCCATTCGATCCTTCTCCGAAAAGCAGTTTCAAGCGAGGTGTCCCGGTCACCGTTACGGGTGCATAGAACCCAACCCAGAGCAATATCTCCTCGCCGAGTCTGAAGACGTTGTCATATTTGGGTTCGTTGAGCGATCTGATGGTGCCTTCATCCGGCACTTTGTCCTGGCGCAACCTACCATCCACTGTGAGAGTCGATCCCCTGTGGTCCGCGATGCGGATGACGGCGCCGGCCAGATTCAGACTCGCTGGTTTTCCTCCCGAGGTAATCGTCCCGCCGTTCAGGACGAGACCGGCCTCCGCAATGCCGATCCCGTCCGTGTCGAGGTCCGACTTCTGTACCCAATAGTTGAAGTGGACGGATCGACATCCGGTGTCTGTGATACAGGCTGAGGATGCGACGTGGAAAGCGGTGATGTTGGTGAAGTATTCGAAGTCGGCATACCGTTTTTGTGTTCCGATAGCCAACACGATCTGGGGATTCCCGGTAACGACAACTCGCGAGCTGAACGTTACGACAACGTTGATATCCTCGGCGAATCCCGTGACTGCCGGACGGGGGACGCCACGACCTGAATATTCCCTCCCTAAGCCGGTATTCGATACAGATATGTTGGTGATCTCGGCTGCCCCTTGGGTCTGAGCCCGAACCTTTTCCATCGGTGCGGCGAGCAGCAGGAGCGCCGCCATGCCGGCAAATAATACTCTCACCGTTGACTTCTCAATTCCGCGGGGGGGGGCTATTCGTTTCAGAGCGGCCAGATACAACGGAAATCAAATGACGAGTCAGCATGGAAAATCCCTTCCGGCGACGGGCCGCCTTTGAGCTTGAGAGGCTCCTATCCGAAGAATCGCCCATAGTCAACACGATCATCCGAGCTTTCTGCGCGTCCGTGCTGCCGAACCATCATGGCGAATCCGGCGAGCCAATCCTGGAGCGGTTTCTCATCGGCCGGCCACGCCGGGAAGGAACCAAGTCCTTCGGACCTCATCGTGTCGAACCATTTGCACATGGGAGGGGAGGTGGCGGGAGCGATCAATCCCCTGACTGCGCCGTTCGCCGCTGTGAATCCTCGTATAACGTCAGAGGCCACGTTCCCCCAGCGCAGCCGTCAAGGCGCCTTCATCCAGCACCTGCTGTTCCCCGTTCTCCAAGTCTTTCAAGGTGTAGCTACGACGTGCGATTTCGCTAGACCCTAAGATCAAGGCGTACGGAATCCGTTGGGCGGCCGCAGCGGCGAGTTGGCGCTTGAGCTTGGTCTGTTCCGGGTACACGTCCACCGCAATGCCCGCTGCACGCAAGCTCGAGACGAGCTCGAGTGCAGGTTGTAGCGGCGTGTCGGGCAGGATGCAGGCCATCACGCGAGCCGCGGGTTCAAGCGGCGAGAACATATGGCGCTCTTCCATAAGGAGCAGAAGGCGTTCCAGACCCAGAGAAAAGCCGACGGCAGGCACTTGCCTATTGCTGAACATGCCGACCAGGTTGTCGTATCGGCCGCCGCCGCCCAGCGAGCCGCCGAAGTCGTCGGATACGACCTCGAAGATCGGGCCGGTGTAGTAGCTGAGGCCGCGGGCGAGCGCCGGCGCAAGCCGGACGTGAGGGCCGGCCGGAGCATCACAGAGCATGGCCAGCAGGGCTTCGAGGTCGTCGATCGCTGGCTGCGCTTCGGCTTGACTCAGACAGCTACGCAAGGACGCCAGAACGTTGACGTTGTCCTTGTCGGGCGCTGGGCTGGTCATCCTCAGCAATTGCTGCGCCGACGCTGGCGAGATTCCACGCTGAGCGAGTTCTTCGCGGACGCCATCAGCGCCGATTTTGTCCAACTTATCGAGCGCAATGAGAGCAGGCCCCTCCAATGTCGGCGCGATCCCCGCGGCCTGGATGAGGCTGCGCAGGATGACGCGGTGGTTGAGGGCGATGGAGAAGTTCGTGAATCCCAGAGCCCGCAAGGCATCACTGACGGCGTTCATCACCTCGGCCTCGGCCAACAACGACGTGGTGCCGGTCAGATCGACGTCGCACTGCCAGAACTCGCGGAATCGGCCTTTTGCCGGCCGGTCGGCACGCCACACCGGCTGGATTTGATAGCGTTTGAATACGCGTGGCAGGCGGTTGCCATACTGCGCAACCACACGCGCCAGAGGAACGGTGAGGTCGTAGCGCAGCCCGAGTTCCGCCAAATCCGCGGCGTCGGGCGATTCGTTTGCCAGAGCGCGAGCGAGTTTGTCGCCCCGATGCAGCAACCGGAAGATGAGTTGGTCGCCTTCCTCCCCGTATTTTCCCAACAGGGTCGACAGGTTCTCGATGGCCGGGGTTTCGAGTGGCTGGAAACCGTAGCGCCGGAAGACGTCTTCTATCCGTTCCACCACGTACCGCCGCTCGGCGACGGTCTCCGGCAGAGAGTCGCGCATTCCGCTGGGCGGCTTGGTGCTGGGCATACGGTTTCCTCTGCGGCTGGAGAAGACGGAGTGTATCGCTTCGCTTGTGGACTGTCAGCCGGTGTCCCTTCCTCTGCCGGGTTGCATCGCCGCCTCGGCCTGCCTAAGCAGACGAGAGCCGGAGCCGGATAAGCAAGGAGGGGACATGACGGAGTACGTATATGCGGGCGCCTCGCAGTTCGCCGGCAACGGGAAGGCTGTGCCGGCCAGCGGTTTGTGCCGGCAGGCGGTCGGCGAATCCGACTGGCAGGTGTTGCATCGCGGCTTGCCCGAACAGGCCGAAATTCGCGCGATTGTCGTGCATCCCGACGATCCGCGGATCGTCTATGTCGGTACGCAGCAGGGACCGTACCGCAGCACGGACCGCGGCGAGCATTGGCAACGCCTGGATTTTCCCGACCCCGAAATGGTGGTCTGGTCGCTGCTGTTTCGGCCAGGCGACCCGCAGGTCATGTACTGTGGAACCGCACCGGCCGCGGTGTACCGTAGCGTGGACGCGGGCGAGCATTGGGAACGGCTGCGCGTCGACCTTCCGTCCGCGATGGTGGAAATGGGCTTTCCGTGTCGGATCATCGACCTGGCCGCGGACCCGCATCAGCCCAAGACGGTGTATGCCGGGTTGGAAGTCGGCGGGGTGATCCGCAGCCTGGACGGCGGCGACACTTGGCAGGACTGTACCAAACCGCTGTCGGCATTTGCCGCGCGCGATCATCTGAAGAGCCGCATTCTGAGCGACACCGATGCCGAGGGAATGTTGGACATCCACGCCGTGACGGTCAGCGCCGCGCAGCCGGCAACCGTCTTTCTCGCCACGCGGATGGGGCTGTTCCGAAGCACGGACCGGGCCGAAAGCTGGACCGAGATGGAAATCTGGCGCGCGTCGCCGCTGGCCTATGCCCGCGACGTCCGCACGTCGCCGACCGACCCCAACACCCTATATGCCGCGCTGAGCCCCGGGGCGCTGACCCGCAACGGCTCGGTTTACCGCAGCGAAGACATGGGCCGGACGTGGCGCCGTTTGACGCGGGGCGTCTCGGTGGACAGCACGATGATGCGTGTGGCCTTGAGCGGCCACGATCCGGCGATCGTCTATGGCGGCACGCGCAAGGGCCAAGTGTTGGGAACTTCGGACGGTGGTGCGCACTGGCACGTGTCGCGGCTGCCTGCCGGCTGTCGGAACGTCTATACGCTGACCTGCGGATAACTGCTGCGGCCCGCGTGCCCCCCGAAAATCCCTTGTCCACGGTTCGTGGCTGGGGTAAAAACGCCACGGACATCGTCATCATCCGGCAATCGGAGCGCCCCGCGGACCGGTGCTGCTCCCGCCACGTTTCACCCCCCACGGAGGATCCTCTATGACCAGTACCGCCACGTTTCCGTATGCCGGCGCGGTCGACGCCGACGGCCATATCCTCGAGCCGCCCGATACCTGGGAAAAATACATCGATCCGCACTTCCGCGACCGCGCCGTTCGGCTGCGCACGAACGAGGACGGGCTCGAAATCCTCGAATTGGACGGCCGCCCCTCCAAGTACTCGCCACCGGGCCAGCTGGCCCAATTCGGCGCGATGGGCAAGACCTCGCAGGAGGAAACCGCGCCGCACCCGGACCGCACGTATCTGAGTGAGGCGCCGTTCGGGTCCATGTATCCCAAGGAACGCCTCCAACGCATGGACCGTGAAGGCTTGGACAAGGCGATCATCTATCCGAGCCTCGGTCTGCTGTGGGAGACCGAGGACGTCGAAGACCTGGAACTGCAGGCCGCGTTCGCGCGTGCGTACAACCGCTGGGTGGTCGAATTCTGCGCCGACTCGGACGGCCGCCTGATTCCGATTGCGCATATCTCGATGGGCGACGGCAACGAGGCCGCCCGAGAGTTGGAGCGGGCCGTGCAGGCCGGCTGCAAGGGCGCGTTCTTCGTGCCGTTCACCCCCACCAACGTTTCGCACGCCCACCCCGACTACGACCCGTTCTGGGCCAAGGCGCAGGAACTCGACGTGCCGGTCGGCATCCATCCCAGCGGCGAGCCGCCGGCCAAGCGCGTCCACCAGCGGTTCAAGGACATGCAGAAGTGGGCGCTGTGGCACTACAACGTCCACGGCGCGCAAGGCCCGCTGCAGGCGTTTACCGCGATGTTCCAGTACGGCCTGTTCGAGCGGTTTCCCACGATCAAGGTCGTCGTGCTGGAATCGGGCGCGGGCTGGGCCGGCTATCTGCTCAACCGCATGGACGCGGTGTACGACAGCCCGCTCGGGGATACGGTTCGCCACCTCAAGGAAAAGCCCAGCTTCTATTTCCACCGCAACTGCTGGATTTCGGGCGACCCGGACGAAAAAGCCTTCGGCCACGTCGTGGATTTCGTGGGCGCGGACAAATTCTTCTGGGCCTCGGACTTTCCGCACCCCGACCATCCCGACAACTACATGCGCGAGTTGTGCGAACTGGTCGAGCCCATGGCGGACGATACGCGGCAGAAGATCATCGGCGACAATGCGACGCGGGTGTACGGCCTGTAGGCGCGCCGCGGACCGATCCCTAATTCTCTGGCGTCTCGAACTTGGTGCCGTTGCCCGGCGCTCCTTGCGAAGCGCCATGCTTTCGTCACTCGTCTTTCATCGCAACGAAGCGCAAGGGAATTCCATAGAAGATGCTCCTCGACCCTTCGACAAGCTCAGGGTCCAGCCCGTTGAGATCGGTCCCTGAGCTTGTCGAAGGGCGTCGAAACGGGCACGGGGGGTATCTTCTCGGTAATTCCCGAACACAACCCTGAGGAGGAAACATGGCCGGACGTTTGGAAGGAAAGGTTGCTCTGATTTCGGGCGGCGCCCGTGGACAAGGGGCCGCGGAGGGCAAGCTGTTCGCCCACGAGGGCGCCAAGGTAGTGCTGGGCGACGTATTGGACGCCGAGGGACAACAGACGGCCCGGGAGATAGAAGCCGCGGGCGGCACCGCCCGCTACCGGCATCTCGACGTCACGCAGGAGGCCGACTGGCAACACGCCGTCGAGACGTGCGAGCAGGCGTTCGGCGGCCTGCACGTCCTGGTCAACAACGCCGGCGTGTTCGACATGGCCGGGCTGGAAGCCACCAGCCTGGACCTGTGGAACAAGATCACCGAGGTCAACCAGAAGGGGGTCTTTCTCGGCATGAAATTCGCGGCGCCCGCCATGCGCAAGGCCGGCGGCGGGTCCATCGTCAACATCTCGTCGATCGCCGGCATCATCGGCGCGGGTGCGGCAACCGCTTATCAGGCGTCCAAGGGCGCGGTGCGGATCATGACCAAGAGCGTAGCGGTCGAGTACGCCAAGGACGGCATCCGCGCCAACTCCATTCACCCCGGGGTGATTACCACGCTGATGGTCACCGAAGGCATCGACCCCGAGACGCGCGAACTATTCGCCCAAGCCACGCCGCTCGGGCGCGAAGGCACGTCCGAGGAAATGGCGAACGGGGCGTTGTTTCTGGCGTCCGACGAGTCGTCGTACATGACCGGCGCCGAACTGGTGCTCGACGGCGGCTATACCGCGCAATGAGCAGGGCGCCTTCACGGGGGTTTCCCCCCGGCCCCCCTCTCAAGCGGGGAGGAAGGCTTGTAAGGAGGGACCGACATGAAGCTCGAACATCTGTGTGACTACACCGCCACGTTCATTACCCCGATCAGCATGGGCAAGGGACCGCTCGGGGAGCGGATCGTGGCCGACCTGACCGGCGGCCATTTCGAGGGCCCGCGGCTCAAGGGCAAGGTGCGTGCCAGCGGCGCCGACTGGGCGCTGGTCGGACCCGACGGGAATCTACGGCTCGACGTGCGCGCGGTCTTCGAGTGCGACGATGGCGCGTCCATCTACGTCACGTATCGGGCGCGTATGGAAGCGACCGAGGGCATTCGCCAAGCGCTGGCGGGCGGCGGCGAGACGAACTTCGGGGACAACTATTTCATCTCCCAGTTGCAGTTCGAGACCGGCGACGAACGCTACGCGTGGCTCAACAATCTGATGGCCGTCGGCGAGGGCAAGCTCAAGCCCAACGAGGTGACCTACCGCGTGTACGCCGTCGTGCCGGACTGATTCCCCCGCTTCGCAAGAGCGTTCGGAGGGGCGACCGGCCGGTCGCTCCTTTCCTTCGCACAGTGCCACAAACTCATGGTCAGCGTTCAACAGACGTACGCCGTAGGGGCGACGCATGCGTCGCCCCTACAAATGGTGCGGCATAAGACGAGGTCGTTGAGGGCGCTTGTCCCCTGAATCTCGGTCAGTGAGCCTGTCGAAGGGTTCTCTTTCAGAGGATTCCCCGTCTCCTACGGCGCCGTTCAGGCGCCGAACAGCG
Source organism: uncultured Binatia bacterium (SeqCode) (assembly GCA_965200125.1). Taxonomy (GTDB): domain Bacteria; phylum Desulfobacterota; class Binatia; order Bin18; family Bin18; genus Bin18. Next base: position 1,947,571 of record OZ241332.1, on the reverse strand, counting down.
TGCCTGCCAATTCTTCCAACTCCGCATCCACCTCGTCTTCAACGAATTTGGTCAGCCAGACGATAGCGTGTTCCGCGCCGGCTTCTTCCAAGGCTTGGGCATGGTCGCGTGTACGCAACTGCCCGGGCTGGCCGAAGGCCAACACCGAGATCGAGGCGGGGTCGCGTCCGGCTTGCGTAGCCAGTTCGTTCAGTGCCTCGCGTCCCCGCCGAATTTCGTCGGGCGAGGTCGTCACCGGCATCCAGCCGTCGCCCCATTCGACGGTCCGCTTGAACACGTTTTTGGCCGAGCCGCCGAGAATCACCGGCGGATGCGGCTGCTGGGCCGGCTTGGGAAAGCATTTGACAGCGGGAAAGTCGTAATAACGACCGTGGTACTCGGACTCGTCCGCGGTCCACAATTGCTTCATGGCGAGGACGGAATCGCGCGTCTGCGTCCAGCGGCGCGGAAAGTCGCCGCCCATGATCTCGCACTCTTCCTTCTGCCAACCGGCACCGATACCGAACAGGAACCGCCCGCCCGAATAATGGTCGAGCGTGGCGATCTCCTTGGCGAGCAGCAGCGGATTGCGTTCGGGCACCAGACAGATACCGGTGCCGAGCTTGATACGCGTCGTGGTGGCCGACGCACGGGCCAACGACACGAACGGGTCGGAGATGATGCCGACCGTCCGCGGAATCGGCTCGTTCGGCGCGGCCGGATAGCCTGTCGTCGTCTGCACCGGCAGCACCGGATGTTCCGGCACCCAGAACGAGGCGAAGCCCAGATCCTCCGCCCTCTTCGCCACGATGGCCGGGTCCGCGGACTCGCCCGACGTGAAATAGAAAACGCCAACGTCCATATCTTCTCTCCTGTGTTTTTGTGGGCGTCCGGCTGAAAGGTTTTACGCGGCCATGCCCAGCAGGTCGGCGAAATTCTGCGTGTAGAAACGGTCGAGCGTGTCTGCGGCGTGGCCCCGCAGCGAATGGCTGAACCGGCCGAGCGGATCGCGCCCGCCCTCGGGGTGCGGGTAATCGCTCGAAAACATGTACAGCCGCGGGTCGGACGCCGCGATGAGGGCGCCCACGTCCTCGAAGACGTACGGCGTGAAGCGAATCTGGTCGATGATCTGTCGGCTCGGCGGACGCTGCAACTCCTTGAGCAAGGGCTCGCTGCGGCTCCAGATGCCCGCCACCAGATCGAGCCGCGCCAGCATGGCCGGCACCCATCCTGCGCCGAGTTCGATGACGCCGCCGCGCAGGTCGGGGAACCGTTCGAGCACGCCGTCCAGAACCAGCGTGGACAGGAACTGCTCGGGCAGATGGTGCAGCCCCAGCATGTCCTTGCTGCGGATGTTCTCGCCGCCGCCCAGCCAGTCGTCCGGGATCGGGCGACCGTTGTCGAGCCAGCCCGGCGCGACTTTGAGCGGCGCGCCGCCGACGTGCAGCAGAAACGGGATGTCGTGTTCGACGAATCCGGCCCATAGCGGATCGAGATCGGTGTGGCCGGGGGAGTGGCCGTTCGCCAGACGGTGCGGAATCCACAGGGCGCCCAGTCCGAGACTCACCGCATAGTCGAGTTCGGCCAACGACCGTTCCACGTCGTCTATAGGAAGTAGCCCTACGCCGACCAGCCGGTCGTCGGCGCAGAATTCGGCCATGGCGCGGTTGTGTGCGCGCGACCCGCCGTACGCGACGTCCGCGGGGACCCGCTCGCCGAACAGCAGGTCGGTGCACAGCGAAGAGAACACCAGTTGCTTGTCGAACCCCAGCCGGTCGAGCGCGTCGCCGCGCTCCGCGCCGTCGAACGCGCCCAGTGCAGCATAGCCCTTGGGCCCGTGGATCAGAGCGTCGCCCAAGCCGCGAAGGTGTTGTGCTTCCGCGTCCGGGCGGCCGGTGTCGGCATAGGTTTGGACGTGCTGGGCGAGGGCGCCTGCGGCCTCGAAGCGGAAGGGCGGCAGCTTGTCGGCCACGTCCCGGTCGGCGTGGGCGGTCAGAAAATCCGGCAGTTCCATGATGTGGCTGTCGGCGTCGAAAAAAGTACGTCCGCTCGCGTAGGCCATGCACACTCCTTTGATGGGTCGGTTGGAGAATCGGGAGAGCGGTATCAATTTTCCTGCACCGGCACCAGACGAGCGTTGCCGCGACTCGGTGTAACAAGGCGGCGATTTGCAATGCCCCGTGACCCCCTCCCTGGCCCTCCCCTTCTAAGGGGGGAGGGAACCGAGGAAAGGGGCCGGTTTGTCTCGGTTCCTGATTTTCCGTTGATGCTGGCGGGAGGCCGGGCTATCTACGGGGCTGTTCGCTTGGAAGACCCAGCAGACCAAGGAGGACACGACGATGAAGGCAGAGGAACTTCGCACACTCCAAGCCCCGCTGAAGAAGACATACACCGAATCGCCGGAAAAGGCGGTCGTGACTTTGACCGCGGAGGGCCGCATCGGCGACGGCCTGACGTGTCGGGTCGAGACAGGCAAGGCGTTGGTGGAAGCGGGGCTGCATCCGGCGACGGGCGGCGACGGGTTGTCGGCCTGCTCGGGGGACATGCTGCTTGAGGCGCTGGTGGCGTGCGCCGGCGTGACGCTGCAGGCCGTCTCGACCGCGATCGGAGTGGAGTTGCGGGACGGGAAGGTGTGCGCCGAGGGCGACCTGGATTTTCGCGGCACGCTCGGCGTAGCCAAAGAGGCCCCGGTCGGGTTTCGGGACGTCAGGCTGCGTTTCGAGTTGGACACGGACGCGGAAGAAGAACAACTGGCGACCCTCATCCGCTTGACCGAACGCTATTGCGTCGTGCTGCAAACGCTCCGCCGACAGCCGGAAATAGACGTGTCCTACACCACCGGCTGACCGCGGACCGAATGAAAGAGGGGTCAATGGCCGCCAAGTTCGGCATGTACGCGTGGCGGCGGCATCACTGCTATGTCGCGGTGCTCCTCGGAGTCTGCGCCGCGGCGTTCTTCTCGAACCATCTGGCGGTCTCTCTGCTGTGCCTGATGTGCCTCGGACTGTTGTACGGCTTTACGCGCCTGGAAGAGCGGGAATTGGTCGCTCGCTTTGGCAAGGAATATGTGAAATATCAGCGGCGGATCCTTCGATCCCCGCCCGGCTACCGGCTGAAACGACCGTAATGTTCTGAGCTAATCCTCGGGCTTCCACGATATGACCGAAGCGGAACAACGAGTGATCGAGGCAATCGACAAATTCGAATTGCCGTACGCCAAGATGGCAATCGATCCGGCCGACGCCGATACGGCCGTGTTCTGCGAAAAGTACCGCTATCCCCCGGACATCGCGGGGAACACCCTCATCGTCGCGTCCAAGCGGGAGCCCAAACGATTCGCGGCGTGCGTCATCCTGGCCACGACGCAACTCGACGTGAACAAGCGCGTGCGCAAGTTGATGGGCGTCTCGCGGGCGTCGTTCGCCACGGCGGAGGAAATGCGCGCGTTGACTGGCATGGAAGTCGGCGGGGTCACGCCGTTCGCGCTGCCGGCGGACGTGCCGCTGTACGTCGACGCCAGAGTCATGCAGGTCGAGACCGTGATTCTGGGTGGTGGGGGACGTAGTCTCAAGATCGGCATCGCGCCGGCGGTGTTCACCAAGCTCGGCGCCGAGGTGGTGGACGGTCTCGCCAAGGTTCCCGCCCGCCGGTGAGTCCGTGTCGGCCCGACGTCGGCGCGGCGCCCACCCTGACAGAACGTGTCTGAGAGCCGCGGGAGTAGGCCGCTCCCACGGTCGAAACGCTGGCCTGCGAACGGAATCAGGCGGAGGCCGCTACGCCGTTGGTCGCCGGCTCCAGATCACCGTCCGCCTCTCTATGTGCATCCGATAAGGGACAGACGCCGCCGCGTTCGAGCCCCAGGACGCGAATGAAGCGGCCGTAGCCGACGAACGCGGTAATGCGAAATCCGAGATCGATGATTTCGGCCTCGCTGAAATGTACGCGCAATTCGTCGAACAGGTCCGGCGTCGCGCGGGTGTGGTCACCGGACAGGAAATCGGCGTAGCGCACTGCGGCCTTCTCGCGCGGGGTGAGCAGCGTGCTGTCCCGGTAATCGGACAACTCGGCGATTTGTTCCTCGGTCAATCCTTGTTGCTTTGCCAAAGCAACGCGCCCGTTGATTCAAAGCGCGCAGTCGTTGTTCTGGGCCACCTTGAGGCGCACCATCTCGGTCAGCTTCATGTCCACGCTGCGGCGCGTCTCGAAGATCAGCGGAAAGTAATACTTGCAGAACGCCTGGAAGGTCTCCGGGGCGTGGGCGAAGACCTTGACGAAGTCGGAACCGCCATACTCTTCGTCGTACGTCTGCATGATCTTCTGCACGTCCGGGTCAATGCGGTCGAACGGAAGCGAACTGACGTGTGCCATACGACACCCTCCTTTACATACGCCTGCTCTCCTCGAAACGGATATTGGCAGGTCGAGGTTTGCGTCCCCGGTACAAAGTTCGGGCGCGGAATGCAAGAAACGGCGGCGGGTGAAAGGGCCGGAGGTGGAGCGCGAAGGCCAATTTTTACCCCCTCTCCCCCTGGGAGAGGGTCCATCCGCAGCACCGAATCAACCTGAACACTCCGAACTGAGGCATTTTCTCCCTGATGGATGCTCTTCGCCGGGAATCCCCGCCGTGGTAAGTTCCGCCCCCAACATCCAGCATGATCCAAGCGGTGCGAAAGCAGAACAAAAGCTATGAGCGGAATGCGGCTCTTTCAATCGTGGACGTTCTCTATCGCCGTCGGCTTGGCGCTGACCGCGCTGCTGACCTGTCCGTCTGCGACACCTGCCCAGGAAACCGAACGGGAACAAATCGGGGAGGTTTTGGGCGCACCCGTGTATCGGGACCAGCTTTCGGATGCGCAGGGCGACGCGCTGACTCTGGAACTGCACGATCTGTTCAGCCACCCGGTCATGCAGCACTACCGCGCCAGGCACCGCAGCGATTTGATTGCCTCCAAGGATGAAGTCGCGATCGCCGCGGCGCATTTCGACGGCTGGCACCGCGACCGGCTGAAAGGCTTGGCGCCGCTGCTCCACACCCGGCGGAAGAAGATCGAGGAGTTGTTGGCCGCGCCGGACGCGTCGGCCGACGAGCAACGCAAACTCCGCGCCGAACGCCAGCGGCTCGACGCCCGACTGACCCCGCCCGGCCGAAAGTTCGCGCGCTGGATGGTGACGAACTGGAAACTCCAGCACCATATCTACATGGCCTACGGCCGCGGGCGGGTCTTATGGCAGGACGCCGGCCTGGAGGCGTTCGACGCCATGCGTGTCTGGCTCGAAGCGCGCGAACGGGCCGGCGACTTCCGCATCGACGACTCGGCCCTGCGCGACCGGCTGTACGCCTACTGGACGAGCGTGGACCACGGCGACGCGCTGAGCGGCGACGCCGACTTCATTCAGCACGAATTCCTCGACCCATACTGGCTACGCCCCCTACCCGCCAAGCAGTGAGCGCGACGGCAAGTCCTGCAGCATCTCCTGACTGCGGCTACCTTCCATCCCCTCTCTCTTCGTCAGAGAGGGCCGGAGCCTGTCCCGGACGCGATCCGGCGGGAGGCGAAAGCGCGGACGGACGCTCTAAGCCGGCGTCTCGTTCTGAATGATCTGATCCAGAGTCTGTCGTTTCCGAATGAGCAACGGGTCTCGGTCGGGACCGCGGTACAGAACCTCGGGCGCCTCGGGAAACGAGTTGTAATGCTTGGCGCTCATGCCCGCGCAATACGCCCCCGCGCCCTCGATCACCAGATAATCCCCGATCCGAGCGTCGCGCAGCGGCCGCGGGGCCAGCGCCTCGGGATCGCCCGCGGCCGGCGTCAGGATGTCGCCGGACTCGCAGCAGTGGCCGGCCACGACGGCGTCGATGATCCGGTCGGGCATTTGACGGTCGTTCTCCGTAGCTGCCACGCTGACCAGCGGATGCTGCGCGCCGTACATGCTCGGGCGCAGCATCTCGGTCATCCCGCTGTCGATCTTGAGAAACCGGTAGCCCTCCGTGCCGGTACTCGTCCGGTCGTGGACGGTCGCAATCACGCAGCCCGCGTTGGCGACCAGATAGGTGCCGGGTTCGACCTCCAACCGAATCCGTCGTCCCGTGGCCTCGCCGAACGCCACGAAGGCTTCCACGACCGGCCGGCCGACGTCGTGCAGGTCGGTCGAAGCCTCGTCGCGCATCCGCCCGACCTTGTAGCCTCCGCCGAGGTTGAGAGTGTGCGCGCCCGGGAAATGTTCGAGCAGCCGCAGACTCATGCCGGCGACCTTCTGCCAGACGGTCGGGTCCGATCCCGAGCCGATGTGGGTGTGAATGCGCTCGACCGTCAGACCGTGCGCCGCGGCAATCTCCTGCACCGCGGCCCGCTCCTCGTGCCAGACGCCGAAGCTGGCCGCGGGCCCGCCGACGTTGGTGCGCTTGGTGCCGCCCGACCCCAGGCCGGGATTGAAGCGGACGCCCAGCGTCTGTCCTGAAAATCGTTGTGCGAAGAACCGCACCTGTTCCAGCGAGCAGGCATTGAACCGCATCCCCGCGGCATGGAGTTCGGAGAAGTTCGCGGGGAGTTCCTGCGCGGTCAGCGCGATCTTGTCCGCGGCAATCCCCGCTTTGAGGGCGCGTTCGACCTCGAAGCCCGAACTGGCGTCGAAGTGCAGACCCAGCCGGTCGAATAAGCGGAGAACGTGGCCGTTCGGCAGCGCCTTCATGGCGTAGCGGGCCGTCAGGCCGAACGCGTGGGGAAAAGCCAGCACGCGCTGCGCCGCCTCGGTCAGTTGCGCCTCGTCGTACACGTACACCGGCGTGCCGAACCGTTCCGCCAAGCGGCGCACCTCGGCATGGGAAAGAAATCGCGTTGCTTCGATGGTTCGATCTGCCATACGCCTCCCGTCGCAAGACCCAGAGTCAGCCGGGCCGTGTGGAGAATGGGCAAGGTCTAGCGTCAAAAACTGGCGGCGAATAGTATTGGGTCTCCCGACTCCCGAAAGCGTGCCGTCCACGGCATCCCCAACCAACGGCAAGAAGGAGGTCCCGTCATGACGAACCCAACCCGCGTCCATCTGATTACCGGCGGTTTTCCCGCCGGCTCGCCAGCCGGACACGATATGGATTATGCGCGGCTCCGCATCCTCCAGATCCTGTCCGAACTGCCCCACGTCACCGCCACGACGAGCAACGACTTTGCCGACATCGAAAAATTTCTGCCCGGCTGTGCCCTGTTGCTGACCTACGTTGCCGGTCCGTATCCCGACGCCGAGCAGAACAGCTTTCTCAAGACATGGCTGGAAGACGGCGGGCGCTGGTTGGGCCTGCATGGCACGGGCGGAGGAAAAGCCGCGCCTGTGGGCGGCGACCGGCGCGTGCGGCAGATGGTCAAGGCTCCGCACCACGAAACGCTGGGCGCATTCTTCCTCAACCATCCGCCGGTCAGGAAATTCCGGGTGGACGTGGTCGACTCGCACCACGCGCTGACCCGCGGTCTGCCCGCCTCGTTCGACGTTATGGACGAGCTGTACCTGATCGAACTCCAGGCGCCCGCCGATACGCGGATACTGTTGACCACCGAACTAAAAAAGGATCCGTCGCCCCCGGGCTTCGGCTTCGTGTATGCCGAGGACACCGCGCTGCAACCCGACGGCAAGACGCGTGTCCTCGGCCTCGCCCGTCCATGCGGCCGGGGCGAAGTGGCATACGTCGCGCTGGGCCACTGCCACGCGCCGGCCAGCAACATGCAGCCCTTCGTCGACGAGAGCGTCGAGCCGTCGGGTACGACGCCACAAGTATTTCGCGGTGCATGGGAAACGCCGGCGTTCGTCCGACTGCTGCGTAACGGTGTCGGGTGGGGGTGCGGTGTGCGTGACGATATGACGATGGAGAAGATCGTGCGAAGAAATAACGACCGGTCGGGACCGTCGAGTCTGTCATTTCCAAAAGTAAGGGGAGTTCCCAAGGAGAACGCTATGGACGTCTCCCATGTCACCGTCACTATTCGGAACCCTGCCGACCCGGCACACAGTTGGGACGGCCTGTTTCTGATGGGCCCCTACGCGACGGACTCGCTGGTGCCGCGGTCCTGCATCGAGGAAATCGGCCTGGAGCCCGAAGGGCAGCGGGTGTACGAAACCGCGGACGACCGCAAGATCAGGATGGGCTTCGTCCGCGCGTACATCGAATTCATCGGCGACGAGGGGGTCGAGCCTCTGCTGGGGGTCACGGCCCTGGAATCCACCGGCATCGGGTGGGCCCGGTGAACCAGCGGCTGAAGCGGCTGCCTGCGCTGCGGTTGAAGCGCGTGGCGCAGCGGCGAATCTGATGCGGCGCAGTCGAGAGAAGCGGTCGCCACTCGTGGGAACCGCGCAGCAAGGTCTCACCCGAGCAGCTTGACCAGCGCGACCGTCAGCCCGACGATGCCGGCTGCCATGAGCTACAACTGCCGATACAATCGCGCCTCCAGGCCGTCAATGCCGGCTTCTACTGTACCGATGTCGGCCCTCAGTTCGGACCGGACGTTGGCGACCTCGGTTCGCCCCTCGGCAATCTCGGCTCTGAGTGTGGTTTCGACGCGGTCGACGTCCGCTTTCGAATTCTGCGATGTCAGCTTTCAGTGCGGCCTCGGAGGCGGCGATGTCGGTCATGGTGGCGACGTTGCCAGTGATGGCGTCGCCGATGGTCCCCACGAAGGCTTCGGCCAGCGGTTCCGCGGCTCCGGCTTCGCAGAGAGCCTTCACGGCGCGGTGGGTGTCGAAGGCGAGCGATATCATGGCGACTACTGTAGGGTGGGGCACACAGGTTCGTTAACGGCGGCGGGGAGCGGAGCAATGTGGTGCGAAATTGCTGTCGGTCGGTCCTCCTCGCTCTCGGACCCTCATCGTGCGCCCCCGCACTCCGCATGCACGGAGTTCCCCCTCAAGGTCGTTGAGCCTGCGATGCCCTGAGCCTGTCGAAAGGCCGAAGGGTGTTGAAGGGTCGAAACGAACCCCGAGATCCCCTCGGCCTTCGCTCTCTACCCCTGGCCCTTTGGCCTTTTCATGTTCAGATTCTAGTTTATAGGATCGGCTTCATATTTGGAGTTCCCCCGATGCAACCGTCTTCAAGAGAATACGCCCCGGAAGGATGTGGGCGAGACGCCCGCCCTCCTAGGGACACATGCCACCGCTTCTCCTCCAGAACCGCCCCATGAACCATTGAGAAACCGAGAGTGAGGTCACCATGTCGCTCCCCTCATTCCCTGCGTTGGTAAAGCAATATTGTAGTGCCCCTAGCGGTGGGATCTAGCGCTTTCGACGCGTGTCTTTCTTACTCCTGTTCGTTCTGGTTTTAGCGGCGGGAGTTTCGTCTTTCCCGCCGGGGGCTTCAGCACAGAACAGAAATATATCTATATATTCGGTTGGAAGCGTCATAAGAATTTTCCCCTCCGTACTCCGAAACACGACAGGTTCGCAGACCATCAACATCAGCGCTACTACTGGTCTCAATTTGTCCCCGTATAGGACTCACGCCTGTACTAAAATTGCGACGCCGACAACCCATGATCCCTTCTATGTTTCATCGGGATGTGCAGATCTTGGTACCGGCGGAGGTAATAAGACTGTAAACGTGCCCTAGGCCATGATAACCAACGGCGGATTCGTCGTCGTGGTACGGGAAAATGTATTTTCACAGAGGGTTCGTCGCGCTGAGTGGATTCGGCTGGAAGCGCCGGCGATAGTGTTGGGCCGCAGCACGGCGCTTCCGATAAACGAGGGGAGTCGCAACACTTACACTGTGGGGCTGAACGTCGCTCCCGCGGGGAACGTGGTGGTGCGCGTGTTGTGGAGCGACGACGGCGCGGTGAAGGTGAACAAGACGGGAGGGACGGCGGCATCCTATCAGGATCTTACGTTCACCCCGTCCGGGGCGGGGATATGGAGCACGAATCAGACGGTCATGCTGGTTAAGGAGCATGACGACGACACGGTGGACGAAAGCGTGACGATAACGGCGAGCGTCATGGACGCTGATACCCAGGACACCAACGACGACGACGCTTCGGCTAAGACGTTCACGGTGAGGCTCGGAGCAAGCCTACTGCGGATGTGGTGATAGACGTGAGCAGCGGAGACACGGGAGAGGGGACGGTGTCGCCGTTGCAGCTAAGGTTCACGCCGATGAACTGGAACCAGACGCAGACGGTGACAGTAACGGGAGTGAACGACGATGGGGACGATGGGGACGATGGGGATGTAGCTTGGCAGGTGCGCCTCGATCCGGCGAGCAGCGATCCCGACTACAACGGTCTTACGAACGTGGACACCACGGACAACGACACGGCGGGGGTGCTGGTGACCCCGACGATGTGGACGCTGAGGGAGCAATATCCGAGCGCGGGGAGCGGGACATACACGGTGGTGTTGGCGGCGCAGCCGGCGGGGCCGGTGACGGTAGATGCGACCGTCGTTTCATCCACCACCGCGACGGTGGGGCCGACAGAGAGTCCGACGCTCCGGAGGCTGGTCTTCATGGCGGGGAATTGGGCCACGGCGCAGACGGTGACGGACGGCAACACGGCGGAGGGGTCGGCGTTGATCACCCACACTCCGGTGACGGGGTACAGCGGCGTGACGAGCGGCCCCTTAGTGACAGTATCTGAGGACGAGGACATGCCGCTGGTGGTGGGAGCGTGGGGGCACAGACATACGGGTGGGGCAGGTGGTGAGCGTGCGGTAGGCGAAGTGACGTTCGGCGGGGCGATGGTCGCGCCGGCGCGGTATCTGAACCAGGAAGTCACGGCGGCGCCGGCGCTGACGTTCGTGGTGGCGCCGGTGTTACCGGCGAGGCTGCGGTACGACCCCCGCCCCGCAGGCGGATAGGATGGAGCCTATACGGACAGCGGGCAGATCGTGGGGACGCCGACGGAGGCGCGGGAGCAGCGGGAGTACACGCTGACGGTGGTGGACGCCGACGGCAACACCGCGCCGATGACGTTCGCGTTGGCGCTGGAACCGGAGGATCGGCAATCGACGTTTGGGGAAACGACGATAGTGGCGCAGCGCTGGATGGTGGGCACGGCGGTGACGCTGGCGTCCACGGTGGAAGGGGGCGCGGCGGGAAGGATCGTGCAGCAGGAAGGGACGCGGACCTACACGGTGAACGGGCAGCAGGTGACAGGGACGCTGGGGGAGATTGCATTGACGGTGCCGGATACACTGGACCGGGACGTGACGATCACGGCGACACCACCGGCCGGGGACGTCCCGTTGGAGCGGGGCCGGTACGGGTTCGGGCCGGCGGGGAGCCGGGCGTTGGTGGACACCGGGGTAGCGCCGGTGCCGGCGAGTAGGGTCGACATCTGTCTGCTGGTGCCGATGGAAGTCCGCACGGCGGCGGGGGAGCGGAGGGTGGTGTTGGTGCGCTGCAATGGGCAGCAGTGGGCGACGGTGGCGGGGCAGGTGTGCGCCATGGGGGTGACGGCATTCGCGCCGCTGGCGGTGGGATATGCGAACATGGTGCCGACGTTCGAGGACCGGACCATCGGGTTGCTGACGTTTCGGGTGAACGAGGCGGTGGAAGCGGGGTCGCCGGTGGCGACGGACGGAGATTCGTCAGTGAGGCACACGCTGGCGCCGGCGGTCTTGCCGGCAGGGCAGACGTACACGCTGACGGCGACGCTGGCGTTCACGCTGGAGGTAGTGCGTATCCCGGTGTGGGTGACGCTGCACTGGACGGCGGGGTCGGCCGGGCAGCTCGCCGCTGGGCGCGGATTACTAAGAGGTTGCGGTGGGGCAGATGACGCTGGCGGTGGGCACGACGGCGGGGACGGTGCCGGTGCCGACGCTGGATGATCGACAGGTGGGGCTACCGGAGACGTTCACGGTGATGCTGCCAGCGGATCCCGGGATCGAGCTTACGCAGGGGACGGCGGAGGGGCGGATCGAGGACGACGACACGGAACAAGCGCGCCAGCGGAGTTTGGGATGGTACTGGCGGGGGTCGGCCGGACGCTGGCGACGGACGCGGTGGACGTGATCGGGGATCGCTTCGTGCGGGCGCCGCCCGCGGCGCAGGCAACCGTTGGGGTCAAGCGTTGAACCTGGATCGCGACGCGCAGCGCGGCCGGTGGCGCCAAGCGGCGGGGGTCGCCTATGAGGTGGCGCGGGCGCTGGGGGGCAATTCGGGCAAGTACGCGGGGCAGCGTGGCGCACGTTGACGCGGCACCTACGCGGTCCGCACGCCCCGACCCCGCCGCTGAGCGCCTGGGACGCGCCGGGCGCCTTCGCAGGCGCACTGGGGCCTGGCCTGGGCGGCCCGGCATCCGCGGGCTGGAGAACCTCCAACCATACGGGTGGACTCCCTTCCATTCCCCCTCCCGGCGGGAGGGGGGTTAGAGCCTGCCCCGGACATGATCCGGGGCAGGGCCAAGGCGGCTTCGACCGCGCGCATGCGGCGACGCCACAGGCCATACAGGTCGGCTCATTGCGCGCGCCGGTGCAGTTCCGGCGGGTATCGGGGGCGGAGGTCTTGTCGCAGAGCGAGTTCGAGATGCCCCTAAGCCAGCCGACGTCCCCCGAGGAACCACCGCCGGCCGCAAGCAAGGCCGAGGCCGCCCCGGCAGTAGCAGTGTCGGCGGGCGAGCAGGCAGCGCATGAGGACGCCGCGGCGTGGACGTTATGGGGCCGCGGGCCGGCGAGCGGGTTCAACGGCAAACCCAAGGCCGACTTCTCGATGGACGGCGGGGTGTTCACGGGCTACCTCGACGTGAACTACCGCTTGCAATCAACCGTGGTGGTGGGCATGGCCGTGGCGCACAGCCAGGGCGACGTGGACTACGAAATGACGGATGTGACCAAGGGCGACATGGACATCATCCTGACGAGCATCTTGCCGTATGCGCACTGGAGTCCGCGTCCGGGGTTGGGCGTGTGGGGGTTGTTCGGTTCGGGCTGGGGCGACCTGCAACTCCGCGACGAAACGGGCAAGATGAAGACGGACCTGGAGATGCTGCTGGGAGCGGTGGGGGCGCGGTAGGAGGTGCTGACATGGCGCCAGATCGACGTGGCACTGAAAGCCGACGCCTTTCTGACGGAGGTGGAAGCAGGCTCTGACGACCGGTTGCCCGAGACGGCGGGCGCCGCACAGCGGCTCCGGCTTATGGTAGAAGGTCGCACGGCATGGGCCATGTCGGAAGATTCTCACTTGACGCCGGTGTTCGAGGTCGGGGGCCGGTGGGATGGCGGGAAGGCGGAGACGGGCGTGGGCGCGGAGATGGGCGGCGGCTTCGAGTACGCGCATACTAAGCTGGGCTTGGGTATCGAAGCCCGCGGGCGCTACCTGCTGGCGCACCAGAAATCGGCATTTGACGAGGGGGGCGCCAGTCTGACGCTGACGTTGGACCCCGGCGCCGACGAGCGGGGGTTGTGGCTGGCGCTGGTGCCGGTCTGGGGCGCGGAAGCGAGTCAAGTGGAACAAATGTGGGGCAGTGCCGACGTACTACGCACCAACGGCGAAGATGGACACGCAGCCGGGCTTATCCCCGGCACAGGTGGAGTTCGACCTCGGCTACGGGCTGGTGGCGCACGAGGGGGCGGGGTTGCTGACGACCTACGGGGGCGTATCGCTGATGGGGCCGCACAGGCACGGCGTGCTGTTGGGCGGACGCATCGCACTGGGCGCCTGGGTGGACCTGAGCGTCGAAGGCGAACGCACCACACAGGGCGGCGACGCTGAGCACCAAGTCGCCCTCTACGGCCACCTCGGCTGGTAGCCTCCCGCCTCCCTTTTCTCCGGAGGGGTGAAAGATTTTTCGCCTCTACAGCCCCTTTCAAGACGACACCCCCCCGATCCCCATCCTTCGACATAAACCCCCTCTTCGATGTTTCGACAGGGTTCGACACTAAGGGATGCTCAGGGGCCGGGCTCACGAACCACGCGAATTCAAGAAGGAGTTTTCATACGAGAGTTCTATACAAGGTGATCCCGTGCCCCTTTCGACACCCTTCGACAGGCTCAGGGACCGAGCTAAATGGCTGGTCTCTGAGCTTGCCGAAGGGTTTTTGACCAGAGGGGTACGCTGTGTGCGCCAGGAAAAGATATGGGGTCATCTTGTAGGTAATTCCCATTTCAAACCGCCAGCGACCGGCTAGGCCCGCCCCTCGGCGTGGTGGCGGTCAGTCAAGTGGGGTGTAATCAGGTCCAATAGTTGAGCGTGGAGCGTCCCGTTGCTGGCGACCAGTCCTTGCAACAAGGTCATCGCCTGATTGAAGCGTACCGGCGCGCCGGCCAGCGTGGTGACGCGCCCGCCGGCCTCCTCGACCAGCAACGCGCCGGCGCAGATGTCCCACTCGTTCTTGGGCGTCAGCGTGAACGACGCGTCGGCCTCGCCCGCGGCCAGGCACGCCAGCTTACCGGCGATGCTGCCCAGAGGACGCGCACGGAATAGCCCGCGGAACTCGGTCCATTCGCCCCGCTTGGTTTCCGAGCGGCTCGACAGCACGGTCGCATCGGCGAGCCGCGGCGTGTCGCGCATTCGCAGCCGACGGTCATTTCCATTCTCGTCACGGCGCCACGCACCCGCGCCCCGCACCGCCCAGAAGAGATGATCGAGCGTCGGGTTGTACACCACGCCCACGACCGGCCGGCCCGCCTCGATCAGCGCAATGGACACGCAGAATTCAGGAATCCTATCGATGAACTCCTTGGTGCCGTCCATCGGATCGACGACCCACACCCGTCGCGCGCCGAGGCGAGCGGCCGAGTCCACGGTCTCCTCAGACAACCAGCCGTCCGCGGGGAACGCCGCGCGCACCCTGCGCCGAATCTCGCGGTCGGCCTCGCGGTCGGCCCGCGTGACCGGACTGCGGTCGCTGCGTTTGTACTTCACCCGGAAGTCGCTCCGATACACGTCGCGGATGATCGCGCCCGCGGCGTGGGCCGCGGCCACGGCCACGTTCTTTTCCCGGTCCAGATGGGCCGCCTGATCCCCTACCATCCGAGTACCTGAGCGAAGATCAGCGGCGCCACGATGGAAGCGTCCGACTCGATCAGATAGCGCGGGGTCTTCACGGCCAGCTTGCCCCAGGTGATCTTTTCGTTCGGCACCGCGCCGGAGTACGAGCCGTAGCTGGTCGTCGAATCGCTGATTTGACAGAAATAGCCCCACAATGGGACGTCCGTACGTTTCATGTCCTGAATGAGCATGGGCACCGCGCAAATGGCGAAGTCGCCCGCGATCCCGCCGCCGATCTGGAAGAATCCGACCGGGTGTTCGGGCGCGACCGCCGCGTACCAGTCGGCCAGATACGTCATGTATTCGATTCCGTGGCGGACGGTGTGCACGTTCTTGATGAGGCCCGTCATGCAATAGCTGGCGTACACGTTGCCGCAGGTGGAATCTTCCCAGCCCGGGGCGACGATCGGCAGGTCTTTTTCCATCGCGGCGACCACCCACGAGTCACGCGGATCGATCTGGTAGGAGTCGGCCAACATGCCGCTGCGCAGAACTTCGTACAGGGTCTCGTGCGGAAATGCGCGGGCGCCCGTCCGGTCGTTGCGGATCCAGAGTTCCTGCAACACGCCCTCGACGCGACGCATGGCCTCGAACTCCGGGATGCAGGTGTCCGTCACCCGGTTCAGATGCCGGTCGAGCAGGGCCGCCTCGTCGGTCGGAGTCAGGTCGCGGTAGTCGGGCATCCGCTCGTAGTGGTCGTGCGCGACGAGGTTGAAGAGGTCCTCTTCCAGATTCGCGCCCGTCGTGGAAATGGCGTGGACCCGGTCGGCCCGAATCATCTCGGCCAAGCTGATGCCCAATTCCGCGGTGCTCATCGCGCCGGCCAGCGCCACCAGCACCTTTCCGCCATTGTCGAGATGCCGGCGATAGGCGTCGGCCGCCTCGACCACGGTCGCGGCGTTGAAGTGCCGATAGTGGCGTTTCAGAAAATCGGTAACCGGCTGACGACGCATCGGAGACCCCTTACGTCTGCGAGACGATGAGCGCGCGCAGGTCGGCGCCGCTTTTCGCGGTACGCAACGCCCGGCCGACCGCATCCGCCGCCGTGGCCCGGCGGATCAATGCGGCGAAATCCACTTCCGTCTCGGCCCACTCCCGGACCTCGGCCAGCCGCTCTAACAGCACCCGCCGCACCGCATACGCGTTGACCGCTTCCGTTTGGCCGGATTGCGCATCGCTCCCCGCGGCGGAGACGTAGGGCTGTGCGTCGGCCAGAAAGCGCGCGACCGGCTCGGGAACGTCCGCGCTCGACGTACATCCTGCGGCTCCGCGCACATTGCTGGACGACACATGCCCGACCGACTCGGACAGGGGCAGAAAACGAATATACGGCCGGTAGGCCCGATTGGCGGGCCGGTCGAGTAACTCGGCAAACGTCTGTCGGCCCTGCCCGCCGCGATTGGCGACCATGAGCGAGGCCAGCGAAAACAGCTCGTCCAACGCCTCGTCCCGGTCCACGTAATAGTGCGGGTCCAACACCTGGAACAGCTTGTCCATACCGATGACGAACGTCAGCTTGGTTCCGCTGCCGAAGAGTGTCCGAAACGCACGCGCCTGCTCCACGTACAACCCGCGGTTGATCAGCGCCACGCCACGACCGGCTTGGCCTGCGATGCACGCCTGGAGCAACAGCAACCGGTCTTCCAGCGCCAGACCGGTCACGGTCTCCTTATCGACCGTGACCTTGGCGACAGCGTACACCACGTAGTCGAGACCCGCCGCAGCCGCAGTGTCAGCCAGTTCCAGGTGCGCCAGCGTCGGCGGGTTGAACGAGCCGCACAGCACCCCCAAATGCTCGGGCGGAGGAATCGGCAGCGGGCTGAGCAGCCACGCCTGCGGCGGCGCGTTTACCTTGAGCGCCTGCAGCGTCCGGCGCAGCGAGAACAGACGCAACAGATCGGAGAGTTCACGGGACATGGCAGGCGCGCACTATACACGACTTCCGCCGACGCCACAGACCGCGCCGTAACGGACGAAATTCCGCTGTTCGCATCCAGCGGCCCCACAGTGCAGGACATGGCCGTTGACTCAATTTAGGCTACGGAGAAATCGGCCCATCAGAGAGAATCCCTGCCCTCATCCCCTCCCCCCTCGTGGAGGAGCTAGGGAGAGGGGGTTCCCCAGCGCACGCCTGCGCGATGACCTCCTTCACCGCCTCCAAATCATGCAACACCTCGGTGTTCCAGAACCGCAACACCCGGAATCCTTGCGCCCGAAGTCAAGCGGCCCGTTTTCTCTCGTATTTGGTTCGTTCAGCATATCGTCCACTGTCCGAATTCGATAACGAGGCGCGCTGCAAAGCAAACGAAATCGACGATGTACCGCCCAATGGGGGCTTCCGACGGAACTTGTGGCCGCGCAAGCGATAGGCGTGGAGATGCTGCCACAGGATGCGTTCGGCGTTGGTAGAATTGGCGCGGAGGTTTCGGGCGTGGGAAGATGCCATGTTCGGAAGGGAATGCGGATTGATGAGGTGTTTTCTACCTTCCCCTCTCCCACAAGGGGAGAGGGGATGTAAGAAAGGGAAGCGGATTAGGAAGTTTCGGTTAGCGTCAGAAGCGCAGCGATGCGGCGGGCGGTGTCGGTGAAGTGTTGCACTTCCGCCAGCATAAGGGGGCGGGCGAGGATGTTGCGTTCGCGGTACGACAGCCGCTTCTTCAGGACTTGGTAGCCGCCGAGTTTGTACCGCCACACTGCCGCCGGCACGTTGCGCCAGGAGGCATGCCCGTTCAGATAGATGTCGAAGGTGGTGGGGTTGTGTAGGGGCGACGCATGCGCCGCCCCTCCGAAAGTCGCGCGTTCGTCTGGGATGACTGGGCGTTCTTCTATCCGGCCTTGGCCGGGCATGACAGCGTCGCCGCTTCCGTAATGGCCCCAGCCCGCGGTCAGGGCGAAGTCGGCGCCAGTCATGTTGCGCCCGTCGGTCGTGGCAAGCACGGCGATGGTGGCGATTTCCGGGCGGATGTTGCCTCGAGTGACACCGGGGACAGGGATGTCGGGGTCGAGCAGTCGGGCGAGTTCACACCCGCGGGCTACCGATTGGATGAGGGTCTTCGCTGCGTCTGCAGCGTCACCATCGGGCCAGCCGGGCAACGGAATGCGCGGCCATTCCATGGGCAGCGCCCCGGCGTTGGCAACGCGGTAAGTCGGATCGTGCCGCACGGGAGAACATGGTGGAACAGGTCCTCCACATCCAGGTTGAGACGTGAGAGATACCGTTGCGCGGCGGCTGAGAGATTAGGATAGCGTCTTCCACCTTCACTGCTGTTTCCGATGCCGGCGTTGCCACGAAGCCACACGGGAAAGAAATGTGGTCGCCCATTGCCAAAATCACCCGCAAGATGACGCACCGGTGTTCCTCGCGAGAATTCTTCCTGCGCCTCTCGTCTCCGCGCCTCAATCCACAAATTGCCGTCGAGGCGTGCGGTTTGTAGTCAGGGCTCGGGCGAGCGAGCAAACCGGACTCCGCCTCGTAGTACAGCCAACGGACATCGAACGGGCGATGGACGTACCGGACGAAGCTGCTGTCGGGGACCCTCGTGCGTCAGTCGGGCTTCCCGCACGGCGCGAGCACTCATCGGGACCGAGGTCTTGGTCTTCATGGCGACCGGATACCGGCGGACGACCTCCTCATGGCTCAAACCCGGGTTACGGTAGTCCGCGATTCGTTCCTTGAGCCGGTCAAGGTCGACGTCAACGAGAAAGGAATCCCGATTCGTAGTGACACCGGGAAAGGATCGGAGAAACAACTCCGGCAACGCCGGCCAGTCAGATCACCCTTCGCTGACCACCGTTCGAACAAACGGCGGCCCTAGCGGTAAAGCAGGCTTGATATTTTGGTACAGCGCCGCCGGTTCCGTCTCGGCGGTTTCAAGTAATGCCTCTCGCTTCGCTTGCCCCCGCAGATGCCGGAAGCCGATATCCTCCGCTGGTGCATGGTTGTCCTTCCGCACCAGCGTCGTAATCGCGGTTCCCACCTGAATCCCCACCGGGTCACTCGGGGTCGAGAAGATACTCGGATCGGACGTCCCGTCCGGCGCCACCTTGCCCGTCTTGTATTTATCCCCGTTCAGACAGTCGATGCGGATCGCGTCGACTGCCTCCAAGTACCGCTCCCGCATGCCCGTGAACGACAACCCGTCCAACCACGAGTAGTTCGAGAGGAAACACACCACCCCCTGCCCCGTCTTCTCCGCAATTCGTCGTTCCGCCATGCGGAAGAACCGCACGTACAGATCATTCAACCCCTGCCCCTCCGGCTTCCGTACCCGCTGCGTCGTCCGGTAGGCTGCGGACAGTTCGCGCTCCTCGTCCACGGCCAGCCCCGCGAAGCCGTTGTAGGGCGGATTGCCCAGGATCACGAGAATCGGCGTGGCCTGTTTCACCCGTTCCGCCCGGTCGCGTTCGTCCTCCAATTCGGGGAAGGGCAAGGGTTTGGTGGTGCGCGGTTCCCAGCCGGTCAGCGCATTGGTGAGGGAAGATGCCGGGCCGGTCGGCGGGGGACCCTCTCCCAGAGGGAGAGGGGGCGAAGGAGGAAGAAGATGGGATTGGGTCATCCGTGAGCGGGGCGTCGAGCGCTTGCAGAGTCAAGCCGACTTGCAGATGCGCCACCACGAACGGCGCCGGCATGATCTCGAACCTGAACACCCGCGCGGTCGCCGCTTTCTTGACGGCGGCCCCGGCCAACGCGCCCAAGCCCTTGCCTTGCAGGTTCGCCGCAATCCGACGCAGCACTTCGGCCAGATACGCCCCGGTGCCGCAGCACGGGTCCAAGACGTACACGTTGTCTGCGGCTAAGCCGTCCGCAATGCCGAGGTCGGCTTTCAACGCCTTGTCCACGCGGGCGACCATGTAGCGGACGACTTCGGCGGGCGTGTACCAGACGCCGAGTTGCTTGCGCAGGGCGGGCTCGAAGGCTTCCAGGAACGGTTCGTAGAAGTACGGGACGGCGTCGCCTTCGTTGAAGCGGGCGAAGAAGGCGGCGTGGTCCACACGGGCGAGCACCGCGGCCGTCCAGTCCAGGACTTCGACGAGGCCGAGCGGGTGCAGCCGGCTCGGGGCGGAGATTTGTTGAAACAAGGCTTGCAGCACCGGCGCACGGAGGTGCCAGACCGCTTCGCGCCAGTGGAAGGAGGCGGGCGGGACGCCCGCGTTCCCAGGCGGAGAAGACCCCGTAGAACAGCGTCTGTACCAGCGTCGAGCGGAAGAACCGCGCCCCGCGTTCTCCCTCGAACCGGATGCCGAGCGCCTCTTCCAACGCCGTCCGTACCGCGTGCAACGACGAGGCGGCTCCCGCAGCTTCGACCCGATGCAGCGCGTCGCGCGCATACGACGCGAGCAACTACGCCAGATCTTTCGGTTCGGTCAGGGCCGCGCGATGCGCCCCGGCGCGGCCCAGATATTTCCCCAAGCCGGCGCCCATCTTCCGGGCGAAGGATCGGGGTGTTTCCAGCCCGCGAGCGAACGCCTCCGTGTTGTCCGCCAGCCGGAACGTTTCCAGCTTGGCAGGCTGGCCGCTCCCGTCCTCCCCGACGAGCACGAAGTCGCGCGTGTTCGTCACCAGCACCAGCCAATACCGGCTGACTTGCGCACTCGTCGCGGTTACGAAAGCGTCATCGTCTGCGGCTTTGACTTCGACCACACCGCGTTCCGGGGTCTGGCCTTCGCGCGGCTGGCCTTTCTGTAGTTGCTTGGCGACGTACAGCCCGAAGTCGGGATGCCCGGCGCCCTGATCGGCCAGTTCGCCGACGCAGAACACTTTCGGTTTGAGGGTAGCGCCGACGGCGTTCAGCAGACTCGCCAGCGGGCCGTAGCTCGACCGTTCGCCCGTGGCGCCGCCGGACGCCCGGACCCGGCGTAGGTCGGCGAGGTAGGTTTCGATCGCAGTGGTCAGGCACGTGGTTGTCGGGGTTATGGGCGGTTGGTGGCGTCGCAGGATGTCGGATTACGCTGCGCTAAACCGACCTACAGGACCTTGTTGAATCAAGAAAGCTCACAGTCGGTTGGAAGTCTTGGTCGGGTGCACCTTATATCCTTTCCCCCTTCGACAAGCTCAGGGACCAGGAGGGAGAGAAGATAGAAAACACAGCCTAACCGGACGAATTTCAAACTGAGGCAGTGGGAAAAGCGCGGCGGATTGACCCTCAATTTGGACGTGCTACCCTCCGCGCCATGCACGCGCCGGGGTGGAAAAGGCGGGCATTCCATGCCTGCCTGTCGAGCGCGACGGCCGGTCTGCTCGTGTCGTGCGGCCCGACGCGCCCGCCCGTCGTTCGCCCTCCGCAGCCGCCCGCTTCACCCGTCGCTCAGCCGGTCGAGACGCCCCTGACCGAGGAACAGAAAGAGGCCAAGGCGCTCGGCCACTTCCTGAAAAGCCGCGTCGCACTCACCGCGGGGGACTATGCCGCGGCTCTGCGCGAACTCCGCGACGCGGTCCGCCACGACCCGGACAGCACGTTTCTCCGCCTGCGTCTCGCCTCGCTCGCGGTTCGGCAAGGCGAAGTGGCCGAGGCCCTGGAACACAGCCGTGCCGTCGTAGAACGCGAGCCCGACCACCTGGACGCCCGGCTCCTGCTGGCCGGGCTGCTCTCTTCCACCGGCGAGGAAGAGGAGGCCGCACGCATCTATGCCGGCCTCGTGGCCGATGGGGTTCCGAATCAGGAAGCCTATCTGTATCTGGGGATGCTGTACGCCAAACAGGGCCGCTTCGAGCAGGCCGTCGAGGTGCTCGAATCCCTCGTCGCCCGCCAGGCGGACTCGGTGCTCGGCTATTACTATCTCGGCAAAACCCACGCCGCGGCCCGGTCGTTCGCCGAGGCCGCGCCGTATTACGAAAAAGCCCTCACCCTCAATCCCGACTCGGAACTCGTGCTGCTGGATCTCGGCTTGGTGTACGAGGCGCAACAGAGAAGTGCCGAGGCCGCGGCCACGTATCAGAAGGCGCTCACCCTCAACCCGCACAGCGAAGAGGTGCGCGAGCGGCTGGGCCGCTTCTATCTCGGGCAGAAACAACTCGACGACGCCCTGGACCAGTACCGCGCGTTGGAGAAGATCGAGGCCGACCCGCACGAGACGCGGCTGAAGATCAGCCTGATCTACCGCGAGAAAGGCGACCTGGAACAGGCGATCACCGAATTGACGCTGGTGCTGGAGGCCAAACCCGACTACGAGCGTGCGCGTTATTATCTAGGGGTCCTCCTCAGCGAGGTACAACAGGACGAGCAGGCCGCGCGGGAATTGCAGCGTATCCCGCGCACGTCCGAGTATTTTGCCGACGCGCGCGTGTATCTGGCCGCGCTCTACCAGCGCCGGGAGCAACTCGCCGAAGCGATTGCGGAGGTGGAAACGGCCCTCGAAATCGCGCCCGACGACCTGGACCTGCTGGGCTTTCTGGCCTCGTTGCAGCGCGAGAACGACGACCGCGCCAAGGCGGTCGAAATCCTGGAGCGGATCATCGGCCTCGCCCCGGACAACGACCGCTACCACTTCACGCTGGGCGCGGTGTACGACGAACTGAAACAGAAGGACCGCTGCATCCAGCACATGCAGAAGGCCATCCAACTCAACCCGGAGAACGCCGCTGCGCTCAACTACCTCGGCTATACCTGGGCCGAACAGGGCGTGCGGCTGGACGAGGCCGAACAACTCATCCGTCGCGCGCTGGCCATCGAACCGGACGACGGCTTCTACGTGGACAGCCTGGGCTGGGTGTATTACCAGCGCGGCGAATACGGCGAGGCGCTCCGGCATCTCGAACGCGCCGTAGAACTGGTGGACGCCGACCCGACGCTCATTGAACACCTCGGCGACACGTACGCGAAACTCGGCCGCCTATCGGACGCTACGCGCGTTTACCGGGAAGCCATGAAGAACGCCTCGGAAGCGGCCCAAGTGGACCGTCTGCGGGCCAAGGTGGACGCGCTCGAACCCGCAGCCGCCCAACAGGCGGACGCCCCCCCGCTTCCGTAATCTCCGCGGACCCCTTGCGCCCGGCGCAGACCCTTTCTCCCAAGAGAAAATCCAGTTTCCTCATCCCTGTCCCCTCTTCCCTCATGGGAGAGGGTTGGAGCCTGCCCGGACGTGACCCGGGGGAGAGAGCGAATCCCAACGTGCTCTCGGTGGTCGCACCGCCGCAAACAAAAGCCCCCCTGACAAGGGGGGGTGGGGGGTTGGTCCTGAATCCCAGTGTACGTCCAACGTCCCCCCTCCTGCGGCCCGTGGCGGCTGCATTCGCCTGTATCTGCCTGGTAGGCTGGATCGGCTGCGCCCCCCGCCGACCGATCCCACCTCCCCCGCCGGCCGTTCACGAATTGCTGGCCCTCCTCAACGCAAGGCTGGAACAGCCGGCCGGCCTGCGCGGGCTGGCGAAAGTGACCTACCACGACGCCGAACAGCGCGTCTCGGCCACGCAGGCCATCGCCGTCGCCCTGCCCGACCGGTTTCGGCTGGAATCGTTTTCGCTGCTGGGCGTGGCCGCGCTGCACGTCTGCGACGGCCGGTCACTGGCCGCCTATCTTCCGCGCGAGGGCGTCGTCTATCGCGGCGCGGCCAACCCGGCCACTGTCGCCCGCTTCACGCGCCTCCACCTTTCGCCTGGCCAAGTCGTCCGCCTGTTGCTGGGGCTGCCACCGTTTGCGGTCGGGACGGACGGGGCTCGTGTTCGAGCCGAACCATACGGCAGATACCGGGTCGATCTGCCCCATTTCGCCCGCGGCCGCGCCACGCTGTGGTTCGACGCGCAGACCGGATGGTTACGCGGCTGGGAAGTCGCCGATGCGGCGGGGGACGTGCGCGCCCGCGGCGAACTGGACGACTATCGGCCGGTCGCCGGACGGATGTTCCCGTTTACGATTCGCCTGTCGGACCCGAATGCAGGCCGACACGTCCGCGTGGAATACCGAGAGCTGACGCCGGGCCCGGCATTGCCGGACGCGCTTTTTACGGTGGACACGCCCGCCGGTATCGAGGAAGTCGATCTGGATGCCGAGCCGCTTCCGGCGCCCTGACGGTTATTGCGCGCGTTGCTCCGGTTTGAAAAGCACCGCAAAGCCGCGTCGCGCGAGGGAGAAGCGCCGGTCCGCGGACTGTGCATAGCGTCCGAACTGGCCCTGCTTCTGTTGCTGGACCCAGTCGGGGTAGGAGTCTTCCATGTTCATGTGGTCCACCTGTTGGGGCGGCAGCAGGACGACCGCGTCGGCACCCACCTCGCAGGCTTTGTCGCGGATGAGCGCGTTCATGCTTTCCAGGCCGTCGATCTCGTTGCCGTACGAGACGATGTGGGCGAACACGTCGTACGGCTGGGGCGGCGGAGAGGTCAGCATCGCCATCTGGCAATCCACAGGCCGCGACTCGGGATAGATGGGCGCGATACGTTCCTCGATCGCGACGGGTTTGGCGGGCCGCAGAAAACACCCGGTTGCGGCGAGGCAGAGGAATCCGACCGCGGCCAGCCCGAACGGCTGCGACAGTCTTCTCGCGTTCGATTTTCGTATAGCTGCTTTCGGCATAAACGCCCTCCCTGCTCCCATTGATAAAATGCACGGAACCGGGGCGCAAGCAGACGGACCAGGCGGCACCACGCCGTGACCTGCTCTCGGGTCGCGGCCCGGCCTGAGATTCCCCTTCTGATTCGGTGCCCGTCGTTCGAGGACCCCCACCCTAGCCCTCTCCCAGAGGGAGAGGGGACAAAAGAGCGAGATTTCTCTCTATCTCATCCGTAAGCTCGTGGTCCCTGAGACTGTCGATGGAGAGGGAAAGAGATGTGTTCTCTCATTCCCTTCCTTCTTCTCCCCTCTCTCCCCTGGGAGAGGGTTAGGGTGAGGGTCCCCCGGGCAGCACCGGAGCATCAGACCCGGAACGTCAAACCGAGGCGCTCCCTAATCCCGCAACAGCTTGCGGGCGATCACCCAGCGGTGCACCTCGGTCGGCCCCTCGAAGATCCGCATCGGACGCAGGCGGCGGTAGATGAATTCGAGCGGCATCTCCTTGGACATGCCCATCCCCCCGTGCATCTGCATGGCGCGGTCCGCCACGCGCGTCGCCATTTCGGTGGCGAACACCTTGAGCATGGAGGCTTCCTGACGCACGTCGTCGCCCCGGTCGAACTTCCAGGCGCCGTGCTGGACCATCAGCCGCGAGGCGTGGATGTCGGTCGCCGAGTCGGCGATGAACCACTGAATGGCTTGGCGGTCCGCCAACTTCTGGCCGAACGTCACCCGCTGTTTGGCGTACGCGACCATCATGTCCAGGCAACGCTGCGCCAAGCCGACGCACCAGCTGCCCATTTCCAGGCGCCGGACGGTCAGCCGCAACTGCATGGGCGCAAACCCCTGCCCGACCGTGCCCAACACGTGGGAATCCGGCACCGCCATGTCCTCGAACACCAGTTCCCATGGCGCATGGCCGCCGATGACCGGAATCTGCCGTTGCAGCACCAAGCCGGGCGTGTCCTTGTCCACCAGGAACGCGGTAATGCCGCCGCGGGCGCCCTTGTCCTTGTCCGTCACAGCCATGACGATGATGAAGTCCGCGACGTGCGCCCGCGAGATCCAGATCTTGCGCCCGTTGATGATCCACTGGTCGCCCCGCCTGACCGCGATCGTCTGCATCCCGGCCGGGTCGGAACCGGCCCCCGGCTCAGAGATCGCAATGGCCGACCGCGCCTGTCCCTGCGCGTAGGGCAGCAGATATTTTTCGCGCTGTGCGGGCGTGCACGTCTCCATCAGCATGTGCAGGTTGGGCGCGTCGGGCGGAAACGTGAACGGCGTGATTGTCTTGTACAGTTCTTCGGTCGCCAGGCATTTGGGCAGCGCCCCCAGATTCAGCCCACCGAACTCCTCCGGCACGTCGAGTCCCCACAGCCCGGCTTCGCGGGCGACCGCCAGCAGCCGCTCCTCCACTTCGGGCGGCACGAGTTCCTCGCCCGTCATGCCCTGCGTATCGCGCTCCAGCACCGTCGCCTCGATCGGCAGCAGTTCCTGACGCACGAAGCGGCGTACCGTTTCCTGCAACATGCGGTATTCTTCGGGCAGTTCGAAATCCATGCAGTTGTCCCCTTTGTGCGGCTTCGCCGGGCCGGTCGGTTTGCGACTGTATAATCCCGTTGCGCGGGATTGACTACACGCGCCCGCGGCGGTGGTACGGGATTCTGGGGGTTCAGCTTTTTTCCATACCTCCCCTCCCCAACCCTCTCCCACAAGGGGAGAGGGGGCGGAATCGGACGCTCTCGTAAGTCATTCCTGTCCCCTCCCCCCTTGTGGGGGAGGGCTGGGGAGAGGGGGAGAAAAATAAGGTGCCTTATCGAAATGACTAACGGCGTGCGCCTCGCGGCGCGAGGTGGTAGGAAAAGCGAAGGCTAATACGAAAGAAGTCCCTCACGACATGACCCGCCTTGCCGCTGTGTTGCCACGTTCGCGGCCGTGGTTGCCGTACGTGTTCGTCGGCTTGCTGGCGCTGACCGGCGGTGCATGCGAGGAGCGGCGCCGGCTGCCGTACGTCGAGCCGGTGTTGCACGACTGGCCGGAAGACTACACGGGACAGCCTGGGCTCCGGCTGCACGTCTTCCATACCGGCTCACTCGACCTGCCCGACCGGCTCGTGTATCGCGGCGGCAGTGTGGCGCGGCGCCGGTCGCTCACGGTCTTGAGTTTCGGCGTCGAACACCCGCGGCACGGCTTGGTGCTGATCGGCACCGGCTTGAACCGCAACGTCGCGGGCGACGCCGCGGGCTATCTGGGGCCGGTCCGCGCCGCCCTCGTCCGGGCGGAGTTGCAGCCGGACCAGGACGTGGCCGCGCAACTCGACGCCGCGGGGTTCGCGGTCGATGACGTCCGCTTCGTCGTCATGCCCGACCTGGGTCTGGACCAAGCCGGCGAGGTCGAGACGTTTACGCAGGCCGAGGTGATCGTTGCGCGCCAAGAACATGCCGTGGCGCGCAGCGGGCAGCAGTTCGACCCGGGCCGTGGCCGGTATCTGCCAGGCGAGTTCGACCAGGTCGAAAAGTGGCGGCTCGTCGATTTCGCGCCCGACTCGCGGCTCGCCACGTTTCCGCGGAGCCACGACCTGTTCAAGGACGGCAGCATCGTGCTCATCGACGCGCACGGCGCCAGCGCGGGCGGGCTGGCGGTATTGATCCGGCTTCCGCAGCGACCGGTGCTCCTGTGCGGCAACCTGGCGTGGACCGAAGCGCAAGCGCGCTTCGCCTGGATGCCCGGGCTCGCATTCGACCGCACGGCGTGGTGGGAGTCCATCTGGCGCCTCAAGAAGATGAAGGACCTGGTGCCGTCCCTGAGCCTGCTGCCCGGCCACGATTTGGCCGCGGCCCGTACCGCTGCGGATGCTCCGACTCCAAACGGCAAAACTTCCAGTGACATCGTCGTGCACGAGTTTCCGTCCAAAGAACGGGCCGACCGGAAAGACGAACCGGCCTGACGGTTCCGGGGTTCGTCCGGTTTCGTATCGGAAGGGAATTGCAAACTTGACGATCCTAGCCGGCCGTCATTCCCGCGGAAGCGGGAATCCTGGGCATGGATACCGGCTTTCGCAGAGCCTGCCCCCGGCCTGAACGGGGGTATGACCAGGAAAAGCAGTGGTGACGAGGAGAGGGAATTGCATACAAGATGATCCCGGAACTTTCCCTGACTTGCTTCCCGTATCCCTTGGTTGAAGACCCTTCGATAGGCTCAGGGACCAGCCCGTTGAGCTTGTCGAAACGGGCGGAGGATCATCTTGTATGTAATTCCCCGAGGAAAAGTAGGGGTGACGAGAAAGAAACGACTTCGGGAGCGTCTTGTATGGAGGTTCCTTTTGTCTCGGGAATGGCCAGCGGGAGTAACCAACTAGGCCGGATGTCCTTCGGCCCTTCTACCATCTCGGAGAACGAACTCAGCCGGATATGGACGTGACCTTGATCGGACACGGCTCGCTGATGAGCGGTCGGGGACTCGCACGTTCCGGCCGGCTTCAGGTACGCAGCGCCGGGGTCGTGGCGCTACGGGGTTGCAGGCGCGGGTTCGCCAAGCTGTCCAAATACGGCGACCGGCTCGCCTCCGATCTGGAGCTTGCGCATTCCTCGTTGGAGGCCGACATGGTCCAGCCCGCGGACCAGCCGGACGGACGGGTCGAAGCGCTGGGCTTGCGGGTCTCCGCGGACGACGGCCTGCGCCTCGTACAGCGTGAGGGCTACCGGCCCGCGGCTTTGGAGACTCTGGCAGAGCGGGCAGAAGCCGACGGCCTGGGCGTGGCCGAGTGGCTGTGGCGACTCGCCGCGGAGTGCGGGCATGAGGTCCCCGCCTACCGAGAACGGCTACACGCGCTGACCAGCTACACTTCGCCGCACTACATTCCGCATCCCGTCCGGTTGCGCACGCACGACTCCGGCCTGCACGATTACGCCTTGCTGTTCCTGGCTCCTGGTCGGCACGGAACAGGATCACCAGACGTGACGTCCGTCCGCGAACGAACCGGCATCGATGGCCTGTTCACTACGGCCGAAGCGTGGCGGCGCAAGCCCAATGTCGGCCAACTCGCCTATGTCGTGTCGTGTCTGCTGGCCGGCGTGCACGGCATCGACGTGCGCGACCTGCTGTCCGACGTCGAGCCGCAGACGGACTTGGCGCGTTTGTTAGCCAAACGGATGCGGACCGAGGCGGATGGTGAGGCGGCCTGTTTTCTGGAAACGACCGGTCTGAGCGAGACGGCATACGCCCGCGCCTTCGGGGGCGGTCGGACCGCGCTGCGCCGCAGCGGGCTGGAGGGATTTCTCGACGCCGGTCGAACCGGTTAGGAAAGGGCCATGAGCATTTTCAGCGTATCCATCGGAAAGGAACAACTGCGTTTCACCGCGGCCCACTTCATCGCCTTTCGCGGCTTTCGCGAGCCGCTGCACGGGCATACCTACCGGGCCGCAGTCACGATGAGCGGACCGGTCGGCGCGGACGGCTACGTCGTCGATTTTCTAGTCCTGAAACGGATCGCGGAAGAAGAGTGCGACAAGCTGCACTTCGCCACGCTGTTGCCCGAACGGAGCGACTGCCTGACGATTCGGACGGATGGCGAAAGCGTCGAAGTGGACTGTGAGGACGGCGCGCGGTTCCGTTTTCCGCGGGCTGACGTGCGCCTGCTGCCGATCGTGCATTCGTCGTCGGAGGAAATCGCGCAATACCTGATCGCCCGCCTGCGTGCCCGCCTGACCGAGGCCGGCGACAACACTATCGAGACCATCGAAGTCGGCATCGAGGACGTGCCCGGCCAGTTGGCGGTGTGCCGCGAACCGTTCGCCGGCGTGCCCGCCGAAACCGCATGACGCTGGGCGGTCTGCTGTTTGGCCTCGTAGCGTTGGCAGGACTCGCAGGCTGCGAAGCCGCTCTGCCCGATCCCGATTCCGCGGGCGCCCGCCTCTATCGCGTGCGCTGTTCGGGATGTCACCGGCTGTATCACCCCGGCCTGCTTACACCGGAGATGTGGCGTTTCATGCTCGACCGCATGGACGTCGAGTTTGCGCGTTTGAGGCGCCCGCCGTTGTCGGCGAGCGAAAAAGCCGATCTTCTGCGCTATCTGTCGACGCACGCGCGGAAGCTGGCGTCGCCCGAGTAGTATCTTCGTGCGGGGCTGGGGCTCCTACCGATGCGCCCCCTCCCCCTGTAATCCCTGAGCCTTCGGTGCTGTGAGCTCAGGGGCCTTCCCTCCCTAAGTTCGTTGAGCCTGTCGAAACGAACCCCGATGTCATCTCGGCCTTCGCACTCTACCCTCGACCCTTCGACAAGCTCAGGGTCCATGATGTGCTGCGCTACCCACCGCCCCGCGCCGCGTGAATGTCATCCACTTCCTTGGGAACCGCGGCGGTGAGCACCTCGTGACCGGCGTCGGTCACCAACACGTCGTCCTCGATGCGCACGCCGATACCGCGGTACGCGGGCGGGACGTCCGCGTCGGATTCCGTCGGGCCGACGTACACGCCGGGTTCCACCGTCAGGACCATACCCGGTTCGAGCACGCGCGACTTGCCCTCGGCCCGGTATTTGCCGACGTCGTGCACGTCCATGCCGAGCCAATGGCTCGTGCGGTGCATGTAGAAGCGGCGGTAGTCGCCCTTTTCCAGAATGTGCGCGGTGCTGCCCGACAACAGGCCCAGGTCGCGCAAGCCCTCGACCAGGATGCCGATCGCCCGGTCGTGCACGTCGTCGAAGCGCACGCCGGGCCGAATCATCTCGATGGCCGCCTTTTGCGCGCTCAGCACCAGGGCGTAAACGTCGCGCTGTGCCGGCGAAAACTCGCGGCCCACCGGAAACGTGCGCGTCACGTCCGCACAGTAGCAGCCGTATTCGGCACCCGCGTCGATCAGCAGCAGGTCGCCGTCGCGCACGGGCTGGTCGTTGGCGACGTAGTGCAGGATGGTCGCGTTGGCGCCCGACGCCACGATGGAGGGATAGGCAGGCCCCTCGGCGCCGTGGCGGCGGAAGTGGTATTCCAGCAGCGCCTCGATTTCGTACTCGTACATGCCCGGCCGCGTCTCCAGCAGCGCGGCGTGGTGGGCCGCGGCCGACGCCATGACCGCCCGGCGCATCAGGGCCAGTTCGTCCGGCGTCTTGAGCAACCGCATCTCGTGCAGAATCTCGCCCGGATCGATCAGCGACACCGGCCCCTGCCCGCTGCGCTGGCGCTGGCCGCGGCCCTGATTGACCAGCCCCAGGATTTTGGCGTTGAACGGCTCGTTGCGGCCCAGCCCGTAATACACCGTCTCCGCGGGAAGCAGATGCTCGGGCAACACCTCGTCGAGCCGGTCGATGGGGTAGGCGGCGTCCGCGCCGAACCGCTCGCGCGCCCCCTCCACCCCGAACCGTTTGCCCGTCCAGGTTTCCTTATCCTTGTCGCGCGGTCGCACGAACAGCACGAAGCGTTCCTTATCGTGGTTGGGCGACAGCAGGCACACCGCCTCGGGTTCGGGAAACCCCGTCAGATAGTAGAAATCGTTGTCCTGGCGGTAGCGATATTCCACGTCTCGGGAGCGGACCGCGGTGGGCGCCGCGGGGAAGATCGCCACGCCGTCGCCCATCCGTTCGAGAAACGTCCGCCGGCGCGCTTCGTAGGGCGAGCAGGCCCCGTGTTGCGGGGGTCTCTCTCCCGTCGACCTTTCGACAGGCTCAAGGTCCCGCAAACTCGGGGTTCGGGGGGAGGGCGCGGAATGTTGCATCCTACCTCGGGTACTCATAAGCGTGTCGGGGCTGGTGCGAGTCGTTTCGCGGTGAGCCGGGAGTCGCTTGACTTCGCCCAGAGAATTGCAGACGGTCGGCACTATATGGCACACGAGCATTCCTATCCAGAGTCGCTGCACGCGCTACTGACTCGCCTGCCGGAACTGGCGGTTGCGCTGGGTCCGCGATCCAAGCCGGGCATCGAGGCCGTCCAGAAGTTGTTGCAGGAAGCCGTGGCCGCGCGCGCCGACGGCAACGTGCCCGCGGCCACGACGAAAATCGGCGCCGCAATGGACACGCTGGCCCGCCTCGCCGACGAACTCGACCCGCAGGAAGCCGGGCTCATGCGAATGCTATCCGCTCAATTCCGGCAGGCCCTCTCGTTAGGCGACCACGGCGAGGCCAAGCGCGTCTCCGACGTCATGCGCAAGAACTCCGGCGCCACCATCAAGAAGCAGCCGTAGTCTAGTGTCTGTCCGTTCTTTCCCTCTCCCCGGACCCTGAGCTTGCAGGACCTTGAGCCTGTCGAAAGGTCGAAGGGGGAGGGAGGGGCTGCATGTCTTCCCGAACTTGGGTACTTCGGTCTGCACAGCGGGTCCGTTGGCAGCTTGCCCTCACCGTAGCCCTCTCCCAGAGGGAGAGGGAACAGAACTTCTCCCTTCGGGGGGAGGGTTGGAGCCTGTCCCGGACTCGACCCGGGGGAGAGGATACTCCGAGCGCACCGTTAGTCCGGAAACTCCGAACCCAGCCGCCTACACCGCGTCGCGTGCTTGACTTCGCCAGGGCCGTTGGCTAGTCCACGGGCCATGTCCGACGCCCGCCAAGCGTGCTGCGAAAAAGAACTCCGCACGCAGATCAAACGGATCGCCCGCGCCTACTCCTCTTTCCCCGTCATCAAGAACGTCCCCTGCTCGACCTGCCGGCGCATCATCCCGATCCGCGTGTACGAAAAGCCGACCGAGGCCGAATCCGCGTAACAGGCGGCCGACATGGCGGATCGTGTGGATTTGCAGATCGTCCGCGTCCGAATCGAGGACGAGGACGACCCCTGCCGGGTGACCATCACCGCGGACGTCGACTCGCTGGCGGACCTCCAGGCCGTGGCCGATCGATTCCGCCCCGCCAAACGCCGCATCCCCGCCCGCCTCGTCATCGGCCCGACCGAAGCCGACCGGGACGCGCCCACGGCGGTCTCCGCGGACGAAATGGCCGAGGTCGTTGCCGAGGGGCTCGCCGCCATGCAGCACTCCGGCCAGATCGCGCGCAGCCTCGTGCGCCGCTTCCAGGGCCGCCGCCTAGCCGAGGACGAGTAGGCAGCTCGTCCCCCTCCTGGTGGAGGAAAGATGCCCCGACCGACCGAAGTGGAACCGCGCGACGGCTACCGGATATGGATCCGATATTCGGACGGTGCCGCCGGGCTCATAAACCTGTCTTCCCTCGTCGGGCGGGGCGTCTTTGTCACGTGGCGAAACCGGGCGTTCTTCAAGACTGTCGGTCTCACCGAAAACGGCGCGATCGCCTGGGGTGAAGACATCGAACTGTGCCCAGATGCGCTCTACATGAGGCTGACGGGGAAATCCGTCGAGGAAGTGATGCCGAAGCTCCGCACCCTGGAAGCACATGCCTGAACTCTCCAGGTTCTACGGAATCACGATACGGATGTATTTCGACGACCATCAGCCACCGCACTTCCACGCGACATACAGCGGCGACGAGGCTGTTTTCGAAATCGAAAGCCTCGAAATACTTCAGGGCCGGCTGCCGATTCGGGCGCATGCTCTCGTCATCGAGTGGGCGGCCCTCCATCAAACGGAATCGCAGGGAGCCTGGAATCGGGCAAAAGATCTGGAGGTTCCAGGAAAGATCGCCCCTCTGGAGTAGCGCGGCCCTTATGCCGACCAGAGAAAATCTCTGTCGCCAACGTACACGCAAGACGGGCAGCTGCCGAAAATGGGCGAGACACCGACTCCGCCGCCGACCGATCCGGGCGAAGCCGCGGCCTGGATCGAGTTCTACTACCGGCAAGGCTGGAGCGACGGGCTACCGCTGGTGCCGCCGACCGAGGCGTCGGTCGCCGCCATGCTGGCCGCGGGGTCGGTAGCCGGGGACGACGTCATCGGTACGATTGCCGAGCGGAACGCCACGTTGCCCGCGGAGAAGGTCGCCATCAATGCCGTCATGGCCGGCTGCCTGCCGGAGTATTTTCCGGTGCTACTCGCCGCGGTGCGGTGTCTGTGCCGGCCGGAGTTCCACTACCACAACCCGGCCACGAGCACCGGCGGCTCGGCGCTGACCCTGATCGTGAACGGCCCGGTCGGTCCGCGGCTCGGCATCAACGCGACGCACAACGCTTTCGGTCCCGGCTTCCGCGCCAACGCCACGATCGGCCGCGCGCTGCGGCTGGTCATGCTCAACGTCCTGAACACGCGGCCCGGACTCCTGGACAAAGCCACGCTGGGCTCGCCCGGAAAGTACACGTTCTGCTTTGCGGAGAACGAGGCGGGGCATCCGTGGCAGCCGCTGCACGTCGAACGCGGGTTCCGTCCGCAGGACAGTACGGTGACGCTCTACGCCTCGAACACGCTGATGGGCGTGTACAACCAGTTGGCGAGCGAGCCGGAACCGCTGCTGCTGGAATTCGCGGACGCGCTGTGCAATCTGGCCGCGCCGAACGTGTACGGGTTCAATCAGGCGCTGCTGGTATTGGCCGGGGAGCACGCCGCGATCGTGAAACGCAGCGGTTGGACGCGCAGGCAGGTGCAGGAGTTCGTCGTCCACCACGCCCGGCGGCACGTCGCGGACTTCAAGCGCGCTGGTCGGCTGCCGGGCAATTGCACCCCGGAGGACGAACGGATGTGGCGATATGTGATGAACGACCCCGACGACGTGCTGATCGTCTGTGCGGGTGCCGAGGGCGG
This sequence comes from uncultured Binatia bacterium (SeqCode), assembly GCA_965200125.1. GTDB lineage: Bacteria > Desulfobacterota > Binatia > Bin18 > Bin18 > Bin18. The sequence goes on along the minus strand of OZ241332.1, from coordinate 1,913,521 downwards.
AAGCTGGTCGGCGTGCCTGCCGGGGTGGGGGAACAAATGGACCCGGTCGGTGACGGAGCGGGTCCGCTTCGACATCTGAGACGAAGGAGGGATGCTCATGCCGCGCACCGTTTTCGATCCGACCATATCGCTGGAAACGAATGCATTCACGTATGCGCCGCGGCCCGTGACTCTGGATGGGCTGCGCGTGGGGCTGGTGGAAAATACCAAGATCAACTCGAAGGAGTTGCTGTGCAAGCTGGCCGAGCGGCTGGGACGGCGGTACGGCACGCGCGTGGCGCACCTGGACCGCAAGGCGTCGTCGGGGCACGCGGTCAGCGACGAGACGCTGGCGCTGCTCCGCACCGAGGTCGATATCGCGCTTGCCGGAATCGGCGATTGAGGGTCGTGCAGTTCGAGCAGTGTGCTCGACGGGCTCAAGCTGGAACGGATCGGCATTCCGACCGCGGCCATCGTGACCGCGCCGTTCGTGGCGACCGGCCGCGCCATGGCGGACAGTTGGGGCGTTGAAGACTACCGCTTCCTCGTCACCGAACACCCCATCGCCAACCTGACGGACACCGAACTGGACGCCCGCGCCGACCGTTTGGTGGAACAGGTGATCGCCTTCTTCGCCGCCGGCCGTTCTGATTGACACCCCGACGGGCGGCTTGTAACAATACGCCCGCATTTCGCGCCCGCACCGAGTTCTCCGTCCGCACGCGGCGTTCAGCCGGGAGGGACCCCCATGTTCCAGACATCGCGCCTCGCCTACGACGGGGCCATCGACGCCGACGGCCACATCAACGAGCCCGCGGACCTGTGGGAACGCTACATCGATCCCGAATTCCGGGACCGCGCGATCCGCATCCGGCCCGGGCCGGACGGGTTGGACCACCTGGAACTCAACGGCCAACGCTCCCGCTACTTCGACGCCGACATTCTGGCCCGCGGGCGCAGCATGGGCAGCACGTTCGAGGAGCGCGATGCCATTAGGCAGCATCGCTATCCCGACAGCATTCCGTTCGGCGGCAACGACCCCAAGGAGCGGCTGGAACTGCTCGACCGGGAGAATCTCGCCAAGGCGCTCATCTATCCCACCATCTGTCTGGAGTGGGAGACCGAGGTGACCGACCACGACTTGGCCCAGGCATACACCCGCGCCTACAACCGCTGGATCGTCGATTTCTGTTCGGACTCGGGCGGCCGGCTGATTCCCATCGCGCACATCTGCCTGACGTCGGGCGCGGCCGCGGCGCAGGAATTGGAGCGTGCGGTCGCAGCCGGGGCGAAGGGCGCGTTCGTGTCGCCCTACACGCTGACCGACAAGGCGCACGCCCACAAAGACCACGATCCGTTCTGGGCCGCGGCCCAGGATCTGGGCGTGCCGGTCGGCATCCATCCCGTGGCCGAGCCGCCCAACCGGCGCGTCTATCAGCGCTTCCGCGAGATGTACAAATGGGGCGAGTGGTGGGTGGACATGCTCGGCGGACAGGGGCCGCAACAGGCGTTTCTTGGGCTCTTCCAGTACGGGCTGTTCGACCGCTTTCCTACGGTCAAGGTCGTCGTGCTGGAATCGGGCGCCGGCTGGATCGGACATCTGCTGGACCGCATGGACGGCGCCTACAAGACGCCGCTGGGCCGCAGCGTGCCGCTCAAGGAACTGCCGAGTTATTATTTCCACCGCCAATGCTGGATTTCGGCGGACCCGGACGAGCGGGCCGTGTCGTATCTGATCGAGCACATCGGCGCGGACAAATTCTTCTGGGCGAGCGACTTTCCGCACGACGACCACACCTGCGACTACATCCGCGACCTGACGACGATGGTCGCGCCGCTGTCGGAGGAGAGCCGCCGCAAGGTGCTGGGCGAGAACGTGGCGCAGGTGTACGGGCTGGCGTAGGCGTCGCCGAGGGCCGGACGGACAATGCTGCGGCTCGAACCTCGCCCCAGCTTCTCTCCCGCTTGTCCCCGAGCCTGCTGAAGGGAAGAGAGGGGCTTTCCTGTTTCCCCCCTTTTTTTCCTTCCCTTCGACAAACTCGGGGACCGCAGGCTCAGGGACCGGGCAGAGAGTATTCTTCGAACCGAGACACAACCCGCGACGGAACCGAATTAAAAGGAGGACGTCATGCAATTCGGACTGCTGTACGAAATGGAGACCCCGCGGCCCTGGAACAAACTGAGCGAGTACAACGTCTATCACGAGGCGCTGGCGCAGATCGAACGCGCCGACCAAGTGGGGTTCGACTACGTCTGGGAGGTGGAGCACCACTTTCTGGAAGAGTATTCGCACAGCCCGGCGCCGGAGGTGTTCTACGGCGCGGTGTCGCAGCGCACGAAGAACATCCGCATCGCGCACGGCGTGCGCCTGCTGCCGCATCGTTTCAATCATCCCATCAAGGTCGCGGAGCAGGCCGCGGTACTCGACATCCTGAGCAACGGGCGCATGGACCTGGGCACCGGGCGTTCCACCACGGCGCAGGAACTCGACGGCTTCGGCGTGGACTACGACCGCACCCGCGAAGAAGTCCGCGAGGCGCTTGACGTGATCGTTAAGGCGTGGACCGAGGACATTCTGGAATATACAGGCAAGACCATCGAAGTGCCGCCGCGGCGCGTCGTGCCCAAGCCGATTCAGGAGCCGCATCCGCCGATGTGGATGGCCTGCGTGGCGCCCGACAGTTATGAAATGGCCGCGGACCGCGGATTGGGCGTGTTGAGCTTCAACCTGAACTGGGAACAGGTCCAGAAGACGATGGAGACCTACCGCGAGAAGTGCAAAGACCGCACCGACGTGGTGTCCAAGGTCATCAACGAGCGGTTCGCCGGCGTGGCGATCTGCCACGTGGCGGAGAGCAAAGACGAGGAAGCCGCGGGCATCGCCGGCGCGCGCTGGTTCCTGCACAACGTGGCGAAGCTGTTCGAGCCCCTGATGGTCAAGAACAATCTGTATTCCTACGAATACCTGCGCAGCCTGTTCGACCTGGAAGCCGACGCCAACGACCTGACCGACGCGCAGATCAAGGCGCACCCGATGGTCACGGTCGGCACGCCGGGCGAGGTCACCGCCAAGCTGGAGACGTTCGCCCAGGCCGGGCTTGATCAGGTGATCTTCTTCAAGCAGGCCGGCCGCATTCCGCACCAACACATCATGCGGTCCATCGACCGCATCGGCCGACACGTCATTCCGTACTTCAACCCCCACAAGGCCGCCCCGAGCGAAGCGACGCTCTTCTCGGCCAAATAGGCGGCACGGCCGGGGCGTCCACGCGGGCGCCCCGTGACCCGCCGCAGGAGACTCCCGCATGTCCAAACCCATCATCTCTTCCGACTCCCACATCACCGAGCCGCCCGGCACCTACATCGACCGCATCGACAAAAAGTACAAGGACACGGCCCCGCGGCTGGTGCGGGACGAGAAGAAGGGCGACCTGTTCGTCATCGACGGCCTGAAACATCCGGTCCCGATGGGACTGGTCGCCGCGGCCGGCAAGAAGGCCGAGGAACTCACCGCGTTCGGCGTCAAGTTCGAGGACCTGCACCGCGGCGGCTGGGACCCGGATGCGCGCCTGGCCGACCAGGACCGCGACGGCGTGGCGGCCGAGGTCATCTACCCGACGGTCGGCATGTTGCTGTGCAATCACCGCGATTACGACTACAAGAAAGCCTGTTTCGACGCCTACAACGAGTGGATCGCGGAGTATTGCGCGGCCCACCCGGACCGTCTGATCGGCACCGGGCAGACGGCCATGCGCTCGGTGGACGAGGGCATAGAAGACGTGCGCAAGATGAAGGACCTGGGCCTGCGCGGCGTGATGATGCCGGGCAACCCGCAGGTGGCGGACTATGACGACCCAATCTACGACCCGTTCTGGCAGGCCACGCTGGACATGCAGATGCCGCTCAGCTTCCACATCCTGACCAGCCGCAGCGACGTGGTCGGCGCGGCTCCGCGCGGGCCGAAGATCAACGGCTTCCTGTCCATCATCCGCGGCAACCAGGACATCATGGGCACCTTCATCTTCGGCGGTGTGTTCGAGCGCAACCCCGCGCTGAAGATCGTATGCGTCGAAGCCGACGCCGGCTGGGTGCCGCACTACATGTACCGCATGGACCACGCCTACGACCGGCACCGCTACTGGCTCAAGCCCGGCCAGACACTGTCGAAGAAGCCGAGCGAATACTTCAGCGAGCACATCTACACTACGTTCCAGGACGATTGGGTCGCGTTCCGCATGAAGGATCTGTGCAACCCGCGGCGCCTGATGTGGGCCAACGACTTTCCGCACAGCGACTCGACGTGGCCCTGGTCGCAGGAGTTGCTCGCCAAACACACCGCCCACCTCACCCAAGAGGAGAAGGATTGGATCCTGCACGACAACGTGGCCGAACTGTACGGCTTGCCGTAGCGGCCGCCGTTCATGCCTCCCCGACTGTTCCATGCGCCGATGAATTCGGGATGAGCGCAAAGCGGAACAATTACCACTGTCGATAGAACACCATTCCGACCAAGCATTGTTGATCTTCCAAAAGGATTAGGAACTCTCTGAAACGAATCGGATCATCAAGAAAATCTTTCAGCATCACCAACATCGTTCAATGCTACCCCGGTCGCGGGGCCAAAGGACGCGATAAGTGCTCCAGCGAGTCGATTAGGCTGTACTGTGTCAATTGGCTCGAAGCCGACATCGAATCTCGATCTTGGAGGAGGATTGTCGTGTTTGGTGCGATTACCAGACGATCCATCGGACAGCTTGATTGTATAACCGATGATCGCTTTTGTTTTGTCAAGCGTCCTAGCGGGGAACTGAAAAACGAGACGCTGGTCGCAGTTCTTCGTTGGGCGGTCGAGTGAATCTGCCAAGGCGACAGATAAAGTGGCAGTGTCTTTCAACTTCCTCTTGAAAAGAGTCGTAGCGCCCGCCCTATGACAGACGCTCATGTGCACCTCGCCACGCTCCAAGACGCCCTGCGAGCGGACTTGGAGTTTCACGGGGCCGACAGCCGGCACTCCACCCACGGATGGCATCCGTTCCCGGCGAAGTTCCCGCCGCAACTGCCCGCGTTCTTCATCGAACGGCTGTCGGTCCCCGGCGACGTGGTCCTGGATCCGATGTTCGGTTCCGGCACCACGCTGATGGAGGCAACCCGCTTGGACAGGCGCGCCATCGGCTGTGACATCGATCCGCTTGCCCGATTGATCGTCCAGGCCAAGAGTACGCCACTCGATCCGGTCGCTACGCTGCGTGCCGGACGGGCCATCGTGGCACGGGCGAACCGTCTGCTCCTTGAAGACCGAGCCGACCTGCAACGCAGATTGGACGAACGCTTCGACGCCAAGACACGGGCCTTCGTGGATTATTGGTTCCTGCCGCAACAACAACTGGAACTGACTGGGCTCTTGGCCGCCACCGAGCAATGCGCCGAAGCACAAATGCGCCCGTTCTTCGAGATGATGCTGTCCTCCACGATCATCGCCAAGTCCGGCGGAGTTTCCCTCGCCCGCGACTTGGCGCACACGCGCCCGCATCGAGTCCTGGACAAACAGCCGAAGTCCGCCCTCGCCGAGTTTCGGAAGCGACTGGAGACCGCGATGTCGTCCTTCGTTCGGTCGGTGTCTCAGCAGGTGGAGATACGCCCGACACGTGCTGACCGAACGGAACTACCGCCAGCGATCGCCGATCTGATCGTCACGTCGCCGCCGTACGCCAACAATGCCATCGACTACATGCGTGCTCACAAGTTTTCCCTGGTGTGGCTGGGCTGGCCGGTCTCCGAACTCTCGCGGATACGATCCGGCTATTTGGGCCATGATGCCGCCTCAGCGCAGAAATTCGACGATCTGCCGCGCCAATGCGGAGACACCATCGCCGAGTTGAACGGGTTGGACGGGAAAAAAGCCAAGGCGTTACGTCGCTACTTCGGCGAAATGCAAGCCGTAATCACGGAAATGCGGCGCGTCCTCAAGCGCGGCGGAACGGCAGTGATCGTGGTGGGATCGTCCACCTTGCGTGGTTTTGACGTGGAAGCCCACAAGGGGCTGGCGGCCATTGGCGAAGAGGTGGGTCTAGTGCATGCAGGCACAGGTGTTCGCCGCCTGGACCGCGATAAACGCATGATGCCCGCGCGCTGGGGCGATACACGACACTCGCAAATCGAGCGGCGCATGCACGAGGAACACGTGATCGGGTTGCTGAAACCATGAGCGACGGAGGAATCGCCACTCTGCGCCGTCTTTTATTCATACCTCGATTCTCTGGCGAAATCGGCCACGCTTCCCTAATGTATTACTACTACAACATTAGGTCGGGCCGAACGAACCAAAGTCGAGCATTGATTTTCGTCCTGCAGACCCTAAGGAAAGAAGCCATGCCGCATCGAGAATGGAACGGTTCGTGCGTGAAGGCGCTTGTTACCACACTCTTTAGCGCCGCCCTGGTCAGCGTCGCTGCTTCCGACACTGGTGCGAATATCGAGCCGGGTGCCACTGCCTCGGCGCCCTATCGGAGCGGCCCGAAAACGTGGGAAGCGGTGGACGTCGGCAGTCTGGAACGGGTCACACAGGAACTCGTCACACCCCCGGGCCTCCCCGCTCACGAACAGGTCCGCACCGGCCCACCCCGTGTGGTTGCCGTGCGCATGGTCGTGGAAGAAAAGGAAATCGAGGTGGCACCCGGCGCCTTCGTGTGGGCGTTCACGTTCAACGGCTCCGTCCCCGGTCCCATCATCGTGGTGCATGAAGGCGACTACGTAGAGTTCACGCTGGTCAACCCGGCCAGCAACTCCATGCTGCACAACATCGACTTCCACGCTTCGGTCGGCGCACTCGGCGGCGGCGAACTGACGCGGGTAGCGCCCGGGCAGGAAGCCGTGCTGCGCTTCCGGACAATCAAGCCGGGCGTGTTCATCTACCACTGTGCACCGGGCGGCACGATGGTGCCGTGGCACGTCACCCACGGCATGAACGGTGCCATCATGGTGCTGCCGCGGGAGGGCCTGAAAGATCCCGCGGGCAACCCCCTCCGATACGATCGCGCCTACTACATCGGCGAGCAGGACTTCTATCTGCCGCGCGACGAGCAGGGCCGGTTCATCCGCTACGACACCCCGCTCGCCTCGGCTGGCGACGACCTCGCTGCGATGCGCACGCTCATCCCCACCCACATCGTGTTCAACGGCGCTACCGGTGCCTTACAGGGCGAAGGCAAACTTACCGCCACGGTCGGCGAGAACGTGCTGATCGTCCATTCCCAAGCCAACCGCCCGTCCTATCCTCACCTGATCGGCGGCCACGGCGACTACGTGTGGGAACGCGGCAGCTTCAACAACCCGCCGGCGCTGGACCTGGAATCCTGGGTGATCGCCGCGGGTTCCGCCGCGGCTTCGATCCACACCATCCGCCAGCCCGGCACCTACGTGTATCTGTCACACAAGCTGATCGAAGCGTTCCTCTACGACGCCAAAGCCATCCTGACCGCGGAGGGCGAATGGAACGACAGTCTCATGGAACGGATCGAGGCACCTGCCACCATCAAGTAGGCAGCGATGTGTCATCCTTCCACGCTCTTGGACAGGAGGAGCAAAATGAACATCACTCTGAGTATCGACGAGAAGACCGTAAAGAGGGCCCGTAAAATCGCAGCAGAAAAAAACACCACGCTGACGGCGATGGTACGAGACTATTTGATCCTGGTTGCAAACGTCGACGCCGCAAAACGTACGGAACACATTGCAAAGCTGAAAAAGTCCTTCCAGCAGATCAGCCGGAACATGGGCCCTCGTGTCTGGACGCGGGAAGACCTCCATGTCCGGTAAGGAATTCATCGATACTAACGTGTTGGTTTACGTCTATGACCGCCACGACCTCGCCAAGCACGCACGGGCGCAAGAAATAGTACAGCGAGGGATTGAAACCGAATCAGCCGTTCTGTCCGTGCAAGTCCTCGGAGAATTTTTCAACGTCGTGACTCGGCGTATTCCGAATCCCCTCTCTATCGGAGAAGCGGAGACGGTGATCGACCCGCTCTGTATCTTACAGGTGGTCGAAATCGATACGGACATGGTTCGGCGGGCTATCGCTATCTACGAGCGATACGGGATCGCGTATTGGGATGCCTTGATTGTTGCCGCTGCGGAACGGGCGGGCTGCTCTCGGATTCTTTCGGAAGATCTGAATGCAGGGCAAGCGTACCACGACATGGTCGTTGTGAACCCCTTTTAGGGAATGGCGTACAAGAGGACCCTGCGCCAGTTGCGACCCCCTTCGACCAGGAGAGTATGGCATGGAAGCCGGGGCTCTCTCTAGGATCATCAGATATTTTCCCAGGAGCACTGTTCCGGACGAACACTTCGGGACGGGACCTAAGCATTAGAGGCAATTGTCGGAAGGCTGAACCGCGCCCCAGACGTGCCGCCCGAACCCCGTGACGCGCTTCCCCCGGAGTGATGCGCGTCAGCGCCGGCCCTCGCTCAGTTTGTTGACGTCGTAGCGTTCTTCGACGTGCTCGACGCCGACCTCGGGGTACTCGATGGTGTACGCCGAGAAGACGGTCGCCTGCTCCTGTTTGACGTCGACGATGGTGAAGCCGATGTTGCGCGGCAGGTGCTTGCCGCGGTCCGCCTCGGCCTGACTCGGGTCCTCCGACCAGCCGTGTAACAGGTCGTTCACCTTCCACAGGTTGCCGTCCCGGTCGAAGACGAGGACCATAGCCGTCTCGTACGTTTCGGCGTCCCAGAAGTAGATCTTGCTCGAATAGTTGCGCGACAGGACCGGCGTCTGCTCGACCACCGCGCACAGACGCAATTCCCACCGGTCGTTGGGCAGCCAGCCGTCGGGACCGTAGAAACGCGCGTACGGGTGGCGGGAGTTCATGACGTGTAGAATCGGTTTCCAGCCCAGGAAGCGCCACGTGTGGTCGAGAATCCGCCCGGAAAACCCGGTGAAGTCGTCCAGCGTCATTTCGGTGCCGCCGATGGAGTCGTCCCGTTCGTGCAGCGACAGGCGGCGCACCTTACGCAACGCGGGGATGAACCCCCAGGCGTCGTCCTGCTTGCGCGGGTCGTCGTAGCGGTACACCAGAAACCGTGAGCCGCGCACGTCGTAGGGCTCGGTGAATTCCACGTAGTCCTTGAACTCGAAGCGGCCGGCGTCGTCCAGCGGAAAGATGTGGCCGCTGGACGACAGGTGAGACAGGTGGTTGTGGTACACGCGCTGGTAGAGGGCGACGAGGTGGCGGATGACGCGCCCGCCACCCTGAATCAGGTCTTCGGGAAAGCCGGACAGTTTGGATGCGCGTCCGCCCTTGGCGATCAACGCACCGAGGTAACGTTCGACGTTCATGCCGTAGTGCTGCCAGCGGTAGTTGAAGTTCCAGGCAGCCTTGAGCCCCGCGGTCGGGTCGTCCGGATTGACGAGGGCGCGGGCGAACGGCCGGCCGGCGACGTAGTTTTCCAGGGCGCCGTCGTCGGCCAAGCGGGTCTGCACCGAATACTGCTCGGTCGCCGCCATGTACGCCTCGTGCGGGGTGTACCGGCCCGTCGGCGAGACGTGAAACTCGACTTCGGGAAAATCGAATTCGTCCACGTACCGCGGCGGCAGGAAGGGCCGGAGTTTGTCGAGGTCGGCCTGCTTCAGCACGTCGCCTTCCTTGAATCGCGGAAGGGTATCGAGATTCGCAGTAAGCCACTGCTGGACGTCGTCGCGCGAAGGCAGCGGGCGAGTCTGCGCATGGGCGTCCGCGGTGACAGTGCCGAGAACCAAGCCGAGCGTGAACGCCGGGACCACGGCCCACAGGCGGACACCGAAAGCTGGGAAGTGCATGTTTGGAAGTATCCTTCGCGTCTCACAGGCGGTGCGGGTAACCCTAGCCAAGCCCCGGTAGGGCCGCAAGTTCGTCGGGAGTGGCGAGTGGTTCGTAGTCGGTGATGAGTGGACTAGGCTGGTTGCGAGTCTCGGCAAAGATGCAAGTTCGGGCGGTTACGCCGGGGATTTCGTCCGACTCTCCCAGACCGTACCGAGCCCACCGCACAGCGCCACGCCACCCGCGCACAGGAACATTACCGTGAAGTTCGTATGGTCGAGCACGATGCCGAGCACGATGCTGCTCAGGCCGACGCCCACGTCGAAGGCGCCCATCAGCGTGGCGAGGGCGAGCCCGCGTTCGTGCGGGGCAGACCGGTCGACGGCCAGCGCCATGATCGCGGGCTGCACCACGCCGAATCCGATCCCTTTCAGGACCGCGGCGACCAACATGCCCGAGGTGGACGTGATGTAGGCCAGCGTGACCATCGCCGCGGCCAAACTCGCCATGCCGGGGATGATGACCGCGGCCCGCCCGAAGCGGTCGGACAGGCGGCCAGCCAGGGGTCGGGAAACGACGACGACCAGCGAATAGACCGTGAAGAACACGCCGGGATTGCCCAGATCGTGGGCTTTGGCGAACAGCGGCAGAAACGACACGACCGTGCCGAAGGTGACCGTCATGCAGACGGCAATGGCCGCGGGAAACAGCGCACTGCGGCTGATCCAACGCCGCGGACCGGCGCCGGGCGGCCGGGCTCCGCCCTCGCGGACCGGTTCATGCACCAGTCGGGAAAGCACGAGGCTGCCGCCCCCCAGTACCGCGCACAGCCAAAACAGATAATCGTAACTGATCCACCGGATCAGCACGACACCGAGAGCCGGGCCGATGGTCATCGCCAGATTGAGCGCCATGCCGTAATAGCCCATGCCCTCGCCGCGGCGGCTGGCCGGCGCCAAGTCGGCCACGATCACTCCGGCCGCGGTGGTGTACGCGGCGATGCCCAGCCCGTGAAAGAAGCGCAGGCCGAGCATGACCGGCACGGTTTCGGCCTGCGTGTACAGGGCCGGGGCCACGCAATAGATCAGCGCGCCGAAGCTGAGCACCGTCTTGCGGCTCCACGAATCGACGAGATGACCGGTCAGGGGGCGGGCCAGCAAGGCAGACACGGCGAAAGCGCCCATGATGAAGCCGACCTGCGAATCGGCCCCATGCAACTCCTCGACGATGAAGACCGGCAGGACGGCGAACAGCAGGAACATGCTGCCGGCGAACAAAAACGTCGCCAGACACAGCAGGATGAAATCGCGGGTGAAGAGGACGGCGTGATCTCGTCCCGGCGGCCGTGGCGACGATGAGGCTGATTCGGAAGACTCGGGCACGGCGGCTGACCCTATAGGCGGGCCAAGGCCGGAACAAGGGACGGTTCGCTCACAGCATGACGTCGCCGCCGTTCGGGCTGAGACACTGGCCGACGTAATGGCTGGATTCGTCCGACGCCAGGAAAACGTAGGTCGGCACGATGTCGTCCACCGTGGCGAAGCGGCCCTTGGGAATCACGGCCCGGATGGCTGCGAGGGCTTGTTCGCTGACTCCTTCGAGGATGGGGGTTTGCGTCGCGCCGGGCGCCACGCAGTTGGCGTTGACGTTGCGGGTCCCGATCTCGCGCGCCAGCGAGCGCGTGAACGCGACGATGGCGGCCTTGGCCGCGCAATAGTGGCTCAGCCCGGGCGAGCCGAGGTAGGCGAGTTGCGATGCCGTGTTGATGATCTTGCCGGAGTCTTGGGCGTACATGATCGGCAGCACCAGCCGCGTACACAGAAACACGCTGCGCAGGTTGACGGCCAGCATTCGGTCCCACATCGCTACGGGCATGTCGCCGACGGTCGCCGCGCTGGCGATGCCGGCGTTGTTGACCAGCACGTCGATACGGCCGTAGGTCCGTATGGTCGTCTCGACGAGGCGCTGCACGTCGTCTTCGCAGGACACGTCGGCGCGAATGGCGGCGACCGGTCGGTCCAGCGCCTCGACCTCCTTCTGCACCGCGGCGGCGTTGTCGGCCTGGGTGTCGTCCGGGTAGTTGAGCGCCAGCCGGGCGCCTTCTTCGGCAAACGCCAATGCCACGGCCCGACCGATGCCGCTGCTGGAGCCGGTAATCAGCGCGGTCTTGTCGTCGAGTTTTCCCATCGGATTCCCCTTTGGCATTTACGCGCCCCGGTTCAGGTCCCGAGCGTAGTAACGACTAGATGGGCTTGTTCTTGATCTGCATGGCAACCAGCGTCTGGTCGGTCTTCTCGAACAGCATCTGGACGGCGATCCCGGCATCGAAGGGCAGCGGCTCGTCCAGCCGGCCGCCGCTTTCAGAAATGGGTAGTGGCCCCTGGCTCCTTGAAGTCCTTCGCGAATAGCCGTGTTCACAGAGGAAGGGTTGAATTTATTCTGATAAGCGACGATATTGTCCGTATGGCAAACGTTCTCCTGATCAATCCCTCCTATCAGGCCAGTTACGGTCACAGCAAGGCATCTCTAGTCGGTCTAATCATGCCCACACTCGGGCTAGCTACCATCGCAGGCGTCGCCCGGCAGCGAGGTCATCGCGTCAGCATCCTTGATTTTTCCTGGCGCAAATATGATCACCGCGAAATTTCCCGCCATATCCATTCTGCTCGGCCTGACGTCGTCGGGGTGACGGCGACCACGCCTCTCATGAACCAACTCCGTGACATCAGCGTCCTGGTCAAGGACATTTCTCGAAATATCGTCGTCGTTGGAGGTGGCGCGCACCCGTCTGCCCTCCCGGAAGAGACTCTCCGCGAGTCATTACTCGACGCGATATGTTACGGTGAAGCCGATTATTCATTCGCCGAGATCTGCGACGGCATCGACTTCGAGAAAATACGGGGACTCTGCTACAGAGACGGCGACAGGATCGCCCGCACCGCTGCTCGGTATCCGATCGCCGATCTCGATGAACTGCCCATGCCCGCCTGGGACCTCTATGATCTCGATACCTACCTCCGCACCGCCTCCCGGCTCACCTTTCGCCGGGTGCCCGCGACTCTCGCCGAGTTTTCTCGGGGCTGTGTCTTTAAGTGCGATTTCTGTGCCAGCAAGATCACCATGGCCTTGAGTTATCGGAAGAAATCGCCTGATCGCTGTGCAGCGGAAGTCATCGAGATGCAGAATCTGGGATTTCGCGAATTCTTTCTGGCCGACGACATCTTCACATCTGACCAGAAATGGGCGGCGGAGGTCTGCGAGGCGATATCCCTTTCCGGTGCCGATATGACCTGGACCTGTACCAACGGCATTCGCGTCGAAAGCGCCGATGACCGTCTCTTCGATCTTATGCGTCAAGCCGGTTGTTACCGGGTCTCTTTCGGATTCGAATCGGGCAACGACGATATCCTCAAGCGGTTCGGAAAAGGCGGTCGCGCTACGATCAAGCAGGGCCTGAAGGCGACCCGGATGGCGCGTGACGCAGGTATGGACGTTAACGGTTTTTTTCAGGTGGGTTTGTCTCACGATACGGAAGAAACGATAGAAGAAACCATTGACTATGCTCGCAAACTCCCCCTCGACATACTCAAGTTCATGATATCCATCCCTTTTCCCGGCACTCCTATGTTCAAAGATTATTTCGACGAGGGCAGGATCCGATCTTTCGACTGGGACGACTACCACATGGATACCCAACATCTGCTGTACACCCATAGGTCCCTTTCTCATCAGGCCATCCTGGACTTCATGAAACGCGCATACCGCCGCTGCGTCCTGTTCAACCCTGCTTACATCGTGCGTCGCCTCATCCGGGGTATCCGAACCGGCGAGTTTTTCTGGGATATGTTCTACTTCATTAAGTATCTTTCTCTCCCGAGTACGACCGCCACCACACCTTTCCGCTATTACGCGCGGGACCGTTGGCCGGAGTTCAAGTTCCCCGGCGCCACGCTGAAGCTCAGTGACTATCAAGTTTTCAGAAACCCACGAGCGGAACATAAAGAAAAATCCAAGCGAGTCCTTATCGTCCCGACCCCTCCCCCCCGCCCGCAATAATCGAGCGCTTTATCCAAGAGTCTCCTGTTGGCCCGAGCCTGACATATATTATATGGGCTTGTTCTTGATCTGCATGGCGACCAGCGTCTGGTCGGTCTTCTCGAACAGCATCTGAACCGCGGTCGCGGCGTCGAAGGCGTACGGCTCGTCCAGACGCGCGCCGACCGCGGCGTTCAGAAACGGGTAGCGTTCCGTCCATACGCCGAGTCGGGCGGGAGTCGCCGGACCGTCGGCCCGACCACTTCCGGCCTGCCGATCCTGCCAAGCCAACACTTCGTCGGCGACCTGCAGATAGCCCAGAATACGCTCGACGAACGGGCGCATCTCGTGAGGCGTAGCGTCCGCCTTCTCCTGCACGATGTCCCGAAACGAGACGAACGCGGCGTGGTAGGTCGGGTAGTCGGGCTCGGCATAGCCGATGTCCAACAATGGACGTAATGCCGCGGCGATCTCGCGGTGTCCGTGGAGCGGGGGGGCGAGCAGATCGCAAGCCCCGGACAGCCCGATTGCTCCGGCGAATAGCCATGCGGTGAAAGTCCGGCGCCGCGGCGGTCGTCCCGGCTGCATATCCCTAGGGGGTTCGGCGTTTCCTCGGAAACCGGTACGGGCTCAAGCCGCGACGTCCTTGACGCCGTTCGTTTCCCAGCCCGGAGGCAAGAGCGGCGCGGTCGGCGGCTCCAATCCGGTCTCTTCCTTGCAGCGCGCCAGCAGGGTTTCCAGTGGCGGCCCGAAGTCGAAGGTGGACGGCGTTCCGCGGCGTTGCAGCAGTTCCGCCCGCAACGTGCGGGTCGCCTCGACGTCGACTTCGCCGGTGTCCGGATCGAGCACCACGCCGTAGTCGGCACGCGCCTTGTCCACGGAGACCAGTTCACGGACGACGTCGGTGCGCACCTTGTCCACGTCGCGTTCCAACGGGTCGCCCCAGCCACCGCCGCCCGCGGTCTGAAAAATAAGCCGGTCGCCGGGGGCGACCTTCACCTGGTCGCATTTCGAGGGCAACACTTCGCGCGATCCGTCCGCACGGACCAGGATCTTCGTCGAGCGCATTCCCGGTTTGCCGCCCAGAATGCCCCACGGCGGCGTCAGCCAGCGGTCGTCGTGAATCGCGATCTCGCCCGGCTCCAGAAACGTGTACCACTTGTCGATGCCGTTGCCGCCGCGGTGCAGGCCGGCGCCGCCCGAGTCGATCACCGAGGCGTAGCGGTCCACGCGCAGCGGGCAATAGCTTTCGAGATATTCGGTCGGGATGTTGGTGAACAGCGGCCACCACGAATGGCCGTCCATCCCATCGCCGATCGGCCGGCCGGGAATCCCGCCGTAGCCGATCTCCATGATGAAGAAGAATTTTCCGTCCGTGTCGTTGCCGCTGTACAACAGGTGGGGGCTCGTGCCGTAGCCGGCCGCGGTGGTCAGTTCCGGGCTCTTCTGGCCGAGACAGCCGCCCATCACGTCGAACAGCCGTGCCAGCGCGTGGGTGCGGCAGCCGAGCGCCGCGGGGAATTGCGGATGCAGCAGCGAGCCGTCCGGGATGCGCGCGTCGATCAGGTCGTAGAACCCGTCGTTGAACAGAATCTGGGGGTCGTACACCATGATGAGATAGACGCCGATGAACATCTTGAACATGCCGGGGTTGAGGTAGAAGTTGACCGGTCCGAGCGCCTGCGGGTCGGTGCCGGTCCAGTCGAACACGGCCCGGTCGCCCTCGCGCCAGATGGTCAGCTTCATCCTGTACGGGCCGTTCCCCAGCCCGTCGTCGTCGATGTAGTCCTCGAACGACTGCGGCTCGGTCGAGATGTTCCGCCGGATCAGCGTCTGCACCGCGCGGTAGGTACGGTCGAGCAGGGCTTGGCAGGCCGCCAGATAGGTGTCGCGCCCGAACCGCTGGCAGAGTTCCTGCACGCGCTGTTCCGCGGTCTTGCAGCCGGCCACGATGCCCATCAGGTCGGAGCGGTTCATGGTCGGGATGCGGACGTTGTTGAGGATCAAATCCAGAATGCCCTGGTTGAGGACGCCTTTCTCGAACAGCTTGACGGGCGGGATGCGCAGCCCCTCGCCGAAAATGGAGGTCGCGTTGGTCGGAAACGAGCCGGGTAGCGGCCCGCCGACGTCCATCTGATGCCCGAACATGGACGTCCAGCCGATGAGTTCGTCGCCGTCGAAGACCGGCACGAGGACCAGAAAATCGTTGATATGCGAAATGGCGCCCCCGCACAGATACGGGTCGTTGAGCAGGATGACGTCGCCGGGGTACAGCGGCTGGTCGAAACGCTCCATCATCTCGCGGATGTAGGAGCCGAACTGTCCGACGACCATGCGCCCGTTCGGGTCGCAGATCATGGGAAACTCGTCGTGCTGCTCGCGGATGACGGGCGACATGGCGGTCCGAAACAGGACCGCGTCCATTTCGTAGCGGTAGTTCTTGAGGGCGCTCTCGATGATGTCGAGCGTGACCGGGTCGACTTCGATCTGCGGAATCTCGGCGATTTTCACGTCGCGCATGACGTTGTCTCCTCGCTGTGTACTGCGCGGTTTCAGTTGCTTGTCCCGAGGGTGTGGGGGCGGATCAGGATGTTCCCATACGTATCTATTTCACCCGCATAGTCGGGCAAGACAACGGTCGTGGAGTCCATTTCGGTGACGATGGCCGGGCCGGGTAGCCGGTTGCCGGGTTTGAGCCGCGCCCGGTCGTAGGTCGGGGTGGTGAGAAATTTCCCGTCGAAGTAGATGCGCCGCTCGTCGGCCTGCGCCGCGGCCGCGGATGGGCCGTCGAGGTCGTCTGCGGGCCAGTTGGGCGCGGAGCCCGTGCCGAGCGCGATGGCGCGCAGATTCACGATTTCGCATTCGGTATCCAGGCGGAAGCGGTACAACTGTTCGTGCGCGGCGTGGAACCGGTCGGCCAATGCCGTCGTGCCGTGTGCCTCCAACTCGCCGAGCGTGACGGTGATCGGGATTTCGTAGCCCTGCCGGAAATAGCGCATGTCGGCGTTGTACGAGATCTGCTGCCGGCTGCGCGGCACGCCTTCGCGTTCCAGCCAACCGGCGGCTTCGTCGCTCAGCCCTTTCAGAATCTCGATCACTTCCGTGGCTGTGATCCGGTCGAGGGTGCGGAAGACGGTACGTGAAAACTCCTCGCGGTAGTCGCAGCACACGTCGCCCGTGGCGCACAGAATGCCGGGGGCGCGCGGCACGATGACCGGAAAGGCGCCGATGAGCTTGGCGACCGCGTTGGCGTGCAGCGGCCCAGCCCCGCCGAACGCGGCCAGTGCGAAGTTGCGCGGGTCGTGACCGCGCTGCACCGACACCAGCCGCAACGCGCCGTGCATGTTCTCGTTGACGATGTCGAGGATGCCCTGCGCGGTCTGATGCACGTCCAGGCCGAGTTTCCTGCCGATGCGATGGACCGCCTCGGTCGCGGCGTCGGTATCCAACCGCATCTCCCCGCCCAGCAAATTCGGCGGCAAGTGGCCGAGCACGACGTTGGCGTCCGTGACCGTCGGTTCGCTTCCCCCCCGACCGTAGCAGGCCGGCCCGGGCTCGGCTCCGGCGCTCTGCGGCCCCACGCGCAGCGCACCCGTGATTTCCGGGACGTGAGCGATCGACCCGCCGCCGGCGCCCACGCTGCGCACGTCCACCGACGGTACCTTGATGGGGAAATAGCCCAGCGTGGTCTCGCGCGAAATGGACTGGCTGCCGTCCCGACACAGGGCCACGTCGGTCGAAGTGCCGCCCATGTCCAGGGTCAGCACGTTCGGGAAGCCGGCTTTCTTGGCGATATAGAGCGCGCCGGCCACGCCGCCCGCGGGGCCCGACATCACGGCGTACACCGGCCGTTCCTGCGCCAGCGGGAGCGACATCAGCCCCGCGTCCGAGCGCAGGATGTTCACGTCCGCGCGCAGGCCGTGGGCCGTCAGTTGGTCCGCGAAGTTACGCATGTAGCGGGCGACCTTGGGCCGCACGTAGGAGTTCATCACCGCGGTCAGGGCGCGCTCGTATTCGCGGAATTCGGGCAACACTTCGGACGAGGCCGTGACCGGCACCGCGGGCAGCACTTCGCGGGCGATCTGCTTGGCGCGCTGCTCGTGGCGTTGATTGGCGTACGAATTGATGAACGAAATCGTCAGCGCCTCGATGCCTCGGTTGCCCAGGTCTTGCAGGTCGCGGCGCAGCGCGTCCTCGTCCAGCGGAACGACGACCTCGCCGCGCGTGTCGATGCGCTCGACCGCCTCGCGGGTATATTCGATGGCGGCCGGCGGGTCGGGCTTCTCCATAATCATCCAGCCGGCCAGCGGTCCCGGCGTCCACGACCGCGCCAAGTGCAGGATTTGTTTGAAGCCCTGCGTGGTAATCAGTCCGACCGTGGCGCCCTTGCCCTCCAGCACCGCGTTGGTCGCGACGGTCGTGCCGTGCATGATGCCGTCGATGTCGCCCGGCGCGACCTCGGCCAAGCGGCAGATCTTGTCGATGCCGGCCAGCACGCCGATCGACGGGTCAGCGGGGGTGGACGGCGTCTTGACCCGCACCTGCCGGCTCGTCCGCTCGTCGAACAGCAGCAGGTCGGTAAACGTTCCGCCCACGTCGACGCCGAGTTTGAGAGACATGGAAAACCGGCTTTCCCTCTTTACCTGGGCTCTACCTGCAACGCTTCACCCGAATCTATGACGTCTGAGAGGGGAAGCGGCCCGACACGCTCCAACGTCCGCAGGGAGAGTGCGCCGGCTGGTTCAGGCACAGCGGGGAAGACGACGCGCCGACCCGGGCAGCTCGCTCGATACCTGCCGACTGTATATTCTTTCCTCTTGGGAACGCGGGCCTCTGGCCCGCATCCGAAGCGGGCGAAACGCCCGCGTTCCCAGGTCTTTCCGATCGGTACGGAGGCCGCACATTACGAAGAGACGGCGCGGACCGCGGCTTCGTACGACTCCGCGGTTTCGCCCTTCTCGATGCCTTCCAACTCCTGGTGCACGACGCGCAACACCCGCTCGATGTAGTGCGCCCGCCACGCCTCGCGTTCGTCCGCGACGGCCTCGTCGGGCTGGTAGGCATCCACGTCGGCGCGGCTGAACAGCCCCTCGGCTTCGGCCAGCCGTTCCAGCGTGTCGAGGCGCTCGCGCAGCACCGACACTTCGCCGGCGAGCGCCATGACGATGCCCATCAGTTTGTCGATCTGCGGGTCGTCGAAGAACGTGGGGCGTTTGCCCTTGGCCTTGCGGATCATCGGCGCCGCGTCCCCCGTTTACTTCCGCGCCCCGAAGACGAACCATGCCCCGCCGCCGCCGAAGTCGCCGCCCTGAAATTTCTCGGTGCGCGCCTCGGCCCGTTCCAGCGCGCTCGGAATCATGGTCTGGATGACGTTGCCCGCGGCGAAGCCGGCGGATTCTGCCCGTTTCTGCAGATCCATGGAATGGACCGTGCCCCAGAACGGCTCGTTGTTGTTGTAAGTGTCCCAGTCCAGGATGAACGCGTCGTACGGCGGCATGCCCTCGTACTGCGGCACTTCCTGATGGAGCATCAGGCCGCCCGGTTTCAGCAGGCGGTGACACTCTCGCATGACGGCGCGGATGGCGGCGCTCGACGTCTCGTGCAGCAGGATGTGCGAGACGATCAGATCGAACGACGCATCCGCGAAGTCGGTATGTTCCGCGTTCTGTTGGGAGAAATGGACCCGCTTGCCCAGCGTTTCGGCCCGGGCATGGGCGTAACGCAGGACCGGCGCGCCCACGTCGATCGCGAAGACCTCCGCATCGGGATAAGCGTCGACGTAGGGCAGCGTGCTGTGGCCGACCGTACATCCCATGTCGAGAATGCGCGCGGGCCGAAAGTCGGGGTATTGCTCAGCCAAGTGCAGCACGACGGACTGGCCCATCTCGTCGTTCAGCGCGCCCAGGCGGCCCATCGCGTAGATGTACACCGCACGGTCGTAGGTTGCGCCGGCGGCCACGTCGTCCGGGACCAGTTCGGTATGGTAGCCACCCGGCTGGCAGTGGATGTCCACCGCGGTGTGGTAGGCCGGAATCGGAAGGTCGGGATTCAGGGTCAACGAGCCGAGCGTGTCGCGTTTGGCCGCCGCTCGGTCACGCAACGCCGGAAGCTGCCGTTCCACGCTCACGTTGACCGAGTCCCACATCATTTCCTGGCTGGTGCGCAGCAGCGCGCTCCAGGTCTGATAGTAGGACTCGTGCCGCATGACGCTGCGCACCTCGTGACGGTTCTTGGGCGGCCGGCGGTGTTCGCGCGAGAAACGCGGCGCGGCGCGATGCTCATAGACGGTCTTGTTGCCTGGCGAGACGCGCGTCGCCAAGTGCACTTTGAGGCTTTGAACGAAGTTCTGCCGTGCCAATTCGTCGTGCGTGGCCGCGGGCAGGGCGGCGTGCTGATGTTGCGTTTCCATGACGGCCTCCTCACTACGCCGGAACTCGCCCGTGCATAGCGTCATTCGGCAAAGGCCGCAATCATTGCCGCGTTGTTGTCGTGCACCTGCTGCGGGTCCGCGGCGAACGACGGGCTGAGCAGCAGCAGCGTATCGAACAGCCCCTCGAACGCGGCCAGTTGGCGCCGCACGTCGTCCGGCGTGCCGGCCAGCACGAGCGCGTCGATCATGTCGGCGGTCACGTTCGTCAGCATGGCCTCCACGTCGTTGCGCTGCATGGCGTGGCGGATGGCGCGCTTCTCTCTGGTGAAGCCGGCCGGGTCGAGCACCGCGTCGAAATAGGGCAGGGTCGCATAGAACGCGACCGCGTGGCGGGCCAACTGATGCGCTTCGGCGCGGCGGGCGTGGACCGCGCAACATTTGACCGCGCAGATCTCGAACCCGTCGGGGCCGTCCGCGCGGCGCGCGAAACCGGTTCGCAGATGCGGGTGCACGATCTCGCGGAAATAGCGCGGCGTGTTCAGTACGTTGAGAATGATCCCGTCGGCCAATGAACCGGCCAATTGAATCATGCGCGGCAGGACCGCGGCCAGATAGATCGGGATGTGGCGATACGGCGGCTCGGTCAGGCGTCGGTAGTCGCGCACCGTGTAGAACTCCCCGGCGTAATCGACCCCGTGCTCCGGCGAGCCCTGCCACATGGTGCGGATACACTCGACGTACTCCTTCATGCGGGTCACGGGCCGGCGATATGCCAGACCGTGCCAGCGCTCGTTCCAGTCCCTGGGCGCGGTCCCGAGGCCGAGGATGAAGCGGCCGCGGGTATATTCGGCGAGGGACATGGCCCCGAGCTCCGTCAGCATCGGCGGTCGAGCGAAATGCGCCACCGCCGTGCCCAGGCGGACGCCGCGGACCTCGGCGGCAATGGCCGTGAGCGGCACGAATGCATCGCGCCACAACTCGGCGGCCCAGATACTCTCGGCGCCCGCCTGCTCGGCCTGCACGGCGAACCGCACGATATCTTCGAGCGCCAGCTTGTCGCCGTTGTACAACACCCCCCACTTGAACGACCGCTCTTGCGGCATGACGATCCCTTCTCCCCGCGGGTCCAACGCCCCGGATTTCGACACGCTCTGAACTGGACGATCGACGGCCCAGCACAGGAGGCAGCATATAGGTTTGAAATTTTCCTCTCTACCAACAACGTCATCCGGTCGGAGGGGCAACGATCTGCGGCGTACAATTCAAACCGACGCCCTACCAGGCGAATTGGCTCTAGGGCACGACCTTATTCACTTTTCGTTCTCGGTTCGAACCTTGAGCCTGTTGAAAGGGCGAAAATGCTGCCCATGTCGATAGCAGAGGGTTCGCCCCCTCCTATTCCTTACTCCCGAAGGGAGAGGATCCGGATCCGCGGGAATGCAAGGGCGCGTAGGGGCGAAAGAGCTTTCATGGGACTGAGAGCCTACTCCCCCTTGGAAGGGTGCTGTACGGGTTGTCTCTCCGCTCCCTCTGCCGTGCCTATTTCTCTCCCCTCCGTGATCCCTGAGAATCAAGGTGTGAATTTCATGCGGCGATACGCCCCATCCGGCATTGACACTCGAAAAGACGGTCGGATATGAACGACAGCCGCTTCGCGCGAAAGTGGCGGAATTGGCAGACGCGCAGGATTCAGGATCCTGTGGGGTAACACCCGTGGGGGTTCAAGTCCCCCCTTTCGCAGGTGTCAGGGGCTTCCCTACTCGCCGAGGGAAGCCCCTTTTTCTTGGGAGACTGCTATAACCCGACCGCCGTTCCCCCGACTACGGTACGTCGAGAACACTTCGGCTCCGTCGCAGAGATTCTGAGAAAGGCAGGGAGCGCACGCACATGCCGAACGAGTTGGCACCCCAATACGACCCGGCCGGGTTGGAACGTACGGTCGCCCGGCAGTGGGCCGAGACCAAGCCCTTTGCCGCGATGCCCGACGACAACGACCATCGCTACGTCATCATGATGCCGCTGCCCAACGTGACGGGCGCGCTCCACATGGGGCACGCCATGGACAACGTCATGCAGGATCTGCTGACGCGCTGGCACCGCATGGCGGGCGACAATACGCTCTGGATGGCCGGCACCGACCACGCCGGCATTGCGACGCAGGCCGTGGTGGAGAAACGGCTGTTCGAACTGGAAGGCAAGACGCGCCACGACATCGGCCGCGAGGCGCTCGTGGAGCGTATCTGGGATTGGAAGGAACAGTATCAGACGCGCATCGTCCGCCAGCAGCAGGCCATGGGCTGCTCGTGCGACTGGGACCGCCAGCGCTTCACCATGGACGCGGTCTGCGCGCGCGCCGTGCAGTGGACCTTCTTCCGGCTGTTTCGGGACGGGCTGATCTTTCGCGGCACGCGGCTGGTCAACTGGGACTGCCATTTGCAGACCGCGGTGGCGGACGACGAGATCGTGTACGAAACCGTACAGGGCCACTTCTGGCATCTGCGCTATCCGGTGATCGACCCGCGGCCGGGCGAGCCCGCCCACGTCGTCGTCGCCACGACGCGGCCCGAGACCATGCTGGGCGACACCGCGGTCGCCTGCCATCCCGACCCGCGCGCCGCCCTGGACCAGTTGATCGCCAGAACGCGGGAGCGGTCGGCCCGCGCCGGGGAAAAAGACAAAGCCTCGCTCGAAGCCGAACTTGCGCGGTTGAAAGATCGTCGCGAGACGCACCTGGAGGGCCTGGAACGACTGGCCGATATGGCGCGGGGCGACCGCATGGTTCGCCTGCCGCTGCTCGACCGGCCGATTCCGCTCATCTGCGACGCATGGGCCAAGCCGGAACTCGGCAGTGGGTGCGTCAAAATCACGCCCGGCCACGACCCGAACGACTACGAGGTGTGGACGCGACACACGCCGGCAATCGGCATCTTCAACATCCTCACCGCGGACGGTGCCCTCAACGACGTGGCCGGGCCGTACGAAGGGCTCGACCGTTTCGCCGCGCGCGAGAAGGTCGTCCGGGATTTGAAGGAGCTGGGTCTGTTGGCGGACGTCGAAGACCGCGCAATCGAGATCGGCCACTCGGACCGTTCCAAGACGCCCGTCGAGCCGTATCTGTCCGAACAGTGGTTCGTGCGCATGGGCGACGTGGACGGCGGCGTGGTCTGTGGCCGCGGCACCCCGCACGAGTTCACGGCCCCGGGGCTGGCACAAGCCGCGATGGACGCCGCGGGCGGGGTGTGGCGGTCGCCGACCGGCCGGCGCGTCTCCTTCCATCCCGACGAACGCTACCGCACGACGTATCTCAACTGGCTGGCCGAAAAGCGGGACTGGTGCATCAGCCGCCAGCTCTGGTGGGGCCACCGCATTCCGATCTGGTCCGCGACGGGCGCCGCGGGCGACGTGCAGGAGAAACTCGACCGGCTGGAAGCCGTGCTCGGCCGCGAGGACGTGGCCGTCCGGCTCCAGCGCGGCGCGGACAGCATCCTGCTCGAACCCGGCACGGCACGGCCCCGCCTGGCCGACGGCGAAACCGCGCGACTGCTGGTCTGCGTGCGCGAGACCGAGGCGCAGGCCGCCGTGGTCCGCGATCTGGAAGCCGCGGGATTCGTGCGCGACCCGGACGTGCTGGATACCTGGTTTTCGAGCGGGTTGTGGCCGCACAGTACCCTGGGCTGGCCCGATCCGGCCACCGCGGCGGTCGAGCCCGGCCAAGCCGGTCTGGGCGCGCGCAACGGTGCGGACGACTGCCTGCGCTACTACTACCCCGGCTCCTGTCTGGTGACCGGACGCGACATCATCACTTTGTGGGTGGCCCGCATGGTCCTGATGGGGCTGTACAATCTGGGCGACGTGCCGTTCACGGACGTGTTCATCCACGCCACGATCCTGGACGGCAAGGGCGAACGCATGAGCAAGTCCAAGGGCAACGGCATCGACCCGGTGGACATCATCGACCGCTACGGCTGCGACGCCATGCGTTACGTGCTGTGCGAAATGCAGACGGGCTCGCAGGACATCCGGCTGCCCGTCCAGGCCATTTCGCCGTTCACGAACCGGCCGGTGGACCTCGCCGAAGCCGCGCACGGGCGCAGCATCTTCACCTACGTGTGCCCCGAGACGGGCAAGGAGTTCGACGTGCTGGGCAGCCTGCCGGACGTGCCGTCGGCCAAGCTGATCAGCGACCGCTTCGAGGTCGGCCGCCACTTCTGCAACAAGCTGTGGAACGCGGTGCGCTTCGCGCTGCTCAACTGCGAGCAGGCGCCGTTCGCGGCCCGCCGGCCGGACGCGCTGCCGTTCGAGGACCGCTGGATTCTGTCGCGCCTCGCGCATGCCGGCGCCGAGGTGGACCGCCACCTGGCCGCGTACAATCCGTCGGCCGCGATTTCCGCGGCGCGCGATTTCTTCTGGTCCGAATTGTGCGACTGGTACGTCGAGATGATCAAACCGCGGCTGCGCGACGAGACCTACGCCGACGGTGCCCGCCAAGTGCTGGCCTTCTGCATCGATCAGGTGTTGCGCCTGTTCCATCCCTTCATTCCCTTCATCACCGAGTTTCTGTGGCAGCGGCTGAACGCGCAGGCCGCGCAGCGGGGGATCGACCGCGGTCTGGACGTGCCCGCCTCGCTCTCGCATGCGGCGTGGCCGGCGTTGCCCGCGGCGTGGCGCGCCGAACCGCTGGAAGACCGTGTGCGCCTGTTGCAGGACGTCATCCGCGCCATTCGGGACATCCGCAGCCGGTACAACGTGCCGCCCAAACAGCCCGTCGAGGTGCGCATCACATGCCCGGGCGCGCCGCCCGACATACTGACGCAGGGCTTGCCGCACGTGCGGACGCTGGCCGGGGTGGCGTCGCTGACGATGTCGGCGGACGTCGAGCGTACTCCGGACGCGGCGACCGCGGTGGTGGGCGATCTCGAGGTGTCCGTTCCGGGCGTCATCGACGTGGAGCGGGAGCGGGCGCGGCTGAACGGGCAGATCGAAAAGCTGAGCGGAACGCTGGCCGGCGTCCGCAAGAAGCTCGGCAACGAGAAATTCCTGTCGCGCGCCAAGCCCGCAGTGGTCGAAAAAGAGCGTGGCAAACTGGCGGACACGGAGGCGCAACTCGCCACGCTGCGCGAGCATCTCGCGGCGTTGGGCTGAGCCGATGAGAAGCAATGCCGCGGTCCGACCCCTCACACTGCTCCCATTCTTCGCTCTTATCCCCTCTCCCTTTGGAGAGGGTTAGGGAGAGGGTCCGCCGCCCGCCAGGAACAGAGCCACGCATTGCAAACCGGGACACGACCCGCTGGTCCGTAGGGCTCCGACACATCGGTGGGGAACTCGGCACGGGTGAAGGCGAAACGTGAGCGGCATCGGCGCATCGGCAGACGGTCGAGCCTTCGAGACGGCGCTGCGCCGCGGGCTCGTAACCCGCGGCTTGGGACGTCCGCTGCACTTCCATCCGAGCGTGGATTCCACCAACGTGCTCGCAGCCGAGCTGGCGGGCGAGGGCGCGGCGCACGGCACCGCGGTGATTGCCGACGCGCAAAGTCGCGGAAAGGGACGGCTGGGACGGCGTTGGGTATCCCCGCCCAGGGTGAATCTGTACCTGTCGGTCATTCTGCGCCCGGCCAAACCGGCCGCGGACGCCCCGCAACTCGGCCTGTTGGCCGCGGTCGGCGTGGCCCGGACGATTGCCGCACAGACTGCCTTGACTCCGGTCATCAAGTGGCCGAACGACGTGCAGGTGTCGGGCAAGAAGGTGTGCGGCGTGCTCACGGAGATGCAGGCCGAGGGGCCGCGGCTGCGGTCGGTCGTGGTCGGCATCGGCGTCAATCTGAATGCGCCGCGGTCCGCGTTTCCCGCGGAGTTGCGCGACACCGCGGCCTCGTTACGGCTGCTGGCCGGCCAGCCGGTCGACCGGGCGGCGTTCACCCTGTGTCTGTTGGCCCATCTTGAGAAATTGTACGCGGTGTGGGTAGAAGAGGGCTTTCCGGGAGTGGCCGCGGCGTGGGAAGGGTTTGCGGCTCCGCTGCTGGGCCGGCCGATGACGGTCAGTGCCTCCGGCGGGACCGTGACGGGCATCGCGCGCGGGCTCGACCAGGACGGCGCGCTGTTGCTGGAGACCGAACCGGGCAAGCCACCGCGGCGCATCGTGGCCGGCGACGTGAGCGTCGCTTCCGTGCAATCCCGCCCCGATTCCGAAACTGCCCGTCACGACTGAACGTGCCATGATTCTCGCCATCGACGTGGGAAATACGCACACCGTGGCCGGGGTGTATGACGGGGACGAATTGGCCTACCACTGGCGCTTCGTGACCGAACCCGAACGCACGGCCGACGAGTACGGCGTCCTGCTGCAGAGCCTGTTCGCGGCGCAGGACGTCCGCCTGTCCGCGGTCGCCGGGATCATCGTCTCCAGCGTCGTCCCCTCGATGGTCCGCACCGTCGAAGACTTGGCGCAGAAGTATTTTCGGATCACGCCGTTGATCGTCGGGCCGGGCATCAAGACGGGCATGCCCATTCTGTACGACAACCCGCGCGAGGTCGGCGCCGACCGCATCGTCAACGCGGTCGCCGCATACGAACGCTATCGGACCGCGACGATCATCGTCGATTTCGGCACCGCCACGACCTTCGACTACGTGACCCCCGCCGGCGAGTACCTCGGCGGCGCGATCGTACCGGGGGTCGGCATTTCGCTGGACGCGCTGTTCCACAAGACGGCCAAGCTGGTCCGCGTCGAACTGGTCGAACCGCCCAGGATCGTCGGCCGTAACACGGTGAATGCCATTCAGTCCGGCATCTATTACGGCTATACCGCGCTGGTCGATGGCATGGTCGAAGGCATCCGCCGCGAGAACGGGACGCCGGCGCGGGTGATCGCGACCGGCGGGTTCGCCACGTTGATCGCCGCGGAGTCGCGGACCATCGAGGACGTCGACGAGTTCGTGACGCTGGCCGGCCTGCGCATACTCTATGACCGAAACCGTTAGCGCCGCGGCGCGGACGAATCCGGGAACGCAAAGGAGGAGACGATGGCTGCGAACGAGGTGCACCGCATCCGGACCGTCGGACTGCTGGGTGAGGGCGGCGTCGGCAAGACGACGCTGGCCGAGGCGCTCCTGTATGCGGCCGGCGAAACCACCCGTCAGGGGCGCGTGGACGACGAGAGTTCGGTATTCGACTTCGAGCCCGAGGAAGTCCGCCGCAAGACCACGCTGTCCACGGCGTTCCACACCCTGCACTGGAAAAAGCACGCCGTGTGCGTCATGGACCCGCCCGGCTATGCCAACTTCCTGTCGGACACGCGCTACGCCATGGAGGCGATGAGCGCCGCGGTGTTCGTGGCCGGCCCGTCCGGCCAACTCAAGGTCGAAAGCGAACGGGTCTGGGCGTGGGCGCGCGAGTTGCACCTCGCGCGGGTCGTGTGCCTGACCCGCATGGACCGGGAAGAAGGCGAGTTCGGAGCGGCGCTGGACGCGCTGGGGACGGCGTTGGAAACGACGCTGACGCCGATCCAGGTGCCGATCGGCGCGCAGGCCGACTTCCGCGGCGTGGTGGACCTGCTGGCGATGCGGGCGCTCGTGTTCGAGGGCGAGCAGGGCGGCGTGACGGTCGAAGACATCCCGGGCGACGTGCAGGCCCTGGCGGACGAATATCGGGAAAAGCTCGTCGAGACCGTGGCCGAGACCGATGACGACCTGCTGATGCGGTATCTGGAGGGGGAAACCCTGGCGGCCGAAGAAATCGCCGCGACCCTGGCGCAAGGCGTGGCCGCGGCCCGGATTTTTCCGGTGCTGTGCGTCTCCGGCGGCCGAACGCTGGGTATCCAGCCGGTGCTGGACGCCGTCGTGGACCTGTTGCCGTCGCCGGCCGCACGGGCCGCGGTGGCGTGCACGCGGCCCGGCACCGCGGACGAGGTGGAGCGCGGCCCCGACCCGGACGCGCCGTTCGCCGCGCGCGTCTTCAAGACCGTGGACTCGCCGAGCGGCAAGCTGTCGCTGTTGCACGTCGCGTCCGGGACCGTCTCCAGCGACTCGGCCGTGTACAACGCCACGCGCGAAAGCAGGGAGCGGCTCGGACAGTTGTTCCGCCTCAAGGGCAAGAAACAGGAACAGGCCGCGGCGGCGCTGCCGGGCGAGATCATCGGCGTCGCCAAGCTGAAGGAGACGCATACCGGCGACACGCTGTGCGACGAAAAAGCGCCGGCGCTGCTGCCGAAACTGCCCGAGTTCAACCCGGCCATCACGTTCGCCCTGGGACTCAAGTCGCGCGGCGACGAAGAGAAGATCATGACGTCGCTCGACCGCCTCAACGAGGAAGACCCGGCCCTGCAGGTGGACCGCGACCAGCAGTCCAACGAGATTCTCATTTCGGGGGCCGGCCAACTCCACATCGAAGTGGTGGTGGAAAAGCTGAAGCGTAAGTACGGCGTCGAGGTCGAACTGAAAGCGCCCAAGGTGCCCTACCGCGAGACGGTGACCGCCAAGACCGAGGCGCAGGGCCGGCTCAAGAAGCAGTCCGGGGGCCGCGGGCAGTTCGGCGACACGTGGTTGCGGGTCGGTCCGCTGCCGCGCGGCAAGGGGTTCGAGTTCCTCAACGCCATCAAGGGCGGCGCCATTCCCCGCCAATACATCCCGTCGGTCGAAAAAGGGGTCGCGGCCGCGCTGGGCAAGGGCTTTCTGGCCGGCTACCCCATCGTCGACGTCCAGGTGACGTTGTACGACGGCTCGTACCACGAGGTGGATTCCTCGGACATGGCGTTCCAGGTCGCGGGCTCGATCGGCATTCAGAACGCGCTGGAAAAGGCCAAGCCTGTGTTGCTGGAGCCGATCATGAATCTGGACGTCACGGTGCCGGACGAATACATGGGCGACATCAGCGGCGACATCAACCGCCGTCGCGGGCGGCTCATCAGCGTGGACGCCAAGGGCCACAACCAGGTGATTCAGGCGTCGGTCCCCATGGCGGAGATCCTGACCTATGCGCCCGACCTGCGCTCCATGACCAGCGGTCGGGGCACGTTCGAGTCCCGGTTTTCACACTACGAGGAAGTGCCCCACCATCTGACCGAAAAGGTCGTCGAGGAGAGCAAGCGCGCCAGGGAATAAGGCTCAGACGTAAGACGCACGGACCGCACGGGGCGAGGCGGTCGGACGTTGACAGTTTCGACCGGGCTGTATTAGAGTCCGGTTCCGTTTTCGCCCGCGCATTCCCGGAGGGTTGCCGATGGAGGCCAGAGAAGAAGAACGCATTCGGAGTTTGCTGGACGTCGAACCGGAACTCCGCCGCCACTACGACGAACACGTCCAATTGAAACAGCGCCTGCAGGAACTGCGCGACAAACCGTTCCTGACCGAAGAAGAAGAAGTCGAGGAAAAGACGATCCAGAAACGGAAGCTGGCGGGCAAGGATCGCATGATGGAAATCCTCGCCCGCCACAAACGGCAGGCCGCCTGATCGCGGACGCCGCTTCCCGACTCTCCGGTCCGGACTTCCCCCGGGACGTCCGCACGAGGCGTGGGTGTCTTTGAAGCCCCCTGCTTCTGGCGTCTCCGAAACGACTGCTCTCGTCCCGGACGCCCGTTGCCGTCATTCATGCGCCACACCATTTCCATCCTGGTCGAGAACGAATTCGGGGTGCTCGCGCGCGTCGCCGGGCTGTTCAGCGGCCGCGGGTTCAACATCGACAGCCTCAGCGTCGCCAAGACGCTCGACCCGTCGGTGTCGCGCATCACGCTGGTGACCGAGGGAGACGACCAGATCGTCGAGCAGATCACCAAGCAACTCAACAAACTCATCTGCGTCATCAAGGTCAGCGATTTTCAGGATACCCCCCACGTCGAGCGCGAAATGGTGCTGATCAAAGTCGCCGCGGACGAACGCACGCGCAATGAAGTCATGAGCATCGTCAACATCTTCCGCGCGAAAGTGATCGACGCCGGGCCGCGCTCGTTCGTGGTCGAGGTGACCGGCGACGAGGGCAAGATCACCGCCATTCTGGATTTACTGAGACCGCTGGGCGTGAACGAAATCGTGCGCACCGGCAAGGTGGCGGTCCAGCGTGGCCTGCAAACGCTGTCGGGCGCGGAAAAGACGGTCGAGTTCAAGCGCACCACGCACAAGGAGCACGCGGCATGAGCATGAACATCTATTACGACAACGACGCCGACCTGTCCCTGTTGGGCGGCAAGAAGATCGCCGTCGTCGGTTACGGCAGCCAGGGCCACGCCCACGCGCTCAACCTGCGCGACAGCGGCATGGACGTGTGCATCGGCCTGCGCAAGGACAGCGGCTCGTGGAACAAGGCGGAAGCCGCGGGGTTTCCCGTCCAGGAAGTCGGCCCCGCGGCCGCGGCCGCCGACGTCGTCATGATTCTGACGCCGGACGAAGTCGCCAGCCAGATGTACGCCTCCGACATCGAGGCCGCGCTCCGTCCCGGAAGCTATCTGGCCTGCGCGCACGGCTTCAACATCCACTTTCGGAAGATCGTCCCCCCGCCGGACGTCAACGTGTTCATGGTCGCGCCCAAGGGCCCCGGGCATCTGGTCCGCAGCGAGTACGAAAAGGGCCGCGGGGTGCCGTGTCTGATCGCAATCGCGCAGGACCCGTCCGGCGACGCCAAGCCCGTCTCGCTGGCGTACGCGTCGGCCATCGGCGGCGGACGGGCCGCGGTCCTGGAAACCTCGTTCAAGGAGGAGACCGAGACCGACCTGTTCGGCGAACAGACCGTGCTGTGCGGCGGCGTGACCGAACTGATGCGCGCCGGGTTCGAGACGCTCGTCGAGGCGGGCTACGCGCCGGAAATGGCGTATTTCGAGTGCCTGCACGAGATGAAGCTGATCGTGGACCTCATCTACGAGGGCGGCATCACCAACATGCGCTACTCCATCAGCAACACCGCGGAGTACGGTGACATGACGCGCGGCAAACGGGTGATCGGCGACGAGACCCGTACGGCGATGAAGGAGATTCTGGCCGACATCCGGTCCGGCAAGTTCGCCGACGAGTGGATGGACGAATACCGCTCGGGCCTGCCGCGCTTCACCGAAATGCGCAAGCAGGGTGCGCAGCATCCCGCGGAAGTGGTCGGCGACACCTTGCGCAGCATGATGCCGTGGCTCCAGCAGGATCGCCTAGTGGACAAGGCCAAGAATTAAACAGGCCGTCAGACGCCGCGGCCCCGGTCCGACCATGCACTTCGCGCGTGAGGGATACCCCTGGATACTCGGGCTCGGGGCCGCTTCCCTCATCCTCGGTCTTCTCGATTTGCAGGTGATAGGTGGGGCCACGCTCGGCCTCACCCTCTTCGTGGCGTTCTTCTTTCGCGATCCTCACCGGAACGTTCCCGATGACGACGGCCTCATCCTGTCGCCCGCGGACGGGCGCGTCGTGACGGTCGAGTCGGATGCCCGCAGTCCCTCCGCTCCGGCCCCGCCGTGCGTGCGGGTCGGCATTTTCCTGTCGCCGCTCGACGTGCACGTCAACCGGATGCCGGTAGCGGGCCGCGTCACCGACGTCGCGTATCGGGCCGGAAAGTTCCGCGCCGCGTTCGCCGCGGACGCCGCGGACGTCAACGAGCGGAACGTGGTCGGCCTGGAAGACGCCGGCGGGCGCCGCTTCGTGCTGGTCCAGATTGCCGGGATGCTGGCGCGGCGCATCGTGTGCCGCGTGCGTCGCGGGGAGCAGGTTCGGCAGGGCGACCGTTACGGCATGATCATGCTGGGCTCGCGCGTCGATCTGTATTGTCCGGCCGAAGCGGAACTGCGCATCGACGTCGGCCAGCGCGTCAAGGCCGGCGAGACGGTGATCGCCGCCTACCGCGCCGCTCCCGAGGCGTGATTGCAGGAGGATCCCAGTGGCATTGCGTGCCCGCGAAAAAGTCCGGCGGCTCCCCACCCGCAAGAACATCCGCCCGCCGCTGCGCAGGGGGGTCTATCTCCTGCCAAACCTGTTCACGACCGGCGGGCTCTTCTGCGGCTTCTATTCGATCATCGCCACCTTGCAGGCCGATTACCGGCTGGCGGCTACGGCCGTGCTGATCGCGTTGATCTTCGACGCGCTGGACGGCCGCATCGCGCGCATGACGAAAACGTCCAGCCGGTTCGGCGCGGAATACGACTCGTTGTCCGACTTGGTAGCGTTCGGGGTGGCGCCCGGGTTGCTGGCCTACCGCTGGGCGTTGGAGCCGTGGGCGGTGTGGGGCTGGCTGGCCGCGGCCCTGTACGTGGTGTGCGGAGCGCTGCGCCTGGCGCGATTCAACGTGCAGAGCGGCGTGGCCGACAAGGACAGCTTCGTCGGCCTGCCCATCCCGGCCGCGGCGGCCGTCGTCGCCACCACGATCTGGATGTACTTCTACCTGGGCGGCGAAGGCGCGACGAGTAAGCACGTCACCCTGCTGCTCCTGGTGTACGTGCTCGCCGGTCTGATGATCAGCACGGTCGCCTACACCAGTTTCAAGGACCTGAAGCTGCGCGACCGCCAGCCGTTCGGCCTGCTGGTGGTCGGCATCATCCTGCTGCAACTCACGATTGCCGAGCCGCAGATGATGCTGTTCGCCATCGCGACGGCGTACGCCCTGTCCGGGCCGGTTCGTATGGTGATCGCCGCGTGTCGAAAACCCGCGGCCGAGCAGGCGGTCGCGGACGAGAATGAACCCGCGGTCCCGCGCATTCACCCCCAGCCGGACAGCCCATCGGCACAATCGAAACCGCCGTCCGCCGTTCCTCCACACTCACTTGACAAAGAGGAATGAAGTCCGTAAGGCTTCCGAGTTCATGCACACGACACCGACGGCTGACGCCGTGCCGACCCGACTGCTGCTTGGCCTGCTACTTAGCATCCCGCCCGAGGGATCCGGGGGAGGAGCATAGCGCATACTCGACTCCCGGAGGCCGCGGGCGGACGTTCCAGCCGCGGCCTTGCCTACCGAGGGCTGCGGATACCACCGCAGCCCTTTTTGTTTATCGAGAGACACGAGGAGGACGTCATGGACCGCGAAACCGTGAGAATTTTCGACACCACGCTGCGCGACGGAGAACAGTCGCCCGGCGCGACCATGAACATCGAGGAGAAAGTCATGGTCGCCGGGCAGCTCGAAAAGCTGAACGTGGACGTGATCGAGGCCGGGTTCGCCGCGTCGTCGGAGGGCGACTTCGAGTCGGTCCGGCGGGTGGCCGAACTGGTCTCGACGCCCATCGTGCTGAGCCTGTCGCGCACCAAGGAGGACGACATCCGGCGCGCGGTGCAGGCGGTCGAAAAGGCCGAACACCCGGGCGCCCACATCTTCATCGCCACCTCCGACATTCACCTCAAACACAAGCTGATGATGAGCCGCCAGGAGTGCA
This sequence comes from uncultured Binatia bacterium (SeqCode), assembly GCA_965200125.1. Lineage (GTDB taxonomy): Bacteria > Desulfobacterota > Binatia > Bin18 > Bin18 > Bin18. The sequence goes on along the minus strand of OZ241332.1, from coordinate 1,880,006 downwards.
TCGACGCCGCGGTCTGGGCGGTCGGCTACGCCAAGCAGCATCTCGACTACATCGAGTTCTCCGCGGAGGACGCGTCGCGCACCGACGTCGACTTTCTGATTCGGATCTTCGGCGAAGTCATCAAGGCCGGCGCGGTGACCATCAACGTTCCCGATACGGTCGGCTACGCCATTCCGCAGCAGTTCGGCGCCCTGTTCCGGCGGCTGCGGGACGAGGTGCCGGGCGGCCGCGACGTGACCTGGAGCGCGCACTGCCACAACGATCTCGGCCTCGCCGTCGCCAACTCGCTGGCCGCGGTCGAAAACGGCGCCCGCCAAGTGGAATGCACGATCAACGGGATCGGCGAGCGGGCCGGCAACACGTCCATGGAAGAAGTCGTCATGGCCATCAAGACCCGCCAGGACGTGTTCCCCAACGTGCAGACCAACGTCGTCAGCGAGCAGATCTATCCGTCCAGCCAACTCCTGTCGCAGATCACCGGCATTCCGGTGCCGATCAACAAGCCGGTCGTGGGCGACAACGCGTTCGCGCACGAGGCCGGCATTCATCAGGACGGCGTGCTCAAGTACAAGCTGACCTACGAAATCATGCAGCCGCGCACGGTCGGCCTGGACAGCAACCGGCTCGTGCTGGGCAAGCACTCCGGGCGCCATGCGTTCGTCGAGCGCCTGAAATATCTGGGCATCGACTACTCGGGTACGGACATGAACAAGGCGTTCGTGCGCTTCAAGGCGCTCGCCGACAAGAAGAAGAGCGTCTATGACGAAGACCTGATCGCGATCGTCACCGAAGAAACGGCGCGCCTGCCCGAGAAATACGAGTTGCTGTACCTGAACGTCACCTCGTCGAGCATGGCCGTCCCGCACGCCACGGTCAAAATGAAGGTGGACGGGCGCGAGCAGGTGGAAAACGCATCGGGCGACGGCATGGTCGATGCGTGTTACAAGGCGATTGCCAACATTGCGGAGATGGACGTGCAACTCGAACGGTACTCCGTCAAATCCATCACCGGCGGCACCGACGCCCAAGGCGAGGTGTCGTGCCTGCTACGCAAGAACGGCACCTCCGTGAACGGCCAAGGGGCGCACACCGACATCATCATGGCGAGCGCCTTGGCATTCACGAACGCGCTCAACAAATTCGCGCGGCTGGCACGCCACGGCGACCACTCGGGCGTGCACCGTCAGGGTCCGTAACCACGTCGCCCGCTCCCTCTTCCCCCTTCGACCTTTCGACAATCTCAAGGAGTAAGCCCGTTGAGCTTGTCGAAACGGGCTAGACTCTGAGTTTGCGATGCTCTGATCTCGGTTGGTGAGCCTGTTGTGGTCCCTGAGCCTGTCGAAGGGTCGAAGAGTCAAAGGGTCGGAGTGGGATGCGAAGGCCGAGGTGACATCGGGGTTCGTTTCGATGTTTCGACAAGCTCAATACATCGCAGGCTCAACGAACTGAAGGATCCTCTTGTAAGTAATTCCGTTGGCAACCCGACACACTCCCCCCACAGCAAGCAGAGGAGCGCGAGATGACCCACAACGTCGCAGTGTTTGCCGGAGACGGCATCGGCCCCGAGGTCATGGCCGAGGCCGTCGACGTCCTGAAGCTGGTCGGCCCGCGGTTCGACCTGGACTTCACGTTCGAGCCGGCCTTGGCCGGCGGCTGTTCGATCGACGAGCACGGCCGAGCCCTGACCGATGCGGCGCTCCGCGTCGCCCAAGCCGGCGACGCGGTCCTGCTGGGCGCCGTCGGCGGCCCCAAATGGGACGACCCCAATGCGCAGGTCCGACCCGAACAGGCGATTCTGGGGCTGCGCAAGGAACTCGGCCTGTTCGCCAATCTGCGGCCGGTGCAGGTCAACCGCCATCTCGTCCACGCCTCCACGCTGAAACCCGAAGTGTTGGACGGCGTCGATCTGATGGTCGTGCGCGAACTGACGGGCGGCGTGTACTACGGCCGGCCGAGCGAACGCCGCGACGGGCAGGCCGGGCGCGAAGCCGTGGACACCATCTTCTACACCGAGGGCGAAGTCGAACGGCTGCTGCGCGTCTCGTTCGACTTGGCCCGCAAACGCCGCAAGAAGCTGACCTCGGTGGACAAGGCCAACATCATGGCGACGTCGCGGATGTGGCGCGAAGTCGCCAATGAGGTGGCGCGCGACTATCCCGACGTGGAGTACGAGGACGTACTCGTGGATGCCATGTCCATGCACCTGATCCGGCGGCCGGGCGACTTCGACGTGATCGCCGCGGAGAACATGTTCGGAGACATTCTGACCGACGAAGCCTCGATGCTGGCCGGCTCGATGGGCTTGCTGCCGTCGGCCTCGCTCGGCGCGGGGAGCAAGGGCCTGTTCGAGCCCATTCACGGCACCGCGCCGGACATCGCCGGCCAGGACAAGGCCAACCCGCTGGCGATGATTCTCTCCACGGCGCTGATGCTGCGCCTGTCCTTCGGCGCGGAGGAAGCCGCCTCGGCTATCGAGGACGCCGTCGATCAGGTGTTGGCGAGCGGCTACCGCACCCCGGACATCGCCCAGCCCGAATGCCGCCTGGTCGGCTGCAAGGAAATGGGCAAGCTGGTGCGCGAGAAGCTGGGGTAAACCGGCCGGGTTCCATTCGGGAATTGACGGCGGTAATCTCGGCTGAGCAATGTTCTGGGGCCGTCGTATGTCATTTCCCTTAGTATTGAGGAACTTGCCAGCGAAACCGCATGCGGACATCTCCGGGAAGAAAGACCGAGAAAGAGAGGAAAATAAGGAGGCTCCGAGATGAAAGCCCCACTCGATGCCCGAACGGTGTCAGAACATCTTTTGTGGATTCGACACGAAAGACAGACGACCCCGATGCACGTCATCAAGTTGGCCTACCTGAGCCACGGTTGGATGCTGGGCCTGTATGATGAGCCGTTGTTGTGGGAACCGGTCGAGGCATGGACATACGGGCCAGTCATTCCGAGTCTCTATCACCTCTACAAGGCATGGGGAGGGGATCCCATTACTGCCGTTCCTATCGACCGTTCTGACAACCTGACGGATCAACAACGAGATCTGATTGACGCGGTCGAGGACGTGTACCGCAACCACACGGCGTTACAACTTTCCAACATTACGCATAAACCTGGAAGCCCCTGGGATGTCGTCCGACGAGAATCCGGCATCGGAGCCATTATTCCCAACGAACTCTTGCGAGACCATTATCGTAGGCTCTCGGAGCAGCCGGAATGAACGAGAAACCGTCGATTCGAGAGGAATCAGGGGGTGGGACCGATTCCTCGGAAGAGATCACTGCCTTTGAACGTCGTCAGCTTGACACGAACACGGATATCCGGGAACGCTTGTCTGCAATAGAAGCCAAGTTGTCGCAGTACGCTACGAAGGAAGATCTGCAACGGGTCAAGATATGGGTGTTAGGCGGGGTATTAGGTGGCGTTGTTGCCGTCCTCATAGCGACAATATCCGCCTTGATAAGAATCTATATCCATCCCACCGGGTAGAGAGCCGGAGGGAAGATATTCCTCCCCTCGGCAGAAGAGAACGATGACGGTGCGGAAGAATCCCCAGGGCCGTCGAGACCGTGGCCGATCAAGCAAACTCGTCAGGGATCGGCTGAAATTAAGGATAGATGAAGAACTGAGCGGTCTGCATCCGAACCGCAGAAGGACATAGCGATATGAACCAGACGCTCGAGGCATTGATCGAATCGCACGCCGCGGTCATGGCCGATCAGATGGTCCGGGCCGCAGCCGGGGCCGGTTCCGAGGAAGACGTGCGCCATGCCTGCAATTCGCTCATCGACGAGTTCGTCGATGAAGCCGAGCTGACCGTCCAGGGCAAGCACGAATACGGCTTGGCCGGCGGGCGGATCGACTCGAAGTACGGCGGCGTGGTCATCGAGTACAAGGACCCGAAGGGCGCGGGCAAACTCACGGAAAACAGGAACACGCCGGGCGTCAAGGCCGTCGTCAAGCAGATCGGGAAGCGGTTCCGGGACTTTCAGGCTGTCGAGCGCGTCGGCATGGAACGCATCCTCGGCGTGGGCTGCGACGGCGATACCCTCGTCTTCGTGCGCAAACACGGCGGCAGGCTCGACGCCGAAGACCCGGTCCCAGTCACGCCGCACACGGTCCAGCGTCTGCTCCGCGCCCTCGTCTCGTTGGGAGCGCGCGGACTGTCGTTCACGCCCGAGAATCTGACCGCCAACTTCGGCGCCGAAGGCCAAAGCGCCCAACGGGGCATCCGGCTCATGCACGACCTGATCCGCACGACCGACAGCCCCAAGGCCCGGACGTTCTTCCGCCAGTGGCAGATTCTCTTCGGCGAGGTCTGCGGGTACGACATTCACGGTCGGAAGGACAAAGTCCGCGAACTGGCCGATCATTATCAGGTGCCCGACCCGCACCCGGCCGAACTCCTGTTCGCCGTCCACACCTACTATGCCATCTTCATGAAGATGCTGGCCGCGGAGGTCGTCGCGTCCTTCTCTCCGCTGGGCACTTCGACGCTGAAGAAACTCGTCGCCGCGCCGACCTAGGCCAAACTGCGGGACGAATTGCGCAATCTCGAACAGGGCGGCATCTGGTCGCAACTCGGCATCAGCAACTTTCTCGAAGGCGACCTGTTCTCCTGGTATCTCGACGCCTGGAACGCGGGGTGCGCGGAGGCCGTCCGGTCCATGACCGCCTCCTTCGACGGATTCGACCCGACCACCCTGAGCGTCGATCCCGCGGAGTCCCGCGACCTGCTCAAGCAACTCTACCAGCAACTTTTTCCCAAGTCGGTGCGCCACGACCTGGGCGAATACTACACGCCGGACTGGCTGGCCGAACTCGTGCTCGACGAACTCGGCTACGACGGCAACCCGGACAAACGCCTGCTGGATCCGGCCTGCGGTTCCGGCACCTTTCTGGTCATGGCCCTGAACCGCGTCAAGACCTGGTACGACGCACACCGCCACGAGTGCGGGTTCGGCGAAGACGCCCTGCTACGCAAAATCCTGCACAACGTCGTCGGCTTCGACCTGAATCCGCTGGCCGTCATGGCGGCCCGGACCAACTATCTGCTGGCCGTCCGCGAACTGCTGCGCCACGCGGGCGCCGTCGAGTTGCCCGTCTATCTCTGCGACGCGATCATGACGCCTTCGGAATACGGTGACGTGTTCACCGGGAGCTCCGGCAACGCGCGCCGACTCAAGACCAGCGCCGGCGATTTCACCATCCCGACGGAAGTCACGGAAAGCCGCGAGCACATCGGGCGCTACGCCGACACGCTCGAAGCCTGTATCCGCGACGGCTACTCGCCCGACGAGTTCATCGAACGGTGCGAGTCCGAAGCGATTCCCGCAGCACAAATCTCCCTTCACAAGGAACTCTATCGTCATCTCCAACGACTCGACGCGGACAACGAGAACGGCATTTGGGCGCGCATCATCAAGAATGCCTTCGCGCCGCTGTTCATCGGCAGAGTGTACTACGTGGCAGGCAACCCGCCGTGGGTGAATTGGCAGAACCTGCCCGAAGGCTACCGCGATGGCATGAAGCCGCTCTGGGACCGGTACGGACTCTTCACGCTCTCCGGGTCCGCGGGCCGTTTGGGCGGCGGCAAGAAGGACATTTCGATGTTGTTCACGTATTCCGCGGTGGACAACTACCTGTCCGAAGGCGGGCGGCTCGGGTTCGTCATCACGCAAAGCGTGTTCAAGACGCAGGGGGCGGGCGACGGATTCAGACGACTCCGCTACAGGCGGGACGACACCCAGACCACCTGGTTGAAACCGCTCATGGTGCACGACCTGAGCGCCATGCAGGTTTTCGAAGGCGCGACCAACCGCACCGCAGTTTTCGTTTGCGAAAAGACGCCCCGGCCTTTTCCGTATCCCGTGCCCTACACGACGTGGACCGGGGCGAATCGTATGGGGCAAAACGAGTCGCTGCCGGACGTCCTCAAGGGAAGCGTCCGAAGGAAGATCGATGCCCTCCCGGTCGTTGACACCAAGGACACATCCCCGTGGCTGACGGCGCCGCAACGCGCTTTGGCCGGCATTCGGAAAGTGATCGGAGCGAGTGATTACCGGGCGTATGCCGGCTGCTGTACGTGGCTGAATGGTGTGTATTGGATCAACGTCATCGAAACGCTGCCCACGAGCGAACTGTTGATCGAAAACCTGCAAAACCCTCGCAACCTCAAGGTCGAACACGTCCACGCCGCGATCGAGCCGGACCTAGTGTATCCCTTGCTGCGCGGCAGAGACGTTCAACGCTGGCGGGCCGAACCTTCGACGTACATCATTTTGACCCAGGACCCGGAAACGCGCAAAGGCATCCCCGAAGCCGCAATGAAGCGCCGCTGGCCGAAGACCTATACGTATCTGAAACAGTTTGAAGGCGATCCAAAAAAACCTGAACGTGGAACGTTGCGAGGGCGTTCAGGCTATCGGCGATATTTCAAGCCCTCTGATCCTTTCTATTCCATGTACAACGTTGGGCCTTACACGATGACGGAGTGGAAAGTGCTCTGGCCGGAAGTGGGGCACTCCGTTCGGGCGAGCGTGTCGGGTCCTTCAACGGTCGAGAAGACAAAGCCTTCTTTGCCCGATCATATGATCGTGACGATTCCGTGCGAAAGCCCGAATGAGGCGTATTTCGTCTCGGGTATGCTCAATTCTTCACCTGCCTATGAAGCTGCCGTGGCGTATATCGTTCTGCATCCATCGCCGCATATAATGAAACATATAGCCGTTCCCCGATTCAAAAAGAGCGATGGAGACCACACTCGGTTGGCTAAACTTTCGCGCCGCTGCCACGAATGTCAGGAGGGTGCATTAACAGAAGTGGAAGCGGAGATTGACGAAATGGCCGCGCAGATATGGGGAATCACCGACGCCGAACTGAAAGCTATTCAGGAAACCCTGGATAAAAAGTAGGAGTGAGGGGTGTAGCTCGACACGCAAGAGAACCGAAGCATTTTGAGACCGGCAAGGAGTTCGCCCAGGCAATAGAGTGCGGATTTCATCATCGTCCTTATCGAGGGTTCACCCGGGGCGTTGGCCGAGGTGTGCGATTTCTGTGTTCGTCCGGACGTGGCTTCAAAGGTTTACGTCATGGCCCCGGAATCATACAAAGAGGGCTATGCCGGCCAAGGGGCCTTGCGGGAGTTGGACGAAGGTTACGGCAGCGTCCACTGGTATCAGGATGGGGACATCGTAGATTGCAACGTGTTGACACGAGCCTGCCAGCGCGTTCAAGCAGGACGAAGTATGGCTTATCGTCACCGCTCGGGGAGGCCGGACTGATGCCCAACAGGGACAAGGTCGATTGGGAAGCGGCCTGGGCCATGCAAGACAGGGACAAGATGTTCCTCTTGTATGCCGTGTCCGAGGATCTCTGCCAGCAGGTCAGGGACTTCTCCGTTCATTTCGATGGGGCGGTCGAAGAAGAAGTCCAACGGCTTGTCGGAGCCGGCTTCTTGATGGAATCCGGCGGACGCCTGAACGTGACGGAAAGAGGGCAGTTCGTACTGGGAGACCTTGCTGGCAGCACCGAGGTAATGACAGACAGATTCGCTACCATTTCACAGTAGGATTGAGAGGGATCATGGAAGAAAAAGCCACCGGTATCGATAGATTTCTTGCTAAAGTAAGAAAATTCCAAGAGACGCCCGCTTTCCGCGGACACCCTGACAATAGGTGGAAACTGCGTTCTTCAGCAACTCGCCGGTTGGTAAGAAAATATGGATGTAACATATTAAAGGATGATTTAGGGTTTTCGAAAATGTATGCAAACTATCATTTCAGTGAACTAATTCAACCCGCACTGATTGAATGGGCATGGTGTTGAAGACGGGAATCGGATTTCCGACCTGGAACTATTAGCAAAATTGCAGCACTTCGGCGCAGCTACAGGATTGATCGATTTTACATGGAATCCCATCGTAGCGTTATGGTTCGCGTGCAGAGCAGGCAGAGAAGACGGGCGTGACTGGGACAAGTGCGACGGAACGGTCTTTGTCATCAATCTCGACGATTCGACGCAATTTCAGATCGCACCTAACGAGAACAAAAAGCAAACCGTCCAAGCTATCTTTCCTCGCGAACCTGCAGACAGTCCGTACTATTGGGAACCTCCACCACGAGGCCCCTCTGCTCCTAGAATTCTTCGCCAGCGAAGTGTCTTCGTCATCGGACGTCCGCTAGTACCTGAACACGTCGTGAAAGAAATAGTAATACTGGCGGCTGACAAAAAGGAGATAAGGCGGGAACTTGAAGAATGGCTCGATACAAACGAACTCTCTCTTTTTATGGACATACATGGATTTTCGGTTGCTAACCATCCGGAGTCGCCTATCCGACGGATGGACGATCCAATCGGCCATTTCCATCAAGGCAACCGTTCCTATCAACAGGACGACTACTCTCGAGCCATAGGGGGATGCGACAGATGTATCGAGAGCAAGCCAAGTGTTTGGGAGCCATACATGGATCGAGGGAACGCTAAAGCAGAAATCCAACGTTTTTCCGACGCCCAAAAAGACTATAACTCAGCATTGCATTGTCGCGGAAGTTTATATTATGATGATGAGGAAGACATAAATCCCATACAAGTAACGAATGAGTGGAAGATTTTTTACCATCAAGGAAATATGAAGGCAGCACTCCGCGATTATCGCGCTGCGATAGAAGATTACGACGAGGCCATTAAGCGCATGTCAGAAGATCTTGCTCTATTAGGACCGATTTTTTTCAATCGGGCCAATGCGGAAGCCTGTTTGTGCTGGTTCGATGACGCAATAATTGATTATGATGAAGCTGTACATTATGGATCAAAAGAGGCTCATTTCAATAAAGCTAACGCCCTGGTGTTTCTAGGCCGCTTCCGCGAAGCGTTCCAATGCTATGGGCACAAGTCGTTGTGGGGAGGACAATATAGTTCACAGGCTGCTCACAATCAAGATAGCATCAAGAAAATCCTCGATAATCTTGACAAATCCAAATTTGAAGTCGATGTTGACAGCAACAAATCGGAGGAACAGTTACGGTTGGTAGTAGTAGATGACACCAGTAACGATCGACGTCAATCATATTTTCATTTTAAAGGAAATATCGGAAATACGAGAAACTTCGGCCTTCATCACTTTCACGTTCCTCCGGGAAAGGGGTTTTCTGATGACCCCGGCTTTTCTGTCGAACTCATTGGGGCCAAGACTGATTGACGGTCGTTGCCTTCCGGCTGGCGAGTATGCAGGCCCCTTATCGGAGACGAATCATTGATGACGTTGGGTACAGGCCACATCCCGCTGAAGTTCGGCCTCGGTCAACCGAAAAGTGTCCGTCCCATAGTCTCCCACCTTGACCAGAAACAACGGCTTGGGGATTCCGGCCAGTGCAGCCGCCGCGCCCGAGGACAACCGCCCCGATTCGTAGAGCTTGACGGCGAGGAGGATCTTCGCCTCTTCGCTGAATTGATCTTCCGACAATCCCAACGCCAGCAGCACGTTGTCGCCGTAATCGACGGTCAAGGTTCTCCGCATCGCTTTAGGTCGAAGAGGCGAGGTGCGAAGGCTGAGGTGACATCGGGGTTCGTTTCGATGTTTCGACAAGCTCAACACATCGCAGGCTCAACGAACTTAGGGATGGGAAGGTCCCGGCGCCCCCAACAGGTCGTACCAGTAGAACGCCACCACGACCAAGGCATGCGTGATGCGCCCCGAACGAACCAGTTCGGGCAGTTCGCTCGCCTGCACCAAACGTACCTCGGTTTCCTCGGTGGTGTCGAAACTGGGCTCGAACTTTCGGGTCACGTTGCGCGCCAGGAAGCTGTGGCAGCGGTTACCCTGAATCGCCGGGTTGGGATGGATTGCGCCGAGCGGGACGATGTCCGCGGAGTCGTAGCCGGTCTCTTCCTGCATTTCGCGGCGCGCCGCGTCCAGGGGCGACGGGTCTTCGCTATCGACCATGCCGCCCGGAATCTCCAAGGTGAAATCCTCGGTGCCGTGCCGGTATTGGCGGATCAGGACGACGTGGCCGTCTTCGGTGATGGGGATGATGTTGACCCAGTCGTCGCTGTCCAGGACGAAGAAATCGTGCGGCCGATCATCCCGCGGCGAACGCGAGCGGTTCTTGAGCAGGGAGAAGATGCGACAGGAGTAGATCGTCTCGGAGGCGACTTTGTGCCAGGGCTTGAGCTTGCTCCGCGGCCGGTCGGACATGACGCCACTCCGTGACGCTAGAACAGCCGCCGGTACTCTATGGCCGGGCAGCGGTCCATGACCACGGTCATCCCCGCGGCCGCGGCACGTCGGGCCGCGGCTTCGTCGATCACGCCGAGTTGCAGCCACAGGATCGAGGCGCCGATGGCAACGGCGTCGTCTGCGATCCGGGACACGAACCGGGGGCGGCGAAACACGTCCACCATGTCGATTGCTGCGCCCGCATGGGTGCGGGCTTCCTGCAGGCTGGCATAGCAGCGCTCGCCGAGGATTTCGCGGCAGTGCGGGTTGACCGGAACGATGGTATGGCCCCTGGCCTTGAGCAGGGCTGCGATCCGGTGGCTGTCGCGATTCGGGTCGGGCGAACAGCCGACGACCGCAATGGTGCGCGGGGTGCACAGAATCGCACGAATCGTTTCGTCCGCGGGATTGCGGAACGGCGCCGCGGTCGTATCGGTCCGGGGGGACGGACTGGTCATGCCGCGGCCGCCGCGCGCTGGACGAGGTCGTCGAAAGTGTGGTCGAGGCAGCGCTTGATCTCGACCATGCGCGCCCGAAACGCTTCCTCGCCCTGCATTGCCGGGTCGTCGATGTCGCCGGTTTCGCCGGCGAATTCCTTGAGGGTGAACGCGGGTTTTCCCTCTGCTTCGGAATAGGCGTCGAGCATGGTTTTCTGTTCGTGCGTCATGGTCAGGATCAGGTCGGCGTCCGCGATCAGGTCGCGGTGCCGTTTGAGGTCGGTAGAGACGAATTCGTCGCGTTGAATGTGAATCCCGTTCTCCTGCAGGATGAAGTGGGCGTCCAGGGACGCGATCATGCCGTCGCGGGCGTAGATGGCGATGCCGCCGGAGCGGACCGCGATGTGTCGGATGTCGCGGTCGGCCAACATTTTTTCCAGCAGCACGTGCGCCATGACGCTGCGGCTGGTGTTGGCGTGACAGACGATGAGGACGTTGTAGGGGGCGGGACCGCTCACAGGGGTTTTCGCTTGTCGGTGGGGGGGGTGGAGGGAAGGGGGGACCCTCTCCCTAGCCCTCTCCCGGAGGGAGAGGGGACAGAAATTAGGTTCAGGAGACCGGGGCCTGTTCGTTTCGATGTTTCGACCTTTCGATCCTTCGACAGGCTCAGGAACCGCAAGCTCAAGGCACCGCAGGCTCAACGAACTGAGGGGTTACCCCTGTTTGAGCGACTTGAAGACGGCGCCGAGGTCTTCCTTGGCCGTGTTGCCCTTGGCGAGTTCGACCTTGAGTTTTTCGCCCAATTCCGCGGCGTCCCAGGTGCCTTTCTTCTTGACCGTGCCGACCGAGTGCCAGCCCTGCATCAGCCAGACGCATCCGCCCCCGACGCGGAAAATCTCGCCGTGCACGTCCGCGGCGTCTTCGCTCGCCAGCCACGTCACCAGCGGCGCGATGTGTGCCGGGTCGAAGTAATCGTGCTCGCCCTCCTTGTCCGGGCCGGCCATGAGCGGCGCGGTCTGTGGCGTGGCGTCCACGGTCATCCGCGTGCGGGCGAGCGGCGAGATCGCGTTCGCGGTGACGCCGTACTTCTGCATTTCGCGGTCGACGATGATGGCCAGCGTCGCCAGCGCGGCTTTGGCCGGGCCGTAGTTGGGCTGGCCCGGGCTGCCGAGCAGACCGGCGTCCGACGAGGTGTTGATCATGCGGCCGTTCAGCACGTTGCCCTGCTTGTGCTGTTCGCGCCAGTATTCGCAGGCGTGGCGGGCGCAGTTGAAGGAGCCTTTCAAGTGGACGTTGAGGACCGCGTCCCACTCGTCCTCCGACATGTTGAAGATCATCCGGTCGCGCAGGATGCCGGCGTTGTTGACCAGGATGTTGAGCTTGCCGAACGCGTCGATGGCGGATTCGACGATGCGTTTGGCGCCGTTGAAGTCGGTCACGCTCTCGAAGTTCGCGACCGCTTCGCCGCCGAGGGCCTTGATTTCGTCCACGACCTGTTGGGCCGGACTGGAGTCCGAGCCGGTGCCGTCGAAGCTGCCGCCCAGGTCGTTCACCACGACTTTGGCGCCGTTTTTCGCCAGCAACATCGCTTCTTCACGTCCGATTCCGCGGCCGGCACCGGTCACTACGGCGACTCTTCCATCGAGTAACATACGATGTCTCCTTGTCTTTTCAGGGCGTTCCTGAAGGGGAAAATCGAACGGGGAGAGACGCGGCTGGGCGGGGTCGTTCACCCCGCCGGTGGGGCCGCGTCGGTGTGCCCGTGTCTGCCTGAGCGCCCCTGCTTTGTCAAGAAGTCGCCCGCCCGGGTCGGGGTTCGGACTCGTCTTCCGATCCCCTCTCCCCTGGTGGGAGAGGGTCAGGGAGAGGGGGCAGGCGAGATGCGCTTGACCGTTCGAGGTTTCGGCGTAAGCGGGAGACCCTGTGCCTGGATTCCTGTTTTCACAGGAATGACGGATCGAAAGGTTGTCCGTCAGCCATGAAAAGCCCCGCGGGAGTGCTCCCGCGGGGCCGGTCGAAAGAAGTGGACACGCCCGGCACTACGCGTCGTAGTACAGCGCGAATTCGTAGGGGTGCGGCCGCAAGCGCAACTCGTCGATCTCCTGCGAGGTTTTGTACTCGATCCACGTTTCGACCACGTCCTCGGTGAAGACGTCGCCCTTCAACAGGAAGTCGTGGTCTTTCTCCAACGCGCTCAGGGCTTCGGGCAACGAACCCGGCACCGACGGCACGTTCGCCAGTTCCTCGGGCGTCAGGGCGTAGATGTCCTTGTCGAGCGGGTCGCCGGGTGACAGCTTGCGCTCGACGCCGTCCAGGCCGGCCATCAGCATGGCCGAGAACGCGAGATAGCCGTTGCTGGTCGCATCCGGGAACCGGACCTCGATCCGCTTGGCCTTGGGGCTCATCGAATACATCGGAATGCGCACCGCGGCGGACCGGTTCCGGGAGGAATAGGCCAAGTTCACGGGTGCCTCGAACCCGGGCACGAGCCGGCGGTAGGAGTTGGCCGTGGGCGCGGCGAACGCGCAGATCGCCGGAGCGTGTGCCAGAATGCCGGCGATGTAGTGCATGGCGAACTCGCTCATGCCACCGTAGCCGTCGCCCGCGAACAGGGGATTGCCGTCTCTCCAGATCGACTGGTGGGTGTGCATTCCCGACCCGTTGTCGCCGAAGACCGGCTTGGGCATGAAGGTCGCGGTCTTGCCGTGTCGCTTGGCGACGTTCTTCACGATGTATTTGTACCACTGGAGCGCATCGGCCATCTGCACCAGCGGCAGGAAGCGCAGGTCGATTTCGGCCTGTCCCGCGGTCGCCACTTCGTGGTGATGCTTCTCGACCCGGATGCCGACTTTCTCCATGGTCTGGACCATCTCGGTCCGCACGTCCTGAAAGGAATCCAGCGGGGACACCGGGAAGTAGCCCTCCTTGTGGCGGGGTTTGTAGCCGAGGTTGGGGCCCTCCTCCCGGCCGGAGTTCCAGACCCCTTCGACCGAATTGACGTGGTAGTAACCTTCGAAGGCGTTCTGGTCGAAGCGGACCTCGTCGAGGATGAAGAACTCGGGCTCCGGGCCGAAGTAGGCCACGTCGCCGAAGCCGCCGGACTGGACGTACGCCTCGGCCTTCTTGGCGATGCCGCGCGGGTCGCGCGAATAGGGTTCGCGGGTAATCGGATCGACGATGTTGCCGAGCAGGCTGAGCGTCGGCTTGTCGCAGAACGGGTCCATCACCGCGGTGCCGGGGTCGGGAATCACCAGCATGTCCGACGCGTTGATCGGCTGCCAGCCGCGGATTGAGGAGCCGTCGAAGCCCGAGCCGTCCTCGAAGAGCGCCTCGTCGTATTCGCTCATGGGGATCGTGAAATGCTGCCACGTGCCGATCAGGTCCATGAACTTCAGGTCCACCAGTTCGGCACCCTGTTCCTTCGCCAGGGCAATGGCTTCTTGTGCGGTCATACCGGTCTGTCCTCCTTCACGCTCACGCAATCGCTGTCTGCCCGGCCGTGGATTCAGAGCGCGTCGTCGCCACGCTCGCCGGTTCGGATCCGAATGACTTCTTCCACGCTGTTGACGAAGATTTTGCCGTCTCCGATGCGGCCCGTCTTGGCCGCGTCCTGAATGGTCTCCACCACCGTGGCGACCTGGTCTTCGCCGACGATGATCTCCAGCTTCACCTTGGGGAGAAAATCGACCACGTATTCCGCCCCCCGATAGAGCTCGGTATGGCCTTTCTGGCGGCCGAAACCCTTGACTTCGCTGACGGTCAGACCCGTCAGCCCCGCGGCGTTCAGGCCCTCTTTGACCTCGTCCAGTTTGAAGGGTTTGATGATCGCTTCGACCTTTTTCATGGTGCCCATAATCGCTGCCCTCCTCGGCCCTCTCTAAAATAAAGCCGGTGGGATGTAAAGCTGACGGGCGCGGAGCAGAAGGCGCGGTTCGCAGCACGCCTAGCCTGTACGCCGGCTATGGTTCTGCAAGATGAATGCCAGTTTGCGGGCGTTCGGGCGGGGATGGGTTCTGAGACCGTGTATTGACCTCACCTTCATTCTGGCCCCCGAGCCTGCGGTGCTCTGAGCTTGGTCCCTGAGCTTGCGCCGCCTTGAGCTTGCGGTTCCTGAGCCTGTCGAAGGATCGAAAGGTCGAATGGCGAGAGAAAGAGAAAATAAAGCAAAGCCCCCTCTCCCTCCCCTTCGACCCTTCGACAAGCTCAGGGCACCGCAGGCTCAGGGACCAGGGAGAGGGTTGGGGAGAGGGTCCGGCCCGCAGCATCGAATGAGCCCGAAAAATCCCCACTGAGACACGGCAGGCTTTTCACTAATTTTCACAAATAGGAGAGGGCAGGATGCACTGCTCAATTGGCGGGCAACGCTCGCTTTTTAGGCAGTTTCGATCAGGCCCCGCGGATACGGAACCGTTGTTCGTCCCCGTGCAGGAGTCGTCCGATGTTTTCGGCGTGTCGGACGATGATGAGGATCGCGACCAGCACCCCGCCGACGATATGCGGCCCGGGGTAGTCGAACCAGAAGATCAGCGCCGGTGTCGCGGCCGCGGCCACGAGCGACGCAAGCGAGACGAGGCGCGTCAGGGCGAACGCCACGCCGAACCCGGCGAGTGCGGTCAGGACCGCGGCGGGGGCGAGACCGAGAAACACCCCGAGTCCCGTGGCGACCCCCTTTCCGCCGGCGAAGCGGAGAAAGATCGGAAACGTGTGACCCACGACCGCCATGACCGCGGCCGTGGCCTGCACCGCGGCGTCGAACCCCCCGAAACGGGCTATCGCGACCGGCAACAGCCCTTTGACCAGGTCGCACAGCAGCGTCAGCGCGCCTTCGGTCTTGCCGACACTCCGGGCGACGTTCGTTGCGCCGACGTTGCCGCTGCCCTGCGTCTGAATGTCGATGCCGCGCCGTTTGGCGATGAGCATCCCGACCGGAATGGAGCCGCACAGGTAAGCGGCGACGCCGAACAGGAGAACGGCGCCGAGGTTGAAGACGGGAGCCATGAGGGGCTGTCCGGCGGGAACCGCCTAGAAGGCGGGGGCGGAGTTCCGCCGAACGGGGGAATTGCAATGGTCGGGGTGACTGGATTTGAACCAGCGACCCCACGGTCCCGAACCGTGTGCTCTACCAGGCTGAGCCACACCCCGACGTATGGATGTCCTCTTAGCTTGGCACGTGTGACAGGGTCAAGTAGGGGCGGGTGTCTCGATTGGAAATTCGTGCCTTGTTTATGATGTGAGTCGGGTCCTCTCCCCGGTCCCTGAGCCTGTCGAAACGAACCCCGATGTCGCCTCGGCCTTCGCACCCACTCCCGACCCTTCGACCTTTCGATCCTTCGACAGACCCAGGACACCGCAAGCTCACCGCGCCCCGAAATCTCGAAACAAGATCAGGCTTCTGCTCCGGGCGAACCGGCCTCGATCGGACAGGACCAGCAAGCGCCGCGGCGGCAGAATCCGTTGTCGGCCAGAAGGGCGGTAACTTCGGGCGGTGTCCGTACTTCCAAGTCAGGGAGCCAGAGCACGGCATCGCACGCCCGGGTGCGGGCGCGGCGCTTGGCGAATTCGAGCAGCGCGTTTCCCACACTCGTCGGCGCGGTGTCTTCGAGGGCTATATCCACGAAGGCGTGCCAGCCGCGGTCGCGCAGGCGGCGGACGTAACTGAGCAGCAGCACGCCGTGAAGCCCGTCGTTGTCTTGGGCGACGTAGAAATCCAGGCCGGGATCGTCCGCGAGTCTGCGCCAGTGGCGGGCCATGTCCCTGCCGGACCGCGGGGCGGAAGCGCCGGGGCGACACAACGCCTCCAAGGCGGCGAGGTCGGTCCGTTTGCCGCGGCGAATGCGGAACATGCTTGTCCCCTACCACAGATTGACGTAGGCCAGAACAACCGCGGCCCGGGATCCGGTCCTTCCCGAGCGCGCCGCGGGATGCCGCAGCGGATGAAGGCGAAACGTATGACGTCCGAAACGCACCGACTGACCATCGACCGGTTGTCCTACGGACCGAATGGCGTCGGCCGACTCGACGGCGAATCCCGCGGGAAAGTCGTCTTCGTTCCGGCCGCGGTGCCCGGCGACGATCTGGACATCGCGCTGACCGACGAGAAGAAACGCTATGCCAACGGGCGCATCGTGACGGTCCGGCACCCGTCTGCCGAGCGTCGGGTGCCGCCGTGTCCCCATCTGCCGGACTGCGGCGGCTGCCCGTGGCAACAGGTCAGCTATGCCGAACAACTCCGCGCCAAAGAGGCCATCGTCCGCGAAAGTTTCCGACGCATCGGAGACCTATCCGAACCCACGCTCCTGCCGATCGTGCCGAGCCCGCAGGAGTGGCGCTACCGGCATCGGATTCGGCTGCGGACCGAGCCGGAGGGGCGCCTCGGTTTCTATCGGTCCGATTCCCACACACTGGTCGAACTCGACGACTGTCTGATTGCCGCGCCGGCCAGTGCACGTCACCTCGCGCGGGCCCGCGCGTGGTTGGGGCGTCTGCGTACCTGCGTGCGACGCGTCGAGTTGCTGACCGGCGATCCGGCCTGCGCGCCGGCCGATCTGGTGGTCTTGGCCGGCAACGCCGAGGGCCGTTTCAATGACGCGGACGAGAAGACCTGCGCGGCGTTCGTGCGCGAGTGCGACGATGTGGCGGGGCTTTTGTTATTTGGCCGCGGCTGGCGGCGGAGTTGGGGCGATCCGCGGATCGTATTGGACCTGGGCGTGGACGGCCTGCGATTGGAGGTCACGCGCGGCGGCTTCACCCAGGTCAATCCCGCGGCCAACCGAGTCCTGATCGAGCATCTGTTACGGCTGGCCGAATTCGAGCGTTCGCAACGAGTGATCGAGTGCTATGCCGGCGCGGGGAATCTGACGCTGCCCATCGCGGCCCGGGCCGGCCGGCTGGTCGCCATCGAACGCGACGCCAACGCGATTGCCGACGCGCAGGAGAATCTGGTGCGCCTCGGATTCGACCATGTCGAGTGCCTCCACGCTTCGGCCAAGGCCGGCTTGCGCCGCCTCGTCGAGCGCGGGGAAACCGCGGACGTGCTGGTCGTGGATCCGCCCCGTGCCGGCATGGCCGACATGTTGGACGAAGTGAGTCGCCTGCACGTCGAGACGCTGGTGTACGTCTCGTGCGATCCGACGACGTTGGCGCGCGACCTGCGCCGTTTGCGCGACCTCGGATACGGTCTTCGCTGCGCTCAGCCCATCGATCTGTTTCCGCATACTTACCACGTCGAGACCATCGCGATTGCTGTATTGACTTGCTGAAAACCGGTCCCTATGGTTCCCGCACTGACCGCGTTCCGCGCCCGAAAATTCGCTTCGGTGGAGACGCCCCATGTCATCGAACACCCAGGAAAAGCCGCGTCCCGCAAAGGTCACGCTGATCCCTGCCAAAGGGGTGTCGCAGACCATCAATTATTTATTGGAAGACCGGGACGAACTCGAATGGCTGGTCGCCATCGGGCGGAACAAACGCGGCGAAATCTTCTTCTACGATACGGGCGGCGACATCATCGAAGACCTCGGCAGCCTCGACTACCTCAAACAACGCCTGCTGCGCACCCACTTCGGCGACGAGTGGGAATAGGCGTCGCTCCTGCTCCTCAGCCGGCCGTGTCTTCGACCGGTCGGCCCGCCCGAATCTGCCCCCCGCTGACGTCCAGCGGCACGCGGACCAGAAACTTCCCGCACGGCGGCCCGAAGATGCACTCCCCGGTATCGGGCTCGAACGCCGCGCCGTGGGTCGCGCACAGAATGTAGCGGCCGTCTTCGGTCAGAAACTGGTTGTCGATCCAGTCCATGGTCATCGGCACGTGCGCACACCGGTTGACGTAGGCGAAGAAACGGCCGGCGTGATTGACCAGGAAACATTCGGTTTCGCGGCCCTCGACGGACAGCATGAATTTCTTGGTATGTCCGGGCTCGACTTCCCCGACCCGGGCGATGACGACCGATGCGGCCGACTCGGCTTGCGACACGGCTGACCCCTTTCCGATGCGTAACTGGACGGCGCAGAGTGTAGCACCGGGGCGGGCCGGGGGGAATTCGGGCTCTCGGTGTCGAACGACGCTGCTCTCTACGGTGTCGATTGCGGGACTCGGGCTGCCGAGCCTCGCGCTCGCGTCGGGCAACGCGCCGGTCCCCCCGCTCGAAAGCGGGCCGATACTCCCCCTGCATCCCGTGTGCGTGCATTTTGCGGTCGCCTTCGTCGTCTTCGGGGTGCTGCTCGACTGCGCCGGCAGTCTGATGGGGAATCGGGCTTGGCAGCACGCCGGGCGCCTCGGACTGTTCGCAGGCGTCGGTGGGGTCGGGTTCGCCGTTCTGAGCGGCTGGCTCGAACGCCGACTGCCCCAGCCGGACGGCGCCTTCGACGCGCAGATTCGAGACCTCGTCTGGTATCACGAGTACGGTGGGTATCTGCTGTTCGGATTCTTCCTGCTGATGGCGGCGGTTCGCTTGCAGATCCGAGAACGCTTGCCGGTCGCGTATATGCTGCTGGCGTTTGCCGGCGTGTGCGGCCTCGGCCTCCAAGGCTATTGGGGCGGAGAATTGGTCTATCGCTACGGTGCCGGCGTACGGGCCGTCCATGTCCTCACGGAAACCTTGCAGCACCGCGATACGGAGGCCGCCGGCTCGACCGACGAGACCGACGGCTGAAGCCGTGGCCCGATCGGACCGGGGGACGTAGCTCGTCCCCCGGGGTTCGCCCGAACGCGCCCGGGGGGGTCAGCCCGCGGTTTCTTCCGCGGTGAACCCGCAGTCCGTGTGTGCGCCGTCGCAGAACGGCTTGTTGGCCGATTGGCCGCAACGGCACAGGTAAATCGTGTCCTCGTCCGGCGAGTATGCGTTGCGCTTCTGATCCACCAGTGCGACCGAACCCTTGATCTCGTACGGCCCGTTCTTCAGCACCCGGATTCTGACTTCGTCCATAACAATCCCCCTCCTTGGCTTCATGCTCGAAAACGTAGCGAATTATCCCACGCCGGCCATACGATGACAACGCGGAAGGTTGCAGCGCCGCTACATCCGGCTCCCATAGTGGAAGGAGAAGGGCGGCCTCTGCCGCTCGGCGGGGTGCTCCATCAGGTACAAAAGCTCAGTCGGCCTCGTCGGGCGATTCCTCCGGGCCGAACGGGGACTCGTGGCCTGCCTCCGGCAAGCCGAACGGCGTCAGATCCATCGAAGACTGGCCCGTGGTGACCAGTTCGTAGATCAATCGGCCCGTCATCGGGGCCAGCACGATGCCGTTCCGGTGGTGGCCGGTCGCCAGCACGACGTTGTCGAGGTCGGGCGCACGGCACAGGATCGGGCGTCGCGTCGGCGAATACGGTCGCAGCCCGGCCCAGAAGCGACTGAGCGGGGCGCCGCGGATACCGGGCACGAGTTCCTCCGAACGCCGCATGAAGTCCTGGAGCGTGTCGAGCATGACGTCTTTGGTGTGGCCGACGAACTCCACCGTCGAACCGATGACCACCTCGCCGTTCTTGCGCGGAACCAGATAGTGCTCGTCACAGGCGATGACATGCGTCAGCCGCGGGGTCCGTACGGCCAGCATCTGGCCCTTGGCCGGCCGAACCGGGATGTCGATGCCGAACAGGGCGCCGAGTTCGCCCGACCACGAGCCGCAGGCAATCACGACCGTTCCCGCTTCGATCCAGTCGTCCCCGAGGCGGACGGCTTGGACCCGGCCTTGGCCCAGCCGCACGTCGGTCAGCTTGGCGTCGGTCTTGAGTTCCGCGCCGCACAGCACCGCGGCCTGCGCCCACGCCTGCGCGAGCTTCCCGTTGTGGAGATGGTGATCGCCGGAAAAATGCACCCCGCCGCGCAGGGACGGGCCGAGCGCCGGTTCCGCGTCGTGCAGTTCCGTTGCCGACAACCAACGGGCCGGTAGCCCCTGCTCCCGCCGTAATTCGTACAGCGCCCGGTATTTCGCCTCGTCGGCGTCATTGCGGACGGGACACACGACACCGACGGTCTGGTACTCAACGTCGATCCCGGTCGCCTGTTGCAGATCGTCGATCAGGGCAGGGTACAACGCCTGGCTCGCCTGTTTGAGCCGGTACAGCGGCCCGCCTCTGGCGCGTCCGCTGGCGACGGCCAGAATGCCCGCCGCGGCCGCTGACGCCTCCTGGCCCGGTTGCTGCTTGTCGGCCAGAATCGTCGTGTATTCGTGCTGCGCGAAGGTATGCGCGATGGCGCTGCCGATCACCCCGGCGCCGACCACGACGACGTCTGCATCAGTCATGACCCGTCATTGTAGGTACGCCCGCCCGAAAAGAAAGGCCGCCGCGGTGGACGGCTCAATCCGGGTCGAAACGTGGAACGCGGCCGTCCAGCAGTGTCGGTAAATCGGCCGCGGGAAACCGCAGCCCCAGGTAGAACGAGCCGAACCGGCCGTACGCGGCGCTCGCCTCGTCGAAGCGCATTTCGTACACGAGCTTCTTGAAGACGAGGGGATCATCGGCGAACAGGTCCACGCCCCACTCCCAGTCGTCGAAGCCGATCGATCCCGAAATGATCTGCGTGACCTGTCCGGCGTAGCGCCGCCCGATCATCCCGTGCTCGCGCATGAGTTGGTGACGCTCGGTAATCGGCAGTCGATACCAGTTCTTCTGCCCATCTCGCTTCTTGTCCATCGGATAGAAGCTGAGATAGCGCCGCGGCGGGATCGTCGGCCACAGACGCCCGGCCATTGCGGTGCGTTTGCGGTCGAGTTCCGCGTCCTCCGCGGTCCGCCAGTCCGCGGTGCCGGGTTGCAGGCCGCGGTCCGCCAACTCGCGGTAGATCTGGAGAGAGGCTTCGTACAATCCGAGCTCGACCACGGACAGGTACGAGGTGGTCGGCTCGAGGAAGTCGCTCAGCTTGAGCTTGGCGACTCGAAGTTCCGCTGCGTTCGCGTCGTCGAACGTGCGGCGGAAATGGACCAGCATCAGATCGCCTTTGTGGCCGAGCAGGGAAAACAGGCCGGACTGTTCGCCCTGCGGTGCATCCGGGCGATCGAATGCTTCGAAGGTCTTGACCGTTTCGTCGAGGATTTCGGCCCGGGCGCCGGCGGAGAGAGATTTCCAGTCGGCCCAGCGCACGCGGAACATCTGATGCAGGATGGCCGAGCCTTCCAGCGCGAGCGGGACGGGCGGCATCGCGTCCGCGGTCTGATTGCGAGTCGCGTTGGGTGGTGCTGATTTCATGTGTCCCCAAGGCTCTGTTTCGGCAGTTCAGGCGGTCGGATGGAGGAGGGTTGAATTACAAGGACAAGGAAAACGATCCGTCTGGACCGTTGTAAACGAGTATACACTTCGACAGCAGATCCCGTCCGATCAATGCAACCAACCCCTGCGCCACAAGATTGGCCCCATTATGCTCTCTTGATCTCCACGTTCTGGGGAATGCCTGCAATGTCCAGTTGACCCGCGAATATCGGTACAATCTCATGAGCGTGGGTCGCCGAGGTCATTGGCGCGCTATCCACGACGGCCAGTCCCGCTTGCAGAGCCGTCTTTCGGTCAACACACGTCGAATGTGCCCCGGTATCGATCAAAGCCCACCCCACAACCGGAGCCGGTAGGGTTTCACCCTTATCGGCCGAGGCTTTGAGTTGAGCTTCGAGAGGAGATAGCGTTACCCGTAGCCTCGGGCCGATCTGTAGGAGTCCTAGTCCTGAAGAGACTGGGACATGTTCCCCGTCTTGCCCCTGTCTTCGGGCATCGACTCGTGTATTAACGATCGGCAACGAGGGGGACTCCTAAAGACAATGTGGGAATACCGAGTGGGTCCGGGTCGTCCGGGTGTAGAACCGAGCGGACAAGAAACGGGTCGGCGCCGAACAATTCAGCCCCTGCTATGACCCCCTGGTCGTAGGTTTCAAAGGCCCCGTGTACGGACTCCCCTTTGATTAGCAGGAATCTGCCCGGATGTGTTTCGGCAAGTTCGGCTTGATGGGCTTTCAGGTAGAGTTTCTCAACCGCCAGCGGGTCCGTTTCCATTCACCTCGCCCCTTTCCCCTTGGTTATGAGGCCATAACTATACGCGAACTACATTCTTCCACTCGTGCCTGTCAACAACGTGGCTCTGATACCCGACGGTTTGCACTTCGGCGGCTTTTCCCATCATCCTCTGATCGACAACAGGGCATATGACGTGCTCAAGCTCGACACGAGAACGGCGATCGAGCGGAAAGTTCTAAACCGACTCATTCCTTGTCTCGGCCACTATTGACCTGCCTTCAGCCGCATTGCAGATTGAGCCCGCGCTTTCCCGTAGAAATGTTTCCGACATGGACGAACTCATCGAAAAAGCGGACACCTTGCTGGAAGCGCTGCCGTTCATTCGCCGCTTCTCCGGCAAGACCATCGTCATCAAGTACGGCGGGCACGCCATGCAGGACGATGATCTGAAGCAGCATTTTGCCGAGGACGTCGTGCTGCTCAAATACGTGGGCATGCAGCCGGTCGTGGTGCACGGCGGCGGGCCGCAGATCGGGGAGATGCTGACGCGGCTGAACGTTTCCTCCACGTTCGTGCGCGGGATGCGGGTGACCGACGCGGCGACGATGGAAGTCGTCGAGATGGTACTCAACCGGATCAACAAAGAGGTCGTGACGTGCATCGCCCGACATGGCAACCCCGCGGTCGGCATCAGCGGCAAGGATGGGGAGTTGGTCGTCGCCCGCAAAATGACGGTGTGCGTGGAGGAGAAAGGGGGTACGGTGGAAGCCGACGCCGGCTACGTTGGCAAAGTCGTCGGCATCAACCCGCGCGTCATCCACGCCTTGACCGCGCAGGATTTCATTCCGGTCATCGCGCCGGTCGGCATCGGGCTGGAGGGCGAGACGTACAACATCAACGCCGACCTCGTGGCCGGGAAGATCGCCGAGGCGTTGCAGGCCGAGAAGTTCATTCTCCTGACCGACGTCCCGGGGATCAAGGATGCGCAGGGCCGGCTGCTGTCGACCGTTTCCGCGGACCGGGCGCAGGTGCTCATCGAGGACGGCACGATCAACGCGGGCATGATTCCCAAGGTCGAGTGCTGCATTGCCGCGCTGCACGGCGGGGCGCAAAAAACCCATATTCTGGACGGCCGCGTGCGCCACTCCATCCTGTTGGAGATTCTGACCAAAGCCGGCATCGGCACCGAAGTGGTGCGGCGGGCAGCCTGACTCCGGCGCCGTGGCGTCTCATCTCTAACGTTCGTCCTGGGAGCGCGGGCCTCCGGCCCGCATCACAGGCAGATAAGTCGTCCGCATTCCCGAATACGGCAGACGAAACCGATGGACCGTTCAGCGGCCGCGCCCTTGGCAAAGAAAAGGCGCCCATGTATAGGCATGGACTTTCGCGGCGCGTCCGGGAGGGACCCAGCGCATGGTTATGACGAGCCAGGACATCATCGATCGGAACACCCGGCATTTGTGCGCCACGTACCCGCGTGCGCCGGTCGCGTTCGTGCGCGGTGAGGGCTGCCGCGTGTGGGACGCCGAGGGCAAAGCGTATCTCGATTTCTTCGCCAGCTTGGCCGTCCTGAATCTGGGCCAATGTCATCCCGCGGTGGTCGCAGCGGTGCAGGATCAGGTCGCCACGCTCACCCATATGTCGAATCTGCACCACACCGCGCCGCAGGCACATCTCGCCGAGACGCTGTGTGCCCACTCGTTCGCGGACAAGGTCTTCTTCTGCAACAGCGGGGCCGAGGCCAACGAGGCGTCGATCAAGCTGGCCCGCAAATACGGCGTGGATAAACGCGATGGCCGCTACGAGATTCTGACCGCGCTGGGTTCGTTTCACGGCCGCACGATGGCCACGATTGCCGCGACCGGCCAGGAAAAAGTGCGCCAGGGCTTCGGCCCGGTGCTGGACGGGTTTCGTTATGTGCCGTTCGGCGATCTGGACGCCATGCAGGCCGCACTGTCGGACACCACCGTGGCGATCATGGTCGAGCCCGTGCTCGGCGAGGGCGGCGTGGTCGTGCCGCCGGACGGTTATCTCGCCGGCGTACGCGAACTGTGTGACCGGCACGACCTGCTGCTGATCGCCGACGAAATCCAGACCGGCATGGGCCGCACGGGCACCCTCTTCGCGCACGAACACGACGGGGTGACGCCGGACATCATGCCGCTGGCAAAGGCGTTGGGAGGCGGGCTGCCGATCGGTGCCATGTTGGCGACGGCCGAGGTGGCCGAAAGCCTGACGCTGGGGTCGCACGGCTCGACGTTCGGCGGCAACGCGGTCGCGTGCGCCGCGGGCAACGCGGTGCTGGACACCTTGCTCAACCACGGCGTGCTCGCTCACGGCGCCGAAATGGGAACCTATTTCCTGGACAAGCTGAGGGCGCTCGGTGAGAAGTTTCCGTTCGTCGTCGAGGTGCGTGGCAAGGGGCTCATGCTCGGCGCGGAACTGGACCGTGAGGGCGCGGCGATCGTGGACGCCTGCCTCGACGAGGGGCTGATGATCAATTGCGCCGCGGGGAAGGTGCTGCGCTTCGTCCCGCCGCTCATCGTCACCAGAGCGGAGATCGACGAGGGACTCGCCATTCTGGAACGGGTCCTGACCCGCCAAGCATGAAGCGCGACCTGCTCGGCATCCGCGACCTGAGCCGGGGCGAGATCGATGCGCTGTTCGCGTTGGCGCGCCGGCTGAAAGCCGACCTGCAACACGGCCGGCCGCACCCGCGCCTAGCGGGCAAGACGCTGGCCATGATCTTCGAGAAGCCCAGCCTGCGCACGCGGGTCACTTTCGAGGTCGGCATGATGCAACTCGGCGGCCACGCGGTCCATCTTTCGTCGCAGGACATCGGGTTGGGCACTCGCGAGCCGGTCGCCGACGTGGCGCGTAACCTGTCGCGCTGGGTCGACGCGATCATGGCGCGAACTTTCTCGCATGGCGTGCTGCACGAACTGGCCGAGGCGGCGAGCGTGCCCGTCGTCAACGGATTGTCCGACCTGCTGCACCCCTGCCAGGTGCTGGCCGATTGCCTGACCGTCATCGAGCATCGCGGCGGGTTGGACGACTGCAAGATCGCATTCGTAGGCGACGGCAACAACGTCGTGCATTCGTGGCTGAACGCCGCGGCCACGCTCCCGTTCCGGTTCGCGCTGGCCTGCCCGCCCGGGTTCGAGCCCGACGGCGAGGTGCTGGCCGTGGCGTCTCGAGACAGAGCGCGGGTGGACGTGACGCACGACGTGGCGGAAGCCGTGCGCGAGGCCGACGTCATCTACACCGACGTATGGACCAGCATGGGACAGGAAGAAGAGCGTGCCCTCCGGCAGCAGGCGTTCGTGCCCTACCAAGTCAATGCGGACGTTGTAGAGTTGGCCAAGCCCGACGCGCTGGTCATGCACTGTCTGCCTGCGCATCGCGGAGAAGAGATCACCGCGGATGTCGTGGACGGGCCGCGGTCCGTGGTGTTGGACCAAGCCGAGAACCGCCTGCATATACAGAAGAGCGTGCTGGTCTGGCTGCTGGACTCGAACGCTTAGGGGCCACGGTATTCTTGAGGGGTTCGTCACTTGGGAACCGTCTCCGTCCGGTATTCTCCGAGATCGAGGGCTTCTTCCTCTGGATTCCGGCTTTCGCCGGAATGACGAGAGAGGGGCGATAGGATCCGGGGAATCCCAGCTTGCCTATATTTACCATTTGGAGAGAACGCTTTCGGAAGCCCGGCGCATAACCGTACATCGTGAAAGGGAAGCGTGTGGCAGACGTACGAAAAGTCGTGCTGGCCTATAGCGGAGGACTCGATACTTCCGTCATTCTGACGTGGCTGCTGGAAACCTACGGCTGCGAGGTCGTCGCCTTCTGCGCCGACCTCGGGCAGGAGGAAGAACTCGCCCCCGTGGAGGCGAAGGCCAAGTCGGTCGGTGCCGGCACCGTGTACATTGAGGATTTGCGCGAAGAGTTCGTGCGCGACTACGTGTTCCCCATGCTGCGCGCCAACGCCCTGTACGAAGACGGCTACCTGTTGGGGACGTCGATTGCGCGTCCGCTGATCGCCAAACGCCAGATAGAGATCGCGCGTCAGGAACAGGCCGATGCGGTGTCGCACGGCGCAACCGGCAAGGGGAACGATCAGGTCCGTTTCGAGCTGACCTATTACGCGTTGGAGCCGGGCATCCGGGTCATCGCGCCGTGGCGCGAGTGGGACATGCAGGGCCGCGCCGACCTGATCGCGTACGCGGAGTCGCGCCGCATCCCCATCTCCGTCAGCCGCGAGAAGCCCTACAGCACCGACCGGAATCTGTTGCACCTCAGCTTCGAGGGCGGCGTGCTGGAAGACCCGTGGGCCGAGCCGTACGAAGACATGTTCGTCATGACCGTGTCGCCCGAACGCGCCCCCGATCGGCCCGAGTACGTGGAGGTCGATTTCGTGGAGGGCAACCCGACCGCGCTCAACGGCGAGTTTCTGTCACCTGCGGCGTTGCTCGCCGCGGCCAATACGCTGGGCGGTACACACGGCATCGGCCGGTGCGACTTGGTGGAGAACCGTTACGTGGGCATGAAGGCGCGCGGGGTGTACGAAACTCCGGGCGGTACGATTCTGCACGCCGCGCACCGCGCCCTGGAGACGCTGACCCTGGACCGCGAGGTGATGCACCTGCGCGACTCGCTGATTCCGCGCTACGCCGAGATGGTCTATTATGGCTACTGGTTCGCCCCGGAACGTGAAATGTTGCAGGCCGCGATCGACGAATCGCAGCGGCGGGTCACCGGCACCGTCCGGCTCAAGCTCTACAAGGGCAACGTCATCGTGTGCGGGCGTAAGTCCGACGACAGCCTCTACAACCCGGGGGTCGCGTCGTTCGACGAAAGCGGGGATTATCGCCAGGCGGACGCCGAAGGCTTCATCCGTCTCAACTCGCTGCGGTTGCGGATCCGTGCTCTGACCCAGCGGCGCACGGAGCCGTAGCTCGCCGGCGGACGTTTTCTACGCAGCACCGTCCGCCCAGCCAGTCGCGTTCGGTACGCCACCGCCCTCCTAGTCGGAACGATGCGAGCGAAAACGACGAAAGCCTGGTCGGGCCGGTTCGCGGCCGCGGCAGACCCGCGCATGGAGGCGTTCACCTCCTCGCTGGCGGTGGACCGGCGTTTGGCCACGTATGACGTGCGGGGCAGCCGCGCCCACTGCCGGATGTTGGTCAAACAGAAGATCATCGCCCGCGCGGAAGGAGAAAAAATCCTCAAGGGCCTGCAGGCCGTCGAGCGTGAATTGACCCGGGGCGACTTTCCGTTTCTGGCTTCGGACGAGGACATCCACATGGCCGTCGAGCGCCGGCTGACCGAAAAGATCGGCCCGGTCGGCGGCAAGCTGCACACCGCCCGTAGCCGCAACGATCAGGTGCTGCTGGACGTACGGCTCTTTCTGCGGGATGAAATCGGAGCGCTCGGCAAGCTGGTCGCGCGCCTGCAGAAGCGGCTCGCCCGACTCGCCAAACGCCACCGCACGGTCGTCCTGCCTGGCTACACCCACTTGCAGCGCGCCCAGCCCGTGCTGCTCGCCCATCATCTGTTGGCCTATCACGCGATGTTCGGCCGCGACGCCGAACGTTTGGCCGAATGCGGCGCACGGGTGAACGTGCTGCCGCTCGGGGCCGGCGCCCTGGCCGGAACGACCTTGCCCATCGATCGGGCGTACGTCGCCCGGCTGCTCGGGTTCGCGCGCGTCAGCGAGAACAGCCTGGATACGGTCGCCGACCGCGACTTCGTGGCCGAGTTCCTGTCCGTGGCGGCCATCCTCGGTATGCATCTCAGCCGGCTCGCCGAAGAACTCGTGCTGTGGTCGAGCAGCGAGTTCGGCTTCGTCGAACTGCCGGATGCGTTTGCGACCGGCAGCTCCATGATGCCGCAGAAGAAGAACCCCGACGTGCCGGAGATCATCCGGGGCAAGACCGGGCGTCTGTACGGCAATCTGTTCGCCCTGTTGACCGTCCTCAAGGGCCTGCCGCTGACCTACAACCGCGACCTTCAGGAGGATAAGGAGCCGCTGTTCGACAGCGTCGATACGCTGCGGGGCGTTTTATCCGTGCTCGAACCCATGCTGGGCGCGCTGCGGTTTCGGCCCGAACGGCTGGCCGCGGCGGCACGGGGCGGATTCATGCTGGCGACGGACGTGGCCGACTACCTGGTCGAGAAGCAGGTGCCGTTCCGGCGGGCACACGCGATCGTCGGTGCGGTCGTGCAGTGGTGCGTGGCCGAGGGCAGGGAACTGCATCAACTGACGCTGGAAGAGTGGCGGCGGTTTTCGCCCGCGTTCGAAGCCGACCTGCTGCTGCGGTTGACACCCGAAGCCGCGGTTGCCGGACGCACGTCGTACGGCGGCACGTCGCCCGAGAACGTTGAGCGTCAATTGCGCGCCGCGGGGGTCTGAACGTGGTGCTGGACGAAATTCCGACCGAGGCGGGGAAGACGGCGTGGGGTCCACGGACCTGCCGGCTCCTCGTCGCCCTGGTCGCTGCGTCCGTATGTGCATGCGGGCACAAGACCGACATCCGCCCGCCGTCGCTCGTCGCGCCGGAGGCGGTCGACGACCTCGCCCTGCGGCTGGACGAGGATGGGGTGACCCTCGAATGGGGCCGTCCGCGCACGTATGCCGACGGCACCGACATGGAAGACCTGGGCGGCTTCGTGGTGCTCCGCGCCAGCCGCGATGGCACCCGCACACAACGGTTTCGTCGCATCGGACTGCTTCCGGTGAACGACCGTGATCGATTCCAACAGGAGAAGCGGTTCCGCTACGCCGATACGAATCTGTCCGCGGGAACGCTCTACCGGTATCGGGTGCTGGCTGTAACCCTGGACGGGTATCTCGGGGAAACGTCCAACACGGTCGAGGTGATGTGGCAGGCGGCATCCGACGGAGCGTAAGCCGTCAGCCGCCCGCTTCTACAATGCCACACCAGGGGAAAGGTTCGACGTCTCAGGCGTGTCGCGGAGGGAATACATGAAACTGCCGTTCACCAAGATGCACGGGACCGCCAACGACTACATCTACGTCAACGCCTTCGACGTGCGACTCGCCGACCCGGGCGCGGTTGCG
The DNA here is from genome assembly GCA_965200125.1 of uncultured Binatia bacterium (SeqCode). Classification (GTDB taxonomy): domain Bacteria; phylum Desulfobacterota; class Binatia; order Bin18; family Bin18; genus Bin18. Next base: position 1,850,340 of record OZ241332.1, on the reverse strand, counting down.
CGGAAGCTGAGCGACCGGCGGACGGGCGTGGGCGGCGATGGGCTGATTCTGATCTGCCCGTCCGAACGCGCGCACGCCCGCATGGAAATGTACAATGCCGACGGGAGTCGGGGCGACATGTGCGGAAACGGGATCCGCTGCGTCGGGAAATACCTGTACGATCACGGCTTGGCGACCGATAACCCGCTCACGGTGGATACCGACGTCGGGCCCAAGCGGCTCTTTCTGACGATCGAAGGGGGGACCGTGACCCAAGTACAGGTCGATATGGGCGAGCCGATTCTGGACGGGCCGCGGATTCCGGTCGCGGACCCGGGCCGTGTGGTGAACGTCCCGCTCACGGTGGACGGTCGGACGTATCGAGTGACCTGCGTGTCGATGGGCAACCCGCACTGCGTCACGTTCGCCGACGACGTGGAAGCTCTGGACCTGCCGACCATCGGCCCGCGGTTCGAGACGCACGACTTCTTTCCCAAACGGGTGAATACGGAATTCATCCGGGTCGCGAATCCGACCGAGTTGGATATGCGCGTCTGGGAGCGCGGCTCGGGCGAAACCTGGGCGTGCGGCACCGGGGCGTGTGCCGCGGCCGTGGCCGCGGTGCTCAACCATGCCGCGGAGCGGCGGATCACGGTGCATCTGCGGGGGGGCGATCTGAAAATCGAATGGCGCGCCGAGGACAATCGCGTCTATATGACCGGTGGCGCGCACGAAGTCTTCGAGGGAACCGTGGACGTCGCCTAGGCCGGCGGCGTCGCGCGGACAGGCAACGGGAGGACCCCATGTTTTCAGGATCGCTGGTGGCACTGGTGACACCCTTCAGGAACAACGCCGTTGACGAGACGCGCTTGGCCGATCTCGTCGAGTGGCACGTCAAGAGCGGGACGCACGGGATCGTGCCGTGCGGTACCACGGGCGAGTCGGCCACGCTGTCGCACGAGGAACACGCGCGCGTCATCAAATTGGTCGTCGAAGTGGCCGACAAGCGCGTGCCGGTCGTGGCCGGCACCGGCTCGAACTCGACCGCGGAGGCGATCCGTCTGACCTGCGAGGCCCAAGAAGTCGGCGCGGACGGGGCGCTGATGATCTCGCCCTACTACAACCGCCCCCCCCAGCAGGGCATCTACGAGCATTACAAAGCCGTGGCCGAGGCGGCCGCGGGCTTCCCCATCGTCTTCTACAACATCCCCAGCCGGACGGGCTCGAACATCCTGCCCGAGACCATGGCCAAGCTGGCCGAGATCGACAACATCGTCGGCGTCAAGGAGGCGAGCGGCTCGGTCGATCAGGTCATCGACATCCGGTTGGCCTGCGGCGACAAGCTGGCCGTCCTGTCCGGCGAGGACACGCTGACGTTTTCCATGATGTCGCTGGGCGGCGCTGGCGTCATCAGCACCGCGGCCAACGTGGCGCCACGCGCCATGGCCGACTTGGCCAACGCCGGGCTCAACAAGGACTGGGACACGGCCGCGGCTCTGCAACTCGAGCTGGTCCCCCTCATCCGGGCGTTGTTCATCGAAACCAATCCGATTCCGTCCAAGACCGCGCTGGGCCTGATGGGCAAGTGCGAGCCGGAATTGCGGCAACCGCTGTCGCCCATGGCCGAGGCCAACAAAGAAAAACTCGCGGGCGTCCTGAAACAGTACGGGTTGCTCTAGCGGCGCGGTTCCAGAAATTCGCCAGCCCATACGCCCGCGGACTCGATTCGACGTCGGGCGTGGTGCGCAGGGAACGGGAGGGGAAATGACGACGAACATCGTGGTGTGCGGGGCCGCGGGCCGCATGGGCAAGATGCTCGTGCGCCTGATTCACGAGCACTCCGACGCGCGGCTCGTCGGCGCGGTCGAGGCCGCCGACTACCCTGCCCTGGGCAAAGACGCGGGCGAAGAAGCCGGCATCGGGCCGGTCGGTGTCCCGCTGTCCAGTGATTACGCCGCGGTTGCGCAGCCGGACACGACAACGCTGGACTTCACGTTGGCCGACGCCGCCCTGTCCCATCTGCGCACCGCGGTCGTCCAGGGTGCCGGCATCGCAGTCGGCACGACCGGCCTCAGCGCGGAGCAGCGCGCGGAGGCCGAGCGGATCGCGCCCAAGAGCCGGGTGTTGATCGCGCCGAACATGAGCGTCGGTGTCAACGTGCTGATGAAGGTCGTGGCGGACGCGGCTCGCATATTGCAGGACGGCTTCGACCCCGAGGTCGTCGAGATGCACCACCGTTTCAAGATCGACGCCCCGAGCGGCACCGCGTTGGCGCTGGGCCGAATCATCGCCGAGGCGCAGGGCAAGGACTTCGACCGCGACGCACGGCTCGCCCGGCAGGGCATCACCGGCCCCCGTAGTGACGCCGAGATCGGCATGATGACGTTGCGCGGGGGCGATACGGTCGGGGAGCACACGGTCCATTTCGCCGGCTTCGGCGAACGGCTGGAATTCACGCACCGCGCGCTGAACCGCGAGTGTCTCGCCCGCGGCGCCGTCCGCGCCGCGCTGTGGCTCGCTCGCCAACCCAACGGCCTCTATTCGATGCAGGACGTGTTGGGACTGTGACGGGGCGCTTCTACCACTTCCCGCGGCGGGTCGGGAACTGTTGAGTGTGGGCGAGACGTTCCAGGAACTCGGGACGAGAAATCTCGGAGGCTCCAAGCGTTTGCAGGTGCGGATTCGTGATCTGGCAGTCGATCAAGGTGAATTCCCAGACTTGGAGTCGTTGGGAGAGCACGCAGAAGGCGGCCTCGAGGCGTTGGTGACGCGCGTGAACATGGACTCGCCGAAGAACGCGCGACCCAGACTGATCCCGTAGATGCCGCCGGCCAACACGCCGTCGCCCCATGCCTCGACTGAGTGGGCGAAGCCTGCGGTATGCAACGCGCAGTACGCGCGGATCATTTCCGGCGTAATCCAGGTGCCCTGACCGCTCGGCCGGCGCGTTGCGGCACACGCGCGGATCACCTCTTCGAAGGCGCGGTCGAACGTGAAGGTGAAGCGTTTCCGACGGAACAGGCGGCGTAGGCTGCGCGAGACGTGAAAGCCGGACGGCGCCATCACGCAGCGCCGCGGCGGACTCCACCACAAAATCGGCGAGTCGTCGGAGTACCAGGGGAAAATACCGAGCCCGTAGGCGAGCAGCAGGCGTTGCGGGCTCAGGTTTCCGCCGACCGCCAACAGCCCGTCGGCTCTGGCATCGCACGGGTCGGGAAAGGCGAGTTCGCGGGTGAGGCGGTGGACCGGCATACGGAAGGGCATCGAACAGTCGTCTGCCCGGACACCCGTCGTGGCCTAGGCCCGGTCCAGAGAAGCGTTGAGCCTGTCCAGAATCTCCGGCGCCGGGAGCGCCGCGGCTGACGGGGCAGGGGGCGAGGATTGTCGGGCAGGAGGTATCGACCGCGTCGGGGCGCACTGACTGAGCGTGAGACACAGGGCCAGCAGGGCGGCCAGAACGGTTCCGGTCTTGTTCATGCGCAGGTATCTCGCGAGCAGCAAGGAACAGGGATACTACCGAACGGCCCTTGTGGGTTCAACGCGCCGAGCATGCATTGTGTCTCAGCTCGAAATTTCCTCGATCGGGCCGTCGTTGTTCCGTCATTCGTGTTTACATACTGGAATTCGGATAATTGTATGTACGCAGGCGAAGCGGGGCTCAAATATTTTCGAGAGGCGGCATACTCCCCGCTGGTCATCAGAATCATCCGAACCTCAACATGCAAACAGGAAGCCTGACAGAGCCGCTCCTCTCCTCGGCGAATGTCAGAGCGGAGTAAGGAAAGAGAATAAAGTTAGAGAGCCGGCTCCAAATCCAGACACTGCTCCGGTGAGTGTCTGGCTGAGCCGCGGGTTTCGTGTTAAACGAGGCGGCGGAAAGGGCGCGGGATGAAGACATTCTTCGAGCGGTTCGTGGAGGAGGTGGCCCGCAAACGCGATGCCGGCGAAATCGACGAGGAAAAGGCGCGTGAATGGATCGCCGAGATTCAGCAGCGCCTGGAAACCTACGCCGAACAACACCCAGACGCCTCCATCGTCCAGATGCCCGTGAAGCATTAGCCGGTTTGTGAGTGGAACGCGGCTCTACCGATTCCGGGAGCCCTCCGCGTCTCGCAGCCGACCCAGGTTCTCACACGCTAGTATCGAGGAGCAAGTGATTCATGCCGGAAAGAAACGTGACACGTGCCGTACAGGTCGGCACCGTGCAGGTCGGCGCGGGCGCGCCCATCGTCGTGCAGAGCATGTGCGCGACCAAGACTGCGGACGTCGACGCCACGGTCGCACAGGTGCAGCAACTCGAAGCCGCCGGGGCCGGGATCGTCCGCGTGGCGGTCGACAATCCCAAGGAGGCCGCGGCGCTCAAGGAGATCCGGTCGCAGACCGCCGCCACCCTGTCGGTCGATTTGCAGGAGAACTACAAGATCGCCGACCTCGTGGCGCCCCACGTGGACAAGATCCGCTACAACCCCGGCCATCTGCACCACATCGAAAAACGCAAGACCATTCCGCAAAAAGTGGCGTGGCTCGTGGACGTAGCGCGCACGCACGACGTGGCGGTTCGCATCGGGGTCAACTGCGGCTCGGTCGCGCCGGCGTTTCTGGATCGATACCCCGGCGACCAGATGGAGGCGCTGGTGCAGTCCGCGCTGTACCACTGCCGACTGATGGACGACCTGGGATTCGACCGTTTCGTCGTGTCGCTCAAGGACTCGGACCCGACCAAGGTGGTGGAGGCCAACCGAAGGTTCGCCGCGGCGCGGCCCGACGTGCCGCTCCACCTGGGCGTGACCGAGGCGGGGCTGCCGCCCGACGGGGTGATCAAGAGCCGCATCGCGTTCGAGAAGCTGTTGGCCGCCGGCGTGGGCGATACGCTGCGCGTGTCGCTGACTCTGCCGAACGAGCGGAAGCACGAGGAAGTCACGGCCGGCTTTCGGATCATTCGGGATACGCGCGAGGGCCGCTTCGTGTCGGTGCCCGATTTCGGGCGTGGCCTGAACATCATCTCGTGTCCGAGTTGCTCGCGGGTGGAGAACGAGAAATTCGTCGAGCTGGCGCAGGAGGTGAAGGCAATGACCGCCTACGCCGAGCAACACGACATCACGATCGCGGTGATGGGCTGCCGGGTCAACGGACCGGGTGAGACCGACGACGCCGACCTCGGTTTGTGGTGCGGCCCGACGACGGTCAACCTTAAGAAGAAGACCGAAAAGCTCGGCCACTTCGGTTACGACGACGTGCTGGCCCGTCTGCGGGAAGAAATCGACCGGCTGATTGCCGAACGGAATGCGCCCGCCTCGGCTTGAGGACCGCGGTCGAGCCGCGGCCGCCCGATTCACCTACCGCAGGGCTTCCGATGCAGCTTCGGCTCGGCCCGCGGCGCGAGTGACCCGGTCGATGGCGGCGTCCACGACCTGCGCCGCGGCGGGATTCAACGCCTTGGCTTCGCGCAGCAGGCGCAGCGCCTCCCGGTAGCGCCCGACCCGCTCGTACGCGAAGGCCAGGTTCGACACGTACGTAAAATCGTCGCTGCGCAAGCGGACCGCTGCTTCGAGCGGCGCGACGGCCTCGCCGTATTCGCCGACCTTGAGCAGACTGACGCCCAACAATTCCTGCACGAATGGATTGTCCGGGCGCAGCCGGGCGGCCAGTCGCGCCTTGGGCAGCAGGCTGCGCGGCGCGGACGAACCGAGTAGTGCGGCGTAGTTGGCCTCCAACAGATCGAGGAATTCGAGCGTCGCGATTCGGTGATAGTAGGCGACGTCCTGGTCGTCCGGGGCCAGCGTGGCGGCGCGGTCCACTTCGCTAAGCGCGGCGAACGCGCGCTCCAGCGGGTCGTCCGCGCCCACGGCCTTGGACCGCATGAACAGCCGGCGGGCCTGCATGACGTGCGGCTCGACGTCGTAGCGCTCGGCGAGTCGGCCTGGGGAGACGTGCGGCAGCAGCCGGGCCAGAATGAACGGCATGGTGCCGGCAATGCCCAGCCGGTTGATCTCGGCGAACTCGACGGACGTGCGGTCGTCGGTCAGCAGCGGATAGCCCTCGACCAGCGCATCGATGTCGGGGCCGTCGAACACGACGTATTTGAGTACATCCCGACCGCGCGTAATCCCGATTCCGGCCAAGTCGGCGCGCGCCACGTCGGATACATCCCGCAGTCGCCGGTCCAGAACCGCGGGGGAGAGCGCCAGCGGCTGCTTGGCGCCGACCATCAGCGTATAGCGGCTGGTGAACAACAACAGCGTCTCGCCGGCGAACACGTGCCGAAACGTGCGCAGCACCGAGACGTAATCCGCCGGCGCCATGTTGTGCAGCGGCAGCCACTGGACGAACACGCCGGTGTCGCGCAGCTTGTCGTACACCTGTCGGTAGTATTCCAGGGTGTACAGCATCCAGGATTCGGCCGCGGCCGGGTGGGTGGCGTCCGCGGTGATCGCGTCGTAGCGGCGGGGGGAGACCTTGAGATAATTGCGCCCGTCGTCGCCGATCAGCGTCCAGTTGGTGCGGCGCAACACGTCCCCGTTCTCCGTGCTGAACAGGGGCATGGCGTCGCGTACGTCGGGTACGATGTCCACCGCTTCGACCGTCACGTCGTGCGTCGTCACCGCCCCCAGAGTGACGCCGCCGCCGACCGCGTTGACCAGCACGCGCTTCGGAGCGGGCTGCAAGAGTAGCGGCAGATGGCCGAGTATCTTGAACGTGGCGACCGCGTCGCGGTGGGTCGGCACCTCTTCGATGCAGTTGATCAGCAATTCCTTGATCTCGCCGACTTGAAAGACGGCCAGCGTGCCGGCCACACCCTCGCGGTAGAACAGCAACTCGCCCTGCACATCCTCGAAGCGGTCGTACCATTTCATCAGCGTCAGTTCTTTCGGTAGCACGACCGCGGCCGTGGCGACCGCCAGCGCCGCGGCCACGCCAGCCAGCCGGCGGGCCGTGCCGCACGCGGGGATGACGAACAGCAGGACGAGACCGGTTCCGACCGACAGCCCGGCCAGGATCAACAGGCCGCGGCTCAACCCGAAGATCGGGATCAGCAGCAGCCCACCGGCCAGCGCGCCGGCGAGACTGCCGAAGGTATTCGCCGCGAATACGATACCCGCAGCGCTCTCCGCGGGGCGGCCGGTACGCGCCCGAAAGACGTCGACCAGCAGCGGGGTCACGAAGCCGCCCACCGTGGCCGGGACGAGCGTCACCGCCCCCGCGGCAGCGAGGCGGACCAATCCCAGCGCCAGCCAATGCGTGCCGCCGACTTGGCGGCTCAGATCCAGCGTGACCGCATGGAGGTGGTTCAACAGCCCGAGCGAGACCAGTATGGCCGCGGCTCCGACGATCTGGGCGATCGCGAATACGAACGCCTTGTCGGCTTGGTTCGCGCGCGAAGGCCCGCACGCCGCGTACAGCCACGCGCCCAGGGCCAGCCCGGTCAGAATGGCGGCCAGCACGACCGCGAAAGAATAGGTGTTGTTGGAGACCACGCAGATCAGCGTGCGGACCCAGACGACCTGCAACGCCAAGCCGATGAAGCCGGTCAGGAAGGGAAACGCGAGCAGTCTGCCCCCCTCGGTCCGCGGCGCGGCTCCTGAAGGAGCCTCGGTTGCCCGTGCCTGCACAGTGGCGGCGGACTCCTTTGGGATCTCGGACTCGTGCCGCCGCGTGCGAGGTATGGTGAGAGCGATGCCGCAGATCGCGAAATTGATCGCGCTGGCGATCAGCGTGGTCTGAAAAACGCCGTAGGTGCGGATGAAGAACACGCCGGCGAAGAAGGCGCCCAACACAGCGCCGGTGGTGTTGACGGCGTACAGCAGCCCGACCTTGCGCCCGGCCGGACCGTTCCGCGCCGCGTGCCGCGCCAGCGTGGGCAGGGTCAGTCCCATCAAGGTCGCCGGGCAGGCCAGCACCAACAGCGTCAGTAGAATCTGCAGGCCGAAGCTGCCGCCGGACGCGACGTACACGGCCTCCACGCCGTGCAGCACGGTCGGAAACGCCAGCGCGAACGCGGCGATCAGCCCTTCGGCCACGCCATAGACCACGAACGGATGATAATGGCACAGGCGCCGGTGCTGGCCGACCAGATAGCCGAGGGCCAGCCCCAGCATGAAGGCCGCGGTCGTCACGGTCACCGCATACGTGGACAGCCCGAACACGACGTGCAGCAGGCGTTGCCACACGACTTCATAGACCAGGGCGGTGAACCCGGACACGAAAAAGAGGAGCAGGAGCATGGCGGTCCTCGGCACGATTCCGAAAGCCGTTCCCTCACGAGGCCGTCGGACGGTCGGTGCTCGTTAGGGAACGGCCCAGTCCGGCGGCCCGGCCAGCGAGATGTCGAACACCGGCACGCCGATCAGATAGAGCATCGCCGTCAACACCCCAACGCCCAGCACGTTCAGCCCGATGCCGGCCAGGAACATCTGCGGCAGACTGACGTGGCCGCTGGCGAAGATGATCGCGTTCGGCGCGGTGGCGGTCGGCAGCATGAACGCGCACGACGCCGCGAACGTGGCCGGCAGCATGAGCAGCAGTGGGTCCACTTCCAGCGCGCCCGCGGTGGCCGCCAGCACCGGCATGACCAGCGTGGTGGTCGCGGTGTTGGACGTGAACTCGGTCATCCAGATCATGAGCGCACAGACCGCACAGATCGCGACGAACGGGGAGACGCCGCGCAGGAAGCCGAGCTGCGCGCCGGCCCAGTCGGCCAGGCCCGAATGTCCAACTCCTTCGGCCAGGGCCAAGCTACCGCCCAACAGGACCAGAATGCCCCACGGAATCTTGGCCGTATCGTCCCAGGTCAGCAGCCCCTCGCCCTTTTTCCGTCCCGACGGAATCAGAAACAGCAGGATGGCGGCCAGCATAGCCACGGTCGAATCCTGGATGTGCTGCGGGTGGGGAAACAGACTTGACCAGCCGGGCAGGAAGACGGCGCCGGCCTGAATGTCCTTGCGGAAGATCCACAGCAGCGCGGTCGCCAGTGACAGCAGGCAGACGCGGCGCTCGGGGCCGCGCAGCGGGCCGAGGTCGTGCAACTGGTGCGCCAGATACGTCCGGTCGTCCTGCCAGCCGTCGGACGTGACGCGGCGGTAGCCGTACACCAGATACAGCCAGACGCAGCCGACCATGACCGCCGCGGTGGGCACGCCGAACGACATCCATTGGAAGAAGCTGGGGCTCGGCGCCTCGGGAAATAGCCGGGTGAAGGCGCCCAGAAACACCACGTTGGGCGGCGTGCCGACGGGCGTGGCCAGTCCGCCGATCGACGCACTGTAGGCCAGCCCGAGCATCAGCGCGACCCCGAAGCCGCGCGTCGTGTCGTAGCCGTGCGCCGCGGCATGGCCGATCACGGCCAGGGCGATCGGCAGCATGATGATCGTCGATGCGGTGTTCGACACCCACATCGACAGTAACGCGGTGGTAACGAGAAAGCCCAGGATCAGGAGTCGCGGCGAGCGGCCGATGTTCAGCAGGATCAGCAGGGCCACGCGCCGGTGGAGGTGCCACTTCTCCATCGCGATGGCCAGAAAGAAGGCCCCGAAGAACAGGAAGATGATATGGTCGGCGTACGCGGTCGCGACCTCGTGCGCGTCCAGGACGTCGAGTAGCGGAAACAGCACCAGCGGCACCAGCCCGGTGACCGAGATGTGGGTGGCCTCGGTGACCCACCAGACGCCCATCAGCCCGACCACGCCCGCCACGTGCCACGCCGCGGGGTTCATGTCCGCGGGTGGCGGACTGATCAGAAATGCAACCAGAACACCGAGCCCGGCGAACAGCCCGATCAGCCGCCGCTTGCTAGACGAACGGGGCTCGCCCGCGCCGGCCGCCCGGGAAGCGTCGGAGTCGGTGGGCATGTGTGGTATGGAAACGGGACCGACGCGAAGGAGGAAGTATGAAGATTACACGGTTCGTCGCCACGCCGGACGGCGGCTCACGATTCGAGGAGATTGGTATCCCCATCTCCACCCCCAGACAAGACGCGGATGGCCACACCCTCATGTTGTCCAACGCCTACACCTCGCCGGGCGTCTGCTTCGTGGACCTGCCCGAAGACCTGAACCAGGATTGGCACCAAGCCCCGACCCGCCAGGTCGTCGTCGTGCTGTCGGGTACGGTGGAAGTCACGACGACCGACGGCCAGACGCGGCGCTGGTCCGCGGGTGAGGCGTTCATCGCCGCGGACGTGAGCGGCCGGGGCCACCGGACCCGTACGGCCGGGGGGCCGGCGCGGTTGCTGTTCGCCCCGCTGCCGGCAGACTTCTCTATAGAGGACTAGTCTGAAGACTGAATGGGGAGCGATGACGCGCTGCCCGGCTCTCACCAGGGGCAGGGTGACCACCCCGACACTGCACGCAAGGTCCACGAGCGTGCCGGGTTCACGCCGACGGTTTCCAGCACCAACGCCCGTTCCCGAAGGAAAGAGTAATTGGAGCGATAGCCGGAAGCCTGGGGTCCGCTGTTCCCGAAGGTGGCAATCAGTCCATCGTAAATCCTGGCCAGCTTGATGTCTGCACCCGGTATGGCGTCCGTCATGGGAGGATCGTTCAGTAGTTTGCTAAGTACCGGAACAATCGGGGGCCGAAACGTCTAGTCACGACATTCGGCAGCCTACACCACAGCTTTTGCACCAGTACGTAGCGACGATGGAGGTCGGCTTGTCGGAGCACCAGACCAGGGGAATGGGGACGGGGCCGAAACTCCGCTTGAATCGGTAGCTCCAGCCACCCGTCGGAGACCGACCGAAATCAACAATGTCCACGCCCTCAAGCAAGGCCCGCTCCAGTATCGCCCAAAGGAGCAAGGAGGCGGGATTGTCTGGGCGGATATGCCACTCTACCCAGGGCACATAGGCAAGCCTGCCATCTCGAAACCACAGCAGACTTCCCAAGGCTTCGCCGGTTACACCGTTCTGGACCATCAACATCCGAACGTTGAATTGGTCGACCAGAGTCTCGAATAGGGCCTCCGGTATAAGCGGTGCCCCGTGCCGGGTCAGGGCCGCAGAGATTAGGCAGAAGGATGTCTTCCTTGCGTTTGAGCCCCACTCTTCGGAGATCTCGAGTCCGGCTTTGCGCGTGCGCCTCACTGCATTGCCTCTCTTTCTATTCAGCGCCCTTTCCCGAAGGTTGTCCCTCTATGTCCAAATGCTACAAGATCGCCTCTGAGTACAACAGGGAACCTGGGTGGCGGTTCTCCTTGCGGTACCGCCAACACGCGAATATTGAACGAGTGGCCGCACACCTCGCGCGTGAGCTCCCATGCATCGGCGGCGTTCAGGCGCAATAGTCGAGCCTGGGCAGATTAGGCGAACGTCGGGGTCCCCAGGAGCGAGGGAACAACGGCGAACCGGCCTTCCTGACGCCACTGGTAAACGCCGCAGACCCCCCGCCACGCCGCGACGAAGTCCGGGCCGTGCCCCGCGATCAGACGGCCGTCCATCTGCCCTCCTCTGTCAGCCGTTCGTGGCAATGCGACAGGGTCATCCATTCGTAGCCCCTGGCGCGCAAGTACTCGCCCAGCATCGTGAGGTCGTCGAATCCACGACGCCGAAAACGTACCCACGCATGAACACTCTTCAGCCACAGGGGCACGGGGGACGCGCCGATCCGTCCATTGCAGACCAGATCCACCATGTGCATATCATAGATCAGCAGGTCCGGGAGCGTCGCGACCCGATTGAGCAGCGCTTCGGTGGCCGGTCCCAGCAGTTGCCGGTAGGACTGGATAAAAGGGATGCCCAATGCGCGCCAACTCGCAACCGGAAACTCCGCGAGCGCGTCGTCGAACACGAACCAGTCGCCACGGCGAAACGTCTTGCCCCGATAATTCCCCAGCCCGAGACCCGGTAGGATCGAAGAGTCCCACGCGAAACCCTCTGCCACCAGGATTTTGAAGATTTCTTCCGTGAGCCGGTAGGTATGCGCCCGGTATCCGCGCGGTCGAGCGTGGGTAGAATTCTCGAAGGTGTCGATGCTGCGCCGCAGGCTGTCGGCCGTATCACCCGACTCTCTGTGGTCGTAGCAGTGAAGGTGCAGGTCGGTTCCTGCCTCGGCGAGGCGTCGACACAAGTCCGGCTGCTCGGTGAAAAGACGTCCTTCCACGAAGGCGGTCAACGGCAAGCGGGCTTGTCGGATGGCAGCAAGCAGGTCGGGCAACCGATCGAGGGCGTCAGTCCGGTTTCCATTGTAGTCATGCTCCACATCGATAGACAGAACGGCGATTTTGTTGGACGACCAGCGGGTCTGTATGGCGTGATTGGTCGGATCGAACACCGTGGACATCATTATTGGCTCCAATCTACTGTGACGTATCCGCAAGCCTACGGACTAGACTGTCAGTTCCGAGCATCTTCTCTCTGAGTGAAGGGTCCGCCGGCAGCCTGTCGTAGTTTCGGATGCAGGGGTTCTTTTGGAATTGTCATCATGTCGATCGAGAGAAAATTCAGGATCAGAATGAACCCGAGAATAAAAGGCAAGGCCGCCAGCATGACCGTCCCTGCACTCGCAGCGGTATTGGTAGCGGACGCTGCAATCCATTGCCATATTCCGAAGATCAGGCCGAAAATCAGTAGAGGAATCCCGGCTACGAGGGAAAGCGACCCGATCGAAAAATCACGGAGATAATAGGTATAGATCACCCGACGAAGCAATCTCGTCATGTTGTGCCAGAGGAACGGCAGAACGTGGCGGATAGGCGACAATCCGCTTGCCTCGTCACGGTAGATTGCCTGCATCGGGATATCCCTGACGACGGCACGGAGCAGGCCGAGATGATAAAGCATATCTGTCTCGAAGAAGTAGCGGGGTTGGACGCGGTGGAGTGGGAGTTCGTCGAAAACTGCCCCACTAATAGCAATATAGCCGTTTGTGGGATCGAATACGTTCCAGTATCCACTCGACAACTTTGTCAGAAAGGAAAGCACTCCGTTACCTAGAAAGCGGACAAGAGGCATCTGTTTTACGAAGTGGTAGGCGTAGAAGCGGTTGCCTTTCGTGTAGTCGGCCTGCCCTGCCACAATAGGCGCCACGAACTGCTCCATCAGTTCGGGGGCCATCTGTCCGTCTCCATCGATCTTGACCAGGATATCGGCGCCGGTCTCGCGCGCATGGGCCATCCCCCTGAGGACCGCTCCGCCAACGCCGGTGTTCTCGTCCTGATAGAGGACGGTGACGCGATCGAGGCGCAAGGCTTCGACATGTCTGCCTGTGCCATCAGGACAGGCGTCGTCAACGACAATGACCCGTGAAACTTGAGGCCCGATGCACGCAAGAACGCCTTCGATGTGATCGAGGCACCGATAGCACGGAATAACGACTGCGATCTCTGTTTGTGTCCGTTTCATCTTGCGACTCCGTTCCCCGACAGTCCCGATCATTGGGCTGTCGTAGGAATGGCAGTTTACCGATACAGGATTCACGGCGATTGCTCCGCAGCCCTATTGGGGAGAGGGGTGGCGGTCAGCCCGACGGCCATGAGCCAGAACAACCCAGCCGGGGCCAGGGAGGCGAATCGGATGGCCAAGGCGGCCAGGGCCGCGGTTCCGGTCGGAGCACCGACCCACGCGACGAGGCCGGTGAAGCCCACTTCGAGCAGTCCGAAGCCACCGATGGTCTGGACCGGCAGGGCCGCAACGAGATTGCTGCCGGCCGCGGCGAAGCTCGATTCGGCGGGGGAGAGGGGCAGGCCGACCGCTCGGCCCAGAGTCCAATACGCGGTCATGATAGCCATCCAACCGAGTATAGTCGGGACAAGACAGCGTCGTACAACGCGACGATGGTGGACGCTCCGACCAGTGCCGCGCTTGGTTCAGTTGGCGGAGAAGACGCAGCCTGCGGTCCCGTAGGCATCCTGTAACGATGACGAGCCGGGCGGCAAGGTAGATCCAGACATGGAGGGTCGCGTATCCGATGAGTGCGAGCAGACAAATGACACCGGCCAGGGCGAGAAACGCAGGCAGACGATTTTCGTGCAGGCCGAAAACCGCGACCATGGTCAGAAGCAGGCAGGCCGAAACGGCGGCCGTGTCGAGCAGGCGCTGGCCCCCGGCGCAGGCAACCGCGGTGGCGAGGTTCCAGCCATATGCCCGCCGTATGGCGATCATCCAGGCGACCTCCCCTAGGCGCGCATAGGGAGCGCCATCAGCCAGACTCCGTGCCAAGCGGTAACTCGCATGGCCGTGAGCATACCATTGCGCCGGTCGGCAATCAGGTACATGCGAATCGCGCTGAACAGACTCTCCATCACGAACAGCACCACGCCCGTCCCCACCAGCACCAAAGAACATCAGCCGCCGCCAGCACGTTTGCATCCAATTGTGCGGCGACGAGACAGAACAGTGTAAGGCTCACCGCACCGGCCGCGGCCCAAGTCACGAGAACAGCGCGCGGTATCAGCTTCGCCGGTCGGGAGAGGTCTCGGTCCCCGTTTAGAGCGCTCAAGATTCTTGGACTCCGAGCAACGTTCATAAGCGTAAAGATGAAAGCTCGCCGACTTTATTGAGAATCCAGAGCGTTGAGGACGAAAAGCTAATCTATTTGTTGAATGCTAGGCGAATTAGAAACTATCCGTATATTGCTCCGCCATCAAGTATCCGTCAAGCTTCATTCTCCCATCTGGAAACGTTCAGGGAGGGCTACTCGACGCGGAGGATGGCGGTGCGCAGGGAGACCGCGCCCACGACGATGAGCATCGCGGCGCTGGAGACGGTGCACGTCGTCAGCGGGCCGATGGTGTCGGCCAGGACGCCGGCCAGCGGGGCGCCCAACAGGCCCGCGGCACCCATGAAGCCGATGGTATAGACCGACAGGACGCGGGCGCGGTTGGTGGCGCTGGCCTGCTCCTGGTACACGGTGCGCCCGGCGTTGATGAAGACCGCGGCGCTGCCTCCCCAGGCGCACACGCCGAGCAGCGTGCCCCAGAACGGCAGGCCGAACGACAGGAGCCACAGGCAGCCCGACCCCGCGGCCAGCGCTACGACCTGCGCCCTGCCCTTGTGGCGGATGCCGCCGGCCCACAGGATACAGAGCGACCCGAGGATCGTGCCCAGCGGAAACGCCATGTTCAGCAGAGCGAGTTGATCTACCCCACCGCGGTAGAAGTCGCGCACGAGCAATGGCAGGACGACCAGGAACGGACCGATGAAGAAGATGCCGACCGCCACGGCCAGCAGCAGCGTGGCCGACAGCGCCGGGGAGCGGGCGACCTCGCGGGCGCCGTCCAGCACGTCGGTCAACCGCAGGCTCCCTTTGGATGCGGGTTGATCCGGGCCGGGAATCTTCCGCAGCGGCGCGATGCCGGCCAGCAACGCCAAGCAGTGCAGCCCCAACGCGGGAATCGTGCCGATCCAGCGCGCCGTACCGGCGAGCAGGGCGCCGAGAATCTGCATGCCCCACTGCGTCATCGTCATGCCGGTGACCGCGCGCAGGATGTCTGCGCCCGCCACGCGGGAGAGTTGCGCGTCGCGCGCAGGCATGACGAACGCCTGCACCGTCCCCATGCCCGCGGCGTAAATGAGCAGCAGCGGCATGGACAGCCACGCGCTTGCCGCGGCCACGCAGAGCCCCGCGGAAATGGCCGCGGCGATCAGGTGCAGGATCATCAGGATGCGGCGCTGGTCGTAGCGGTCAGCCAGCGCCCCGCCGGGCAGGACGAGGAAGACGGACGGCAGCATCATGGCGCTCTGCGCAATGCCGACCCACTCGGCGTCGGCCTGCAAGACGCCGACGACCAGCCAGGCGAACAGCACGCTCTGCATGCCGATCGCGAAGAACCAGCTTCCGGTGCCGGCCAGATACCACACATAGCCGGCCGGCAGCCCCGCGGGTCGCGGTTCGGCAAGGGAGGAGGGGACTGGGGCCGAAGGTGGTGTGCTCGGCGAACGGGCGTGCGACAATGGGGCGTCCGGTTTCCGGGTGGGCTGCGAATCGAGGAAAATATGAGCGGCGGCAACGTAACGAACCATCGGAGCAAAAGCGAGGGACGCGCCGGTATGCGGTGGCGTGCGTTAGGGTTGGCGTTGATACTTTTCGCCGCCGCGGTCGGGTGTGCCCGGGCAGACGTGACCGAACGGCTCGACCGGATTGCGTTGCCACCGGGCTTCGAGATTACGCTCTACGCGGACGACGTGCCGGATGCGCGGTCCCTGGCGTTGGGAGCGAACGGAACGGTCTTCGTCGGCAGCCGGCGGGCAGGCACGGTGTACGCGGTCGTGGACCGAGACGGGGACCGGACAGCCGACAGAGTGCAGACGATTGCCGCCGGGCTCTTCATGCCCAATGGTGTGACCTTTCGGAACGGGGCGCTGTACGTGGCCGAGGTCAACCGCATTCTGCGCTTCGACGACGTCGAGGCGCGGCTCGGCGACCCGCCGGCGCCGGTCGTGGTGCGCGACGGACTGCCTGACGACACTTGGCACGGATGGAAATATATCGGGTTCGGACCGGACAGCCGGCTGTACGTCCCGGTCGGCGCGCCATGCAACGTCTGCACGCGGCGCGACGAACGGTACGCCGCCATTCTGCGGATGCAGCCGGACGGGACGGCCGCGGAAGTGTTTGCGCGCGGCGTGCGCAATACGGTCGGATTCGACTGGCACCCCGAGACCGGGGAGATGTGGTTCACGGACAACGGGCGCGACTGGCTCGGGGACGACGTGCCGCCGTGCGAACTCAACCGCGCGCCCGCGGCCGGCCTGCATTTCGGGTTTCCGTACTGCCACGGAGCGGACATCTCCGACCCGGATTTCGGGCGGCAGCGGACCTGCGACACGTTCACGGCCCCGGCCCAAGATCTCGGTCCCCACGTCGCCCCGTTGGGCATGCGTTTCTACACCGGCGGTATGTTTCCGACCGCCTACCGGAACCAGATCTTCATCGCCGAACACGGCTCCTGGAACCGCAGTACGCCGCTCGGCTACCGGATCACGCTGGTTCGCCTTCGGGACGGCCACGCGGCCGGCTACGAAGTATTCGCCGAGGGGTGGCTTGGGAAAGATGGACGCGCCTGGGGCCGGCCGGTCGATCTTCTGGTCATGCCGGACGGCGCGTTGCTCGTGTCCGACGATCAGGCCGGCGCCGTGTACCGCATCGCCTACGTTGGAGAGTAGCCGCCGTTTTCTTCCTTACTGGTGGAGTCTCGTTTGCAAGTTCGGGGTATGGCACACGAGGTGATCCCACGCCCGTTTCGAAAGGGCATTACGTATAGAAGGACCCTAATGGTCAAAGGGGGGGCGAAGGCCGGGGTGACCTCGGGGTTCGTTTCGATCCTTCAACAAGCTCAGGGATCACCGGGAGGGGTGAGAGCCTGCCCCCAGACTTGATCCGGGGGAGAGGGCGTAGCGTTCAGGGCCGGCTGAACCAGACACATCGTAACCCCACACGCTCCCTTGTTATTCCTACGCTTGCCGGTAAGTGCGGAAGGGGATCCAGCGCGGGGTCACCGTTTGATAGGCCGCGTAATCCACGCCGAACCGCCGGCGCAATTCCGGCTCTTCGATCAAGTGCAGGTAGCCGACACCCGCGGCCGCGAACAGCACGGTATACGTCATGACGGCGGTCGAGGTGCACCACACCGCTTGGCCGACCAACGCAATCAGGCCGCCGACCAGCATCGGGTGCTGGATATGGGCATACGGCCCGGCAACCACCATGCGCCGGGTCGGGTCGAGCGGAAACGGCGTGCCGTCCCCGCGACGCAACAGATAGCTTGCGGACGAAACGAGCAGAGCCACACCCGCCACGCACATCGCGGCGCCGGTCAGACCCAGCAGCCACGCGATGGCCGGAGACAGTGAGCCCGCGGCCTCGAAGTGCCGCAGTTTCCAGGGCAGATAGGCGATCAGGAAGCCGGGAACGAGCAGCGTGTGGACCGTGGCGCGCAGCCGGACGGACAGCATGGCCGACGTCAGGCGCCGTGAAAATTCGGCGGGCGTTTCTCCAGCATGGCCCGCACGCCCTCGTCCGCGTCCGCGCTCTTGCGGGCTTGGTGGACCAGCGCGTCCAGGTCGGCATGCTCCACGCGGTCGCGCAGCGAGATCATGCGCAGGATGCTCTGCTTCATGCCGGACAACGACAAGGGAGCGTTGCCGGCAATCGTGCGGGCCAACGCCGCGGTCGCCGCTTCGAGCTCGCCGTCGGCGACCAGTTCGTGGATCATGCCGATTTCGTAGGCGCGCTGTGCGTGCACCGGCCGGCCCGTCAGCAGGATCTGTTTGGTGAATGCCGGTCCGACGATCTCCACCAGCTTCTGCCCCAGCCGGAACGGCACGATCAGGCCCAGCCGAGCGAGCGGCATGCCGAAGCGCGCGGCGTGGGACACGATCCGCAGGTCGCAGTGCAGGGCGAGTTCGCAGCCGCCGGCCAGGGCGTCGCCCTGTACCATGGCGATCGTCGGGTGGCGCGACGTTTCGATCTTGCCGAGCAGGGCGACGATGCCGCTCTCGGCGTCCTGCTCGCCGCGTTGGCGGGCGTTGAGTTCGCGCAGGTCCAGACCGGCACAGAACGCCCGACCCTCCGCGCGCACCACGATCACGCGCACATCCGTGCGGGTCTCCAACTCATCGAAAGAACGGTCCAGCCCGTCGAGCACCGCGCCGTTCATGGCGTTGCGCTTTTCCGGGCGGTTCAGGGTGATCGTCGCCACGCCGTCGGCGACGGCGCACAGGATTTCTTCGGCCATGTCGGCCTCCTTGGGCACGTGGCGGTTTCGTTCGGGGCCGCCCGGTCAGCGCGGGGGGGCGTCCTTGCTCGGCGGCGGGGGCTGGGAGTCGTCGTTGTCGCCGCCGGGCTTCGGCGGATTGAACTCGTTGTCCAGAAAGACCATCTGGGCCATGAGGCCGGTCGCGGTCATCAGGATCGCCGCGTTGCCCCACTCGCCGATATGCATGGCGTACAGGCCGCCCAACGACATGCAGAACGTGATGATGCCGCAGACGAACGCCGCCCGCGGGGGCAGGCCGAGCGGCTGCCGATACCGCTCCGGCAACAGCCAGATCAGAATCCCGACCGGCCCGATCATCATGGTGCCGAGCAGGCGGCTGAACCAGTCGCGGCCCTTGTTGGCCGCGATGCACGCCGACGCCACGGAGCAGCCGATCCACGACATGAAGAAAATGAAGGTGAAGAAAGACATGGGTCCGATCCGATGCGCCGCCGCGCGTCAGTACGAGCGCGGCATGCCGAGCACGTGCTCGCCGATGAAGTTGAGCACCATGTTGTTCGAGATGGGGGCGACCGAGAACAGGCGGCTCTCGCGGAACTTGCGCTCCACGTCGTATTCCGTGGCGAAGCCGTAGCCGCCGTGCGTGTCGAGCGCGGCGTTAGCCGCGGCCCACGACGCCTGCGCGCACAGCAGCTTGGCCATGTTGGCCTCGGCGCCGCACGCCTCGCCGGCGTCGAACAGGTCCGCGGCGCGGAAGCGCATCAGGTCGGCCGCCTCGGTCTGCGCGTAGGCTTGGGCGAGCGGGAACTGGATGCCCTGGTTCTGGGTGATCGGCCGGCCGAAGATGACGCGGTCGCCCCCGTATTCCACGGCGCGCCGCACGAACCAGCGCGCGTCGCCGATGGCTTCCGCGGCGATCAGGATGCGCTCGGCGTTCATGCCGTCCAGGATGTAGTAGAAGCCGCGGCCCTCTTCGCCGATCAGATTCTCGGCCGGCACCCGCATGTCGTGGAAGAAGAGTTGATTGGTCTCGTGGTTCAGCATCGTGTCGATGGGCCGGACTTCCAGGGCGTCGCCGACCTCGCGCATATCGACCAGGAAGATGCTCATGCCGAGTGTCTTCTTCCGACACTCCTCGATCGGCGTGGTCCGCGCGAGCAGCAGCAGCAATTCGGAGTGCTGCACGCGCGAGGTCCACATCTTGCCGCCGTTCACCACGTAGGTATCGCCCTCGCGGCGCGCGGTCGTGCGGATGCGCGTCGTGTCCGACCCGGCGTCGGGCTCGGTCACGCCGAAGGACTGCAGGCGCAGGTCGCCGCGGGCGATCTCGGGCAGATAGCGCGCTTTCTGCTCCGGGCTGCCGTGCCGCAGCAGCGCGCCCATGATGTACATCTGCGCGTGGCAGGCCGCGGCGTTGCCGCCGGCCCGGTTGATCTCCTCCAGGATGACGCCGGCTTCGGTGACGCCCAACCCGGAGCCGCCGTACTCGGCGGGGATCAGCGCTGCCAACCAGCCGGCTTCGGTGAGTTCGCTCACGAAGCGTTCCGGGTAGCGGTGCTCCTTGTCCAGCGTGCGCCAATACTCGTCGCCGTACTGGCTACAGAATTTGCGAATCTCGGTCCGAATCTCCGGACAGCGTTCTTTTTCGGGCATGAGGGTTCCTCCAACGGGGACGCCCGCGCGGGTGCCGTCGATGCGCGCAGGACCGCGGGTCACTCGCGGGTGAACAGCAGGTCGGGCCGCAGCACCTGGGTTCCGCGCGCGAGCGCGTTCACCGTCGCCTTGGACACCATGACCGCGGTCGGGTTCTTCTCGACCAGCCGCTCGGCGAGTTCATAGGCCGCGGGCAGCAGGTCGGCCTTCGGCACGACGCGGTTGACCAGTCCGAGGCGCAGGGCTTCGTCCGCTTTCACGTGTCGGCAGTTGATGATGAGGTCTTTGGCGATGGGGGCGCCGACCGCGGCGGTCAGCAGCGCGGTGGACGGCGGGCTGAGCGGCACGCCCAGATCGACTTCGGGAAACCAGAATTCCGCTTCTTCCACCGCGATCCGAAAGTCGCACGCCAGGGCCAGCGACCAGCCGCCGCCGATGGCGTAGCCGTTGACCGCGGCGATGACGACCGGTTCCATGTCGAGGAACAGATCGAGCGTCCGCGCAATGGCGCGCGTCCAGCGTTTGCCCAGCGGGGCGAAGATGGCGCGCCGGCGCTGCGGGTCGCTCACCCCCTTGACCGGCGACAGGTCGGCCCCCGCGGAAAACGTGTTGCCCGCGCCCGTGAACACCACGACCCGAACGTCCCCGTCGTCGCGGATGCGGGACTGCACGCGCTCCAGAGCCAGCGCAATCTCTTCGTTGAGCGGGTTGCGTTGCTCGGGCCGGTCGAAAGTCAGGGTGGCAATCGGGCCGTCTTTTTTCAGATGGAAGGGCTCGGACACGCTGGGGCCTCCTCGGCGCGCGGCTCACAGCAGTCTATCTAAGCGGACGGCTTCCGGTCTGGCAAGGGAGCGGGGGAATTGTGGATTTGGGATTGTGGATTCGGGGATACCGGGCGTTTCCGGTGGGAATGGGGTAGGGTGACGCCGGCGCCGCGGGCGTCGAGAAGGGAGGTGCATATGGATTTGGGACTCGCAGGCAAGGTGGCGATGGTCAGCGGCGCGAGTCGCGGCATCGGACGGGCGATCGCGCTGGGGCTGGCGGACGAGGACTGCCGGGTGAGCGTGTGCGCGCGGGGGCAAGCGCAACTCGATGCGACCACGCGGGAGGCGCAGCGCCGCGGGAGCGAGGTGCTGGCGCTATGCCGGGACGTGACGGACGAAGCTCAGGCGCGGGGGTGGGTGGACGAAACCCTGGACCGCTTCGGCGGCGTCGATATCCTCGTCAACAACGTCGGCGGCTCGCGGCCCGGCGGCAATCTGCGCGCCTCGCGCGCCGACTGGCGGGCCGGCTTCGATCTCAATTTCTTTTCGGCCCTGGACCTGTGCCGGCTGGTCGTACCGGCCATGCAGGACCGTGGGGCCGGCTGCGTCGTCAACGTCGCCTCCATCTACGGCCGGGAGTGGGGCGGCCCGATGACGTACAACGCCGCCAAGGCGGCCATGATCAGCCTGTCCAAGGAAATGGCGCGCGAACTGGCCCCCGCGGGCATTCGCGTGAACAGCGTGGCGCCCGGCTCCATCCTGTTTCCCGGCGGCGCGTGGGAGAAGCGCCGGACCGAAAATCCCGAAGGGATCGCGGCGTTCGTCGAGGCCGAATTGCCGGCCGGCCGCTTCGGCACGCCCGAGGAAGTCGCGGACGTGGTGGTGTTCCTCGCCTCGGAGCGTGCGGGCTGGGTGTCCGGCGCCTGCGTCACCGTGGACGGCTGCCAGTCCCGCTCGCTGATTTGAGCGTGGGGGAGGACGTCCCCCTTTCGAACCGAGCGACGATGACGGGGGTGAGACTCATGACTGCCATCTGTGGATTCCAGGCGCGCGACGTGGGCGGCGGAGCCGACGGGTTGGACGCCATGCTGGCGGCGCTCGTCGATTACGGGGCCGACGCCACGGCGTGGACGGAGGACGGCGTCGGCTTCGGGGTGCGCACCGCGGCCACCGAAGAAACGCCTCCCGAACCGCGGGTGTGGGTCGCCCGCGACGCCGGTCTCGCACTGGCCGCGGACGCCCGCCTCGACAACCGCGACACCTTGTGCGACGCGCTGGGCGTCCCGCCCCCCGAACGGGCCGCGGCGCGCGACGGCGACCTCCTTCTGCGCGCCTACGCCCGGTGGGGCCGGGACTGCCCGCACCACCTGCTCGGCGACTAGGCCTTCGCGGTGTGGGACGCGCGGCGGCGCGTCCTGTTCTGCGCCCGGGACCATATCGGCGTTCGGCCCTTCTACTACGCCGTGACGCCGGGGGGCTTCCTCTTCGCGAGCGCGGTGGAAGCGGTGCTGGCGGCACCGGGCGTCTCCGACGCGTTGGACGAGACCGTAGTGGCGACGTTTCTGACCGACCCGCATACTTTTCCGAGGACTCGGACGTTCTTCGAGGCGGTGCGCAAACTGCCGCCGGGTCATACGCTCACCGTCGCAGGTGGCGACGTGCGGATCGAGCAGTACTGGCGTCCCGAAGACGTGCCCCGGGCGCGACCGGCCGCGGATGACGCCACTGCGGAAGCATTCCTGGACCTCTACGCGCGGGCGGTGCGGGATCGCTTGCGCGGGGCCGCCGATCCTGTGGGGACGCACTTGAGCGGCGGACTGGACTCGTCCAGCATCGCGGTGCTCGCGGCTCGGGAACTCCGCCGCCAGAACCGTCCGGCGCCGCTCGCGTTCAGTTGATTGCCGCGGCTCGGGCGCCGTGGCGCACGCGCCGGAATACGCCCTCGTCGATACGGTCTGCCGACGGGAAGGGTTGCGCGTATTCCACCGGTCGCCGAGCCCCGGCGACGTTCTTGCCTTTACTGCGGCGCGACGGTGCCTTTCCCAATACCTCCGTCGATCTCAACGAAGACGTCGTCCGGCGGTGCGCCGCACAGCGAGGGGTAACGGTGCTCCTATCGGGCTGGGGCGGGGACGAGGGCGCGTCGTTCGACGGCCGGGGATACGACGCGGAGATGTTGCTCACCGGACGGTGGAAGAGATTCTCCGCCTCTGCCCGCGCCCGCAACGTCGCCCCGCTCAAGCTCCTGGCGTGGACCGCCCTGCATCTGGCGTACCCTGGTTCCCCGACCTACATCCGGAGACGGTTGCGGGGGCAGGGGCCGTACCGCCGGCGCTGGTTCATCGACCCGGCGTTCGACCGGCGGACCACGCCCCTGCCGGCGTTGGACCCCCGACCCATCGGCACACGGAGGATCCGAAACGTGTTGGTCCAGGCCGGATACGGGAGCGAGCGTCTCGAGGGGTGGGCGGCGAGCGGGGCGCGGGACGACGTCGAATACCGCTATCCGCTCCTGGACCGGCGGGTGCTGGAGTTCGCTCTGGGGCTCCCATCGACGTGTTTCCGCCGCGGCAAGTGGAACCGCTGGCTGATGCGCTCTGCGCTGAGCCGTGTTCCCGCGCCGGACACCCGCGCTCTCCTGCCGCCGGAGATCTGCTGGAATCCGAGCAAGTCGGACCCGGCCCGGCACGCGGCGCTCGTGGACGCGAGCGCCGCGGCGCTGCCCGTGGTTCGGCGGGCACTCGACGCCCGCACCACGCCGCCGGCGCGGGCCGGTTACATCGACACGTCCCGTCTGTATGAGCGCCTGGACGCGGACTGGTTCCGGGCGCATCCGAAATTCTCGGTGATCTTCCTGCCCTTGCAATTTCTGGACTGGTGAGTTTATGTAGGGAACCCGACCAGAAAGGAATAAGTCTCTATGGCTCCCTCCCTCCCGAACGGAACTGCGCCCGCGAAGAGAAGGTATCGGCAGACCGCCCTTCCTCAAGGAAGCTTGCATGGTCCAAGCCGACGATCACCCTTCTGTACGAGATCGAGGATACGGAAAGCCACCCCCCAAATACTTTCAAGCCCGGTGAAGGCCCCCCCGTCTACGCCCCGACGTCGTGACCCCGATACCCGCCGCCCCGACGACGGCCGTCCGACCGTAAGGTCTCCGAACACCCGATGCCTCTGCTGTACGGGGCCGGTCGCGATCTGGAAACCGCCGTTACGACCAACCTGTTCGTCATCTGTCCGAACAGCAGCGGCTCGACCTTCCTGAAACAGGCGTTGGCGACCTGCCGGGCCACCTGGAACCTCCCCCGGGAAGGTCAACGGATGCGCGGCTTTCGCGGGCCGGTCACGTTTCGCCCCCTCGAGACGGGCCGGCGGCCCGGGCTCCTCTGGGCCTTCGAAGAATCGACCGTCGCCCGATTCGCCGACCCGGCCCGGTACGATTGGCCCGCGACCCGCAGGGCATGGTACGCCCAGGCGTACACCCGCAATCCCGAAGCATCGGTGTTCGTGACGAAATCCCCGCCGCACCTCCTGTGCGTGGACGCATTGGTCCGGCACTTCCGCAACGCCGGATTCCTGTTCATGGTGCGCAACCCCTACGCCGTCTGCGAGGGTATATATCGCCGCTACCGGCAGGGCGGCCGATATACCCTCACGGCCGCAGAGGCGAGCGGCAGGTCCCTCGCCGAAACGGTCGCCGTCCACGTCGCCAACTGTCTCGCGTGGCAGCGCCGCAACGTCGAGACGTACCGGGGGCGCGGCGTCTTCTTCACCTACGAAACGATGTGCGCCGAACCCGAACGGGTAGCGGAGGAAATCCGGGCGCTGGTGCCGGCCCTCGCCGACCTGAATCTACGCCGGCGGTTGCCGGTGAAGCGCCTCTACGACGAAACGCTCACGGACATGAACGCGCGGCAGATCGCGCGTCTCGACGCCGGGCAGGTCGCGGCGTTCAATCGCGCGTCTCGACGCCGGGCAGGTCGCGGCGTTCAATCGCGTGTTCCGTACGCACCGAGACGTGCTCGACTACTTCGGCTACGACCTCATGCCGGCGCACCCATGACGCGGCCCGACCCCACCGCCGACGTCTGCGTGTTCACGGCGACCAGCGAGCGCTTCGTGCCGGGCACACTCGTCATGCTCGGCACCTTCCTGCAACACCACCCGGAGTTCGCCGGCGACCTCGTGGTCGTCCAGGACGGACTGCCCGCGGCGTCCAGGGACGTTCTCCGGGCGGCATTCCCCCGGGTGCGATTCCAGGACGTGTCGCCGGAACTCGGGGACCGCCTGGCGCGCCTGAACGCCGTGCACCACCGATTCCGCGGCCGAACGGCGAGCCTGTACTATCTGGACGCGTTTCGTCTTCGGGGCTATCGGAAGGTGTTGTGCTGCGATAGCGACCTGCTGTTCCAGGCCCCCATCGGCGAACTGTTCGATGCGACGGACGCGTTGATCTGTTGCGGCGACCGTGAATTCCTCGCCGGCCGGGCGCGGGATGCCGCCACCTACCTGCCGACCTCCCTGCCCGGCGGCGCGTCGGGCGACGGAACGCGGACCGTTCTGACGCGAACGTTCAACTGCGGGTTCCTGGTGGTCGACGCGTGCCTGACGGGACCGTCCGTCCATGCGGACCTCCTGGACATGGTGGCGCCGGAGACGTGGCGCGCGTCCCGGGTCTCGCTCACGGACCAGCTGATCCTGAACCGGTACTTCGCCGGGCGCCAAACCCTGGTCGGTTGGACCTACAACTACCTGCTCCCCGAAGCCGCGGCCATCCAGGCGCGCGAAGGGCTCGACCCGGCCCGGGCCAAGGTGCTGCACTACAAGTCTCCCCTGAAGCCGTGGATGACCGGGGACATGCTCCAATGGGTAATGAACACCCCCCCGGAACGAACGGCGCCGGCCTTCACGCGCTGGTACGACGCCTATCGCGATTGCCTGGCCGGTGCCTACCTGCGCAACGCACGCAAGGGCTTGGCGGGGATCGGGTCCTTCCGGGGCGGCAATCCTCGCACGTGACGGGCTCGCGCGGCCTCACTTCCTGCTCCTATCGACGTAGGACACGCCCCGCAACTTGTACGTGACGGCCCTGGTTCGGCGTTCCTCGGGAAACCGATCCAGGTGCGAGACGTCGTGCACGGCGTGGAATACGGTCAGAACCGTCCCGTCCGCAATCCGCACCTCGACCGCCTTCCCGTCCGCTGTGAACGTGACGATGGCCCGCCGGCGATCGGGAGAAAGGGAAAGATTTCCATTCTTCCGGGAAATCAAACCGCGCAGACGCTGGGGGGTACGGGCGTGCGGAAAGATGGTGGTCTCGGTGCCGTCGGCCACGTCCACCATGAGCAAGCGCGAGGCGTCATGCGTCCCTCCCCAGTTGTCGAACATGAGGAACTTGGCCCCTTCGTAGTGTTGGACGTCGTGCTGCATGAAGAAGCCGCCGCGGACCAACCGCTTCAACCGCCGGCGCTCACGGTCCAGAATGCCGAACGCGTGCAGATTCCGGAGGGAGACCACGAGATCGCCGGGATCGATGCCCCGTATGCCGCCCGTCTGCTTTCCGACCTCGTGAACGGCGTTGACGTGCGTCGGGTCACAGGGGTCCGTAGTGTACAGGATGGGCGCATACGGGGAGGCGATCAGCGCGTCGAAGACGGGGATCTCTTCCAGCACCCTGCCCGCCCCGTCGATCCTGCTCACGAAATCCAGATACGGGTTTTCGCAATCCAGCCAGAAGGACATCCTGCCCGGCAGGCCGGGTGGGCGGTGGACCGGGGGACGCCCCCGGCCGATCCGCTGACCGGGAACCAGCGCGATCCCATGGTCGGTTTATGGTGAGAGTAGTCCCGCCGATACCAGACCGGTCGGCCGTCGCGGCCGATGCGCGCCACGCCACCGCCCCAGGGAAAGTTGTCTTTGAACAAGAAGGTGACCAGCAGATCGCCATTCGAATACCTGGATATCCGGAATATGCGGGCGTCTTTCTCGAACGAGAATCCGGGCAGACGCTCATACGGCAACGAGACGATGGCCGCCCGTTCGATCTCACCGGGGCGGTACGGGTAGGCGTGGACGACTTCGCCGCGCCCGGCGTACTCGACCGCCAGGCATCCCGCGGAGCCGGGACAATATTCGGCGAACCGCCCCGGTCCTCCCCAAAACAGCACCGGGTCGGCGAGCGCCTCGGCGGCAAGGAATTCGATGCGACGCTCGGCGACGCTTTCCGGCGCCACGTTCACGAATCGTGCGGTCTCGAGGAACGCGTCCGGCCTCCTTCGCGATTCCACCCAGGTGCGCAGCGTCTTATCGGCAGCGGCCAGCAGGTCGTAGGGGAACACCTCGGACAGCACGACCCATGCGCCGGTGAAGAATCCCGCCGACAGGATGGCCATGACGAACAGCACGGGCGGGGCCGTTCGCCACAAGGCCCGCATGATCCTCATCTTCCGGCCCGCCGAGATGGAGGGATTCCCGTCGTGGACTCCCCTTTCCCCGAGAATGCCGGCGGAGGGGTATCGTCCGGTCGGGAACGCGCGTTCGTTTCTCCGGACTCTTCGTCGAACGCGGCTCTATCGTACAGGAACCTTCGTTTGTTGTGCGGGGTCAGCAGGGCGCGGCCCTCCTGGCGGTCGCGCCTGATGATGAAGTCCGCCGACCCTCTGCCGTCTCGCTCGCCCGGCTCTTCCCCATAGACGAGCGTGCTGCCGGCGAGATAGTAGGCCGTCGCGTTCCTCGCTCCGCTGAAACTCCGGTCGTACTTCCACTGTGGCACGTAAACCGTCTTCCCATGCGCGATGCGGCGTATGGCTTCGAAATCGTCCATCAATATTCGCCGCGTCTCGGCCGCCTCGGCGTCGTGGCCCACCCGGCTCATTTCCCAACCGGACATTCCGAACGTCAGCAACGCGACGCCGGACAGCCCGGCACTGAAGCGGTCGCCCCACCGCCGACGCATGCCGACCAGTGCCAGAGAAAAGAACGCCAACGGGATGCCGACGTAGAACACCCCCTCGAAGCTGTGGAACGCGGCAGAGTGGCGCATGGGCAGCGTCCAGCAGAAGCCGGACAGTGCCAGGGTTGCGAACAGCGCCCGGGAGCGGACGAACGGAATCATGAGAAGACAGCCGCCCACCATGCCGACCCCGACGATTCCCAGTACGTACTCCCGCACCCCCGCAGACGCGGACGGGTCCTTGCCGAGCACGCCGGCGTAACCGGTCAGGGCATACGGAACGGACGTTCTGCCGACGTGGTGGAACTGCTGCCCCAGATAGTGCGGCCACGCCAGCCTGGACGCGCGTTCGGCGTTCCAGTCCGCATTGCCGCCCATCCGCTTTACCATGGACCGGAAGGACGGCAACTCCGTCAGCCGCGTTTCGCCATCGAGTGCCAGGTACTCGTTGCCGAAGTTGAAGGTCAGAACGAGCATGCCGAAGATCAGCGCCGCGGTGCCGAGCCACAGGGCACGACTGCGGATCAACGTCTTCGCCAAGCGTCTCGGCCGGCCGGCGGAGGGGGGAGAAGGGGAGCGGAAACACGAAAACGCCGCGCGCCCGAGGCCGAACACGACGAACGGCAGTACCAGCGCAAAGACGTGCCAGCCCAGGAGCACGGCCGCGCCCGTCTTGGCCAGCAGTTGCCGGAAGCGGCCCTCCTGCGCGAACACGACCATGCCGTGGAAGACCAGCATCACGCCGAAGAGGTCCGGCATTCCTTCCGTCGCCACCATGTCGTTGAAAAACAGGCAGGAGCCGGAGGAAAACGGCAGGAGCGTCGCCGTCAGGGCGATCCAGCGGTCGGCAACGAGCCGTTTCAGGGAAAGCCAGGCGAGGATCGCCGCGCCGGCGAAGCACAGCAGCATCAGATATCTGGCGGCGTGGATTTGCTGCGACAGGCTCTCGGGGAAAGGCAGGAGCGCGAGTTTGATCAATGCGTAGCCGGCGGGAGGAAAGCGATTGTAGGCGACGTAGGACGGGGTGCCGTCCGCGTCGAGGGTTCGACGATAGAATCCCAGAAAATGGTGTTCCAGAGACCAGTTCGCCGCCACCGCCATGTAGTTGGAGGTCATCGAGCTGTGACCTCGCCACGGCACCGGGAACGGGCGGTAGAATTGCCCCCGGTCGTTGCCGAACAGGAAGACCGTCGAGAGGGCGAACAGCAGCAATGGAAGCGGGCGGGCGAACCGCGAAACGGCTTTGACGTTCATCCCGTCACTCCGTTGAAGAGGCTGAGGCGAACGGGCAGACGCGTCGAGGGCAATGCGAACATGGCACGCCGACAGGAGATCGTATATCAGGACGCCCCAGAAGGCCGTATGCTCTTTCGAAGACCTGCTCGGTGGGACTCGGGAAGGACGATGCAAATGTCCGCATCCACCTCACGGACGTGCCTGTTCACGGCGGCCACGGAATCATTCACGCCCGGCGCGTTCGTCATGCTCGGCACCTTTCTGAAACACCACCCCGGATTCGACGGCGACGTCGTCATCGCGCACGACGGACTGCCCGAAGCATACCGCGACGTGCTCTCCGCGGCGTCCGACCGCGTGCGGTTCGAGCCGGTCTCGTTCGAACTCCGGGCTCGGCTGGCCCGCCTGGGCGCCGGCGACCCGGCCCTTCGCGCCAAACTGCCCACGTTCTTCCTCCTCGAAGCGTTCCGCCTGAGCGGCTATCGGAAGGTGCTGTGCTGCGACGCCGACGCGCTGTTCCGTGCGTCCGTCGCAGAACTGTTCGACGCGGACGAGATGCTGATCTGCTGCCGCGACGGGGGGTCTTTACAGGGTTTGGTCCTGGACGCCGCCACCTTCGCCCCCATGTCCTCTCCGCAAGAGGGAGCCCACCACACACCCCGGCCGGAAGTCATCGAGGGAACGTTCAACTCCGGGTTCCTGGTCATCGACGGACGGCTCACCGGCGAGGGCGTGTACGCGGATCTCCTGAGCATGGTACGGTCGGAGACGTGGCATGGCACAGCTATGGGGATAATGGATCAACTTCTCCTGAACCGCTACTTCGCCGGGCGTCGGACGCTGGTCAGTTCGACCTACAATTACATTCCGATCCATTCGGCCCATATCCGCAAGCGGGAGGGACTCGACATCGAGAAGGCGAAAGTGTTGCACTTCGCCGGTCCCGTCAAGCCGTGGACGACCGAGGCCATGCTCCGCTGGACCCTGGGCGATTTCTCCCGTAAACCGCAGTCGGCGTTCGACCTCTGGTACGCCGCCTACGTGGACTGCCTGACCGCGACGCACCCGCGGAGGAGTTCGGCGGCGCCGTCCACTGCCGACGCTGCACTGCGAAAACGGCCTTCGGCGCCCCCGTCATGAGCGGAAACGGCCACCGTGCCGCGACCGCGGGTTTCTCCGGCCTTACGCCCCTTGACAGGATGCAACACGCAACGGCCTCGCGGCACCGTCACGTCGTGGACGCGCAACAGCGGACGGGTGGCCTGCTCGAGCAGGCCGAGGCGGTCTTGCAGCGGACGTGCGCTGCAAACCCTCACGATGCGAAGGCGCTGCTGCGGCTCGGCGACGTCCAGCGGGGGAAGGGAGAGTTTCCCGCGGCGCTCCGGACGTATCGGCGCCTGCGGGCGCAGGACCCGGACCATGCGCCCGCGGCGTGGCGGATATCCATCCTGAGCGGCGGAAGGGTGCAGGCCGCTGCGCCGCCGGGTTGCCGGCCCGTGCCGTTCGTGCGGCTGACGAATTTCCTGACGTCGGCCCAGCAGGCGCGGCTGTGCACGCAAGTTCTCGCGGGACGGGAACGATTCGTCCCTGCGCGGATAATCCCGCACAGAATAGAAGGTGGGGAGAAAGACTCCGCGGTGAAGCGCGAGACCCGAATCGCCTTGGTGGCGGATCGTCGGACGCGGCGGGCCGTCCGTTCCTGGTTCGGTCCGAAGCTCCACAGCGTGCTGCCGCACGTGCTGGCGCGGTTGCGGATGGAGAGTCTCCATCCCTTCCGGATCGAGATGGACGTGACGGTGCATCTCGGAGGGGGATTCTACAAGGTGCATCGTGACAATACAGACGAGAGGACCCGCCCTCGTAAGCTCAGCTACGTCTATTATTTTCATCCCCGGCCCAAGCGGTTTACCGGTGGGGACCTGCGGCTCTACGATACGGACTTCGAAGCGGGCCGCGCCTCCCCTGCCGTCTTCTCGCGGATCGAGCCGGTGGACAACAGTCTCGTCTTCTTCCCCAGCGGCGCGTTTCACGAGATCACCCCCGTTGCGTGCGACCCGCAGGATTTCGGGAGCGGACGGTTCACCGTCAACGGCTGGGTCCGCTCGCGTGATGAAGACGAGCACGAGACGCCGCGTCACGCGGACGGGCAGGGCGACAACAGGCCGGGAATTTCCGCCACGCTGGGCAGCACGTAATCGGCGCCCTCCCCGTGCAGGATTTCCGCGGGGCTCGTGCCGGTCAGCACGCCGACGGTCGGCAGCCCCGCGGCCTTGCCTGCCTGGATGTCGATTGGCGAGTCACCGACGTACATCGCATCGCCCGGGTCGAGGCGCAGCGCGGCCAGGCAGGTAACGAGCGGCTCCGGGTGCGGTTTGTGGTGCTGCACGTCCTCGCGGCCGACGATGGCGCCGAACAGGTGGCGCACGCCCCAGGTGTCCAGAAACGGCAGCGCGCGGTCGGACGAGGTGGCGATGCCGAGCCGGAACCCCCGTCCGTGCAAGTCGTGCAGGAGCGCCACGCTGCCGGGAATCGCTTCGGTCTCTTCGTGGTAGCGGCGCAGCCATTCGTCCATGCGGCTGTCCCTGATCCGCTGTACTGTAGCTGCGGCGTCGGGATAGTCGGGCGGAAACAGTTGTTCCAGCGGCGACGGGTGGCCGATGCGCATCAGGGCATAGACATCCTCGCGCGGGCGGGGAGGAATCCCGGCCAAGTGCGCCACCTCCATCGCGACCTCGTAGAACAACTCGACCGAGCCGGCCAGCGTGCCGTCCACGTCGAAGAGGATGCCTTTTACGCGGAGCCGGCCCGGGCCGCTCATCGGTCGAGCCCGCGCCACGCGGTTTCGACTTGCCGGCGCAGCTCTTCGAGCGAGCCGCCGTTGTGGATAACCAAGTCGGCGTGGCGGCGCCGCTCTGCATCGGACAACTGGCTGGCGATGCGCGCTTCGATGTCGCGCACCGGCAGGTCGCGTTGTGCGGCCACGCGCGCGACCACCGCGCGGCGCGGGGTTTCGACGACCCACACGACGTCCGTCAGCGGCAGCCAGTTGGCCTCGATGAGGACCGCGGCCTCGACCACGATCGGCAGCCGGAATCCTTCGGCGCGTTTGGCCGCGATGCGGCGTTCGATCTCATGGAACATCAGCGGGTGCACGATCGCGTTGAGCCGAATCAGCGCCTCGTCGCTGCCGAAGACGACGGCGCCCAGTTTCTTGCGGTCGATGTTGCGGTCCGCGGCCAGAATCTCCGCGCCGAACGCGGCCACCACCTGCCGCCACGCCTCCGTATCTGGGCGGTAGATGTCGTGGCCGACCTTGTCGGCGTCGATCACCCACGCGCCCCAGTCGCCCAGCATGGCGGACACCGCGCTCTTGCCCGAGCCGATGCCGCCGGTGAGTCCGATCGTCTTCATCGTCCGCCCCGATTCGGTCGGGTTGTCGGCAGGGCCGGTTGTGTCAGACCGACCGGGCCGCCGCAAGGGGAACGTCCGCCGTCGCCCAGACTCGTCGGCCGGGTAAGGACATCTGTTTACCTTCCCCCTCTCCCTATCCCTCCCCCACAAGGGGGGAGGGGATAAGAGATGGAAGTGAGAAGTTCCGTATTGCCGATGCCGGTTCTGCCCCCTCTCCCCTGGTGGGAGAGGGTCGGGGAGAGGGGGATGACGGAAATCCTTTACTAAGGGAATCACATACAAGAGGATCCCACGTCCGTTGCGACACCCTTCGCCAAGTTCAGGGACCGCAGGCTCACCAACCGCGCTCAACACATCGCAGGCTCAACGAACTTGGGGATGGGAAGGTCTCTGAGTTTGTCGAAAGATCGAGGATCGTCTTGTATGTAATGCCCCCTGACAAGCAGCGCCTCACCTCCCGGACCGTCCGCTTCTTTCCCTTCGGGGATCGTGGTATCAGGGCGGGCGCATTCGTATCGGAGGATCCATGCCGTACGCCGAAGTCTGCGGAGCCCGCCTGTTCTACGAGGACGTCGGGGAGGGAACCCCGTTGCTGCTCCTGCCCGGCGCCCTGGGCACCGGCCGTTCGGATTTCGGCCCGCAGTTGGACGCCTTGCCACGCCGCGGGGTGCGCGTGATCTCTCCCGACCCGCGCGGATACGGGAAATCCCGGCCGCCGCGGCGGGACTTCCCGATCGACTTCTACCAGCGCGACGCCCGCGACTTCGCCACGCTGATGGAAACGCTGGATTGTCCGCGCTACGCCCTGGGCGGCTGGAGCGACGGGGCGATCACCAGCCTGTTCCTTGCTCTGGACCGGCCCGCCTGCGTCAGCCGTTTGGCGTTGTGGGGCGGCAACGCCTACGTCACCCAGGATGACATCGACGCGTACGAGACGACTCGGTCGGTCGCGGACTGGTCGTCACGCGCCGCGGCCCCCATGCAGGAACTGTACGGCGACGACTTCCAGCCTCTCTGGTCGGGCTGGTGCGACGTGCAGCAGGCGTTGCTGGCCGCGGGCGGCGACCTGTGCCGGGAGCGGCTGTCGGAGATTCGCTGTCCCACGCTGTTGATGCACGGCGAGAACGATCCCCTGGTGCCGGTCTTCCACGCCCACTTTCTGCAACGGCACATCGCGGACGCCCGCCTGCACGTCTTTCCGGGCGGCAAGCACAGCATTCATCTCGCACACGCCGACGAGTTCAACGACCTGCTCGGCGCATTTCTGGTGCCGGAATCCGCCGGCGCCGGAACATAGGAGGCTGAGCGACCCGGCGCGTGGGCACCGAAGGAGAGCAGCATGGCCACGGTGGAATTCTTCTACGACTATTCGAGCCCGTGGACGTACTTGGCGTTCACCAGGATCGACGGGCTCTGCCGCAAGTACGGCGCGGAACTGGAATGGCGCCCGTTTCTGGTCGGCGGGGTGTTCAACACGGTCAACCCGTCCGTGTACGAATTCCGCGAACGCGGCGTGCCGGCCAAGCAGGCGTACTCGCAGAAAGACCTGCGCGACTGGGCGCGCTACTACGGGCTGACGATCACGATGCCGCCCAGCGTGTTTCCGGTGAACTCGGTCAAGGCGCTGCGCGGGGCGCTCGTCGCCTTGGAGCACCCGGACACCTTCCTGCCCTACAGCCACCGCGTCTTCGAGACCTATTGGGGTGAGGACAAGGACATCAGCCGGACCGACGTGCTCCTCGAGATCGTCGCGCAGGTCGGCCTGGACCCGGACGAGTTCCTGACGAAGATTCAGGACCAGACGTACAAGGACCGTGTGCGCGCCAACACCGACGAGGTGATCGCGCGCGGCGGGTTCGGTACGCCGACGATCTACGTCAACCGCGAATCGATGTATTTCGGAAACGACCGCCTGGTGCTGGTCGAGGACGAATTGGCGCGCGGGGCCTGACTGCCCCGGCCACCGAACGAAAACAGGGCAGCCGAGACGCGTCGGCTGCCCTGTTTGTCGGGTCGATTATTCGGGGGCACGGGCGTCAACCGTCCCAGCCCCACTTCTGCTTGTTCTCGGCGATCTGGTCCGCGGTCGGGTGTTCGATCTTCTTGTGGGGGGCGACCTCGAAGTCGGCTTCGTCGTCGACCATAGCGTAGTTGAGCGGGGTATCGTCGGCGAACACGTCGGGCACCGCCACTTCCTCGAAAATGGCCTGCCAGGGGCATTCGGGCTCGCACGCGCCGCAGTCGATGCACTCGTCGGGGTGGATGTACAACTGATTGGGGAACCGTTCGGCGTCGCTGCCGGTGTACTCGTAGATACAGTCAACGGGGCATACGGCGACACAACCGGTGTCGACGCAATCCCGACACAACCGCGTGATGATGTAGGTCATCCTCTCCTCCTTAGCGTCCTCGCCGGCACACCCGCGTCGGGGAAAAGGCCGACGTGTAAGACCGCTCAACGGCTATCGCATCCTTCCGGGCCGGTCAATTCCGGCGCCCCGCAGGCGGAAATTTTCTGAGGTTTGTGGACAGGCCGCCGGTGGCGAGTAGCTTTTGCCGCGGGTTTTCGGGTAAGCACAGTCAGCCGAAAAAGGCGGTCGAGTCGAAGGTACTCGCCGTCCCCACCATTCAAGGAGGACACGAGATGGCCGACGTGAACGAACTGTGCACCAAGACGCTGACCGAGGTGGCCGGGCTGCTGAAGAACAAGGACGTGTCGCCGGTCGAATTGACGCAGGCCATGCTCGACCGGATCGCTGCGCTGGACGGCCGGCTGCGGAGCTATTTTACGGTGACCGCGGATCTCGCTTTGGAGCAGGCCGCGGCCGCGGAAGCGGAAATCCAGAAAGACGGGTATCGGGGACTGCTGCACGGCATTCCGATCGCGGTCAAGGACCTGTGTTACACCGCGGGGATTCCGACCACCGCGGCGTCGCCCATGTATGCGGATTTCAAGCCGGACTTCAACGCGACCGTGGTGGACCGTTTCTACCAGGCGGGCGCAGTCATGCTCGGCAAACTCGCGATGACCGAGTTCGCGCTGTCCGGCTACCATCCTTCCATCGCGCCGCCCGTGAACCCGTGGAGCGCGGAGCATTGGCCGGGTGCGTCGTCGAGCGGCTCGGGCGTCGCCACCGCGGCGTCGTTGTGCTTCGGCTCGCTGGGGTCGGACACCGGCGGCTCGATCCGCTTTCCGTCGGCCTGCTGCGGGATCGTCGGCGTCAAGCCGACGTACGGAAAAGTCAGCCGCTACGGCGTGTTTCCGCTGGGCGAGACGCTGGACCACGTCGGACCGATGACGCGCAGCGTAGCCGACGCCGCGGCGATCCTGCGCACGATTGCCGGGTTCGACCCGCACGACCCGACCACGCGCCGCGAGACCGTGCGTGACTACATGGACACGCTCGACAACGGCGCGCGCGGCCTGCGCATCGGGGTGGACGAGCAGTATTGCAGCCGGGACGTGGACCCCGCGGTGCGCACCGCGGTGCTGGCCGCGGTGGACGTGCTGCGCGACCTCGGGGCCGAGATTCACGAGGTGGACGTGTCGGGCATCAACGACGCCACGCCGCTGTGGTACGCGATGTGCGCCGCGGAGGCCGCGGCCGCGCACGCCGAGACGTTTCCGTCGCGTGCGGACGAGTACGGGCCGACCTTCCGCGCGTTTCTGGAACGCGGCGTCACGGTCACCGGCGCACACTACGTCAAGGGCCACGTCGCCCGGCAGCACACGCGGCGGCTCATCGACGACACCTTGCAGACGGTGGACCTGCTGTTGTGTCCGGCCATGCCCACGCCGCCCATGCCGGTCAAGGACTTTTCGCCGCAGGCGACCTTTCCCGAGGAGCGCGCGCCGGCGCTGCTCGCGTTCACCGCGCCCATGGATTTGAGCGGCAGCCCGACCGTCACGGTGCCGTGCGGATTCTCCGAAGACGGCCTGCCGATCGGCATGCAACTCGTCGGCCGGCACGGCGAGGAGGGGACGATTCTGCAGGCCGCGCACGCGTACGAGCAGGCGACCGAGTGGCATACGCGGCGGCCGGAAGCCTAGGAATTGTGGATTGTGGATCGTGGATTTTCGATTGGGAGACGCTGAACCAGCGGTGTCCTGAGCGTGCGATGCCTTGATCTCGGCCCCTGAGCCTGTCGAAGGGTGTCGAAAGGTCGAAGAGTCGAACCGTGCCGAAAGGTCGGAGGGCGAATCCTGGGAACGCGGGCGTCCCGCCCGCCTCCGATGCGGGCCAGAGGCCCGCGTTCCCAGGAGCACAGACCGATATGCAGCCGTCTAGCGTTTGACTTTGACGGTCAGTTTCTGGCGACCCCATTCGAGGGCCTGCTTGCGCGTCTTGAAATACACGTCGATGCGCCGCGGCCCTTTGATCGCGCTGCCGGTGTCTTCGACCACGCCCTTGCCGTAGCCGGGGACCTTCATCACCGTGCCGTACGGATAGTAGCGGGTGTCCGCGGCAATCGTGCCGTACTTGGCCTTGGTGCCGCTGGAGGTCAGGCCGACGATCTTCCGTTTCCCCCTGTTCGGCCCGCTCGCCACGTAGGCGCGCCAGAACAGAATGCGTCCGCGGCGCCAGTTCGTGCTTTTCTGGTCCGACGAATAGGCCGTGACGGTCATGTTGCGCTTTTCATACGACGCGCAGCCCGTCGTCAGGCCGACGGCAACGAGCATCGTCGCCAAGAGCAGGCCCGCACTGCGCCTGCTCACGTCATTCCGAATTCCACCCCACCACATACGCCACCTCCTCTGTGCCGGTTGGGTCAACGAGCCGTCACCCTAACGACATCTCGAATCGGTCGTGTCTCAGTTCGATGTCGGACTCCCGGCGGTCCCTGAGATTGTCGAAGGGGGAGAGGGGATAAGAAAGCGGAGATCCTCTTCCCCCAATCCAAAATCCGCAATCGAAAATCCACAATTCCCCTTAGATTCTCACCGTGTTCTCCGGCTCCGCCACCACCCGGTTCTCCAACACCCCGAGCTTGTCGATAGCGATCTTCACCCGGTCGCCGGGTTTGAGATACTTGGGCGGTTTCATGGCGAAGCCTACGCCGCCGGGTGTGCCCGTGGAGATCACGTCCCCGGGCTCCAACGTGAAGGCGGTGGACAGGTGTTCGACCAGATCGAAACAGTCGAACAGCAATTGGCAGGTGTTCGAGCTTTGCCGCACCTCGCCGTTCACCCAGGTCTTGAGGTCCAGTGCGTGCGGGTCGCCCACCTCGTCCGCGGTCACCAGATAGGGGCCGAGCGGACAATGCGTGTCGAACGACTTGCCCATCGTGAACGTGGGCACGCGCCGCTGCCAGTCGCGCACGCTCACGTCGTGCGCGATGGTGTAGCCGGCGATGGCTTCCGCGGCGCGGTTCTTTGGGACGTGTCGGCAGAAGCGGCCGATCACGACCGCCAACTCGCCCTCGTAATCCACGTCGCCGGATACGCGCGGGATGTGAAAGGCCGTGTTCGGGCCGGTCACCGCGGTCGATTGTTTGTTGAAGATCATGGGGTATTTCGGGGTCTGCATGCCGGTTTCGGCAATGTGGTCCCGGTAGTTGAGGCCGACCGCCAGGATTTTCGGCGGGCGCAGAATGGGGGCCTCGACGGTCAGGTCCGCAAGCGCGAGCCGGGCCGCGCCGGCTTGTCCCGCGGCCTGTCGGGCCGTTGCCAGCGCGTCGGCTCCCGCGGCCAGGAAGGCGCACATCTCGGTCGGCAGGCCCGGCGCTGCGGCCGACAGATCGACGACGGCCTCGCCGTCCACCACCCCGATGCGGGTCGCGCCGGCCTGCGTAAACGTGGCGAGTTTCATGGGTGTCTCCTTGGTTTGTGAGGCTTCTCGACCTTCCCCCTCTCCCTGACCCTCCCCCTCCAGGGGGGGAGGGGATAGAAACAGGAAGGAGGAATGGGGTTGGCTCTTTGTCAGTGGGCGAAGCGCTCCCAGGCTTTGGCGGGTTCGGGCACGGGCGGAATTTCGGTCTGCGGCTCGGGCTCGGTGCCGGTGACCTCGAATGGGACGTGATCGCCGAAGTACATGACGTGCTGCTCGTAGGGGGCGACGCTCTCCGGGGTCAGCACCAGGGTCGGACTTTCGAGCAGGGTGTGCGGATGCGTCCGGGTCCATTCCAGGGCGGATTCGAGCCCGCCGGCGTGCGGCACGCCGACACCGTGGACGTAGTAATGGGACGGAATGACGATCTTGGCTCCCAGCTTCTTCATCACCACGTCGGCCCATTTCGGCGTCAGGATGTGCCCGTCGTCGCTGACCGACAGGAACGCGACGTCGATGTCGCCGATCATCTCCCAGACGTGATCGGGCGGGTTCTGGCGGTTGTCGCCCCAGTGCAGAAAACGCAGCCCGCCGGTCTCGATGACGTACATGGTGTTGTTCCACTGCGTGGTTTCGTCGGGCGGGCAGGGGTCCTTGCCGGTCGCGGCGATCACCGCGCTGCGGAACGGATATTTCCCCTGCGCTTCGCACATGTGTTTTTCGGCAATGCCCAGGATGGTGACGTCGCCCAAGACGAAGCGGCCGGCCATGCGGTCCAGAATCATGGTCGCGTCGACCCGCTCGGTCGCGTCGTGGTCGAAGTGCGCGTGGGTGACGAGCGCGATGTCCGTCCGCTGCTTGGGCAGGTGCATCTGATACCACATGCCGTATTGATGCGTCGGATCGTTGCGCCACGGGTCGATGAGCACGTCGATGCCGCGCGGCGAGGTCAGTTTGAACGCCATGTGGCCGTAATACGTGACGGTGACTTCGCCGGTGCTCTCGCGGACCCCGCCGTATTTCTGCACCGCCATGACCCGATCGTTGTTCGAGTCCTGTTCGTGCGCCACGCTGTGCGCGCCCGCGGCCCGCGGGGCGAGCAGCACCGCGGCGAGCAGAACAGCGCACCAGCAACGGAATCCCGTCGAGGTTGTCATCTCTCCCTCCTCGATTTTACGCGGCTCAGCCTATGGTTCCCCGTCCGGCGATTCAAGAACCGCGGTGGACAAGGACGCTTTCATTCGCAATGTGTTCTTTATGATTCGGACATTGCGGCACCGGGGTCTCAAACGGTTGTATGAACGAGGGGATATTGGCAAAGTGCGTACGGATCAAGCAGAGCGGATCAAACTGGCTTTGGCGGACCTTGATGAGGCAAGCACGCCCTCGGATCTCGACCTGCCCGGGTATCGGCTTCATCCGCTGAAGGGCGCGCTCAAAGGATTCTGGAGCATCTCGATCTCCGCCAACTGGCGGATTGTTTTTCGCTTTGAAGAAGGAGACGCCTACGACGTCGACTTGGTCGATTACCACTGACGGGAGCCACAGTCATGGCGATGAAGAATCCCCCGCACCCCGGTCGCAGCATAAAAGAAAACTGTTTGGCGCCGCTCGGTTTGAATGTGACCGACGCGGCCAAAGTGTTGGGTATCACCCGCCATGCACTTTCGCGCGTCCTGAACGGCCACGCGGACGTTTCGCCGGAACTGGCCATCCGGTTGGAGAAGGCAGGCTGGTCCAATGCCGAATTCTGGCTGCGCAGGCAGACCGCCTACAACCTCATGCAGGCGCGCAGAAGCGAGGACCGGATCAAGGTCGAACGCTATCAACCGCTCGTCAGTTCAGGGTAATAGCCCCTTCCAATACGAGACCGACCCGACTTGGGCTGTGGCCTCCGATGCAGGCCGGGGTCTTTGCTCCCTGAACATGAATCCAAAGAGAGAGAAAGTAAGGAAGGAGACGCGCATGAAACTCGATGCTCCCCGGTTGAAGCCCATTCCGCAGGCGGATTGGAGCGACGAAGTGCAGAAGATTCTGCGGCCCAACGTCGAGCAGGGCTCGGTGTTCAACATCTTCAAGACGTTGGCGCACCACCCCGATTTGCTGCGCCGCTGGCTGGTGTTCGGCAATCACGTGCTGTTCAAATCCACGCTGCCGCCGCGCGAACGCGAACTCGTCATTCTGCGCATCGGCTGGCTGTGCGAGGCGGAATACGAGTGGGCGCAGCACGTCAAGATCGGCAAGGACGCCGGACTCACCGATGTCGAGATCGAACGCATCAAGGCCGGACCCAACGCGCGCGGCTGGAACGAGCAGGACACGCTGCTGTTGCAGGCCACGGACGAGTTGCGCCGCGACGCCTTCATCAGTGACGCCACCTGGAAGGGCCTGATCGCGCACTTCGACACCAAACAACTCATGGACGTGGTGTTCGCCGTGGGTCAGTACAACTTGGTGTCCATGGCCCTGAACACCCTCGGCGTCCAACTGGACGACGGCTTGGAAGGCTTTTGAGACCCGCTTCCAATCTCCTCTGAATTCCTCTCCTCCTGTCCCTCATCCCCTCTCCCCTCGTGGGAGAGGGGGAATGAAGCAGCAACAAATTCGACACCCACCAAGGAGAGCACATGCCAGACCGCCTGAAAGACAAAGTCGCCATCGTCGTCGGCGCCGGCCAGACCCCGGGGGACACGATCGGCAACGGCCGCGCCACGGCGATCGTCTATGCCCGCGAAGGCGCGCGCGTTCTATTGGTGGACCGTCGGTTGGAGTCCGCCCGGGACACGCAGGCCATGATCGAACAGGAGGGTGGCACCGCGTCCGGTTTTGCCGCGGACGCCACGAACGAAGCCGACTGCAAGAAGATGGTCGAGGCTTGCGTGGAACGGTACGGCCGGATCGACGTGCTACACAACAACGTCGGCATCGGCGACGGCGACTCGGGCGTGACCAACATGCGCGAAGAGGCGTGGGACCGCATCCTCAGCGTGAACATGAAGAGCGTGCTCATGCCGAGCAAGGCCGCGATTCCGATCATGCGCGGCCAGCGCAGCGGCGCAATCGTCAACATTTCGTCCATTGCCGCGGTCTGCTCGGTCGGCATCCTGGCCTACAAGACGTCCAAGGCGGGGGTGAATGCGCTGACGCATCAAATGGCGCTGGGCAACGCCAAGTACGGCATCCGCGTCAACTGCATCATGCCCGGGCTGATGGACACGCCGATGGCGATCGAAGGCATCTCCAAGGCGCGCAACATACCCAAGGACCGTCTGCGCGAAGAACGCGACGCGCAGGTTCCGCTCGGCGCCAAGATGGGCACCGGATGGGACATCGCCTACGCCTCGCTGTTTCTGGCGTCCGACGAGGCCAAGTTCATCACGGGCGTACTGCTGCCCGTGGACGGCGGCCAGAGCGCGCGAGTCGGGTAGGGCGGCGTTCACGTGAGCAAGCCCTTGCCACACTGTGAACGGAAGCGTTATGAAGCCGAAGTTGTGCCTTGAGACCAGCGTTCCCAGCTATTATACGTCCCGCCTCTGATCGACCTGAACACCGTAGGCAAACGCAAAACCCCAACCATTTGCACACCCCGGGATCTCATGGGCATGGAGGACATCGAAAATGTCTGATCCCATTCTCGACGAGGTGCACGAAGCCCGCCGGAAAATCTTCGAGGAGGCGGACAACGATCCACACGTCCTCTTCACAATGTCTGCGAGAGGCTGAAAAGAAGCACCCGGAACGGGTGGTGGAATTGCCGCGCTGCGCGTCGATAGACGATCCACCCCATATCGCTCCCTACGCCGGGAGCGAGGACACCCGTCTGCAGGGCGTTTCGTCACAAAATGTTGGTAAATCGGACGAAGATTCGCCAAACCAGCCAACGCAGGGAGCTACGGCCCGCTTTTGGCCGAACCGCAAACGTCTTCCCCCACCCCGGCATAGCCGTCGGATTACACTTCGCTAATCCGACCTACAAGAAGGATTGCCCTATGCGAAACCCTGACATCAGAATAGTCGCCGAGGAACTCAACATACGCTCAGACAAGTACGAAATTGGGAAACTTCAAGACATCCGTAAAACGATTAAGAGACTTAAACGGCGACCGAGCGCGAATATTTTCAGTAAACAAACTATTTTTAACGAGGGGTACGCTTTTCACCTCGGAGGTCGTACAGAACTACAATTCAACATAGGTAAAGACGATTCTGGCGGCAAGATGCTTCGGCATGGGGTCGCTTTTTCCTTCGAGACCAGTCAGGCGTTACCAAGCATCGATCTTCTATTCCCTAAAGTCTGTTTGTTCAACGAGTTCATGCGACTTTATCCAGACGAGTACACAGATATGCGGATGCGGCACAAGCGGCGCACGGACAAAAGAAATAAGAATTGGAGCGACAAATACATGCCGAGTGCTATCCCACGGGAACGGACTGAACCGGGTGTATTCGTCTTTCTGGGCAAACATTCAAAAATCGACGAATTGGATTACGACAACGTCTCGGCTGATTTCGACAGACTATTACCACTCTACCGTTACGTCGAAAGCGGCGGGACTTAGCCTCCGATTTTACTATCTGACGAATCTTTTTTGTTTAAACCTGGACGTACGATACGATTGACACGCAGACGATTTGAGGTTCGACCTATGGACATTACCCCTATCAAGACCAAACGAGACTACCTGCGGACGCTGAAGGAAATCGAGGGGTTGATGACGGCGAAGCGGAATACCCCGGAAGGGGACCGTCTTGACCTGCTGGACCTGCTGGCAACTCTGGTCGAGGCATGGGAGGCTAAGCATTATCCGCTCGACGAGCCCGACCCGGTTGCCGCGATACGCTATCACATGGAGCAGCAGGGACTGGCGGCCAAAGATATGGTCCCTTTCGTCGGCAGCCGTAGCCGAGTCTATGAGGTGCTCAACCGCAAACGTCGGCTCAGTTTGAAAATGATCTGGAAACTGCACAAGGGGTTAGGGGTTTCGGCCGAGTCTCTAATTAAAGCAGGGGATGACGCGGCGGCGATGTAGGGCGGCGTAGCAAAACGTTTGTCCCCCTCAGACACACGGGACTTCTTTTCTTGTGGGGCCTTGAGACTCCCAAGTCGAAAGTCATGTGAATGTGTGCGCTGCCGATTTCGGCTTGGTGCTTTCGAGGGTGCCAGGACATTAGTTTGATAGTCATCATTTCCCTCCCGGGTTGACCGACGATCTCAATCTTGGAGCCTAGCGCCGGCCGTCACCGACGGCGATAAACTTCCCGGCGGTGTGCGATTCTCACCACGAGTACGACGAGTGACTCGTCAAGCACCGAATAGACGATACGGTAACCACCAACACGCACGCGCCGCAGCCCTCGGAGGTGTCCTTTCAGAGGGATTCCCTCGAACGGATGCTCGCCCAAGTGATCGATAGCCTGCCCGATGCGTCGGCGGTCACGCTGGGGGATGCGCGCTAACTCTTTGGCGGCGCTTCGCTTAACCTGAACCGAGTAGCCCATGCCGAACCCGATCCCAGTCAAGGACCGGGTCGGTAGGATCGTCAAGCCGTTCCTGGGCTATCTTGATATCGTTCAAATCTTCCAAGTACCGCTCAACGGCTTGGCGGACGATATCCTCCCGGCTTTGGTCCAACTCTTTAGCGACGATGTCCAGTTCCTCGACAAGAATATCTGGTACGTGTGCGACTATCTGGTGCATGGGAACCTCAAGTGCTTTCGTGTGGTCTTCCTCATTAGCTGGACCTCTCCGCTTGGGTCAAGACAATCAACTCCCTCACAAATTCCCCACTTCCAACTCCAACGCCTCCCCATACTTTTGTACGGCCCGCTCGCGCAGCGCGGGCAAATGTCCGGTCGGGAACAGACCCTTCGTACCTTCGTATTCCCGCAATACCTGCTTGGCGACGGTGACTTTATGCACCTCGGTCGGGCCGTCGGCGAGACCCATCACGAAGGATTCGGTGATCTGTTTGGAGAAGGGCATTTCGTTGGAGACGCCCAGCGAGCCGTGTAGATACAGGGCGCGGCACGTCACGTCGTGGAAGACTTTCGGCATTTGGGCTTTGACCGCGGCGATGTCTTTGCGCACCTTGCGGTAGTCTTTGTATTTGTCGATGCGCCACGCGGTTTGCAGCACCAGCAGGCGGAACTGCTCGATGTCGATCCACGAATCCGCGATCTTTTCCTGCACCATCTGTTTGTTGGCCAGAATTTCGCCCTGCGTCTCGCGCGACAGCACACG
The DNA here is from genome assembly GCA_965200125.1 of uncultured Binatia bacterium (SeqCode). GTDB lineage: Bacteria > Desulfobacterota > Binatia > Bin18 > Bin18 > Bin18. Next base: position 1,805,688 of record OZ241332.1, on the reverse strand, counting down.
CTCGCACATCAGGTCGAACGACTTCTTCACTTGGCCGATGGTGCGCATGGCGTGGTGGATGCGCCCGCCGCCGAGCCGCGTCTGCGCCACCTCGAAGCCTTGGCCCGGCCCGCCGAGGATGTGGTCGGCGGGGATGCGCACGTCCTCGTAGCTGATGTAGGCGTGGTCGCCCTCGTCCTCGCGCTCGTCGCCGATACCGACGTTGCGGATGATGTCGATGCCCGGCGTATCCGCCGGCACGACGAACATGGACATGCGCTGATACGGCGCGGCGTCCGGGTCGGTCACCGCCATGACGATCAGAAAGCTCGCCCAGCGCGCGTTGGACGAAAACCATTTCTGGCCGTTGATGACCCACTGGTCGCCGTCGCGCTCGGCCCGGCATCTGAACATCTTGGGGTCGGCGCCGGCGTGCGGCTCGGTCATGGAGAAGCACGACACGATCTCGTTGTCGAGGAGCGGCTTGAGGAACCGCTCCTTCAGTTCCGGGGTGCCGTAATGGGCCAGGATTTCACTGTTGCCGGTGTCGGGCGCCTGACAGCCGAAGACGATCGGCGCGAAGCGGGCGCGGCCCAGAATTTCGTTCATCAGCGCCAGCTTGAGTTGCCCGTAGCCGGGGCCGCCGAGTTCCGGCCCGAGGTGACAGGCCCACAGGCCGCGCTCCCTGACCTGCGCTTGCAGCGGCGGAACGAGCTTTTTGTTGCGCGGATTGTGGATGTCGTACTGGTTGCCCAGCACGTGCTCCAGAGGCTCGACTTCCTCGCGCACGAACCCCGCAATCCAGTCCAGGTCTTTCTGAAAATCGGCGTCGGTCTCGAAACCCCAGGCCATGATGCCCCTCCTCGTGTGGAATCGGTTGCCGATGCGATAGCGTAGGCCAGCCACTTTGTCGAGAAAGATGCCCGACTCCCCCTCAATGGGTCGATAGTAAGGACGCCGAGGCGCGGGGAGCATCCTGGTTCGAGATGCTCAGGCTGTTTCAAAGCCGCGCCTAGGACCCTCACCCCAACCCTCTCCCAAGGGGAGAGGGGGTTTTGCTGTTTGTTCAGGGAGAGAGAGGGTTTTGCTGTCTGTTCCCTCTCCCTCCGGGAGAGGGCTAGGGTGAGGGTTCGGACCGCAACCTTGAGTCGACCCGGGAATTTCGAACTGGGACACCCCCGCTTGTCCGGTCTTTCCCTCCCACCTTGCCTCTCCCTTTCGACCCTTCGACTTTTCGATACGTTCACCGCACCGCAAGCGCAGGAACCGAGGGGAACGATCACGGGGGCGTCGATTTCACGCCGGCCGGATAGTCACTTCGACGCCGTGGACGCTGGAACTGGCCCCCATGTCCGTTGGCAGGCCGGGGTTGAGTGCGTTGACGTTGCGCCGGCCGGATTCGAGCTTGGGCCAGCGGCCCTTGTGGGCCAACGCCACGCCGCGCGGGACGTCGGGGTCCAACGTGGCCGGGATTTCGAGGCGGCCGGTCGCGTTGTCGAGCCGGACGCGGGCGCCGTCGCCTATTCCGAGCCGAGCCGCGTCGTCCGGGTGCAAGCCGACGGTCGCCCGGCCTGCGCGATGCTGCAGATTGGCGTCGTTGGCGTAGGAGTCGTTCAGCCGCCAGTTGGAGGCCGGGCTGAGCAGCCGGAACCGGCCAGCCGCGGGCCGGGCGTCGGCCCACGGCTGCGGGACGCGCGGCAACCCCTGGTTTTCGGCCTGGGCGGAGGCGATCTCGATTCTTCCGCTGGGCGTATCGAACTCCAGATTTTCGTAGAAGATCACCGGCCGGTCGCTGATCGGATGCCAGCCGCGGCGTTGCAGTTCGGCGAAGCCGAAGCCGACCTGCATGTCGTCGAGCAGCCGCGCCAGTACCGCGGCGTCCGACTCGAACAGCGCGGGCTGGTCGAAATGCATGGCCGCGGCCAGCCTCCGGAAAATCTCCTGGTTGGGCAGCGACTCGCCCATCGGCTCGCGGACCTTGGACTGTGCGCCGACGTGCAGGTGGAAATAGCTGAAGGTCAGGTCGTCGAATTCCAGAAAGCCGGCCGCGGGCAGCACGACGTCCGCAAAGTCCGCGGTGTCGGTCGGAAAACAGTCGATGACGACGGTGAACAGATCCTCCCGTCGTAACGCCGCGTGCAGGCGTTGCTGTTGCGGCGCGGACGCCGCGGGGTTCGTATTCCAACACACGAGCGCGCGGCTGGCGGCGGCGTCTTCCAGCCGTGCGGCAAAATCCATGTGGCTGATGCTCGGTCGTTCTCCACGCAGGAGCGCCGTTCCGGCCAGCCGGTCGTAGTCGGCGCCGGCGATGCCGGGCGTGCTGTTGAGATAATAGAATCCCGCGCCCGGCTTGCCGACGTTGCCGGTCAGCGCGGGCAGGAGCCCGCAGGCGCGCATGACGTTGCCGCCCGTGGCCTGCCGCTGCAAGCCCTGGCCGGTCCACAACAGCGAGCGGCCGGGGCCGTACAGATGCGCAGCGCGTTCGATCAGGGCGGCCGGAACCCCGGTCCGTCGTTCGCCCCACTCCGGCGAACAATCTGCCAGCAGCGGCAGGACTTCCTCCGCGCCCAGCGTGTGCTCGGCGATGAACGCGTCGTCGAACAGCCCGTCGCGCTGCAAGACGTGCAACAGGCTGAAGGCCAGTGCGGCGTCGCTGCCCGGAAACGGTTGAAGGTGCAGGTCGGCCTGCGCCGCGGTCTCCGTGCGCAGCGGGTCGACGACGATCTTCGTGGCCGGGGATTCGGGCAGCCAATGTTTGTGCGCGTGGGGCGCGGAGTGCGACGGGTTGGCGCCCCAGACCAGGATGCAGCGCGCGTCCGCCGCGGTGCGCGGATCGAATCCCATCGCCGAATTGCCGAACATCAGGCCCCACGCCACGTGCCCGGCCATGTTGCAGATCGTGTCCGGCTCGACCTCGGTCGCCCCCAGCCGGTGAAAGAAGCGCAGCGGAAACATATATGCGAGTAGCGACAGGGTGCCGCTGTAGTGAGTATGCAGAATGGCCTGCGGGCCCGCGGCCTCGACGGTCTCGTGCAACTTGGCCGCGATGCTCGTGAGAGCCTCGTCCCAGCCGATGCGCTCGAAGCGCCCGTCTCCCTTCGGGCCGATACGCCGGAGGGGGTATGACAACCGGGCCGTCTCGTCCTGCCAGACGCCGTTGTAGGCGACCGCACATTTCCCGCACAAGGCGCCGCGCGACACCGGGTGATCCGGGTCGCCCAGCACGCGGCCGATCGTGCCGTTGCGCCGCTCGACGACGATCCCGCAGCCGTCGTAACAGTCCCGCGGGCAGGTGGTCCGAATGCGTTCCGTTTGCCGGCTCATGGTTTCTCCCTTCGTTCCACGCTGTCTGCTTGGATTCCCCTATCCAGGGGCCGGGCGGGCGGTCAATCGTCGAGTCCGTGTCAGTCCGGGAATTCCACCCGCATGGACGCCGACGTCTTCGGGTAGGAGCCTGCCCCCACGCGAAAGAGCCGCGACGCGAAAGGCAGACCGATACCCCACTCGATCATTCTCACCCCCCTTTTGGAAATGCCGGTGTTCACATAGGTTCGGCGGCTATTATCGCCCGAGAGGAGCCCTATGCAGACGTTGCATCTTTCCAAAGGCCGCACGCACGTGGGAATGTGGCTGTTGGCGTTGACCCTCGTGCTCGGCGCGGGCTCCCCGGCGCGGGCCAGCCAGCTCACGATTCCCGGCGTCTCCGCCACCGACGGCTTGGTGACGGGGAACGTCGTGGCCCTGCCGCAGGACCCGGTGACCTCGCTGTTCCACAATCCCGCGCACCTGAGCCTGTTGCCCAACTCCTTCTCGTCCGGCGTGTTCACCATCCGGTTCCAGCCGAGCTACGAGAATAAGCACGGCATCTTTCTGCCGGACTCGCTGCGCGGCGCCTTGCCGCCCGGGGTGGACCCGGAGGGGGTTCGCGCGGTCAGCGGCTTCCGTCCGTCGCCGGAGCGCACCGGGCGGTACGACAGTACCAGCCGCGAGTTTCCGATGGCGCCGAACATGGGCTACGTGACCGACCGGTTCGCGCCGTTCTCGTTCGGCATCGGCATGTACGGCTCGCTGGGCTTCAGCTTCAACCACGACGCGGCCCCCGAACACGGCGTGCCCAACAATTTCTTCACGGAACTGGTGTCCGTGTCGCTCGCGCCGTCCGTGTCGTATTCGCTGGCCCATAACCTGCACGTCGGCGTGGGCATCAACCCGACCTACGGCCGGCTGAGGACCAAGACGCCGACGCCCCTGGGGCGGCTCGACCTCGACGTGCGCGGGCCGGGCGTCTTCGGCACCATCGGCGTGTTGTACCAGCCGACGCCCAAGCTCAACCTGGGGCTGGCCTACAAGACGCCGGGCAAGATCTGGATGTTCGGCAACGCGCGGGTCGGCGGGGGCGGGGACGACGCCACGGTCTATTTCAACATTCCGCAGAACGTCAAATTCGGATTCGCCTACCGCGTGACCGAGCGGTGGAGGATCGTCGGCCAGGCGCGCTGGAGCCATTTGTCGGTCTTCGACGAGACGCGCATCCGGTTCGACGAGAACACGGAGCTCAACGCGCCGGCGGTCGGTCGGGCCAAAGACCGCTGGCGGGTGGGCGCGGGGATGCTGTTCGAGGTGTGCGACTGGCTGACGCTCGGCACCGGCGTCTCGTACGAGCCGTGGGCCATCAAGGACGACTCGCTGCGGCCCACGCTGTCCGACAATACCGACATCCTGTGGTCCTTCGGCGGCCAAATCCGGCGCGGCGCCTGGATCATCGATCTGGTCGGCGGTATGCCCATATCCGTCGAAGACCGCTACGCGGACGCCAGCGAGAATCCCTTCACCCCGGGCCGCTACGAGTTGGAGATGACCGTGGCCGGCTTTCAGATGACGCGCCTGCTCGGCTCCGCGGCGCCCGACGCCTGAGCCCGTTTCTCCGGTCGGCGACTGTTGACTGCCCGAGAGGAGGCTGGAATGCGAACCTCACATCTTTCGAGAACCCGCGTGCGCATGGGACTCTGGGCGTTGGCGCTCACCTGCGCGCTCAGCGCCCCTCCGGCTCGGGCCAGCCAGATCACGGTCCCGACCGTCTCCGCCAGCGACGCGATGGTGGCAGGCAACACCGTGGCCCATCCGCAGAACGCGCTGACCGGGATCTTCCATAACCCGGCCCACCTCAGCGTGCTGCCCAACCAGTTTTCGTCGGGTGTGTTCACCATCCGGTTCCAGCCCAGCTTCGAGAACGACCGCGGCATTTATCTGCCCGACGCCTTGCGCGGCGCACTGCCGCCCGGGGTGGACCCGGAAGCGGTCCGTACGGCCGGCGGGTTCCGCCCGTCGCCCGACCGTGTCGGGCGCTACGACAGTACCAGCCGCGAGTTCCCGATGGCCCCGAACGTAGGCTACGCGACGGATCGGTTCGCGCCGTTCTCCGTCGGCATCGGCATGTACGGCTCGCTGGGCTTCAGCTTCAACCACGACGCGGCCCCCGAACACGGCGTGCCCAACAACTTCTTCACCGAACTGGTATCCGTGTCGCTCGCGCCGGCCGTGTCGTATTCGCTGGCCCCCAACCTGCACGTGGGCGCCGCTATCAACCCGACCTACGGCCGGATGAGGAGCAAGGCCCCCACGCCCGCGGGCCGGCTGGACCTCGACGTGCGCGGACCGGGCGTGTTCGGCACGCTCGGCGTGCTGTACCAGCCCACGCCCAAGCTCAACCTGGGGTTGACCTACAAGACGCCGGGCAAGATCTGGATGTTCGGCAACGCGCGCGTCGGCGGGGGCGGGGACGACGCCACGGTCTTCTTCAACATTCCACAGAACGTGAAGATCGGGTTCGCCTACCGGGTGACCGAGCGGGTCACGGTCCTCGGCCAGGCGCGCTGGAGCCATCTGTCGGTCTTCGACGAAACGCGGATTCGGTTCGACAAGAATACGATGCTGAACCAGACCGCGGTGGAGCGTGCCAAGAACCGTTGGCGGATAGGGGGAGGTCTGCTGTACGACGTGTGCGACTGGCTCACGCTCGCCACCGGCGTCTCGTACGAGCCGTGGGCGATCGAGGACGACTCGTTGCGGCCCACCCTGTCGGACACCACCGATGTGGGATTCTCCTTCGGCGGCCAGATTACGCGCGGACCGTGGATCATCGACCTGGTCGGCGGCATCATGCACACCGAGGATCGCCGCGCGGATCCCGGGGAAAACCCGTACACTCCGGGGCGCTACTCACTGGAAGCGACCATGGCCGGCGTTCAGGTGACGCGCCTGCTCGGCCCCGCGGCGCCCGACGCTTGAGGTGCTTTCGCCCCCTCTCCCTAGCCCTCCCCCACGAGGGGGGAGGGGACAGGAAGGAACAAGGAGAAGGATGGCGAGAAGATAGGCCGCGCTTCAGCCTTTCCTCCCCCCTAAGTACGTTGAGCTTGTCGAAACGTACCCCGAGAGCACCACTGCTCCCACACTCAGGACCTCGCAGGGCTCAGGAACCGGGGGAAGGGGGCGGAACCGCACGGCCCTATCTTCTCGATGCGGATGTTCCCTTTTTTCCTGTCCCCTCCCCCCTCGTGGGGGAGGGCTAGGGAGAGGGGGCGCGAAGAAAACTTCCAACCGCGCTCACCCCACCAGCCTACCGGTCCCCCGCATACAGCACGCCGGTGTCGTGCAACGCCGCAATCGTGTCGGATGAGCGGCCCAGATAACGGCCGAGAATTTCGTGGTTGTGCTGGCCGAGCAGCGGGGCGTGCAGGTCGAGCGTGTCCGGGAAGGCCGAGTATTTGAAAGGAAAACCGGGGATCGTGACCTCGCCCAATATCTGGTCGGGCACTTGGCGGACCATCTTGCGGGCGACGAAGTAGGGGTGCGACACGGTCTCTTCGATGGACAGCACCGGACCGGCCGGCACCCGGTGTTCGGCCAGCGCCTTCAGGGCGGCCTCGTCCGTGGTGAACGATTGCAGCCACGCCTCGATCATCGCGATCAGCGTCTTCTGATTCGCTCCGCGCGCCTTGGCGGTGGCGAAGCGCGGGTCGTCGATGAGTTCGGGTCTGCCGAGCGCCTTGGCCACGTTGGGCCACTGGCGGTTGAGCGCCAGAATCACGAAATAGCCTTCGGGTCCCCGGAACACGCCCAGCGGGCAGGAGGCGTAATGGTGCAGGCCGAAACGCATGGGTTTGTACGTGCCGCGGCTGGCGGCGAACGCCTGCACCTCGACCGACTGCATGTGGTACAGCGCGTCCACCATCGAGATGTCCACGTGCTGGCCCTCGCCCGTCCGGTCGCGGTGGAGCAGCGCGTAACCGAGCGCACCGAACGCGCTGACCCCGGCGATGCCGTCGGCAATCGCCACGCCGACGAAGCGCGGCGGGCCGTCCGGGTCGCCCGTCATGTGCATGATGCCGGAGAAACCCTGCGCGATGTAGTCGTAACCGGTCAGATGCGACAGCGGGCTCCGCCGCCCGAACGCCGAGATGGAGCACATGACCAAGCCGGGATGAAGAGCCTTGAGCGAGGCGTAATCCAGCCCGCGGCGTTCCATCACGCCCGGCCCGAAATTCTCGATCACCACGTCCACGTGCGGAATCAGAGCCTTGACCAGTTCGATGCCTTCCGGACGTTTGAAATCGACGCACAGGCTTTTCTTGCCGCGGTTCTGCTGAATGAAGTAGATGCTGCGCCGGTCGCGCACGAACGGCAGGGAGCGCGACGGGTCGCCGCCCGTAGCCTGTTCGACCTTGATGACCTCGGCGCCCAGTTCGGCCATCAGCCGCGTGGCGGTCGGCCCGGCCAGATATTGCGTAAAGTCGAGAACGGTCGTTCCGGCCAAGATGTGGCGGTCCGTCATGCGCGCCTCCCCTGCATCGATTCAGCGGGCGACTCTACCGCCCGGCCGCGGCGGCTGTCCATCATCGTTGCCGTGCGGGAGAGGCTCGGTTTGCGATTCCTTGGCTGATTCGTCACGGCGGGGGACCCTCTCCCCCGGATCACGTCCGGGGCAAGCTCTAGCCCTCTTCGACCTTTCGACATCCTTCGACAGGCTCAGGGACCGAGCTCAAGGGGCTGCACGCTCAGGGACTTTCCCATCCCTAAGTTCGTTGAGCCTGCGATGTGTTGAGCTTGTCGAAACATCGAAACGAACCCCGATGTCACCTCGGCCTTCGACTTTTCGACACCCTCCGACAAGCTTAGGGACCGCAATCCACACTTCGACAAGCTCAGTGCACCGCAATCCATAATTCTTCAGCCGGCTTTACACCCGCGCCCCGCCGCGGATACACTCCCCGCGCAACGCACGAGAGACATCTGCATGGACAAGAAAACCTGGATCGCCGTCGGCTTGCTGATCGTCGTGGTCGTGTTTTCGCTGGAGTTGATCCGCTCCGGTCCCTCGCCCGACGACACGCAGGAGTCGGTCCGCGACCTGTTCATCGGGTCCGCGGGGTCGGGCGATCTGCAGACCGTGCAGGAATTGCTGAAGGACGGGGTGGACGTGAACGTGCACGGCTCGTTCGGCGGCCCCACGGCGTTGATCGTGGCCGCGCGTCTGGGCCACGTCGAAATCGTGAAAACCCTGCTCGCCCACGGCGCCGAAGTGAACGCGGAGGACGACTACGGCCAGACCGCGTTGTACTTCGCCAAGAAGAACAGCCGGGCGCGCATCGTCGAAATCCTCGAAGCCGCGGGAGGCACGTCCCCGCCACTCGATCCGCTGGACAGCGGCGCCCCGCTCAGCGACGTGTAGCCCCTTGCCGAGTTCCCGCGCAAGCGTCGGCCGCGGCGCACGTTCGAAACCGTTTCCTAATTTCCGGTCCATCATTCGGAATCACCCCGTTCGGAGGAGGAACGCCATGACCGCACCCGTGTACGTTCTCGGAGGCCATCAGACCGATTTTTCCCGCAACTGGCGCAAGGAAGGCAAAAGCATCGTCGATATGATCCAGGAGGCCGTCGCGGACGGCTTCACGGCGACCGGCGTCGAGCCGGGCGAGGTGGACGTGGCCCACGTCGGCAACTTCGCGGCCGAACTCTACTGCAAGCAGGGACACCTGGGCGCCTTTCTGGCCGAGATCGATCCGCAACTGTCCGGTATTCCGACCGCGCGGCACGAAGCGGCGTGCGCCTCGGGCAGCATCTCCATGCTCATGGCGTCCGCGGAGATCGAGGCCGGCCGCTACGACGTGGCGCTCGTCGTCGGCGTCGAACAGATGAAGACCGTCGATCCGGCTACGGGCGGCGACTTTCTGGGCACCGCGGCGTGGTACGCACGCGAGGCCGAGGGCGTGGAGTTCGCGTTCCCCAAACTGTTCGGGCAACTCGGCGACGTGTATGACGAACGCTACGGCCTGAAACAGGAGCACCTGACCCGCATCGCGGAGATCAATTTTGCGAACGCGCGCCGCAACCCCAACGCGCAGACGCGCGGCTGGTTCACGGACGAAACGCAGAACCTCGAGACGGGCAAGTTCACCAACCCGGTCGCCGGCCGGCTGCGCGTGCGCGACTGTTCCCAGGTGACGGACGGGGCGTCGTCGATCTTTCTGGCATCCGAATCGTTCGCCAAGCAGTACGCCGCCCGCCGCGGCCGAAGCCTGGACCGACTGCCCCGGATTCTGGGCTGGGGCCACCACACCGCGCCGATCACGTTCGACACCAAGATCGCCCAGAGCCGCGGCAACCCGTACGTGCTGCCGCACACGCGGCACGCCATCGTGGACGCCCTGCAACGCGCCGGCTTGGCGGACGTCTGGGAGGTGGACGGCATCGAAACGCACGACTGCTTCACCACCTCGGAGTACATGGCGATCGACCACTTCGGCCTGACCGATCCCGGAAAGTCATGGCAGGCGGTGGAAGACGGCGTCATCGAGTTCGGCGCCAAATTGCCGATCAACGCCAGCGGCGGCCTGATCGGCTGCGGGCATCCGGTCGGCGCGACCGGCACCCGCCAAGCCCTGGACGCGTTCCGCCAAGTGACCGAGACGGCCGGCGACTACCAGATCGAGGGCGCCGAGAAGATCGCCACCCTGAACATCGGCGGTTCCGGCACCACCAGCGTAGCGATGGTCATCGGCGCCTGATCCCCGCCTTCCTCCTATCCCCTCTCCCCTGGTGGGAGAGTCTTTCTATTGATGAAAACGAAGGCCGCGGCTCAGCGGCCGGTCGGAGAGATCACGAGCCGACGGTGCGGCTCGGCTCCCTCGCTGCGGGAGGTCAGGCCGAAACTCTTGACGACCTGATGCTGCAGGCGGCGTAACCGCGCGGGTTGCGGGGTGAGTTCGCACTGTGCGTTCTCAGCGATGACGCGCCGCACCGCTTCTTCGGCCTCCAACAGAGCGACTCGGTCCTCGGGGAACTCATCGCTCAGATACTCGCGCAGGAACTTGGCGACCTGCGCCACGGTGTCGCTGCGCAATGTGCAGAACGGCATGCCGCGTTCGACCAGGAGGCGCAACGCTTTGGGCTGACGTTTCGCCTGCCCCCTGACCGTCAGAATCACGTCGGCGTACGTCGCTTGGCCGACGACGCGCGCCGGCACGTCGAGGTCGTGGATCGCGTCCTCCAGCCGTTGCCGGCTGACACCGTAGGGATAGATGCGCAGCACCCGCCGGTCGCGGCCGTTCGGGCCGGCCTCTTGCCCCGGCAGGGAGGCCGTCTCCGCGTGCGGCGTGACCGGTTCGACCGTCACGCTGCCGTCCGCGGCGCGGCTGCGCAGTTCCAGGCTGGACGTCCAGCCGCGCAACAGACCGTCCACCGCGGCCGCTACGTCGGGGTGGACCGCCAACCGGCTCCGGTCGCGGATCTCGACCAGTACGTCGAAAGTCGGCGGGGCCTTGCGTTCCTGCACGGTCTTCTGCGTGCGCCGGCGGCGCGCTTCGTCGTCCCCGAGCGTCACCGCCTGTACCCCGCCTACCACGTCGGCCAGCGTCGGGTTCAGCACCAGGTTCTCCAGCGTGCCTCCGTGCGCGGTCGCAATCAGCCGCACCCCGCGTTCGGCAATCGTGCGCGCGGCCGCTGCTTCGGCTTCGGTGCCGATTTCGTCCACCACGATCACTTCCGGCATGTGATTTTCGACGGCTTCGATCATGGTGCGGTGCTGGCGGTCGGGCGAGGGAACCTGCATACGGCGGGCGCGCCCGATGGCGGCGTGCGGAATGTCTCCGTCGCCCGCGATTTCGTTCGAGGTGTCCACGATCACGACGCGCTTGCCTTCTTCGTCGGCCAGCACGCGGGCCGCCTCGCGCAGCAGCGTGGTCTTGCCGACCCCGGGCGGGCCGAGCAGCAGGAGGCTCTTGTCCGGGTCCTGGACGAGGTCCTGGACGATGTCCACGGTGCCGAAGACCGCGCGTCCGACCCGGCAGGTCAGCCCGATGATGCCGCCGGTCCGGTTCCGCAGGGCGGAAATGCGGTGCAGGGTGCGCGGAATGCCGGCGCGGTTGTCGTGGCTGAACGACCCGATGCGGTCCACCACGAAGGTGATCGTCTGCGCCTCGGTCGGCTCTCGGCACAGCGTGGCGCTCTTGGCCGGATAGCGCGCTTCGGGCGGGCGCCCCAGGTCGAGAATGACTTCGAGCAGGTCGTGCAGGCCGCCCTCCCGTACGATGGCGTCCCGCAGTGCGGGCGGAAACACGTCGAGGAGCAGATCGATGTCGTCCACGGTCTGCATGCCCGGCGGGTTCCTCACCGGGCTGGGTGTCGAGGCCGTAACCGGCGCGCCGGCGTCGGATACGACCGGCGGAGAGGGTATCGACTGAGAGGGGGAAGCGGTCATACGCGGTCGGTCGTGCGCCGCCGAAACCCGTCGGAGCCTGCTTGTCGGGCAAGGGCTGCGACCGGTCGACAGCGGCCCCGACGTACCACACCCGTATCGGCTTGACGAGGCTCCGGGCGTGTGTGAAAAGCGGGTAGTTCCCGTCCGCGGGTGTCGGAAGTCCGCTTGGGGATTCTGCGAGATACGAAAGTGAATCTCATACCGGATGATCTCTCGCCCGTTTCGACAGGCTCAACGGGCTGGACCTTGAGCTTGTCGAAAGGTCAAAGGGCGTCGAAAGGTCGAAGGGTTTCGTAAGGATTCTGGACCAGAGGTACGGGAGATAGGCCGGGGGAAGGTTTCGGATCATCTTGTATGGAATCCCCGTACGGAAGGAGGGCGGCATGGAATTGACCACCGAGCATGTCCACATTGCGGTCGGCACCCGGACGATGGGGGGCTATCTCGTCCGGCCGGCCGCCGCCGAGCCGCGGCCCGCGGTGCTCGTGTTCATGGAGATTTTCGGGGTGAACGCCCACATTCGGGACGTGACCCGGCGGGTCGCCGAGGAAGGCTACGTGGCGCTCGCGCCCGACTTCTTCCACCGCACCGGCCCGGGTGTCGAGTACGGCTACGACGACACCGGAATGCAGAAGGGCATCGAACTCCTCAACCAACTCCAGGCCGACGAGATGGTCGCCGACGCGCGGGCGGCCATGTCGTTTCTCAAGCGTCAGAACTTCGTCGTCGGCAACAAGATCGGCGCAATGGGGTTCTGCGTCGGTGGCCACATGACCTATCTGGCCGCGTGCGAAACCGACATCCGCGCCGCGGCCAGCTTCTACGGCGGCGGCATTGCCGGCGAACGCGGCTTCGGCGACCAAGCATCGACCATCGGCCGGACCGGGCAGATCGGCGGACGCATGCTGTGTCTGTTCGGCGGACAGGACGCCCACATTCCGATGTCCGAGGTGGACGCGGTCCGCGGCGCCCTGGAATCGCACGACGTCCGCCACGAAGTCGTGGTGTATCCCGATGCCGACCACGGCTTCTTCTGCGACCAGCGCGCCGCGTACAACGAAGCCGCGGCGACCGACGCCTGGCAACGGGTGAAGACGTTGTTCGCCGAGACGCTCGAATAGGCACGGGGGACGGCATGGGCAGTCTGGACGGAAAAGTCGCCATCGTGACCGGCGCGGGCCGGTTGCGCGGTATCGGTCGCGCCGCGGCGCTCGCCCTGGCCGAACTCGGTGCGGACATCGTCGTGACCGGCACCGGCCGTGACCCGGCCCGCTACCCGGAGGACGAAAAAGCCGCCGGCTGGCGGGACGTCGAAAGCACCGCGGAACAGGTGCGCGCCACGGGCCGGCGCTGCTTGACGCGGGTCGCCAACGTTACCGACGGCGCCGCGGTGGAACGGACGGTCGAGGCCGCGGCGAAAGAGTTCGGTCGGATCGATTTCCTGGTCAATAACGCGGCATTCGCTCGCGGACCGGATCGTGTGCCGCTGACCGATCTCCCCGAAGACGTGTGGCGCCGCGTGCTGGACATCAAGCTGACCGGCAGCTTTCTGATGAGCCGCGCCGTCGCGCCGAGATTGATCGAACAAGGGCAGGGCGGCTGCATCCTGAACGTCTCGTCGATCGCCGGCAAAAAAGGCAACCCGAACATGGTCGCCTACTGCACGTCGAACTTCGGCATCCAGGGGTTCACGCAAGCGTTGGCGATGGAGTTGGCGCCGCACGGCATCCGGGTCAACGCGGTCTGTCCGGGCGTGATCGACACTTCGCGCATGGACGATCTGGGCCGGGACAAGACCTGGAACGCCACGATCAAGAACCTGGTACCCCTCAACCGGCCGGGTACGGACGAGGAGATCGGCAAATTCGTCGCGTATCTGTGCACGCCGGATGCAGCGTACATCACCGGCCAGTCGCTCAACATCGACGGCGGCGTGGTGATGTGGTGAGGCGCCCACATCTCACTCGGAATTGAAGATGGAACCTGATGGGCATGCGAAGAGTCAGAAGCATGCTCCCCCCATCGTAGGAATGGAAGGTGGTTGATGGTCAGACATTTTGAATCATTCAATGGGACGATGAGTGTTTCCATTGATGATGCTGGCTTTGCGGTTGTGGACGTGATCCACCAAACCTGCGGGACACGCACGTCATACGCCTCCGGTCCTTTGAGCCCAGAGCATGAGGAGATCGTCTGCGACCGTTGTGGAATCCTCCTGTTGAGATTGACTGTGAGTGAGTATGAAAAAGCCTCTGACACGGGCGAACTACTATAGCATTACAATGGTCGCTTTCTGAATATTTTCGTATGGTTCAATTGCTCGGCCACGGTTGGCGGAACGATCTCGCGAGTGTCGCCTCGACTGCGAGCGAATCTCTGATTATTGCCGCCCCATACATCAAAGACAGCGAAGCCGCGTGGCTTTGCGAACTCTTCCACCCTGGTATTGAAGTCATCACACTGGCTAACGTCGATGCAGAAGCTGTCAGTGTATCGGCCCTTGACCTCACTGCTCTCCGCCGCCTCGCTCAGGCGTCCCCATCGGCCAAAGTTGTTGCGCTCTCGAATCTTCACGCAAAGGTGTTCGTTGCAGACGAAGAAGCGGCGATTATCACGTCAGGAAACCTGACCAAATCAGGACTCAACAGCAATCTTGAATACGGCGTGTTGCTTCGAGAAACTTCTGTAGTCCAAGTGGTACGTAAGGATATGCTCTCGTTCGCGCGTCTCGGAAGTCAAGTTCCAGCAGACGCTATTTCAGCACTTGTTCCTCTGGAAGTCGAACTCCGCCAAGCGCGTGCCAAGGTCATGAGCAGTGCAACACCGGCTACAAAGAAGAAGTTTGCGACGGTCATGCGAGAAGCACGCCCCGCCCTTGCCTCCTTTCAGGTGGGAAACCGGAGTGCCCATGCTGTATTCGGGGATGCAATTCAGTTTATCCTAGGCCGAGGGCCACAAACGACGAAAGAGATCGAACAGGAAGTGCGACAACTCTTACCGACCCTCTGCGACGACGATGAATATTTTTTCATCAAAGGCGAGCGTTACGGGAAGACCTGGAAGCGACGATTGCGCCACGCGCAACAGCATTTAAAGCGTAAAGGCATTCTTAGGTACAGATCCAATACAAGAACCTGGTCACTCACCTGCGCGTAATTGTAACTGTCGTATTTCATCAAGAAGCCCTGGCGAGACAGAAGGCCATAATGTTTCCTGGGTCTGGGGCTCCACTGGACATATCGAGTGGGTCGGTGCAGCGGGCGTCAATTCTTGGCGTCCACGAACTTGACGGCGAGGGTGTCGCGCCGCGCGTCCACGCGGTCGATGATGACCCGCACCGGCGTGCCGAGCGGCAAGGCCGGGGCGTTGTTCAGGGGAACGACGAGCAGAGTCTCGTCCAGTTCGATCAGCAGGCGGCGGTGCTGGATACGGACGACCTCGGCATCGACGGTTCGCCCGCGCTGGCCTTCTAACCAGCGCAACACCCAATAGCGCGTGCTCTCGCGCTCGCAGCGGCGCGCGTCGGCAATCGCGGCCTGGGCGCTGGCCGCCACGACCTGGAGTTGCCCGTGGCTGAACAGCGCCGCCCCACAGGCCAGATGGTGCTTGATCTGGTGGTGCATCTGCAGATCGGTGTAACGCCGCAGGGGGGACGTGGCCTGAGTGTACACCGGCACCCCTAGTGCCGCGTGGGCCTCGGGCGTCGTGCCGAGCCGGGCCGGCTGCATCAGCCGCCGGGCCGCGTGCACGAAACTGCGCCGGCTCGGCAGTTCGGACCGGTCCGGCAACGGGTCGTCGGGCGGCGCCTGGCTGCTGTACAGCGCCGGCAGATCGTGGGCTTCGCAGTACCGGGCCGCGGCCTCGTTCGCCATAATCATGCACTCGCTCACCAGTGCGCGCGCGGGGGAGGCGTGGCTGAGGAGACTGAGCGAGACGTGGCCGTCCGCGGCTTTGACTTTCACCTCGTCGGCGTCGATCAGAATGGCGCCGTGTGCCAATCGCTGCTCGCGCCGTTTGTTGGCGAGGTCGGCCAAGCGGCGCAACGTCGGGCCGTACTCCGCCGCGCCGGCATCGTCCATGAGGCGGTCGGCTTCGGCATAGGACAGGCGGCGGGTCACGCGCATGAGGCTGCGGGTGATGCGCAGGGGTTGAAGCCGGCCGGTTGGATCGATTTGGACGAAGAAGCTGAGCGCCGGCCGCAACGCTCCGGCCCGCAGACTGGCCTTATCCTCGCCGACGAGGGGCGGGAGCATGGGAAAGGTCCCGCTGGGCAGATAGAGACTGGTGCCGCGCGCCAGTGCGGATTTGTCGAGTGGGCTACCTGGGCGGACGAAATGCCCGGAGTCGGCGATGTGGATGCCGATCACGGGCGTGCCGTCCTGTTCGGTCAGGCTCAGGGCGTCGTCGATTTCGCAGGTGTCTTCATCGTCGATCGTGAACGTCTCCACGCCGGTCAGGTCTTCGCAGGCGGCGCGCTCGTCCGAGGGGAGGTCGGTCGCGGCGAATGGGGGAAGACTGGCCGCGGCCTGCATCGTCTGCTCGGAAAATCGCGTCGGAATGTGGTAGCGCAGCACACTCAGTTCCTGATCCGGGTGCCAGACGCCGAGGCGGACGAGGAGATCGAACGCGACGTGCCACGGTTGCCCGCGGCCCTCGAAGTCGGTCTGGCGGAGGAGTCGGACCGCGTCCGCACGTTTTTCGTAGCCTTCGCCGTACAGCGCCAGCCCCTGGATGAGCGCCAGCAACGGTTGGCCGTCCGCGGGCAGTGCGGACGGGTCTGTCGAGTCCGGCGCGGCTGAGCGATCCGACCGGGCGTGCCGTGCGGCCACCCAGTCGAGAAACGTCTGCTCGGCGCGGCGTTTCTCCCGTTCCTGGTCTTGCTGGCGGCGGAGGGCTTCGACGCTTTCGGCGTCGCGTCGCGCAAACGTCCCGCCGCCTTTCGTTCCGCCGCGGCGTTCCCGGAAATACACGGACCCGTTCCACAACGCGGCGAGCACGCCGGCCAGGGCCAGCGGGTCGTCCGGCGAGATTACGAATTCGGCGAGTTCCCGCCAGTCGAGATCGCCGGTGTCATGGTCGTCCAGCAATTCCCATAGCGCCTCGAGGTCGATGCCGTCGGCGTGGCGCTCGATCCGGGCGCGGAGTTCCTGCAGCTCGGTCGCACGTTCTGCCCGCGGCAGGTCCGCGGGCAGTGTCCACGGACCCGCGAACACGATACGGTCGCGCGGCAGCGAGCGTGGCTTGTCCGTTTCCCCGACGAAGCGGACCGCGGAGCTTGTCGCGTCCGCCGGCTTGGTGACGACCCCGAGTGCCAAGCGTCCGCGTTCGCGGTAGATGACGACACGTCCGGGCTGCATACGGTGGTGGATCGTGGTGGGAGTGATACGAATGGCGCCTCTGTGGTTGCGCCCCGCGGCAAGAGCCTATTACATACCCGTTCGCAGGCAGCGGAGATACACCGAATGATGCGCGACTACGTTCTCTACCATGCTCATTGTCCCGACGGGTTCGGTGCGGCCTGGGCGGCGTGGAAGCGGCTCGGCGACACGGCCACGTACGTGCCGGTGAGCCACGACGGCACGCTGCCGGAGATCGCCGGCTGCGACCGCCTGTTCCTGCTGGATTTCGCGTATCCCCGCCCGCAGCTCGACCGATTGAGCGCCACGGTCCCCCACGTGACGATTCTCGATCATCACAAGTCCGCCCGCGCCGCGTTGGAGCATATCCGGTGCGAGCCGCCGCGCTTCGCACCCGACCGGACACCCCCCGGCGTCTTCGCGCGGTTCGACATGAACGAGTCGGGCGCGACACTGTCCTGGGCGTATTTTCACCCCGACACGGCCTGCCCGGAACTGCTGCGCTACATCCGCGACCGCGACCTGTGGCGGCACGCGCTGGCGGGTAGCCGGGCCGTCAACGCCGCTATTCGCAGCTACCCCCACGATTTCGGGCTGTGGTCGGAAAAACTGGCCGCGCCCGATGCGGTGGACCGACTTCGCGCGGACGGCGAGGCACTGCTCCGCAAGCAGGCGCAGGACGTCGAGCAACTGGCCGGGGCGGTCATGTGGATGGATCTGGCCGGCCATCGCGTGCCGGTCGTCAACGCCACGGACCATATTTCCGACATCGGCAACCGGCTCTGCGAACTGTTCCCGGAGGCCGCGTTCAGCGCGAGTTACCGCGACACCGCGGACGACCGCCGCGAGTGGAGCCTGCGCTCGGTCGGGACGTTCGACGTGAGCCTCGTCGCCAAACGCTACGGCGGGGGCGGGCATCGCAACGCGTCCGGGTTCCGCACCGCGCGGCCGCCGCTGCTGGTCTCCGAAACCGATTGAGCGTCCGTCCGCCGCTCCTGCGCAACGCCGTCCAACCGAGCCCGGCATGGCCGATCTGCAAGTCAGAATGCTCAGCGGCATGCGCGACGTCGGGCAGGCCGAATGGGACGCCCTGGTGGATCGCGGCACGCCGTTCCTGGAGTGGGACTGGCTGGCCTGTCTCGAAGAATCGGCCTGCGTGCGCGCCGAAACGGGCTGGCAGCCCCAACATCTGGCGCTGTACGCGGGCGACCGGCTGCTGGCCGCCTGCCCGCTGTATCTCAAGGGCCACAGCATGGGCGAGTTCGTGTTCGACCACGGCTGGGCCGACGCCGCGCAGCGCGCCGGCGTCGCGTATTATCCCAAGCTGGTCGTGGCGTCACCGTTCTCGCCGGCCACGGGCGTGCGCTTTCTGACCGCGGCCGGCAGCGACCGGCCGCGGCTGATCAAAATCCTGGGCGGCGCGTTGCGCGAGGTCTGCGACCGGAACGACCTGTCGTCCGTGCACGTGAATTTCTGTCTGCCGGACGAGGCCGACTGCCTGGCCGAGGTCGGCTACCTAAAGCGGGTCGGCATCCAGTTCCAGTGGCTCAATCACGGCTACCGGTCGTTCGACGACTATCTCGGTCACTTCCGCAGCAAGCGCCGCAACCAGATCAAGCGCGAAATGCGCGAGATGGACAAGCGCGGCATCCGCATCGAGGTGCTGCACGGGGAGGACATTCCGGACGCCCTGTTTCCGGTCATGTTCAACCTGTACCGGACGACGGTGAACAACCTGTACTGGGGCCGCCAGTATCTGCTGCCCGAGTTCTTCGACCTGCTGGCGCGGCGCTTCAAGCGCAACCTGTGCTTCGTCTTCGCGCGCCAGCACGGCGAGATCATCGCCGGCACCTTCAACGTCCAGAAGAGCGGGGTGTTGTACGGCCGCTACTGGGGCGTCGTACGCGAGCAGCGTCATCTGCACTTCAACGTGAGTTATTACGCGGCGATCCGCCATTGCATCGACACCGGGCTGATCCGTTTCGAGCCGGGCGCGGGCGGGGAGTTCAAACGGCTGCGCGGCTTCGACGCGCAGCCGACGGTCAGCATGCACTATCTCGGCGACCCGCGGCTGCATCGTGCGGTGGAGGATTACCTGGCCCGCGAACGCGCCCACACCGACCGGTCCATCGACTGGCTGTGGGAGGAAAGCGAACTGAAGCATGCCCCTGGGGAGAAGCGATTCGTCCTCGGCAGCCTGGATCCGCCCGGTGGGGCGAAGTAGGGGAATGGAGTACTTGACGACCCGAGCCGGCCGTCCTTCCCGCGGAAGCGGGAATCCGGAACGTGGATACTTGCCTGCGCAGGTATGACGCGGGGAACCCGTGGAAGGAGAAACACCCATGCCGCAGAAGAAAGGCAGACCGCCATTCGCCCGATGGAGGCTGAAAGCGTATGCCGTCGTCGCGTTGGGCGGCGTATTGGCAGTCGCCGCGGGAGTCGCGCACGCGGAAGACCGGCGCCGCGGCTGGTACGTCGGCTTCGACCTGGGGCTCGCGGACGCCGTGTCCTCCGACTCGCCGTTGTCCGGGATCAGTCATCCGACGCGCTGCGACCGGATTCTCTACGGAGGCGTCAGGAGCCTCTTCCCCGCGGTGCCCGGTCACGACGCCATCTACGCCAACGACCCGCAATGCCGTGTGGACCGCAACCCGCGACGCATCTACACGACCGAGTTCGACCCGGGCATCGGGTTCGCCGGGGGCGTCAGCGCGGGGTACGGGCTCGACATGGGGCTGCGCTTCGAGGCCGAGTACTTCTACCGCAACCAGTCCGGCGACTCGTCGCTGCTCCCCGCGGCCCGCGGCAGCGCGATCACGCAGGACAAGAGCCGCGAATGGGCGCCCGGCACGCCGTCCGCGCGCCTGTCCGATTTCCACGGCCACCAGTTCTTTCTGAACGCCTACTACGATTTTCTGAACGATTCGCGGTGGACGCCGTACATCGGTGCCGGGGTCGGCTGGGCGCACGTCCGCGCCCGCTACCGCAACCACTACCGGCGCATCTCGGCCGAGGAGGGGTACGAGGACGTCTTCCGCGACGTCAACGGCCGCGCTCTGGAGCCTTACGTCGCCGACTCGGACATCGGCACGATGGCCGACCGCGCCGCGGGCTCCGTCAGTTCCCTGAGCAGCGGTATCAGCGGCAACCTCTTCGGCTTCCAGGTGCTGGCCGGCGTGGACTACGCGCTGACGGAACGCGTCTCCGTCGGGGTCAAGGGGCGCTGGTCGCGGTTCGAATCCCTGAGCGACACCGCGGTCTGGGACACGATCCGCAATCACGGCCCCTATCTGTCGGACGGCGTGACCCCGTACCGCGTCAGGATCAAGCTGGACCACATCGAGTTTTGGGCCGTCACGCTCGGTATGAAGTACCGCTTCTGACGCCGCACGAACGCTTTCGGCTCTTTCTTCCGCCGGACGAAATGCGGCACAATCCGGCGTCGTGATCAAAGGGTTCGTAAGCCGAGAAACGGAACGAGTGTGGCGGGGTGAACGTTCACGAAGGTTTCCCCCGGATATACAGAAAGTGGCGCGACGCAAGCTTCGGTATCTGGACGCAGCCAGAAGTCTGAACGATCTGCGCGTTCCGCCCGCCAACCGACTGGAGGCACTCACCGGGAACCGCGTCCGACAACACAGCATCCGCATCAATCGACAATGGCGGGTGTGCTTTCGGTGGGAAGACGACCACGCGCACGACGTGGAAATTGTCGACTATCACTGACGAGGGGGCACGATGCTGCCTGAAAACGACCGCCTGCCGAATCCCCATCCAGGGGAAATTCTGCTCGAGGACTTCTTGAAACCCATGCGGCTCAGCCGGAGGGAATTGGCGCGGGCGCTTGGCGTTTCTCCCGGCCGTATCCGCGAGATCGTGTCGGGAAAATGCCCCATCACCGCGGAGACGGATCTGCTGTTGACGCGGTATTTCGGGTTGTCGGAAGGAGTGTTTCTCCGTCTTCAGACGACCTACGACTTGGAGAACGCCAAACTGTCATTGGGGACGAGACTGGCCGCCATCCGGCCGCGCGACGCCGCCTGACCTTGCGAGGGACGACAAAAGGTTCCCCGCTTCTGACGCCGCGTTGACAGTCGACAGAGGGCGGCCTAGCATGGCCGCTCATTCCATCCGAGTCGTCGGGGGAGCTGAATTTTCGGCTGAGAGGACGCGCGCCGCGTTGCGCGGGTCGACCCCTGGAACCTGATCTGGGTAATGCCGGCGAAGGGAGCAATCATGCCACACCAATCTCGCAACGGATTCGGGCCCCAAGAGGGCGCCCGCCTGTCCACCACGCCGTTTCCGGCATCGCGCAAGGTCCATGTCGAGGGCCGGCAGCCCGGCGTGCGCGTGCCCATGCGGGAAATCCGCCTGAACGCAGCCTCCGCGCCGCATGGAAACGGCGCCGGCCCGGACAGCCTGACCGTGTACGACACCTCCGGTCCGTACACCGACCCCACCGCGGAGACCGACATCCGCCGTGGGTTGCGCCCGGTGCGTGCCGGCTGGATCGCGGCGCGCGGCGATTCGGAGGAACTGCCCGGGGGGTCGTCCGACTATGGCCGGTTCCGCGCCGCGGACCATGCCTTGGACGGCATCCGCTTCGGCGCACGGCGTCCGCCGCGGCGGGCCGCAACGGGCCGCAACGTGTCGCAGATGCACTACGCCCGCCAAGGCATCGTCACCCCCGAGATGGAGTACATCGCCATTCGGGAGAATCAGGCCCGCGAGCAGGTGCGTGAACGGGCACGTGCTCGCGGCAACGGAAATGGGCGCGCCGCGCACCAGCATCCGGGCCACGCGTTCGGGGCGTCCATTCCCGACGTCATCACGCCCGAGTTCGTGCGCGACGAGGTGGCGCGCGGCCGGGCCATCATTCCGGCCAACATCAACCACCCGGAACTGGAGCCGATGATCATCGGCCGCAATTTTCTGGTGAAGATCAACGCCAACATCGGCAACTCCGCGGTCGCGTCGTCCATCGACGAGGAAGTCGAGAAGATGATCTGGGCCATTCGCTGGGGATCGGACACGGTCATGGACCTCTCGACCGGCAAGAACATCCACGAGACCCGCGAATGGATCATCCGCAACGCGCCGGTGCCGATCGGCACCGTCCCCATCTACCAAGCCCTGGAAAAAGTGGACGGCAAGGCCGAAGAACTGACGTGGGACATCTACCGGGACACGCTCATCGAGCAGGCCGAGCAGGGCGTGGATTATTTCACGATCCACGCCGGCGTGTTGCTGCGCTACGTTCCGCTGACCGCCACGCGCATGACCGGCATCGTGTCGCGCGGCGGCTCGATCCTCGCCAAGTGGTGTCTGGCCCACCATCAGGAGAATTTTCTCTACACCCACTTCGAGGAAATCTGCGAAATCATGCAGGCGTACGACGTGTCGTTCAGCCTGGGCGACGGGCTGCGGCCCGGTTCGATCGCCGACGCGAACGACGAGGCCCAATTCGGCGAACTGGAGACCCTCGGCGAATTGACCCGGTTGGCCTGGAAACACGACGTGCAGACCATGATCGAGGGGCCCGGCCACGTGCCCATGCACCTCATTCGGGAGAACATGGAAAAGCAGTTGCAGACCTGCCACGAGGCGCCGTTCTATACGCTCGGGCCGCTGACCACGGACGTCGCGCCCGGCTACGACCACATCACGTCGGGCATCGGCGCGGCGATGATCGGCTGGTTCGGCTGCGCCATGCTCTGCTACGTCACGCCCAAGGAGCACCTCGGCCTGCCCGACCGCGACGACGTGAAGGACGGGGTGATCGCGTACAAGATCGCGGCCCATGCCGCGGACCTCGCCAAGGGCCACCCGGGCGCCCAGGCGCGCGACAACGCGCTGTCACAGGCGCGCTTCGAGTTCCGTTGGGAAGATCAGTTCCATCTGTCCCTGGATCCGGACACCGCCCGCCACTTCCACGACGAGACCCTGCCGGCCGAAGGCGCGAAGCTGGCTCATTTCTGCTCGATGTGCGGCCCGCACTTCTGTTCGATGAAGATCACGCAGGACGTGCGCGACTACGCCGAACGGAAGCGGCTGGACGACGCCGCTGCGCTGGAAACCGGCCTGCGCGAGAAGGCCGAGGAATTCCGGCAGGGCGGCGCGGAGATCTACCGCTGAGGAGCGCCGCGCCACGGTCGAACGCTGCGCCCCCGGTTCCGCGGAGGAGACGCCGTATGCCCACGTTACAGGTCATCGACGGGAACAAGCCCAAGGGCTACGCGCTGGTGTACGGCTTGCGGCTGTACGCGGACGCCGACGTGCAGCGCGTCGAGGGCGGCACCGTTGTCCAGGCCGACGGACGAGAAAGCCGGGTGACGCTACACCTGCTTGAAGGTAGCCGCGAGCAGATCCGGGCGCAATTGCTGGAGAGTATCGACGCGTTTTTCGACATCTTCGGAGAGGACGAGCGCGCAACGCCGCCCTCCCCGCGGCTCGTCCCCGTATCGGCGACTCGGGACGACGAGCCGGGGTGTTGAGACGCCTATCCTTTGAAACCTTTGCGCAGGGCGCGCACCGCGCGGATGACGCCGGGGAGGCTGGTGGCTTTCTCCGCCTTGGCGACCTGCGCCAGCGCATCACGCTCCGGTTTGCTCAAGCCGCTCTCCTGTTGCAGGGCGGGGTTGCGGATGAACTGTTGCCACGCCGAGTTGCTGGGCGCCGCGGGTTTCTCACGGCCGAGCAGGGACCGGACGCGGGGATTGGCCAGCAGGTAGAGATCCTGGAAATCGAGTTTGAGCACCACGGAGATTTTTTCCACGACCTTGAGGCTGGGATGGCGCAGGCCGCGCTCCAGGTAGCCGATGTAATTGGCGCGCACGCCGACCTTTTTCGCTACCACCCCCTGCGTGAGCCCCATCTCGCGCCGCCGCACCTCGATCATGCGCCCGAAACTTCTATCGGCCATACCCGACGCCCTTCCTCTGACTTCCCGGCAAAACGAGGAAGCGGCTTAGCACACTTGACCAAAGTGCAAAACCGGCCGGCATCTCACGACGGGCGCGGGGAGGGAATGCGCGCCAACGTCGAAAAGCCCGCGGCTGTCGCGGGCTTTTCGATGGTCGCACGGTGACTCGAACACCGGACCTCTTGCATGTGAGGCAAGCGCTCTAGCCGGCTGAGCTATGCGACCGTATGCACGCCTTGTAGCACGGCGCCGGGAGAGGCGTAAGAGGCGGGCCGGGTCGGGAAACTCACGCCGCGGACGAAGTGGCGGACTTGGACGAGTCGGACGTCTTGGCGGTCGAGCCGCCGGATTCGGAGGACGTCGAACCGGACGTGTCGGATTTCGTCTTGTCGGCTTTGGCGGCGCCGTTCTTGGATTCGCCGGGCTTGGCTTCGTCGGGTTTGGACGATTTCTTGCCGTCCTTGGCGTAGTCGGTGACGTACCAGCCGCTCCCCTTGAGATGAAAGGACGACCGCGAGATGAGCTTGATGACGGCGACCCGCTTTTCGCATGCGGGACACGTCGCGCGTTTGAGCGGCTCGTCGGTAATGCGTCGCGACACCTCGAATTCGGCGCCGCACTTCTTACACGCGTATTCGTAGATCGGCATCGGGAGGAACCCCCGCGTCGGCTCTGGAAGGTGGAGGAACGCTAATCACGGCCCGCCCCCTTGTCAAGGCGGGCGTCAGCGCAGCAGCATCGCCACGTCGTCCAGACTCCTGACCGCGAAAATCCGCAGGAATTGGATGAACAGCAAGAGCAGCAGCGGGGTGAGATCGACCATGCCGACGACGGTCGGAAAGGGCAGCCAGCGGCGCACGGCGTACAGAACCGGGTCGGTGACCGAGGCGAAGAAGCGGACGATCGGATTGTACGGGTCGGCGTTCACCCAGGACATGATCACGCGGATGACCAGCACCCAGAAGTAGAGGCTCAGCAGGGAATCCAGAATGGACGTGACGGCATGCAGCAGGTTGCCGAGAATGAACATGACGGACTTCCTTCCTGATGGCGCTGCGGCTTATCCGCGTCCGAGTTCGCGCGAACGTCGGGTGGCTGCGTCCACGGCCGCGGCCACGGTGCGGGAAAATCTTCTCTCCTCCAGCCGCGCGAGCCCGGCCAACGTAGTGCCGCCCGGAGACGAGACCATGTCGCGGAGTTCCTTGGGGCTCTGGCCGGTCTCCTGCAACATGGCGACCGCGCCGGCCAGGGTCTGCAAGGTCAGCCGTTCGGCAATGGCCGGGCTGAGCCCCTTTTCGACGCCGCCGGCGATCAGCGCCTCAGCGAAGAGATAGACGTACGCCGGCCCGCTGCCGGACAGGCCGGTCACCGCGTCGAGCAGCTTTTCATCCCGGACGGCCAGGGCGTCCCCGACTCCGCGAAAGAAGGCGAGGGCCAGTCTTTCGTCCGCGGGGGTAGCGTGCGTACCGCGCACGACGACCGTCATGCTCTTGCCCAGCAGCGCCGGGGTATTGGGCATCACGCGGATCACCCGCGCGTCGGGGCCGAGGCCGCGTTCCAGGCGTTTCAGAGGCACGCCGGCCGCAATCGAGACGAACCGTTTGGCCGGCGTGACCGCAGGCCGGATTTCGGTGAGTACGGCATTGAGGATCTGCGGTTTGACCGCCAGGACGACGGTTTCCGCGCGGCGGACGAGCGCCCGATTGTCGCGCGTGCCCGCAATCCCGTAACGGCGCGTGACGCGGCGCAACTGGCTGGGGACCGCGTCGCTGGCCACGATTTCGACCGGCGCGTACAGACCGGCGCTCATCACGCCCTTGATGAGGGCGCCGGCCATGTTGCCGGCGCCGATGAAGCCGACTTTTTTCGTGTCCGGCGCCGGTCCGCCGGACTTTTTCCCGGTGGGTTTCTTCATAATGGATTGCCCCGTCGTTCCTTCGTGTCACGCGCGCGCGCCGAAGATGGCCCGGCCCACGCGCACGATGGTCGCGCCTTCTTCGATGGCGACCGTAAAGTCGCCGCTCATTCCCATCGACAATTCGTGTAACCCGATGTTGTCGACCGTGACTGTAGCATGGCGCTCCCGCAGCCGCGCCAGCCTGCGAAAATAGGGCCGCGCCGCGGCCGGGTCGGCCACGGCGGGAGGAATCGCCATGAAGCCGCCGATGTGCAGGTGAGGGAGTCCCGCGACGCCTTCCAGCAGATCCTCGACCGCCTCGGGCCGCACGCCGGCTTTGTCCGCCTCCGCGGCCAGGTTGATCTCGATGAGCGCGTGCACGCGGACGCCATGACGCGCGGCCTGTCGGTCGAGTTTCTTCGCCAGAGGGAGGCCGTCCAGCGAATGCACAAGCTGGAAAAGCCGCACCGCGTGTCTGGCTTTGTTGCGTTGCAGGCGGCCGATTAGATGCCACGTGGCGGGTTCGGGCACCGCGGCGATTTTTCGTTGCGCCTCCTGGACGTAGTTTTCCCCGACGTGCGTGGCCCCGGCACGAAGCGCGGCGCGTACCAGGGCGGCGGATTTAGTCTTGGCGGCGCAGACCAGCGTCACGTCCTCGGAACGGCGGCCGGCGCGCTCCGCGGCGCGGGCGACCTGTTCGGCCACGCGGGCGTAATTCGCGGCGACGTCGTCCATGCACGTGTTCCGGCCCGGCTACGCGCACAGCCCCGCGGCACGCAATGCGGCACCCACTTCGTCGAGCGGCAGGCCGATGACGTTGGAGAGCGAGCCGTCGACCCGGTCGACCAGGGCGCGGCCCTCTCCCTGCACCGCATACGCCCCGGCCTTGTCGAACGGCTCGCCGGTGTCCAGATAGGCATTGATGACGGCTTCGGACAACGTCCGAAAGCGCACGTGGCTGGTCACGACTCGCGCCGGCCCGGCGTCGTCAGTCCGGTCGGACAACACGAAGCCCGTCAGCACCCGATGCGTGCGGCCGGACAGTCGGCGCAACATGCCGCGCGCGTCCGCAGCATCGACAGGCTTGCCCAGTACCGTCCCGTCGAGCGCCACTGCGGTGTCCGCGGCCAACACCCACGTGTCCGGGCAGCGTCGGGCGACCGTACGCGCCTTTGTCTCTGCAATCCGCGCTACGTAGGCGTCGGGCGGCTCGCCGCGGCGCCGCGTTTCGTCGGCGTGGCTAGGGACGATGCGGAACCCGAGCCCGCTTTTCTCCAGGGCTTTTGCCAGCAGATCGCGCCGGCGGGGCGAGGCCGACGCCAGCACGAGGCGCGGACCCGGCGCGTTATCCGGCATGAGCCTGCTTGAAGTGCGGAATGACCTCGGCGCCGAACTGCCGGATGCAGGCGATGACCCGCTCCGGGGCCGGGCCGAGCGGCAGGCGAAACCGCATGATGACGTAATCCGCCCCAACGACGTCCCGCCACATTTCGAGTTGCTCGATGCACTCATCGGGCGCGCCCATGACTAGATATTTGCTCAACTTCTCGACCGTGAAGTCGGCTTCCGAGGTGAACTCGTCGTTCGGCGACAGCAGCTTCCAGCGCCAGTAGAACAGCATTTCCTGTACCCACAGCGGCCCGAACGTGGCCTCGGCTTCCCCGCGGCTGGGGGCGACCCAGCCGTCACGCATCAGCACGACCTTGGGCGTCCGCCCGTGTTCGGCCGCGGCTTCGCGGTATTGCGCGGCCTGAGCTTGCAGGTTGGGAATCGGATCCCAGAAGGGCAGGATGCCCCACGCGTCGCCCAGGCGTCCCGCACGGCGAATGGCCTCCGGGTAGGCGGCCCCGATCCACAGCGGCGGGCCGCCGGCTTGGTACGGCTTGGGCGTCAGCAGCACGTCGTCGAACCGGAACCGTTTGCCGTGGTACGAAAACGGCTCGTGACGGCTCCAGGCCAGGCGCAGAACGTCCAGGCTCTCCTCGAAGCGGGAGAAGCGTTGTTTGTAGGGCTCGTTGAAGAGCCGGAAATAGTCGGGGTGATAGCCCAGTCCGACGCCCAGCACGACGCGGCCCTTGGACATCAGGTCGATCATCGCCACGTCTTCGGCCAAGTGCATGGGGTTGTAGTACGGCGTTTGCAGCACGAACGTGCCCAGATCGACCCGGTTCGTACGCGTGGCGTAGCCGGCCAGCATGACCAGCGGGGGCGGAAACATGGTTTCGGTGCGGTGGTGCCGCTCGGGCAGAAAGACACCGTCGAAGCCGGCCTCCTCCGCGACGATGCCTTCGTTCAGCAACTGGTCGCAGAAGCGGGCCGCAGCTTCGGGCGAGGGTTCGGGCTGATTGTACGGGCCGCCGTGCGTGTCGGGCATGTATCCGATCTTCATGGGTGTGCCTTTGGCCTCCGGTTCACGACTGACAACGATACGCTTGGCTTGGAGATGAATCTGGCAAGGCGACCGGCCGGGCGATCCGGTTCGCGGAGCGGACAACGATACGCTTCGGCTTGGAGAAGAGTCTGTCCACCCTCGCCTCCACTGCTCTGTTCTACTCGAAGGAAGTGCGTCCCTCCAAGTTCGGCTGTCTTGTTCCTGACCTGATTGACTGCTCCAAGACGATCAAAGGCTTCACTGACATCAATGACCTGAAGGAACTCACAATTCTCGCGGACCCAGTAGACGTTCGCCTCAAAAACTTCCCTGATGCGAGACCCTTCGGGGGTCATCTTGGCGGCACAGCCACAGAGAACAGCCAGGATCAGCGCCGCCACGATCTTCTTCCCCATCACTTCTTCCCCTTCACCTTCTTCTCGAACGTCACCACGAGCTTGTCGCCAGGCCGCAGGTCGTCCTCCTTCACCACCAGATCGATCTCCGTGAAGAACTCGCCGGGAGCGGGGTTCGACGGAGATGGCGTTCCGCGGCGTCCGGGTCAGTACGAGCGGGGCAGGCCGAGCACGTGTTCGCCTACGTAGTTGAGGACCATTTCCTGCGAGATCGGCGCGAGGCGGAACAGCCGCGCCTCCCGCCAGTAGCGCTCGACGTCGTAGTCCTTGATGTAGCCGTAGCCGCCGTGGGCCTGAATGGCGCGGTCGGTCGCCTCGCAGGCCGCTTCGGCCGCCATGTACTTGGCGATGTTGGCCTCCTTGCCGCACGGCGCACCCTGGTCGTACAGCGTCGCGGCCTTGCAGACCATCAATTCCGCGGTTTCGAGCTTGGCGAACGACTCGGCCAGCGGGAACTGGATGCCCTGATTCTTGCCGATCGGCCGGCCGAAGACGTGGCGTTCCCTGGCGTACTGAACGGCCTTTTCCACCGCCCGTTTCCCCATCCCGATGCTCTCGGCCGCGATCAGGATACGTTCGGGGTTGATCCCGTCGAGAATGTAGTAGAAGCCGCGGCCCTCTTCGCCGATGAGGTCTTCCTTGGCGACGTACAGGTTGTCGATGAACAACATGTTGGTATCGACCGCCTTGCGCCCGAGCTTGTGGAGTTCCTTGACCTCGACCGTATGCGGGTCGATGTCGGCGAAGAAGAGGCTCATGCCCAGCGTTTTCTTCTCGACCTCGTCGAACGGCGTGGTGCGCGTGAGCAGCAGCATCTTTTTGGATTCCTGCGCCTTGGTGATGAAGACCTTCTGGCCGTTCACGAGATAGCCGTCGCCGTGTCGGGTGGCGAAGGTGGAAATCTGGGTCGTGTTGGTGCCGGCGTCGGGTTCGGTCACCGCGAACGACACGTGGATCTCGCCGCGCAGAATCGGCGCCAGATATCTGTCCTTGGCCTCCTGCGTGCCGTATTTGATGAGCGGTTCCAGACCGAAAATGCCGAGATGGACGGCCGAGCACGCTTGCGTGCCGCCCCCGCACTCCGCCACGGTCTGCATGACCAGCGCGGCTTCGGTGATGCCCAGCCCCGCGCCGCCGTACTCTTTGGGGATGGTGATGCCGAGCCAGCCGCCGTCGGCGATCGCCCGGTAGAATTCCCAGGGAAATTCGCCGCCGTCGTCCCGCTCGCGCCAGTATTCGTCGGGAAAACGTGAGCACAGCGCGCGCACCTGCTTCTGAATTTCCTGTTGTTCGTCGGTCAGCCGAAAATCCATGTCCGCCTCCTCGCGTGCGGGCCATGACTAGCAGTTGCCCCGCGGCCTGCCAATTCCGGGCGGTCGGAGCCGCCGTTTGCTTGTCCGCGGGGCCAACCTCGGGTAGGCTACGCCACGATTCGTCCCGTGAGAAACGGCAGACCGCGGCGTGCCGGACCGGCCGCGGAGGAGGACCACGTGAACCGACGTAAATCCATCGCCATGACGCCCGACGAACTGGCCGCTTATCTCGCCGAGGCGCGCAACATGGCCCTGTGCACCATCGGCAAGGACGGCTACCCGCACGTCGTCGCCATGTCGTACATGGCCAAGGACGGCATCATCTACATGACCTCGTTCCGCAAGGCCCAGAAGGTCCTGAACGCGAAACGCAACCCGCGCGTCGCGGTGATGGTCGAGTCGGGCCGCGCGTACGCCGAACTGAAGGGCGTGCTGATCCGCGGGGACTGCCAAGTCATCGAACAGGACGTCGAAGTCTGGGCCGTGATGAAAGAAGTGCGCGACTTCCAGGGCACCACGGTATCGCCCACGGAAGACGCGGTGCTCAAAGAACGCGCCAGGAAACGCGCCGTCCTCAAGATCACCCCGGTCAAGACGTCGAGCTGGGATCACACCAAGCTGCCTACTGGCGTGTACTGAAAATCCCACATCGTAGGGGCGACGCATGCGTCGCCCTTCCATCTCTTTTTATTCCCTCTCCCCCCTTCGACAGGCTCAGGGAGCAGAGAGAGAGCTAGAGCCTGCCCCGGGCTTGATCCGGGGGAGAGGGGCCGCAGACGCCAACGGTGAATCGGACCGGAACTTTCAAACCGAGACACTACCGCCGGTTTCGTCCACTACGCGCGTTGAACCGCGGATAGCGCACCGCTCGCCGCGCCCGAAAGTCCAGGCGGACGGGTGTGCCGGCCAGATCGAATTCGCTCCGCAGCCGGTTTTCCAGATAGCGCGTGTAGGCAGCCGTCACCCCGCCCGGCGCACCCGTGTACACGGCCAGCTTGGGCGGACCGGTTTCGACCTGCGTCGCGTAATAGAAGCGCACAGGCTTGCGCCGGTAGAGCGGGGCGGGATAGCGCGTCGTCCACTCCTGAAACCGGCGGTTGAGCAGCGTCGTCGGAATCCGGAGGCGCCGGGCCTGCGCCACGCGCTGCGCCTCGGGCAGCAAGCGACCCACGCGCGCACCGGTCAGCGCGGACAGAAACACCAGCGGAATGGCTTGCGTGGCCGGGAACTCCTCGTGCAACGCCGCGGTAAAGCGGGTCCGATCCTTTCGCTCATCGGGAATCGTGTCCCATTTGTTGGCGACCAGGACCAGCCCGCGCCCACGTTCCCAAGCGTAGCGGATCAGCCGCGCATCCTGATCCGTCAGCCCATCCTGGGCGTCGAACACCAGCAGCCCCACCTCGGCGCGTTCCAATGCCTTGAGCGCGATCAACACGCTGGCTTGCTCGATGTGTTCGTGGACGCGGCTACGACGTCGCACCCCGGCCGTATCGACCAGCAGCACGGAGTGCCCCTGCCAGACCAGCCGACTGTCGATTGCGTCGCGCGTGGTGCCCGGCACCGCGTCGACGATCGACCGGTCGTGGCCGACCAGCCGGTTGAGCAGCGACGACTTCCCCACGTTGGGCCGCCCGATCAGGGCGAGGCGCAGTTCGCCGGCGTGTGCCGGGTCCGCTCGTCCATCCGAAGCCTGCGATTCGTTCCGCACAAACAGCGGTCCCGTTTGCTCGACGACACAGTCCATCAATTCGGACACTCCGCGACCGTGCGCCGCAGAAATGGGAAAGAGCGGCGAAACCCCGAGCGCGTGGAATTCGTGCGCGGCCGCGGCCTGCTTTTCCCCATCGATTTTGTTGACTGCGTACAGGACGGGCGTTGCGCTGCGCCGGAGCAGATCGACAGCCGGGGCGTCCGCGGGATTCACGCCCTCCCGGCCGTCGAACAGAAAGACGACCAGATTCGCCTCGGCAATAGCCAGCCGGGTCTGTTCCTGCACGCGGCCGACCACGCCTTCGGTCTCGGTCGGGTCGATGCCGCCGGTATCCACGATGACGAAACGGTGGTCCCCCCAACGGACGCGGGCGAACACGCGGTCGCGGGTCACGCCCGGGGTATCGTCCACCACGGCCTTACGCCCGCGATTGAGGCGGTTGAACAGCGATGATTTGCCGACGTTCGGGCGCCCGACCAGCGCCACCACGGGGAGCGTCTCACGTGCGGCGTCACGAACCGGGCCGCCGGCGTGCTCGGTCGGGTCCGTCGCCGCGGAGTCCATGTCGTCCGGCCCGATCAGGAGAACATCTCCCGCAGCACCGCGGTGCGGTATGCGAAAATGGCCTGCACGTCGCGCTTGACGAACAGCGCGTGGACGAGCCGGCCGCCCGGCACCGCGTATTCTACCCGGTCCTCGACCAGCGTCCCCCCGCCGTCGAGACTGACGAAGCGGTGTTCATGGACCCAGCGGCGATACGGGCCGCGCACCTGCCGATCGACGAAACGGTGCGGCGGATCCCACACCGTGATCTCGCTCCGCCAGCGAAGCGGCACCCCACGTACCCGCAGCGCATAGTCGATCACTACGCCTTCGCGCAGTTCGATCGGCGCCGGCGTCAGCACGCGGAACTTGAGGAAGCCGGGCGTGATCCGTTCCAGATTGTGGGCGTCCGAAAAGAACGCGAACGCCTCTTCCCGGCCCCAGGGAACCCGCAGCGAGATCCTCAACTCGAAGCCGGCATCGGTGCGCTTGATGTCAACGCTCATGGCCGCCCGCACTATGACACACGCCCACCAACGGCAACAGCCCGACCTTCATCCTTCCCTCCCCTTGAGGGGGAGGGCTAGGGGGGGGGTCTTCCCCGATCCTCGGCCCGACCCGAACTATCCGGCGGCTTGACGCCTCCGCCGAAAAAGCATTCCCTGATCGACCAAAACTTCCGCTCACCATTCCCACAGCCGGAAGGAGGTCGAGATGCCGAAATTATCCGTCGAAGAACGCGACGCGTTCCTGCGAGAGCGCGGTCACTTGGCTCGCATCGCCACGCTGCAAGCGGACGGTCGCCCCAGCGTCGTGCCGGTCTGGTTCGTGTACGAAGACGAAAAGATCATCATCACTCCGCGCAAGCATTCCGCTTTTTGGGCCAACATCCAGAACGACCCGCGCGTGGCCATCACCATCGACGAAGAAGCCGGCCTGTATCGCAAGGTCTTGGTGGAGGGCGACGCCGAAGTGCTGTACCCACTCGGCCACGACGACGAGTGGCGCGACGTCTACCGGCGCATCACCCTGCGTTACGTGGACGAAACCTCTGGTGACTACTACTTGACCGAAACGCACGATCAGCCGCGGGCGCTCATCGGCGTCCCGCTCGCGTCGGCCAAGGTGATGACGTGGCGCATGCCGGGCGAGGACGAGCCGTTCAGCGGCATCTGGGCCACGCGCTTCTATGACCAGGGGACGAAGATGCGCGAGCAGATAGCGGGCGGCAGCGTGGCGGGGAGCGGCGACAAGCTCAAGGTCGGTTGAGTCTTTTCTCATCCCCTCCCTCCGTTGTGGGGGAGGGTCAGGGAGAAGGCATCCGCTCGTACCTCAAACTTCAGGGATCATCGAGAATCCAGAGATTTCAGTCTCCAATTCGACATCCTGCTTCCTGCTGACGAGTCATTGCTTGAACAGCCCCTTCTGCTTTCCGGTCTCGCGTTCGTATTTCGGGGCCTTCTTGAAGGTGACGTTGCCCTGCTGGGCCGGGCGGTCCACCGTTTTGCCGGTCAGCAAGTCGGTGACGGTGAGGAGTTGCAGGCGCGGGTGCCGCGTCCCCCACGGCGATTCGTAAAAGCCTGCGCTGGCGGCTTCCGTCCGCATCGGTTTGGTCGGCTCTTGCTGAGTCAAGAGCACACCGATTTCGGCCTGCTCCCGCTCGATTACGCCGCGCAGGTCCCGCACCTGGGGGACCGACGTCTTGCCGGCCTTGACCGAGAAGATGATCTGTTTGGTTTTCGCGCCAGCCATGTCGTCGTGGAAATACAGTCGGCCGTCTATACCTTTGTCTGCCCCTTTCTTCTGCTCTATGGGGCGTGCGCCGACCAGTCCCAACGCCCACCACTGGAACTGGAAGGGGTCGTCCTTCGCCAAGACCGCGGCATCCGGGGGAGAAACCGGCTCCCCGATCACTTCATAACTTTTGGTGACGTCATCTCCGAACGTGTTGCGTAAGCGGTGCTTAATCAGGCCGATGGCGAGATGGGTCAGGTCGATGCCGATCCAGCGCCGGTTCAGCTTCTGGGCAGCGGCAATGGCGGTGCCGCACCCGCAGAACGGGTCCAACACTACGTCGCCTGCATTGCTGCTGGCGTTGACGATGCGTTCCAATAGGGCTTCCGGTTTCTGCGTTGGATAACCCAAACGCTCGGACGAGGTGTTCGGGATTCTCGGAATATCGGTCCAGATGTTCTGTAAGGGTTTACCCTCGGCCTCGTCGAGATAGACTTTCAGGCCGTCCATCCGAGGGGTGCCATCCTTTTTGGTTTGTATTTTCCCTTCCGCCCACCACTGTTCCAATTGTTCTTTTTTGTATCCCCAGCCTCGCGTCGGACCGGGCAGCGCGCCGCGCCATTCGAATTTTCCCGAACTGCTGTCTGGCCGCGGGCCGGTCAAGTTCTCGAGTTTGTATCGTCGGCCGTCGTCGTCCACATGCCGAAAGCGCTGCATCTGTTGGGCGCTGTATTTCTGGTCAGCATACTTATGGAAACCTCGGTTATACGTCGCCCGGTCAGACTGCACGTAGAATAACAATATGTCGGCGATGTTACCGTATCGGCCTGCCGTATTGTGGCTCTCCGTCCGTTGCCACGTAATTTCGTTACGATAATTCGTCGGATCGAAGATCGCATCCAAGAGAATCTTGAGATAGTGCGAGGCGGTCGGGTCGCAATGCAGATACAGGCTGCCCGTCGGCTTCAACACGCGCCGGAGTTCCACCAGCCGTGGGGCCATCATCGCCAGATACGCCAGCATGTCGTTGTCACCCAGAAACCCGCGAAACGATTGCAGTACCTGCGATACACGCCCGCCGCTTTCCACGACTTCTTCGTAGGCCCGCGCCGACGCCTCGTCCCATTGCCACATGTCGCCGAACGCCTTGATCTGCGCCGCGGCCCGGGAGCCGTCCTGTTCAGCGAACAGCACGTTGTAGTCCTGGTCGCTCTTGAACGGTGGGTCAAGGTAAACGAGGTCGACTGTCTCGTCCTGGACATAGCGCCGCAGGACGTCGAGATTGTCACCGTAGTAGAGTCGGTTCTTCATGGCCGGGCGGGTGTATCCGACATCCGAATTGCCGATCCTGCTTCCCGAAGTCGGCGCCGCGACCGTGCTTCAGGCAGCGGTCTGCAACAGATTGTGGAACGGTTCGGTGTTCTTCCAGCGGTAGGCGTTGAAGTCGCGCTGGTCGGTGGACAGGATACGGCCCTCACCGCGTTCGGTCGCCGCGATGACGAGGGAAGCGTCGGCCAGATCCATAGGCAGGTTCGCGTATTTGTCCATCAAGCTGCGAATGGCACCGAGATGCCCTTGGCCGATTTCGTGGATTTCCACGTTTCTCGATATCTGCTCGATGAAGCGCAGTTCCGCCCGGACCCCCAGCCGTGTGAGCATGAGGTAGCAGGTCTCGGTCACGACCGGCCACGTGACGACGAGGGATTCGTTCAGGCGCTGGCTGACCGCGACCGCGGTTTCGTGCCAGCGGTCCCGCACGTTCGCCAAGGCGAGCCAATAGCCCGTGTCAGCTAACACCATGTTTGGTCTCGAGGCTCTCGGCCAAACGCTGCTTGTAGTTGGTGGACAGGTCCGTCGGGCCTTCGGCACAACCGATGAAATCGCTCGACAGCAACGCATCGAGCCGTTCCTGGTATTGGTTCGCCTGTTGGCGGTGCAGCAGGTCGATGGCCCGTTTCACGATTTCGCTGGCGCTGAGGTGCGTCTGCAACTGCAGTTGCTTCAGCTTCTCGGTGCGCTCGCTATCCAGCCTGGCGTTGATTCGCATCATGACGGTAACTGCCTTTCGTCGGGATTTGGGGAATTCACGTGCGTATGACGTATGTCATACAACAAGACGAATTGCAAGGCAGCATCCAATTATTACGCACTATTTATCGATCCGGTGCCGGATGCTCGCCCAGTGCCGTCAGGATTTCCTTCCGAACAGTGTTGTCGTCTTCACGGCGCAGGCGCTTTTCGAGCAGGGAGGGTTGCTCCAATTGCCCCAGCGCCCAGGCGGCGTGGCCGCGGATGAGTGGCTCGGCGTCGTTCAGCGCCACGGCGAGCGGGCCGACGGCTTTCGGATTACGGCTGTTGCCCAGAGCGATTGCGACGTTGCGCAGCAGGCCGCGGCGTTTGGTGCGCCGAACTGCGCTGCGTTGGAAGCGCGTCCGAAAACCGGCGTCGTCCAGGGTCAGCAGTGCGGGTAACGAAGGATACAACTCGTCGATCAGTTCGGCCCGCGGCCGGCCGAATTTCAGATTCCACGGACAGACTTCCTGGCAGACGTCACAACCGAAAATCCAGTTGCCCAGTTTCGGGCGCAATGCGTGGGGAATGGCGCCGCGGTGTTCGATGGTCAGATAGGAAATGCACGACGGCGACTTGAGGACATAGCCGTCCTCCAGGGCATCCGTCGGACAGTCGGCCATACATCGCGTGCATGTTCCGCAGTGTTCGGCTGGGGGGCCGTCGCCATCCAGGTCCAGATCGACGAGGATTTCGGCCAGAAAGAACCAGGAGCCCATCGCCTTGTGCAGCAACATGGTGTTCTTGCCGAACCAGCCGAGCCCGCCGCGATACGCCCACTCCCGCTCCAACAATGGGCCGGTATCGACGTACGACCGCGCCCAGACGCCGGGCCGTTGCTCTTCGAGAAAATCGATCAACCGCCGCAGCTTCGCTTGAATGACGTCGTGATAGTCGGCGCCGGCGGCGTAGGCGGCGATCCGGCCACGCAGTTCGTTCTGCCAGTGGATAGGCGGAAGCACGGGCGGCGCGTAGGGGTAGCCAAGACAGATGACGCTGCGCGCTTGCGGAAACGCGCGCAGTGGATCGATGCGCCGCTCGGGCTGTCGAGCCAGATAGTGCATATCGCCGGCCAGCCCGCGGGCCAGCCAAGCGGTGAAGAAATCGGCCCGTGGAAGACGCGACAAGCGGGTAAATCCGCACAACGAAAAACCGAGCGTTCGTGCGTAGGTCTGAATCGTACGTTCGAGGGTCACGTCCGGGTGATACCACACTGTCCCCCGGCGTCAGAACCGCGGGGATTGACGCCGGAGTGCCTAGGTCGTACTCATTCTCGTGCTGCCGTTGCTTCTTCTCATGGACACGGCGGCAAACCTCTGCAGAGGAGGCCGGTATGCAGAACGTGGATCAACAGCAGAATGCAGACCAAGAGCAGCCGCAGGTCGTTGCCGCTCAGGATTCTCCCACACTCGAGGGGCCGGCGCTGAGCCTATCGGATTTGGCCGTGGAGAAGGTCAAGGAGACCATGTCCAAGCAGGGTATGAGCGAAGGCGGCCTGCGTGTGTCGGTCGTCGGCGGGGGCTGTTCCGGCTTTCAATACAGCCTCGGACTGGACGCCAACGCGCGAGAAGATGACATCGTGGTGGAACAGGGCGGGGTCAAGCTGTTCGTCGATCCGATCAGCCAGCAATACGTGCACGGCACCATGCTGGATTACGTGAACGGCCTGCACGGCGCCGGCTTCAAGTTCGTCAACCCCAACGCCAGCCGGACTTGCGGCTGCGGGTCGTCTTTCTCGGTCTGAGCCGCGGCCGTTGCGGACTCTTCCTCCATTTTCGGATCGTTCCACAACCATTTCGCCTCCAACAATGTTCGGGGCACGAAGCTTCCCGTGCTCCGAACGTTCAGCCTCCATTGCCGTTTGAACAGGCGCTTGCGGGTGTGAACCTGTGCCGCGCTTCGGACATCTGATCTTCGACCTTGACGGGACGCTGGTCGATAGTCGGGCCGATTTGGCCGCGGCGGCCAATCACATGCTGGCGGAACTGGGCCGTCCGCTCTTATCCGTCTCTGAGGTGGAAAAGCTGATCGGGCTTGGAGCCCGAGTGCTGATTGAGCAGGCACTCGGACCTGAGCGGGCGCATCTTACCGAGCGCGGCTACGATCTGTTCATGGACTATTACAACGTCCACCTGCTGGATCACACCAGACCGTATCCCGGTATCGTCGCACTGCTTGAAGTCGCGCAAGGCCGCGGCATCCATCTCTCCGTATTGACCAACAAACCCGAACGGCCGGCCAAGGCGATTCTGTCCAGTTTGGGCCTCGCTTCTTCTCTCGCCGCAGTGGTCGGCGGCGATACGCTTCCGCAGCGGAAACCGGATCCGTCCGGTGTCTATGCTCTCCAACGGATAACCGGCTGCCCGCTGAACGAGACGTTGCTCATCGGGGACTCGGTTGTCGACGTGCAGACTGGCCGCGCCGCGGGCGTAGCGACGTGCGGGGTGGAATGGGGGTTCGGACGGCCTGCATCCGCGGAACCGACGTACTTGGCCGAGAGCGTCGGCGCGTTACGGCAGATCGTGTTGACCTGAACCCGCGACCAGCCGATGGGATGATCAGGCCGCCAGCGGACGGCGCAGCCGCTCGGCCATGCGGACCGCTTCGACCGTCTCTCTCACGTCGTGAGCGCGGATGACGTGGGCGCCGTTGGTCACGGCGACCGCGGCGCAACTCAACGACCCGATGAGCCGGTCGTGGGCGTCGGGCTGATCGAGTATCTTGCCGATGAACGATTTGCGGGAGACACCGACGAGCAGCGGAAAACCGAGCGTTCGCAACGCGGCAAGCTCCCGCAAGACCAGGCAATCCCACTCGTCCCAGGCGATCCCCGGCTCGCGGAAGAACCCGATCCCCGGGTCGAGCACGATACACTGCGGAGGGATACCGGCCTGTCGGGCGCGTGCCAGACTCTCGGTCAGCGCCGTCTGGATGCGCTGCATGGGCGGCCCACTGCCCGGCTGCGGTTCGCTCGCCATGAGGACCGCACCGTCCGCGGCGTCGGCCAACAACGCCGCCATGTCCGGGTCGTGCTGCAGACCGCTCACGTCGTTGACGAGGCGGGCGCCGACCTCGAGTGCGGCGCGAGCCGGTGCGGCACGTTTGGTATCGGCCGAGATGGGGACCGAAACCGCGGCGGCTACGGCTTCCACCGCGGACGCCAGCCGGTCCGTTTCCTCCTCCATGGAAACGTCGGTTTTCAGGTACGGGGCAGTGGACATGGCCCCGATGTCGATGATATCGGCCCCCTCGCTTTCCAGCGCCTGCGCCGCCTCGGCTATCCGCTCCGCGGCGCCGTGAACCGAGCCCTCGTAGAAGGATTCGGGACTCACGTTGAGGACGGCCATGACCCGGACCGGCCACGTATCGCCGACCCGGACGCCCGCGAGAGAGGCGTCTGCAGCGGGCGTGGCGGCGTTCATGGACTGCGGAAGGGGCGCGAGCGGCAGGTCGCGGCGAACCGTGGGAGGCGGGCGGGGTGTATTTGCCAGTGCCTGGAATTTTCACTACACTACCACCGCCTCGAACAGGAGAACAACGCCATGAAATTGTACGATTTTCCCCTGAGCCCGTATTGCCAGAAAGTCCGCTTGGTCCTGACCGAAAAGGACTTGGCGTACGACAAGATGTTCGTCGACCTGACCAAGAACGAACAGCGCAGGCCCGAATTTCAACGCCTCAACCCCTACAGCAAAGTGCCGGTCCTCGATGACGACGGGGAGATCGTGTACGACTCGACGTTCATCAACGAATATCTCGACGACGAGTATCCGCACCCCCCGCTGCGTCCCGAAGCGTCCGCGGACCGGGCGCGGATGCGCATGTTCGAAGACTTTGCCGATACGTCTTTCACTCCCCAGTGCGGGCTGCTCTACACCGAGGTGCGCAAGCCCGAAGACCAGATCGATCAGGAACGCGCCCAGCGATATCGGGGCGACTTGATCCGCGTCATCGAGTTTCTGGACCGCCAGCTTACGGGCAAGGACTATCTGATCGACGAGTGCTCGTTGGCCGATCTGGCGTTCGTCCCGCGGCTGCTGCTCCTGTCGCAACTCGGCGTCGAACTGCCCTCGCGGCTCAAGAACGTGTCCGCGTGGATCGAACGCCTGACCGAACGTCCGTCCACGGATCAACTCAGGAAAGATCTCGACATGGCGTAGCGCCGGTCACACCGACGCCGCACCATTTCTCCTGGTACGGTCGCGAGGTTGCGGTGTCCGAACTTCCCGACATCATTCCGGTCTTCCCGCTGCCCAACGTCGTTCTGTTCCCGCGGGTGCAGTTGCCCTTGCACATCTTCGAGCCGCGCTACCGCGCCATGGTGCGGGACACGTTGCAGGCCGACCCGCCACTGGTCGGAATGGCCCTGTTGCGGATCGACCGGAGAGAGGCGGGCAACGACCGCGGGCAGGTCTATCCGGGCAACCCGCCGATCTTTCCGGTCGGCTGTGCCGGCAAACTCGTCAAAAACGTGCCGCTGGCCGACGGGCGGTTCAACATTCTGCTGGAAGGAGTGTGCGCCTACCGCGTGCGGAAAGAATTCCACGACACGGGCTATCGACGGGCGCGGGTAGAATGGTTGCCTGCCGGCGGCGAAACCCTGTCCGTCGCCCGCCGCGAAACCCTCGGCCGCCTGTTGCAGACCTATCTGCAAAAAGAGGACGCGGTCCGCAAGCTCATGGCGGACCCCGATATGACGGACGAGGTGTTCGTCAACTTCTTCGCCTTTCATCTCGACCTGCCGCCGCTGGAGAAACAAACCCTGCTCGATGCGGACGGGTTGGATGCGCGCGCGGACGCCCTCAAGGATATTCTGGAATTCAAGCTGTCGGAATCGAAGTGGCCCGGCGGCGGAAGCGGGGGAAACGACCGAGTGCATTAGCGCCCCCACAGCCTTGACAAACCCCAAGGCCGTCCTGATAGTAGGCTCCCGGCGAACGGACCGATGCCATGAAACGCAAAGAAGAAATGACGTGGTGGGAGCGGCTGTACATCCCCGAAATCGTCCGCGGCCTACTCGTCACGACGTCGCACTTCTGGCGTAATCTGACCCTCCACATC
Organism: uncultured Binatia bacterium (SeqCode); assembly: GCA_965200125.1. Taxonomy (GTDB): domain Bacteria; phylum Desulfobacterota; class Binatia; order Bin18; family Bin18; genus Bin18. The sequence goes on along the minus strand of OZ241332.1, from coordinate 1,764,559 downwards.
ATGCATACCGTCGGCGTGGCGAAAACGACACGCGCCGCCTACACCGTCCAATACCCCGAAGAGCGCAAGACCTATCCGGACGTGTACCGCGGGAGCCACCGCCTGACCCTGAAAGAAGACGGGTCGGTACGCTGCACGTCGTGCTTTCTGTGCGCGACGGCCTGTCCGGCCAATTGCATTCACATCGAGGCCGGCGAACACCCCGACCCCGCGGTGGAGAAATTCCCGCTCCGCTACGAAATCGACACCTTGCGCTGCATCTATTGCGGGATGTGCGTCGAAGCCTGCCCATGCGACGCGATCCGTATGGACACCGCGGTGCATCCGCGCATCTGGGGCTACGACCGCCGGGATTTCATCGAAAGCAAGGAAGTCCTGATGAACCGCTCGCGCAGTCTGGCCGCGGGCGGCCGGGACGCGATCATGACCGAAATGCTGGAGAGCTACCAAGCCGCGGAACGACACGTGGCCGGGTCTGCGCCTACGCCTCGCGTGTGACGGCGCCAGCATTGCGAGAGGCGAATCATGGCAAAGACCTACAAGGAACTGATGGACGAAGCCCGCGAAGCGGTGCCCGAGGTCACGGTCGACGACGTCAAGGCCCGGCTCGAAAATGGGCAACGTCCGGTATTGCTGGACGTGCGCGAACGTGAGGAATACCGCGAGGGGCATCTGGAAGGGGCGCTCGCCCTGCCGCGCGGGTTCATGGAAATGCGCGTGGAAGAGGCGGTACCGGACAAGTCCGCGCCGGTCGTCGCCTACTGTGCCGGCGGGGTTCGTTCGCTGATCGCCGCGCGCACCCTGAAGGAGATGGGCTACACGGACGTGAGTTCGATGGCCGGCGGGTACACGGCCTGGAAGAACGCCGGGTACGACTGGGTCGCCGACCGGCAGTTCAGCCAGGAGCAGCTGACCCGGTACGCACGGCACTTCACGTTACCGGAAGTGGGCGAGGCCGGGCAGGCCAAGCTGCTCGACGCTAAGGTGTTGTGCGTCGGCGCCGGCGGGCTGGGTTCGCCCGTGGCCTTTTATCTGGCCGCGGCCGGCGTGGGCACACTGGGCCTCGTGGATCACGACACCGTGGACATGAGCAACTTGCAGCGCCAGATCCTGCACACCAACGACCGGGTCGGCATGCCCAAGGTGGAGTCGGCCCAGATGACGCTGAACGCGCTGAACCCGGACGTGAACGTCGTCCAGTTCAAGGAGCGGCTGTCGTCCGAGAACGTTCGGCGCATCATCGGCGACTTCGAAATCGTGGTGAACGGCTGCGACAACTTTCCGACCAGGTATCTCATCAACGACGCCTGCATCATGGCCGAGAAACTGCTCGTCGATGGCTCCATCTTCCAGTTCGAGGGCCAAGTCACGGTCATCGACCCGCACGACGGCCCCTGCTACCGCTGCCTGTTCCCGGAGCCGCCGCCGCCGGGTGCGGCCCCGAGTTGCGCGGAAGCCGGCGTCCTGGGCGTGCTGCCGGGATTGGTGGGCTGTATGCAGGCGCTCGAAGTCATCAAGCTGATCCTCGACGCCGGCCGGCCGCTGGTCGGGCGCATGATGCATTTCGATACGCTCAGTTCGGAGATCCGGGTACTCAAACTCCGCAAGGACCCCAACTGCCTGGTTTGCAGCGAGAATCCGAAAATCACGGAACTGATCGACTACGAAGAGTTTTGCGGGCTGCGGCCGGCGCAGGCCGCGTAATCCGCGGACGACGGACCAATCGGGTGCAGGGAGGGAGTATGAAACAGATCGTCGTACACCAGGAAAAATGCACGGCGTGTCGGGAGTGCGAGCTGGCCTGCTCGTTCACGCACGAGCAGAAATTCCTGCCCGCGCTCTCCCGCATCCGGGTCGCCGACTTCTACGAGGAGCAATTCTACCAGCCGATGGTGTGCGTCCACTGCGCCGACGCCCCCTGCGCGACGGTGTGTCCGACGGTCGCCATCCAGCGCCAGCCCGACGGCCAAGTGAAAGTCAGTGACGAGCGCTGCATCGGCTGCAAGATGTGTCTGCTGGCGTGTCCGTTCGGCGTGATGGGCTTCTCGCCGGACCGCGGCGTCGCGCACAACTGCGATTTCTGCGACGACCAGCCTCAATGCGTGGAGTTCTGCACCCCGGGCGCGCTCGAATACGCCGACGTGGTTTCGGTCGAAGCACTCGCCAAGCAGAAAGCCGCCGCGGCCCTGGGCCTGCCGAACTCCGCCCAGGCGGCCGACTAGGCTGCGCCCGACCACCGCAGCCGCGCATGATGGGGGCCTCCCATGCCAGATAAATACGTGTTGATCGGCAACAGCGCCGCGGCCCTGGCCGCCGTCGACGGCATCCGCAGACACGACCCGACCGGCGCCATTACGGTCGTCAACCGGGAAGAAGGATCGGCGTATTCGCGCGTTGCGTTGCCGTACTACGTCGCCGGAGAAATGACGTTGCAGGATCTGTTGATCCGCGAACGGCCCGATTATGCCGCCAACGGCGTGACCCTGACCGAAAACGAAAACGCGGTCGCCGTGGACACGGCCGGCAAACGGGTCGAGTTGGAGAGCGGCAAGAAGCTCCCCTACGACAAACTGTTGATTGCGACCGGTTCCGAAACCATCGTCCCGCCCATTCAGGGCTTGGACGAGGTGCCTCACCACTACTTGTGGACCCTGGACGACGCGGTCGGCATGAAGCAGGCCGCGGAAAAGGCCGCGAGCGCAGTCGTCATAGGCGGCGGCTTCATCGGGATGCTGGCCGCGGAGGCGCTCCGCAAGCTCAAGATCACGCTCACCATCGTCGAAGTGGCGCCCATTCTGCTGCCGCAACTGTTGGACGACGCCGCGGGCGCGCTCTTCCTGCAGGCCGTGCGTGACCAAGGCGTGACGGTCAAGACCGACGCAATGGTCGCCGGCGTGGCGCAAGCGGGCAGCGGTATCCGTGTTACGCTCAAGGACGGCGAAGCGTTCGAGGTGGACATGGCCGTCGTGGCGACCGGGGTGAAGCCCAGCTTGGATTGCCTGCACAACGCGGCCATCGACATCAACAAGGGCGTACTGGTCAATGCATACCTCCAGTCCAGCCATGCCGACGTGTATGCGGCCGGCGACGTAGCGGAAACGCCGGACTTTCTGTCCGACGAGCGTTCCATCTACGCGATCTGGCCGACCGCGGTGGAGCAGGGCCGCGTCGCGGGCGCCAACATGGCCGGGGCCGGACAAGCCTACCCGGGCAGCCTGGGCATGAACGTCGTCGAACTGTTCAACGTCACGCTGGCGCAACTCGGCCGCTTCCGCGAAGCCCCGGACGACGAGGCCAAGCTGTTGAGCCCCGGTGATAACGGGCTGTATCGCAAGATCGTCGTCGGTCCCGACGGACGGCTGGCCGGCGCGGTCTATCTGGGCGACGAAAACGGCGTGGCCGAGATGGGCGTCATCCACGGCGCCATCCGCCGGCGCGAGCAGTGGCAGGGGTTCCAGCCCGGCCGCCAGCCCAAATTCGTGTACGCGGACGTGAATGCCCGCGTCCCGCAATAGTGACGTCGCACCCATCGTCACGTTCCACGTTTTCATTCAAAGCTGCGCCCATGGCCGACGCGGTCACCGTTACGGTCAAGCTGTTCGCCACGCTCAAGAAGTACGCCCCGAACGGACAAGCGGGAGACATCCCTCTCACGCTGCCCGCGGGGGCGACCGTTCGGGACGTGGTGGATCGGCTCGACATTCCTCACGATCAAGCCGCGATGCTGGTCGCCGGCGATACGTACGTCCAGGCGGAAACCGTGCTCGAAGACGGTCAGGAGATCAGCATTTTTCCGCCGTTGGCCGGGGGCACCGTTCTCATGCAGCCCAACCCGGCGGCGACCCCGCGGGCTGACGCCGCGCCTTGCGGCGGGGACGCATCGTGACGGTTGACTTCCAGGCGCTCCGCGCCACCGCGGACGCGCTTCGCCGCCACTCGTTGCGGGCCACGGCCGCGGCCGGCTCCGGCCACCCCACGTCGTGCCTGTCCGCCGCGGACATCGTGGCGGCCGTGTTCTTCGCGGACATGCGCTTCGACCCGCACGCCCCGGCCCATCCGGCCAACGACCGCTTCGTACTGTCGAAAGGCCACGCCGCGCCGCTGTTGTACGCCGCGTTGGCCGAAGCCGGTGCGCTGCACGTGGAGGACCTCACCTCGCTGCGGCAATTCTCAAGCGATCTTGAAGGCCACCCCACACCGCGCCTCCCGTGGGTCAGCGCCGCGACGGGCTCGCTCGGCCAAGGGCTGTCGGTGGGCGTCGGCATGGCGCTGGCCGGAAAACGACTGGATCAACTGGACTATCGCGTCACCGTGTTGCTGGGCGACGGCGAGATCGCCGAAGGCGGTGTGTGGGAAGCCGCGGCCATGGCGTCCCACTATGCACTCGACAATCTGACCGCGATCATCGACGTGAACGGCATGGGGCAGAGCGGGCCGACCATGGACGACTTCGACGTGGAGACCTACCGCCGTCGATTCTCCGCCTTCGGCTGGCATGCGGTGACCGTTGACGGGCACGATCTCGCCGCCGTGGTTGCCGCCTGCAAGGAGACGCGCGCCACGACCGGCAAGCCGACGGTGTTGGTGGCCCGAACCCTGAAAGGCAAAGGCGTCTCTTTTCTGGAAGACAAACCCGGCTGGCACGGCAAGCCGGTCAAGGGTGACGATCTTGACAGGGCGCTCGCAGAGATCCCGAACGGTCGCGGCGTGGCCGCCCCGGCCGGCGGACGTCCGCCGGCCTACGAAGTCACCCCGACCGCACCGCGCGGGGAGATTGCCGCGCCCGCTTATACGCTGGGAGAAAAGGTCGCCACGCGGGTCGCATACGGAACGGCGCTGGCGAAGCTCGGGGCCGTGGACGACCGGGTCGTGGCGCTCGACGGCGACACCAAGAACTCGACGTTCGCCGAGACCTTCTTACAGGCGCACCCGGACCGCTATTTCGAGAGCTATATTGCCGAGCAGAACATGGTCGGCGCCGCGGTCGGACTGGCGGCGTGCGGCAAGATTCCGTTCGCCTCGACGTTCGCGGCGTTTTTGACGCGCGCCTTCGACCACATCCGCATGGCCGCCATCTCCGGGGCCGCTGTCAAGTACGCAGGCTCGCACTGCGGCGTGTCGATCGGCGAAGACGGCCCGTCCCAAATGGGCCTGGAAGATCTGGCCATGATGCGCGCGATTCCCGATTCGGTCGTTCTGTACCCCAGCGATGCGGTGTCGTCCGAACGCCTGGTCGCGGTCATGGCCGACCTGCCTGGCACGGCGTATCTGCGCACGACGCGGCCCGCCACACCCGTCCTGTATCCCAACGGCGAATCCTTCCCGGTCGGGGGCAGCAAGCTGCTTCGGTCGAGCGGGAACGACTCGGTGACCGTCGTAGCCGCGGGCATCACCGTCCACGAGGCGCTGGCCGCCTGCGAGACGCTCGCCGAGGCCGGCCTCGCCGTGCGTCTGATTGACGCCTATTCGGTCAAGCCCATCGACGCCGAGGCCATTCTGGCCGCGGCCCGGGCTACCCGGAACACCGTGCTGGTCGTGGAAGACCACTATTTCGACGGCGGGTTGGGCGACGCGGTGCTCAACGCCGTGGCCGTGCACGACGTCAAGGTCCACAAGCTGGCTGTCACCAGCGTTCCGCGCTCCGGCACCCCCGCCGAACTTCTCGACGCGTTCGGCATCAGCGCCCGTCACATCGTCGCCAAGGTCGGGGAACTGGCCGCCTGACGCCGGTCGGGGAGCCCACGCTCATAGTCAGCGTCGAGCGGACTCTCCGCTTTCTTGCAGACGAAACCTTCCCTCCTCCTGCCCGGCTTTCCGGAATCCGGCGTAGTACACCGGCTTGCCTGCGTCCAGAAACTGGCGCTCGAAGTCGGTCAGGATCAGCTTACCGTTGTGGTTGCGCTGGTCGCGCTGCCAAGGGAACCGCTCCAGGCTCGGCACCGCGTTCAACTGGTCGAGGATGTGGGCGAACTGGGCCTGCACGTCGGTCGCGATCAATATCGTTCCGCCGGGTACGAGCGCCCGCGCCAGCCCCGCGGCGAAGTCGTCCCGAAAAATACGCCGCCGGTGATGCCGCCGTTTCCACCACGGGTCGGGAAAATAGACGTGGAAGGTGGTCACCGAGTTGGGTCGAATCAGGGTATGCAGCACGCAGCCGACGTCCGCGACAAGAGCCCGTACGTTGTTGGGGCCGTCCCGCTCGATGAGTCGATGGATTCGGTGCAGCCGACGCCGCGAAAACTCGATCCCGAAGAAATTATGCTCGGGCGTGCGCCGGGCCGCGGCCAGCAGAAAACTGCCCTTGCCCGGCCCGACCTCTACTTCGACCGGATTGGAGTTGCCGAAGATCTCCTGCCAAGTCGGCGGCGGCACGGCGTAACCGGGCGCTTCGGCGTCTCGCTGCATTGCGCTCGTGTCGGCTGTGCGTGACCGTGGCTTGGCAGGGTATCGTTCAGGTGAGTCCGCGGCCGCCGTCCACGGAAAAGACCGCACCGGTGCTGTAATCGGACTCGGCGACGAATACGACCAGCCGAGCGACGTCCGCGGGCGTACCCGCACGCTTCAGCAAGGTCTTGCCGATTTCGCGTCGTCGGACGTCCGCGGGCGTTTCGGCATCGAACAGGACCGGCCCGGGCACGACCGCGTTGACCATCACCTCCGGGGCAAGTTCGATCGCCAACCCTTGGCTGAGCGCCAGCAGGCTGGCTTGCGAGACCGAATAGGGCACGTAATCCGCCCAGGGGTTCTGACCGGCGACGTCCGCGATGTTGACGATGTGGCCCCACCCTCGTGCCTTCATGCGGAGGCCGACGGTGTGGGCGCACAAGAAACTCCCGTTCAGATTGACGTCCATGACGCGCTGCCAGTCGTCGAAATCGAGCGTGTCGATCGGGGTGCGGGAAAAGACCGCTGCGTTGTTGACCAGCACGTCGATACGGCCGAAGCAGTCCACGGCGTGCGCGATCATCCGCTCGACTTCGGCCTCCCGGCTGAGATCGGCCCGTACAGCGGCCGCGTCGTGGCCGGCGTCCCGCAATGCGCGCGTCGTGGCATGGGCGGCACGTTCCGCTTGATGATAATGGACGACGAGCTTGCAGCCGCGTTCGGCCAGCGCCAGCACGATGGCCTTGCCGACCCGCCGCGCGCCACCGGTCACCAGGGCAATTTTGTCGGCGAGATCCATGCCGGTCAGCGGAACGGATCGATCTGCGGCTCCAACACGACCTCGACCGGGCAGCTCCGCGGCGGAGAAGTCACGATGTGGTACGCAGCCTCGGCCACGTCGGTCGGGCGCAGCAGCGTGTCGCGGTCGAGCCGTTTGTTGGGGGGGAGCAGCGCAGTATCCACGTGACCGGGACACAGATACGACACCTTGATGCCGTACCGGCGCACCTCGGCGAACAGCGCCTGGGTGAAGCCGCGCAAGCCGAACTTGCTCGCCGCGTAGGCCGCCTCGCCGGCTCTGCCTGCCAGTCCCGCAGGCGACCCCAACATGACGACCGCGCCGCGGCGGCGTTCGATCATGCCCGGCAGCGCGCACTTCGTGAGCGTCATGGCTGCCAGCAGGTTGACCTGCACGAGGCGGTGCCAGTCCGCGGCCCGCGATTTGACGATCGGAGTGCGCGGCGGCCCGTATCCTGCGTTGTTGACGAGAATGTCGATGCGTCCGTAGCAGTCGAGTGTGGTTGCAGCCAGCGCGTCGACCTGATCCGCCAGACCGAGATCGGTGGGGACGGTCAACGCCTCACCGTCTGCCGTCCGAATCGCCGCGGCGCATTCGTCCAGTTCACGTCCGCTCCGCGCGGCCAGGACGAGAGTTGCTCCGGCCCGCGCGAATTTCTCGGCAATCGCTTTGCCGATGCCGCGGCCCGCGCCGGTAATCAGGGCGATCCGATCCGTCAGCGGTCGGTCGGTCGGATGTGGCTCCCGATCGGGCATTCCGTTGCCTTTATCATGGCGGAACGCTAGTATCCATGCGCTTTTTCGCGGGGGAGCCGCCGTTTCGCCTCCCTTCCGAATCGTGCCCGCCAATCGTGGACCGACAACCGTCACCGCACCTATCAGGGAGGACGCATGGCTTACGAATACGCGCTGTTCACCAAGGATGACCACGTCGCCACCATCACGCTCAACCGCCCGGAACGCCTGAACGCGGTCCATCCTCCCGCAGCGGAGGAACTGTCCCGGATATGGGACGACGCCTTGGCCGACGACGACGTCTGGGTGGTCGTCCTGACCGGCGCCGGCGACAAAGCCTTCTCGGCCGGCAACGACCTCAAGTACACGGCCGAACACGGCCTGCCCAAACAGCGGATCAAGGGCGGATTCGGCGGCCTGACCGACCGGACCGACATCTGGAAACCGACCATTGCCGCGGTGAACGGCTTCGCCCTGGGCGGCGGCTTCGAAATGGCGTTGGCGTGCGACATCATCATCGCCGCGGAGCATGCCAGACTCGGCCTGCCCGAGCCGCGCGTCGGCTTGGCGGCGGCCGCGGGCGGCGTGCACCGGTTGCCGCGGCAGATGCCGCTCAAGATCGCGCTCGGCTACATGCTGACCGGCAAACACATGACCGCCCAGGAAGCCCACCGCTGGGGCGTGGTGAACGAGGTCGTCCCCCTGGCCGACTTGCCCGACGCGGTCAAACGCTGGACCTCCGAAATCCTGGAATGTGCGCCGCTGTCGGTCCGCGCCACCAAACAGTGCGCCATGCTCGGCGCCGGCCTGACCCTGGACGAAGCGTTCGCTCAGTCCTACCCGGCGCTCAAACAGATGATGCACTCCGAGGACGTGGTCGAGGGGCCGCGCGCGTTCGCGGAAAAGCGCAAGCCCAACTGGCAGGGCAAGTAAGCGGTCTCGGGGCGTTTTCGCCGTGTCCTTGCGAGCCCACGGCCTGCGCTCCCACGAGCCGGTGCTGTCCAATACGCATACCGTCCGCGTCCGCTATGCCGAGACCGACAAGGCGGGCATGGCGCATCATGCGACGTATTTAGTCTGGTTCGAGGAAGGGCGGGTGGAATTGCTGCGGGCGATTGGCAGCCCGTATCGGACGCTCGAAGATCGAGGCATACACTTCCCGGTGCGGGATGCTCGCTGCCGGTATCGGGCATTGGCGTTGTTCGACGACGCGTTGCACGTCACGACGACGGTGTGCCACGTCGGGGGCGCGAGCGTCCGATTCGGCTATCGGATCGTCCGCCTGGCCGACGACGCGGTCATCGCCGAAGGGATGACCGAGCATGCGTGCGTGGACGACGCCGGCCGGGTGCAGCGCCTGCCGCGGAGCCTGCGCGAGATCCTGGCCGGGGTAAGGCGGATACCCCAAGCACGGACCGGGGATAGCTAAGAGTCACGCCTCCGTCGGGGCGGATTGTTTGAGGGCAAGCAGCCGGTCGTACACCCGGTGGGCGACCTCGTCCTTGGACATCAGTGGCAACGACTCGCGTCCACCGGTCCGGTCCAGCAACGTCACGATGTTGGTGTCGCCGGCAAACCCCGCGCCGACCTGCGTGACGTCGTTGGCAACGATCAGGTCGAGATTCTTCGCGCGCAGCTTGCGTTCGGCGTTCTGCACCACGTTTTCGGTCTCGGTCGCAAAGCCGACCAGCAATCGGTTGCCTTTGTTCCGCCCGAGTCCGGCCAGGACGTCCGGGTTTCGCTCCAGCGTGATCGACAACGCGCCGTCCCGTTTCTTGATCTTCTGCGGAGCGACCTGCGCCGGCCGGTAGTCGGCAATCGCCGCCGCGGAGACGACCATCGTGACCCGATTGTAATGCCGGCTGACCGCCTGCTGCATCTCCATAGCCGTGTGGGCCAGGCACAACTCGACTCCCAGCGGCGCGGCGAGCGCGGTCGGGCCACTGACCAGCGTAACATCCGCCCCGCGCTGCCGAGCCACGCGCGCCAGCGCAAAGCCCATTTTGCCGGTCGAACGGTTGCTGATGAAGCGAACCGGATCGATCGGCTCGCAGTTCGGCCCCGCGGTGACGATGACGTGTTCGCCTGCCAAGTCCTTTTCGGTCAGCGCAGCGGCCGCGGCCTCGACGATGTGCGCGAGATCGGCCAAGCGGCCTTGCCCCTGATAGCCGCAGGCCAGATCCCCCTCGGCCGGTTCGACGATCGCGTATCCCCGTTCGCGCAGCGTCTCCAGATTCGCCTGCGTCGCGGGATGAGCGTACATGTGCCCGTTCATGGCCGGAGCGACGACGACCGGCGCACGAGTGACCAGCAGCACCGTGGTCAGCAGGTCGTCGGCGATTCCGTGCGCCAGCTTAGCGAGCAGATTGGCGGTCGCCGGCACGATCAGAACCAAGTCCGCGGTGTCGGCCAGCGTGATGTGTCCGATTTCGGATTCCTGGGTCAGGTCGAACGTATCCGTGGAGACGGGGTTGCCGGACAGGGTTTGCAAGGTGAGCGGGGTGATGAACTCCTGCGCGTTCCTGGTCATCACCCCGCGCACCGTCGCCTCGGTCTTGACCAGCAGGCGGACGATCTCGGCCGATTTATAGGCCGCGATGCCGCCGCACACACCCAGCACGATGGCTTTGTCTTTCAGGATCATAATTTTTCTTTGACGGGCGCCAAGCGGGTTCCATCCGGCTCGTAGAGGGCCGATCTTAATGAATTCGTTTGGGAACTCCGTATAAGACGATCCTCGGGCTTTCCCTCTTTTGTATCCTTGTGCACCTTGGTTGAAACTCCTTCGACAAGCTCGGGGATTAGCCCGTTGAGCTTTTCGAAACGGGCCAAAGATCATCTTGTATGTAATTCTCGTTGTTTCTACGTGCGTTTTGGGAATAGGACAATACGCGGGAGGATTGTCCGGGGCGGGGCTCCGGTTGCCGCTTTGCCCGGCCTTTGGCATTATGGAGTGCGCTCCAGTCGTAGCCTGGGGCGATATCCCTCTGTTCTGAGAATAATGTGTCTGCCAAAGCCGCCCTCTCCGTAGAGCAGCCTCCGCTGCCCCAAGACCTCGTGGCCACCGAGCTGGCGCAGGTGGAGAAACGGCTGGCCGGTCTCCTTCAGTCGCGCGAAGCGTTGTTGCACGACATCGGGACGTATCTGGTCGGCGCCGGTGGCAAGCGCGTCCGGCCGGCCGTGGTGCTGATGGTCTTTCGCGCCTGCGGCGGGAGCCATGTGGACGACATTGTCGACGTGGCGACCGCGCTGGAACTGATCCATTCCGCTTCCCTGCTGCACGACGACATCATCGATGAGGCCGAGACGCGCCGCGGCCGAGCCTCGGCCCTGCGCCGCTTCGGGCTCGCCGATACGCTGGTCGCCGGCGATTTTCTGTTCGGGCGGGCGTTCGGATTGTGCGGTCGCTTCGAGGAGCAGGTGATTACCTGGGCGACCGACGCGTGCATCAGCCTGACCGAGGGCGAGGTGCTGCAAGGCAGGCTGCGGCACGATCCCGGGGTGACGCGCGACGATTATCTGGAGATCATCTCCCGCAAGACCGCGTCGCTGTTCGCGCAAGGCGCGCGCATGGGCGCGCATCTGGCCGGCGCGAGCCGCGAGGTGGTCGAGCGCGTGGCCGAGTCCGGCTTCTCTATCGGTATGGCGTTCCAGATCGTCGACGATGTGCTGGACGTGGCCGGCGACGGCAACCGCACCGGCAAGCCGACCGGGGCCGACTTGCGGGACGGGAATCCCTCCCTGCCGCTCGTCCTGGCCTTGGCGAGGAGCCCCGAGGTGAAGCGCGTCTTCGAGAAGCCGGCGCCGAGTCGGCAGGAGATCGACAGCAGCCTGGAACGCATTCGGCGCTCGGGGGTGCTCGACGAAGCCGTCCGTATGGCGCACGCCTACGGGCAGCGCGCGCTCGAGGCCCTCGACGTGCTGCCGGCCTCGGCGTACGCCGACGGGCTCGCTTTTTTCGTGTCTCAACTTGTCAAGCGAACGGCCTAGGCATACGTTCGCCGGGTGATGATCGCGGATTCGCCGGACGCCGTCGTGGCGCAGGTCTCTCATTCGTTGCAGGTGTATCTGACGGAGCTGCGCGACGGTGGGCTCGAAGGACTCCCCGCCTCTCCGGTCGGAATGCCGGCCGAAACCCGCGCTGCGGAGCCCGTTGCGTCTCCCTCGAACGAACCTGCTCACATTCCTGCCGTCGAGCCGCGGAACGACTCCGCGGCCGTGCCCGCGGAACCACTGGCTGGTGTCAGCAGCCTGGACGAGTTGCGGACCGCGTTGGGGCCGTGCCAACGCTGCAAGCTGTGCGAACATCGGAAGACGATCGTGTTCGGCGTCGGCAACCCGGATCCGGAGGTCGTGTTCGTGGGCGAGGGGCCGGGCTCCGACGAAGACCGGCAGGGCGAGCCGTTCGTCGGTCGCGCCGGCCAACTGTTGAACGACATCATCACCAAGGGCATGCACCTCCGGCGCGAGGACGTGTACATCGCCAACGTGGTGAAGTGCCGCCCGCCCAGCAACCGGGACCCGGAGTCCGACGAGATCGCCGCGTGCGAGCCGTTTCTCCAAAAGCAGCTCGCGCTGCTGCGGCCCAAGGTCATCGTCGCGCTCGGCCGCTTCGCCGCCCAGACGTTGCTCGCCGACGCGACGCCGATCAGCCGGCTGCGCGGACAATGGCGAACCTACCGCGGGGTGAAGCTCATGCCGACGCTGCATCCCGCCTACCTGTTGCGCAACCCACAGGCCAAGCGCGCGGTCTGGGAAGACATCAAAAGCGTGCTCAAGGAAATAGGACGGCGCTGAGGTGCAACGCTTTCCTACACGATCGGGCACACCCCGAGGGTGCGCTGTGCGCCGCCGTCTCCGCCGCGGGTTCGTACGGACGCTGGCGGTCGCCTGCCTGCTGCTCGGCGCCGGCTCGCTGCTCGGCCTCCACGCGCAGACCCAGCGCGGCCACGTCAGCCGGATCGCGATCGACGCGTCGATCAATCCCGCGGTGGGCGATTTCATCCGCGAGAACGTCCAGGCCGCGGCCGACGCCGGGGCGCTGGCCCTGATCGTCCAACTCGACACCCCGGGCGGACTGCTCAGTTCGACCAAGAGCATCGTCAAGGACGTTCTCGGCGCCCCGCTGCCCGTCCTGCTGTACGTGTCCCCGAGCGGGGCCGGCGCCGGCTCGGCCGGCGTGTTCATCACCCTGGCCGGGCACGTCGCGGCCATGGCGCCCGGCACCACCATCGGCGCGGCGCACCCGGTCGCCAGCGGCGGGCAGAACATCGAAGGCGACATGCGCGACAAGATCGAGAACTACGCGGCGTCGTTCATCGAATCCATCGCCCAGCGCCGCGGCCGCAACGTCGAGTGGGCGGAACAGGCGGTGCGCGAAAGCGTGTCGATCACCGAGGTCGAAGCGTTGGAAAAGAACGTAGTGGACCTCGTGGCCGCGGATGTGCACGACCTGCTCGCCCAGGCGCACGGCCGCGAGGTCGAGGTCGGCACGCAGACGTTGACTCTCGATTTCTCTCCGGCTCGGCTCGGCGAGGGGCGTTTCCGCATCGTGGCTGCGGACATGCGGCTCAAGCACAAGGTCCTCAACATTCTGGCCGACCCGAACATCGCTTATCTGCTGATGATGGCCGGCATGTTGGGCCTGTATCTCGAATTCTCCAACCCCGGCCTGCTGCTGCCCGGGCTGGCGGGCGGCATCTGTCTGATTCTGGCGCTGACCGCGTTCCAGGTCCTGCCGATCAATTACACCGGGCTGGTCTTGATCGGACTGGGCATGGCGCTGCTCGTGGCCGAAATGTTCCTGCCCAGCTTCGGCATCCTGGGCGTCAGCGGCATCGCCGCGTTCGTGCTGGGCTCGCTGTTCCTGTTCGACACGCCCGACGCCGAGCTGGCGGTGGACCGCACCATCATCCTGGCCGCGTCCCTGGCGGTCAGCCTGTTCATGTTCGTGGTCGGCATCCTGGCGGCGCGCGCGTGGTGGCGGCCCGCGGCGTCCGGCCTCGAAGCGCTGCGCGGGGCGGTCGGCGAGGTCCGCACGCCGCTCGCCCCGCGCGGCACGGTCTGGGTCCACGGCGAGTACTGGACCGCGGAGAGCGACGAAGCCATCGAGGCGGGCCAGAAGGTCCGCATCGTCGAAGTCAACCACATGGTGCTGCGCGTGCGCCGGGCCGCGGCCTGAGTCCGCGCGGCCACGCGGGAGGAGGACGTATGTTTGGATTCGGTGCGCCCGTCACGTTCCTGATCATCGCGCTGATTCTGCTGGCGAGCGGGATCAAGATCCTGCCCGAATACGAGCGCGGGGTGATTTTCCGCCTCGGCCGGCTGGTCAAGCACCGCGGGCCGGGGCTCATCTACGTGATCCCGCTCATCGAGCGGATGGTCCGGCTGGATATGCGGACGATCACGCTTGACGTGCCGCCCCAGGACGTGATCACCAAGGACAACGTCTCGATCAAGGTCAACGCGGTGCTGTACTTCCGCGTCCTGAACCCCAACTCGGCGACTATCGAGATCGAGAATTATCTGTTCGCCACCTCGCAACTGGCGCAAACCACGCTGCGCAGCGTGTGCGGCCAGGCCGAACTGGACGAACTGTTGTCCGAGCGGGAGAAGATCAATTCCCACCTGCAGGAGATCATCGACACGCAGACGGATCCGTGGGGCATCAAGGTGTCGCTGGTCGAGGTGAAACACATCGACCTGCCGCAGGAGATGCAGCGCGCCCTGGCCAAACAGGCCGAGGCCGAGCGCGAACGGCGCGCCAAGGTCATCAACGCCGAGGGCGAGTTCCAGGCCGCGCAGCGGCTGGCCGATGCGTCGGGCATCATCGAACGGCACCCGGTCGCCCTCCAGTTGCGCTACCTGCAAACGCTGTCCGAGGTCGCCACGGAGAACAACTCCACGACCTTGTTCCCGCTGCCGATCGATCTGTTGCAGCCGTTTTTGCGCGGGGCCGGCGGTCCGGTCGTCGCAGGGGGTTCCCCCGCGGGCGGCGACGCTTCTCCGGGCACGTCGGACCCCCCAACGTCGGACGCGACCGAACGTTCGACCGTCTGATCTCCCACCCGACCTGACGGACGGGGCGCCGCGGCACGATCGGCACCCCGTCCGCGGGTCCCGCGTCCGACGCGCGGCAGTGGCCCGAACGGCCGGCTGCCGCCCACGTCATGGATCTTGCCGACTTCGATTACGATCTGCCGCCGGCGCTGATCGCCCAGGAACCGTCCGCGCGGCGCGACGCCTCGCGCCTGCTGCGGCTCGGCCGGAAGGACGGCGCGATCGAGCATCACCGCTTTGCCGACCTGCGGGCACTGCTACCCGACGACTGCATGCTCGTGCTGAACGACACGCGGGTCATTCCGGCGCGGCTGCGCGGCCGCAAGCCGACCGGCGGCAAGGTCGAACTGCTGCTCGTGCGACGCGTGTCCGACGCGGCGCAGACGTGGCGGGTACTCTGCAAGGGCGCCGGGAGCCAACAGGTCGGCGACCGCATCTCGCTGGCCGGTGATCTGTGGGCGGAATGGGTGGCTGCGCCCGCGGACGGCGAAGGCGTCGTACGGTTCTTTTCCGATACGGGGTCGGACGCGGACGTCGCCCGGCTTCTGGAACACTACGGCGAAGCGCCGTTGCCGCCGTACATCAAGCGCCGGCCCGGCCCCGACGCCGCGGACCGTGAGCGGTATCAGACCGTGTATGCCCGCGAACCCGGCGCGGTCGCCGCGCCGACCGCGGGACTGCACTTCACCCCGGAATTGCTGGCCGCGTTGGAGCGTGACGGCGTCACGTTGTGCTGCGTGACCCTGCACGTCGGCCCGGGCACCTTCCAGCCGGTGCGGACGGACAGGGTCGAGGCGCACCGCATGGCCGCGGAAGCCTACGACATCGGTTCGGCCACGGCGGAGACCGTCACCGCGGCGAAAGCCCGCGGCCGCAAGGTGATCGCCGTCGGCACCACGACGACGCGCGCGCTCGAAGCGTCGGCGCGTCACGACGGACGAGTACATCCCGGCGCGGACGAGACCGATCTGTTCATCTATCCCGGCTACCGATTCCGGGTGGTGGACGGCCTGCTGACCAATTTCCACCTGCCGCGTTCGACGTTGCTGCTGCTCGTGTCGGCGCTGGCCGGCCGCGAATCGGTCCTGCGCGCCTATGCTGAAGCGGTGCGCCGCGGCTACCGGTTCTACAGTTACGGGGACGCCATGCTGATCGTGTAGGCCGCGGTGAACGCCGCGGTTTCTGCCCGTCCCCCAGGCGAGGACGCCGCGCCGCTCGGAGTTGCGGGGGGCTGGAAAAACACATACAACGGCCCGGCGCAACGCAAGCAGCGTCCCGATTCCCGCCCCATCCCCGTCCATGTTCCAGTTCACGACGCGACACGCCGACCCAAGCAGCGGCGCCCGCCTCGGCACGTTGCGCACCGCGCACGGCGACGTGGCGACCCCCGCGTTCATGCCGGTCGCCACGCAGGGCACGGTCAAATCCATGACCCCGCAGGACGTGCGCGAGAGCGGCGCCGAGATGCTGCTCGCCAACGCCTACCACCTGTATCTGCGACCGGGGGCCGAGGTGGTCGAACGCGCCGGCGGCCTGCACGCCTTCATGGGCTGGGACGGTGCGATCCTGACCGACAGCGGCGGCTACCAAGTGTTCAGCCTGCAATCGTTGTGCAAGGTCGGCGAAGACGGTGTCGCCTTCCGCTCGCATCTCGACGGCTCGCGGCATCGGCTCACCCCCGAAAGTGTCGTCTGGACCCAGGAGGCGCTCGGCGTGGACGTGGCGATGGTGCTGGACGAGTGTGCGCCGGCCTCGGTCGACGTCGCGGAAGCCCGCCGCGCCGCGGAACTGACGCTGCGCTGGGCGCGGCGGTCGCTGGCGGCGAAACGGCGGCCCGAGCAAGCCCTGTTCGCCATCGTGCAGGGCGGGCTGTACCCGGATTTGCGCGAGGAGAACGCGTGCGCGTTGGCCGCGCTCGCATTTCCCGGCTACGCGGTCGGCGGCCTGAGCGTGGGCGAGGACCCGCGGCTGACGCACGCACTCGCCGCGCATACCGTCCGATTTCTGCCCGCGGCGCGTCCGCGCTATTTCATGGGCGTCGGCACCCCGGAACAACTCGTGCGCTACGTAGCGTTGGGCTTCGACCTGTTCGACTGCGTGATCCCGACGCGCAACGCGCGCAACGGCACGCTGTTCTGCCGGTCGGGCAAGATCAACATCCGCCGCGCGGAATACGCCACGGACCCGCGCCCGATCGAGGACGACTGCCCGTGCTACGCCTGCCGCCGTTTTTCCCGGGCGTATCTGCGCCACTTGGCCGTGGCCGGCGAACTGCTCTCCGCGCGCCTCAACACGCTGCACAACCTGTATTTCTATCAGCGCCTGATGCGCGACATGCGCGACGCGCTGGCCGCGGGCCGGTTCACGGCATTCGCGCGCGCCTTTCTCGAACCGTCCGACTCCGACGAAGCACCGGACGCCCATCCGCCAGAAGAGGAGACCGCATGACCAGTCTCGCCTTTGCGCAAACCGGCGCCGAGCCGGCCGGCCCCGGCCCGCTGGTGCAGTTCCTGCCGCTCGTCCTCATCTTCGTGGTCTTCTACTTCCTGTTGATCCGGCCCCAGCAGCAGAAGGCCAAAGCCCACCGCAAACTCCTGGCCGACCTCAAACGCAACGACGAGGTCGTGACCGCCGGCGGGCTCCACGGGCGCATTCTGGAGTTGGGCGAGACCGTCGTGACCCTGGAACTCGCCCAGAACGTCCGCGTCCGGGTCGAGCGGTCCAAGATCGAAACCGCGACCGCCGCCGGCACCGGGAAGAAGGCCGGCGCGACGTCCAAATCCGGCAAGGACAAATAAGGACGCCTCGGGGATCAAGCATGCCGCGCAGCTTGCGTTACCGCCTGCTGTTGATCGCGGGGCTCGCGATCTGGGGCAGCTTGTATCTGGTGCCTTCGTTCCGGTCCGAATTGCCGGGTTGGTGGCCGCCGTTCCTGCCCTCGCATCAGATCCGGCTGGGGCTGGACCTGCGCGGCGGGACCTATCTGCTGCTGAGCGTGGACCTGGACAAGGCCGTGGAGAACAGTGTGGACCGCTACGCCCAGGAGTTGCGCCAAGCCCTGGCCGAAGAGGGTGTCGGCACCGTGCGGATTCGGCGCGAGGGGCGCGCCTTGCGCATCACGGTCGAAGCGGACGCCGACCGCGCCGCGACGCGTGAGGTGCTGGACGCGCGCTTCCCCATTCTCGAACCGCGCACCGCGGGCGGCTCGAGCCCGGACATCGTGGTCGATCTCGACCGCCGTCAGATCGACGCCCTGCACGAGTACGCGGTAGATCAGTCCCTGGAGACCATCCGCAACCGGGTGGACCAGTTCGGCGTGGCCGAGCCGACCATCCAGCGGCAGGGCGACCGGAACATCCTGGTCCAGTTGCCCGGCATCCAGGACCCGGAACGCGCCAAGGAATTGATCGGCAAGACCGCGCTGCTGGAGTTCAAGCTGGTCGTCGAGGAAGACGACGGCGCCGTCGAAACCGAGACGCTGACCGGCCAGGACCGCGACCCGCTGTCGGGAGAGATCACCCGCACCGAATACACGCTGGAGCGCGAGGCGTTGCTGACGGGCGACGGGGTGGCGGACGCACGCGTGCGGCCCAGCGTGGACATCGAGGGGCCGTACGTCGAGTTGATCCTGAGCGACCGCGGGGCCGACATCTTCGAGGAAGTCACCGGCGCCAACGTCGGGCGGCGGCTGGCGATCATTCTGGACAACACCGTCTATTCGGCGCCGGTCATCCGCGACCGGATCGGCGGCGGGCGCGCGTCCATCACGGGCGGGTTCGACATCAGCGAGGCGCGCGACTTGGCCATCGTGCTGCGCGCCGGCGCCCTGCCCGCACCGGTGACGATCGCCGAGGAACGCACCGTCGGTCCGTCGCTGGGACGCGATTCCATCGAGCAGGGCACGTGGTCGTTCATCGTCGGCGGGGCCGTGGTGCTGCTGTTCATGGTCATCTACTACAACTTGGCCGGCGTGCTGGCCGACGTGGCCTTGGGGCTGAACATCCTGCTGTTGCTGGCCGCGCTGGCCATGTTCGACGCCACGCTGACGTTGCCCGGCATCGCCGGAATCGTGTTGACGGTCGGCATGGCCGTGGACGCCAACGTGCTCATCAACGAGCGCATGCGCGAAGAAGTCCGCCTCGGCAAAGGCGCCCGGGCCGCAGTCGAGTCGGGCTACGAACGTGCCTTACCGGCCATCTTCGACTCGAACATCACGACCTTTCTGTCGGGCCTGATCCTGTTCCAGTTCGGATCGGGTCCCATCAAGGGGTTTGCCGTCACGCTGTGCATCGGGATCGTCAGTACGGTGTTCACCACCGTGTTCTGCACGCGCGCGGTGTACGACTATTGTCTGATCCGCCGGCGGCTGACCCGCCTGAGCCTGTAAAGCGTAGAAGCCCGGCGCGCCGAGGGAAACGGACATGCAACTGATTCGCGCCGACACCCGCATCGATTTCCTGCACTACGCCAGGGCGGCCAGCGTCTTGTCGGTCGCCGTGATCCTGCTCGGCGCGGCCACGCTGTGGTATCGCGGCGGCCTGAACTACGGCGTCGATTTCGCGGGCGGCACGATCGTGCACGTCAAATTCAGCACGGCGACCGACGCGGCCGGCATCCGCTCGGTCGTGTCCGAGACCGGCATTTCCGACATCACCGTCCAGGACTTCGGCCAGAACGGGGACGAGTTCCTCATCCGCATTCCCAAATCCGAGACCGGCGCGGAGAATTACTCCAACCGCATCCGCGAGCGGCTGCAGATCGGGTTCGGCCCGGAGGCTTTCGACGTCCGGCGCGTGGAGAGCGTCGGCCCGCGAGTCGGCCGCGACCTGCGCCGCAAGGGCATTCTGGCCGTGGTGTTCGCCACACTCATGATGGGCGGTTACATCGCTTTCCGGTTCGAGCCGCGCTTCGGCCTCGGCGCGGGTATCGCGCTCATCCACGACGTACTGGTGACGACGACCGCGCTGGTGGTCGCCAACGTCGAGTTCGACCTGACGGTGGTCGCCGCGCTGCTGACCGTGATCGGCTATTCGGTCAACGACACGGTGATCGTCTGCGACCGCGTGCGCGAGAACATGCGCAAGCTGCGCCGCGAAACCCTGCGCACGATCATCAACCGCAGCATCAACGAGACCCTGAGCCGTACCGTGATCACGACCGGCACCGTGCTGATGGTCATCCTGGCGCTGTTCTTTCTGGGCGGCTCGGTGATCCATGCGTTCGCCCTGGTGCTGCTCGTCGGCATGACGGTCGGCACGTATTCGTCGATCTACGTGGCGAGCCCGGTCGTGCTGCTGTGGGAACGGCAGCGCGCCCGGCGGTGATCGCCCGCCCCGCGTTTCGCATGGCGGATTTTCCGCCCGGGTCTCGATGCGGCCGCCTCCTGGCGAACGGCACTAACCCTGCGGAATTACACGGACATTGACGACGTTCGGGCGCTGTGAAACACTCCGCCCGCCGTCCGGCAGGGCCGATGACGAGGCGCCGCGGGCGCCGGACGGACAGGGAGATGAGCGTGCTGGCAGACGATACCGGTCGGGAGGCCGCGCACGAGAGCAAGATCTACTCCGAGTTCTCCCATCTCTACGATAAGATTTTCGCACGCTTCTTCACCGACCGGATTTCCTCGGTCGTGCAGGGTCTCGACATTCAGCCGGGCGCGCAGGTGCTGGAGGTCGGCGTCGGAACCGGCCTGTCCATGCCGGCGTATCCGCCGCACTGTACCGTGACCGGTATCGATCTGGCGCCCCACATGTTGGATCGCGCCCGCCAGCGTGCGGCCGAAAACGACTGGCGGCACTTCCGCTTGCTGGCCATGGACGCCATGCACCTTGACTTTCCGGACGATGCGTTCGACTACGTGAATGCGTTCCACGTCATCAGCGTGGTGCCCGACCCGGTGCGCATGATGCGCGAGATCCACCGCGTCTGCAGACCGCACGGCAAGATCACGATCATCAACCACTTCCGCTCGACCAAGCCGGTCATCGGGCCGCTCATCGGCGCCCTCGACCCGATCACCCGCCGCCTCGGATGGAGCGCCTCGCTACGGCTCGCCCAGGCGTTCGCCGGCGTACCCGTACGCATCGACCGACGCTTCAAGACTCACCCGCTGTCGTTGTTCACGGTCGTGCTGGCGGAAAACCTGACGGCCGGCGGTCTCCACGCCGACTGAGCCTGGCGACCGATTCTCCTCTCGCAGAAGTCTCCGACCGGGCAGCGCGGAAGCGCCGGCTTTGGCGGGACGCGGTATTTTGGGAAGCGTCCGGTGGCGGATTCGTGGCCGGGGACCCTCTCCCTAACCCTCTCCCGGAGGGAGAGGGGGTAGGAAGGAAGAAGCAAAGCCCCCTTTCTTCCCTTCGACCTTTCTGCAGGCTGAAGGCACCGCAAGCTCAGGGACCTCCGGGAGAGGGTCCGCTGTTACGGCGAATCAGCCGATAATTTCGGACCGCGACGCTACCGGCCGAGGGCTTCGAGCAGCAGGTGCGGGAAATCGACCGTCATACCGTCCACCCCGGCATCGATCGCGGCCTGCATCGTCTGGACGTCCTTGATCCCCCACGCACGCACTTCCAGCCCCGCGGCCTTCCAGTCCGCCACGAGATCGCGGGACAGGAACGGCGCGGGCGGACAGATCTGGTCCAGCCCCGCGTCCAGGACACGCCGCGTGGTTTCGGGATTGGCGTCGATGGTGAGCGACCCGACCTTGGCACCGGGCGCGTGGCGTTTCAGATTCTCGACGATCGAAAAGAAGAAGGACGAAAAGGTCACGTCCGCGAGCAAGCCCGACTCCTGCACCGATTCCAGGACGCGGAGTTCGACGCCGGCCTGCTTGACTTCGAGCACGAAACGGGTGCGCGTGCCGTACTGCTCCAACGTCTCGGACAGGAGCGGGACATGGGCGCCGGCGAACTCGGCGCCGAACCACGCCCCGGCGTCCAACTCCCGTACGACCGCCCACGGCGTGTCGGACACCATGCCGGTTCCGTTCGTGGTACGGCTCAGGTCGGCGTCGTGGAGCAGCACGAGATGGCCGTCGCACGTGGCGTGCACGTCGGTTTCGATGGCGTCCACGCCGATGGTGATCGCCCGGTCGAAACTCGCCCAGGTGTTTTCCGGGGCGAGCGCCGCGGCCCCGCGGTGACCGATCACCTGCATTCGTCCGCTCGGAAGTCCGTGGAATGCGCGCCGTCCGACGGCGTCAATTCAACTCGGCGCTGGAATAGCCCAGGATCCGGCGGGCGATGATGAGCAGATTGATCTGTTGGGTGCCTTCGTAGATGTCGCTGATCTTGGCGTCCCGCATCCATTTTTCCAGCAGGTTCTTCCGCGAGTAGCCCAGCGGGCCGAGCAGTTCGACCGCCTTCTGGGTGACCTGCGTCACCATGCGGCCGGCCTTGGCCTTGGCCATGGACGCTTCGAGGCTGTTGTGCAGCCCCTGGTCCAGCATCCAGGCCGCGCGCCACGTGAGCAGCCGCGCGGCCTGCAGGCTGGCTTCGAGGTCCATGAAGTCGCGTTCCAGCGTCGTCAGGCCGGTCGTCGGCGTGGTGTAGCGAATGGTGACGCCCTCCCGCTCGAACGTCTCGCGCAGAAAATCCACCGCGGCGCGGGCCACGCCGATCGCGCTGGCGGCGACCAGCGGGCGCGTCGCGTCGAACGTCGCCATGACCCCCCGAAACCCTTGGGTGGACTGCTCGACCTCGGGGCTGCCCAGAATGTTGTCGTGCGGAATCCGGCAATCGTCGAACACGAGCATGGCGGTGTCCGAGGCGCGGATGCCCATCTTGTCCTCGACTTTGGCGACGGTCATGCCCGGCGTGTGGTGATCCACCACGAAGGCTTTGATGCCCGCGCGGCCCGCGGCCGGATCGACCGTAGCCCAGACCACGACGAAACCGTCCGACTTTTCCGCGGCCATCAGCCCGCTGGTGCAGAAGATCTTGGTGCCGTTCAGCACCCACTCGTCGCCGTCGCGCACCGCGCGCGTGGTGATCGCGGCCGAGTCCGAGCCGCAGCCCGGCTCGGTGATCGCCATGGCGCCCCACTTCGGCGCACCGTCCCGGAAGCGCGAGAGAAAGCGTTTCTTCTGTTCCGGCGTGCCGGCCGCGGCGACCGCGGCTCCACCGAGTCCCGGATGGGGAATGCTCAGGTACAGACCCACGTCGCCCCACGACAATTCTTCCACCAGCACCGCGGTGCGCACGGTGCGTTCCGGCGCGGATTGCCCGGTGCGTTTCGGGTCCTGCTTGGGGACGGCCTGCCCCGCGCTGGCCAGGTTCTTGGCGGCGTCCCACATCATGTTCAGCCACTCGGTGGGCTTTTCGTGCTCGCGCTCGTCGTATTCGCGCGAGATCGGCCGCATCGTGCCGCTGGCGACCGCGTGCATGAGTTCCCGCTGCTTGCGCGTTCCTTCGGACAAGGCAAAATCGATCATAGGCCGGCCTCGCTCGGTTGGGGCGCCGCCGGTCGGCGCCGGATTCGTCAGACGGTCGCAACTCCCTCGAAGGCGGCGAAGCCGCGGCCGTTGCGGAGCCAGCGCTCCACCGGATGGTCGCGGACGTAGCCGTGGCCGCCGAGCGTCTGGACCGCGTTGTCGGTCACGCCGAGCACCATGTCGGCCGCGTAGTTCTTCGCCAGACACGCCTCGCGCGTCGCATCGGCGCCCTGGTCGATCTTCCAGGCCGCCTCCCAGACGAGCAAACGGGTCGCGTCGATCTCCATCGCCATTTCGGCCAACATGAAGGCAATCGCCTGCTTCCGGGCAATCGCGACACCGAAGGCTTTGCGCTCCTTGGCGTAGTCGCACGCGTATTCGTAGGCCGCGCGGGCCACGCCGACCGCCAGCGCGCCCAGCGCCACCCGGCATCGGTTCAGGCCGGTCTGCACGTCCCCGGGCAACCGTGCCGTGGCAGGGACGCGGCATTCTTCGAGACGGACTTCGTAGGTCGCCAGCGCCTTGAGGCCCATGTTCTTTTCGCGCTCGACGACGGTCAGTCCGGGCGTCCCCTGGGGCACCAGGAAGGCGGCCGCGGCGTCGCCCGTACGCGCGTACACGAGCAGGTGGGCGGCGTCGGGCGCCAGCGGCACGAAGCATTTGTGCCCGTCGAGGACGAACTCTCTCCCCTGCGGCTCCGCCGTGGTGTGTAAGGCGTTGGGATCGAACCCGAAGCGCGGCTCCACCAGCGCCGCGCTTCCCGCGGTGAACCGCTCTCCGGTGTAGGTGCCGAGAACCTGCGACTTCTGTTCGTCGCTGCCCAGCGTCAGGACGGGGACGGTCACGAGTTGGGGAGCCAGGACGTGCAGGGCGACCGACAGATCGCCCCAGGCGAGCGCTTCGGCGATCAGCGCGCCGGTGACGGCCGATGGGACGGAGGACGCCACGCCGCCGTACGATTCGGGAATCGTGCTGTGGATCAGACCGAGTTGCCACGCCTGCTCGATTAGCGTGCCGGGAACGTCGCCCGACTCGTCCGCGTCGTGCGCCGTGGGGCGGACGTGACCCCGAGCGAAATCGGAGACCGTATCCTGGATGAGGCGTTGTTCCTCGGTCGGCGTAAAACCAAGCATGGAATTTCCGTTCCCCAGCACTGAGAAAGCCGCTGCTCGCGTGCGGCAATCTACCACACTTGGCGCCGCGGGAAACCGCAGGCCGGCCGCCGATAGTGAGCAGGTTCAAATTGGGGACGTATATCGGTTCGAAATTCCCGAGTTGATGCACCACCGCCCGGAGCCTTCTCCCCGACATCTCTCCCTGGTCCCCGAGCCTGTCGAAAGATCAGAGGGCCGGGGGTAGGTGCGAAGGCTAAGGTGACATCAGGGTTCGTTTCGACAGGCTCAACGAACTTGGGGATGGGAAGGTCTCTAAGCTTGGTCCCCGAAATGAATTCACCCGGCCATACCAAACCGAGTTACCCCCGCCACGTTCCGGCTTGACGCCGATCATCGCAACGTGGAAAGGTCCGCGGGAAACGGAACCCGAACCCGAACCCGAACAAAGGAGGGCGGATCATGGGACTGCCGAACGGGGTGCATCATCTGGCAATCTGTACCAAGAATATGAAGGAGCAGATCGAGTTTTTCACCCAAGTCGTCGGAATGGAACTCGTCGCGCTGTATTGGATGCACGGCGTGAAGAACACCTACCACGGCTTTCTCAAGCTGGGCGACAGTTCGTCCATCGCCTTCGTGCGGGGGCCCGAAAGCGGCGAGATCCAGCCGATCATGGGCGTGTCGCACGCGAGTTGGACGGCGGCACCGGTCGCGCCCGGCGCCATGCAGCACTTGGCGCTCAACGTCGAGACCGAAGCAGACCTGTTGACCATGCGCGACCGGCTCCGCTCGCATGGACGTTGGGTTTGGGGGCCGCTCGACCACGGATTTTGCAAATCGATCTATTTCGCGGGGCCCGAAGGGCTGATGCTGGAGTTCTCGACGTCGGAAGGACAGTCGATCGATGCGCGCGCCTGGATCGACCCGGAAGTCGTGCGGCTCAACGGCATCGATGAAGAGGAGTTGGCGCGTTACAAAGACCCGCCGCGGTTCGAGTCGCAGGGCGGTGTGGTCCAGAACCCCGAAGTGGATATGGACGATCCGCCGATGCGGTTCCCTCCCGGCCAGGAACATATCTACCGCATGACGGACGAGGAAATCACAGCCAAACTGAGCGAGAACACGCCCCCGGTCCAGGTCGATCCCTGATCGATTCCCCCGGCTTGGGCCTGTCCTCGCACGCTCGTAACGCCGCGGACGGTCGAGCGCTCACCTGTGGCGCGATGCGTCGTTCCGCCGGGCTCCGCGGCGTTACAGGCCGAGGCTCATGCCGCCGTCCGCAATCAGCATCTGGCCG
Organism: uncultured Binatia bacterium (SeqCode); assembly: GCA_965200125.1. GTDB lineage: Bacteria > Desulfobacterota > Binatia > Bin18 > Bin18 > Bin18. The sequence goes on along the minus strand of OZ241332.1, from coordinate 1,738,737 downwards.
GTGACGTACGACGACAGTGGCGAGGCGAGAAACAGGGCGATGCCGCCCATTTCCTCCGGCGTGCCCCAGCGTTTCATGGGAATCGACTCCAGCGAGTCTTGATAACGGCGCGGGTGCCCCCAGGTCACTTTCGTGATCTTGGTGGCGATCAACCCGGGCGCAATCCCATTCACCCGAATCCCGTCCCCGGCCCACGCCTCGGCCAGCGTCTTGGTCAGGGTGACCAGCGCGCCCTTGCTGGCGCTGTAGGCCGGGTTGCCCATCGTCGCGAAGAAGCTCGCGCCCGACCCGAGAATGACGACCGAGCCCTTGGCGGCGGCCAGCATGTCGTGGAACTTGGTGCAGATGCTCATGACGCTCATCAGGTTGACGTCGAGCACCTTGCGGAAGGTCGGCATCCGGAACTCGGTGCGTTTGTATTCGACGATCCCTTGCGAGGCGACCAGGACGTCCAAGGCGTCGAACCGCGGGGACATTTCGGCGACGCTTCGGTCGCTCGACACGTCCCATTGGAAGTAGTCCAACCCGTCCAGTTCGGAGCCGTCCTCGCCTTCGTAGTCGGCCGCGGCCGGGCGCGTGCCGGACACGAACACGCGCGCGCCGTGGTCGCGGAAACGCCGCGCGATTCCGTTGCCGATTCCGCTCGACCCGCCGACGACCAGGACCGTCTTGCCATGAAAATCCAGGTGTTCCATCGCGTTCCTCACTCTGTGTGACTTCCCGGCGTCGGGACCGCGCCTCCGATAGCGTGCGTACCGTATCGGGCGGGGGCCGTTGGAGGAAGGGCGGGGAGTGTCTCGGTTTCTCTGCAAACAGAAGCCTGGAAAAAGCCCTGCCTGATCTCGGCAATCGCTGAACTGTAGAAGGCGTCTTCCCTTCCCCCTCTCCCCAGCCCTCTCCCCAGCCCTCTCCCACCAGGGGAGAGGGGGGAAAGACCCGAAGTCGATGTCGAAGCAAGAAGACAAGCAAGGGCGGACGGCTTGCATCCGTGGGCGGGGACAGGCATGTAACGGGCAACGTACGCGCCCGCATTCGCAGTCCCTGCGCACCACCACAAGGAGGGGTTCCCCATGCCACTACCGCAAGACATCAGCCCGATCAACAGCGAAATCATGGACGCGGTCACCCAGTCGTCCAAGCAGGACTGGATTCCCAATCCGGACGACCCCGAACGCGCCTTCATGAAGGTGTTGTGGACCGGCCAGGAAAGCGGGCGCTGGCTGGTGATGTTCCGCTGGCTCAAGGGCTACGTCGCCCCGCCGCACAAACATCTGAGCGCCGCGCATACCTTCATTCTGTCCGGCAAACTCAAGGTGCGCGGCGGTGTCTTCCAGGCCGGCGACTACGTGCACGAAGCCAACGGCATGGTCCACGGCGCCACGACCGCGGTGGAGGACACCGAATACCTGTTCCTGTGCGACGGCCCGGTCATCTTCTTCGGCGAAGACGAATTCACCGGCTACCTGGGATGGGAGGAGATCCGGCGGATGCAGCAGGAGCACGAAGCCAAGAAAAAAGCCGCTGCACGCAAGCGCACCACGTCCAAGAAGCGGGCACCCGCGCGGAAGCGGCCGCCGAAACGCAAAGCCGCCTAGCCGCGGGGTTCGTCCCGTCTCTCCATCCCGGCGGCCAAGGCCGACCCGCCCGTTTCGCGCCTCGGCCGTTGCGGGGTTCGAGACGAGCGCCGCGGGCCTCCGCCGCGGACTCCCTCCCGCGCTCTTTTTTCATTGCTGCCAATCTGTCATGCCGGAATCCGACACCGCTCCCGCGGCACCGGCCGCTACGGTCATCCTGCTGAGAGACGCGCGGAACGGGGCGAAGGGCGTCGAGGCGCTCCTGCTGCAACGCCATGCGAAAACCGCCTTTCACGGCGGGGCGTGGGTATTTCCCGGCGGCCACATCGATCCCGAGGATCACGAGCCCGGCGCACCGGACGACATGCTGGCCGCGGCCCGCACCGCCGCGGTGCGCGAGACCGCGGAAGAAGCTGGCTTGCGTATCGACCCGGACACGTTGGCCTATTTTTCGCACTGGACCACGCCGCTGGTCCGTCCGCGCCGATTTTCCACGTGGTTCTTCGTCGCTCCCGCGGACGACGAGGGCGTGCGCGTGGACGGCCGGGAAATCAGCGCCCACCGCTGGTTACGGCCCGCTGCGGCGCTGGCCGCCCGCCATGCCGGCGAGATCGAATTGCCCCCGCCGACCTATGTGTCGCTGACCACGTTGGCAGCGTTCGACAGCGTGGCCGCGGCACTCGCGTTCGTGCGCGGACGGGAGCCCGACGTCTTTTTTCCCAAGCTCGAGAAAGTGGAGGGCGGCTACTGCTCGCTGTACCGGGGCGACGCCGGTTACGAGACGGCCAGCGTCGCGGCCCCTGGCCAGCGTCACCGGCTCTGGATGCTGCGTGACGGCTGGCGCTACGAGCGGGGAGGAGTCGAGCACGCCGGACGGCTGGGAGAGGGCAGACATGCCTGAATCCAGGGTGGAGATTCACCTGGGGGACAACCTGGATATCCTCAAGACGTTCCCGGACGAAGGCTTCGACTTGATCTACATCGATCCGCCGTTCAACACGGGGAAACGCCAGGAACGCGCGACGTTGAAGACGGTCCGGGACGCGCACGGAGACCGAACCGGATACCAGGGACGCCGCTACCGCACGACGCGACTCGAGACGGCAGCCTATGACGACGCTTTCGAACAGTATCACGAGTTTCTCCGGCCGCGACTCCAGGAAGCGCATCGGGTGTTGAAAAAGACCGGCTCCTTCTTCTTTCATATCGACTATCGGGAGGTCCATTACTGCAAGATCATGTTGGACCGTATTTTCGGGAGAGCCTCGTTCATCAACGAGATTATCTGGGCGTATGATTACGGGGCGCGATCGAAGAAACGGTGGTCCACGAAACACGACAACATTCTCTGGTATGCCAAGACGCCGGACGATTACACGTATCGGTATGAAGAAATCGAGCGCATCCCGTACATGGCGCCGGCACTCGTCGGGCAAGAGAAGGCGAAGCGAGGAAAGACGCCCACGGACACGTGGTGGAATACCATCGTCCCGACGAATGGCAGAGAGAAAACGGGGTATCCGACCCAAAAGCCGGTCGCCATTCTGAACCGGATCGTCCGGGTGCATTCGTATCCGGGTGCATCGATATTAGATTTCTTCGCGGGCAGCGGCACGACGGGCGAGGCCGCGTTCAAGAACGGGCGGAACGTCGTGTTGGTGGACAACAATGCGGAGGCGATACGGATCATGCAGCAACGATTAACGTTCGCAAAGCCGGTGATGTATGAGAAAGGAAGCCGAGTCCCCGAGCCTTGCGACCGTCGAGACCTCTTCGACGTGGAGGAGGAGAACGCAGAATGCCGAACATAGCGGATGCGGAAGTCCGTATTCTTGCGATGTATTCGGAGACGTTGAAGCAGGAGTATCCAGAACGGACAGCAGAATGGAAAGAGAGTCCTTTCGAATGGATCCTACGGAAACCATCGAAACAAAAGGGGACCATCGGAGAAAAACTCGTGGCGGGGTATCTGGCGTGCAGAGGGTTCGACGTCGTGCGGAGCCCGGATTCCGAAGCGGATCGTTTGATAAACGGGGTCAGGGCGGAAATAAAAATGAGTACCTTGTGGGGGAACGGCAACTATAAATTCCAACAATTCAGGGATCAGAATTATCGCTTTGCAGTCTGCCTCGGCATCAGTCCGTTCGACGCCCATTGTTGGGTTCTGTCCAAGGAAACGATCATGCGTCAGTGGAAGAGTGGTGGTATCAAGTCACAACATGGTGGATCCGGGGGAACCGAAACCGCATGGTTGACGGTGAACCCAAAGGAAGAGAGCCCGGAATGGCTGAACGGTTGTGGGGGAAGACTCGGCCAGGCTGCCGAACTCATCGCCGGGATCACAGGAAAAGAGCCTCTCCGATAACCGGGATTCTCGGACGAACACGCACGCGGGAAACGTCCGGCTCAGAACGAAATACCAAGCAGGGAGGAGACGAACATGCGCATCGGCATGATGATCGGCGAGGGTGCGGGCGAGTCGCCCGACATGGACGAAGTGATTCGACGGGCGCGGCGCGCCGAGGAGGTCGGGCTTTCCACCGGCTGGCTGGCGCAGATCTTCACGCACGACGCGATCAACCTGTTGGCGCTGGTCGGGCGCGAGACCTCGCGGATCGAACTCGGCACCGCGGTCGTGCCCACGTATCCGCGCCACCCGGCCGTCATGGCGCAGGCCGCGCTGACCACGCAGGCCGCCTGTCACGGGCGCTTCACGCTCGGCATCGGGCTGTCGCACAAGATGGTCATCGAGGGCATGTACCATCTGTCGTACACCCGCCACATGGCGCACATGCGCGACTATCTGCGCGTCCTGAAACCGATGCTGCGCGGCGAGCCGGTCAAATTCCGCGGTGAAGAATACGGCGCCAGCCTGGAAGTCGCGGTCGCCGGCGCCGATCCGGTGCCGCTCGTGCTCGCGGCGCTCGGTCCGAAGATGCTCGACCTGTGCGGCCGCGAGGCGACCGGCACCGTCACCTGGATGGCCGGCTACACCGCGCTCAAGGACCACGTCGTGCCGCGCATCACCGCCGCGGCGGAGGACGCCGGCGCCCCCGCGCCCCGCGTGATCGCCGGGGTGCCCATGGCGGTCACCACGGATCGGGCCAAAGCGTTGGAAGTCGCGGCCCAGGCGTTCGCCATCTACGGGCAACTGCCCGCGTACCGGCAGATGCTGAACCGGGGCGGCGCCACGGACCCGGTCGACATGATTCTGGTCGGCACGCCGGACGAACTTCGGGGCGAGGTCAAACGGCTGGAGGACGTCGGGGTGACGGACCTGTGCGCCTTCGTGTTCCACGCCGACGATACCGCGTTCGAGCGCACCGTCGATTTTCTGGGGACGCTCGACTAGCCTCTGCTCCCACTTCGGAAAGCAAGCGCCGGATCCAACGATGCGCGCCAGACTCGTCGCCCGCGGCATCCTCGGGCTTGCGGGTTTGGCGGTCGCGTATGCTGCGGCGTTCGCCGTTCTGTACGACCGCCACGAACGGGCCGTGCAGTCCGCTGCGATAGAGGTGGCAACGTTCTTCGCCCTGGTCGGCGCCACGAATCAGGGGTCGGTCGAGACGGGCATGCGCCGCTTCCATGCGGTGCGGACGTGGCCGGTCCCCGCGGCACCCGGCTTTTTCGATTTTCTCTGGCGCGGTCGGCGGACCGAGACACCCAACGCCGCGGTCTTGGAGGAGTGGTCGTCGCGCTTCTTCGCCGCCTGTCCGACCGACCTCTGCCACGACCTGTCGTTGCGCGGCGTCTCCCTGCGCGGCGTCCCCCTCGGCGCGGCGCGGCTGGCCGGCGCCGACCTGCGCGACACGGATTTGCGCGGAACGGATTTGCGTGGGGCCGATCTATCGCAAGCCGACCTGCGCGAGGCCGACCTCGGTTCGGCCCGGTTGGAAGAGACCCGGTTGGCGTACGCCAAGCTGACCGGTGCGCAGCTGGCCGGCGCCGATCTGACCGGGGCCGACCTGTCCTACGCCGAGTTGTCCGGCGTATCGCTGGCGAGCGTGAATCTGCGTTGGGCCAGTCTGAAAGGGACCGACCTCAGCGACGCCAACCTGGCCCAGGCCAGCTTGTACGGCGCCGACCTGCGCGATGCGAAGTTGACCGGCGTCAAGTTACCCGGGGCGCAGCTGGTCGGCGCGGACCTGATCGGAGCCGGGCTCGAAGGCGCCGACCTGACCGGCGCCGATCTGGAAGAGGCCGATCTGATCGAGGCGCGTCTGCGTGGCGCACAGCTCGCCGGCGCCGATCTCGGCGAGGCGAATCTACACGAGGCGGACTTGTTTCAGGCCGACCTCTCCGGCGCCGACCTGACGTCCGCCGACCTGTTTCAGGCCAATCTGGTAGGGGCCGACCTCAGGGGCGCCGACCTGCGCCGCGCCGAATTGAAGCAGGCGGACTGCAGTGGCGCCAATCTCTCAGGTGCGGACCTGACCGACGCCGTGCTGGCGGGCGCCGAGTTGTCCGGCGCTCGGATCGACGAGGACACCAAACTGGACGCCAAGTGGCGGCTGGTGTGGGACCTTCTGAACGACCGCGGCAAGGTCGTGAGTCTGGCCGGCGCTGACCTGCGCGACGCCGGGCTGGCCGGCGCGGACCTGGAGGGGATGGACCTGCGCGGGGCCGACCTGACGGGCGCCGACCTGCGCTATACTGTCCTGCGCGGCGCCAATCTGTCCGGCAGCGCGTTACATCGCGCGGACGTGTCCGAGGCGGACTTGGCGGGAGCGAATCTTACGGGCGTGGATCTGTCGCAGACACACGGCTTGACCCGGCGGCAACTCGCCGTGGCGGAGCCTCCCGTGGACTCGTGCCCGTCTCGCTATCGGGACGAAAACGCGGGGGCACCTATTGGCCAATAATCAAAGCAGACGACTCCCCTCAGAGGAGATACTCGCACAACGGGCTTCCTCGCGTTCACCTTTCTTTTGGATTCTCTGCGTGGCCGCTGTCCCCGAAACGGAACTCTCTTTCCCAGAGTCGCTCTCCGCTCTCCGACATGTACTGGCCCGTGTGGATCGCGGCAATGGGGTAGTCGGGGAGCCACAGCCTCACTACACACGGCTGTGCCAGCCTCGGCCGTCCCCTCGACGAATATGGGTGAGGAATTGTGAAATCGAAATTTTCGAACCCGTACCGCTGCCGGTCCGCGGCTAGGTCCGCCAACTTCACCGGCACGATGTGCAGAAAGACCGTCGGCTCCGATGGGTCGCAGCGGTCTTTGACGTAGAGGAGCCGGGTGCCCTCGGGACCCAGATAATAGACGTCGAACGGCCCGCGCATCAGCAGCCGAACGTTCTCCAGTGTGCTTTCGAACTGCGCGAACCGGGCGGCTACCCATTCCCGGCTGGGGGCGTCGAAAGGCATCCACAGCGCCGGGCCGACTTGCACGGCGTAGAGCCCGCGGCGCATCGCTTTCTCCGCGTTGGGGGCCGCAGTGTGAACGACGAAGTTCACTCCCCGTTCCGCAAGATAGCCGGCTGGCGGCTGGCGCTCGTGCGCGAGTATGCGCCGCCCGCGCGTCACCGGACTGCGGGCGATGGTCGCGTCGGTCAAGCCCCAAGAGTCTATGAATTTCAGGTCCGGGACGAAGTAGGGAGCAACGCCAGCATCGCCGACGATTGCCAATGCATCGTCGGGGATAATCCCGCGTTCCATGTGCTGATACGGCTGCCATCGCGTAAAGTGCGGGCGTTGAGCTTTCACGAAAAAATGAGGCTCGGCCCCGATCCCGGCTTCTCTGAGCGTTCGACGTGGATCAGCGGACAGGCTAACCAGGGTCGGGATTCCAGGCAGCGTGAGCAGCCAGCCGATGGCCTTTTCCTGTGGAGGTGTCAGCCGGATTCGCTGATTCCTCTCTCCCCGGTAATTCAGAAGCGGAACCACGACCTGTATGGCCCCACAATAGAACACCACGGGCAAGAAGATAAGCAACGCACAATTCCTGGGCTTCCACGGCCACGCCGCCTGCTTGCTCGCACCATACCTTGTTGCCCCCCCCCCCCCCCCGAGATGCACGATGCCCGCCGCTGCCGGCACCGCCAGCAGCGGCCAATAGACGTCCAGCGGCCGATACCCGAAGATGTCGCCGCCGATCCGGGCAATGTAGGCCATATGGAGACCGATACAGAGGAGTGGCAGAGTGTAGGTCAGCTTGCGATGCACCCGCCATTCTCTGATCAGTGCCAACCCCGCCAGCGGCAGCAGGAGGTACAGCCCGGTATCCACGGCCGCTACCTCCAGGTAGTGGCCGCCCATCTCGTACCACGGGCCCACGTACTTGGCGTAGTACGTGTTGGGCAGCCACTCGCCGTAGTAGGCGTAGCGGAACAGGTAGTGCGCCCCCACCAGCGCCACGAACGGAACGACCAGCCACGCGACGCTGCGCCAGTCCCGGCGCCACGTGCCCGTCGCGCCGCGTCGCTGCCCCGCGTACCAGCCGAAACAACAGGCCGCGAACAGCGGCCCTTCGGGCCGGGTCAGCGCGGCGGCTGCCAAGCTCAGCGACACCCCCAACAGCGCCCGGCGGCGCTCCGGGTAGAGCGTCAGCCCCACCACCGCCAGCACGATGAACATCGTGAACTGCCGCGTCTCCAATCCCCTGGCCGTCGTCCACACCGCGAAGGTCGCACTGCTGCACACCAACCCCAACGCCATCCAGGCTACCAGCCTCCGCTGCGGCAATCCCGGCAATCGCGCTACCCACCACAGCATCGCCGCCAGCGTGCCCCCCGTGCAGGCGACCGACAGCCACATGGCGGTATGTTCGGGCCGCCACCCGAACACCCACCACAGCGCGGCGAGTTCCAGGACCCACAGAAAATTGGAGTAGCCCTCGACGTACTCGCCGGGATTGAAGACCAGCCCGTGGCCCTCCAGCAGATTGCGGGCGTAGCGGAAGCTGATGAAGGCATCGTTGCACAGGGACCATGCCCCGGGGGTCATCCAGCCGAGTAGGACCAGCCACGGCAGGCACAGCAGCAGATGAATCGGCCGGATCCCATCCCGGGCGGCCCCGGCTACTCGGTGGGGCGGAGGAGGGAAATCAGGGCGGTCCCGGTTATTCGGACCCTGTTCGATCATAGTGGAAGTCTTCCTGTAGAGTGCCGAGGCAGAACTGCACGCCGGGCAGGACGTCGCTTTTTCGAACCGGTCGTACGTGGGAATGACCTTGGCATCAAAGAACGGCAACATCTGCGTCAGGATGACGCCGGCCACACGCCTGGTCGGGTCTATCCAGTAATAGGTGTTCAGCAGTCCGGCCCACGCCATCCGCGCGGCCCCGCGCTCGTTCTTGGGCCCCGATGGCTGTGAGCAGGAAGGGCTGATGGATCGCGTGCGCAGCCCGCTGCCAACGCTGGCGCATATCCGGCAAGGGCACATCGCGCTGCGGCGTGCAGGGGGGGACCCCGTCACGCTGCTGGATCAGAACGATGAACGGCGAGCCGATTAAGTAAGGTGGCGCCGTTGCCATCGGCACTCCCGGGCGGATCAATGAGCAGATGGTAACCGGAAAGCGGGCGACACCCTCCATGTGCGTGAGGAAGGCGTCGGGCCGGGCTGCCATCTGGTGTTCACCTTTCTCTCGGATTCCCTGCGTTGTCGTTGTCTCCGAAACGGAACTCCCTTTTCCAGAGTTGCTCTCCGCTTTCCATCATGTACTGGCCCGTGGAAATAGCTGCTATCGGGTAATCGGGCAGCGTCCGTGCTGCTAAACAGCGAAGCGTCGGTAAGCACCAGGTCACATCGAAATCCAAATTGTCGAACCCCAATTGTATGCGCTCCGCAGGGAGATCTCCCTTTTCTTTTGGCACAACATGCAAAAAGAAACGTGGCTCATAATCACAACGGTCTTTCACGTAAATCAGGCGGTTGCCGTTGAGATAGATATCAAAAGGGCCGCGGCTCAGAAGTCTGGCGGTCTTCAACATCTCCTCGACGGGTTGGTTGGGATCTTTGCCATAGGCAAACCGCTCGAACCGGGCGGCCACCCATTCCAGATCAGGGGCATCGAAGGGCATCCATACGTCCGGACCAACTTGCACGGCATAGCGTGCGCGTTTCAGTGCCCGCTCCTCGCTTGCTGCCGGAGGATAGAGAGAGAAGTTCACTCCCCGTTCCGACAGATAGCCGGGCGGTGGAAATCTATCGTGAGCTATACGGCGCCGGTTGTTGGGGACTGTAACCGGATGACGAGCGATGGTCGCATCGCTTAGGCCGTAACGGTCTATGAATTTCAGGTCCAAGACGAAATAGGGAGGAATGCCTAGTATACCCTCGAGTGCCAACGCATCGTCGGGGATAATCCCGCGTTCCATGTTCTGATACGGCTGCCATCGCATAAAACGATGGTAATGAACATCATAAGTTTTATTGAGAATGGAAGGACCGGCCAATATCCAGGCATCCCGAAGTGTTCGGCGCGGATCAGATGACAGGGCGGTTAGGGTTGATATTCCAGGCAGCGCGAGCAGCCAGCCGACGGCCTTCTCTTGTGGTTGTGTTGGGCGATTCTCCTCCCCTTTGTGATTCAGGAGCGGCCACATGGCCTGTATAACCCCACAGTAGAGCACCACGGGCAAGAAGAGAATCAACGCACAACTCCTGGGCGCTCGCGGCCAAGTCACCCGATTGCTCGCACCGAACCTTGCCCCCAGCCACCCGCCTAGAGACGCGATGCCCGCCGCTGCTGGCACACCGAGCAGCGGCCAGTAGACGTCTATCATTCGATATCCAAATAAGTCGCCACCAATCCGGGCAATGTAGGCCATGTGGAGACCGATACAGAGGAGTGGCAGAGCGTAGATCAGCTTGCGATGCGCCTGCCATTCCCTGACCAGCGCCAACCCCGCCAGCGGCAGCAAGAGGTACAGCCCGGTATCCACGGCCGCTACCCCCAGGTAGCGGCCGCCCATCTCGTACCACGGGCGCACGTACTTGGCGTAGTACGTGTTGGGTAGCCACTCACCGTAGTAGGCGTAGCGGAACAGATAGTGTGCCGCCACTAGCACCACGAACGGGCCGACCAGCCACGCCACGCCACGCCAGTCCCGCCTCCATGTGCCCGTGTCGACGCGTCGCTGCCCCGCGTACCAGCCAAAACAACAGGCCGCGAACAGCGGCCCTTCGGGCCGGGTCAGCGCGGCGGCCGCCAAGCTCAGCGACACCCCCAACAGCGTCCGCCGGTGCTCTGGGTAGAGTGTCAGCCCCACCACTGCCAGCACAATGAACATCGTGAACTGCCGCGTCTCAAGCCCTCCGGCCCATGTCCACTCTGCGAAGGTCGCACTGCTACACACCAAGCCCAACGCCATCCAGCCGACCAGCCTCCGCTGCGGCAACCCCGGCAGCCGCGCTACCCACCACAGCATCGCCGCGAGTGTGCCCACCGTGCAGGCGACCGACAGCCACGGGGCGGTGTGTTCGAGCCGCCATCCGAACACTCCCCACAGCGCGGCGAGTTCCAGCACCCATAGGAAGCTGGAGTAGCCCTCGACATACTCGCCGGGATTGAAGACCAGCCCGTGGCCTTCCACCAGATTATGGGCGTAGCGGAAGCCGATGAAGGCGTCGTCGGTCATGAACCATGCCACATGGGTCATCCAGCCGAGTAGGACCAGCCACGGCAGGTACAGCAGCAGATGAATCGGCCGGATACCATCCCGGGCGGCCCCGGCTACTTGGTGGGGCGGAGGGGGGAAATCAGAGCGGTCCCGGTTATTCGGACTCTCTTCGATCATAGTGGAAGTCTTCCTGTAGAGTGCCGAGGCAGAACTGGACGCTGGACAGACCGTCGTTCCCGCCCTGGCTCTCCCGTTCCCTGATTACCCACGGTCGGGCCAAGCCATACGCCCGACGATGTCGGGTGGGGGGCTGCCCTCGTCGAGAATTGACACGCCGCAATCATTCTCGGGCGCATTCACACAATCGGCCAACTTCTGTTCGCTATTTTCTCCGATTGCCCGCGTTCGTGTGCACTTGCTCTAGGCGAACTCGGTCAGAAAACCGAGCAGGGCGTCGGTGACCGCCTCGGGGCGTTCCATCTGGACCCAGTGGCCGGCGCCATCGACGTACACCTTGCCGCGCAGGTCGGGCACGAAACGGTCCATCAGATCGACCCATCCGCCGCCGCCGAACGACAGCACCGGATCCTTCTTGCCGGCGATGAACAGCGCCGGTCGCTCGATCTTGGCCGTCTCCAATTGGGGGGTGAGTGCGAGGTTGCGGTCGATGTTCCGATACCAGTTGAGCGGCCCGCGGAACCCGCTGCGCTCGAACTGGGCGACGTAGTAGTCCAGGTCTTCTTCGGTCAGCCACGCGGGCAGCGTGTCCGGGTCGGGCAGGCCGTCCAGGAATTTCGCCGTGGCCGGTTTCTGCACCAGCCACGCGTTGTCCGGCGCGTCACCCGAGGCCACGTAATAGGTGATGCGCAGCGTGGTCCGCACGTCGGCCTCGAACTCGGCTTCGGCCACGCCCGGCGTCTGGAAATAAACGATGTACCAGAAGTTGTCGCCGAATGATTCCTGCCGGGTCAGCGTGCCGGCTTGGCCGCGCACGTACGGGACGCTCAATCCGGCGACGGCCTCGACCCGCTCGGCGTGCAGCATCGCGGTGTGCCAGGCGACCGGCGCGCCCCAGTCGTGCCCCACGACCAGGAATCGCTCGTGGCCCAGCGCGTCGGCGATGCCGACCACGTCCGCGCTGAGATCCACGACGTTGTACGCCTCGATCTCCGCTGGCCGGTCGCTGCCCCCGTAGCCGCGCTGGTCCGGCACCGCGACCTGGAAGCCGGCCTGCACGAGCGGGTCGATCTGGTGCCGCCAGAGATACCAGCACTGCGGAAAGCCGTGTAGCAGGACGACGAGCGGCCCGCGCCCTTCCACGACGGTCCGCAGCCGGACGCCGTTGGTTTCGATCATCTCGAAGTGACGGTCTTGCATGGGAATCTCCGGGAAGCGGCGTGCGGTCGCTATTTGGCGTTGGCCCGTCCCTGCGCGGCGTCGGCGACCGACATGCGGTAGCCGGTCTCCCGTTCGTAGCGGTCGATTTCCTTGGCGACGGCGTTCATGGCGCCGCCGATCAGGCTGTCGTAGTCCTTGCGGCACCATTCCCGGGAGGTGACCGCACGGTCCGCGGAATGCTGGAAATGCGGAAACACCTCTTTGGCGAGTAGTTCGTACGACGCCAGCCGCGCCCGGCGGTCGGCCCAGTCGTTGGCCATCAGCATGTAGCAGCCGAAGCCGCCCGACTGTTTGGTCAGCCGTTCGATCTGGGCGACCGCGTCGTCGGGCGTGCCGATGACCGCGGTGCCGGATTCGATCAACGCCTGCGGCCACTTGCGCGGGTCGTCCTCGGTCGGGGCGAGGGGCAGGGCGACGACGTTCTTGAAGTAGTCAATCCAGTCGTAGATGCCGTACTGGACCTCCTCCAACGCCTGTTCACGCGTCGGGGCGACGTGCATCGGGCCGACCAGCCGCCACGCGGAACGATCGACCGTATGGCCGTATTCCTGTGCCTTGTCGTTCCAGACCTTCCAGTGGTCGCCCAGCACCGCGAAGCCGCCCATGCTCGTGGCGCCCAGCGACAGGAGGCCGACGCCGTAGCGTCCCGCGGTGCGCGGTCCGGCGGGCGACACCGTGGCCGCGACCGCGATCTCGAAGTGCGGAAAGCTGTACGGCCGGAGTTGCAGCCGGGCGTCCTCGAGCGTGAACCAGTCGGTCTCCATGCTGAAGGGCTCGTCCGACGTCAGCAGTCGCACGATGGCGCCGAGCGACTCTTCCATGCGCGTGCGCTGGCTGTCGAACGGGATGCCGAGCATGTGCGCGTCGGACGGCAAGGCGCCCGGGCCGACGCCGAACATGACCCGCCCGCGCGTCATGTGGTCGAGCTGCACGATGCGGTCGGCCAGAATCAGCGGATGGTGGTAGGGCAGCGAACTGACGCCGGTGCCCAGGCGGATGTGCCGGGTGCGCTGCGCCGCGGCCGCGATGAACACTTCTGGCGAGGCGATGATCTCCAGGCCGGCGGAATGGTGTTCGCCGATCCAGGCTTCGTCGTACCCCAACCGGTCCAGGTGTTCGATGAGTTCCAGGTCGCGTTCCAGGGCCAGGGTCGGGTTCTGCCCCGAAGGATGGAACGGGGCCATGAAGATGCCGAAACGGAGCGGGGGTTGCATGGGAGGTCCTCCAGTCTGGGTGCCGGGCGGCATGCGCCCTAGTTCGGATTCAGGGCTCGGTAGGTCGCTTTTTCGAATCGGTCGTACGTGGGAATGACCTTGGCGTCGAAGAACGGCAACATCTGCGTCAGGATGACGCCGGCCACGCGCCTAGTCGGGTCTATCCAGTAATAGGTGTTCAGCAGTCCGGCCCACGCCAGGCTGCCGGCGGCGCGTCCGCCGGGGTACGCCGCGGTGTTGATCAGAAAACCCAGGCCGTGCTTGTGCACGATGCCGGGGGCGAACTGGACGTCGTTCGAGACCGGGGGCGCCACGCTGGACATGCGGCCGACGTCCAGGGCGCCGATGTGGTTCTCCGCCATCAGGGCGACGGTGTCGGGTTCGAGTATCCGCGCGCCGTTGTGGCAGCCGCGGCCGAGCAGCATCCGCTGAAAAGTCAGGTAGTCCCCTGCCGTGGAGTTGAGGCCGTGGCCGCCGCTGTCGTATTCGGCGTCGCCGCGCACCAGTTCGACCGTGGACGGCGCCAGCGTGCCGTCCACGCCGCGCTGGTGGACGCCCGCGGTGCGCGTCTCCTGCTCGGGCGTGCGGCGGAAGCCGGTGTCGGTCATGCCGAGCGGCGCGAACACGTTGGCCTCCAGATAGGCCGCCAGGGTCTGGCCGCTCAGCGCCTCGACCAGCAGGCCGACCCAATCGGTGTTCACGCCGTATTCCCAGCGCGTTCCGGGATCGCACACCAGCGGCATCCGCAGCCCGGCTTTCTTGCCGCCGAGCACGCCTTCCCGTCCCGTGGTTTCCTGGTAGCGCTTGAGGTCGGCGTTCCACATTTCATAGCTGAAGCCGGCCGTGTGCGTCAGTAAATGCCGGGGAGTGACCGGCCGTTGCGCGGGGCGCAAACGCGGCTGCCCGTCGCCGCCGAAACCGTCGAGCACTTCGACGGAGCCGAGTTCGGGCAGGATTTCGCCCGCGGGTTGGTCCAACGCGAACTTCCCCCGCTCGTACAACTGCATGAGCGCGACGGAGGCGACCGCCTTGGTCATGGACGCGATGCGAAAGACCGTGTCCGCGGTCATGGCCGGTTCGGCGTCGAGCGTGCGTTTGCCGAACGCGCCCTCGTACACCACGCCCGCGTCGGTCGCGACCGCGGCGACGACGCCCGGCAGGTCGCCGGACGCGACGGATTGTTGCAACACGGCGTCAATGGCTTGCATGGCGGTGCGCCTCCCGTTCGTTGTCGCGTTTCTTCTGATGAGCGCGCAGAAATTTCAGGTTCAGCTTCAGCCGTTTTCCCAGCCACAGGGCGCGGCCGTCATGGTCGGCCACGTGATCGTCCGTATTCGGATGGATCAGCACGGACAGGCCGGCGTGGTTCAACATCAGCCACGCGACCACGGCATGGAACTGTCGGGCGCGGAAGGCGACCTGATACATGGATTGCGGATGCGGGCCGACCGGCTCGTCGCGCCAGCGGCCCAGCGTGACCGTGAACCGGCCGGCGATGGCCCCGCGGATGCGAGCCGCCAGCGCGCGAGTAGATGCGTCGTAATAGACGTGGGCGTGGTAGCCCTTGATCGTGCGGGTGTCGTGTTCCATCCGGTGCTGTACTCGAAGCGGTCTTCCACTCGTGCGGCCCCGGAACCATCGCGAGTTACATGGCGTGTTGCGCGAGAAAGTCCCGCAACACCCGAACGAACGACTCGCGCGCGGAGGATACGAAACCGTGCCCGGCGTTGTCGAAGACGCGCAACGTGGCGTTGGGAATCTCGCGCGCGAGAATCTCCGAGTTGGCCGCGGGAATGAGGACGTCGTCACGCCCGGTGACGACCAGCGTGGGCGCCTGAATCTCCTTGAGTCGCTTATAGACGTGCAGCGTCATGGTCGCGTCCAGGTGGCGGTTGTAGGCGAAACGCGGAGTCGGGTGTTCCAGAACGCGGCGCAGCGTGTCTTCGAGTTCGTCCCGGTGGGCGGCGATGTAGTCCCGGCTGTACGACAATTTCCAGCCGTCGCGGATGGCCTCGGCCGGCGTCTGGCCGGGCCGCGCCTCGAGGGCCGCCATGGATTCGGGCGGGGCCGGCACCGCGTGGCGGCCACCCGGGGTGGTGCAGCCGAGCGTCAGGCTGGCGATGCGCCCGCGGTGCTCGATGCCGATTTCCTGGGCGATCATGCCGCCCATAGAGATGCCGAAGACATGGGCGCGGGGAATCTCCAGGGCGTCGAGCAGGCCGACGGCGTCGCTGGCGAACGACGCAATCGAATAGGGTTCGTCCGGCTTGTCGGATTGGCCGGTGCCGCGATTGTCGTACGTGACGAGTTCGTAGTCCGTTGCCATTTGCCGCAGAAATTCGCGGTCCCACGCCGCGGCCGGCCCGCCGAGTCCCATAATCAGCAAGAGCGGCTGGCCGCGGCCTTGGCGAGTGTAGTGGAGCTTGATGCCGTTGACGTGGGTGTGTGGCATGAGCGTCCGCCTTTCGTGGGTGTCTTATCCAGTTCGGCCGGGAATCGCAAACCACGCGCCCGCCCGGCTTGCCGCTGCAACGTCGTTTGCGATACGTCCTCCGCCATGCGAACGGACGAGGCCGCGGTCGCCGGCCCTGCGGACGTCCATCGGGCCGTGAAACTGCTGTCGCGCGTGTCCACCGCACGCGGCGTGTACCATCTGTGCGAAATCTGGCTGGTCGTCGGACTGGCCGTTTGGCTCGGCGCGTGGGCGATTCCCCACGCCGTGGAGGGTTTGTCCACGGGCTGGGCGACGTTGGTCTCCGTAGCCGGCTACGTTCTCGCCGTCGCGGTCGTCGCTTCCCGGCAGCACGCGCTGATGGTCCTCGGACACGAGGCCATCCATAAACGCCTGTCCGCCAACCCCTGGGTCAACGACGGCCTCGGCCGGTACGTCGCCACCTTCCCGGTGTTCATCTCGCTGTCCAAGTGGGCGTTCATCCATTTGCAACACCACCGGCACACGCATACCGCGGACGACCCGGACCGGGCCATTTACGCGCGCTATCCGCTCGCTGCGAAGAAGCTCCGGCGGCTCCTGTTGCGCGACGTGTGCGGGTTGAACGTGGTCTCGACGCTCAAGTATTTCGCGGACGTTCCGTTCGTGACCGGGCAATTCAACCGGCGGTTCCTCGGGGAGGAGGGAGCGGCGGGCTATGCGCAAACGACCGACATGCGCCGCTTTGCGACGTGCTGGGCGGTGGTGCTGGCGGTGGGATTCGGCGTGGCAGGCTAGACCTTCGGCGGGCTGTTCGTGCTGTACTGGCTGGTGCCGTACTGCACGCTGATGCAGGTCTTCTTCCGCATCCGGGGCGCCATCGAACACGGCAACGTTCCCGACCCGGACAACGCCTACCAACGGACGCGGACGTACTTCATGTCCGCGGCGTTGCGCTTCTTCTTCGCTCCCAAACAGGTGGGGTATCACCTGGAGCACCACCTCTATCCGTCGATTCCGTTCTACCGCCTGCCGCGCATCCACGCCGTGCTGAAACGGGCCGTCTATCCGCGCTAAGCCGGCTACGTCGAGCCGTTCCGCATCAGCCTGCAAAAGCTGGTGCGCGGGTAGGGGACCTTTTACCCCTTCGACACGCTCAAGGCGACGCAGGGTCAACGAACTGAGGGGGGAAGCGGGGAAGGTCCTTGAGCCTGTCGAAAGGCCGAGGGCGGGGGCAGCGTGCGAGAGCGGTAATCTCCTTGGGGTTCATTTCGATCCTTGGACCATTCGACAAGCTCAAGGCACCGCAAATTCAGAGACCTTCTCCAACCCTCAGTTCGTTGAACCTACGGCGTCCTGAGCCTGCGATGTCCCGAGCTTGTCGAATGGTCCAAGGATCGAAAGGCCGCATGCTGTCGAGAGGGAATTCTTCTATACAAGACGGTCCGAGGGCGAATTTTCCGTCATACCTGCACAAGCAGGTATCCACGTCCGGGATTCCCGCCTGCACGGGAATGACGACCGGAGGAGGTCGAGACCGTCACGCTTCACGAAAAACGGGCCGCCGTTCGGCGGCCCGTAATGACGGACGATCTTTCCCCCGACTCTGCGAACCTACAGCCCGTAGGCCCGGGTCGCATTGTCGCCCAGCACGTTCTGGCGGTCGGGCGGCGGCAGCTCCTTGATGCCGTTCTGTAGAGTGTCGAGCGCGTCCGGGAAGCCGTCGA
Organism: uncultured Binatia bacterium (SeqCode); assembly: GCA_965200125.1. GTDB lineage: Bacteria > Desulfobacterota > Binatia > Bin18 > Bin18 > Bin18. The sequence continues at coordinate 1,720,830 of OZ241332.1, read as the reverse complement.
AGTGCGGAAAATCGGTGGACCAGAAGAACTTGTCCGAACCCCAGCGCGCCGCGGCCGGGGGAATCATGCTTTCGTCCGGGTCGCAGCCGACCCACACCTGACGCCGAAAGTACTCGCTCGGCCGCAGCTTGCAGGCCGTCATGAAGCCGCTGTGGTCCCACTTGCTGTCCATCCGTTCGATGAAATGCGGCACCCAACCGGCGCCCACTTCCAGCACGAGCAGTTTGAGATGCGGAAATCGGTCCAGCGTGCCGCCCTCGAACATGCTGACGAACGACGCCTGGATGTCGAAGCCCAGCGTCACCGACAGAAAGTAGAACGGCGAGCCGTGAAACGTCGGGTGGTCGTACCACTTGCTGCCGTGGAAGTTCGGCCGAGCCACCACGTGCAGGCCGACGGGCATGTTCAGGTCCTGCGCCGCGGCCCAGAACGGGTCGTAGGACGTATCGCCGTACGCCTTCCCGTTGGTGGGGAAGGGGGTGAGCATGACGCTCTTGAGCCCTAGCTTGGCAGCGCGCTTCAACTCCGCAACGGCTTTCTCCGGGTCGATCAGCGAAATGTGGGCCGCGCCGTACAGGCGGTCGGGATAGTGGCTGCAGAAGTCCGCGATCCAGTCGTTGTACACCCGGTTGTAAGCCAACGAGAGGTCGGGGTCGGCGACTTCCTCCTCCCACAGCAGGCCGATCGTGGGGTACAGGACCGCGGCGTCGATGCCGTCGGCGTCGAGTTGTTTGACGCGCTCGTGCGGGTCGTAGGCGCCCTTGGGACCGTCCATGTAGCGGAACTCCTTGGAGAACGCGACCTCGCCCGGCTTGCCGAACGCGGACGCGATCCCCATGCCGCGAATCACGGGCGAGATCTGCCCGTCGATCTTCAGGCATTCCCAGCCTTCCTCGTCGTCGCACAGACCCAACGCGCGGTCCTTGTACTTGGCCTCCAGATTGTCCTTCCACAGGTCGGGCGGCTCCAGCACGTGGCCGTCCGCGTCGATGATTCTCCCGAGTAACATGGCGCGTCCCTCCTTTTGGGTTGCCTGCGTTCGCGCGGGGTGGGATTTCTTCCGCCTGTAGCGCAAACGCCGCGGAAGTACAAACCGCCGGCACGAGCGTTTTTCGACCCGTGCGGCGAACCTGCAACCTCGAATTTCCTGGTCTTGCCATATTGCTCGATATGGGTAGGCTGGCACACATGAAGACGACCTTGGATACCCATGAGGCCCTGCTTGTGCGGGCAAAGCGTCACGCCCGAAAAACGGGCCGTCCACTCGGCGCGGTCGTCGAAGACGGACTCCGCCTCGTGCTTGCCCCCGCACCTGCGAGCCCGAAATATCGGTTGCCGGACTGGAGCGCGGGAAGGGCGGGAAAACACGACCCACTCGAAGCATATACTTGGCAGGACTTGCGAGAAATCATCTACGGCCCGCCGGAAGCGAGATGATTGCGGTCGATACCAACCTCCTCGTCTATGCATACCGCCGGGAGTCGAGCATGCACGAGACCGCCGCGGCGGTCGTGCGCGAACTCGCCGAAGGCACCCACGCCTGGGCGATTCCGTGGCCGTGCTGTTACGAGTTCCTGATCGTCGTGACGAACCGCCGGATCTGGAAAGACGCTGCAACGACGCCGGAACGCGCATGGAGACAACTCCACGCCTGGGCTGTGTCGCCGTCGAACCGTCTGATGGGCGAGGTCGACGACTTCCTCGACATCCTGAGCGGGTTCGTCCAGCGTCTGCGGGTCATCGGAGGCGTCGTACACGATGCCCGGGTTGCGGCAGTCTGTGTCGCGCACGGTGCGGAGGCGTTGCTGACGCGCGACCGTGACTTCTCCCTGTTTCCAGAACTCCGTACCCGTGACCCGTTCGCTTCGAGATGACAGCGTCGGGGCCGTATGGCACTTGCCAGTGAAAATCCGGTTCCGCAGGGTTCGGACACGTCCGGCCCCGGCACGATATGACGTTGAACAGCACGCTCGCTTCTCCTCGCCCCCTGGATTCAGCATACGAATGACCGCCTTATCGGACATCATCCAAGGCGCGTGCTCACCGTATCTCTGGGGGCGGCTGGGCTGGCAGGACATCCGCCAACGGTATCGCCGTTCGAAACTCGGACCATTCTGGCTCACGATCAGTATGGGCGTGCTGGTCGGTGCGTTGGGAGTGTTGTATTCAGCTTTGTTCAAGGTCGAGATTGCAAATTATCTGCCATTCATTGCCGCCGGATTCGTCGTGTGGGGTTTGATCTCCGGTTTGATCACCGACGGCTGTACGGCCTTCATTGAGGCGGAGAGCATCATCAAACAAGTCAGGCTGCCTCTATCCGTTCACGTGTACCGAGCCGTGTGGCGCAACTTCGTCATCTTCGCCCATAACGTCGTCATCTTCATCGTCGTAGCCGTCCTCTTTTCGGTCCGTCCGGGTTGGGCCGGACTGCTCACGGTTCCGGGCTTGGCGATCCTCTGTCTGAACGGCGTATGGATAGGGCTCTTGCTCGGTCTCCTGTCTGCCCGTTTCCGCGACGTGCCGCAGGTGGTTGCCAGCGCCGTGCAGGTCGCTTTTTTTCTCACGCCGGTATTATGGAAACCCGAGCTTCTGCCCGATCGGGCGCTCGTGTTGGACATGAACCCATTCTTCTATCTTTTGGAGGTGGTGCGCGCGCCGTTACTCGGACAGGTGCCGGAGGTGACCACGTGGCTCGCGACACTCGGCGTCACGCTGGGGGGATGGATTGTGATGTTGATCTTCTACACCGGCCGTCGTGGACGTCTCGCCTATTGGGTATGAGCACCTTCGCTACCATCCGACTCGAAGGCGTCACGGTCGACTTTCCCATCTACAGCGCGCGGACACGTTCGCTGAAGACCAGCCTGTTGCACAGGGGGACGGGTGGGCGCATCGGGAATAATGCCGAAAGCGTGCTCTGCGTCCGGGCACTCGAAGACGTGAGCTTAACGATCGAGCACGGTGACCGCGTCGGTCTGCTCGGTCACAACGGTTCGGGCAAGACGACGCTGCTGCGCGTGCTGGCGGGTGTGTATGAGCCGCTGCAGGGGCGGGTCTGGCGACATGGGCGGGTGACTTCGCTGATCGATGTCGGCCTGGGGATGGACCATGAAACGACCGGCTATGAGAACATCGTGACGTGCGGGTTGCTACTCGGACTCACGCCGAAGGAGATACAGCAGCGCACGGAAGAGATTGCCGAGTTCTCCGAACTTGGGGAATACTTGGCCCTGCCTGTCCGGACCTACTCGACGGGAATGTTGATGCGACTCACGTTCGCGGTATCCACCTGCATCAAACCAGATATCTTGCTCATGGACGAGTGGCTCAGCGTCGGAGACGCCGCGTTCGTCGAGAAAGCCAAACGCCGGCTCGATGCGTTCATCGACTGTGCGGGGATACTGGTGCTGGCCTCGCACGATCTTGACCTCTTGGGTCGTATCTGTACGAAGGGGATTTTGCTTGACGCCGGGCGGGTTCGGGCCAGCGGGCCGATCGAGGATGTGGCGGGGGAGTACGGTCGAGTCGTTGGAGTCTGAACGATGGACCAGAAGAAAAAGGTGGCCATTCTGGTTGTCGGGATGCACCGGAGCGGGACGTCGGCCGTCACCCGCGTCTTGCATTTGGTTGGCTGTGATTTACCGAGAACCTTGATGGGCGCCAGTCCCTCTAATGAAGCCGGACACTGGGAGTCGGATTCAATCGTAGCTTTGAATGATGAGATTCTTGAATCTGCAGGGTCGGCCTGGGATGACTGGGAGAGCTTCGATCCACGCTGGTACGTTTCTTCCATTGCCGACCCCTTTCGCGATCGCGCTCAAACGATTCTAAAAAATGAATTTGGCGACAGCCCTTTATTTGTTCTGAAGGATCCGAGGATATGTCGATTACTTCCCTTCTGGATTGATGCAGTGAGGACTTTTGGCACGAATCCTCTTATTGTCTCGCCGATCCGGAACCCTCTTGATGTCGCTCTGTCTTTAGAGGTGCGCGATAGCATTGATCCTTCTATCGGATATCTTCTCTGGTTGCGGCACGTTCTCGATGCTGAGACAGATTCACGTTCTATTAAGCGCGTGTATTTGCGATACGAAATGCTACTTTCTAACCCCCAAGCAACCGTGGACAGGCTGGGAAATGCTCTTGATATTTCGTGGCCACACAGTGACGCGGTTCATGTTCAAGCGGAAATCGACAAATTTCTTACCTTTAGATTACGCCACCATGCCACCGACGATTCCGCGCTTGCAGCTAATCCAAGACTTTCTCGTTGGGTGGTATCAAGCTTCAACATTCTGGAACAATGGTGTTACGGAAAGGTAGGTGGGGAGGATATAACGAATATCGAGAGGATCAAGTCAGCCTTTGATGCAGCAACGCCAGCTTTTAGCCAAGCTTTAGTTACGAGTAAACGAGCGGTGGCGGCACGGGACGAGGAGATAGGAGAGTTGAACAATGCGGTGGCGGCACGGGACGAGGAGATAGGAGAGTTGAACAATGCGGTGGCGGCACGGGACGAGGAGATAGGAGAGTTGAACAATGCGGTGGCGGCACGGGACGAGGAGATAGGAGAGTTGAACAATGCGGTGGCGGCACGGGGTAGGTGGATCGCAGAACTGTACGCTTCCCGTAGTTGGAGGGTCACGTCTCCTCTTCGAGATGCGATGCAAGTAATACGTTCGTCGGCCACCCGCGTGCGAGCGAATGCCCGTCAGAGCGCCCGATGGATATATCATCGAGCTCCGCTTTCGCCGGCATTCAAACTGCGGATCAAAGGACTGCTGCTCACGGCGGTGTCGTCACGTGCCCCCAGACGTGCCTATCGCGTGTTACAGCCTCCACCGCTTGCGGCGACGGAAGGCGATCTGGGTGACCAACCGCAGGTTTCTCCACTTGATGATGACTTTTCTACGAAGCATCCTATTCCTCCCGATGGCCATTGGGATCTAGATTCGTTTCGAGAGCAGGGAAACTATATCCGAGTGATTGCGGCGGCGCTTTCGTCCCCCGATGATGATGGGCCGGTCGATAAGAGCGAGATCGACGTCGAGCCGGTTTCTACCGGCCCGCTAGTGACAATTGTCTTGCGTACCTACGCTGGACGGTGGCCGCTAACTCGGATCGCTCTCGAATCGATCAAGAACCAACGCTATCGTCCTATCGAAGTAATTGTAGCAGAAGACGGAGTTGGTGAATTGTCTGATAAGATAGCTGCTCTGAATGCTGGAGATGACAGGTGCCGCTTCAAGCATGTTGCGACGGGCAAGAAGATGGGCCGTTCAGCAGCCGGAAACCTCGGACTCGATCATGCAGATGGAGATTTCATTGGATTTCTCGACGATGACGATTATCTCCTGGAGAATCATTGTGGGTTGCTTGTAGCCCGTTTGTTGAAGCGACCGGAGGCCGGTGCTGTATATGCTGCAAGTAAGGAGGTAGAGGCGCTGTTGGAGAAAGGGGACATGCGTCTGGGCAAAACCGGCCCAAGCACCATATTCTTCCCTTTCCTGTCTTCTCCCGGAGAGTTGTTCCATTGCAATTACTTTCCAATTCAAGCAGTTCTGTTCCGCCGGACATCGCGTCTCTCGTCTGATAGATTGGACGAGAACCTCGACGCCCTAGAGGATTGGTTGTTCTGGATGCAGATGCTCATTCGATGCCGCGTGCTATTGGTCGGAGAAGTCACGAGTGTGTTTCATGTGCCCCCACGACTAGAAAACCAAAAGCGTCTCGAATCCCACTTCGAAGCTGAAGAATATCTAAATATTCAACGGAACACGATCCTTGAAATCTATGGCATCTCGGATATGGGTCTTATTGACGATCATGCGCGCCACTTAATGGGAAAAGCTTTTCGGCGAGCGAATCTACCCTTCGCGGACAAGAGGAAAGACGGGGAGGGGCGGGAATCCGAAAAGACTGCACGATTGATGAAATATCTTGGGAACGAGTCGTCTCCTGGGCCGGATCCCGAACCGAAATTCGAGTCGAAGATTGCGGCTTTCACCTCTATTAGTCTACGTTATCTGCCAAAAGCGCTTTCTTGGGCACGGTCGGTCAAGAGGCATAATCCGGACTGGGAGACCCATATATTGTTGAATGACTTCGTCCCGGACAGTGCCTCAAATTGGCCGGGCATAGACGCCGTTTTTCCGATCTCCCACCTAGGGATACCCTCTCTCCACAGTTGGATATTCTCGCACAATGTTGTGGAATTATGCACAGCGACCAAGCCATTTTATTCGCAATATCTGTTGGACAGAGGATATGAATATGTGTTCTACTTCGACCCGGATACATACGCCTATAGCGATCTCGAGGCTCTCGTGGACGAAATGGCAGAGTGCGAAGTATTACTTACTCCTCATTGTACCCAAAAAGCGATTCGAGATGCCGAAATTCATTACAACGAGATATCCTCTCTGGCGCATGGTGTTTTCAATCTGGGCTTCGTCGGATTCAAGCGAGGAAAAAAAGCACGTGAAGTGATCGATTTTTGGTCCAGAAGACTATTGAGATACTGTCAAGACGACCACGCCCGCGGTCTGTTCACTGATCAAAAGTGGTTCAATCATGTCCCTATCTTTTTCGAGGGCATCAAAGTGCTGAAGCACGAAGGCTGTAACACTGCATCATGGAATATATCTTACAGGCCGATATCCCGAAGGAATAATTGTTGGTTCTCAGGCAATGACCCTCTCATATTCTTCCATTTCTCCGGCTACGATCTCGGCGTTCCCCGAACTATGTTTGATGTTTTCGGACGATTCACTAAGGATCTCGAATCATTGATATCCGAATACGACGATACGGTGAAATGGTTTTTAAGATCTTACAAAGAATGGAAATCAGAATGGATATATTCCCGTTACGACAACGGAGTTATTATATCTGACGTACATCGTGAATATTATAGGAAGAAATTCGAACTTCAATTGATGTTTCCCCATCCTTTTTATGTTAAAGAAAATTCATCGTACCTCAAATATGTATCCCATTTAGGTTCATCTTATATCAAGGAACATACCAATTCGTCAAAATGGCTTAAGCGTTACTATTAAAGAGACGCGGGGATCGACTTTCTGTTGTGCGGGGGTAGGCAGGAAATCCCGCTCCTGCAAATCTGTAGATTCAGTCCACGCGCCACCAATATAACTATGCGGCATTTGCCGCCAGAAGATATATGAGGCGTTGTTGGACACCCTAGTAAGTAGGCCGAAATGTTTGTGCGATGGGTATTTGCGAGACTTTCGAATTTAATGCCTCCGCTCAACGAAGTTTATGAGGCTTTGGATGTTGCAGATGATCCAGGGATCACTCTCGATGAAATCACCGAATTGAAGACGAGGAACCGCCGATCCGCATGGGCGAGGTCCGCGGTTGCGTCGAGTCGTGCCATATCGTCGAAACTCGGGCGCGCTGTGAGCTTGATCTTCAGTTCCCATAACTTTGCATCCATCTGGATGACAAATCGATTTCTCACTGATCGCTGGTGCGCAGATAATACGCATCGAACGGGCGGTCTGTACAGTGCAACGCCGCCAAGATCTTTTCAATGACGAATCCCTCCCAACTCGCCCCAACCCAGGGTTGGTTCAACAAGGTGTCCGGTCTCGTACGCTCAACAGGGCATGGAGAAGGCCCGTATCGCGCAGTAGAGCTTGGGGCGTTTGATGACCCGTTTGCGAATATTCGCGGAATAGGGAGGCCGCCGGCGGACGAGAAAGGCCCCTTCCAGATAGTCCACGTAGTTGTTCACCGTGTGGTAGGAAAGTCCTAAACTTTTTCCTGTTTTCACCTTGATGCGGCTCGACCAGTGCAACGGCGGGATGAGCGTCCAAGCGGGCACGAAGCGTAGGCAATACTTTCCGGAGCAACATATGTGTAAATTAGAATTCTATTTCTAATTTGTAAGGTTCAGCAGGGTGGTCTGGACGCCGGGCCTTTGTCCCGGTCGATGATCCCCGATGCGTTCAAGTGAATGGTTCGGCATCGACGAAAGGGGTAGCTTCGGCGTCTTTGGCCGACAGGCTCGACACCGAGGGCGTCACAGGCCATTTGATCCCGATGACCGGGTCGTCCCAGCGAATGCAGCGTTCCAGTTCCGGGGCATAGAACTCGGTCGTCTTGTAGATGACCTCGGCTGCGTCGGAAAGTGTGAGAAATCCGTGTGCAAAGCCTTCGGGTATCCAGAGTTGCCGCTTGTTCTCGGCCGACAGACGTTCTCCGACCCAGTTGCCATAGGTGGGCGAACCGCGGCGGATGTCGACCGCCACGTCGAAGACTTGGCCGTACACTACGCGCACGAGTTTGCCCTGGGCCTTGGGCGGGAGTTGGTAATGCAGGCCGCGCAGCACGCCACGGCTCGACCTGGAATGATTGTCCTGTACGAAAATCTGGGCGTGTCCGCAGGCTCGCTCGAACGCTTGCTGATTGAAGCTCTCGAAAAAGAAGCCGCGTTCGTCCTCGAAAACCCGCGGTTCGAGCAGGATCACGTCCGCAATAGCCAGTGGCGTCGCTTTCATCAGGCCCCGACCTCGTGCAGGACTCGGCGCAGGTAGCGTCCGTAGTTGCTTTTTTCCATCATCGCGGCCAGCGTTTCCATTTGCCGGGCGTCGATCCATCGCTTCCGGTAGGCGATCTCTTCGGGACAGGCGATCTTCAGCCCCTGCCGGTGCTCGATGGTCTGGACGAATTGGCTGGCTTCGAGCAGACTTTCCTGCGTGCCGGTATCCAGCCAGGCGTAGCCCCTTCCCAGACGTTGAACCGAGAGCGTGCCGCGTTCGAGATAACAACGGTTCAGATCCGTGATTTCCAACTCGCCGCGAGCGGAAGGTTCGAGCCGCGCGGCGTATTCCACGACGTGGCGATCGTAGAAATACAGGCCGGTCACCGCAAAACTGGATCTTGGCTGCGAGGGCTTTTCTTCGAGACTGAGGACCCGCCCGTTCGCGTCGAACTCTACGATACCGTACCGTTCCGGGTCGTGCACGTGATAGGCGAAGATCGTCGCCCCATCTTCCCTGGCATGGGCCGCGGCAAGCATTTCGTGAAACGAATGGCCGTAGAAAATGTTGTCGCCGAGGACCAGGGCGGCCGGCGCGTCGCCCAGAAAATCTACGCCGATCAGGAACGCTTGGGCGAGGCCGTCGGGCGAAGGCTGCTCGGCGTACCGAATGGAGATGCCCCATTGCCGCCCGTCGCCCAGCATGTCCTTGAACAACGGGGCGTCGCGGGGGGTGGAGATGACCAGAATCTCTCGAAGTCCGGCCAGCATCAGCGTGGTCAACGGATAATAGATCATGGGCTTGTCGAACACGGGCAGCAATTGCTTGGAAAATGCCCGAGTGATCGGGGAAAGCCGAGTCCCCGATCCGCCCGCCAGAATAATACCCCTGCGCGTCATCGTTCCATATTCCGCCCGTTGATTTCTTGGACTGTCTGGCGAATTTCAGTCTGCCATGCGGGTAGGCGAACGTTGAAGGTCGAACGAAGCTTTTGAGTGTCAAGCCTCCCATTCACAGGCCGTTTTGCTGGTTGTGGGTATTCCGCAGCAGTGATGGGCTGGACGTTTTCGGGGGGACATCGAAGCTTGGTGCCAGACCTTTGCGCCTCCCGGAGCAGATGGCAGACAAGCCCGTACGGACTCGTCACGCCGGGCGGAGCTATGTGATATGTCCCCAGCAGAGATTCGGTGCTTCTCTTGGCATGGGCGAATTTCTGCAGGCTGAGAGCCGTGGTACGCGCGACCAATCGGGCGGAGGCCGGTGTTCCTGTCCGGTCGGCCACGATGCGGAGCGTATTCCGTTCCTTGGCCATCCGAAGTATGATGCGCAGGAGATTGACACCCCGCGGCGCGTACACCCAGCTCGTCCGAAAAATGAAATGCCGACATCCACTGCCCCGAATAGCCTTCTCTCCCTCGAGCTTGGTCCGACCATAGACGTTGAGCGGATTGGGCGTATCGGTTTCTCCGTAAGCCCCGACTTTGGTTCCGTCGAAGACGTAGTCGGTCGAGTAGTGGACCAGGACGGCATCGAGCCGCTTCGCCTCGGTCGCCAGGAGTCCGACGGCATCGGCGTTGACCCGTTTGGCCGTGTCCGGGTCAGCTTCGGCTTTGTCGACCGCCGTGTACGCCGCGGCGTTGACGATCAACTCGGGACGGTAGTCACGAATCGCGGCTCGCAGTTCGTCCTGCCGTTCAAGATCGACTGTTTGCCGGTCGCACGCTTTGACTTGGCCGATAGAGGTGAGGGAATGACGCAGTTCCCAGCCGACTTGGCCATTGGCTCCGAATAGAAGCGTCTTCATGTGTTCTTCATGTGTAATGTTGGCGGACCCAGCAGCGATAGTCGCCGCTCGTGACGTGGGCGACCCAGGCGGGATGTTCCAGGTACCACTGCACGGTTTTGCGTAGGCCGCTCGCAAAGGTCTCGATCGGCGCCCAGGCGAGTTCGCGTTCTATTTTGGCGGTGTCGATAGCGTAGCGCCGGTCATGCCCCGGCCGGTCTTTGACGAAGGTGATTTGAGAAGCATACGAGCGGCCGTCGGCTTTCGGGCGAAGTTCGTCGAGCAGGTCGCACAGGTCGGACACGAGTTCCAAATTGGTTTTCTGGTTCAGACCACCGATGTTGTACACCTCTCCACAGCGCCCGGCCTCGAGTACCCGACGGAGGGCACGGCAATGGTCTCGTACATACAGCCAGTCGCGCACGTGTTGGCCGTCGCCGTACACGGGCAAGGGGTCGCTTGCCAAGGCGTTGTGTATGACCAGCGGAATGAGCTTTTCCGGGAATTGGTACGGGCCGTAATTGTTCGAGCAGTTGGTCGTTATCGCCGGGAGCCCGTAGGTGGCAACGTATGCGTGCACCAAGTGATCCGCGGCAGCTTTGCTGGCGCTATACGGACTGTTCGGCCGATAGCGGTGCGTTTCGGTGAACGCCGGGTCGTCCGGCGCGAGCGCACCGTACACCTCGTCGGTGGAAACGTGGAGGAAGCGAAAGCGCGTCCGCTCACGCTTCGGAAGACCGTTCCAATAGTCGCGGGCCGCCTCCAGTAACCGAAACGTCCCGACGACGTTCGTGGTGACGAAGTCTTCCGGCCCGTGGATGGAACGATCGACGTGGGACTCGGCCGCAAAGTTGATGACCACGCGCGGCCGATGTTCCGCGAACAGCGTTCCGAGCAGTTGTGGGTCGCTGATGTCGCCGTGCACGAACAGGTGACGCGCGTCGCCGTCAAGTTCGACCAGGTTTTCCAGATTGCCGGCGTAGGTCAGTTTATCGAGGTTGACGATACGCTCGTCGGACTGCTGCACCCAGTCCAGAACGAAGTTCGACCCGATGAAGCCGGCACCTCCGGTGACGAGGATGGCCATTGCCGAGGCGACTGCGTTTCAGATGGGGTGAAACGAGAGGTGAGAGGATTTACCCCCGCCGGGAATCGAACCCAGACCCCAGGTTCCGGAGACCTGTGTGATATCCATTTCACCACGGGGGCACGGCTGGTGAAGTATCACACCCGGAATTTGAGAACAATATCGACTGGTCCGTTAGCTGACGAACTGGGGAGACACTATTCCTCTCGGTCGATCGAGAGCAGGTCATCTTCGTCGTACAGCCGATTCTCGAGGTAGATTTCCGGGTAACGGGCCTGAGTTTCCAGAGTCTCGTCCCCACTGACTTCGGCATCCTCTGGTGTGGCGCTGCGCTCGAGGTCGGGCGTCAGGCCGCTGTCGTAGAGTTCGGGGTAGCGCATCCGCATTTCCAGGCTTTCGTCCGTCACGTCCGGGGCGGTCTCCGTGTCTCCGAACGTGCCGTCTTCCAAGGCGGTGTCGCCGCCGAGCAAGGACCCGGCAGAATCCGGACGAACGGAGAACAGGGACTGCGCGACACCTGCGGTCGGTGAGACGAAGACGAACACCAGCCAGAGGCCGAGTACGAGAAAATAGTTCGGGGACGTTCTCGTCATGTGGAAGCTCTCCTTCTTGCAACGGTCTCCGATCAAGATCTCATCATCGATTGCCGCCGCGGGGCGGCCGCCGTTTCCTGGAAATCCAGCGAATCCGCATGCAGGAGCGCACAACTGCTCAGGCGGACGTGAATCGTCTTCCCCGCGGCGTAGCCCTTGACGAGGATCCGTTGACCGGACCGCAGATCCTTCACCTCGTCGAGCTGGGCTTGTGCGATTTGGCACTCGATGCCGTTGAGGAGGGATCGACCGCCCTGCAAGATGATCGCGAGTTGGCCGGTCATGTCCTGCTCGACGCGGGCGACGTGGCCCGTCACCTGGACGAGATGATCGCGGTATCGCCGGTCCGCGGCAACAGGGGCGTCGAAATAGGCGGTCGACAGGCTTTCGGCGGACATGCGGAACGCCGGCGATGCGTCGCGTTCCGCCGCGGTGCGATCGGACGTTCGGAAAAAGAGGAGGATGGCCAGAACGACGATGGGAATCGCCAGAAACCGCATATCTCACCCCAAGACAGCGGAAGCCTAGGACGTTCCGACCGACAGGGTCAAGACCATCGTCCGACTGTGCATCTCCGAAGGTCGGGGGAGGGTTTCGTCGGCCGGGCGTTTCGACCGCGGCCGGGACGGAAGAACGGAGGAGGAGAGAGGAGCGGCGGACTAATGACCTGCGGTTTCGCTCATTGCGACCGGCTCGACCGGGGTGTACGTGCGGCCCGATGAGGTCAGGTCGGGGAGCAGCATGACGATCAGAAACACGCAGATCGCCATCGGCACCAGGGCGATGACGCTCAGCGTCGTCCGCTCGAACCGCAGGTGCATGAAATACAGGGCGACGAGCAGCGCCTTGGCGACGGCGAGGATGACCAGCAGGCTGCCAGCGGTCAGCTTGGCGGAGACGAGGGGGGGCACCATCAACTCGAGGATGGTGAGCAGGGTCAGCGCTCCCATGATGGCGAGATAGTTGGGTTCGGCGTGATCGTTTGCCATCGTGTCTCCCATCTACAGCAGATAGACGAACGTGAAGACCAGGATCCAGACCAGATCGACGAAGTGCCAGTAGAGTCCGACGATTTCGACCGGGCTGGCGTTATCGCCCAGGAACCGGCCGTGCCTGCCGGCGAACAGCACGCAGGTCAGATATACGACGCCGCCGAAGACGTGGCAGCCGTGAAAGCCGGTCAGAATGTAGAACGTCGTGCCGAACAGCGGCGCGCCCCACGGGTTCTCACTCATGGTCATGCCGATGTCGGTCAGATGGGTCCACTCGTAGGCTTGCAGTCCCAGGAAGATGGTGCCGACGCCGATGGTCAAGAACAGGTATTTGCGGAAGTTGGGCAGGTCGCTGTGTTTGGCCGCGGAGAGTGCTTTGACCATCGTGAAGCTGCTGACGATCAACAGAAAGGTCATGAACGCGGTCAGGTTGATGCCGAGCGCGTCGATTGGGTTGGGCCAGTCCGGGCTGCTGGCGCGGATGGCGCCGTACCCGGCCAGCAATCCGCCGAACGACATGGCGTCGCCGGCCAGAAAGACCCACATGCCCAGTTTTCCCCAACTCTCCGGCGTGACCGGCGACTCTGCCGGTTGCTTGACTGCCAAGTGGGCGGGCGACTCGATAGCGGCTTCGCTCACGGATGATCCTCCTTCGAGACCGGCTCGGTCGGAACGTGGGGGCGAACGATGTGATCGGATTGGCGGGAAGGCCGCGTTTTCCAGTATCGGTAGGCGATCCAGCCGCCGATCGAACCGAACACGACGAACGGCATGCTCATCAGAAAGAACGCGCTCCGCAGCATTCCTTGGGCGACTTGTTCATTCGCGCTGGGAAAGAGAGTCTGACACATCGCGCAGCCCTGCGCTAGAGCCTCGCCGCCCATCAGTACCAAGCCCGCGGCTGGAAACAGTGCGAGCTTGCCGCCGAGCCGGATCATCAGGGTAGGGAACGTGTCCATTGCGGAGGTGCGTCCGGTCGAGGGCAATCTTGTCGAGTCAGTTCAGATACACGAGCGGGAAGAGCACGACCCACAGGGCGCCGACGTAATACCAGTACATACTGCATGCCTCGACGCCGGCGTGGGCGTCGGACGAGAATTTTCCGCGACGAGCCTGGAATACGACGACCCCCAGCCACAACACCGCGACCAGGACGTGGAGGCCGTGGCAGCCGATCAGGGTGTAGAACGTGGCACCGTACATGCCGGCCGAAAGGGTCAGCCCGTCGCGGACGAGATTCACCCACTCGTAGCCTTGCACGCAAAGAAAGAGGGTGCCCAGCGCCGCGCTGACGGCGAGCCCGCGCACGAACGCCTCCTGCCGGTCGGCCTTGAGGCGGCCCATCGCCCGGAACATGGTGTAACAACTCGACAGCAGCACGCCGGTGTTCACCCAGGTGATGCCCACGGGCAGGAAGACGTGTCCCGACGGCCACGTCACGCTGCCGAAGCGGAAGACGATGTAGGCGCCGATGAGGCCGGCGAAGAACATCGTCTCCGCACCGATCAGCATCAACATTCCCATGCGCACGTTGCTGATCGGCGGTCGGGGGGAACCGGGTGGTGGGCCTCCGCCGAAACCGGGTAGGGCAACGAGGGGTTCCGAGGTATCGCGGGCCGGGACCGGCTCGAAGTCGGCAGGTCGGAGAGCTTCCGCCCGCCCTGTCTGTGCCGATCCGACTGCGTGCAAGGGCATTCGTGCCGCCTTTTTCCGCCACCGGGAGTCAACTCTCGTTGCTTGTCGCCGCGGCCATTCCCCCGGCGCTACGCCACGATGATGAACCACACCGTGGCGAGGATGTACAGGACGATGAATACGGCCAGGATGCGGCCGAGGGAGCGGTTTTCCGCCTGGCGTTCGGACCGTCTGACGAGGGGCATGGCGTCTTTCGTACAGTCGGCTTCCCCGATGTTCAACCGGATCGGTGATCTCCATGCACGGCGGACGCCGGGAACGTCGGGTGCATAGCGTTGCCGGGGAGCTTATCCAGAGCCATGGCGGTCAACAGGATCGGCAGGTACACCAGCGACGCGAACATGAGGGTGCGCGCGGACTCCCGCGAGCGGGTCCGTGCCAAGCGCATGCCGTACCACAGGAACAGACAGCCCAGCCCGAAGGCGATGACGAAGTACCGTGTGCCGGCCATTCCTACCAGCGTCGGCAGCAGGCCGACGGCCAGCAGCGCCAGACAATGCGTCACGACTTGGCGGCCGGTACTTTTCCCGTCCGGTTCGATCACCGGCAGCAGTCGAAAGCCGGCCCGGGCGTAGTCCTCGCGGTACAGCCAGGCAATCGCCAGCGAATGGGGCATTTGCCAGAGAAACATGATCGTGAACAGAATGGCCGCTTCGATGCCCAACGTCCCGCTGGCCGCGGTCCAGCCGACGACCGGCGGTAGGGCGCCCGGCACCGCGCCGGCAATGCTGCACAGCGTGGTCTTCTGCTTGAGCGGCGTGTAGGCGAAGAGATAGCTCGCACTGATCGCCGCCGTGACCAGGGCGCTCAGCGGATCGACGACTAGCAGTAAGTACACCAAGCCTGCCACGGTCAGCAGCGATCCGAAGACCAGGGCGTCCGCGGGCTGCAAGCGGCCCGCGGGCAGTGGACGTGTTCGGGTGCGCTCCATCAGCGCGTCGGCGTGGCGCTCCATCAACTGGTTGAGCGCCAGTGTCCCGCCGCCGGCCAAGCCGGTTCCCAGCAACGTGTGCAGGAGCAGGCCGTAGTCCACGGTCGGCCACGACCCCAGATAGAACCCGACGGTCGTCGTCAGCAGGATCATGCTGACCAGCCGCGGTTTGGTGAGTTCGACGAACGCAGCGGTCCGCCGCCGGAGGCGGGACGTATCGAGTCCGAGCGTCTGTGCGAGCGGCGTCATGCGCGAACCTCGGGCGCGGCGAACGATTCCGTGACCGGGTGCGCCCGTCCGGACAAGCGATAGGCGCGCAGCGTGCAGCGCAGGCTGGTCACCAGCAGCAGGGCGCCGACGATGACGTGGCCGGTCGCCAGCAGCACGGCCGCGGCGCTCAACGGGCCGGCCGCTGTCAGATATTTCACGACATAGGCGGCCAGTCCGAGGCCGATTTGCAGCAACACCAAGCCGCGCAACGTGCGGGCCGACCGCAGCAGGCGCGCCCCCGCGGCGTGGCCGTCGGACTGCCGGGCATACTCCTGTGCGTGATCGACCAGCAGAAAGACGGTCACGAAGACGACCATCGCGCCCGCGATGTGCAGGCCGAGCCCGGCGCCCGTGTGGCGAAAGACCGCGCCCAGCACGAGTTGGGCGTAGATCAGCGCCACGTTCAGCAGCCCGAAGTGCCGCAGTTTCGTCGCGTCGGCCTGCGGGGCATGGCGAGGCTCGATCCGCCACTCCGCGGCCGTAAACAGGCTGATGCTGGCTACGAGGGCGAAAAACGCCTGCGCCAGACAGGCGTGCACGATGGCGATGCGCTGTTCGATCAGCACCACCCGCAGCCCGCCCAATACGCCCTGCACGATCACCGCGACCACCGCGGCGACCCCGAGCCATGCCAGCCAGCGACGCGACTCCGTCACCCACAACGTGGCGGCCAGGGCGAGCGTCAGCATCCCGACGCCGGCGCCCAGCAGCCGGTGACTGTGTTCGTAGAAGATACCGCCGACCATCTTGGACCAGGGATACAGGAACATGTTGTAGCCGAACGTGGTCGGCCAGTCGGGGACGACCATGCCCACCTGCATACTCGTCACCAAGCCACCCAGAAACAGGAGCGGCAGCGTGGCCGCGGCGGTCGTCACGGCCAGCCGGTGGGGCCAGACCGGAACGGAACCGGAGGGGATGGGGTCGTCGGTCTGCATCCCGGCAGCCGTCCGCGCGGGGGTTCGCGGCGCCGCGGGGACGGCGGGAACCGTCCGCCGCGGCGCACGTCTAGTGCGAGGCGCTGACGACCTCGGGTCCGAGCTTCCGGTCCTGAGCGAGCCAGTCTTCCGTGACCAGCGGCGAACTGTATTCGTACGGGCCGCGATAGACCGTCGGCGTGGCCGCGAAGTTGCCGTGTCCCGGCGGCGACGGCACCGTCCATTCGAGCGTATTGGCCTCCCACGGATTCGCGTCCGCCTTCTTGCCGGCGACCAGGCTCCAGATGAAGTTGACGAAGAAGACGATCTGCGACAGCCCCAGGCAGAACGCGCTCATGGTGATGAACACGTTCCACCATTGCAGGTCGTGCAGGAACTCGTACTGCAGCGGGTTGTAGATGCGCCGCATGTGGCCGCCGACGCCCAGGAAGTGCATGGGGAAGAACGCGCAGTTGAAGAAGACGTAGGTCAACACGAAGTGCAGCTTGGCCAGGGGTTCGTTGATCATCCGCCCGAAGATTTTGGGGAACCAGTAGTAGAGTGCGGCGAACATGCCGAAGATGATCCCCGCCACCACGTAGTGGAAGTGGGCGACGATGAAGTAGGTGTCGTGGATGAAGATGTCCACCGGCGTGGAGGCCATGTAGATGCCGGACAGCCCGCCGATGACGAAGTTGGACACGAAGCCGAGCGCGAACAGCATCGGGCTGGTGAACCGGATGTTGCCGCCCCACAGCGTCCCCAGCCAGTTGAACGTCTTGATCGCGGACGGCACCGCGATGACCATCGTCGTCAGCATGAACGCGGTTCCCAGCACCGGGTTCATGCCGCTCACGAACATGTGGTGGCCCCAGACGATCCAGGACAGGAAGGCCAGCGCGATCATGGAGAACGCCATCGCCTTGTAGCCGAAGATGGGCTTGCGGGCGAACGTCGCCAGAATGTCCGACGTGACGCCCATGGCCGGCAGGACCAGGATGTACACCTCGGGGTGGCCGAAGAACCAGAACAGATGTTGCCACAGAATCGGCTCGCCCCCGCCACCCGGCAGGAAGAAGCTGGTCCCCATCGTGCGGTCGAACAGCAGCATACCGAGCGCCGCGGTCAGCACCGGCAGCGCCAGCAGCAGCAGGATGGCGGTGATGAACAGCGACCAGATGACGAGCGGCATGCGGAACCACGTCATGCCCGGGGCGCGCATGTTGATGACCGTCGTGATGTAGTTGATCGAGCCCATAAGCGAGGACACGCCGAGCACGAGCAGGCTGATGATCCACAGATTGGCGCCGGCGTTGACGCCGCTGAGCAGCGGGTCGGCCGACAAGGTAGCATACATGGTCCAGCCGCCCGCGGCCGCGCCGCCTTCGACGAAGAAGCTCCAGACGATCATGACGACCGCCGGCACCGCGGTCCAGAACGACAGCATGTTGAGCACGGGAAAGGCCATGTCGCCGGCGCCGATCATCAGCGGGATGAGGAAATTCCCGAACCCGCCGACCATGAACGGCATCACCACGAAGAAGATCATGATCGTGGCGTGCATGGTGAACACCGAGTTGTAGAAGGCCGGGTCCATGTGGGCGCCCGCGGTCGGCCCGATCGATTTGGCGAAGCTGGCCCCCGGATAGGGATCGACGAACTCGCTCAGCGCATCCACCGCGCCCGCGGCGGTCTCGTCGTCGGTCGGATACATGAACGGCTCGGGAATCCAGCTCGTCAGCGGCACCGCGGTCTCCGGCCATGCCAGCTCCCAGCGGATCATCATCGCCAGCAGGCCGCCGATGACGAGCATCAGGATGCTGGAGAGCATGAACTGCCGGCCGATCATCTTGTGGTCGGTCGAAAAGACGTAGGTGCGGATGAATCCGAGTTCGTGGTGTTCGGCGTGCGCATCGTGCGCCGCGGCTCCGGCTTCGCTCATGATCGCTCTCCTGTCGTCGCGTCGGGCGGGCAGGGGGGTCTCAAACGCCTTGCTCTGCGTCGGGTTCCGTGGCCGCGCCGTTCTCCGTCGGGCTCGGCCAGCGCTCGGCGTACCAAGCGGCGTAGTCTTCGGGCGTATCGACGTACAACATTCCCTTCATGCCCGAATGCCCGAAGCCGCACAATTCGGCGCACGGCATTTCGTACGCGCCGGGTTTGTCGGCCTGGAACCACGCCTCGATCTCCCGGCCGGGGACGGTATCCTGTTTGAAGCGGAGGTGGGGCAGAAACAGGCTGTGAATCACGTCCCTGGAGTGGAGGAAGACCCGCACCGGCTTGCCGACGGGCACGTGGATGTCGTTATCGACCTGATAGTCGTCGTCGGTCTCGAATTCACCGTCCGGGCCGGGGTACAGAATTTCCCAGTTGAATTGTTTGCCGGTGATCCGGACTTCGATGTCGGTCTCCGGCACGTCGAGCTTGACCTGTTCCCAGGTCGTCTTGCTGGCCAGCCCCAGGCCGATGAACACCAGCGCGGGAACGATGGTCCAGACCAGTTCCAGGCTGGAACTGCCGTGCGTATAGGTGGCGCGTCGGCCGGCTTTGTAACGGTATTGAATCAGGAAGACGATCATCGCCGCGGTGACCAGGATGAAGGCGGCCGCGGTGATGTAGTAGATGAAATAGAAGAGCGAATCGATGCTCCCCCCGTACGGAGAGACGTCCTCGGGAAGCCATTGCAGCATGAGATGCGTACCCCTTGTCCAAGGAAAGAGTCGAAGGAAAGAGCCGAAGAAAGAAGCGCCGGAAAAGTCGCCCTTCTTATACCGGAAACCCGGCCTGTAGCAAGAGCGTCCGTCGGGCGCCGCGATGTTGACAAGCCCGAACCGAGTCGGTAGTTCTCCCCCCGATGATACACAAGACCGGCTGGGACCAATTCCTCGAAATCATCCTCAAGCCCGACAACATCCCTATCGTCGGCCTGATGTTCCTGATCTTCTATTTCACGTGGTTGGCCTTCCGCGAAGCGCGCAAGAACGACCAGTTGATCGAAGAAGGCCGCGGTGACGAAATCCTGAAAGAGATGCAGAAATAGGGAGTTGTGCGCATGCCGTTCACCATCATCGCCGAGAACTGTACCGGCTGCAGCGCCTGCGAGCAGCGTTGCCCGACCAGGGCCATCAGCGGCGACCCCAAGAAAGCCTATCTGATCGAACCCAACATGTGCGTTGATTGCGGCGCGTGCGGCGTCATCTGTCCGGACGACGCCATTCTGGACACCTTCGGCAATCTGACCAAGGTGCTGAAGCGCGTCGACCGCCCCATCGCGGTCGTCCACCAGGACAACTGCAACGGCTGCGGGGTGTGCATCGACGTCTGCCCGTTCGACTGCATCACGCCGTCGGGCGACAACGGCCCGCAGTACCTGGGTCGCGTCGAAGTCGAAGAGAAGACCTGCGTCGGCTGCAAGCTGTGCGAAGAAGTGTGCGGTTGGGAAGGTATCTACATCATGCCGACGAAAGAGAAAGAGGCGTTCCTGACGACGATCGGTGTCGAACTCGAGGAAGCCGCGCCCTGACCGCGGAACTGTCCGCACCATGAAAAGAAAAAGGGGGCCGTATGGCTCCCTTTTTTGTCTGTATCACTGTCCGGTGCTCGTCTGGAGAAGAACAGACCAGCCGGTTCCCGCTAGACGATCTTGTTGAGCGGGTACTCGATCACCCCGACCGCGCCGTTCTTGATGAGTTGCGGGATCAGCTCGCGGACCACGTCCTCGTCGATGACGCTTTCGACCGCGAACCACTCGGATTCGTAGAGGGGTGAGACGGTCGGCGCGGTCAGGCTGGGCAGCATCTTGACGATGCGGTCGAGTTGCGGCTTGGGGACGTTCATCTTCAGGGCGACTTTGGCTTCCGCACTGAGCGCGCCCTTCAGCAGCAGGGCGATCTGGTTGATCTTGTCGCGTTTCCGGTCGTCGCGGAGCGCGTCCTTGTTGGCGATGAGTTGCGGGTTGGAGCGGAACAGTTCGTGGATGATCTTGAGTCCGTGGGCGCGGATGGTCGAACCCGACTCGGTGACTTCGACGATCGCGTCCACCAAGCCGTCCGCTGCCTTGGCTTCGGTCGCTCCCCAGGAGAATTCCACGTCCACCCGGATGTTGCGTTCGGCGAAATAGCGCGTCGTGTACTGCACGAGCTCGGTGGCGATCTTCTTGCCGTTCAGGTCGGCCAGTTCCCGAATCCCCGAATCCTGCGGAACCGCGAGGACCCAGCGGGTCGGCTGGAAGCTGGCCTTGGAGTACACCAGGTCGATGACCGGTTCGACGGCGGCGTGGTTTTCCATGATCCAGTCTTTGCCGGTAATGCCGGCGTCCAGCGTCCCGGACTCGACGTAGCGGGCCATCTCCTGCGCGCGCACCAGGGCGCAACGCATGTTCGGGTCGTCGATGCTGGGAAAATAGCTGCGCGAACTGGTCGTCACCTTCCAACCCGACTTGCGGAACAGTTCGATGGTCGTCGCCTCCAGACTCCCTTTGGGGAGTCCGAGCCGCAGAATCTCCGTACCTGACATGTCGCGCTTTCTTTTCTAGGGGCGGGGTTCCGAGAGCGGGGGGGATGCTCGTGCACCGACGGAACGCGGTGCTCCCGCGTGAGATTGCGCGCCTGCCTACCACAGCGCCCCGTGCGCCGCAAGCAAGACACCCGCGGGGAGGGTCTCTATTGGCAATGTTCCAGACGGATTCACCGCCGCGGGGATCCTCACTCAACTCTCTTCCTCCCCCCTGACTTTCGACAGGCTCAAGGACCGGGTAGAGGGTCCCCGGATCACTGCGCCGACGAATCCACCCAGGAAATACCGACCACGCCACGCCCGCCCGTCATCCCGTAGCCGGCGTCGCCGCATAGGCGGAAGATGGGACGTCTGCTACGACTTTGGCGCAACGCGCCCTCCAACCGAAGCCGCGAACGACGGGAGCCGCGACCATGAAACTGTCCGACATCGCCACACGCCTGGACTGCGAACTCCACGGAGATGGAGACATCGACGTCTCCGGTCTGCAACCCGTTGACGAGGCCGGCCCGCACGATCTCACCTTCGTGAGCAACAAGAAATACTTCGCCAAACTTCCGAATACGCGCGCGGCCGCGGTCATTCTGCCGACCGACGCGCCGCCGGTCTCGCTCCCCTCGCTGCGCACGGACAATCCCGAATTGGCCGTTGCGACCGTGCTGGGGTGGTTCTCTCCGGCGTACGCCCCGCCGGAGGGCATTCATCCGACCGCGGTGATTGCGGAGTCCGCCCGCATCGGCGCCCATGCCTCGGTCGGGCCGTACGCGGTGATCGGCGACCGGGTCGAGATCGGGGCGCACGCGCGCCTCTTCGCCCACGTGGTCGTGTACCCCGACGTGCGGATCGGCGATCATTTCACGGCCCACGCCGGCGCGGTCGTGCGCGAGCGGGTGGCGATCGGCAACCGCGTGGTGTTGCAGAGCGGGGTGGTCGTGGGCGGCGACGGCTTCGGCTACGTGCCGCTGCCGGACGGGTCGATCATGGCCAAGCCGCAGGCCGGTACGGTCGAGTTGCAGGACGCGGTCGAGATCGGCGCGAACACGACCGTCGATCGCGCGACTACGGGGACCACGCGCATCCGCACCGCGGCCAAGATCGACAACTTGGTCCAGATCGGCCACGGCTCGGACGTGGGCCGCGCGGCGTTCGTGTGTGCCCAGGTCGGGCTGGCCGGCAGCACGACGCTCGGCGACCGCGTGCAACTCGGCGGCCAAGTCGGGGTGGCCGGGCATCTGACCGTCGGCGAGAACAGCCGAGTCGTGGCCCAGAGCGGGATTCCCAACGACGTGCCGGCGAACAGCGTGATCGGCGGCTATCCCGCGGTGAACGTCCTGTCCTGGCGGCGGACTTCCGCGGCGCTGCCCAAACTGCCGGCGTTGTTGCGCCGCGTGCGGAAACTGGAGCAGGAACTGGCTGCGTTGAAGAAGGAATCGGCCACGTAAGGCGACGCCCGCTCTCCACGATGGCTGCGGAGGAACGTCGCAGCACGGATCAAGACCGTTTGGTGACGTCGATGCCCACTCCGCCCAGCATGATCGGCACCCCCCACGGATCGACGATGGGGAATTTGCTCACCAGCCACTCCTGCGGCCCGTCGGGATGGGGGACGGGTTCGACCATCTGTTGGCCTTGACCGGTCGCCAGGACGCTCCGGTCGCTGGCGCGCACCCGCTCGGCGTCTTCGGGGGGCAGAATGTCGTCGTCGGTGCGTCCCAACCACGTGAGGGCGCGGTCTGGAAACAACATCTTCCAGCGTTCGACCAGGGCGTGATTGGCGTACAGGTAGCGGCCGTCCAGGTCTTTGATGAACGCAATGCCGGGCAGGTGGTCGAGGAACAGGGTGAAGCGTTCTTCGCTCTGCTGCAGCGCCTCTTCTACATGTTTGCGGTCGGTGATGTCCTGGGTCGCACCGTCGATGTGCGCGGGTGCCCCATCGTCACGGATGCGCGCCCGGGCACGCGAGCGGAGCCACTTGATGCTGCCGTCCTGCGTGACGATGCGGAATTCGTACTCCGTGGGCCGCTCCGGGGACAGCGCCTGCAACGTCTGCGTCACCCGGGCCAAGTCGTCGGGATGGATGTATCGGCGGAGCGGATTCGGTTTGCCGAGCAGGGTGTGCGCCGTGTAGCCGGTGATGCGGGTGAAGCCTTCGGTCAGCCAGTCCAGAATGAACGCGCCGTCCGCGGCCACGCGGAACGAAAACGCATAATCGAAGGCCGACTCGTTGATGATGCGTTGCCGCGCCTCGGTGTCGCGCAGCGCCGTCTCGGCATGGCGATGCTCCGCGGCCGCGGCTTCGAGTCGGGCTACCCGCTGCCGCAGGACGGCGAGTTCCGCCTCCAACTCGGCTCGCGATGGTTCACGGTCGGCCATCTCGGCCTCGGACGCGCGCCCGCCGGCTCAGGGCGCGAAGCGGTACGATTCCAGCGGGGAGAAATCCATACCCAGCACGAGCCATTTTCCGTCGACCTTGGCGTAGGCGAACAGGTAGCGCCCGTGCGCGTAGGTCAGCTTCTCGCCCTGCGGCACCGCGGCCAATTGGTAATGGCCCCACGCCAAGCCGGTCGTGCCCACGATGCGGAACTGCGGGGTGACCGGGGACAGTTCGGCTTCCTCGTACTGGCCGAAATACGCTTGGACGGATTTCTGGAAATCGGATTTTCCCTGAACCGGGAATGGAGAAAAGATGCCGTACAGCACGATGTCGGGGTGGGCCGCGGCAATCGCGGCTTCCAGGTTGCCGTTGTTGAACGCTGCGATCTGTTCCTGAAAGGCCGCCTCGAGCGCGCCCATAGCGTCTTCCGCGGCCGCGTTGCGGGCCGTCGGGTCAACCCCGACGAGCAGGGTGCCGAGGAGTAAAGGCAACAGGCTGGCTCGGACACGCGATTTCCACATTCGTCATCTCCCTCCACGCGGCAGAATGTGGCTGGCATAGCATTTTGCCGGGGGACAGGGAAAGATCGGACCGGCTGGGGGTCGGATGACGGCAACCGAGTGGTGCGGTCGTGCGTCTCTGGCGACCGGCCACGGACCCCTGATCCCGTCAGCGGCCGAACAGCGCGTCCAACCCCTGACGGAGGAGTTGGTCTCCGAGGTCGGGCTTCCGATCGGCATCCTCGTCGGATTCGCGGGGCTGTTTCGGTCGCAGGAGCTTGTCCATAACCTCTTCTTTCAACACCCCGGTTGCGGCTCGCTGCAGGAGACGGCCGATATGTGCGGCGTCCGGCGCCGGCCGCAGGTTCGGGGCCACGCCGGTCAGGACGAACGGAATCTCGATGCGTCCGTCCCCGGCCGCGATGTAGCGCAGTTCCTTCACCGTGTGGATCAGATCCGCGGACAAATCTTTGGAGAGCGTCAGCGACGCGTCCAGATCGACCTTCTGGTCGAAATCCATGCTACCGGCGCCTTGGGCCAGAAAGTCGCGCGCGGCGATGCGCAGCCGCTCGACCTCCAGCGATCCGCCGAGGATGCGGAAGCGCGCGGCGAATTCGTCGAACGCGGTATCCTGCGCCGTGAACACCGCGGGATAGCGGTTGCGGAGCCGTTGCGGGATGCGCAGCGACAGCCCCGGAATGCCGGTCAGGCCGGACAGCACGCCTTCGGCGATGTTGACGTCGCGCACCGCGCCGTCGGCCACGCCCAGCCGACCTTCCCCGCGCAAGCCGGGGCGGATCGCCTCCCAATCCGCCCCGCTGCCTTCGATCCGCAAGTCGGCCGTCGCCGTCCCGTCGATGTTCTGCGGAGCGGTCGCCAGGACGGAGCCGAAGAACTCGGAAAGTTTCACGTCCGTAACGCGCGTCTGCGCGGAAAAGCGCGGAGGCTCGGCGTCGAAGGCGTACTGCCCGCGGCCCGTCATGGTGCCTCCGAACGCCCGCAGTTGTACGTCGGTGAGGCGCGCGACTCGGTCGGCGATCGAGGAGGTAAGCCGGAAGTCGCTGAACTCCATAACCGCAACGGCTCCCCGTTCGACCTCGAGGCGGCCCGTATGCCGGAACCCGGTGTCCTGCCGCCGGATCCGGCCGCTCGCCTGCACGCTCTCCAAAGCTGTGGCGCCGGCGTCGTCTTGCAGGTCGGCCAAGCGGAGCAGCGGCGCGGTGATTTCGTATTCCGCCTGCAGTGGTGCGAAGCGCTCGATGCGCACCGCGGCTTCGAGCAACGATTCCCCGATCTGCGCGGAGCGGAGGCGCATGCTCATCGCTGGCGCAGCGCCCAGGCCGAATCGGCCGTCTGCCTTCACCTGCAACCGGTTCGCCTCGACCCGCAGTTCCGGGACGTCTATCGCCGCGGGCGTCCATTCCGCGCGCATGGAGAGTTTCAAGGGTTGGTCCGCGGCCTTGGAGACCAGATCGCCGAACCGCAGCGCGCTCGCCGCCGCGTCCACCGTGCCCGTCAGCGCCAACGCGTCGAGCGTTCCCGTTGCCGTCAGTCCCGCGGAAATCGGGCCGCTCACCGTCAAGTCCGGGGACACCAGTTCGTGCAGAGCGGCGTGTTCGAGTACCCGCTCGCCCGCGACCGGCCTCAGCGCGAGATTCACGTCGAGCGCGGTATCTTCCGGCGAGTCGGCACTCCCGACCGCCACCGGGCCCAGGCTGCCGGCGAGCCGCAGATTGGGTCTCTCCGCCCCGAAGATGACCGCCCGCAGGTCCACGTCGGAAAGCCGGAGCCCGTCCATGCGACCGGACACTCCGGCTTTGAGGCTCACGGATCCGGTCTCGTCCAACAGCGGGAGGAGCGCGGGCGGGAGGGATCGCGCCACGCTCGGCAGGGCGCGGAGCAGGCCGGCCGGGTCGAGTCCGCGCAGTTCCAGGCTGCCGTCGAGCGGAACGGGACCCAGCGTTTCCACGTCGGCACCGAGCGGACCGGCCCGCAGGTCGATGAAGACGTTCCGGCGGTCCGAAAGCAGCGCGGCTTCGAGTTTGAGGTGGACTGGCGTGTCGAAGCTCACGTCGCGCGCGCGTAATTCGATCCGGCCGACGCGGAGTTCGGCGCCGTCCGCCCGGTCCTGGAAGTGGACCGCACCGTCCTCGATGTCGAGCAACGCGACCAGGAGGGGCAGGCCGGCCTGTGGCTGTTCCTCGGCTGGCGGCGCGTCTGCCTCGCCCGCCGCCTCGGCTGCCGGAGTCGGGGTCAGGCTCTCGAAGTTGAACCGTCCGTGTGCGTCCCGAATGATCCGAATCTCCGGCTTCTGGAGCACGAAGCGGGTGACCCGGACGTCGCGGGACAGCAGCGGCCACAGCGCGACGTTCAGCCGGGCGGCCTCGGCGCGCACGAAATCCTCGGACGAAAAAGTCGGGTCGTCGGCCACTCGAAACCCGTTCAGGCGGACCCCGATGCCCGGCCACAGGCTCACGCCGATTTCATCGATGTCCACCTCGCGTCCCAGCGTGTCGACGACCTGCGCCACAATCCGGTCCTTGTTGTCGGCGATGAGCGTATCCAGATTGCTCAACGCAAACGCGACCAGCGCGATCACGACGGCCAGCACCGCGGCGACGATCGTCAGTTTGCGCATGGGGAGTTTTCCGCTTCACCGCCGGTCGGGGTGGGTCGCCGGGATTGGCAGTCGGACGATCTCCAGCAGTTCGGGAATGGCGTGGATGACGCGCTCCGGCTGGTCCTCTGCGTCGGGAGCCGGAACGTGCGGCTGCGACCAGATCAACGCCGCGTGCATCCCGGCCCGGTTGGCCCCGGCAACGTCCTGTTGCAGCGAATCTCCCACGAACCACGTCTGGTCCGGGGCGCAGCCCGCCCGGTCCAGGGCCAGGGAGAAAATGGCTTGGTCCGGCTTGCACGACCGGGCGTCTTCGCTGGTCAGCGCCGCGTCCACGCAGGCGTCCAGACCGGAGAGGTGCATGAGATGCGCAAAGTGGTCGTTGTCCGCATTGCTCACGATGCCGACATGCAGGCCGCGCCCGCGCAAGGCGGTCAGCGTATCGCGCACCCCGGGACGCAGGCGAAACTCCCGTTCGCGCCGTTCCCATAATCGCACTCGGTAATCGGCCAACTGTGCGTCCGTAAACCGGGTGTCGAACCGCGCCGCGGTCTCTTGCAGGGCGTCCTCGAACAGGTCGCGGTGGAAATAGAACGGCCGCGGCAGGTAGCGGTAGAACACCGCCTTGAGGGCGGCCCGGTAAGCCCGCTGGACGGTCTCCGCGTCCGCGCCGGTCCCTGCCTGTCGGGCCAATTCGAGCAGACACGCACGTTCGCCCGCGGCGGTCGTCGCATAATCGAACAGTGTGCCGCCGAAGTCGAAGAGTACCGCTTTGGTCATGATGATAATGTCGCTTTTCTCTGAAGCGCAAAGCGAACCTGTACGATTCAGAGCGCCGCTGGTTTCGCTTCCTCCTTGCACGTGAGGTCGAAACGGCTGACAGGCTCCTCGCACGTCTGTTCTGCTGAGTGCCCCCTACAGTTCCGAATCGTCGATTCCTGCGATTTTCATCAGGTGTTTCTGGAGACCGCGTTTCAGAATTGCGCCGCCATGAACCGGAATCGAGAGAGATGCCGCGACTCCTGTCTTCGTGTAGATGTGGTGACTGCCGCTGATCCGTTTCAACTGCCATCCCCGGGAACCGAGAAGCTGACAGAACTTTTTTCCAGTAATGGTTTTCACAGTGTAATTTCGACGACTCGGTCCGTCTCCGAGACGGGAACGTCTGGCACGTCGATCGACAGGCAGCCCTCAACGGCTTCGTAAACGTTTTTCAACAGAGCTTCGTAGGTATCTCCCTGCGTTGCACATCCGGGAATAGCCGGCACTTCCGCCCAATACCCACCTTCCTCTGCCTGATGGACCACAACGGTCAGCTTCATGGACGTCCCTCCGTATGTGTGCCTGCTATCAGCGGCTTCCCCCCAAACATTTCGGTCGTAACAGCGCAGATGTACCAGAAATCCCGCGCGAAAGCAGGGCGTGCGGTCACGTCCGACCGTCGGAGACGCGCAGCACCGCGGCCCCGGAAATACGCCCGGCTTTCAGGCGGCGCAGCGCCTCGGTGACCTCGGACAGCGGGAACTCCTCGGTCCGGGTGTGCAAGGGGATACGCCGCGCCAAATCGAGCAGCGCCCGGCCGTCTGCGCGCGTATTGGCCGTGACGCTGCACACGGTGCGTTCGTAGAAGAGGGTGCGCGCGTAGTCGAGCGGCGGAATCTCCGTCATGTATACGCCGGCGAGGGCCAGGGTGCCGCCTCGGTCCAATGCGGCCAGCGCGTGCGGCACCACGTCGCCCGCGGGGGCGAAGACGATGGCTGCGTCGAGCGCGTGGGGCAGCGGGTCGGACAGGCCGCCGACCCAGGTGGCGCCCATCTGTCGGGCTAGGTTGCGGTGGCGCTCGCCGCGGGTGACGACGGCCACTTCACAGTTCCGGTGTCGGGCGATCTGCAGGACGATGTGGGCGGAGCCGCCGAAGCCGTACAGGCCCAGCCGGCCGCCGGCTTCGATCCCGCAGCGTTGCAGGGCGCGGTATCCGATGATGCCGGCACAGAGAAAAGGTGCCGTTTCGACCGCGGAGACGTCCTCCGGCAGCGCGTACACGAAGGCGGCAGGCGCGACCATGTATTCGGCGTACCCGCCGTGTTCGTGATAGCCGGTGAAGCGGGGCGCGAGGCACAGGTTCTCGTCCCCGCGGTTGCAGAACCGACACCGTCCACACGTGGCATGCAGCCACGCCACGCCGACCCGGTCGCCTTCCCGTACTTGTTGGGCATCCGGGCCGCAGGCGACGACGCGCCCCACGACCTCGTGGCCCGGAACGATCGGACTGCGCTGGGCGGGCAGGTCGCCTTCGGCCACATGCAGATCGGTCCGGCACACCCCGCACACTTCGACGCGGACCAATACCTGTCCGCGGCCGGGTTGGGGCGTCGGGAGTGCGACGAGCCGGAGCGGGTGGCGCTCTATCGGTCCGGGCGAAACGACGGCCATGACACGCATGGATGTCCTCGCAGTGCTGCCGTCGGTCGGACGCGGAGGCGAAACGGTATCGGACGACGGACCGGGGCGGTTCAGGACGCGGCCGGCAGGGCGAAGTCGTGCGTCCGGCCGGGGACGAGCTCGACGACGTGGCCGGCCACACCTACACGCGCGGGTCGCGGCCCTCCGACGTCACACGCGACCCGCAGACGGTCAGGCGTCGTTTCGACCGACAGCCAGTTCCCGCGGTACTGCATTCGAAACCTCACGCCTGCACGTAGGGCCGGGGGCGGACAGGGGGCGAACCAGACGGTATCGCCGCGCGGTTCCATGCCCAGGTAGCAACGCAGGACGAGGTCCAGCGTCCCGGCCATCACCCCGGTGTGAATCCCTTCGGCCGTCGTACCGCCCTGAACGTCGTTCACGTCGCTCTCCAACGCCTCGCAGAACAATCGCCAGGAACGCTCCGGGTCGAGCCGGGCCAGCACCCAGGCGTGCACGACGCGGCTCAGGGTCGAGCCGTGCGAGGTACGCCGGAAATAATAGTCCACGTTCCGGCGTACCGCGTCGTCGTCGAGACGGCAGCCCAGGCGGTCGAACAATGCCTGCACCTCGGCTACGGGCAACAGGTAGAACAGCATCAACACGTCGGCCTGTTTGGCGACTTGGTACCGGTCGGCACTGTCGTGCTCGGCCTCCAGGATGCGGTCGAGACGGTGGATGTCGCCGTACTTTTTTCGGTAGCCGTCCCAGTCGAAGGCACGCAGGGTCTCGAACCCCTCGAACTGGCTGACGATCTCGCCGCCGCGGTCGTCGCGGTGAGTGGGGACGTACATCTTGCGCGTGAGGTTCTCCCAGCGGGCGCGCTCGGCTGCGGTGATGTCGAGCGCGGCACACAGGCTGCGGGCGCGGTCCGCGGGCAGCAGGGCGAGGACGTCGAGCGCCCGCAGCAGTGTCCAGACGGCCATGACGTTGGTGTAGGCGTTGTTGCGCAGTCCGGGTTCGTCCGCGTCGGGATAGGCTTCGTGGTATTCGTCGGGACCCATCACCCGGTGGATTTCGTAGCGTCCCCGCTGCGGATTCAGGGAGGCCGCGCTGGACCAGAACCGCGCGACGTCCAGCAGGAGTTCTGCGCCGTACCCGGCCAGGAACTCCACATCCAGACTGGCTTGGTAGTACTGCCAGACGTTGTAGGCGATGGCGACGTTCACGTGCCGCTGCAGGGCGCTGTGGTCCGGAATCCAGCGCCCGGATGCCGGATTGAGATGGACGACCTGACTCTCCTCGCGCCCGTCGCTGCTGCTCTGCCACGGAAACATGGCGCCTGCGTAGCCGGCGCGTTGCGCTGCGGCACGCGCCGCGGGCAGCCGCCGGTAGCGGTACGCCAACAGCGACCGGGTCAGTGCGGGCTGCCGGAACGTGAAGAACGGAAAGATGAACACCTCGTCCCAGAAGACGTGCCCGCGGTACGCCTCGCCGTGCAGGCCACGCGCGGGAATGCTGACGTCCAGGGTGCGCGTATGCTCGGACGCGGTCTGCAAGAGATGGAAGGCGTGGAAACGCAGCAACCGCTGGGTCCGCGGTTGCTCACGGACGGTGACGTCCGAGCGATCCCACACGCGGCGCCACGCCGCGGCGTGGGCGTCGAGCAGGCCGTCGAACCGCCCGGCGCCTTCGAGCGTCTCGGAGAGGGTCGCTCGGAGAGGGGCCGTCTCCGCGTCCGCCGGTGCCGCGGCGGACTGCGAAGCACGATCGCGCGAGGTCGCCAGCGCCACGATTCTTTCCAGATCGATCGCTTCGCCGGTCACGACCCTGCACGACAGATATTGGGCGACGTGGCCGGCGTCGAGATGCGTCCGTGGGTCCGCGGGAACGACGTCGGTCCCGCGGAACATCCGCGTCCGCGCCGCGAGCGCGACCGTCAGGCGGGATTGCGTGGTGCGGACGATGATCGCCACGCCGTCCGGGCCGAACGTCTCGTCCGTCACGGGGGCCAAGTGCCGGTTGGCGAGTTGCGCATAGCGCGGGACGCCCGCGTTCCGTACCCGCCCGTCGAGGGTTGTGCGGAATTCGATTTGCCCGGACCAGTTCTCCGGGGTCAGCGTCAGCGCGATGCCGGCCACGTGCCGGTCAGCCAAGCTGACCAGCCGCCGATAGACGAGTCGAGTCTCTCGTCCATGCGCGTCGCGCACGCGCACCGTGCGGGTCAGCAGCCCGCGGGCGAGGTCGAGTTCCCGCGCCCACTCCAGAACGTCGTATGCGCCGGGCGTGAACCACTCGGTGCTCTCAGCCCGGAAGGTGAGGCCCAGCCAGTTCGGAAAATTCACCAAGTCGTCGTTTTCGATGCGACGGCCGGCAATCTCGGTCGTGAGGCGGTTATAGCCACCCGCCAGATACGTACCGGGATAGTGCACGCCGTCCGCGACGACCTCTTCGGCAGCGCCGCGCGTGGCGAAATACCCGTTGCCCAGCGTGCACAACGCTTCGCGCACGCCCTCTTGCGCAGGGAGGTAGTCGTCGAACCGGATGAGCCCGTCGGACGGTACGGGACCGGACGATTGCGCCGTCCGTCCGGCAACCACGGGTCGGTCGGACATGGCTGGTCAGCCGTCGAAAATTTCGGCGAGGCGACGCAGAAACGTATGGACCTGCCCGGGATCGCGCAGCGTGTAGGCCGCGGCGCTCGGGCGCGGGGCGTCCGCCACGACGACCGTCACCGCACGGCCGGCCAGCATCGTGAACGCATCTTCGTCGGTCGCGTCGTCGCCGACGAACACCGGCACCACGTCGGGGCCGTCGAGTCCCAACGCATCGAGGAGCCAGAGCACCGCCTTGCCCTTGTGCCAGTCGAGCCGCGGTCGGATCTCGAAGACCATCTTTCCCGTCGTCTTGCGGAAAGTGGGCTGGTCGGCCAGCAGCGCGTCCACCCGCGCTTCGACCGCGGCGACGCGGGCCGGCGCCACGTTGCGGAAATGGGCCGCGAGCGTGAATTTCTTGCGTTCCACCAGCGTGCCCGGAACGTCGGCGAGCGCCTCGCGCAGAGACGTTTCGATTGCATCCAGGGTCGGCAGGAACCTCAGTCCGTCGGCGTGCTGCATCGCCAGTCCGCCCGGGCCGCTGATGTCGAAACCGTGGCTGCCGGCGTAGTGGCACGCTTCCAGCCCGACCATGCGTTGCAGGTCAGCCCGGTCGCGTCCGCTGACGAGCGCCACGGGACAGCGGGCGGCGAGCGTGGCCACGGTGTCGCGCACGTCATCCGCCAGGCGGGCCAGTTCCGGACGGCTGACGATGGGTGTCAACGTGCCGTCATAATCCAGAAAGACGGCCGCCCGACCGCGGGCGAGGCGGCCGGCGATGGCGTCGAACCGATCCAGCGCCGACGGGAGATTCACGACGTTGCGCACGCGCGAGACCTCGGGCGCTGGGCTCACGCTGACTTCGGCCAGGTCGGTCACCACCGCGTCGGCGCCGTTGGCGACCAGCGCGGCGTGATTCCGCCGCCGGGCCACGCCCAGCACCAGGCCGAACCCGCCGCGATGGCCGGCCTCAACGCCCGAGTTCGCGTCCTCCACCACGACCGCACGGCCGGGCGCGACGGCCAGCCTGCGCGCGGCTTCCAGATAGGTGTCGGGCGCGGGCTTGCCGGGCAGGGCGCGGGCCGCGCTTTCCACCCCGTCCACGCGCACGTCGAACAAGCGGTCGAGGCCGGCCCGTTCCAGCACGACCCGGCAGTTCTTGCTGGACGAGACGATCGCGATCTTCAGCCCGCGGTCTCGCAGCGTCCGCACGAGTTCGACGGTCGAGTCGAAGACCTGCACGCCGGTCTCGCCCAGGCAGTCCAGAAAAGCCGCGTTCTTGCGGTTGCCCAGCCCGCAAACGGTTTCTCGCGTTTCGTCGTCGTCCGGGTCGCCCTCGCGCAACGTGATGCCGCGCGCCGCCAGAAAGCTGCGCACCCCGTCGTAACGTTGCTTGCCGTCCACGTATTCCAGGTAGTCGGACTCGGCGTCGAACGGCGCACAGGTCGCGCCCGTCTTGCCCGCCCAGCGGTCCAGAAACTCGTCGAACAGCTGCTTCCAGGCGACGGTGTGCAGCTTTTCCGTCTGGGTAACCACACCGTCCAGGTCGAACAGCACCGCGTCGAAGTCGGCCGTGGAAATGACGGGCCGGGTGGCGTCTGGCACGAGACCGGGCATGACGAACCCCCCGGAGTCAACCGTGCGGGCGTACGGCCGGAGGGGAGGGGCCGCCGCTCGCCACGCGCTCAGGATGCCGGCCGGGTGGTTGCGAGCCGCTCGAGTTTGGCCCGAAGTTGGCGCACCAAGTCGTCATACGAGCTTTTCCCGATGATGCGGTAGAACTGCGTCCGAAAGTTGCGGACCATGCTCACGTTTTCGACCACCACGTCGTACACCAGCCATTGCCCGCCGACCTTGTGGAACCGGTAGTTGATCGCAAAATGTTTGTTCTGGGGCGGCAGGAAGAGGCGCGTGGCGACTTCGGCGAAGTCCCCGTCGATGGTTTCCTTGTCGTACAGGAATTGCACCGTATCCAGATATTTCCGGGCTTGCCGGTCGAACGTCTCGCCGTACGACTGCTCGACCAGGCGCATGAAGATGTCGGTGAACTCCGCGCGTTGGGCCTCGGTCCGGTCGCGCCAATACACGCCCAGGGTGCGGCGGGCGACCTCGCGCTCGTCGATCAGCGGCCGCACGATAGCGCCGACCCGCCCGATCCGTGCCGTGCGCCGGTCCGGGCCGCGGTACTCCGGAGACTCGAAGACCGCCACGATGCGGTCGATCGTCGTGCGGACGGTGTGCAGGGGCGAGTCCGCGGCACTGGCCGACGCCGACAGGATGGCCGTGACGAGGACCGGGCCGCCGAGAATCGCGGCGAACGGGCGGAGGGTCATGGTTCGGCGCGTCAGCGGTCCACGGCGTCCCGGATGACCTGCTCGCGCCGTTGGAGGTAGCCGTCCTGCACGGCGCCGTACAGGTCGAGCGAAAAGCGGTCCACGCTCTCGAAGAGTTCGAGGTTGAGCGCGCGCGCGTTCACGGTCGCGCCGACGAGCCAGCCGGTGCGTGCGGCGATCTGCTCGGGCACGGTCGGCAACAGGTAGTTGATGGGCTGCATGGCGCCATCGACGCCCAGGCCGACGGCGTCGCGCACCGTGGACGGACCGAAGAACGGCAGCACGAGGTACGGACCCGATCCGACGCCGTATTTCGCCAGGGTCTGTCCGAAGTCCGCATGGCCGGCTTCGAGCCCGAACCAGCGGTCCGCGACGTCGAAGAAACCGAGTCCGCCGGCGGTGGTGTTGATCAGAAAGCGGGCCACTTCGGTCCCCGCGCCCGCGAGTTCGAGTTGCAGCAGCTTGTTTCCGACCCGCGGGGCGACGTTGAGATTCTGGAAGAAGCGGGCAACGCCCTGCCGCGCCCCGGTCGGCACGACCGCGGCATAGCCACTGGCGGCCGGTCGTAGCAGGTATTCGTCGAGCGTCAGGTTGAAATGGAACATCGCCTGGTTGAACGGCTCCAGCGGGTCGGCGATCGGAGGTGAAGCCGCCGCGGTGTGTCCCGCGGCCAGAGCGGCTTTCGTCGGGAGACCGGATTGGACGAGGCCGCAGACCAAGAGTACCGAGACCAGTTTTTTCACCACCATCCTCTCCCCTTCCGTCCGCGGTTCGTGTGTTTTTATGGAATTATTCGAGCCCCAGAGACCAGACATCCCCGCCCGGCCCCTCCGTCGTTCGGGATGCCGCCGGCTCGCTGCCCGCGGCGCCTACGTTCCCGAAAATGAATTCCCCGATCAGTTCCTGAATGTCGACCGGCTCCTCGGTGTTGTCAATAGTCTCGCCCGGGGCGAGCGTGTCCGCGGCGTGGCCGGGCGTGATTTCCACGTAGCGTTCGCCGATCAGCCCCTTGGTCTTGATCGCGGCCTGCGTATCGGTGTGGAGCCGGACGGCCTCGTCGATCTTGAGCGTGACGCGCGCCTTGTAATCCGCCAGCCGCACGCGCTCGACGCGCCCGATCTCGACCCCGGCCAGTTCGATCACCGCGCCGTCCTGCAAGCCGCCTGCGGTCGTGAAGTCCGCATACAGCGGATAGTGGTCTGCGCCCAGACCGACCTGTCCGAGTTGGATCGAGAAATAGCCCAGCAGGCCGGCGACGCCCAGCAGCAGCGTTCCGACCAGCAGTTCCGCGTCGTATTTCATGGGAAGGAAAGGGCGCGCGATTCAGCGGGCAGGACACCCCTGGATACGGCACATGCTCTTGACCTTATCGGCCGGCCCAAGCCACCGCAAACTCGGGAACCGCTCCGTTGAGCTTGCCGAAACGGTTCCCGGCCCGTCGTGTATGGAATTTCGCCTCATCGGATGTCGGAGGATGTCTCAATGTACGTCTATCGGGCCGTCGAGGGCGCCGCTCAGGAACTGACGGACGACCGGGTCGTCCGACGCTTGCAGGTCCGCGGGCGATCCCGACTCGACGATTACACCACTGTGCAACATAGCGACATGGGTCGCCAGAGAGAAGACCGCGGGGATCTCGTGGCTGACGATCACCGCGGTGAAGCCCAACAGGCCGTGCAGATCCTGGATGAGCCGATGGATGGCGTTCACCCGGATCGGGTCCAGGCCGGTGGTCGGCTCGTCGAACAGCAGAATTTCCGGGTCCGAGACCAGCGCGCGGGCCAGCGCGGCGCGTTTCCGCATACCGCCCGACAGTTCGGACGGAAACTTGTCGCCCCCGCCCGCCAGTCCGACCTGAAACAGCCGTTCTTCGACTTTGGCCTTGATTTCGGCCTCGCTCTTGCGGGTCTTCTCGCGCAAGGGAAAGGCCACGTTGTCGTACACGGACATGGAGTCGAACAGGGCGCCGCCCTGGAACAGCATCCCGAACCGGGTCCGCACGCGGTTGAGCGCCCGCCGGCCCAGGCGGGTAACGTCGACGTCATCCACCCATACGCGGCCCGCATCCGGGCGCAGCAGGCCGATCACGTGCTTGAGCAGACAACTTTTCCCCGCCCCGCTGCCTCCGACCACTGCGAAGACCGCCTGGTCGGGGATTTCGAGGTGCACGCCGCGCAGCACCTCCTGGCTGCCGAACGATTTGTGCAGGTTGTCGATTCGAATCACGGCGGTCTCCGGTCTCATGGGTCAGTCTGAATTCGGCGACTTACTTATGGCAGAAGTCGGACCCTCTCCCCCGGATCAAGTTCGGGGGCAGGCTCTAGCCCTCTCCCGGAGGGAGAGGGGACCGAAACATCGCATCACTACAGCAAGATCGAGCCCAGGAAATAGTCCCAGACCAGGATCAGCACCGCACACGTCACGACCGCCTGCGTCGTCGCCTGGCTCACCCCCTCGGCGCCGCGGTCGGCATAGAACCCCTTGAAACAACTGACCCACGCCACGATCACGCCGAACGACAACGATTTGTACAGCCCCATCCACACGTCGTTGGAGTCCGCGGCGCTGCTCATCTGCGTGAAGTACGCCCCGGAACTGCCGCCCAGCAACTCGACCCCCACGACGTAGCCGCCGTAGATGCCGACGGTCACGAAGATGCCGTTCAGGAGGGGAAACGTAATCAGCGCGGCCAGGAAGATCGGCACGACCAGGTAGCGGATGGGGTTGAGGGCCATGACTTCCAGGGCGTCGATCTGTTCGGTGATGCGCATGATGCCGAGCTCCGCGGTCAGGGCGGAGCCGGCGCGCGCCGTAATCATGAGCGCAGACAGGACCGGTCCCAGTTCGCGGATCAGGCTCAGGCCGACCATCGGCCCCAGCGCTTCCTCGCCCCCGAAGCGGCGCAGCGCGATGTAGCCTTGCAGGGCGACGACCATGCCGGTGAACGCACCGGTGAACACGATCAGCAGCAGCGAGCGGCTGCCGATGAAATAGATGCGCCGGGCGAGTTGGCCGGCTTGCAGCGGCGGAATGAAGACGTCGCCCAGGGCGGTGCCGAGGAAGATACCCATGCGGCCCGTTTCGCGCAGGTGGCGCAACGTGTGCCGTCCACACGCACGAACGAACGTGAGCACGCGGGTTCCTCTCCGGCTCGAAAGTGGGGGTCTGGAGCGGCTGGTTGGAGTGGGACAATCTCTCGGCCAAAGGAATGGAATTGCGTTGGAAAAACGGGTGTATTGAACAGGAGCAGCCCTACCACATGCTTGCCGTGGCCTCAAGGGAGCGGGCATGAGGAGAGCCGCAGCATGCACTTGTCAGCAGGTTACGCAGCAGAGTATGGTTCGCGCGACCGGTAGTCCGCGATATGTGGAGGAAACACTATGGCAACACCTGCCGAAGCATCCGGGGAACCCGCGCTCCGCGTCGTCGAAAGCGACCCTTGTGAGGAGCCCGAATCATCCGCCAACCGGTGGAACGTCTTCCGGAAAGTGTTGGCCCGGCATCGGGGCCGGAAAATTCTGCTCATCCTGGTCGGCTATCCCGACCCCGATAACATCGCTTCCGGCTTGGCGCATCAGTTCCTGGCCGAGGAATTCGATATCGAAACTACGCTGCTGTGCTTCCACGAGGTCAGCCACCACGAGAACCGCGCGCTGGTGAAACGTCTGGAAATCGATCTGCAACTCTACCACGACGGGTTCGACCTCTCGCCCTATTCGGCGTACGCGCTGGTGGATACCCAGAACCCCGAGACGCCCATCTCCGACAAGCTGGCCGGCAAGACGTTTCTGTCGTTCGTGGATCACCACCGGCGGCTGGGCGACGTAGCGGCCGAGTTCGTCGACGTCCGGGAGGACGCCGCGTCCACGTGCGCGATCTACAGCGGGTATCTGCGCGAGCAGTATCCCGGCGGCCTCAACCCGGGCGAGGTGGATCAGGTGCGGCTGGCGACCGCGCTGATGCACGGCATCCGCTCGGACACCATGGCGCTGGTCGAGGCCAGCCGCATGGAGTTCGAGGCCGCGGCCTATCTGTGGCCGTGCGTGGACCAGCCGCTGCTCAAGGCCATTTCGGGCAAGTCCCTGCCGCCGATCGTCATGGACATGATCCAGAAGGCACTCGAACGCAAACAGGTGTTCGACGCGTTCGTGTTCACGGACGTGGGTTTCGTGCGCGGCGAGCACCGCGACGGCATTCCGCAAGTCGCGGAATTCCTGCTGCAGCGCGCGGGCACGGATACGGTGCTGGTGTTCGGCATTGTGGACGGCAAGGTCATCGACGGGTCGCTGCGCACCCGCAGCGATACCATCAACCCGGACGCATTTCTGAAGAAGGTGTTCGGCCAGGACGAGGACAAGAAATCGTACTACGGCGGGGGCAACATCCAGGATAAGGGCGGGTTCCAGATTCCGCTGGGCTTTCTGGCCCAATCGCCCGACCGCGATACGCTGTACGCCATGACCTGCGGCGTGGTGCAGGAACGCTTTCTCAAGGCCATCGGCATCAAAGAATAGAGGCGCGCCGCGGGCCGTGGGCGCTTCCCGCTCGCATCCGAGCAGATGGGGCGAACTGCACGGCCTGCCGCGGATCCAGGAGGACAGCATGGCAGACGCGCAACAGGCCGACCCGGTGTACGACGTGCCGGCCGCGGTGCGGGGGCAGACGGCGATCGACGAAGAGACTTATCTGCGCATGTACGACCGCTCGATCCGCGATCCCGAAGGATTCTGGGCCGAGCAGGCCGAGGCGCAGGTGGATTGGTTCGAGAAGTGGGACACCGTGCTGGAGTGGGACTTCTACACCGCGAACGTCGAATGGTTTGCGGGCGGCAAGCTGAACGTGTCGTACAACTGCCTGGACCGCCACGTGCAGGCCGGCGAAGGCGACCGAACCGCGCTGATCTGGCAGGGGAACAATCGGGAAGAACACAAGACCTTCACCTACGCCGAGTTGCTGGAACAGGTGTGCCGCTGTGCCAACGCACTGCGGGCGCTGGGCGTGGAACAGGGCGACCGCGTCTGCATCTACATGCAGATGGTGCCCGAACTGCCGGTCGCCATGCTGGCGTGTGCGCGCATCGGTGCGGTGCACTCGGTCGTGTTCGGGGCGTTTTCGCCCGACTCGCTGCGCGACCGCATCCAGGATTCGACCTGCAAGA
Organism: uncultured Binatia bacterium (SeqCode); assembly: GCA_965200125.1. Classification (GTDB taxonomy): domain Bacteria; phylum Desulfobacterota; class Binatia; order Bin18; family Bin18; genus Bin18. The sequence goes on along the minus strand of OZ241332.1, from coordinate 1,681,564 downwards.
TGCTGGTCACGCAAGATACCGGCCTGCGCGGGGCCAAGGACGACATTCCGATGAAGGCCAACGCGGACGCCGCGCTGGCCGACTGCCCGTCCATCGAAAAGGTGCTGGTGGTGCGACGCACCGGCCATGACGTCGCCATGCAAGCCGGACGCGACGTGTGGTGGCACGAACAGGTCGCCACCCAGCCAGCGGACTGCGAACCGGCACGCATGGACGCCGAAGACCCACTGTTCATCCTGTACACGTCCGGCTCGACCGGTAAACCCAAGGGCGTCCTGCACACCACCGGCGGCTATCTGGTATATGCCTCGCTGACCCACCGCTACGTGTTCGACTACCGGCCCGGGGACGTGTATTGGTGCACGGCGGACATCGGCTGGGTGACCGGCCACAGCTACATCGTATATGGCCCGCTGGCGAACCGCGCCACGACCATGATGTTCGAGGGCGTGCCGAATTACCCGGACTTCGGGCGTTTCTGGCAGATCGTGGAACAGCACCAAGTCAACATCTTCTATACCGCGCCGACCGCGCTGCGTGCGCTGATGAAAGAGGGAGACGACTGGCCGGCCAAATACGACCTGTCCAGCCTGCGCATCCTCGGCACGGTCGGCGAGCCGATCAAGAGCCCGGAATGGCACTGGTACTATCAGGTCATCGGCGGCGCGCGTTGCCCGATCGTCGATACGTGGTGGCAGACCGAGACGGGCGGGATTCTGCTCACGCCGCTGCCCGGAGCGACGAAGACCAAGCCCGGCTCGGCCACGCGCCCGTTCTTCGGCGTGCAGCCCTGCCTGGTGGACGACCAGGGCAACGAGATCGAGGGCAACGACGCGGCCGGCAACCTGTGCCTCAAGTTCCCGTGGCCGGGCATCATGCGCACGGTCTATGGCGACCACGACCGGTTCGTCCAGACGTACTTCGCCATGTATCCGGGCAAGTATTTCACGGGCGACGGCTGCCGGCGCGACGCGGACGGCTATTACTGGATCACCGGCCGCGTGGACGACGTGATCAACGTGTCCGGCCACCGGCTGGGGACCGCGGAGATCGAGGGCGCGCTGGGCAAACACCCCGCGGTGGCCGAGGCCGCGGTCGTCGGCATGCCGCACGACCTGAAGGGGCAGGGCATCTACGCGTTCGTGACGCTCAAGACCGGCCAGCAGTCCACGCCGGACTTGGCCGCGGAACTGAACCGGACGGTGCGCCGCGAGATCGGCCCGCACGCTACCCCGGACAAGGTGCAATTCGCGGACGGCCTGCCCAAGACGCGCAGCGGCAAGATCATGCGCCGCATCCTGCGCAAGATCGGCGAGGGCGCCATCGACCAGCTCGGAGACACCTCGACACTGGCCGACCCGTCCGTGGTGGACCAACTCGTCGCCGGCCGACTGTAGCCCGCTGCGGTGCGAACCCGCATGGCGTTGCGCCTGCACAATACGTTGTCCGGCAAGACCGAGCCGTTCGTGCCGCTCCGGCCGGGCCGGGTCGGGCTGTACGTCTGCGGGGTGACGGTTTATGACCGCTCGCACATCGGCCATGCGCGGGCGCTGGTCGCCTTCGACGTGCTGTTCCGCTATCTGCGCTTCGCCGGCCACGAGGTCACCTTCGTCCGCAACTTCACGGACGTGGACGACAAGATCATCCGGCGGGCGGCCGAGCGCGGCGTGTCCACTCAGGAACTGACCGATGCCTGCATCGCCGACTTCCACGCCGACATGCAGGCGCTCCGCTGCCTCCCGCCCACGCACCAGCCGCGCGCGACCGACCACATCCCCGACATGCTCGATCTCATCCGCGAATTGGAGGCCAAAGGGTTGGCCTACGCCGTGGACGGGGACGTGTACTACGCGGTCGAGCGTTTCGCCGGGTACGGCAAGCTGGCCCACCGCGGCCTGGACGACATGGCGGCCGGCGCGCGCATCGAGGTGGACCCGCGCAAGCGACACCCCATGGACTTCGCCTTGTGGAAAGCCGCCAAACCCGGAGAGCCGGCCTGGGATAGCCCGTGGGGCCGCGGCCGGCCGGGCTGGCACATCGAGTGCTCGGCCATGAGTAGCACCTACCTGGGACAGCCGTTCGACATCCACGGCGGCGGGGCCGACCTGATCTTTCCGCACCACGAAAACGAGATCGCCCAGTCCGAGGGCGCCCGCGGCTGCGCGCTGGCCCGCTCCTGGCTCCACAACGGCATGGTCACGGTCGAGGGCGAGAAGATGTCCAAGTCGTTGGGCAATTTCCTGACGATCGGGGAGGCGCTGCAACGCGTGGCGACGCCGGAGGTCCTGCGCTTCGTCCTGCTTTCCTCGCACTACCGGATGCCGCTCGACTTTGCGACGCAGAAGCTCGAGGACGCGCACAAGGCGCTGACCCGTGCGTACGAAACCCTGGCCCGGGCGGACGCCGCGGCGGGAGGGCTGCCCGAGCCGGATGGGCCGGGCGACGACGGGCTTGCCGCACGCTTCCGGGAGGCCATGGACGACGACTGCAACACTCCGCGCGCGTTGGGCGTGATCTTCGACGGAGTGCGCGAACTGAACCGCGCGCTGGATGCGGGACGAGCCAGGGCCGCGGCAGGTCTCCGGCGGACACTCGGCACGGTCGGCGCCGTGCTCGGACTGCTCGAAGAGACGCCCGCGGCGTTTCTCGATGCGCAGAAGACGTCCGGGCTGGCGGACGGCGGCCTGTCGTCCGAGGAGATTGAGGCCATGGTGGCCGAACGCGCCGCGGCCCGGGCCGCGCGCGACTTCGGTCGCGCAGATGCAATCCGCGATCGGCTCGCAGGACAGGGTATCGTGCTGAAAGACGGGCCGGAGGGCACGACCTGGAGCGTGCAGTGACGTAAGGTCCTTTGCGGTCGCGGGCTCGGTTTTTCTTTTCTGCAATATAGATGATCGTGTGACCAGCCGGGCGCTTCTTTGCGGTGGGGGGACGCACAGGGGCGCGCCCACCAATGCAATGCAAGGGGAGGGGTTCGTCTCGACATTCTCCTGATGATGCGCCGCTTCGGAGGGATATAGCCTTTGCTGAACGTGCAGCCGAGATGGGAGCCCGACCTTGCGCGTCAGCGGGCCGCTGCATAGGGTCGACGCGCAAAAGGCGAGGCCGGTGCCCCGCTTCTGCCATGCGCGCCCGTAGCTCAATCGGATAGAGCACCGGGCTTCGAACCCGTAGGTTGGGTGTTCGAGTCACCCCGGGCGCGTCTCTTTTCCTCCCTCATGGCCGTTCGCCGTCCCGTGTTCTGCTCCCCCAACCGGACGCTGTGGGGTCGATTCCCTGACGTACTCGTTCCGGGCCTGCTGTCGGTCGCGGTCTATGTCGGCATGGCGTGGCTGAGCCACGCGTTCGTGTACGGCACGGGTCACGCCGACCGGCCGATCGTCGCCTATCTGTCGCTCTACGCCGCGGCGTTCGCCGTGTACGGCGTCGCAGTGTGGAGTGTCACCCGACCTCGGACAACGCCAACCGCGCTGTTGCCGATTGTCGTGTTCGGGGTGCTGTTCCGGGGGATATTGCTCTATTCCGAGCCGATTCAGGAAGACGATTTCTACCGCTACCTGTGGGATGGCAAAGTCGTTGCGAGCGGCTTGAATCCGTACCGCTACAGTCCACAGCAAGTCGCCGATGCCGGAGCCGACGAGACGGGTTCGCTCCAAGCCTACCGCGCCGTTGCGGATGACGGATTCGCCCGCATCCTGTCGCGCGTGAACCATCCCCACCTGCCGACGGTGTACCCGCCCTCGGCCCAGGCTGCGTTCGGCCTCGCCGCGATGCTGGCCCCGGGCAGTCTGGCGGCCTTACGGGTCGAGTTCCTGTTGCTGGATCTCGGGATCGTGGCCGCGCTGGTCGGACTGTTGCGCCGCCTCCGACGTCCGGTTGGCTGGGTCGTGATCTACGCTTGGTCACCGCTCGTCATCAAGGAAACGGCCAACTCCACGCATTACGACGTCCTGCCCATGCTGCTGGTCATGCTGGCGGTGTGGGCGGGTCTCATGGACGATTCCTGCTGGCCCACGCCGGACTCGGGCTCGCCACCCTGGCGAAGCTCTTTCCGGTTCTTCTCGTACCGCTGTGCACGGTCTACACGTGGCGCCGACACGGGGCGCCGTCCGCGGCAGGCGGGTTGGCGCTGGCGTGCCTGGTCGTCGTGGGCGGGTATCTTCCGTTCGCCGCGGCGGGCGACGCGCTGTGGCAAGGGCCGGGCACGTTTGCGGAGGAATGGCTGACCAACAGCTTGGCGTTTCCGGTCGTGCAGCATGTCGTGACGGAACGTTGGTTGGCGAACGGCGTAGCGGCCCTGGGTGTGGCGACCGCGCTGTTGATCGGACTACGTAGGGGGGCAGAGGGATCCGCGGACGCCCTGCCGCGTGCATATTTTCTGGTGATCGGGACGCTGCTGCTGCTCAGCCCGGTCGGCAATCCGTGGTATTACGTGTGGGTGATGCCGCTCGTGTGTCTGTTCCCACGCGCATCGTGGCTGTGCTTGTCCGGCCTGTTGGGCCTGTACTACCTTGGCTTCTTCTTTCTGTATCGTGGGCAGCCCGAAGTCGTCCGCTGGATCGTCTGCGTGGAATATCTTCCGTTTTACGTGCTGTTGGTGTGGGAGGCGTGGCGGGGATACCGTGGCCGGCCGTTGCCGTTCGCCCCGGGCGTCTCTTCCGCCGTGGCCCGGACGGGACGCCCATGATCCTCCGCACCGTTCTCCTTGCGACCGTCGGCATGGCGGCGATGAACGTGCTGTTCGGTCCCGACCGGATCGGGTCGGTGCAGGTTGGTGGATCGCTACCTACACTGGTGGGATTCGAGGTCAGCCCCGCGGCTCCGTTGCATGTTTCTACGGACACGCGCCACGTCAGCGTCTATGGCGTGATGTATCCGGGCCGGTTCAATCGTGCCGCGGGAGGCGAGGCGCAGTTCCACGTTCTGGCGTGGCAGGACGGACGGGCTTCGAACGCGCTGATCGAAACGCCGGTCGACGACCTAGTCTTTCACGACGCCTTGCTCGCCATCGGCGCCCGACCGGGCAATAGGCTACCGCCTGAAACGTGGACGCATCGTCACCGGCGAGACAGCACAGCCCCACACCGGAAGGTCGGCGGCAGCCGGTTGGCTATCTCTCTCTCCTGGCGAGAGGTTGGCCGGCCGGGGCTGCACACCGTACCCCTGCCCGCGGTACTCCAAGCCGTCCAGCCCGCCGCGGTGCCCGCGGTCTGGACGTTCGGCGGGAACCGCGACCGTTGGTGGAATCGGCTGCCGGCCGGGGGACGGCCCGGCTGTCTGCTGTGCGCCTACAGTTGCCCGAGCGGTAAGGTCAGCAACCGCTCCGTGAGTATCGCCGACTACGTGGCCCGCACCGTCCGGTTCCGAGCGGACGCAGAACGCCTGCCGCCAGACGGCACGCCGGTTCGCGTCCGGTTCGATCTGCTGGCGTGAGCCATGCGCGACGACCGGCACCGCATCGCGGTGGTGATTCCCGCGCTCGACGAAGCCGTCTCGCTCCCCCGCGTGCTGGCCGACCTTCCCGCAGCCATGCTGGCCGAGGTCGTGGTGGTGGACAACGGCTCCTCCGACGGCACGTCGCACGTCGCCCGCGACTGCGGCGCCACGGTCGTCAGCGAGCCGCGGCGGGGCTACGGTCGTGCCTGTCTGGCAGGCATCGCCCACCTGAAGGCGCAGCCTCCCGACGTGGTCGTCTTTCTGGACGGGGACTACAGCGATTATCCCGGCGATCTGCCCGCGGTCGTGCAGCCGATTCTGGACGGGGGCTACGACATGGTGATCGGCTCGCGGCCCCAACGCGCCGAAGCGGGTGCGCTGCTCGGGCACGCGCGGTTCGGCAACGCGCTGGCGACCGGCTTGATCCGGCTGTTGTACGGATTTCGGTACACCGACCTGGGGCCGTTCCGCGCCATCCGGTTCGACAAACTGTTGGCGCTCGACATGCGTGACGAGACCTACGGCTGGACCGTGGAAATGCAGATCAAGGCAGTACGCCGCGGGCTGCGGATCACCGAGGTGCCGGTGGGCTATCGTCCGCGTATCGGTCGGTCCAAGGTCAGCGGGACGCTCAAAGGCACGCTGCTGGCCGGAACGAAAATTCTGTGGACCGTCTTCCGGTACGCAAGATGAGCCGGGCGAAATGGGGCCGGATCGCGGGTGGGCCGATGAAGGAGGGCATAGTGAGCGAAACCGTGGGGGAATGGACGCTGGAATGGAATCTGGCCTTCGCCCCGGACGAAGTCGTGCCGTGCTTGGAGGCGCTGTTCCGGCAGCACGAGTATGCGTACACCCGCGAAGACGCCGTCAGCGGCCCGGACGCCGGTTCGACACCCTGGCAATACCGGACCACGCTCGGGGCGGGATCGGTCGATGTGCGCGTGCAGCCGTTGGGTTCCGAACCGGGTCCGTTCGGCGGCGCCCATGCGCGCCCGCGGACGTTGCTACGCGTGACTTGTACGGGGGTGGACGCCGCGGATCAGGCGCGTCTCAAGCGGCAACTCACGCTCGCCTTTCTCCGCGTCGGCGGGTGATTCCACGCTCATGCGTGTCAGCGTCATCGTGCCGACTCTCGACGAGGCGGACGTCATCGCGCGGACGCTCGCTGCCGTGCGGCAGGCCGACGACTGCGAAATCATCGTGACCGACGGCGGCAGCCGGGACGGGACTCGTAAGTTGGCCCGCGCCGTCGCCGACCGGGTGATCTGCGCCCCGCGCGGGCGGGCCCGGCAGATGAACGCCGGCGCGCGCATCGCAGGCGGTCAAGCCCTGCTGTTTCTCCACGCGGACAGCCGGCCGCCCGCCAGATTCGCGCGACTGATCGCCGAGAGCTTGGCCGACCCCGCGGTGGTCGGCGGCCGGTTCGACGTGCGGCTGGACGCCGCGGGCGGGGCCTTTCGGATGATCGAAACGCTGATGAACGTCCGCTCGCGCTGGACGCGGATCGCGACCGGCGATCAGGGAATCTTCGTGCGTGCGGAGACGTTCGCCGCCCTTGACGGTTTCCCGGACTGGGATCTGATGGAGGACGTGGAATTCAGCCGGCGGCTGAAGCGCCGCGGCCGGCTCGCTTGTCTGCGGCCCCGCGTCTGCACTTCCGCCCGCCGTTGGCAGCGGCACGGGGTGATCCGAACGATCGTCCTGATGTGGGGGTTACGGCTGGCCCATTGCGTGGGTGTTCTGCCAAGTACGCTCAAGGCGTTTTATACGGACGCACGGTAGGGGTCTCTTTAATGGGACGGCTAACGTGCAAACAGGAACCAACTGGCGCCCCTCATGATCGACACTGGTCACCCTCGGAAGGATCTTCACCTTCCCCGTCTCCCACCAGGGGAGAGGGGAGGGAAATGTACGCTCGAGGGTTACGGGATCGAGCCTTCGTAGATGCCCATGACCGTGTCGAGAAAGGCGTGGGCGTCTTCCTTCACACGCTGGAACGAGTTGCGCCCGATGATGGAGCCGAAGCCGCCACCGTCACGGATAGCGCGCACCTCGTCGAAGAACTCCTCGTCGCCTTTGGCCGCGCCGCCCGAGAAGATGACGATCCGCTTGGCGTCGAAGGCGCTCTGTACGACGTGTCGGACGCGCTCGGCCGGTGTGACGATGGGTACGTGATGCTTCTGGTACGCCTTCTGCGCTTCGCCCAATTCGACGTGGTTGCTCGGCAGTTTGACCTTGATGACGTGGGCGCCCATCTGCGCCGCGATCTGTGCCGCGTACGCCACGACGTCGATGGCGGTCTCGCCCGCCTTGCTCAGGTCCGAGCCGCGCGGATAGGACCATACGACGACTGCCAGCCCCCTGGCCTTGGCCTCGTGAGCAATTTCGCGGAGTTGCCCGTACATGGTCTGTGCCGCGGACGAGCCGGGGTAGATCGTGAAGCCGACCGCGACGCAGCCGAGCCGCAGGGCGTCGTCCACGCCGCTGGTCACCGCGGAGAGCGGGTCTTTTTCGTCGTGCAGCACATCATGGTTGTTGAGTTTCAGAATCAGCGGCACGCGGTCCAGAAAACGGTCGGCGCCCGCTTCCAGGAAGCCGAGCGGCGCGGCGTACGCGTTGCAGCCCGTGTCGATGGCGAGTTGGAAATGGTAGTCCGGGTCGTAGCCGGCCGGGTTGGGGGCGAAGCTGCGCGCCGGGCCGTGCTCGAACCCCTGATCGACCGGCAGGATGACCAGCTTGCCGGTCCCGGCCAACCGCCCGTGATCAAGCAGCCGCGCGAGATTCGTGCGCGTCCCCGGATTGTCGCCCTCGTACCAGCTCAGGATTTCCTTGACCCGTTCCGTCATGGTGGCACCTCCTCGCCGTGTGTCGCGTGTGTGCGTAGCTAACCATACATCCGCGGTCGCGTCCAAGGGCGGCAGTCGAGTCTCTATTTGAGACCTCCAGGCCGGTGCACTCCAGAAGGATGCGGGCGAGACGGCCGCGTTCCCAGGAAGGTCGTGTCTCGTTTTGGGACTTCCGGGCGGATGGAATGGTGCGGGTTCGAGCCTCCTCTCCCGGATCAAGTCCGGGGCGGGCTCTCGCCTCTCCCGGTGGTCCCTGAGCTTGCGGTGCCTCGAGCCTGCCGAAAGGTCGAAGGGCGGAGGGTTGGGCCGAGGGAGAATCACACACTGAAACTCGAACCGGCCCGTGGTTTCATCCGGTTCGCGTGCCCGTTTGGTAGAACGATTCGGCTTCTTCTACGTCCAGCTTGCTGCCGATCAGGAGCGGCGTGCGTTCGTGCAGGGCCGAGGGCACGACGTCGCGGATCGGCTGTGTGCCGGTGCTAGCACGTCCGCCGGCCTGTTCGATGACCATGGCCATGGGCGCGGCTTCGTACATCAGCCGGAGCTTGCCGCGCGTGTTCTTGGGGTCGGCCGGATACAGAAAGATGCCGCCTTTCAGCAGGGTGCGGTGGAAGTCGGCGACGAGCGAGCCAACGTAGCGCGCGGAGTAAGGCCGGCCGCTGGCCTTGTCCTGTTGCTGGAGGGCGTCGATATAGCCGCGCGTTTCCGGGAACCACGCGTTGCGCCGTCCCTCGTTGATGCTGTAGGTCGTGCCGCGCTCCGGGATGCGGATGTCTTCGTGGGAGAGGAAGAAGTCGCCGATACCGGGGTCGAGGGTGAAGCCGTGCGTGCCGCTCCCCGCGGTGTAGATCAGCATCGTGTTCGGGCCGTACAACGCATAGCCGGCCGCGACCTGCTCCCGGCCCGGCAGGCGCAGCGACTTGGTGAACGCCTCGCCGCGGCCGGCGGGCCGCCGGTGCACCGAGAAGATCGACCCGATCGTCACGTCCACGTCGATGTTCGATGAGCCGTCCAGCGGGTCCACGAACACGATGTATTTGCCCTTGTCGGCGTTGCCGACGATCCGTTCGGGCTGTGCCATTTCTTCGGAGACCATCTCGGAGACGAGTTGGCCGTCGGCAAAGGATTCGAGAAACGCCTCGTTCGAGATTTCGTCCAGCTTCTGGACGACCTCACCCTGGACGTTGACGTCGCCGGTCGTGCCGAGCGCATCGGTCAGCCCGGCCACGCGCAGCCGTCGCGAGATGCGTTTGGCGGCCAGTGCAATCTGGGACAGCAGGATGGAAAATTCGCCGGTTGCGCCCGGATGGCGCTGTTGCTGCATGAGAATGTGGCGGGTCAGGGTGATGCGCTCGGTCGGCATACGTTCCTCCTCGTGAGCCTCCTCGACGCGCCTCCCCGGCCGGCGCGGCCCGGCAGTGCTTGACGAAACGCTCGAAGGGCGTCGGAGGCCGTTCCCTATCACACGCGGGCGGCGGACGCCAAAACCGGCGGGAGCGGGGAAGGGTTCGGCTGAAATTCAGGGGCGGAGGCGACGTCCGAGGACCCCCTCTCGAGGGAGAAGGGGTTTTTCCTTCCGAATCCCCTCTCCCTCCGGGAGGGGGCTGGAGCCTGCCCTGGACTTGATCCGGGGGAGAGGGTCCGAATCTCAGGAAGGAGGGGCTGCGCTGCCTACCGGAACAGGTCGGCGTCCGCGGGCCGCTTGAGCGACTCGCTGCCTACGTCCGCGGGGGTGTAGCGATAGCCGCGCACGATCACGGCCGGCATGGCCGCGCTCTTTTCCATGAGCAGGCCCGCGGCCGCGGCCAGTTCGTCGGCCACGGCGATGACCGTGTGGTGCAACTCGCGGCCTTGCAGATCTTCTTCGCCGCGCTGGTCGTCGAGTGGGTCGAGTCCGGATACGCCCAACGCGAATTCGACCAGGCCGTCGCGCCACGGCCGGCCGAACGTGTCGGTAATGATGACGCCGATGGAGGTGCCCCGTTCCCGCTCTATGGCCAGCCGCAACCGACGGGCGGAGGCGTCCGGGTCCTTCGGTAGGAGAATGACCACGTCGTCGGCCAGCGTGTTGGAGGCGTCCACCCCGGAGTTGGCGCACACCCAGCCGTGTTTGCTCTCGGTGATGACGACGCCGTTCTTCATGCGCACGATGCGGCTGCTCTCGGTCAGCACGACCTCGACCATGCGCGGGTCCTTGTCCCACATGTCGGCGACCTGCCGGGCGAAGGCCGACGGCGTGACGGTCCCCAGGTCGACCACGGCGCCCTCGGCTTTCGATACGATCTTCTGGCACAGCACCAGGATGTCGCCGTCCTTGAGGCCGACCTTGGCCACGTCGATCGCGGCCAGCAGCAGCGCCGGCAGGTCGTCGCCGGGCTGGATCTGCGGTACGCCGGGAACGGGGATGATGGCAATCGTGTTCATGGGAAATCCTCGCGTCCGTCCTCAGCCGCGCCGGGTGCGTTTGCGGTGCGGATGCCGGATGACGGTGCGCGCCAGAGCCACGGACGTGTCCATATCGCGCATGAGGGTCTCGGTAACGAGAACGTCCATCCCCATCGCCTCTATCCGCTTGCGCACGGCAGCGGCACCAGCGGATTCACTTTCAACGTCCCGCCGGTCCAGCACGAAGGTGTCCACGAAGTCGTCGTACGAATCGGCGATGCCCGCGGCCGAGACTTCGATGCCCAAACCGGCCAGCATCCGGTCGGCCGGTCCCTTGACGGGTTTCCCGGCGATCAGCGGACTGACGGCGGCCACGGGCGCCGCGGCTCGACGCAGGGTCTCGCGGACGCCGGGGAGGGCCAGAATCGGGCCGATGCTGACGATCGGATTGCTGGGCGGCAGGACGATCAGGTCGGCCGCGGCAATGGCCTCGCACACGCCCGGCGCGGGCCGCGCCGTCTCGACGTGGCGAAAGGTCACCGCGGAAACCCGCCCTTCCGCGCGCCGCTTGACGAAGTATTCCTGAAACGGCAGCACCCCGTCCTCGGTCGTGACGACGGTCCGCACGCGGTCGTCGCTCATGGGCAGCACGCGCGCGGCGACGTTCCAGCGGCGGACGATTTCTGCCGTGACCCGGCTGAGCGGCTCCCCGCGGCGCAGCCGTTCGGTCCGAAACAGGTGGGTCGCCAAGTCGGCGTCGCCCAGGCCGAACCACGTCTCGGGGAAGTAGCGTTCCAGCGCGTCCAGACAGCGATGCGTCTCGTCCGGCAGCCCCCAGCCTTTTTCGGCATCGACCGCGCCGGCCAGCGTATAGGTGACGGTGTCCAGATCGGGCGAGACGGACAGGCCGAAGAATTCTTCGTCGTCGCCCGTATTGACGATGACGGTCAGGTCCGCGGGCGGCACGACACGCACGACGCCGCGCAGGAATCGCGCGGCGCCCACGCCGCCTGCCAAAGCTGTGATGCGGAAGGGAGTCGGCACGGCCCGTCCACCGACGGTGTTTGCGGAGACGCCGGCGGAGCCGGACTCAATGCGCCGCGGCCTGCTTGTCGCGCTCGAAGGGGTGCACGTACCGGAACGCGTCCGAGGCGGCCAGCTTGCGGTACGACCCGAACCGTTCGTCGGGATTTTCGATCATGTCCAGCGGACTCAGTTTTTCGTCCGTCCCGTCGAACACCGTGCGCAGCTTGTACGTCGTGAACCGCTCGGCCGGCGTCCGACCGATGTCGCGGACTAAGCGGCGCAATTCCTTGGGGGGCACGAGTTGGCCGTACTGGGCGCCGGCGGAGGTGGAAATGCTCTCGTTGATGAGCGTGCCGCCCAGGTCGTTGGCGCCCACGGTCAGCAGGTACTGGGACAGCTTGGGCCCTTCTTTGACCCACGACGACTGGATGTTGCGGAACGTGGGGCCGAGCATCAGCCGCGCCACGGCGTGCATCTTGATGACTTCGGCCCCGGTCGCGCCCTCGCGCACGCCATCGACCAGTTTGCGCTGATACATGGGCGCCTCCTGGTGGATGAGGGACAGCGGCACGAATTCGGTGAACCCGTGGGTCTCTTTCTGAATGTCGCGCAGCAGATTCATGTGTTTGACCCAGTGCTCCGGCGTCTCGATGTGGCCGTACATGATCGTGGATGTCGTCGGAATGCCGAGGTCGTGGGCGGAGGTGATGACTTCGATCCACTGCTTGGTCGTGATCCGGCCCGGGGCGATTACGTCACGGATGTCCTGGTCCAGGATTTCCGCGGACGTGCCGGGCAGCGTGTCGAGGCCGGCGTCCTTGAGTTCGCGCAGATACTCCGGAATCGAGGCGCCCGAACGGACCGACCCGTACAAGACTTCCTCGGGCGAGAAAGCGTGGACGTGCAGGTCGGGAAACGCCTTCTTGACCGTCCGCGTCAGGTCCACGTACAGGCTGCCTTTCATCTTGGGCGGCAGCCCGGCCTGCATGCAGACTTCGGTAGCGCCCATGTCCACCGCTTCCCCGGCGCGCCGGACGATCTCTTCCTCGGGCAGGAAGTAGCCTTCTTCCTCGCGGTACTCGCGGCTGAATGCGCAGAAGGTGCAGTGTTTGATGCACACGTTGGTGAAATTGACGTTGCGGTTGACCACATACGTCACGACGTCGCCGACTTGGCGGCGGCGCATTTCGTCGGCCACCAGACAGACGGCGTGCAAGTCGAGGCCGTCGGTCCGACACAGGCGCAGCCCCGCCTGCCACGAAACCTCGCCGCCGTCCAGCGCGTCGTGCAGAATGCGGCCGACCTCCGGGTCGACGTGCTCCAACAAGCCGGGAATGGGATCGTGTGCCACGGCAAGGTCTCCTTGTTGTCGTCCGGTCGCTCGGACGCCAGCGGGTCGTGGGATGATGAAACGTTTTCGGCGGGCGGCCGCGGGCTCAGGCCAGCACCTCGGCCTGGAGTTCCCGGGTGCGCGGGCGCAGCGCGGGCAGCAGGAAGTCCGACCGGTCGATGTATTCTTCGTAGATCGCCAGCCGTTCCCGCAACGTGAAACCTTCTTCGGCGCAGGTCTCGGCCAGCAGGGCGATGTGTGGCCACGCCGCCTCGGGGTTCACGTAATCGATCGACACGGGCGAGATGCCGCCCCAGTCGTTGATGCCGGCGCGCAGGAGCATCCGATGCCCGTCCGGGCTGAGGTTGGGTGGCGCCTGGAGGTTCATGTCTCCGCCCAGCAGCAACCGCGCCACGGCCACGGTGCGGGCCATTTCGTCGCCGTCCGGTTCGTCCGCGTCCGCCATGCGCGTGTTGGGCTTGGCGCGAAAATTCTGCACGATGACTTCCTGGATGTGGCCGTATTCCTGGTGCAGGGCGCGGATGACGATCAGGCTGTCGACGACCTCCCGGCGCGTTTCGCCGATGCCGATCAGGATGCCGGTGGTGAACGGAATCGCGAGTTCGCCCGCCTCCCGAATCATCTGCACACGCACCTCGGGTCGCTTGTCCGGGGCCGAGAAGTGGGCCATGCCGCGTTCGCACAGTCGCGGGCTGACGTTTTCGAGCATCAGGCCGAGGCTGACGTTCACGTCCTTGAGGCGCCGCATCTCGTCAGCGGTCATCACGCCGGCGTTGGTGTGGGGAAGGATGCCGTGGCGCAGGGCGATCTCGCAGGCGCGGTGCACGTAGTCCACGGTCGTGTGGTGCCCGAAGCGGGCCAAGGTGTCCCGGTAGGCGCTGAACGCGGCCTCGGGCCGGTCGCCCAGGCACATCAGCGCCTCTTTGCAGCCCTGGCGCCGCGCGCGTTCCACCCAGCTTTCGATTTCGTCCGGACTCATGGTCCAGGCGTCCGGGTCGCGTGGGTCCTTGCGGAACGTGCAGTAGGAGCAGCGGTCGCGGCACAGATTGGTTACGGGAAGGAAGACTTTGCGGGAATAGGTGACGGTGCGGCCTTTGTGGGTGTCGCGGAGGCGGCCGGCTGCATTCAACAGGGCGGGGACGTCGCGCACGTCGCAGTCGAGGAGCCGATAGCCGTCGTCGGCAGACAGGACGGTGCCGGCCAGCGCGCGGTCCAATACGTCGGAAATATGTCGAGTCACCGGAGAATCCTCACCCTGAAACGGCACGGGGACACTAGTAGAGCAGGGTACGCGTGTCAACGGGGGAAGTGGGCGAAAAGTCACTTTTCCGTGACATGAGTTCCAGTCCGTTTCGGGCGCCCTTGTCAACCCTCGCCGCCTCTCGGCGAAAGGCCGCACGTAGCAATTCAACGAGCCGAAAGCGACGCCGCGCGTAGCCGTTGGTAACGATGCCGGTGCGCGGCAATGAGCGTGCAGACGAGGCCGGTGCCCAGCATCAGCCAGCCGACGGTATGGAGCACGGAATAGAAATCGAGCTTGGCTTGCGCGATCGCCCGCCGGCTCCAGGCGTCACTCGCCACGTGCCGCGGCCTGCTCGCACTGGCAGACGTACGTTCGGTCTCTGCCCGGGCCTGGTCGAGTGCCGGGCGGTATTCGTTCAGCTTGGTTTGTGCGACGATGGCGTTGCCGGCACCGCACGCGAGCAAGACGAGGCCGACGGCGAACAACGTGTTCCGAAACAGCGGAGCGAGGGTCGGCATGGCCGGTGCGCTACCAGCCGGAAAACCGCCGGTCAACCCGAACGTCCACGCCATGCACGCACGCCGAACGCATACCACTGTAAGACCGACGACCCGGCCTCCCTTCGGGAAGCCGCACATCCGGTGCATCCGGCTGGGACTGACCGACTACGGCGCCGCGTTGGCGGTGCAGCGATGTTGGCACGCGCGCTGCGTGGCCGAACGCGCGAACGTCGTACTGCTGACCCAACACCGGCCGGTGCTGACACTCGGCTACCGCCGGCCATACGAGCAGGTGAGACCGTCCGCGGCGCGACTCCGTGCCAAGGGGTTGCACGTGGTCTGCGTCGAGCGCGGCGGAGGGGCGACCTATCACGCACCCGGGCAGTTGGTCGTCTATCCGCTGTTTTCGACGTTGTTGCAGCGATACGGAGTGCGGCGCTTCGTCGCCCGTCTGGAAACCGTCATGCAGCGGACGTGTCGAGCCTTCGGCGTACGTGCCACTTCCCGGACCGGATATCCCGGCGCCTGGGTAGGAAAACGGAAGGTCGGGGCGGTCGGGGTCGCGGTCCGGCGTCGAGTCTCGTTGCACGGCTTCGCACTCAACGTCGATCTCGATCTGCGACCGTTCGCCGATATCCTCCCGTGCGGACTGAGTGGGGACGTGGTGACGAGTCTCGAACGGGAGCGCGTGGAAAACGGTCGGTGTGTCCCAAGACTCAGTTTCGCCGCGGTCGAGCGTGCCGCGGTCGATGCCCTGGCCGAGACGTTCGGCGCGCACCTCGAATCATCGACGGATACGGACATCCCGGTATGACGTCTTCCAGCCTGCCTCCCGTCACCGGTCCGGGGAACGACGGTCGCGTTCTCGTGATCGGCGACATCCACGCCTGTCCGACCGAACTGGCCTGCATGCTCTCTGCGCTGACGTTACGACCCGACGACCACTTGATCTGCCTGGGCGACTACATCGACCGCGGGCCAGACGCCCGAGCCGTCGTGGCGTTGCTGATCGGGTTGCGCGCCGCGTCAGTCTGCCGCTGTACGTTCCTGAAGGGGAATCATGAGGACATGTTCCTTGGTTTCCTGGGCTACGGCGGGTTGTACGGTGACGCCTTTCTGAAGAACGGAGGGCGGCAGACGCTGTCCAGCTACGGCTGCGACCTTTCCTCCACACCCCGACCGGTCGAGGACTGGCTTTCCGCGGCGCACCGGGAATTTTTTCTCGCTTTGGAGTCGTGCCTCCCGATTCACCTCCCGGCGAGACGCGGACAGTTCGCCGCAGGGCCGGACGGTTCGGACGCCGCGGACCACTTCGTCCGGGAAGATTTCTTGGGCGTCCATGCGGGTATCAGACCGGGCGTCGATCTCGCGGCCCAGACCCCGGAGGATCTGTTGTGGATACGGGAAGACTTTTTCGCCCATCCGCACGACCTGTCGTACACCGTCATTTACGGACACACTCCTTTCCGGGAAGTCGATTTCGACCTGCCCTTCAAGATCGGTATCGACACCGGTTTGGTGTACGGCGGGAAGCTGTCGTGCCTGGACTTGACCGAAAGAACATTGTTTCAGATTCGCCACGGGAGCCGTTCCGTCGAGAAGATCGACGTGAGCATTCGCTGGCCGCTACCGACTTCGACCGGCTGAAGTGTCCGCTGCGCGGTGAACCTGGGACCGTAGCTTTCTATTGGGAATTACGTCCAAGAGGAGCCCGCGCTTATTGCGAAACCCTCCGACGATTTCAGGGACCAAGCTCAACGGGCTGAACCCTGAACGTGCGGCGCCCTGAGCTTGTCGAAAGGTCGAATTCTGTTGAAGGGTCAGAAGGCCGGGTGTAGGGCGCGAAGGCCGAGGGAACATCGGGGTTCGTTTCGACAGGCTCAACGAACTTAAGGACGGGAATATCCTTAGACTTAATCTATGCGTCATTGCCTTTCTAAATCCGTTTTTATTCCCTCTCTCCCCTTCGATGGGCTCGGGGTATCTTACGCTCAGGGTCACCGGGAGAGGATTAGGACGAGGGTCTCCTGCAAACGTTGAGTCAGCCCGAAAATTTCAAACCGAGACACGCCCCGCGTCTATCTTGACTTTCCGAAGACCGCCCGGTTTAACCCCCTGTGGCGGCGTAGCTCAGGTGGCTAGAGCGAGGGTCTCATAATCCCTAGGTCGGCGGTTCAAGTCCGCCCGCCGCTAGGCGGTCTCGCCCGCCCTGGACGGCCTCATCAACGGCATTTCTCGTGGATGTCATCAGACACCGGAATTGAAGGGGGAGAGCATGGGCTCATTGTTTGCCGAGGCCGATCCGCTGGCGATTTTCATCCAGATACTCGCCGGCATAGCCGTCGCATGTACGCTCGCCTCCGCTGCGATGGTCCTCATGCAGAAATCCGGCGGCGAGTAACCGCCTCCGTGGCGAACCGGTATAACCAGCGGCCGGGTCGTCCATTTCCGCAACAGGGCTGCGGCGAGCCGGCATTCCCCGAAAAACGTTCGCCTGCATTTACAGGTTCCCGAGGATTACTATTCTCGGGATCGAACCTTGGTGTCTCTCATGCTCAGGTTCGAGCATAGAGTTCTTGGCGGCATCCAGAAGCTGCTTCCACGACAGCCGGCAGTACGGCTGGGCGTGGCGTGCTCCGGCGGTCCGGATTCGATGGCACTGCTGCACGCCCTCGCCAAGCTGGCGCCATTCCAGGATTGGCGGCTGACCGTGCTGCACGTCAATCATGGGCTGCGACCCGAATCGGATCGGGAGCAGGCGTTGGTTGCCGAGACGTGCCGGAACCTCGATCTGCCGCTGCGGGTTCAACGCTTGCGTCCGCGGGAGCGGCGGACCGGTATCGAGGCGTGGGCACGGAACGAGCGATACGCTTTTTTCGCACGCCGTCGGCAAGGCTGTCCGCTCGATTACGTCGTCACCGCGCATACCCGGGACGATCAGGCCGAAACCGTACTCTTTCGTATTCTGCGCGGGAGCGCGCGCCGCGGCTTGGCGGGCATCCCCCCGAAGCGCGAGGACTGGTTGATTCGGCCGATGTTGGGCTGCACGCGGCAAGATGTCGAGACGTACCTTCGAGATCGGCAACTGACGTATGCCGTCGATCCGAGTAATACCGACGTCGGCTTTGCGCGCAACAGAATCCGCCACCGGCTCTTGCCCTTACTGGAAAGGGAGTATTCTCCACAGGTTCGCCAGCATCTCGCGTCGTTGGCCGAAACGATTCGGGAAGAGGAGGATTGGCTGGAGGAATTGGCTACCCAGGCGCGTATCCGGCTGACCGGCCCGGACGGGAGTTTGGCGTTGGCCGGCTTGGAGCACGAGCCAGCGGGGCTGCGGGCGCGTATCCTGCGACAGTGGGCCGAACGAACGGCTGATGATGTGACCGCCGTCCACATCCGGGGGCTCTGCGAGTTGAGCCGCGGCACGCGACGGGGCCGCCTCCAACTGCCGGGGAAGCTGACGGTCGTCCGTGAGGCCGGGCGGCTGCGCTTCGAGTCGAACGCCGCGCCCGCCGCGGTCTGCGAATATCGCCATCTGTTGGGCGCCGGCCAAGGCCGGACCGTCGGCGCCGGCTGGCACCTGCGCCTGTCGCCGCCGCTGGTCTGGGGAGACGGTCCGGTCGCAGCAAGGACGGACGATCCGTGGTCCGCGCTATTCGACTGTGCCGCCGCTCGGCACGGGCTCGTGGTCCGCAACTACTGCACGGGCGACCGGATTCGACCGCTCGGCATGCGGGGACACAAGAAAGTCCACGACGTGTTCGTCGATGCGAAGTTGCCGCGCCCGCTACGCCGCGGGTTTCCGGTGGTCGAGTTGAACGGCGAACTGGCATGGGTGCCTGGCTGCGTGCGCGGTCGTCCGGCGCTGGTGACTGCGGACACGCGCCGCGTCTATCGGGCTCGCATGGACCCGTTGCCGAGCGTCCGACAACTATGGTAGCGTGAACGACCTTACACCCGGGAGCGGTACATCGTGAACAGAGTTTCTTCCAATCTCGCCTTGTGGCTGGTGCTGGGGTTGATGCTCCTGCTGGTCTTCAACCTGTTCAACCGCCAGCATCTTCGGGAGCCGGAGGTCGTGTTCAGCGACTTCTTCGACGCGGTCAACAACGGCGAGGTGTCGGAAGTCCTCATTCAAGGCCAAATCATCCGCGGAAAATTCCGCAACGACGAACGCTTCAAGACGTTCGTGCCCAGCGATGATCCGGATCTGATGCGCACGCTGCGCGAAAACAGCGTCCGGGTCGCCGCCCGCCCCCGCGAAAGCGAGCCGTGGTACGTCACCGTCCTGATCCAATGGTTTCCGATGTTGCTGTTGATCGGCGTGTGGGTCTTCTTCATGCGCCAGATGCAGATGGGTGGCGGCAAGGCGATGTCGTTCGGCAAGAGCCGCGCCAGGATGCTGAACGAAAACCAGCAGAAAGTCACCTTCAACGACGTGGCCGGCGTGGAAGAGCCCAAGCAGGAGCTCGAAGAGATCATCGCCTTTCTCAAGGACCCCAAGAAGTTCACCCGTCTGGGCGGGCGGATTCCCAAAGGCGTGTTGCTGGTCGGTTCGCCCGGCACCGGCAAGACGCTGCTTGCGCGCGCGATCGCGGGCGAGGCCGGCGTTCCCTTCTTTTCGATCAGCGGCTCCGATTTCGTCGAGATGTTCGTCGGCGTGGGCGCGTCGCGGGTGCGCGACCTCTTCATCCAGGGCAAGAAGCAGGCGCCGTGTATCATCTTCATCGACGAAATCGACGCGGTGGGCCGACACCGCGGCGCCGGTCTGGGCGGCAGCCACGACGAACGCGAACAGACGCTCAACCAACTGCTCGTCGAGATGGACGGCTTCGAGGCGAACGAGGGCGTGATCCTGATCGCGGCCACCAACCGGCCCGATGTCCTGGACCCGGCCCTGCTGCGTCCCGGCCGCTTCGACCGGCGGGTCATAGTTCCGTCGCCCGACGTGCGTGGCCGCGAGGAAATTTTGCGCGTCCATACCCGTGAAGTGCCCATGGACGAAAAGGTGGACGTCGCACGGCTGGCGCGGGGTACGCCCGGATTGTCGGGTGCCGACCTGGAGAACCTGGTCAACGAGGCCGCGCTGCTCGCGGCGCGCAACGACAAAGAAAAAGTCGAAATGTCCGACTTCGAGATGTCCAAGGACAAGGTCCTGATGGGCGCGGAGCGGCGCAGCATGATCCTGAGCATCGCCGAACGCCGCAACACGGCCTATCACGAGGCCGGCCATGCGCTGGTCGCCCGGCTGACCCCCGGCACGGACCCGGTTCACAAGGTCACCATCATCCCGCGCGGCATGGCGTTAGGCGTTACCCAGCAGTTGCCCGTCGACGACCGGCACACCTTTTCCAAAGACTACATTCTCAAACGGTTGGCCATCATGTTCGGCGGCCGGGTGGCGGAAGAACTGGTGCTCGGCCACACGACCACCGGCGCGGGCGACGACCTCGAAAAAGCGACCGACCTGGCCCGCCGCATGGTCTGCGAATGGGGCATGAGCGAACGCCTCGGGCCGATGACGTTCGGGAAAAAGGAAGATCAGGTCTTCCTCGGCCGCGACATCGCGCAGACCAAGGACTATTCGGAGAAGACCGCCATCGAAATCGACACCGAGGTCCGCAGCATCATCAAGGATGCGTTCGAGCGCGCCAAGACCCTGCTCCAGACCCATATCGAAGTGCTGCACAAAATGGCCGAAGTGTTGCTGGAGAAAGAAGCCCTGGACGGAGACGAGATCGACGGCATCCTCAAACAGTTCAACATCGACGTCGATTCCGAGCCGACGAGCGCCTAACGCGGCTGCCGGTCCGTCCACACTCCCTGCTCCTCCGTTTTTCCACGCAAGCCCGCAGTCCCGTCCGGGTCCCTCGCGACAGGGAGCATCCCGCTACAGCCGTGCGGCGCGGGCTCGGATTTCCGTAGTTGAGGACGTTCCCATGACGCACACCGAGCGGGTCCCCCGCCTGTTCGGCACGGACGGCATCCGCGGGATTGCGAATCAGGAGCCGATGACGTCGGAGACGGTGTTGCAGGTCGGGCGGGCTCTGACGCAGGTCTTCCCGAAACGTCCCGGACACCACAAAATCGTGATCGGCAAGGACACGCGGCTGTCTGGCTACATGCTGGAGACGGCCCTGGCTTCGGGCGTCTGCTCGATGGGTGGGGACGTGCTGCTGGTCGGGCCGATGCCCACGCCCGGGGTGGCCTTTCTGACGCGCAGTCTGCGGGCCGATGCCGGCGTCGTGATCTCGGCCTCGCACAATTCGTTTCAGGACAACGGTCTCAAAATATTTTCCGAGAAGGGCTTGAAGCTGCCCGACACGGTCGAGGACGACATCACGGCCCTCGTGCGCGGGACGGCCCCCGCGCCCTCTCGGCTTCCCGCGGACTGCATCGGCAAGGCGGTGCGCGTGGACGATGCCCTGGGCCGTTACAACGTGTTCGTCAAGAACGCTTTTCCGCGCGAACTGACGCTGGAAGGCATCAAGGTCGTCATCGACTGCGCCAACGGCGCGGCCTACAAGGTCGCCCCCGACGTCCTGGCCGAGCTGGGCGCGGACGTCGTCGCGGTCGGCGTCGAACCGGACGGCCGGAACATCAACCACGACTGCGGTGCGCTGCACCCCCACCACGTGCAGCGGCTGGTCCGCGAACACGGTGCCCAACTCGGTATCAGCCTGGATGGGGACGCCGACCGGGCCATTCTGGTCGATGAGACCGGCGCGGTCGCCGACGGAGACGCCATCCTGGCGGTCGCCGCCCGAGACCGCATCGAAACCGACCGTTTGCCCGAGCGGACGGTCGTCGCCACGGAGATGAGCAATCTCGGTCTGGACGCCGCCTTGCGCCGTCTGGACGGCAGACTCGTCCGCACGCGCGTGGGCGACCGCTACGTGATCGAAGCCATGCGCCGCGGAGGGTACACGCTGGGCGGAGAACCGTCCGGCCACGTCGTCTTCTCGGACGTCAGCACGACGGGCGACGGGCTGGTCACGTTTCTGTCCATTCTGGCGATCATGATCCGGACCGGACAGCCGCTGTCGGTCCTCAGACGACATTTCCGTCCCTGTCCGCAGGTGCTGGTCAACGTCCCCGTCCGCGCACGCCGCGACCTGCAGCACATAGAGCCGGTCTCGCGCGTCATGCGGCAGGTCAGGGACAAGCTGGGTGCCGGCGGTCGCCTCGTCGTGCGCTATTCCGGGACCGAACCCCTGCTGCGCATCATGGTCGAGGGCGAGGACGAGGGTGTCATTCGCGGCTACGGCGAAGAAATCGCCGCCGCGGTCCGCGAGCACGTCGGATTGCCGGACGGCGTGTCCGAGTCGGCGTAACCGCACCGTCATGTACGTAGTCTCCGCCGCGCAGATGCGCGAGTTGGACCGGCTGACCATTCGAGAATACGGCACGCCCGGCCACGTGTTGATGGAACGCGCGGGTATGGGCGCGGCGCAGGTGTTGCTGGATTTTTTCGGTAACAGCCCGCCGGGCCGTGCCGTGGTGGTTGCCGGCAAGGGCAACAACGGCGGGGACGGGTTGGTGATCGCCCGCGTGCTGAAGCGTCGGGGCATCGACTGTCAGGTCGTCCTCGCGGCGCGAAAACGCGACGTGCAGGGCGACGCCAAACGGACTCTCCAGGCGTTTACGCGCCTCAAGGGCCGCGTCGGCGAAGTGACCGCGGAAGACGATCTGCCGGCCGTGCAACGCCGACTGGCGCGTGCCGGGGTGATCGTGGACGCCCTGCTGGGCACCGGGCTCAACGCGCCGGTGGGCGGCCTCCACGCCGCACTGATCGACCGGATGAACGCCGCGGACGCGCCGGTCGTGGCCGTCGACGTCCCGTCCGGACTCGACGCGGATACCGGCCGGACGCCGGGCCCGGTGGTGCGGGCGGCCGTCACGGCTACGTTCGGTTATCCCAAACTGGGACAACTCGTGTATCCGGGCGCGGCCAGCGTCGGCAGGCTCGTCTGCGTCGATATCGGCATTCCGCGGGAGGCGTTGGAGACGGTCGCCCCCGGAACCGAAGTGCTGACGCGGTCGGAAGTCGGACGGCTGGTTCGTGCCCGCCTGCCCGAGGCGCACAAGGGCGACTTCGGGCACCTGCTCGTACTGGCGGGGGCACGGGGGAAGAGCGGCGCGGCGCTGCTGAGCGCATCGGCTGCGCTGCGCTGCGGCACCGGGTTGGTCACTTTGGCCGGCCCGCGCAGCCTCATCCCGATCTTTTCGACCGTGCTGCTGGAAGCCATGACCGCGGCGCAGCCCGAACGCGCCGACGGCAGCCTGAAACTGGACGAACGGCAACTGCGCCGCGCCCTGGACGGGAAGACCGCTCTCGTATTCGGCCCGGGCGTGGGGGTGTCCGCGGAGACGAAACGCATCGCCGAGTGGCTGTTGACCCACAGCCGCGTCCCGCTGTTGATCGACGCCGACGGGCTGAACTGCGCCGCCTCCAATCCCGCAGTCCTGAAAACGGCGCGTGTCCCGGTCGTCCTGACGCCCCATCCGGGCGAGATGGCGCGCCTCGTCCGTATCACGACCGCAGACGTACAGGCGCGGCGTATGGACGTGGCGCGAAGTTTCGCGGAACAGACGGGCTGCTACGTCGTGCTCAAGGGCGCCCGCAGCCTCGTTGCCGACCCGGACGGGCGCATCTGCATCAACCCGACCGGCAATCCGGGCATGGCCAGCGGCGGGATGGGCGACGTGCTGTCGGGCGTCATCGGCGGGTTGCTGGCGCAGGGCTATCCGCCGTACGACGCCTGCCGCCTCGGCACGTTCCTGCACGGTGCGGCCGCGGACACGTGGGCGCGAACGCGGGGCGAGGCGGGTCTGCTGGCACGGGACGTGATCGACGGGCTGCCCGAAACGCTGCGCGGCTTGGCCGAGGCCGGGCAGAACGCTTCACATGCAGCGGAGTATTGCGACGTCATCGGCTGACGAGACGCATGCGTTCGGCCGGCGACTCGGGGCACGACTCGGCCCGGGTGCGGTCGTGGGTCTGTGCGGAGACTTGGGCGCGGGCAAGACGTGTCTGGTTCAGGGCATCGCCGCGGGTCTCGGCGTTCCGCCCGAGCGCGTGACCAGCCCGACCTTTACTCTGGTGGCCGAGCACTATACGGGAAGGCTTCCGCTCTTCCATCTCGACCTGTATCGGCTGGCCGGAGCGGACGTGGAGGAGTTGGGATACGCCGACTATCTGTTCGGTCGGGGCGTGACCGTGATCGAGTGGTTCGACTCTCTCGCCGACGGAGTGGTGGAAGAACATCTGTCGATTACGTTGGCCTCCGAGCCCGGCGACCGGCGCCGCTTGACCCTCGTGCCGCACGGCGAAACGTACGAACGGCTGCTCGCCGGCCTGTTCGCCGAGCCGGAAGGATGAGCGCCGCCGACCTCGACTGGAAGCGAAGGGGAACGACCGACACTGAGCCGGTGCCCGTTTCGACAAGCTCAACGGGCTGGACCCTGAGCTTGTCGAAGGATCGAAAGGTCGAATCAGGTCGAAAGGTATCGAAACAGGCGCGGGCTCATTTCGTAGGCCCTTCTCTCAATAAAACGAAAGTGAACGTCCTTCCATGTTGATCGTGCAGAAATACGGCGGCACGTCGGTCGGCTCCATCGAGCGGATCAAGAAGGTGGCCGAACGGGTGGCCGCCACGCGCGCCGCGGGCCACGAAGTGGCGGTCGTGCTGTCGGCCATGAGCGGCGAAACCAACCGCCTGTTGGCGCTGGCCGGAGAGATCTCCGCACGGCCCGACCCGCGCGAGAGCGACGTGCTAGTTGCGACCGGCGAACAGGTGTCGATTGCGCTGCTGGCCCTGGCGCTCGAAGAAGTCGGGTGTCCGGCCGTCTCCCTGCTCGGTCACCAAGTGGGTATCGAGACTGACGCCGCCCACGGTCGGGCGCGCATCCGGGCGGTGCAGACCGAACGGCTGACGGAGACGCTGAATAACGGCTCCGTCGCCGTCGTGGCGGGGTTTCAGGGCGTGGACGAACAGAGGAACGTCACGACGCTGGGCCGCGGCGGGTCGGACACGACCGCGGTCGCGGTCGCCGCGGCGCTCCGGGCGGACGTGTGCGAGGTGTACACCGACGTCGACGGGGTCTATAGCGCCGACCCGCGCATCTGCCCCCACGCCCACAAACTCGACCGCATCGCCTACGACGAGATGCTGGAACTCGCCAGCCTGGGCGCCAAGGTGCTCCAGATCAGATCGGTCGAATTCGCCAAGCGCTACGCAGTGCCCGTCCACGTCCGGTCCAGCTTCGCGGACGGCGACGGGACGTGGGTGGTGCAGGAGGACGAAGGCATGGAAGACGTGGTCGTGTCGGGCGTGACGTCCGACCTGGATCAGGCAAAGATCACCCTACAGCGCGTGCCCGACCGGCCCGGCTTGGCAGCCAAGCTGTTCTCGCCGATTGCACGCGACGACATCGTGGTGGACATGATCCTCCAGAACGCGAGCGCGGGCGAAAAGACCGACGTGACGTTCACGGTACCGCGCGGCGACCTGCCGCGCGCACTCGAACGGGTCAGGAGCGCGGCCGGCGAGGTCGGCGCCGGCGCGGTCGTGTACGACGCCGAGGTCGCCAAGGTGTCCATCGTGGGGCTGGGCATGCGGAGCCACGCCGGGGTGGCGGCGCGCACGTTCGAAGTGCTGGCCGCGGAAGGCATCAACATCCAGATGATCTCGACCTCGGAAATCAAGATCTCGATCGTGATCGACGCCAAATACGCCGAGCTGGCCGTCCGCGTCCTGCACGACGCGTTCATCACGCCGCGCTGACCGCGGCTGGAATCCGCCATGAAGAAAATCAGTCTGTACGACACCACACTGCGCGACGGCTGCCAGTCCGAGGACGTGGCGCTCACCCTCGACGACAAGCTGCGCGTGGCCGAAGAACTCGACGCCTTCGGCATCGCCTACATCGAAGGCGGCTGGCCGGGCTCCAACCCGCGCGACGAGGAGTTCTTCCACGCCGTGAAGCAACTGCGGCTCAAGCGCGCACGGGTCGCGGCGTTCGGCTCCACGCGGCGGGCCAACGTGGCCGCGGCCGACGACTTCAACCTGCGCCTGCTGCTCGAAGCCGACACGCCCGTCGTCACCATCGTCGGCAAGACGTGGGACCTGCACGTGCGCGACGACCTGCGCATCTCCAGGAAAGCCAACCTGGAGGTGATCGGCGACTCCATCCGCTACCTGAAGGCGCGCGTGGACGAGGTCATGTTCGACGCCGAACATTTCTTCGACGGATACAAGGCGAATCCGGACTATGCCGTCGCGTGTCTGCGCGTGGCGGCCGAAGCCGGCGCGGACGTGCTCGTCCTGTGCGACACGCGCGGCGGCAGTCTGCCGGCGGACATCGACGCCGGCACGCGCGCGGCCGGTGAGGCGGTCCACGCCACGCTGGGCATCCACTGCCACAACGACTGCGAATTGGCGGTCGCCAATTCGCTGGCCGGCGTGGCCGCCGGCGCGCTGCAGGTGCAGGGGACCATCAACGGCTTCGGCGAACGCTGCGGCAACGCCAACCTGTGCTCGGTCATCCCCAACCTCCAGATCAAGCAGGGGTACCGCTGCGTGACCGCGCGGCGTCTGAAACAGTTGCCGCGGCTGTCGCGGCTGGTGTACGAGCTCGCCAACGTCGAGCCCAACAAACGCCAGGCGTACGTCGGCGCCAGCGCGTTCGCGCACAAGGGCGGCCTGCACGTGGCCGCGGTGCGCAAGAACAGCGAGACCTACGAACACATCGACCCCGAACTGATCGGCAACACGCAGCGTGTGCTCGTGTCCGACCTGTCCGGGCGCAGCAACGTGCTCTACAAGGCGCGCCAGTTCGGGCTGTCGATGGACGGCGGCGACCCCGCGGTCAAGGCCATCCTCGCCGAGGTCAAACGGCTGGAGAACGCCGGTTTTCAGTACGAGGGGGCCGAGGCGTCGTTCGAGCTCCTGATGCGCAAGGCCCTGAACGGTCGGGTCCGCCACTTCCGGCTGATCGGCTTTCGGGTCATCGACGAAAAGCGCACCGAACGGGAGCCGCCGTTCTCCGAAGCGACCATCATGGTCGAGGGCCCCAACGGCCAGGTGGAGCACACCGCGGCGCGCGGCGAAGGGCCGGTGCACGCGCTGGACCAGGCGCTCCGCAAGGCGTTGACCAAGTTCTACCCGCAACTCGAATCCGTCGTGCTGCACGACTACAAGGTGCGCGTGCTGGGCGGCACGCAGGGCACCGCGGCCACGGTTCGCGTGCTCATCGAATCCGGCGACGCGACCGACCGCTGGGGTACGGTCGGCGTGTCGCACAACGTGATCGAGGCGAGTTGGCAGGCGCTCGTGGACAGCATGGAATACAAACTCCAGAAGGACGCCAAGCCCGCGGGGCGCGGTGCCGCGGCCCGGCGCGCAGGCGGGTAGCCGGGGGAGCGGAAGAACCGTGGCGCGCAGGCCGAGCCGGTCCCGCGCCACGGACGACGAGAGAAGCATCCGCATGATGGGAGCACGCGCGATACGCCTGTTGCGGGCCGCGGTCGGCGGGACGTTGATGGGCGCGGCCAATCTGGTGCCGGGGTTGAGCGGCGGGACCATGCTGCTGGTCAGCGGCGTATATCCCGACGTGATCGAGGCGCTCGCCGGACTCACCGCGGGCCGCTGGCAGCGAGCCGGTTTGATCCTGCTCGGGACGGTCGCCGCGGGGGCCGCGCTTGTCATCCTGCTGCTGGCCGGACCCGTGAAGACGCTGGTCGTCCAGCAACGCTGGGTGATGTACAGCCTGTTCGTTGGTCTGACCCTGGGCGGGGTGCCGCTGATCTGGCGTCTGGCGCAGCCGCGGCCGCCGAGTTTCTTCGTCGCCGGTGCGCTCGCCTGCCTGCTGACGGCGCTGCTCGCATTCGGGCACCCGGCGCAGTCGGGGTCGGGCCGGGAATCGGGTCTGCTCCTCTTCGTGGCCGGGCTGGCCGGGGCGGGCGCCATGATCCTGCCGGGCGTGTCGGGCGGCTATCTGCTGTTGCTGATGGGCCAGTACGTGCCGATCCTGACCGGCATCGAGAAGCTGCGCGCGGGGCTGTCGGGATCGGACTGGCCGCTGCTGGTCGAGGCGCTCGGCGTGGTCGTGCCGGTCGGCCTGGGCGTCGTGGCCGGCGTGGTCGGAGTCAGCCGACTGCTGCGCTGGTTCCTCGCCCGCTCCCGCAGTGCGACGTTGGGCGCGTTGGCCGGACTGGTGATCGGCGCGCTGGCCGGGTTGTGGCCGTTCCAGGTCGGCGTCGCGCCGCAAGTCGGGGACGTGGTGCGCGGCCGGCCGGTCACCGCCCAGCGCTTGGCCGATATCGCTCCCGAGGACTGGCCGGTCCGCGTATTTGCGCCGAGCGGCGCGCAGGTCGGCGCGGGCCTGCTGCTGATCGGTCTGGGCATCGGCGCCACGGTGGGGTTCGACCGGTTGAACCGCCGCTTGGGCGCCGCGGCCTGAGTGCGTTGCCGGTTTGCATGGGACGCATTTCTTGACACGCTCCGTTCCCGGGTTCGACAATGGGGCCGACCACGAAGCAGGCCGGCCCGCAGGATGGACGAGACGAAAAGGGAATGATCCGTGTGGCGTCGGCGGGCAACGGTCCTTGGCGTCTGCCTGTGCGTGTGGGTCGGCGTGGCGGGGTGTTCCCGGAGCTACAGAATCCACACGGTGCGCCCCGGTGAGACGCTGTCCGGGATCGGCCAAATCTACGGCGTTCCGTACCGGGAACTCGCCAGGCTCAACGACATTCGGGACCCGAACCGCATCCGCGCCGGCCAGCGTCTGCGCCTGCCGTCGGGTGCAAGCGCCCGCCGCGGGCGGCGCCCGGCGCGCCGAGCCCGGCCGCGGCGCACCCGGCCCGCGGCGCCGGTCAAGGCCGAACGGATTTTCAGTTGGCCGCTGTGCGGGCGGCTGACGTCCGGCTTCGGGCCGCGCAAGCGCAATTTCCACGACGGCATCGACCTTGCCGCACCGGTCGGCACGCCGGTCCGCGCGGCCGGGGACGGGCGCGTCGCCTTCAGCGGGACGTTGCGCGGGTACGGAAAAGTCGTCATTTTGAAGCACGCCAACGAGTTCCACACGGTCTATGCCCACCACCGCCGCAACCGGGTCAAGACGGGCGCCCGCGTCCGCCGCGGCGACGTCGTGGGCGAGGTCGGGGTGACCGGGCGCGTGACCGGCCCCTCGCTGCACTTCGAGGTGCGCAAGGGACGCGCCGCACGGGATCCGATCCCCTACCTCGCCGCGAAGTGCCGGACGACGAAACGGAAATGACGGTGAATGACCTACTTGAATATCCCACTCGGTCGTCATTCCCGCGAAAGCGGGAATCCAGAGGATAGATACCTGCTTCCGCAGGGCGCCCCCCTCGTCGCCCCGGCGAAAGCCGGGGTCCAGGGGAAAGGTGTCCTCTGGATTCCGGCTTCCGCCGGAATGACGAAGAGGGGGGCCGGAATGACGAAGGGGAGGTAAAGAAGGGGAGATAGAGAAGGGGAGGTGGAAATGAAGGGGAAAGGGCTGTCACGCCCCGTTTGTACGGGAATGACGACCGGCCAGGATCGTCGAGTGTCTCATTCCCATACGCTACCGGAATGAGACCCGCGTCCGTGCTGCGGACAGGCGGAACCCCCAACCATCCGACCGAGGAGTGCGACATGCTGGACATCGAAAGCCTGATTCGGGACGTTCCCGACTTTCCCCGCGAGGGTATTCTGTTCAAGGACATCACCCCGCTGCTGGCGAACGGACCGGCCTGGAAGCAGGTCATCGATCGGCTCGCCGACCGGTATCGGGGCAGGATCGACGTCGTGCTGGGTGTGGAATCGCGCGGGTTTCTGTTCGGCTCCGCCCTGGCCTACGCGCTGGGCTGCGGGCACGCGATCGTGCGCAAACCCGGCAAGCTGCCGGCCGCCACGTTCGCGGAACGCTACGAACTCGAATACGGAACCGACTCGCTGGAAATCCACCGGGACGCGTTCCCTCCGCACAGCCGGGTGGTGCTCGTCGATGACCTGTTGGCGACCGGCGGCACCGCGCGCGCCGCGATCGCGCTGGCCGAAAAGCTGGGCGCCACGCTGGTCGAGGCGGCCTTCCTGGTCGAACTGTCCTTTCTGGACGGGCGCGCGCGACTGGCCCCGTGCGACGTCTTTTCCTTCGTCCGGTATGACGGCGACTGAGCTGCGGCGGTTTCCGGCGGCGTGCCCGCGGAGACCGGCCGCGGCCCCGACGAATCGAGCCGGCTGACACGACGGAGCGTGCGTGGCGTATTTCCTGCTGTTGGGCGTGGTGTGCCTGTGGGCCACGAACTTTCCGGCCGGGAAGTTCATGCTCGGCACGGTCGGCCCGCTGACCCTGATCGCGCTACGCACGATTGTCGGCGCGGTTCTGTTGACGCTGATGGGCTGGAAGTCGCAGCCCGGCTGGTGGGGCCAGCTTCGCGCCGACCCGAAGAGCACGGCCGTCATGACGCTGACCGGCGTCGTGGGGGCCGGCACGCTGTTCTACATGGGGCTGCGCACCACGTCGGCGACGAACGCCGGCATCATCGCCGCCTCGACGCCGATCTGGGTCGCGCTGTTTTCGCGCGCCTTCCTGAAGGAGCCGCTGTCGGTCGTCAACGCCGCGGGCATTCTGCTGTCGTTCGCCGGTCTGGTGTACATCATGTGTCAGGGGGCGCTCGACAAGCTGGCCGAAATCTCGCTGAACCGGGGCGACCTGCTGGTGCTGCTCGGCCAACTGAGCTGGGCCACATACACCGTCTATAGCCGCGTCGCCCTGGCGCAACGCTCGCCGGCCGCGGCGACCGCGAGTTCCTACATCGCCGGCAC
Organism: uncultured Binatia bacterium (SeqCode); assembly: GCA_965200125.1. Classification (GTDB taxonomy): domain Bacteria; phylum Desulfobacterota; class Binatia; order Bin18; family Bin18; genus Bin18. The sequence goes on along the minus strand of OZ241332.1, from coordinate 1,650,944 downwards.
CTTCATCCTCGTCCCGCTGTGCTGGGTGGAGGCGCCGCTGGCCACGGAGGTGGATTTGTCGCCGCTGGCCGTGGCGGCGCTGGTGTATCTGTCGATCCTCTCGCCGCTGACGAATCTGCTCTACTACCAGGCGCTGACGCGGGTGACGCCGCACCGCGCCGCGGTCTTCATGAACCTCATTCCGATTCTGGTCATGGTGTCGGCGGCGGTCTTTCTGGGCGAGCGCGTCACGCTGGTACAGATCCTCGGCACGGCGTGCGTCATCGGCGGCGTCGTCCTGACGACCCGGCAATGAGCCGCGTCCCCGCGGTCCGCCGCAAGAGCCGGTTTTTTATGGGAATTACATACGTGAGGATCCCACCCGGTCGTCATTCCGGCGAAAGCGGGAATCCAGGGGATGGATACCGGCTTCCGCAGGGGCGCCCCCTCTCGTCGCCCCGGCGCCCCTCTCGTCGCCCCGGCGAAAGCCGGGGCCTAGGGGAAAGGTGTCCTCTGGATTCCGGCTTTCGCCGGAATGACGAAGGGGGCCGGACGGGGGCGGGGGGACGAAGGGGTATGGCGAGGAAAAACCGTCTTCGGGATCGCCTTATACATAATTCCCTTTTTTATCCCCTCTCCCCCCTTCGACCTTTCGGCAGGCTCAAGGCACCGCAAGCTCAGGGACCAATGGGAGAGGGCTGGGGAGAGGGTCCCCCGCCGCGGCTCATCGACCTCGAAAAGACGAACTGAAACATGCCCCGCAACACCGCTTGACATCCTCCGTGTCCTGTGACACAAAGCGGTCTTCCGATCACGATTGCGCGGGAACCCCATGCAGACCATGACGCCCGAAGCGAGCCCGACCGCCGTCCGAAAGGCGGGCGTCATGTTGTCAGCCCCCCCCCGCGGAACCTGACCGCCGTTTTTCTTTCCTCACTCCGATTCGCGACGCGGTGCTTACCGGCCCTTCCGTAAAGCGTCCGCCACGAGTCGTGCGTCCGCTTTACGGAGCACGGCGTCGACCGACCGTCCTACCGGGCGAGTCGACTTCCGTCCCGTCATGCTCACCCGAAGGAGGACCTCATGAGACGCTTCCATGTAGTAATCGTCAGCACCCTGGCCGTTACCTGCCTAGCGACGCCCGTGAGCCGTGCCCAGAATAGACCCGAGGCGGACGGATTCCAAACGACCATGGACACCGGGCCCAGCAGGGCTAGAGCATGCACGAAGGCCAAGACGGAGATGTACCGAAGCCGCTGGCACAATCCCGCTGCCGAGCCCGGGCAATATCGAATCATCGGCGACGATGGGTGTGAGTGTCACGAAGACCCGGCGGACGAAACCAGATCTTCTTTTCTGCATGAGCCTTGGACTTGTGAGATCACCTTTTATTACAAACGACGCCCGATGCCCTGGGAACGCTGAAGCGATCGGGGACGGCCTGAAACAGGTTCTCGAAAGGAGAGACGGGATGCAGAGCCAACGACGAAGGGGAAGGAGGGCGGCGCGGGTCGTTCCGCTGGTTGCCGCGAGTCTGCTGCTGGCAGCGGGCGGCGCGGGCGCGGGGTTCACAGACCTGTCGTTCGTCGGCAGGACCAAGAGCGAGGCGTGCGAGGGGGTGCGCCGGGATGCGCACACGCTGATGGGCGGGCCGAACCTGGGCGGGCGGCTGCCGAGCTATTGTGGGGACTGCGCGCGGGAGGTCGTCAAGGAGGGCGGCAAGTCGGTGGAGCGGTGGGTGTGCCGGGTGACGGTGGAGATCTTCAATTGAGGGCGGGGGCCGGCTCGACGCGATCTCCCAGCGTCACGATCGCGTGACGGCAGGGGAAACGGTCGATTGCCCACGAGCACAAACATGAAGGAGAGGAAGCGATGCGAAACGATCATGCCTCGATGGGAAGGAAGCGTTATCTATCGTACGCGGTAATCGGGAATTTCTTCTGTTTACTGGCTACGGCGTCTGCATCTGAACCGACGCTTCAGGAATCCATCGATTTTATTCGAACGAAAGTGGAAGGACATAGTTGTGAATATAGATATGTTTAAGAATACGCCAGAGAAGAAGGAGTCGTTTAGTATTAAAAGGAAAAGCAGCAATGTAAGAATAGCTCTACTGGATAATAAGACGATCCTGGTAGAGAGGTGGGTGCCAGTGATTAGTCGTATTGCGGATGAGCATTCCAGCCATAGAACTATCAAGCTAGGCAACCTGGTCCAGAAAGTCCGTATGGCCGACCTAAACACCAATGTAAAAATAGGGATTCCCGGCGGAACGGCAAGAAACATTGAGGTGAATTGTCGGAAGTCTGGTTGTCTTGAGTGGAAAGAGACAAACAAAAAAGAGAAGACAGCCTTCACCTTTTTGGAACATAAGGAGGAGGAGAAGTTCCTACCTGACACACAAGGAGTTTCTTCGTCCTCCACTCTTTTTATGGTCTGCGACCAGGAGAGGGCGGAGAAGATCAAAAAAGCTCTGACGCACGCCATCAGAATTTCCGGGGGGAAGGACGAGTTGTTTTAGGGGGGAGAGTAAGCGGCGATGAGAATGTCGAGCATTATTAAGAAGGCGGTTAGAGGACTGTGGAACGAGTTCGTCGCCTACCTGATCCTTGTGGCCCTGATATTCCTCTACCCATTCCATTGGGCATTGCGTACCGCGGCACGTCTCCTGCTTCTCATCTGCACCGTAGGCCCTCTGCTGATCCCTTTGTACCTGGCTATCGTAGGTTGGACCCGTGCTTGGTCTTGGATGGAAGATGCAGAGGGGCCATCCCTGGCGGGGGTCGGGCTTCTCGCTTTGCTGAGCACTTTAGGTCTGTTGGCAAATTTCCTGAAACGGCAATGGACGACTATATGTAAATCCTTGTGGGAAATTTTGCGCAAAACGTTGTCCATCATAGATGATGGAGGATGGATGCCCGGCCTGAATGTCAAAAAGAGCTTGAGGGATACATGGGGTGAGAATCTTTCTTTTCTCTGGCGGAACCTCAGAGACTCGTCCGTTGCTTCATGGCGGTTCGTCATCGCGGCCTCCCTGTTTTTACCCGTTTGCTTGGTCGTGTACTTTCCGGTCAGCGATTTCAACGAATGGAGGGACGAGGTTCTGGAAAAGATCGAGCGCCCGTCGCCCGTCGTCGTACTGGACGTTACCGAAGACGTTCAGTACGTATTCGAGAAGAACCAGACGTTCGTGTTGGCGCACGTCGAAGACGCCGACATCAAGAGCCGGGAAGGCATTTGTCTCGACGACGGGCATCAGCGATGGTTGGCGGAATTCAAGAAGGCCATCGAGCAATGCGCCGATTCGGAACCGCGGCCGGAGTTGGAGGTGCACGCGTTCTCCAGCACGGCGCCCATGGCGCTCGGTGGCCAAACCACTCCCCGCGGGTCCGCGTTGGCGAACTGCGAAGCCGCCAACCAACGCGCCGAGGCCGTCGTCGAGTTCCTGCTCGGACGACCAAGAGAGCGCTGGGCCTGCGGAAGCGGCGGGCGGGTCGAAGTCGGCAGTTTCGAGAACGGCGGCGGGGGGTTGTGCCAACGGTCGGACAGCGCCGGCAAGCCCGTCGAAGAATTTACCTACGGTGAAGCAGATAGATTGAAATTCGATCTCTCGTACAAACCGTGGAGAACCCACGAAGCGATGACGGCCGAGAAGCCGGCGGACAACGGCGTCCTGCCCGGCCCGCGGCGGTACGATGCGGAGTTTCTGAACCGCGCCGTGTACATCACCCTGAAGAACGACGCCTGCAAGAAGACGGAGGATTGACGGCGCCTGTTACGGCACACGCAGAGCGCCCGACGACGATCATGCAGGACGTGCACGTGACGATGGGCGGGCCGCGGCAGGGCGGGTGGCTGCCGAGCTATTGCGGGGAGTGTGCCGGGTGACGGTGGATATCTTGGAGTAGGGAAGGAGCGTGGGATGACGCGAAGGTTGGTCGCCAGGGCTGTTTTTCTGCTGGCCGTGGGGTGGGTATCGTCCGCGGTGCCGGGGGCCGGGCAGGCACGGATGGAGGCCGGCACGGTCTTCCGGGACTGCTATGGGGGGCAGGGTATACACGGTCCATCAGCTTGTCCGGAGATGGTGGTGGTGCCGGCGGGAGCATACATGATGGGATCGCCGGAGGAAGCGTCCGAGCTGCCGATTCATCGGGTGACGATCGGGGAGCCGTTGGCGGTGGGGAAGTACGAGGTGACGTTCGCGGAATGGGACGCGTGCGTGGCGCACGGGGGTGTTACGGACATCGGCCCGACGACGAGGGGTGGGGGCGGGGGAACCGGCCGGTGATCAACGTGAGTTGGAACCAGGTACAGACATACGTGATGTGGCTGAGCGAGAAGACGGGGAAGGCGTACCGGCTGTTGAGCGAGGCGGAGTGGGAGTACGTGGCGCGGGCGGGGAGCGGGACGCGGAAGTACAGTTGGGGGAACGAGATCGGGCGGAACCGAGCGAACTGCAGGGGATGTGGGAGTCGATGGGACGGGAAGCAGACAGCGCCGGTGGGGTCGTTCGGGGCGAACGGGTTCGGGCTGCACGACGTACACGGGAACGCGTGGGAATGGGTGCAGGACTGTTGGAACGACAGTTATGTGGGGGCACCGGCGGATGGCAGCGCGTGGGAGCAGGGAGACTGTGGTCGCCGCGTGGGGCGCGGGGGCACCTGGGGCAGCGGACCGGGGTTCCTCCGGTCCGCGAACCGCTCCTGGCGCACCACCGGGGACCGGCGCGACCACGTCGGTGTCCGTGTTGCCCGGAGTTTAACACCTTGAATCTTTACTGCCTTACGTTCCGGGGGTTCCAAGGGGGGCTTGCCCCCCTTGGTCCGGAATTGCCGCGGTGAGCCGAAGGAGAGAAGGGCGGAACGTTGTCTTCGGATGAGACGTCGGCCGGGCGTCGAACGTCCCGACCGGACCATGCCCGCAGCACCGGGCCGGCGCTGGACGCCCACTATCGCTTCGTGACGTGGCTGGTGCCGGCGGTCGAGCGTTTTCCGCGCAGCCAGAAGTTTCTCCTGGGCGACCGCATGCAGACTACGGCCCTCGACGTGTTGGAACGGCTGATCGAAGCCACGTACACCAAGCGGCGCGGGGATCCGCTCGCCCGCGCCAACCTCGGGCTGGAGAAGCTCCGGTTCCTGGTCCGGTTGGCGCGCGACCTGCGGTGCCTGGACCACCGCCGGTACGAACACGCCGCGCGCAGCCTGGATGAGACCGGGCGCAAGGTCGGCGCGTGGAGCAAGGCGCAGCGTGCCCGGGAAAGCCCGCGACCTGTTTGACGGCATCGCGTCGTTCTCCGCGCTCCTGGCCGCGGCCGGGCGTGCGGCCCGGGGCCAGCGGGCCAAGCCCGGGGCCGCGGCGTTCCTGGCCAACCTCGAAAAAGAAGTGCTCCGTCTGGAACGGGAACTGCAAGACGGCAGCTATCGCCCCGGAGGGTACACGACGATCGAGATCTTCGATCCGAAACATCGGATGGTCTCCGCGGCCCCCTTCCGCGACCGGGTCGTGCATCACGCGGTCTGTGCGGTCTGCGAACCGCTCTTCGAGCGCGGTTTCATCCATGACTCCTACGCGAACCGGACGGGGAAAGGGACGCACCGCGCCATCGCGCGGTACGAACGGTTCCGCGACCGTTATCGGTTCGTGCTGCGCTGCGACGTCTACCGCTACTTTCCCGCCATCGACCACGCCATTCTCAAGACGGACCTCCGCCGCCGGATCGCCTGCGGGCGGACGCTCGGGCTGCTGGACCGGATCATAGACGGGTCGAACCCCCAGGAGCCCGTCCTGCTGTTCTTTCCCGGCGACGCCCTGCTGACGCCCCTCGAACGACGCCGCGGCCTGCCGATCGGGAATCTCACCAGCCAGTTCTTCGCCAACGTGTACCTCGACGGGCTGGATCATTTCTGCAAGGAAGTCCTGCGGGCGAAGGGCTATCTGCGCTACGTCGACGACTTCGCGGTGTTCCACGACGACGCCGAGCAGCTTGTGGCGTGGCGGCAACGCATCGGGAAGTACCTTGCCGGCCGGCGGCTCCGGCTCCATCCCCGCAAGACGATGATCGTGCCGACCGGGCAGCCCGCCTCGTTTCTCGGCTTCGTCCTGCTGCCGGACGGTTTCCGCCGGCTCCCCGAGGAGAACGTGCGGCGGTTCCGGAATCGGTTACGCGGCATGCGCGACCGGTGGCGGCAGGGAACCATAGACGAGGAAGCGGTCGTCAGGCGGGTGCGCTCCTGGATCGCGCACGCCGAGCATGCGAACACGTGGCGGTTACGCCAGTCCATCTTTCGCAGCGGATGGTTTCATCTGGTGCGAGAGCCTGACCACCCCCCACCCGCGTGGTGCGCGGGGGCTCCTGGAACAACAACCCGAGGAACCTCCGGTCCGCGAATCGCAACAGGAACACCACCGGAAACCGGAACAACAACGTCGGTTTCCGTGTTGCCCGCACGCTCGAATGCCGGAGCCGGCAGCCCTACGGGGCCGTCGGGCGCGTGACGAGCGTCCAGGGGTGGTCATGATGAGAACCGGGCGGTCGCCCCTCTTGCCCCGTTCGGCGGGGGAGGGGCGACCGTCCACCCGTCGATGACGGCCGAGAAGCCGGCGGGATGATACGCAATTCCCGAACCGCGCCGTGTACATCGCCCTGAAGAACGACGTCCGCAGGAAGACGGAGCATCGACGGGCCTCACCACGGGACGCAGGAAGATCGCCTGACGGCGATCAGGCCGGGCGTGCGGCTTTCGTACGCGACGGGCGCGGACTTCCGTACGGCGCCGGGCCGAGCCGCGGCGTACCTGCCCTGACGAACCGGTTTCCTTCGTAGGGGGGACGCAGGCGTCCCCCCTACGGGCGTCGTTCGATCCATTTCTCCCCGACGTCTCCTACACCCTTCGACATGGTTCGGCCTTTCGACAAGCTCAAGGCACCGCAAGCTCAAGGCACCGCAAGCTCAAGGCACCGCAAGCTCAGAGCATCGCAGGCTCAAGGACCTTCCCCGCCTCCCCTCTCGGTTCGTTGAGTCTGTGGTCCTGAGCTTGCGGCGGCCGGGGACGATGGGTTACACCGGGGCACAGGTAAAGAACCATACGGAACGCGGTATGCAAGATTCCTCTCGTCAGCCGGTCGAAGTGCACAAGCTGCGCCGACCGCGGCGCACGCGCGTGCTGTTCGTCAAGGGAACCGCACTGTTCCTGCTGATCGTCTTCGGCGTCACGCACGTTTACCAATACCTCGGCCCGAACGCACTCGTGTGGCTGGCAGGCGGGGTGGGCCTGTGGCTGCTGTTCAGGGGGCGCAGGTCCGCGTCGAGCGCCGAACGAGCGCGCCGCGGCAGTGCGTCCGGCGCATCTCACCCCGAGTTGGCAGCGGAGATAGACAATCTGGACGTCGCGGAATTCGTCCGCCGTGCCGCGGACGTGCTGCGCGCGCAAGGCTATGACGTCCAGCCGCAAGCCGGGCCGCCGGCCGCGCTGGTGCTCACGAGGGGGAACGAGCGCGTCTGGTGCACGGTCGTCGCCGCGCCGGCCGACGAGCCGGCCATCGCCGCAGCGCACGAGGCCGCGCAGCAGCACGATTGCGGGCAGGCCATGTTGCTGAGCCAGTTCAAATCCTCGTCCCAGATCGAGATGTCCGCGCTCCGGCAGGGCGTGGTGTTGATCGATCAGGACGAGTTCATTCGCCTGCGTTCCTTGCAGGCCAAGGGCCATCGTGTGCACGCCTTCCGGCCGCGGGCCGCCAACGGCTCGGACGTCTCGCGCCACTAGACCGGCCCGATGGTGACCTTCATCACCGGCAACCCGGAGAAAGTCCGCGAGTGCGAGCGCATGTTGAGCGTCGAACTCGCGCATGAAACGCTTCCCCTCGAAGAAATTCAGGCGCTCGACGTCGGAATGGTCGTTTCACACAAGGCGCGCGCTGCGTACGCGACGTTGGAGCGGCCCGTGCTGGTCGAGGATACCGGCTTGGCGTTCGCCGCGTGGAACGGCTTGCCCGGCGCGTTGATCGCCTGGTTCCTGGACAGCGTCGGCGTGCGCGGCGTGTGCCGCATGTTGGAAGGCGAGGTGAACCGTGCGGCGACCGCCACGAGTGTGTTCGCCTATTGCGACGCCGGGGGAGTGCGGACGTTCGCCGGCACGGTTGACGGACAGGTGCCCGACCGGCCCCGCGGCACGAGCGGGTTCGGCTGGGATGCAATTTTTGCCCCGCAAGACAGCGATCTCACGTTCGCGGAAATGGACGCTACGGAAAAAGACCGTTGGTCCATGCGCCGTAGAGCGCTCGAATCGCTCGACGCCTCCGGCCTGCTGGCGGGCTGAACCGGCCGCGGCATTCCATTCCACAGTCTCGGGCGAAAGATGGACACGCCGAACCGACCCGCGCTGTTCGCGTTGCTGCGGCGCGTCAGCCGTTCCTTCTATTTGAGTCTGCGCGTTCTGCCGCGTCCGCTACGCCGACCCCTCGGACTGGCGTATCTCTTTTGCCGCGCCGCGGACACGATTGCCGATACGCCGCTCATCGCCGGTCCGCGGCGTTCGGCACATCTCGACCGCTACCGCGCCGCGTTTTCCGCGGCCGACGTGTCGATCTGTCGTACGCTGCAAGACGAACTCGGGCCGGCCCTGGCCGACGCCGCGGAACACGAGTTGCTCGTCAGCCTGGGGCGGTGCTTCTCCGAGTTGGACGCGCTGCCGGGAAGAGACCAAGCCCACATCCGCGCGCTCGTCCTCACCCTGACGCAGGGGATGCAGATGGACCTGACCGTCTTCTCCGGCACCGACGACGGACGGCTCCACACACTGGAGACGCGGGAGGACCTGGACCGCTACACCTATTACGTGGCAGGCTGCGTGGGCGAGTTCTGGACGAACGTCTGCCTCGATCACGTGCCGTCCCTGTCCGGTTGGAACGCCGCAGACATGGCGGCGCGCGGCGTCCGGTTCGGCAAGGGGTTGCAACTCACCAACATCCTGCGCGACGTGGCAGCGGACGTGGCGGCCGGCCGCTGCTATCTGCCGCGCACCGACTTGGCGAAGCTGGGCGTCGAGCCGGAACGGCTTCGGGACCCGGGCAGCCATACACTGGTCCGCCCGCTGATCGACGAACTTTTGAACTCGACATTGGAGTTTTATCGGGACGGCTGGGCGTACGTGCGTGCCATTCCGCCGCGCGAGTGGCGCCTGCGGCTGGCGTGCGCGTGGCCGTTGTTGATCGGTGCGGCTACGTTGCATCGGCTGCGCGGCGCGTCCGACCTGCTCGACCCGACCGTCCACGTCAAGCTGCCGCGGCCGCGCGTGTACCGCCTGATGTTGGCCTCGCTGCTGACCGTCTGGTCCAACCGCGCGTTGCAGTGGCAGTACGCTCGTCTCACGTCGTAACCCGATTCAGAAGGGAATTCCATACAAGAGAATCCCGCGCCGGTTGCGACACCCTTCGACAGGCTCAGGGACCACAGGCTCAACGAACTGAGGGATGGAAAGGTCCCTGAGCTTGTGGTGTCGTTTGTATGAAATTCCCATTCAGAAAGGTACGCCGCCCTGACCGCACGCCGCAAAAAATCGGAGCCTGCCTTGCCCCCCGCGGACACGTGGGAGGCCGAAACTCTGCCCGACTATCTGCAACCCGGCCTGGACGTCGTCTTCGTCGGGCTGAATCCGGGACTCTACTCGGCCCGCGTCGGCCATTACTTCGCCAATACCGTCAACCGCTTCTGGAAGGCGCTGTCCGCCTCCGGTCTGGTGCCCGAGCGGGTCGGACCGGAGGACGACGCGCGCCTACCCGGCTGGGGCATCGGACTGACCGACATCGTGAAGCGCCCGACGCGCGGCATCGACGAGGTGTCGCGGGCCGAGTTCCGCCAAGGGGCCGCGGTGCTCCACACGAAGATCGCCGCCTGCGCGCCGCGCATCGTGTGTTTCAACGGCCTCGTCGGATACCGGCTGTGCTGCGGGAACGCCGCCGGGCTGGGCGACCGAACGCGGCGCTTCGCCGGCGCCCCCGCGTTCGCGGTGCCGTCCACCAGCCCGCGCAACGCGCGTTATACGTTCGAGGACATCGTGGCCGCGCTCCGCGATTTGCGAGTGTTCAAGTCCGAATTGGACGCCGCGGCCGGCCCGCGTCGGTCGCGGAATCAGGCAGTGTCGCGGTAGGGCCGCGTCACCACGCGCGCCCCATTGTGAATGAAGAACGAGCGGACGACGTTCTCCAGGTCGTGGCCGACGTGCGGGTTGGATGTTTGGGTTTTGACGAATTTCTTGAGGCGTCGGATGAAGTCCACCTTGTCCGCCCGGTCGGCCAACGCCTCGGCGATCACGGTGTCGGGGTCTTTCTGCTCGGATCGGCAGAAGTCGGACAACATCTGAATGCGCGCGTCCCACTCCTCCGTGCTGAGGTTGTAGTAGCGGTTCACGTTCGCCATCCACTTCCGGACGCTGGCATACGACCGGATTTCCTTCATAAGCAGCCCTCCCAAGTCGATTCCGTAGGGAATTCCATACTCGACGATTCTCTCCCGTCGTCATTCCCGCGGAAGTGGCATCCATGACGTGGATCCCCGCTTGCGCAGGGATGACGAGGAGCGCCTGACCGCAGGATCGTCTCGTATGGAATCTCCTTTCCGCGTCAGAGCGGGAATCCCAACATGCGGGCGAGGTGCTTGAGTTCCTCGAAGCGGCCTGCCTTGGGCATCTCCGGCTGAATCAGCTTCTCCGTCTTCAACTCCTCGACGACCTTGGCGTCGCGCGCGAACGGGGTGCCGTACGTGCCGTCGAAATACAGGGTCTCGAACGGCAGGCGCGGCCGTTGGCCGCCGGCGTCCGGCGACTCGGCCGGATAGCCGACGAGTTGGCACCAGACCGGCACCCAGCCCTCGGGCACCTGCAAGACGGCGTTGAGCGCGGGAATCTTTTCCGCGGAGGCGGCCATGTGCAGACAGGTGCCGAGTCCCTCGTTGACCGCGGCCAACACCGCCACCGAGCACGCACCGACCGTCTCCTGCCGGGCGACCAATTCCGCGACCTCGCGCGGCAGGTTGTGGATCAGCGAGTGGACTGCGGGCATGCCTTCCGGCGCGGTCTCGCCCTTGCCGATGGCCGAGTCGATCGCCTCGTGGCTCCAGCCGTAGAACGTCGGCAGCGCGCCCAGATCGACCAGATCGTGGACGCGGGTGCGGAACGTGTCCGCGGTCGCGCCGTCCACGTCCGCGAACCAGTAGATCCAGGTCGGCGCGTTGACGTGCGCGCCCTGATAATTGTCGCAGGCGAGCAGGGTTTCGCGGTCGTCCTCGGACAGGGCGTCGCGTTCGACGACGATAGCCCGCCAGGGCTGCAGATTGCCTGGGCAGCTCGTGTGGCGGACCACCTCCAGGATGCGCTGAACCTTCTCCTTTTCGACCTGCTGCCAGGGTTTGAAGATGCGGATGCTGCGCCGCGAACCGACGACTTCGAGAAAATCCATGCGGTCCTCCTTGCGACCCCGATTGCAGCCCGGCGTCAGACGTGCGTTCTTCTTCGTTCGCACCGGGGCAGGCCGCGGGGTGCGTTCCGTTTCTCGCCTTCCCTCGCCTTACAACAAGGGGCTGGTCTGCAACAGGACGCCGTTGTGGATCAGGAAACTGCGGATGTAGTTGCCCTGCCGGCGTTGTTCGCCGGGCGGGCCATCGACACGGGACTCGAACTCGCCGATCCTGTCCGCGTAGAAGCGCCGCCCCTTGGCCCGGATCTTCGTGCCGCCGTCCACCTCGCGCAGACACTCGGCAATGATCTCGTCGGGGCGCTTCTCGACCGCGGCGCAGAATTCGCCCAGCACGGCGACCCGCGCGAGTCCTTCTTCGCGCGACACGCCGGACTGGTCCGCCAATCCTTGCAGCCACGTCTGGACCGACGTGGCGTTTTCGATGTCGTGGGGCATGATCCCGGATGGTCGTGATCTCAGTCGTTCGTCTTTTGCAACAATGGTGGGAGAACGTATCCATTTTCCCCGGCAGCGGAAAGAGTCGTTCGGCGGAGCACGTCGAAACCGATGCCGTGTCCCGCCCGACCGCGGTTGTGTTAGGATTCCGCGCCCATTTCGCAATTTAGGAGTTCAGCCATGCAGACCGCCCGCCTCGCGTATTCGATACCGGCCGCCGTCTCGGTATTCGTCCTGGGCTGCGCAGCGCCCAGGACGCCGCCCCGTGTGACGATCGAGAAGCCGCAACTCACCGCGGCGTCGTGCGAGGACGCCAACCGGCTCGTGTACAAGGCCGTCCAGACGATGGGCTACACCGTGGCCGATTATACGCTGGCGCGGCCCGGCCAGCCGGGGGTCATTTCGGCGACGAAAGAAGGAGCGACCGACGGGGTGGTCACGATTACGTGTACCGACGCGAGCGCGACCATCGACGCGCGCAACGCCGTACAGGTGCCGTCGCTGATCGGCGCGGCCGAGCGGCCCCACCATTTCGTGAACAGCTTTCCGATGACGTACCGCATGGTCCAACAGCGCGAGGCGTACACGGCCAGCCGGCCGGAAGCCGGCACGCTGCAACTCTCGATCACGCCGCTGAACAGTTTCGAGGCGCACAACGTGTTGGGCGCCGATTTGCAGGCGCAGGGCATTCTGCCGGTGCGCGTCACGATTCGGAACAACACCCCGCGACCGTATGGCATCGAGGTGGGCAAGATATTGCTGGTGCCCGACAGTGGCGGCCGCGTGGCGCCGGTCGCGGCGCCCGGCGGCGCCAGTGCGTTGCAGGATATGACGCTCGCCCCGGGCCAGTCCGCGTCCGGCTTTCTGTTCTATCCGGCCGGCAGCTACTCATCCGCGCGCACCTCGGTGCTCGACATGGAGAACGACGAGCGCGAGGGGTTCGCGGTACAGTTCTGAACTTTAAGGTTGTTCGATTGCGTCGGTCCAACCCTTCGCCCTTTCGATCCTTCGACCTTTCGACACGCTCAAGGCACCGCAAGCTCGGGACACCGCAAGCTCAAGGCACCGCGGGTTCGGAGTCCGAGGAGCACGGACCTTGAGCCTGTCGAAAGGCCGAAGGATTCTTCCGAACCGGTTCTCGGACCTCCGACTCTTCTTGACTCTGTCAGTGGCCGGGCTGTTCTCTGGCCTTGTCAACGTACCGCTGGATCAACAGCCGCATGGTCTCCGCGGGCTGGATACCGATCAGCGGAAATTCGCCCAGCAGGAAAGTCGGATAGCCGACGACGCCGAAGCGGGCCGCCTCCCGCTCGGTCTGCACCACGCGGTCGGCCAGCGCGCCGGAGTCCATCGCCGCGTCGAATTCGGCCACGGGCAGGCCGACTTGTTCGACGAGTTCGTGCAACGCTCGACGGTCGCCGATGTCGCGGCCGTCCTCGAACGCCGCGGCGAACACTGCGTCGTGATACGCGGCGAAGCGGCCGCGATCCCTGGCGAACTCCGCGCCCTCCAAGGCGGCGCGCGAGTCCTGCCACGTCGCGGGGATACGCAACGGCACGCCGGTCTCGCGGGAGACGCGCACGATCTTGCCCTTGGCGTCGTCGCCGATCATTTCGCCGTTCTTCCAGCCGGCGTGTCGGCGCGCGATATGTACGCCTTTCCACAGCCACTCGACGTCGAGCCGTCCGTCGAGCTGTTCCATCACCCGCTTGGCGATGTAGCTGAGCGACGACGCGTAATCGAAGTAGATCGGGATTCTGACCGGGGCCATATACTATGAGGACTTGTGAGACGGAGCGGACAAATGCTTTTTCGGCTATCAGAAATGCGATACGAGAACCAGGAACGGAAGGGGGAGTCCATGACTGAGTTCGAAACCGCAACACTCGCTTTGCAGAACACCAGCGTCGCTGCTCAGAACGCCGGCGTCGCCGCTCAACATGCTGCTATGGCTCAGGCTTTTTGGCTCGGGGTTGGGCAGATTTTCGCCGTTATCGGCGGCACCATCGTCAATGCCTTTCTGATTCTCCGGGGATTCCGTCTCATGCACGCCGGCACGGAGCAGCGCCGCGTCGAAGCGGATCAGCGGCACGCCGAAAGTATGGCCGCGTTGCGTGCCATGATTCACGGCTTGGAAACCGTCATTGAGCGGACCGCGCCGCCGAAGTCGTAACGGCGGCAGCAAAAAGGGGGAAGGGACATGGGACACATCGAAGTGCTGAGCCCGGTCGCAGATACGCGCATCGACGAGTTGCCGCTCGCCCCGCGCGGCGGCGATTTGCGCGGCAAGACGATCGGTTTTCTGAACAACCGCAAGGCCAACGCCGGGCTGCTGCTCGAACACGTCGAAGCGTTGCTGCGCGAGCGGTACGGCGACTTCGCCACGTTCAAGGGCGAGAAGAACGCCTCGCTCGGGGCGCCCAAGGATGTGCTGGCCGGACTGTCCGGGTGCGACGTGGTGGTCACCGCCATCGGCGATTGAGGCTCATGCACGTCGTGGGGTCTCCACGACGCCATCGAACTGGAAAAGCAGGGCGTGCCGACCGCGGCGATATGCAGCGACGAGTTCGCCCCGCTGGGCCGCGCCGAATCACGCACGCTCGGTATAGGCGGCGTGCCGATTGCCGTGATCGCCCATCCGCTGGCCGGCAACAAACCCGACGCGGTGCGGGCCAAGGCCGCCGGGGTCGTGGACGAGATCCTGGCGATCCTGACCCGGCCCGCGGACGAATTGGCCGCGGCGTATCGCGGACGCTTCCTGACCCCGATGCGGAAAAAGATCGGGCGGGCGACCGCCTGATCATATCGACCGACTTCTTTCGATTGGGCAGGGTTCCGACCGCCGTTCTGCATGGCCGAACCGGAAACGGGATGGGCGCAACATGAACATGACGTTGCAGTCGGAGCGCATCGTCCTGGACGACGAGGTCGAGGCGGTCAACGACTGGTTCTACGATCGAGGCTGGACGGACGGGCTGCCGATCGTGCCGCCGACGCCCGATCGCGTCGAACGCACGTTGGCCTGGACCGACCGTGCGCCCGATGCCGAACTCGGGCCGATGCCCCCGAAATACGGCATTGCGACGGTCGAAAAACTGGCCGTCAACGCGACCCTGGCCGGCTGCGCGCCGGAGTATTTCCCGGTCGTCGTTACCGCGGTCGAGGCGCTACTCGACCCGGCCTTCAATCTGTACGGCGTCCAGAGCACCACGCACCCTTGCGCGCCGCTCTTGATCCTCAACGGGCCGATTGCCGCGGAAATCGGCGTCAACGCGCGCTACAACGCCTTCGGTCAGGGCTGGCGGCCGAATGCGACCATCGGCCGTGCAATCCGCCTGACCTTGCTGAACGTGGGCGGCGGGACGCCGGGAATGCTGGACCGCTCCACCCAAGGCCAGCCGGCCAAATACAGTTTTTGCGTGGCCGAGAACGAGGAGGAAAATCCCTGGGAGCCGTTGCACGTCGAGCGCGGCTTCGCGGCCGATACCAGCACCGTCACCGTGTGTGGCGCCGAGGGGCCGCACAACATCAACGACCACATCAGCAGCGCGGCCCCGGGCATTCTCACCACGATCGCCAGCAGCATGGCCGGAATGGGCTCGAACAACGCGTATGCGTTCGGGGAACCGATTCTCGCCTTGGGGCCGGAGCACGCCGCGATCCTGGCCGCGGACGGCGTGACGAAAGCCGATCTCCGCGCCTACGTCTTCGAGCACGCGCGCGTGCCACGCGAGCACTGGGAAGCCGGGGGCATGTTCGGCATGGGCTTCAGCCCGGACGACCCGTTCGTCGGTCAGGCGGGCGTGCCGCCCATCCGCGCGCCCGAACATCTAATGATCGTGGTGGCCGGCGGTCCGGGACGCCACTCGTGCTGGCTGCCCACGTTCGGCGCCATGACGAAGTCGGTCACGCGCCCGATGTGCCGCCACGACGGCACCCCGGCCAAGTCCATTCACGACTTCCGGTCGTAGCCGCTCGCGCCATCCCGCCGCGGCGCGCACGAGGACTTGGCGCGGGTGAACTCCAGACATGAAGCTGGTACGTTGCCCGGCATGAAAGTCGGGTTGGCGGGCTTCTCCCGTTCCGGGAAAACGACCGTCTTCAACGCGCTGACGGGCCACGCCGCGGAGGTCGGCAGCTTCCAGACCAAGCGCGAAGCCGCGATGGCGGTGGTCAAGGTGCCCGACCCGCGCATCGACGTTTTGGCCGAGATCGTCGAGCCGGAGCGCAAGAAATACGCCGAAATCACGTTTCTGGATTTTCCGCCGTCCGAAGAACGGCGCGCCGCGCTCGATACCCGCACCCTGTCGCAAATGCGGGAGGTCGAAGCACTGACGCAGGTCGTGCGCGGGTTCGACGACCCGTTGGCTGAAATTCCCGTGGATGCGGTACGCGACTTGCGCGCGTTCGAGTCCGAATTGCTGCTGGCCGACATGGCCGTGATCGAAAAGCGGCTGGAACGCCTGCGCAAGGAAAAAGGCAAGGAACGCGAACGCGCGTTGTTGGAACGCTGTCTGGCAGCCCTCGAAGCCGAACGCCCGTTGCGCAGCGAGACGTTCCTCCCCGAAGAAGAAGCCACGCTGTCCGGGTTCGCGTTCTTGAGCAAGAAGCCGCTGCTGGTCGTGTACAACCGCGACGAGGGAGAGCGCGACGCCGGGCTGCCGCCCGCGGTGACGGAGTACATCGACGGGCAGGGCCTGACCGCGGTGCCCATCTGCGGGCGCGCGGAGATGGAAATCGCCGAACTGGACGAGGACGAGCGCGGCCTGTTTCTCGCCGACCTGGGGGTCGAGGACTCGGCACGCGACCGGTTCATCCGCTACGCCTACGGCATGTTGAACCTGATCAGCTTCTTCACCGCGGGGCCGATGGAAGCGCGCGCCTGGACCATCACGCGCGGACTGAGCGCGGTGCAGGCCGCGGGCAAGATTCACTCCGACATCGAGCGCGGCTTCATCCGGGCCGAGGTCATCGCCCACGACGCGTACGTCGCACATCGCGGCGAGGCCGGCTGCCGGGACGCGGGCAAGCTGCGGCTGGAAGGCAAGGACTACGTCATGCAGGACGGCGACGTCGTCCACTTCCGGTTCAAGGTCTGACCGGCGCGTTCCGCAGAGTACGTGTCCGACGAAAAAAGGGGAATGACGGACAAGGGGAGCCGGGGACCGTTTCGACACCCTTCGACAGGCTCAGGGACCGAGCTCAACGGGCCGGTCCCTGAGCTTGTCGAAAGGTTTTCAACCAGATGTACACGGTGTGTAAGTTGGGGTGAGTTCCAGGAGCCCCTTGTCTGTCCTTTCCCCCGAAGGAGACGCGATAAATGCTCGACCTCGACCGTATCTACCACGCCGATGCCTTCGATCTCGTGTCGAAGATCGACGACGAAAGCGTGGACCTGATCGTGTGCGATGGCCCGTATGGCGTCACGACGAACGAGTGGGACAGGGTGAGCGGAATTCAGGAGTTCAATCTGAAGCTGATTCGGACGTTTTCTCCGAAATTGAAAGACGGCGGAGCACTCTACTTGTTCGGAAAACCGGACTGCATAGACTTCATCGATTACCGACCGTATCTCGATCTCCGGTCCAGGATCGTCTGGTTCCAGCCGAGCCGTTTGGCTCAGGGACGGATCAACTACACGAACAATTACGACGTCATTTGTTATTTCATCAAAGGACGCAGGCCGCGGACGTTCGATCTCGACGCGATCCGCGTCGAGCAACTCGTGGAGTTGGAGCACCGGCTGCGATGCGAACGCGTCCCATCGGTCGTGAACGGAAGATTCGGCAAGACGAAGTTCAACGGGAACGGTAAGAACCCGGGAGACGTGTGGGGCGACATCAAACAATTGACGTACCGGTCGAAGGAACTCGTCAGCCGGGAAGCTCTGAATACGATTCAGAAGCCCGAGAAACTCGTGGAACGCTTGATAAAGGCGAGCTCGACGGAAGGTGACGTCGTGCTCGACCCGTTCGCCGGCGTCGGCACGTGCCCGGTCGTCTGCCGAAGGCTGGGCCGACGTTTTATCGGAGTCGAAAAACACAAGCGGTTCGTCGACGCGGCCAACGCACGGCTCGAAGCAGTCGAGAAACAGTCGGTGGAGAGGCTATTCCGGGGGAATGACATACAAGATGATTCTGGAACCCGTTTCGACACCCTTCGACAGGCTCAGGGACTGAGCTCAACGAGCTGGACCTTGAGCCTGTCGAAAGGTCGAAGGGCCTTCGACCTATAGATACGGCGCCCAAGCCAGAACAAGTTTCAGGATCATCTTGTACGTAATTCCCTGTTCCAGCCCTCTGTGGCGAGAGAAATCTATAGTGCTTGGTCTTCCTCGAAAACTTGCGGCCATTCACCGCGGACTAAGCGCGTTACGAAATCCACGTTGCCCTCCAGAAAGTCGTAGTCGAGCAGCCGCTCCCGTGGCGCCCAGACGACGTTCCCAAAGACTCTGTTGACGGGCTGGCCGCGATAAGTCCGCACGTGGATGAAGCTGACGGCAACGAGCCGACCGGTCGGATACGTATGCGTCGTGCGGTGCAGGACGGCGCCCGGCGTGGCGTGGATGTCGAGTTCTTCGACGAGTTCGCGGCGGAGGCAGGCGCTCTCGTCCTCGCCGTCTTCTATCTTTCCGCCGGGAAACTCCCACTTGAGGGGGTGAAGCCCGTCGCCGCGGCGTTGACAGATGAGCAGCCGTTCGGAACGGGTCAGCAGTCCCGCGGCCACGCGCACGATCGGTGAAGCGTTCGCCACTTAGTTCAACTGGGCGACCGACCGCTGGATGAGGGTGCGGATGCGGTCCGCGTCCGGGGCGTCCGGCGCCAGTTCCAGGTATTTCCTCAAGTCGCGGACGGCGCCCTGCATCCGGCCCAGGCGTTGTTGTACCGCGCCGCGGTCGCGGAACTCGGTCGCGGCGTCGGGCCGAATGAGCACCATGCGGTCAATGACGCTCAACGCACGCTCGAAGTCGCCCTTGTTGAGATAGACGCCTTTGAGGTTGCCCAGCATCCGGGTGAGGATTTCCTTCTTCGTCGCCGGGGTCAGCAACTTCGACACCTGCGCGGCCAACGGGTTGTTCTCGCCGTACATGCTCCTGAGTTTCGCCGCCAACTGCGCCTCGCTCAGGTTGGCACCGCCCAGGAACGGGTCGAGTATTCGTTCGCCGTCCGGCCCCGAATACTTGACCAGAAAATGCCCCGGAAATCCGATGCCGACGAGCGCCAGTCCCAGGCGGCGGCCGACCTCCATGTAAATCACGGACAGGGTGATGGGGATGCCTGCCTTGGTTTCCAGGACCTCGTTGAGGAAGCTGTTGCGCGAGTCGTAGTATGCACCGGTGTTCCCGCGCAGCCCTTCCTTGAAGAACAGGTGGGTATTCAGACACTTGAGCGTGTCGTTGTGGGTCGGCGAGGGGGGGAGTTCTGTGCGGACCGCGTCGGCGAGTTGGTCCAGCCGTTTCAGATAATGCGCGACGTCGAGGTCCGGCTGTTCTTCCTGGGCGATCAGTAACGCGGCCTCCGCCAAGTCGAGATCTTCTTCGGGCCCGGAAACCAGAGCGGTGAAACGTTCGCGCGCCGGTGACGTCATGCTGGTGTGTCCTTCAGGGGGCTCATACTGCGGGGAAACCGGGCGGGGCGCAAGAACCGCGGGGAGCGTCCCGGTTCGAAGTTCCTGGTTGATTCGAGGTTCTAGTCTAGAGAACCCTCCCCCAGGCCCTCTCCCGGAGGGAGAGGGGGTTTTGGTCGCGGGCGTTCAACTTGACACCGTTTCGGGCTTCACCCTACAGTCCCGGTCGATTTCACCCGAAAAAAGGAGGGCCACATGGGCGCGACCGAAAACAAAGAGATCATCCGCAACATGTTCGCCGAACTGTCCAAGGGAAACGTCGATGCCTATCTCGACAATCTGGCGGACGACGTCCGGTTCACCCTGATCGGCTCGACCAAGTTCTCCGGGGTGTTCAAGGGGAAACAGGACGTCGTCGACAGACTCCTCGCCCCGCTCGGGGCGCAACTCGACGGCGGCATCGCTATTCACGTGGACCGGCTGATCGCCGAGGACGATCACGTCGTCATGCAGGCCCGCGGCGAATCCGTCACCAAATCCGGCACGCCCTACAACAACATCTATGCGCAGGTCTTCCGCCTCGCCGACGGAAAGGTACAGCAGATCACCGAGTATCTGGACACCGAACTCGTCAATACGGTGTTCGGCAAATAGGTCGGCGCGGGCGACATGTCGAGCAGTTCGGCAAGCTCGCCCGTGAAGGTAGCATCTTCGTCGTGCCCGCGTATGTGACCGATCTCGCCTCCACAATTACCTTGGCGACGCCGGAACGCGGCACGCTGTAGCCTCGTTCTCAGGTTCCGCGGGCGCAGGGCGTAATGCCCATCTCCACCGCAAAACAACGGTTCCGCGACCGTTTGCGCATGCAACGTCGGGCGCTGCCCTATGCGGAGGTCGTCGAGCGGAGCCGACGAATTTCCCGGGCATTGGGAGCGAGTGCAATTTTCCGCGACGCGCATCGGGTCGTACTCTACAGCCCGACCGAGAACGAGGTGGGCACCGAAGCGATCTGGCAGCATGCCCGTCAGCAGGACAAGCGCGTCTATTATCCGCGGCTCACGGCGGGCCGGCAGGAGATCGAGTTCGTCCTACGGAGCGAGGGACAACCGCTCGTGCCCGGCGCGTTCGACATTCCGGTCCCGCAAGGCGACGAGTTGCTGGCGGGCGTAACCCCCGCGGATGTCGTCGTCACTCCCGCGGTCGCCTTCGACCGCTCCGGACGTCGGCTGGGGCGCGGCCGCGGGTATTACGACCGGGCGTTTCGCAGCGTGCTGGCGGGCGCGCTCCGTGTCGGCGTAGCGTACGCCTTCCAGATCATCGACGAAGTGCCGTCCGACATCCGAGACGAGCGAGTCGATTACGTCGTCACCGAGGCCGGTTGCCTGGAATGCACACCGCAATCTCTGCCGCGTCGCTCGAACCGGCAGTAGCGAATCAGATTGAAACCATCGCTCCTCCCTCCATATCCGGCCCCTTCTCATCCCCTCTCCCCTTGTGGGAGAGGGCCAGGGAGAGGGGGAGGTGAAGCTCCTTTGTTTGGCGGCATTAGTCCAAATCGGAGGAGTCCGAACCGGAAGCCCCTTCGCCTGGATTCCCGTTCGCACAGGAATGACGGGGAAGATTCCCGACCGGGAAGATTGCAGACGGATGCCCTACCGAACCGGGTTCGGCTTGACACGTTCGCGGCCCGTGTGGCAGGTTGGCTCCGCCTGAACTGAACGAGCGTTCAGTTTCCATCTTCTTCACGTCGCAGACCATTCGGAGACTTCGCACACGCAGATCCAAAGGAGGGCCGAGTCATGCCTCAGTTCGATACGTTGATTCAGGGCGGCACGATCGTCGACGGAACCCGCACCCCGCGGTTCGTGGGCGATGTGGGCCTCAAGGACGGCAATATCGCGCAGATCGACCGGGACGGCGCACTGAACCCAGGCGACTCCGCCAAGACGCTGGATGCGCATGGGTTGGTCGTCGCGCCCGGATTCATCGACCTGCACACCCACTACGATGCCCAACTCAACTGGGACCCGTACTGCACGCTGTCGGGCTGGCATGGGGTCACGTCGATCGTGATCGGCAACTGCGGGTTCGGGTTCGCGCCCGTGGCGCCCGAGAACCGCGACCGCGCCATGTTGACCATGTCGCGCGTCGAAGCCATTCCCTACGAGTCCATGAAGGCGGGCATCAAATGGGAGTGGGAGACGTTTCCCGAATGGCTCGACTTCCTGGATCGGACGCCCAAGGGCATCAACATGCTCAGCTACGTGCCGATCGCGCCGATCATGATCTGGGTGATGGGACTGGAGAACGCCAAGAGCCGCCCGGCCACGCCGGCCGAACGGGCGGAGATGTGCCGCATCCTGGAAGCATCGCTCGACGCCGGCGGCTGCGGATACTCGGCCCAGCGGCTCGGAAACGGCTTCGTGTCGGTCCAGCGCGACTACGACGGCTCGCCGATGGTGACGGATACGATGGCCGACGAAGACATGCTGGCGTTGGGCGAGGTGCTCGCCAAACGCGGCCACGGCTTCATTCAACTCACCCAGGCCAGTGAGGATTTCAAGGCCGACATGGCGTTCTACGACAAACTGGCCGAAGTGTCCGGCCGGCCCATTCTCTTCAATGCGACCGCGGTGCGCGACGACCGGCCCAGTCTGCACCGACGGATCGTGCGCTGGATCGAAGAGACCAACAAGAAAGGCCGCCATATCTACAATCAGACGGCGACCATGCGGCAGGGCTTCTACTTCAACTTCGGCGAGTGGAACCTGTTCGACGGCAGCGACGTGTGGCGCGAGGTGACGATGGGCACGCCCGCGGAGCGGTTGGAGAAGTTCAAAAACCCGGCCTTGCGTGCCGCGTTGTGCGCCGAGTACGACTCCGGCCATACGCCGGTCGTGACCGGGTCGATCAAGGACTTCCGTATCGAATCGGTCGAAAACCCGTCCCTCAAGAAATTCGAGGGCAAGACGGTCGAAGAGTGCGCCCGGATGGAGAACAAGCATCCGATGGAGATGATGCTCGATATCGCGGTGGCGGACGACCTCAAGTCCGAGTTCGAAACTCCGGCGCGCAACGTCCGCCAGGATCACGCCGCGGAGCTGATGTCCTCGGAATACAGCATTCCGGGCGTGTCCGACGGCGGGGCGCACACCAAGTTCGTCACCATCGGCGCATATCCGACCGATATGATCTCGTGGATGGTGCGCGACGCCGGTTTCATGAGTCTGGAGGAAGCGCACTATCGGCTGAGCGCACTCCCGGCCCGCTGTGCCGGCTTCGAGAATCGCGGCATTCTGCGCGAGGGGGCGCCCGCGGATATGGTCGTTTACGACTTGGACACGCTCAAAATCACGCCGGAGAAACCCGAGATCGTCCACGATTTCCCCGCCGGCGAATGGCGCCGCGTGCAATACGCGGACGGCTACCGCTGGATCATGGTCAACGGCGAAGTCACGTTCGAGGACGGGAAGTGTACCGGGGCGACGCCCGGCCACCTGCTCCGCCACGGACGCGACTAGACCGCATCCAGGGCGCCCCGACCGGGCGCCCTTTTTCGTATCGCCGATCCGGCTTCGCCTCTCCCTTCCGCTTGCCCGCGGTCGGGAAAGCGGGTAACTCACGTCGTCATCCCCGCCCGAACGCGCACGTATGAAACCGCTCCGCGTTGCCGCGCTCGTCAAACAAGTCCCCAAGTTCGAACAGATGCAGCTCGGCCCGGACGGCCGGTTGCAGCGTGACGGACTGGTTCTGTCGCTCAACCCCTACTGCCAACGCGCGGTCAGCAAGGGGGTGGAGTTGGCGCGACTTACGCACGGACGCTGTACGGTCATCACGTTGGGGCCGCCCGCGGCCGAGGACGTCGTCCGCTGGGGGGTCGCCTGGGGTGCGGACGACGGGATCGTGATCTCTGATCCGGCGTTCGCCGGCTCCGATACGTTGGCGACGGCTCGGGCGTTGGCCGCCGTGGTCAGAAAAGAAGGGCCGTTCGACCTGATTCTGGTCGGGAAGAATTCCGTCGATGCGGACACGGGCCAGGTCGGGCCCGAACTGGCCGAGTTGCTGGGCTATCCGTTCGCCTCCGCGGTGCGCCGTCTGGAATTGAACGGCACGGATATGCGGCTCGGTTGCGAGCACGACGACGAATGGGTGGAAAGCGAAGTCACGTTGCCCGCGGTACTGTCGACGGCCGAACGTCTGTGCGACCCGGCCAAGGTTCCGCCCGAGGCGCGCGCCGCGGTTCCCGCGGACAAGGTGAAGACGCGCACGTCAGCGGACCTCGGCGAGGGACCGTGGGGCCAAGCCGGCAGTCCGACCTGGGTGGGAGAAACCAAGGTTTTGGAGGTTGCCCGCGAGTCGCGCATGTTGAGCGGGCGGCTGTCCGACCAGATCGCGCAGGCGGTTTCGATTCTCAAGCAGCGAGGCGCGCTGGAAACCGTCCGCCGGGACGCGACGGGCGCGGTTGCGCCGCCGGTCGAGCACCCGACCGAGACGGTGCTGATCCTGCTGGAACCGGGACGGCCGGGGAGCGCACAGGAACTGCTGGGAGCGGCGTCGCAGATTGCCGGGCGGTTGTCCGGTTCGGTCGTAGCGATGCACCCCCGTTCCGCGGGGCACGCCGCGGACGACGACGTTTCCCCGGAAGAGTTGTACGCGTGGGGCGCCGACCGACTGGTCGTCCTGAAAGGCGCGGAGGTGGAGGAAGACGTCGCCCACGTGGTCGTCGCGTGGTGCACGCCTGCGTCGCCGTGCTGCGTCCTGGCGCCGAGCACGTCGTGGGGGCGCGAGGTCGCGTCGCGCGTGGCCGCGCGGCTGGGCGCCGGGTTGACCGGCGACGCGGTCCAACTCGAGGTCGAGAAGCGGAACCTCGTCGCCTGGAAGCCGGCGTTCGGCGGGCGGTTGGTGGCCGCCATTCGCGCCTCGTCGCCCGTCCAGATGGCGACGGTCCGACCCGGGGTGCTGTCCAGGCTGACACCGCGTCAACGGCGCCGGCCGCACGTTGAAACCGTAAACGTCACATGCCACTCGCGGCTTCGGGTGTTGTCCCGGACCCGCAACGACCAACTCGACCGCCTCGCGCTGGCCTCGCGCGTCGTAGGGGTGGGGCAGGGCATTCCCCCTGAACGGTACGGCGACCTGAACCCGCTGCTGCGCATTCTGGGCGCCGAGTTGGCCGCCACGCGCAAGGTCACGGACAAGGGCTGGATGCCGCACGCCCGGCAGGTCGGGATCACCGGGCGGAGCATTGCGCCCAACCTGTACATCGCGCTCGCCGTCGGCGGAAAGTTCAACCACTCGTGCGGCATTCAATCTTCGGGCACCGTGCTGGCGATCAACGCCGACCGCGAGGCGCCCATCTTCGGCTTCGCCGACGTCGGGATCGTCGCGGACTGGGCCGACAGCGTACCGCTGCTGGTCGAAGCGTTCGCGCGGGAAGGGCTGTAGCCGCCGCGGCCAACGGGCCGTCGGTGCCCCGTTTTTCTCGTCTGTCGGTATGGCCGCCACCTCCACCAGGCGCGCGTTCCGCCCGCCCGACGAAATTTTCGCCCTGCTCGCCAAGGACCCGCCGGCGCCGCTGTACCTGTTCCATGGGGACGAGGCGTTTCTGACCGCCCGAGCAGTGGCCTGCGTGCGCGACCGTCTCGGCCCGGATGCGGAGACGCGCACGTTCTACGCCGGCGAGGATGCGCTCGACGCGCTGTTCGAGGCGTGGGGTGGGGCGTCGCTGTTCGCCTCACAAAGCTTGACCGTGCTCAAGGGCGCGGGGCAACTGCGCGCGGAAGAGCGCGAACGGCTGGCTGCTGCCGCGGAACTGCGAGACGAAAGCCAACCGCTCGTCGTCTGCGTCCAGGGCCGCGCCAATCTCAACCACAAATTCTTTTCGACCTGTGCCAAGCGCGGCTTCGTGGGCGAGTTTCGGGCGCCGTTCGACAGCCAGATGCCGGGCTGGGCACAGCGTCTGGCCCGCGAACGCGGGGTGCGGCTCACCCGCGAAGCCGCTTCGCTCCTGGCCGATCGGATCGGTCCCGACCTGTTCGCGCTGGCCACCGAAATCGACAAACTCGCCGCTTTCGTATTTCCCGAAACCGACGTCGACCACGCGGCCGTCGAACAGTGCGCGGGCGACCTGCACCAGCATTCGGCGTTCGAGCTCGCCGATGCGCTGGGCGCGCGCAACGCCCGGCGGGCGTTCGGATTGCTCCAACGGGTGCTGAACGACGACAAGCAGGCGATTCCCGTGCTGCACGCGCTGGTCAGCCATTTCCGGCGCCTGTGGAAAGCCAAGGACGCGGCCGATGCCCGGCCCGATCGCGGGGGGCAGGCAGGCCAACGGCAGAAGCCGGCCGGTCCGTATGGAAAACAGGCGCGCGCGCTGGCCGCCCAGAGTCGGGCGTTTTCGTATCGGGACTTGCACCGCGTCTTGCAGCACGCCGCCCGACTCGACTTGGCCTTCAAATCGAGCCCGACCTCTGCGCGGGCGCTGTTCGACGCGTTCATTCTGGACGTGTGCCGTCCAACTTCTTGAGATGAGTGAACTCCGGCCAAGACGAGATCTGTGAATTCTCTCGCCTCAGCGCCGTTCGAGCACGCGGCTGTAGTCCGCGTGTGAGCCGATCCAGAACCACAAGATACCTTCGTCATCCCGGAGACCGAGGGCGCGGCATCCTTTCGTGATGCGCACCGAGCCGCCCGCGGCGTTCGACCGGTTGCATGGGTTGGCGCAGGCGGGGGTGCCGGTGGTCTGTTGTGCCGGCACCCCGAGCGGCCCCGTCGCGGCGCAGGCGTGGTATCCCGGAGCGTACGAAGCACTCACCCGCGCCGGACTCATCCTCGAAGATCGTCTGTCGCCGCGCAAAGCCCGGTTGCGCCTGAGGCTCGGTCTCGCCTTCGGCCTCGGCTACGTGCCGGTGCGGGTCGAGGAGAATCTTGCGCCCTGAGACGTCGTCCCTTCTCCCCCTCCGACCTTCCGGCGCACTTCGACGAGCTCGGGGAGTTTCCTACCCTCTCAGTTCGTCGAGCCTGCGGTGCGTTGAGCCCGTCGAAAGGTGGAACCATGTCGAGGGGCGGTGACCTCCCGCCCCCCCTGATAAGGGGGGCTTGGGGGGTTCCCCCCGCAGAGCGAACCACGTCGGAGGGCGCTTATTGCGACACGAAGACCGGCAGCCCCCCGCACATGCCGCCGCAACTCGGGGTGGCCTGAATGAAGCAACCATGCGCAGACAGCCGGTTGATTTTTTCGACAGGATATGAAACGGAATCCAGCCATTAGACAGGACTCCTCCATGCAAGCGTCCTCAAGGGACCTCAAGCGAAATGTGTTGTCCTGGGAACGCGGGCGTCTCGCCCGTATCCTCTTCCGTCCCCTGCACCATGAAGAAACCGGAGTGAGGGAACCATGTTTTTCCCGTTACGCTCCGCGTCGATGAAGCGCCGCCGCAGTGGATGTATCCCCCCCCCCGCACGATTTCGGGGGATTGTCAATAAGGGCGGCGGGCGGGGGAGCCGCCGGGACACGCATGGTGCTCCCGGCGCTGGTTCTCACAGCAGGTGAGGTCCTCTCACTCTAGCCCGCAGGGGAGACGCCGATGAATACCACGCGCACCTCGGAGAACGTATCAATGACCCCGGCTCGCCTCGGACTCGGACGGATAGCCCGTCTCCCGCTCACTCCCGCCCGCGGCTTCTGGCTCGCCCTCTCGCTGCTGGCCGCGGCACTGTGGTGCGCGCCGTCACCGGCGGCGGCGCACACTTCTCAGAACACACATGGCCACTTCAACATAAGTCTGACCCCCAGTACGATCACCGAAGGGCAAACCACCACCGTCTCCTACAGCTACTCTGGGCCAAATGCGGTTGTCCATTCCGGAAACCGCGGGAACAGATACGCCACCGCATACATACAACTCTCGAAAAGTGCGGCATCCCCGACCGGCGGCGGGGCCGTCAACTTCAGTGCCAACACACGGTGGAGTTGGCAGACGTACCTGGAAAACAGGCATGATAACTCGCTAGGCAGCGGAAACTTTAACGGCAATGCGAGCGGAACGGTGACGATCACTCCCGTGGACGACAGCAACGCCACCGGAACCCGGACGGTGACGGTCACGGGAACTCTGCCGCTCGCCACCACGGATTATTTTTATGGCGTCGGAGATGGCGAATTCGTCATTTCGACCGCCACGCTGACGATCCTGGACAACGACGTGGCGATCGAAGTGAGTCGGGGGACGGGGGCGCTGGCGCTCACGGAAGGGGACAATACGGCGTACACCGTGGCGCTGGCGGGGCAGCCGACGGGGGCGGTGGTGGTGGACGTCACGAGCGACGACGCGGGGGCGGTGGCGGTAGCGCCGGCGGCGCTGACGTTCAGTGCGACGACGTGGAACACGGGGCAGGCGGTGACGGTGCGCGCGGTGAGCGACGTGGACAGCACCGACGAGACGGTCACGGTGACGCACGCCGTGGACGATGCGAACAGTGCGGACGAGTTCGACCCGGCGCCCGACGTGACGTTCATGGTGAACGTGACGGATCGCAACCCGGAGATCGTGGTGAGCCGGGGGACGGGGGCGCTGGCGCTCACGGAATACGGCGATGCGGCGTACACCGTGACGCTGACGCAGCAGCCGACGGGGGCGGTGGTGGTGGACGTCACGAGCGACGACACGGGGGCGGTGACGGTGGCGCCGGCGGCGCTGACGTTCAGTGCGACGACGTGGAACACGGGGCAGGCGGTGACGGTGCGCGCGGTGAGCGACGCGGACAGCGACGCCGAGACGGTCACGGTGACGCACGCGGTGAACGATGGGGCGAGTGCGGACGAGTTCGACCCGGCGCCCGACGTGACGTTCACCGTGAACGTGACGGACAGGAACACGCCGAGAAGTACGTTCACGGTGAGTTTCGGGGCCAACATCCATGGGGTTTCCGGGGGCGTCCCGGCCGTGGCGGGGACGAGGAGTATCACCCTCAACGCCGTCAATAATTTCAACTGGGGCCCTTTTCTTAACCGCATTTGGGCCTGTACCAAAACGGTGACGCCGACCACCCAGGACCTCTCCTATCTGGCGTCGGGATGTACCCAACTTTCCGGTGGAGGTTCTGGCGACCAGACCACCACGACCAGGAACCTCCCCATCACCCAGACCATGATCGACAACGGCGGGTTCGTCATCGCGGCGCGAAGTGAGATTCGCATTATGTACGCCGCGTGGGTGCCGTTGAGCACGCCCAAGACGCCGACGCTGGTGCTGTCGCCGACGTCGATCATGGAGAACGGCGGGGTCTCGACGGTGACGGCGACGCTGTCGAGCGCGCCGACCGCGGCGGTGACGCTGACGGTGGCGGCCGCGGCGGTATCGCCGGCGGTGGCGGGGGACTTCACGCTGAGCACGGCGGCGACGCTGACCTTCGCGGCGAGCGCGACGACGAGCACGGGCACGGTGACGCTGACGGCGGTGAACAACGCGGTGTTCGCCGCGGACAAACGGGTGACGGTGTCGGGAACCGTGGCGAGCACCGACGGACTCGTCGTCGCCCCGGCGGACGTGACGCTGACGATTACCGACGACGACTCCTCCCCGCTCACGTTACTGCGCATTCAGGACCGAACGCCGGGCCGGACGGGGAACACCGACTTCAGCTTTTCGCCGGCCTGTTGCAGCGGGACGGCCTACACGGCCACCGTCCCCGCGACGGTGACCGCGGTCCAGCTTCGCGTGAACGCAGGCAGCGCACACCAGATACACCGGAGGGAGGGGCTCACCGGGAGTTTCAGCCCCGGGACGGATGCCGACCATACCCTGAGTACGACCGGGGCGACCGTCATCCAGGTCCAGCTCCGGGACGGACCCACCACCGTCCTCCAGACGTTCACCGTCACGATCTACAAGGCGGGCGTGGCGGTCGGCGCGGTGAGCGGGCAAGCGACGGAAGCGGGGGGGACGGCGACGTTCACGGTGCGGCTCACCGGGCCGCCTTCGGCGAACGTGCGGATCGGAGTGAGCAGCGGGGATTCGGGGGAGGGACGGGTAGCGCCGACGGCACTCGATTTCACGACGGCGACGTGGAACACGGCGCAGACGGTGACGGTGACCGGGGTGGACGACAGCGTGCCTGACGGGACGGTGACCTGGGACGTCGATCTGGGGGCGCCGACGAGCGCGGACGGCAGTTACAGCGGGCTGGCGGCCCGGACGGTGAGCGTGACCACCGTGGACGACGACACGGGGCTGGCGGTGGACCCGACGACGCTGACGTTGACGGAGGAAGATGCGACTGCGGGGAGCGGGACGTACACGGTCGCGTTGGCGACGCTGCCGAGCGGGCCGGTGACGGTGAGCGTGACGAGCGGGGACGCAGCGGTGACGGTGGTGCCGACATCGCTGACGTACAGCGCGACGACGTGGAACACGGCGCAGACGGTGACGGCGACCGCGGTGCATGACGATGACGGGGTGGGGGAGACGGTGACGGTGTCGCATACGACGACGAGTAGCGACGCGAGCTACACGATCGCGTCGGCGCGGGCGGCAGAGAGCGTGACGGTGACGGTCACGGACAACGACCCGCCGGGGCTGGCGGTGGACCCGACGACGTTGGCGTTGACGGAGGAAGATGCGACCGCGGGGAGCGGGACGTACACGGTCGCGTTGGCGGCGCTGCCCAGCGGGCTGGTGACGATCACGGCGACGAGCGGGAACGCGGCGGTGACGGTGGTGCCGACATCGCTGACGTACGGCGCGACGACGTGGAACACGGCGCAGCCGGTGACGGCGACCGCGGTGCACGACGAGAACGGGGCGGGGGAGACGGTGACGGTGTCGCACGCGGTGAGCGGGACCGCGGACACGACGTCGTACCCGACGACGCTGTCGCTGACGGCCGCGGACGTGACGGTGACGGTGACGGACAACGACACGCGGGCGGTGGTGGTGGACACGGATCCGAGCACGCCGCTCACGGCGGAGACGACGGCGCTGGCGGTGACGGAAGAGCACGCGACGCTGGGGCGGACGGCCTATACGGTGGCGTTGGGGACGCAGCCGGTGGGCGGGGCGGTGACGGTGACGATCACGAGTGACGGGCAGGCGGTGGCGGAGCCGACGCAGTTGGTGTTCACGGCGAACGATTGGCAGACGGCGCAGACGGTGACGGCGGTGGCCCAGCCGGACGACGACGGGAACAACGCGAGCGTGACGCTGACGCACACCGCGGGGGGAGCCGACTATCCGGCGCCGCCGGCCGCGGTGACGGCGGACGTGACGGTGACGGTGACGGACGACGACCAGCCGGGCTTGTGGGTGAGCGCGACGACGCTGGCGGTGGCGGAGCCCGGGACGGGGACGTACACGGTGCGGCTGAACACGGAGCCGGGCGGGGCGGTGACGGTGGGGGTCGCGGACACGACGAGCAACGCGGACGTGAGCGTCGGTCCGAGCGCGCTGGAGTTCGCCGCGGCGGACTGGAACACGGCGCAGACGGTGACGGTGACGGTGACGGCGGACGCGGACGCGGCGGACGACACGGCGACGCTGCGGCACACGGTGACGGGGACGGGGGATACGACTGCGTATCCGACGACGCTGGCGGCGGTGGAGGTCGCGGTGACGGTGGCCGACCCGGACACGGCGGCGGTGACGGTGAGCGCGACGGCGCTGGCGCTCCTGGAAACGGGGCCGGGGAGCGGGACGTACACGGTGGTGTTGGGGACGGAGCCGACGGGGCCGGTGACGGTGACGATTGCGAGCGGCGATGCAGGGGCGGTGAGCCGGGCACCGGCGGCGCTGACGTTCGGCACCACGGATTGGGCGACGGCGCAGACGGTGGTGGCGACGGCGGTGGCGGACGCCGACGCGGTGGATGAGCGGGTGGCGTTGACGCACACGCTGACGGGGGCGGCGGAATACGCGGGGAGTGCGGGGCCGCCGGTGGTGGCGGGGGTCACGGTGGCGGACGTCGTGGTGACGGTGGAGGATGCCGAAGAGCAGGGGCTGACGCTGAACCCGACAGCGGTGACAGTGGCGGAGGACGGGGCGGCGAGGACGTACACGGTGGTGTTGGACAGCCAGCCGACCGCGCCGGTGGTGGTGCGCATCGGGAGCGATAATACGGACGTGCACGCCATGCCGGGGCTGCTGCAGTACACGGCGATCAGTTGGGCGACGGCGCAATCGGTTACGGTGCGGGCGGACGCGGATGCAGACGCGCGGGCCGACAGGGCGACGCTGACGCACACCGCGGCAGGGGGCGACTACACGGGGCTGGCGGCGGAAACGCTGGCGGTGACGGTAACGGACACCAGCGCGGGGGTGGCGGTGAGTCGGCAGGGGCTGACGGTGGTGAGGGGGGAGACGAACACGTACACGATCGTGTTGACGGCGCAGCCGGCGGGGCCGGTGACGGTGATGGCGGCCCCCGCGCTGTCGAACTTGGTGACGGTGGACACGGACAGCACGCCGGAGAGCCGGGCGCTGGTGTTCACGGCGGGGAATTGGCAGACGGCGCAGGTCGTGACGGTGACGGGGGTGGCGGTGACCACGTCGCTGACGCTGCGCCATGCGGTGAGCGGGTACGGGACGGGGACGACGGCCGACAGCGTGGCGGTGACGGTGGTGGCGACGGGGGCGGGGGTCCTGATCGATCCGGAGGTGCTGAGCGTGCTGGAAGGGGGGCCGAGCGGGACGTACACGGTGCGGTTGGCGACGGATCCGGGCGGGCCGGTGACGGTGACGGCGGGGCCGGTGAGCGGGGCGAACCACGCAATCACCCGGGCGCCGGGGGCGTTGACGTTCACGGGCGGGGCGACGGGGAATTGGGGGACGGCGCAGCCGGTGACGGTGACGGCGGCGCGGGAAGTCCCGGCCGACACGACGCCGGGGTCGGCGCTTATGACCCACACGGTGACGGGGTACAGCGGGGTGACGACCGCCTCCTATGTGACGGCGAATGAGGTCGAAGACGTGACGCCGACGCTGGGGGCGGTGGCGGCGCAGACGTACCGGGCGGGGCAGGCGGTGAGCGTGCGGTTGCCGGGGGCGACGGGCGGCAACCCGCCGCGGCGCTACGCGTTGACGGGGCCGGGGGCGGCGACGGACCTGACGTTACCGGCGGGGTTGGCGTTCGCCGCGGCGACGCGGCGGCTGCAGGGGACGCCGGGGGCGGCGGCGGCCGCGGCGACCTACACGCTGACGGTGACGGACGTGAACGGGAGCACGGCGACGCAGGACTTCGCGCTGACGGTGGCGGCGAACCCGCTGACGTTCGGCACGGCGACGGTCGCGGCGGCGCGGCATCCGCTGAACCAGGCGGCGGAACAGACGTTGCCGGCGCCGACGGTGACGGGGACGCCAGTGCTGACGTTCGTGGTGACGCCGGCGTTACCGGCGGGGCTGACGTACGAGCCGCCGGCGAGGGATACGGTGACGAACCTGTATCCGGACGGCGGGCGGATCGTGGGGACGCCGACGGCGGCGACGCCGCAGCGGCAATATCGGTTGACGGTGGTGGACGCGCAGGGGAACGAAGCGGCGGTGACGTTCGCGTTGGCGACGGGGGCGGCGCCCGCGGCGCCGGGGCCGGCGGATCGGCAACCGAGCTTCGGGAACGCGACGGTGGAGCCGCAGCGGTACACGGTCGGCACGGCGGTGACGCTGACATTGCCGGCGGCGACGAACGGGGACGGGCGGCTGACGTACACGCTGACGCCGGCGGAGCTACCGGCGGGGCTGACGTACACGCCGCCGGCCGCGGGGGCTACGACGGGCGGGACGCTGGCGGGGACGCCGGAGGCGGTCCACCCCGCGACGACGTACACGCTGACGGCGACGGACGCGGACGGGGACCCGGCGGAGTTGACGTTCACGGTGGAAGTGGGCGCGGCGGGCGCGATTCGGCCACAGGAAGGGACACGGACCTACACGGTGAACGGGCAGCCGGTGACGGTGACGCAGGCGCCGGGGACGCTGGCGGGCATCGCGCTGACGGTGACGGAGCCGGCGAGGCTGGATGGAGCGGTGACGATCACGTTGGCGCCACCGGGGGCGGACGTGCCGGTGGTGCGGGGCGGGTACGGGTTCGGGCCGGCGGGGGCGCGGGCGGTCGTGGCCCTGACGGTAACGCCGGTGCCGGCCGGGGGGCTGGACGTGTGTCTGCCGGTGCCGGCGGAGGTACGCACGGCGGCGGGAACGCGGGCGCTGGTGCTGGTCCGCTACACCGGGCAACAGTGGGAGCCGGTGGTGGGCGCGGAGGACGACGCCACGGCAGGGCAGGTGTGCGCGGCGGGGGTGACGGCGTTTGGGCCGCTGGGGGTGGGGTATGCGAACCGGGTGCCGACGTTCGAGGACCGCACGGTGGGGGCGCTGGCGTTACAGGTCAACGAGGCGCACGCGGTGCCGTTGCCGGCGGCGACGGGCGGGGACGGCGCGGTGCGCTACACGCTGACGCCGCCGGAGTTGCCGGCGGGGCTGACGTACACGCCGCCGGCCGCGGGGGCGGCGACGGGCGGGGTCATCGCGGGCACGCCGGCTGCGGAGACGGCGGCACGGGCGTACACGCTGACGGCGACGGACGTGGACGGCGATACGGCGACGCTGGCGTTCACGGTGGAGGTGGTGCGCACGCCGGTGCGGGTGACGGTGACGGACGCGACGGCGGTGGAAGGCCGGCCGGTGGAGTTTGCGGTGACGTTGTCGCGGGCGGCGGGCGGGCCGCTGACGCTGGGCTGGACGGCGGGCCGGCCGGGCAGCGCGACGCCGGGGGAGGATTACGAAGCGGTCGCGGCGGGGCAGGTGACGGTGGCGGCGGGGGCCACGGCGGGGAGGCTGGTGGTGCGGACGCTGGACGACCGGCGGGTGGAGCCGGTGGAGACGTTCACGGTGACGGTGACGCTGCCGGCGGAGACGTCGATCGAGCTGGCGCAGGGGACGGCGGTGGGGCGGATCGAAGACGACGACACGGAGCAGGCGCGCCAACGGAGTTTGGGGATGGTGTTGGCGGGCGTGGGGCGGACGCTGGCGACGGACGCGGTGGACGTGATCGGCGACCGGTTCGTACGGCCGCCGAGTGCGGCGCAGGCGACGGTGGGCGGGCAGGCGGTGGACCTGGAGCGCGGTCCGCAGCGCGGGCGTTGGCGGCACGCGGCGGGCGTGGCGTATGGCGTGGCGCGGGCGCTGGGGGTGGAAGTGGGCTCGCCACTGGAAGGCGGGGACGGGCAATTCGGGCAGGTGCGCGGCGCGGCGTGGAGCACGTTGACGCGGCATCTGCGCGACCCGCACGCTCCGACCCCGCCGCTGAGCGCCTGGGACGCGCCGGGCGCGTTCGCCAGCGCGCCGGCAGGGCCGGGATGGGGAGACCCATCGGCTGGCTGGGGGACAGCCGGCCTGACGGGCGGGACCCCTTCCATTCCCCCGCCCTCTGGGAGGGGGTTAGAGCTTGCCCCGGACGTGATCCGGGGGGACGGGTCCTCCGCCGGGCACCGTCTGGCTGGCGATTCTCACTTCGGCCCCGCGCCGTTCCCGGGCTTGGCGGGGTACGGCCCCGGGTTGGGCCAGTTAGGTTTCGACCGCGCGCACGCGGCGACGCCGCAGGCCGTGCAGGTCGGCGCGTTGCGGGCGCCGGTACAGTTCCGGCGGGTGTCGGGGGCGGAGGTCTTGTCGCAGAGCGAGTTCGAGCTGCCGTTGAGCGGCCCGGCGTCCCCGGAGGCCCCATCGCCGGCCGCCAGCGTGGCCGAGGTCGAGCCGGCGGCAACCGACCCGATGGTGGAGCCGGCGGCGCAGGCCGCGGCCGCGACGTGGACGCTGTGGGGCCGGGGGACGGCCAGCGGGTTCAATGGCAAGCCCAAAGCCGACTTCTCGATGGACGGGAACGTCTTCACCGGCTACCTCGGCGTGGATTACCGCTTACAGCCGAACGTCCTGCTCGGTCTTGCGGTGGCGCACAGCCAGGGCGACGTGGACTACGAGACGACGGACGTCACCAAGGGCGACGTGGACGTCACGCTCACGAGCATCCTGCCGTATGCGCACTGGAGCCCGCGGCCGGGGTTGGGCGTGTGGGGGTTGTTCGGCGCGGGCTGGGGCGATCTCAAACTCCGCGACGAAGCGGGCAAGGTGAAGACGGACCTGGAGATGTTGCTGGGGGCGGTCGGCGCGCGGCAGGAGGTGCTGACGTGGCGGCAGATCGACGTGGCGCTGAAAGCGGACGCCTTCCTGACGGAGCTGGAAGCGGGCTCGGACGATCGGCTGCCCGAGACGGCGGGCGACGCGCAACGGCTGCGACTGATGCTCGAAGGCCGCACGGCGTGGGCGGTTTCGGAAGACTCGCATCTGACGCCGGTGTTCGAGGTCGGTGGTCGCTGGGACGGCGGGAAGGCGGAGACGGGCGTGGGGGCGGAGATGGGCGGCGGCTTCGAGTACGCGCACACGAAGCTGGGGTTGGGGATCGAAGCCCGGGGGCGGTACTTGCTGGCGCACCAGAAGTCGGCGTTCGACGAATGGGGCGCGAGCCTGACGCTACGGCTGGATCCGGGCGCTGACAAACGCGGATTGTGGCTGGCGCTGGCGCCGGTCTGGGGCGCGGAGGCAAGCCAAGTGGAGCAGATGTGGGGCAGCGCCGACGTCTTACGCGCCACCGGTGAGACGGACACGCCGCCGGGCTTCTCGCCGGCACAGGTGGAGTTCGACGTGGGCTACGGCATGGTGACGCACGAGGGGGCGGGGTTACTGACGACCTACGGCGGCCTGTCGATGCTGGGGCCGCACAGTCACGGCGTCCGGCTGGGCGGCCGCCTCGCACTCGGCGCGTGGGTGGACCTGAGCGTGGAGGGCGAACGCACCACGCAGGGCGGCGCTGCCGAGCATCAAGTCGCCCTCTACGGCCACCTCGGCTGGTAGCCCATCGCCGAGCCGCTGCCCCGCCTTCGGAAGGGCGACGCACGCGTCGCCCCTACACCCTCCTTCCAAGACGACACATCCGGCCCGTCCGGGGCCGGCTCTCGTCCGCTCCCCACCCCCTGAGCTTGCGATGTCCTGAGCGTGTCGAAGGATCGAAGGGTGTCGAAACGGGCGTGGGCGGATTTTGTATGCAGTTCCATAAAGAAACCCCGGCAGGGTTCCGTTCGCGTGAACGTCCCGCGGGTGATCCACGCGGGCTGCCGGGGTCGCGGTGGCGCCTGGTCCTCCCAAGCGACCACCCTTGTCTGCGATCCAACGAAGGGCCGTCGGCCTAGGAGGCCGCCACCTCACAGATCACCGTATTCGTTAACGCCACTGGATCACCTCCTTTCTTCGGCGCGCCCAACGCGGGTCCAGCATCCGCTCGACCAGGAACCGGTCGCCGTTACCGGCCCGAGGCTCGGCCCGCTTCCCCCTGCCGGATTGCAGAGGCGCCCGCGAGATAGGTTGTGTCAACCCGACCGAAACGTTTCCGTCAGCTTACGTTCAAAATACGGCGAGGTCCAGACGCCGGATCGCAATGAACGTCGGCTCGGCAACCGTTCCCGGTCTCGATCGGGCACGTCTGCCGCAGCGTCCAAAGATGCCACGCCCCGGATCGGTCTTGCGGACGGGTCGCCCAGCCTGTATAGAATCCTGCGATTTATGCCGAACTTCCACGCCCTAGCCGTGTTCGAGGCCGGCGGCGCCTCGACCGAAGACATCCAGGCCGAAGTTTCCTCCCTCCTCGGTTCGTTCTCGCATCAACGGGTTCACTACTACGCCCACGAGATGAGCGAGAGTCCGAATGCGTCCGCTGCCGACGCAGGTCGGGTGCATTGCATGGTGTTCGTCGACTGCGACGTGGACGCGCACACCGAGGAAAAGGCGATGGAACTGGCCGACGACCTCTTCGATCATATCTCTACGCAGACCTGCACGTACTTGGCACTCGGACTTCTGGCCGGCCGACCGCGCGTTTCACACCGACGCGAGGATACCGAGGCGGCGGACGAAAAACGGTCCGACGCCGATCGGAGCGAACGCCGCGACCGCCAAGGCCGCGGCCGCAGACGGGGCGGCCGGCGCGGTCAGGGACGCCGGGGTGAAGCGGACGACGACCGCCCATCCGAGGAACGTGGAAGAGAGTCTGCGGTCAAAGCGGACCGACCCCGCCGGCCGCGGTCCGCACCCCGAGAGGAAGCCGACGCCCGTGCCGCAACCGAGGCAGACTCGACACAGACATCTGCAACGTCCGAGCCGATCGTCGCAGCTTCTGAGCCCGCCCCCCATCCCGCACAGGCCCACGAACCAGAACGGGGCGTACACGAAACATCGGATGCCTTCGACGTGGGCGACCATGCGGACGATGCGCCGACCGAGCTCGAAGTCGCGTTGGACGGCAACACCCCCGCCGCTCCCCCGCAACGCAGTTCAAACGCCATGCAGATCACGGTGACCGTGAAACTCCGTGCGTCCGAACTCATCGCCGCGGCCGATGATACGGAGGCTTCCTCGGTCGGCGTCGATGAAGCCGAGTTGCTCCGCTTGGCGGTCTCCGAGGCCCGCGGCCGGCACCCCGAAGTTCCTGCCGACGTCTCGCCCGAATGCGAAACTGCGCCGCTTCCCGGCGGCGATTCCCTCCTATCGCTGACCTGGAAATACCCTGCTCCGGTCCCGTCTTCACGGAGCGAGACGTAACCCATCCGTTCCTATCCTGGTCGAAGACCACGCCACGCTCCGGCCGGCAGTCCCCTTTACCGGGGCCGCTTCCAGCCTCGCCGTCCGCGCCCCGAAAGTCTCGCTTTTCGGCAGGCTGCGTGGTACAAGCCCGTGAACCGATACCACCCGCGGAGGCCGATCATGCACGAGTCGAACGGACAGGCGCTCATGCTCTCCGACGTGACCGTCCTGGATTTCACGCAATATCTCGCCGGGCCGACGGTGACGCGCCTCATGGCCGAAATGGGGGCGAACATCATCAAGGTCGAACAGGCGCCGATGGGCGACCCGTCCCGGCTGCTGCCGTTCATCCGGGACGACCGCAGCGCCTATTTCGTGCAGCAGAACCGCGGCAAGCGCAGCCTGTGCCTGGATTTCGATCAGCCCGCGTCGCTCGACATCCTGCATGAACTGATTCCGACCGTGGACGTGGTGGTCGAGAATTTCGGGCCGGGCGTGATGGAAAAACGCGGTCTCGATTACGCCGCGCTCAAGGCCCGCAACCCCGGGCTCATCATGGTGTCGATTTCCGCGTTCGGCCGCAAAAGTCCGCTGTCCCACCGGGTCGGCTACGATTTCATCGCCCAGGCGTTCTCCGGCATCATGCACATGACCGGCAGCCCGGACGGCCCGCCCCAGTTCGTCGGGTTGGGGATCGCCGACGTGAGCAGCGGCGTCCACGGCTTCGCCGCGCTCGGCTACGCGCTCTACCACCGCGAACGAACCGGCATCGGCCAGTACATCGACCTGTCGATGGTCGATGCCATGTTCCACATGCACGAGGTCAACGTGCAGGGCCACACCATGAGCAACGGCGAGTTCGTGCCGCTCCGCATGGGCTCGCACCATCCGCTGGTGTGTCCGTGCGGCGTGTTCAAGGGGCCTGACGGCTGGATCGTGATTCTCGTGCTCGACCGGCAGTGGGCCAACATGTGCAAGGCGATGGGCAAACCCGAGCTGACCGACGACCCGCGCTTTGCGACCAACGCCGACCGGGGCAAGAACCAGGACGCACTCATTCCGATCATCGAAGCCTGGATGCAGGCGCAGGCGAGCGACGCCGCGGTCCTCCAGATTTTCGAGGATCACCGCGTGCCGTCCGCTCCCGTCATGTCGATCACCGACATTCTGGAGCACCCGTACTTCAAGGCGCGCGACATGGTGCGGACGGTTCCCGACCCGATTCTGGGGGAGGTGACCATCCCCGGCTTCCCGCTGAAATATTCCGCCTTCCCTAAGCTGCCGGACATCCAGGCCCCGCTTCTGGGCCAACACGGCGCCACTGTCCTGCGCGAGCGGCTCGACTATACGGACGAACGGATCGCCGCCCTGCAAGCGAGCGGCGTCCTGTACGCGGAGGACCGATAACGACCGCTCGGCAGGCGTAGGCATGGTTCCCTGTTCCTCGCGGTCGCCGCTTCATGACCGGAAAGGAGTTCGTCAGACGGGCCAGACGCTATGCCAAGGAGACCGGTCAAGCATGTCGCTTGGAATCGGGCCGCGGGAAAGGCAGCCACGGACTCCTGTACGTCGGGACGCAGCGCACGATCGTAGCGAACGGCGAGTTGAAGTCCGGCACGCTTCGCGCCATGTTGAGACAACTGAAGATCGGAAAAGAGGATTTCTGATGCAACATCCGTACCCTTGCATATTGACGCCTGAAGACGAGGGTGGCTTCTCCGTGTCCTTTCCCGACGTCCCCGCAGCATTGACCTGTGGGGATAATCGGGCCGAAGCGTTGGAGATGGCCGAGGACGCATTAGCGGTCGCATTAGGGGCATACGTCGATAACGGGGAAGACGTTCCAGCACCGAGCGCTCCCAGCCCGGGCCAGGAAATGGTCGCCGTCTCGCCGGCCGTCGCTGCGAAATTGGCCCTATACAGCGCCATGCGAAGCCAGAAGGTCACGACGGGGGCGCTTGCGGAGCGGCTGGCTTTGAGTAAATCGGCCGTGCGGAAATTGCTTGATCTCGATCACCATTCTTCCATCGACGACTTGGACGCTGCCCTGCGCGCCGTCGGGCGCAGCCTGGTCGCCGAAGACAGGGCCGCCTGAACGAACGAAAACTCCTAGTCAATCGTGAAGACGCCCAACGAGGGAACCATGCCGCAACGTGACGTTTCGCAGATGGAAGTCTTCGGCACCGGCGTGCTCAAAGCCGAAGGCGTGGTCATCGACAAGGAGGGCAACGCCTGGGGCGGCGGCCGCAACGGCGTCGTGTACAAGGTGAGCCCGGACGGCGTCGTGCACGAGGTCGCCCAGTTGCCCGACCGGGCGCTTCCCAACGGCGTGACGCTCGACCGCGACGGCAGCTTCGTCTATTGCGACCTGCGCCACCACGCGGTTCTGCGCCGGTCCCTGGACGGCATCGTGTCGCTGGTGGCCGACCGTGCGGGCGACCTGCTGCTGAACATGCCGAACTTCTGCAGCTACGACGCCGAGGGCAACCTGTACGTGTCCAATTCCAGTACG
Organism: uncultured Binatia bacterium (SeqCode); assembly: GCA_965200125.1. Classification (GTDB taxonomy): domain Bacteria; phylum Desulfobacterota; class Binatia; order Bin18; family Bin18; genus Bin18. The sequence continues at coordinate 1,610,369 of OZ241332.1, read as the reverse complement.
CGACCGGGCCGCGAGGTGTTTTCGGAGTTCACCGACCCGCAGCCCAACGGTGCGGTCGTGCGCATCCGGCCCGACGGCCGCGGCGAGGTCGTGGCGACCGGGATCTATTTTGCGAACGGCACGGCCATCGATCCCAACGAGGACGCGGTCTACGTGCTGGAGAGTTCGCGCAACGACTGCGTGCGTATCCAGATCAACAAGGACGGCACGTTCGGCAAGCCGGAGATCTATGCCACGGGTTTTCCGGCGTTGCCTGACGGCATGGCCTTCGACGTGGACCGCAACCTATACGTGACGCTGCCCGGCGTCCCCGCGAACGGCACGCTCGAACCCCGCAACCGCGTCATCAAGGTCGATCCGAACGGCGAATGGGAAACGCTCGTTCACGACCCGGACGGGACGAAGATGGACTTTCCGACCAACTGCGCGTTCGGCGGCCCCGACATGCAGGATTTGTTCATTGCGAATCTGGAGGGCGACCACTTCACCACACTGCGCACCGGCGTGAAGGGGCACCCGCTGTATCACCAACGCTGAACGGCAGCGGCGCCGAACCGGAGAGGCTGGCTTATGCAACGCAGCGAGGATCGGATTCTCACCACCCACGTCGGCAGTCTGCCGCGCAACTCTCGGCTGACCGACCTGCTGATCGAACAGGAGCAGGGCCGCGCCATAGACGCCGCGGAGTTGGCGCACGAGTCGGAGTCCGCGGTGCGGCACGTGGTACAGGCGCAACTCGAGGCCGGCGTGGACGTCGGGAACGACGGCGAACAGCCGCGGGTCGGCTTTCAGACCTACGTTCCACAGCGGATGCGCGGCTTCGGCGGTGAGAGTGCGCGGCCCACGCCGCAGGACATGGCCGAATTTCCGGACTTCATGACGATGATGCAGCGCCGGAACATGATGCGCGCCAAGGTCTTCAACGCGCCGCAGGCCGTGGCCGACGTGGTGTACGACGATCTGTCGGACGTGGAAGACGAATGCGCGCTGTTCCTGCGCTGTACGGACGAGAGCCCCGACAAGTTCGTCGAGCGGTTCATGACCGCGGCGTCGCCCGGCATCGTGGCGACCACCATGCTGAACGCCCACTACGACAGCCACGAGGCGTACGTCATGGCCGTGGCCGAGCAGATGCGGAAAGAGTACGAGTACATCCACGCCCAGGGCCTGCTGCTGCAACTCGACGCGCCCGACTTGGCGATGGAGCGCCACTTCCTCTTTCAGGACCGCCCGCTGGCCGCGTTCCAGAAGATCGTCGAAACGCACGTCGAGGCGATCAACCGCGCGACCGAGAACGTGCCGGCCGACCGTATTCGCCTGCACGTCTGCTGGGGCAATTACGACGGCCCGCACAACCATGACGTGGCCTTGGCCGACATCCTTCCCATCCTCTATCAGGCGCAGGTCGGCGCGCTGTCCATCGAACTCGCCAACCCCCGCCACCAGCACGAGTACAAGGCGTTGCAGACACATCCGCTGCCGGACTCGATGCTGCTCATTCCGGGCGTCATCGACTCCACGATCAACTACGTCGAGCACCCGGAGGTCGTCGCGGACCGGCTCGTGCAGGTCGCCGAAGCGGTCGGCGACCGCAGCCGCATCATCGCCGGCGCGGACTGCGGCTTCGGCACGTTCGCCGGCTGGGAGATGGTGCCCGGCGGGGTGGTGTGGGCCAAGCTGGCCGCGTGCGCCGAAGGTGCCCGGCTGGCCACCGGGCGGTTGTGGGGATAGCTGCGTTTTCCAACGCACTTACCGACCCACCTCCGATCCGGGTATGGCGAAGCCGTCTTCCCCGCCACGCAGAGGAACGTCGTCCGAACGGGGCGTGCCCCGCAACCTGCTCGGACTGATCGGCGCCGGGTTGCGCAAAATCCCGACCACCTTCGTCCTCGTCCTGATCGGCCTGTTCATATATTTCCGAGGGACCGACGAACCCGCGGAGCCCGAGCCGGCCGAATTCGAGCAGGCTGCGGCGGACGAAGAACCCCAACCCCCGCCCGACCTGCCCGCCAGCGTCAGCCCGGAGATGTGGACCTGCGTGTACCGGACCGACAAACAGTTGTCCGCGGGCCGCTGGGCGGACGTGTACCACGGCCTGGAGGCGAGCGACCTGGGGCGCGCCGTGACCGTTACGGTCTCGGAAGCCTGGGCCGGGTTGACCGATTCCCAACGCACCAGCCTGGTCGAGTTGATCGGCGAGGCATGGCGGACCACCGGTCGGGAGGTTGCTCTGTTCACGGCGGACGCCGGCTTGGAAAAACTGACGCTCAAACGGGCCGCGGACGACACAGCCGTCGCGGTGTGGACCCCGCGGGCCGGCGTGGAGTTGCTGGACGCCGCGCAAATGTCCGTGTCCGGTGCGATATCGTAGGCATTTTTCCGTGGCGCCGGGCTGGCAATGGTAGTTTAAAACAGCCTGAAGGTCCCCTATCTCCCTTCGACAATCTCGGGATACCGCAAGCTCAGAGGGCATAGCCCGTTGAGCCTGTCGAAACGGGCGCGGAATCATCTGGGAGGGAATTCAGGCAGAAGATAAAGTCTCTAGCTATGCGACACTTCTCGTTCCATACCATCGCTTGGCAGGACGGCACGGTGAGTATGATCGACCAGCGCGCCCTGCCGACGCGCGAAATCTATCGCCGCTATACGGATCACAGCGGGGTCGCCCGCGCGATCCGCGACATGGTGATCCGTGGGGCGCCGGCTATCGGTGTGGCTGCGGCGATGGGCATCGCGCTCGGGGTGCGGCGGCTCAAGCGCAGTGCGCACCCCGCGGAATTCGCGCGCCTGTGCGACTTGTTTGCGGCCACACGACCGACCGCGGTCAACCTGTTCTGGGCAATCGAGCGTATGCGGCGCTGCTTTGAAAAAGCGCATGCAAAGGGACGCGAGGCGCTCGTCCGTGCGACCGAGCGCGAAGCGCTGAACATTCAGCGCGAAGACGTGGCCGCCAACCGACGCATGGGCCGCTATGGGGCGCCCTTGATTCCGCGTGGCGCCAGCGTGCTCACGCACTGCAACGCCGGGGCGCTGGCGACCGCAGGCTACGGCACCGCATTGGGCGTCATTCGGGCTGCGTGGCAGCGGGACAAGACCCTGTCGGTCGTCGTGCCGGAGACGCGCCCGTATTTGCAGGGCGCCCGGCTGACGGCGTGGGAACTCACGCGCGACGGCATTCCGGCCACGTTGATTACGGACAACATGGTCGGGCACTTCATGCAGCGCGGCGACATCGACTGCGTCATCGTCGGCACCGACCGCACCGCGGCCAACGGCGACGTCGCCAACAAGATCGGCACCTACACCAGCGCGGTCCTGGCCGACCGCCACAAGCTGCCTTTCTACGTGGCCGCGCCGACCACTTCCATCGATCTGAATTGCCCGTCGGGTGTGCAGATTCCGATCGAGGAACGTTCCGCGGTGGAAGTTACCCACATTCAGGGCCGGCAGATCGCTCCCGACGGCATCCGCGTCGCCCATCCGGCCTTCGACGTGACGCCTCACCGTCTAGTCAGTGCCATCATCACCGAAAAGGGCGTGGCGCGCGGGCGCTACGCGAAGACGCTTCCCGCATTGGTCGGCAAGTGACTGGCTGGGCAGCGCCGCTACTCCGAAGAATCCGACTCAGTGATGCGGTAGATGCGTCTTTGCAGATTCCCGGTGACGACATTGATGACTCGAGGGACGAGGGGGCGGAGTTCCTGTACGCGCGTCCGGGAGGCGATCAGCACGAGGACAGCGGTCGGCAGAGTGTTCGGGTTTTGTTGGTACTCGACACCTTGATCGGCGGTGATGAACGCGTCGAATCCATGCGTCGCCGCCCGCTTGAGGACATCGCCGTTCTTGCGTCCGGCCCAACCCATTTGCTGTACGGTACGCACCTCGAACGTCTCGGGGAAGCATCTCCCAAGTTGTCTCGGAACGGACTCGTCAAGCAGCAATTTCATCAGCCTTCCCCGTCAGCGTCGCCTTGGCCTGCTCGAGTACGGCAATCGCTTGGCTCCGCGAGACTGTAGGGAAGCTGTCGAGGAAGTCGTCCAGCCGGTCTCCGGCCTCCAGGTATTCGATCAGAATACGGATGGGGACCCTAGTCCCAGAGAACACGGGAGTCCCGCCTAGGGTATCGGCATCACGGTCGATTACGCTGTCTGCCATCGGTCAGTCCTCCGGTCGGGAAATCGAATGCTTGGAATCTCGATACTCCGAACGTTGTTTACTCGCTCCCCAACCCTCTCACACGAGGGGAGGGAGAGCAACGCGGATTGGCCCGCACTCATGTTGGCCTTTCCTCCCTACGAAAGCGGGGTGGCAAACTCGCTTTGTCATTTTCAGCTTCTCCGTGCAGGCGCTCCCCGAACTGCTGGAGAAGCGACTCGTTTTACGGTGTGGGGTGGCCGAGTGCCGCTGTCGCTCAACGACTTGGCCGCCGTTGGATCGCCTGCGATCAATCGCGCGTGGCGGTTGCGGTCGCGGCGGATCGGCTGACATGACAGGTCGAAGATCGGACAGGCATGGTATCTGCCACGCCCGATTTTACGGTGGAGCATTGGGGCGTGTACGAAGCGCAGCGGTTGTCCGAAACGGGAAGGTTTTCCAGGATCGCGATCTTCTCCCCGATTGGGCCGATTGCGGCCCGTCGGATTTCGTCCTCTCGACATTGGGAGCAGGCCGAACAGACGCTCGCCAGGTATTTCAAAGTGAAGACGCTGCTGGTTACGGAAGACAGCGACGAAGCTTCCCGGCGGCAGGCGCGCGAGTTGGGCAGACAAAAGAAGAAGGGAACGTCGTACCGGGCAGTGGTCAGCGTGCTGATGCTGCGCGAAGGGTGGGACGTGCCGGAAGTGGGCGTCATCCTGCTGCTGCGCAAGTTCGGCAGCAGGGTTTACGGGCAACAAGTTATCGGCCGCGGCCTGCGGCGCGTGAGGGCGAAAAAAGTCCACCCGGACGAACCCCAGATATGCGCGGCGGTAGATCACCCCAAACTGGAGCATCAATGGTTGTGGGATATTTTCAACGCAAAAAAACGCGAAGGGGTTTCGATTGACGACTCGTTCGATGAGCTGGAAGACTTGCCGCCGCCCCCGCCCAAGCAAACACTGGAGAGGCCGGATTTCGTGATCGACGTTCCGCGGCGCGACCAGTCGATGGAGGATGACGAAGAATTCGACGTGGGCGATATCCCGCCGCCCCCGGAACCGCTGGAAAATTGGCGGGAAGTCTTGGCCGCCATCGAATACGATCCGACGGCAGTGGAGGTTACCAAGGTGGACGTCTCTGGAGTCATCGGTCGAGGGTTGGGCGGCCAGGGTTGGAAGACCATTCATTCGGCGCCGGAGGAAAAACTTTACGGCGGCGCATCGGTACGGCCCTCGGATGAGGCAATGCGTGAGGCTGTGAAGGCGGCGTTGTTGGAGATGGCCGAGGAATTGACCGTGGATGCCGGGTGCGCCGCAATGTTCAAGGGGCGGGTTTACAGTGCTTTGCTGCACCATGTCCGCGCCAAGTTTCTGAACGGTTCTTCGCTCGGCCTTGCCGAACGGACCGAGGTTGATTTTGCGTGGAAAATGCTCGGACAAGTAAGATCAAAAGTCGGGGACAGCCCGGGGTTGGTAGCGGGGATCGTGAAATATGGCGATTAGCATACGGGGGAATTACGAGAACCCGCAAAAAAGCCCCTGGAATTTCGAGAAGTACGACAGCGATCTCGAACGGCGGATGATGGGCCGTCTGGAGCGCGACCCTCATGTGGCCAAATGGATGAAACGGCACGGCATCACAATTCCCTGGATTGACGGGCAAAAGCACCAGCGGTGGTATGTGCCGGATTTTCTCGTGCAATACGAAGACGGCAGAAAGGTCGTTATCGAGGTCAAAGACCCCAGTCGGATCGATTCCAATGACGTGCAGCGCAAGCGCAAAGCGGCGGAAATGTGGTGCGAGCAACGCAAAATGGAATACGTCATCGCCACCAAGTTATGATAATTTCGTCCAAGTAATGGTCGGCTTGGGGAATTACATACTTGACGATCCTGAGACGCCTTTTTGTCACTCGTCAGGCGTAGGGGTGTCAAATTTTACGCCCCTACGCTCTATCCGCTCAGTCCGGTGTATGGCGGAGGATGGCAGCGGCCAACTTGATGTGCTCCGAGGCGCCGATGGGACGGGGCGGAACGTCGGGGCGGGCGGCGAACCGCTGCTTGAGGCGTCGTATCCGGTCGTGCGCTTCCCGAAGGTGGGTATGGCGCAATCGCCCGTCGTTCAGAGCGCGTTCGCAGGCGTCGCGGGTGGGCAATGCGCGGTCGAGGCTGTGGCAAATGAGGAGCATGTCGGCACCCGCGGCCAAGGCTCGGACACAGGCGTCTTCCAGAGGCAGGGTGCGTGCGATCGCGCCCATTTCCAGATCGTCGGAGACGATGACACCGTGGAATCCCAGACGTTGGCGCAGCAGGTCGTGCATGATGATGGGCGACAGCGAGGCCGGCCGGTCCGGGTCCAGGGCCGGATACACGATGTGCGCGGTCATGAGCATCTCGATGTCCTGAGCAATCGCGGCCTCGAACGGCGGCAGGTCGAGCGATTCCAGACGGGCGTGCGGACGCTCGTCGCAGGGGAGGGCGTCATGGGAATCGAGCAACGTGGCGCCGTGGCCGGGGAAATGCTTGCCGCACGGCAACACACCGGCGCTGCGCAGGCCCGCGGCCAGGGCGCAGCCGAATTCGGCCACGCGATCCGGGTCCGCGCCGAACGCGCGATCGCCGATGACCGTGTTGTCCGGGTTGGAGAACACGTCCAGGACCGGGGCGAAGTCGATATCTACGCCGACGTTGCGCAGTTCGTGACCGAGCGCAGCGCCGACCTCGAAGGCCAACCGCGGTTCGCCGGTTTCGCCTATGCGTGCCGCGGGCGGGAAATGCGTAAACGGCGCGCGCAGGCGATGCACGCGCCCGCCCTCGTGGTCGAGCGCGACCAGCGGGGGATCATCGGGGTCGAGTGCGTGCAGGTCGTCGCATAGTGCGCGGAGCGTGTCGGGGTCGGTGTAGTTGCGGGCGAACAGGATGACGCCGCCCGGCTGCAGGTCGGTCAGCACGCCGCGGGTGCGGTCGTCGAGGCGCGGCCCCGGGATACCGACGATGAAGCACTGGCCGATGATCGAGCGAACGTCCTTCGCCGCGGGGTCTTGCGTGGAAGCGGGGTCGGGCCGTGGCGACATTTCGGCACCCTACCAAGAAGGCGCAAGGGAAAAAAGCAAAGTCGGATAGGGGAGAGCGTCTCGGTTTGGAATTTCCGGGCTGATGCAATGTGCATTCTCCCCAATGAACCCCCCTCCCTAACCCTCCTCTTCGAGGGGGGAGGGAACGAGAGATGCCTGCGTAGGAGCGAAAAATCTTTCGCCCCTACACCGGACAGGGACGCAATAATTTCGGGCGTTCGCTCTGGACAGGGCTTGAAAAGGTGTGGTATCAGCACGCCCGAAGCTGTTCGCCGCCCCAGGGAAGGGTGCCGCCGGGCGATAAATTGGTCGACCCACAGGCGCTTATCGGGTAGGCGGACAGTCGAAACGAACCGCTTGGATCCAGTCACGCGGACCGAGACGGAAGGCAGCATGTCCACGCGACAAGGTGCGTCGGAATATCGAACCGGAGGGTCGGTTCGGTATCCACCCCCCGGCACCGCAATCCGCGCGCCCTCCCCATCCGGTCCCGACCGCATCCGGCAGATGATAAGGGAGGGACACCATGCAATGCCCCGCGGGTAAGGTCTCGGTTCCGGAACTCCAACGGCTCAAAGCGTCCGGGCAGAAGATTTCCGCACTCACCGCCTACGATTATCCATTCGCCCGGATTCTGGATGGGTGCGGGATCGACGTGCTGCTGGTCGGCGACTCACTCGGCACCGCGGTGCAGGGCGCGGACACGACGTTGCCGGTCACGCTCGATGAAATGATCTACCACGTTCGGCTGGTGACTCGTGCGCGGACACGGGCGCTGGTCGTGGGCGACATGCCGTTTCTGACCTATCAGGCCGGCATCTGCGACGCGATTGCGAACGCCGGCCGGCTGCTGAAAGAAGGCGGGGCCGAAGCGGTCAAGCTGGAAGGCGGGGTCAACGTGGCGCGCGTCGTCAAGGCGATCGTCAACGTGGACATTCCGGTCATGGCACACATCGGCCTCACGCCGCAGTCGGTGCACCGGATGGGCGGCTACAAGGTGCAGGGCAAGAAGGCGGGGCGCCGGCCCGGGGCGCGCGAACGGCTGCTCGAAGACGCCGAAGCCGTGACGAACGCCGGCGCGTTCGCCGTGGTGCTGGAGGGCGTGCCGCTCGACCTCGCCGCGGAGATTACCGAGATGCTGCCGATCCCGACCATCGGCATCGGTGCTGGTCCGCACTGCGACGGGCAGATTCTGGTCATGCACGATCTGCTCGGCATGTCGGGTGCATTCACGCCAAAGTTCGTCAAGCGTTACGCCGACCTGGAGCAGGTCATTTCCGGTGCGGTGCAGACGTACATCAGCGACGTGCGCGGGCAGGCGTTTCCGCAGGACGAGCACTGCTTTCACTGATTTCCGTTCCGTTCGGGCCGCGGGAATCGTTGCCGTGGACGTCATTCAGCACGTGCGGGACATGCAGCGCTGGTCCGAGGACCGGCGCCGCGGCGGGCAGACGGTCGCCTTCGTACCGACGATGGGCTTTCTGCACGAGGGGCATCTGAGTCTGGTCCGCGAAGCCAAAGCGCGCCGCGACGTCGTGGTGGTGTCCATCTTCGTGAACCCGATGCAGTTCAACCAGTCGTCGGACTTCGACACCTATCCGCGCGATGCAGCGCGCGACGAGCGGCTCCTTCGTGACCTCGGGGTGGACGTGTTGTTCATGCCACCGCCTGCGGAGGTGTATCCCGACGGGTATCAGACTGGGGTGGAGGTCGAGGAAGTCACCAAGCCCCTGTGCGGGGCGTTCCGGCCCGGCCATTTTCGGGGGGTGACGACCGTCGTCGCCAAGCTCTTCAACATGGTGAAACCGCACTGTGCGCTGTTCGGAGAAAAGGATTTTCAGCAGTGCGTAGTCATCAAGCGCATGGTGCGCGACCTGAATTTCGACATCGACATCGTGACCATGCCGACCGTCCGCGAGGCCGACAGTCTGGCGATGAGTTCGCGCAACGCCCGGCTGAGCGCCGCGGAACGGGCGGCCAGCCTGCGCATTGTCCGGGCGTTGGAAGCGGCCCGGACGTGCGTGGCGGACGGACGAACCGACGCGAATGCGGTTCTGCGGACCGTGCACGCCGTCCTCGACGGAGAGGGTCGAGGGGCAGAGCACGGTACGCCGGACGCCGATATCGCGGTCAGGGCGGAGTACGTCTGCCTGTGTGACCCCGAAACACTGGAAGAAGTCCGACGAGTTTCCGCGCCGACGCTCTTGGCAATCGCCGCGTGGGTCGGGGACGTGCGGCTGATCGACAACTGCGTGCTGGGTTGAGCCGGGGTCATGGCGAAACGGAAAACCGGGGAGCACGCGGTATGCGTCAACCGCAAAGCCCGTCACGATTACACCATCGGCGAGACCTTCGAGGCCGGGCTGGTGCTGAGAGGGGGCGAGGTCAAATCCCTGCGCGCCGGCCGCGCGAATCTGAAGGACAGCTACGCCCGGATCAACAACGGCGAGGCGTTCCTGCTGAACGCGCACATCAGCGACTACAAGCCGGCGCACTATTTCAACGGCGACCCGACCCGCACGCGCAAGCTGTTGCTCCACAAGCGCGAGATCATGCGTTTGCTGGGCAAGACTCAGCAGCAGGGATTGACCCTCGTTCCGCTCCGCCTGTACTTTAAGGGCGGTCGAGCAAAGGTTGAGTTGGCGCTGGCCAAAGGCAAGCGGATGTACGACAAGCGGGCCGCAATACGCGAACGCGAGATGAAACGCGACGTGGAGCGCGCGTTGCACAGGCGGATCGGATAGGGCGGCACCCGTGGAGCTTCCGACCGGCGCGTTATTTCAGAGAGGGGGCGATCAGGTTTCGACGTGGGCTAGAAAGCCAAGGCTGCATGCCGGGGTTCTGTCCCGCCCGTAAAACGGACAGGCTGCAAATTATCTGCAGACGACAGTGACTACGCTCTTGCTGCCTAGCGCAGCTTGCGTCTTACCAACCCGAGCCCGTAGGGTTGGCTAAGGCGGGACAAATCGGGATAGGGCTCACATACTGCTGGAGGGTGTGAGCCCGAAACTCTACTCTGGCTGGTCCGACGGCATCCTGCTCGTAGGAGTCCCGAGGGCGAGATCAAAATACGAGCTACGCATTGTAGATGCCTTGAGTGGACTACTCTCGGACGCGGGTTCGATTCCCGCCGCCTCCACCATTTTCGTTAGCCGGGACGCCGCCCGTTCAGGCTCCGCCTACTCACGATCTGCGCTTCGACACGCTTAGGAACCAGCCCGTTGAGGTCGGTCCCCGATCGTGTCGAAGGGTGTTGTAACGGGCGCGGGAACAAGGCCGCAATATCTCAATCGAAAATCTATAATTCGGTGTATTTCCGACCGCCATCGGAATCAATCCTGCGACCGCGTTCGACTTATCGGTCGGGACGGTTCTCCAACCCGCGCGCCATGTCCTCGACGATGCGCTGCGCCGCAGCGCGTGGGTCCGGGGCGTCGCGGATCGGCCGGCCCACCACAATGTAATCCGCACCGGATTGCATGGCCACCCGTGGCGTGACGACGCGTTTCTGATCGTGGCGTTGATTCTGAGCGTCGTCTTCCTGGGGGCGGACTCCCGGAATGACGAAGGTCAGCTTCTCCCCGCAGGCACGCCGCAGGGCGGGGAGTTCCTGGGCCGAGGCCACCAAACCGTCGATCCCCGCGGCTTCGGCCAGCCGTCCCAAGCGGACCGCCTGAGCCAGCGGCCCGGCACGCACGCCCACGTCGTGCAGGTCGCCTCGGTCCAGACTCGTCAGGACCGTCACGGCCAGCAGAAGAGGCCGCGGCAACCGTTCCGCCCGACAGGCACGCCGGACCGCGGTGCGCGCCGCCTCCAACATCGGCGAACCGCCGCTGGCGTGCAGCGTGAGCATGCGTACCCGGAGGCGCGCGGCTTCGACCGCGGCCTGGGCGACGGTCTGCGGGATGTCGTGGAATTTCAGGTCGAGGAAAACGTGGCCGCCGTTGTTCTGGATGCGGCGAACGACCTCCGGGCCGGCGTGCACGAACAATCGTTTGCCGACCTTGAAGAGACCGACTTCGCCTGCCAGTCGCGCCACGTAATCGTCAACTTCTGCCAGCGAGGCGACGTCCAGCGCGAAGATGAGCCGGCGGCGCGCTTGGCGTAGCCGAGCCGCAGTCGGTCGGGTCCGTTCGGATTTGTGATGCGTCGTGGACCGCAAGGAGGGCATGGCCCGAGCCGCGCTCAGGCGGTCGTGCGGACCGCGGCCAGCAGGGTGTCCACCGCCTGACCGACCGGCACCTCGCGCGCCTGTTCGTCGGTGCGTCCGCGTAACTCGATCACCCCGCGTTTCAGGGACTTGCCACCGACCGTAGCCCGCAGCGGAATGCCGAGCAGGTCGGCGTCCTTGAACTTGACGCCCGGCCGTTCCTTCCGGTCGTCGAGCAGGACCTCGGCCCCCGCGGCCTGGAGTTTGGCGTACACGTCTTCGGCCAGGGCGCGCGTGGCGTCGTCGTTCCAGTTGACGGGCACGACGTGCAGATCGGCCGGCGCCAGCGGTTTGGGCCAGACGATGCCGGCGTCGTCGTGATTCTGTTCGACCGCAGCGGCGACGGTGCGGGTGACCCCGATGCCGTAGCAGCCCATTTCCAGCGGGCGCTGCGTGCCGGAGGCGTCCAGAAAGCCGGCGTGCATGGCCGTGCTGTACTTGGTGCCGAGATAGAAAGTCTGGCCGACTTCGATGCCGCGGTGTGCGGTAAAGCGGCCCGTTTCACAGCGCGGGCATTTGTCGCCGGCCGCGGCGCGGCGCAGGTCGGCGAAGTCGAGCTTCGGAAGGTCGCGCTCCACGTCCAGGCTGGTCAGGTGCCGGTCGCGCTGGTTAGCCCCGCACACCAAGCCGCGTCCGCGGCGCAGGGTATGATCGCCGACGAGCGTGGCGCGGATGTCCAGCGGGCCGACGAAGCCGACCTCCGTCCCGCTCACCCGTTCGACCGTTTCGGCGTCGGCCAGCGCAACCCATTCGCAGCCCAGCGTACTCTTGAGTTTGGCCTCGCTCAGTTCATGGTCGCCCCGCACGAGTGCCGCGACGACCAAGCCGGTGTCGGTCACGTACACCAAGGTCTTGACGAAGCGGTCGGGGGACTCGCCCAGAAACGCGGCCACTTCGTCGATCGTGCGCTGGTCGGGCGTTTCGACCGGGGCCAGTTTCGTTTCGGGCAGCGGTTCGGCGGCGGGCGGCGGCGAGAGTTCGGCCTTTTCCACGTTCGCCGCGTACGTGCACGAGTCGCAACTCACGAGCGCGTCCTCACCCGAATCGGCCAACACCTGGAACTCGTGGGACAGGCTGCCGCCGATCGCGCCGGTATCGGCTTCCACGGGCCGGTAGCGCAAGCCGCACCGGTCGAAGATGCGGCTGTACGTGTCGTACATGTTGCGGTACTCGCGCTGGCAGTCCTCCAGGTCGGCATGGAAGGAGTAGGCATCCTTCATGATGAACTCCCGCCCGCGCATGAGGCCGAAGCGAGGCCGGACCTCGTCCCGGAACTTGGTCTGAATCTGGTACAGGTTGAGCGGCAGGTCGCGGTAGGAACGCACCTCGCGGCGGACGATGTCGGTCACCACCTCTTCGTGCGTCGGCCCGAAGCAGAAGTCGCGGTCGTGGCGATCCTTGATGCGCAGCAGCTCCTTGCCATACGCATCCCAGCGCCCGCTCTCCTGCCACAGTTCCGCGGGACACACCGCGGGCATCAGGATTTCCTGCGCTCCGGCGCGGTTCATCTCCTCGCGCACGATGGCTTCGACCTTGCGCACCACGCGCAGCCCGAGCGGCAGGAAGTCGTACACTCCGCGCGCGACCTGCCGCATCATGCCGGCACGCAGCAGGAGATTGTGGCTGACGACTTCGGCCTCGGCCGGCGCCTCGCGCAAGGTGGGAATGAACGTCTGGCGGTAGCGCACGCCGGCCTCTGGAGAGGAGATTTTCGAGAAGATCGAGTCCGTGAACGGGGACGGGGAACGACGTCTGGAAGAGGTGGAGTCTCACTTCATGGCAATCATCGTCGCCAGGAGCGCCGTTATTACCGCCGTGACGGCAAAGAACGTCGTCTTGGTAAGCATCGCTTCTTTCATGGCGTTCACGTCCGTACGCAGCCCAGAGATTTCCTTGCCGTGTCGCTCGGTGCGCTCGTCGAGGCGGCCCACGGTATCTCCGAGGTCGTTGACGTCGCCGCGCAAGCCTGCCACGTCCGACCGCAACTCGGCAACGTCTTTACCGTGCTGCTCGGTCCGCTCGTCGATACGACCTGCCGTATCTTTGAGGTCGTTCGTATCGCCGCGCGAGCCGATGACGTCCGACCGCAACTCGGCAACGTCCTTGCCGTACTGCTCGGTCCGCTCGTCGATGCGGCCCAGAGTGTATTCCCAGGATCGGTCTTCCGCGACGGCCATGCTGCGCCTTCTCTACCATCCGGGCGGCGAATCCGCTACAACCCACGCCTGAACCGTGAGGGGAAGGACTCGATTCGGAACCGACGTTGGGGTTTTTCGTCGGACCGAAAACCACTCGTCGCACACTGTAACGATCTTTCCAGGAGCCGGACGTGGACTTCGATTATTCTCCGCAGGAAGAGGCGTTTCGACAGGAACTCCGAGCGTGGCTCGACGCGAATCCGCCCGACGGCTACGACCCGGAGACGTTCGAGTTGATCGATCAGGAAGATCGCTTCCGCATCAAATTCGACTGGCAGAAGAAGCTCCATACCGCGGGCTGGGTGGGCATCCACTGGCCGCAGGAGTACGGCGGCCGCGGCGCCACGATCATGGAGCAGACCATCTATCAGCAGGAGTTGGCGCGCGTGCGGGCGCCCGGCTTCGCCAACCCGCTGGGCATCTCGCTGGTGGGCCCGACGCTGATGCACTGGGGTACGGACGAGCAGAAGGAGCGGTTCATCCCCAACATCCTGAGCGCGGACGAGGTGTGGTGCCAGGGTTATTCCGAGCCGGGCTCGGGGTCCGACCTCGCCTCGTTGCAAACGCGCGCGGTGGACGACGGCGATACGTTCGTCGTGAACGGTCAGAAGGTGTGGACCAGCTTCGCACACAAGGCCGACTACTGCATCCTATTGGCGCGGACCGACCCGGACGCGCCCAAGCATAAGGGCATTTCCTACCTGCTGGTCGATATGCACGCGCCCGGGGTGACGGTGCGGCCGCTGGTCCAGATTTCGGGCGACGCGGAATTCAACGAGGTCTTCTTCGAGGACGTGCGCGTACCCAAGGCGCACATGGTGGGCGAGCGCAACCGCGGCTGGCAGGTCGCCATTACCACGCTGATGTTCGAGCGGGCCAACTTCGGCATGGTCTATAATCTGGAGCCGATGCTGGACAAGCTGACCGGCCTGCTCGACGGTCTGCGAATCGACGGCCGGCCCGCCGCGGACGACCCGCACGTCCGCCAACAGATGGCCGGTTTCCGCATCGAGATTCAGGCGCTCAAGCTCGCCGGGTATCGGCAACTGACCCAACAACTGCGCGGCAACCCGCCCGGGCCGGAGGGATCGGTCGGCAAGCTGGCGGGCAGCGAACTGTACGTCCGTATGGCGCATTTCGCGTTGGAACTGTTGGGACCGTATGCGCAGTGCGCACTCGGCGAGGCGGCCGGAATCGACCAAGGCTACTGGGCGCGCCGGGCGTTGGGCTCGCGCCTGTACACCATCGCCGGCGGAACCTCGGAGATCATGCGCAACATCGTCGGCGAGCGGGTGCTGGGGCTACCCAAAGGCTAGAGGGGGAAGCATGGATTTCGGGTTCAGCGAAGACCAGGAGTTGCTGCGCGACGCGACGCGCAAGTTCCTCGACGCGGAATGCCCGACCGCGTTCGTGCGCAAGATGATGGAGGACGACACCGCGCACGCGACCGAACTGTGGAAGAAGGCGGCCGAGTTGGGCTGGCTGGGCATCCTGATTCCCGAACAGTACGGCGGCAGCGGGGGCAGCTTTCTCGACCTGGTCGTGGTGCTGGAGGAAATGGGCAAATCGCTCATGCCCGGCCCGTTTTTCGCCACCGTGCTGTTAGGCGGGGCCGCGGTGCTGGCCGGCGGCTCGGACGAGCAGAAGGCCGACATCCTGCCGCGCGTGGCCGCCGGCGAATTGGTCCTGAGCCTCGCGCAGGTCGAACGCGGCGGGCGGTACGACGCCGGCGGCATCGCCATGCCGGCCGCGGCCACGGACGCCGGCTTCGTCCTGTCCGGCGAAAAGCTGTTCGTGCCCGACGCGCACGTCGCCGATCGTCTCGTCGTGGCGGCACGCACGGGTGGGGCAGCGGACGCGCCCGAAGACGGCATCACCCTCTTCGTGGTGGATGCCAAGGCGCCCGGAGTGGAGATCACGCAACTGAAGACCGTCGATATGACGCGCCGCCAGTGCAGTGTGGCCTTCCACGACGTGGCGGTTCCGCGGTCACAGGTCCTCGGCGAGGTCGGCCGCGGCTGGCCGATTCTGCGCCGCGCGCTCGACCAAGCGATGGCCGGGCTGTGCGCCGAGATGGTCGGCACCGGCCAGCAGGCTCTGGACATGGCGGTGGAATACGCCAGGGAGCGCGTGCAGTTCGGCAAGCCGATCGGCAGTTTCCAGGCCGTCAAACACAAGTGCGTGGACATGCTGGTGCAGGTCGAAAACGCGCGGTCGCTGACCTATTACGCGGCGTGGACCGTGGACGAGAACGTGGCCGAAGCCGCGGAGGCGGTGCCGATGGCCAAGGCGTATTGCAGCGACATGTGCAAGACGGTCACGAGCGAGGCCATTCAGGTCCACGGCGGCATCGGCTTCACCTGGGAGCACGACATGCACCTGTTCTACCGTCGCGGCTTGGCGTCCGAAGCCGCGTTCGGCAGCGCACCGACCCACCGCGAGACGGTCGCCAAGACCTTCGATGACCAGGAAAAGGCGGCGTAGCCCGCGGGCGGGAACATCGACCGGATTCATCTTTCCAAAAGGGGGAAACACGACATGGCGGAAGTCGACGGCAACGCACTCGTAGTGAAATCGCTCAAGGACGAAGGCGTGGACACGGTGTTCTACATCACCGGCGGCCCGATGGTGGACGTGGCCTCGAAGTGTATCGAGATCGGCTTCAACTCGGTGGACGTGCGTCACGAGCAGGGTGCCTCCATGGCCGCGCACGCCTACAGCCGCGTGTTGGGCAAGCCGGGCGTCTGCTTCGCGGCGTCGGGTCCCGGCGTCACGAACCTGATTACCGGGGTGGGCAACGCTTATCTGGATGCCGTGCCGGTGGTCGCGCTGGGCGGGGCGAGCGCCATGTCGCAGGACGGCATGGGCGCCTTCCAGGAGATGGATCAGGTCGGCATGTTCAAGCCGATCACCAAGATGGCCGAGCGCGTCAAGGACACCCGTCGCATTCCCGAAATCATCAACAAAGCCTTCCGCGTCGCCACCAGCGGCCAGCCCGGGCCGGTCTATGTGGACCTGCCGGGCGACGTGCTCTACCGCGTGGTGCAAGAGGACAAGGTCGTGTTTCCCAAACGGCCGCACACGGTGCCGCGCGTCGCGGGCGACCCGGACCTGGTCGACCGAGCCATTGCCCTGCTCAAGGACGCCCAACGGCCGCTGGTGATTACCGGTACCGGCATTCTGTGGTCGAACGCCATGCAGGAGTTGCGCGAGTTCGTCGAATTGTCGGGCATTCCGTTCTACACCACGCCGCAGGGCCGTGGAGTGATTCCCGAGGATCACGCGCTGAGCTTTCTCGGCGCCCGCAACCGCGCGTGGAAAGAGGCGGACGTGGTGCTGATCGTGGGCACGCGGCTCAACTTCATTCTCGGTTTCGGTCAGGCGCCGCGTTTCGCCGAGGACGTGAAGATGATCCAGGTCGATATCGCCGACGAGGAAATTGGCCGCAACCGTGCGGTGGACGTCGGCATCGTCGGCGATGCCAAGACGGTGCTGCGCCAGTTGATCGACGACGGGCAGGATGCGTTCGCCGGCCGTGGCGAATCGGCATGGCTGGACGCGCTGCGCGCGTACGACAAGCGTTCGCAGGAAAAGATGGAAGCCATCATGCAGGCCGACTCGTCGCCCATGCACCCGCTGCGGCTGTGCAAGGAGGTGCGCGAGTTCATGGACCGCGACGCCATCGTCGTCGTGGACGGCCATGAAATCCTCAACTTCGCGCGCCAGTCCGTGCCCACCCACGCGCCTGGCCACCGGGTCAACGCCGGGCCGAACGGCTGCATGGGCGTGGCCGTACCGTTCGGGTTGGGCGCGAAAGTCGCCAAACCGGACACCCAGGTAATCGTGCTGAGCGGCGACGGCTCGTTCGGCATGAACGGCATGGAAATCGACACCATGGTGCGCAAGAACATTCCGGCCCTGATCGTCATCAGCAACAACGGCGGCTGGGCCGGTGCCGGCGTGATGAACGCCGGGCGCGACCTGGGCTTCAGCCGCTACGACGAAATGGCCAAGGTGTTCGGCGCGCACGGCGAGTTCGTCGAACGGCCCGAAGACATCCGGCCGGCCCTGGAACGTGCCGTGGCATCGGGCAAACCCGCGGTGGTGAACGTCATCACCGACCCCAACGCGCGTTCGTCCACCCAGTCGTTCGCGGCCTACCGGGCGATCTGAACCCGCGTACTCTCCGGCGAGAAAGAACAATCGAGCGAGGCGTGGTGGCTCGCATATCGGACGACAACGCCGCGGCCGCGCGGTCCGATACCGAGGCGGAGTTGCCGCCTCGCTCGCTCCGCTTTCCGGTCGGGCGTTCGCTGGGGGAGTTGTTCGTCCGCAACGGCGCGTACCGTGCCGACGATTATGCGTTCTGGGAGTCCACGGGTCGGGCGCAGGGCAGCGTCACGATCTCGGCCGGCAAGGAACTGCGCCTCAACGTCAATCCCCAGGCGTCCGCGGATCTGTCGCCCCTGCGTGCGCTCCCGGCCAACGCCGTCCAATATCTCCAACTCTCGGCTTCGCGGGTGACGAACGACAGCTTGGCGCATCTCGCGCATCTGACCGGGCTGCGCGTGCTCTGGCTGTACGACACGCGGATCAGCGACGCAGGCTTGGTACATCTGCACCGGCTGACCGGGCTGCGCGTGCTGAACCTGCGCAGCACGCTCGCCAGCCGCGGCGGCATCGACGCGCTCCAGAAGAAGCTGCCGCAGTGCGAATTCCGACGGCCGTGGTGAAACGGGGCCGATCCGCGAACGGCCCCGGCTTCGGTTTCGACCGGGAACCCGCGGCCTACGTGCCCGTGTAGCCCGGGTTGGTCGGGTGATCGAGCCAGTCGCGGCGCCGGTCGTACGGCAGGTCGATATAGGTCTGCATGGCGAGCAGCCCGTCGTCGGACAGCATGGTCTCCAGAAAGTCGGCGCTTTCGATGTCGAGCCCCGCGGCCAGATGGGTATCGTTCCCCGCGTACACCGCGTGTTTGGCGCGCGCCACCGCAATCGGCGGAAAGTTGGCGATCTCGTGGGCGATCTCGGTCGCGCGGGCCAGCGCATAGTCGGCCACCTCGTGCACCAAGCCGTAGTGCAGCGCGTCTTCGGGCCGTACCACGCGCGAGCGGATCACGAACTCCAGGGCGCGTCCGATCCCGATCAACCGAGCCAAGCGTTGCGTGCCGCTGCCGCCGGGCAGAATCCCGAGTTTCACCTCCGGGAACCCGAACCGATAGTCGCCGGCCTGCCCGATGCGCAGGTCGCACGACAGGCTCAACTCGAACCCGCCGCCCATCGTGTCGCCGTTCATCGCCACGATGACCGCTTTGGGCAGATCCCGCAGATTCTTCAGCATGGCGTGATAGGCGGTGGTAAGCGACGTGCCGGCCTGCCGCATGGCTTCGCGGTCTTTCGCCAGATCGACCAGTTCCTCCACGCTGTAGTGCGTGATGAACTTCCCTTCCAGGGCGCCGGTCAGCACCACGGCCCGAATGGCCGGGTCGCGCCACTCCTCGATCCGCTTCCACAATTCCTGCGTGCCCTCGGCACAGAAATAATTCATCGGCGGGTTGTGATACTTGGCCACGACAACACCGTCGCTCTGGTCGGTCTGCCAATAGCTCATGTCGGCTCTCCTGTCTGACGTCTCCGACGTCGGGACACGGCGCGCGTGCGGACGCGGGCCGGAGTTTGCACACTGCCTCGAACTTTTGCCGGACACAAAAAGAGCCCATCGGCTCGGGATGGGCTCTCCTCGTCGTCCGGCGGCGGGCCGCGGCGGTTACTTGTCGGCCCGCCGGGACTTGATCGAAACGATCAGCTTGTCCTTGTCCTGCGCGGTATCCCAGGCGTCGTGCTGCGTGGCGCAGTGCATCAGCACCTTGGCGAGCGAGTCCTTGTACTCGCTGCCCGCGGTCCGGCACTCGCCGCACACCCACTGCGATTCCTGCACCTTGCCGATTTCTCCACCGATGACTTGTGGCATGTTGACCTCCCGTTTTTCCGAAGATGCGGCCGACAACGCGCGGTCAGCCGCGTGACTCTCCCGTCATGCTTACCGCAAGCGCGCGGAAAACGTCCAGAGGCCGAACGGCGAACCCTCCGCAGGAGCCCGTTCGAGGTGGGGCGAACGGGTTGCTATCGCCCCGCGGCTGTGCGACTCAAGAGCCATCCAAACCCACACGGAGGAAGAAGGAGGGATCGAAATGGCAACGACCGTGGTGTTACTCGAAATGCAGGTCAAACCCGAATGCGTGGACGAGGTGAAAGCCTTTTTCAAGGAGGCACTGCCCGACACGCGCGCTTACAACGGCTGCCAGGGCGTGGACGTCTACGGCAATCTCGACGAATCGACCAACATCGTGTTGTACGAGCGGTGGGATTCGCGCGACCATTACCAGCGTTATCTCAAGTGGCGGACCGACACCGGCGTCTTCGACAAGATGGGTGCCAAACTGGCCGGTCCGCCCAGCATCCGCTACTACGACCGAGTGGACGCCTGACACGGCTCGCTTATGGTTGACGGCGTAACGCCGGGCCGACGCTGCGGCCCGGCGTTTTTCTTAATGATCGTCCAAGGGTCGTCTTGCCCGCTCCTTCACGGCCCGGGCGTCTGTGCTATGGTCCGTGAAGTGGAGCCGGAAATACGATGACCGCCATCAACACCATAGAAGATCTGGTCCAGGTGCTGGACGAACATCCCGCATGGCTGGAAGCCCTCCGTGCGCGGCTGCTTACTCGCGATCTTGTCGAGCTGCCGGAGACGCTCGCCCGGCTTGCAGCAAGACTGGACAGGTTCGCCGAAACGACGAATGAACGTTTCGACCAGACAGACGGGCGCCTCGACGCGATGGACCGGCGGTTCGACGGCATCGACGGACGCCTCGACGGCATGGACCAGCGTTTAGACAAGGTTGAGCACCGTTTAGATGAGGTTGAAGGACGGCTGGGAGGGGTCGAAGGACGGCTGGAGACGGTCGAATCAGGATTGAATGCGCTTCGGAACGACGTGGCACCGCTCAAGGCCGCACACGCACGAAACGCTGCCATTGAAGACGCGACTGGAATCGCCAGGAGCTTCGGTCTCCGGCGGATCAGAACCTTGACCCAGGATGACCTTTGGGACCTGACCGACTCTATCCATGCGTCGGATGTTCCCTCGAACGAACTGGAAAGTTTCCGTCGGGCCGACTTGATAATGGAAGCCACGGACGAGACGGGGAAGCCCTGCTATATTGCTGTAGAGATATCGTTCACTGTCAACGGCAGAGACACGGATAGGGCCATCCGCAACGCCGGATTCTTGACGAAGTGGACCGGCAGATCAGCGCGTGCCGTCGTGGCAGGCTTCCGGAGAGACAATCGGATTCAGAGCCGTATCGAATCCGGGGACGTATCCTGGCACCAATTGGATGCGGAAGACCTGGAAGTCGAATAATGACCGTGCTGCCCCTACTTCACCAGCCTTCTTCCCTTTCGCGCAAGATCATAGAACGGATACTCGCCTCCGGATCGATCTGGCGAGGGAGATCCCAAAAATCCACGGGCAACGGACGCTTTCCCCGCCTCACGAGGCCGCCTTTCTCCATGTCTCGCAGGTGTCGGGAGAGAGACGCTTGATGCGAAGTGAACAGGCGCGTGCCCGGTTGGCCGTGCTCGGTGGCCTGCGCTTCTTTCCCTTCCTTCCCACGCCGCAAAACGGTGCGCAGCGCTCTCTTTAGCCGAGACGTGAGCTTGATCTGCACAGTTGGCCCTCCGGTCGGTGCAACCTACTGAGTAACGAATGTCCAAGGGCCTCAGCTATCATTGCTCCTGTATCGATTCAACGTTCTTGGTTCCGATGATCATTGCTTCAACATCCTTGCGAGCCTGGGCCAAGCGGCCTTTAGCAGCAGTGAGATCGATGATGGCCTTTTCCCGAGCACGGGCGTACTCACGCTGCTCGGCCTCGGGAAGATACGGAATCCGAAGTTGGCAGAGGTTCTCGGTGTACATGCGCTGCTTGACTGTTCCCACACGGTTGAACTGAACCAAGTCAAGGAAAAAGGGGGTTTGAATGAGGACGGCAATAAATTCCGGAAGGAGCGGTGCGGGTGTATCTTCCTTCACCCGCCAGACTTGATACTCGGGGCTGGTGATCGCATCTTGGGGAACGTCCGGGACGATCCCTAGCGAACCGACGTTGCAGCGCGTCGGATTGTGGAAAAACCAATTCTTGCGGATACGTTTGTAGGCGGCGTTGAAAGTGTCGCCTTTCTGGTATTCGTTTAGGAAGACGCCTTCTCGGTTGCTCACTCCATAGACGGGCCAGTCTTTTTCGCCCTCGTCGAAGGGCCGAACGAGCTCGGTTGCCTCCTCGATGAAATCGCCCATCGGGCGGAAGGAGGGACATGCAAGACGAAACGCCGCCGCGCGCCCAGATTTGAGGTCCCATTCCGCCAGGTCCTTGAAGTCGAGCACAAAGAAGCGGGAATGAATCACGTCCCGGGGAGACTCTTTGCGGTAGAGTTCAAGGAGATGGCTGTTCAGCGTTGTGACGGGTAGGATGATATTGTCTCGTGCAACCTCGACGGCTTTCTCTGCTTCCTTCCAGAAATCCACAATGGCGCCTTGAATATCTAGGTCTGGAAGAGGGACCTTGATCTCTTCCAAATCGGCCGGGTAAACACGCTTCCTCCCGCTTGTGCCACTAATAAGGCTGTTAATCTGTCTACGGAATCCTTCTGTCCGAACCAAAAGTTCGATGTAGCGAGGAAGAGCAATACCGGGCTGTACATGATAAACGGGAAATTCACTACTGACTGCGACAGAGGGAAGTGTATCGGGGACGATGCCAATCGCTCCGTTTCGAACGTCGATCTTTGAATAAATCACATCGCCCGCTTCGGCAAGAAACAGACGGCCTTTGAAGTTGTCGATGTTGGCATCCCGAATCTCAATTTCTCCGTTAAAACTCAAAGATATAAGGACAGTTCGGTCGAGAGTCGCCTTCGTCCAATCGAGACTAACGGACTTGCGTTTAAGCGCGAAGGCCAAAGGTTTGATCAAATGGAAAGGCCACTTCCAGTTAATGATGAAAAATGAGCTGACGCTCCACCTATGGAGGTTCTCAAACAAAACCGCGAACGCTTTGCCTGTTGCTGGCATAGTCATAGAGCCGGCCCCGCTGTTAGAAAATTCTCCGAGTCACTCCGGAACCCCTGATAAAGTTCAAGGACAGTCTTCTCCATTCCCTCCGGTATGTAATCGCCGGGAACAAGCTCATTTTGTACACGATCGGTTTCACCGGTAGCGGTAATCCCGACATGCTCGGCTTCATAGAGAAAGATGGGGTAGGAGAAGCGAGATTTGAGCAGGGCACGTCCCTCGGCTGATATGTTCGCCTCCATATCCCGTTGCCATTGCTTCAATTCGGCCTGTAGTGCCTTGCGCCGGGCGGCGTCCTTGTCAGCTTTGGTCCGGGTAATGGCAGCTTCGACCTCTTCTATTTTTCCAGCAATTTCGTGAGCGTACTTGTCGCGGGTCTCTCGCATGGCAGCTATCTTCTTCGCGTTGAAGTCGGCCCGTTCTTCCTCGGTAAATTTTTCCATGAAAAGCAAGGAGGCTTTCACGGACGCGCCGGATGAAATGAACGTCTCTTGCGGTAAGGAGACGACTGCACGGATGAAAGCTCGGTCTTCGCAAAACTCTCGCACATAGGCGAGGGAAGGATTGTTGAAGATGCCTTCGGGGAGCACGATACCGAGACGGCCGCCAGGCTTCAACAAATCCAGGCAGCGTTCGATGAACAGAAGCTCTGTCTTGATCTTCCTGACCTTGCGGTTCCCTTTCACGGTCGGCAACTCGAACAGACTGGTGATCGGCTTGCCTCTGGCGGCGCGAATACGGGTCAGAGCGTCGCGGTACTGATCGCCATAGAGGTCACCGTAGCGGCGTTCGAGTTCGTCCGAGACCGCAGTCTGTTCTTCGAGGATGGTGTCCGAGGGTTCCACGCTGGCACCGAAGGGCGGGTTGGTCAGGATGATGTCGAAACGACCATCGAAGATGCCGTTGACGTTCAGAAAGCCGTCATGGTGATGAACTCCGCCGTGGCCGTCGCCGTGCATAATCATGTTCATCTTGCTGGTGCGCGCCATGCGGTCGTTCGCGTCCGTACCGTAGATGCAACGATTCGCCAGGTTCCAAAGCCGGGATCCCTGCACCTCTTTGTCGAGCATTTTCTGCAATTCTTCGTATTTGGCGCGGAGCGCTTCCGCCCGTCTCGCCTCAGCCAGGCGTGTCCTGTTTTCGAGTTGCTTCCGGAACTCCTGGTATTGGCGGTCCACGTCGGCCAGAATCTTCTCTCTGACGATCTCGAAGAAACGGATCAGGAAGCCGCCCGAGCCGCTGGCCGGGTCGCAAATCACTTCCCCTTCTTGCGGGTCCACCATGCGAACCATGAACTCGACGATGGGGCGCGGCGTAAAGAATTGACCGATTTCGCCCCGGAAGGTTTTTCCGAGGAACCGTTCGAAGGCGATGCCTTTGATGTCCTCGCTGGTATCGGAAAGATTGTAGCGTTCGAGAAGCCGGACGATTTCGATACCCGTTGCAGGCTTCAGGTTCAGCCGTTCGTCTTCGGCAAAAATGCGGTCAGCTTGGTAATGTTCCTTCGTCCTGCGGAACAAGTCCTCAAGCGGATTATCCGCAATCTGTTCCTCAAGGAACTCGACGGTAAACAAGTTCTTGCGCCGCTGACGACGTTTCAATTCGCGTTCGACGAAGACCTTGACGAACAGAATCTTGGCCGTTTCATCGAACGCCGCAACCGGATCCTTCTTCTCCCGGTTTCGAATCACGTTGTGGCAGTGATGGAGCAGGGCGGCGAACTCGTCTTCCTTGAAGGTTTTGAGCCGGGAGAGTAGTGCTTCGATCTGTTTGGCGGTCGCGTCCGCATGCGGAATGTCTTCCACCTCCTCCAGGTAGCCGGGCATCCGGTCTTTGCGGACACGCCAGAACTTCGTTTCCGTGTTGTTATGGGTAACGAAGAAGGGCGCGTTCGCCAGGCGGGCGTAGTTGTCCCCTTGCGCGTAGTCCGCCGTTCGGATCGTAACATTATCGGATTTACATTCGACGATGATGAGGGGGGACTTCTGCTCGGCTTTGTCCTGTGCCGAACGCCAGATGACGAAGTCGGCGCGTGCCTTGCCGGAGCCTCGCCCGGTGACTTCCTCTTCCTCCGCGATGGCTCCTAAGCCGTAGTCGTATTCGTGGAGTAGAACGAGAAGGTATTGCTGTCGGACGTATTCTTCCGGCGTCTCCACCAGCCATTTGTTCCGAACATAGCTCCATATCTTGCCACGCTCGCGTTTCAATTTCGCCCCGTCTTTCGCAACGTAATCGGGTCGCGGTGGATGTTCGACCTTGGGTTGTCTCATGCGTTTCTCGTTTCTTTCGTCCAAGCGAAACGTTCGCCGGATAGTAAATCAGACTCGTACCGGCTACAATCCGCCGACTATTTGAGAGACGACTTCGCCAAGCCCCGCCAGCAGGAGGACGTATGACTCGGAAACCCGCCATTGCGCTCGTCGCCATGCCCGGCCGCCGCAACGCTACGCTGGAAGTCGCCGCCCAGATCGAGCGTGAAGGCTTCAGCGGCATCTATTGCCAGAGCGTGGGCGACGGGCTCGGTTTGTGTGAGGCGTTGGCCTTCGCCACGAACGAGATTCCGTTCGGCACCAGCATCGTCAACATCTATACCCGCCATGCGTACGACTATGCGCAGACCGCGGCGTTCATTCACGAGGTGTCGGGCGGGCGGTTCCGCTTCGGGGTGGGGGTGAGTCACGGGCCGATGTTGAAGCGGCTGAACGTCGATGCGGGCAAGCCGCTCGCCGACATGCGGCAGTTCGTCGCCGATTTGAAGGCCGGGGTGGGCCGCAAGGATACGCTCCCCCCGGTCGTGCTGGCGACGCTGCGCAAGGCGATGGTCAGACTGGCGGCCGAGATTGCCGACGGCGCGGTGTGGGCGAACGCCGTGCGCTCGCACATGGCGGCGTCGCTGAGCGCATTGCCCCAGGCGAAGGTGCAGGATGACGCCTTCTTCGTCGGGAACATGATTCCGACCGTGGTGACGGACGACAAGGCTGCGGCCGCCGTGGTCCACCGCCGCACGCTCGGCACCTACGTCCGGCTGCCCAACTATCAGCAGTATTGGATCGAGGCCGGGTACGAAGAGGAAATACGCGCCATTCAGCAGGCGATTGCCGACAAGCAGACCGAGAAGATTCCGAGTCTCATGTCAGACCGCTGGCTCGACGAGGTGACGTTATCCGGCAGCGTGGCGGAGGTGCGCGACGGGGTCGAAGCCTGGTATGCGACCGGCCTCGAGACGCCCATTCTGGTCCCGTCGTCGGCCAACGGCAACCAGATGGTCGCCCTGCAAGAGGTCATCGCGGCGTTCCGTTGATCGTTCGGCTTTCACCATGCCACACGTCATCGGGACGGCCGGCCACATCGACCACGGCAAGACCTCGCTGCTCAAGGCCCTGACCGGCCAGGACACCGACCGGCTCAAGGAAGAAAAAGAACGCGGTATCTCCATCGATCTGGGCTTCGCCTATCTGGATCTGCCGGATGGCGGACGGGCCGGCATCGTCGACGTGCCCGGGCACGAGCGGTTCATCCGCAACATGCTGGCCGGGGCGCAGGGCATCGACTTGGCGCTCTTCACCGTGGCCGCGGACGACGGGGTCATGCCGCAGACCGAGGAGCATTTCGACTTTCTGCACCTGCTCGGCGTGCGCAAGGGCGTATTCGCGATCACCAAGGCCGACATGGTGGATGCGAACCGCATTGCCGAGGTGCGCGAAGAGATCGAGATTCTCACGCTCGACACGGTATTTGAAGGCGCACCGATCCTGCCCGTCTCGTCGGTGACGGGCGACGGGGTCGAACGGTTACGGCAGGAAATCGCCACGCAACTCGAAGCCTACGCCCGGCCGCGGCTGCCCGGCTATTTCCGGCTGCCGGTGGACCGCGTGTTCATGCTCAAGGGGCACGGCGTGATCGTGACCGGCACCGCGCTGGCCGGCAGCGTGCGCGAGGGCGAGACGGTGCGCGTGTTGCCCGGGGGCGGCGAGGCGCGCGTGCGGTCGCTGCAGGTCCACGGCGCGCCGACGTCCGAGGCGCATTGGGGCCAGCGCGTGGCGCTCAATCTGGTCGGCCTGGACCGCGCCGGCCTGACCCGCGGCCACGTCGTGTGTCATCCCAAGCTGTCCATGACCACGACGCGCTTCGATGCGCGGGTCGAGATTCGGCCCGGCGCGCGGCGCGAGGTCGCCAATCACGAGCGGGTGCGGATTCATCTCGGCACCGCGGAGGCGATCGGCAAACTCGTCATCCTGGCCGCGGACGGGGAGGGCGAACGAGAGCGCCTGGCGCCCAAATCCACGGCGCTGTGCCAGATCGTGAGTCAGGAACCGCTCATGGCCCTGCGCGGCGACCGGTTCGTGCTCCGCAACGAGACGGCGCAAGGCACGCTCGGAGGCGGGTACGTGATCCAGCCGTTCGCCCGGCGTCACCGTCGCGCGGAAGTGGGGCTGGCCGTGCGCCTCGCCGCGCTGGAGACGGACGATCTGCGCCATGCCTGTCAGGCGTACGTGGACGCCAGCCTGCAGTTCGCGGTGCCGCTGGACGAGATATATCACGGCGTGAACGCGCGCGAAGAAGAGATCGTCGAACTGCTGCGCGACGGCCAAGCCATGTTGCCGTTTCCCGACGCGACGCGGCCCGAGGCGTATGCCACGCAGGCCAAGTGGTGGACGCTGGCCGAAGAAGCGGTCGCGCGGCTCGCCGCGTTTCACGCTGGCGCCCCGATGGCGCTGGGCATGGAGATGGAGTCGTTGCGCAGCCAGTTGTCGTTTGCGCTCACGCCGAAGATTTTTCGCAGCGTGGCCGACCGCCTGGTCGCCGATGGAACGCTGGTGCGCCACGACAGCCTGCTGTGTCTGCCGTCCCACGAAGTTTCGCTCACCCAGGACGAACAGGCGACCGCGGCCCGGCTCGAACGTCTGTTGCAGGACGGCGGCTTCAGCCCGCCGGACGGCAAACGGTTGGAGGCCGCGGCCGGCCTCGCCCGCCCGCGGCTGAACGATTTTCTGGGCGTGTTGGAAGCGCGCGGTGCGGTGGTGAAGATCACGCCCGACCTGTATCTCGGCGCCGCGGCGCTGGAACGGGCCAAGACCACGCTGCTGGAACACATCGAGGCGCACGGCGAGATTACGGCCGCGACCTTCCGCGACCGGCTCGGCATCAGCCGCAGGACGGCCATCCCGCTGCTGGAGTATTTCGACCGCAGCGGGCTGACCGTGCGCGTGGGCGACTTGCGCCGGTTGCGCAAGACCTAGGACCCCGACCCATCTCCCTCTTCGACTTTTCGATCCTCCGACGTAGCTTGATCCTTCGACAGGCGCAGGGACCAAGCTCAACGGGTTAGACCCTGAGCTTGCCGAGGGACCAAAGGGCCGGGGTAGGGTGCGAAGGCCGATGTGACATCGGGGTTCGTTTCGATGTTTCGACAAGCTCAACACATCGCAGGCTCAACGAACCGAGGGATGGGAAGCTCAGGGACAACAAGGGCCTATCCCTACAAATTACACAGCAAGTGACGGCGTGAAATTCAGGCTGCGCCCCCTGCTGGATACGCGCCAGACTTGCCGCACGCCGCGGACCGGTCTAGGCTCGCGGCTGCGCGCTTTCATCCCCTCGAACCTGGGCCGCGACCGGATTGCCATCCGTGCGTTACGAACTTTTTCTGAGCCTGCGCTATCTGCGCGCCAGACGACGCCAAGCCATCATTTCGCTCATTACGTTGATCTCCATCGTCGGCGTGATGATCGGCGTCATGACGCTCAACATCGTGCTGGCGGTCATGACCGGCTTCGAGGAAGACCTGCGCGACCGAATTCTGGGTTTTACCCCGCACGTCGTGATTTCCAGCCTGGACGGGCTGATTCACGAGCCCGACGAGGTGGGCGCCCGGGCCGCCGCGGCGCCCGAGGTGGTGGCCGCGGCGCCGTTCGTATATGGCCAAGTGCTCGTCAGCGCAGGGGAACAAGTGTCGGGGGCGCTCGTGCGTGGCGTGGAGCCGGCACGCGCCGGGGCGGTCGTCGATATCGCCGCCTATCTGTCGGACGGCGACTTAGCCGAACTCGGCTGGCCCCAGGCTCTCAGCTTCGAAGTGGACGGCGCCGTCCAGACGGTCACGCTGTCCGGGGTGCTGGTCGGCCACGAGTTGGCCCGCCAACTCGGCGTGCAGGTCGGGGACCCGCTCAACGTCATTTCCCCGCTCGGCGCGGTGCCCGGCCCGATGGGTGTCGTGCCGCGCGTCAAGCGGTTCGTGGTCGCCGGCGTCTTCAACGCGGGCATGTACGAGTACGACAGCGCGCTGGTGTACATGGCGCTGACCGACGCGCAGCAGTTCTTCACGCTGGATACGCAGGTGACCGGCGTGGAGATCAAGATCGACAATCCGTCCGCGGCGCCCGACGTGGCCCGCGCGCTGGAAGCCACGCTCGGTTTTCCGTACACGGCGCGCGACTGGACCGAGGTCAACCGGAACGTGTTTGCCGCGCTCGAACTGGAAAAGGTGGTCTATTTCATCGTGGTGCTGCTGATCGTGCTGGTCGCGGCGTTCAACATCATCGCCTCGCTCGTCATGGTGGTGATGGAAAAGCGCAAGGACATCGCGGTATTGAAGTCCATGGGCGCCTCGGATGCGGACGTCCGCCGCGTGTTCGTCACCAAGGGGCTGGTCATCGGCGCGCTGGGTACGCTGTCCGGGACGGCGCTGGGCTGGTTGGGCTGTTGGGCGTTGGACCGCTACGAGTTCATCGAACTGCCCAAGGACGTGTTCTACGTTTCGACCCTGCCGGTCAAGATGTACGTCGAGAACTTTCTGGTCGTCGGCGTGTCGTCCATGCTGATATGCCTGTTGGCGACGATCTACCCGGCCCGGCAGGCCGCGCTGCTGTCGCCGGTCGAGGTGCTCCGCTACGAGTGAAGCGCCTCGCGCATCAGCACCGATTCCACGAGCGCATCGGATGTCCGATTTCCTGCTCCGGGCCAGCCGACTCGGCAAACGGTACGGCGAAAGAGACCACGCGGTGCGCGTGCTGGAGAGTCTTGATCTCGCAGTCCTGCCGGCCGAGCGGGTAGCGGTCATCGGCGAGTCGGGCGTCGGCAAGAGTACGCTGTTGCACGTGCTGGGCACGTTGGACCGGCCCAGCGCCGGCCATGTGGAATTGGCGGGACGCGACCTGTTCTCGCTGCCGGCCAAGGAACTGGCCGCGGTCCGCAACCGGGAGATCGGTTTCGTGTTTCAGTTGCATCATCTGCTGCCCGATTTCAGTTCGCTCGAAAACGTCATGCTGCCCGGATTGATCGCGCGGTATCGTACCGAACGGGCGCGTACCCTGGCAGCCGACATGCTGGAACGGGTAGGGCTGTCGGAACGCCTGCGCCACCGGCCGGGTGAATTGTCGGGCGGCGAACAACAGCGCGTGGCCGTGGCGCGTGCACTGGTGTTGAGTCCGCGGTTGGTGTTGGCGGACGAGCCGACCGGCAATCTCGATCCGCAGACGGGGGACAGTGTGTTGCGCCTGCTGCTCGATCTGAACCGCGACCTCGGCGTCGCCATGATCGTGGCGACGCACAGCGAAAAGCTCGCCGCGGCCATGGACCGGACGTTGCGTCTCAAAGACGGAAAACTGGCCGAGATCTCTGCTGGAAACGGAGCGGCGTGAGAATTTAGATTAGGGGAATTACATACAATATGATCCAGTGCATGTTGCGACACCCCTTGAGCCTGCGGCGTACTGAGCTTGCTTGTAAGGGGGGATGGGGCAGGGGTTGAATTTGAAGCGCCCCCCCGAGTTGGGCTAAAGCGTTGGCTGGTTTACAATTTTGAATGATCTTGCTAGGGAAGAATCCATTCCCGCCCCTCGTTAGGAGACCCGTGCGACCGTTTTGTTTTCCGGTGAGCTGCCTGCTCGCGTGCGCCCTGTGTATCGGACTCCCGGCCAACGCCCGCACGCAAGACCAGGAACTCTCCGAAGACGTCATTCCCGACGATTCGTCGTTCGATGACGCCCTCGAAGCCGGAGACCCGAATACGGTTCCGGCTGAGCGCACCGAGGCCGAGTCGGGCGGCGACGCCAGTGCCGGAGGAATCGAGCCCGCCGCTGGTGAGGACGGCGCTCCGGTCGATTTCGTCGACTCCCCGATAGACGAGCCCACAGAGGCGTATGTCGAGCCTGCAGATTCGGACGACGCTCCGGCCGAAACGATTGCCCAAGCTGCCGTCGGTGACGACGCGGAGATCATCGACGAGGTGGTGATAGGCGGCAACGATCGGGTGGAGGAAGAGTCGATCCGCATCAAGACCGACGTGCTGGCCGGTACGGCGCTCGATCCCGAAGCGGTGGACGCCGACATCCGCTCCATCTACGAAATGGGCTTCTTCCACAACGTGGAAGCGCGTGTGGAGCGCGAGGACGGGCGTACTGTGCTGACGTATCGGGTGAGCGAGCGTCCGCTGATCCGTGAGGTGCGCTTCGAGGGCAACGACAAGATCAGTAAGGAGAAGCTGGAAGTCGCCCTCAAGATTCATCCGCGCACCATTCTCAACCCGGTCCGCATCCGCCGCGGCATCGAAGACGCCAGGAAAGCCTACGAAGAAGAAGGCTATCTCGACGCCGAGATTTCGTATCGCGCCGAGCAGGTCGGCTCCGGCGAGACGGTCGTCACGTTCACGGTCCAGGAGGAAAAGCCGACAAACATCGTTGGGGTGAATTTCGAGGGCAACGAGTCGTTCGCCGACGCCCGCCTGCAAAGCATCATGCAGACGCGCAAGAAGACGTTGCTGTCGATCTTCTTTTCGGGCGGCACGCTGAACCGCGAGGCGCTCAAGACCGATACCGACCGGATCACCGCCTTCTACTACGACAACGGCTACATCAACGTGAAGGTGGACGAGCCCAGGATCGAGCGCAAGGACGACGGAATCTACGTCACGGTCCGCATCGACGAGGGCGAGCAGTACACCATCGGCGAGGTCGGCATCGTCGGCGAGTATCCGGGCAGCGAGAATCAGGCCCTGCGCGCGGTCGAGGTCGAAGAAGGCGAGATATTCAAGGCCAGCTATCTGCGCGAGGACGTGTTTCGCCTGACCGGGTTCTTCAGCAATCTGGGCTACGCCTTCGTCAACGTGGAGCCGGAGACCCGGATCGAGCAGGACGACAGCGTGGTCCATATCGCCTACCGCATCGACCAGGGTCCCGAAGTCTATATCGACCGGGTCGACATCGCGGGCAACACCAAGACGCGCGACAAGGTCATCCGGCGCGAATTGCGCATCGCCGAGCAGAGCAAGTTCAACGCCAGCAGCCTGGAGTTCAGCCGCAACCGCGTACAGCGCCTGGGATATTTCTCGGACGTGAACATCGCCACGCGCCGCGGGGCGCGCAGCGACCTGTTGAACGTGTTGGTCGATGTGAAGGAAGCGCAGACCGGCGCGTTCAGCGTGGGCGCGGGGTTCAACACGGCCACGAGCCTGATCGGCTCGGCGCGCATTCAGGAGAGCAACCTGTTCGGCCGCGGGCAGCAGTTCGTGGTCAGCGGCAGCCTGGGCAGCCGCTACCGCAACTCTACCGTCAGTTGGACCGACCCCTATTTTCTGGATACGCACCTGACGTTCGGCGCGGAAGTGTTCGACTGGAAATTCGCCTTCGAGGACTTCGACCGTTCGGGGACCGGCGGCGGCTTCCGCACCTACTACCCCGTCAACCGGCTGGGGCTGAAGACCCTGTGGGGGTATCCGCTGGATGACGTCTTCCTCGGTATGAACTATCAGTGGGAGAAGGCAAAGATCTCCGATTTCGACGCCATTACTCCGACGCCCGTCCAGGCCGAGGCCGGCAGCCAAGTCACGAGCAAGATCACGCCGACCCTGCGCCGCAACACCCTCAATCACCCGACCGATCCGACCGGCGGCTCCTTCCAGCAGATCCGGTTCAGCCAAGCCGGCCTGGGGGGCGACGCCACATACAGCAAGGCGGAGTTCCAGGCGCAGTTCTTCACGCCCGTGTATCGCAACCCGCGTTGGGGGCAATTGACCTGGATGACGAACACGTTCTTCGGCTACGGGTTCGGCGACATCGACTACACCTGCGACCCAGGCAGCGAGAACGTCGTCTCGTGGAATGACCGCAGGACGTACGGCCACCCGGATCAGGTCCCCGATGGCGAAACCTCTTCACCGGAAGTCACGTACTGTGACGAGAAGGAACGCGTGCTCGACGGCGACTTGCCCATCTTCGACCGTTACTTTCCGGGCGGGCTGCACTCGGTCCGCGGGTTCGGCGAGCGCAGCCTCGGGCCGCGCCAAGCCATAAAATTCTCCGCCAATTACCTGAACGAAGACGAGGACAAGACCTACCGCCGGCCGTTCGGCGGCAGCCAGCAGTTGGTGTTCCAGAACGAGCTCGGCTTTCCGCTGGTCAAGGCGCTCAACCTGAAGGGCGCCGTCTTCAACGACGTCGGGAATGCGTTTTCCGCGGAACAGGGGCTCGACCTGGGCGATCTGCGCTACTCGGTCGGGGCCGGCATTCGGTGGAAGTCGCCGTTCGGACCCATTCGGATCGAACTCGCCAAGGCGCTCAACGCCAAGAGCGACGAGCGGACCAGCAACATTCACTTCGCGTTCGGCGGACAGGGCGGCGCGGGCAGCATCGGTGGCGGCCGCGGACGCTACGGCGGCTACTGACGCCGCCCCGGTCGTGCGCGACTGCCTTGGCCGTTTCTCCCGCCTGGAGAGGGAAGGGGGCAACGGGTTATGGAGAGGATCATGGATTGGAAAAGGTATTCGAGCGGAGCCGCAGGTGTTTTTCTGATCGTCGGACTGTTGGCGTTCTCGTCAGCCGAAAGCACGGCTCAAGAGACTGCGGAAGCGGCCACGCCGCCGGACGCCGCGCAGAAAGCGGGCGCCGTCGCCATCAAGGTGGGCTACGTCGATTTGCAGCAGGCGCTCAACAGTTCGGCCGCGGGCGAAAAGGCGAAGGACAGCTTCAAGTCGGAAGTCGAGCGCATGGAGCAGGTGCTCGAAAAGCGGCGCGCCAAGGTCGAGAAGCTCAAGAGCGAACTCGAAAAGAAGGCCCTGTTGCTGCGCGACGACGAGCGCGTCGCCCTGCAGCGCGACTATCGCCAGGAATTGCGCGACTTCGAGCGCCTCTACAAGGACTCCCAGGAGGAACTGAAAATCCGGGACCGCGAGTTGACCGCGCGCATCCTGGTGGAGTTGCGCCAAGTCGTCAACGCCATCGGCGAACAGGGCGACTACTCGGTCATTCTCGAAGGCAACAATACCGTGGTGCTGTACGGCTCCAAGAGCATCGATCTGACCGAGGCGGTGATCAAAGCCTACAACAAGAAGGGCACCAGAATCTCCTTCAAGCGATAGCCCAATCGCTCGTACCGGAGCCGGTTCCCGGTCCGGCGTGCCAACCCTTTATGGACGTCTCCGCGATTGCGTCGCTGCTGCCGCACCGCTACCCGTTCCTCCTCGTGGACCGGGTCGTGGAACTGGCCGCCGGCGACCGCATCGTCGCGTTGAAGAACGTCACCGTCAACGAGCCGTTCTTCGTCGGCCACTTTCCGCAGCGCCCGCTGATGCCGGGCGTCCTGATCTGCGAGGCGTTGGTCCAGGCCGGCGGCATTCTGGCGCGCGCATCCGTGGCGCCGCTCGACGAAGCCTTGGAACGCCCCGCGAACCGGCTGGCGATGTTGACCGGCCTCGATCGCGCCCGTTTCCGACGTCAGGTGTCGCCCGGCGACCAGTTGCGCCTCGAAGTCGCCATTCAGCGCCGCCGCGGCACGTTCTGGAAGATGGAGGGCAAGGCGCGCGTGGACGGAAAGATCGTGGCCGAACTCGAATTCACCGTGGCCGACGTAGCCCCGGACGACGAGACGCCCGCGTGAGCAGCCAGACGTCCATACACCCCACCGCGGTCGTGACCCCGGGCGCCGAATTGGACAGCGGCGTGCAGGTCGGCCCGTACGCGGTGATCGGCCCGCACGTGCGCCTTGGCAGGGATACGCGCGTGGGACCGCACAGCGTGGTGGAGGGCCGCACGACGGTCGGCCGCGACAACCGGATTTTCCAGTTCGCCAGCGTGGGCGCCGTTCCGCAGGACATGAAGTATCGCGGGGAGGACAGCGCGCTGACGATCGGCGACCGGAATACGATCCGCGAGTTCGCGACGCTCAACATCGGCACGCGCGGCGGTGGCATGGAGACCCGCATCGGGAACGACAACCTGTTCATGGTCTATTCCCACGTCGGGCACGACTGCCGGATCGGCAACCACGTCATCCTCGCCAACTGCGCGACCCTGGCCGGCCACGTAACCTTGGATGACTACGTCGGCGTGGGTGGACTGGCGGCGATCCATCAATTCACCCGTATCGGCGAATCGGCCTATCTGGGCGGCGGGGCGATGGTCGTCAACGACGTGCCGCCGTACTGTCTGGCGCAGGGCGACCGGGCACGGCTGTTCGGCCTCAACCGGGTCGGGCTGGAGCGCCGCGGCTTCGGAGAGGCACAGAAGCGCGCGCTCAAACAGGCGTATCGGACGTTCTTCTTCGAGGGCTTGAGCCTGAAGGACGCGGTCGAACGTATCCGCCGCGATCAGGCCGACTGCCCCGAAGCCGTCCACCTGGCCGATTTCATCGCCGCCTCGCGACGCGGCATCTGCCGGCCGCGCGGAACGTCCGACCACGACGAGGTGCCGGACGGCCCTGAGCCGCGCTGATTGGAATTTCCAACCGTTCCTCATCCCCTCTCCTCTGGAGGGAGAGGGTTGGGGAGGTTGCCCCGGACGTGATCCTGGGGGTGAGAGGGACGGCGAGACTGCTCCAAAGCATGGAATCGTCAGAACAGAGAAGGGATCCTCTGGATTCCTGCTTTCGCAGGAATGACGAAAAAAGACCGACGGAATGATGGGAAAGATTGTAGAAATGGCGATGCATAGACGTGCCGCTCGGAAGAGTTTCGAACTGACTGGCGACAGAAAATTCAGGCAGGCTGAGCCGCCATGCCGCGCTTCGGTCTGATCGCCGGCAACGGCCGGTTTCCGCTGTTGTTCGCCGAGGCCGCCCAGGCCGCGGGCGTCGAAGTCGTCGCCGTCGCCCACGAGGGCGAGACTCCGCCCGAACTCGCCGACAGCGTCCCGGACGTCACCTGGGTCCACGTGGGCGAGTTGGGCAAGATCATCGCCACGTTTCAGGCCGCGGGCGTCACCGAAGCAGTCATGGCCGGGGGCATCTACAAAGTCGGGGCGCTGACCAGCATTCGGCCCGACGCGCGCGGCATGGCGTTCATCGGCAAGCTGCCCAACCTCAACGACGACGCGATCCTGCGCGGCGTAGCACGCGAACTCGAAGCCGAAGGGATCACGATCGTCGAATCTACACGCTTTCTGCCATCGCTCGTGCCCATGGCTGGGACCTTGACCCGCACAGAACCGGATGCTGCTCAGTGGAAGGACATCCGGCTCGGCATGGCCGCGGCGAAGGCGATAGGCCGCTGGGACATCGGCCAGAGCGTCGTCGTCAAACGCGGGACCGTCATTGCGGTCGAAGGCGCGGAAGGCACGAATGCCACGATCCGACGTGGAGGAGAGTTAGCAGGCGCCGGCGGTGTGGTCGTCAAGGTGAGCAAGCCGCATCAGGATTTGCGCTTCGACGTGCCCGCAGTCGGGCCGGACACCGTGACGGTGATGCACGAAGTGGACGCGCAGGTTCTGGCCGTGGAGGCAGGGAAGACGCTGTTGATCGAGCGGCCGGCGTTCGTTGAGCAAGCCAATCGCTATGATCTCTCGGTGATTGCGGTCGATCCCGCGGATTTGGCTGACGAGGCATGAGCAGACCACCTTCGTGGTAATACCTCTCACCGCAGCCTGAGTGGTATTTCAGCTTGAAATTGCGTCAGACGGTGTGCCTGTTCTCCTCGCCTCTCCGACTCCTTCCCAGTCATTCCGGGGGTGTTTTCCTTCGTGCGGCCCTTTCCTCATCATTCCCGCGGCTCCTTCTTCGTCATTCCTGCGGAAGCAGGAATCCAGGGGACACATCCTCTGTTCTGACGGATTCCAGAAGTTTGAGTAATCTCCCTTTCCCCCTCTCCTCCCCTCCGACCTTTCGATCCTTCGACAGGCGCAGGAACCAGGGGAGAGAGGGACGGGGCACACCGATGCCTCTGCTGGGGCGGCTCCAAGTTGACGCCCCGCATGGAACGTGGCAGTATCCTCGGCACCCCCGCCGGAGAAACATCGCGTCGGCGGAGGTTCGTCGCGGGGCCGTAGCTCAGTTGGGAGAGCGCTTGAATGGCATTCAAGAGGTCGTGGGTTCGACTCCCATCGGCTCCACTCCGTTTCCCCGGGAAACGACCTGCCGACGATTGCTGACCTGACGATCCGGAACGACGGCGCGGCGAGTCCGTCCGCGTCATACACGTGGGTGGTGGATATGCCTGGGAGAGCAAAACCGTCGAGTTTCCTCAAGCGTCAACGCGAACGGGACCGCCAGCAGAAGCAGAAGGAAAAGGCGGAGCGCCGCCGCGAGGCCAAGGCGCGTAAGGCCATGAATCCGCGGCAGGAGGGCGACGAGGACCCGGACATCGCCGGCATCCAGCCCGGCCCCCAACCGCTGCCCGAACAGTGGAACATTCTTGACGATAATGAGGACGAGACGAACGAAGAAGAATCGAAACCAGAATAATCCCGCCGACATCCCGCGCTCGCGGGGCTTTCAATATCCGTCGAATTTCGCTACCCGTTCGCGGTGGTAACCCGCATCGCCGAACGCGAACTCGTTCCACTTGGCGCGTTTGAACCATACGTGCAGGTCGTGCTCCCAGGTGAAGCCGATCCCGCCGTGCATCTGCACCGCGGTATTCGTCGTGCGTGCATACACTTCGCCCAGGCGCGCTTTGGCCAGCGAGGCCGCGCGTGACGCATCCCGTGCCCGCGTGTCGAACGCGTACGCCGCATACCAGACCAGCGAACGCGCCGGCTCGATTTCGCTGACCGCCTCCGCAGCCATGTGCTTGAGCGCCTGGAAGGACGCAATCGGCCGGCCGAACTGTTCGCGGACTTTGGTGTATTCGACCGCCATGTCCAGGGCCTTCTGCGTGCCGCCCAAACTATCCGCGGCCAGCGCCACGCAGGCCAAATCCTGAAGCTCCGCCAGCAGTTTCCATCCCCGGTCGCGTTCGCCCACGAATCCTGCGACCGGCACGTCCTTGAACTTGACCTTGTGCACGCGGCGGGTGCGGTCGAACGTATCCAGCGGCCGCATGGACAGGCCGGGCGCGTCTTTTTCGACGAGGATCAGGCTGACGCCGCGCTCGCCCTTGCCTCGCGTGCGCGCCGCCACGAGCAGCAGGTCGGCCAGCGGGGCGAACGGCACGAACATCTTGACGCCGCGCAGCCGGCAGCCGTCGCGCGTCTGGCGGGCCTTGAGCGTCACGCCGGCCGCGTCCAGACGGTCGCTCGCTTCGAGCAAGGCCACGCTGGCGAGGGCGTCCCCCGCGGCCAAGCGGGGCAGCCACGTTTTCTTTTGCGTAGGACTGCCGCCGCGCATCAGCGCATACGTGGCCAGGACGGACGAGAACAGAAACGGGCCGGGCAGGGCGGCGCGGCCCATCTCTTCCAGCAGCAGCGCCATGTCCAGCACGCTCAACCCCAAGCCGCCGAATTTCTCCGGCACGAGCAGCCCCGTCCAGCCCAGCCCGGCCATCTTCCGATGCGACGCGAAGGAAAAGCCGGCCTCGTCGTCGAACAGCGCACGGATGAAGGCGGGCGGGCACTCGGTGTCGAGAAAGGCGCGCGCGGAGCGCTGCAAGAGCAGTTGTTCTTCGGAAAGGCCGAAATCCATGAGCGTGCTTTCGAGGGGATTGGACGGGCCCGCGCCGTCAGCGCGATTTGGGCATGCCGAGCCCGCGTTCGCTGATGATGTTCTTCTGTACTTGGGACGTCCCGCCGCCGATCATCAAGCCGAGCGTGAACATGAATTCGTACGGCCAGACGCCGTCGTCGATCACGTGTGCGCTGCCGCGGTTGAGCGGGGCGTAGGAATTCATGATCTCCAGGGCGAGCGCGCAGAGGTCGTGGTTCAACTCGGTGCCGACCAGTTTGTTGACCATGACTTCGACGCCCGGCTTGCGACCTTCGGTCGCGTTGGTGAGCTGCCGGTAGGAGTGGTACTTCATGGCTTCCACGCGCTCGGTCAGCGCGGCCAGCTTGTGGCGGATGACGGGGTCTTCGGACGCCGGCCGGCCATAGCGGCTGTGGCTGCGCGCCAACCGGATCAGGTCGTGCAACATGCGTTGGGTGCGCGTGGTCGAGCCCAGCATGTTCCGTTCGTGGAACAGCGTCGCATTCGCCACCAGCCAGCCCTGATTGAGTTCGCCGACGAGATTGGCGCGCGGGACGCGCACGTTCTCGAAGAAGACCTCGTTGAAGCCGGCGTCCCCGGTCATCTGTACCAGCGGCCGGACCGTGATGCCCGGCGTGGTCATGTCGATCAGAAGGTAGGAAATGCCGCGGTGTTTGGGCGCGTCCGGGTCGGTGCGCACGAGGCAGAACATCCAGTCCGCGTACTGCGCGCCCGACGTCCAGACCTTCTGCCCGTTGACGACGAACTCGTCGCCGACCAGTTCGGCGCGCGTGCGCAGCGAGGCCAGGTCCGACCCGGCGCCAGGCTCGGAATACCCTTGGCACCAGATCTCGTCCGCGGTCAGCAGCGGGGGAAGGAAGCGGCGCTTCTGCTCCTCGCTGCCGACCTGGAGCAACGTCGGTCCGAGCATGGTCAGCCCCGACGCGCCGATCAGGCTCGGCGCCCGGGCCAACACCAGTTCTTCGTTGAGAATGGTCTGGTGCATGACGTCATCGTCACCTCGCCCGCCGTATGCCTCCGGCCAGCCCAGCGCCACGTAGCCGGCGTCGTACAGCGTGCGCTGCCATGCTTTGGCACGCTGAATGCGCCGCGGATGGTGCGGCGGCAGCGCGCGCACCGCCTTGTCCTTCTTGGGCAGATTGGTCTTGAGCCAGGCGCGGAGCTTCTTCCGAAACGCCCGGTCTTCCTGAGAATAGGCCAAGTCCATGCGCGTCTCCGTTCGCGGGATTCGTCCGTTCCGATGGTTCCGAAGGATTCACTTCGACCGTGCACGCCCTGCGGGCGCTCAGCTTGGAGGGGGCGGCGGCGGGACGTGCACGTGATTGCTGATGCGTTCGTAGCGGGACGATCCGCCGGCTTCGACCAGCCCTTTCAGCGACACGAGACAGCAATCTCCGCCGTCGCGCAGCGCCTGCCAATCGACCGACTCGGGCGGCAGGCCGAGCTTCACGATGACCGTATCGACCGACAGGATGAATTCTTCGAGCGCGGCCACGACCTGCACGTCCGGTTCGAGCGGCGACACCACGATCTCCGAATACGGCAGGGGCAAGCGTTCCGCGGGCGCCAACTCGTAGTCGAGGCTGACGCGCAATACGTCGGGTTCCGACAAGTTGAGTGCGACCTCGGAAATCTCTACCAGCGGCTTGTACACTTCCGGGTCGGAGCAGCCGGGTGCCAGCAGCAGCGTCAGGCACGTAACGGCCCGCACGGCATTCCGAAGACGAGGCAGGGCGCGGCCGCGCGGCATGGCGTTCCGTTCGAGAGGAGTGGCAGGGGAGGGCGTGTCGGTCGAGATACGCACCCGGCGCGTGGTTTTCGGCTCAGGCAGGCGCGGCTTACACGAGACGCACGTCGCGGGCGAACTTTTCCATCATCGCCAGCATGTCCGGGTAGGAGCGGACGAAGTTGAAGAAGGCCAGATACAGATAGTCGGCGCCGAGTTCCTGGTAGCGGGGAATGTCGTCGAGGATCTCATCCGGCGTCTTTCCGCGCGGCGACACGCACAGCGTGATCTCGGCGAGGTCGCGGCCGGCCTTGGCCGCCTTTTCCTTGAGCTTGTCCACCCGCTCGCCGAACTCCTGCGGGCTGAAGACGACCGCGGGCCAGCCGTCGCCGTACTCGACCACGCGGCGCAGGGCCGGGCCGGTGTGGCCGCCGATCCAGATCGGCGGGTGGGGCCGCTGCACCGGGCGGGGTTCGCAGCCGACGTCCGCGAACTGGTAGAACCGGCCCGAAAACGCGGGGCTGTCGTTGGTCCACAATTCCTTCATGACGCGGATGGTCTCTTCGCTGAGGGGACCACGCTCGGCGAACGGCGCGTTCAGGATGGCGAACTCCTCTTCCATCCAGCCGACGCCGACTCCGCAGATCAGGCGGCCCGCGGACAGGACGTCGATGGTCGCCAGTGTCTTGGCGGTGACGATGGCGTTGCGGTGCGGCAGCACCAGGACCGCGGTGCCCAGCCGGATGGTCTGCGTGCACGCGGCCACGAAACTCAGCACGCTGAGCGGTTCGAGCAGGGGCGCGCTCGGGTCGAGCGGAAACGCGCCGTTCGGGCTGTAGGGATACCGCGAGTCGATGTGTTTCGGCGTCACGACGTGATCGGCCACCCACACCGAGTCGAAGCCGAGGGCTTCTGCGGTCCGGGCGCTGGTCTTGAGCCGGTCGAGAACGTCCCCTTCGGCCAGCGGTCCCAGGTGGGGCAGGAACGCACCGTATCGCATAGCCGAACCCTGCTACCACATCCCAAGACGAAACGCTAACCGGCCGCTCAGCGAGTGGTGGGCATTTATGTCACGAAAAAAGTTGGACGAAAAATGTTGGTGCTTGATGAAGGCAATAAAACGTTTGGCGGGGAAGATCGTCATAAAAATCGTATCGTATAACGTTTCGTGTTACACTGTGTTCCTGACATGAGATTCATTCACAAGGGGTTACGTCGATTTGCCGAGAATGACGACACCCGCGACTTGAACATCAATCATGTCGCGCGAATCCGCCGAGTGCTGTCCGCATTGCAAGATGCCGTTAAGCCGCGAGACTTGGCACATCCCAGCTTTCGGCTCCATCAGTTGAAAGGCGACCGACGCGGCCAATGGAGCGTACGCGTGTCAGGGAACCTGCGGATTGTCTTCCGCTTTGAGGACGGCGAAGCCGTAGATATTGACCTGATCGACTACCACTAGGAGGAGACGTATGCG
Organism: uncultured Binatia bacterium (SeqCode); assembly: GCA_965200125.1. Lineage (GTDB taxonomy): Bacteria > Desulfobacterota > Binatia > Bin18 > Bin18 > Bin18. Next base: position 1,568,574 of record OZ241332.1, on the reverse strand, counting down.
CATGTACGATCCGGCGCACCCGGGAGAGATCGTCCGCGACAACATTGAGGCGGAAGGCTGGACCGTGACGGAAGGTGCGGTTCGGCTCGGGGTTTCGCGGATTACGCTTTCGCGCTTGTTGAACGGTCGCGCCGGGATATCCGCGGCGATGGCCCTGGCTCTGGAACGCCTCGGTTGGGGAACCGCGGACCATTGGGTGCGAATGCAAGGAAGTTACGATTTGGCCCGGGAACGCCGGCGTCAAACCGCGGCGTGAGGCTGCGCCGCCGAGATCGGGGTCCGAAATTCGTTTCGGTCCCAAACCGGAAGGTTCCCCTCGCGGCCACAAACCCGCGCTCTTGTGGCAATCCTGGGGGGGACGTGTTACAGGCCGGGGCTCTATCGCCGCATGGGCGGTGATCTTCCCGGGGACATACGAGAAGCAACGATGGCTGAAGGCGTCCGGTTACTCCTGATCCGGCATGGGGAATCGGTCTGGAATCGGGAAAACCGCTGGCAGGGTCACGCCGACATCCCCTTGAGCGAGACCGGCCGCATCCAGGCGCAACAACTCGCCCGACATATCAAGAGCGAGCAACGACCGATCCGCGCCTTCTACACAAGCGACCTGCAACGCGCCCGCGAGACCGCCCACATCCTGGGCCGGACGCTAGGCATGACGCCCACACCGACCGCGGCGTGGCGCGAAATGAACATCGGAACCTGGAGCGGTCTGACCACGGCTGAGGTCGTGTCGCGTTACCCCGAGGAATGGGAGCGGCTGCGGCAGGGCGAAGACCTGCCACGCGGCGGTGGTGAGACGTTCGCCGAGTTTCAGGGGCGCCTGTTGCGGGCGCTCCATACGTGTATAGAAACCCACGTCGGACAAGACATTGCGGTGGTTACGCACGGCGGTGCGGTGCGCGCCCTGCTGTTGCATTGCAAGGGATGGGCCGTCAGCCGATTCGGCGACATCGAAAAGATCGGTAACACTGGCGTGAGCGAAATCTTCGTCTCTCCGAACGGCGACGCGCGCATCGAGCGGATCAACTGCGTCGCCCATCTCGACCACGCCGCGTTGGCTGGCGAGACCGTCGAAGCCTAGCCGTTGCTGGCTGTCGGTTCAAAGGATTTTCGTCTGTTCTCGTTTCTCTCTACGCGCTGGTTCAAGCTGGCGTTGACCGCCGGACTGTTGCTGGCGCTGGCATACGGCGTGGACGTGCCGCGGCTGGCCGCCCAACTGAGCCACGTGCGGCCCGACGTGATCGGGCTGGTGTTCGCCGGCTATCTGGCGGGACAGGTGTTGAGCGCCTCCAAGTGGTGGCTGCTGGCCCGCCCGCTCGGGTTCGATCAGCCGTTGCGGACGTTCGTCGCCTACTATTTCGCGGGGATGTATCTGAATCTGTTCGTCCCCAGCATGGTCGCCGGCGACGCGGCGCGCGGGTATCTGTTGACCCGCGACCGTGGGGGACTGGCCGCGGCGTTGCACTCGGTGGTGGTCGATCGGGTGGTCGGTCTGGCCGCACTGACCTGGTTGGGGGCGGCGGCGTTTCTGGCGTTCGGACCGAGCGTGGTGCCGCCGGCGCTGCACTACGGCATGATCGGTGGGGCCGCGGCCACGCTGCTCGTCTGGTGGGGGCTGCCTTACGGCATCGCCGGGACGGGTCGCGTCTCCGGCCGGCTCCGCGCTTGGCTCGAACGCCTCGACGGGCCGTACCGGCGCCTCCCCGGCCTGTTGGGTGTGGCGTGCGGACTGTCGTTCGTCTTCCACCTCTTTCATCTCGGCCTGCACGTGGTGATCGCGGAAGCGATGGGTCTCGGGGTGCCGTGGTGGTATCTCGCGCTGCTCGTCCCCGCGGTCCAGATTCTGAGCAGCCTGCCCGTCAGCTTCGGCGGGCTGGGCGTACGCGAAACCGGCTACGTGGTGAGCCTCGGCTGGTGGGGCGTGGGGAGCGACGCGGCGCTCGCGTTCGGTTTGGTGTGGAGCGCGGTGACGCTGGGCGCGAATCTGTGCGGCGGGGTGGCGGTGTACGTCGCGCTCGACCGCGGCTTGGCGTGGGCCGATCTCAGAAAAACGTCGGGCGCGTCAGAATAGTCTCTTCACGGCCGGCGCCGACCGAGATCATGCGCACGGGCACGCCGACGATCGCTTCGACCCGCTCGACGTAGGCACGCGCGTTGCGCGGTAGCGCGTCCAGACTGCGGATGTCGGTCAACGGCTCGCTCCAGCCGGGCAATTCTTCATAGATGGGGGTGACCGCTTCGAGCAGGTGCGCGCCCGCGGGCACCTCGTCGTAACTGCGGCCCCGATGCGTGTAGCCCGTGCAGACGCGAATGGTGGACAGGCCGCTCAACACGTCGATCTTGGTCAGCGCCAGTCCGCTCAGCCCGCTCAGCCGTGCCGCGGTGCGGACGACCACGGCGTCGAACCAGCCGCAACGCCGCGGCCGGCCGGTCACGGTGCCGAACTCGCCGCCGTCCCGGCGCAGCTTCTCCCCCGCGGGGCCGTGGTCTTCGGTCGGAAACGGGCCGCTGCCGACCCGCGTCGTATATGCCTTGGAAATGCCGAGCACCGCGTCGATGTGTCGCGGGGCGATGCCGGCCCCGGTGCACACCGCGCCGGCCAGCGTGTTCGACGACGTCACGAACGGATAGGTGCCGTGGTCGACGTCCAGCATGGTGCCTTGCGCGCCTTCGAACAACACCTTGCGGCCGGCGGCGAGCGCGTCATGGACGTAGCGTGAGGTGTTGGCGACGTACGGCGCGAGCCGGTCGCGCAGACGGCGGGCGTCGTCGAAGATCTGCTGGTAATCGAGCGGTTGTTCCTCGAGCAGCGTGCCCAGGTACACGTTCTTTTCGGCCAGGTTGCGCTCCAGTTTCTCCGCGAACACGCCGTCGTCCAACAGATCGACGAAGCGGATGCCGACCCGTGCCATCTTGTCCTCGTAGGTCGGACCGATGCCGCGGCCGGTCGTGCCGATCTTGCCGGCGCCACGCAGCCGCTCTCGGGCCAAGTCGATGGCCTTGTGGTAGGGCATGACGAGGTGGGCGAGTTCGCTGACCTTGAGCGATGCCGGGTCCGACAATCGGCCGCGGGCCTGCAAGGTCTCGATCTCCTCCACCAGCACCTCGGGATTGACCACCATGCCGTTGCCGATCACGCAGACCTTGCCGTCGTGCAGCACGCCCGACGGGATGAGCCGAACGATGGTCTTCTGGCCGCCGACGACCAGCGTGTGGCCGGCGTTGTTGCCGCCCTGGAAACGGACGATCACGTCGGCCTCGCGCGTGAGCAGGTCGACGATCTTGCCCTTGCCCTCGTCGCCCCATTGGACGCCGACCACCACCAGCGTGCTCATCGTCCGTCTCCCGGTTCGCAGCCCACGCTCATAAGCGAATAAGCTGCGCGGACAGGATCGGCTCGAGGGCGTGCAGCTCGGTCAGCACGTCGGGCGAGACCGGTGTATCGACGTGAATCAGAGAAATGGCTTCGCCGCCGATCTTCTCGCGCCCGAGTTCCAGCCCGGCGATGTTGATTCCCAGCGTGCCCAGCAGCATCCCGACTTGGCCGACCACCCCGGGCACGTCCCGGTTGTGGAGCATCAGCATCGTGCCTTCGGGGACGGCTTCGAGATGGAAGTCGTTGACGCGCACGAGCCGAACCGCCCTGTTGCTGAAGACCGCGCCGGCCGCGGTATTGGCCGCGGTTCCGCTCTGCAGATGCACGCTGACCGAGTTCAGGAAATCGCTCGGGGTGCGGCTACGCGACTCCACCACGCGGATGCCGCGTTCCCGGGCGATGAGCGGGGCGTTGATGTAGTTGACGGTCTGATCCAGCACCGGGGCCAGGACGCCACGCAGCACGGCCGCGGTGGCGGGGGCGACGTCGTAGTCGGTGACCTCGCCGCTGTATTCGACTTGGATTTCGCGCGGCGCGTCGGGCGTGATCTGGGCCAGGAAGCTGCCCAGCCGTTCGCCGAGCAGGAGATAGGGCTGCAGGATCGCCAACTGCTCGCGGCTCAGGGCCGGAAAATTGACCGCGTTCTGAATGACGCCGTCACGCAGGAAGTGGACGATCTGATCCGCGATGGCGACCGCCACGTTGATCTGCGCCTCGTCGGTCGCCGCGCCCAGGTGCGGCGTGCAGATCACGTCTGGCCGAACCAGCAACGGGTGGTCCGCCGGCGGCGGCTCGTCCACGAACACGTCCAGCGCGGCGCCGGCGACCTTGCCCCGTTCCAGCGCGTCGAGCAGCGCGGCCTCGTCGATGATCCCGCCACGCGCGCAGTTGACCACGCGCACCCCGTCCTTCATGCGCGCGAACGCCGCGGCGTCGAGCAGCCCGCGCGTCTCCTTGGTGAGCGGGGTGTGGACCGTGATGAAGTCCGCCCGTTCGTACAACGCCGGTAGGTCGAGCAGTTCGACGTTCATCTTGGCCGCGGCCTCGGGCGGCACGAACGGGTCGTAGCCGACCACGCGCATACGCAATCCCAGGGCGCGCTCGGCCACGATCGCGCCGATGTTGCCCAGCCCGACGACGCCCAGCACCTTGTTGCAGACCTCGGTGCCGGTGAACGCGCCGCGGCGCCACTCGCCCGCCTTGAGCGAGGCCGCGGCCTGCGGAATGTTGCGCGCCAGCGCTAGCAGCATGGAGACGGTATGCTCCGCGGTCGTCACGTTGTTGCCGCCGGGCGTGTTCATGACCACGATCCCGCGCTGCGAGGCCGAGGCCACGTCGATGTTGTCCACGCCGATGCCGGCCCGGCCGATGACGCGCAGACCGTGCGCGGCTCCGATCACGTCCGGCGTCACGCGCGTCCCGCTGCGCACGATCAACCCGTGGTACGCGCCGATGCAGGCCGTCAAGTCGGCCTCGCTCAGCCCGGGCCGGAAGTCGAAGGCGATGTCTGGCTGAGTCCGCAGACGGTCCACGCCCTGGCGGGCGAGTCGATCGGTGATCAGGACCTTGTGCGCCGTGCTGGACATGACGTGCGGCCCGCTGCCTCTCCGGTCACGCGGCGGGCGGCCAGTCGGGCAACAGGGCGGCCTCCGCGGCGCGCACGCCGCTGCCGAGCGGCACCGAAACGCCGAACCGGTGCAGCGCCATTTCGAGGCAGCTGACCGCGATAATGACGTCGAACGGCCCGGCGTAGCCGATGTGGGCGATGCGCACGACCCGGCCCGTCAGGTGATCCTGCCCGCCCGCGATATCGACGCCCATCCGGTCGCGCATATAGGTCAGCAGGCGTACGCCGTCGACCGCGTCCGGCAGCCACACCCCGGTTGCCGCGGGGCTGGGGTGGTCCGCTGCCAGCAGGCGCAGACCCAGGGCCTCGACCGCGGCGCGCGTGGCGGTCATCAACGAGGCGTGGCGCGCGAAAACCCCTTCGAGCCCCTCGCGCCGCAGCAGGGTCAGGACTTCGTGCAGGCCGGCGATCAGCGAGATGGCCGGCGTATATGCGGTGGTGTGTGCGGCTTGCGCCTTCCGCTCTTTCTGCAGGTCGAAGTAGAAGCGCGGCAGCCGTGCGGCCTGCGTGGTCCGCCACGCCTTTTCGCTCAGGGCGATGAACGCGAGTCCCGGCGGCAGCATCAGCGCCTTTTGCGAGCCGGTGATCAGCACGTCGATGCCCCAGGCGTCCATGCGCACGTCGGTCGCACCGACCGCGGTGATGCCGTCCACGACGAGCAGGGTGTCGGACGCACGGGTGAGGGCGGCAATCTCCCGGACCGGATGCAACACTGTCGTCGAGGTCTCGCTCGCCTGCATCAACACGGCCTTGGTGTCGCGGCGCAGGGCGTCGGCTACCGCGTCCACGGAGACGGCTTTTCCCCATTCGACCTCGACTTCGTGGACGTCGAGGTCGGTCGCGGCACAGATGTTCAGCCAGCGTTCGCCGAATTTCCCGCCGTTGACGACGACCACCCGGTCGCCGGGCGAACACAGATTGGCGACCGCGGCTTCCATCGCCCCGGAACCGGAAGCCGCCAGCGTCAACACGGGCTGCGCGGTCTGGAACAGCCAGCCCAACCCCTCCTGGACCTCGCGAAAAAGCTGGCTGAATTCGGGGGTGCGGTGGTGGATCAACGGCTGCGCCATGCGCAAGGCCACCTCGGGCGGCACCTGCGTCGGCCCGGGGGTCAGCAAATAGCGTTTACGCATGTCGGGTGTCGTGCAGAGAGGCGGAACGGCGCGGATGAATCTCGGGTTTCCGGACACCGGAAGTTCCGCGTGACGACATCCGGGGGTGTACCGAAGCCCGACTACGGAGTCAACGGACCCGCTTCTTTCTCCGCTTCCCCGGAAGATCGGGCGCTCGTCGTGCCGGATATTTCTGCTTGACATCGCAAATGAACCGGCTTAGGGTGTGGGCCGAAGTGGGATAAAGTGGATAAAAGTAGAATGGTAGTGGGATTCGAGGGAGATGAAAGAGAAGAATCGGGCAGCAGGATTCCGAACTTGGGGGAAGTTCCGTGTTTCGCGGCAGCTTTGAACATACGGTCGACGAAAAAGGGCGCGTCAGCATCCCGTCCAAATTCCGGGAGATTCTGACGGGTCGGAACGACGCGCGGCTCGTGGTGACGAAGTTCATCCTCACCGGAATGTCCGCGTTCCGGTGTCTGGACGTCTATCCGTATGCCGAATGGGAGAGCCTGGAGAACGAACTGAGCAAAAAGCCCCGGTTCGACCAGAACTTCCTGCGTCTGGAGGCATTCTATCTTTCCAACGCCCAGGAATGCGCGGTGGATAAACAGGGGCGCATTCTGATTCCGCCGATGCTGCGGGAGTGGGCCAGCCTTGAGAAAGACGTGGTGTTCTCCGCGTCACGGGAGAAATTTCGGGTGTGGAACAAGGGGTTCTGGCACCAATTCAACGAAGAGTCCGAACAGGAACTGCTCGAAGAGCCGCGGCGCTTCGCCTATCTCGACCCGGCCGTGGAAGTCTGAGGCCGTCTCCGGGAACACGCCATGCCTGCCGCCTGCCTTGCATCAGCCCCACCTTCGCCTCTGCCGACCGCGGCCCCGACGGCCCATCGTCCGGTCATGTGCGAAGAAGCGGTGACGCTGCTCGCGCCGTGTCTCGACGGCGACCTGCTCGACGGGACGGTCGGCCGCGGGGGACACGCCGCGGCGTTGCTTGCCGCGGGGCAGGGACGGTTGCTCGGACTCGACCGTGACCCGGACGCGGTGGCCGCCAGCCGCGCCCGCCTCGCTGCGTTCGATCCGCGGGTGCAGGTCGTCCAGTCCGACTTCAGCCAGGCCGCGGCGGCTTTGGACCAGGCCGGCTGGTCGGGCGCGGACGGCGTCCTGCTCGATCTCGGGTTTTCGTCGCCGCAGGTCGAAGACCCGGCCCGCGGTTTCAGTTTCCAGCACGACGGGCCGCTGGACATGCGGATGGATCCGACGCGCGGCCGTACCGCGGCCGACGTCGTGAACGCCGAGCCCGAAGTCGAACTTCGGCGCATCCTGCGCGAATGGGGCGAGGAACGCGCGGCCGGGGCGATTGCCCGCGCCATCGTCCGCGTGCGGGAACGGACGGCGATCACGACGACCGCCCAACTCGCCGGGCTCGTGGAGCGCGTCGTCCGCCGTGCCGGCCGCGGCCCGCGGCTCCATCCGGCCACGCGGACGTTTCAGGCCCTGCGGATTGCCGTCAACGAGGAATTGGACCGGCTGGCCGCGTTTCTGGACGCCGGCTATCGACTGTTGCGGCCGGGCGGGCGCATGCTGATCCTGTCGTACCACTCGCTCGAGGATCGGCTCGTGAAGACGGCTTTCCGGCGCTGGGCAGCGGATTGCCTGTGTCCGCCCGGCCTCCAGGTGTGCGCCTGCGGCTGGACGGCACAGGTGCGGATCCTGACCGCGAAACCGCTTACCCCGAGCGTGGCCGAGGTCTGCGACAACCCGCGTGCACGCAGCGCCCGGCTGCGCGCGGTCGAGCGGTCTGGAGGAGCCGACTGATGCCCCGACTGGTCGTCTGGAACCGGCGCGGCGTCGCCATCGGCCTCGGGTTGGCGCTGATGTTCGTGCTGGCCGCGGCCCACGTCTGGGTCCGTCTGCGGGTCGTGTCCGTCGGCTATACGCTGTCGGACACCCGCCGGCTCATCTCCGCGCTCGAAGCGGAACAGGCCGCGTTGCGGGTCGAATGGCAGGCCGCGACCGCGCCGGGCGACCTGTCCCGGCTGGCGGAGGAACGGTTGGGATTGTCGTTTCCCCGGCCCGAACAGGTCGTGAATTTGCCGTAGGAGGACGCGGTGTCGAACCGGATGCGCATTGCCGCCGGCGTGTTGGGCCTGGGCCTGCTCGTGGTCTTCGTCCGACTCGTGCATCTCAGCGTCGTCCGGGCGCCCGGTTTGGCCGAACGCGCCGCGGGTCAATACGTACAGCGGGTGACGGTGACCCCGCGGCGCGGGCCGATCGTGGACCGCAACGCGCGGCTGCTGGCGCACAGCGTCGAGGCCGAGTCGGTTTACGTACGGCCGGCGATGCTCCCGACCGGACGCGCCGGCGTGGCCCGGCAATTGACTGCCACCCTCGACGTCTCTCCCCGACGCATGCACGCTGCGTTGCGCTCCCCGGCGCCGTTCGTCTGGTTGAAACGTCGCGTCCCGCCCGACGTGGCCCAGCGCGTCAAAGCGCTCGCGCTGCCCGGGGTGGGCAGCGTGCCGACCCAGCGGCGGGTGTATCCGCATGCCGACTTGGCCGCGGCGCTGTTGGGCTTCGTGGACGTGGACGCCAACGGCCTGGAGGGGATCGAAGCCGTCTATAACGACGACCTGCTCGGCCACGCCGCGCGGAGCCTGGGTGAACGCGACGCGCGAGGCCGGACGATCTTCGTCCACGGCGGGCCCCGCCAGCCCGAGACGTTGGAGGTGCGGCTGGCGCTCGATGCCAGACTCCAATACATCGCGCGGCACGAGCTGGAGCGCGCGGTGCACGACAGCGGCGCGCGGGCCGGCACGGTCGTCGTGCTCGATCCGCGCACGTTCGCGGTGCTGGCCCTGGCCCAGTTGCCCGGCTTCGATCCGAACCGGCCGGCGGAGTCGGGCGCCGCGGCGCGGCGCAACCGCGGGGTGAGCGACTGCTACGAGCCGGGCTCCACGCTCAAGGCGCTCGTCGTGGCCGCGGCCCTGGACGCCGGGCAGATCGTCGAGACCGACCGGTTCTTTTGTGAGAACGGCGCCTATCGCGTCGGTCGGCACACCATCCACGACGTGCGGCCGTACGGCGACCTGAGCGTCGAACGTATTCTGGCCAAATCGAGCAACATCGGCGCGCTCAAAATCGGCGAGCGGCTGGGCGCCGCCCGTTACCGGACATATTTGCAGGCATTCGGACTGGGGCAACCCACCGGCATCGATCTGCCCGGAGAGATCGCCGGCATCCTGCCCGAGCGGTGGTCGCGCATCAAACTCGCGACCGTCAGCTTCGGCCAGGGGGTGGCGGTCACGCCGCTGCAGTTGGCGTGCGCGTACGGCGCACTGGCGAACGACGGGATGTTGATGCGGCCGTACGTGGTCAGCGAAGTCGTGAACGCCGAGGGCGAGGTCGTGCGCGCCAACCGGCCCACCCCGCTGCGGCAGGTCGTGCGGCCGGAGACCGCGCGGCGCATGCGCGCCATGCTGGAGCGCGTCGTCCAGCCGGACGCAACGGGATGGCGCGCCCAGGTGCCGGGATTCCGCGTGGCGGGCAAGACCGGCACTTCGCAGAAGATCGACCCGCGCGGCGGCTATTCGGAGACCGGGCGGGTCGCGTCGTTCGTCGGCATGGTGCCGGCCGAGCAGCCGCACCTCGTGATTCTGGTGATCGTGGACGAACCCCAGGGCGTGACCGGTGGCGGGGCGATTGCCGCGCCGGTCTTTCGGGAGATCGCGCGCCGGTCGCTCGCCACGTTGGGGATCCGGCCCGGGCCCCGGACCGCACCGCCCGCCGGCTGGATGCAGGCCGCCGCGGCACCCGGGGCAACGTCGGTTCGCGCCGCGGTGCTCGACACGGGCGTGGCCGCGCCCGCATTCGTCGGACTCAGCCTGCGCGCGGCCACGCGCAAGGCCGCGGTGCACGGCGTCCGACTGGTCGCCAACGGCACGGGGTACGTCACGCAGCAGGCCGTCCGCACCGATGCACGGACCGGAGAGCCGGTCGTGGAGTTGACGCTCGAAGCAGGTTGGTGAGAGCACCCGTCATGAAACTCCGGCACCTTCTGGATGGCGTCCCGCCGACGGAGCATGGCGGACCCGCGATCTTCGAGACCGAGGGAAATCTGGATATTCCCATCTCGGGGCTGGCGTACGATTCGCGCCGGGTCACGCCGGGCGGGATGTTCGTGGCGCTGCCGGGAACGAAACGGGACGGCACCGCGTTTCTGGAAGAGGCGATGGACCGCGGCGCGTATGCGGTCGTCGTTCCGCGAACCGCGCCCGTTCCGCGTGGGGTGAGCGTGGTGCGGACCGACCGGCCGCGGCGGCTGTTGGCGGCGCTGGCCGACGTCTTCTCCGGCCGGCCGAGTGCCGCGGTGACGCTGGTCGGCGTGACCGGCACGAGTGGCAAGACCACGACCACGTACGTGCTGGAAGCCATCGGGAAGGCGGCGGGCTGGTCGGTCGGCGTGATCGGAACGGTCAATTACCGCTACGCCGGCCGAACGTATCCGGCCCCATTCACGACCCCGGAGGCGGTCGAATTGCAGGCGCTGTTGCGCGACATGTACGCAACCGGCGTGACCCACGTGGTGATGGAGGTTTCGTCCCACGCCCTGGCGCAGGAGCGGGTGACCGGCTGCCGCTGGGACGCGGCCGTGTTCACCAACCTGGGCCGCGACCATCTGGACTACCACCAGGATCCCGCGGCGTACTTCGCGGCCAAGGCGCGCCTGTTCCGCGAGGGATTGGCCGACTCGCCCAAGCCGGGCCGGTTCGCCGCGCTGAACGCGGACGACGCGCATGGCCGGACACTGGCGGAGGAAGCGTCGGCCGCGCCGTTCCTGACCTACGGCCTGCGCCGGCCCGCGGACGTGACGGCTACGCGACTCGCGTACAGCGCGACCGGTATCCAGGGCGAGTTGCGGGTCGCGGGACGGACTGAAGCCTTCGCGTCGCCGCTGATCGGCGAGCCGCACGCCTACAACCTGCTGGCCGCGGCCACGGTCGCGCATGGCCTGGGGGTGCCGGCCGCAACGATCTGCAAAGGCATCGCGGGCTGTCTCGGAGTACCGGGCCGTCTGGAGGCGGTTCCGGCCGAACGTCCGTTTTCGGTCTTCGTCGACTACGCCCACAAGCCCGACGCGCTGGAACACGCGCTCGCCGCCGTCCGCGCGTTGACCGCCCGCCGGCTCATCACCGTCTTCGGCTGCGGGGGCGACCGCGACCGGGGAAAGCGCCCGTTGATGGGCGAGGTCGCCGGCCGCCTCAGCGACGTGGTGGTCCTGACTTCGGACAACCCGCGGTCCGAGAACCCGCAGCGTATTCTCGAGGAAACCGAACCCGGGCTGAGCCGCGGCGGCCTCGTGCGGATGGACGAACCCGCGCCGGGCGCGTCTCACGGGAACGGCGCCCGGGCCGGTTTGGCCGGCGCGTACCTCGTCATTCCCGACCGGCGGGACGCCATTCGCCGCGCCTTGGACGAAGCTCGCGCCGGCGACGCGGTGGTCATCGCCGGCAAAGGGCACGAGGACTATCAGATCGTGGGAACCACCCGACACCACTTCGACGACGCCGAGGAAGTCCGCGGCTATCTTTCGCAGGCCGAATCATGAACACGGGACAGCGCGCAGACGGCCGGCGCCGCGGACCGAGTGCCGCGCCGGGGCGGGAACCGGGGGAGGGGGCGTAATGCTGTACGCGGCCTTGTATGCGCTGCACACATCGTACTCCGTGTTCAACGTCTTCCGCTACATCACGTTTCGGACGTTGTTGGCGGCGCTGCTGGCGCTCAGCGTCTCCTTCGTGCTGGGGCCCTGGCTGATCGGCCGGCTGACCGCGCTGAAGATCGGCCAGCCCATCCGCGAGGACGGCCCGGCCGAACACCAGCGCAAGGCCGGCACGCCGACCATGGGCGGCGCCCTGATCCTGTTTTCGTTGTGTCTGGCGACCGTGCTGCTGGCCGACCTGACGAATCCCTACGTCTGGCTGGTGCTGGGCGTCACGCTGGGCTTCGGGTTGATCGGTTTTCTGGACGACTACAAGAAACTTCGCGGCCAGAGTTCGGCCGGTCTGAGCGGCAAGCAGAAACTCGCCGCGCAAGCCGTCGTCGCCCTGGCCGCGGCCGCGTGGCTATCGGCGCAGCCCGGGTTCGACAGCACGCTGACCATCCCGTTTCTGAAAGACGTGCGGCCGGCGCTGGGCGGCTGGTACGTGCCGTTCGCGGCGCTCGTCGTGGTCGGCGCCTCGAACGCGGTCAACCTGACCGACGGGCTGGACGGCTTGGCCATCGGGCCGGTCATGATCGCCGGTGTGACGTATGCCCTGTTCAGCTACGTCAGCGGCCACAGCGTCATCGCGGAGTATCTGCAGGTGCCGTACGTCGCCGGCGCCGGGGAAGTCGCCATCTTCTGCGGGGCGCTGGCCGCGGCTGGGTTGGGCTTTCTGTGGTTCAACACTTATCCGGCGCAGATGTTCATGGGCGACGTCGGGTCGCTGTCCCTGGGTGCGGCCCTGGGCGTCGTTGCGCTGATCAGCAAGCAGGAGATCATGCTGGTGATCGTCGGCGGGGTGTTCGTGGCCGAGGCGGCCTCGGTCATCTTTCAGGTCGTGTCGTACAAACTGCGCCGCAAACGCATCTTCCGCATGGCCCCGCTGCACCATCACTTCGAGTTACTCGGCTGGCCGGAACCGCTCATCATCGTCCGCTTCTGGATCGTGTCCATCATTTGCGCGCTCGCGGCGCTGAGCACGCTCAAGCTGCGCTGAGACGGCTATGGATCTGACCCGAACACACGTCCTCGTGCTCGGCTGCGGGCGCACCGGCACCAGCGTGGCGCGCTGTGTGGCCGAACGCCGCGGCCGGGTGCGCGTCGTGGATCCCGTCGCGGAAAATGTGGCCAAGGCCGATACGCGGTTCGACGGTCTGCCGATCGAGGTCGTCCGCGACGGTCCGCCTGCGCGGCTGTTGGACGAGATCGACCTGGTCGTGCCCAGTCCGGGCGTGCCGGCGACGGACGCCGTGCTGACCGAGGCGGTACGCCTGCACGTCCCTGTTTGGAGCGAGGTCGAACTGGCCTACCGGCTGCTGGAGTGTCCGATTCTGGCCGTCACGGGCACCAACGGGAAAAGCACGACGACCACGCTGTTGGGTGAAATCGTGCGCGGCGCCGGCGGTTCTCCCTTCGTCGGCGGGAATCTGGGGACCCCGCTGATCGAGGCCGTCGGCCGCGGCTACGATACCGCGGTCGCCGAGATCTCCAGCTTCCAGTTGGAATGGGTGGAGCGTTTCTGCCCGCGGATCGGGATTTTTCTCAACCTGAGCGAAGATCATCTGGACCGACATGGGACCTTGGCCGGCTACGCCGCGGCCAAGCGGCGCCTGTTCGCGCAGCAAGGGGAAGACGATTGGGCGATCTACAACCGGGACGATCCCGCGGTGCGGTCGCTGTGTCGGGAGCTTCTCGGCCGCGGCTTCTCGTTCGGCTGGAGCAGGCTGGCGGAGGACGAGGCGTACGGCGCCTGGATCACGGACGCCGATGGCACGTTCGGTCTGGTGGTCCGCGATGCCGGCCGCGAGACCCGGATCGCGCTCGGCGGGTTGCGCGTGCAAGGACGCCATAACGTGGAGAACGCCGCGGCCGCGGCCTGTGCCGCATTGCTGTGGGGCGTGTCGGTCCACACCGTGCAGACCGCGCTGGCCGAGTTCCGGGGTCTGCCGCACCGGTTCGAGTTCGTGGCCTGCAAGCGCGGCGTAACCTACGTCAACGACTCCAAAGGCACGAACGTGGCCGCGGTGGTCCGGTCGCTGCACAGCGTGGCCGGGCCGGTCATCCTGCTGGCCGGCGGAGTGGAAAAAGGCGGCGACTACGGCCCCCTGCGCGCGCTGCTGCGCGACAGGGTGAAGAAGCTGATCCTGTTCGGCCAGGCGCAACGCACGCTGCACGCCGCGCTCGGGTGCACGACCGACACCGTGCTGGTCGATGACCTCGATCACGCCGTTCGCGCGGCCAGCCGGGACGCGGCGGCCGGCGACACGGTCCTCTTGTCGCCGGCGTGCGCCAGTTTCGACCAGTTCCGGGATTACGCGCAGCGCGGAGACGCGTTCCGCGCGTCCGTCGAGGCGTTATGACCGCAGTGCGTGACTCGGCCGCCTTCGGCTTTGCCGACCGCGTCGCGGACGACGCGCCCCTGCGCGGTCCGATCGACTCCTGGCTGCTCGGAACGGTGTTGCTGCTGGTGGTGAGCGGCGAAATCCTGGTGTTCAACACGACGTATTTCCACGCCGCGGAGCGTTACGGCGACGCGTATCTGTTCGTGCGCAAACACACGCTGGCCCTGTTGATCGGCTCGGTCGGCTGCTTGGCGGCCGTCTGTCTGCCTTCCCCGTGGTATCGCCGGTTGGCCTATCCGGCGCTGATCGTGGCCATCGTGGGACTCGGGCTCGTGCTCCTGCCGGGTATCGGGCACGGCCCGGTCCGTCGCTGGTTGTCGCTCGGGGGATTCAACTTCCAGCCCTCGGAGTTCGCGAAGTGGGCGGTGATCGTCTATCTGGCCTACGCGCTGACGCAGAAAGCCGACCGGATGCATAGTTTCGCGGACGGTCTGCTGCCGCCGCTGCTGGTCGCCGGCGCGGTCGCGTTGCTGGTCGGCGTGGCGCCGGACCTGGGCAGCGCGGTGTACGTCGGGGTGCTGGTGTTGGCACTGCTGTTCGCCGCGGGCGCGCGGGTCGTCCACATCGCCGGCGTCTTCGCCGTGGGGCTGCTGCTCGTCGGGCTGGGCGTGCTGACCGCCAGCTACCGAACCGCCCGGCTGTCCACGTTTCTGAACCAGGGCGCCGACATACAGGGCGCCGGCTACCAACTGCACCAGTCCTTGCTGGCCTTCGGCGCGGGCGGGCTCTCCGGCGTCGGGCTCGGCGAAGGCCGCCAGAAGATGTTCTATCTGCCCGAAGCGCACACCGACTTCGTCTTCGCCGTGGTGGGCGAGGAAGCCGGCTTGTGGGGCACGGCCGGCATCCTGATGCTGTTCGCGCTGCTGGGCGTGCGCGGGCTGCGGATCGCGTTGCGCCACCCGACCAGGTTCGGGCGTCTGCTGGCCTTCGGCTGTACCTTCATGCTCGTCGGCCAAGCCGGGCTGAACATGGCGGTCGCGGTCGGACTGTTGCCGACCACCGGCCTGCCACTGCCGTTCGTGAGCTACGGCGGATCGGCGCTGGTGATCGGACTGTTGTCGGCCGGCGTGCTGCTGGCGTTGTCGCGCGAGACGCCGCGGGGGGAGGGCGCCCATGCCTAGACCTCCGCGTCTGCTGCTCGCCGCGGGCGGGACCGGCGGTCACCTGTTCCCCGGCGTGGCGGTGGCCGAACGGGCACGCCGCACCGCGGACGCCGCGGTCCTGTTCGTGGGCACGCGCGGCGGCCTGGAAAAGGACGTCATCCCGCGCCTCGGCTTCCCCTTGCAGTTCGTGCCGGCCGAGCAACTCCGGGGCCGATCCTGGGGGGGTAAACTGCGCTCGGTCTTGCTGGCCGGCTACGGCGTGGGGCGGGCGTGGCGCATCATCCGGGAGTTCGCCCCGGACGTGATCTTCAGCATCGGCGGGTATGCCTCGGGGCCGACGGTCGTGGCCGGCTGGCTCCGCCGCATCCCGTGCGTGCTGTTGGAGCCCAACGCGGTGCCGGGTTTGGCCAACCGCCGCCTCAGCCGGTTCGCCCGGCGGGTGTGCCTCGGCTTCGAGGCGGCCGCGCGATTCTTCCCGGCTGCCAAAGTCGTGCAGACCGGCAATCCGGTGCGCGGCACGTTTCATGTCGCGCCGGACGGCGCTCCGGCCCGGTCCGACCCGCCGTTCACCGTGTTCGTGCTCGGCGGCAGCGCCGGCGCGCATCGGCTCAACGTGACCGCGCCCGCAGCGCTCGCGAGCCTGCATCAGGCGCGGTCCGGCCTGCGCGTGGTGCATCAGACGGGCGTGGCCGATGCCGACTCCGTCCGTGCGGTGTACGACGCCGCGGGCGTCGCAGCGCGCGTCACGCCGTTCATCGACGACATGCGCGACGCGTACGCCGCGGCCGACCTGGTCGTCTGCCGCGCCGGGGCGATCACGCTCGCCGAACTGACCATACTGGGAAAACCTTCGATTCTGATTCCGTATCCGTTCGCCGCGGACGACCACCAGCGCGCCAACGCCGAGGCGCTCGTGCAGGCTGGGGCCGCGGTGATGGTGCTCGACCGTGCGCTGACGCCCGAGGCGTTGGCGCGGACGATTGACGGGTTGTGGGGGGATGACGAAAAGCTGGCGGGCATGGCCTGCGCCGCGGCGCGCATGGGCCGGCCCGGGGCGACGGCTGCAGTGGTGGAGACCTGTCTTTCGAGCGTCGAGCAGCCGCGCGCGGCCGGCGGGGAGGGAACGTGACACGCAAGCGGACCCTTCCCGCGGCCGAGCGTGGCCAGTCGCGGTCCTTGCAGCACCCGGCCAACGTCCGGCCGCGGCGCGTCGCCGGCCGGATCAACCCGTCCGCGGGGATCCCTGCCACGGCATCCTCCGAGCTCGCAGGCTTGGCCGAGACGCCGGTGCTCTTCAACGCCAACCAACGCATCCATTTCGTCGGCATCGGCGGGGTCGGCATGAGCGGCATCGCCGAGGTGTTGCTCAATCTCGGCTACCGGATCAGCGGGTCGGACGTGGCCGAATCCGAGACGACCGCCCGCCTCGCCCGTAACGGAGCGCACGTCGTGTACGGCCACCGGCCCGAGCACGTCGAACCCGACACCGACGTGGTCGTCATCTCCTCCGCGGTGAAATTCGCCAACCCCGAGGTCGTGCGCGCCCGCGAGCGGATGATCCCGGTCATTCCGCGCGCTGAAATGCTGGCCGAGTTGATGCGCCTCAAGTACGGCATCGCCGTGGCCGGCACGCACGGCAAGACCACGACCACGTCGCTGATCGCGACGGTGCTGGCCCACGCCCACTTCGACCCGACGATGGTCATCGGCGGGCGCCTGCATGCGCTGGATAGCAGCGCCCGGCTGGGGCAGGGGCGGTTTCTGGTCGCCGAAGCCGACGAGAGCGACGGCACCTTCCTGCTCCTCGGCCCGACGATCGTGGTCGTGACCAACATCGACCCCGAACACCTCGACTATTACGGCGACATGCAGGCCGTCCACAACGCCTATCTCGCGTTCGTCAACCGGATTCCCTTCTACGGCCGCGCGGTGCTGTGCCTGGACAGCGTGCACGTCCGGGCGTTGCTGCCCCACCTCCACAAACGCTTCGTGACCTATGGCGTCAGCCCCGAGGCCGAGGTGCGGGCCACGAACCTGACGGTCTCCGGGCTGACGACGCGTTGCGAAGTCTGGCATCACGCCGAACGGCTGGGCGACCTGCGTCTGAACCTGCCCGGCCGCCACCACGCGCTCAATGCGCTGGCCGTGGTCGCGGTGGCCCTGGAGTTGGGGATCGGATTCGCGCAGGTGCAGGAGGCGCTGGCGGAATTCGCCGGGATTCAGCGCCGTTTCGAGGTCAAGGGCGAGGCCGCCGGCGTGCTGGTCGTGGACGACTACGCCCACCACCCCGAGGAGGTACGCGCCACGCTGCGCGCGGCCCGCGAGGGATTCGGACGCCGGCTGGTCGCCGTCTTCCAGCCCCACCGCTACACGCGCACGCGGGATCTCTTCGACGAGTTCCTGTCCGCATTCGACGACGCGGATGTGCTGATGCTGACCGACATCTACCCCGCGGGTGAAGACCCCGTGGCCGACGTGTCCGGGGAGAAGCTCTTCCACGCGCTCACGCGCCGCGGCCACGCGGACCTCCACTTCGCGCCGGAGCGCGCCGCGTTGGCGAAGGCCGTCCACGGCGTATGCCGGCCGGGCGACGTCGTCCTGACCCTTGGAGCCGGGGACGTGACGCGAATCGGGCCGGAACTGCTGGCCCGACTCCGCGACGGAGGCCTTCATGCCGGCTGAGTTGCACGCCCGGCTGCGACACGCGTTCGGCCGGCGGGTGCGGTTCGACGTGCCGCTGGGGCGCTACACCTCGTTTCGTATCGGCGGGCCGGCCGACGCTCTGGTCGCGCCCAACAGCCTGGAGGAGTTACAGGGCCTGATGCGGATCGTGGCCGACTGCGGCGCCCCGTGCCTGCTGCTCGGCCGCGGCACGAACGTGCTGATCAGCGACCGCGGGGTGCGCGGCGTCGTGGTGCGGCTGGGCCGCGGGTTCGATTATGCGGAGTGGCCCGCGCCGCCCGCGGCAGGTGCCGGATGCTGCGCCCACGTGCGCGTCGGCGCCGGGCGGGCCTTGGGTCGCTTCGTGCGCGAAGCCGCGCAACAGGGATACGGCGGGGTGGAGTTCGCCGAGGGGATTCCGGGCACGGTCGGCGGTGGGCTGCTGATGAACGCGGGTGCGTACGGCGGCGAACTGAGCGACGTGGTGACGTCGCTGACCGGCGTGACGCGGACGGGCAAGGTGCTGTGTCTGCCCGGGCCGTTGGTCGGTTTCGGCTACCGCCGGACCGCGCTGCCCGCCCGCTTCATCGTGGGCGAGGTCGCCTTCCGCCTGCCGCAGAAGTCACCGGCCGGGATCCGCCATGCCCTGCGCCACGCCCGGCAGCGGCGCCGCGGCAGCCAGCCGCGCGGCTTTCCCAACGCGGGGTCGATCTTCAAGAATCCGCCCGCGGGGGCCGCGGGCCGTCTCATCGAGGAGGTCGGCGGCAAGGGCCTCCGCAAGGGCGCGGCCGAGGTCTCGCCCAAGCACGCCAACTTCATCGTCAACACGGGCGGGGCGACCGCCGGGCAGGTGTGGGAATTGGTCGAACGGGTCCAGCGTCGCGTCTGGCAGCGTCGGCAAGTCTGGCTCGAACCGGAGATCGAGCGGGTGGGCGAATGGTAGCCGAACCGACGACCACACGCCGGGTCGGCGTGCTCTGGGGCGGGTTGTCCGCGGAGCGCGACATCTCGCGGCGCACCGGCCGTTCGGTCTGCGCCGCACTGGAAGCGCGCGGCCACGCCGTCTGCTCCATCCCGGTCGAGTCCGACGCGCGCTGGATCGAGGCGGTCCGTGCGACGGACGTCGCGTTCGTCGCCCTACACGGCAAGTTCGGCGAAGACGGCGCGGTCCAGGGCGTGCTGGAAAGCCTGGGGATTCCGTACACCGGCTCGAACGTTCTGGCGAGCGCCCTGGCCATGCACAAACCGACGGCCAAGCGGGTGTGGCGGTCGCACGGGCTGCCGACTCCGGCCTGGGAAGTGCTGAAGCAGGGCCACGCCGCGGAGGTGTCCGAGTTGCGCTATCCCGTGGTCGTGAAACCCGCGGCCGAGGGGTCGAGCGTCGGCGTCGGCATCGTCCGCTCCCCAGACGCGCTGCCCGCGGCGCTCGCGGACACGTTCGCGTACGACGACGCCCTGGTCGAAGAGTACGTCCCCGGCCAGGAAGTGACGGTCGGCATTCTGGGCGACCGGGTGCTCGGGGCGATGGAGGTGGTCGCCAAGGGCGAGTTCCATTCCTACGCGGTGAAATACACCCCCGGCCGCGAAGAATTCCTGATGCCGGCGCCGTTGGCCGAAGCCACTTATGCCCGCGTGCTCGGTGTCGCCCGACAGGCCCATGCAACGCTGGGATGCAGCGGTTACAGCCGTGTGGACACGCGCGTGAATCCGGCCGGCGACGTCTTCCTGATCGAACTGAATACGCTGCCGGGGTTGATGGAACTGAGTTATCTGCCGCGTATCGCCGCACACGCCGGCCTGAGTTACGAAGATCTGGTCGAGGCCGTGCTGGAGCAGGCCCGACTCCACATTCCGCGGAGGGCGGACGGATGACCCGGGCAGGACGTCTGTTCCGTTCCCCACGGTTGCATCGCGCGGTGCTCCTATGCTGCGCCGCGGGGTGCGTGGCCGGCGCGGCCGCGCTGGGGCGCTACGTCAAGGGGCACGACTATTTTGCGGTCGCGGAGATCGTGGTCGAGACCGACGGACGCCTGACCCGCGGGGCCGTTCTCGACTGGACCGGCTTGGCACCGGGTGCGAGTCTTTTCGACGTGTCCGCGCGTGCGGTGGAAGAACGGCTGCAACGGCATCCTCGCGTGCGGACGGCCAGCGTCACACGGGCATTCCCGCAACGGGTGCGCGTGACGCTTCGGGAGCGCCGCGCGATCGCCGAGATCAGAGGCGGGCCGCCGGGCGCCTTGCTGGACCGGTCCGGCGAAAGTTTCGTGGCCGCGGCCGCACGGTCGGACGACCTGCCCTACGTCAGCGGCCTGGAACGGATGCCGCTGGACGCCCCGACCGCGCGGACGGTGCTGGCCGACGTGAGCGCGTGTCTGGATTCGAGCCGGGAGTTGGGCGTGGCCGTGTCCGAAATCCGGTGGGACGCGCGGCAGGGCTACACGTTGGTGGTCGACGGCCCGCGGGTCGTCGTCCGCCTGGGCCATGCGCCGGAGCGGACGGTGTTCCACCGGCTTCGCCTCGTGTTGACGGACTGGCCGGCCGAGCGACCGACGAGCGTCTTCGATACGCGGTTCGCGGATCGGATCATCGTGTCGCCGCTGACGCCGAAACCGTACGGCGCCGGCGGTGTGGGGAACATGCGGAGGTTGTAGAGGGAAGGCTATGGACAAAGACGATGCCCTGTTGGTGAGTGTCGATATCGGGACGTCCACCGTCTCGGTCCTGGTGGCCGAGGCCACGCCGGACGGGCCGGCCGTGCTGGGACTGGGCACGGCGCCGTCGCAGGGCGTCCGCAAGGGGTTGGTGACGAACGTGGAGAGCGCCGGACAGGCCCTCTCCAAAGCCGTGGCGGAGGCCGAGGTCGGCGCAAGTTGCGAGATCCGAACGGTCTCCGCCGCGCTCACGGGCGGTCACGTGGAGGGCATCTCCAGCCAGGGCGTGGTCCGGGTCAAGAACGGCGAGGTGTCGGCGGAGGATGTGGGGGAAGCTGTTGCCGTGGCCCGGGCCGTCGCCCTGCCGCCCGAGTGCGAAATCCTGCACGTGTTTCCGCGCGGGTTTCTGGTCGATGGCCAGGAGCGCGACCCCGACCCGGTCGGCGCCAGCGGGGTGCGTCTGGAGACCAGCGTACACGCGGTCAGCGTCGCCTCGACCGCGCTGCACGCCGTCCGCAAGTGCGGCGAGCGGGCCGGGCTGCACGTCGACGCGGTGCACTACGGCGCGCTGGCCGCGGCCGAGGCGGTGCTGACGCCCGAGGAGAAGGAGTTGGGCGTCGTGCTGCTCGACGTCGGCGCCGGGACGACCGGCGTGGCGGCGTTCGCGCGCGGCTGTGTCGTCCACACCGCGGTGCTGCCGGTCGGCGGGGACAACGTGACCAACGACTTGGCCGCGGGGCTGCGTATCCCGGTCGCCGAGGCGGAAAAGCTCAAACAGCGCCACGGCTGCGCGGAGACGGAGATCGTGAACGCGGACGAACTGGTCGAAATGCCGTGCATCGGCGAACTGACCGCGGCCCCGCTGTCGCGGCGGAAGATGAGCGAAATCATCGAGCCGCGTGTCGAAGAGATCTTCGAACTCGTCCGCGAGCAGCTCGACTTCGCCCATCTGCTGGACGAGTGCGGCGTCGGCGTGGTGCTGACCGGCGGGGGTGCGGTGCTCGAAGGCATGCCGGACGTCGCCCGGCGCATCTTCGGCATGCCGGCCCGGCTGGGCGTGCCGTCGCATCTGGGCGGCGCCGTGGACCCGGCCCATGCGCCGATCTACGCCACCAACGTCGGGCTGGTCCTGGTCACGCTCGAAGCGCGGCGGCGCCGCGGCCCGCTGGTCGCCGCGCCCAGCCAGCCGGCGTGGCCCACGGTGCGCGAACGGGTCACGGGCTGGTTGCGGGATTTTTTCTAGGGACGTGCGGGACGGGACTGCTAACCGAGGAGTAAGGAGGTCGGCCATGTCGATAGCATTCGAGGTAGAGACGGGTGGGGGCGGCGCGCAGATCCGGATCGTCGGCGTCGGCGGCGCCGGCGGGAACGCCCTCAACACGATGATCAACAACGGGATGAGCGGGGTGGAGTTCATTGCCGCGAATACCGACGCCCAAGCCCTGCGGATGAGCTTGGCGCCGCACCGCATCCAACTCGGCGGGGAATTGACGAAAGGACTGGGCGCGGGCGCGGACCCGGAGGTGGGCCGCGAGGCGACCAGAGAGACGGAGGCCGAACTCCGCGACTATCTGTCCAGCGCGGACATGGTCTTCGTCACCGCCGGCATGGGCGGCGGCACGGGCACCGGCGGCGCGCCGGTCATCGCGCAACTGGCGCGCGAGATCGGGGCGCTGACCGTCGGCGTGGTGACCAAGCCGTTTCTGTTCGAGGGGCGCCGCCGCGGCCGCAAGGCCGAAGAAGGCGTCCGTGAACTGAAAGAGCACGTGGACACCCTGATCTGCATTCCCAACCAGCGGCTGCTGGCCCTGTCCGACCGGAACCTGACGCTGCCCGAGGCGTTCCGCAAAGCGGACGAGGTCCTGCTGCAAGCCGTGCAGGGCATCTCGAAGACGATCACGACGCAAGGCTTGGTCAACCTTGACTTTGCGGACGTGCGGACCATTATGGCGGACATGGGCATGGCGGTGATGGGCACGGCCTCGGCGACCGGCCCGACCAGGGCGGAGGACGCGGCGCGCCGGGCGATTGCGAGCCCGCTGCTGGAGGATTTCTCGATCAACGGCGCGCGCGGCGTGCTCGTGAACGTGACCGGCGGCAAGGGGCTCGGCATCCAGGAAGTGAACGACGCGGTGGCGCTCATCGAAGAAGTGGCCGACGAGGAGGCGGAAGTCATCTTCGGCGCGGTGATCGACGAATCCATGGACGAGGAAATCACCGTCACCGTCATCATCACCGGCTTCGGCGACAGCGACGAGGCCAAGCCGGGTTGGTCACGCAAGCTCGGCATGCTGCACGGTGTCAACGGACGCAACGGGCATCGTGCGCGGAACGGCAATGGCAACGGCCACGCGAACGGGCGGAACGGCCACGGGCCGGGAAAATCCGCCCCCAAGGTCGACGTCGAGACCCTGGAGGAGCCCGCCTTCGTGCGCCGCGGGCACGCCGGGCGCACCAATGGCGCCGCGGTGGTCGTCCAGAACAAGCCCGACGGGGACGTGGGGACGGAGATTCCCACGTTCATCCGCCGGCGGGCGACGTAGGCCGGCTGGCCCGTTGGGGGCGCAGATTCCATCATGCGGCTCAGCGCCCAACGGGCCCGCGCACGACTGGCAGGCGAGACGCGCCTGTTCACGGCCGGGGTCGGCGGCGCCGTGTCCGTCTGCCTCGTGTATCCCAATGTCTATGCGGTCGGGATGTCCAACCTGGGCTTCCAGGCCGCGTACAGGATTTTCAGCCAGCATGCGGACTGCCGCTGCGAACGGGCCTTTCTGCCTGACCCTGACGAAGCCGAGACCCTCGCGCGCAGTGGCGCGCCGCTCGCCTCGCTGGAGACGCAACGCCCGCTGGCCGATTTCGAGATTCTGGCGTTTTCGCTCTCGTTCGAAACCGACTATCTGCACGTCCTCGACGTTCTGGCCGCGGCCCACGTGCCGCTCTCCGTGGCGGAGCGGCGGGCGGCCGCGGTCCGGTATCCGTTGGTCATCGCCGGGGGACCGGCGACCTTTCTGAACCCCGAGCCGGTTGCCGATTTCATCGACGCGTTTCTGATCGGCGAGGGCGAGGAACTGATCCCGGAGTTCGTCGAACGCTACCGGCGACTCGACCCCGACCCGAAAGCAACGGGCGACCGCACCGCGGGGCTCGCCACCCTACCCGGTGTATATGTCCCACGGCTGTTCGCACCGGTGCACGGACCCGACGGCCGGCTGACCGGACTGCGTCACGCGGATGTCCCCGCACCGACGGTCGAACGGCGGCTGGTGCGGGACCTGGACGCCCATCCGACGACCTCGCAGATCCTGACGCGCGACACGGTGTTCGGCGACATGTATCTGGTCGAAGCCAGCCGCGGCTGCGAATGGGGCTGCCGCTTCTGTGCCGCGGGGTTCATGTACCGGCCCGTCCGCTACCGCAGTGTCGCGGCGTTGCGCGAACAGGCCGCGGCCGGGCTCCGCGAACGCCGGACCATCGGCTTGGTCGGGGCGGAGATGGCGAGTCAGCCGGGGGTGGCCGGGTTGTGCGAGTTCATCGGCCAAGCCGGCGGCCGGGCGTCGCCCTCGTCGCTCAAGGCCGACGTGATTACGCCCGAGTTGGCCGCGGCTCTGGGGCGGAACGCGACCCGCTCGGTGACGGTCGCCCCAGAGGCCGGCTCGGAACGCATGCGCCGCGTCATCAACAAGAATCTGAGCGAGCCCGAAATCCTGCGTGCGACCGAGCGACTGGTCCGCGGTGGCGTGCAGACGCTCAAGCTGTATTTCATGATCGGGCTGCCGACCGAGACGCAGGCCGACGTGGACGCTATCGTCGCGTTGACGCACAAGATGTACGCGCGGTTCTGCGAAAAAGGGAGGGAGAATCCCGCGGCGGTCGGCGGCCTGACGCTGTCGGTGAACGCGTTCGCGCCCAAGCCGTGGACGCCGCTGCAGTGGGAGCCGATGGAGGACGTGGCTTCGCTGCGCCGCAAGATGCGCGGCTTGCGCCGACAGTTGGCGCGGATCCCGCGCGTCACGGTCGATGTCGAGTCTCCGCGCGAGGCGTATTACCAAACCCTGCTGTCACGCGGCGACCGGCGCGTGGGCGGCCTGCTCCTCGACGTCCACCGTAGCCGCGGGGCGTGGTGGCGCGTGGTCCAGGACTGGCGCCGTGCGGCCAAGCGTTCGGTTTCTGATGAACTCCGCTTGGACCCGGATTTCTTCGTCCACCGGCGCTACGACTTCGAGGAGCGGCTGCCCTGGGACTTCATCGACCACGGGGTGGACAAGCGATACCTGTGGGTCGAGTGGCGCAAGGCGCTGCTGGAACGCCAGACGCCGCCCTGCGACGTTACGACTTGCCATACCTGTTCGGCCTGCTAGGCGTCCGCATGATCTTCGGCATCGGCAACGACCTGGCCGAGGTGGAGCGGGTGCGCGCGGCGTTGGAACGTCCGCGCACGGGCTCCCGCTTCCGCGCGCGCGTGTTCACCGAGGGTGAGCAAGCCTACTGCGAGCGCCGCGGCCGGGCCCGCTATCAGAGCTACGCCGCGCGGTTCGCCGCCAAAGAGGCGACCATGAAGGCGCTCGGGCGGGGTTGGGGCCGCCACGTGGGCTGGCGCGACGTCGAGGTCGTGCGCGAACGCGGGGCCCGCCCGCGCCTCGTGCTGCACGGCAAGGCGCGGGCGTATGCCGCGGCGCAACACGTCGTCCGCCTACATTTGGCACTCACGCATACCGCGACCCTCGCCGAGGCGCAGGTCGTGGCCGAGTGCTAACGCGCGTCGAGTGAAATCCGGTTGCCGTGGGCCAGCAGGTCGGCCACGGTCTGCAGAAAGGCGCCCGCGGGCGCGCCGTCGATCACGCGGTGGTCGAACGTCAGGCTGAGCACCATCGTGGAGCGTTTGGCGATTTCTCCGCGGTACAGCGCCGGTTTTTCGACGATGCGGCCCACGCCCAGAATGCCGGTCTGCGGGGTGTTCAGAATCGGCGTGAACGCGTCGACCCCGTACATCCCGAGATTGGAGACGGTGAACGTGCCGCCCGAGACGTCTTCGAGCGTGAGATGGCCGGCGCGCGCCTTTTCGGCGAGCGTCTTGGCTTCGCCGGCGATCTCCTCGAGCGATTTCCGGTCGGTGTCGCGGATGACCGGCACGATCAAGCCTTCGTCCAGCGCCACGGCCACGCCCACGTGAATCCCGCGGTTGAGTCGGAGCGTACCGTCTTCGAGCGTCGCGTTCATGCGCGGATGTTGTCGCAGGGCGTGTGCGCACGCCTGCACGATGAAATCGGTATAGGTGACGCCGAACTCCTGGCGCACGGCTTGGCGGCGGTCGATCAACTGGCTGACGTCCACCTCGCTGGTGATGGTCAACTGCGCACTGCCCTGCAGGCTCTGGTGCATGCGCTCGGCGATCACCTTGCGCATGCCGCGCAACGGTTGGGTTTCGTCCGCGGGCGGCGCGGGAGTTGCCCCGGGCGCGGATTGTCCCCCGTCGTCGATGATCTTCTGGACGTCTTCGCGCGTAATCCTGCCGCGCGGGCCGCTGCCGGTCACGCGGTCGAGATCGATGCCGTGTTCCTTGGCGAGTTTGCGCGCGGCCGGGGTCACCGGCACCCGTTTGGGGCGTTCCGCGGGGGCGGCGCTTTCGGCAGCCGGCGCGGCCTCTGGCTGTGCGGTCGCGGTAGGGGGTTGAGCCGCTTGCGTGCCCGCGGCGTCGGCGTAGCGGGCGGCAATCTCGGCCACGTCCTCGCCGGTTTCGGCCAGCACCGCGACCGGCAGACCCACGCCGACCACGGCTTCCACGGGATACAGCAGCTTGGCGACGGTGCCGTCCGCGGGCGCCTCGATTTCGTACAGCACCTTTTCGGTTTCGACCTCGAACAGGGCTTCGCCGGCCGTGATCGCGTCTCCCTCGGCCTTGAACCACTGCTGGATCGTGCCCTCGGTCATGGTCAGGCCGAACTTGGGCATGACGACTTCTACTGCCACGGGTGCATCCTTTCGTTTGCCGCGGGCATCGGCCGGAGCCCGCCGATCGGACCTAAGCCAGCAGTTCCTTGACGGCCGCCACGATCTTCTTGTCGTCGGGCAGCACGAATTTTTCGAGCGGCGGGCTGAAGGGGACGGGGACGTCGGGGGCGGTCAGGCGTTTGACCGGCGCATCGAGAAAGTCGAAGCCCTTGTCCGCAATCACCGCGGCGATTTCCGCGGCCGCGCCGCAGCGCAGATGCCCCTCGTCCACGACCAGCACGCGCTGCGTTTTCGCCACGGACTCGAGCAGCGTGTCCTCGTCCAGCGGAATCAGGCTGCGCGGATCCACGACCTCGACCGAAATGCCGTCCGCGGCCAGGGCGTCGGCCGCCTTGAGCGCGCGCGAAACCATGAAGCCGACCGCGACCACGGTGACGTCCGCGCCCTCGCGTTTGACCGCGGCTTGCCCCAGCGGCACGAGATACTCGTCGTCCGGCACGGCCTGCTTGCTGCGGCCCAGCTTGAGGTGCTCGAAGACCAGCACCGGGTTGTTGTCGCGGATCGCGCTCTTGAGCAGCCCCTTCATGTCGTGCACGTCCGACGGCACCACGATCTTGAGGCCGGGCACGCTCATGAATTGCGAATAGACGGTTTCCGAGTGCTGGGCCGCGGCCGACCCGACCGCGCCGCACACCGCGCGAAAGGTGATCGGCATGTCGGCTTGACCGCCGGACATGTAGCGCAGTTTGGCGGCCTGATTGCAGACCTGATCCCAGCAGCAATAGAAGAAGCTGGCGAACTCGATCTCGACGATGGGCCGCATCCCGGCCATGGCCGCGCCGACTCCGGCGCCGGCATAGCCCGCTTCGGAAATCGGCGCGTTCAGAATCCGGTCGGCGCCGAACTCGTCGGTCAGACCGCTGGTCGCGCCGAACGCCCCCACCCAGACGTCCAGGCCCATCAGAAACGTCTTTGGATCGAGACGGAGTTCTTCGGCCAGCGCCTCGTTGATCGCCTGAATGAACGTGATCTCCCGCATGGCGTGCCCTCCGTCGCCCCGGTTGTTCAGTGTTGGGAGGCGGTCGAAAACATGTCGTCCAGCGCTTCTTCCGGTGCGGGCAGCGGGCTGTCCATCGCGAACTGCACGGCCTCGTCGATCCGCCGGCCGACCTCCGTCCGCACGGCCTCCAGTTCCGCGGCGCTGAAGCTGCCGGGCACGAAGCGCTGCTCGAAGCTCATCAGCGGGCAGCGTTTCTTCCAGGCTTCGATTTCGTCCGCGGGCCGGTAGCTGCGCTTGCCGAGAAACGCTTCCTCACCCACCACGTGACCCTCCCAGCGGTAGGTCTTGCACTCCAGCAGCGTCGGCCCGTCGCCCTTGCGCGCCCGGTCCACGGCCTCGCGCGTGGCCTCGTACACCTCGACCACGTCGTTGCCGTTCACGACCACGCCCGGCATGTCGTGGCCGCGCGCCCGGTCGGCAATGTCCTTGACCGACGTCACGTCGCGGCCGGCGGTGAACTCGCCGTACAGGTTGTTTTCGCACACATAGACGACCGGCAGCTTCCAGGCCGAGGCGATGTTGAGCGACTCGTGGAACGTGCCCTCGTTCGAGGCGCCGTCGCCGAAGAAGCACGCCGCGACCTCGCCGCTGCCGCGCACCTTGGCCGCCAGCCCCGCGCCGGTCGCAATGGGCAGCCCGGCGCCGACGATGCCGTTCGCGCCCAGAATGCCCAACTCGAAATTGGCGATGTGCATGGAGCCGCCCTTGCCCTTGCAATAACCGGTCTTCTTGCCGAACAGTTCGGCCATCATGGGCTTCACGTCGCCGCCCTTGGCGATCAAGTGGCCGTGGCCGCGGTGCGTGCTGGTGATGTAGTCCGTGTCGGTCAGGGCCGCGGCCACGCCGGTCGCCGAAGCTTCCTCGCCGATCGAGACGTGCACGAAGCCGGGAATCTTCCCCTCCTGAAAAATCTCCTTCACGCGCGACTCGAACTGCCGGATGGTCTGCATCGTGCGGTACATGTCGAGGAGTCGATCTTTGCCGAGCCCGTTGTCTGGCATGGCGGCTTCCTCCTTCCCAGCGTGCGAAAAGCCGGGTCTTTCTAGTCCGAAATCCGGCGGGCGGTCAACCGCAAGCGTGGAGAACCGACGTTCTGATTGCCCACGAATGGAGAAGTGTTTATCCTCTGGCCAACGACGCGAGAGAAAGGTTCGGGAATGAGCAACATTCGATGGTCCGTGGTGGTCAGGGAGGATACCGACCGCGCCCTGCGGTCCTATCTCGGCGCCACGGGCGCGAAGAAAGGGAGTTTATCGCGCTTCGTGGACGAGGCGGTGCGTGCGCGCTTGTTCGAGTTGACCGTCGACGACGTCAAGGAACGGAACCGCGCCTACGCGCAGGATGAGATTCTTGCCGCCATTGAGGATGCGCTTGCCATCAACCGATGCGGGTAGTCCTCGACACCGGCGTCTTGATGGCGGCGCTGATTACGACCAGCACTCCGCCAGACCGTATTTATCAAGCTTGGCGGGAGGGCAGGTTCGAGTTGATTACCTCCGACTGGCAACTGGACGAGTTCCGGCGCGTGAGTCGGTATCCTCGGTTACGGAAATTCGTCAGACATGCAGACGCAGGTCGGATGGTCAACGGCCTGCGTTCACAAGCCGTCGTGTTGACCGATTTGCCCCGGATCGATGTGTCGAGAGACCCTGACGACAACCCGATCCTCGCCACGGCCGTTGCTGGTGGGGCGCAGTATCTCGTGAGTGGCGACAAGAAAGATTTGTTGACGTTGGGGAGTATCGGAGGCATCCGTATCGTCTCCGCGCGCCGGTTCATCGGCATCCTTAATCGCTGAATGAACCGAGCCCCTTTCACTACCAAGTCTCAGATGACGCCCGCCTCTTTGAGGCGCGCCACTTCGGCCCGGTCAAGGCCGGCGAAGTGGGTGTACACCTTTTCGTTGTCGTGGCCGACCGGTACGGAGCCCCGCCAGATCTTGCCCGGGGTGTTAGAGAAGGCCGGGCTGACGCCCGTGCCTTTCACGTTGCCGACCTGGCCGTCTTCCCACTCGACGTGGACGTTGCGCGCCTCGTAGTGCGGGTCGTCGGCCATATCCTTGCTGTTCATGATCGGACAGCAGGCGACTTGCGCTTCGTTCAGCGTTTCCACCACCTCGCTCACGCTGCGCTCGGCGATCCAGCCGCGCAGCAGCGCGTCGAACTCGATGCCCTCCATACCGTTCACGTCCGTGCTGGCCGTCTGCCACTTTTCGTCCTCGGGATCCAATCCGAGCACGCGGCACACGCGCGAAAACACGGCCAAGCCGACCGCGCCCACCACCACCCAGCCGTCGCTGGCCTGAAACGCATCGTAGGGTTGGAACGCGGTCGCCTTGTTGCCGGTCCGCTCGCGTACGAAGCCATTGCTGAAATACTCGACCATCGTGCCGGACAGCAGGCGGTGGATGCACTCGAACTGCGAAACGTCGATGACTTGGCCCCGCCCGGTACGCTGCGCCGAAATGTAGGCGGCCAGCGACGACCACAGGCAGAACAGCGCCGTAATGTAGTCCGCGGTCCATGGGTTGGCGCGGATGGGCGGGTCGGGGTCCGGGAAGCCGGTCTGGTACATCAGGCCGCCGAACGCCTGCCCGATCATGTCGTACGAGGCGCGGCCCAGATAATCGGAATGGCCGGTCTGGCCGTAGCCCGACACGTGCGCGATGACGAGCTTGGGGTTGGCTTCCAGCACCGCCTCGTCGGTCAAACCCCACTTGGTGTAGGAGCCGGGCTTGGAGCTTTCCATCCAGATGTCGCACGCCCCGACCAGCTTGAGGAACAGGGCGCGGCCTTCGGGCCGGCTGAAGTCGAGGCTGGCGTGCCACTCGTTGCGGCGCTCCTGTATCCAGGTCGTCGCCACGCCACCGCTACCGTCCTTGGCGGGCAACTGCATGCCCAGGCCACGCCACGCGGCGTCGCCCGTGCCGACGCGCTCGATCTGAATCACCTCGGCGCCCTGTTCCGCGGCCAGCGCCGCGGCGAACGGCTGTGCGACCAGGCTCCCGGTCGAGACGATGCGGACACCCTCCAAGGACCCGAACTGTTCGGGCAACAGCGAAGCGGGACGCGGTTCCATGTTCATGCTCCCTTCTCGGACACGACCTCGAAGCCGAAATGCCGGGCGGCGTCTTCGACGGCTCGGCCCAGCTCGGCATGCTCTTTGCGAATGAGGAAATAATAGGCGGTCGGTTTTTTCCAGATGGCGCAAACCTGTGCGTTCCGATCCATCTTCCGCAAGTTTTCGGACTTCTCTTTGTGTAGTCGTTTGATGGGTTCGGACGAGAAATCGAAACGGTAATGCTGGAAGATCATCAGGGAGGTCCGTTCGAGTTCCTTGCTGCAGCGATCCAATTCCTCGTACGAGACATATTCATTTTCTCGCTTTGGTTTGCTGCGTGGCCGGATGCCGGTATCCGGATCGAGAAACAGGATATCCCGAGGCGTCCGCGCGAACCGGTGAATCATCTTGCCGAAATATTTTCGTCTTTTCTCTTTGGCTATGGAGAAGGGATTCGGGAAATACGCCCCTTCCTGAATCAGGGTCTTCTTCTTCAAGAGACGGACGTTCCGCTTCTGCTTCCGGCGAACCTGGGAGTCGAGAAAATCGAACAGGTCTTCATCCTTGTCGCGGAGGTCCTGCTTTTCCAGATATTCGATTTTTCCGCCGCCTTTCTTGCGGTCGTGCGTCAACAACCAGCACACACCGACCTTGAATCCGCCGGCCGCAAGGTTCCGCAGCAAGCCGTATTTGTAGAAATCTTTTTCATCCCCGAAAAACTGATTATTCATCGGAAGGCCCCTCTCCCTAACCCTCCCCCACAAGGGGGGAGGGAATGAAGGAGAAACATGTTCTGTCCCCTCTCCGCTTGCAGGAGAAGGCCGGGGAGAGGGGGAATGAGAAACGCCTCATTATTCCGTGTGGAAGGAGAGACCGTCGTCAGGGAAGCAGCTTTATCAGGGCGACCGTCAACGTCGTCTGGAGGGCCACAATCGCCAACGCCGTCTTGAACAGGTCGGCCTGAAAGTCGGCTTTGATTTCGACTCTGAGCGTCGCCAAGTCAGCTTTGGTCGCCACTTGATCGTCTACAGCCTCGCCCACGGTCCGCACCACGGCTTCCGCTTGTGCTTCCTGGAAGCCTGCCCGTTCCAGGTTCTTGACCGCGGCGTACGTGTCGAAGGTCGTGCTCATGCGGTTTCTCTCATGACTCTTATCCACTAGTGGAGGAGTAAACTGTACGAGTTCGCCTTTCTTCCATCCTCACCCGATAGGAACGGGCTAGGGCGAAGGAGGGGCCACGCTGGGAATAAACCAGTTGAGCAAAGCGACGGTCAAGGCTACCGTCAGTCCGCTCGTCAAACCGACGATGGCAAGTGCCGCCTTGAACAAGTCCCCCTGCATGTCGGCTTTGAGTGCCGCGCTGTTGGCCTGCATGTCAGCTTTGATTTCGGCTCTGAGCGTCGCCAAGTCAGCTTTGGTCGCCACTTGGTCGTCTATAGCCTCGCCCACGGTGCGCACCACGGCTTCCGCCTGCGCTTCCTGGAAGCCGGCCCGTTCCAGTTTCTTGACCGCGGCGTATGTGTCGAACGTGGTGCTCATGCGGTTTTTTCTCGTCTCCTCCTCATCTGAATTTTCTCCTATGTAGAGAAGTATGGAATGGGGTGCTCCAAGGCCGCCTCCCTTCAACCCCCTCCCCCCCTCGTGGGGGAGGGCTAGAGCTTGCCCCGGACTTGATCCGGGGGAGAGGGGGAGACGACTCGACTTACAACGCCTGCTGCGCCCGGGTCTGCGCGGTCTCGGCCATCGGCTTGGGCGACCAGTGATCCTCCCAGTCGGACCAGAGGTCGCGCAAGTCCGGCATGACCTGCTCGGCGAACAGCTTGGTGTTCTTGAGCGTGAGTTCATGCGGGATGTTGCCGAAGTGTTGCAGGGTCATGAGCTGGCCGACGTGCATATCCTTGATCGCCTCGCGTAACTGCTCGCGCACCGTGGCCGGCGAGCCGGCGATGATGAAGCCGAGATCGACCAGGTCCTTCCACGTCAGGCCGGCGCGCAGCATGTCGGCGAACGAACCGACCTGCGCCTTGAGCCCGGCCTCGACCGTCTTCTGCGTGCGGTAGCCGGGGGCGTCGGCAAAGCGGTCGGGCACGTGCAGGCAGCGGTTGAAGAAATAGTCCAGGTGCGGGCCGTATTCCTTTTCGGCCAGTGCGTCGGTCTCGGCCACGGCCACGACCTGGGCGAACCCGCCGCGGTAGGGGTTCACGTCCTTGCCCTTTTCGTCCAGCTTGTCCCAATAGCCTTTCATCACCTGCGCGGCACGCTTGTACCCGAAGTAGCTGAGATACGAATAGTTGTAGTCGTTGTCGGCGCAGAAGTCCCACGTCTCCAGCGATCCGCCGCCCGGAATCCAGACCGGCGGGTGCGGCTGCTGGACGGGCCGCGGCCACACGTTGACGTAGCGCAGTTGGGTGTATTTGCCGTTGAAGGTGAAGGGTTCGGGCTCGGTCCACGACCGCATGATGAGGTCGTGCGCCTCGGCGTATTTGTCGCGCAGCGTGGCCGGGGTCTGGCCGTAGCAGAAGTTGGAATCCATGGCCGTGCCGACCGGAAAGCCGGCGATCAGCCGCCCGCCGCTCATGACGTCGAGCATGGCGAACTCTTCGGCCACGCGCACCGGCGGGTTGTAGAGCGCGATGCTGTTGCCCATCACGCAGATCGCGGCGCGCGAGGTGCGCCGGATCATGGCCGCGGCCATCAGGTTGGGCGACGGCATCAGGCCGTAGCCGTTCTGGTGGTGTTCGTTCACGCAGATGGCGTCGAAGCCCATCCGGTCCGCGAACTCCAGTTCGTCGAGGTAGTCGTTGTACAGCCAGTGGCCTTTTTCCGGCTCGAACAGCGAACTCGGAATATCGACCCAGACGCTGGGGTAGGCTTCCTTGAAATCGTCCGGCAGGTAGCGGTACGGCATGAGATGGAACCAGTTGAACTTCATAATGTCCTCCTCGGTGTGCCGCGACTCGCGGCGGGGGTTGGAATCGGCGGCGCGCCCGCGCCGGACGCCTGACGGACTATCGGCTTCCCCCCGCGTTTGCAAGCGACACGGGCAGGCTATCCGGCTTCTTCATCCGCACGGAGGGCCATTTCGATGGACCAGCGTACTTCGTTTTCCTTGAAGACCAGCGGGCCGCGGACCGTGCGGGGCAGTCGGTCGGCCACGGCCTCGTAGCGTTGCTGCGCTTCGTCCAACACGTCGCGGATCACGCTCCGCGACGTTGTCGGCAGATCGGGGTACAGGATGGTCAGGATATATTGCTGTTCGAGGAGGGCGACCGCCACGACTTCGATGAGTTCATCGGCGCCGCTCTCGGTCCGGGAAGGGGGGGCGGACAGGGCGGCCCGTTCCGCGCGGGCGACGTATCGCCAGTAATGCTCGACCGCAACGCGCGCCGCGTCCACGTTCTCGACCATAATCATAGCTTCGGCTTCCGCCAGTTTCTCACGGGCGAAGCCCAGCGCGCGTTCGACCACTTGGCTCGGCGTCGCAGCCAGCCAGAGTCGCCCGGCTTCGTGCCAAGCGTCCAACACATACCCGGCTTGGTTGGGGGTACGCCCGGGTTCGGGCAGCCACTCGACGTTTCCGAACGCGGTCATCATGCCGTGCCCGGCGAATATCGTGCGGTCTCCGACGAGCCCGGCCGTTTGCAGACCCAGGCAGATCGGAATGAGCAGGCCGCGCAGACGTCGCACAGGACCGGAGTTCATAGGGGAAAACCTACGTTTGCCGTAGGGGCGAAAAACTTTTCGCCCCTACCCAGGTCTGGTGGGCTCGGACAGGATGGACCGGATCACGGTGTCCGCGGCGTCGGACGGCTCTACGACCTCGACGAGAAAATCCGCGACCAGATACTCGCCATTGGGCGCGAACTCGAAGAAGACCTTGTACACACCCGCGGCGGGAAAGACGTGACGGAGCGGCACTTCCGGGCCGAAGAATTCCTGTTCCCGCGGACCGCGCATGAGCGGCAGCATCAGCCGGGCCATTGCGTCCGCGGGCATGGCGCGTCCGCGCATGGACGTCATGAGACGAGCCATTGCAGACGTGTAGGCGTGCTGGTGGCCGAAGTGGGCCGCGTCGAGGCGCCACGCCGCCATGTGGACCTCGCTGCCGAGGTAAAGGCCGAGATCCGTGACCGGCGCGCCGTCCGCGGTGCTGAGCCGGCACACGAGTTCGGCCTCGCGTCCCGCCACGGGCGGGGAAGGGGAGGTGCGCAGGGCGACCCGGTACGCGCCGAAGCGTTTGTCTGCGCGCACTTCAACCGGCTCGGGGCGAGCGTCGTCCGGGGGCCGCGACGCGCCGTCCACGTTCAGCGTGAGATGTGTGGTCCAACTTCGGTCGCGGTGCGTGAATTCGTTGACGATCAAATACCGGCCGGCCGCGGGAAAGGTATAAGGAAACGTGAAGCGGGCGCCTTGCAGTGCCTCGGCGTCGAGCGGGACGAAGTCTTCGTGGTGGACGTGTGCGAAGCTGGAAAAGTCGCGGCTGACGATGAAGGTGTGCAGCGCGCGTTCGTGCAGGATTTGCAGATTCGAGACCGGCTGGCCGGTTCCGGCATGCGTCACGCGGAACGTGAGGTGCGCGGGGCGACCCGCATGTAGCACCGCGGGATCGGGTTCCAGCGTCACCCGGTAGGGCCCGGCGTCGGTATGGAGCGGCGGCTGCTCGGCCGGCTGTCCGCATCCCGCCATGCCGAGCAGCCCGAATAGGAACCCGTGCCAGCGGCGCGGCGACAACGGAGTGCAAGTCCGACCGGATGATTGCATGCGGCTTTGGGTATAAAAAACAAAACGTTTGTCAATACTTACCGAGGAGATCGGCGGCGCCGAGGTGATTGCTTTTCCGCTGGTGGTACTTTATAGCTACTACCCAACCGGAGGGGAGGGGGCGCCGCGGGGCGGAAGGTACGTCGTATGTCGCAAGCCTGTGCTCGAAACACGTCCATCGATCCGAAACTCATCCAGTTGTTCAGCTATTATCGGGATGCTGAACTGCGGGGCGCGACGCTGCTCCTGAAGCTCACCGCGCGCGTGGAAGACCCCGAGTCGCAAGTCAAGCTTTCCCAGCATCTGGCCGACGAAACCCGCCACGCTTGGTTGTGGACCAAACGGATCACCGATCTGGGGTACGAGCCGGTCCACGTCGAGGACGGCTACCAAACCCGCATCGGTCGTGCGGTCGGCATTCCCCGCTCGCTGATCGATCTGTTCGCGCTGACGGTCGTGGTCGAAGAACGCGCCCAGCGCCGCTATCTGGAACACGCGCGGCGCAAAGACGTGGACACGGAGACGCTCGACATCCTGCACGAAGTGACCAAAGACGAAAAGTGGCACATCGGCTGGATCAACGACGAGTTGCACGGCATGGCGCGCGCCAACGGCGGCGAAAGTGCGCTGCGCGACACGCTGTACCGCTACCGCGACATCGACAAGCAGGTCGTGGCCGATCTGGTCGCCAAGGAACGCGAAGCATTCGGCTTTTCGTTCTCCGACGCTCCCTGATCCCACTTTGCCATACCCCGCCGGCCGGGATTCACTCCGGTGTCCGGCTCAGTGCCCGTTATGTCCGATACGCCGCCGGACGGCGCCCCGCCTTCCCCACGGTCAGGGCGTTCCCCGCGTAAGAGAAGACGCATCCGTCCGCCCCGCCAGCGCAAGAATCTGCTGGCGCGTATCGAGTACGCCCTCTTTCTGGCTGTCTTCGGATTTTTCCGCGGACTGCCGTTTCGGGTCGCGTTCCGGGTCGGCGAAGCGGTCGGCCGCGTGTTGTACGTACTCGACCGGCCGCACCGGAAGGTCGGTCTCACCAATCTGGCCATCGCGTTCCCGGACAAGAGTCAGGACGAACGGCGCCGCATCCTGCGCGAGAGCTTTTGCAATCTGGGCCGTCTGCTGGCCGAGTTCTGCCACCTTGGATCGCTCACCGAGCGGAACATCCGCGACCGGGTCGGGTTCGAGGACGAGGCGGAATGGCGGCGGCTGGTCGAGCGGCTGCGCGGAACCGGCGCGCTGATCCTGACCGGACATTTCGGAAATTGGGAACTCTTCGCGTACGCCAACGCCTGCTACGGGTTTCCGGTCCACATCATCCACCGCCGGCTGCGCAACGTATTCGTCGAAGCGGCGATCACCGCTCAGCGCGAACGCTGCGGGACGCGGGTGATCCAGAAGACCACGGCCGGCCTGGAAGTCGTGCGCGCCATTCGGAAGAAGAGCGTCGTCGTGGCCGCGGTGGACCAGAACGCCTCCGGGCGGATGGGCGTCTTCGTCCCGTTCTTCGGGCGCCCGGCCTCGACCTCGGCCGGGCTGGCCGGGTTGGCCCTGACGACCGGCGTGCCCGTCGTGCCGGCCTTCCTGATCCGCGAAAACGGCACGTGGAAGCACCGCATCGTCATTCTGCCGTTGATCGAACCGGTACGGACTGGTAACCAAGCGGAGGACATTCGCGCCACGACCGAGAAATTCACCGCGGTCTTCCAGCGCATGGTCGAGCAATACCCCGAGCATTGGTTGTGGATACACAAACGCTGGAAACGGCGTCCGCCCGGGGAGCCGCCCATCTACGCCGACTAACCCGCCGCTCCGAACCGACGCCCGCCAATTCTTCGCGTCGCTGCCGAGGGGGTCACACCGTGTCACATCGCCAAGCCGGGCTCAGCGCCTTCGACGTTCTGATCGCTGTGTTGGTCCTGTCCGTGCTGCTGTTCGTCGCCGCGCGCCAGTTTCCGGCGTACGAGGGGCTGTCCGCGCCGGCCGTGTCGGATGAGCCCGGGGACGACGCCTCCGCCTCCTGAAACAGGAAATTGTGGATTGCTGATTGTGGATTTTGGATTGGGGGGGAATTCACCCCCGGTTCACCATTCTTGCGTTCGCCACTCCTCACTTAGAATGGAATGATGCTCAGTGTGAACACAATGATCTCCGGCATCTTATACACCGTCGCCCAGAACCCGATCTGGGAAACGCAGTAGGAGGTCAATCCTAGAAACACGATCTTTCCGCTGTGGCGAACCAGGTTGAAGGCCGTATCGAAGATCACATCTACGAATTCATCCCGTCCATCTTCTTTCTGTTTCATTTCACACCCCCTCATTATACTGTTCACCTTTCATACCCAAAAATTTTAGTTCCGCTTCGCAATCCACACTTCGACAAGCTCAGTGCACCGCAAATAAAAAATCCACAATCAAAAATCCACAATCCACAATTTCCTTCATGCCGTGACGTGGTGGAGTTCGACGTCCGCCTGCATCAGCAACTCGCGGACCGTCTCCAGCTTATACGCCTTGTCGTAGAAGACTCGCCGAATCCCCGTATTGATGAGTACTTTGAGGCAGTGGATGCACGGCGTATGCGTGACGTACACGTCCGCGCCGCCGATCCCGGTGCCGTTCTTGGCCGCCTGGGCGATCGCGTTGATCTCCGCGTGGATGGTCCGGTAGCAGTTCTCTTCGCTCTCGCCGGACGGCGTCTGCGACCGGTAGATCAGGCAGCCAGCTTCGGTGCAGTGCGGCAGACCCGCGGGCGAGCCGTTGTAGCCCGTGGCCAGGATGCTCCGCTCGCGCACGATGACCGCGCCGACGTGGGCTCGCGTACACGTCGACCGCCCGGCCACATGGCGGGCGATGGTAATGAAATAAGCGTCCCAGGACAGGCGCTCGGTCATGGCCGATACACGACCCTCGGATCGAACGACGGCGGCTGCCATGCGGCCTCGGCATACGCGACCGGCACGGCTTCGGCGTCGGACGGGCGGACGCCCACCGACACGCGCAGCGGCACCGCGGTGAACGTCAGCACGAACAGGGCGATGGTGCTCCACGCATACAATCGGCGCCGGCCTTCGAGCGGGACGGCGTGGTCCGCGGTCGGCGGGTGATCGACGCCCAGCACGGCCAGCAGCACGACCCACACGAACCAGCCCTGCCAGCCCAGAAACCCCAGCCCGACGACCCCGACCAGGCAGGCGCGCGCGATCCAGCGGTGGGCGCTGCCGAACAGCGAATAGACCACGTGGCCGCCGTCGAGTTGGCCGACGGGGAGCAGGTTGAGAAAGGTGACGAACAGGCCGAACCAGCCGGCCAGCGCAATCGGATGCAGGAAGACGGTCACGTCGTCCGAAGAGACGCCCAGAATCAGCCGCGTCAACCCGGAGAACAGCAGGGAGTCGCCCAGGATGAGGCCACCCGAGAACGGGTCCAGCGGACGGACTTCGGACAAGGCCAGCCCGACGGCGACCGTCGGCACGGCGAACACCAGTCCGGCCCACGGCCCGGCCGCGCCGATGTCGAACAGGGCACGGCGGTTCGTCGGGAACGACTTGAGACGGATGAAGGCCCCGAACGTGCCGACCAGCACCGGCGGCGCGGGAATGAAGTAGGGCAGGCTGGTCCACACGCCGTGGATGCGCGCCAACACGTAGTGCCCCATCTCGTGGCTCAGCAGGATCAGCATCAGCGGCACCGCGAACGGGAGCCCCAGCAGCAGCGTCCACGGGTCGGCGAGCGGGTCGGCGCCGCGTTGCAGGCTGCCCGCCAGCGTCGTTGTGAACAGCGTCGTGCCGAACAGGATCAGGTGGATGCGCGGGATGCGGGGACGTGACGGGGCGCCGATGGGAGGGGGCGGAGAGGGGGCGTATGCGGTTGGGAGGTGGGGCATGCGGGCCGGTCCTTGACGATGGACCGGGATGCTACCCGAAAGGTTGCAGGATTCCAAGCGGCGCCGCGCATGAGAAGAATCTCTGGTATAAAGGCAGTGCGGCCTATTTGCCTTCTTCTGAGAGAAAAATAGAACTTGTTACCTTTTTCGCCATTTTCCCTCAATCGTATTGTTTAGATGTCGGCCGCCATGTCACTTATATGACGAAAATACTCTTCAAGATTTCTATATGGAACGTGTGTATCAATGGCTCGGGCCATGTCTTTGGTCAAATAGTTCATCCAGTAGCGGTCGAATACATCTTCCCCGTTAGGGTATTTCGTGAAGGGACCCTTTCCATTCATAAGAGTATCGACGTCTAAGACGCTGCCGATATTCTTCGTGTTGCCCGATCCTGGGCGGTCCATTGCGATCCGCCATTTCGGCTGAAGTAAAAATTGGATATTCTTTGCCACCGATGGGACCTCGTGCAACTCGTCAAGAGTGTAAGACGTTGAAATTTGGTCGATATCGTTTCTGTCGTAGAGGACCCCCAACACTAAATGCGTATCGTATGTTTCGTAAGGATAAGCGATGTTCTTCTTTTCCTTGCGTTTGCGAAAATACCCGGTAAACGCTCCAAGCGTAAAGCCATTGACCTTTGACGGATTCCCTTTTGAATAGTAGGTGCTTTTGAGATCCAGTGCGACCTTTCTCGCGGTTCTCGGATCGCTTATCGTAATATCGGGATATGTGTTTTGTTTGGTTGCCAGCTCTACTTGAAAGTTCTCCTGTTCCATAACAGAAACGATAATGGGCGTGGTCGCTAATTCAAACGCCTTGGATATGACTTTGGTGTCCGATGTCATCGGTAGGATCTTCTTCCATACATCAATAAATCCTTTCAGTGTCCAGTCGCCGTTATTGTCCATCACTGCCTCGCCCAACCTAGGCAACAACGTGCACAATCTGGCGTACACTTCATCCGCAACACCTTGCGGTCTATTGATAGTAGCCAATGATGAGAACCTCCTTTGAACTTTTTCTTTTCGACAGCGCATATTGTATGGGAGTCGTCAATACTTCCACCGTGGCGCAACGTTGAGACAACAACTGTTCGAGTTCGGAAATAGTCGGTATCCCATCCGTCCTGTAGGAGATGGCTATGGTTGTTCCCGAATACGCTTCAATAACTTTGCGGAATGCCTCCAAAATAACGGTAGGTTGCTCCCACTGCGAGCGTTGCCTGAGAAGAGGTTTATGCGGCCGGGATCGATCTATCTGTTGCATCAAATCAGGATTCCATAAAATATCGAAAAATCCGTAATACTCATCATAAGGAGTGCCCGCCCCACGCCAGTTAATATACGGGGGATCCAGATAGACCAGGTCATAGTCTCCGGGAACGTCCACCGGGTCACCTACGACGGGAAGGGCTGGCATCACTCCGGGTCCTAGCGCGTAGGAGTTAGCTTCATTAACGAATTTTCTGAAATGTTCAGGAAAAGGTCTGTCCCATGTTGTTTTATTTCCGAAACTTCGTGAAACATCTCGAGTTCGTATGTTGAGATTTGCTCTGTGGAACAGATTATAGGGGCGTTTCGCCAGAGCGCTCTGAAACAGTGCCCAGAACGGCAGGCCACGGTCACTTTCCGGAAGCGACCGGATGAACTCTGCGGCGCCCTCCAACCATCGCATCTCGTCATCGAAAAAGAAAGTAGCCTGATAAGTGGAGAATATCGGCCCGCCTTCATAGGCGAGACCGTGTTCGATGATGGTTTCCGTCATATCTTTCGTTACTGAGGCACCTCCGCCTGCAAATCCAAGGACAGTTGCATAGCTACTCCACAGCCGGTCAACGGCAGTTACTTTCCAGCCCATTGAAGCGAAGCCATAAGAAACCACCCCGCTACCACT
Source organism: uncultured Binatia bacterium (SeqCode) (assembly GCA_965200125.1). Lineage (GTDB taxonomy): Bacteria > Desulfobacterota > Binatia > Bin18 > Bin18 > Bin18. The sequence continues at coordinate 1,527,256 of OZ241332.1, read as the reverse complement.
GAAGCCATCAAGCACCCGGCCGGGATGTTGAAGATGTGCCGTTAAGGACTGTAAGAGCCAACCAAGAATCCTGCGTTTACTCCCTTGGAATCTTGTTGAATAGGAATCTTGAGGAATAAACGACGTTAAATTGAGTTGACGTGCAGCGGTGCCCATTCTTTACCTCCTACGGTCGAAATCGTTCTTGACCGGATCATCACCTCTACCGGTCATGAAATCTTTGTAACGGAACCGTCGGTCATCGTATTGAGACCTCTCTATCTCTCATTTATTTCTCTTTTCCTCCTGATGCAGGAATACTGGAATCAGAAAATTTTGTCGAGGGTTGCCCGTGATCTCTATCGATGATGGTTGCTCGCAAGCTTTCCGAGGATAGCGATTGAACAAGTCCGTCGTGGGCGAGAAACATAGCCGCGGATGGTGGTGTTGGGCGCCGCGCAGGTCGGGATGCCTCGGTAACGCAGGCGAGTTTCCATAAATTTGGCTCTTTTCGTTCCAGGGTCCTTCGTGCCAATACTGTTGGAATCCGTTTCGGGTTACATATCAATCCACAATCCACACTTCGACAAGCTCAGCGCACCGCAAATCAAAAATTCCTCCCCTCAGCGTGCAGGGCCGTACCCCAGCTTGTACGTCAACATCCCCTTGGCGACGGCTTGGCCGGCCGGCGTCGTGACGTCGATTTCGACGAAGACGAGGCTGTGGCCGCGGCGGATGACGCGCGCATCTGCAAGCAGGTCAACGGCTTCGGCCACGGACAGATAGCTCACGGTCAAGTTCGCGGTTGCGCCACGGACGGCCTGCGGACTGGCCCCGGTCCACGCGGCGACGACGCCCGCGGTGTCGATCAGCGTGGCAATGGCGCCGCCGTGCACCACCTCGCCGACCGTCCGCACCGCGGGCGTGAACGGCAGGCGGACACGGCAGGAATCAGGCTGCTCGCGCTCTATGCGCAGGCCGAGAAGTTGGGAGAACGGGTCGGTATGCAGGATGCCGTCAGCCACGTGGCCTCTATGAGTATTGCGCCCTGGAGGCGTGTTCAGAGTCGCGGGCCGCCCCGTTCCGAAGGTTGGAACGATTCACGTGCAGGAGAATCGAACGGAAGGGCGATAGGCTGGTTGAGCGGCGAAGGTTCCTCTCTGGCGTCGGGGGGTGCGGGCGCGCGGTCCTCCGGGTCCGGGCCGTCGTAGGGGAAGAAGGTCAGCGCGATCACGACGTACAGCAGGCACCAGAGGGCCATGAACGACGTACGGTCCTTGAAGACGAGCGGGCCGATCTCGATGTCCTTTTTCCCCTGCACCTTGCGCAGAAAGAAGACCAGCGGCCCGGCGACCGCAATCGCGGCCAGCGCAGGGTAGAGCATGAACGCGGCGGGCGTGTACGTCTCTCCCGCGTCCAGATAGGGCTTGAGCCGCAGGCCGGAGACCACCGCGGCCACGAGTACCGACAGGGCGGTCGCCAGCATCCCTAACAATTCGTTTTTCATCCGTGCTAGAAAAACAAGGGTATGGAACGGAAGTCAAGGCAGCGCCCGGCGCCGGGGATGGAAAGGACTCGCGGGTGAAAATTTCGGACGTCACCTTTGCCGGCGCAGCCGGCCGGCCCGGCCGGTATCCGACGCTGCCGCATCCCGAAATCGCGTTCGCCGGCCGCTCGAACGTGGGCAAGTCCTCGCTCATCAACCGCCTGTTGGAACGGCGCATCGCACACGTCGGCGCGACCCCGGGCCGCACGCGGCAGTTGAACTTCTTTACGGTCAACGACGCGCTGACTTTCGTCGATTTGCCGGGCTACGGCTACGCCCGGGTCGCCAAATCCGAGCGGCGGGCGTGGCAAAAGCTGGTCGAAGACTACCTGCGGCGCGCGCCGAAACTGTGCGGAGTGGTCATCATCATCGACATCCGCCGCGGACCCGAAGACGAAGAGGCCGCGCTCGGTGAATTCCTGGCCTATCACCACCGCCCGTTCGTGTTCGTCGCCACGAAATGCGACAAGCTGTCCAGGCTGCAACGCGACAGGCAGCGCCGGGCGCTGGCCGGCCGCCTCGGAGCGCAGCCGCTCGTCTTGTTCTCTGCACGCGACGGCAGTGGTCGTGACGTCCTGTGGCAAACCTTGCTCGATCTGGCGTTCCCACGCATGGCGGATTCGGTCGAGCCTGCGCGAACCGGAACGGAAACATGACGCACGCCTCGGTTCGCGTGTCGGCGATCATCCCGACCCACAACCGGCCCGCGTTTCTACGCGAGGCGCTCGCCTCGGTGTGTGCCCAGACGTATCGCAACGTCGAGATCGTAGTGGTGGACGACGGCTCGGCACCGGCTGCGCGCGCCGCAACACAGCGGGTGATAACGGAGTTCGCCCGCGGGCAGGATCTGCCGATCCACTACATCCTCCAGCCCCACCGCGGCGTGTCCGCGGCGCGCAACCGCGGGGTTCGCGCCAGCCGCGGCGAGTTGCTCGCGTTTCTGGATTCCGACGACGTCTGGCTGCCGGACAAGCTGGCGCGACAAGTCGCATTGTTCGACGCCCAACCGCGAACGCGGATATGTCAGACCGAGGAAATCTGGCTGCGCCGCGGGGTGCGCGTCAATCCGCGTGCCGTGCATCGCAAGCCGGACGGCGACGTATTTTTTGCCAGTCTGGCCCGCTGTGTGGTCAGTCCGTCCGCGGTCATGCTACGCCGCGCACTCTTCGAGCGGGTCGGTGGCTTCGACGAAGCCCTGCCTGCGTGCGAAGATTACGACTTGTGGCTGCGTATCGCCGTGAACGAATCGGTCCCACTGATTGACGTGCCCCTCGTCCTGAAGCGTGGCGGACACGCCGACCAACTCTCGCGCCGGTATTGGGGGATGGACCGGTTTCGGATCGTGACGCTATGCAAGCTGCTGGATTCAGGGTGGCTCAGCGGCCGACGCCAGCGGACGACGCTCGACATGCTCCACGCCAAGTGCCGCATCCTGGCCCAAGGAGCGCAAAAGCGGGGGAAATCCGCGGCGGCTTACGAGGACATCGTCTCCCGATATTCTCATGGTGATGCTGTCTCGTCCGAGGCGGCCCCGGCTGCCGAACCGTATGCCGAAACCCGACTCGAATCCTCCGTCGCCTGACCCCGCGGGCCACACCGATCCGGTCGTGGTTTACGCCCGGGAAAAGCGGTTCTCCGCCGCTACTCTGGCACGCTGGCAAGCGTGGCCGGCCGAGGATCGAGGCGCGCTCCTGTCGCTCGTGCGCGACCTGCGCTGCGGCGAGAATCACGTCAAAGACTTGCTCGATTGGCTGACGGACATCGCCCGGCGCGACGCCTGCGGGGTTGCCGAGGTACTAGCCCAACCTGCAATCCGTGCAGCGCGGGCGGGTGCCGCGTCGCGCAACGACCGGCTCAAGGCGGTCAAGACCGCGCTGCGCCGTCTCCGGTTCCCCCGACTCACCCGGCTTGAAGATCAGGTGCACCAAGCGGTGCGGGCTCTCGACTTGGGCCGGAGCGTGCAGGTATCCTTCCCCCCGAATTTCGAGGGGGACGAACTCACCATAAGCCTGACCGTCCGCAGTGCGGACGAGTTGCGCGCGCAATGCGCCCGTCTAAACGACTGCTTGGTCGATGGCGGATTCGCGCGGCTGTTCGCCGCCTTGGACCACGTGGAAGACGATGGTGCGGGCGACTGACTGCCTCAAGTCGTCCGTCCCCGAGCGTGAAACATGATCGACTACCAACCGACCGAAATCCTGGTCGAACGCGGAGAAGAGAACGCCGCGGTGACGCGCCGGGCGCTCGCAAAATTTCCAGACACCCCGGTTCGCGTCGTCGAAAGAGACTGGGAGGAAGGTGACCGGCGCCGCGAACCCGCGCCAGTTACGGGCCGTGACCCATTCGGCGAAGGGAAACGGCGCCTGTTCTTCACCCGCCAGCGCGCGCGATTTCTCGAACACTGTCCCGCGGGCACGCCCGGCTTGGTGTGTTGCAACTATTTGGTCGTCAGTCTGATTTCCAACTGTCCGATGGATTGCAGCTATTGCTTTCTCCAGGAATATCTCGCCAACAATCCGACCCTCAAAGTCTTCACCAACGTCGAAGACCTGCTCGCCGAAGTCGCCGAAGTCGTGGACCGGCATCCCGCGCGGCAGTTCCGCATCGGTACGGGCGAATTGTCCGACAGCCTGGCGCTCGACCCGATCGTCGGCTTTTCGCAGGACCTCGTGCCGTTCTTCGCGGCGCGCGACAACGTGCTGCTCGAACTCAAGACCAAAAGCGCGTGCGTGGACGGCCTGCTTCCGCTCGACCCGCGCGGCCGCGTCGTCGTGTCGTGGACGCTCAGCCCGCCCGCGGTCGCCGACACCGAAGAGCACGGCACGGCGTCGCTTGCGGCTCGTCTAGACGCCGCCCGGCGCGTACAGGCGGCCGGCTACAAAGTCGGCTTTCACTTCGACCCGCTGATCGAGTACCCCGGCTGGCGCACGGACTACGAGCAGATGCTCGACCGGGTCTTCGACGGCATCGACCGCGGTAGCGTGGCGTGGGTCAGTTTCGGCAGCCTGCGGCTGACCCCGGGGCTACGCAAAATCATGCGCCAACGCTTCCCCGACACCCGTTTGCTATCCGGCGAGCAGGTCGCGTGTCGGGACGGCAAATGGCGCACGTTCCAACCCCTGCGCGTCACGATGTACCGCCGCCTGACCGAGCGGCTCCGCGACGTGGCGCCCGACGTGCCGGTGTACATGTGCATGGAGACCCCGGCGGTATGGCGCAAAGTCTTCGGCAGCGCACCCGCCTGCGACAAAGACGTAGCCCGCAGCCTCATTGGTTGAGTGAAGATGAACGGCTGCCTTTCGATGCGCTTAGCTCCTATCCTTCCTTGTCACCAAAACGCTCGTCACAGAGGCATAGACCCATTCGCGGCCTTTCCCAACTGTCAAGCTGGAAGCTTTCTGCTAAGACTGGCGTGGGCACCGGCCCGAACCCCTCGCGACGGAGTACACCTCATGTTCGACCATCCGGTCATTTCCGCGGACGGCCACATCGACATCCCCTGCCTGCCGGCGACGCTGTTCACCGACAATGCCCCCAAACGGCTGAAAGACAAGATGCCCAGGGTGGTCGAAACGGCCAACGGTGAGACCTGGGTCGCACACAACGGCACCAGCATGGGCCTCGTGGGCGGCATGGGTTCGGCCGGTCGTGAGTACGTGCCCGGCCAGATCCACCGGGCCGACCGCATGGCATCGACCGGCCTGTACGAAGATCAGCGCAACGGCGTCATGCGCACGACCGTGCCCGAGTTGCGCGTCAGGGATCAGGAGCGCGACGGCGTGGTCGGCGAGGTGGTGTACGGCATTCTGGGCGCCGCGTTCCGGATAGACGATCCCGAAGTGACCGACGTGGTGGTGCGCATCTACAACGATTTCGCGGCCGACTTCTGCCGCGCCGTACCGGGCCGTTTCGCGGGCGTCGCCAGCTTGCCGGCGTCGTCGCCCGAGGACACCGCGGCCGAGATCCGGCGCTGCGCCACGCTGGGCCTCAAGGGCGCCGAACTGCCCGTGCGGCACGACATGATGCCGCTCTGGCACCTCGACTGGGATCCGGTCTGGCGCGCCTCGCACGAGACCGGCCTGCCCGTCCACCTGCACACCATCGGCCCGCGGCTGGATACCACGTGGGCCACGGACCGCCGTTCCCGGCGGATGTGGCTGGCGACCATTCTGACCGAGTTCCAGATCGCGACCGCGGGCTTCATCGGCGCGGTCATCTACGGTGGGGCGCTGGAACGCTACGACCGATGCCGCGTGGTGATCGGCGAGGCGGGCATCGGCTGGATTCCGTACGTGCTGGAACGCATGGACTACGAGTGGGAAGATCAGTTTCGGGACCTGGAGTTGAAGAGGAAGCCCAGCGAGTACTGGTATCGGCAGATGTACGCCACGTTCCAGCAGGATCAGACCGGCCTGGACATGATCGAGCGCGTCGGCGTGGACAACGTCATGTGGGGTTCGGATTTTCCGCATCCCGACGGCGTGTGGCCCGACTCGCAGGAATTTCTCCGCAAACAGCTCGCCCACCTGTCCGCGAACGTGCGGCGCAAGCTGGTATATGACAACGCGGTCACGCTGTACGGCTTTCCGCCCGAACCGGAGCCCGCGGACGTGCCGCGGCAGTGAGAGAGGAGCAGCCGATGAAGATCGTTCCCATTCCGGTCCTGTCCGACAATTACGCCTATCTGCTGATCGACGAACGGACGAACGAGGCGGGCGTGGTCGATCCGTCCGAGGCCGGGCCGGTCGCCGCCGCGGTCAAACGCGAGGGCGTCACGTTCACGACCATCATCAACACCCATCACCACTGGGATCACGTCGGCGGCAACGAGGCGCTCGTCGCGGAGTTTCCCGCGCTCAAGGTGTATGGGCATAAGAAAGACGAGGCACGCACCCCGTGCATTACGCACCTGGTCGAGGACGGCGACACCGCGCGGATCGGGACGCTGGAGGCGCGTTTCCTGTTCGTTCCCTGCCATACCAGCGGCCACGTGACCGCGTATTTCGCGGCCGAAAAAGTGGCCTTCACGGGCGACACGCTGTTCATTGCCGGCTGCGGCCGGCTGTTCGAGGGCACCGCGGCCGACATGCACGCCAACATGGTCAAGCTGATGGCGCTGCCCGACGACACCCGCATCTACTGCGGCCACGAATACACGGTGAACAACCTGGAGTTCGCGCTGGCGATGGAGCCCTCGAACGCCGCGGTGCAGGAGAAGCTGCGCTGGGCGCAAGCGCAGCGCGCCCGAAATCTGCCGACCATTCCCGGCTCGGTCGCGGAAGAAAAGCGGATCAACCCGTTCGTGCGGGTGGACAGCCCCGAGTTGCAGGCGGGCGTCAAGAAGGAATTCCCGAATGTCGCCCTCGACCCGGTGTCGGTGTTGGAAAAGACCCGTTTTCTGAAAGACAACTTCTGAGCCGACTCTTCATCCCCAGGTATCCGGCTGGCGAAAGAACGTCACGAGGAGCGCAAGGGCGGGCTCAGGGCGGACGTGATGCACGACGCCGGCGTCGAGCGGGACGACGACACCCGGAGTCAGTGGGTGGTCCCGTCCGGCGACGTTGAGCGTGCCCTTCCCGTGCAGCGCCTGAATCGTGATCGGATCGCCGGCCGCATGGTCGGGGAGGACTTCCCCGTTCCGCAGGCGTATGAGCACGAGCCGTCGGAAGGGGTCTTGAAAGACGGTTTTCGATTCGCGCGCCTTCCCTTCGCCGATTTCCGCAGGAAGGACGATTGGGGCAGTCATAGGTAGGGCCTCCTTTGCCGGTGTGCCGTCTCCGGCGTGAGGAACTCTTTCATAGCCGCCGGATGGAGAAGGCGATACGGCCTTCCATCGGAGACGCATGGAGACACGTCTTTTGCCGGTCGTCGGTGCGCTGGTCTCGTCATGTTTCGTGCTGCCGGCGTGCAGTCTGTTCGATACGACCGTTCTCGACCAGCAGCGCGCCGAGCTGACGCGCTTGCGGCAGGAAGCCGACGCCCTGCGGCGCGAGACCGAATCGCTGCAATTGCAGCGCACGGAAAAGCAACGCCGCCGCGCAGCCTGTAACCGCGCGTTCGGCGATTTCGACGCGGGCCGCAAGGCAGAAGATCCGGCCGCGGCGGTCGCATATTACCGAGCCGGCCTGCGAACCTGTCCGAGCGACGACGTAGCGCACTTCGAGTTGGGAGAAATCTATCTGGAACTCGGCCGGAGGGACGATGCACGTACCGCGTTCGCCGCTGCGCTCGACATCAACCCGGACTTCTTGCTGGCGCGGCAGCGGCTCGACGAACTCGACGCCGACACCCCACCCCGGCCGGGCGAGTAGCACCGCAGCGGGTTATTCGCTGTACAACACCCCACGGACCGCGCGGACGACTTTCTCCACGTTGGGAAACACCTCGTGCTCGAGGTTCTTGGCGTAGGGCATGGGGACGTCTTCGCCGGTGACGCGCACGACCGGCGCGTCCAGAAAGTCGAAACCCTCTTTCATGATGCGGTAGGCGATCTCCGCGCCCAGCCCGGCGAACGGCCAGCCTTCCTCCACGATGATGCAGCGGTTGGTCTTTTTCACCGACTCGAAGATCAGACGGTCGTCCAGCGGGCGCAGGGTCCGCGGGTCGAGCACTTCCAACTCGACGCCGTCCTTCGCCAATTCGTCGGCCGCGGCCAACGCCACGTGCAGCATCTTGGACCACGCCACGACGGTGACGTCCGTTCCGCTGCGTTTGATCTCGGCGTGGCCGAGCGGGATGGGCCGGTCCCCCTCGGACATCGGTCCCTTGCGGCCGTACAGCACCTCGCCCTCGATGAAGATGACCGGGTTGTCGTCGCGGATGGCGGTCTTGAGCAGCGCCTTGGCGTCCGCGGGCGTGGACGGTGCCACGACCTTCAGGCCCGGCACGTAGGCGTACAGGCTCTCGACCGCCTGCGAGTGCTGGGCCGCGAGTTGATGCGCCGCGCCGCCCGGACCGCGGAACACGATCGGCAGCATGATCTGGCCGCCGGACATATAGCGGAGTTTGGCCGCGTTGTTCACCAACTGGTCGTACGCGCACAACGAAAAGTTCCAGGTCATGAACTCGACGATCGGCCGCAGCCCGACCATCGCCGCGCCGATACCGACGCCGGCGAAGCCGGTCTCGGCAATCGGCGTATCCACCACACGCCGTTCGCCGAACCGGTCCAGCAACCCTTCGGACACCTTGTACGCCCCGTTGTAGTGGCCGACCTCCTCGCCCATCAGGAACACGCGCTCGTCGTGTTCCATCTCTTCGGCCATGGCCTCGCGCAACGCCTCGCGGTACGTCAGTTCTCGCATGTCCGCCCCCTTCGTTGCGGCCTTTCTACACTCGGGTCTCGAGATGGACCGACTACGCGCTGGCCCGTTGGCGACGCTTGTCGAGCGGCACGACTTTTTCGTCGTGCGCGTATCGCTCCGGTTCGGCGTAGATATCGTCGAACAGCGTGGCCGGGTCGGGCGCGGGGGCGGCATCCGCGAATTGCACCGCGTCCGCGACTTCCTGCTTGGCCTCGGTGTCGATGGCCTTGAGTTGCTTTTCGTTCGCAATTCCCAGCGCGTAGATGCGCTCGGCCAGCAGCCGGATCGGGTCGCGTTGCATCCACTCCTTGACCTCTTCCTTGGTGCGATACTTGGCCGGGTCGGACATCGAGTGGCCGCGAAAACGATACGTCTTGGCCTCGATCAGGATCGGCAGGCTTTCGGTCCGCGCGCGTTTGGCGGCATGGCGGATGACCTCGCGCACCTCCAGCACGTCGTCGCCGTTCACGATCTCCTGCGCCATGGGGTAGCCTTTGGCGCGCACCGCCACGTCTTCGACGGAGAGCGTTCGGTACAACGGAGTCCCCATAGAGTAGAGATTGTTCTCGCAGATGAAGAGGACGGGCAGCTTCCACAGTGCAGCCAGCGACAGGCCCTCGTGAAACGCGCCCATGTTGGCGGTCCCTTCGCCGAAGAAACACAGGGTGACGTCCGACTCGCCGCGGTATTTGGAGGCGAATGCGATGCCCGCGGCGATCGGCACGTGGCCGCCGACGATGGCATGGCCGCCCATGAAGCGCCGCGCCACGTCGAAATAGTGCATGGAGCCGCCGCGGCCCTTGGCGCAGCCGTCGGCCTTGCCGAACAGTTCGGCCATGGCCGCCTTCATGTCGCCGACGCGCGCCAGATAATGGCCGTGGTCGCGGTAGGTCGCCACGATGTAATCCGTCGGTTCGACCGCGGACATGGCGCCCACGGCCACGGCTTCCTGCCCGTTGTACAAATGCAGGAAGCCGCCGATCTTGCCGCGCGAATACGACCGCGCCGCCTCTTCCTCGAAGCGGCGGATGCGCACCATGTCGCGGTACAGCGACAGCATCAGGGTCTTGTCCATACGAATTCCCTTCGTCGGGCGGCCGAATGCTCTCTTCGACCGCGCAGTTCTCGGCAGCGTAAGCCACACGTTCCCGCGGTTGCAAGGGAATCGCCGAGCTTTCGATTGCATGGAAATACGCTATAGTGCGCCAGTGATAAGAAATCTTCCCACGTCTGGTTGGAGGCTTGCATGGGAACCGTGCGCAAAACCATCACGCTGACCGATCAGCAGAACCGATGGATCAAGACGCGGATCACGGCCGACGGCTTCACCAACGACAGCGAATACATCCGTGACCTGATTCGCCGCGACCAGGAAGAGAGCGTCAAATTTCGCGCCCTCAAAGCCGCGATTCAGGAAGGATTGGACAGCGGCGTGAGCGACAAAACCGTGCCGCAGATCATGCAGGAAGTCGAATCCCGACTTCAGGACGATGGCCGGCTATAGGCTGACGCCGAAAACGGTCGCCGACCTCGATGGCATCTACGAGTACACGATCTCGAATTTCGGGTTGGCTCAAGCTCGGGACTATCTGGGGGGCCTGAATCAGCACTTTGAAACCCTCGTCGAGCGTCCGACACTCGGTCGTAAAGCCGACCTTCTCGCACCGCGGTTGCGGCGTTCCGAATATCGGTCCCATGTCGTGTTTTACATGTTGGATAATGAAGACGTGCGGATCGTGCGGGTGCTGCACAAGAACATGGATGCCTCACGACGTTTTGTTTCCGGCGGCTAGTCATTCTCGGTATGGACGCCAATGTGTTCCGAGATACACGTGGCTGCCGGTTCCCTGTTCCGGATGCCGACGTTTCTTACGCGGAGCGCGTCTCGCTGCCGCTGCCCCAGCAGATATTGCTCGACCGGCTGATTGCCGAAGCTGATTGGCGGCGCGAAACCATCTCGATGTGGGGCAAGACCTATCTCCAGCCACGTCTGATCGCCTGGTACGGCGACCCGGGTGCAACGTACACGTATTCCGGCCTGCAACTGGAACCACTGCCCTGGACGTCGCTGTTGTCGGATATCAAGGCAACCGTCGAACGGCTGGCGGACGCGGCGTTCAACAGCGTTCTGGTCAACTACTACCGTGACCACCGCGACAGCATGGGCCTGCACAGCGACGACGAAGCGGAACTCGGTGCCCGTCCCATCATCGCATCACTGAGTCTGGGTACAGAACGAACGCTGATTTTGAAGCACCGCCGGGATAGAACGAGAAAGGCGGTCAGACTTCCCCTCGCCGGCGGCAGCCTGCTGGTCATGCGCGGAGACACCCAACGCCACTGGAAACACGGTATCAACAAGGAACCGCAACCATGCGGTCCCCGCGTCAACTTGACCTTCCGACGAATCAATACCTGAATGATGCAGACGATCCGTCCCTTTTTCATATTGCGGACCGGTAATGAACCCGTTAGGGTCGGCTCATACGCTCGACCGGAGGTCTCATGATGAGTGCCCTTGAGCGACTCGAAAAGCTGGTTTTACGGCTTTCGCCCGACGACTTGGCGAAATTCCGGGCATGGTTCGTCGAATTGGACCATCAGCTTTGGGATGAACAGATCGAGGCCGACGCCGCGGGCGGGCGATTTGATCACATTGTCGCCGAAGCCAAAGCAGAGTTTAAGGCGGGAAAGACGCCGACCGATATGGATTCGGTCGTTAAACGCGATATCCAGGAAGGGCTGAACGATCTGAAAGCAGGACGCGTGGTAGGTCCGTTTCGAAAAATTGAAGAATTGAAGCATCATCTCGCCACTCGATAATGAAGTTCACTCTTACCCAAAAAGCACTCAGGCAGTACAAAGCATTGCCACCTCGGATTCGATCCGGATTCGACAAACAACTTCATTTTCTCCTCACCAATCTGCGGCATCGTTCCCTGGACGCCAAAAAATACGACGAACGTCAGGACATTTGGCAAGCACGGGTGACACGAAACTATCGGACGTATTTTCGGATCGAGGGCGACACCTACCACATCCTAGCCATCACCAAGCACCCCAAATAAGTACGAGTCTCACCGCTCCACCCGCCGCGTCTCGTGCTCCTGTAGTGAAACCGTCCGCTCCTTCAACTCATGTCCCGTGCATGGGCCACGGTCTCCGCCAAATCATGGCTTGACTCCCATCGTTTTGAGCAGGTTCATGATTGCTCGCACCGTGGCGCGTTTCGTCTTGCCGGACGAACATTTCTGCTGCGATTCTCGCCCTACCAATACTAAGGGGCGTTGGATTCGAGACCGAGTTTGATGAGACGTGCCCGAATGCCGCTCGGTTGGCGTCCGAAGAGTTCGGCCAGTTCCGACACGTCCCGTCCCTGGCCATATTGTGCTCTCAATCGCTCGTCTTCTTCGGCAGACCATTTCTCATAGGCTCTCGGATGTCGCTGGCGGATCTTGTCGAACCCTGGCGACGAGCCCGGTAATTCGGAGGAAATCGGACGTTCCTCTATTTCATGCTCCCGCGCGTAGGCCACGATCTCCGCCAAGAACTCCTCTCCCAACTGTTCCAGCTTGACCGCGCCCACGCCGGAGATCTGCGACAGGCTCTCGCTGGTCTTCGGGACGTAGTAGGCCATCTGGCGCAGCGTCCGGTCGCCGAAGATGACGTACGGCGGCACGTTGCGCGCCGTGGCGAGTTTCCGGCGCAAGGCGCGGAGCTTGTCGAACAACGCCGGGTCGTAGGCCGTGTCCGCCTCGTCGGTTGCGGATCGGCGGCGCCACGTTTGCGCCGGGTCGGGGCTGAGGGCTGCGCGTCGGGAAGCCCGAGGCGGGTCTTCGACGGGTTTGGGCCGGGCAAGCGTCAGGCGGGCGCGGTCCTTGAGAAATTTCCGCCCCGCTTCGGTCACGCCCAGCGTGGCGTATTCGCGGCTGTTCTTGTGCAACAGGCCCTCGGCCTGCAACAGCCCGGCGATCTCCTTGACGTCCGCGTCACTCAGGTCGGTCACGATGCCGTACACGCTGAGGTCGTCGTGTCTCAACTCGCGGATGCGTTTGGTGTCGGCACCGCGCAAGACTTGGCTGACGTGGGCGATGCCGAACCGCTGGCCGGTGCGGATCACGGCCGACAGGATCTTCTGGGCGATGATGGTCGCGTCGAACTCCTCCCTGGGCGTGAGGCAGACGTCGCAGCCCCGGCAGTCTTTCTGCGTCCACGCCTCGCCGAAATACTCCAGCAGGAATTTCCGCCGACAGGTGGACAGGCCGCAGAACTCGATCATGCGGTCCAGCTTGTCCTGCGCGTTGCGCCGCTCGACCTCGTCTTCGATCCGGTCGATGAAGAAGTCCTGCTTCCGCTTGTCGCCGTGGGAGTAGAACAGCACGCACTCGCTGGGCAGACCGTCGCGCCCGGCGCGGCCCGTCTCCTGATAGTAGCCTTCGAGCGATTTGGGCAGGTCGTAGTGCACGACCAGCCGCACGTCGGGCTTGTCGATGCCCATACCGAAGGCGATGGTCGCCACGATGACGAGCGCGTCGTCGCGGATGAACTTTTCCTGCGTCTCGCTGCGCAGCGCGGGGTCCAGCCCGGCGTGGTAGGGCAGCGCGGACAGGCCCATCGCCGACAGGCTGGCCGCGACGTCCTCGGTCGTCTTGCGCGAAAAGCAATAGACGATGCACGACTCGCCCCGGTGTTTGTGCAGCAGGTCGGCGAGCGCGTCGATGGCGCGCCTGCGTTTCGGGCGCACCGTGTAAGTCAGGTTGGCGCGGTTGAAGCTGGCGACGAACTCCCGCGGCTGCGTCAACTCCAGTTGCTCGGCCACGTCGCGGCGGACCTGCTCGGTCGCCGTCGCGGTCAGCGCGATGAACGGCACGCCCGGCAGCAGGCCACGCAGATCGACCAGGGTGCGGTAGTCGGGCCGGAACTCGTGGCCCCACATCGAGATGCAGTGCGCCTCGTCCACCGCCACAAGGCTGATATGCAGCCGCGCCAGAAAGTCGCGGAAACCGGGCAACGCCAACCGCTCCGGGGCGACGTACAGGATTTTGACCGCGTTGCGCTGCACCCGCGCCCGCACGTGGCCGATTTCCTCGTAGGAGAGCGTGCTGTTGATGAACGCCGCGGCAATGCCGTTGGCACGCAGGGAATCCACCTGGTCCTTCATCAGCGCGACCAGCGGCGAGACCACCAGCGTCAGTCCCTCGAACCGCAGCGCCGGCAACTGGTAGCAGAGCGATTTGCCACCGCCCGTGGGCATCAGGACCAGGGTGTCGTGCCGGTCCAGCACGCTGGTGATGATCTCCCGTTGCAGCGGGCGGAACGCGTCGTAGCCGAAGTATCGCTTGAGCAGGTCCAGCACGCTTACGGTCCTTTACCCCCGCCTAAGCCTTTCGTGTGTACGATCGGAGGTTTCGATGATGTTCTCCATGCCATCTGACTTCTCGGCGGGCTTGGTATCATACCAAGGTCTCCCGACTCGATGAGAACTCGCAGCGACATGGTTCGTTGCAAATCGGTCTTGCAGGCAGTGAAGCGACAAGCAGTCCCGACTTGACAAGCAGACGAAAAGGGCTTCCGTATGAACCGTGACGGGCCGTGAGTTCCTCCATAGGGTGAGAAAACTGGGCCGAGCAAAGGGCGTGGAGGTTCGGTTTGTCGCCCGTCGCGGAAAAGGCAGCCACGGCACGTTATTCTACGGTTTACGGTTCACCATCGTTCGGAACCCCAAGGATGAACTCAAAACAGGAACGCTTCGGGCCATGCTGGACCAGCTCGGCCTTCGCATCAAGGACTTATAGGAGACGACTATGCAGAGCTTCATTTATCCTGCCCGGCTGAAACCCGATACGGTGGATGGGGGTTTTCTCGTCACGTTCAGCGATCTGCCAGAGGCCATTACCCAAGGAGAAGATACCGAAGACGCCTTCAACGAGGCGGCGGATTGCCTCGACGAAGCCATTGTCAACCGGATGGTATCGGGCCTGCCGGTCCCCTTCCCTTCTTTTGTCAAGAAAGGGGACGTTCCGGTGCCGCTGGCAGCCCAGACCGCGGCCAAGGCGGCCCTGCATATCGCCCTTCAAGACGCCCGAGTAACGAAGACGGCCCTGGCAAAACGGCTGGACTGTGACGAAAAAGAGGTGTGTCGCTTGCTGGACCCACGCCGTCCGTCGAAATTACCTCGGCTCGAAGCTGCCTTGGCAGCCATAGGACAGCGTTTGATTATCGGGTTCCAAGCGGCTGCTTAAGGGAAACGTCCGTCTCCGATCATTCTCCCGTGTCGGTATTGGGCTCTCTGACACCTGCCGAATGATGCCCCCCGGGACTGGAACGTCAGGTGCCGTCGGTATTCCGCCTGGGGGCCAGCATATCGGTATCATGCTCGAGCTTGTGGCAATCCAAGCGACCACGAAGACGATGGAGCCATTTCGTACCGAGAAAAGTCCAGAGTTCCGCTATCCCCGCCGCGCGGCGTCAAGCATTTCACGTGCGTGACGACGGGCCTCGGTCGTGATTTCCACCCCGCCCAGCATCCGCGCCAGTTCTTGGAGGCGTTCGCGCTGGGTAAGCCGTTTGGCCGAAGAGACCGTGCGGCTTCCGGTTATTTTTTTGGTGACCGTGTAGGCGTGGTCGGCGAACGCCGCGATCTGCGGCAGATGGGTGATGCACAACACCTGATGCCGCGCGGCCAGCGTCTTGAGCCGGCGGCCGACCACCTCGGCGACCCCGCCTCCGATGCCCGCGTCCACCTCGTCGAAGATCAGCGTCGGCGTGGCGTCCTGCGCCGCGCTCAACGCCTTCAGGGCCAGCATCAGGCGCGACAGTTCGCCGCCGGATGCGACTTGGGCGAGCGGCAGCAACGGCTCGCCCGGGTTGGCGGACAGCCGGAACTCGACCTGGTCGCAGCCGTGCTCGCCCAGCCGTTTGCCCTCACGGATGATGCCAGAGTCTCCGTCTTCCGTGAGTTCCTCCGCGGACGGCGCCGCGAAGTGGGCCGCAAACCGGGCGCCCTGCATCCCGAGGTGCGCCAACTCGGCCTGCACCTGCGCTTCGAGTTGCGGACCGGCATCCTGGCGAGTTGCGGACAATTCCGCGGCCCACGCCCACGCGGCTTCTTCCGCCTGCTCGACTTCGTGACGCAGCGCGGCGAGCGCCTCGTCTCCGCCCTCGATGTCCCGCACCTCCCGCGCCAACTCCTGCTGGCGGGCGAGCACCGCTTCGACGCTGCCACCGTATTTCTTCTTGAGGTTCGAGAGGATCGCCAGCCGCGTGTCGATCGCGTCCAGTCGCTCGGGGTTGGGCGTCAGGCGTTCGGCGTACCGGCGCAACGCCAAGCCGGCCTCCTCGACCTGCGCCAGTCCCCCGTCCAACAGTCCGACCACCTCGCCCAGGCTGTCGTCCACGTGGACCAGTTCGCGCAGCTTGGCCGCCAGCCGCCCGAGCCGGTCGGTCACCGCGTCGTCGCCCGCGACCAGGCTTTCCTCGCCCCCGGCCGCGGTTTCGTACAGCTTTTCGGCATTGACCAGAATCGTCCGTTCGCGGCGCAACCCGTCTTCCTCGTCCGGCTGCAGAGCCGCGCGCTGGATTTCGTCCAGTTGGAAGCGGACCAAGTCCTGCCGTTCCGCGGCCGCGGCGGTGCGCCGCCGCCGGTCGTCCAGGCGGTCCCGAGCCGTGCGCAGCGCCGCGTAGCGCCGCGCCATTTCCTGCACCTGGGAGCCGGCCGCGGCAAAATCGTCCAGCAGGTGCAGCCCGGAGTCGGCCTCGCGCAAGACCTGTTGCTCGTGCTGGCCGTAGATCTGCATCAGCCCGCGACTCACCTCGCGCAACACCGCCAGCGTGGTCAGCGCGCCGTTGAGATACACCCGCCCGCGGCCGGTGTCCGCGACGACCCGGCGCACGACCAACTCCGCGTCCGCGGGCAGCCCGTGCGCGTCGAGGAGGGGCGCCACGCGGTCGGCGTCCGCCCCGAAGACGGCCTCGACGACCAGTTCCTTACTGCCGCGGCGGAGCAGGTCGCCGCTCGCGCGGCTGCCCAGGGCGAGCCCGATGGCCTGCATCAGCAGGCTCTTACCGGCGCCGGTCTCGCCGGTAATCACGTTCAGCCCGGACGCGAACGACAGTTCCAGTTCGTCGATCAGGGCGACGTTACGGATGTGCAGCAGGCGCAGCATGGCGGGCGGGGCGGAGGAATCGGGCGCGCCGCGAGGAGTCAGCCGACCCCGCGGCGCGAGATTTCTTCGAGACGGTCGCTCAGCATCCGCGCGATGTTCAGGAAAATCCGCGCCCCGATGCGCGGATAGCGCCGCTGCATCCGCACGAGAAAGCGCTCGTCCACGGCAATCGCCTCCACGTGGTCCGCGGCGATCACGTCCGCGGTGCGCGGGTGGCTGCGGATCAACGCCATTTCGCCGATCACGTCCCCGCGGTGCATGGTCCGCAACAGCCGCGACTCGCCGCCCGCGGTGAGCATGGCATCCGCGCTGCCGTTCACGAGCACGAACATCTCGCGTCCAGGTTCGCCCTGCCGCATGAGCGGCTCGCCCTTGGCGAAGGTGCGCAGTTCGCCCATCAGCGTCACGATCCTGGCCTGGATGGGGCGCAGTCCGGCGAACAGCGGAATCGTCTTCTGCGGGTCGCGGCCGAGTTTGAGATACAACACGTCCCACAGCGTGATGATCCTGGTCGTCGCCAACAGCGCGGGCAGCAACAGCACGTCCGCGGCGAAGGAGACCGCCAGCGTGGCCGCGGCAAGCAGACCGAACTGCTGGATGGGGACGAACGTCGAGCCGGCCAACGTCACGAAGCCGAGGAACAGGATGACCGACGCGTACAGGCTGTGTTTGCCCACGCTGCCCAGCGTGCGCAGCAGGGCCGTCTCCTGGTCGGGCGCGGCGTGTATCTCGCGGGAGAGCCGCGTCATGAGGTGGACGGTGTTGTCCACCGCCAAGCCGAGCGCGACCGCGGCGACGATACTGGTTCCCAGGTTCAGTGGCGCGCCGCTGACGCCCATCAATCCGAAGAAGACCAGGACCGGAAAGAGATTCGGCAGCATGGCGATCAACCCGACCCGCGCGGACAGGAACATGGCGGACATGACGACGAAGATGACGCCCGCGGCCAGCGCCAGGCTGCGGATCTGGCCGGTGACGATGTCGTCCGTCGTCTTGGTGAGTAAGATGAGGGTGCCGGTCGGACGCACCCGCAGATCGGACGGAAAATGCGCGTCGGCATACGCCCGGATCCGGTCCGCCAGCGCAGAGATTTCGCCCGACCCGGACAGGCTGGTGCGGACCAGCACGTTCATGCGCGAGAAATCCGGACTGACGACCGACCGAAAACTCGTCGGGCTGCCGGCCACGAGTTGCATGACGGCGCGGAGTTGGGACGGCTCTTCCCAGAACGTGGTGGGAGACCCCGCAGGCGGCGCCCCGATCGGCTCGCTCCCCGGCCCGACCGGCGACCCGCCGCGGCCCGACTGCGCGCCGCGGTCAAGCAGTTCGCAGTAATCCACGAACGAGACGGTCGTCTCCACCCCGGGCAGGCCGTCCACGTAGCGTTGCAAGTCTTTTACGCGCCGGAGCGTATCCCAGCGCTTCATCACGTCCTTCTCCGCGCCGTCGATGACGACGTAGAAGGCCATGCTGCCGACGAGGTGTTCGTTGATCGCGTCCGTGGCGACTCGCACCGGGTCCCCGGGCCGGAAGAAGTCCTGAAAGTCGGAGTCCGCGCGCACCGAGAAGAGTTGCCAGACGGCGACGACGCCCAACGCTGCGCACACGGCGATGACCGACCGACGCCAACGGATGGCCACCCGTCCCGCGCCGTGCAAGACCCCGGCCACGTCCCGGCGGGGGGCGCGGCCTCTTCGAGTCGGTAACCGGAGTCGGGTGAGCAGCGCGGGCACGAACGTCAGCGACAGGAGCAGCGCGATCAGGATGCCGAGCGACGAAAACACGCCCATGTCGCGGATGCTGGGCAGCGGACTGACTGCCAACGCCAGAAATCCGAGCACCGTCGTGCCGGCGGTAATCACGATCGGCGGGCCGGTCCGGCGCAGCGTCTCCAGGACCACGTCGTAGGCGGTATCGCCCTGTGCGGCCACGTCGAAATACTCGGCTACCAAGTGCAAGGAATACGCGGTCCCCAGCACGAGCAGCAGCGGCGGCAAGGCGATACTGCCCAGACTCAGATTCCGCCCGGCCAGCACCATCGCGCCCAGCGTCCAGACCAGGCTCAGGCCGACCGTCAGCCCGCACACCACGACGCCGCGCCACGACCGGAAGCAGGCGAACAGCACGATCACCACCGCGGCCAGCGTCAGCGGCAGGAACAGCCGCAGGTCGCCGGCCAGCACCTGCGCGGCATACACTTTGAAGCGCGGCAGCCCGGTATAGTACAGCCGTTCTGGTCCGGTTCGGCGTTCCGCGTCGAGCACGGCCCGGACCGCGGCGTCCACGCGGCTCGCCTCGATGTCGTCCAGGTCGGCGAAGAAGAGATTCATCGCCGCGGCCGTACCGTCTTCCGCAACGAGGTTCTTCAAATAAATGGGCCGGTCGGCCAGGGTCGCGCGCAGGGCGTCGAGGTCCGCGGGATCGGTCGGAATGCGTTCGATGAGCCGCGGCGGATCGATCACGTCGGCAATCGGATCGACGGCGTTGGTCAGGCTGAGCACTTCGTCGACGCCGTCGATGGCGCCCAATCGCTCGGTCAGCCGGGCGACCGTGTGCAACACGTCCGGGGTGTACACGTCGTGGGCCAACACGCCGACCACCCCGACTTCGTCGCTGCCGAACACCCGCCTGACCTCGCGGTAATAGCGGCTGTCCGCGTCGTCCTGACTGAGCAGGCTTTCAACCGACCCGTCGATCCGGATGTCCGCGGCGAAAAAGCCGAGCAAAATACTGGCGAGGCCGACCACGCTCAGCACGAGCTTCGGCCGCCCGACCACGAACAGGGCGCAACGTTCCATCACTCGGACGGCATATACCGAACGGCGCCGGGAAGTACGAGGGGCGCAGGACGGCATTCTGCGGGCGAGACGGTCGCAACCGGACGGCGTCCGGACTCGACACCGAGGCGGCGCAAGCGGAGGGAGATCCGACGTCGTTTTTGGCACGGCACCCGCCGCCGGTCATCGTGGACGAGGTCCAGTACGCACCGGGGTTGTTCCGCCACCTGAAGGCCGCGGTCGACCGTGACCGGAACCGGCCTGGGGCGTTCCTCCTGACCGGCTCGCAGCGGCTTACGCTGATGCAATCGGTCTCCGAGTCGTTGGCCGGGCGGGCGGACGTAGTGCAACTGGAACCGTTGTCGTTCGCCGAGGCGAAAGCGGCGTGTCCTTCCCTCGCCGCGGAGGATTTTCTGACGCGCGGCGGCTTCCCGGAACTCTATGCGAATCCGGAGATCGATGCGCGCAGCTTCATCCAATCGTATGTGGCGACGTATCTGGAACGTGACCTGCGGCAGCTTTTGCAGGTGTCCAGCCTGCGCGACTACGAACGGTTCCTGCGCGCCGCCGCGCTGCGTTCGGCGCAACTGCTGAACCGGGCGGATATGGCCCGCGACGTGGGCATCAGCGGCTCCACCGCGGGAGCATGGCTCTCGGCGCTGGAAGCGTCGCACCAACTCGTTCTGTTGGAACCGTGGTACGCCAATCGGACGACCTCGCTGGTGAAGCGGCCCAAGCTGTTTCTGCGGGATGCAGGGCTGGCGACCTTTCTCTGCGGCGTGGACGGCGTGGATGCACTCCACGCCTCGCCCCTGGCCGGGGCGTTGTGGGAAACGCTCGTGTGTGCCGAGCTCCGCCGGGCGCAGACGAACCAGGGTGGCGGCTGGCATTTCAACTTCTGGAGAGACCAGACGAGCGAGGCCGACTTCCTGTTGCATCGCGCCGGCAGGTTCCACCTCGCAGACGCCGAATGGACCGAACATCTCGGTCCACGGGAGACGCGGGCCTTACGCAAGGTCGCCGGAAAACTTCCCAACGGGGCCGTCGAAACGATGAGGGTGTTCTGCCGAACTCCCAATCCGTATCCCATCGCCGCTGACGTGGAGACCGTCCCCCTCGACGCCGTAGCTGCGGCGGAGCCCTGGTGTTGAGAGCAATATTGGACAGCGGGGAATTCCTATGTTAGGGGCCGTCGAAAGAACGAAGTCGGCCGTAGTGGTGGAACGACTTCGCCATTCCCACGAGGGTGACATCATGCCCAACGAAATTCAGGAAATGAATTTGGAGGAATATCGAGAAGAGATCGACAAAATTCTGGACGAATATGGTCATCGGCTCGGTGAAGTCTGGTCAGGTCTAAAAGAGGGACTTTCTGACGACGAAATCGCAGAAAGTGTAGGTTTAGCGAACTCACACAATGTGTATCTCTACAGGACAGCAATAGAAATCATTCGCAAGGAGCGGAGCGTGCCTGATAAGCCGACATCGGCAGAGCGGTATGCTAGGAACATCCGGGGATTCCTGAAAGATGGAAAAAATCAACTGTCTGAATCGGCCTCCGAGAATCTGACGCAATTGTTGGAGGAATGTAATCACAATGCTTCTGACGAAAAAGCCATCGATGAACAATCCCGGGAGATGGAACAGGAAACCAGAGAACAGGAGTCGTCGGGGAGGTCGGGTATCTACGTGTATACGTTGCCGCACTATTATCGTCATCCAAAAGAGCCCGGCAGCGATGACGACCTTTACGACCGGACTTTATTCAAAGTCGGGATGTCGGAGCTTGATGCCGAAAAGAGAGTTAGGGAACAAAGCACAACAGCACTACCCGAGCCCCCGTCACTTCTGAGAATATATTCCCCGAAAGAAAACAACGATGACATTCCAAAAATCGAGAAAAAGCTGCATAAAATTTTGAGGGCTGCGAACCACAAACAGAATCGAGAAAAGGGAGCAGGAAAGGAATGGTTTTTGACCAGTCTCGAATTTCTCGATGCGGTAGCCGAAATCATGGATCTCGATGTGTGGCGGTCGAAGATAGATGATAGATGATGGATGATAAAGATCGAATTATGCAGGAGAACTTTCCAATCCAGGGCCGCTCATCGGAAGGCGTTACGTACTTCAAAGAGAGAAAGAGGTCGGAACAGGCATTCTCTCCGTTTGGCAAGCACCGCGGGCCTGCTCATACCATCCGGGGAGCAGGCAATATCGAAGAGGGCCAGCGCGGCGCGCATGTGTTACGCCGCCTTGGCTCCTAGTCGGGCTCGCGCCAAGTCGTAGTTTGCTTGAACCCGCAGCCAGTATTCAGCGTTACCCCAGCCAATTCGCTCGAGTGCCAGCGCCATTGTTGGCGACACACCGGCGGTGCCGTCCAGCACCCGCGAAAGGGTTTGCCGCGATACTGTCAGCCGCGCCGTAGTCTCTGTCTCCGTCCACCCATTCGCTTCCATGTCCTCGCGGATCAGTTCGCCGGGGTGCACAGGGTTGAGCATTGCCGCCATGTCACCGTCCTCCTCATAGGCTAGTGGTAGTCGATTAAATCCACATCCACGGCTTCAGCATCTTCGAAACGGAACACCACGCGTCAGTTGCCGGAGATACTCACGCTCCACGTGCCGCGGATGTCGCCTTGCAACGGGTGTAGCCGAAAGCCGGGTCGGGCCGCCACATCGCGGGGCCGGGTGGCAGCTTGAAGCGCCGTCAAGACGCGCCGCAATCGAGGGACGAGGTCGGGAGGTAGCTTTGCGGCATTGTCTCGTTCGTATAGCGCCCGCAATCCTTTGTGCTTGATCCTCACGTATCCGGCATTTCCAACTTCGTAGAACGTTCGGAAGCGCCGGGAAAGCCCGACGCATCGGCATCCGGCTCCCGGGTTTACCGAGGGTCGCTCTGCAAATATTTGTGTTGTTTCGGACGACAGCAAACAAGAAATGCCTGAGCGGTCAAGTTGAACTTTCCGAACACCGTACTCTCCAACAGATTGAGAGAACACACTCGACGCGGTTCAGCTGCCGTTTCCCGTGAGTAGAGGGATATTCTTGGGCATCTACGAACCCGTCAGCGCGTGACAGGGCGGTGCTCAGCGGTTTGGCAATTCCGGCGGCCCCGGTTGTACCACCCCGCAAAGCGGTCGGTATGGAGTACGCGAACTGCGACTTCACGAATCAGGCCGGCATAGCATTCTGCACCGAGGGCGGCCCCTTCTTCTGCCGCAGTTCCGCAAAGTCGAAACGATAACGGTGTTCTGCCAAACTCCCAATCCGTATCTCACGCCGCTGACGTGGAGGTCGTCCCCCTCGACGCCGCATTGGCGTTGAATAAGGTGGGAACTGGACGGGAAGGACGCCGGACATGCAGCCCTTCCGAAGCGCCGGCGACGTAGCCGAAGACGGTGTCGGGCGCGTCCACACCGTTCCCCCGATAGACCGGCTGGGATGAAGAAGGCGCTCACTGGGGCAGCGCGTCGCAGTACACCATCTCCCAACCGTGGAACACGATCACGACACCCAGAAACCGCACCAACGGATACTGACGCGCCAAGCGTTCGTCCGCCACGTAACGTTGCAACTGTCCCGTGGCGGTGCGAACCGCGGCCCGGATGTCTCTCTCGCCCGCCGCAGCACTCCGTTTCAGGTATTTGACTCTATCAGGTAACTGTGTCGTAAGTTCGGGTATTGGGTGACGAGCGGCTCCAAGCAGAGGTCTGCGAAGCCCTTGTTGAGTTCCGGTTCGGTGCGGAGCACGAAATGGCGCGTCACCCCGAGGTAAGCGGCGAGGAAGCCGTGGAGCACCTTTTCGCCGTCGAGGTAGTCCCGCACGCCGGTCTGCTTGGCAACGGCGTCGCGCAGAAACTCGAAGACGGATCGTCATTCTCCGTTGACGGCCATGCGCCGCAGCAGGCCGGCGAAGGTCAGCATATCCACGGACAATACCCCGACATCGTCGTAGGCGTCTCGCAAATGTCCGTAGAGCAGCCGCCGCACTGTCTGGTTGGGAATGGCTAGGCGGAACGTGCCGTTCACGACATCACGGATGCTGAGCAATCCGAAGTAATGCAGCAGGGAGAGGAAGTTCTCGCGATGGTCGAGCCGATCGAGCGGGAAGCTGACCTGGACGTCGCCGTCCGCCCCGCCCTCACCGACGATGTGCCGGAGCAGGTCGAAATTGCCGTTGAGGCGCCGCGCGTTCGTCCTGACGCGCTGATTCACCAGCAGCAGATGGCGCAGCTTGCCGTAGTCGATACGCACGTTGGTGTCGATCAGGTCATCCGGGAGAGGCTCGTTCGGCATGGACTCACGTAAGAAATACAACTCCTGTCGTTTCCGGCTTTTCGTCCGCCGCGGATCGGAGCAGGATCGGTCAGGACGACGAGGAAAAGACTGTCATATCGGTTCGAGGGGAACGCCTTTCCTTCAACTTGGCAATTCCGGCGGCCCCGGTTATATCATCCCGCAAGGCGGTCCGTATGGAGTGTGCGAACTGCGGCTTCACGAATCAGGCCGGCATGGCGTTCTGCACCGAGTGCGGCACCCCGCTCGCCGGCCGCTGCCCGCGCTGTGATTTCGAGAATCCGCCGCGTGCCAAGTTCTGCGGCGCGTGCGGACAGGCGTTGAGTGCGGCCCCTTCCGCCGCAGTCCGACAAGAAGCCGCGCCCCGAACAGCCGAACCCACTCCCGCGGCGCCGATCGCGGATGCCGCTTCCCCTGCGTCGGATTACGCTTCGCTCATCCGACCTACGGATCATCCGGCTTCCGGGGAAATACCTCCCGGAGAAGGGCCGGCGCAGGTCGCCGCGGACCGGCGCCAAGTCACGGTCATGTTCTGCGACTTGGTGGGTTCGACGCAACTGTCCGAACGGCTGGACCCCGAGGAGTGGCGCGACGTGCTGAGCGCCTATCACGAGCGGTGCACGCGGATCATTCATCACTACGCCGGCCACATCGCGCAATATCTCGGTGACGGCGTGCTGGCGTTCTTCGGCTATCCGGTGGCGCACGAGGACGACGCGTCGCGCGCGCTGCACGCCGGGCTCGACATCATCCAGGAAGTCCAGCAGCTCGCGGCGCGGCTCGAACATCCGCTGGAGGTGCGCATCGGCGCGCATACCGGGCTGGTCGTGGCCGGCGAAGTCGGCCGCGACCCGATGAACATCGCCGGCACGGTGCCACACGTCGCGGCACGGCTCCAAGCCGCGGCCGCGCCCGGCACGCTGCTCGTCAGCGCCGATACGCACCAGCTCGTGCGCGGGCTGTTCGTGGCAGAGGACCTAGGCGCCCGGCGCCTGCGCGGCGTGTCCGAGCCGGTCGAGACCTATCGGATCGTCGCAGATACCGGGGCGCGCAGCCCGTTCGAGGTAGCGCTGCAAACCGGCCTCACGCCCTTGACCGGCCGCGAGAAGGAGTTCGGCATCCTGTGGGAACGCTGGGAGCAGGCCCAGGAAGGGCACGGGCAAGTCGTGCTGGTCAGCGGCGAACCCGGCATCGGCAAGTCCCGTCTCATCCAAGCGTTGGCCGAGCGCGTAGCCTCGGGCAGCGGGGCGACCATGATCGAATACCGCTGCTCCCCCTACTATCAGAGCAGCGCGTTCTATCCGCTGATCGACTTTCTGCAACGCATCCTCAATTTCAAGACCGACGAGACGCCGGAACGGAAACTCGAAAAGCTGGCGCGCGGGCTCGCCAAGCAGCATTTCGCGCTCGACGCGGTGCTGCCCATTTTCGCGTCGCTGTTGTCGCTGCCCCACCCGGACGGCTATCCGCGGCTGCGCGGCACCCCGCAGCAACAGAAGCAGACCATGCACGAGACCCTGGTCACCTGGTTTCTGCAGGAGGCCGCCAAGCAGCCGGTCCACTGCGTGGTCGAAGACCTGCACTGGGGCGACCCATCGTCGCTCGAATTTCTCAGCCTGCTCATCGAACATACGCCGCGCGCCCGGCTGTTGCTGCTGCTGACGCACCGGCCCGACTTCAGCGCGCCGTGGCCGCTGCGCTCGCACATGACGCAAGTCATGCTGAACCGCCTGCCGCGCAAGCACGTCGCGGTCATGGTGCAGAACGTGACCAAGGGCCGGTCGCTGCCCGCGGCGCTGGTAGAGCAGATCGCGGTCAAGACGGACGGCGTCCCCCTGTTCGTCGAAGAGTTGACCAAGATGGTGCTCGAATCGGACGGGCTGCACGCCGCGGACGGAAATGAGGGCGACGCCCGGGCCGAGCCGGGGGGCCCGCTGGCCGGTCTGGCGATTCCCACCACCCTGCAGGATTCGCTCATGGCGCGGCTGGACCGGCTCGCCCCGGTGCGTCACATCGCCCAGCTTGCCGCCACCCTGGGCCGCGAGTTCTCCTACGAGTTGATCGAAGCCGTCTCGCCCGTGCCCGAAGCCGAACTCCGCAAGGGACTGGTCGAACTGGTGCGCGCCGAACTCCTGTTCCAACACGGCGTGTTGCCCAACGCCCGCTATACGTTCAAACACGCGCTGATCCGTGACGCGGCGTATCAGTCGCTCCTCAAGAGCCGGCGCCGCGAGTACCACGAACAGATCGCCCGCACCCTGGCGGAGCGGTTCTCGGACATCCGGGACATCCACCCCGAGTTGCTCGCCCACCATTTCACGCAGGCCGAACTGACCGAGGACGCGCTGACCTACTGGCATCTCGCCGGACGGCGGGCGATCGGGCGGTCCGCGGGCGAGGAGGCGATTCGCCATTTGCAGGCCGGCGTCGCGCTGCTCGACCGGCTGCCCGACACGCCCCAGCGCAACCGGCACGAACTGGCCTTTCAGACCGCGCTGGGCGCCCCGCTGATGGTCGCACGAGGCTATGCCGCGCCCGAGGTGGAACACGCCTACCGTCGGGCGTTGGCGTTGTGCGAACGCGTCGGCGGCCCGGCCGAGCGGTTTCGCGTGCTGCGCGGGTATTGGGCGCACGTCAGCGTGCGCGGCGACCTGCCGCGGGCCGAACGGTTCGGCCACCAACTGCTCGAGTTGGCCGACAACGCGGACGACCCCGGCTTCCACGCCGAGGCACGGCTCGCGGCCGGGTGCACCGCGTTCTGGCAAGGCGCGTTCACCGCAGCGCGCGACCACCTCGAACGCGGCGCGGCCAAGCTGGGAGACGTCGACGCTGCCGCGGCCTATGCGTTCGGCCAGCATCCCGCAGTGGCGTACGTCAGCTACCGCGCATGGACGGCCTTCGTGCTCGGCTATTTCGACCAAGCCCGAGTAGACCCCGGACCGGTCGGGCGCGCCCGGGAACTCGGCCACCCGTTCACACTCGCCTCCGCCCTGTTCTTCGAGGCGGTGCTGGCCCAGTTACGCGACGAGGCCGACCCGGCCCGCGAACATGCCGGCGCCGTGATGCACCTCGCCCGCGAGCAGCGTTTTCCGTACTGGCTGGCGATGGGCACCGTGCTCGACGGCTGGGCGCAATCCGCACAGGGCGAGACCGGCGAAGGCATGGCTCAGATTCGGGACGGCCTGCGGCAATTCCGGGCCTGCGGGGCAGAACTGGCTTCGACGTATTTTCTGGGCTTGCTGGCCGATGCCTCGCTGCGCGCGGCGCAACAAGAGCGCGAGTCGCCCGAGGGTTGGATAGACGCGGGGCTGGGCAGCGTGGCCGACGCGCTGGCCGCGGGCGAGCGGACCGGCGAACGGGTCTATACGGCCGAACTCTACCGCCTGCAGGGCGAGATGCTGAGCCGGCAGACGGGGAACGGCGACGGCCGGTTGCCGGCCGAGACACACGACCGGGCCGCGGCCTGCTTCCGCCAAGCCATTGCGGTCGCGCGCGAGCAGGAGGCGAAATACTTCGAGCTGCGCGCGGCCATGAGCTTCTTCCGCCTGTGCCGCACGTCCGCCACGTCCGAACGCGAGGCCGCGCGCCGCGCATTGGCGCACGTCACCGCGTGGTTCCGCGAGGGCCGGGACAGCGGACTGCTGCGGGCCGCGCGCGACTTGTTGGAACCGGACGATCAGCGCGACCGACCAGTCTTGATTGGACAAATCTGAGCCTTTCCGGTTCGCCTCCCGCCTCCTCCCAATCCACACCCGCCCGTGTTACCGTCGCTGTTCACCCCGCCGTATCTGTCCCGTCTGGAAGCCCTGCGCATCAGGACGCAGCGCCGTTTCCTGGGCAGCCGTCCCGGTGGACATCCGTCCCCGCGGCGCGGCGCCGGGCTGGAGTTCGCCGAATATCGCCGCTACGCCCCGGGCGACGACCTGCGGTATCTGGATTGGAATCTGTTCGCCCGCACCGACAAGCTATACGTCAAGCAGTTCCAGGAAGAAGACGAACTCTACACCTCGCTGTTTCTGGACGGCAGCGCGTCCATGGCAGGCCCGGCCCGCAAGTTCGACAGCGCGCGCGACGTCGTGTTGTCGCTGGCCTACGTGGCGCTGGCCGGCAAGGACGCGGTCGGCATTGCCCTGCTCGGCCCGGAACCCGCGACACCGCCCGCAAGCCCGTACGTGCGCGGCCGACGGCGGTTCGTGGATTTGGCCGGGCGACTCGCCGCGCAACGGCCCGGCCGCGGCCAGGTGAACGTCGTGCGTGCCTTGGCGCGGAGATTGCAGCAGTCGCACCACGCGGGCAAAGCCGTCTGGGTTTCGGACTTCCTGTTTCCGCTGGCCGCAGTGCGAGGCGGGCTGAGCCTGTTCCGGGGTGTCAACTCCGAACTGACCGTCATACAGGTGTTGGGCCGCGACGAACTCGACCCGCCGGTCTATCCGGGCGGCGCGCGATTCACCGACAGCGAGAGTGCCGCCCAGGACTTGGTGTATTTCGACGCGCGGGCCAAACGTGCCTATCGAGCGCGTCTGGAGCAGCACACCCGCGAATTGACCGGTCTGTGCCATCAGGCCGGGGTGCGCTACGCGCGGCTCGTCGACCATGACGACGTGGCGGACTTCGTATTGCGCGAACTTCCCCGACTGGGCTTGCTGCGCTGACCGCGGCCGGCAGGTGGATGGATGAGCCTCGGATTTCTGTCTCCGGCCGGGCTGTTCCTGCTGCTCGGGCTGCCGCTGCTGGCGCTGCCGTATCTGTTGCGGCGGCGTCATCCCCGCGTGGTCGTACCTGCGCTGTTTCTGTATCAGGGGTTACCGTCGGGGAGCGGGCGTCGGCCGTGGGGCCGCTTGCGTCTGCCGCCCCGGTTCTTCCTCCAGTTGTCGATCCTGTTGCTGCTGGCCGTAGCCGCGGCGCGGCCCGTGCTCCGGGCTGCAGCAGAGCCCGGAGTCGTGCTGATATTGGACACGTCGGCCAGCATGCAGGCGCTCGACGCAGCCCACGGCGAGTCTCTGTTCACGCGCGCCAAGGCCGGGCTGCGGGCGGAATTGGCACGGGTTCCAGCCGGCCGCGGCGTCGAAATCTACACCACCAACCCGCTCGGGCCGGTCGAGGCTCACGATACGCCGGCCCCGGAACGGCTGCTCGACCGGCTGACGGTGAGCGACGCGCCGGACCCGGACGATGCGGCGCTGGCCGACCTGCTACGCCGTTTGGCGACCGGCGCCGCGCGGGTAGTCTTCTTTACCGACCGGCAGGTGTCCGGGCTGCCGGACGACACGCAGTTGCGCGTGGAAACGTTCGGCCCGGTCCGACCGAACGTGGGTATTCACGCGCTGTACGTCCACCGCAGCCCGTTCTTTCCCGACCGGGTGCAGGCCGGCGTGCGCGTCGGCTTCCCGGCAGGCGACGACTCCGCCTGGCGCCTCGTCGTCGAGGACGGACAGACCGGACGAGCGTTAGCGAGCCGGTCCGCGGCATCGGGCGATCCTCCGAAAACCGCAAACCGTGCGGAGAAGGCGGGCGAGCCGCCTGCCTCACCGCGGCAGACAACCTTCTCGTTTTCCGCTCTGCCGCGGACCGACGTGTACCGCGCGCGGGTCGTCTTCGACGGCGAACAAGCCGACGGGCTCGCACTCGACAACGAGGCGGTCGCCGTCCTGCCCGAACTCGCGCAGGTGTCCGTCCTGCTCGTCAGTCCCGACCCCGCGGCCGGCGCCGGTTTGGCCCGAATCCCCAACCTGCGCCTGATACGGCTCCGGCCCGAGGAATACGACCCGACTCGGGCAACTCGAGCGCACTCCACCTTCCTCCTGTTTCATCTCGCGACCCCGCCGGCGCTGCCGGCTGCGCCGGCCGCGTTCGTCCTGCCTCCGGAGGGCAATCCGCTGTTCGACCTCGGCGACCGGGCACAGCGCCCCACGGTCACGGACTGGACCGTCGGACATCCGCTCACGTCGTACCTGACCTTCCCGCTGCTCGCGCCGGCGTATGCGCACGCGGTGCGGCCCGCGGCCTGGAACCGGCCCGTGGTCGAGAGCACTGCGGGGCCGCTGGTCCTGGCCGGAGAACGCAACGGGCGGCGCTACGTGGTGACCGGGTTCGATCTTCTGCCGTACCTGGGACGCGCCAACCTGCCCGTTTCGATTCTGACCTTGAACATCCTGCACTGGCTCACTGAAGCGGACGCAGCGGCGTACCCACTATCCACGGGGACGGTCTTCAGCCCGCGAACCGAAACTTCGGAGCCGATATCCGCACCGCGGCGGCAGCTTCGTTTCCCCGGCGAAGCGGACTTCCGTCCCTTCGAGCAGGCCGTCGTGTTGGATCGTCAAGGCGTGTATCGCGTCCGCGAGGAAGAGACGGAGCGCCCGTTGGCCGTGAACCTGATGAACGCGGACGAGTCCACACCGGGCCGGCCGCTCCGTTTGGAGATGAGCGCCGCGGATTCGCGCCCCGAGGCCGACGGCCTGCAGACGCGCGAACACGTGGTCTGGCCGTGGCTGATTCTCGCCGCGGCCGTGCTGTGCGGGATGGAATGGTGGTGGGCCGGCCGCGGTCCGCGCCCGGCCTGAGTCGAGCCGGAATCTGTGCGTCATGGACAGTGGAGGGTTCGCGTCCGACGCCATCTTCGCGATCGACTGGAGTCGCCCGGTTATCCTGGCCGCACTACCCGCGGTCCTGCTGTTGCCGCTCGCCCGGCGTTTCGGCGTGTGGCCTGCGCTCTCCCGGACCGGGCTGGCCTTGCGCGCGCTGTTTCTGGCTCTGATCGTCCTGGCCGCGGCCGGGCCGCAGCGCCTCGATCGAGCGCCAACGGCGTCGCCGGTGCTGGTCCTCGACGTTTCGGCGAGCCTGACCGCGGCGCAGCGCGACTGGGTACGCACCACATTGACGCAGCGCATACGGCCGGCCGCGGACTGGCCCGTGATCGCGTTCGGCGGCGAAAGTCGGCGGCTCGTCTGGAGCGAGGTGTCAGCCCTGCTGGCCGCACCCGATCAGGCGTTGCACTCCGGAGCAACCGATCTCGAAGCCGCACTCCGTCGCGTGGTGGAAGACACCCCCGGCCGGCCCACCTACGTATTCAGCGACGGTTGGGAAACGCGGGGAGACGCTGCCAGCCTCCTGCCCACGCTGGCCCGGCGCGGCCTGCCCATCCATGTGTTTCCTCCGCCGGCCGGTCCTCCACCGAACAACGTCGCGCTGCGCCGGATGAGCGTCCCGTCGTCGCGCCCGGATGGGCAGGACGTAGCCATCGCCGTCGCAGTGGAAAACACGAATCCGGACCCCATCCGCGGACGGCTCAGCGTGCACGCCGGCGACGCCCTGGTATGGGAACACGACGCCGAGTTGCACCCGGGCGCCTCGCTGCTGACGCATACGATTCAGACACCGGACCGCGGCTTGGTGCCGCTGCGGGCGACCTTTCTGCCCGCGGACGCGGCGCGCGACGCCGTGCCGGACGACAATCGGGCGACGGCTTGGATACACGTGGCGCCGACCGAAAAAATCCTGTTGCTGAGCGCTGCGGCGCGCGACAACCGGTATCTCCGCAAGGCGCTGCACGCCCGCGGGTTCGACGTAACGGAAGCCGTCGTCACCGGCGCGCCGGACGAGTTGCCGGCGTGGCAGACCTTCGACGGCGTGGTTCTGAACAACGTCGCCCACGCCCAACTCCCGGCGACGCTCCGCCGCGGAGTGGACGCCTTCGTCAAGGGCGGCGGCGGACTGGTCATGATCGGCGGGGAACGCAGCCTAGGACTCGGCCGGTACGCCGGCACCGAGGTCGAACGGGTACTGCCGGTGCGCATGATCCCGCCTCGGCGCGAGGTGCGGCGGACCGCGATCATGCTGGTCATCGACAAGTCGGGGAGTATGCGGAAGCAGCGCAAACTCGCGTACGCCAAGCTGGGCGCCCGCGCCGTGGCGCGCAACCTCGAGGACACCGACCTGTTCGGGGTGATCGGGTTCGACAAGACGCCGTTCGTGGTCGCCCCGCTCGACTACGTGGGCAAGACGCGCGCCCGGCTCGACGCGCGTATCGACCGGCTGAAACCGTCCGGCGGCACGCTACTGCTCCCGGCGCTCCGGGAGGCAAAGCGTCAGTTGGAACGGAGCCTCGCCACGCGCAAACACGTCGTCGTGCTGACCGACGGCGAAACCGGCGGCAGCGGCAGCGCCTACCTCGACCTCGCCTCGGACCTGCGCACCCGTCTGGGCATTACCGTGTCCGCGGTCGCCGTGAGCACGCGGCCCAATCTGCGCCTGCTGGCACGGTTGGCGGACTACGGCGGCGGCGCCTTCCATCACACCACCGACCCATCCACCCTGCCGGCCTTGTTTCTGGACGAATTGGACGAACCGGCGCCGGAAAAGACCCTGGTCGAGCGTGCACTGCGACCGATCCCCGAGCCGGGCTCGCCGCTGCTGGGCGACATCGCCGAGGCGCGGCTGCCCGCGGTGACGGGCTACGTCCAGACTAGGCTGAAAAAAGGGGCACGTGCCGACCTGTCCGTCCGCGACGCGGATCAATCACGCCCCTTGCTCGCGTCCTGGTCCTACGGCAGGGGCCGGGCCGTGGCGTTCACCTCGGATGCGAACGGCCGCTGGTCGGCGCCGTGGATCGGGTGGGGCCGCTACGGACGGTTCTGGGAGCAAGCGGTGCGCTGGAGTCTGGCGGATCGGACGGAGCGCGGGCAAAGCGGTCCGTCCTTCTCGGTCGAGATCGGGCACGATGAAACCGGGCTGCTCGTGGAGGCGTTCTATCATGGCAGCGACGCACCGCCGGCCGGCCCGCTGACGGCGACCGTCAGCGGACCAAGCGGGCGCGGCCACGAGATCGTGCTGGAATCGTTGGCACCCGGCCAGTATCGCGGGGTACACGCCCACGCGGCCCCGGGCGACTACATCTTGTCCGTCGGACTACCCAAGGGCGAGCGGCACGGCCCGTTGGGCTATACGGTCCCCGCCCGCCACCGGCGCGAGACGCCTCGGCCGCAGGCGAATTTGGCCCTCCTCGACTCCCTCGCCGCGGGGACCGGAGGCCGGCTGGACCCGGACCCCACGGCGCTCCGACCGTCCACCGGACCCGTTCGGCGGACTCCGCTCCTGCCCTTTCTGCTCGGCTTGGCCCTGGCCGTGTACGTGCTGGAAATCTTCGTTCGGCAGCGCGCCGCGGCCCGCTTGCCCGCCGGCTGACGGACTGGTAAGGCGAGCAGCATGACCCCGAACGGTCGCGGGTGCTTCCCCTCCCGCCCGAAGGTACGCCCGTAATGGCGCACCTCGTCCTCCTACGTCACGGCCAGTCGCAGTGGAACCTGGAAAACCGTTTCACCGGCTGGGTGGACGTCCCATTGACCGACCTGGGCGAGACCGAGGCACGTCGGGCCGGCGAAAAGATCAAGGCCGCGGGGCTGCGCTTCGACCGTGCGTTCACCTCGGTGTTGAAACGCGCGATCCGAACCCTGGATCTGGTGTTGGAGGTGCTCGGCCAGACGGGGTTGCCCAACGAGCGGGGTCAGGCCCTCAACGAACGCCACTACGGCGACCTGCAAGGGCTCGACAAAGCCGAAACCGCGAAGAAATTCGGAGACGAGCAGGTTCGTCTGTGGCGGCGCAGCTACGACGTCGCCCCGCCCGGAGGCGAAAGCCTGGAAAACACGGCAGCCCGAACCCTGCCCTACCTGCAATCCAACATCCTGCCGGCGGTGCACGACGGACAGCACGTCTTGGTGGCGGCGCACGGCAACAGCCTGCGCTCCATCGTAATGCACCTGGACGGACTGACCCGCGAGGAAGTCCTGAGCCTGGAATTGGGAACGGGCGTCCCCGTCGTGTACGACCTCGACGCCACGGGGTCGGTCGTCTCGAAAGCGATCCTGTAGCCGACGGCGCGGGCCGCGACGGAAAGGGGCGGGGCGGACACCCCGGGCGCCTAGGCCGACGCCAAGCTGCGGTACTTGCCCTGAAAGAACAGCAGCGGGTCGCCCGCGGCCGTGGTCAGCGTCTGGATGCGACCGACGTAGATCGTGTGGTCTCCGCCCTCGTAGGCGTGTTCGACCGTGCATTCGAAATGGACGAGCGCGCCGTCCAGCAAAGCCACACCCGAATCGCCGGTGTGGAAGGCGACACCCTCGAATTTCTCGATGCCCTTGGTAGCGAACCGGGTAGAGAGGGCTTCCTGGTCGAGACCCAGCACGTTCACGGCGAACACCTTGGATTCGTCGAAACAGGCGTAGCAATCGACCGTCTTGTCGACACAGATCAGCAGCAGCGGCGGGTCCAGCGACAGCGAACTGAACGCGTTGGCGGTCAGGCCGAACGGCTTTCCTGCGGCGTCCCTGGTCGTGATGACCGTGACTCCGGTTGCAAACAGTCCCATCGCATTCCGTAATTCGCGCCCGTCGATTGCCATGCCACCTCCGATTCGCGTGTCTCGCCCGCGTTTGAAAAGTATCTGATTGCTACCAGAGCACCCGGCAGGCTGTCAAAAGCCGCGGTACGCATTTCGGTTTGAAGTGCGGCGGAGCGTATGCAACAACCGCGGCTTGAACCGTCGTCTCTTCTCCATTCTCAATCTCGCGATCTTCACGTCCATGCTCGGCATGGGCATCGTGATTCCGTTTCTTCCTATCTACGCCAAGACGCTGGGGGCCACGGGCGTTAGCATCGGGATCTTTTTCGCCAGCTTTCCGCTCGCGCAGATCGCCTGCATGCCGGTCATCGGACGCTTGTCCGACCGTCGCGGGCGCAAGGCGTTCATCGCCCTCGGATTACTCTTGGGTGGCCTCGCCTCGTTCGCATATGTGGTTGCGTCCGATATGTTCTTCCTGACGACGATTCGGTTCTTCCAGGGTCTTGCCGTCGCGCTGATTCTGCCGATCTCGTCGGCCCTGGTCGGCGACTTCGCTCCGCCGGAAAAGCGCGGGGAACTGATGGGCATCTTCAACTTGTTCCTGACCAGCAGCATCGGAATCGGCCCGCTGGCCGGCGGCTGGCTGAGCGACACGTACGGCATGATGACCTGCTTTTATCTGATGGGCGGATTGAACTGCGCGGCCTTCGTGATCACCCTCCTCTTCCTGGATGAGCGGCGCGCCGAGCGTGGAGCCGGGCCGCCCCCAGTGTCTTACCGGGAACTCATCTGCCGGCCGGGCGTGCGCGGCATCGCGGTGTACCGCATGGTGACCGCGATTCAGATCGGTCTGTGGTTCTCGTTTCTGCCGCTGCTGGCGGTCGAAGTGCTGCGCATCAGCCGGTCGCGTCTCGGCATTCTAATGGCCGTTTACATGCTGGTTAACAGCCTGGTCCAGGTGCCGTTCGGTCGCTTGGCCGACCGCTACAGCAAACGGACGCTGATCGTCCTGAGCGGCTGGCTGGCTTCCGCGGCATTCATTACGATTCTGTTCGCGCGCGATTTCTGGGACCTGCTGCTCATCGGTGCGTTCGCCGGCAGCATGGGTGCCCTGGCCCAGCCGGCGCTGACGGCGTTGGCTGCGGAGGAGGGCAAGCAGGGCGGCATGGGCGCGGTGATGGGCGCCCTGAACATGGCGCTCAGCATCGGCATGATACTCGGTCCGGTCCTGGCCGGCCTCCTCTCGGATCACGTCGGGCTGCGTTCTTTATTCGCTTTCGGCGCGGTCGCCGGCGGCCTCGGCACGTTGGTTTTCGCCCGCCTGACGCGTAGAGGTGGGCCCGCGGCGTGACTCCGTAGCCGTGAACTGTGAGGATTCTCCGGGACGGATCGATCCACTCACCATGCGGGAGGGACACATGGTTGTCGTGATATTTCGCACGCGACTGAAGGAAGGCGCCGATCAGGATGCCTTAGCGTCCCTGACCCGGGAGATGCGCGACCGCGTCCGGACCATACCAGGCTTCGTGTCTATCAAAGAGTTCCAGGCCGCGGACGGAGAAGGGGTTGCCGTTGCGGAGTTCGAGACGATGGCCTCGGCTAAAGCATGGCGCGACCACCTGGACCACCGGCGGGCGCAGGAACGAGGCCGCAAGGAGTTCTTTTCACGTTATCGTGTCCAGGTCGGCGAAGTGGTGCGGGACTATACCTTCACGGAATAGCGTTGCGCCCGCGGCTCTGCTTGGTACGGGAGCGGTAACCGCGCCGACCGCGGAGTGCACTCTTCTTTAGGGAATGACATACAAGATAATCCTGGAACTTATCCCAGCTTACGTACGGTATCCATTTGTTTGTAAACCCTTCGACAATCTCGGGGATCGATGTGGGTTGAACTACGGAGACATAATAAGAAGCATTTCAATCTGAGACCCTTTCTGTGCATCTTAAAATCCTACTGTTTTTCGAGGTATCCACGGACCGACGTAGACGCCCTGCTTGGCAGTGCACGCAGTGGAATGGAGATTAGACGGAAAAGAAGGCGTCGGCGGAGAACGTAATGGCCGCCATGAATCTGATATACCGCATCCGACTCGGCGAGGACTCGACGTTGGAGTTGAAAACCGTCCGGTTGTCCGGCGGCCGGGTTACGGCTCGGGACCAGTGGGACCTTGCGGATGAATTGGCTGCCCTGGCCAACAGTCGTGGCGGAACGGTGGTCCTCGGCGTGGACGACCGGACCCGCCGGATTCACGGGATTCCACTCGACGACATCGATGCTGTCGAAACCTGGGTCCGCGAAATCTGCAACGATTCGGTGAAGCCGGCGCTCGACGCCGACATCCTCAAGGCAGAATTGGAGAACGAGGAAGGCCGGTCCGTCCCGCTGCTGCGTGTGGACGTTCCGCGCAGCCTGTTCGTCCACAAAAGCCCCGGCGGGTACTTCCGCCGGATCGGCAGTTCCAAGCGCGAGATGGCCCCGGACGCCCTGGCGCGGCTGTTCCAGGAACGGAGTCAGACCCGAGTCGTCCATTTCGACGAGTCCGTCGTGCCCGCCACCACGATATCCGACCTGCACTCCTCGCTGACGCGGCGTTTCCTGGACGGAGGCGTTGACGACGGCAATTCGGATTCCTCCGAAGCGTCCGAGAACACGTTCCGCAAGCTCCGTATCGTCGCCGACGACGTGGACGAAAACGCCCGGTTGACGCTCGCCGGTGTGCTGCTGTGTACGCAGGACCCCCAACGCTGGCTTCCGCACGCCTACATTCAGGCCGTGAGCTACGCCGGTGAGCGGACCGACGCCGACTATCAGACCGATGCGCGCGACATCGGAGGGCCGCTCGACGAGCAGATTGCCGAGGCGCTCCACTTCGTGCGGCGGAACATGCTGGTCCGGGCGACGAAGACCACGGTCCGGGAGGAACGCCCGCAGTTCAGCGAGCGGGCCGTCTTCGAGTCGATCGTGAACGCCGCGGCCCACCGCGATTATTCGCTGGCCGGTGCCCGCGTCCGCCTGCACATGTTCGGTGACCGTCTCGAACTGTACGTTCCGGGCGCGCTGACGAATACGCTCACCCCGGACAGCCTGCATCTGCGGCAGTCGAACCGGAACGAACTCGTCGTGTCGCTGTTGGCACGCTGCCCTGCGCCGTCCGGCGTTGGCCGCACTCGTCTGATGGACCGCCGCGGCGACGGCGTGCCGATCATTCGCCGCGAATGCCTGGAGTTGTCGGGCCGCCTGCCGGAGTACACGCTGATCGACGAGAGCGGATTGCGGCCACTTCTCGATTTGCTATCTTGCATAACATTGAGTGACAACACAGTTTGTTGCTGCGGATTGCGGCCACTTCTCGATTTGCTATCTTCGCGGTGCCGATGCGACACGTGTACCGCTCGCTGCGGATTGCGGCCACTTCTCGATTTGCTATCTTACATCCACCAACGTCTGCACGATGACCTTCGCTGCGGATTGCGGCCACTTCTCGATTTGCTATCTTTTGTGGGCACGTATCTACCGCTCGGAGAACGCTGCGGATTGCGGCCACTTCTCGATTTGCTATCTTTGTCTACGGATCGCGTCTACCTCGCGCTCTGCTGCGGATTGCGGCCACTTCTCGATTTGCTATCTTGCCGAGAAGGAAGGCCAGACCGCCGGGCAGGCTGCGGATTGCGGCCACTTCTCGATTTGCTATCTTACATCCACCAACGTCTGCACGATGACCTTCGCTGCGGATTGCGGCCACTTCTCGATTTGCTATCTTTGTCTACGGATCGCGTCTACCTCGCGCTCTGCTGCGGATTGCGGCCACTTCTCGATTTGCTATCTTTCTCAAGGCTCAGGTAGAACAGCAGGGTGCGCTGCGGATTGCAGCCACTTTTCTATATTGAGTAATACATGCTGCGGATTGCGGCCACTTCTCGATTTGCTATCTTGCAGCGAGGCGATGACAAGGACGTGACTGTGCTGCGGATTGCGGCCACTTCTCGATTTGCTATCTTGTTGTCCGACCCAACCTCAACAGAAGACTGGCTGCGGATTGCGGCCACTTCTCGATTTGCTATCTTCACCAGCAGTCGCAGGTCGATCTCGCGGACGCTGCGGATTGCGGCCACTTCTCGATTTGCTATCTTACCTGCCGCGTAAGGGGGCGAAAAAACAGCGTTTTCTCTCTCCCGCCCACTAGAAAAATTCCAGTTGGGCGGGAGAGGGAGGCGTCTGCTCCCGCTTTTTCCCGACGTACACTTTGATGCGACCGTACTGTTTGTCGGTGATGGTCAGGAAACGCACCTCTCCCGCCGCCGGCACCCGATCCGCCATGCGCGTGACGTGCACGTTGGCGTTCTCGATAGACGCGCAATGCCGTGCGTACACGGAATACTGCATCATGGTGAAACCGTCGTTCAACAATTCCTTGCGAAAGCGGGCATAGGCTTTGCGTGCCTTGGCCGTATCGGTGGGGAGATCGAACATTGCGATGACCCACATGGATCGCCATCCCCAGGGAATTTGCGGTACGGGCCGCGGGCGCGCCATCAGTCGTCCTCGTCGCCATCCAAGGACTCCGACTCCAGCGGTAAGCCTTCCGGGAGCGCCAAGCTCCGGTCGCCGCCCGTCAGAGCACGGCAGAGAGAAGTCGCGCCGGCTTGAATCGCGTACAGGAGCGGCAGGCGGCGTTCCTCGACCTGAACCGTCTCGTTGAACAGGGACAGAAGCGCGGCCCGGGTTTCTCTTTGCGACAGGTCCGGGGGCGGGTTCGTCTCGTCACCCATCAGCAGTTTGACACGCCAATCTACATACGGCCGATACGGTTCGAACAAGTCGTCCGCCAGGCAGAACGGATTACTTCTGTTTCTGTGGTAGACGCCGAGCGACGGGATCAGCCCGGCTGCGACAATCGCTCGCGCCACCGCGGCCCGAATGACGGCGTAGCCGTAATTCAACAGGGCATTCACCCCGTCGGCGTCACGGTCGCGGCGAAACACCGTGCCGAACAAGCGCGGCCAGTAGCGTTGGGCCGCCTGTGCTTCGAGGTTCTCCGGGTCGCCCGACCGGACTCGCCCCGCCATGTGGGCCAGCCCGGCGTGTCCGCCCGTAAAATGAGTCAACACCGCTGCTTGCTGCGCGATTTTTGCCCGGATGAGTGCTTGCCAGACTCGCTTTTTCGCCGGTTCTTTTGCGGCAATCTGGGCGCGATGACGTTCCGTCTGAACGTGATGGGCGTCGAGCGGCAGCATGATGCCGACAGGAAGATGGTTGCGGCCCGAAACCAGGACGGTCGCCCCGGCGTCGAGCAGTTCCAGAAAGACCGATTGCGTGTACGTGGCGCGGACGTCGTCCACGATCACCACGCCCAAGTCCTCTATGGGCCGCGTCACCTTCGGTTGGTCGGGACGGTCGATGACGAGTTGCCGGTGGGAAACGGAAAGACGGGTTCCCGGCGTGGAAAATTCCAGGGTTTTGCGAATCATAGCTTTATTCAGTCATTGGCCGGGCGTACGCGGCCTATCGGATCGATGGAGAACTTCTTTGCGCCCTGCTTGACGATTGAATTTGTATTCGGTCGCCAGACAGTCGAACCAACTGCATCGATGTGATTTTGAATTACAACTCGTCCACTTCCCCAAACGCCCTGGACAATCCATTTGCCGGCGTTGTCCCCGCCCGGAAAATACAAGGTGTCGCCGGGCGACAGCGACATGATGAATTGACCACCCTCGCCGCGCTCACGTTGCACAACCGGTTCGCGCTTCGCTAG
The DNA here is from genome assembly GCA_965200125.1 of uncultured Binatia bacterium (SeqCode). GTDB lineage: Bacteria > Desulfobacterota > Binatia > Bin18 > Bin18 > Bin18. The sequence goes on along the minus strand of OZ241332.1, from coordinate 1,487,095 downwards.
TCGCCGAGATGCCTCAAATAAGCTGACCACATCAAAGGCGACCTTACCGTTTGGAAGACGAAATATAGCAATATGATGGTTATTGCCTAAGTCGGCGTAGCCAGTCGCCACCTGGGCCATGAGACCCTTCTGCTGCTTTATTAGAAGACGGACTTTGCGAATTTCGGGACCGTTCGGGCTACATTTCGGGTAGGTTTGAAACGCTTTCTTCGGATCGCCGCCATGAGCCTTGACCCACCTAACGACGGTCTTCCTTACGTTGTCGTCACGGATTCCCTCGTCGTCTTTCTCGGGAACTTTAGCCAACTCGCTCTTGCTCAGTTCCTCGACTCTCTTGCGGGTCACGAACTGACGATAGGTGATGGATCTAGTGGTCACGTCCGTTTTCGTATCCCCGTAGGTCGTTTCCTTGTGTAGCTGACCGGAGATTTTCTTGCGTACGCGATGGGAGACGACGATATCGGCGACGGCTCGTTCCGCGTCGGCGCGGATCGTTTCCCAAGGCGGTCGCAGGATAGGGCGCTGAACATCGCGCCTCTCCTTGTCCTGCCAGTAACGAGCCAGCCGTTGTGTCATGCCGGGACGCGCGCAGGCGACCACCAGCGCGTCGATGGCGTGGTGACGGTGGTCGGATCGGGTTTTCTCGCCGTCGCCACCCAGAATGTTGTTCAGTTTCCAGAGTTTGCGAAGTTGGGCGGTGACCCGCCCGGTGACGGCCTGCACCGTCTTCTCCGGGGCTTGTGGCCCAACGTCAGGCCACAGACGTTCCAGAAACGCAACGGCCTCCCGCGCGGCATATCCCGTGTCGTTGAGTTGGCGATTGGTGAAGCCGTCGGGCATGGAACGCGCCAGAAACCGCTTGATTTTTCCGAGCGGCATTCCCTCGCCGCTGCCGCGCGGCGCCCGCATTTTTTGCAGGCGGGCTTCGACCGCTGCCCACCGGTCGGTGTCGTGTCCCATATACTCGAACGGCGTCCGGTTGTTCTTCTTCAGATTTTCGTCCTTCCGGCAGAGCGTCTTGTTTCGGAAACTGTCATCCAAGGACCGGGACCGCGGCCAGATGTGCTCTACCTCGAACTCGTTTTCCTGGAACAGGGCGGCGAAGCCGATATGGTCGCCGGTGTAGGGGCAGCGCTCCTGGCTCTCCTTCCAGAGCAGCCATTTTTCGACGTCGTCGCGTGACGGTTGGATAATCCCTTTTTCCTCTAAATCCTTCTTCGCTGCATTGCGCCGCCGCTCTTGACGACGAATGCCATTCTGCATTTCTTCGCGTTCGCGTTTCGACTTGCCGACGTCGCGGGCCAGTTCCACGTGGATCAGGTCAGGTCTGCCGAACAGGTCGATGAGGTTGTTGACGACCTTGCGCAGTTCGTTGCGGGTCCGCACGACCGTGGGGTTGCGGAGCTTGGCAATGTGCTCGCGTTCATCCTTGTCCGCAGGGCTCGGGAGCCGATCGATGACTTCGCCGGTTGGTCGCGTCCGATCGGGAAACGTCTCGTTGCGCCATTCCTCCCATTTCCCGGGTCCGTTGATGATGGCGCCGAAACGTTCGCCGGCTTCCAAACGGGGCAGCATGGCCTGCAGCGCCTCGGTGGAGTAGGGTTCCCAGCCGGTCGGCAATGGTATGTCCGTCAATTTAGCGGCCTGTTCCGTGCTCATGCCGAAGTCCTCGACGAAACTGCGCCTCACAGCCTTCCGATTCTCGTCGCGCTTCGCCTGGGGCAAGATGACGACGCGCTGCGTCCCCACTTCATAATCTGCGGACCACAGACGGGCCGGGACCGTCTCTCGAATGGCCCATTTGTGCGGGTGCTGTTGCCAAGCGTCACCGAAAATCTTTGCCAGTCGTGCTTCGAGGGGATTGCCGATCAGCTTCTTCTCCCCGCCGAGTTCCAGGTTGAATTTCAGGCGCTTTTCCGCTCCCGACTCTCCGCGAGCCTTGTACAGAGGCTTGAGCGCGCTACGAACGCCGCCCCACGTCATGGACGCCTGGGTTTGCAACTTCTCGAGAATCTTCTCGCGTTCATCCTTGTTCAGCGGACGGCTTTCTCCGACCACTACTTCCAGGTTGTTCAATTTTTCGAGCATCCGCCGTTGCTGAGATAGCCACGCGCCTTTGGGGCAGAGTTCCTTGCCAGGCATGAATCGACATTCGCCCAGCGTACTCTTGCGCCAGAAGACCGGCCGTTGCGTAAAGACCGCTGCATGGACCGCGTTCTTGAAGTCGGGATCCTGCAAGGTTTCGTGGCGTCCGGCCTGTCCCTTCCACAGTTGCTCGAACTCTTCTTCGACATCGGCCCGCGTCGCATGGACGCCGCGTTTGCGCTCGTGCGGTCCCCGCTTCGACAACCACGCCCCGAGCGTGACGTTCGGGTCTTTCTTCTTCTCTGCGATCAATGCTTGTCGCGTCTTGTCCCGTTCACTCTTGGCTTCCTTTTCCTCGGCGCTTTCCTCATCCCCGTCTTTTCGCTCCGAAGAACCCTCGTCCTCTTCGAGGTCTCTGGCCTTGAAATGCCGGCGCTTGGCGAGGTGATAGAGGGCGCGTCCGAACTCGTAGGGGGTGAGGGTCTCCGCTTCGTCCAGTCCGCGAGCCCGCAAATCGTAGGGGTCGCGCTTCATCAGTGCGTGCCACTCCGACTGCGGCGAAGCGTCGAACGCGGGAAGGAAGCCGGCTTCGCGGAGGACCGCGCCGATGTCGCGCCGCCGCTGGCGGCCGCGGCGCAACTGCCGCCGACGCATACGCGCCTGCCGGCGTTGCTGATTCAGGGGAATGCCTTTCGGGTCGCGCGCTTCGGGAAAAATGCGCACGCCGAGCCGTCGGATGCGTCCTTGCCCTTCGTCATCGTGTTCGATGACGGCAAACCCGATGGAGGTCGTTCCGATGTCGAGTCCGAAAATCGTCTTCATGCAAAGAATCCCCTCTTGCCGAGTCGTCTGGAAATCTCTAATAGAGCAAACATAGCAAATCGAGAAGTGGCCGGTTTTCGCAAGCAAATCGACCCTTCGCGCGGGCTCGGTGTCCCAAGGTCGTCCACCGGCAAAAAGCCTCTGTCTCACGACAGGGGCTTTTTTGCGGACTCAGCCGAGGCCGTGGCGCCGGCGGAGGACATAGGCGGCTTGGAGGATGGCGGCGGGAGCAAGTCAGCGTTTGGGGAACAGTCGGATATTCATTAGGTACTGAAGAATTTGTGGGTCCAGTTACGTTTGTGCTCAGGCCGCGGCTCGCCGGCGAATCCGCCCACGAATGTTTTCGCCGTTCTTGACCAATTCTTTCGTCAACTCATACGCCTTTTGCGCGTTCATCCAGAATTCCGGGGTCTGTCCGAAGTACGCCCCCAGCGCGATTGCCGTTTCCGCGCTCACACCGCGGCGTCCATGAACGATTTCGTGTAGCCGGGTCGCCGGCAGGTCGACGTCTCGGGCAACGACATTCACGGTCAGGCCCATCTCCTTGATCTGTTCGAGCAACAGGGAACCGGGATGCGCAGCGACTCTGTTCGTTGGTATGCGAGACATGGTTTCCTCCGTATTTTCTTTTTTCCATCATTCCTGCAGAAGCAGAAATCCAGAAGGATACGCTTTCATCCGCGAGGAACGCCCGTCCTGAAGATGGCGCTCCGCCTTCCCCCTCTCCCCAACCCTCTCCCGCCAGGGGAGAGGGGATGAGGAAAAGGCGTAAGCACGATTTCGAGATGCCTTACTATATTCTCCATTGCGCTCGATTTGGCGAGGCCGAACTGCTTGTCGGGGAACCAAGCGCGCCGGCAGATTCAGCCGAGGCCGTGGCGCCGGCGGAGGATGGCGGCGGCCTGGGCGATGGCGGCGAGTTTCCGTTCGGCGAGGGAGGCAGAGGCGATGGGGTTGTCGGCGAAGGTGGCGAAGCCGCAGTCCGGGGTGAGGAGCAAGCGGTCGGCGCCGAACAAGACTATGGCTTTTTCTGCCTTGGCGACGACCCGTTCGACCGGCTCGACGGTCGGCGTTTTCTGATTGACCACGCCGACGCCGATGCGCCGGTCGGCCGGAAGGTCGCGGAGGACGGCTTCGTCGCCGGCGCGCGGGGTGCACGTTTCCAGGAGCAGGGTACCGACCCGGACGGCGTGCAACAGGGGCAAGAGGGGGCGATAGTCGCCGGCCAGGGCGACGCTTTCGTCGGGCGTCCAGTTGCCGCGGCAGACGTGCAGCGCCAGGCGGCCTCGCGGCAGGCCGGCGACGACGCGGTTGATGAGCGATTCGGCGAACGCCAGTTCCTCGTCGGCTTCGCGTTTTTCGCCCAGCGCGCCGCACATGAAGGTGCGGTTGTTGGACGTGCCGCCGAACACCACTTCGGTCAAGACGGGCTCGTCCAACTGGACGAGGCTGACGCCCGCGGCCAGCAGGAAATGCAGTTCTTCGTGCAGGACGCGGACGACGTCTTCGGCCAGTGCTTCGCGCGTGTCGTAGGCGCGGTCCGAGATGCACTCCATCCACATCGTACGCGTCAGCAGGTACGGGCCGGGTAGGGCGACCTTGATGGGCGCATCCGTCAATTCGGCGAGAAACGCGGCTTCGTGCACGGTCAGCGGGCGGCTCCGGCCCAGCGGGCCGAACACCGCGGGATGTCGCACCTTGCCGGCCGGCACGTCCAGGGCGCGCAGTTCGCGCTCGAATTCTTCCGGGTCATCCACGTAGGGCAGCAGGTCGGTGATCGGAATCAACTGGCAGTTGTCCAACAGGCCGCCGACGAAGCTGGCGTAGTTGTCGCGGCGCTGTTCACCGTCAGTGAACACGTCGACGTCGGCGCGCTGCTGCGCGGCCACGGTCAGACGGATCGCATCGTCCGCGGTCTGGGAGAATTCGTCGTCCGACAGGCGACCTTCGAGATGATCGTTGAGCGCACGCAACAGCCACGCCGGCCGCGGCCAGCTTCCGACGCCCATCACGGACAGCGGGGCGATGGGCGCCGCGGGTTGCGGGTCCGGGAGTCGGTCGGGAATGACGACTTCTGCAATGGGTTGAGTGATGGGCGCGTATTCTTTTTCGCGGGAACGGCCCTTGCCGCGGCGTTTCTTCTTGCTCGCGGGCGGGGCAGGTTCGGCGGCCTCGGGCGGTTCCGTCGGCAGGGAGGCCGGTCCTTTGGAGACGAGGAAGCTGTTCTGGGTTCCCTGTTGGACGTGGGACACGAGGTCGTTGCCGGTCAGCCGACACCACGCGGGCAGGTCTTCGACGACCGATGCTTCGGTGGACAGGATTTCGAGCAACTGGCCGGGCGTCAGCGGGTCGATGTGCTTGCGGATGAGCAGCAGGAGCCCGTTGCCGCAGTCGAGGTCGCCACCGTCGAAGCTGTCCGCTGGTTGGTAGGGGTGTTGAGCGGGCATGGAACGTTTCGGTTTGAAGGGAGTGATCTTGCGGTTTCGGGAGGTGTGGGAGTTCGGGGGAATGCCGGAAGACCCTCTCCCCCGGATCACGTCCGGGACAGGCTCCAGCCCTCTCCCGTGAAGAGAGGGGATGGAGGATGAGAGGCTAGTACGAGACGCTGGGGGTGCCGCCGGCGAGGAATTCGACGAGTTTGGCGCCGCCGACGATCTTGGCGCCGGGCACGAGCGCGTTCTCGTCCAGGCCGCGTTTCTTGAAGCAGGGCGAACAGACGTAGATGGTGCCGCCGGCTTCGGCGAAGTTGGTCATCAGGTCCTTGAGCGGGGCGAAGCCGTCTTCGTGGATGTCGTCCGCATAGCCGGCGATAGCCAGCCGGACGCCCTCGGTGCTCAGGAAGACCAGGGTTTCCTGATCCGAGCCGAGTGCGGCGTTGGCGATCACGAAGGCGACGGTCGCCTTGTCGGTGTCGTCTTTGGAATGGGTCAGCGAGACGCAGAATTTACCGGGCATGTGCGATTCCTCCTCGGTTTGCGTTGAATCGTAGGGGCGACCGGCCGGTCGCCTTTCCTCGGTGCGGCAATATAACCGCGGGATAGGGATGGAACAACGGTCGGGGTGAAGCGTTGGGTTAAGATACCGGCGGGGACCCCCACCGCAGCCGCCGGCGCCTGACGGCTTGGCGGCTGCGACTCCCCCTCAAGGGGGGAGTGATGAGGAAGAAAAACACCGACATTGCTTCCGAAAGTTTGCTCTGACGTATCAATCTAACCAAGCCGCCCGCAGGGCGCCTTTATCACTCCCCCCTTGAGGGGGAGTCGGCGAGACAAGGGCGTCAGCCCGCAGTCGAGCCGGTGGGGGGTCCCCGCCGTGACCGAAAGGCTACGGATAAACCGAGGCAGGATCAACGAAGGGGCGGCGTAGGCGCACGCCGCGCCACGCTGCTATACTGCCGCCCGCCCAACACCCTGCGTTACAAAGGAGTGGATGCCCATGAGTCAGACGCTGAATCGGCAATGGCGACTCGCCTGCCGGCCGCACGGCATGGTCAAGGAGTCGGACTTCGCCTACCACGAGGCCGAGGTGCCCGGCCTCGACGACGGCCAGTTCCTGGTCCGCAATCTGTATCTGGCGTTCGAGCCGGCCATGCGCGGTTGGATCGAAGACCGCAAGAGTTACGTTCCGCCGGTCGGGATCGGCGAGGTGATGCGCGCGCTGAGCGTCGGGCAGGTGGTCGAATCGCGGAACCCGAAATTTCGGCCCGGCGAGTGCGTGGCCGGCGGGTTCGGCTGGCAGGAGTACGCCGCGGCCAGCGAGCGGGGCGGCCTGATGCCGCCGACCAAGATTCCTGCGGATGCCTCGCTGACGTGGCCGCTGGGCGTTCTGGGCGTGACCGGGCTGACCGCCTATTTCGGCATTCTGGACGTCGGCCGGCCGAACGAGGGCGATACCTGTGTCGTGTCGGGCGCCGCGGGTGCGACCGGCTCGGTCGCGGGGCAGATCGCCAAGCTCAAAGGCTGTCGCGTGATCGGGATTGCCGGCGGCCCGGAAAAATGCGGCTGGCTGACGCGCGAGGCGCATTACGACGCGGCGATCGACTACAAGTCGGAAGACGTGGACGCACGGCTCCGGGAGTTGTGTCCCGACGGGATCGACCTCTATTTCGACAACGTGGGCGGCGACGTTCTGGACGCGGCCCTGGCCCACATCGCACAGAACGCGCGCGTCGTGTTGTGCGGCGGGATCTCGCGCTACAACGCGACCGAGCCTCCCCCGGGGCCGAAGAACTACCTGAATCTGGTGATCCAGCGGGCGCGCATGGAGGGCTTCATCGTGATCGACTACGCCGACCGGTTCGCGGCCGCGGCCCAAGAGATCACCGGCTGGATCACCGGCGGCAAGCTGACGTTTCAGGAAGATGTCCAGGAGGGGTTCGAGAATGCGCCGCGCACGTTCTTGCGGCTGTTCGAGGGCAAGAACGTGGGCAAGCAACTGTTGAAGATCGCGGAGCCGCCGCTGCCGCGGGTGTGATGGGCACGCGCTGGAGCAGGAGAATCTCGGAGGAGCACCGCCCAAAGGACACGGCTCCATAGGGCGACGCATGCGTCGCCCCTACGACGAACACCCCGGATAGGAAGGATTCGGTTATGAGGAGAGCGTTATTTTTCGTGTTCTGTGCCGGTCTGGCCGCGGGGTTCGGAGTGAGGGGCGCGGTTGCGGACGAGCATGAAAGCCCGGTCGGTTACGCGGCGTACACGCCGGACACGATGCAGTGGATGGACGAACCGGGCAAGCTCCCGCCGGGGGCGAAGCTCGCCGTGCTGGCCGGCGATCCGACCCGGGAAGGGCCGTTCACGTTCCGGCTGAAGATGCCGGACGCCTATCCGGTGCCGCACCACTGGCACCCGAAGGCGGAAACCATCACCACCGTCAGCGGGACGCTGCACATGGGAACGGGCGAAACCGCGGACAAGGACGACGTGATGGCGCTGACGGCCGGCTCGTTCATCTCCATCGACGCCGAGGTGAAGCACTACGGCTGGACCGAAGGCGAGACCGTCATTCAGGTGAGTTCCGACGGCCCGTTCATCGTGCACTACGTGAATCCCGAAGAAGACCCAGCCAACGAGTAGCCGAACGGCGGGCGCCCTCACCCCAACCCCTCTCCCAGGGGGAGAGGGGCTTGTTTCGTCGAATTGATTACTGGGGCGGGGCGGGCGCGGCGAAGACGTTTTTCTCGAACGCATCCGCGGCGCGCAGTACGGTCGCGTCGTCCGCCTGCCGGCCGACGAGCATCATGCCGACCGGCAGCCCCTCGGACACCGCGCAAGGTAGCGTGATGGCGGGGTGGCCGGTTACGTCGAACGGGCAGGTGTTCGCCAGCATTTCGAGGGCGCGGGCTACGATTTCTTCCCGCTCGGCGTCCGGTCCGGGAATCTTCGTCGCCTTCATGGGGAGTGTCGGCATGACGAGCAGGTCGCACTCCTGCAAGGCACGGTCGTAGGCCGCGGCCAGGGCGCGGGCCAGATTCTGCGCCTTGGCGTAATAGCGGCCGTGGTAGCGCTCCTGCATGTAGCGTCCCATCATCATCACCATCTTGACGGTCTCGGACAGGTCGTCGGCGCGCGTCAGCCGGCCACGTGCCGCGGCGTCGAGCAGGCTGGTCGTATAGTGGCCCTTCCAGTTCGTGCCCATGCCGGCGCCCTCGATCATGAGCCGCGTCGGCCCCTCGGTCGCAATGCTGGTCCAGACGTGGCGGCCGTCGCGGTGCCACGGTAGGGAGATCGTCTCGACCGTGGCGCCCAGCTTCTCGAAGGCGTGCGCGGCGTCTTCGACGCTGGCGTCCACGTCGGCCTCCGACTCGTCCCAGCCGAACCCTTCCTGCACGATGCCGAGCCGCAACCCGGCCACGTCGCCGTTCAACGCCCGGGTGTACGCCTCGCCTTCGAGCCCGGCCCGTTGGCGCGGGTCCAGTCCGTCCGGCCCGGCCAGCACCTCCAACAACAGCGCGGTGTCGTGCACGGTGCGCGCCATCGGGCCGGTGTGGTCCAGCGTGAGTTCGATCGGCATGATGCCGGTGTATGGCACCAGCCCATACGTCGGTTTGTGGCCGTAGATGCCGCACCAGCTCGCAGGCATGCGGATCGAGCCGCCCTGATCCCCGCCGATCGCCATGTCCACCGCGCCGGCGGCGACCAGTGCGCCACTGCCGCTCGACGAGCCGCCCGTGGTCCGGCTGGGGTCGTGGGGATTGCGCACCGGGCCGGTCGCACAGGTGTGGCTGCCGCCGGAAAAGCACAGGTTCTCGCATACCGCCTTGCCGAGAATGCGCCCGCCGGCGTCCAGAATGCGCGTGACGATCGTCGCGTCGATTTCGGGCGTATAGCCCTCCAGAATGGCGCTGCCGTTCATCATCGGCACGCCGGCGACGCACACGTTGTCCTTGATGGCGAGGGTCTTGCCGGCCAGCGGGCCGGTCTCCGCGCCCTTGATGTCCGTGCGCCAGTACCAGGCGCCGAGCGGGTTGTCTTCGGGTTCGGACCGGGCGCCCGGGGTGCGCGGATAGGCGACCGGCAGGCTCGGTTCGGTCAATTCGTCCAGCCGGGCGTAGGATTCCACCATCCCCGACATGAGACCCTGGAACGATTCCAGGTCATCCTCTGTCAAGTTGAGCCGAAAATCCTCGGCAATGTCCGCAAGGTCGTCGAGCGACGGATGTTTGATCGCCATCGGGCGGGCCTCCTTCTGGGTATGGGGTTCGGACACACGGGTACGTACCACGGACGACCCGCCGCGGAGAAGATGGACGACGTCCCGATGTGTTCGAGAAAGATGGAGGAAAGAAGGGAAGTGGAGCCGATGGGATTTGAACCCACGACCTCTAGAGTGCGATTCTAGCGCTCTCCCAACTGAGCTACGGCCCCACGGCGGGTTGGCGGACGGCAAAATTCTGACCGAGGCGAAGCTACCAGCCGGTCCGGGGCTTTGCAAGGGGAATTAGATACTTGATGATCTCTCCCGCCATCCCCGCGCCAAGTTCGGCTTCCGGTAGGTCGGATTAGCGGAGCGTAATCCGACACAGAGGGAGGTGCGCGTCGGATGTCGGATGACGCCTTCGGCTAATCCGACCTACGGGGCGGACGAATGCGGGATCGTGTAGGAGGGAATTCCTTTGCAAGCGTCACGCGGCTTTCCGCCCGGTCATGGCCTCGCGCAGCCCTTCCAGAAGCCCTTCGAGTTTTGCCTGTTGGCGTTCATGGCTCTCACCTCCACCCGAAGCTCGTGAAAGCCGGCTACGATCATCCATCCCAGGACGACTCCGCCGGCGACTATGGACACCAACACGATAATCAATTCGGTCGACATACTCAGGCTTCCCCTGGAACGCTCTCACTTATCTGTGCGGTCCGTCTCGCCGCTACACTAAAAGTCTTACGCTAAAAGATTATGAACGGAAGATCGACGGATCGATTTTTCGATAGCCGTCATCCGTCTTGCTGATGAGCCCTTCCCCCTTCCAACGAGAGACGGCGGCATAGACCTGTTCAATCGGTTTACCGCTACGTTCAACCAACATGGTCGCAGAGAAGCGGATTGGCAGATCTTCATACAACTTCTTCCAGTCGACCCTCCTTCGCTGCTTTTCTGACGTTCCGGCGTCTGGAAAGGTTGAGTCGTCTGGATCGTCTGGAAATAGACCAACGGTCTCGGCTTCTGATCGCAGGATATTCAACAATCTTTCTTCCGCGTTGGCAAATATCACTTGTTTATCGACCGGCGGAGGTTTTAGGTCGGAGACTTCCTCTTTCAAATCGGCAAGCTCTTTTTTGAGATTTGTATGCCATTCGACTTGCCGATAGCTACGCTCCAGGCCGCTTCTGGGCCGTTGATCGTCAGGAAGGGTGTCCAAGTACTCCGCAAACAATTTGTCCATTTCCTCTACATCGTCCAACTGTGCCTCTCGCGTTATGATCAAGAGATGGAGCGCCTGCCGTCGATCTTCGGCATCGCCGGTAATCCGCCGTCGCTCGTCCTCAAGTATCTTCTTAAGAACTAAGGCCAATTCCAAATCCAGTTTATCTTGCTCATCCTCAAGTTCACTATGGTTTATTGACGAAGTGTCCGGTTCCATAACATTCTCCCCCGATAATATCTGTATGTGTTCAGGAACAGGCAGATGGGCTTGAATATGAGCATCTCGGTGGCAGAAGTCGCAAACCAGCTCATGCATGCCACCACAGTGTGTTTCCAAGCTCCATCGTTCCCAGGCTCGCCATTTGCCACAACGGCTGCAATCTTTTCCAAACTCGGCGCCACACGCCGCGCAAGTATGACTGGCAGCCGCGGAAACCGCGCCGCAATGCGGACACCACATCACCGGGGCGTCACCGTCCGACGGTTCGCTTCGTGGCGCTAGTGACCATGCTCTGTTATCTTCTGGCAGGCCGAGCCCGAGCGAGTTTCCCGCCAGATCGAGAAGCGTACAATTGCTATCGTCATTCTTCGGGCGTAATCCTCGACCGGCCATCTGCAAATACAGCGCCAGACTTTTGGTAGGTCGGGCGAGAACGACGCAACCCGCGTCGGGAAGGTCGAACCCTTCGGTTGCGACGGCGACGTTCACCAGGATTTTGAGCTTCCCGTCTTTGAAATCGACTATGAGTTTGTCGCGTTCTATAGCTGGAGTATCTCCAAGCATCACCCCGGCGGGTATGCCTGCGTCGTTGAATACCGCGGCCAAGTTGTTGGCATGGTCAACCGAGACAGCGTAGATGATGGTTTGCCGGTGTTGGGCATGTTTTTGCCAGAACAGCAGGGCTTGCGCCGTCATCACGTCGCGCCGGTTCTGGTTCGCCCGCTCGATGCCGGATTCGGTGTACTCTCCGGTGCGATCAATTTCCCCTCCGAGAATGCGCCCATCGGGTGGAGGTATCCGCACCTGCGCTTCGCACAGCCAACGTTCGGCCTGTAATTCGGATGTTTGCGGTCCGCATACCAATTCGCTGAACAGGTGATCGAAGCCTTCCTTTTTCGACAGCCGCCAAGGCGTAGCCGTCATGCCGATGATCCGACCCGGCCATTGCTGCATGGCCCGAGCCCATCCGTCGGCCGTGGCGTGGTGCGCTTCATCGATCACAAGCAAATCATCCCCGGTGTATCCGTCCTACACGCTCCTGCGAGCCGTCCGCCGGCTCACTGTCTGTGCCATCAGAATCACGACGCCGTGGCTCATGGCCGGCGCATCGGTGCCGGGATTCCAGCGAATGTCGGTCATGGCCGATATGTGGGCATCGGCCAGCATGGCGCGCGTCTGTTCGGCCAGTTCTTTGCGGTGGGTGAGCCAGACGGCTTTGCGTCCGTCCCGAAGCCAGTCGCTCAGGAGGTGGGCGGCGATGACGGTTTTGCCGCCGCCGGTAGGCAGTTGCATCATCACCCGCACCCCGTCGGGAGCGAGCGCCGTCTTGACGCGCCCCGACAATTCCCGCTGATAGTCCCGCAGTTCCGTCATCGGTCGGGCGCACCTCTACGATTCGGGTGGTGCGGTGCGTTCGATGAGCGTTTCCAGAGCGCGGCGTTCCAACTCGAGCGCGGCCATCGTTGCTTTATGCTGATCGCCGAGCGCGGCCAGCGTTTCCTTATGCTGATCGTCCCGATGATCGGCGCTTCGGCGCATGAGGCGAAGTCCCCAAGCGATCAGGAAGCCATGAATCAGGACCCCAGCCGCAGTGACCGCGGCCTGTACATAGATGGCCGTAACGCTGGTACGGCTGATCTGAAGTGCAGCCTGTTGGTAGGCCAGCGTAGCCTCTTGGGATGCAAGTGTCGCGATTTCGAATTCAGACATGTAATCTCCTCTCCGTCCCTCGTCCCGATAATTCTAACCGACGGTCCCCGAGTTTCATACAGGCCGGTCGCGCTTGACGGTTTCTCCCCTAGACCAAGCCGACTTCCAGGTAGGTCAGGATGGCGCGCAGGCCGCCGGCATCGACACGCGCGTTTATGCGCGAGCGGAAGATGAAGTAGTAGTTACCGTCGTCGGCCTTGGCTTCGGGCGGCGGGTTCTCGTCCCAGGCGCCCTGTTGGCATGCGTCGAGCAGGCTCTCATCCACGGCGTAGCTGCCCGACCGCGTGTGCAGGGTAATGCCGAGCAGGGCGCCCTGCTCGCTGAGTTTGGCCTGAATCTGCACGGGGTGGCGCGCGGCGACGACGTCGTCGACCTGGAGGTTGCGGCGCTGGCGGATCAAGAGATGCTGGAAGACACGCTGTGCCACGCGGCGCACGAACGGGGCGAAACGGCTCGCCTTGGTATTCAGAAAGGTGAGATTACCCTTGCGCACGTCGGGCAGATGATCGAGCGTTCCGCGCGGACCGGGCATGGTCAGATAGTTTTCACGTGCCGGCGGCGGGGCCATGGCCAACAGTTCGTTGCCGGTGGGCGGGCTGCGCTCGGCCTGTTCCTTTCGGGCGTCGCCGTCGTTCGAAAGCCAGCCCTCGGACAGCAGGTCGTCCTGGCGCGCGAAAAGCTGGGGTTTGGGACGTTGCCGCGGTCGGGGTCGTTCGGCCGGCGTCCGCGGGGTGGGTCGGGCGGGGCGTTCCGCCTGTGGGGCGTCGGGGCTGGCCTCGTCGGGCGTGGGTTGGCGCTCCTGCGGCGGGGTGGAAAGTGGCGTGCCGACCGCGACCTGTTCTTCTTCGACCGCGGTATTCCGGTCGCTCAGAAAGCGGGTCGCGTCGGGAATCCGGTCGTTGACCTCGTCCGGGACGCTGACGATTTGCTGGTTCGGCACTTCCGGGATGGGCTTCGGCTCTTCTTCTTTTTTCGGTTCGGGCGGGGGTTCGGGGACTCGCGGCGGGGCTTGCGCGATCTGCGGGGGGCTCAGGGGTTCGGGCGGCAGCAATTCCACTTCGGTCAGTTGTTCGAGCGGGGGCTCCGCCCGTTTGACGTGCGGCCACAAGAGCAGGAGGAGCAGATGGACGAGCAGCGAAACGATGAGGAAGATCAGTAGGGGATCGCGCTGCTGGGCCGGGCGCAGGGGGAGGGCGACGGCGAGGGACATTCGGCGCATCCTACCGGTCGGCAGGCACAGCCGCAAGGAAACTGCGGCTTGCCCGCGGGGGCGGAGGCGCTTATAGTCGGGCCGCTATGTTCGGTCTCGGCGTGGGCGAGCTTGCCATCATCCTCGTAATCGTGCTGGTCATTTTCGGGGCGCGGAAACTCCCGGAGATCGGCGAGGGGTTGGGCAAGGGCATCCGCAGTTTCCGCAAGGCGGTCAAGACCTCGGACGAGATCGACGTCACGCCCGACAAAGAGGCCGGCGACAAGTAACGACCCAGCCCGTTGAGATCGCTCCCTGAGCCTGCGCTGCCCCCGCCCCCGGCCTTTCGACAGGCTCAAGGACCTTCCCCGCCTCCCCCCTCAATTCGTTGAGCCCGCGTCGCCTTGAGCTTGGTCCCTGAGCCTGTCGAAGGGTGTCGAAAGGTCGAAACGAACCCCGCCGTCACCTCGGCCTTCGCCCTCTCCCCTACATCCGGCCCTTTGACCATTCGGATCCTCTTGTATGTAATTCCCCAAGTAATCCCCCTCCATTTCCTACGAACGCCCGAACCGGGTGGCTACGACCCGCCCGCTGAACTCGGCCACCCGATCGGGCGGTTCGAGAAACGTCATCAGAAATCCGACGCCCCGCCCGGCCGGAACCGTGAAGCGTTTCGGCGGCGCCAGACTTTGCAGGATGCGTACCTCGCGCAGACTGAGGCTTTCCAGCACCTCGGGCGCGGTGTCCGTGCCGCAGTCGATCACTCGCTGTTCCAGCACACGGCCGTTCGCGTCCAACAGGCGACCCTGAATCTGGATGCGCTGCGCCGCGGCGTCCGCCTCGTTCATGGCGGTACCGGCAATCGCGAACACGCGGTGGCCGTCCTTGGTGCGCCAGAAGTTCCCCCGCATTCTCGTGAGCGCGACGTGACGCGCCGATGGTTGCTCGGCATCCAGCAGTGGGCCGAGCAGCGGGAGGCGGGAGACGACTGCGGCGGTCTCGGCGATATTCGAGACTGCGATCGACGAGACGACCATCCACCCGGCCGTGACCGCGGCGATCAACCCGATGACGAACCGATACGACATCGGGCGTTCGTCGGACGCCGGATCAGGTGGCACCCGGGGCCGTGATCCGGCGGGAAGCGTCGCGGCTTCCGGTCTCTTCCCGATAGCGCCGGCATGGCCGTTCCCCGCATGTGTCTCCGGCTGTGTCTTGGACACCCCGCCCGCGGCGCCGTTCTGCGCAACCGCTCCACGTTGCAAAGAGGCGGGTTGCGAGGAAGCGCGTGCAAACAAGGATGGGGCGTCGTCCGCGGCCCCGTTGCTGCGCTTCCCGTTCCTGCCACGGGGTTTCGTCGTGCGCTCCGTCCCGTTCGGTTGCCCGTCGGCCGCAGGGTCAAAATCCGGCGTCTTCTGTACCGCGGCGGAGGACTTCTCGCCCGTTACCGGCGGGTCGTCAGCTCGGGCTTCGGAGAACAGGCCGACCTGCACCGTGGGCGGGGCCGATCGGAATACGTGCCCGCACTGTGCCCGGGTACATTCGAAAAACGTCGTTTCATCAACCGCGCCCAGGACCTGGGTGCGGTATCGCGTATGGCAGGCTGGACACTCCACGATCATGCGCCACCTCCTCCGGCCGGCTGCCAACCCGAGCCGATCATAGGCGCGCATGGCGGAAAATCAACAACGTTGACGGTGACTTCGACAAGAACCTATAATGACGCAACGTCGTTGGGAGGGAAGAGGGGCCGGCTGTGGTGGTTCTTGCCGTGGTGCGCATGGGCTTCGTCGTCCTGCACACCGTGTTCTGGGGACTCCCCATTTGTCTCGTGTCGTTTCTCGACCCGTACGCGGAACGGGCCGACCGCCTGATCCGCTATTGGGCGAAAGGCAACCTGTGGGCGTGCCGGGTCTCGGTGCGCGTGCGCGGCCTCGATCGGCTGGAGCCCGGACGCGCGTACGTCTTCATGTCCAACCACCGCAGCCAGTTCGACATCCTGACGCTGATGGCGGCCCTGCAGGCGTTTCCCCTGCGCTGGGTCGCCAAACACGAACTGCGCAAAGTGCCGATCCTGGGTACGTGCATGGCGCGTACGCATCAAATCCTGGTGGACCGCGACAGCCGCACGCAAGCCGTCGCCACGCTGCGCAAGGTCCGGGAACTGCTGGCCGCGGGTATCTCGGTGGTCTTCTTCCCCGAAGGGACGCGCAGCCTGGACGGGCGGCTGCTTCCGTTCAGGCCGGGCGGATTCATGGCCGCGGTCGAAGCGGGCGCGCCGGTCGTGCCGTTGACCATCAACGGCAGCCACGCGGTGCTGCCGCCCGGGGACTGGAAGGTGCGCAGCGGGGAAATCGAAGTGGTGGTCGGCGCGCCGATTGCGGTCCGCGGCGCCGGCTCGCGCAAAGCCGCCCGCGCCGCGCTGCTCGCCGAGGTGGAGGCGGCGATTGCCGCGCCGCTCGAAACCGACGCGCCCTGCACGACCGCGGGCCAGCGTCGGGCGCCGGTTGCTCCCGGAGCCGGCGGGGGATCGGACCATGAATGACGGCATGCTCCGCATTGTGCCGCTGGGGGGCCTGGGCGAAATCGGGCTCAACCTGATGCTGGTCGAGTATTGTCCGCCCGACGCGGACGACGTGGCGGCGATCGCCATCGACTGCGGGCTGATGTTTCCCGAACAGGAGATGCTGGGTATCGACGTCGTCATTCCCGACCTGAGCTATCTGCGCGAAAAGCAGCATTTGCGCGCCGTGGTGCTGACGCACGGGCACGAAGACCACATCGGCGCCTTGCCGTATCTGCTGAAGGAATTTTCCGTGCCGGTGTACGGCACGCCGTTCACGCTCGGACTGCTGCGCGACAAGCTGCACGAGCACGGGTTGGGAAGCGGGGTGACGCTGCACGAGTTCCGCCCGCGGGAGACGTGGCAGGTCGGGCCGTTCGGCCTGGAAGGGCTGCACGTCACGCACAGCATCGTCGACGCCGCGGCCCTGGCCGTGACCACGCCGCTGGGCACGATCGTCCACACCGGCGACTTCCGCCTCGATCAGACGCCGATCGACGGCCGGCGGTCCGACCTGAACCGTTTTGCCGAATTGGGCGAGCAGGGCGTGCTGCTCCTGCTGTCCGATTCGACGAACGTGGAGCGGCCCGGCTCGGTCCCGTCGGAGCGCAGCGTCACGCGGCCCATCGAAGACCTGATCGCGCACGCCTCGGGCAAGGTTCTGGTGGCGACGTTCGCCTCGCACATCCACCGCATCCGGCAGGTCATCGAGTTGTCCGCGAAACAGGGGCGGAACGTGGGTGTCGTCGGCCGGCGGCTGATCGGCAACGTCGGGATCGCGGAAGAGACCGGCCACCTGCCGCTCCCCCCGGGCGTGCTGTTCGACGCGGCCACGGTCCACGACCGCGACCCGCGTACCGTCACGCTGCTCACCACGGGCTCGCAGGGCGAGCCGCTGTCGGCGCTGTCGCGCATCGCCGCAGGCGACCACAAACGGGTGCGGCTGGAGGCCGGCGACACCGTCATCCTGTCCTCGCGCGTCATTCCCGGCAACGAGCGCACCATCGCGCGGCTGGTCGATCATCTCTGCCGCCGCGGGGCCGAGGTCTATTACGAGGCCATCGCCTGCGTTCACGTCTCCGGCCACGCCGCTCAGGACGAGTTGCGGCTGATGCTGAATCTCGTGCGCCCGCGCTATTTCGTGCCCGTCCACGGGGAGTACCGCTTTCTGGCGCGCCACTGCGCTTTGGCCCGCGAGGTCGGCGTGGACCCGAACAACGTGTTCCTCGTCGAAGACGGCAACGTGTTGGAGATCGACGCCGACGAAGCGCGGCTGGCCGGATCGGTCCCCGCGGGCCGCGTGTTCGTGGACGGGCTGGCCGGCATCGAAGAGGAAGTGCTGCGCGACCGCCGGCATGTCGCCAACGACGGGTTGGTGGTCGCCGTGGTCGGGCTGGAACAGCAGACCGGCGCCCTGTTGAGCGGGCCGGACCTGTTGTCGCGCGGCTTCCTGCCGTCCACCAACGGGGAGGGTTATCCCGACGCCAAGGACGCGGTCCGCGTCGCGCTGGACGAACTGCCGGCGGAGTCGCGCACGGACGTCGGGGTGGTCAAGGAACAGGTTCGGCTGGCCTTGCGCCGCCACTTTCGCAAAACGCTGGGCCGGCGCCCCGTGGTGCTGCCTTTCGTGATGGAGATGTAGGGAGATGACGGACGAGACGGTTCGACCGTCGTTTCGGCACGCTCAAGGCACCGCAAGTTCAGAGACCAGGCGCAACGGGCCTGCCTCTGAGCTTGTCGAAGAGTCGAAGGGCAGGGGGGCGAAGGCCGAGGTGACATCGGGGTTCGTTTCGATGTTTCGACAAGCTCAACACATCGCAAGCTCAACGAACTTGGGGTGAGAAGGTCTCCGAGCTCGTCGAAGGGAGTCGAAACGGGTGGATCATCTGTCCGTCATTCCCGGATGGCGCGATGGAACGGAGCGGACGGAAACGTGGAGACGTGGGGAGGATGGAACCGTGGCACGCACCAAACCGCAACCGAAGTCGGAACGGAAAGCGGCGCAACCCGACGCCCCCGAGGCGACCCGCGCCGCGCTGGGCGAGAGCGTCGGCATCCTGTGGGCGACGCTGACCGTATTTTTGGGACTCGCCTTTTCGTCGTATCAACCCGGCGCGCCGGAGGTGAATCAGGTCGGCCGTGCCGGCCACTTCGTCGCCCAGACGTTCGGCGACGCGCTCGGCCGGGCGTGTTACCTGCTGCCGGCCCTGACGCTGTACGCGGCCGCGCTGCGGTTTCACCTGCTGCGCTGTCCCGCGCCGCGCATCCAAACGGTGTCGCTCCTCGCCTTCACGCTGTCGGTCGCCGTATTTCTGGACCTGTGGTTCGACAGCCCGACGCACGACGTGTTCCGGGCCGGCGGCTACGTCGGCGGGTTCGCCGCGTGGCACCTGCTGGAGGTCGGCAACCACGCCGGGGCGTATCTCGTGCTGTGCCCGGTGTTGCTGGTCTCATTCCTGGGCGCCACGCAACTCTCGCTGGCCGGGATGGGCGGTGGCCTGTTGTCGGGCGGATTCGCCTTCGGCCGGGCCGGCCGGTCCAGTCTGCACGGCCTGTTCGACCGGCTGAGGCAACGCGTCGCCCGCCGCCGTGCGCGCGCCGCCGCGGGTTCCGTTCCGTTGGAAGACGGCGGCACCCCGACCGCCGCCCTTCCCGTAACGGGCCGCGACACGAACCGAAAAACGTCGCAGCCGCCGGAAGCCGACGCGGCCACGGAATCCGGGCCGCCCCCGATCATCATTCACCGCCCGCCCGCGGAGGAAGCATCCCGAGAAAAGGACGCCGACACCCCGGGTCTGCCGCTCTCGTCGGGGAAGCCGTCGGAATCGTCAGCACCCGGGGGCGCCGCGGACGAGCGGCCGTACGAATTGCCGCCGCTGTCGCTGCTCGACCCGCCGGTCCGGCTGGCCGTCAAGGTGGACGAAGACGCGCTACACGCCAGTTCACACATCCTGGAGAGCAAGCTGAGCGACTTCGGCGTGTCCGGCAGCGTCGTCGCGGTGCGTCCCGGGCCGGTCATCACCACGTACGAGTTCGAGCCCGCGCCCGGCGTGAAGGTGAACCGCGTCGTGTCCCTGGCCGACGACCTGCAAATGGCGCTGCGCGCGGTGTCGGTTCGCATTCTGGCGCCGATTCCGGGCAAGGCGGTCGTAGGTATCGAGGTCTCCAATCCCAAGCGCGAGCGGGTCTGCCTGCGCGAAATCCTGGACAGTACGGCCTGCAAACAGACCGAATCGCCGGTCGCCCTCGGCCTGGGCAAGGACACGGTGGGCAATCCGGTCGCCGCGGACCTGGCGCGCATGCCGCACCTGCTCGTTGCGGGTGCGACCGGGACCGGTAAATCGGTGTCGCTGAACGTCATGATCATGAGCATTCTGGCGCGCTCGTCGCCGCGCGACGTGCGTTTCATCATGATCGACCCAAAGATGCTGGAACTGTCGTTGTACGAAGGGCTGCCGCACCAGCTTTCGCACGTCATAACCAATCCCAAGGAGGCGGGCGTGGCGCTGCAGGAAGTCGTCCGGCGCATGGAGCACCGCTACCATCTGCTCAAGGAAAAGGGCGTGCGCAACATCGCGGCCTACAACCGCCTGCTGGAAACGGGCGAGAACGTGAGCGACGGCATCGTCAAGCTGACCGAGGTCGTATCCGACGACGAAGCCGACGACACGCCGCCGTGGGAAGAAGCGCCGGAGACGCCCGCGGCCCCGGCCGAAACCGAGATGGAGCATCGCCACCTGCCGTATCTGATCGTGCTGGTGGACGAGTTGGCCGACCTGATGCTGACCGTCGGACGCGAGATCGAGGAGCCGATCACGCGGCTGGCGCAGATGGGCCGCGCCGCGGGCATCCACCTGATCCTGGCGACGCAGCGTCCGTCCGTGGACGTGATTACCGGACTCATCAAGGCCAACTTTCCGGCGCGCGTCTCGTTCCAGGTGTCTTCGCGCATCGACTCGCGCACGATCCTCGACGCGGCCGGGGCCGAGCGTCTGTTGGGCGACGGCGACATGTTGTTCCTGCCGCCGGGCAGCGCCAAGCCGCTGCGCGTCCACGGTGCGTACGTCTCCGAGCCCGAGATCCGCAAGTTCGCCTCCGCCATCAAGAAGCAGGGCGCGCCGGTCTTCGACACGGACCTGGTCGCCGCGCTGGAGGCGGCGCGCACCCAGAAGGGCGCCGAGCCCGGCGAAGAGGAAGAACACGACGAGATGTACGAAAAGGCCCGCGAACTGGTGATCGACAGCGGGCAGGCGTCCATCTCGTGGCTGCAACGCCGCTTGCGCGTCGGCTACAACCGCGCGGCGCGCATGATCGAGCGCATGGAGCGGGAAGGGCTGGTCGCCCCCGCGGGCGAAGCCGGCAAACCGCGCGAAGTCCTCATGCCCGCGCAGCAGGCCGAGGCTGAGTAGAGAGCGGGAGCTTATGCGCCCCCTCTCCCCAGCCCTCTCCCACGAGGGGAGAGGGGGCAGAATGAAGAAGGAGAGGGAAAAAACCGGAGTCTGGCGTTTGGCGCAACATTTACTTCTCCTCCTGCTCCCCTCCTTTTCCTATCCCCTCCCCCCTCGTGGGGGAGGGTTAGGGAGAGGGGGTCCCCCGGGCCGCTCTCGAACGGATACGCCCTCCACGAACGCCCATACCCCCGCGAACCTCGTCCACCGTAAACACATCCCGCGCCTCGCCGTCCGCACGCTCGCCCTGCTTTGTTGCTGCGGAGGCGCACAGACGCACGCCGCGGACGCCCAACCCTCTGCCGCGGAATTGGCCGCCCGCCTCCAGGCGCGCTACGACGAGACGCGCGCCTTCCACGCCGACTTCGTCCAAGAGGTAAACTCCGCAGCCCTTGGCCGGACGCTCACGTCGCGTGGTCACGTCTATTTCGAGAAGCCCGGCCGCATGCGCTGGGAGTTCGCGGAACCGCAACAAACGCTGATCGCCGACGGCGCCTCGTTCTGGCTGTACCAGCCCGCGGAGAAACAGGTCATCAAGACGCCGTTCCGCAGCGCCTTCAATTCGCAGACGCCCATTTCGTTCCTGACCGGCGTCGGCCGCCTGGAAGAAGACTTCGCCGTCTCTCCGCAGGGGGAAACCGAGCGCGTCCATCGACTCCGCCTGCTCCCGAAACGGGATGCGGCGGCGGTCGGCCACCTGGACGTCGAAGTGGACAAAGCCACGTTCGACATCCTGCAAGCCACCGTCATCGACCCGCTGGGCAACACGACGCGGCTGCGCTTCAGCAACGTCGAGCGCGTCGATGACCTCGACGACGATCTGTTCCGGTTCGCGTTGCCGGCGGGGGTCGATCTGGTACAACCCCTGCCGGGGCGATAGTCGCCGACGGTCCGCCTCGGATTGAAACGGAGAAACGGATGCAGGTCACCCTGTGTAGCTGCGGGCCGGCCGTCAACGAAAGCGAGCGGAAAGCTTTCGCGCACATCAAGACGCGATTGAAATCCACGCCTGGGGACGGTGCGTGGGTGTTGTTGACGAATCTGGCGTTCTCCGCCACGCATCGGCTCCAATCCGACGAGATCGACACCGTCGCGATCGGCCCGCCGGGTGTCAGAGTCATCGAAGTCAAACATTGGACCGCAAGATGGATTACGCAAAACACTGCCCTCGTCGAGGCGGAAGCCGACCGGGTGACGAATAAGGCACGCAAGATCGGTACGACGCTCCGCAGGAAATTCTCGGACCTGGGTCACGTGGACGGCACCTTCCTGCTGACCGAAGAGTCGGCCAAGGTGAAAGAGGCCGTCGGTACGGTCAAGCGCGGCGTCCGGATATGGTCACTGAAAGAATGGCAGGCCGCTATCGGTCTCGACCTGCCGCCTGCGTTGCCTCGTGAACGGGTCGTTGCGCTGGCACATGCTTTGACGCCCAAGAGCCGGGTCGCCGTAGATGGCGCGCTGCGCCGCTTTGCCGGGTACGTCAATCTCGAATTGGAAACCCCTGCGAACCAACAGTTCCATCGGGTTTACAAGGGCATGCGTGCCGACACACAGGACCGGGTGATCCTGCATCTCTACGATCTGTCCGTCGCAGGGACGAACGCGGAAGCGAAGGCCCGCCGTGAATTCGACGCGCTGCACCGCCTGCAACTGTACGACTGGGCGCCGAGAGTGCTGGATTCCTACCAGGACGCCCCCGGCTATGCCGGCGAGCTGTCTTTCTTCACGGTCGTCGATCCGGCCGCCCCTTCCCTCGCGGACCGGAAATCCGATGAGTCATGGGACGCCGAAGCGCGGCTCGCCTTCGCCCGAAGCGCCGTTCATGCGCTGGGGGAGTTGCACGGAAAGGGGACGGACGACCAACCGCTGTGTCACCGAAATCTGACGCCCCGCACCATTCTCGTGCGACACGACAACGCGCCGATCTTCACCGGTTTCGAATTGTCGAAGATTCCCGCTGACGTGAGCGTGACGTCACCGGGGGCGCCGCCGGGCGGCTGGGGCGACGAGACCGCTCCCGAGATTCGCGCCCAAGGCTTAGGGGCCGCGGACCGTCGTTCCGACGTGTATGCGCTCTGCACGTGCCTCACCACCTTGTTCCCCGACCGCGAATCCGAGACGAACCGGCAGATTCTCGATCTGTTGGCTGAGGGTATGGCCGACGCCCCGGAGGCGCGCATCGAGACGGAAGCCCTGGAGACGAAACTTGCAGCGTTATTGGGCGAGGCGCCGCCCCAACCCCCTCCGCCCCCGGCCCGATTCTGGACGGAAGATCAGGTCGTGCGCTTTCGTGAGCGGGACTATCGGATCGTCTCACGCCTCGGTTCCGGCGGCGTCGGGACGACGTTCAAGGTCGTGCAGATCGATCACACCACCGGGGAAGACCTCGGCACGTACGTCGCAAAAATCGCCCACGACGAGGAAACCGGAAGGCGGGTGCTGAAGACCTACGAAGCAGTGCGTTCATACCTGCACCACTCTGCGCTTTCGACGATTTTCGAGGTCGCCCCGGAATGGCGAGACAACGATTTCCTCGCCCTCATGACGTGGATCGATGGGAGTGCGTTGCAGGACTTCAGCGGCGTCTTCGCCCTGCTGGCCGAGGACTTACAGGAGGAATCCGGCGAAGCCCTGGCCTTGCGATGGCTGCGGAGTATTTGCCGGGCGTTGGACGTTCTCCACCGCAACGGCCTCGTGCATGGGGACGTCAGCCCGCGCAACCTGCTCGTCTCCGCCAGTGAACTCGTGCTTACGGATTACGACTTCGCGGGAAAAATCGGGGAGGTCGCCGCGGCGCCGGGAACCCTTTTCTACTGTTCGCCGTCGCGTCAGGAAAACCGGCCTGCCTCGGCCTCCGACGACGTCTACGCCTTGGCTGCCAGTTTCTTTCACGTGTTGTTCGAGAAGGAGCCTTTCCTGCACGAGGGTGTCCGAGCGAAGGAACGCGGGCTGAACTGGGAAGGCGCGGATCGCGCAGCCTATCCGGCTGTCGCCACGTTCCTGGACAAGGCGACGCATCCGGACCCGATGGAACGCTACGACTCGGTTGCCAACGCGTTGCGGGACCTCGACCCGCCCCACGGCCCGAAGCCCCCTGCGTCGGACGTCGAATCGGTCGGGGAGGCGGATGAAAGGGTTCAGCCCGATTCAGGAAGCGATACCGGCGTGCGAACGGAACGGAGCCGGAACGAGGTGGGATGGCTCCGATCCCTGCTGCAATCCTATCCCGGTTCGTCGTTGGGGAACCGGGAAACGCGCGGGCTCGACACGGATTTCGCCGCGCAAACCTACGTGGAAACGAATATCGAAGAGGCGCTGTACGGCGACGTTGTGAATCGAACGGTCCGGCTCGTCGTTTTGTGCGGGAATGCCGGCGACGGCAAAACGGCGCTGCTTCAGCATCTTGCACGCCGCATCGGCATCGGTACGCACACGTCCGAAGAACGCATAATCAAAGGACGAACGGACGACGGGCTGACGGTCCGCATGAACCTCGACGGGTCTGCGTCGTGGCGGGGCCGTTCGGCCGACGATCTGTTGGACGAATTTCTGGAGCCGTTCCAGAACGGCCCGCCGAGTGCGGATATCGTTCATCTGCTCGCAATCAACGACGGCCGCCTCCTGGAATGGCTGGAAGGAGTCGTGCAGCGCCACGGCCGGGACACGCAGTTGACGACCGACCTGTACGACCTGCTCGACCGACAGGATTCCGTCTCCGGTTCCCACATCCGGTTCGTCAGTCTGAACCAACGCTCACTGGTCGGCGGCGTCTCCGCCGACGGACAACGGATCGAAACCGGTTTTCTCCACCATTTGCTGGACAAGCTCTACGGCGGAGATCGCGCCGCGGAAATCTGGGAGCCTTGTCGAACGTGCGTGGCGGAGGAGCGTTGCGAGGTCCGGCGGGCGGCGCGCCTGTTCGGCCCCGATGGACTGCCCGGCAGAGCGCCGGAAGAACGGCGTTCCCGTGCTCGCCAGCGATTGTTCGAGGCGCTTCAGGCCGTGCATCTGCGCGGCGAAACGCACATCACCGTCCGCGAACTGCGCGCCGCGGTGGTCTATGTCCTGTTCGGTGTGCACTTCTGCCAGGAGTACCATGCGGGCGCCGACACGCCGCTGCCCTATTGGGACCGTGCGTTCTCTCCGGAATCTCCCGGACGGCAGGGAGAAGTCTTGCAGGAACTGGTCCGCTTCGACCCGGCGCTCGAGGCGCATCCGCAGATCGACCGCCATCTGCAACGCGAACCGTCCATGGACACTGCCGGCAGCATCCCGCGCTATCCCCGCTCGACCCGGGAACAGGCGCGGCGGCGAGCGTACTTCGAGTGGACCGAAAGTCACAGCAAGGAACTCACCGGGGATCCGCACGCGTTGGACCTCGCCCGGGGACGCCATTTGCGATCTTTCCGCGACCTCCCGATCAATAAGAAGGGGCGGGACGAACTTCGGCAGCGACTCTGCAAAGGCATTTCACGTCTCGAAGACGTGCCGCCCCAGGCGTTGGAGCGGGCCGGTGTCGTCCCGTTGCGCATCACGCCCCGCACGCCCACGGAAACGGAATTCTGGATAGAAAAGAAGATGGAAGACTTCCGCCTCGCCGCCGACCTTCCGCCCGAAACCGCGGGCCTCGACCGGCTGCATCGTCAAGCCTCCTTGCTGTATTCCTATCGAGACGGAAGAGAGGAACGTCTGCGTCTCGGCGCCGAGTTGTTCCATCTGCTTCTGGAACTGGCCGAAGGCTACCAGCTCGGCGACGTCTCTACGGACGACACGTTCGCCCATCTGTCCATCTTCGTCCAGCGGCTGATTCGCGAAGACGACCGAAGGGTTCTGGCTTGGAATCCCATGCAGGACGAAGCCCTCTACGAGGTCTCCGCCAAGATCGTGGAAGATGCCGAAGGAGGTCGGCAGCAAAAGATAACGATTCACCCCCTCCAACAGGGAGGTGGGAAATGAGCAGTGCCCGTCGGCTCGTCGAGGAGGTGTTGTCTCCTGATATGACCCGAGAAGTCTGGTCGAGCAATTATGACAAGGTGTTGCCATTCTCTCTTGCAGATTTCGAACTCTCCGCGGTGCTTCCGGCCATCTTCTACATGTTTCGCTTCGGTCATCGCAGGGGAAAGGGGAAATTTCTGGATACATTTGGAAAGGATACCGAAACGCTCACTCGGAAAAGAAAAGTAGCAACCATAGACGGAGTCTCGGAAAAACTCGCTCACGAAGGCGACTTGGAAGGATCCGACGGCGAGATAGAAAAGGCCATCCTTGGCGACCTTCTGCTCTGTTTCTGCCTCGAAAACGTCAAGCAAAGTTTGGGGAGAGACAAACAGGTCCAGCGCGTCATGCCTGCCCACTACATGGCGAGTTGGATAGACCTTCCCGGCAGCGTGTCCAACCTCCGCTCTGTCCCCGAGATGATCGTCGCTCTCTTGGCGGACCAGAAGGGCAACGACGTCAAGGCCAACGAAGACGGGGATCGAACCCACTTCGCGGTCGGCAGAGGGTATGAAGACAACGTTCTTCTCAGTGCGTTCAGCCAGGGCGTCGTTCGTCGAGGAGATGTCCTGGGTGATTTTGCATCGGATCGGTTTGACGAGAACGACGAATCCGTTGGGCTGGACCAGATACTCATGATTCGACTCGCGCAGCAACTCCAGACTGCGCCTGACAAAATGCGCGGCAAGGAAGGTGTCTCGATTTCCAATCAACGCCCCATCGCGGAGCACGCGGCCCGATGCTTCTCCGAAGATATTCGGCGTTTCGTTCGCTCCTATGCGACCCCCACTCCGAGACAGGTATTGGTGGAAATGTTGGAATCCTGCATCGCGGTCGGCATGACGACCATTCTGACCAATACCGTCGAGATGCTGTTCTCGTGGACGTCCGATGGCAAGGTGCCCGATCGTCAAGAACAGCGGCCGGCTTCCTTGTTCGTGGACTGCTCGAATGGAATGGACCGACAAATCAGTGCCCAAGCCGAACAAGCGATGGATGACTTCATGCGGCGGGTGGAAGGTTGTCCCACTGTTCTCATGGTTCTCCGAATATTGGATTATGAAGCACGACACAATCGTAACATTAAGGCTCTCAACATCTCGTTCCGTCCACACGCCACCGCTTGGCTCAATCTATTGGGAGACTTGCTTCACCGACGGCACGAGGAGGCGCAAGATATCCATTCCTTCATTAAAAACCGGACCGAGAAATTGGCCGACAAGCTGGAAGGAGAGTATGTCGAAGCGGCGGGAATTCTGAAGAAAATCGACAACCAGCGCAACCACATCTTGCGACTTGCCGATGGACTGATGGCTTTAATAGGACCGAAATTCGTACGGGGGAATTTCATGGCTATGATCGACTCCGTTTTGCTCGCCAATCGTCCGAACGGACTCGCCGCGAAGAGAACGACGACCCGCGGCACCGGGGCGGGCGGGAACGGAACGCGAAGGAGACGCGAGGTTCGTTCTTTGGTGTTCACCGATTCCGTGTTGGACTACCTGGTCCACCTTCATTTGTTGAAGAGCGGGAACAAGCCGGGCGTCCGGTCGCTTTCATTCGGCGAATTCATTAGCGTTCTTCGGGATCGTTACGGGTTCCATGTCGATACCGCTCCACCGGGCATGACGATTTCCAACGAACTTCTGCAAAGGAATCGTGCAATTCTGGAGCGCCGTCTGCGCGATCTCGGATTGCTGGTCGGCGTCAACGACGCCGAGGCCATGAAACGGCTACGTCCGCGTTTCGATCCGACGACGGAGAACCGACGTGGAATGGACTGAACTGCACGGGCGGCTGTTGGGGCTCGCGTTCGAGCGGATACTCGACCGGGCCGAAGCCGGGACCATGGCTTTCGTGCGTTGTCTGACACCGGACGTCGTAGCCCATCTCGCCGGTGACGACTCTTTCGCCCCCGAAGGCTGGCAGGTTTTTCGGGTCGCCGATACCGACGACGCCAAGCGGCGGACCATCACCGCGGACGGGGCCGTAGAACGTCGGGAAACCAAGGGCGAGGCAACCTTGCTGCTGGTGGATACCGACCGCGCCGGGGCCGGTATGGACGGCATCTACAGCGCCTCGCGGGAGGTGGATGAAGCGAGCCTGTTCACGAAAGCCCGGGGTCTGGCCGCTGCCGGGGTGACGCGTCGATTGTCCGGCACGCACAGGCGGTATGCAGAGCGCGCCATCAGGAAAGCGGAAGGGTTGGGCGGCCGATACAGCGTCTCGCCGTGGACGGCGTTCGATTTCCTGTGCCGCATCGCGGCTCGCAAGCAGCATCCCGGGGGGTTTCTGCATCTGCTCGGCCTGTGGCCCGTCGCTGCTTCCGAGGAGGAAGCGGACGTGGCGGACGAGTTGGATACCTCCGGCAGGTTCGTGAATCACCTGTTGGGAACCGCGGCCTCCGGTCTCACGATTCCGGCGCGTATCGAATCGCTCAGGCTTGCGGAAATGACCGAGGAGCAACGCCGCGACCTCGAACGTTTTCTGCACTCCGCGGAAACCCGCCCGCTCCTGTACGCGATGGAAGAGCTTGCCGGTAAACGGCACCTGTGGGCAGGGGTGCTGCGGGTCGAGAACGCCCAGGACATTCAGAGCATCGAGATCGTCCCCTGGCGAAACAGGACCGGCAAGGTCGCCAAGTGGTCGGGGTTGGTAGAAGGGGCCGCGGATACGGACCCGCCGATGTTCATTCTGAAACCCGATGCCGCGTCCTCCGGGGACTATTCGAATCTGGAGATCAAATGGAAGACCCGGCCGGCGAACCTGGAGAAGCGCGCCGTCGATTACCGTGTCGCCATAGTGACCGACATGGACGAAGAGATCATTGCCCGCGAAGTGGGCCACTCGGCGCGCAGGGAGGAGAAGTGCCGGTTCAGCAACGACGACTTCTCGATGCTGAACGAGGACTCGCTCGTGTCGGCCAAAGCCGTCGTGTCCGTGATCGGGAATGATTCCATCGACCGGCAGGAAAGCGAGGAGTTCATCGTCCGCTTCGGGGACCCGCCGGAGAAGACCGCGGGCGGTGTAGGCAAGAAGGTCCGCACGTTCAGCGAGGGACTCATCGAACTGGACGGGCGGGAAAGCGTCTCGGCCATTGCCGAGAATCCGACCGGCATGACGGCCGATTCGAAGGGGTTCGTCCTCTTGCGGACGTCGGCAGGCCAGCGGCGCAAGAGTTTTCGGGTCTTTCGTCCAGCCTTGATTCACGAGGTGGAAAGACAATGGACCGAAAGAAAGGGAAGGATCGGGCGGTGGTGCGTCAAGGTACGTGCCTCGGGCGCTCGGGCGGAGGCGGCGAAATTCGTATCCTTCGACAATGGCGACGGACAGGTGTGGAGCCGCACCGTGACGGCGAGCCGCAAGATGGCGGAACGTTTCGCCGGGAACGGCGGGGTCGCGCAGATTTACGACGATCGGTCCAAGACGTTCGACGTCGTACGAGAATACGTGCTCGCCTGGACCGCAGCATTGGAAGAGGGCGGCCCATCATCGGCGTTGTGCAACACGGTCGAAGTGCAGTCCCTTTCCGGTCGGACGATCGGCCTGATCGTGCTGCCCGCCCATCCGCTGCGCGTGGCGTGGCAGGCGGCATACGACAATCTCGTGCTGCATACGGCCTTCGAGCATGGGCAGAACCCCAAGGACGTGCGCGATGAATTCCGCGGCCTGGACGGCGCCATGTTCCCGGCCTTTCTCCCGAACCCGGGCGGCGGGTCGTTCGTCTTCGCCGATACGCTCGGCTTCCACGCCGTCGGCATGGTGCCGGATAGCGACAAGGAGCCCAAGGCCGCACTGGCGATTCTGGCCCGCGCCCTCGGGGAAAGCGAGACCGCGGACACCGCGCCGACGGTGGGCGGACAGAGCGCCGCGGTGCTCGGGGACGAGATCGTCAAATACCTTGACTGCCACGAGGCTTCCCGGCTGCTCCACGTTCACGCGCTTCGCGCTGGCGATGGCTTGACCGTCGCCAGATCGCTCGGCCGCGTCCACGACCGACTCTCCCGCGAAGATGACGATGGGGCCGCGGGGGAAGACGTTGCTCGGGATACGGAAGAACAACCGGCCCCGACCCCGTCGTTCTCCCTGGAATTGTATCCATCGCAGGAGCAACGTGGCATCGCCGGACGATTCATTGCGGAAGCGCGGAAGAAACGTCGAAGCGGCGCCGGTGTCCTGGCGTCCGAAGATCGGTGGATGCTCGAATCCCTCAGCCTGCCGGGCGCCGTCAACATGCCGAGACTGCGCTGGGCGCGGAAGGACACGGCCGACCCGAAGACCGCGGCCCACTTGGCCGTTGCATTCGATACGTTCGAGTCGCGCGTCGGACCGGAAGAGAAGGGGACGCCAGCATCCGGACCGTTTCGCGCCTTCGGCCTGTTTTCATTCTTCGAGCGTGAGTACACGAGCGCGCCCGCGCCCTTGTGGCGCAGCGTCGTTCCGCTCGCGAAAGACGGGGAACGACATCCCTCGGAGCGAGGACATACCGACCGGCTGGTGCGCCTGCAGCGCGTCATACAGGAAGCCGTGGCCCGTCACGTCGGCGCCGAGAACGGCTCGCCGGTTCTCAGAACGGAAGTCTCACCCGAAAAGGCGGACAGCCTCACGGAGCTGCACCGGCTGTGCGATTGGGTCATCACGTTGGACCGGAACGCCGGGATCGAGTATTTCGACTCCCCGAGAGACAACAAGGCCGTGTACGATGCCTACGTCATCGATTGCGTCCCCGAACGCGAGGACCTGGGTTGCCTGCAATTGATTACCTCGACCGCCAATCTGGAAGAGGTGCGGAATCTCCTCGATGTCGCCCTGGATCGCATGGGGCTCAGCCGCAGCCGCAGGAACGCGGAATTTCTTCTGGAACATCTCAAGGCGCTCAGTGGACGCTTGGCCATTCGCCTCACCGGGAACAAACCTCCAACGTCGGAACTGATCGCGCTCGCGGTCTCCTATGCGCATTGCAGACGGCCCGCGCAGCATTCCGCATGTTGGGTGTCTCTCGAAGACGGCTTCATCGTTCCCGTTGACGACGTTCTGGATTTGCTGCCGCCTTTGCAGGCGGACGCGGACGCCGCCGAGAAGGGAGCCCGCCCCGATCTCATTTTCGTATCGACGACGCCCAGAAAAGGACTGGTCTTTCAGTTCATCGAGGTCAAGTACCGCCGCCATTTGCGGGCCGCACGCGAGCCGGGAGTCCTGCGGAAAATCGACGAACAGATCCGTTCGCTTCGCGAGCGTTGGGACGATTGGTACGATCACGAACGCGTGTGCGCCCCGTTCCGGGCGGTCCGGCGTGCCAAGCTGGCCCGTGTGCTGCGTTTCTACGCCGACAAGGCACGACGGCACCATTTATCCGGGGAACGCTACGCAGAGATCGCGTCCGAAATAGACCGGATGATCGAGAAGGGGGGAAGCTACGCTTTGCCGTCGGGACAGGAGGGCGACCGAGGATGGGTGTTCTGCCCGGAATATGCGGGCGTCGAACCGTTGGACCTCGTTCCTGCCGGTGATGATACGCGGGTGTTCCTGTTCGGCCCCGGTTTGCTGCCCGACTCCGATTTCCGTACTCGAACGCCTCCGGTCCTTCCTGAACCACCGGAGCGGAAACCCGCAGTTCGTGCATTCGCGACGCCCGATGCCGCGCGCCCCGACGACGCCGGAGATTCTCGGTCTCCCGCCGGGACGGCCGGCGACCGTTCGCCGGCCGAGCAAGCGCGCGTCTCGCAAGAACGCGCCGACGACCCCGCTGACGACGTGCCCTCGATCCGTTTCGGCACGGACACGTTGACCAATGCCGAAGTGCGCTGGCCGCTGACCGTCAGGGCCAACCCCCATCTTCTGGTTGCCGGATTGCCCGGCATGGGCAAAACCACCTGTCTGCTGAACGTCTGCAAACAGATGATCGCCGCGCATGTCCGGCCGATCGTCTTTTCGTATCATCAGGATATCGACGAAAGACTCGATCACGCGGGCGATGGGGTGCGATTCATCGACTTCGACGGTTTGGGGTTCAACCCTCTGCAGGTCGTGGACCGGAAATCCCGAATGGCGCATCTGGACGTCGCGGGCGCGCTCCGGGACATCTTCACGGCGATCTATCCCGAACTCGGCGACATGCAGGCCGACCGTATCCGCCGAGCCATCAAAGAGAGCTTCATCGAGGCGGGGTGGGGCGATTCCACTCTCGACACCGCTCAGGTCCGGGAACCGCCGTTCAAACGGTTCGTCGAAATTCTGCGGAGCGATCCGAAACCGGATCGCGGGTTGCGCAATCTCCTCACCCGTCTGGAGGAACTCGAAGACTACGGGTTCTTCGACGGCCGAGAATCCCACGCCAGCCTGTGGGAGAGCGCGCAACCGACCGTCGTCAGGATCCACACGACACAGAACGACAAACTTCAGCGGGCTTTCGCTTCGCTGGTCTTCTACCGGCTCTACAAAGACATGTTCAGCCGCGGCACACAGGACAGGATTACCCACGCCGTGATATTCGACGAAGCGCATCGTGCCGCCGGACTGAAACTCATTCCGGCTATGGCGAAAGAGTGCCGGAAGTACGGGATTTCGTTGGTCCTGGCCTCGCAGGAGGCCCGAGACTTCGACGTCTCCGTATTTTCGTCCATTGCGAACTACCTGGTGCTGCGCCTGACGGAGACGGACGCGAAATCGCTCGTACGCAACGTGGCCGACTCGCAACACGAACGGGTGTTGATCGATCGCATCAAGCAGATGGATAAATTCAAGGCGCTCTATTTCTGCGAAGGCCGGCGAATGCCGTCCCCCGTTGCTCTTTCGCCGTGATCGAGGACGGAAACTCTCTTCATGGAGCGAGAAAGAGCCATGCCGTCGTTACGAGGAAAGGCCGCCATCGTCGGGGCCGCGGATACGGAGGTAGGCATGGGGCCCACCTGAGTGCGCGGGGCGAGTGGGTACACGCCAGCGGCCGCGGGCGCGTGGCGTCGTTCACCGTGGTGTACCGGCCGGTCACCACGGCGTTCGCCGCGGATGTGCCCTACGTCGTGGCACTGATTCAGCTTGCCGAGGGGCCGCAACTGATGAGCAACGTCGTCGAGTGCGGCCCGGAGCGGATGACGATCGGTATGGCGGTGGCGGTCACGTTCGAGGACTGGTTCGAGGACGTCTCGATTCCGAAGTTCCGGCCCGTGGCAGGGTAACAGACATAATGCTCTTGTCCCAAATTCTGAGAGCGTTTATGTTCGTGACACTAGTTGGAAAATCTTATGAACCATCAGGACTATGACATCAGACGGGACGACACACGGATTTCCGTTAAAGGGAATGTGGGAGGGAAAGGGTTACGGCGGCTCTGCGCCGTGCTCTATCAGGGGATAGACCAGCGGGGATTTCGGGATATCGTCTTGGACTTCTCGATCTGCACCGGGATTTTTGAATCGGTTATGCTTCCGCTCATGCCGGTTGTTGTAAAATACCGTGAACAGAGGATCGACTTTGACTTGATTCTTCCACAGGACGAATCCTTGGCTCGACTGTTTCGTAACGCCAATTGGGCATACCACATAAACCCGAATGATTATGAACCAAACGAACACCATGGCGGCCATGTCCCCGCGCTTCGCTTCGGAGGCGACGAAACGGGGGGAATACTCGACCAGATAATGGCCCTCATTCTGGGCAAGTTGAAGACGGATCGAGCGACCCTGAAAGCCGTAGAGTGGTCGTTATGGGAAATAATGGATAACGTGTCTAACCATGCCCAGTCTCCTGTGGGTGGATTTGTCCAGGCGACCGCGTATGAAAACGCGAATCGTGTCGAATTCGTGGTCGCCGACGCCGGGATCGGCATTCCGCGCAGCATAGGAAAAGACCAACCTCACGAAGCAGCGCTACAAGAAGCCATCAACGAGGGAATCACACGGGATCCAACCAAAAATGCAGGAAATGGGCTCTATGGAAGTTACCGGGTCGCGACCCTTTCCGGGGGCCAATTCGAAATCAACTCTTTGAATGGATTGCTGTACAGTACACAAGATGGAAAAGTGTCAAGCGGAGGACGCAAGACACCGTATCCTGGAACCTCGGTCCGGTGTAGTATCGGCCTGAGCGACAGCGGCTTGCTTGGAAAAGCGCTCGAGTTCAAGAGCGGATCGCACGATCCTCCTTACGACTACATTGAGCGCAAATATGAAACCGAGGGTGGGGAAATGATTTTTGTCGTGAAAGACGAAGCGCAACGAGACCTGGGATCCCGACAGGGCGGGATACGTATCCGAGGCGTGATAAACAACCTGTTACGGTCTCATACTCCGGTCGTTCTCGACTTCGACGGCGTAGGTGTAATTTCGAGCAGTTTTGCCGACGAAGTTTTCGGTCGTCTGTTCGTCGACATGGGGCCTCGGGCCTTCATGAAACGGATTGAGATGCGGCACGTTGACCCGACCGTCGAGGGTTTGATCGATCGTGCCATCATGCAGCGTACCAAGCTCGGCAATGGCGACGTCTGACCATGTCTGTATGAGGGCGCCAGCCGATACCGATTTCTACGGCGTGTCGGCTGGCAGAGGCCGGAAGCCGGCAAGTTCCGACAGACGGCCTTCCCGTAACACCTGCTTCACCCATTCGTGGCCTTCGCGCGCCTCCGCGGGCTCCCGCCATTGCAGGCCGTAGATCGCCTGCGCCTCCTCGGCAACTTCCTGGCCGTCATCGGTGAGTGCGTACACCGCGGTGCCGAACCGCATGCCGCCTTGCTTCTTCGCTTGGCGGGCGACGTACGGAGGGTACTGCTGCGTGGAGACGACGTATCGCTGCGGCTGCTCTCCCGATTGCGGCGGGACGACCGAGTCTTCCCAGCCGTGCGGGCGCCACATCGGGCTGAAGCCGTAGTACCAGCCCAGGCCGGCGCTGGTGGCCAGCAGACCCAGACTGCCGAGTGACATGCCGGCGCCGAACGGCGAGTTGTACGCCCACGCCAGGCCGCCGAAGAACAGGCCGGCCAAGCCGGTCACGACGCCGGTGTGCGCGAGAATCGTAATCAGTCGCATGACGAAACGCCGCGGGTGTAGCTTGTTTTCCGGTGCCCGGCCACTCCCTACCCCAGGTTGAACCCCCGCCGATCCTTCAACATGGTTCGATAGGCTTCCTATCCGAGTTCAGGACACCGCAAGCTGAAAGCACCGCAAACTCAGGGACCCTCCTAACCCTTCAGTTCGTTGAGCCTGCGATGTGTTGAGCTTGTCGAAACATCGAAACGAACCTTGATGTCACCCCGGTCCTCGCATCCCGCCCCTTCGACCCTTCGACAAGCCCAGGGTCCAGCCTGTTGAGCATGGTCCTGACGTTGCTCGACCGTGAGATCCCTTGCCAAACTGCGAGTGAACCCGGACACTGCGAAGGCGCGCGGCGTTTGCGCCTGCCGCGGGTTCGTAGATCGTCAGAACTCGCTTGCGGGCGAAGTAGGAAAGTGCGGCTCGACATTTCGGGAGTACCTCTCATGCCAACACCACACGAGCGGACGGTCGTTGCCGGCGATTACCCGGTCCGCGTGCTAGAAGCCGGCGAAGGCGAACCGCTGCTGTTTCTGCATACCGCCCTGGGCGCGGGATTGTGGACGGACGGAATCGCCAAGCTGGCCGAACAGTACCGCGTGTTGCTGCCCGACCATCCCGGCTTCGGCCCGTCGCCGCTGCCGGATTGGCTGGTGGGCATGGACGACATGGTGTTCCACTATTGCGATCTGCTGGACGCGCTCGAACTGTCCGGCCCGCTGTACGTGGCAGGCGCGTCGCTGGGCGGCTGGATCGCGGCGGAGTTCGCGGCGTGGCAGCCGCACCGCGTCAAGAAGCTGGTGCTGATCGACGCCCCGGGCTTGCGGCTGCCGGACGTACCGATGCCGGACGTGTTTCGGATGCCGCCCGAAGCATTGCTGCCGCTGGTCTTTCACGACGTGTCGAAGGCCGCGTCCGTGCTGCCGTCCGAAATGAGCGTCGATACTCTGGTGCAGATGTTCCACGACCGGACCGCACTGGCCCGCCTGGCTTGGAATCCATATCTGCACGATCCCAAGCTGCCGCGACGCCTGCACCGTGTGCGGATGCCGACGCTGCTGGTCTGGGGCGCGCAGGACGCGCTCGTTCCGCGCGCGTACGCGGACGCATACGCGCGGCTGCTGCCCGCGGCCGAGGTGGTCGTGATCGACGAGTGCGGCCACGACCCGACGGTCGAACAGCCGGACGCCTTCGCACGCGCGGTACTCGATTTTCTGCGCTGAGCCGGACGCGGCTTCCCATCGGGAGGGGGCGACGATGCAATCCTATTTCTTCCATCTCATGCCGTGGACCGATTACCCCGACGACTTCGAGACGGCATACGAATCGTCGTGGGTCACCTTTCCGAACCGCTTCTACGATCCGGTCAAGGGCGCCGACCTGTATCACCGTTATCTGGACGAGTTGGAGTACGCGGACACGCTCGGCTACGACGGGATCTGCGTCAACGAACACCACCAGAACGCCTACGGCCTGATGCCCTCGCCCAACGTGATCGCGGGGATGCTCGCGCGGCGGACCAAACGCGCCAAGATCGCGGTGCTGGGCAACGGGCTGCCGCTGCGCGCCAATCCGCTGCGCGTGGCCGAAGAGATCGCCATGCTGGACGTGGTGACGCGCGGCCGGGTCATTTCGGGCTTCGTGCGCGGCATCGGCTGCGAATATCTGTCGCTTGATCTGAATCCGACGTTTTCGCGCGACATGTTCTACGAAGCGCACGACCTCATCGTGCGCGCCTGGACGCAGCCCGGGCCGTTCGAGTTCGTGGGCAAGCATTATCAATACCGCTACGTCAACGTCTGGCCGCGGCCGTTCACCACGCCGCATCCGCCGATCTGGCTGCCGTCCGCGGGCAGTTCGGAAACGATCGAGTTCGCCGCGGAGCACCGGTATCCGTACGTGACGGTGTTCACCCCGCGCGAAAACGTCAAACGCCTGCTGGACGGGTATCGTCACTGCGCGCGGGAAAAATTCGGTTACGACCCGGACCCGGCGCTGCTGGGCTACGCTCCGGGCACGTACGTGTCGGACGACGAGCAGCGCGCCAAGGACGAGGCCGCGGCGCACGGCGAATTCTTCCTGAACAAGGCGTTCAAGATTCCGCCCCACTTCCTGATCCCGCCCGGATACGTGACCGAGAAATCGCTCAAGGGCTTTCTGGCCGCGGGGGTCGGCTCCCGTGGTTCGATGGGCGCGACGATTGCCGGCACTCCCAAGACGGTGTTGGACAAGCTGATCGCCGACTACGACTATCTGGGCGGCTTCGGCTACGTCATCTGCGGCGCCGGTCCGGGCAACGCCACGCACGAACAGACCGTGAAACACATGACGCTGTTCCAGACCGAGGTCATGCCCGGCCTGAAGCGTTACCACGCCGAGAAGACCAAGGCGGCCGCGGCGTAGCCGGCCCGCGGATTGTCGAAAGTGCAAGCACGGCAACGGCTTACCGCGCATTCCGACCGGGGCCGCGCGTTTACTCCGGCAGGCGGATGTGGTAGCCGTGCACGAAACCGCCCTCTGCGGAGGAGGCACGCATGTCCGGCCATTCCAAGTGGAGCACCATCAAGCACAAGAAGGCCGTCAAGGACGCCCGCCGCGGCAAGATCTTCACCAAGCTCATCAAGGATTTGACGATGGCGGCGCGTATGGGCGGCAGCGATACGTCCGCCAATCCGCGGCTGCGTACCGCGATCGCCGCGGCCAAGGCGGCGAGCATGCCGGCCGATACCATTGACCGCGCGGTGAAGAAGGGCGCCGGGGAACTCGAAGGCGTCAGCTACGAGGAAGTCACGTACGAGGGCCACGCCCCGGGCGGGGCCGCGATCATGCTGCAAACCGTGACGGACAACAAGAATCGGACCGTCTCCGACGTGCGCCACCTGTTCACCAAGAACGGCGGCAGCCTCGGCCAGCCCAATTCCGTGGCGTGGATGTTCAGCCACAAGGGCATCATCACGCTGGACCGCTCGGCCGCGGACGAAGACCGGCTCATGGAGCTTGCCCTGGATTCCGGGGCCGAAGACGTCAAGACCACCGACGAGGTGTACGAGGTGGTGACCGCGCCGGACGATCTCGAAGATGTGCGCCAAGCACTGGAGGACGCGGACGTCGCCATGCTGTCGGCCGAGGCGATCATGGTGCCGCAGACGACGGTGAGCCTGTCGGGCAAGGAGGCCGAACGGACGTTGCGCCTGCTGGACGCGCTGCAGGAACTGGACGACGTGCAGTCCGTGTCGGCCAACGTCGAAATCGCCGAGGCGGAGATGGAGCGGCTCAGCGCCGCATGATCGACGCCCGGAGGAGAAGGGGAACGGCCATCGACGCTCGCACCGCGGATACGCCTTTGCGCGTGCTGGGGATCGACCCGGGCACGCTGCATACGGGCTGGGGCATCGTCGAACGCACGCGCCGCGGGCTGGTCTATCGTGCCGCGGGCGTCCTGTCCCCACGCGCCACGTTCGGTTTGGGCGAACGGCTCCGCCGCATTCACGAAGGGCTCGCCGCGGTCATCCGGGAATGGCAACCCCACGTGGTGAGCCTGGAAAAAGCGTTCATGGCGCGCAACGCGCAGAGTGCGCTGCGTCTCGGGGAGGCGCGCGGCATCGTACTGTTGGCCGCGGCCCAGGCCGGCCTGCCTCTCGCGGAGTACAACCCGACCGAAATCAAGACCGCGGTCACCGGCTACGGGCGCGCGGGGAAAGTGCAGATTCAGAAAGCGGTCATGGGCCAGCTCGTCCGCGTCTCCGGCGCCGCGGACGAGATTCCGGCCAGTCCCGACGCGACGGACGCACTGGCCGCGGCCGTCTGCCATTGCGGCGCCGCGCGGGTGCCCGAAGCCCTGAGTCGCGCGCGCATTCCCGGCCGGCAGCGACGGACGTCGCGGCCGCGCAGGCTGGCCGACGTCGCGGCCGCGGCAATGGCCGCCAGGGCGCACCCGTCATGATCGCGCGACTCCACGGCGTGCTCCACGAAAAGAGCCCCGAGCAACTCGTCGTCGACGTCGGCGGCGTGGGCTATCAGGTGTTCGTCTCCTTGCAGACCTTCTACCAACTCCCGGAAGCCGGCGATCTGGTGAGCCTGTTCATCCATACGCATACGCGGGAAGATACGTTGCAGTTGTTCGGATTTCTGGACGCGAAGGAGAAGGCGTACTTTCTGCTGCTGCGCGGGGTGAGCGGCATCGGCCCGCGGCTGGCCCTGAACATTCTGTCCGGGATTCCCGCGGACGAACTGGAAGCCGCGTTGCAGGACCGCGACGTGACGCGGCTGGTGGCGACGCCCGGGGTCGGACGCAAGACCGCGGAGCGGCTGGTGGTCGAACTGCAGGGCAAGGCCGGGGTCGGCGTGGACGGGGCCGATACGCCGCGTGAAACGTCCGGCAGGTTGATGGGCGAGGCGGTCTCCGCGCTGGTGAATCTCGGCTATAAACGGCCGCAAGCCGAAAAGACGGTAGGCGAGATCGTGCGCCGCGGGGAGGCCGATCTGGCGACCGTCATCCGTGAATCCCTGCGGAGGCTGGGCGGATGAACCGGACGGACACCGCCGCGGACGACGGCCGGGCACGCGGCCTGATCGATCCGAATCCCGCGGAGGGGGACGGGTCGGAGGGCGTCTGGCAGGACGAACAGCGCGTCGAAGGCTCGCTGCGCCCACGCAGTCTCGACGAATACATCGGCCAGGAGCGCACCAAGCAAACGCTGGGGATCGCGCTGGAGGCGGCCAAGCAGCGCGCCGACGTGCTCGACCACGTCCTGTTCTGCGGCCCGCCGGGGCTGGGCAAGACGTCGCTCGCGCACATCATCGCCCACGAGATGGAGGTGACGATCCGGTCGATCACCGGCCCGGCGATCGAGCGGCCCGGGGACTTGGCCGCCATCCTGACGAATCTGGACGAAGGCGACGTGCTGTTCATCGACGAAATCCACCGGCTCAACCACGTGGTCGAGGAGTTTCTGTATCCGGCCATGGAGGATTTCAAGCTCGACCTCGTCGTCGGCCAGGGGCCGTCCGCGCGGACGATGGAGTTCCGGTTGAAACGGTTCACGCTGGTGGGCGCGACGACGCGCGCCGGCTTGCTGACGTCGCCGCTGCGCGACCGCTTCGGGGCCACGTTCCGGCTGGATTTCTACCAGGTCGCCGAACTGGAACACATCATCCGCCGTTCCGCGGCCATCCTCGAAGTAGAGACCGACGCGGGCGGCACCGCGGAAATCGCACGCCGGGCGCGCGGCACGCCGCGCATCGCCAACCGCCTACTGCGCCGCGTCCGCGACTACGCCCAGGTCAAGAACGAGCCGGTCGTCACCCAAGGGGTCGCCCGCGCCGCGCTCGACCTGGAGGTCGATGCCGCGGGCTTCGACCGCATGGACATTCTGCTGCTGGAAACGATCATCGAAAAGTTCGACGGCGGCCCGGTAGGGGTCGAGACCATTGCGGCCGCGGTCGGCGAAGAAAAGAGCACGCTCGAAGAAGTGTACGAACCGTATCTGTTGCAGGAGGGGTTTCTGCAACGCACGCCGCGCGGACGCGTCGCCACGCTCAAGGCGTATCACCACCTTGACGTCGAGCCGCGGCGCCGCGCGGACGGGGCCGGGCAGGGCGGCTTGTTCTGACGCCGCCCGACGGCGCCGCGGCTGCCGGAAACGCCATGCAGACGCAAGAGACCACGGACAGGCAGGCCGCACCAACCGGCGCGCCCGAACGGCGGTCGGCGGAGGCGAAACGCCGCCAACGCTGGGAAGTGGCGGTCATCGTGGCCGCGGCGTTGGGCGCTTTCGTCTTCGCCTTCCTGCAGAGCCGCGCGCCGCAGGTGACGGACGGGGCCGGCCTGATCAACAACGTGGTCTTCGTCCTGCTCATCAACCTCAACATCATCCTGCTCGTCCTGCTCGTCTTCCTGGTCGGCCGCAATCTGCTGAAGCTGTTCTACGAACGGCGCCGCAAGCTGCCCGGCGCCCACCTGCGCACGCGGCTGGTGCTGGCGTTTCTGGCCATCTCGCTGTTCCCGGCCCTGCTGCTGTTCCTGATCGGCGTTGGGTTTCTGACGAACTCCATCGAGAACTGGTTCGCCCTGCGCGTCGAACGGTCGTTGGGCGGTTCCATCGAGATCGTCGACGGCGTCTATGCGCGGCTGTCGGACCGGACCGCTGAACAAGCGCACGAGGTTGCAGACGCGCTTACGGACGGGACGTTGCTGGTGCCCGAACGGGCCGAGGACTTGCATGCGCGCGTGAGCGCGGAGCGACGAGCACTCGGTCTGGACCGACTCGCGGTCTATTCGCCGCGCCTGACGTTCCTGGCAGGCACGTCGGGAACGGAGACCGCACCCGTCGTTCCGCAACTTGGCGCCGACGTGCTGGAACGGATGCTGGCCGGGGCCGAACACGAACGCCCGATCGTCACGACCGACGGGGCCGAACTGACCTACGCCGGGGCGTCGATCCTGGCCGGTGACCGTCCGATCGGGTTGGTGGTGGCCGGTAGCGTGATCCCGCCCGAGGTCGTCAGCCAGAGCCGCCGGGTTGCGGACGCGCTGAACGAGTACCGCCAGTTCAGAATCCTGAAGCAGCCGCTCAAGAACAATTACGTGATTACGATGGTGCT
Source organism: uncultured Binatia bacterium (SeqCode) (assembly GCA_965200125.1). GTDB lineage: Bacteria > Desulfobacterota > Binatia > Bin18 > Bin18 > Bin18. The sequence continues at coordinate 1,445,580 of OZ241332.1, read as the reverse complement.
GGTGACGCTGGTGGTGATCTTCGCGGCAATCTGGGTCGGATTGTCTCTCGCCAAGAAGATCACCGGCCCGCTGCAGCAATTGTCCGCGGCGACGCGCGAGGTCGCCCGCGGCCATTGGACGCAGCGCATCGAGGCCGAGGGCGAGGACGAGATCGGCACGTTGGTGTCGGCCTTCAACCGCATGACGGTGGACCTGCGCCAGAGTCACCAGGAGTTGGAAGCCCGCCGGCGCTACATGGAGATCCTGCTCGGGAACATGAACGCCGGCGTGGTATCGTTCGACCGGGACGGCTGCCTGTCCATGCTCAACCCCGCGGCCGAACGCCTGCTGGGGCTGCCGTCCGAGGTGGTTTCGCGCGACTACCGCGACGTGTTCGCCGCGCCCATCTTCGAGGAAGTGCGCCGCATCGTGGACGAGTTACTGCCTGCTCCTGCGGGCGCCCCCGCCGGCCACCCGCGGCACGGCCACCTGCGCCTGGAACGCGACGGGCAGGCGTTGTCACTGTTCGTGACGGGCACGACGCTGCCCGATGCTCACGGCGGCATCCTGGGCGTGATGTGTTTCTTCGAGGACGTGACCCAGATCGCGCAGATCGAGCGCATGGAGGCGTGGCGCGAAGTAGCCTGCCGGATCGCCCACGAGATCAAGAATCCGCTCACGCCGATTCAGTTGGCCGCCCAACGCCTGCAGCGGCGCTTCGCCCCGGCATTGACCGATACCAGCGGCGTGTTCGACGAGTGCGTCCGGAGCATTGCGCACGAGGTGGACGCCATCAAGAAACTCGTCAACGAGTTCTCGCAGTTCGCGCGCCTGCCGGCCGGCGACCACACGCCCGAGGATCTGAACGCGCTGACCCGGGAATGCGTGGTATTGCTGGCGGAAGCCCACCGAGACCTGGACATCGTCTTCACTCCCGACCCGACGTTGCCCGCGCTCGAACTCGACCGCGAGGGCATGCGGCGGGCCGTGCGCAACCTGCTCGACAACGCGGTCGCCGCCTGCCGCGCCGCGCCGAACGGCACCGCGGGGCGCGTGGACGTTACGACCCGCTATTTCCAGGCGGTGGATACGGTCCGGCTCGAAATCGCGGACACGGGCTGCGGCATGCCGCCCGACGTCAGGGAACACGTGTTCGAACCGCACTTTTCCACGAAGACAGACGGCAGCGGTTTGGGCTTGGCCATCGTCGCGACCGTGGTGGCCGACCACCAGGCGTTCATCCGCGTCCGCGACAACACGCCGCGCGGCAGCCGTTTCATCATCGAAATTCCCGTGCGCCGCGGCGCGCGCCACACGCAGCCGGCCGAACCCGTGTCCGTCGAGACGGCCGCCTGAGGAGGATGAGGACGTGGATAATCAGGCGCCGATCCTGATCGTGGACGACGAGGCGAACATTCGGACCACCCTGCGCGGCATTCTGCAGGACGAGGGCTACCCCACGCTGGAAGCCGAGTCCGGGGACGGCGTCCTGGATTTGATCGCCGCATGCCGGCCGCGGCTGGTCGTGCTGGACATATGGATGCCGCACGTGGACGGGATCGCGCTGCTCGAACGCCTCCAGGCCGAACATCCCGCGCTGCCGGTGATCGTCATTTCGGGGCACGGCACCATCGAGACCGCGGTACGTGCGACCAAGCTCGGGGCCGCGGATTTCATCGAGAAGCCGTTTTCCCTGGAAACGATGCTGCGTTCCGTCCGCCGCGCGCTCGGCTCCGAACGGAAGCCGGTCTCGCACGATCGGACGCGGACGGCGCCGGACACCGCGATTCGCCCGACGTCAGGAGCAGCGTCCGAGTGCCGGGCGCGTACGATCGGCAAAAGCGTGGTCCTGTACGGCCGCGGGCTGCATTCCGGGGCGCGGACCGGGGTCATCCTGCATCCGCTGCCCCCGGGCAGCGGGATCGTGTTCGGCGCGCTCTCCTCCGACGTCACGATCCCCGCCACGGTCGAGCACGTCCAATCGACCGGCTACGCGACCAGCCTGCACCGGGACGGCAGCAGTGTCAGAACCGTCGAGCATCTGATGTCGGCGCTGCACGGCTACGGCGTGACCAACCTGCTCGTCAAGATGCAGGGCGAAGTTCCGATTCTGGACGGTTCGGCCCTGGAATTCTGCGACGTGCTGGAGAGCGCCGGCATCGTCGAGCAGGACGAAGAGGTCGGAGCGTGGGCAGTGGACCGCCCGTATCAGGTCGGCGAAGGGGAGAAACTGTTGCGGATCGAGCCGGCTCCCGACCTCGAAATCCATTACCGCCTCGAATACCCGCCGCCGGTCGGGAAACAGGAATTCCACTACGTCCACCGCGATGCCGCGGGCTATCGTGCAGAGATCGGGCCGGCGCGCACGTTCGGCTTTCTCGAGGAGATCGAAACCCTCGAAGCGATGGGGCTGGCCAACGGCGGCCGGCTGAACAACTGCATCCTGATCGGCGAGCAGGGCGTCATCAACCCGCCGCTCCGCTTCCCCGACGAGCTGGTCCGCCACAAGATCCTCGACCTGCTGGGCGACCTGTATCTGCTGGGCCGGCCGATCCGCGGCAAGGTCACGGCGCAGCGTACCGGACATGGCGACAACGTGGCCCTGTTGCGCGAAATCCGAACGACGTCGCCCGCGGGGAATGCCTCGGTTTGAAATCGTTTCCGCATGGCCTTTCTCTCCCCCTTCCCCTGACGGGAGAGGGGGGATGGTGAACGCCCCGGCCGGTCTTTCGCTGTGAGGAGGAACCTCTCCGCTGGATTCCGGCTTTCGCCGGAATGACGGAGGAATCGATGCGCCACCTGTCCGCGACGTGGCGCCGCGTCAGGGAGTCACGCGCTCCAACATGCGCGGAAACGGGATGGCTTCGCGGACGTGGCGCAGGCCGCACAGCCACGCGACCAGCCGTTCGACGCCCATGCCGAATCCCGCGTGCGGCACCGAGCCGTAGCGCCGCAGGTCGAGATACCAGGCGAACGCCTCCGTCGGCAGGTCGTGGGCGTCGAGCTTGGCTTGCAGCACGGCCAGGTCGTCTTCGCGCTGGCCGCCGCCGATGATCTCGCCGTACCCTTCGGGCGCCAGGACGTCCATGCACAGGGCCACCTTGGCGTCGTGCGGGTCGGCCTTCATGTAGAACGCCTTGTTCTGGACGGGGTAGCGGTGCACCAGGACGGGCCGGTCGAACTGTTCGGAGAGCGAGGTTTCGTCGTCGCCGCCGAAGTCGTCTCCCCACCGGATGTCCGTCCCGTCGGCGCGCAGGCGTTCGACGGCCTCGGTGTAACTGATACGCGGAAACGGCTTCTTCACCTGCGCCAGCTTGGACGTATCACGTTCCAACACGGCGAGTTCCGCCCGCCGGTCGGTCAGGACGCGCTGGACGACGGTTTCCAGAAAATCCTCGGCCAAGTCCATGTCGCCGTCCAGGTCGCAATAGGCGACCTCGGGCTCGATCATCCAGAACTCGGTCAGGTGACGGCGCGTCTTGGACTTTTCCGCGCGGAACGTCGGCCCGAAGCAATAGACCTTGCCGAACGCCAGCGCCCCGGCCTCCATGTAGAGTTGGCCGCTCTGGGTCAGATAGACGGTGTCGTCGAAGTAGGCGACCGGGAACAGCGTGGTCGTCCCTTCGCAGGCCGCGGGGGTGAAGATCGGGGCGTCCAGCAGGGTGAAGCCGCGGCCGTCGAAATAGTCGCGGCAGGCTTTGACGACGTCCGCGCGAATGCGCAGCAACGCCTGTTGGCGCGCCGAGCGGAGCCAGAGATGGCGATGATCCAAGAGAAAGGCGACGCCGTGTTCCTTCGGCGTGATGGGGTAGTCGGCCGACTGTTGGACGACCTCCAGATCGGTGACGCCGACCTCGTATCCCAGCGGCGAGCGCGCGTCGGCGCGCACCCGGCCGCGGACGATGATGGACGATTCCTGGGTCAGATCATGTCCGCGGGCGAAAACGGCGTCCGAGACCTCACCTTTGAATACCACGCACTGAATGGTGCCGGTGCCGTCGCGGACCTGCAGGAAGTGCAGTTTGCCGCTGGAGCGTTTATTGTACAGCCAGCCGCGCAACTCTACGTTTTGTCCTTCGTAGCGGGCGATGTCTCGAACGTACACCCAGCAAGGCATGGCGCCCCCTTCCAGGCTCATCGGGAGTCTCTCGGTCGGAAAATTGCCCTCATCCCGCCTCTCTCCCAGCAGGAAAGAGCACCGCTTCTCAGTCTCCTCTTCTGCTCTGTCCCCTCTCCCTCCGGGAGAGGGTCCGGGGCATACCTTGAGATCGGCCCGAGAATCACAAACCGAGACATTGCCGCCTTGTCCCCCTCCGTTCGGAGGCGCACTATAGCACACGAGGCGGGAAGTGAGGGAAAGGATGCTGCGACATCGAATTGATCTCGCCGAGCCGACCTGCGTCGGTCCGATCCCCCCTTTCCTCCCTTGTCAGGGGGGAAGAAGACGATGAATTGGATCGGCCTCGCAGCGCTCGTCTGTTGCGTTCTGGGCTTCGCGCCCCGGGCCGAGGCCGCGGACGTCGTGCTTGCCGCGGCGGGGCGGGTGTATGTTCGGCCGCCCGCGGGGTGGGCCGCCAAGATCGACCGGTTCGACCGCGTCGCGACCCGTGTGCTGGCCGCGGTCCCGCATCCTCCGAGCGTGCGATTCGTGTTGTCCGCGGACCAGGCGGCGATCAATGCCGCGGCCACGTTCGGATGGGTCATGGTCTCCAACGGCATGATGGACTTCGTGCGGTCGGACGACGAACTGGCCATGATCGTCGGCCATGAACTCGCCCATCTGACCGAAGGCCACGTGTCCCGCGGGGCCACGAATGCCGTGCTGTTGCAGTTGGGGCGGACCCTCGCCGAAGCGGCGATCCCCGGTTCCGGCTTGGCTACGGGGGTGGTCGGGCGCATGTTCATGAACCATTTCAACCAGTCCCAGGAGTTGGTAGCCGACCGTGTCGGCATGGAGTACGCGGTGCGCGCCGGCTACGACCCGGCCGCGGGCGAGGAGGTCATGCGGCGCATGTCGGTAGAAGTGCCCGAATCGGCCACCGCGCATTTCTTCTCGTCGCATCCATCGTCGGTCGAACGTGCGGCCGCCCTCCGCCGACTCGCGGAACGGCATGCCCGCCGCGCGCCCGCGGCCGAACCGGCCCCGCGGCCCGGCCGTTTCGGCCGCGACGAAGACGCCTGCCGCAAGGCGCGGCCGGTCTTCTACCAAGCGCTTGCGAGTACGGACCCCGCCCGCAAGATCGACCTCTACCGCCGCGGGCTCCGCCAGTGTCCGCAGAGTCCGCGCGCCCACTTCGAGTTGGCCGAGGCGTACACCGCGCAGGGCCACCACGAGCGCGCCGCGGCGGAACTGCTCGAAGTCCTGCGCTACGACCCGACCTACCCGGAAGCCCAAACGCGCCTGCGCGAGGCACAACGCCGTGCCGCCTCCGGCCGCGACCGAAGAAAACGGAAAGACGGCTGAGCCGGTCAGCCGCGGGCTTTGGCCGCGAGAATCTCTTCCACCATCGAAGACAGCGAACGCCGCGGCGCCGCGGGTGCCGGCCGTTTCGATTCCTCCGCGGGAGTCACGAGGCGGCGAAACAGGCTGGATTCGCGCCGATAGAAGCCGTCGGTATGGTACGACTCCCGAAAGTGGAAGTACGTATAGTCCAGGTGGTGGCAGACTTCGTGGAGCAGCGTGCGCAGAAAGGTCCGAAAGGCGACCACTTGATTGCGCTTGGCCGTCCGCATCCAGACTTCGATCGTCGTGCGCGGCTGCGCGGGGCCGGCCGCGGCATATTGGGTGTACAGGCCGTGCAGTTCTCCCCGGCGGTCCGACGGACGCACCCCCCGCACGCGCACCTCGACCGTGCGCACCCCGAGCCCCCGGCAGATCTGGTTGACGATGGTCTGCGACAGCACGGCGACGCGGCTGCGCTGCTCCGCGGCAAGGGCGGCGGGCAGGGCCGCCACGGCCTCCCGCAGTTTCGGCGTCGGATCGAGTGCGATGACGCCGACCGCGTTGCTCCGTTCGAATGCCCGCCTTTGGGCCGGCGGCAAATTGGCGATCCAGCTCTTCCGCATCCCGTACCCCGCGGCGTGCCCATTCTGACTTTCCGCCTGCCGCGGGGCAAGCGTTCGGGCGGAGAGGGCTCGATCTGAATGCCCGGACTGATTCAACGTTGTGGGCCGAGACCCTCACAGCGAGGAGGGAAAGTTCTCGAAGCGATACACTCCTCTCGATAAGGGGTGGAAAAATCCTTCCCGTTCTCCAGCGAATGGCGTAGGTTACCCGCGCCTCGGAGCGGACATCCTCTGGATACGCGGGACGATCATGCGACGTGGCTTCGCCGTCATCCCCTCTCTTTGCTGCCTGGTCAGTTTGGGACTCGCGCAGCCGAATCCCGCGGCCGGGGCGGGGGCCTTCGTGCGTTTCTTTGCGAATCAGAAGGTGGGGCAGGAGATCACGGTGACGGGCGGCTTCCGGCGGTTTCCGAACAGAGGCAAACGCCGCTATTTCATCAACAACGCCCGGACGGGCGAGGTCGAGTACGTGGAGTATTACGGCATGACGATGGTCCCGTCGCTGGTCGTCGGCAAGGGCTCGGTCTCGATGAAGGCGAGCCTGATGGCCAAGATGCTGCTGTTCTATTCCGACCCGGCCCTCGTCTCCGACATCCCGTTGCAGGGCGATTCCTATTGGTTCACCGGCACGTTGATCGGCTATCAGTACGGCACGACCGGCATCACGCGCGGCATGGGCATGGGCGGCGACCCGTACATTCTGCTGAAGAGCATATCGGCGAAGCCCCCCGAAGATCTGCCGGCCGCTCCCTCCGGTTCTTCACCCGAGTGAAGCGTCGCCGAGTCGCCCGCCAAGTGCCGAATCCCCAAGTCCATAACGTTCAGTCCCCTTCCTGCAGGCCCCGGCGTTGCGCATGACATACGGGATGCTCCGAGGACGACCCGTTCCGGCACCCTTCGACATAGTGCCACCGGCTCACCAACCGGTCTCAAGACACTGCAAGTTCAAAGACCTTCCCATCCCGAAGTTCGTTGAGCCTGTCGAAACGAACCCCGCTGTCACCCCGGCCTTCGTACCCCATCCTCAGCCTTTTGGCCCTTCGGCATGGTGCGACTCTTCGGCAAGCTCAGGGCAACGCATGCGTCGCTCCTCCACCCCGCCCCGCGTCAGCGTTCTCCATTGATGAGATCGTAGCCGAAGTAATCCAGCACGTCCCGATGCCGCCGAAACACGCGGTTGAACACCGCGATCTGCGCGGCGTCGAGGCGGGCGATCTGCCGCGCGTTCATGTCGGTCAGCAGCTCGTCGTAGGTGCTTTCCTTGACCGGCAGGCGCTGGCGCAGAGTCAGATCGTCGAGTTCCGGCACCAGCGTGCGAATCCGCTGCGCCACCCGCTCGGGTTCGGCGCACATCGCCTCGTAGGTGAAGAAGACGCTCCGGTCCCCATACGTCTCCACGTTGCGCCGCTGCCAGACGAGACAGTGGGCGACGTGGAGGGCGGCTTCCTCTTCGAGGCTGCGCCCCGCGGCTACGAACTGGCTGCGGTAGTTGCGGCAGATGCCCTCGCAGACCGCGTAGGGGTTGCGCACCATGAACAGGAATTTCGCGTTGCGGAAGTGCCGGATCAACTGATCGACGAGCAGCAGGAACGGCGGCGACTTGGTGACGAACACCGGCGCGTGCGGGTCCGCGGCGCTGGCCTGGAAGTACCACGCCGTGCGGTTGCGCGGCCAATCGTAGTGGCGCGGGTCGGCGAACCGGTCGATCCAGTGTCGGCGGGCGCCCCAGATCAGGCCGGGCTTGGGCGCGCCGGGCGCGGGCGAGCGATAGGTCGTCGGCCCCACGTAGCCCAACATACGCTTGCCCTCTCGGGGGAGGCTCCACGCCGCCCGGCAGGTCGCCAGCGCATGGCCCAGGAACGTGGAGCCGCTGTTGTTCGGACACACGCCGAACAGATGCGTGGTGACGATTTGCGCCAAATCCCGCCCGGCCCCGCTGACGCGCGTCAGCGGCGTCCGCGTCGCGGCGGTCCCCGGCCGCATCGCCCCGGGCGCAGGGCCGGCCATCTCGTCGCGGGCGGCGCCCCAGAGCGTGAAATAGCGGGGCGGCGCGTAGGCCGGATGGGCCCAGCCCCAGCGCAACAGGGCGTCCGGCGCCCAGGGTTTCACGGGGTCGTTGAAGTGCAGCACCTTGGCACGCTCGGGGGTAAGGGACTCCCGCGCCCGAATGGCCGCCGTCGAGGCGAGCAGGTAGTTGTAGGTGGAACTGATGAGGGTGTGCCGCCCGGCGAAGTACCGGTTCAGGAGGAACTGATCCGTATGCGGAGCGTCGGGGCCGGGCCAGGTATCCGGCGCGATCATGTCCAGCAGATCCGCGTAGCAGCCGCCCTCCGCAAGCCGTCCGTCGAACAGGAGGAAGCCGCTGTTGAAGGTGTCGGTAAGCACCGGCGCGCGGGTCGGGTCCGCAGGCGGCAGGGGCTCGAAGGTGCGCGCGTCGCGCCGCCCGCCGCCGAGGGTCACCCGGTCCGGACAGCACGACAGCAGGGCGTCGGCCTCGAACAGGTCGTCCACCGGCGCGCGGACGAGGACGTCGCTGTCGTAGAGCAGCACCTTGCGATAGCCGGGCAGCCGGAACGCCTCGAGCGCGTAGAAATACTCCAGCCCGCGGGCGAAGGCCGGATGGGCGGCACGCAGGCGGGCCAGCCGGGCCTTGAGAGCGGCGGACACCGGCTCGAACCGCACGCGGTCGGAAACGGCGCTGAGCCCGTCCTGCGCGGTTTGGGAGAGTGCATCGTGGATGACGACGACGTCGCCGGCGAAACGGGGATGGTGCCGAAGGAAGGAGCCGAGCAGCACGCGCGCGCCCGGCACGAAGGCTTCCGTGGCGACCGTCACCACACAGACGTCGGAGGTGGGCGGCGACATCTTACGCTCGACCGGAAGCCGCGGTGCGCAGGTGTCGCTGAAGGCGGTCGTGTGGTCCGGCTTGCATCACAGCGAGGCCAGCCGATCGAAGGTATCCGGGTATTTCCGAGCCATGAGAATGAGGGCCGTGGCGGCGTCGGGCGGGCTGGATCTGCCCTGTTCCCACCCTTCCACGGTGCGGACCGGGACGCGCAGCAGGTGGGCGAACACCGCTCTGGAAACTTGCAGTCGTTCGCGCGTGTCTTTGATTACCTCCGGGGAGAGCCTCGGCAACGGTTCGGCCTCGATTCGGGTGGTCCGCAGTGAGCGCTTGCCCGCCCGGTACGCTTGAATCTCACGCAGCCCTTCGAGCACCTCCGCTGCGATGTTGCGGTCAGCCATTTTTGACCTCCTCTACGACTTGGCGCCACATGGCCCGTTCCGTGGGCGTGAGATCGTCCTGCACGCCTTTGCCGTACAGCGTGAGCAGATAGATGTGGTCCTCGGCAGCGAGCCAATAGTAGATGACGCGGATGCCGCTCCGCTTGCCGCGTCCCTTCGACCTCCACCGGAGCTTCCGTATCTCGCCCGAACCGCGAATGACGGCGCCCGCGTCAGGATGCAGGCTGAGGAACAACTGGAGTGCCGCATAGCCCTCTTCGTCCAAATGTGCCGGGAGATGCGTGCTGAGCTCCGAGGTTTCGATGAACAGCATCCCGGCAACTCTATGCGATTCGCATTTCGACGTGGAGGTTCTGCAAGGAAGGAAGCGTATCGGTTCGCAGCACCTTTCGGTAGCCTCGTATCAAGAACGCTGCGAGCGCGTTGCGTGCAGAATCGGGAGCGCGTCGTGGATGACAACGACGTCGCCGGCGAAGCGGGGATGGTGCCGGAGGAAGGAACCGAGCAGCCCGCGCGCGCCCGGCACGAAGGCTTCCGTGGCGACCGTCACCAGACAGACGTCGGAGGTGGGCGGCGACATCGTCGGAGCGACCGGAAGCCGGGGCGGTTCGGTGTGGCAACGAGGGCCGGGCTTCTGGTTCGGGAGAGAGGTCGCAGGAATCGTCGCTATGACGTTGACGGTCTGTAGGTGGCGTTCTCAGCGGTTGAGGGATTCAAGGCACTCTCGACATCGACGACACCGTCGATCGTCGAGATGGTCGGTTTGGACCAGGGTTTCTTCGTCTTCTTCGGTGGTGCGTCAGTCGCCGCGGGGGCGGAGTTTACGCGGGGGGGGGGGGGGGGGGGGGGGGGGTAGCTTTCCGGTTATGCATTGGACCTCCTCCTGAATGTTGGTTCGGCTGGGACGATTGCGGTGACGAGATTGTCAGCGCCCAAGAGTACTACGTCGTGTCGAAGCGGATGTCAAAGGGCCGGGTGGGAGACGAAGGCCGAGGACGTCGGGATTCGTTTCGATCCTTCGACCTTTCGACAGGCTCAAGGCATCGCAGGCTCAACGAACCGTCTCGCGCCCCGAGCCGGATGGAGAACGTAGGCATCGCTGGCTTGGTCCCCCCGGCAATCAGCAGGGTTTGTCGAACACCCGTGGCTATCTGTCCGACGCCGACCCGGAGTGCAGCTTTCTGCAACTCCAAGCTGATCTGTTGCATCGCCAACGTCGCGGCCTCGAATTCGGTCTTCCGACTCTTCTCTCATTCTGTAATGGCGGGTTTCAGGATTTTTACTTGATCGGAATCAGGGAGGCGAACAAGGCATTGGCTCCGCAGGCAATGTGTTTCGTTGCGTGGACCGGGGGGATCGGATAGGCAGCCGGCCATGCGGGTTCGCTACGGCATGGCGCACGGTCGGTTCCAGCCGTTTCATCGCGGTCATCTGGAATACGTGCTCGCCGCGTCGGCACGAAGCGACCATCTCATTATCGGCATCACCAACCCGGACCCGTGGCAGACGCGCGCCGAGGCCGCGGACGCGCAACGCCACACGCCCGAGGCCAACCCGTTCACGTTCTTCGAGCGCCAGCGGATGATCCGCGCGGCGCTGCACGCGGCTGGGGTGAACCCGATGGGCGTATCCCTCGTGCCGTTTCCGATCCACGAACCGGAGCGGTGGACGTATTACTGTCCGCGCGAGACCGTCCAGTTCGTGCGCGTGTTCTCGGCGTGGGGGCGGGAGAAGGTCGCGCGGTTGCGCACCGCGGGCTGGCGGGTCGAAGTGCTCGACGCCGGCCATGCCAAGCAGATCAGCGGGCGGACCGTGCGCCAGCGTTTACGTGAAAACCGCGACTGGCGTGACTTGGTGCCGCCAAGCGTGGCCGCGGTGTTGGACGAGATCGACGCCCCGGACAGGTGCAGAGTAACGGCAGAGCCGAACATCGGGCGTTCGGACGAGGAAGCTGCAACGCGTCCATCCTCTCCGTAGGGGCGACCGGCCGGTCGCCCCTACAGGAGGAGTCGGGGTAGGGGGCCATGCAGATTCTGTTCGTGATTCTCGATGGGCTGGCCGACCGGCCGCAGGTCGCGTTGGACGGCAAGACGCCGCTCGACGCCGCGCACACCCCCCATCTCGACCGGCTGGCGGAATGCGGCACGACCGGCCTGTTGACGCCGCTCGCGCCCGGCGTTCCGGTCGAGAGCGACACGTCGCACTTCCTGTTGTTCGGCTACGATCTGGACCGGTTTCCGGGCCGCGCCGCGTTCGAGGCCATCGGCCGCGGGATCGACGTCCCGACCGGGTCGGTCGTGCTGTTGGCGAGTTTTGCGCAAACCTCCGTGCACGACGGAACGCTGCGGCGCGACGCTCTGATGTGGGCAACCGCGCGGGGCGGCGACCAAGCTGATTGCGACCGGCTGGCCCGAGCGGTCGCAGCCTTCGAGACGCATGGCGTACGCTTTCGTCTCGAGCCGTGCGGCCGCGGCGAAGCCATTCTCACGTTGACGCCCGCGTCCGGCGAGAACGTCTGCCCGGAAGTGTCGCGCGCCGTTTCGGACGTCGACCCATTTTACGACGGCGCATCGGCCGCGCGTTGCCAACCCCTGGCCGAAGCGCCGCGGGCCGAGGCCGCACGGCGCACCGCGGACGCGCTCAATGCTTATCTCGGTTGGGCTCATGCGCGGCTGTCTGCGCATCCGCTCAACCGCAGCCGCACGGCGCCCATCGACTTTCTGTTGACCAAGTGGGCGGCCGTGCGCCCCGAGGTGCCGCCGTTCATCGAGCAGAACGGATTGCGCGCTGCGAGCGTCGAGGACTATCCCCTGTACGTCGGGATCGCCCGCGTTTGCGGCATGACGTCGGTCGGCACGACGCGCCGCAATTCATCCGATGTCGCCGCGGACTTCGGTGAAAAGTTGCGCTTGGCGGATGACCTCTTCGCACAAGGCTACGAGTTCGTGCACGTCCATTCCAAGGCCCCGGACGTGGCCGCGCATAGAAAAGACCCGCGCGCCAAACAACGCGCCATCGAAGCGCTGGATTCGGCGTTGGGGCCGCTCGTTGCCGAAATCGGAGATCGGCCCGCCCGGTCGGACCGCCTCGTGGTGGTGACCGGCGACCATGCCACGCCGAGCAGCGGGCCGCTGATTCACTCGGGCGAGGCGGTGCCGCTCCTGATCGTGGGCGGGCCGAACGTCTTGCCGGACGACGTGACCGCGTTTTCCGAACGCACGGCCACCCGCGGCGGGCTGGGCCATGTCCGCGGCCGGGACGTCATGCCGCTACTGTTGAATTATACCGACCGCGCGCGCCTGCACGGCGTGCGTCACGAACCCGCGGCGCGGCCGTACTGGCAGCCGCGGCCCGCGCCGTTCAGGGTAAATGATTTCCCACAGGCATAGCCGTCCTGCGAACGCTCGTCATGCCGCGGCGGATACTTCAACGAAGGCGACATCCGAGGAAGGGAGGGGGATGGGCTGGTGGTCTTCCATCAAACCGTCGAGATGAAATTCGATGCCCTCTTTGATGAGTCGTAAGACCTCATCTCGTGAAGCGCCGACTGCGGCACAGCCCGGAAGGTCGGGCACATGCGCCCCCCAACTTTCCGGTCCTTTTTCGATGATGACCGCGTATCTCATGCAGGTTCCTTCATTTGAGACCGGCTTGTTTGAGGATGGCATTGAGGGTTCCGGGAGGAACGTCGACGCTCGATTTTCCAGCAAGCGTCACCGTACCCCGTTTCCTAGAATGTTTGAACTGTCGGTGGCTTCCTCTGGTCCGGGTCAGAACCCACCCGTCGTTTTCGAGTATTTTGATGACTGCGCGGACTTTCATCAGGAGGACCTGCCTCCGTGACTGTTCTTTCCGACCATAAGGAGAAAACCGATGAAATTCCAATGGCGAGACGTACGAACCGTCCGCCCTTGCCAGACTATTCTCAAGATGAAAATACCCGCTCCATGACGCACGACATCCGATTCGGAACCTACGTCGAGTTCCAGTGCCCCCCGGGCCGCGACCATGCCGATCTGATCGACGAAGTGCTGGAACTCGGCGTGCACGCCGACCGCCACGGGTTTTCGGTGTTCACGACGCTCGAACATCCGTTCTTCGAGCAGTTCGCCGTCAACCCGAACCCGCTGGCCGTCTTCTGCACCTTGGCCGAGCGGACCCGCCGCATTCGTTTCCGCACGCTGTGCCATACGCTGCCGCTGCATAATCCGATGGTGCTGGCCGGGGAGATCGCCGAGGCGGACATCCTCACCAAAGGGCGCATCGAGTGCGGGGTCGGCCGCGGCCACGCGTGGCTCAACGCGCCGGCGAACGTCGTGCTGGAGGAGAACCAGGATCGCTACGTCGAGGCGCTCGACATCCTGATCAAGGCGTGGACCGAGGAGCGGTTCTCCTACCAGGGGAAATACTACCGGGTGAACGATCTGTCGGTGGTACCCAAGCCGTACCAGAAGCCGCATCCCAGGATCTTTCAGGTCGGCACGAGCGCCAAATGGTTCGGGTTGGCGGCAAAGCGCGAATGGGGCGTGTGCATCGGCGGGCCGGCGCCGACCGCGGTATTCCGCGAGCCGGCCAAACTGTACCGCCAGGCGTGCGCCGACGCGGGCACGCCGCCGTATCTGGGATGGGTGAAGGCGATCTACCTCGCCGACGACGAAGCCACGGCGCTGCGCGAAGCCGAGGCGCCGGTGCGCAATTTCATCGATTTCAACGTGTCGCCCACCGATTCGCTGGCTCGCACGACCCCTGCGGAGAAACAACGCCTGGTCGACGCCGGCTATGCGTTCTACGCCGCGGACGAGTTTCCCGGCTTGCGCAATTTGTCCTACCGCGAACTGGTCGACGCCGGCATCGTCTTCGTCGGCTCGCCCGACAGCGTCGGGCGGCAACTGCTCGAATTGTGGGACGAGTTCCGCTTCGACGAGTTGCTCGTGATGACGCACTACGGCGGCATCGACAAGGCGAAGGCGCTCAGGACCCAGGATCTGTTCGCCAAGCAGGTCATGCCGATGATGGTCGCGGAAGTCGAAAAGGCCAGCCGCGGGCGGGCGTCCGCGGCATGAGGCGGCACATGCGGAGGGAGGGCGCATGGCGGAGCCGATCTTCGACCTGAACAAGCGTTGGTCCGAGGCATACCCCGAGCTGGGCACCGAACCGGTGCCGACCGAGCCGTGCATTTCCCCCGCCTATTTCGCGTTGGAGCGCGAGCGCGTGTTCCGCACGGTCTGGCTGTACGTCGGCCGCGAAGAAGAGGTAGCGCGGCCCGGCGATTATCTGGTGCGCCGCGTGGACGTCTGCCACGCGTCCGTGCTGCTGGTCCGCGGGCAGGACGGCGTCTTGCGGGGCTTCCACAACGTCTGTTCGCACCGCGGGAACACGCTGGCGTGGGAGGCCGCCGGGAACTGCAAGAATTTTTCGTGCAAATTCCACGGCTGGGTGTACGACACCCACGGCAAGCTGGTCGGCGTGCCCGACGAACGGTTCTTCCATCATTTCGACAAAGCCGACAACGGGCTCCCGCGCGTCGCGACCGAGACCTGGGAGGGTTTCGTCTTCGTCAATCTGCATCCCGAACCTGCGCAAACGCTGGAAGCCTACCTCGGTGAATTGGGCGAGCGCCTGCGCGGCTTTCCCTACGCCGACCTGACGGCGCGCTACGCGTATCGGACCGAGTTGCGCTGCAATTGGAAGATCGCCCTGGACGCGTTTTCCGAGGGCTATCACGTCAACACCATCCACGGGCGATCCTACCCGGACACGTTCACCGGCAAGAACAACCCGTTGTGCCATCTGCCCGAAGTGCGGCTGTACGGCCCGCACCGCTCGTGCATCGTGTACGGCAACCCGCAGCACGAGCCGAGCCCGGCCGCGGCCGTGGCGTACCGCTTCGGCGAAACCGTCACCAAGCGCTCCGCGGCCCAGGACGCGCTGCCCCCGGACGTGAACCCGACGCGCAGCCCCGAGTTCGGGTTCGACCTGGACGTGATCTTTCCGAACCTGATTCTGCACGTGTTGCCGGGCATGTGGTTCACGCACCAGTTCTGGCCGCTCGACGTCGACCGGACGCTGTGGGAAGGCCGCGCCTATTGGCCGCCGGCGACCACGCCGGGCGAACGGTTCGCGCAGGAGTTCAACAACACGGTGCTGCGCAACGCGTGGCTGGAAGACACCGGCACGATGGAAGCCACGCAGGCCGCGCTTTCGTCCGGCGTCAAGACCCACTTCCATCTCCAGGAACAGGAGATTCTGATTCGGCACGGCTACAAGGTGCTGGAAGACTACGTCGGGTTCTACCGGAACGGGGCCGCGGGCTAGAGTGGGCGGGAATACGATGCGCTTACCGAAACCGTTCGCCGACCTCGAAGGGTTGGCGACCGATTGGTCGTTGGCGACCCAGTGCGAACGGGAGCAGAAACGCGCGTCCGGCAGCGCGGAAGAACTCAAGGCCGTGTACGATACGCTGCTGCCGCGGCTCGACGCGATGCTGGAACATCTCAACGCCTACCGTCTGGACGCCATGCCGGCCGACGCGCAGCGGTTGTTCTTCCTCACGCTGTCGTTTGCCGAGATCGCCCCGTTCGTCGAGTGTTACCGCGGGGAGCCGCGCGTGCCGGACAGCTTCGACGAGTCGCGCTTTCGCGCGCTGCACGCCGACCGGTCGCCGTTTGCGTAAAGGAACCACCCATAGATGATCCCCCGCCCGTTTCGACAGGCTCAACGGGCTGAACCCTGAGCGTGTCGAAAGGTCGAAGAGCTTTCAACCGGGGAGACACGATGTGGAAGCCGGGAGTTCGCCCGTGACCGATGTCGACCTCGCCCAACTCGCCGCGCGCCTGCAACGGCTGGAAGACGCCGAGGCGATCAAGCGGCTGATCATCCGCTACGCGCAGGGCGCGGACCGCGGCAACGACGTTGACGTCATGCTGCCGCTGTTCACGGAGGACGCGGTGTGGGACGGGGGCGAGCGGTTCGGGGTGTACGCCGGGAAGCCGGCCATTCGGGAATTCCTATCGCAGTCCGGTGCGTTCATCGGCTGGACGCTCCATTACATGGTGTCGCCCGACGTGGTCGTGGCCCGGGACGGGCAGACCGCTACCGCGTTCTGGTATTTGTGGGAAACCGCGAACATGCCGGACCGGGCGTCCGGCCGAGCCGAGGCGTTCTGGATCGGCGGGACGTATGACGGCGAAGCGGTCAAGCTGGCCGACGGAAGCTGGCGCTTCGCCCGGCTGGCGCTCAATCTCAAGCTGCTGAGTCCATACCGCGAGGGCTGGGCCGAAAAGCGGCTGCCCGACTGACCGACGGTGCCGCTCGTGGGAAGCTGAACCGGACGACGGACCGCTACCCCGATAATAGGGGAGAGGAGAGCATCATGCGCACGGACACCGCGGCGTATCTCGCCATCGACCGCACGAAGACCCTGGCCGAGGAGCCGGCGAGCGGCCACAACCGCTGGCATCCCGACATTCCGCCGCTGGCCGAGGTCGAGCCCGGACAGGTCGTCGGACTGGAAACGCGCGATGCGTTCGACGGCTTCGTTACTCCTGCGACGACCGCGGAGGACCTGCGCAACGCGAATCTCGGCGTCGTGCATCCGCTGACCGGCCCGGTGTACGTCAAGGGCGCCGAACCGGGCGACGTGCTGGAGGTCACGCTGGTCGCGGTGGACCCGCAGCCGTTCGGGTTCACGGTCCAGGTGCCGGGCTTCGGCTTTCTGCGCGACGTGTTTACCGAGCCCTCCATCGTGCGCTGGACGATCGCCGACGGCTTCGCCACGTCGGACGACCTGCCCGGGGTGCGTATTCCGGGCGCGCCCTTCATGGGGGTGATCGGTCTCGCGCCGTCGCATGCGCTGTTGGCGGAGATCAACCGGCGCGAGGCCGACTTGGCCGAGCGCGGCGGCGCGGTGCTGCTCCCCGACGTCGTGGACGCGGTGCCGAGCGACGCCGGCATCGCGGCGAGCGCCATGCGCACCATCGCGCCGCACGAAACCGGTGGCAACCTCGACGTCAAACAACTCACCGCGGGCACCACCATCCGTTTTCCGGTGTTCGCCCCGGGCGGCCTGTTCTCGGTCGGCGACGCACACTTCGCGCAGGGCGACGGCGAAAGCTGCGGCACCGCGGTCGAAATGGCGGCGACCTGTTATTGCTCGTTCACGCTGCGCAAGGGCTTGGCGGACGCGCAGAATATCCGCGACGTGCAGTTCTTCCGCGAGGATTATTTCACCCGCCCGGAAATGGCGGCGCCCAAACGTTTCTTCGCCACGACCGGCCAGTCGTACACGCGCGACGGCGTGGCCCACGCCGAAGACGCCACCCTGGCCGCGCGCAACGCCCTGCTCAACATGATCGACCACCTCGTGGACGAGCGGGGCTTCACCCCCCAGCAGGCGTATGCGATCTGCAGCGTGGCCGTGGACCTCAAGGTGAGCGAGTTGGTGGACGTGCCGAACTTCGTAGTGTCGGCCTTTCTGCCGTTGGACATCTTCGTCTGAAGGGGATCGCCATGAAGACGCTGCGTTCCGACTTCGTGCAGACCGCACGCGACCGGGCCAAGGCCGCCATTCGTGCCGGCCGGACCGACGACGCGTTGCGCGCCGTGGACGATATCTGGGACGAGGGGCGGCCGATTCACGACCTGTACGGGGACATGGCCGCGGTCTTTCTCGATTTCGTGCGGGAGCGGCTCGGCGAGGATGCGGTCGAAGAGGCGTGGCGGTACGTGGACGAAAAGCTGTGGCGGCCCGTTCTGGAAGCCTGCCGCGACGAAGACCCGGCCCGCCTCGCGGAAACGTACGCCATGTTCCTCCGCTCGCACGGCTACGACTTCAGCTGCGAGGAGGACGACGACAGCTTCCGGTTCCGGCTGCACTACTGCCCGAGCGGGGGCCGCATGTTGCAGGAGGGCAAGGCCGAGAGTTCGGATCGTCACCCCGCGGCGTTCGGCGTGACGGAAAAACCGCGGCCGTGGAGTTTCGGCCAGAAGGGCGTGCTGTACTACTGCGCGCACGCCAAGCTGTGGTTCGACACCCAACCGCGCGAGTGGGGCATGGACCTGTTCGAGGCCGAATACGGCGAGTTCAACGACCGGGGCGAAGTCGTAGGCCGTCCCTGCGTGGTGACGATCCGCAAGAAGGCACGGGACCGTCACGCTCCCACATCCGGCCGAGACGACGGAGTGCAATGAAAGCCGACCATCTCATCGTCCGCCGCCGCGGCTACACGCACCACGCCATCGACCTCGGGGACGGCTACGTGGTCCAATACGGGCGGGGCGTGGCGGATGCCGCGGATGCGTGCGTGCAGATCACGTCGCGCGCCAAGTTCGCGAAGGGCCGACCGGTGGAGCAGGGGACGTCTCCGTGTGCGTACTCATCCGACGAGGTCGTCCGGCGGGCGCTGCATCGGGTCGGCGAGCGGGAATATCACGTGCTGTGGAACAACTGCGAACACTTCGTGACGTGGTGCCGGTCGGGGCGCCGCGTCAGCCGGCAGACCGAACGGTTCGTCACGGTCGCCGGCGTCGCCTCGAAGCTGGCCCTCTCTGCCGGAACCGCTGCCACGGCCAAGCTGGTTGCCAAGATCGCACCCAAGCCGGTCGCGCGGGCGCTGGCGACGCGCTGGTTATGGGCGGCGACCGGTGCGCAGTATCTGGCGGCGACGGCGGCGACGGCCTGGGGCTGCGAGCGAAAGACCGCACGGCGGACCGGCCGGGTCGTGGGCGCCGGCACGTCGGTCGTGATCGGCGGGCTGGCGGGCGGTCCCGCGGGCGCCGCGACCGCGGTCGGGGCATGGACGGTCTCCGAAGTGCTGGAACATGGCCTGTCCTGTGCGGTGGGCAAAAAACCGCCGGACGATATTCCGGCCGCGGAGACATCTCCCTTCCGGTAGATGAACCGTGGTTTCTGACGGGCTGGTGAATCGCGGTCGAAGCTGGGGTCATATCTTTGTTTGAATGGGGTGTGAGTCGAACACTTCACCCGGGGCCCCCTCACCCTAGCCCTCTCCCAGAGGGAGAGGGGATTTGCTTCTTATGGGGAATTACGGAAGAGACGTATGAAGGAACTTCAACCACGTACATGATAGGCAAGTCAGGGTGGGTTGTCGGATCATCTTGTACACCATGCCGTTCTTATCCCCTCTCCCCTTGGGAGAGGGTTAGGGTGAGGGTCCCCGACCGAGGCAGCGAATCGGCCCGCGAATTGCAAACCGATGCCCGACCCGACCGGAAGTCTCTATGTCTGACGAACCGCTCCTCTACGTCAACGGCGAGTTTACCCCGCTCAGCCGGGCGACCGTCTCCGTCCTGGATCAGGGGTTTCTGCTGGGGGACGGCGTGTTCGACGTGGTGTCGGCCTGGAAGGGGGCGATTTTCAAGCTGGACGCGCACCTCGACCGCTTCTTTCAGTCCCTGCGGGCCGCGCGGCTCACCACACCGATGACGCGCAACGAGTGGCGCGCCGCGATCATCGAGACCGTCCGGCGCAACGCACTCCGGGACGCGACGATTCGGTTCATCGTGACCCGCGGCAAAGCCAAACATGTGGTGGCCGATCCGCGCGACTACGATCCGACCGTCATCGTCTGGGCCGCGCCGTACGTCTTCCTGGCCGACGAGGAGACGCGCCGGACGGGGATCCGGCTGTTCATCAGCCACCTGCGCAGTTTCACGCCGGACACGCTCGACCCGCGCTACAAATGTCTGGACCGCCTCCACTTCCAGTTGGCCAGGATCGAGGCGCTGGAAGCCGGGTACGACGACGTGATCTGGCTGTCCGCGGACGGCTCCGTCAGCGAGGGGCCGACCTCCAACGTGTTCACGGTCAGCCGGGGAACGTTATACACCCCCGGGCGCGAGGTGTTGCGCGGCATCACCCGCCAGACCTTTCTCGATCTGGCCCGGGAAGCCGGGATTCCCGCGCAGGAGCGCGACCTGACCGCGTTCGACCTGTATGCCGCGGACGAAGTCTTCACGTGCAGCACCGCGGGCGGCGCGTTGGCCGTCCGCGAAGTCGCGGGACGCCCGATTGCTGCGCCCGTGCCCGGTCCGATCACGCGCCGCCTCGACGCCATGTACTGGCGGCTGCGCGAATCGGGTGCCCACGGCACGCCCGTGTACGACTGAGCTTCCCCGACAACGGCCCGCGGAGACGGTATGCCGAAGAAGCGGGTGCATACCCTCGACAGTTTCGTCGTCAAACGCTCGCCCGGCCGCGGCAAAGGCTTGTTCGCCGCGGTCCGCATCCGCAAAGGGGAGACCATCGGGTATTACACGGGCGAGATTCTGCGCGACTGGCACGCCGACCGCGAACCGCACCGTTCCTCGCGCTATCTGATGTGGGTGTGTCGGAATCACTGGATCAACGGCGTCGGCCCGCAGGCCAACTATACCCGCTACATCAACCACGGCGACACGCCCAACGCCGAACTGATCGTCTCGACGCGCTGGAAGACCGCCCGCATCGCCAGCCTGCGCACGATCGCGCCGGGCGAGGAGATTTTCTACGACTACGGCGAAGAATACTGGGAGGCGCTGGAGACCAAGCCCATTTAGCGGACTCCTCTGGGAGCACGGATCTCCGGCCTGCACCGCACAGGCGAGCGGGACGCCCGCGTTCCTATGTGTACACCGACCGGGCGTCCGGCTTGTGAGGCGCGCCGCGGAAGTGGTAGTTTCCCGCCGTTGGCGCGCGGGGAATCTCGCACGGACGCGCGTGTCGGGGGACAGCGAACAGGGAGGGAATCATGGCGGACCGACGGGAAACCGCAACGCTGGCCGCAGGCTGTTTCTGGTGCGTGGAGGCGGTGTATCTGGAAGTCGCCGGCGTGGAGTGTGTCGTATCCGGCTACATCGGCGGGTCCGTGGAAAACCCCAGCTACGAAGCGGTGTGCTCGGGAACGACGGGCCACGCCGAGGCCATCCAGATCACGTTCGACCCGGACGAGATCGGCTATGACGAAATCCTCGACATCTTCTGGCAGACGCACGACCCGACCACGCTCGATCGGCAGGGCAACGACGTCGGCACCCAGTACCGTTCCGCGATCTTCTACCACTCGGAGGCGCAGCGGGAGATTGCCGAACAGTCCAAGCTGGACGCCGACGCCTCCAAGCAATGGCTCAATCCGATCGTGACCGAGATCGTACCGGCCGTGACTTTCTACGTGGCCGAGGACTATCACCAGAATTTCTACCAGCAGAACCCCTACCAGCCGTACTGCATGATGGTGGTGCATCCCAAGATGCGGAAATTCCGCAAGGGGTTCGGCCACAAACTGAAGGCGGCGGCCTCGGCCGCGTAAACGAAAAGTCGGAAGTTCAAGAAGGGGGGCAGAAACCTCCGTGCCGTGTTGGTTCGGAGGGTTTTCGTTGCGCCCCGCGAGTTGCGACATGGCTGCCACACTGGACTGGATGGGCTGCGCCACGTTCCGCCTGACGCTCGGCAAGCTGGTCGTCATGCTGGACGCGTACATCGACCGGGTGTCCAGTGCGACCCCGACCGGCGTCGGCGTGGACGACGTTCGGCAGGCCGATTGGATCGTCATCGGTCATTCCCATTTCGACCATTTGTACGGTGCCGAGCGGATTGCCGAGAATACTGGCGCTACGATCATCGGCTCGTACGAATCCGTGCGGATCATGGCCGCGCAGGGCGTACCCGAGGCTCAACTCCTGCCGGTCGCCGGCGGCGAAACGGTCCGGCTGTCGCCAGACGTGACGGTGAACGTATTTCCCAGCCAGCACTCCTGCGTATGGAGCGCCGAGCCGCTGCCGGCGTCGGACGCGGTGTGCATCGGCGAACTCGGCGTCACCTATCAGGAACAGCGCCGACGCATGGAAGGCGTATGGGAGCAGCTTCGGAGCTTGGGAGACGACGTCGTGGCGCACCTCAAGGCATCGGCGCAGGGCGCGCGCGGCGACGGCGGCGCGTTGGTGTATCTGTTCGACACGCCAGCGGGCTCGCTGTTGTACCAGGACACGTCCGGCCACTGGCAGGGCATTCTGCAAGACTTGCGCCCCGACGTGGCGATTCTGGCCGCCGCGGGCCGCGGGAATATAAATGGCGATCCCATCCAGGGCACGCTGGCGCAATTCGTCGGCCAACAGGCGGCGCTGCTACGCCCGCGGCGCGTGATCCTGAGCCATCACGACGACTGGCTGCCCGGCTTCTCCCGCGGGATCGACGTCGCTCCGATCCGCGAGGAACTCGCCTGCCGCGCCCCACGCACCGAACTGGTCGATCTCGACTACATGAGCGCGTATCCGCTGTTCGGCTGACGCGCCTTCGCGCCGAAGGGTGGGGGTCGGGGTTTTGTTCCATGCGAACACCCGATTCAACGCGCCGCAAGGAAGTCATCGACGTCGATTCGAGCTTCTCGAAGAATGGCGCGAAGCGTGCCTTCCGCCATGTCTCCGGTGTGACGAGGTAACGTGACTTTTCGACCGGTTCGGACATGGCGCCAAACTTCGTGGCTCCCCGGCCCCGGACGGTCGAACCCGTAGCAAAATGTCGCAAACGTCGCGCAACGTCACGATACCTGAGCCCGGAAAGCCGTCCCATCACGGCACACCGACGGGCACCAATAGGTCGATCCCGACGTTGCGATCCTGGATGGAGGCCAATGCACGGGGAAGCGGGTCGCCATGTTCCACGCACGACTCTGCCATCTTGCGTGCAAGACCTTGGGCAATCTCGGCCGCCTCGGTGACGCTGCGCCCTTCTGCGACCAAGCCCGGGACATCGGGGCTCGTCGCCAGAAAACCGCCTTCGTCCAACGATTCGATATGGAGTCGAATTGTTGCTTCATGCATGGGGGTCTCCTCTCACCACCCCATCTTCATACAGAGTTCTCAGGATTCAGGACAGATCTGAGAAAACAGGAAAGTGTATCGGTTCGAGATTTCGGTAGCGTGTCAGTTTCAACGACGATGTCTGGGAGGTGGGTCTCCCGCCCGCCGCTGGTTCGGGCCAGAGTGCGCGCACTCCCAGGAAGACGCTCATTGACGCACTCCCGAGATTTCCCCGGGCGTTCTGCCTTTCTTCGCCAACGCGGCAATGCTAGGCGGCTCCTGGAGGCCGCCGCCCACCCTCGCACGCGGGAACCGGCGTCGCACTCATCGGCCTCTGTGCATCGCGTGCAAGATGAAGGAGGGCGCCATGTTCGTCGATCTCACGCCGGAGCAGCAACGGATCATCGACACGGCCAAACAGTTGGCCGCGGAATTCGGCGAACGCGCCGAACGGCACGACCGCGAGGGCAGCTTTCCGTTCGAGAACGTCGCCCGCCTCAAGGAGACGGGCTACACCACGATGACCACGCCGCAAGAGTACGGCGGCTGGGCTGCGACCCCACTCACCTTCATCCTGGCACAAGAGCAACTCGTGCAGGGCTGCGCGGCCACGGCGTTCGCGATCAACATGCACTGCAACTCGGTCGCCTTCTACACGCCGTTCATGACCGCGGGGCAGAAAGAACGCTATCTCGGCGACGTGGGGCGGCGGCAG
Organism: uncultured Binatia bacterium (SeqCode); assembly: GCA_965200125.1. Lineage (GTDB taxonomy): Bacteria > Desulfobacterota > Binatia > Bin18 > Bin18 > Bin18. The sequence continues at coordinate 1,421,779 of OZ241332.1, read as the reverse complement.
AAGTTGCTGAACGGATTCTACACGGAGGGCGGTGGGGCGCGGTCGATCATGTCGCCGACCTCGACCGCGCGCAAAGTCTCGGACGGCTACGTGCTCAACGGCAAGAAGGTGTTCGCCACGCTGGCGCCCGCGGTCGATTATTTCGGCGTCAGCGTCTCGCTCGAAGGGTACACCGGCCCCGACTCGGGCGGCTGCGTGTTCCTGCTGCCGCGCGATACCCCGGGTCTGGAAGTCGAGGAAACCTGGGACGCGATGGGGATGCGCGCGACCGGCAGCCATACCGTGGTCCTGCGCGACGTGCACGCCACGTCCGAACAACGGGTTGGGGAAGAAGGCCGTTTCCTGGAAGAATTCCAAGAGGTGGCGTACTGGTACTGTCTGTCGTTCTCGGCCTGCTATCTCGGCATCGGCCAAGCCATGTACGACCATGTCCTGGACTACGCCCGTGGGCGAAAGGTCCAGAAGACCGGCGGGCGCGTCGGCGACATCGCCTGGAATCGGTTCGCCGTCGGCGAAATGTACAACCGCCTGGAGGCGTGCCGGATCATGCTCTATACGCTCGCCCGCGAGATCACGGAGGGACGCCCGTACGGCGAGCGGCGGATTCCGACGGTCGAGATGCTGCGCACCTACATGGCCGAGAACATGCTGGAGGTCGGCAACCTCGCCACCCGCGTGGGCGGCGGGCTGGGCTATCTCAAGGGCAGTCCGCTGGAGCGGCTGTTCCGCGACCTGCGTTCCGCGCCGCTGCACACGCTCAAACGCGACGAGGTGCTCGAACTGTTGGCGGCAATGGAGTTGGGGTTCTAGGCTCAATCCAGCGATTTCCAGTTGCCGGGTTTCAAGGGTCGAGGATAGGCCGCGGTCGGCCCGGACCTCAAGGCAGAGTCGAATGGCTTCCCGGACGTTAGGATGGCTTCGTCTTTCGTCCGCCCCTGGCCGACGCAGCCGGGGAGGGCTGGACATTCCGTGATCGAGACGCCGTCTTCGTCGCGGTCGATGGTGATGGTCAATTGCATGACTGTCTTCCTCCCGCCACGAGTGGCGACTGCTCACTTCACGAACGGCGCGGGGTCCAGAAAACGGTCGAGGACGTTGCCGGTGATCCGCGACACGTTGTTGTCGTACCCGTTGTGGGACAAGCTGCCGGCCCAGGCGATCGAGCCCGACGACCAGACCGCGCCGCCGTTCGGCGTCTCGAAGAAGACCATGTCGGCGCGCACCAGTTCGTTCTCCGTCCCGCCCAGCCCGGGTACGGTGACGAGCAGTTCCTCGCACACGACGAGATAGACGTCGGTATGCCCGCCCAACGAGGTGGCGAGCACCAGCGTATGCGGCGGCGTCCCGAGGGCCGGGTCGGCGCGGTCGATCTCCAGTCCCGCGGCCCCGCCGCCGATCAGCCCGAAGTCGCCGATGACTTCGTCCTTGTCGATGCCCTCGAAAATGAACGCGGCGCGCTTGTCGAAGCTGTCCGGCAGGCGGTGGTAGGGCGCGGACACGTCGAAGCCCTGGGCGCTGAATCCAACGCCCAAGAGCGTTTGCGGCGGCCGGCGCTGGTTCCGCCACAGCCCGCCGTATTCGCCGGTGAAGCTGTGGTAGTACTCGCCCGTATCGGCCCGCCACGTGCGGATGCCGCCCTCGTTGCGGCGTACCTCCATCAGGCCGGGATATTCGGGATGGTAGGCGATGCGCCAGTACCAGCCGTTGGCGCCCATGTACATCAGGCGCCCGCCTTGTTGCTGGTACGCCTGCATGGCGTCCCACATCTGGAGCGAGTGGTACTCGGGATGGCTGCCGGTCAGGATCGCGCGATACGGCTTGAGGATGTCGAGCCCTTCTGCGTGCAGGTCCTCGTCGGTGATGACGTCGAAGTCGTAACCGCGGGCTTCCAGCCAGTCGGTGACGTGCGTATCCGCGTTGAATTGCCACAGCGACGAACCGTGCCCTCCGAGGCCGTGGATGTGCTTGGGCCGCATGTTCAGGATCGGGCGCAGGCGCGAGCTGTAACACACGCCGGAGCCGTCCGCGTGGGAGTCGTAGCAGGACGCGCCGTACTCGCGGTGTTCGTTCAGAAACAGCGCGTATTTGTCCAGCGCCGGCAGCCGACCGCTCACCAGTTCGACCAAGCCGGCGTTGGTGGTCATGTGATCGTTGGCATACGCCATGTAACTGGCCGTAGGCAGCAGAAAGGCGAGGGGCTTTTCCTTGCCCTTGGCCGGCTTGACCACGAACGGGACGTACTCTTCTTCCAGGTCGCCGTCTGCGCCGTCCGCCCGCAGCCGCGCGGCGTACAGGCCACTCTTGAGGCCGGCCGGGACGGTCAGCGAAAAATCGACTTCCCAACCCGCGTCGTACAGGTCGTCGTCGTGGAAGTGGATCGCGCCGTAGTGTTCGGGCGTCTGCTTCCAGTCCATGCTCTCGCCCGTCCAGTCGGCGCCGGTCATGCCGCGCGCTGGCATGTTCACCGTATGGCCGTGCAGCCGGTTGGGGCTGACGTCGGTGATCGTCGCCGAGGAAATGTCGCGCGAAAAATCCCATGTGCCGACGACCGCGTCTTGCAGGCCCGCGGGGACGCCGTGCTTCAGCATCTCCAACGCCGCGCGGTCGAGCGCCATGTCGGCTAAACGCGGACTGTCGATTTTTCCATTGAATTTGTGAGCCAGCCTGCCCGCACCGACCCGGTGGCCAGCGAACATGAGCGGTGCGTCGTTCGTGCCCACGCGCGCGAGTCCGACCTTACGACGCACCACCCCGCGGTCGGCCACGGTCGGGTAATCGTGCTGCGGCTCCTGGTAGAGGATCACGCGCCCGCTGTTCGCGTCGTAGGTCGCGGCCACGAAATACCACTTGCGTTCGAGCAACGTCCTGTTCGTGCCGACGGTCTCGACGTTACCGCCTCCGTCCCCGAGTTGCAGGGCGAGGGCGCCCTCGTGAATGAGCAGCGCAAAGCCCGACTTGCGCCGGTCCTGCCACTTCGACACGAGCGCCTGGGTTCCGTTCTCCGGCGTGGTCGGCCAGATCATGGCCTGGACGCTGAAGCTCTCCAGACCATCCAGAACCGACCGTTTCGCCTCGCCGTCCAGGCCGGTCACGACCGCATACGATCCCGACTCGATGGTCTGCCGCCGGCCGGGATATACGCCGTCGGCCGCGGTCCTGACCCGACGCTCCTTGACGCCCGGACCCGCGGGGTTCTCGTCACCGCACACGATGCGCACGACCTCGGCCCGATACTCCGGCGACTCGCAGTTGACCATGAACTGCACGGTCTCGCCCGGCCGGGCGCTGATCTTGTCGGCGTACCCCGTGATTTTCATGTCGCGGACCCCTTGGCGGTTTCGAGCCCGGTGCCGGTCTGCTGTTTCCAGCGGCGGCGGAAGACTTCCCGCTCCGCGGTTTCGAGATCGCTGAAGACCACGCCCTTCAGCATCCGCACCGGCCTGCCGCGTTCTCCGGTGAGTTGCGCCAGTTGCCACTCCTTGTGGGGCTTGGTGCAGACCAGGACGTATTTGCCCTCGACCGGCTGGCCGCGGATGACGTTCAGGACCCGTTGCAAGGCCGGGCTGTGGCGCCCGATCGGCGTGGCGTCGAACTCGTCGATCGCGCCTCGGTCGCGCTCCCCGATTTCATAGACCGTGTGCATGGTCCCGCCTTTCTCCTCGTGATTATGTCCGCGGCTGTCGCCTTCATCGCTGGGAGGGAGGACACCGCGAACGGTATGCGCTTCGCCCGCCGGGACGTTGGTCACGAGCCGAACCGATACACGAGACCCACGCGCATGAGGCCGAGCTCATTCTCGATGCGGTATGGGCAACGCTGGGCCGGGCCGCCCGGCCCGCAGCGGTTGTTGCCGGAATGGTTCACGTAGCGAGTGCTTCGTCCGAAATCCATGTACGACCCGTCGAGCCGCAGCTTCCACGCGTCCGTCAGCGGAATTTCGAGGCCGACCCCGACCACCCATCCGATTTTCGTCGCGCTTTTCCGAAAGGAATCGTCCGGGTCCACGTGCCGCTGCGGGAGCCCGTCGATGTCCGTGACCGACTCGGCAATCCGGGCGGTCGCCAGCCCGCCGTTGGCGAACAGGGTCACGGGTCCCAAGGTGTGCTCGACTCCGGCGCGCGCCGTGGCGACCCATTGAAATTCCGATCTCGCGGTTTCATCCAGAGCTTGGGGGTCGAGCCGGTTCGTTTTGGCCGAGATGTCGCCGAACGTCCCGTCCAACTCGACTCTGAGCGGCACGGACCCGAGCGTGAACTTCTTACCCACGAGCACGCCACCTACGGGCGCCGCTTCATCGTACCCGGAAGTCGAACCCGGATTGCCCCAATTCGAGAAGCCGGTGACGTCCGTGATCGTGTTTTCCGCTATGCCTGCCGCGGCGAAACCGCCTGCGTACGTCCCGTCCAACACCGTCTCCAGACTGCCTGCGTAACCGGGACCGACGTTCCCGAACATCAGTCCAATCAACACTGTCAGCAGGCTCCAGAGAAAACTGCGTCTGGGGGAGGGACGGGAGATCGTTTCCACGTTGGTCTTCATGTCTCGATGGCTTACCAGATACCGTGAAATGAAGATCGAGACCTACAGCGTGCGCCGGAGCGTAAGCGAATTCGCCCCTCCGCTCAAGCGCGCGAACGTCAGGCTTGCAAGGGCTCCGGCGGCCCTAGACCCCGCCCGCGGCATTTGAAAAAATACGCCGCCTATACGGAACTCACGCGGAAACAACCAACGAGGAGTACGATCATGTCAGCGGTTCACGTCGATCCGTCCATTTCCAAACGGCCCATCGAAACCGACGCACGCGACCAAGCCACGGTGTGCGTGTTGTGCAGCCATAATTGCGGACTCACGGTTGATCTCGTGGACGGCCACATCAAGAACATCCGCGCCGACAAGTCCAGCCCCATTTCGCACGGCTACATCTGCAACAAGGGGTTCAGCGTGGACCACTACGTGAACCACGCCCAACGTTTGAGTCATCCGCTCAAACGGAAACCCGGCGGAGGTTTCGCACAGGTGAGTTGGGACGAGGCGCTCGGCGACATTGCGGCCAAGCTCGGCGCGCTGATTGCGGCACACTCGCCGCGGTCGGTCGGGCTGGTCGGCATCGGCGGCCAAGCCAACCACCTCGACGCGCCGTACGGCGTGACCTTTCTGTCGCTGCTCAAGTCGCGCCGCTTCTTCAATTCCCTCGCCCAGGAGAAGTCGCAACATTGGATGGTGGAGAACTGGATGCTCGACAGTTCGTCGGGCACCATGCTGCACCCGGACCACGACAACGCCGACTTCCTGCTGGTCATGGGGACCAACCCGCACATCAGCAACCGCGGCCACAATCCGACCGACGCGCTCAAACGCCTCGCGCGCGACGAATCCCGTACAATGGTCGTCGTCGATCCGCGCATCACGGAAACGACGCGGCAGGCCGACCGGCACCTGCGCGTCCGCCCCGGCACCGACGTGTATCTGCTGCTGGCGCTCGTGAAGGTCATCGTCGAGCAGGACCTTGCGGACGCGGATTTCATCGCCGACAAGACCGTCGGCTACGACGAACTGAAGGCGCACCTCGCCGACGTCGACATCGCCCGGATGGCCGGCCGCTGCGGACTGGACGTCGCGGACGTGGTGGCGACCGCACGCGAGTACGCCTCCGCGGACCGCGCGGCGCTGCTGTGGGACCTGGGCGTCGAGATGACGCTGTACTCGACGCTCAATTCGTATTTGATCCATGTGTTGATCGCCCTGACCGGCAACCTCGGACGGTCGGGCGGAAACGTGTTCACGTCCAACCTGAACCCCCCGTCGCACGACGGACGTCGCCACGACGAACCCGAACGCGCCCTGGCTTCGGGCATTCCCGCGGTCTCGGCCCTGACCCGGCTGGGCGTGTTTTCGCCGGTGCTGGTGCCGGAAGAGATCATGCTCGACCACCCCGAACGTCTGCGCGCGCTGATCGTCGAGGGTTCGAACCCGCTGCTGTCGTTCCCGGATACCAAGCGCTGGCTGGAAGCGCGCGAACGACTCGACCTGCTGGTCGTCATCGAACCGACGATGACCGAAACCGCGCTCGTGGCCGACTACGTGCTGCCCACGCCGACCGGCTACGAGAAGTGGGAGATGGCGAGCTTTCCGCGTGGCTATCCGCGCGTGCAGACGCAGTTGCGCCCGCCCATTCTGCCGGCGCGCGGCGAAGCGTTGCCCGAAGGCGAAATCTACAACCGTCTCGCCGAAGCGATGGGCCTCGTCCCCGCACCGCCGCAGGAACTCCATGACTTGGCGGAACGGGCGGACGAACCCGCGGGGGCCGCGGCGTATCTGAAGACGCTCCAAACCGCGGCCAAGGCCGCGAAGTTTCCGGCCCCGCTGTATTGGGCGTACCGTACCCTGGGACCGCACCTCGATTCGCCGGTACTGTCCAGCGTCTGGTTCCAGGCCATGATGAACGGCGTGGCGCGCAAGCCCGCGGTGGCCTGCGTGCTGGGGCCGGAATGGGAAGACAAGTCGGAGTTCGAAGTCGGCACGGAACTCTACCGCCGCCTGCTGGCACACCCCGAGGGTATCGACGTGGCCGAGCTCGACGTCGAAGCCAACCTCGACGAACGCGTCGGGTTCGAGGACGGCAAGGTTCGGCTGTTGCCCGAGGAGATCGTGACCGAGCTCGGACGCGCGGTCGCGAGCCGACCGGCCGAAGACCCCGATTATCCGTTCGTATTGGCGTCGGGGTTGCGCACACGCTGGACGGCCAACACCATTCAGCGCGACCCGAGTTGGCGCAAGGGCCGCGGCCCGCACTGCGCGCTGAACGTCTCGCCCGCGGACGCGCAACGCCTGGGTGTGTTGGACGGCGACACGGTCCGCATCAAGACCCGCCGCGGCGCAGTCGAACTCCCTGCCGCGGTGGACAAGAAGCTGCTGGACGGCCACGTCTGGATGCCGAACGGCTTCGGCATGTTGTATCCGACCGAAGGCACCGGCGGAGATGCCGGAGCGACCGGCGTCAACATGAACGCCTACACCGACACGGCCGACCGCGACCCGTTCACCGGCTGCCCCTACCACCGCTACGTGCCGTGTCGGATCGAACGCGTGTAACCGTCGTCAGGACGTCCGCTGCATGGCTCCGACCGCACCGCCTGAACTGCCGAGCATCGCCGCCATTCTGACGCCGGTGACGGTGCGCCTCCCGCCCCGACAACAGCGATTGCTCATCGCGCACGCCGAGCGTCAGGCGGCCGAGATGTACCGTTCCTGGGCTGCGGAAGTGGATGAGCCCGAGCGAGACGGGTTCCTCCGTTGCGCCGAACGCGAAGAAGAGATCGCCGCGCACGTCGAAGCCATCGAACCGGCGGCCGATACGCTTCGCCACCAATTGAAGGCCACGCTCCCTCCCGACTTGGATGCCCAAGTCCGCGCCGTGTATGCCGGCCGACCGCTCGAAGAACAGTGGGAGATCCAACGCCGGGCCGAGCGGGCCGGCAAGAAGACGTGGGAAAACTTCGCCGCCGCGGAACCCGACCCCGCGGCGCAAGCCGTACTGCGAACCTGCGCCGCTATGGAAGACGAGAGCGCGTCGTTCCTGGCCGCTGCCTTGGACAGACGAAAACAGAATCGAAGAAAAGGGTAGGGGCGTCCTTGTGGAACCATCTTCCCTCCATCCCTCCTATCCTCTCTCCCCTAGTGGGAGAGGGCTAGGGAGAGGAAGGTAAGACTCCCGCCACTGCTTCGCGTTAAGCCAACCAGGACGGACCGGCGTGACCGCTCCCCGACTGCTCGTGTTTCAACATCTCGACGTGGAACACCCCGGGGTGTTCCGCGATTTCCTGTGCGAGGCCGGTATCGAGCGGGTCACGGTCGAACTCGACCGGGGCGAACCCATTCCCGACCTGGGCGACTACGCCGGGCTGTGGGTCATGGGCGGTCCGATGGACGTGTGGGAAGTCGACCGTTACCCGTGGCTCAGAGCCGAGAAGGCGGCTATCCGTGAAGCCGTCGTCGAGCGAGAAATGCCGTTTCTCGGCGTCTGTCTCGGCCACCAACTGCTGGCCGACGCGCTGGGTGGGGAGGTCGGCCCGGCTTCTGTTCCGGAGGTCGGCATCTATGACGTGGAAAAGACGCTCGCGGGCGAAGCCAGTCCGTTTCTGCGCGGCCTACCTACGACCATGACCTGTTTGCAGTGGCATGCTGCGGAGGTGAAGACTCCGCCACGGCGTGCGTCCGTACTGGCGGGCAGCCCGGAATGTCGGATTCAGGCGTTGGCAGTGGGCGAAAAGGCGTTCAGCACGCAGTACCACACCGAAATTTCGGACGCGACAATCGCCGAGTGGGCCGAGGTTCCGACCTATCGCGCCGCGCTGGAAAAGACGCTGGGCGCGGATGGCGTAGCACAGCTCGAAGCCGGGACGAGCGCCCACTTGGATACATTCAAGCAATCCGCGCGGCGCCTGTTCGACAACTGGTTGGCGTGTGCGTTCAAGTAACGGTTCTAGTCGGACCTCACTTCTCACTTCACAGCCTCTCTCCATTCTGTCCCCTCTCCCTCCGGGAGAGGGCTAGGGTGAGGGTCCGGCGAGCTTATCGCCACGTCCCGCGGTTGTCGGCTCAGGCGTGCTTCCGCCTGAATTCCCGTTTCGATGGTGAGGTTCGGAACTGCCGCATGTCCTCTCTCGATGCCTGGAGCGTGTTCGGCGACCTCGGCTGCGTAAGCGTGCTGTTGTTGGCCGGCTTGCTGACGCGGACGTCGCTCGTCTGGGTGCAGCGGTTGTTTTTGCCGGCCAGCGTCATCGCCGGGTTCGGCGGCTTGCTGGCCGGGCCGAACGGCTTGGACGTGCTGCCGTTTTCCCCTTTGTTGCCGCAATATCCCGGCGTCCTGATTACGCTGGTGTTCGCGGCGTTGCCGTTCACGTCGCACACGTTCGATTGGCGGACCGGCTCCCGACGGGCGACCGAACTCGGCGCGTATTCCGCGGCCGTCGTGCTGCTGCAATGGGGGCTGGGTCTGGCGTTCAGCCTGATCGTGCTGTCGTCGATCTGGCCGGATTTGCCGCCCGGCTTCGGAACCATCCTGGCCGCGGGCTTCGTGGGCGGCCACGGTACGGCCGCGGCGTTGGGTGCGGCGTTCAACGGCTTGGGTGAACAGAGTTGGCCCGAGGCCGAAGCGTTGGCGATGACCTCGGCCACGGTCGGCATTCTGAGCGCGGTGGTCGGCGGCCTGTTGTGGATTCAATGGGCAGCCCGGAACGGCACGACCCGCTTTCTTCCCCGATTCGACGAGTTGCCGGACGAACTGCGCACGGGCCGCGTCCCTGTGGCACAGCGCCGTCCGCTCGGCCACGAAACCCTATCGCCGCTGGCGATCGACCCCCTCGTATTTCACGTAGCGCTCGTCGCCGTGGCTGCAGCGGGCGGCTTTCTGCTTGCGGGTCTGAGCGGCGCATTGCTGGGTGGATATCGTCCGCCGAGTTTCTGTCTGGCATTCGTCTGCGGCTTCGGCCTTAAACACGCTTGCGCCCGGTTACAACTGACAGAACACTTGTTCAAGGCTTAGAATGGGGAAAGATTGCGCAATGCTTTCGGCAGTCTGCCCCGCCAAAAAAGCGTACACAATGGAATCTAACGACACGCGCGTGCCCGCCACCCGATAGCCGACCTCATGCTGTTCGACATAGACGGTGTTCATATATTTCGTCCTTATAGCGTCGGAGCAATTTCGACCCTCACTCGCTGGAGTCAGTCCCCGAAGGTTGGATTAGCGAAGCGTAACCCAATCTCCGCCGCGTCTCCACTCAGTACAGCCCCAGATACTCTTCCACCTCCCACTGCGAAACCGAGTCGTGGTAGCGTTTCCATTCGGCACGCTTGCAGCGGATGTAGTACTCGGCGTAGTCGCGTCCCAGGGCGTCCTTGATGACGTCGTCTTGTGCCAGTTCGTCGAGCGCCTCGCTCAGATTGGTGGGCAGCAGGGCGATACCTTCCGCGGCCAGTTCCGCTTCGGGCACTTCGTACAGGTTGCGGTCGTTGCGCGCTCCCGCGGGCATTTTGTTGGCAATCCCGTCCAGCCCCGCGGCGAGCATGACGGCCGGCGCCAAATAGGGGTTGGCCGCGCCGTCGATGGTGCGGTTCTCGATGCGGCCCCGGTCGGGAATGCGGATCATCTGCGTACGATTGGAACCGCCGTACGTGACGTACACCGGTGCCCAGGTTGCGCCGGACAGCGGGGCGCCGCGGATCAACCGTTTGTACGAGTTGACAATGGGCGCGGTGACCGCGGCGACGGCGCGCGCGTGGAGCTTGATGCCGCCGATGAAATGGTAGGCCAACTCCGACAGGCCGTTTTCGTCGGACTCGTCGAGGAACAGGTTGGCGTCCGTCTCGGCGTCCCACAGGCTCGTATGGAAGTGACAACCGTTGCCCGTCAGATGCGCGAACGGCTTGGGCATGAACGTGGCGATGGCGCCGAGTTCCTCGGCCACGGTGCGCACCATCCAGCGGAAGAAGGTGTGCCGGTCCGCGGTGGTCAGGCAGTCGGCATAGGTCCAGTTGATCTCGAACTGGCAGTTGGCGTCTTCGTGGTCGTTGGCGTACGGATCCCAGCCGAGTTGCTGCATGTAGCCCAGCAGCCTGGTGGTGAAGTCGAGATTGCGGTTGAGGGCGCGTAGGTCGTAACAGGGCTTGCTCAGCGTATCGAGCGGGTCGAACGGCTCGAAGCCGCCCGCGTCGGTCCGGCGGGTCAGGATGAACTCCGGCTCGACGCCCGTCTTCAGTACGTAGCCCTGCTCGCGCGCCTCGGCGAGTTGGCGTTGCAGGATGGTCCGCGGGCAGTAGGGCCATGCCTGCCCGTCGACAGTCATCTCGCTGGCGACCCAGGCGACGTTGGGACGCCAGGGCAGGACGGTCAGGCTGTCGAAATCGGGCATGGCGAGCATGTCCGTCTCGTGCGGCCCCTGGCCCATGTTGCCGGCCCCGAAGCCGGCGAACCCGGCGCTGCCCGCAGCCATGTCTTCCAGATGCGCCGCGGGCACGACCTTGGCCTTGGGCGCGCCCGACATTTCCACGAACGAACAGAGGAAGAACTCGATGCCCTTGTCCTGCACCATCTTGGCGACGTCCTGTACGCTCGGCATGGGATGCTCCTTCTTCGGCAGGCGCGGCGCGAACGCTCGTCCTGCGGGATCAATGCGAGACCGCGGCCGCGGCTTTTTCGCCGACCAGCCGGTCTTCGTAGAATCGTGAGAGGCCGAACGGTTCGATCAACTTCGGGGTTCGGCCGGTGGCGATCAACTCCGCGACAGTCTTGCCGCCGGCCGGCCCGGCCTTGAAGCCGTAGGTTCCCCAACCGACGTTGACGATGAACCCGGCGACCTCGGGCACCGTGCCGATGATCGGGCTGAAGTCCGGCGTGATGTCGCAGATGCCCGTCCACTGGCGCAACACGCGCGCTTCTTCCAGGACGGGAAACAGTTCCAGGGCGTGGGCCGCCATCATTTCCAGAGTCGGCAGGGTCGAAGCCACGTCGTAGGAAGGGTAGGGGTCGATTTCGGCGCCGATCACCACTTCGCCGCGGTCCGTCTGGTTTACATAGACGTGCAGCGTGGCGGACACAATGACTTTGTCCAGAAACGGCTTGAGCGGCTCGGTGACGCAGGCTTGCAGCGGGTACGACACGATCGGCAGATCGACGCCGACCATCCGGGCGATGGTGGAGCACCAGCCCGACGTGGCGTTCACGACCGTGCCGGTCGCGATCCGGCCGCGGTTGGTGTGGACCGCGGTCACGCAGTCATTGCCGGTTTCGATGTCGTGCACCTCGGTGTGCGGATGGATTTCGACGCCCAGCCGGTCGGCGCCGCGCGCGTAACCCCACACCACCGCGTCGTGGCGGATGATGCCGCCCGGGGGGTGGTACAGTGCGGCCTGAATCGGGGCGTGCGCGTCCGTACCGACGTGCATGGCCGGTACCATGCGTTTGATCTCGTCCGGAAAGATCAGGCGGCTGTCCACGTCGAGCAGGGCGTTGTTCTCGGCCCGCAGGCGCAGGCCGTCCACGCCGGTGTCGGTATGTGCCAGCGTGAGATGGCCGATCTGGGAGAACAGGACGTTGAAATCCACTTCCTGCGACAGGGTTTCGTACAGGTGCAGACTCTCGGCGTAGAATGGAATGGCCTCCGCGGTGCGGTAATTAGCGCGCAGAATGGCGGTGTTCCGGCCGCTGTTGCCGCCGCCGACGTAGCCGCGGTCCACGACCGCGACGTTGGTCACGCCCCGTTTGCCGAGGTAGTAGGCCGCGGCCAGACCGTGCACGCCGGCGCCGACGATGACGACGTCGTAGCGATCCTTGAGATCGTGCCGGCGCCACATACGCCGTTTGCGGAAATTGCGAAAAAGCCGTCGCACGCCTCAGTCCTCCGCTGCAAGTGTCCGCAGGGCCGCGAGTCCGACCGGATGTGCGCCGAACTCGCGGCCCGCGTCCAAGAGCGCGTCCCAGACGAAGGCGCCGAACTCGCGGCCGCAACACACCTGGAACGACAGAAGTGCGCGCATGTCGGCGCGCAGGATCAGCGCGTGTACGCCTGCGATGCCGGTCTGCGCACAGGCCAGATCGGGAAACGCCTCGGCCCCGATATCCAGCGCGGTCAGCTTGCGCAGCAATTCCCGGCTGCGTGGGCCGCTGACCTGTATTACGGTGTACGCGGACGTGACGTCCGTCAGCCGGGCACGAACAGGGTGCGTATCCGCGGCGTGCGCCCGCGCCCAGCGCGTTGCGATCCGGGCCGCGGCATCGGCGGGAACGAACAGCCGGGCGTGGAGTGGGGTCAGACAACACAGGAGACCGTTCCCCGTCGAAACGGGAGGAGACAGGTGCATGACCGTTCCCGTTACAGGCACCGGGAGCGACAGCCGGCGCGCGATGGCGGAGAGGGTGTCGTTACCGCGGACGTCCAGTTTGGCCGCGGGGCTGACATCAGCCAGCCCGACGCCGCTGCGTACCGTGCGCAACTCGTCCTCGATTCCGGCGTATCCCTCGGGACACTGCCAACCGTCGTGCTCGCCCAGGCGTGCGCCCGCGACCACGTGGGCGGCGTGCAGCGCGGAGCGTCGAATCACCGCGGGTTCCGTCATGGCCTGCCGTCCTAGGTCCGCAGCCGTTCTCCCGCGGGGTCGTAGAACGCCTCGCGCACCACGTCGGCCGGCTCCAGGGTGCCGCCGATACGGATGTGCATCGCCGTTTCGCCGCGGGCGACTGCGACCGGAACCCAGGCCAAGCCGATGCAGCGTCCGGTAGCCGGGCTGAACGCGGCGCTGGCGACGCGGCCCGCGGGCTTACCAGCAACGACGACGGCATGGCCGCCCTTGGCGAGCGCCGTTCCGCGCAGTTTGAACCCGACCAGCGCGTTGCGCGTCCCGCGCTCCCGGATTTCTTGCAGCGCGGACTTGCCGATGAAGTCGTCCTTGTCGAATTTCACGGCCCAGGCCAGGTCGGCTTCCAGCGGATTCGACAGGGCGTCCGTGTCCTGCCCGACGATGACGTGTTTCTTCTCCAGCCGCAGCAGACGTTGTGCCTCCACTCCGAACGGCACGACTCGACATGCCGGTTCGCAACGCGGCCCCGCGGCTACGAGTGCGTCCCAGACGTGCTCTCCGCACTCGGCCGGCACGTGGATTTCCCAGCCGGTCTCGCCGACGAAGCCGATACGCAGCAGCAGCGCGTCCACGCTGGCTATGACGGCCTGTCGGCAGGCCATGTACGGAAACGCGTCACGCGACAGGTCATAATCTGTGAGCGCACCCAGCACGCGCCGGGCGTGCGGGCCGGCGAGATTGAGCGCGGCCAGCCCGCCGGTGACGTTCGTCACCTGTACGTCCCAGCCGGTCCCGACCGTCCACCAGGCGAGCCACTGTTCGACGGCCTCGACGTTGCCCGAGGTGGTCGTCAGAAAGAAGCGGTCGTCCGCCAGCCGTGAGATGGTTCCGTCGTCGATGATGATCCCGGCGTCGTCGCACATCACGCCGTAGCGGCTGCGTCCGACGCGCAGGTTGGAAATCGTGTGAGTGTAAACCTTGTCGAGCAGGGCGGTGGCATCGTTGCCGACGACTTCCAATTTTCCCAGCGTACTCACGTCGATGATGCCCACGCCCTCACGGACCGCGCGATATTCGCGCTCCGGTTCGGTGTATGCGAACGGGCGCCGCCAGTTGCCGAGCAGCCGCATGTCCGCGCCGAGTTCCAGGTGGCGGTGATGTAGCGGGGTGCGTTTCTCCGGGTGATGTCCGCGGCCGGCCAGCACCCCGAGCGGGACGGGTTTGATGGGCGGGCGCGACGTCGTGGTCCGCGCCGCGGCCAATTCATGACCGGCCTGCCGGGCGCATATCCGCAGCGCGGACGTGGCGCACATCCGCCCCTGGCAGGGACCCATGCCGAACGTGCTGTAACGTTTCAGCGTTTCGATTTCGTCGAAGCCTTCGGCGACGCTATCGGCCAAGTCGGCGTGGGTGAGGTCTTCGCACAGACACACGAATTGCTTCTTCTGAATCTGGACGTGGCCGAGTTCCGGGGCGGCGGGAGAGGCGGTCGGCGCGGCGACTACGGATTCGCCCAGGTCGCCGGACTTCTTGTCTTCGTGCGGTCGGACATCGAAGTCCAGGCTCTGCGCAGCGTGCTGGCCGGCCTCGCGGCCCTGGTCGAGCACCGCGGAAAGATGCGTTTCGGCGTCGAGGCCGGTGACTTCGCCCGCGCAAAAAACGTGCGGCGGCAGGGTGTCCGGCACCATGCGTCCGCGCGCTTCGTCGTAGCGCAATGTGCCGCCACTCTGCGCCACGAGCCCCGCGGCCGGCGCACGCTCGCCTGCCAGACAGAGCAGGTCGCACGGGATGAACCGCGGGGCATGTGAAATCTGCCTGCCGTGCGGGTCGAGCGGAACGACCAGCGCACCGTCCACCCGTCGCCGGCCGTGCGCCTCCTGGAGCGTGTAGGAGTCGAGCAGTTCTACGCCCGCGGTCCGCAACCGGTCTCGCGCCGCGGCGGTTTGCGCGTCGGCCCGGGGTGATCCGCAGCGAGAGTCCACGACCGCGGTCACCCGGACGCCGGCATCGAGCAACTCATACGCAAGCCGAATGCCCGACGCGGTGCGGCAGACCACGACCGCGCGCGTGCCGGGTTTGACCGCGTACAGGTGGAGCAGCCGGCGCACCCCGCGGCCGAGCATGACGCCGGGCAGGTCGTTGTTCCTGAAGACAGCGGGGTATTCGTGACAGCCGGTCGCGATGACCAGACGTTCGGCGCGCAGGTGAATCAGCCGTTTGCCTTGCATCACGCCGAGCAGCCCGCCCTCGTAGCTGCCGAACACGGTGGCCGCGGACAGCACTTCGACGTTGGATTGCGCACGGACGCGCTCGCCCAAACGTTGCCCCAATGCATAACCGGCGACATCGGCGTCCGACTCGGCCGATGCGTCGCAGGTTCCGACGTGAAACCGCAAATGGCCACCGAGTGCGGGTTGGTCGTCGATCAGGGTGACGTGACGGCCAAGCTGCGCGGCTTCGTACGCGGCGTTGAGCCCCGCCGGCCCAGCGCCCACGACGGCCACGTCCGTATGCCGGTATTCATGGTCATAGCCGCGTTTGGGCGGTGTCTGCGTATCCAGGCGGCCCAGCCCGGCGACGCGGCGCAAGAGTTTTTCGGCCAGCGGCCACGCCCAGCGCGGACGAATGAACGTCTTGTAGTAGAAGCCGACGGGCAGTAGAAAATCGAATTTCTCGATCAGCGACAGCGCGTCGAAACCGAGAGAAGGCCAGGCGTTCTGGGAACGGACGCGCATGCCCGAACGGACCGGCTCGGTACACGTGCGCACGCTCGGGGTGCCGTCCACGTTCATCAGGCAGTTGGGGCAGTCGCCGGACCCGCACAACAGCCCGCGCGGCCGGTGATATTTGAAGCTGCGGCTGAAGACGCGCTGCCCCGCCGCGTACAGCGCCGAAGCGATGGTATCGCCCGGCTTGGCGCTGACGCTGCGACCGTCGCACGTGAACGTCAGCGTCCCGTCGTGATCGACGACGTGATGCGGTCGCGGTGCGAGTCGGGGCGATTTCATGCGGTTGGAAGGCGAACCGGATTGGGGCCGGCGTTCTTGGAGTCGGCTACGTCACGGGAAAGGGGGACGACTCACGCCGCGGGGCGGTCCGCGTCGCGCAATTCGACGACCGTATTGGTACGCGTGTCGCGCACGCCGATCAGCCAGCGCCGACAGCCGAGCCGGTGAAACCACCACTCGGTGTGCTCGCCGGCCACGTTGTTCCGCATGTACAGGTAGTGCGCCCACTCCCGCGGCGACACCGAACCGGCCGGCCGGCGGTTCATCTCGCCGCCGGCGCGAAATTCGTACACGCTGCGCTCGCCGCAGTGCGGACACGCCAGCAGGAACGACATGGGCGTCAGCCCCGGGCGGTCGTCGTCCAGCCCGGGCCGCCGCCGAAGACCACGTTGGTGCCGGCCAACGGCACGCTGGCGATCATCGACGATTCGAAGGTCAGCGCGCGCAGGTCTTCGGGCTCCAGCGCGTGCACGTCCGACTTGCCGCAGGCGCGCGCCAGCATCTGAATTTCCAGCGTCACGGCGTTGAAGAAATTCTGGACGCGCTCGGCCCCGGCGTCGATATCCAGCCGCGCCATGAGTTCGGGGTCCTGCGTGGCAATGCCGACCGGACACCGGCCCGTGTGGCAGTGGTGGCAGGCGTAGGGCTCGGCGCCGATCTCGCGGTAGTCCTCGACGTACAGCGGCTTGTTGCAGTTGAGCGCCATCAGGGCCGCGGTGCCGACGTAGACCGCGTCCGCGCCCAGCGCCAGCGCCTTGGCCGCGGAGGCGCCGCCGTGGATGCCGCCCGCGATGACGAGTTGCACCTCACCGTACAGCCCGCAGTCCTGGAGCGCGGCGCGCGCTTCGCAGACCGCGGCGAGCGTGGGGACGCCGGTGTGGTCGAGCAGAACGTCGGGCGACGCGCCGGTGCCGCCTTCCATGCCATCCACCACGACCACGTCGGCCCCGGCCTTGGCCGCGAGTTTCACGTCGTCGTACACGCGCGCGGCGCCCATCTTCACGAAGATCGGCACTTGCCAGTCGGTAGCTTCGCGCAACTCCTCGATCTTGGTGACCATGTCGTCCGGTCCCAGCCAGTCCGGGTGGCGGCACGGGCTGCGCTGGTCCACCCCCGCGGGCAGGTCGCGCAGCCGGGCGATTTCGTCCGACACCTTCGATTCCAGCAGCAGGCCGCCGGTGCCGGGCTTGGCGCCCTGGCCGACGGTCAGTTCGATGGCGTCGGCCTGCCGCAGATGATGGACGTCGATGCCGTAGCGGCTCGGCAGCACTTCGTAGATCAGGGTGCCGGAGTGCTCGCGCTCCGCGGCCAACATGCCGCCGTCGCCCGTCGTCGTGGACGTCCCGGTCCGGGCCGCGGCCTTGGCCAGAGCGACCTTGGCGTTGTAGGACAGCGCGCCGTAGCTCATGCCCGTCACCATGACCGGGATGTCGAGTTCGACCGGCTTGTGGGCGAACCGGCTGCCGAGAACGGTTCTGGTCGAACATTTCTCGCGGTAGCCTTCCAACGGCACGCGGGTGAGGGTGCAGGGGATGAACGTGAGATCGTCGAACGAGGGCAGCGGCCGGCTGCGCAGCGCACTGAAGCCGCGGATGCGGTAGCGGCCCAGGTCGGCCTTGGCCTGGATGTCCTCGATGGTCTCGGGCTTCCAGGTGGTGCTGTGTCGGGTGACGGGGCGGGTGCTCACGATCCTCCTCACAGGGCCTCGCGCCACGTCTCGAAGTCTTTTTTGTCGAACTGCCACAGACGCCGGCCGGCCACGACTTTGCGGAACTCCGCGGATGGCCGGACGTCGTAACGAGCCAAGCTGGCGGCGAGGAAGGCGCGGTCGTCTTCCGTCGGCTCGCATACCTCCGCGTCGTTGCCCAGGTCGGCAATCCGACCGCCGACGAAGATGCGGCCCTCGTACATGGAATCGCCCAGCGCTTCTCCCGCGTCCCCGCACACGACGATGGTGCCCTTCTGCATCATGAAGCCGGTCATGTAGCCGCTGTCGCCCTGCACGATCAGGATGCCGCCCTTCATGGCGATGCCGGCGCGCGAGCTGGCGTTGCCGCGGACGACGACCGTCCCGCCGCGTATGGACGCAGCGGCGCTGTTGCCCGCGTTCCGGCCCACGACGACCGTGCCGTCGAGCATACTTTCGGCCACGCCCCAGCCGCAGCTTCCGTGCACTTCGATCGTCGCGCCGTCCATGAGGCCGCCGCAGTAGTAGCCTACGCTGCCCTGGACCGTGAGCGTGACGGGTTGCAGCAGGGCGACGCCCAGATTGTGGCGCGCCTGCGGATGTCGGACGTGAACGTCGGTTTCGCCGGCGCGTACGAGGGCACGGATTTCCCGATTGATCTCGCGGGAGGTTTTGCCGGTGCAATCGACGGTCGGCATAAGATGCCTGAACGTAACGGCTCAGCCGCGGCCTATCTGCCACGTCGCCACGTCCTTCACACCGGGTTCCCAGACCGGGAAGTCGTCGCCCAACGCGGCGCGCAACGCCTGCTCCTCGGTTGCCAGGGCAACGTACGTGGCCGTTTCGGTCACGGTCAGCGGCTTGAAGCCGAACGGATCCTTGACGTAGCCGAGCGCGTCGTCCGTGGCGGCCAGATAGCTGAACGCGCCGTCGAACTCGCTCAGCGAGTCGTGTAGCGCGTCTGCGAAGCCGGCGCCCTGCGCCATGCGTTCCGCCAAGTACAGGCCGATGATCTCCGAGTCGTTCTCCGTATAGAAACGGTGGCCGCGCTGCTCATAGAGGCGGCGCAGCTTGTGGTAGTTGGTGATGTGGCCGTTGTGCACGACCGCGACGTCCGCGCCTCGGTGAGCCCAGAACGGCTGCGAATGGCTCAGGTCCACGCGGCTTTCGGTGGACATGCGCGTATGCCCGATACCGTGCGTGCCGCGCGTGGAGGAAACCGCGTACGTCTGTTCGAGATTGGCGGGCGAGCCGACCTGTTTGACCAGATCCAGCCGACGACCGACGCTGACCACTTCGAGGGCGGCGCCGTTATTCTCCGAGTTCGATACCCCCGCGGCCTCGACTGCGTGCTCCATCTGCGTGGGCGACGCCGCGGATTCGATCACCACGCGGAGGGACGGTCCCTGGACACGCGAATCCAGAACCGTGGCAACGCCGGTCAGGCGGTCCAGCGCGGTTTGCGCCGCGGCCTCGAACGGCCCGTGTTCACCGAGCTTCACCCTCACGACGTAGCGCGGGGTTTCGGTTCCGTCCCCGCCGGAGGATTGGTCGGCTTGGTCGCTGTAGATCGCAACCCCGCTGGAATCCGGCCCGCGGCGGTCCAACGCCGACAGCATGGCGAACAACACCTGTCCGACCGCGGCGGCGCGGTTCCCGGTCTTGTCCAAAAAGCCGACTATGCCGCACATGGGTTGCGTTTGTCCGGTTTGCCGAATGAGCCGCGGCCTTGCATCGAATGGGGTCGAGCCTGCGGGTTGTGTATGAGTATCTGCTTTAGCCTGTCAATACCGGCGCCGTCTGATGCTATCGGAGCCACCGACCCAGCCGACGGGGTCATCCTCGTCCGCCGCGGCCGGTGGACACCACCGGGCTCAAATGCTACCTTACGCCTGCATGACGGCCGTTTCTCCCGAACCCCGCCGCCGAACCAGGTCTTCGGCGCGTGCGCCCCTCGTTTCGGTTGTCATCGAGCTCTACACCATCACGCACACCGTGACTAGCCGGATCCCAGTGGAGGCCCGCGTCCGGGCGCTGATTGACCGACGCGGGGGCTTGACGGAGCATGAGGTCGAATACCTGTTGGTTGGTCCCCAGGCAATCGACACGCAGGAGTGGGGGCGAAACGTCGCGTCCATCGCCGTCCCGGAGGGCGGATATTACGCTTACAAGAACGCGGGCGCGCTCCACGCGCGCGGGAAATACATCGCGTTCTGGGATAGCGATTGCCGTCCGTCGTCCGATTATCTTGCCCGGGCAGTGAACATCCTGGAGAGCTTCCCGGAGTTGTCGGGGGTGACGGGCACGACATATTACGACGGCAGGACTTGGCTTACGACCGTGAACACGATCCTGACTTGGGGCCACGTCATTCGCCGGGAGAGACGATTTTTGCCCGAAGGCTTCAGCGCCATAGCGCACAACGTAATGATCAGAAGCGACGCGTTTCCGGCGCGGCCATTCGGGGACCACGTCGCGCGTTTCGGCGGCGACTCCGCAATTGCCGAACACGCGGTTCGCATGGGGGCGCCCCTCCTCTTCGACCCAGGTTTGCTAGTATGGCATGAGGACATAAGCTTTTCGATTACGGCGTTGCTGGAGCAACATCTGCGCGTACATTTCAGGTTCGCGCCGGCCCGCGCGCCGCTTTCGAAGGCCCGGTTCTGGCTCCTCGCGCTCCGTTCCGTCGCGGTCTGTACGACATCTCGCGGGCGGAAGCTGCTGCGGCTCGCCGGGTATTACGGATTGACGCGCGGACAGGTCGCCGCCGCCGTCCCGCTCCTGTTTGGTTACCTGCTGCTTGACGGCTGCGCCGTTCTAACCGTCGCAACCGTACCCCGCCTACGAAGGCGATGGCTCGACCACCAGTTCGGCGCGGAAGCGGAGAAACGGCTATTCCTGCGCCCGCGGGGGTGACCATGCGGTCTGGATGATGGCGATCTTCCTACGCGATAGTCGGTCGCGGACGTCGGAATAATTCACCCGCGGCGCCCGGTGGTGTGTCCGTTCCGCGTGGAACTCCCGAATGGCACCGGGGCCCGGTCGGGCTGGCGGCTCTCGGCGGATGTGTGCGTACGGTCGACGCCGCGCGTGGAGGATACCGTGTGGGTGTGTTCGAGATTGGCGGGCGAGCCGACCTGTTTGACCAGGTCCAGCCGCCGGCCCAGGCTGACCACCTCGAAGGCGGCGGCGCGCCCCTCCGAACCCGAGTCCCCCGTGGCCTCGATGGCCTGCTCCAGCCGCGCGGGCGAGGCTGCGGATTCGATCGACAGGCGGAGCGACGGGCCTGTATACGCGAGTCCAGAATGGTCGCTACGCCGGTCAAGCGGTTCAGCACGGTTTGCGCCGCGGACTCAAACGGCCCGTGTTCGCCGAGCTTCACTCTTATGACGTAACGCGGCGGTCCAACGCCGACAGCATGGCGAACAACACCTGTCCGACCGCGGCGTCGCGGTTCCCCGTCTTATCCAAAAAGCCGACTATGCCGCACATGAGTCGCGTTTGTCCGGTGAGCCGCGGCCTTGCATCCGATGGGGCCAGGCTTGCGCGTTGTGTATGAGCATCTGCTTCGGCCTGTCAATACCGAGCATCGGCCGCTACCGGAGGGGCGGGTCTACTGCGGTATTGTTGACCAATGCGCCCCCGCCGGTTCGTGTCAGAATCTGGACGCTGACGGCTCCCGTCGAAACGACGAAACACGACAGGCCCATGCCCTTCCATTGGTAGTCGATGACCCGCTCAATCTCCGGAGTCTGCATGTGGTAGGTGGCCCCCGGTTCGAGGCTCGCGTTGACGAATCCATCGTGTGATATGCCGTCGTCAGTATCGCATAGCAAGGCAATCGGATCGCATGCGCTGGCCGTTTCTTCACAACGTATGCGTAAATTGCTGACGTCTGATGAAACGGACGACGGGATCGCGTACGCCCGCGCGAAATAGATCGTGTTCCCGGTACTCCTTTCGATGAATGAGGCACTCTTAACAGCGGTGGTATTGTTGACCAACACGCCGTCTCCTGATCGTGTCCAGATCTGTCCCGATACGGACTGCAGGCTGCGTAATGCGCACGTCAGACGTCTCTGCCAGGGATCGCCTCCCGTGATCTCGACGATATCTCGGGCGGTCAGGGTCCGCGTTCCCGGGTACGGAATGGTGCCCGGTACCTGTCCTGTGTACTCCTCTCCCATCTGGTCGGTACAATCAAGGAATACGTCGCATCCGTCGATAGTTTCACATCCGATGCGCACCGTGGCTTGGTCTCGCGCCGTGATCGGCGGAATGGCGTAAAGTTGCGCCCGCACCGGCCCGCCGACCGGTGGATAAAGGGTCGTGATGCCGTTGATGTCGTCTGGCTGGAGGCGATCAATGGAACTGACCGCAGAATTCATGATCGCCGGGACCGTCTGCCCGCGCTCGTCGGGATGATCCAGCCCCCAGAAGTGACCGAACTCGTGAATCGCGACCCGATGAAGGTCCATGAGGCCGTAGTATTGGACGGGTCCAGTATAGCTGTCCCAGCGGATATTCGAATTGAACACGATGTCGGCATCGAGTATTTCGCCATCTACATAAGGCCAGATATTTGTCACCGCTAACGTGTTCGGTCCGAAAGATCGTCCACAAGCGGCATACCCGTATGTAACGGTGTTGACTCCGTCGAATGCACATCGGCCCGGCTCAGACGCGCTCTGCGGGACGATTGCAGCCCGGGCGGCGGTGCGCGCCCAGGTGTTCGCGGCATGCCGAATCACGTCTTCGGCACATGGTCCAAAAGTTCCCCAAAGGCCCCGATCCGGACAGAAGGCCCCGCGGCCGCCGACCTGGAGCACGACGGGGACGGCCCGCCGGGGCCAATATATCCCCTGTGTTCCGAAGGAAGTTCTTGTCTGCACCCATGCGGCGGCGTCCGTGCCGAATACCAGCACGGCCAGCAGCAATACGATGATCCGTCCTGTGTTCATGGCGTGCCCTCCATGGCCGCGGCGACCCGCCCTTTCAGGTTCTGCAACGATAGGAGTGCAGGCCCGGACGCTTTCTGTGCCCGGAGAGCCTTTTCCTGATCGTTGCCGGGAGGAGCGTCCCGTGTCTGGAGATGCTCCGTGATCGCTTTACGAATATCTTCGAGCCATGTCGTTTTGTCGTCAGCCTCTCCCTGCGATGCGTGCACGGCTATTTCTTCTGCCTGCGTTTCCGGTTCTTCGACGTAGAGATCTCCATTCTTTCCTTGCACCACCGCGTATGATCCTTGGTGCCAGCCCACGATGGGATTGGCCCATGTATCGCCGTCTCTCCAGAACAGCACGTAGCGATTCCCTATCTCGAACTGTGGCATACCGGCCACCACTAGGGCCGTGCCGTCTCCGACCGGCCCGCCCAGAAATTCGAGAGCAACGGTTCGCTCCCTGCTGTCCCCTTTCCACCATTCGACCGGCTCGAAGGTGACGCGGGTGATGGGGGCGCCGTTCTTCAGATCACGGCTCGGCGTGATGTCGATGACTTGGCAGACGGCAATTCGGTCGGCTTCTGCTACCATACTATTGAGGGACATCTTCATTACAGTTGTCGGCCATGCGAGCGGAGCGGTAACGATCAGAATGAAAACAGCAAGCAAACCACAGCTTCCCGCGGGGACCGTCTTCGTCTGTATTGCGATCTTCTTTACTTGCCTCATGATGACCTCGCGATCGATGCGGTTATCGGAAATGCGACATGACCTTTTCGGCGAACAGACGCATCGACCGTTCGACTCGGCCGGAGGGCAGGCCGCCGAAGTTCATCCAGCACAACACTTCGCCCACGCCGGCCTCCTCCGCCTCCCCTACACGCGACGCGCGAGTCCAGAACGGTCGCTCCGCCGGTCAGGCGGTCCAGCCCGGTCTACGCCGCGGACTCGAACGGCCCGTGTTCGCCGAGCTTCACTCTTATGACGTAACGCGGGGGTTCGTCCCCGCCGGAGGACTGGTCCGTCTGGTCGCTGTAGATCGCAACCCCGCTGAAATCAGGTCCGCGGCGGTCCAGTGCCGACAGCATGTCGAACAGCACGTGCCCGACCGCGGCGTCGCGGTTCTCCGTCTTATCCAAAAAGCCGACTATGCCGCACATGAGTCGTGTTTGTCCGGTGAGCCGCAGCCTTGCATCCGATGGGGCCGAGCTTGCGCGTTGTGTATGAGCCTCCGCTTCGGCCTGTCAATACCGAGGCCGAAGGCCGGGGCGTCTGTCCGTCGAGCTCGTCGAAACATATCCCGAATCTGCCGGTCTCCGGTGAAGGCTACTGCAAGAAATTGAGCGGGCTGCCCGCGATGAGCGGCTGCAGGTTGCGGCGATACTCTTCGGGCTTGGCGACTTCTTCGATCAGCCACTCGATGTCGCGTTCGTAGAAATGGGTCATGATCGTGAACAGCGTGTTGTAGGCGTCGACGTAGCGGTTGCAGACGTACGCGACCGTCTCGGGGCCCCGACGCTCGACCGAAGTTTGCGCGGGCGGATAGTGCGTAACCAGGTCGGCGTCGCTCATGGGGCGCTGGGTGTCGTCGTCTATGAAGCGCTGATTCTCACGTTCCATCTCGGTCACCAACTCGTTGGCCGGATGGGACAGGTCGAGCTCGATGGTGACGGGGAGGGCGATGTCCAGGCTCGGCGGGGCGTGCGTGGCGAGCCTTCGGACGGCGCGGCGGGCACCTTCGCGAATCCGGGCGTGGCTTTCGGGCAGCGGCAGGTGGCGGCCCTTGAAATATCCGAGCGACTGTTTGACCTCCACGTATTCGATGTCGCCGAGCAGCGGCCGGGCCTGTTGCACCGTCTTGTCGTCCCCGGACAGCATGACCACCGGCACCCCGAAACTATGCACCAGAAACCCGTTCAGGCCGTACTCACCGACCGATAGCCCGTTCACCCGCACGTCCTGAAACGCGGGAATCCAGGTATGGCTGAGGATGCCGTCTTTGGTGCCCGCCTTGGAGTGATAGCCGATGAACAGCGCGCCGTCGAAGTTCGGGCTGAAGCCCTTGAACTGGCACAGTTTGCGCTGCATGCCGGATTTGAGTTTCGCCTTCCGGTGCACGTCTTTGGGACGGATGTTGCACATGTAGCCGTGCGAGTCCGACACCACGATGTCCGACGCGCCGCCCTCTATGGCGCCCTGGACCGCGGCGTTGACGTCGCCTGCCATGATCTGCCGAAACGTCCGATAGCCGGGCAGCCCCTGGAACACCTCCTCGACCGTTTCCACCCCGGAAATGCCTTCCATGTCCACCGAAATGAAGATGCGCATACGGCCTCCTTCGCGGGCGTCGTGCGACCGGTCGTCCCGGGACGTGGCGCAGCGTCCGGTTTCGGTTCGTTCAATCCGCTGTTCCGGCGCTTGGCATGTCAGTCGTCTTCCCAGGCCGCGGCCGCCTCGCGCATGGTCGTGAACCAGATACCGGGCTTGGCATAGACGTGTTGGATGACGCTTTCGAGCCACGCCGGTTTGAAATCGCGTCCGCAACATTGCGGATGGAGAATCGTGTTCCACACGCCGCCCGGCACGTGCTCGTAACAATAGTCGAAACTCGACGTGAAGATTTCCTTGGACTGCGAGGGGGTGTGGAAGGGCGCCGGCGAGAACCACGGGTTCTTGGGATCGAGGTAATAGCCCATGAACTCGAACTGGGCGAAGTCATTCGTGTCCCAGTGCAGCGGGATTTCGAGCAGCGGCGAGGGCTCGCCCCAGGTGACGGTGAACGGCTCTTCGGTTTGAATCTTGTCGCCGATGCGCAGCCGGTACGGCAGAAAATCGTGGCCCTGCAAGCTGCTGTCGTACACGAAGCCCAGGTCGATGAGATGCTGCGGGACGTGCTCGCCCAGCCAATCGCCGATCGGGGAGCGGAAACCGATCGGCCGTTCGCCGACGGTCTTTTCCAGCACTTCGATCTGCTGTTCCAGATAGGCGCGCTGCTTGTCGGCCGAGGCCGGCTCGACCCCGCTCATGGCCAAGCCGACCTCCGAGGGCTGGTGGTACATGCTGTGCGCCGCGATTTCATGGCCGCGGCGATGCGCCTCCTGCACCACGTCGCTGAACAGCGTCGCACTGTGCCCGGGCGTGAAGAACGTGGCTTTGATGTCGTACTTGTCCAGAATGTCCAGGATACGCGGCATGGCGACGCGTGGCCCGAACTCGCCGCGCGACAGCGGGTTGGCGGTGGGAGAGCGAAAAAATCCCAGCCACAAGGCCATGGCGTCGATATCGAAACAGAAACACACGGCCATCCTCGTCCCATCCGGCGTGCGGACTTTGCCCATGGCAGCCTCCTGTCGTGAGAGGTGATTCCCTACCGAAACTGCGGCATGACCGTCCCGTCGGTCACCGCGGCGGGTCCACGGCGCTATTGTTGACTAGCACGCCCCCACCAGTTCGTGTCAGGACTTGGACGCTGATGTCGCGCGTCGAGACGACGAAACACGACAGCCCCATGCCCCGCCACTGGTAGTCGATGACCCGTTCGATCTCCGCGGCTTGCATGTGGTAGGTGGCGCGGGGTTCGATACGTTCGACGACGGAGCCGGAGTGGAGTTCGCCGTTGTCGTTCGCACAGAACAGCATGACGTTCTCGCACGGGGCTCCCGGGGACTCGCAGCGGACCCGCAAATTGGTGACGTCCGACGAGGTGGGCGACTGAATCGAGTACACGCGCGCGGCCTGCCACGTGTTCCCCGCGTACTGCAACGAGAAGCTCCTGGAAGCGGCGGTGTTGTTGACCAACACGCCGTCCCCCGACCGTGTCCATACCTGCCCGGTAACGGCGCGTTTGCTGCGCAATGCGCACGTCAGACGTCCCCGCCACGGCTCGCCGCCCGTAATCTCGACGATATCCTGTGCGGTGAGGGTCCGCGTTCCGAACGCGGGGATCGTGCCCGAAACGGGTCCTGCATACTCCGCTCCCTTCTGGTCTGTGCAGTCGAGATGCACGATGCACGCTTCTCCATCCAAGCCCTCGCAGTGTATGCGCACCCTGGCTTGGTCGCGGGCCGTGATCGGCGGGATGGCATAGACTCGGGCCTGCACCAATCCATTGGTCTGCGGATAAATGGTGGTTATCCCCTGGACGTCGTCCGGCTGTAGGCGGTCGTGATCATACTGGTCCCCTCCGGAGTTCATGATCGCCGCAACCGTCTGCCCGTGATCGTCGGGATGAGCCAATCCCCAGAAGTGGCCGAACTCGTGAAGCGCCACCCGATGGATATCTATTGGACTGTACCGAGAGGGGCCATTGTAGCTCGCCCAACGGATAGGCACCTCGGGACGACCGGGAAAATTTCCCGTGTTGAACACGATATCTACTTCGGTAATTTTTATGGGACGTCCATCAGGAAAATCCCAATCGCCAGGAGAGAGCCAAGCGGTCTGGTACATCGTTATCCCTACAGCGCCTCCCCAACTGTTTCCGCAATAATCCGTCCCGAGCGTCACTGTGCTGACCCCGTCCCCGGATACGCACCCTTCCGTACTTTTCTCGCTCTCCGATACGATCTCGATGTCCGCGCCGGTCTGCACCCATGCGTCTGCGGCATGGCGAATGACGTCATCGAGGCACGGCCCGTAGGCTTCCCAGCTTCCTCGGCCCAGGCAATCGGCCCCGCGCCCGCCGACCCGCAGTACGACACGGGCGGGCATTGCGCGTTGATCCCATTGCAACACGTATCCATCATCGACAGTCGTTACCTGCACCCAGGGCCACGCTTCGCCGCTGAATAGGATTCCCGCTAGAAGGGTCCCGACTCCTAACAGCGCACTCATTGCGAGTCTCCCAGCGCCATGTTGACGCGCCTTCTCAGGTCGCTCAGTGACAGAAGCGCCGCCGAGTCGTTCGCTCGGTGCGCTTGGACCGTCCCTCCCGTCTCACTATGTTGCCCACCGTGTTTCTTGAGATGCTCCGTCAGTGCCCTTTGGACGTTTTCCAACATTGCGGCTTTTTCATCCGTCCCTGTCCGAGGTCCGGACGCTTCCACCGTTCGTCGGTTTCTTGCGGCAATGGCGGCGCCGAGGTCGATACCGCGATCCACCGCTATTTCTTCCGCCCTTGCTTCCGATCCCTCAACGTAGAGTTCTCCATCCTCTCCTTCGATCACGTTATATTGCCCCTGATGCCATCCCACGAGCGGATTGGCCCACTCGTCGCCGTCTCTCCAGAACAGCACGTGGTGCTCTCCGACCTCGTATTGCGGCATACCGGCGACTACGAGGACCGTATCATCTCCGACCGGCCCACCCAGGAATTGGAGGGTGACGGTCCGCTCCTCGCTGTCTCCTTTCCACCATTCGGTCGGCTCGAAGGTCACGCGGGTTACGGGGTTGCCAGTCTTGGGGTTGCGGGTTGTCGTAATCTCGATGACCTCACAGACCGCAATCCGATCGGCTTCCTCAACTACCGTCTCGAGGGACATCTTTATTACGGTCGTCGCCCGTGCGAGCGGAAATGTCCCGATCAGAATGAAGAGAGCAAGCAAGCTACAGCTTCCCGCAGACAGTCTTCTTTGTGAGTATTGCGATCTCCTTCTTTGTCTCATCATTCCCTCTCATCAAGCGGTGCGTTTATCGGAACTGCGGCATGACCTTGTCGGCGAACAGGCGCATCGACCGTTCGACGCGGTCGGAGGGCAGGCCGCCGAAGTTCATCCAGCACAGGACCTCGCCCACGCCGGCCGCTTCCATTTCGCGTATGCGGTCGGTCACCCGTTCGGGAGAGCCGAAGACGACCGTCTCCTCGATGAGTCGTTCCCAGGTGATCGAAGCCAGCCGGTCGGCCATCGTCCGGAACTGAGGTTGCAGAGAAGGGTGGGCAGCCTCGATCCGTTCGGGCACCAGGAAGCGGGCGAGCGACTGCTGATACCACAGTTCGGCTTCCTGAGCTTCGCGCAGCGCCTGCGCATCCGTGGGGGCGACGTACACGTGCCGCGACACGCCCCAGGAACGCAACATGTTCGCAACGTCGGCCTCGGACCGGCCGGCCTCCCGCAGCGTGGCAACGTAGATGTCGCGGTTGGCCTCGATCTGGCTGAACGGGCCGAACAGGAGGGAGTTCAGCATTCCCCAGCCGCGGCGCGCCGCAAGCTGGATGGTCTCGGGACTGATGCAGACCAGGGAGACCGGGGGATGAGGCTTCTGATAGGGTTTTGGGATGACCGGAATGTCGTCGAGCGTGAAGAATTCTCCGCGGTAGGAGACGCGATCTTCGGTCCACGCCTGCAGCATGACGTCCAGAGTTTCGGCGAAGCGCCGGCGGTTTTCGATCTGCGAAACGCGATAGCCCGTGAACTCGATCGGCCGGTTGCCGCGGCCTACGCCCACCCGTAGCCGGCCCTTGCTGAGAATATCGACGAAGGCGATATCTTCGGCCAGCCGGATCGGATCGTGAAACGGCAGGATGACCGCGGCCAAGCCGATGCTGATGCGCTCGGTGCGTGCGGCAATCGCCGCGGCGAGCGCCAGCGGACTGGTCGAAATGCCGTATTCGATGAAGTGGTGCTCGGTCAGCCACACGCTGTCGAAACCGAGCGCTTCGGTCAGCAATATCTGGCCGAACTCCCGGTGAATCACCTCGGGATGGGAAGCGCCGGGCGGAGCTTGGAGAAAGTAGTAGGTCCCGAACCGCACGGTGTCGCCTCCGTGTCGTCGTCTTGGTAAGCGGGAGCAGCGTCAACGCTCCCGCCAGTCGGCTCATACCGCGTTGGCACGGTTCGGGAAACCGGTTGTTCCGACGGGGCATCCTTCCTACAATCCGCGCCCGGCCCTCTCGTCCGAATCACCTTGCCTGCAACCGAACGGAGACCCGCGTGGGTTCGCGCATCGCCCCGCTCAAGCCGGCCGATCTGCCGCGGCGCACACAGTCCTTCTGGCAATTGGCCGGTCCGGGGGCGGTGTTGGTCGGGCTGTCCATCGGCGCGGGCGAGATCGTGCTGTGGCCGTGGATCACCGCTAAGTTCGGCGCAAGCATGGTCTGGGCCGCGGCGCTCGGCGTCTTTCTGCAACTCTGGCTCAACTGCGAGATCGGGCGCTGGACCATCGTGACCGGCGAAGCGCCGTACACCGGCTTCGCGCGGGTCTGGATGGGCTTCATTCACATCTTGTTGTTCCTCACTTTCGCCCTGCTGTTTCTGCCCGGCTGGGCGCGCGTGTCGGGCGCCGCACTGAAAGCCTTGCTGTTCGGTCCGCACGGGCCGGGGCCGGATTGGGCGTGGACGGGGCTCACGTTCCTCCTGATCGCCGCGCTGCTGTTCGGCCCGCGGGTCATGTATCAGGCGATGGAGCGCATGGTCATCGGCTGCGTCGTGTTCATCACTCTGGGCCTGACGTTCGTCGCGGTGCAGGTCGGGACGCTCGAACACTTGGGCGACATGGCCGCAGGTCTGGTCAACTTCGGACACGTCGAACTGACCGACGATTTTCCGTTCAGCCGCTTTTTCGGCGCGGTGGTGTTCGCCGGCGCGGGCGGGGCCGGCAACCTGTGGTACGCCTTCTACCTCCGCGACAAGAACATCGGCATGGGCGCGCGCATGCCGCGGTTGGAAAATCCGCTGCGCGGCGGCTCGAACGTCGAAGAAGCTACGGGTTACGTCTATCCCGAAACCGAGGCCAACCAACGCGCCTTCAAGGACTGGTTCCGCTGGGTGCGTCAGGACCAGACGGTGTTCTTCTTCGGGCTCAACACCTTCACCATGTTCCTGTTCATGTTCGGCGCGCTGTGCGTGCTGCGCCCGCACGGGGTAGTGCCGGAAGAGGGGCGCATCATCTGGGATATGTCGCTCATCCTGGAAGCATCCATGGGCGGGGCCGGGCGCTATCTGTTTCTGGCGATCGGCATGGCGACGCTGTTCAGCACTCAGTTGGTGAGTGTGGACGGCAACGCGCGGGTGTGGTCGTACATCGTGCGTACCACGTTTCCGTGGGGGAAGGGGCTCGATCAAGCCAGGCTGTACGTGCCGTTCGCCGTATTGTTCATGGTCGCCGGCACCGTCAGCACGTGGTTTTTCGAGCGGTATGCGGTCACCGGGCTGGGCTTTCTGTTCAACGCTGCGCTGCTGTCCGGCTGGACGATGGCCATGTACGTCCCGCTGATGTTGTACATGAACCTGCGTCTGCTGCCGGTTTCGGCCCGGCCGGGTCCGGTGTCGGTCGGCATGATGCTCGTTGCGTCGGTCGTGTATGTCGGTTTCGCGGGCTATTCGCTATGGGTGCTGCTCTGACGAAGGTAGACGAAGTAAGGAGGAAGACATGGCAGAACCAATCTGTTTGATTACCGGCGTGGGGCCGGGGACGGGCGCGGCGCTTAGTCGTCGTTTCGCCCGCGGTGGCTATCGCGTCGCCATGCTGGCCCGCGACCGCGAGCGCCTGACCCGACTCGAAGCAGAGGTCACCGGTTCGCGCGGTTACGTGTGCGATGTGACCGACGAAGTCGCCATCAACGACACGGTCGTGCAGGTCAAGGACGATCTCGGCAGCCCGGACGTCGTGATCCACAATGCGGTCGGCGGAGCGTTCGGGGACTTTCTGGAGATCGAGCCGGACACTCTGGCCTATAATTTTCAGGTCAACACGATGGGCCTGCTCCATCTCGCCCGTGCGGTCGCGCCGGACATGATCGCAGCCGGCAAGGGTGTCATCATCGCGTCGGGAAACACCTCGGCCTTACGCGGCAAGCCACGTTTTGCAGGATTTGCGCCCACCAAGGCGGCGCAGCGGATTCTGGCGGAATCCATGGCGCGGACCCTCGGACCCAAAGGTATCCATGTGGCCTACATCGTCATCGACGCGGTGATCGATCTGGAATGGACGCGCAAGATGTTGCCCGACAAGCCGGACGATTTCTTTATTCAGCCCGACGCGATTGCGGACACCGCGTTTCACGTTGCCCACCAGGATCGCTCTAGTTGGTCATTCAACGTCGAACTGCGGCCATTCGGCGAGGTGTGGTAGACGGAGCGGTCGCGAGGGAGGAGTTCATTGCAGGGATGGCTCGTTGCCTCCAACAAGATGCGGTTTGTAGATAAAATCTGCCATAGAAAATATAGTTGACACGAAATATGAATATGTCATATTGAAGATCGTGAGACAGAAATTTTTGTCGCGGCAAATATCGCGGCGGAAAGATGAGGTAGGAGAGTGTCATCCCCGACTCCGATAAACAAACGATCGGCAAAAGCCGGGTCGGCCGTTCGGCTGAGCACCAAGGGCGACAAGACTCGCGGGACGAGTCGGCTACGAGGTTCGGCGCGGAAGGGACCCCGGGCGTTGGGGCAACCTACGGACCCCAGGTTCGAGCAGGTTCGGGCGGTCATCGGCCCCGGCGGTCGAGTCGTCATACCGGCTGCCTATCGCCAAGCCCTCGGAATAAAAGAAGGCGACGCCGTGTTCATACGGCTTGATGGCGACGGCCTGCGCGTCGTGAGCGACGACACCGAAGTGTTCGAGGTTCGAGAGATGCTCGCCCGCTACGTCCCGGCCGGCACCAGCCTCGTGGACGAACTCATCGAAGAACGCCGCCGCGAGGCGGCGTTGGATGCTGGTGGAGATGCCGACGAATGAGTCGAGCCGTCCTCGACGCCTCCGCGATACTGGCGTTCTTGCGTGGCGAGCCGGGGGCCGACATGGTGGCCGACTACCGCGGTGACGCGTTGGCCTCCTCGGTCAATATTGCCGAGGCGGCCACGCGACTCGCTCATATCGGGGCGAGTCCTATCGAGGTGAGGCGCGCCATCGCGTTGATGGCCGTGGACGTCGTGCCCTTCGACACGGAGCAAGCCTATGCCGCGGCCGGGCTCTACGAAACGACACGAGACCGGGGTTTGTCTCTGGGCGACCGGGCCTGTTTGCAGCTTGCGGCGCGTAGCGGGCTTCCGGCGCTGACAGCGGACCGCGTCTGGGCCGAGGTCGACGTCCCAGCCGAAGTTCGACTCATTCGAGGTTGATAAACTACTGACCAAGTGCCTGGACTACTGTATCTGGATCGTGATTGATGACCGTCAACAGAACGCGCGCAGCACGATTTGGAACACGCCGACCTTGTTCCCAATCCTGTACGGCACGTACATCAAGACCGAAGCGCTCCGCGAATTTCTGACGGCTTAGCCTCAAGCGTTTCCGAAGCGCAAGAACCCGTTCCGCGGTCGGGTCGTCAATAATGCGGCACGGAAGTTCAACCTCCCCGCGCACATGGGCTAAAACTTCGTTCAGAGCCGCCTCAACCTCACGACCCACTTGAGTCCGCTCCGTTGTCATTTTCCCCTCTCCTCTCTTTAATCGCGGCTACCAGCCGTGCAAATAGTTGCTTATCTGCTGAAGTCAGATATTCGCGATCTGCTTTTGCATACGCCGTTAGCAAATAAATGCTCTCCGGGCCGGCATGATAAAAATATATTGTCCGGGTCCCACCTCGTTTGCCTCGACCGGATCCAGCCCAGCGCAATTTACGAATGCCTCCCGTTCCCCGGATAACCGGCGCTCTGTCGGGGTCCGCTATAATCTCGGCTTCCATTGCTTTTTGCGATTCTTCCGAGAGCAGTCTACAAATGGCCCGTTCGTAGGTTCTCGTTACGAAGATTTGCATTGACCCCATATATGCGGCAATGCCGCATTATTTCAAGCCCCAGTATCTCCCGAACCTCACAGCAGCCTTTGTCACGGCTCCGTGGGCAACAGGTCGCAGGCTTCGGCAATCAACTCGTACGAACGCAGACGGTCGGCGAAGTCGTGACAGATCGTCACTACGCTGAGATCGGACGTCTCGAACACTTCGGCCAGCCGTTCGAGACCGTCCTTTACCTGGTCCGGGTTGCCGTCGATGTTCATGCGGCGTTGCTGTTCGAGATAGGCGCGTTCCTGTTCGGTGTACGGATAGGCGCGGGATTCTTCGACGGGAGGAATCCCCGACCCCCGGCCGCGGATGATGTTCAGCCGGAGCAGATTCCGGCTCCAGGCCAGGCGGAGGGCGTCTTCCTCGGTCGACGCACATAAGACTTGCGCCGCGACGTTGACCAGTGGCTCGGACAGAGAGGCGGAAGGTTGGAAATGCCGCCGGTAGTGCTCGACGATAGCCGGACCGTGTTCGACGCCGATGCCGAAGAAGTACGCATAGCTGAACGGCAGGCCGCGTTCCGCGGCGAGCATCGCCGAGTCGATACCCGAACCGAGTAGCCAGACTTCGGGCACGGAGTCCGCTGGAGTCGGGCTGGCTCTCACGCCAGGAAACGGATGGGCGCTGTCGGCCTGATCGTGCAGGTAGTCCATGACGTGGTCCACCTGTTGGGGAAAGTGCTGGATGTCGCGCATCGGCCCGGGATAGGCCAACGCGGCCGCGGTCCGTTGATCGCTGCCCGGGGCGCGGCCGATCCCCAGATCGATCCGGCCGGGATAGAGCGACTCCAGCATCCGAAACGTCTCGGCCACTTTGAGCGCGCTGTAGTGCGACAGCATGACCCCGCCGCTGCCCACCCGAATGGTGCCGGTCGCCGCGGCGATCTGTCCGACCATGACTTCGGGACACGTGCCGGCGAAACCGGGCAGGCTGTGATGTTCCGCCACCCAATACCGGCGATACCCGAGCGCTTCGGTGGCTTGGGCCAGCTCGATCGTCTCGCGCAGCGCCTCTCCTGCGGTGCCGCCCTGCCGAACCGGGGATTGATCCACGACGCTCAGTGTCAGCCTCGTCGCCATGCTTCACCCTTCAAATGTTTCGCTGGCACTGAGGACAGAAATGCGTCCCGCGTTGGCCGATCAGGACGCGCTCGATCGGCGTCCGGCAACGACGGCACGGCTTGCCGGTCCGTCCGTACACGCGGAACCAGTTCTGATAGTTGCCCTCGGGATACACCCAGTCGATGGCCGCGCCGTTGTGCCGAATGCCGTTGGTGAGCGCCCGGCGTATGGCCTTGTGCAGCGCCGCGACTTGGCCGTCGCTCAACGCGCCCGCGCGCGTAAAAGGATGCAGCCGTGCCCACCACAGCGCCTCGTCCGCGTAGATGTTGCCGAGCCCGGCGATGAAACTCTGGTCCAGCAGCAGATCCTTGAGCCGGCCGGTCTTCTTGCCGATCAGCGGACGAAAGCAGCGCAAGGTGAAGCCGCGGTCCAGCGGCTCCGGCCCGAGATGGCCGGTCACCTCGTCCATATCGTCCACGCAATACACGCGTCCCCACTTGCGCGCATCCTGAAAATGCAAGGTGTAGCCGGTATCGAAGTCGCAGGTGAAGTGGACGTGTTTATGCCGCGGTGCGTCCGAGCGGAGGATCGACAGCCTGCCGCTCATCTTGAGGTGGAGGATCAGATAGCGGCGCGCCGTCTCCGCCTTACGCCGGGCCGAGGACGTCGTCCTCGGTTCCAGGCCGAAGACGAGATACTTGCCGCGGCGGCTCAGCGATTGAATGCGGTGGCCGGGGAGCCTTTTCGTGACTGCGGGGATGGACGGTCTGATGGAGTTGGCCCAGTTCCCCCACGCGCCGGTAATCACGGCGCCGACCGGAGTGGGGTAGGGCGGAAGCCCGGCCTCGGCCGGCTCGCCGCGTCGCAGCTTGCGGACGATGGTTTCCACTTCGGGAAGTTCGGGCATATTCGATACCTGAATCGTCAAAACGCGTACGGAATACGACAATTTGCGCCTGTCCAAAATAGCTGATAGCCGAGCCGTGCAGAAGCGTCGCGGACGCCGTACCGGCCAAGTCCGACAAAGCGCTTGGTCGGAAGCCCGAATCGGAAGGGAGAGGAACCGAGCATGGCGGTCAAAAAATTCTCGAGCGCGTACTACGTCGTCAACGACATGGATGCCGCGGTGGGGTTCTACCGGGACGTTCTGGGGCTGGACGTGAAGTTCCGCGACGGCGACCGCTGGACGCAGTTCGACGTGAACGGCGTCGGCGTCGCGCTGGCCGACCCGAGCGAGGGTGCGGTTCCGCCCGGAGGCGGGGCGACGGTCGTGCTGGAAGTCGACGACCTCGGGGCCATGCGCGACAAGCTGGCCGCGGCCGGCGCTACCGTGAACGACACGGTGGATATGGGCGGACACGGCAAGTATTTCACCGCGACCGATCCGGCCGGCAACATCGTGCAGATATTCGCGCGCGCCTGAAGGGATGCACGGACGGAAACCGACTATCCGACCAGAGAGATCGGAAAGGAGAAGACCGATGACCCACGGACAAGCGTTCGGATGGATGACGACGGCAATGCTCCTGACCGGTCTGCTCGTTGTCGGGGTGCCGGCTGCGGACGCACACCAAGGGGAGGGCGAGGAAGTTCCGCTCTGGCAGTGGGAACCCGAAGATTTTCAGCGACACGTCGCGACCGTCCGCGGGGGGAGAGATCTGACCCCCGAGGAGTGGCCCGATGGCAATCGCGTGGCCGTGAGCTTCTCCTTCGACGTGGACACCGAGCCGGTCTGGATGGGCTTTCAGGGCCAGCAGAGCCCATCGTACATGTCGCGCGGCGAATATGGCGCGCGCGTCGGCATGCCGCGCATCATGGCGTTGCTGGAAAAACACGACATCCCCGCCTCGTTCTTCATCCCCGCGATCAGCATGGTGCTCCACCCGCAGGTCATCGACGAGATCAAGAAGCATCCCGACTATGAAATCGGCTTTCACTCCTACGTCCACGAGAATCCGCTGACGTTGACCGAAGAGCAGGAGCGCGCGGTGTACGCCAAGGCCATGAAGATTTTCGTGGAGAAGGTGGGCAAGCGTCCGACCGGCTTCCGGTCCGCGGCCTGGGACCTGACACCGGCGACCATCCGCATCGTGAAGGACATGGGCTTTCTGTACGAAAGCAGCATGATGGCGGACGACCGGCCCTACAGTCTGGTCTCCAACGGAGAAGAGACCGGACTCGTGGAGTTGCCGGTGGAGTGGATTCTCGACGACTGGCCGCTGTTCCAACTCAGTTGGCCGAGCAAGCACGTCAGCCTGCGCAACGCGGACGACGTGTACTCCATCTGGAAAGACGAATTCGACGGCGCCTACGACGAGGGCACGCTGTACATTCTGACCATGCACCCGCAGGTCATCGGCCACCGCTACCGCATGCGGATGCTGGACAAGCTCATCACCTACATGAAGAGCAAGCCCGGCGTCTGGTTCGCCACGCACGAACAGATTGCTCGTTACGTCAAAGCGCAGGCCGGCATGGAGTAGCGCGTGGTTTCTCTCGCAAATTCAGGCGACGCCTGAACCAAGCCGCGCGCGGGCTCTGGTTCTCCAGAGGCAGACCGCCCGACGCACCGCCCTGTGTTCGGCCGCGATCCCATGAACGTTCTCGTCACGGGCGCAACCGGGTACGTCGGGGGCAATCTGGCGCCGATGCTGGTTGCCGCGGGTCACGCAGTGACCGTGCTCGTGCGTGACCGCAACGGCCTTCCGGCAGAGCCGTGGGTGAACGCCGTCACCGCGATGATCGGCGACGTCCGCGACGAGGCGTCCGTTGCCCGTGCGGTGCAGGGGCAGGAAGCGGCCTACTATCTCGTCCATAATATGCAAAGTGCCGGACCGACATTCCACAGTGCCGACGTGGAAGCTGGAACGATTTTCGGCAGCGCCGCTGTCCGCTCCGGGACGCGGATCGTCTATCTCGGCGCGCTCGGTGATCCGGAGGCGGAACTGAGCGAGCATTTGCGGTCTCGCCACGAAACCGGCCGTTCGCTCGCACGCGCCGGTGCCCACGTGACGGAACTCCGCGCCGGCCCGGTGATCGGTGCGGGAAGTCTGCCGTTCGAGATGGTGCGCTATCTCACCGAGCGGGTGCCCGTCATGGTCTGCCCCCGCTGGGTCTCCACCAAAGTACAGCCCATCGGCGTGCGGGATTTGTTGGCCTATCTCGTGGCGTGTCTGGAGGTGGCAGCGGACCGAACTCCGCACGGATCGGCGACAGGAGACCGTCCGCGGCATCGTATCATCGAGATCGGTGGGGCCGAGGCGCTCAGCTACGGGGAAATGATGACGCGATACGCACAGGTGCGCGGGCTTCGCCGTGTCATGCTTCACGTACCCGTGCTGACGCCTCGGCTCTCCTCGTACTGGATTCGTCTGGTGACGCCACTCTGGGCCGGGTTCGCGCAACCCGTGGTGGAAGGGCTGAGAAACGAGACCGTGGTCCGCACCGCAGCCGCCCAAGCGATCTTTCCGCGGATCACACCGGGCGGTTACGAGACCGCGGTTCGGACCGCGTTGGAAGACCTGCGGCCCGCGACGTACAAAGCCTCCGCTGGAGAGCCCGGACGTCCCGTGCGGACGGACACCTGCGGCATGATTCGAGAGACGCGCTCTCTGACGCTCTGCGCCGAGGCCGAAGCCGTCTTCGCGGTGTTCTCCTCACTCGGCGGCGCCAACGGCTGGCCGCTCGGCTGGGCCTGGAAGCTGCGCGGGGCGTTCGACCGATTGGTCGGGGGCGTCGGAATGCGCAAGACCGCGGCGCAGCCTCCGCTTCGAACGGGCGACGTCGTCGATTTCTGGCGCGTCGAGGCAGTCGAGCCCGGGCGCCGCCTCTTGTTGTCAGCAGAGATGAAACTCCCCGGTCGGGCATGGCTGGAATTCACCAGCCAGCCGACGAATACCGGCAGCCGGCTGACGCAGACCGCGTACTTTGCGCCGCTCGGTTTGTCCGGCCTGTTGTATTGGTATGCGCTCCTGCCCATGCACGCGATCATCTTCAGCGCGTTGCTCAAAACGATCGCCCGTCGGGCAGAACAGGCTTCGATGAATTAACCCGGTCTGCTTGCGCCCGCGGCTACGGCTCTAGCGTAACGTTTCAATCGCGTTCAGGTCTGGAACCCAAGCGCCGCGGCGACCTTTCGTTGCCGGGCGTCGAGCGTAACGAATGAAAGCGCCGCGGGCTCCCGCTCGATTTCCCCCGCAAGATAACAAGCGGTTGCCACGTGCCAGAGGTCTGCGCCTTTCAGGTAGCCTGCTTCGAGTACCGCAGCCAGCTCGGGGGTGAGGGGTCGGTTGGGCAATACCCATTCGATGCCGGAGACGAAACCTTCGGTAAAATCGGTCTCCTCACGCGCGCACGCCGCCCGCAACTCGGCCTCGAGCAGGTTCGAGGACAACAGGCGGGAGGCAGCACTCAATCGCCGTATGAGCGTGGGGGCATTCTGCTCGTTGAAAACGATCGAGATCAATGCGGACGTATCGATGTAGGCAACGCTCACTCGTCACGCTCCGCGAGGAACCGTTCGAGTGCGCCGGGCCGCCGGGTTCCCGCTTCGAGTGGCTGCCGCGGCCCGGCGGGGCGGACGAGAATGCCGCGACGTTCGAGATCTTCGAGTCGTTCCTCGATGGTTGAGGGTCTCCGTTGAATCGAACGGATTTCGGCCACGGGTTCGCCACGATAGGAGACGGTGATCGTTTCTCCTTGGCGCACTAACCGGATAATCTCCGAGAAACGGGCCTTGGCTTCATACGTGGAGTAGGTATGCAACATATACAGAATATAACTAGTCAGACCAGTCAATTCAAGAGCTTTCTTCTTCCCACGGGTCGTAGCTGCCGAAGTTCCACAGATTGCCTTCCGGGTCGCGACAGGAGTACAGCCGCCCGCCATAGTCCTGATCTTCGGGCTCCATCACGACGTGCGCGCCTGCGGTAACGGCTCTGGCGTGGTGCGCGTCAACGTCCGAGACGACGACGTAGGGACTCTGCGAGACCCGAGCGTT
The DNA here is from genome assembly GCA_965200125.1 of uncultured Binatia bacterium (SeqCode). GTDB lineage: Bacteria > Desulfobacterota > Binatia > Bin18 > Bin18 > Bin18. Next base: position 1,382,339 of record OZ241332.1, on the reverse strand, counting down.
CGAATCTCGGAGCGGCCCCTGGAGTTGTCCGAAGTCATCGTCACGTGCGGAGCCGAGCATGACCATGCCGTTGCCGAAGGTGAGTTGGGCATGGGCAATCGTGCCGTCTTCGCCCGGCACGACCAGATGTTTCTCGAAGCCGAACGCCGTGCACAGCCAGCCGATTGCCGCGGCCGCGTCCCGGTATCGGAGCGTCGGAATCATCGTTGCCGTCGTGTTCTTTGCCGAGCCGCTCATGTCGTCTCCTCCCATCTCGGTTCCCGGCTCGTCCCGGATGAAGACAAACCGGGTGGAGAGCCAAGTCCCCTGTTCATCCCCGATTCAGAAACGCACCGCGGTTTCGACGCCCCAGAACGGGGGCTCGTTGACGTAGGCGGTCAGGTTGTTGAAGTCGAGGCCGCCGGTGTGGGAGGTGTCGTTCAGGATGTTACGGCCAAAGGCCGCGAATTCCAGACCGCCCGCGGCAGATCGCCAAGCGAGCCGCGCCCCGCCCTCGATCAGGTGGTTGTCCCGATATTCGCGGGATTCGTAGAGAAAGAAGTACGACCGGCTGCGGTAGGTCCAGTCCGTGGAAAAGAGGAGTTCCGACCCGTCGCCGAGGAGCCACGAGTAGCTGAGGGACGCATTGGCGATCCAACGCGGCGCGTGCGGAAGGTCGTTCCCGTCGAGCGACACGGTGCCCGGCACCGGCCCCGGCGGGTCGAGCACGGTGCAGCCCGCGCCGCAGGGCTGGATGAACAGGCTCGAATCGTTGATCTCCGTATAGTTGTAACTCGCCCCCGCGCCGAGGCGCAGGCCGCGGACCAGCAAGAGTCGGACGTCCGCCTCGATACCCCGGCCCTCGGTATAGTCCGCGTTCACCAAGCGGTTGGCGTTGACCGCGCCGCTTCCCGCGGTCAACTGCTGATCGTGCAGCCAGTAATTGTACACCGCCACGTCCAGGCGGAGCCGCTGCTGCCACGCCCGCAACTTCACGCCGGCCTCGACCGAAACGATGTTTTCGGTATCGGCTACGGTCACCTCGTTGCCGAAGAGCAACCGGCCCTGAATGCTGGGGGCGCGGAAGCTGCTCGCCACTCTCAGATAAGGCTGCACCCCGGGTGCCGCGCGATAGCGCAGGCTCACGTCCCAACTCGGCACCAGATCGCGCGGGTTCCGGCGGGTCGGCCCGAGCGGCCCGGCGCCGATGGGCGATTGGAGACGTTCGGCCCGGTACTTCTTGTCGTCCTCGGACACGCGCACGCCGGCGCCCACCTCCAAGTCCTGCGTCAGTTTGAAGTTGGCCGCGGCGAATACGGCCCATGCCTCGGTTCGCTGCTTCTGGCGCGCGTAACCGGTCAGGGCGTCGTCGTTCAGCGTGTCGTAGTTGAACGAGTCGATCTCGAGCGACTCGCGGAAATAGAAGAACCCCACGCGCCAGTCCAGGCGGTTCGCGTCCGCTGTTTCCAATCGGATTTCCTGGCTGAACTGGCGCAGCGACGGATGGCCGTCCGCGGTCTGGGAAGGAAAGGGGATCGGGTGGCCCGGACCGTAGGGCGGGCTGCCGCCGTCCACGTCGCCGCGCGACAGATCGTCGAGCCACTCCATGCCCGTCACCGAGACCAGTCGGTGCCGCCCCAAGTCGTAGCGCAGGTCGATGGCGAAGCCGTGCCCACCGAGTTCCTGCGGGTTGTCCGCGTCCAGGGCGATCTTGTCGCGCCGGAAGCTCGGGCGCAGCCGGCTCGTCCCGCGCTTGATCGCGTTGGCGTGAAACAGGCGCGCCGTCCCGTCGAAATCCCGCACGTGGACCTTGAACCGCCCGGCGAAGTCGTCCCACGGCGTCCACAGGAACTGAACGCGGCCGGCAATGTCGCGGTAGCCGCCCAGGGCGTCGTCCTCGCCGGTGTAAGTGTTATCCACCCAGTCGCCCCGCCGTTGCACGAGCAGCGAGGCCCGGGCGGCGAGGACGGACGGAATCAGCGGGCCGGACACCGCACCCTCGAAATTCACGCTGTCGAATCTGCCGTAGGAAAGGCGGCCGTATCCTTCGGGCGTCCAGGTGGGGGGGGCGGATTCGACCTTGATGAGCCCGGCCGGCGTGTTGCGGCCGAACAGGGTGCCTTGCGGGCCGCGCAACACCTCGATGCGCTGGACGTCGAAAATCGGTGTCCCCTTGAGCAGCGGATTCTCCAGCGCGATGCCGTCGTGCATCACGGAGACCGGCTGCGAAGCGTTCAGGTCGAAGTCGGTATTGCCGAGACCGCGAATGAACACATACGGAAAGATGCGTCCGAACGAGGACGAAATATGCAGGCTGGGCGCGCGTCCGGTCAGAAAACGGATGTCGCGTCCCGACGCGCGCAGATGGTCGAGGTCTTCGCCCCGCAACACGGACAGGGCGAGCGGCACGTCGACGGACCGCTGCTCCTGCTTGCGGGCGGTCACGACGATTTCGTCCAGTTCGCTGAGCGGCTGGGCCACCGCAGCGCCGGCCGCCGCGAGGCACAGCAGGGCCGCGGCGGCAAGCCGTCCGAGCTTGGCGGGCCGGTAGGTACAAAGAAGCCTTGGTCGAGAAGATGAGAAGTGCATAGGTGTCCTGTGAGGTCGCCGGCTTCGGCGAATAGAAGTAATGAGCCGGGAAGGCTACCTAGGCCGTGGGCGCAAGTCCATCCCATTCGACCCATCATCTCTTTTGTGCACTCCGCCCTGGGAGTAGAGGGCCGGAGCCTACCCCGGACTTGATCCGGGGGAGAGGGTTCGGTCTGCCGCCACCCAAAAGGGCGACCTGCCGGTCGCCCCTACGAATTTTTCGTCTCGGCACACACCTATTTGACAGAAAATAAACGTTGATTTATATTTTGAAAGGCTTAGAAAACTACAGACGAAACGATGCTTGATCTTTCGCATTTCGACCTTTCGACCCTTCGACAGGCTCAGGGTCCGCAAGCCCACAGGTTCAAGGACTGCAAGCTCAGAGATTTTCCTACCCCTCAGTTCGTTGAGCTTGTCGAAACGAACCCCCGACGTTACCTCGGCCTTCACTCTCACCCACGACGCCTCGTTGGTCCGCCCCTCGTTCCGGGCCGCGATGCCGTCGCCCCGACTTCTCCCCAGACTCAAGCTGACGTCACTAGGTAGAACGTTCCAGATCCCCTAGGAGCAACAACATGACCAGCGTCATGCAGATCGTCGCCGACCCGATGCGGCGGGAAATCCTTCGGCACATTTGGGAGGCCGAACTGCCGGTCAACGCGCTGGTCGAGGCGTTCGACGTGTCGCAGCCCGCGATCTCCTTTCACCTGCGGGTGCTACGCGAAAACGGCTTGGTGAGCGTCCGGCAGGAGGGCAATCGACGATTCTACCGCGCCGTCCCCGAGGCGCTGGGCGAGTTGCGAACTTTTATGGACGCCTACTGGAAAGACCGGCTCGCGCTGCTCAAGGACGCGGCCGAATTGGAGGCCAGGAGGAAACGCCGCCGTGCCAAACACTGATCGCCAGGACAGCTTCGAGCTTGTCCACGAGATCGAGATCGACGCCAGCCCTGATTTGGTGTTCCGGTTCTTCACGGACCCCGCACTGCTGGAGCGTTGGTTCTGCGTCCATGCGGAAAGCGATCCGCAGCCGGGCGGACGCTTCACGTTCGACGTGACGGGTGAGGACGTCATGCGTGGTACGTTTCTGGAACTGGAACCCGGGCGCCGGCTGGTGTTCACCTCGATCTTCGACAACACCCGGCCGCGGGTGCCGACGACGGTCGAGGTGACGTTCACCCCGGTCGGCCGCGGAACGCGGGTCCGACTCCGCCACTATGGTTTTGCCGCGGCGAAGACGCGCGACGGGTATCAACGTGGTTGGGAGCATTATCTACCGCGGTTGGCCGCCGCGGCCCGTGGCGATGATCCCGGGCCGGACTCGTGGCGCAAGTCCGCGGAGGAATCGGCCTGATGGCGTTCGACGAAAAGCTCGCCCACCGAGTGCGCTGCGCGTTGGAAGGGACGCAGGGAATGACGGAACGGCGGATGTTCGGCGGGCTGGTCTTCCTCGTGAATGGTCACTTGTGCTGTGGAGTGGACCGGTCGGAATTGTTCGTGCGCCTGGACCGTGCGGTTGCCGAGCGTGCTGCCCGGCGCAAGTACGCGAAGCCGTTCGCGCCGTACGGGCGGAGGATGGGCGGTATGGTTACGGTCGCCGCGCCCGGCCTGACCGGAACTCGCCGCCTGCGTTCGTGGCTCGACCCGGCAATCGCGTTTGCGACATCTTTACCTCACAAACCCGTTCGGGCGCCGCGTGTTTCTGCTCGGCCCCGGACCCAACGGAACAAAGGACGAACGACATGAAGCTGTACGATTTTCACCGTGCCCCCAACCCCCGGCGCGTACGTATCTTTCTGGCCGAAAAAGGCATCGACATCCCGGTCGAACAGGTCGATGTGCCCAGCAACGCGAACCGCACACCGGAATTCCTGCAAAAGAACGCCTTCGGCGAACTGCCCGTTCTGGAACTCGACGACGGCACCTGCCTCCCCGAGAGCGTCGCCATCTGCCGGTATTTCGAGGAGACACACCCGGAGCCGCCTTTGATGGGTGTGGACACTCGCGATCGTGCACGAGTCGAGATGTGGAACCGGCGCATGGAGCTCGAGCTTTTTCGCCACGTTGCGGACTTCTTTCGCAACACGGGTGAATTCTTCAAGACGCGCATCACCCAGGTCCCGGCCGTGGGCGACGTGGCGCGCGCACTGGCGGCGAAGCGGCTGGCGTGGCTGGACGACAGCTTGGCCGACGGCCGCCCGTTCATTGCGGGCGACCGCTACACCATAGCCGACATCACCGCCCTGGTCGCCATCCAACTCGGCACCCCGTCCGTCTTCGAGATCACGCCAGATCAGCCCCACCTCATCCGTTGGTACGAGGCCGTCACCGCCCGCCCCAGCGCCCAAGCCTGATTCCGGCTTCCATCTTTCACCTTTTCCTCATCTCCTCTCCCCTCATGGGAAGGGGTTGGGGGGAGGGGAAGGTAAGAACCCCTTTCCGGGGCAACATTCGTCCAGGGGGAGGTTGTCTACCTAGATGCTCCCGCTTGCACGGGAATGATGGAGCTACAAGTCAGTTCCCATCACGGAAATTCCGAATTGAAACGCTGAACTCCGGTCCGTTTCGCCTTGACAACGGCGCAAAGCGTGACGTAAGAGCGCGGAAATGAACGCTCACTCACCGGTGGGCGGCTCGGACGGTGGCGGAACGAGGTGTGCGCTGATGCAGCCCCAGGTCTTACGCAAGAAACGCAAAACCGGCTCGAGGGTCGCGGACAGCAAACGGCTGCAAGAGGGCAAGGAACGCATTGCCGCCGCGGCGCTCGGCCTCTTTCTCCGCGACGGCTATCACAACACCAGCGTGCGCGAGGTCGCGCAAAAAGCCGGGCTGAGCGTCGGGTCGGTGTTCAATTATTTCGCCAGCAAGGAAGAAATCCTGTTCTTCCTGCTGTCGTTCGGCCAACAGCGGACCGAGGCCGAGTTCTGGCACCTGCGCGCTGAATTCGAGCGGCTCAAACAGCACGGCGCCCATCCGCGCGACCTGTTTCTGCGTGCGTACGAGCGTTACGCCACGCTGACCGACGAGATGCGCCGCTCCACCGTCCTGGCCTATCAGGAAACCAAATCGCTGACCGCCACGGAGCGCGAGCGGTTTCTGCAGGGCGAAGAGCGTATTCAGCGCTTTTTCGAGGACATCATCGAGTACGGGGTGGAGCAGGGCGCGTTCCCGGCCGGGCACGTCCGTCTGAAGGCGCATTGCCTGCTGGTGCTGGCGCAGTCCTGGGCGGTGCGCCATTGGGCGCTACACAGTTTTACGCGGCTTTCCGAGTACCTGGAGCCGCTCAAGTCGATTGCGGTCGGGATGCTGGAGAATGCCGGTACGCCGCCGGCGCCCGGCCTGATGGACGGCGTTGCCGTTGGGCACAACGGCGCAACGCGGCCGGCGGAGATTGCGGCGGTCGGAGACGCGAAGGATAGGGCCTCGGCACGCCAAGTCACACCGTAAACCGGGAGCCCGGACAGGTAAGGAGGGGGGCTTCGGCCCTCCTGTCCGGGCCGCTCAACCCACAGGGACGTTGCCATCTTCATCGTCGTTTTGTTCACGTCACAGGGTGCGGGGCAGGCCCGTACAGGGAGGGGACAGCATGGCTTACGATATGCTCATCAAAAACGGGACGGTGGTGGACGGCACCGGCGCGCCGCGCTTTCGGGCCGACGTGGCAGTGGCCGACGGGAAGATCGCCGAAGTCGGCACAGTCGCGGATTCGGCCGCGCGTGTCATCGACGCCGCGGACTTGATCGTGGCCCCGGGCTTCGTCGATCCGCACACGCATTACGACGCCCAGATCTGCTGGGACCCGCTGATTACCTCGTCCTCGTGGCACGGTGTGACCAGCCTGGTGATGGGCAACTGCGGGGTCGGTTTGGCGCCCTGCAAGCCCGAGAGCCATGAGATCGCCGCCTGGGACCTCGTCAACGTCGAGGCGATTCCGTTCGACGTGTTGGGCAAGGGCGTCACCTGGGACTGGCAGACCTTCCCGGAATACATGGACGCCGCGGCCCGCCGCGGCAGCGGCATCAACATCGGCTTCATGGCCGCGCTCACGCCGTTCCGCCATTTCGTGATGGGCGAAGAGTCGATGGATCGCGCGGCCACGCCCGAGGAAACGGCCCGGATCAAGGCGCTCATCAAAGAGGCGGTGGCCGCGGGCGCGTTCGGATTTTCGACCACCAACGTGGCGCAGCATATCGGCTATCAAGGCCGGCCGATTGCTTGCCGGCAGGCCAGCCGCGACGAGTTGACGGCCTATTGCAACGCGCTGCGCGAGTTGGACAAGGGCGTGATCGAACTGGCGTTGACCAACAACGTGTCGATCGTGGACGAGTCCGAGCACGCGTTGCTGGACATGCTGCTCGCCGAGAGCGGCCGGCCCGTGACGTGGCTGGCGCTGCTCAACCGCGACGACCAACCCGATGCCACGATGAACACGTTGCGGGCGATGGAGCCCTTGTTTCAACGTGGCGCCGTCCCGCAGGTCACCTGCCGGCCGCTCATCATCCAGATCGACCTGCGCAAACCGTTCATCTTCGCCAACCTGCCGTGCTGGAAGCCGGCCTTCGACCAGCCGGTCGAACAGCAGCAAGCCTTCTACCGGGATGCGAACTTCCGCGCCGCCTTCCGCAAGGAGATGGAGCGGCCGAAAGTGTTCACCGGCAAGTGGGAACGGGCCATCGTGCACGAGGCGGGCCGGCCGGACACGCAGGCGCTCATCGGCAAGAGTGTGGCCGAGATCGCCGAGCAGCGGGGCAGGGACGGGCTGGATACGTTTCTGGACCTGTGCATCGAGGACGACCTGCAACTCCAATACACCTACGAACTGTTCAACGCGGACGAGGACCGCATCCCCGAACTGATTACGCACGACCAGACGATGGTCGGCCTGTCCGACGGCGGGGCGCACGTGGACATGCTGTGCGACGCCGGGTACTGCACCTATCTGATCGGCACCTGGGTGCGCGACCGGCAGGCCATGACCCTGGAGCACGCGGTGAAACGGATCACCTCCGAGCCCGCGACGTTCTACGGCATGACGACGCGGGGCACGATTGCGCCGGGCTTGGCCGCGGATTTCGCCATCTTCGACTACGACACCATCGGCTCGGCGCGCCGCGGGGAAATGCGCAGCGACCTGCCCGGCGGGGGCCGGCGCCTGGTGATGCCCGCGCAGGGCGTCCAATACACGATCGTGAACGGCGAGGTGCTCTTCGAGGACGGCACGCACACCGGCGCCATGCCGGGCCGAGTGCTGCGCTCGGGCCGAGCCTAGGCCGGACGGAATGAAAGCTCCATTGCAGGATCAAGGAGGCGAACATGCTGACGCGCATCTTCCACGTCAACGTCTGCGTGCGGGACATGGAACGCTCGATCGCGTTCTACGAGAAGCTCGGCTTCAACAAGGTGAACGACTTCACGCTGGACGACCCCAGCGTCGGCGCGGCGCTGGGGCTGGACGCCCGCAAGCTGCGTGGCGTCTTCATGCGGCTGGGCGACGACGAAAACGCGCCGGTGATCGACTTGGTACAGTTCATCGACCCGCCCCCGCAGGGCGAGCCGTACCCGACGCTGAACAACGTCGGCATCTGCCGCATCGCATTCGCGGTGGACGACATCGACGAGACCAACGCGCACCTTCAGGAGATGGGCGTCGAGTTCGTGGCGCCACTCAACAAGATCAGGACGCCGGACGGCGCGGAGGTCGGCGTGGTGTGTTTCAAGGACCCGGACGGGACGGTGCTCGAATTGCTAAGTGGCATGTAGTCCGCCGCGGCTTCCAGACCTGTTTCAGCGCCCGCCATGTACGCCGCCCCGACTCGGGCGGCTGAGGAGCAGTCATGCAAAAGGAATTCTTGAACCCCGCGGGAATGCCCGTGCTCCCCGGATTCTCGCAGGTCGTGACATCGGGGCCGGGAAAAACGGTCTTCATCTCCGGGCAGGTCGCCTTCGACGAAAACAACGAGCTGGTGGGCCGCGGTGACCTGCGGGCTCAGGCCGTGCAGACGTTCGAGAACGTCAAGAAAGCACTCGCCGCGGTCGGCGCCACGTTTGCCGACGTGGTCAAGACCAATACGTACGTCGTGGATTATCGGACCGACATGATCGGCTTGATCCGTGACGTGCGTGCCCAATACCTGCCGCAGGAAAATGCGCCGGCCAGCACGTTGATCGGCGTGCAGGCGCTCGCCTTGGACGGCCTGCTGATCGAAATCGAGGCGATTGCCATCCTCGACGCCTGAGTGCCGCCCCGGAATGTCCACGCGCGCCGGCCTGCGGACCGCCTTCGGCACTGGCGGCACCTTCACGGACGTCGTCATCGTCGGCCCACCTGGTCGGCTGTTCATCGATAAAATCCTGACGCTGCCCGATTCGATCGGCGCGGGTGGCGGCCGCCTGGCGTGGATAGACGACGGCGGCGTGCTGCGTGTCGGCCCGCGCAGCGCGGAGGCAACGCCCGGTCCGGCCTGTTACGGTCGGGGCGGGACGGAACCGACGATCACCGACGCCAACGTCCTCTTGGGCGGCATGAACTCGCGTGCCTTGACTGGTGGTAGCGTACCTATCGACGCAGCCCCGGCGCAGACCGCTGTCGTCAAGCCGGCTTGCGCCGCTGGAACCGACGGGCCGCTGATCGTCGAGGAATCCGACACCGCTGTCGTCGTCCTGCCCGATTAGCGCGCCTGTCTGGACGACCACGCCAACCAGGTCCTGGATGCTACAGAGATCGCCTGAACTTGGCGCGGAATACGACTCTCAACGTTCGAACTTCAAGGGTGACATACGCATGATGAACGAGGAAGACGCACTGAACATTCTCCGGGTCGCCCTTGACGACCGAGTCGCTCTGTTCAGAGAAGGGCAATGGGAGGCGGTTGACGCGCTGGTAAACAAACGGGACCGCCTGCTGGTCGTCCAACGAACGGGGTGGGGTAAGAGTGCTGTCTACTTCATTGCCACGCGGATGTTGCGAGATATCGGGCGCGGCCCGACGCTCATCGTCTCTCCGCTTTTGGCACTGATGCGCAATCAGATCGAGGCAGCCGATCGCCTCGGCCTCAAGGCGGCGAGTATCAATTCCTCCAATAGGAATGACTGGCCCGCCCTGGAACGGGCTATCCGACACGACGAGGTCGATGCTCTGCTGATTTCGCCCGAGCGCTTGGCCAACGACGACTTTGCGGAAAACGTGCTTCTCCCTCTTGCCAGTCGCATCGGATTGTTGGTGGTTGACGAAGCGCACTGCATCTCCGATTGGGGACATGACTTTCGCCCCGATTACCGGCGTCTGGTCAACGTTCTGCAGCGCATTCCCGAAAACATTCCGCTCCTCGGGACGACCGCGTAATCAAGGACGTTCGAGAGCAACTCGGACATATCGGGATTCAGCGCGGCTCGTTGATGCGGGACACACTAGCATTGCAGAATATGCGGCTACCCTCACAAGCGGCCCGTCTGTCCTGGTTAGCGGAACATGTGAAAGCGCTTCCGGAAACCGGGATCATCTATACCCTCACGAGACGGGATGCCGAGCAGGTTGCGGAGTGGCTGACGGCACGGGGCGTTACCGCACGCGCGTACTTCAGCAATGCAACGGGTGAGGGATTCGAAAATTCGACAGCGTATCGACAACACGTCGAAGATCTGCTCTTCCGAAATCAGATCAAGGTTTTGGTCGCAACGACCGCCCTCGGGATGGGTTATGACAAGCCTGATCTGGGATTCGTCGTCCACTACCAAGCTCCGGGTTCGATCATTGCTTATTACCAGCAAGTCGGGAGAGCAGGCCGAGCAATCGAATCTGCTGTTGGGATCTTGATGTCTGGTCATGAAGACGACTCCATCCAAGAACATTTTCGCCGGACCGCTTTTCCAAGCGAGCCGTGGGTCAAGGCACTTCTCGACGTTCTCGAAAAGAGCGATGGGCTCACCATTCGCCAATTGGAAGAAGCGGTCAATCTGCGGTACGGCCAAATCGAGAAAACACTCAAATTTCTGTCGGTGGACAACCCTGCTCCAATCATAAGAGATGGTTCTCTGTGGCACCGCACCCCTGTCGATTATCGTCTGGACCATGAGCGTATCCGGCGCTTGACGCAGCAGCGCCATGTCGAATGGCAGGAAGTTCAGGAATACATCGATGAAGACGACTGCCTGATGAAGTTTCTTGCAGAGTCGCTCGATGACGAGAATCCACAACGTTGTGGCAGGTGTGCTTCTTGTTTAGGTCGACCAATCGTCAAGCCTTCCTTTTCTGGTCCCCACGCCATTACTGCGGCTGGATTCCTGTGCCGTTCAGAAACACCCCTCAAATCTCGGATACGGGTCCCTCCAAATGCTTTCACCGAATATGGATTCAGCGGGAATCTGTCCCACGATCTTCGCGCCGAAACCGGACGAATTCTCTCTCGGTGGGGCGACGCCGGCTGGGGACAGATGGTCGCGGACGACAAACAGAGGGGCCGGTTTCGGAAGGAACTCATCGAAGCCATCATGGAAATGCTCCGGGATCGCTGGCGGCCGGACCCGCCGCCTGAATGGGTGACCTGTGTCCCCTCCCGACTCCGACCCGCGCTCGTCCCCGATTGTGCACAAAGGTTAGCCGCGGCACTGCGAGTCCCCTTTCTTCCCGTTGTCGTCAAAACCAAGGACAATGAACAGCAGAAAACGCAGCAGAATCAATTTTATCAATGTCGGAATCTGGACGGCGTATTCAGCATCGACGTTCCGATTCCCGCCGGCCCCGTCCTTTTGTTGGATGACGTCGTTGATTCCGGTTGGACGATGACCGTGATTGCCGCGCTGCTTCGACAGTCAGGGGCCGGTCCCGTCTGGCCGGTCGCACTCGCCACAGCAAGTGCAGGAGGCTGAAATGCAGTCCACCGACCAAACCTCCGCGGCTCTTCTTCTGACGACGTCGTTCGGAAAATCAGCCGGTACCCCGGTCAAACCTCTCTCGATCAACGAATGGGCGAGGCTAACGACTTGGCTCAAAGACCGAGGCTTGCGGCCCTCGTCTCTTCTGGCGGGCGATTTCCGCAACCTGCTACGCGATTGGCCGGAAAAGACGGTCACTCTTTCCCGCCTGGAAGGATTACTGGATCGGGGAGTCGCGCTCGCGTCCGCTCTCGAGAAGTGGCAGCGTGCCGGACTTTGGATCCTCACACGTTCCGACCCTGAATATCCATACCGACTCAAACAAAGACTGGCATTCCTCTCGCCACCGGTTCTCTTCGGCTGCGGAAATAAGCAACTCTTGAACAAGGGCGGTCTTGCAGTGGTCGGATCGAGAAACGCGACCGGGCGCGACCTTGATTTTACAAAGCGGCTGGGCGCCGGAGCCGCGGCCCAGGGATATTCCATCGTGTCGGGCGGAGCGCGCGGAATCGACCAGAGCGCCATGCTGGGTGCGCTGGAATCCGAAGGGACGGTGGTGGGAGTCTTGGCGGATAGTCTTCTGCGTTCGGCGACTTCGGCAAAATACCGCCAACACATCCTCGACCGGAACGTCGTGCTCGTCTCCCCATTCAACCCGGAGGCGGGGTTCAATGTCGGCAATTCCATGACGCGCAACCGCTACGTGTACTGCTCAGCGGATGCTGCGGTTGTGATACGTAGTGACCTTCATAAGGGAGGAACATGGAACGGCGCCATCGAAGACCTGCAAGCGCAATGGGTGCCGCTGTGGGTCAAGCACGACGGTGAAGAGAAATCCGGCAACTCCGCATTGGTACAACGCGGAGCAAATCAACTGCCGGACGACCTTTCCACCCTCGAAAATCTGTTTGTTCGACCACGGATCAAGGACGAGCAGCAGATTCTTCCCGGCCTGACGTAGCCTCATTGATAAGAATCGGAGAGGAAGTTGAAAATTGATGGGCGGTTTCCGGGTGGCACGGGCATCCCTGCGCCGAGGTCTGTGAGGAGGGGGTGCGGATCCCGGGCGTCAAGCTCGTCGGCAAGGGCGAGTGGGATTCCGATATGCCGAACGCGAACATGGCGTAGCCACGGCCGGCTGCGTGGACTCGGAACGCACCAGGCAACTCCGCGACCATAAACAGGACTTCTCGTGACGGTTCAGCATGACGCCTGGGGACCTTGAAATCCTGCTTCAGCAGGGCGAAGGCACGACGATCGAGTTCAAGGAGAACCTTTCGGCGTCGTTCGCCCGGGAGATGGTCGCCCTGGCGAACACCATCGGCGGGAAGATTCTTCTGGGCGTGCGTGATGACGGCACCGTCAGCGGGGTCAAGGACTCCAATCGGTTGCGCGCCCGCGTCCAAGACGTCGCGCGGAATTGCGATCCGCCCGTGAAGGTCCGGGTTGAACCCGTTGGAAGAGTTTTCGCCGTGCACGTCCGTGAAAGCGACGCCAAGCCGGTCCAGTGCGGCGATGGTTTCTTCTGGCGCCAGGGTTCGGTCACGCAGAAACTCAGCCGAAACGAAATCCGCGACTTCTTCCGGACCGAACGGGTCATTCAATTCGATCGTTCGCCCTGTCCCGGCTTCCACTACCCGGACGACTTCGACCGCGACAAGTTCGAGACGTGGCTCGGTTATTCAGGGATTACCGGATCGCCGTCCCTCGAGGATGTGCTGGTCAACATCGAGGCGGCCGAGCGCGCAGGGAAAAAACTCCTCTTCCGCAATGCCGGGGTACTCTTTTTCGCCAAGAACGTGCGGCGGTTTTTTCCGCACGCCTACATCACCGGTCTGTTGGCGAGGGACACGGACAAGGTCCACCTCCTGGACCGAAAGGACTTTACCGGCGGAATTGTGGCCGACATCGAGGATGCCCTGCGTTTCGTCGAGCGCAACACCCGAACCGCATACCGGATCGAGGGGCTCAGAAGGCAGAATGTCCCTGAGTACCCGATGCGCGCCTTGCGTGAGGCGATTACCAACGCCGTCATGCACCGCGATTGGTTTTTCGAGGGATCCAATGTTTTTGTCGAGATCTATACCGACCGGATCGAGATCATCAGCCCTGGAAGCCTGCCCAAGGGATTGACCCCGGCCGAACTGGGGCACACGAGCATACGGCGCAATGCGCTCATTGCCGACCTGCTCCACCGTATCGACTTCATCGAGAAAGCGGGAACAGGCATCCGCCGTATCCGGGAAGAAGCGAAACGGTTGGATTGCCCGGAACCGGAGTTCGATTCCAAAGCCTTCGTCACCGTCATCTTTCGTCCAAACCCACAAATTCGGACCGAAGCAGAGAAAGTGGAGAATGACCGGGTTGCCGAGGGAATTACCCCCCAAGTCACCCCCCCAGTGACCCCCCAAGATACCCCCCGAGTCGCCCCCCCTGAGGCCCCCCAAGATCGGCTTCTATGGGCGATGGAAGGGGAGATGACGGGCCAGGAATTGCGGCAAGTCTTGGCCTTGAAGGACACGAAACATTTTCGGAAAACCTATCTCCAACCGGCCTTGGACGCGGGGCTGATCGAAATGACGCTACCGGACAAGTCGCACAGCCGCAGACAGCGCTACCGCCTGACACCGGCGGGCATCGCCCATAGACAGCGGCCGCAAGGAGGGGAATTGACCCCCCCAGTGACCCCCCAAGACACCCCCCAAGACATCCCCCGAGTCGCCCCCCCTGAGACCCCCCAAGATCGGCTTCTGTGGGTCATAGAAGGAGAAATGACGGGTCAGGAATTACGGCAAAAATTGGACTTGAGGGATATGAAACATTTTCGGAAAACCTATCTCCAACCGGCCTTGGATGCAGGGTTGATCGAGATGACGCTGCCAGACAAGCCGCACAGTCGCAGACAACGTTACCGCCTGACGCCGACGGGCAGCGCCCAGCGGCAACGACCGGCAACGACCTGATGACAGGAGGGGCGGCCTTGTTGTCCGATGTCGAACAGACGAGATTGCGGTTGACCAAGAACACCGCAGCGAAGAAGAAGGTGCAGTTCGGCCGGTTTCTCACACCGGCAAGAACCGCGGCGTTCATGGTAAGCCTGTTTCCCGACGGCAAGGGCCAGTGTCGTCTGCTCGATGCGGGGGCCGGAATCGGCTCGCTTTCCGCCGCGTTCCTGGAAAGATGGGGTTCCGGGAAGTTTCATTTCCGGTGCGTGGACCTGGAGGTGTTCGAGATCGATGATTCCCTGCATGCCGATTTGAACGAGACGTTAGCGCAGTACCGCGAAATCCCGGCTTTTAGCGCGACGATTCGACCGAGCGATTTCATTCATGCCGCAGTGGACAGACTTTCTGGCAACCTTTTCGCCACCGACTTTCCGAACTACACGCATGCTATCCTCAATCCGCCGTATAAGAAGATCAACGGGAAATCGTCATACCGTCCGGCCTTGCGCCGCGTCGGCATCGAGACGGTGAACCTGTATTCGGCTTTCGTGGCGCTGGCCGTCGCACTGACCGCACCGCGCGGGCAGATCGTGGCCATCATTCCGCGGAGTTTTTGTAACGGCCCCTATTACCGTTCCTTTCGCCAATTCGTTCTCGACCGCGCGGCTCTCCGGCACGTGCACCTTTTCGAGTCCCGCAGCGCGGCGTTCAAGGACGATGCCGTCCTGCAAGAGAACGTGATTATCCGGCTTGAACGCGGCGGACGGCCCGGCCCGGTTACGGTATCGACTTCTACTGACGACACTTTTACCGACCTGACCACCAGGACCCACCCGTTCGACCGGATCGTTCTTCCCGATGACTCGGCGCGTTTCGTCCACGTACCGACATCTTCGGAAAGCACGGTCGAACTCTCTTCAAGCATCCGCTCTACGCTTACGGATCTCGGTATCGACGTTTCGACCGGTCCTGTGGTCGATTTCCGGCTGAAGGAGTACCTGAGCGCCATGCCCGAGGCCGATTGCGTGCCACTGCTCTACCCCAGTCATTTTACTGGCACGCGCACCACTTGGCCGATCTCCGGCACGAAGAAGCCGAATGCCATTCTGCACAACGGCGAAACGGAAAAGTGGCTGTATCCGAACGGCTATTACTGCGTGGTCCGGCGTTTTTCGTCGAAAGAGGAAACCCGCCGCATCGTGGCGGGCGTGGTTGACCCGGACGCATTCCCCGATGTTCCTGCACTGGGCTTCGAGAACCATTTGAACCTTTTTCACCAGAATAAACACGGGCTGCCCAAGGCACTGGCGTTCGGGCTGTCCGTGTTTCTCAATTCAACCGCGGTCGACGAGACTTTCCGGCGTTTCAGCGGCCATACGCAGGTCAATGCGACCGATCTCAGAATGATGAAATACCCGAGCCGTGAAACGCTCATCGGAATGGGGAAGTGGGCCGTGCGGCAAAAAGAACTGACGCAGACCATGATCGACGCCAAGATGGGAACGTTGACCCAATGAGTAACAAGAAAAATCATATCGAGACCGCTCGCCAGATCATCATCTCGTTGGGCCTGCCCCGTGCGCAACACAGTGAACTTGCCGCTCTCTTTGCCGAATCCAAGATAGGCTTGGTTTACGTGACGGCCTTTCCCAACCCAACGCTCATGAGCCGACATTTGAGCGAAATCGCATGGGAAACCGAGGTATGGGGAGCCGATGCTCCATCGCATTTGATCCATTTCGACGGTCTGCACTTCCTTGGACCATACAATTGAGGTTTGAATGAATCGGAAGGCCCTTCAACCCCTCCCCCCTCCGTGGGAGAGGACTAGGGAGAGGGGGCGGAAACAGCCGCTTGCAACCGGACATGCCGTGGGGACGGAGGAACCGAACGTCCCGAGCGGATTCGCGCTCCCTACCTCCCTTATCGTTTCCGACCTTCTCTCATTCTGACGCAACACGCCATATTCGAAGTCGTGCGAGTATCTGATTCTCGAATGCCGAGGATGAAACGGTGAACGCCGACCAATCCGTGCCGGTCGTCAAAGATCTCGTCTTGATAGGCGGCGGCCACAGCCACGTGACGGTGCTGAAGAAGTTCGGCATGCGCCCGATGCCGGGCGTGCGCCTGACGCTGATTTCCCGCGACACGCATGCGCCCTACTCGGGGATGCTGCCCGGCTACATCGCGGGCCACTATCGCTTCGACGACGCGCATATCGACCTCGTGCCGCTGTGCCGGTTCGCAGGCGCGCGGTTTTTCCACGCCGAGGCGACCGGCCTCGACCCGACGAACAAACAGGTCGTCTGCCGCGATCGGCCGCCGGTCCCCTACGACGTACTGTCCATCAACGTCGGTTCCACACCGGCCGTGTCGCACATTCCCGGTGCCGACCGCGTGGGCGTGCCGGTCAAACCTATCGATGGATTCCGGAGGCACTGGGAAGCGTTGCGTGCGCGATGCCTGGAACGAACGCAGGCTACGCGCATCGGCGTGGTCGGCGGCGGCGCGGGCGGCGTCGAACTCCTGTTGTCCGTACAGCATCGCCTGCGCCGACTCCTGGCGGAACAGAATCGGTCGGCTGACCATCTGACGTACACGCTCATTACCGAGGGGGCCGACATTCTCCCTACCCACAACCGGCGCGTGCGCGCCGCGTTCCGTGACCTGCTCGCCCGCCGCGGCGTGGATGTCCATACGAGCCGTACGGTCAGCCGCGTAACTGAGGGTCTGATCGAATGTTGCGACGGAACCCGGCTCGACCTGGACGAAATTCTGTGGGTGACGACGGCTGGCGCTGCGACGTGGCCTGGGGAATCCGGCTTGGCGACCGACGCACAGGGATTCATCGCGGTGCACGATACGCTGCAATCCGTCTCCCATCCCGACGTATTCGCCGCGGGAGACATCGCCGCGGTCAAGGGCTATCCGCGGCCCAAATCGGGAGTGTTCGCCGTACGGCAGGGGTCTCCGCTGGAGCGCAACCTGCGGCGTTCCCTGAGCGGCCGGCGCCTACAAGCCTTCAAACCGCAGAAAAAATTTTTGAGTCTGATCTCGACCGGAGACCGGCGGGCGGTAGCTTCTCGGTCTATCTGGGCGGTGCAGGGCGTGTGGGTCTGGAAATGGAAAGACTGCATAGACCGGCGGTTCATGCGCAAATACAATCGGCTGCCGGACATGCCCGCGGAGGAGGGCATCCAGCCGCCGGCAGGAATCGCCAATGCCGATGCTCTGCAAGAACTGTCGTCGCTCGCCATGCGCTGCGGCGGCTGTGGGGCCAAGGTCGGCAGTACGCTACTCGACCGTGCGTTGGCTCGGCTCGCGCCCGTGGATCGAACGGATGTCGTGGTCGGCCTGCACGCCCCGGACGACGCCGCGGTCGCCCGCGTCCCGGAGGGGCACGTCCTGGTTCACTCCGTCGATTTCTTTCGCGCGTTTATCGACGATCCGTACGTCTTCGGTCAAATCGCGGCGACCCATGCCTTGGGCGACATCTTTGCGATGGGCGCCGAACCGCAGACCGCGCTGGCGCTCGTCACGCTGCCGTACGGCCTGGAACAAAAGATGGAAGACCACCTCGGCCAACTCATGGCCGGCGCGCTGGACGTGCTCAACGCGGAAGGTACCGCACTGGTTGGCGGGCACACGAGCGAGGGCAGCGAATTGGCCTTGGGATTCGCGGTCAATGGACTGGCACGCCCCGATACGCTGCTCAAAAAAAGCGGGCTACAGCCCGGCCAGACGCTGATTCTGACCAAAGCGTTGGGCACCGGCGCGCTGTTCGCCGCGGACATGCGCCGCAAGGCCAAGGGCCGTTGGATCGAAGCCGCGCTCGCTTCCATGCAGTACTCCAACCGCGCGGCCGCCGCGTGTCTGCGCGACCACGGTGCTACGGCCATGACGGACGTAACCGGCTTTGGCCTGCTGGGTCACCTGCTCGAAATGGTGAACGCCTCTACGGTGGACGTCGCGCTCGACCTCGACCGTGTGCCGCTCCTGCCCGGCGTGCTCGACGTCATGCGGCACGGCATCCTCTCTTCCCTGCAACCCCAGAACGTCCGGCTGCGGCGGGCGATACGCAACCATGAAACCGCCAACGCACATCCACGTTACGCCGCGCTGTTCGACCCGCAGACCGCGGGCGGATTGTTGGCCGGCGTCCCGCCCTCCTGTGCGCCGGCGTGTGTGCAGAAGCTCCGTGCGCTCGGCTACGCTGACGCCACGGCCGTTGGTACGGTTTTCCTACGGGACAACGCGGCTGAGCCGATCAGCATCGACGGTTGAACAAGTGCTCAGGTCGTCCGGCTGACGTTCAGGTATAGGCTCTAAGAAAAAAATACACGGCCACACCGCTGACCGATACGTACAGCCAGACCGGGAAGGTCAACCGCGCGACCTTCTTATGTGCGCGGAACCGTCCGCGCAGCGCGTAGAAGACGGTCGTCAGGACCAGTGGCAGGGCGAGCCCCGACAAGGCGATGTGGCTGATGAGAATGCTGAAGTAGATGGGCCGCACGATGCCCTCACCGGGAAACGGGGTGTCGCCGTGGAAATGATGGTAAACGAGATAGCCGGCCAGAAAGAGCGTCGAAAAAACGAGCGCGGCCAACATGCACTTTTTGTGCGCCTCGGTGTTGCCGCGTTTGACGTTGACGAAGCCGGCCGTCAGGCAGACCGCGGCCAGCGCATTCAGGCCGGCGTTGGCCGTGGGCAGGAAATCCAGCCCTGCTCCGTGACCCGTGGTTGCGGGCTTGGCGTAGATGAACCAAAGCAGAAATCCGGCGATTCCAACGCCGAGCAGCCCGAACCAGACTGGCGGTGTGGACCAGGCTGCAGACGATGAGGATAGCTGGAAGGAAGGCGGGCTGTCGCGCGTCACGCGTCGAAAGTTACCCGCCGCGGCCAAATCGAGCAAGTCGGACGATGTGGCGCGGCGCACAGGATTACGGTAGCAGAGAGCGTCCGAGTCGTATCTCCATCAGTCGGAAGCGGATGAACGCCGAGGGAAGATCGAGATAAAGGAGGCGATCATGCAGTTCGTGAGTTGTGAAGAAGCTCGGCAGGCAAGCGGCCTGCGCATGGCTTTCGTGGCGAACGCGCCCAGCCCGTGGGGCGAGGCCGTCAAGGGCATGCTCAAGGTGAAGGGGATTCCGTTTACGGCCACACTGTACATGCCCGGCGATCCCGCGGCCAACAAGCCGCTGGTCGAGTGGACGGGCGAGGACAGCGCGCCGAACGCCATGTTCGAGGACGAGGCGCCCCGTTCGGGTTGGGCGGACATTCTGCTCTTGCTCGAACGCTTGCAGCCAGACCCCAGCCTCATTCCTGCTGACCCGGAGCAGCGGGCGCTCATGTTCGGTCTGGCGCACGAGATCTGCGGCGAGATGGGCTTGGGCTGGTGCCTGCGGCTGCTGATCTGCGACTACGCGCAGGACCCGAACGTCGAATACCCGGTCCCCGCGGAGATGGGCGGCTACCTCGGCCAGAAATATGGTTACCGGCCGGGCGTCGGCCCGGTCGCCAAGCAGCGCGTCATCGATATCCTGACCCTGCTGTCCGCACGCCTGAAGGCTCAACAGACCAAGGGACGCCGGTTTCTGATGGGGGGGAAACTGACCGCGCTGGATTTTTATTGGGCGACGTTCTGCGCGTTGATGAAGCCGCTGCCGCCGGAGCAGTGCCCTATCCCGGACGTGTTGCGCGCGGCGTTCGAGTTTCCCCAGCAGGATATCGCCGAGGCACTGGACCCCGTCCTGATAGAACACCGCGACTTCATGTACGCCGAACATCTCGGTTTGCCGATGGTGCTGTCCTGACCACCTCGACTACCTTGTAGGGGTGAAAGATTTTTCGCCCCTACGTGAGGATGGATCAGGTGTTAAATAGTGCGAGTTGCCCGCCGCGTTGCGGGCGGCGGAAGGCCGCGGTGGACAGCGCCGGAAACGGTGCGGTGAGGCCGGCCTTGCGCCGGCCCACCTCGAACAGGTCGTGAATGGCTTGCGCGGTACTGCCCTCGCCGCGCATCCGCGCGTGCCAGCGCGGGTCGTTGAGCTTGCCGCGGCGCACTGCGCGGATGTGATTCAGGACCTTGTTCTTGCGTTCCGGGTAGTGGTTCTCCAACCATTCGACGAACAACCCGCTGACCGCGTAGGGCAGCCGCACCACGGTATGCCCCGCGGCGCGGGCGCCGGCATCCGCGGCGGCTTGGAGAATGGCGGGGACTTCATGATCGTTCAGCCCCGGGATGATCGGCGCGGACATGACGCCGACCGGCACGCCGGCTTCCGCCAGCAGCGCGATCGCGTCCAGACGCCGCTGCGGTGCGGACGCGCGCGGCTCCAGGGTGCGCGCCAGTTCGGACCTCAGCGTGGTGATCGACACGAAGACCGACGCGGCGTTCGACTCGGCCAACTCGGCGAGCAGGTCGCGGTCGCGCGCGACGAGCGCGTTCTTGGTGATGATGGCGACCGGGTTCCGAAACTCGGCCAGCACCTGCAGGCAGCCGCGCGTGATGAGCAGCCGACGTTCGACGGGTTGATACGGGTCGGTGATCCCGCACATGATGATCGGCTCCGGTTCGTAGCTCCGCGCGGAGAGGGCCTTGCGCAGCAGGGCGGGCGCGTCCTGTTTGGCCAGGATGCGGGTCTCGAAATCCAGCCCCGCGGACATGCCGAGGAATTCGTGCGTCGGCCGCGCGTAGCAATAGATACAGCCGTGTTCGCAGCCGCGGTACGGGTTTATGCTGACCGAGAAGCCGAGGTCCGGGCTGTCGTTCCGCGACAGGATGCTCCGCGACGGGTCGCGGTACACCTGCGTGCGCGGGGAGGGGTGTTCGTCGTCGTCCGGGCTGTCGAGCAGGTGGTCGAGATACTCCGGGTCGGGCGTGTAGCTGAGCGATTCGAATCGGTTGTGCGGATTGGTGGCGGTCCCGCGGCCTTTGACCGGCTGTTCGTAGAAGCGCATGGTCGGACTATACGATTTTCGCTTTTTATTCGCTAGAGGTCGGGAGACTTCATTCTTCCATGTCGCTCCGTACCCTTCGACAAGCTCAGGGTACTCGTGACAGGCTCAGGGTACTCGTGACGGGTTCAGGGTACTCGTGACGGGTTCAGGGTACTCGTGACGGGTTCAGGGTACTCGTGACGGGTTCAGGGTACTCGTGACGGGTTCAGGGTGCTCGTGACGGGTTCAGGGTGCTCGTGACGGGTTCAGGGTGCTCGTGACGGGTTCAGGGTGCTTGCGACAAACTCGGGGTACTCGGACGTGAACCTTGATCTCATCGATTAGATACCCGAGTTTCTTTGGCGGAGAATCTCGGGAATCAAAGAGTTGTCGGGTATTCGCCGGGCTGATACACACGGGCTGCGCACCGCCGCCTGCAGCGCGCAAAAGGAGGACGCACGATGAAGAGTCACTGGTTCCATCTCATGCCGTACCCGGACCTGCCCGAGGATTTCAAAGAGAAGCATCCCAGCGTGTGGGTGGACGTGTCGAGTTCGCTGTTCGACCCGGTGCGGGGCCATGAAACCTACAACGAGTATCTCGACCAGTTGGAATTCGCCGACAGCCAGGGCTTCGACGGAATCTGCGTCAACGAACACCACGCCAACGCCTACGGCCTGATGCCCTCGCCCAACATCATTCTGGCAACGTTGGCGCGGCGGACGTCCAAGGCGGCGCTGATCGTGCTGGGCAATTCGATTGCGCTGTACAACCCCCCCATCCGCATCGCCGAAGAAATGGCCATGCTCGACTGCATTTCGGGTGGCCGCTTCGTGGGCGGCTTTCCGGTCGGCACGTCGATGGACACGAATTTTGCCTACGGGCAGACCCCGATCACGCTGCGCGACAAGTACCGCGAAGGACACGACCTGATCATCAAGGCGTGGACCGAGCCGGAGCCCTTCGCCTTCAACGGAAAATTCAACCAACTGCGCTACGTCAACATCTGGCCGCGGCCGGTCCAGAAGCCGCATCCGCCCGTCTGGATCCCCGGCGGCGGCAGCGTGGAAACCTGGGAGTGGGTCGCCAAGCACGACTACATGTACGCTTTCCTGAGTTACTTCGGCTACGAACCGGCTACACAAATCATGCGGGGCTATTGGGAAGCGGTCGATCGCGCCGGGCGCGACCGCAATCCGTACCGCGCCGGTTATCTGCAACTCATCGGCGTGTCGGAGACGGACGCCCAGGCAGAGAAGGACTACGCCGAAGCCGCCTCGTACTTCTACCACCGCTGCCTGCACGTCCCCGACCACTGGGCCGCGGCCCCGGGCTATCTGACGCTCAAGACCATCAAATCGCTCAAGTCGCCGTTCAGCTTCGAGCAGTTGAAGGACTTGGGATGGAAGGAGTTCGTGGATCAGGGCTACGTGATCGCCGGCTCGCCGGCCACGGTCCGCGAACGGCTGGACGAAGTGCTGCGGGAAATGAACGTCGGCCAGCTTTTTTCGCTGCTGCACTTCGGCAACCTGGGCCGCGAACAGACCAGGAAGAACACCGAGTTGTACGCCAAAGAGGTCATGCCCTACCTGCGCGAACGGCTCTGGAACGAATGGGAAGATCGCTGGGGGCCGCATCCGCTCGCCGAAGAGGAGCGTGTGGCGGTCGCCGCGATGTAAGCGGTTCGGCGAGGGCAGGGTGGTCCGTCAACGTTTGCAAGGGGAATTGCATACAAGAGGTCCGGGGACCGTTTCGACAAGCTCAACGGGCTGGTCCTGGATCTTATCGAAGGGGTTTCAACCAAGGGCATGGGGAGGCGAGCCGGGGAAAACCCCAGGATCGTCCTCTGTAGAGTTCCTTTACAAAGCATGAACGATCCGCTGGGTCTGGAACGGCAGCGGGCGCACGCGCGACGACGCAAGGAGAGGACCGGAGATGCAAGAAGTCAAAGTTTCGCTTCGCGACGGGAAATTCAGCACCACCATGCAGTGGGGCGGCACCGGAGACCCGCTCCTGTTTCTGCACGGCGCGGGCGGCCCGATGGTCGGTGCCCCGTTCCTGGAAGAGTTGGCGCGGAGCTTCACGGTCTATGCGCCGGCCCACCCCGGTTTCGGCCCGGGAACGGGTATCGAGCACCTCGATGACATCGTCGACTTCGCCCTCTACTACCACGACTTTCTCGACGAACTGCAGATCGACAACCCGCATGTCGTCGGGCATTCGCTGGGCGGCATGTTGGCCGCGGAGGTCGCGGCACTGGCGCCGTACCGTATCAACCGCTTGGTGCTGGTCTGTCCCGCGGGGCTGTGGCTGGAAGATCAGCCCATCCCGGACTTCTTCACCTTCAACCCGCAGCAACTCGTCGAACACGTCTTCCACGATCCGAGCGGCCCGGTCAGCCAGATGTTCACCGAGCAGATGAAGGACCCGGAGGCGCAACTCGAAATGTACCGCTGTCTGGCCTCGACCGGAAAATTCCTCTGGCCGATCCCCGACAAGGGGCTCAAGAAGCGCATCCACCGCGTGCAGCTTCCGACGCTGCTGTTGTGGGGCAATTCCGACAAGCTGATCCCGCCGGTCTACGGCGAGGCATTTCAACAGGCGATCCCCGGCTCGCGGCTGGTCCACTTCGACAGTTCCGGGCATATGATTATGCTGGAAGAGCCGGAGGGGTTCGTGGCGACCGTATCGAACTTCCTGATGGAGTAGGGGGATATTGTGGATTTTCGATTGTGGATTGCTGATTGGGGGGAAGGTTCGTCGAGCCTGCGATGTGTCGATCTCGGTTGGTGAGCCTGTCGAACCATGTCGAAACATCGAAACGCACCGGGGCGCGTTTCCTTTGCGTGCGGGAAGTATGGGGAAGGGTCATGTTGGTGGAAATCCATCCCAAGCCGGACGGCATGCAGCACGTCGACTTTCTGTTCTGCGCCGCCCGGCCCGACCCTGAAGACGAGTGGGTACGTGCCCGTCTCGACGCGCTGCCGATTCCGCCCAAGCGAAGCTTCGAAGAGACGCGCCGCGGGTGGACGTACACTGCGCTTCAATACGGCCAGTGCGTGATCGGCCATTCGTTGTACGCCATCGAGAAGTACAAGGCGGTGGTGGACGCGGTCGCCGCCGCTTACACGGACGTTTCCGACGGAGATGCCCGGAACAAGCTGATTGCGCGCTTGGCCGAGGAACTCGAACCGCGGGCGCGTTTTACGGTCGATGAGGCAGGTAAACTGACGATTGCGTTTTCCGACGTTGACGCTGCGGGCATTCGACAACGCCTCGATCAGTTCGCCGCGGAAGATACAAAACCGTTTGAACCTCAGCGGGGGGCTTGGCGAGAGGCGGCGGATTTTCGGCACTCCTCCTGAAGAATGGCCCACCCACGTCCGGCGTAGCGATTGACGAGACCTGCCTGTCGTTCCGTCAAACGGAACGCCGGGGACAATCTGCCGATGACACCATCGATTCTACGGACCCACGTTTCCACACGCTCCTGCCGGGGCTGAGGTAAACGGCCCCGCCAACGATTGACCCATCGCATGAGCCGGACACCGGCGGCACTCAATCCCGCATTTTCCCGGCGGACGGCCTCCAACATCCGAACAGCCCGCTCATGACTAACCGCGTAGTGTGCAAGAAACGTCTCGATCGTATCGCCCGAATATAAAAATGGCGTGACACGCTCTTGCCCGAACAGATTCTGCGTCTCGTAGTAAAAACCGAGAAAGTCGAGTTGTCCGCGAAACCAGTCGTCCTGCATGGTCTCTTCGAAATCGATGTCTCGGCCATAGACGTTTGCTTGCGGACCTTGCATCCGCGGGTTCGTCAAGTATTGGGTATAGAGGGAGGTGGCGAACGCGATCGGTTCCCGGAACCAGACGCACATCTCGAAATCGAACAAACAGGCCAGATGTCGTAGCAGACTCTTCGCCCGCGGGGGATAGTCTCGCCAGTGATTATAGATACCCTCGGTCGTCAGGATGACCGTATGGGTCGATGCGGGCATGTCGCGCAGCGATTCCTCGATATATTCGACAAATGCCGCTTCATCGGCGCCCATCAGCACCGAGACGAGTCGTTGATGCTTCGGTTCCTTCCCTTGCTGATGTGAAGACGGAGGATACCAGACTCCGCCTTCGGCAAGTCCGGCTCTTTGCGAGTCCAAATGCCACTGTAACGCGGTCGTGCCGGTCTTCGGCACACCAGCATGCAGGATGAGCCGGCGCGGCTTTCCGTCCAGGCGTGTCCGGGCGAGGAAGTCCTTCGAAAACATCGGCGTGTGTATGGATGGAATGCCGTCACCGGCCTGTTGCGCCCGATGTTGTTTGTACAGATCGAAAAAAATCGGGGCGTTCCTCTCTCCCAGAGCCGCGTTGACGTGCTCGGCCGCCCCTTCGACCGCCTGGTCTGAAAAGATTGGTGCCACGAGACCGTCCGGGTCCAGACAGTCGTGATAGTGCAGAACATGCAAGGACGACTTGGGCTCGTACGTCCGCGGACGTTCGTTCAAGTGGCAGGGGAAGTTCCAGTTGGCGGCCAGATGACGATGAGGAATCCGCTCCGAAACCAGCGTAAGCGCAAAGGATGTTTGATCGATATGCTTCCGCTGAGCGAACTCGTCGAACAAGTCTGGACGCGCGAAAAGAAATTCGGCCCATCTCCGCCAACTCGTACGCAGGCGGGCTAGGAAGGGAAGCGGGACATAGAGAAACCCGCCGTTGAAGTTCGTACTGAAGGTCCCCCCACTTTCCCAATCGCAAGGGACAATGCCGGGCGGTTCCACCTTAGCCGCGGAGAATATGCGTTCCAAAGTCGAGAGCGGCGGATTCGTGCCGTCCACGATCTTTCCCCATACGACTGCGCGGTCGGGAACGTCGAGAGGAGACAGGACCGCGAGGTCGAGGTCCAGGAGAAAGATCCCGCTCTCGTCCGGTTCTTCCATGGGCACGATCGCATTCATGAAATAGTCGAGTTGCGCGATCTTGTTGCAGTAAGTTTCGTCCAGGTACGGAGCGACGTTCGTAACCGTGTAGCCTTTCTCTACAAGCGTATGGTGCATGCCCGTCGGCACACGCTCCGTGCACTGCACGATGATACGCTCACGGGGAACCGCGCCGAACCGTTCCAGCGTGAAAAGAAGAATGTCCGCCTGATACGGATGGAGTGGCTGAGAATCCACGACCATCGAATAACGAAACGGAAGTCTGGCCATGCGCCGGCGACTATACCAGAACGATCGTATCGTGCACGTGCCGGAAAATATCTGTCCGGGACTGGTGGGGAACCCCTTCCGTCAAGTGCGGCGCGGCTTCAATCGTCTCTGTCCGTGTGGTACGCACTGGAGAGCAGGGCTCATTTATTCGACTGGAAATATTCTCGATCTGAGTGGACACGAAAAAAGGAACGCCACACGTGTCGATGCCGACGTTTCGCGAAGATCGGCTGGGCCAACTGCTCGTCGAACGCAACGACGTGCAGCAGGCCGACGTCGACCGCGCCCGGGAGATACAGAAGTCCGTGGGCGGCCGGCTCGGCCCGCTCCTGGTCCGGACCGGCGTCATCTCCGAAGACCTGCTGTTGCGGACGCTGGCCGAGCGGACCGGCCCCCCACATCTATCTGCGCGCCGGCGCCGTCCTGCCCGACAATCTGGAAGTGTATCGGTTCGTGTCCGAGTAAAGGGAACCGCATTCCTCACCGTGATGGCTGCCCTCTCGCTACTTAATCATCGTCCACTATCTTTCATTTCTCGGCCGGTATGGGAAACACACAAGAAAAAGCGTCCAGACAAGTCTACTTCTCAGCTACATGCCGGGTCGGGCGATTCTTGACACTCCGCTTCACAACAGACCACCCCCTCCCTGCATACCGATTTACAAGGTCTGCCTGTCGTGTGTTCAAGTGGAACGACCCGGACCAATCGCCGATGACAAAATCAATCGCTCGTACCAAGTTCACCACGCGCCTCTGCTGCCGAAGCGGTAAACGGCCACGCCAGCGGTTGACGGAGCGCATGAGTCGGATACCGGCAACCCTTAATGATCTATTCGCTCGGCGCGCCGCTGACGACGCCTGAACGGCGTCACCTCGACCTGTCCCGTAATGTGTCAAAAACGTTTCGACCGTATCGCCCGAATAAACGAACGGTATCACGCGCTGATGACCGAACAGGCACTGAGCTTCATAGTAGAACCCTAAATAGTCGAGTTTCCTTCGGAACCATTCACTCTGAAATACTTCATCGAAATCCATGTCCTGGCCACAATAGCCCACCGAATCTACATCAGAGACCTTCAAAAACTCAATGTACCAACTGGCGGCGAACGAAACGGGTTCCCGGAACCAAACACACATCTCGAATTCGAACAGGTTGGCCAGATGCCGTAATATCCCTAACATTCGTGGAGTATAATCCCACCAATGGTGGTACATTCCTTCGGTCGTCATGATCACGGTGTGGGTCGATGCCGGCATGTCGCGGAGAGCTTCCTGAACATATCTGAGGAATCCTTCCTCATTCGCTGTTCTGAGCATCAGAACAAGCCGTTGATGTTTTGGCTGACTTCTTTTGTTGTATTTTTGCGTCGTCGAAGGAGGGGGATACCAGATACCCTCTCGGGCCATCGCATCTCTTTGTGAGTACAGGTAACGCTGTAATCCCGTCGTACCAGTCTTGGGCGTACCCACGTGCAGGATGAGCCTGCGCCGTTGCCCGCTGTTCATGCGTGTCCGGGCGATGAAGTCTTCTGGAAACATCGGCTCACGTATGCTCGGGACGCTGACGATGGCCTGTTTCGCCCGATATCGTGTTTGTACAAGTCGAAGAACGTGGGGTCGTTTCGGTTCCCTAGTGCGACATTGACGCGATCGGCCGCAGCGTCAATTGCCGGGTCCGAAGGGTTCGGCGCCGGTGCAATTAAACCTGCCGCGTCCAAACTGTCGCGATAGTGCAGCACATGGACAGGCGTCGTGGGATCGTAGGTTCGCGCCCGTTTCGAGTTCTCGTACGGAAAGTTCCAGTTGGCAGTGAGATGACGGTAGGGAAGCCGTTCCGCGGCCAGCATCAGCGCGAAAGAGGTCTGATCGATATGTCTGCGCTGGGCGGGCTCGTCGTACAACTGGGGTCGCGTGAACAAAAACTCGGCATATTTGCGCCAGCTCGCACGAATGCGTTGTACGAATGTGAGCGGCACGTAGAGAAAGCCCCCGTTGAGGTTCGT
The DNA here is from genome assembly GCA_965200125.1 of uncultured Binatia bacterium (SeqCode). GTDB lineage: Bacteria > Desulfobacterota > Binatia > Bin18 > Bin18 > Bin18. Next base: position 1,353,796 of record OZ241332.1, on the reverse strand, counting down.
CGAGAGTGTATCAACGGTCATGCAATCGCAGGAAACGACGTCGGGCGAGACGACCCCTGCTGCGTGAAATATGTGTCGCAGTGCAGGCAATGGCGGGTTGCCTTTTTTTGACTTCCGTTCACGATTTTCCCCCAGACGACGTTCCGATCCGTTACGGCGAGGGGGGATAACACTGCGAGGTCGAGGTCCAATAAGAATGTCCCACACGCATCCGACATGTCCCCATGCTCCCCATGCAGGAAATAGTCGAGCTGCGCGATCTTGTTACAGTATGCTTCGTCCAAGTAGGGCTGGATACTCGTGACGGTATAGCCATTTTGCACGAAGGTGGCGCGTACCGTGGCATGCACGCGCGTCGTGCACTGCATGATCATACGCTCTCGGGGTATCTTGCCGAAGTGCTCGAGCGTGATATAGGAGGATCTGCGCCTGATAGGGATGAAGCGGTTGTCCATCCACTACCATGGAATAGTAGAAAGGAGGATCAGACATGACACGACAGCATATAGTTCAACCTCCTCGGGGAGAAGGGGGACGAGCCGCTGAAGATACCCGCGGGACTACCGCGGGAGGAAGTTCCCACACTGATACATTCCCTATCGTTGCACAGCTTTGAATTCCCGGCGCTTGTATGGTAGCCACAGAAATGGACTTCTCACTCAGCGGTAAAATCTCTACGCGGAAGAAATCCGGCAGACGGAAGGAACGCCACCCGTGCTGATGCCGACGTTTCGCGAGGATCGGCTGGGCCGACTGCTCGTCGAACGCAACGACGTGCAACAGGCCGACGTCGACCGCGCCCGGGAGATACAGAAGTCCGTGGGCGGCCGGCTCGGCTCGCTCCTGGTCCGGATCGGCGTCATCTCCGAAGACCTGCTGTTGCGGACGCTGGCCGAGCAGACCGGCCTCGAATATCTGTGCGACGGCGATGCTTTACCCGACAGTCTGGACGTGTATCGGTTCGTGTCCGAGTCGCCGATCAAGCTGGACTGGTTCCTCGACAACGCGGTGCTCCTGTGGGAGCGGGACGGCACGCTCCGCTGCCTGGCGCGCGACGTGCTCGACCGCGCCCTGCGCGAAACGCTCGGCTACTTCTACCCCGAGGCCGACGTGACGTTCTGCCTGGCCGCGAACCACCAGATCGACCGCCTGTTGGACTTCGTGCAAAAGGAACGCGCCATCGAAAACCTGTTCGCCAGCGGCGACGCCAAGCAGCTTCGGGAAATGGCCGAAGAAGCGCCGGTCATCGAGCTGGTGAACAATCTGTTGTCGCAGGCGGTGGACGTGGGCGCGTCGGACGTCCACGTCGAGCCCAGCGAAGAAAACTTCGCGGTGCGTTTGCGCGTGGACGGCGTGCTGCACACCCGGTTGACCCAGCCGATCGAACGGTTTCCCGCGGTCGCCTCGCGGATCAAACTCATCTCTGGGGTGGACATCGCCGAGCGTCGCCTGCCCCAGGACGGCCGTATTACCGCTCGTATCTCCGGGCGGGAAATGGACGTGCGGGTTTCGACCGTTCCCTGCGCGTTCGGCGAATCCATCGTGCTGCGCCTGTTGCCCAAGGAGCGCGACGAATTGGCGCTCCGGAATCTCGGCATGGAGGACGACCATCTGGAAACGTTCCGCGGCTGGCTGCACTCCAGCAACGGCATCGTGCTCGTCACCGGGCCGACCGGCTCCGGCAAGTCCACGACGCTGTACGCCGGGCTGCAAGAGACCGACGACGGCGTGAAGAAGATCATCACGGTCGAGGACCCGGTCGAATATCAGATGCCCACCATCACCCAGATTCAGACGCACGCCGAGATCGGTTACACTTTCGCGCGTGCGCTGCGGGCCATCCTGCGCCAGGACCCGGACGTCATCATGGTCGGCGAGATCCGCGACCTGGAGACCGCGGAGATCGCGATTCAGGCGGCCCTCACCGGCCATTTGGTCCTGTCCACCGTCCACACCAACGACGCCACGTCCAGCTTCACGCGGCTGGTCGATATGGGAGTGGAGCCGTTTCTGGTCGCGGCTCCCATTCGGGGCGTGCAGGCGCAACGGCTGGTGCGCAAAGTCTGCCCGCAATGCGCCACGCCCGCCGCGGCGCCCGCTGCGATCGGCAACTATCTCGAAAACCTGCCAGCGTCGGCGCTGGGCGACCGCTGGATCAAGGCCGAAGGTTGTGCGGCCTGCCAGCACACGGGGTATCGCGGACGGATCGGTATCTACGAATTGGTGCCGATGTCGGATGGATTGCAAGACATGATCGTCGCCGGCGCCAACTTGAACGACTTCAAACGCTTCGCCCACGATCAGGGCCACCGCACGCTGTTTCAGGACGGCCTCATCAAGGCGTCACATGGACGAACCACGTTGGAAGAGGTTACCCGCCTGACGCTGACCGACACCTGACACGCAGCGCCGAGAGATCGGGATGCAGGAGTACCGCTACGAAGTGGTGGACCGCGACGGCCGCCTGCTGAAAGGGGAGATCGAAGCCGAGTCTCCCCTCGACGTGGTTCGCGCGCTCAACACCGACGGGCGCACTGTCGTTGAGGTGCACGAACGGCAGACTGCGCCGGCCGCGATCGCCCGCCGCCGGCTGCGCGGACAGGACGTCGTCGTCGCTTTGCATGAACTCGCCACCCTGCTGGAGTCCGGCGTGGCGCTGGGCGACGCTATCCGGGCGCAGAGCCGGGGCAGTTCGCATCCGATGCTCGGCGCGGCCTTCGCCGCCATCGGCCGCGAACTCACGAAAGGTGAGAATCTGCTGACGGCCCTGCGGACGAGCGCGTTGCCGCTGCCCGAATACGTCTATCATCTGGTGGAAGCAGGCGAGTTGAGCGGGCGCTTGGCTCAATCTCTGCGCCAAGCGGTCGATCAGATGAGCTACGACCAGCGCATCGCCGCGGAGATTCGCGGCGCGCTGACGTATCCGGCCATTCTCGTCGTGTCCGGCATCGCCGCGGTCGCCCTCGTGTTCGTGTTCGTCGTTCCGCAGTTCGCCAACCTGCTGGACGACGACCGCCGCCTGCCGCTGTTGGCCGAAGTCGTGCTGCGCACCGGCGTCTGGTTCAACGAAAGCCGCTGGCTGCTGGCCGGCGGGCTGGCCGCGGCGGCCGGAGCCGCGGCGATCCTGTTCCCGCACCCCGCGGTGCGGCAGTGGGCGAACGACGTGCTTGCCGGCCTGCCGCTCGTGAAGCAGTGGTACACCGAAGTGGATACGGCCAAATGGGCGTCGATCATGGCCGCCATGCTGACGAGCCGGGTCGAACTCATGGAGGCGCTCGACCTCGCCTCGCGCGGCGTGCGCATCTCGCGCCGGAAAACCACGCTCCGACAAGCGGCCGGCGACGTGCGCGGCGGCGTCGCCTTGTCCGCGGCGTTGGAAAAGCGCCACGCCCTCACGCCGACCGGCTACAACCTGCTCCGCGTCGGCGAGCAGTCGGGCCAACTTGCCGAGATGCTGCGTGCGCTCGCCGCCCTCTATGAAGAGAACGGTTCGCGGCGTATGAAACAGGTGCTGACCCTGATCGAGCCGTTGGCGATCCTGTTGATCGGCGGCTTTCTCGGCGTCATCATGATCGGCATCATTTTGGCGATCACCAGCGTCGACGAAATCGCGCTCTGACGCAGTGTACGAACGATTGTACGAACGAACGGCGGCCGTCATGTTTACGCTTGGCGTGGAAGCGCCCTCCTTCACAGGCGGTTACGAGACGAGCCGGAGCAGGGGTTTCACCCTCATCGAACTCATGGTCGTGCTGGTCATTCTGGGGCTGCTGGCCGGCTTGGTCGGCCCGCGGCTGTTCGGGCGCGTGGACAGTTCCAAGGTCCAGGCCGCGGAAACGCAGATCAAGATGTTGCGTGGTGCGCTCCAGACATACCGCCTGGACATCGGGAACTATCCGTCCTCCGCGCAGGGACTCGCCGCGCTCATGACCGCGCCGTCGGACGTTGCCGCGTACTGGAACGGCCCGTATCTCGAAGACGACCTGCCGCTCGACCCGTGGCGCACGCCGTACCGCTACGAGCAGCCGGCCAACACCCTGCAAGGGTTCGCGCTGTACTCTCTCGGCGCGGACGCGAAACCCGGCGGCGAGGGCGTCGACGCCGATGTCGGCTATCTGCCCGAACAACCGACACAAGCGAGTTGATGTCTCCGGCACGGTTTCATCCGGCTTCACGCTGCTGGAGCTGGTCGTCGTGCTCACCCTCGTATCGCTGATGACCATGATGGCAGTCCCGAACCTGCAGCGGCTGTACGGCGCCGTCGCCAGAACCACCGAACGCAACGAAATCCTGGACCGGTTCGCCAACCTGGGCCGGCAGGCTCTGGTGCGCCGCCGCGCGTACCTGGTCGTGGGGACCGATGCGCGGGCCGAAAGAAAGAGGGCGGACGGAGATCCACGTTCTAACGAAGACTCGCCGTCCTCACGGCGGATCTCGCCGCTCGAGCATCACGAACCCTACCGTCTGGACCTGCCTGACGGCTGGACCATACACGTGCCCGAACCGATTCTCGTCCGGGCGAACGGAGTCTGCCTGGGCGGCGAAGTCATTTTGTCCTATAATGGTGAACCGGACGTCCGACTCGTCCTGGAGCCGCCGTACTGCCGTGTCGATGCCTGAACCAACGCCCACAGCTTCCCGGGACATACACCTCTTCAGTCGGTCAGACCGCCACGCCCGCGACGCCGCAGGCCGCGGCCGACGACCCACGCTTCGCCCCTTCGACACGTTCAGTGCAGCGCAATCCACAATCCACAATCCACAATCCACAATCTCTTCCGTGTCCGCGGGCTTCACGCTGCTGGAGACCATCGTCGCCCTGACGATCTTTTCCGCGGGCGCCCTCACGTTGTACGGATTGTTCAACACGAACCTCGCCGCGCTGCAGCGGGTCCGCGCCGTGACCGCGCATATGCCGGCCGCCCAACGCGCCGTGGCGCACCTGTCCGCGGTCAACCCGCGCCAACAAGAAGAAGGGCGATTCGAATTCGACGATTATGAGACCGTCTGGTCCGCCCGCTTGCTGGAGCCCGCACGCCAGGGGCAGAACGCGTACGGACGGATGGGGCTTTACGAGATCGGGCTGTACCGGGTCGAATTCACTTTGAGGAAACACGGCCTGCCCGTCGGGAAGTATCGGTTACGGCTGATCGGGTACGAGAAAGTGCGGGAGAGCCTGTGATCCCCCAACGTCGCGGACGGTTGCTCCGAGGGCGACTCTCGCGCAGACAAGACCCCTTGAAAAGTCAGGGACAGTATAATATGGAGGATTCCGTGAGAGATCAGGCGTTCGACTCTCGGATGATCGGGGATGACCTCCTGATTACACGGGGTACCGTAACGCGCATCGAAAACCTCGGGGTACGGCGGAAAACTCACTTTCGGGAAAACGGGGTTGCATCGAAGAAGAAAATCGGGTACCAAGTCACGAGAAGGAGGACGGCATGACTCACGGCGCGGAAGGGAACCTTTCAAACGGAGAACCAGCCCTCGATAAACCTAGGAGAGAGAGGAGAACATCAATGGGCACGAGAACCCCTTTGACCACCATAGCCGCGGTCGTCTTGACCGTAGCCCTAGCGGCACCGGCTGCAGCCCAGACCGTAAGCACGACCGCTACCGCCAAGCAGTTCGCTCAAGAACTGTTCGGCCAGAATTCGGGGAGCATCAAGTTGAATGTCGGCTCGGTCGTGCGCATAGCGTACCCGTCGGGGACAGACGTTGTTGCCAATGGCCAGTACGCCGTATTCACCTTCAGATTCAACGGAGCGAAATTGGCCGAGCCCATCTCGTCAGGCGATTTCGCCCTCTATAATTCCGGTGGCACGCGGCTAGATACTCTCTTTGTCATCAGCGAGGGGGAAGAAGGAGGCGGAGGTCAAAAAGGCGACGATTTCGTATCGTACAGGGTTACATCTGCCCCCACCGTCTCGAGTATCATAGCAACCAACCGCTTCGATTTCATTGTTCCCGATTTGGATACGGTCACCGTTGCTAACGAACAATCGGCGGACGCCCGTAAAATTACCGTGGATGTAACGGTCACTCCTCCGCCGGGCAGTCGCTTCGGGCTCGCCGCAAACAATTTTCCGAAATATCCTGCTGACGGCGCCGCCGCCAACTCGAACAGGTTGGATATTGCAGTGATCAATCCGGCCTATTCGATAACGACCGTCCCTCCCTCCACGAGTACGGAGGCGCACCGGGGCGAAATCACCCTTGACAATCCTCGCTCCTTGACGGCCACCAGTACCAGCCCGCTCCTGGACGTCACCGGGTTCGGCGACACCACCAGGAAGGGAATCAGGATCTCCACTGCCACCATCACGGAGGAGTCCGGGAGCCAGTACCAAGCGGACGGAACCACTCTCTTCGCGGTAGGAGTCACGGATATGTTCACCGTCGTTGCAAGGGGGAATTTTGCTCCGTCAGACCGTCTGTTCTTCAGCAGCACGGCAGTGTCGTCGGGCAACATCTCCTACAGGGAGAACAGTGATCTTCTACTGACGATATCCGGGGACGGAACCAGTGCGAGAGGATCCATACCACTGAGCGGCACCGGGGCCATCAGTACCGCTGACGATCACGCCCTGTATTACGTGCCTGCTGGCGAACAAGCTATCAGGAGAGGGTCTATCGGAAGCGAATATACGCTCGACTTCGCCGCAGCGACGGCAAGGGACACTGATGTGGCCGCGAAGGATCTGACGCTCGAATACAGCGGGATCAACTACACGAATTACGCGTATGCAATTCCGAGCACGAACGCAGCAGACGCCGCGAACCTGCGGGTCAGGTGCGAAGGTGCCTCTGCGTGCACGGCATTCTTCCGTTGCACAGACCAGCAGGGTATGGAAATCGGAAGCTTCCCGAGGATGAACATCGAAGCCGGCTCAATTGCGCATGTCACGTCGATGGAACTGGCGGAGATGCTCGGGGTGGAGGACTGGAGCGGGCGTCTGTCTTGTAGCATCCACTCTTCCAGCCGTCTTGCAGTGCAACTGCTGGTCCGTAGTGGCGGTACGCTGACGAACAATACCTTCATCGGCGGACTGGAACCTATGGAGCCCGCCCAGTAGATAAGAGGATGGTCTTATCCCGCCTCCGCCCGGACCGTTTTCGAACGGTCCGGGCCGAACCCGGAAAGCCCCTGACTCTCTCGAGAGTATCAGGGGCTTTCTTTATCCGTATTCGTGGTTCGGCCATGTCTCCTTCATTGCAAGTGTTCTCCTTTCTTCTCCTCTCCCCGAGCCGACCCCGGGAAAACGGGGAAAACTGACGACGGCCAGCCGTGTCGAAACCGGAAGGTCGATGACGCGTCGGAGCGTTCGGCAGCCTCGGTCCGGAAACGGCGGGGAGGGGCTGACGCTGCTCGAACTTCTGGTCGTCCTGGTCATGACCTCGTTGCTGGGAACCCTGGTTATCCAGGGTGTCGGCTTTTTCCTCGGCCGGTATGAAACCGTCAACCGTGTCGGGAAGGCGACGGCGCTGACTCTGCTCCAGCGCCATTGGTTCGCTTCCACGGTCGAGGGTATGGTCCCGTCCTTGCGCGAAAGTCGCCGGTTCAAGGGCCGAGAGACATCGTTCGAGGGAATGACCCTTCGGCCCCTCGCCGCCCAGCCCGGCCAGCCGACGCGGGTCCGCTGGTCCATCAATCCGAATGCCGGGGATTCTTCTCTCGTGGTATACGCCGAGGAAGGCGGGCCGACGTGGACCGTCCTCACCGTGCGGGAACCGGCATTGTCGTTCGAGTATGCCGACTCGGCGGGACGGTGGCATGAACGCTGGCCGCTCGACGTCGGATCGAAGCAGGGGATTCCCCGGATGCTTCGGCTCGTGTCGGATACGGGAGACGAAATCTGGGTGGCGCGGCCGGGTTTGTTTCCCCGACCGGTGGTCAATTTTCGGGACTTCTCGTGAGCCCTCGTCCGAACGGGTTCGTACTGATCGCCGTGCTTTGGGCACTGGCGGCAGCGGCGCTGATGGCCGCTCATATCGACGCGGTGACGACCTCGCAGGTCGAAAACGCGCGGCTCGCCAAACAGTCCTTCGAACGCACACTCGACCGGCGCAGCACGCAGGCGACCGTGACCTATCTGTTCACGACCGGCCGCATGAACCACCGTGGACTGATCCTGGAAACCCCGCAACGATTTTCCGACCGGCTCCCCGAAATCGGAACATTGTCGGACCGTGGCGAGGGCGAGGTGCACGTCACCGACCAAGTGTACCGCGGGCTGGGAACCACGCGTTTCGCAGTGCAGGACGAAGGCGGGTTGGCGTCCGTCAATTCGCCGATGGTCCCGTTGTTCGGCGCGCTGCTACGGTGGGTCGGAATAGCGCAGGAAGACGTCGCGCACATCATCGCCAGAGCCGAGGATTACATCGACATGAACCGCACGCTCCGTTTGTACGGAGCCGAAGCCGGCCATTACCGTGACCGGGGGAAGCCGCCGCCTCCGAACTGGATCATGGCCAGTCCGCTGGAATTGCAGCGAGTCCTCGGTCTCACCGAAATCGTGACCCCCGCGCAGTGGCGACGCTTAGTGCCGTTGCTTTCCATGCGCCCGTCCGTCGGGTACAATTTCAACACGATGCCCCCCGAGGTCTTGGCGGCGCTCCTCGACCTCGATCTGCGGAGCGTACAGCCGCTCCTCGACGACAGGGCCGCACAACCGATCTCGAGGTTGAGTTTCCTCGCCATGCGCACCGGAAAACACCTGGACATCGACCCGTCCGACCTTCGCCTGATTCCGTCGCGTTTTCTGAGAATGACCCTGTGGCATGAGGACGACGGCGTGCGCATGCTGGTCGGCATCGAACTGACCCCGTTTTCCGACGTTGCCCCCTGGAGGACCGATTACCGCTATGAGGAGCCCGTTACCGCACGCGCTGCGCGTCCGCCTCGGACGGTTGCGACGCCGCTTCTTCAATAAATACAACGTCATCCAGACTCGGTCCGGCGTCTCCTCCCTCCCCCAGGTCGCTCCGCATCGACACTGGATCGTCGGCCGCGGAATGTGCATGTATCGCTGCGAAGAGTTCGAACACGTGCCGAGAGCCAAACGGCGCTCGGCCCTGGCACTCAAGCTGCAAGTCTGGAGTCCGTTCAGCGCCACCGGCTTTCATTGCGTCTGGACGGGCAGTACGGCCATGATCTGGTTCTGGGATGCGGAGGCCGTCCACGGGAAAACGTTCGAAGGCAGGGTGAACCGGGAGAACCCCGAACGAGTCCTCCCCGAAACCGTCTTTTTCCCTCGCAAGCCCGACGGCGTGTCTCTGCAAGCCTGTCATGAAGGGTTCGAGTTGCAGTACTGGCGCGCGGACGTGCTGCTCGACTCATTCTGGTTTGCGCAACGGCCGGATGAAGACCGGACCAACTGGTTTCTCGCCCGCCGGGGCATCTCGGCGTCCGCGGCGGACCCGGACGTTCCGTACGCGCCTGCGTCGGTCTGCGATTCCGAGCCCTGGACCGGCCGGGTGTCACCGAGTGCATGGTTCGAGACCAATGAGCGGGTCCTGGTAGCAGCGTGCGTGCTTGCGCTGGCAATGGCCGCGCTCTGGCAGGAAGTGCGTTTCCGCAAGCTCCAACACCTCACACGAACGTCCGCGGTCGCATTTTCCCGGATTCAGGACGAGGTCGCCCCATCGGTTCGAGCCCGCAACGAACTCGTACGCCTGCGGACGAGAAACCACGCCTTGTCCGATCTGTTGGCAAAGCCGTCGCAGGCGTATTTGATGAACGAAGTGGACCGGACGCTGCCCAGCCCGTCGGCAACCTTCCACGAGTGGCGTTATAGCCGGGGTGAACTTTCCCTTCTGGTCGAGGACGCGGCGCCGGACCCGATCGCATACGTCCGCGCGTTGGAAGCGCATCCCCTGTTTCACCACGTCAAGGCGGAGCCGGACCGGGAAGCCGACCGGCTGAAGATATCGATGAGGGTGGACGCATGAAAACGCTGGAGACGGCGCTTGCGCGGATCCGCTCGGAATTCACCGAAAATTCTCGCGCGCGCGGAGGCGCGTGGCTTATTCTCGGTCTCATTCTGGTGTACGGCCTTCTGGTGCAATCCGATCGGCTGCAGGGCGCATACGACGCCTACGCCGCGGAAACGACCCGCTTGGCCCGCGCGGAGGTGTTTCAGGGGGAAGAAGACTGGACGCGTCTGCTCGCCGCGGAACGCGAAGCACACGCCGCATTGAAAGACGCATTCTGGCAGGCCGAGACGGAAGGGGAGGCCCAGGCGCGCCTTCAGGCCGTACTGACGGAGATGATGAAAGGGCTGGATCTTCGTCGATCCCGCATTCGTTCCGGCGTGAGCCGGGAGGTACCGGACGTACCGGGCGTCTGGCAGGTCCAAACCAGCTTCGACTGTCAATATCGACCTGGGGCCGCACTCCAGATCCTGTACCGGCTCGCGACCCATCCGAAAAAGCTGGTCGTCGAGCGATTGGACGTCAGACGGCGGAATTCTCGGATGACGTTGATCGTGTCCGCATACTTCATCGGGATCGACTCTCTACGAGGATAGCCGGAGATAGCCCACTCGGTCCATGACGACGTATGGAAAACCCGGAACAGGGACCTCGCGGATGGTCGGGCCGCATGGCCGGAATATTCTCCGGGGCGGCCCGGTATGGCCGCGGCGCAGGGTTCGTGCTGGCGGTGAGTATTGCGACCATGCTGGCGGCACTTGCCTTGCCTGTCCCTCGCCCCGGACCCGAGATCGTGAAAGGCTCACGCGGCATTCCGGACGGAATCGAAATACGGACGCCGGCACCCCCGGATTTGCGCGTTTTCTCGGAGAGCCGGCGCTGGGGTGACGAATCGCTGCAAGACGTGCAACGACGCACCGTTCCGGCCGAAGCCGCGGCAGCGAAGCGCCAAGCCGGAGCCGAGGTCCGTTTGGTAGGGTTGACCACGATGAAGGATCGCCGGGTCTCTTTGATCCGATTCCCGGACGGAGCAATCGCCCGATTCCTGCCGGGTGAAAGGTTGCCGGATGGGCGCGGCGTGAAACTGGCGACGGATACCACCTTGACGCTTGAAGGAATCGAGGACGAGCGGACCGAGGTGCTCAATCTGTTTCCCCCTATCCCCGCGGAATCGTACCCGGCCGAGCCGGATGCCGAAACGCAAGGATCGCCGGTCGAGTCGGACGCAACGCCCGCGAGTTGAGCACGACGGATTCGGAGTCAGTGTGAAAATTGCCGAACTCTCTTTGGTGTTGGTGGTCGGGTGGTCGATGAGTGCGTGCACGACGCTCGACGTGAAACCGTTTCCGCAGGCGTTACGGCCACCGAAGGAGTTGGCCAAAAAGCCGGATTCCAGGCTCGGTGGGCCGGAAACGTCGAGTGACGAACCGAGCTTCGCGCCTACCCCGGACGTCGCCATCGGACGCACCGAGGTCGAAGGGGTCCGGGATACCCTGGGCGCAGATCTGAAAGGGGATCCGATTCAGGTGAGCTTCCGCGACGTGCCGCTGATCGCCTTCATCAACGAGGTGTTCGGCGAGGTCTTGGGTCTGTCCTATGCCGTTTCTCCCGGGCTGGACAAGAAAGAAGATCTCGTAACGTTGCGACTCGGCGAACCGGTCTCGCCCAGTCAGCTTTTTGCGACTGCGCGGCTGGTCCTGGAGAATTACGGCATCGACGTTCGAGATGAGGACGGCGTGCTCAGCTTTCTCGAGACTCCGGAAATATCGGCCCGGGATATTCCCTTGCTCATCAGCGGCAGAGCCTTGCCCGAAGTGCCTGCCACACACCGGACGATTTTTCAGCTGGTCCCGCTTCGAGTCGTCGATGCCGCGGTCGTCGCTACGACGCTTCAGGACGTGTTCAATGGGCAGGATCTGAAAATCGACCCCCACCGGGACCGCAATACGTTGTTGTTGCGTGGCAATCTGGACCTGATCGCGCTGGCGCTGGAGATGGTCGAGGTGCTCGACCAACCCCTGATGCAAGGGCAGCACGGACTCATCATCGAACCGCGCTTTCTGGAAGTGGAAGCAATGGCGCAGTCGTTGTCTCACGTGCTCCAATCCGAAGGCTACAGTATTTCTCTCCATACACGAGGAGGCGCCGCCATCCTCGTCCCATTGCAGGGTGCGAACAAGCTGGTCGCGTTCGCCGCGGACCGGGCCACGCTCGAACACATCCAGGAGTGGGCGCGTATTCTGGACACTCAACGGCAGGATGAGATCGAAGACGGTGTGTTCACCTACGAGGTCCGCAACACCCAGGCCGAGCACATAACCGAGACGCTCAACCGGATGCTCGGCTCCGGATCGGTATCGGCCGGAGCGACCGGCCAGTCGACTGCCGCGGAGGGACGGTCGGGATCGACAGGAGGAGCAGCAGGCAGGATCGTCGTGGACGAACGGCGGAATCTGTTGCTGTTCCGCGGTTCGGGGAAGGAGTGGGCCGAGATTCTCGACGTCGTCGCCATATTGGACAAGCCTGCGCCGTCCGTCCTCATCGAGGCATTGATCGCGGAGATCACGCTCGACGACGAAGAACGGACGGGCTTCGAGTTCCTTCTCCGTCGGAACCTGGGCGACCTGGACTTTCTGGGCGACGATTTCGACATCGTAGGCCAAACCACCGGGAGACTCGGCTTGAGCGGCATCGGTCAAGGGGCGCGTCTGGTTCTCAACAGCGCCGGGGCTACGCGGGCAGCGCTGCACCTCTTCTACGAGGATAGCCGGGTCATGATCCGGTCGAGTCCCAAACTTGTGGTCAAGAGTGGCGAGACGGCCAATATCCAGGTCGGGAACGAAATTCCGGTCATCTCACAGAACTCGGTTGAAGAAGGGGTACAGACCGACGGCACGAGCAACGTCCTGCAACAGATCACCTACCGCAAGACCGGTATCACGCTCGAAATCGAGCCGATCGTCCAAGCGAACGGGCTCGTGGACCTGAAAATCTCCCAGCAACTCAGTGAGGCGCGCCCCACCGCGGCAACGAGTCAGGAGGGATCGCCGACTATTCTGAATCGGGAGATCAGCACCAGTCTGACGCTCCGCGACGGGGGCTCGCTATTGATGGGCGGCCTGATCGCCGAAAATCAAAGCGACGGAGAAACCGGCATCCCCGGCATCTCCAAGGTGCCTCTGCTGGGCCGCTTGTTCCGCACGGACACCACGCAGGTGGACCGCACGGAGTTGATCATCCTGGTGATTCCGTACGTCATCGCCGACCACGCCGAGGGTTGGGAGTTGACGAAGCGCGTGAAGGAACAACTCGAATTGCACAAGGAGTTCATCGAGAAGTCGCAGGCCGCCGAATCGCAACCATAGGAGGCGAAGACCGCCATGTTGACCGCGCCGTCCCGTTATTTCACCGAGGAGCACGACATCTTCCGCGACCAGGTCCGCGGCTTCGTCACCAAAGAAGTCGTGCCGTACGTCGACGAGTGGGAAGCCGCTGCGCTGTTCCCCAAGTCCCTGTACCGGCGCATGGGCGAACTGGGGTTCCTGGGCATTCGCCACCCGGTCGAGTACGGCGGCAGCGGCGGCGACGTCTGGATGACGTTGGTGTTCTGCGAGGAACTCTGCCGCTGCCGCGCGATGGGGATGCCGATGAGCGTGCTGGTGCATACCGACATGTCGTCCACGCACATCGCGCGCCACGGCACGCCGGAGCAGAAGGCGCAATATCTGCGGCCCATGATTACGGGCGAGACCGTCTGCGCCATCGGCGTGACCGAACCGTCGGGCGGCTCGGACGTGGCGGCCCTCGAGACCACCGCGGTGAAGGACGGCGACCAGTACGTGCTGAACGGCTCCAAGATATTCATCACCAATTCGGTCCACGCCGACGTGTTCTGCGTGGCGGCCAAGACCGACCCCGCGGCCGGCGCCCGCGGCGTGTCGCTGTTCATCGTCGAGCGGGAGACGCCCGGCTTCAGCCTCGCCAAGAAGCTGGACAAGATGGGGTGCCATTCCTCGGATACGGGCGAACTCGTCTTCGAGGACGTGCGCGTCCCGCGGGCCAACCTGCTGGGAGAAGAGGGGCGCGGGTTCTACTACATCATGCAGAATTTCCAGGACGAGCGGCTGATCGCGGCCAGCATGGCGGTCAGCGCCGCGCAGCAGGCGTTGGAAGACACGCTGCGCTACACGCGCGAGCGCGAGACGTTCGGGAATCGCATCTTCGATCATCAGGTCGTCTCACACCGGCTGGCGGACTTGGCCACGGAGTTGGAGGCCGGGCGTCAGTTGACCTACTACGCGGCCGACGTATTGGCCCGCGGACAGGAGTGCAGCACCGAGGTTTCGATGGCGAAGCTGTACGGCTGCAACGTCGCCAACAAGGTCGCCTACGAATGCGTGCAGTTGCACGGCGGCTACGGCTACATGCGCGAGTTTCCGATCGAGCGGTTCTACCGCGACGTCCGCATGAGTCCGATTGCGGGCGGCACCGCGGAGATCATGCGCGAGATCATCGTGCGTCGCGGCCTTGACCGCGACCTGTAGTCCGGCCCCGCTTCCACGTTGATGGAATGCCTTGAAGCCCCTTCTCATCCCCTCTCCCCTGGTGGGAGAGGGCCAGGGAGAGGGGGAAGGTGAGAATGTCTCTGCCGACTGGCGTGCGACGGAGGGGGAATGTTTTCCCCTGGATTCCGGCTTGCGCCGGAATGACGAAGGAGCGGCGTTTCTTCAAGGGCCGGTTCGAAATCCGGCTCGGCGCCGTCCACGTACCGGATGCGCGGGTGCGGCTGGCCGTGCAAGTCAACCCCAACATGGTCGAGGAGATGTTCGTTGCCGCTACGTTGATGAACAGGCAGCCGTGCCGAACGAGCGCCCTTCGCGCCGAGGCATCCTTCGCCGACTGTCTGGGAGCGAGTCTTCCTGGGAGCGCGGGCGTCTCGCCCGCTTCGGAGTCCGCAACGTTCATGCATATCGGCTGACGTGGGCTCGCACGCCGAAAACCGACGTGGTACGCTGTCTGCTTTCTCGAATCGCGTAGCAGAGACCGACATGCCCGAACGAATCGAAAATTCCCACCTGGTCGATATGCAACCGCTCATCCCGCCGCGCGCGGTCAAAGCCCGATTGCCGCTCACCGAGAGCGCCGCGGACGTCGTCCTGCGGGCGCGCCGGGAAATCTGCGACATTCTGCACGGACGCGACCGGCATCGCATGTTGGTCGTCACCGGGCCGTGCTCCATCCACGACCCCGAGGCGTCGTTCGAGTACGCGGAGCGGCTCAAACCGATCATCGACGCGACGCGCGACCATCTCGTGGTCGTGATGCGGACGTATTTCGAGAAGCCGCGCACCACGGTCGGCTGGAAGGGGCTCATCAACGACCCGCACCTCGACGGCTCGTGCGACATCCCGGCCGGCCTGGAACTCGCGCGCGAGATCCTGCTGCACGTCAACCAGCTCGGCGTGCCGTGCGCGAGCGAGATGCTCGACCCGGTCACTCCGCAGTACGTGGCCGACCTGCTGAGTTGGGCGGCGATCGGCGCGCGCACCACCGAGAGTCAGACCCACCGCGAAATGGCGAGCGGCCTGTCCATGCCCGTCGGCTTCAAGAACACGACCGGCGGCGAAGTCGCGGGCGCCATCAACGCCATGATTTCCGCGGGCCATCCGCACAGTTTCCTGGGCATCAACGGCGACGGCGTGACGTCGGTCATCAAGACGCTGGGCAACCCCGACCGCCACGTCATCCTGCGCGGCGGCGGCGGCCGCTCCAACTACGGCGCCGCGGACGTCGCGCGCGTCTCCGCGGAGGCGGCGAAAGCCGGCATCGCGCGTCCCGTCATGATCGATTGTTCGCACGGCAATTCCAACAAGGACCACACCCGCCAAGCCGCGGTATGCCGCGACGTGCTGCGTTTGCGGCGCGAGCAACGCCACGACGTCATGGGGCTGCTGCTCGAGAGCAATCTGGAGCCGGGCAACCAGACCTGGAAGCAAGGCGCGCCGCTGGCCTACGGCGTGTCGATCACCGACGCGTGCATCGGCTGGGACGAGACGCACGCCCTGTTGTACGAGGCTGCGGACGCCGCGGCCTCCCGTTCGCCCGCGGCCGCCTAGCCACTGCGCGGGCGGGGCCGAATCTCCCGGCCACACGGAGGAACGCGATGAACTACGAACAACTGCTCTACGACGTCCGGGACGGCATCGCCACGCTCACGCTCAACCGCCCGGACAAGCTCAACGCCTGGACCAACGTCCTGGAGCGCGAAGTCCGGCACGCCCTGACCGCGGCGAGCGCGGATGCCGACGTGCGGGTCGTCGTCCTGACCGGCGCGGGCCGCGGCTTCTGTGCCGGGGCCGACATGACGATGCTGAATACGATCGTGGACAAGGCGGAGAAGACCGAAAAGTCGAAGAAGGCGACCACGGACGCCGCGTTCGCCGCGGGCCCGATCCCCGGCGGGCTCGCGCTGCCCCAGGCGTTCTCCTATCGCTACGCCTATTTTCCGACGGTGCCCAAGCCGATCATCTCGGCCATCAACGGCCCCGCGGCCGGCCTGGGACTGGTCCTGTCGCTGTACACCGATCTGCGCTTCGCCGCGGACACGGCCGTGTTCACCACGGCGTTCGCCCGCCGCGGCCTGATCGCCGAACACGGCGTGGATTGGATTCTGCCGCGCGTGGTTGGGCTGCCCAACGCGCTCGACCTGCTGCTGTCGGCGCGCAAGGTCACGGCACAGGAAGCGTTGCAGATGGGCTTGGTCAACCGCGTCCATCCCGCGGACCAACTGCTGGCCGAGACGCGCGCCTACGCCCTGGAACTCGCACGCTTGGTGTCGCCGCGTTCCATGCGCGTCATGAAATCCCAACTGTTCCGCTCCCAGGACGTCGATTTCGCCGGCGCGCTGTCCGCGGGCATCGAGCACATGGAAGCCAGCTTCGGCAGCGAGGACTTCAAGGAAGGCGTGGCGCACTTCGTGGAAAAACGTCCGCCCGCGTTCACCGGGAAATAATCCCGCTAGCCGATCGCGCGCAGCAGCCGGGAAGACGGGGAGGGGGGTCATGCAGGTCGGGACGGTCGAACAGATTTGGCGGTATCCGTTCAAGAGCATGATGGGCGAACTGTTGGAGCAGGCCGAGGTCGGTTCCAACGGGCTGTACGGCGACCGCGGCTGGGCCGTTCGCGACGAGGTGCGCGGCGGAATTCGCGGCGCTAAGAAGATTCCGACGCTGATGCAGTGTCAGGCGCGCTATCCCGAGCCGCCCACCGCGGACCGAACCGGCCCGGCCGAGATCACCGTTCCCGACGGCACGAGCTTCCTGTCCAACGCCCCGGACGCCGCGGCGCGTCTCAGCCGCGCTCTGGAGCATGACGTGACCGTCTGGCCCATCCTGCCGCCCGAGAATCTGGAACACTATCGCCGCGGCACGCCGACCCACGACGATTGGGAAGACGAACTGCGCGCCATCTTCGCCCTGGAGCCCGGCGAGCCGCTGCCCGACCTGACCGGCCTGCCCAAGGAAATCATCGAATACGAATCGCCGCCCGGCACGTATTTCGATGCGTTTCCGCTGCTGGCGGTCACGCAGGCGTCGTTGGACACGCTGCAGGGACTCACCCCGCGTTCGCGGATCGACGCGCGCCGCTTCCGCCCGAATTTCCTGATCGACACCGAAGACGCGAACGGCTTCGTAGAGACCGGCTGGCCGGGCCGGCGCCTGCGTCTCGGCGGCCTGACCATCGACGTCAAGATGAACTGCATGCGCTGCGTGATGACCACGCTGGGCTTCGCCAATCTGCCCAAGGACCCGAACATCATGCGCACGCTGGTGCGCGAAGCGGATCAGAACCTGGGCGTGTACGCCACGGTCAAGACGCCCGGGCGGGTGTCGGTCGGCGACCGCGTGGAGTTGCTGGACTGAGCCGCGGACCGGCCACCCTGCCGGCCCGCGGACGCGGCCTACGCGTACCGCTGCATCACGTTTTCCGAAAAATCCTTCAGCACCTTGCGCGCGCTCGCCATCGGCGGCAGCAGGGTGACTTCCTTGAGGCCGTTCTTCTCGGCCCGGCGCAACTTGTCGATGATCTCGTCGGGCGTGCCCACGATGCACGTCCCCTCGATGGCCTTGGGCGTGATGAAGCGCCGCTCCTCCGGCATCAGAAAGGTGCAGTGGCCGTTGTGGATCTGCAGGTAACGTTTCTCCGCGGGCGTCTCCATCTTTTCGACGTACGCGCAATACTCCTCCCACACGTCGTGCACCGCGGGCGGGATCATCTCCTCCTTGCCCGTGAACCGGTAGATTTCGTACGCGAAGTGCAGCACCGCGGAGACCCATGAGCCCGTCTCGTCGATGACCCGCTCGGACGTCGCATCCTCGCCCGGCTCCAGCACGACCACCGTGGTGAGCGAAACCGTGTGATAATCGTCCAGCGTGCGCCCGGCCCGGGCTGCGCCCTGCTGCACGTAGTCCATGTTCAGGTCGAGCACCGCTTCCTGCTCGTTGAGCACCGACACGAGGCCGTCGCCGAACTCGCCCGCGGCCTTGAGGGCGAGGGGGCCGTTGGCCGCGACGATGATCGGAATCGGATGCTCGACGTCGATGAACTTCAGGTCCCGATGCAGAAAGCGGATGGTGCGCGTCGTGCCGTTGAACGTGTAATCGACCTCGCCGCCCCCGAGCAGGGTGCGGACCACGCGCAGATACTCGCGGAAGTCGCGGATCTTCATGGGGTTCATGCCCATGACGCGCATGGCGGTATGCCCGGTCCCGATGCCCAGAAAGACGCGGCCGGGGGCGATCCGGTTGATCGAGGCGATCGAATGCGCGGTGACGGGCGCGATGCGCGTCCCCGGAATCGACACCCCGGTGCCGAGCTTGATGCGCGACGTGTGCTGGGCGGCCAGCGCCATGGTCGCGTAACAGTCCGACCAGATCATCTGCGAGTCGGGCACCCAGGCCCGGTCGTAGCCGAGGTCCTCCGCCTCCTTGATCAACTGCCAGTCGCCGATGTTCGTGGCGACCGTAAGACTGAACTCCATACCCACCTCCTTGTTTCTTGAGAGAATTACCTACAAGACGATTCTGGAACGCTCCCCCAACTTGATCCCGCATCCCTTGGAGGAAACCCTTCGACATGGTTCGACAAGCTCACCAACCGAGCTCAGGGGCCAGCCCGTCGAGCTCGTCGAAACGGGCAGAAGATTATCTCGTATGCGATTCCCACCGCAATCGCGGTCGCCCTACCACATGCGCGCCCGGATTGCGCAGTCCCCCGCCGCGGCGCTAGGACACGGGAACGCCTCCCTCCCTCAATCCACAATCCACAATCAAAAATCCACAATCTTCCCACTTCTCCGGGAGCCCCATGCAAACCTGCGACTTCCTCGTCATCGGCGCCGGCATCGCCGGCGCCTCCGCGGCCTACGAACTCGCCGCGCACGGCCGCACCGTCGTGCTGGAGCGTGAAACCGTGGCCGGCCACCACTCCACGGGCCGCTCGGCCGCGGTCCTGACCGAGAACTACGGCAATCCGACCGTGCGGCGGCTCACGCTCGCCACGCGCCCGTTCCTGGAGCAGCCGCCCGACGGCTTCACCGAACAGCCGCTCACCGCGCCGCGCCGGATGCTGTGGATCGCGCGCGAAGACCAGCGCGCCGCATTGGACGCGAGTCTCGCCGAAGCCCGCCGTCTGGTCCCCGGCATTCACGCGGTCTCGACCGCGGAGGCCGCCACGCTCTGCCCGGTCCTGCGCGATGACTACGTGGCCGCGGGCGTGCTGGAACCCGACGCCCTGGACCTCGACGTACACGCTATTCACCAAGGGTTTTTGCGCGGACTGCGCGCCCGCGGCGGCAGGCTCGTCACCGACGCCGAGGTGACCGGCCTCACGCGGTCCGACACCGGTTGGGAAGTGCGCACACCCGCCACGTGCTACGCCGCGGGTGTGGTGGTCAACGCCGCCGGAGCGTGGTGCGACGTGATCGGCACGCTCGCCGGCGCCCGTCCGGTCGGCCTGGTTCCGAAACGCCGCACCGCGTTCACGTTCGCCGCGCCGCGCGACGCCGAATCCGCGGCGTGGCCCGTGGTCGCCGACGTGGGCGAAGAATTCTATTTCAAACCGGAATCGGGGGGCATTCTGGCCTCGCCCGCGGACGAGACTCCCATGTCGCCCTGCGACGTGTTTCCCGACGATTACGACGTCGCCGTGGCGGTCGAGCGGATTCAGCGCGCCACGACCCTGGACATCCGCACGATCACGCGCAAGTGGGCGGGCCTGCGCAGTTTCGTCGCGCACCGCACCCCGGTCGCCGGCATGGACGCGGAGCGGCCCGGCTTCTTCTGGCTGGCCGGGCAGGGCGGCTACGGCATCCAGACCTCGGCCGCACTGGCCCGCTGCACCGCGGGGCTGATCGTCGCTCGGCGGCTGCCCGCGGAGATTTCCGCATTGGGCGTGGCGGAGGAGGAGCTTGCGCCGCGGCCGGCGCAGGGGAGCGGGGGAATTGTGGATTGTTGATTGTGGATTTTGGATTGGGGGACCTCCTTCTCGTCCCCATCCCGAGCGGAGCTTTGTTTCCTATCCCCTCTCCCCTGGTGGGAGAGGGTTAGGGAGAGGGGGAAGGTGGAGGCCCGGCTGGTATTTCGCGGTGAGGGAGAGGGTGTCCGCTGGATTCCGGCTTTCGCCGGAATGACGAGGGAACGGTATTCCGGCCAAGGAAATCTCGAACTGATGTACTCCCGAAGTGGCGGATTGTTTGCCCGTGTAAGGGAAACCTGATAACCGGGGCGCGTGAAACCTGCCCCGTTCGCGTACGCCCGCCCCGACTCGCTCGACGAGGCGCTGACGCTGCTGCAGGCCGGCGGCGAGGACGTCAAGCTGCTCGCCGGCGGGCAGAGCTTCGTGCCACTGCTCAATCTGCGCATGGCCTCGGTCGATGAGATCGTCGACCTGAACCGCCTGGGCGAATTGGCGTACGTCAAACGTGAGAACGACACGCTCTGCGTCGGTTCCATGACGCGCCACCGGCACATCGAGGTGTCCGCGGAGGTCGAGGTGGCGCAACCCCTGCTCACGCGGGCCGCGGTCGAAGTCGGCCACTTGGCGATTCGGAACCGCGGCACCATCGGCGGCAGCCTCGTGCATGCCGACCCCGCGGCCGAGTGGCCGCTGGTGGCCGTGGTGCTGGATGCCCGATTCGTGCTGCGTTCCCGGCAGGCTGCCCGCACGGTGCCGGCGCGCGGGTTCTTCGTGGGGCCGCTGATGACGGTCATCGAGCCGCAGGAAATTCTGTGCGAGGTGCGGTTTCCGGTCGCGCCGGCGGGCGCGGTGTGGGGATTTCAGGAACTGTGCCGGCGGCCGGGCGATTTTGCGATTGCCGCGGTCGCGTGCCAGTTGACGGTGGCCGACGACGGGCGCTGCGCCGCGGCTTCGCTTGCGGTCGGCGGCGCGCACGATACGCCGCTCCACGTTCCCGAAGCCGCTTCGATCCTCGCCGGCACCCGTGCGGACGACGCCGAGGCGATCGACCGGGCCGCACAGCACGCCGCGGACTCGGTCGAGCCGTCGAGCGACGTGCACGGCTCCGCGGAGTATCGGCGCCGCATGGTCAAGGTGCTCGGGGTTCGGGCGCTGCGCGAGGCGTGGGAGAAGGCGGGCTGAGGTCGCGGCGTTACGTGCCTCCGGTCTGCCGCGAGTTCGCTCCTTCCGTGCGCACAACCCGGAAACGAAAGGGAATGACGTACTTGAAGATCCCAGCCGGTCGTCTTCCCGCGAAAGCGGGAATCCAGAGGATGGATACCGGCTTCCGCCGGGGCCTAGGGGAAAGGTGTCCTCTGGATTCCGGCTTTCGCCGGAATGACGAAGGGGGATGACGGGGAAAACCTGTCTTCGGGATCGTCTTGCATAGAATTCCCCAAAAAAAGAAGGAGGGACCGTATGGAGGATTCCCGGTTCGCCGCCCGACAGACCGTTCGCGTTCGCGTGAACGGCCGGGAGTACGAACGCACGGTCGAAGCGCGGCTGCTGTTGGCCGACTTCCTTCGCCACGACCTCGGACTGACCGCTACGCATCTGGGCTGCGAGCACGGCGTGTGTGGCGCGTGCACCATCATCGTGGACGGCGAGAGCGTGCGGTCGTGCCTGCTGTTCGCGGTCCAGGCGGACGGGGCCGACATCCAGACGCTGGAGGGCTTGGCCGACGGCGACGCACTGCATCCCCTGCAACAGGCGTTCTGGGATCACCACGCCCTGCAATGCGGCTTCTGCACCTCGGGGTTTCTGATGACCGCGGTCGACGTGCTGCAGAAAACACCCCACCCATCGGAAGACGAAATCCGGCACGCCCTGTCCGGCAACCTGTGCCGCTGCACCGGCTACGCCAATATCGTCAAGGCGGTGCGCGCGGTCGCCGAACGATCCGCCGCCAGCGGGGCGGACGGCCCATCCGCGTAGGTGCCGAAAGGGCGGGTATGGCGCAGCGCGGCGGCACCGGAAAAATGGTCGGCGCCGAGGTGCGCCGCGTCGAGGACCCGCGCGTCCTGCTGGGCAAATCGCAGTACGTCGACGATTTCGCCCTGCCCGACACCGTGGCCGTCGCCTTCGTGCGCAGCCCGCACGCGCACGCCCGCATTGTGTCGATTGATACGAACGCCGCGGCGGCCCGCGCCGACGTGTATCTCGTCCTGACGGGGGACGAGATCGCGCAGGCCGTCAAGCCGCTGCGCGTGGAATACGACCCCGCCAAGGCGCCGACGCACAAGGCGTGCGATTGGCCCGTGTTGGCCCGCGACAAGGTCCGCTTCGTGGGCGAGGCGGTCGCCGCGGTCGTGGCCGACGACCGGTACGCGGCCGAGGACGCCGCGGCGCTGGTCGAGGTGGACTACGAGCCGCTCCCGGTCGTCCACGACGCCGAGCAGGCGCTCGAATCCGGTTCCCCGCTCGTGCACGAGGAGTGGGGCGACAACGTCATGCAGACTCTGCACGCCGAAATCGGCGAGGTCGCCACGGCGTTTCAGGATGCGGATTGTGTGGTCTCCGAGCGGTTCACCACCGGGCGCCATACGGCGTTGCCCATGGAGACGCGCGGCTGCGTGGCCGCGTTCGAGCCGGCGACCGACACGCTGACGCTCTGGTCGTCCACCCAGGTGCCGCACGTCCTGCGCTCTCATCTGGCGCTGGTGCTGGACTTCCCCGAACACCACATCCGCGTCGTCGCCCCGGACGTGGGCGGCGGGTTCGGACAAAAGGCGCACCTGTTTCCCGAGGAGGCGGTCGCCGCGTATCTGACCCGCCGGCTGGCGCGGCCGGTCAAGTGGATCGAGGACCGCCGCGAGAACCTGTCCGCGGCCCTGCACGCCAAACAGCAGACCGTTCATGCCGAACTCGCGCTGACGCGCGACGGCACCATTCTGGCCATGCGCGGCCGGTTCGTGAGCGACGTGGGCGCCTACACGGAATATCCCTGGAGTTCCGCGTTCGAGGCCGGCCACGCGGCGTCGAGTATGCCCGGGCCGTACAAGACCCCGGCGTTCGGCTTCGAGTCCGTGTCGGTCGCCACGAACAAGACGACCATCGGCGTGTACCGCGGCGTCGGGCTGCCGATCGGCGTGCTGGCGACCGAACGGTTGATGGATCTGGCCGCGCGCAAGCTGAACGTCGACCCGGCCGAGTTGCGCCTGCGCAACATGATCGACGAGCATCCGTACCGGACGATCATCGGTGCGGAGATCGAGAGCGGCAGCCACCGCGAGGCGCTGCAAAAGGCTCTGGACATGGCCGATTACGCCGCGCTGAGAGACGAACAGCGCCGCGCCCGGGCGCAAGGCCGCTACCTGGGAGTCGGCCTCGGCTGCTACGTGGAAGGGACGGCGCCGAGTTCCGCGGCGTTCGCGTCCATGGGCCTCGACCTGGGCGGCTACGAGTCGGCGACCGTGCGCATGGACGCCGCCGGCAAGGTCACGGTGCTGGTCGGCACCCACTCCCACGGTCAGAGTCACGAAACCACGTTGGCCCAGGTCGCCGCGGACGAACTCGGCGTGCCGCTCGCCGACGTCCGCATCGTCGAGGGCGACACGCACGCGGTGCCGTACGGCATGGGCACCTGGGGCAGCCGCAGTGCGGTCACCGGCGGGGGCGCCATTTCCTCCGCGGCGCAGAAGCTGCGCGACAAGATCGTGCGGATCGCCTCGCGGCTGACCGAAGTGCCGGACGCGGAACTGGAACTCGCCGAAGGTGCGGTCCGCCGCCGCGGAGACGCCACGCCGCTGCTGTCGCTCCACGACTTGGCGCGGCGCGTGCTGTCCGGCAGCCTGCCGCGGGACGAGGAACTCGGGTTGGAGGCGACCGCGCATTACGAGCCGCCGCCGTCCACCCACGCCAACTCCACCCATCTCGCGGTCGTCGAGGTGGACGTCGACACCGGCCACGTCGGCCTGCGGCGCTACGTCGTGGTCGAGGACTGCGGCACGATCATCAACCCGCGCGTGGTGGACGGGCAGATTCAGGGCGGCGTAGCGCAGGGCATCGGCATGGCGCTGTACGAACACGCCGTGTACGACGACGCCGGCCAACTGCTCACCGGCACGCTGATGGATTACCTGGTGCCGACCGCGGCCGACGTGCCCGCGGTGGAAATCGGACACATCGAGAGCCCGTCGCCCTACACCCCGCACGGCATCAAGGGCATGGGGGAGGGCGGGGCCATCGCGCCGCCGGCGGCGATTGCCAACGCCGTGGCCGACGCGCTCGCCCCGTTCGACGTGCGCGTGACCGCGCTGCCCATTACGCCGGAGCGCGTCCTGGCATGGATCGACCGGACGAAGGCCGCGGCCTGACGGGCACCGGCGGCCCGGACGACAGGCTGCGGGAGCACTCGGCATGAGTCGCCAAGGGACCGGGAAGATGCTGGGCGCCGAAGTGCGCCGGGTCGAAGATCCGCGCGTGCTGCTGGGCCGCACGCAATACGTCGACGACCTGCACCTGCCCGACATGCTGGCGGTCGCCTTCGTCCGCAGTCCGTATCCCCACGCCAGGATCGGGTCGGTCGACGTCGAGGCGGCCTCGGCTCTGTCCGGGGTGCGGCGCGTGCTGACCGGCCACGACGTGCTGGACGCGATCGCTCCGCTGCGCGTCGAGTTCGATGCGGACAAGGTGCCGTCCTACAAGCCGTGCGACTGGCGCGTGCTGACCCACGACAAGGTGCGCTTCGTCGGCGACATGGTCGCCGCGGTCGTCGCGACCGACCGCTACGTTGCGGAAGACGCCGCGGAACTCGTCGAGGTCGAGTACGAACCCTTGGAGCCGGTTGCCGACATGGAACGAGCCTTGGAAACGGACGCGCCGCTCGTGCACGACGAGTGGGGCGACAACGTCATGGAGCGCTTCGAAGCCCGGATCGGCGAGGTCGGCCCCGCGTTTCAGGGCGCGGCCTGCGTCGTGGCCGACCGTTTCGTGACCAACCGGCACATGGCCGTGCCGATGGAGACGCGCGGCTGCGTGGCCCGATACGACGTCGCGGACGACGCGCTGACGGTCTGGTCGTCCAGCCAGGTGCCGCACACCCTGCGCGCCAGCTTGGCGTCGCTGCTGCGCTTGCCCGAACATCGCATCCGGGTGATCGCGCCGGACGTGGGCGGGGGGTTCGGGCTCAAGGCACACCCGTTTCCCGAGGAAGTCCTCGTCACCTATCTCGCACGTGAACTCCGCCAACCGGTCAAGTGGGTGGAGGACCGCCGCGAACACTTGTCCGCATCCCTACACGCCAAGCATCAGATCGTGACCGCGGAACTGGCGCTGGATCGTGACGGCACGATCCGCGGGGTGCGGGCGCGGTTTCTCGGGGACGCGGGCGGGTATTCGTCCTATCCGTGGGGGTCGTCCTTCGAGCCCAAGCACGCCGCCGGCACGCTGTCCGGCCCGTACAAGATTCCGGCTTGCGAACTGGAGACGTGCTCGGTCGCCACCAACAAACCGTCCATCGGCGTGTACCGCGGGGTCGGCGTGCCGATTGCGGTGCTGGTCATGGAACGCCTGTTGGACATGGCCGCGGCCGAACTCGGCCTGGACCCGGCCGACGTCCGGTTGCGGAACATGGTCGCCGCGGACGAACATCCGTACACCACCATCATGGGCGCCGAGATCGAAAGCGGCAGTCACCGCGAAGCCCTGCAAAAGGCGCTTGATGTTCTCGGCTACGCCGACTTTCGCGCCCGACAGCGGCGCGGCCGCGAACGCGGCCGGTATCTCGGGGTCGGCATCGGCTCCTACGTCGAGGGCACGGCGCACAACTCCGCGGTGTTCGACACCTTCGGCGTCAAGATCGGCGGCTACGAAGTGGCGAGTATGCGCATCGACGAGTCGGGCAAGGTCAGCGTCTTCGTCGGCACGCATTCGCACGGCCAGGGGCATCACACCATGTACGCCCAACTCGTGGCCGACGAGCTCGGCGTCGCGGTCGAGGACGTGACCGTCGTGCAGGGCGACACGCGGGCCACGCCGCGCGGCTGGGGGACGTGGGCCAGCCGCAGCGCCGTGACCGGCGGCGGCGCGGTCATCACCGCCTCGCACGAACTGCGCGACAAGCTGTTGCGGATCGCCGCGCGCCTGACCGAGATTCCGTCCCAAGACCTGGAGTTGGCCGAAGGCTGGGTACGGCGGTCCGAAGGCGCGGTGCGGATCGTCTCCATCCGCGAGTTGGCCGCCCGGATCATCGTCAACCCCAGCAGCCTGCCGCCCGACGAAGACGCCGCGCTCGACGTCACCGTCACGTACGAGCCGCCGCCCATCACGCACTCCAACGCCACGCACGTGGCCGCGGTCGACGTCGACGTCGAAACCGGCCACGTCGCGTTGCTGCGCTACGTCGTGGTGGAGGACTGCGGCACGATCATCAACCCGACCATCGTGGACGGCCAGATTCAGGGCGGTGTGGCGCAGGGCATCGGCTCCGCGCTGTACGAGCACCTCGTGTACGATGACGCGGGCCAGTTCCTGACCGGCACGTTCATGGATTATCTATTGCCGACCGCGACCGACGTGCCTGCGGTCGAGATCGCCCACATCGAAACGCCGTCGCCGTACACGTTGAACGGCATCAAGGGAATGGGAGAGGGCGGCGCCATCGCCCCGCCGGCCGCGATTGCCAACGCCGTCGCCGACGCACTGTCGCCCTTCGGCGTGCGCGTCAACGAATTGCCGCTCACCCCGGAGCGCGTCCTGTCCCTCCTGGACCGCGCACAACCGGCGACAGGCCGGAAAGTTCTTGACGCCCGTACATGACGGATATCGAATCAAGGAAGGGAGCGTGCCACCATGTCCGAATACGAGATTGCCAACTTGGCTTTGCAACGGGCAACCATCACCGCCGGCTACTGGCAGACCGGCATCACCCTTGCCGTGTCGTCCGGTTTGGTCCTGTACGGCTTCCGCATCATGCGCCGGGGCACGGAGCAGCGTCGCGCCGAGACGACCCAACAGCATACCGAAGCCATGACGGCCGCCGAGCAGCATCACACCGAAGTCATGGAAGTCTCCAAGCGACGCCACACGGAAGTCATGGAAGTCGCCGAGCGGCGCCACACCGAAGCCATGAAAGCCTCCGAAGAGCGCCACATCGAGGCCATGAAGGCGTTGCAAGAGTTGATTGAACGCACCGCGCCGCCGAAATAGAAGAGAGTCCCGGCGATTCTCCAGCGAATTGGCAAAGCCGATTGCCGAAGGTCAAAACCGGCCGAGTTTCCAGACGAAAATGCTCCGCCCGTGTTTCCAACGTCAGGCATGTGCCCGCCTTGACGAGTATCTGAGCAGCCGGAAGCTTTCGCCGCTGTTCGTCGTCGGGGACGCGCGCGCCGTCCTCGAACAATTCCCCTCCGATACGTTCGACTGCTGCATGACGAGCCCGCCGTATTGGGGAAAGCGGGAGTACGCCAGCGGCGGCATCGGACTCGAACCCGACTACCGGGATTTCATCCGCAATCTCAGCGCCGTGTGCGCCGAGGTCAAACGGGTCCTCAAGCCGACGGGCTCGTTCTGGTTGAACGTCGGCGACACGTACGCCCGCAAGAATCTGGTCGGGATTCCGTGGCGCGTCGCCATAGAACTGACGGACCGGCAGGGGTGGACGCTCCGCAACAGCATCGTCTGGCACAAGGTCAAGGGCGGTCTCGACAAGACCCGCGACCGATTGCGTAATGTGCACGAGAACGTCTTTCACTTCGTCGAGTCCCCGAAAGGGTACTATTATGACGCCGACGCGATTCGGAGCACTCCGAAGACGACCAAGGTGGTCAACGGCTCCGTCGTTTCGGCGACCGGTGTCCGAGGCGTCCGCTACAAGCGGCAGATAGAACTGTCCGCGGAACTGACGGAGGCCGAGAAGGTTCGGGCGTTCCGCGCGTTGGACGACATGCTGCAATCGGTTCAATGCGGCGAGGTCGCGGACTTCCGCATGATTATCCGGGGCTGCCAACGGACGACGCATTCCGATTCGGAAAAAGTCTCCGGCCGGGCCAAGGAACTTCGAGACAACGGATACTACTTCCTCAAATACCATCCCGGCGGCAGCAAACCGTCCGACGTGTGGGATATTCTTCCCGAAGATACGCAAAAACGTCGCGCACACTTCGCGCCCTATCCCGAAGACCTCTGCAAGTTGCCGATTCTGGCAACCTGCCCCCCGGACGGCGTGGTGCTGGACCCGTTCTGCGGCACGGGCACGACCATGTCCGTTGCGCACAAGCTGGGCAGGAAATCGGTCGGGATAGACGTCTCTTCCGAATACATCGACTTGGCGGAACAACGGACTGCAACGCGATCCGTCGTCAATCGCGCGGACGAAGGGCAGGGCGACCGACCGGTCGATCCTCCGGAAGGACGGCTGGATGCGGGGAAAACGCTCGGACCGACGCACGCGCCGTGACTGAAGGGATGATCGACATGAGCGGTTACGATTACGATTTCTTCGTGCTGGGCGCGGGCTCGGGCGGGGTGCGGGCCGGCCGCATGGCCGCAACCTACGGCGCGAAGACCGCAGTCGTCGAAGAACGGTATCTGGGCGGGACGTGCGTCAACGTCGGGTGCATTCCGAAGAAGCTGCTGGTGTATGCCGCGGAGTTCCGCGACCACTTCAAGGACGCCGTGGGGTTCGGCTGGACCGTGGGCGAACGCACGGTCGATTGGCGAAAACTGATTGCGAACAAGGACAAAGAAATCAATCGCTTGAACGGAATCTACAAGAATCTGCTTGAAAATGCGGGTGCGCGGATCATCGACGGAACCGCGACGTTCGTCGATGCGCACACCATCGACGTAGGCGGTCGGCGCTACACGTCCGAGTACGTTCTGGTGGCGACCGGAAGCTGGCCGTCGTTGCCCCCGACGCCCGGCATCGAGCACGCGATCACTTCCAACGAGGCGTTCCATCTGGACACGCTGCCGGAGCGGGTCGTCATCGTCGGCGGCGGATACATCGCGGTCGAGTTCGCCACGATCTTTCACGGCTTGGGCGCCCACGTCACCCAACTGTATCGCGGCGACCTGTTCCTGCGCGGCTTCGACGTCGACGTCAGAAAAGTCCTGGCCGACGAAATGCGCAAGCGCGGGGTGGACCTGCGCTTCCACGCCGACGTGACGCGCATCGACAAAACGCCGGAGGGCCTCCGCGCCACGCTCACGGATGGCGGCACGTTGGACGCCGACGTGATCCTGTACGCGACGGGGAGGACGCCCAAGTCCAAGGGAATGGGTCTGGAGCGGATCGGGGTCGAGTTGGACGGGGAGGGCGCGGTGCGCGTGGACGCCTACTCACGAACCAACCTGCCCCACGTTTACGCGGTCGGCGACGTGACCAACCGCCTCAACCTGACGCCGATGGCGATTGCCGAAGGGCAGGCCGTGGCCGAGACGCTGTTCAACGGCAACCCGACTCGGCCGGATCACGCGAACGTGGCGACCGCGGTGTTCAGTCACCCGAGCATCGGCGCGGTCGGCCTGACCGAGGAGGAAGCGCGCGCCGGATACGCCGCGATCGACGTGTACACGTCGTCGTTCCGCGCCCTCAAACACACGCTGAGCGGTCGGGACGAGAAGACGTTCATGAAGCTCATCGTGGACGGCGAGACGGACCGCGTGATCGGCTGTCACATGGCCGGCCCCGAAGCGGGCGAGATCGTGCAGGGCGTCGCGGTTGCGATCAAGTGCGGAGCGACCAAGGCGCAGTTCGACGCCACGGTCGGCATTCACCCGACCTCGGCCGAGGAGTTGGTGACCATGCGGCAGAAGAGGGCCTGACGAGAGGTGTCCCAATTTGAAGGATTGCCTCTTCGTCCCCTGTAGGTCGGATTAGCGAAGCGTAATCCGACAAGCGGCGGAGGAACGTCGGATTACGCCTCCGGCTAATCCGACCTACGCACCCTCATCGACCGAGGCTTTACGGCCAGATGATGCGCGCTTCCTCGACCAGCAGGCCGACCGTGTTCTCCAGGTCGATGAAGTTGGGCACGTCGCCCTGAATCTGCTCCACCTGCATCTCGTCCGAGTTCCAGCCCCGCTCGAAGTCGGCCATACTCGCCCAGTCGAGTTCGGCCACGCCGTCGAAGACCGGCGGGGTGCCGCTCTCGTAGGTTTCGGGCGCGACGTGGCATTGGACGTAGCGCCGCAGTCCGGGCGTCCTCGGCACGATCGGGGCGTGCACCTCGCGCCAGTGCTTCTGGAAGTCGGCCACGCTCAGGCCCGGCTTGCGTTTCAGCAGAAAGAGCGACTTCACGCCGGTCGCGTCCTTGGCGAGGGTCGGCCCGGGAACCACCACGTTCTCGCGCGTCATCAGGAACGACGGCCCCTCGTCGGCAATGAAATTCGGCTCGTCCGCGTACGCGCCGTTGACGTAGTCCGGGTTGTCGCCCAGCCCCCGGCCGGTTTGCAGGTCGTCGAACCAGATTTCCGCGGCGCCCTCGTACGGGCTGTGGGGCACGCCCGGAATATCTTGCGGAATACGGTGACTCTGCACGTAGCGGCGCAGAGCCTTGATCCGGCACGCCAGGTCGGCGTGGACGCCGCGCCAGTGGCTGTGGAACTGCTCCAGGCTGATGTCTGGCCGTTTCGGAATCAGGGCGTAACCTTTGATCATGGTGTTCCTCCTTCGGGGTACGTTCGAGCTGTTGTGGGGCGAACCCCCCTCCCCAGCCCTCCCCCTCGAGGGGGGAGGGAATGAGGAAGGTTACTCGTAATCGGCCGTGTACAGGCTCGGTTTCGGCGCCACGCCGGACGGCAGATCGTGCACCGGCACGAAGCGCGATGCGGGAATGGCCTGAAAGCCGGTCGGGTTGCCTTGGTACTTTTCCACCGCGAACGCCACTTCGGTCATGCTGAGCGTCAGGTTGAGCAGGTTGGCCTGCCGGGGCGACAGGCCGTCCAGCGGATATCGATCCAGGTATTCCAGCACGGCCTCCAGCCGCGGACGCACCTGCGTATAGAACGCCTGAAGCGTCTCCGTCGTGCTGGTGCGGCGCTTTCTGGTGCGCTCGATCTCGGTGTCCAGACACCAGCCGGCCCGTGCCAGGGGCTCCAGGTCGGCGAATTCGGGCGGCAGGAGCGAGTCGGCCATAGCCTCCACCCGAGAACGCTAGGCGAACAGGGAGTCGCGCACCCCGTCGCGCCGGGCGCGGATTTCCTGTTCGACGGCCCAGTACGAATGCCGCACGAACAGTTCCTCGTCTTGCAGATAGACGTGATCGATGGCGCCCGTCTCCAGCGCGTCTTGCGTGTGTTCGTGCGTGGCGCCGTCTTCGAGCAGGGCGTCGCGCAGCAGGATCTTGTTGTACTCCTGGCCGAAGCGCTCGCTGGGCGTCCGCGGCGCGACCATGTGGATCTTGAGTTCCCACAGCGCCTCGTTTTCGGAGATGGGCCAGAACTGGTGCGTATGCCAGACGCCCGGCAGGATCAGGATGTTGAGGTTGGGGAACAGGTGGACGATGTCGAACCCCCAATCGTCCGCGTTCGTACAATTGATTCCCGGGCCGGTGGGCAACTCGAAGGCGTTGCCGCGCGAGGTGATGGCCGCGGACTTGCCGAGTGCCAGGGCTTCCACGTCCTTGGGCGCGAAAGACTTGTTGCCCGGCCAGTTGCCGACGCGGTGGCGGTCGTACAGGTCCAGCGCGTACGCGTGCCCGTACGGGTTGTCGGGCCGCGTGAACACGTCGGGCCACGAATAACTGTGCAGAT
The DNA here is from genome assembly GCA_965200125.1 of uncultured Binatia bacterium (SeqCode). Taxonomy (GTDB): domain Bacteria; phylum Desulfobacterota; class Binatia; order Bin18; family Bin18; genus Bin18. Next base: position 1,321,648 of record OZ241332.1, on the reverse strand, counting down.
AGCGGACGTGATAGATCTCGGACTGGGCGTCCAGCATCAGCTTCCAGTTGGCGCGCTGATAGGACTGATAGTGGAACTGGAGCGGCACGCGCTGGAACGGAAAGTCCTTCATGCGCCGGCCGGCCTCGCCCAGATATTCGGGCAGGGTTTCCGTCGGGTGCGGATCGAGATTGACGAAGATGAAGCCTTCCCACACGTCGGTATGGACCGGCATTAGATTGGCGCGGCCCTCCAGGTCTTCGTAGAACCGCTCGCCGTCGGGCACGTTTTTCAGGGTGCCTTCGGCGTCATAGACCCAGCCGTGGAACTTGCAACTCAGATAGCAGGCACTCGACCCCTTGGCGTCCCAGACCAGCTTGTTCCCGCGGTGCCGGCACACGTTGTAGAAGCCGCGCACCTTGCGGTCCTTGCCGCGGATGAGGACGATCGACGCCTTGGCGATTGCGATCTCGTGCACGAAATAGTCGCCCGGATCGGGAATCGCATCGACCGTGCCCACGTGCAGCCAGCATTTCTCGAAGACGTACTCCCGTTCGGCCTCGAACCACGCCTTGGACACCAGCGGTTCGATGGACACGGGCCCGGTGCCCAGCTTCGGATATTTCTCGTGCCAGCGGTGGACGCGCGCGTCGAACCGCTCGGCGGACGATTGGGGGAGTGGCCGGGGAACCGAAACGTCGATGGGTTCCACGGGCTCGCGAGCAAGCGTTCCATCCAGGCGTGTACTCATGCCGAACCTCCGCTGCGCGTCGTTTATTTTTCCGGCGTCCGGCGGTCGCCCCGGCTCCCGGTCAGCCGAGCAGTTTGATCAGCCCGACCGTCAGCCCGACGATCCCGGCCGCCATGAGCCACAACTGCCGATACAGCCGCGCCTCCAGGCCGCCGATGTCGATTTTCAGTTCGGCCCGAACGTCGGCAATCTCGGTGTGGACCCCGGCGATGTCGGTCTTCAGTTCGGCCCGAACGTTGGCAATCTCGGTATGGACCCCGGCGATGTCGGCTTTCGTATCGGCCTGAATTTGGTCGATCTTCGCTTGGACTCTGGCTTCGGATTCGGCAATCTCGGTCTTGATCTCGGCTCGGAGGTCAGTCTGCGCCTCGTCGATCTTGACTTCCAGATTCGTATAGACTTCAACAATCTTGCCTTCCAGGTCGCGTTTGACCGAAGCGATGCTGCCTTCCAGATCGCCTTTGGTGTCGGCGATGTCGGCTCTGAGCGCGACCTCGGATGCGGCGATGTCGGCTCTCAGCGCGGCCTCGGATGCGGCGATGTCGGCCTTGGTGGCGACATTGCCGCCGATGGCGTCGCCGATGGTCTCCACGAAGGCTTCGGCCAGCGGTTCCGCGGCGCCTGCTTCGCAGAGGGCCTTCACGGCGCGATGCGTGTCGAAGGCGAGCGAGCTCATGCGCGGTACTCTATGGCGGGAGGCGCCGATTCGTCAACGGTGGAGAGGGGAGGAGGCACCACCAGTTCACCAACCACGCTCAGAGCATCGCACGCTCGAGGCCCGGCTCGTCTCCCGTCCCCGGGCATAGCGGAGGTGCCGAAACCGTCCCCGGCACATGCGTCCGTCCGGCTCGCGGCAAGCCGGGAGGCTTCCCTCTATCCGCATTAGAGTATTTACTTTTGAATACCGCCTATGGTTTATAGTTCCTTCTTCTTGGAAATATATCCTCCCACGGAACCGGAGAGGTCTCCATCGTCGGGCATTTCCGGGACCGTTGAAAACGTTTCCCCATACGCTGCTGCCCCTCCCTCCCGCATACCGTCATGTCGCAGCCGAGCACGGCCTCGAAGATGGTTTCACGGCCGCGGCCGACGTGGCCCATGCTTTTGGGGCTGTTGGCCGTCGTCGCGCTGCTCCTGGCGGCTCCGGCATGGGCGGTGGCCGGCATCCGGGTGGCGCCGCGAACGCTGAGTACCGCGGAAGGCGGCAGCGCGCAGACGTTCACGGTGCGGCTGGGCTTCCAACCGACCGCGGACGTCGAGGTCGCTATCAGGAGTAACGACCTGACCGAGGGGACGGTGAGTCCGACCGCGCTGTGGTTCGGTCCCACGGCCCGTACGGTGGTGGTAGGCCGCACGCCCCGCAACATCTACCGGTGGGACGATGCGCGGACGGTGACGGTCCGGCCCCAGGACGACACCATTGCCGACCTCGCCCAGGAATACACGATCACGCTGGACGCCAGCAGTGTCGACGGCAACGGCGTCGTGCAGGACGCCTACTACAACGACGACGCCAGAGTCCCGAACCGGACCGTCAGGGTGACCAACGCGGACAACGATCACGGCCTGGTGCCGAGCAAGACCGCGCTGGCGACCGCGGAGGACGGCAGCGCGGACTCGTTCACGGTGCGGTTGTCGACCCGGCCGTCGGCGCCGGTCGCCGTGGCGATCGCCCTGGACGGGACCGAAGGCGCGGCGGCGCCGGGGGCGTTGACGTTCGACGGCAGCACCTGGAACACCGCCCGGACGGTGACGGTGACCGGGCTGGACGACACCCTCGATGACGGCAACGTCCGCTACACCCTGACGCTGACCCCGAGCAGTACCGACACCGACTACGACGGCAGCGCCAAGGCGGTCACGCTGACCGTGGACAACAACGACGACGACCTGGTCGCCGCGTTGCGGCTGACGCCGGCCACGATCGCCGAGAGCGGGACGGGCAACGTGACCACGGTGACGGCGACGCTGAACCGGACGCGGAGCGTCCCGACCACGGTGACGGTGTCCGTGCCGGCGGACGCGGGGGCGACGCTGAGCGCCAATACGGCGCTGACCATCGCCGCCGGCGCCAGGACGAGCACCGGCGCGGTGACCGTCACCGCGGTGAACGACGGCACCGACGCCCCGGACAAGACGGTCCGGGTGTCGGGGACGTCGAGCGCCGGCGTGGGACATCCGCGCAGCGTGACGCTGACCATTACCGACGACGACGCGGCGCCGAGCCTGTCGATCAGTTCGCCTTTTGTGAGCGAGGGGGACAGCGGGCAGCGGACGGTGCCTCTCACGGTCACGTTGAGTGCGGCGAGCGGGTGGGAGGTGACGGTGGGGTACGGCTTGGACGAGACGGACGGGGGGACGGCGACCGCGGGGACGGACTACACGGCGATCGTGCCGGGGACGCTGACGTTCCCCGCGGGGACGACCAGCCGGAGCATTTCCGTGCTGGTGACCGGCGATACCATCGACGAGCCGGACGAGACGATCAGGGTGACGCTGCGCCGTCCGACGAACGCGACGGGGACCCCGACGGGGACGGGCACGATCGGGGACGACGACCCCACGCCGCAGGCGACGCTGGCGCTGACACCCGCATCCATCGCGGAGGACGGCGGCGCGGCGACGGTCACGGCGACGCTGGACCGCGCCTCGGGCGCCCCGACCACGCTGACGGTGGCCGCGGCGCCGGTGTCGCCGGCGGTGAGCGCGGACTTCCGGCCGAGCGCCAACCGGCGCCTGGAAATCGCCGCCGGCGATACCGCCAGCACGGGCATGGTGACCTTCACCGCGGTGAACAACGCCGTATATGCCGGGAACAAGACCGTGACCGTGTCGGCGACCGCGCAGAACGCCCACGCCATCATGGCGCCGACATCCGTTGCGCTCACCATCGCCGACGACGAAATGGGGCCGCCGGGCAAGCCGGGCAGCGTCACCGTCACGGCCGGCGTCGGCAGTCTCGCGCTGTCCTGGCCGCAGGCGACCGACGCCGACGGCTACAAGGTGCAGTGGAAGTCCGGCCAGCAGGCGTACGACGCCGCGCGGCAGCACGTCCTCACCACCTCGAGCGCGACGAACACCTACACCATCGGCGGCCTCACCGCCGGCACCGAATACACGGTGCAGGTGATCGCCACGCGCGCCAAGGCGGCCGACGGCCCCGCCTCCGACGCCGCGACGGGCACGCCGAAGGCGGCCCCGCCCGGGCAGCCGGCCAGCGTCACGGTCACGCCAGGGATCGGTTCCCTCGCCGTCTCCTGGGGCGCCGCAGCGAACGCCACGGGCTACAAGGTGCAGTGGAAATCCGGCCAGCAGAGCTACGACACCGGCGACCGCCAGGCGACGCCGACCGGCACCAGCCATACCATCACCTCGCTGACGGCCGGCACCGCCTATACCGTGCGGGTGATCGCCACGCGCACCCACGCCGACGACGGCCCGGCCCTGGCCGCGACCCCTGCCGAACCCCGCGCCGCGGCCCCGGGGCAGCCGACCGGCGTCACCGTCACGGCCGGCGTCGGCAGCCTGTCCGTATCGTGGACCGCGGCCGACGACGCCGACGGCTACAAGGTGCAGTGGAAGTCCGGCAGCCAAGCCTTCGACGCCGCGCGCCAAGTGACCGCCAGCGGCACCAGCCGCACGCTCACCGGCCTGCCTTCCAGCACCACCTACACGGTGCGCGTCATCGCCACGCGCGCCCACGCCGCGGACGGCACGCCCTCGGCCACCGTCACCGGCACCCCCATGCCCGCGCCGCCGGGTCAGGTGCCGTCCGTCACGATCACCCGGGGCGTCGGCCAGCTCTCGGTCTCCTGGACGGCCGCGGCGAACGCGACCGGCTACAAGGTGCAGTGGAAGTCCGGCAGCCAAGCCTTCGACGCCGCGCGCCAAGCGACCGCCAGCGGCACCAGCCACACCATCACCGGCCTGACCGGCGGCACCGCCTATACCGTACGGGTGATCGCCACGCGCACCGACGCCGCGGACGGCCCGCCTTCGGCCGAAGCGAGCGGCGTGGCGAAAAAGGCGCGACCGGCCGCGCCGACGAGTGTCGACGTGAAGGGCGGCGATACGGCGGGTGGGGTGGCTGTGGAATGGGGCGTGGTGGAAGGCGCGGACGGCTACAAGGTGCAGTGGAAGACCGACTCGCAGGCGTGGAGCGCGACCCGCCAGGCCGTCGTGCCCCCGCCGACGGACAAGGACGCCGTCAAAGCGAGCTATACCATCACCGGCCTCGTCGCCGGCACCGAATACACCGTGCGCGTGATCGCCACCCTGGCGCACGCGGACGACAGCCCGCCATCCTCGACAGCGTCCGACCGGGCGGGCTCCGGCGGTATCACGGTATCCTCGCTGACGATCACGCCGGGGATCGGTTCCCTCGCGCTCTCGTGGCCATTCGAGAAGATCGGGCTCCTCGATCCGACGGGCTACCGGGTGGAATGGAAACTCGGCACGGCCACACGCTACGGCGCGACGGACACGCACATCCTCACCACGGCCTCCAGCACCAACACGTACACCATCACCGGCCTGACCGGCGGCACGGAGTACGACGTGAGAGTGACGCCGCGCATCGGCACCGCCGATCAGTCGGTGGGCGTCTCCGAAGGGTCGGCCACGACGCGCAACGCCGCCCCCGGGCAACCCGCCGTCACCGTCACGCCCGGCGTCCGCAGTCTCGCGCTGTCGTGGGCCGAGCCGACCGGCGCGGACGGCTACAAGGTGCAGTGGAAGACCGGCTCGCAGGCGTGGGACGCCACGCGCCAGCACGTCCTCACCACCTCGAGCGCCACCAATACCTACACCATCACCGGCCTCACGCCCGGCACCGAATACACCGTGCGCGTGATCGCCACGCGCGCCCGCGCCGCGGACGGCACGCCTTCGGCAACCGTCGCCCGCAGGGCGCGGGCCGTACCGCCCGGCCAGGTGGAGACCGTCACCGTCACGCCCGGCACCGGCTCGCTGGCCCTCTCCTGGAGCGCCGCGGCGAACGCGACGGGCTACAAGGTGCAGTGGAAATCCGGCACTCAGAACTACAATACCGGCGACCGTCAGGCGACCGCCGGCACCACCAGCCATACGCTCTCCAGCCTGACGGCCGGCACCGCTCATACCGTGCGCGTGGTCGCCACGCGCACGAACGCGGCCGACGGCCCGGCGTCGGTGGAGGTCCGCGGCACGCCCCTGGCCGCGTCCCCGGGGCAACCGAGCAACGTGCAGGCCCGCGCCCGGGTCGGCGCGCTGGAGGTCTCCTGGGGTACCGTGACGACCGCCACGGGCTACACGGTGCAGTGGAAGTCCGGCAGCGAGGCGTGGAGCACCAGCCGCCAACGGGCCGCCGGCGCCAGCCCCGCCACCATCACCGGCCTCACCGCCGGCACCACCTATACCGTGCGCGTGATCGCGACCCTCGCCGGCGCCGCGGACGGTCCCGCGTCCGCCACGGTCACCGGCACGCCCCGATACCCGGCCCCGCCGGTGCCGGACAGCGTCACGGTGACGGCCGGCATCGAGCGGCTGACCGTGAACTGGAGCGCGGCCGCCGGCGCCGGCGGCTACGAGGTGCAGTGGAAATCCGGCCAGCAGAGCTACAACACCAGCGACCGCCGGGCCGTCGTCACGGGCGGCACCAGCCACACCGTCACCGGCTTGACCGGCGGCACGCGCTACACGGTGCGCGTCATCGCCACGCGCACCGGCGCCCCGGACAGCGGCCCGTCCGCGGAGACCCTGGGCACGCCCGGCGCCGCGGCGCCCGGCCGACCTACCGGCGTGTCGGCGACCGCCGCGGTCGAAGGGCTCGACGTCACCTGGACGGGAGACGCGACCGCGACGGGTTACAAGGTGCAGTGGAAGTCCGGCCAGCAGGACTGGGACGCCGTCGCCCGCCAGGTCACCGCCAGCGGCACCAGCCGGAAACTCACCGGCCTCGTCGCCGGCACCGCCTACACCGTGCGCGTGATCGCCACGCGCACCCACGCCGCCGACGGCCCGCCCTCCGCCACGGCCACTGGCACGCCCAAGGCCACGTCCGCGGCGCAGCCCATGAACGTGCGCGTCGTGGCGGGGATCCGGCGCCTGACCGTCACGTGGGACTCCGCCGCGGACGCGACCGGCTACACGGTCAAGTGGAAGTCCGGCCAGCAGAACTACGCCGCGGAGCGCTCGCACACCCCCGCCGGCGTCGACGTCCGAACCTACGTCATCCAGCCCCTCACGCCGGGCACCGCCTATACCGTGGTGGTCGAAGCCACGCGCACCAATGCCGACCCCGTCGTCTCCGCGGCGCGCACCGGCACGCCCGTGGCGTCGCCGCCCGGCCGACCCGTGAACGTGGCGGTGACCCCCGGCGCGCTGCAACTCGCGGTCACGTGGACGTCCGCGGCCGACGCCACGGGCTACAAGGTGCAGTGGCGCACGGGCGGCCAGTCCTGGGACGCCACGCGGGAGGACAGCGTCACGAGCGTGACGGGAACCGGCCAGTCCCATACCGTCACGGGTCTGCGGCCCGGCACCGAATATACCGTGCGGGTGATCGCCACGCGCACCCACGCCGACGACGGCCCGGCCTCCGCGTCGGTCACCGTGCGCACGATGCCCCCCGGCCTGGTGGTGAGCCCGACGGCGCTGTCCCTGCGTGAAGAGCCCGGCCACGCGGACCGGACGAAGCCATATACCGTGCGCCTGAACGTGCCGCCGAGCGGGGCGGTGACGGTCCGCGTGACCAACAGCGCCACGGACGCGGTCGATGCGGCGCCGACCGCGCTGACGTTCACCGCGACCACGTGGAACACGGCGCAGACGGTGACCGCGGCCGCGCGGAACGACGCGGACACGGAGAGCGAGACCGTGACCCTGGCGCACCGGGTGAGCGGGACGGGGGACACGGCGGCGTACCCGACCACGCTGGCCGCGGTCGACGTGACGGTGCAGGTGACGGACGACGACGGCGGGCTGGACCTGGGCACGCCGTCGGGCAACACCACGGAGGCCGGCGGCACCGCCACGTTCACGGTCGCGTTGCTCAGCAGGCCGAGCGCCGCGGTGACCGTGTCGGCGACCAGCCCGGCCGTCGGCGGCCGGACGGAAGGGACGCCGGCCCCGACGAGTCTGACGTTCGCCGCCGCGGCGTGGAACACGGCGCAGACGGTCACGGTGACGGGGCAGGACGACGAGGTCGACGACGGGGACGTGGCCTACACCGTGCGGCTCACCCCGGCGAGTACGGACTCCACGTACGGCGCCGCCGCGGCGGGCAGCGTGTCGCTGACGAACGAGGACGACGACGATGCGGGGTTGACGGTGAGCGACGTGACGGGCGACGCCACGGAGGCGACGGGCGACACCGCCACGGTCGCCGTGTTCGACGTGCAGCTGGATACGGAGCCGACCGCGGGGGTGACCATCACGGTCGCCAGCAAGGACACGGGCGAGGGGACGGCCGCACCGGGGAATCTGACGTTCGACGCGAGCAGTTGGAACACGGCGCAGACGGTGACGGTGACGGGGGCGAACGACGACCTGGACGACGGGGACCAGACCTATGACGTCGAACTGGACACGCCCCAGGACGATACGGGCGCCGCCGAGTACGAGGCGCTGGACGCGGTCACCGTGTCCGTGAAGACCATCGACGACGACACCGGCGGCGTGACGTTCGACCCGACCTCGCTGACCGTCACCGAGGGGGACACCACCGGCAAGACGTTCACCTTCAGGCTGACCGCGGAGCCTCCCGAGCAGGTCTCCGTCGGGATCCATCCGGACTCCGGTCTTTCGGCGAACGGCAGAGTGCATCCCTCGCAATGGAGCCGCGTAATCCGACCGCAGTTCTGGAAGACCGCGGTGACTACGGTGACCGTCAAGGCCCTGGATGACGACGACACGGAGGACGAGACCCTGACCGTGAAATACTCGCTCTATTGGGGGGCCGGTTCGCCCCTGAACGAGACGACCGGGACGCAGACCGCGGTGACGGTCACCGTGACGGACGACGACAATCCGGCGCTGGTGGTGGACACGGACGCGGACATGAACGGGGCGCAGACGGCGCTGACCGTGGATGAAAACGCCACCGCTACGTACACGGTCGCCCTGGCCACGCTGCCGAGCGCGCCGGTGACGGTGACGGTGGTGGACGGGGCCGCCACGGACGACGTCACCCGCGCCCCGGGCGTGCTGACGTTCACGGGCACGACGTGGGGCACGGCGCAGACCGTGACGGTGAGCGCGGGCGAGGACGACGACGGGCGCGACGACACCGCGTCACTCACGCACACCGTGACGAGCGACGCCGACAGCGGCTACCACGGCCTGCACACCGCCCAGCCGGCGCGCGTGCCGGCGGTGGCCGTGACGGTGGACGACGACGATGACGTCGGGGTGACGGTGGACACGGACCTGACGCTGGGCGGGGCACAGACGACGGCGCTGAGCGTGGCGGAGGACGGCGGCGTCGCGCAGTACACGGTGGTGCTGAAGACCGAACCGTCCGGGGCGGTGACGGTCACGCCGGCCGACCCGGCCGACGTGGACGTGGCGCCGGCCGCGCTGACGTTCACCACGGGAACGTGGGATACGGCGCAGACCGTGACGGTGACCGGCGAGCCGGACGACGACGTCGACGACGAGTCGGTGTCCGTGACGCACGCGCTGACGACCGCGGCCGACGGCGACTACGCGGGGGCGACGGTGTCGGCCGTGGCGGTGACGGTCACGGACGGCGACAGCGCGGGGTTGACGGTGAGCGCGGCCGGCACGGGGCTGACGGTGCCGGAGGGGACGAGCGGGACCTATACGCTCGCGCTGACCTCGCGGCCGGGCGGGCCGGTGACGGTGACGGTGACGAGCAGCGACGCCGCGGCCGAGGTGGACACGGACACGACGCGGCAGACGCGCACGCTGACGTTCGCCGCGGGGGCGTGGAACACGGCGCAGACCGTGACGGTGCGCGCCCCGGCCGACGCCGACGGACGCGACGAAACGGCGACGCTGCGCCACACCGCGGCGAGCAGCGACGCGGACTACGTCATCGCCACGGCGCAGAGCGCGGACGACGTGGCCGTGACGGTGACGGACGCCAACCCGCCGGGGCTGGTGGTGGACACGGACGCGGACACGGGCGGGGCGCAGACGACGCTGACGCTGTACGAGGAGTCCGCGCACACGCACCACGCGCGGCCCTATACGGTGCGGTTGAACGCGCAGCCGGGCGGGCCGGTGACGGTGCGCGTGACGAGCGGCGACGCCGCGGTGGAGGTGGACACGGACGCCACCCGGCAGCAGCGGGACCTGACGTTCACCGGCACGACGTGGAACACGGCGCAGACGGTCACGGCGACCGCCGCGGACGACGCGGACACGGAGAGCGAGACCGTGACGCTGTCGCACGCGGTGCACGGCAGCGGGGACGCGACGTCGTACCCGACCTCGCTGGCCGCGGTGACCGCGACCGTGACCGTGCGCGACGACGACGGCGGGTTCGACCTGGGCATGGCGTCGGGCAACACGACGGAAGGGGGCGGCACGGCCACGTTCACGGTCGCGTTGCAGAGCGCGCCGGGCGTGGCGGTCCCCGTGACGGTCGCGAGCCAGGACGGGAGCGAGGGGACGGCCGCGCCGGGCAGTCTGACGTTCACGGGCACGACGTGGAACACGGCGCAGACGGTCACGGTGACGGGGCAGGACGACGAAATCGACGACGGGAACGTGGCCTACACCGTGCGCCTCACGCCGGCGGGCACGGACCCGGTGTACGGCAGCGTGGCGGCGCAGGACGTGTCGCTGACGAACGAGGACGACGACACCGCGGCGCTGACGGTGAGCGCGGTGACGGGCGCCGCCACGGAGATGACGGGCGATGGGGCGACGGCCGCGCTGTTCGACGTGCAGCTGGCGACCGAGCCGACCGCGGCGGTCACCGTGTCGGTGGAGAGTCAGGATACGGGGGAGGGGACGCCCGCGCCGGCGAGTCTGACGTTCGGCACGGGCAGTTGGAACACGGCGCAGACGGTGACGGTGGCGGGGGTGGACGACGACCTGGACGACGGGGACCAGACGTACGCGGTCCACCTGGACCCGGACGGCGTGGCCGGCGATGCGTACACCGGGCTGGCGACGCACACGAGTACGCGGGTGACGACGCGCGACGACGACACCGCGGGCGTGACGGTGGACCCGACGTCGGTGAGCGTGACGGAGCAGGACGCGACGGGGGCGACGTTCACGGTGGTATTGGCCACGCAGCCGGGCGGCACCGTGACGGTCAGCGTGGACAACGCCAACGACGCCAGCGCGGTGACGGCCAACGGCGTGGCCGGCAACGCGACGTTGAGCCTGACGTTCGGCACGAGCGGTTGGAACACGGCGCAGACGGTGACGGTGCTGGCGGGGAACGACGCCAACGTGGCGAACGAGACGGAGACGCTGACGCTGGGGGTGACCAACTACACGGGGGTGAGCACGGTCGATGACGTCACGGTGACGGTGACGGACAACGACGGCGGGCTGGACCTGGGGGCGGTCTCGGGCAACACGACGGAGGCGGGCGACGCGGCCACGTTCACGGTCGCGTTGCTCAGCGCGCCGAGCGTGGCGGTGACCGTGTCGGTGGCGAGCCGGGACACGGGTGAGGGGACGGCCGCGCCGGCGAGTCTGACGTTCGGCACGGGCAGTTGGAACACGGCACAGACGGTGACGGTGACGGGGGTGGACGACGACATCGACGACGGGAACGTCGCCTATACCGTGCGGCTCACGCCGGCGAGCACGGACCCGGTGTACGGCAGCGTGGCAGCGCAGGACGTATCGCTGACGAACGAGGACGACACCGCCACCAACACCGACACCGCGGCGCTGACGGTGAGCGGGGTGACGGGCGCCGCCACGGAGGCGACGGGCGATGGGGCGACGGTCGCGCTGTTCGACGTGCAACTGGCGACCGAGCCGACCGCGGCGGTCACCGTGTCGGTCGCCAGCCAGGATACGGGCGAGGGGACGGCCGCGCCGGCGAGTCTGACGTTCGGCACGGGCAGTTGGAACACGGCGCAGACGGTGACGGTGGCGGGGGTGGACGACGACCTGGACGACGGGGACCAGACGTATGCGGTCCACCTGGACCCGGACGGCGTGGCCGGCGATGCGTACACCGGGCTGGCGACGCACACGAGTACGCAGGTGACGACGCGCGACGACGACACCGCGGGGCTGGTGGTGGACACGGACGCGGGGACGGACGGGGCGCAGACGACGCTGGCGCTGGAAGAGGAACACGCCACGGACGGGGCGAAGAGCTACACGGTGCGGTTGGGCGCGGAGCCGGGCGGGCCGGTGACGGTGCGCGTGGCGAGCGGCGACGCCGCGGTGGAGGTGGACGCGGACGCCACGCGGCGGCAGCGGGATCTGACGTTCACCGCGGCGACCTGGGCCACGGCGCAGACCGTGACGGCGACCGCGGCGGCCGACGACGACGCGACGGGTGCGACGGTGACGGTCGCGCACACGGTGCACGGAAGCGGGGACGCGACGGCGTACCCGACCACGCTGGCCGCGGTGAACGTGACCGTGACCGTGACGGACGACGACACCGTGGGCGTGACCGTGGACACGGACCCGAGCACGCCGGCCACGGTGGACAGCACGGGGCTGACCGTCTCGGACGACGGAACCACCACGACGGACACGTACACGGTGGTCCTGGACACCGAGCCGAGCGGCGCGGTGACGATCACCCCGGACGTGCCGGCGACGCCGGACGTGGTCGCGGTCGCCCCGGGCGGGCTGACCTTCGACGCCACGACCTGGAACACGGCCCGGACGGTGACGGTGAGCGGGAAGACGGACGCCGACGCCGCGGACACCGCGGTCAGCCTGGCGCACAGGCTGGCGACGGATAGCGGCGGCGACTACCACGGCACGAGCGTGGCCGCGGTGTCGGTCACGGTGACGGACGCCGACACGGTGGGCGTGACCGTGGACACGGACCTGACGACGAACGACGCGCAGACGACGGCGCTGGCCGTGACCGAGGGGGCCACGGGCGTCTATACGCTCGTCCTGGACACTCAGCCGTCGGCCCCCGTCACCATCGCGCTGGCGGCCACGCCGCAGAAGGTGAGCCTGGCCCCGGCCGCGCTGACGTTCGCGCGGACGGCCTGGGCAACGGCACGGACGGTGACCGTGACCGGCACGCACGACGCCGACACCGACGACGTCAGCGTGACGCTGGCGCACACGCTGACGACCGCCGCGGGGGGCGACTACGCCGCGGTGAGCGTCGCCGACGTGACGGTGAACGTGACGGACGACGAAGTCGTCGTGGGCTTCGAGAGCGAGACGCAGAGCGCGGCCGAGAACGCGGGGACGGCCAGCGTGTGCGTGGCCGTGACGAACCCGCCGAACAGCGAGGCGCTGCCCCAGACCTTCAGCCTGCGGCTGCGGACCGCGGACGGTACCGCCACGGACGGCACCGCGGCGGTCGCCGGCACGGACTATACGGCGCTCGACCGGGACGTCGGGCCGTTCGCCGCGGCCACGCGCCGGACCTGCGTGGCGCTGAGTTTGCTGGACAACGCGGTGGACGCCGCGGACAAGACGCTCACGCTGGGGCTGGACTACCGGCTGGACACGAGCACCCCGGACCCGAACGACGAGGAGGACACCGCAGATTACGTGATTCTGAGTCCGGGCACGCTGACGTTCACCATCACCGACGACGACGCGAAGGGCGTGACTGTGGACACGGACCTGACGATGAGCGGGACACAGGCCACGACGCTGAGCGTGTCGGAGGACGGCACGACGACCACCGCGGCCTATGCCGTGGTGCTGACGTCGCAGCCGAGCGGGAACGTGACGATCGCCGCGGCGGACGCGCCGGACCGGGTGGACCTGGCGCCGACCGGGCCGCTGGTGTTCACGCCGGCGAGTTGGGCCACGGCGCAGACGGTGACCGTGGCCGGCAAGCCGGACGACCTGGACGCGACCACCGAGACGGTGACGCTGACGCACACGCTGACGACCGTGGCCGCGGGCGACTACGCCGCGGAGACGGTCGCCGCGGTGACGGTGACCGTGACGGACGACGACACCCCGGGCCTGCTGGTGACGCCGACCGCGCTGGCGCTGGCGGAGGAGGGCGCCGCGAAGACGTACACGCTGCGCCTGAACACGCGGCCGGGCGGGCCGGTGACGGTCGGCGTGGACAACGCCGACGACGGCAGCGCGGTGACGGCCAACGGCACGGCGGCCGACGCGACGCTGTCGCTGACGTTCGCCGCGGCGGCGTGGAACACGGCGCAGACGGTGACCGTGGCCGCGGGGCACGATGACGACGGGGACGACGAGACGGTGACGCTGACGCATACCACGGCGAGCGGCGACAGCGATTTCGCCTATGCCGCGCCGCGGGCGGGGGAGAGCGTGACGGTGACCGTGACGGACGACGACACCGCGGGCGTGACGGTGGCCCCGACGTCGGTGAGCGTGACGGAGGAGGATACGACGGGGGCGACGTTCACGGTGGTGTTGGCCACGCAGCCGGGCGGCACCGTGACGGTCGGCGTGGACAACGCCAACGACGCCAGCGCGGTGACGGCCAACGGCACGGCCGGCAACATGACGTTGAGCCTGACGTTTGCGACCACGGCGTGGAACACGGCGCAGACGGTGACGGTGCTGGCGGGGCACGATAACGACACGCAGAACGAGACGGAGACGCTGGAACTGAGTGTCGCCAACTATTCGGGCGTGACCGAGGTGGACGACGTGACGGTCACGGTGACGGACGACGACAGTCCGAACCTGAGCGTGAGCGCCGCGGGGCTGACGGGGGACGGGCTCGGGGAGCAGACCGCGGAGACCTATACCGTGGCGCTGACGACGCAGCCGAGCGGCGGCACTGTGACGGTCGGCGTGCGGAGCGACAACGGAGACGTGACCGTCGCGACGGGCACGCAGGCCGCGGCGGAGAGCGTGACGTTGCGGTTCGACGCGAGCAGCTGGAACACGGCGCAGGCGGTGACGGTCGCCGCGGGGCACGATGCCGACGGGGCCGACGACGCGGTGACGCTGACGCACACCCCGGGCGGCGCGGACTACGCCGGGCTGGCCGCGGTGAGCCTGAGCTTCACGGTCGTCGATGACGACGCGCGCGGGGTGAGGCTGGACGCGGACCCGGCCACGCCGCTGGAGGACGCCGGGCCGCTGGCGGTGTACGAGGACGCCGCGCACGCCGATCACGCCGCGCCATATACGGTGCGGCTGGCGACGCAGCCGGTGGGCGGGAACGTGACGGTGACGCTCACGAACAGCCATGCCGACGCGGTCACCGCCGCCCCGGCGCGGCTGATCTTCACGGCGAGCAGTTGGAACACGGCGCGGACGGTGACCGCGACCGCGCGCGACGACACCAACGGCACCGGCGAACGCGCGACGCTGACGCACACCGCGGTGGGCGGGGACTATCCGGCCACGCCCCCGGTGAGCGCGGCCCTGACGGTGGACGTGACGGACGACGACAGCGCGGGGTTGCGGGTGAGCACGGCCGCGCTGACGGTCGCGGAGCCGGCGGGGGGCGACACGCCGACCGCGCGGTACACGGTCCGCTTGAACACGCGGCCGGGCGGCCCGGTGACGGTGGGGATCGCCGAGCCCACGCCCAACCCGGACGTCGGCGTGAGCCCGACCGCGTTGACCTTCGACGCGAACAGTTGGAACACGGCGCAGACGGTGACGGTCACGCCGGTCGCGGACGCGGACGCCGCGGACGACGAGACGACGCTGCGCCACACGGTGACGGGCAGCGGGGCGACCGACTACCCGACGACGCTGTCGGCGGTGGACGTGCGGGTGACGGTGGAGGACGCGCAGACCGCCGGCGTGACGGTGAGCGCGACCGGCCTGGAACTGCGCGAGGAGGGCACGCCGGCGAGCCTGCCTTATACCCTGGTGCTGGACGCGGCGCCGACGGGGCCGGTGACGGTGGGGATTACGAGCAGCGACGCGGCCGCGGTGAGCCGGACGCCGGCGGCACTGACGTTCACCGCGGCGACCTGGGCCACGGCGCAGGCGGTGACCGCGGCCGCGCAGGCGGACTTCGACGGGGCGGACGAGCGGGTGACGCTGACGCACGGGCTGACGACGGGGGCCGCGGAATACGCGGACGTGCGCGTGGCGGCCGTCACGGTGACGGTGACGGACGACGACGAACGGGGGCTGGTGCCGAACCCGACGTCCCTGGGCGTGAACGAAGACGACACGGCCACGTACGCGCTGGCGCTGAACACGCAGCCGACGGGGGACGTGGCGGTGCGCATCGACAGCGACCACGCGGCCCTCGCGCTGCAAGGGGCGGGGCAGGGGACCGCGGTGGAGACGCTGTGGTTGAGCTTCACGCCGAACGGCTGGAACACGGCGCAGACGGTGACGGTGCACGCGGCCCCGGACGCGGACACGCTCGACGAGGCCGCGACGCTGACGCACACGGCCACGGGCGCGGACTACGGCGGGGTGACGCGGGCGCTGGCGGTGGACGTGCTGGACACGACCCCCCTCGCGAACCCGGCGCCGGGCCCGGACGTGACGCCGACGTTCGCCGCGGCCACGCTGCCGGCGCAGGAGTACAAGGCGCGGCAGCGCGTGCGGGTGCAGTTGCCGGCGGCCACGGACGGCAATCCGCCGCTGACCTATACGCTGGCGCCGGCCTTGCCTGCCGGGCTGACGTACGACGGGCCGACGCGGCGCATCGTGGGCGCGGCGACCGCGGCGATGGCGGCCGCGGTCTATACGCACACGGCCACGGACGCGGACGGGGATACGGCCGAACAGACGGTGAGCGTGACGGTGGCGGCGAACGCGGCGCCGACGTTCGCCGCGCCGGCGCCGCGCTACGAGCCGGGGACGCCGTACCGGTTGTCGGCGCCGAGCGGGGGCGACGGGCGGCTGGCGTTCGCGCTGACGCCGGCCTTGCCGGAGGGACTGGTCTATACGCCGCCGGTGCCGAGCGGGATGCCGGGGGCGGTCACGTATGCGGACGGCGGCACGATCGGCGGCACGCCGACCGGCGCGCTGCCGACCCATGAATACACGCTGACGGTGACGGACGCGGACGGGGACATGACGACGCTGCGCTTCCGCCTGGCGCAGCCGGTGGCGACTCCGCCGGCGCCGACGGACGGGCGGCCCACGTTCGGCAACGCCGCGGTGGAGCCGCAGCAGTACCGGCAGGGCGACGCGATCGTCGCGCTGCAACTGCCGGCGGCCACGGGCGGCGACGCCCCGCTGCGCTACGCGCTGACGCCGGCCTTGCCGGCGGGGCTCAGCTTCGACGCCGCCCGCCGGGAGATCGCCGGCACGCCGACCGAACTCCAGGCCGAGACGACCTACACGCTGACCGCGACGGACGCGGACGGCGACGCGGCCACGCTGACCTTCACGCTGACGGTCACCGAGACCCGCCGGCTGGTGCCGCGCGAGGGGACGACGACGTACACCGTGAACGGGCAGCCGGTGACGGTCACGATGCAGCCGGGCACGCGCGCCGGCGTCGAGCTCGTGCTGCCGGCCACGCTGGACCGGGCCGTGACGGTGACGCTGGGGCCGCCGGCCGCGGACGTGCCGCTCGCCCGCGGCCGGTTCGGATTCGGCCCGGATGCCGCGGCCCGGTCCGTGGTGGACGTCACCGTCGATCCGGTGCCGGCCGGCGGGATCGAGATGTGTCTGCCGATCCCCGCGGCCTTACGCACGGCAGCGGCCGGGCGAAGGCTCCTGTTGCTCCATTACGCAGGCGGGCGGTGGGAGCAGGTCCCTGACTCGACGGAAACGGCGGGGCAGGTGTGCGCGACGGGGGTGACGGCGTTCTCACCGTTCGCCGCGGGCTATGCGAACGCGCGGCCGACCTTCCGCGGGGCGGCGGTCCAACCGCAAGAGTACGATCTGGACGTTCCGATCCCGCCGCTGGGACTGCCCCCGGCCGAGGGTGGGGACGGCCCGCTGCGTTACGCGCCGCCGACGCCGGAATTGCCGGCCGGCCTGACCTATACCGCGCCGGCCGATCCGACGGTGTCCGGTGGCACGATCGCCGGCACGCCGACCGTGGAACAGGCGGCCACGACGTACACGCTGACGGCGACGGACGTCGACGGCGACGCGGCTACCCTGGAGTTCAGTTTGGCGGTGGTACAGCGCCCGGCGCGGGTGACGATCGCGGATGCGGCCGGCTTGGAAGGCGCCGCGGTGGAGTTCACGGTGACGCTGTCGCGGCCCATGCCGGCCGATGTGCCGCTGACGTGGAGCGCGGGGAGCCCGGGCAGCGCGACCCCGGGCGCCGATTACGTCGCGGAATCCGCGCGGACGCTGACGCTGCCGGCGGGGACGACCGCGGGCACGCTGCGGGTGCGGACCCTCGACGACCCGCGGGTCGAGCCGGCCGAGACGTTCACGGTGACGGCGACGCTGCCGGGCGACGTCTTCGCGGAACTGGCGACGCCCACGGCGACCGGGACGATCGAAGACGACGACGCGCCGCGGGCGCGGAAGCGGGGGCTGGGAATGGCGTTGGCCGGCGTGGGGCGCACGCTGGCCACGGACGCGGTGGACGTGATCGGCGATCGCTTCCAGCGGCAACCGGGCGCGACGCAGGCGATGCTGGGCGGACAGGCGTTGACCGTGCAGCGCGACGCGCAGACCGGCCGCTGGCGCCATGCCTCGCGCGTAGCGTATGGCGTGGCGCGGGCGTTGGGCGTGGAAGTCGGCTCCCCGCTGGAAGGCGGCGACGACCGCTTCGGCCACGTCCGCGGCGCGGCGTGGAGCGCGTTGACGCGCCACCTGCGCGACCCGCATGCCCCCACGGCGCCACTAAGCGCCTGGGACGCGCCGGGCGCCTTCGCCGCCCCGGCAGGGCCGGGATTGGAAGGCCCGGCGGCTGCGGGCTGGGGTATCCCCAACCTTGCGGGCGGGATCCCTTCGATCTCCTCTCCCTTCCCTTCGACAGGCTCAGGGACCGGGGAGGGGCTAGAGGCTGGCGCGGCGTGGGGAGGTTCAGTTCCCCCTCCCTCTGGGAGGGGGTTAGGGGGAGGGCGCCCCTCCGCGTGGGAGAACCCGGCCGGCGATACCTACTTCGACTCCGGCCCGCTTCCCGGCTTGGCGGGCTACGGCGAAGGGCTGGCGCAACGGGGCTTCGACCGCGCCCATGCCGCCACGCCGGAGGCGTTCGCCGCGGGGACGTGGCGCATGCCGGTGCAGTTCCGGCGGGTCTCGGGCGCGGAACTCATGTCGCAGAGCGAATTCGAGATTCCGCTGAGCCGCGAGCCGCTGCCCGACGCCCCATCCGAGCCGGCGGGCGTCTCCGAGGAGTCGGCCGCTGCGGTGGCCGCGGTGGACACCGCGGCCCGGGCCGAGGCCGCGGCGTGGACGCTGTGGGGTCGCGGCACCGCCAGCGGCTTCAACGGCCGGCCCAAGGACGATTTCAGCATGGCCGGCGACGTGTTCACCGGCTATCTCGGCCTGGACTACCGCCTGCAGCCGAACGTGCTGCTCGGCTTGGCCGTGGCGCACAGCCGCGGCGACGTGGACTACGAGACGACGGACGTCACCAAGGGCGACGTGGACGTTACGTTGACCAGCGTCCTGCCCTACGCGCACTGGACCCCGCGGCCCGGTCTCGGTGTCTGGGGCTTGCTGGGCGCGGGCTGGGGTGACGTCGACCTGACGGACGAAGCCGGCGAGGTGAAGACCGATCTGGAGATGCTGATGGCGGCGGTCGGCGCGCGGCAGGAGTTGCTGACGTGGCGGCGGATCGAGTTGGCGCTGAAGGCGGACGCCTTCCTGACCGAACTGGAAGCGGGTTCCGAGGACGGCTTGCCCACGACGGCCGGCGACGCGCAACGGGTGCGCCTGATGCTGGAAGGCCGCACGGCCTGGGCGCTGTCGGAGGAATCGCACCTGACGCCGATCTTCGAGATCGGGGGCCGCTGGGACGGGGGCAAGGCGGAGACGGGCGTGGGCGCGGAGCTGGGCGGCGGCTTCGAGTACGCGCATACCAAGCTGGGCTTGGGCATCGCAGCGCGGGGCCGCTACCTGCTGGCGCACCAGAAGTCGGCGTTCGACGAATGGGGCGCCAGCCTGACGCTGAAGCTGGACCCGGGCGCGGAGCAGCGTGGCCTGTGGTTGTCGCTGGCGCCGATCTGGGGCGCGGAAGCGAGTCAGGTGGAGCAGATGTGGGGCAGCGCGGAGGCGCTGCGCACCGGCGAGGAGACGGACCCGGAGACCGCGCCGGGCCTGGCGCCGGCCTCGGTCGAGTTGGACGTGGGCTACGGCCTCGTGACGCACGAGGGCGTGGGCTTGCTGACGACCTATGGCGGCGTCTCGCTGGCCGGGCCGGACAGTCGCGGCGTGCGGCTGGGCGGCAGCCTCGCCGTCGGCGAGTGGATCGACCTGAGCGTCGAGGGCGAACGCACCACGCACGGCGGCAGCGCAGAGCACCAAGTCGCCCTCTACGGCCATCTCTGCTGGTAGTGACCGGTCCATCCCACGGGGAGGGGCGAAACATTTTTCGCCCCTACACCCCCTTCAATGCGGTCTGCACCCTGCGGGCAATCGGCCCGAAGCGGTGATTTTCCGTCCCCGCGCATCGGCGCCCCCTTCGTAGGGGCGACGCATGCGTCGCCCTCCCGCACCCCGTTCGGCTCGATACCCGGGAACGTGAACCACCCCCCTTCGTCATTCCGGCGAAAGCCGGAATCCAGAGGACACCTTTCCCCTAGACCCCGGCTTTCGCCGGGGTGACGAGGGGGACGCCGGGGCGACGAGTGGGGACGCCTCTGCGGAAGCCGGTATCCATCCTCTGGATTCCCGCTTTGATGGGAATGACGACCGGGTGGGATCTTCAAGTCTGTAATTCCCCATCGATCCACTGCGTCCGCCTCCCGGACCGGTCGCTGCCCACGAACCGCAGACCGCGGTCTGAGGGACGAAAAATCTTTCGCCCCTCCGCTCTCGATTCCCTGGAACCGGGCGTCCGCCTTCTCTGATCGGAAGGGCGACGCATGCGTCGCCCCTACGACATCCTGCTTGCCCGGGACGTGACCCGGGGGGATGGAGGGGAAGGCGAGGCTCGCGCCTCAGTTCGGCGGGGCGGGGGAGACGCCGTAGCGGCGCAGGGTGCTGTCGATGGTCGGGCGGCCGAGGCGCATGCGACCGTCGTTCAACAGATACGAGAAGACGTAGCCGAGCCCCAACATCAGCACGCCGACCAGAAAGCAGTAGATCACCGCGCGGTCGGGATAGCTGTCCTTCAGGTAGCCGACGTACACCGGGCCGAAGATGCCGGCCGCGGCCCAGGCCGTCAGCATGGCGCCGTAGATCGTGGACATCTTCTTGACGCCGAACACGTCGAGCACGAAGGACGGCATGGTCGCGAAGCCGCCCCCGAAGCAGAGCAGCACGTAACACACGAGCGCGGAAAAGACCCACGGATTGCGTTCCGTCATCAGCACGCCGAACACGATCATCTGGCTGGCGAGCAGGATTCTGAAGACCCGCACGCGACCGATACGGTCCGACAACAGGCCCCAGAACAGCCGGCCGATGCCGTTGCACAGCGAACTGACGGCGATCAGCGTCGCCCCGTACTCGGCCAATGTAGCCGGGTCTATCAACGGGTCGGCGAACCCCCAGACTTCCTGCAGGAGCGGCGACTGAAAACTGATGACGGAGATCCCCGCGGCGATGTTGAAGAAGAAGACGATCCACATGGTGACGAATTCCCCGGACCGCATGTAGGGGGCCGCGGACTCGGATTCGTCGGATTCCGCGGCTGCCCCGCCCCGGCTCTGCGCCGCGGCGTCGGCCGCGGGCGGGGGATTGCTGAGCGCCAGGCTGGAAGGAATCAGGACGCAGGCGAAGATGATGCCGAGCCACAGGAACACGCGGGGCAGGTTCCCGTCGGCGTACAGCAGGAGCACGGGCGCCAGCACCATGCTCAACAGCAGCGCGCCCACGCCGAAGCCCATCACCACGATGCCGGTCACCAGCCCCTTGTAGTCCGGGAACCAGTTGGCCGCGGTCGCCACGGGCGTCACGTAGCCGAGGCCGATGCCGGCGCCGCCGATGACGCCGAATCCGAGGTAGAAGAGGGTGAGCAGGTCCAGATGCAGGGCCAGACTCGCGATCATGTAGCCGCCCGAGAACATCACGCTGCCGGCCAGCGCCAGCCGCCGCGGGCCGACGCGCGGCAGCAGGGCGCCCGCCACGGCCGCGGAGGCGCCCAGGGAGAAGATGGCGATACTGAACGCCCAGGCCGTTTCCGTGAACGACCAGCCGAGTTGCCGGACCAGCAGACTCTGAAAGAAGCTCCACGCATACACCGTCCCGAAACAGAGTTGCAGGACGACGCAGAACACCGCGACGAGCCAGCGCGACATGACGTTTCCCGTTCGGCTGTGCGGAGGTCTGACCCGTGAAACGGCCCGTGGGGGCAGGAATCAGCTTTCGTTTCCCGGGGAGGCGGGCTGCGGCACGCCGCGGTCCGCGGCGTGCCGGAAGAGCCGGGCGAGATCGCCGATCTCGTCGTTGCGCGCGAGTAGGGGGGCGTCGGCCCGACCGTCCGGCTCGCGGGCCACGCCCACGGCGTACGCGAGCAGCTCGCCCAGCGGCTTGGCCGCCAAATTGACGAACCACAGCGCGGCGAACACGCCGGCCACGAGGATGATGGAGATCAGATAGACCTGTTGCCCGATGGCCCGCTGAATCTTCAGCGCGATCAGGCCGGTGTCCATGCCCACGTGCACCGCGCCGGCCACGCCGGCCAGAATCGGGCTGCCGACCTCCACGAAATCACCCATGCCGGGCAGCGTGCGCTCGACGGTGGCGGTATCGAACGGGTCCGCGGTGCGGATCTCCTCGGGGATGCCGGGGACGAAGGTGTGGGCGAGGAATTCTCCGGTCTCGTCCGTGATGTAGATATACTCGATGCCCTGAATGTCGACGAACTGGTCGATCAGCGACTGGAGCGTCGCCAAGTCGCGATTCAGGAGAATGTCCACGCTGGAGTCGGCGATGGTCTTGGCGATATCCCGGCTGTTGCTTTCGTATTCCTGCGACAGGTGCGTGTCCACGGTATAGACGCACAGAATCGACGTGGACAGCCCGATCAGGCCGAACAGCGAGAAGATGCCGAAGAGCGTCTTCTGGAAGAGTTTCTGGACTTTCATACGCGTGCAAACCAGGCTTCCCAGTCCTTCAGGGTGACGAACCGACCGCCGTCCACCACGGTGTAGTGGACGCGCTGGAACCCCTGGCGGCGATCCGGCCCGAAGGAGACGGGCTCGCCGATCCCGAGGTCGAGGTCGCGGATCGTGAAGACGGCGCGCTCCAGGTCGTGGCGGGCGGGGGCGTCCCCGAGGCGGCGCAGGATTTCGACCAGCAGCTTGGCGTCGAGAAAGCCCTCCAGGCCGACGAAGCTGTAGGGGAAGGGGGTGTACTCCTCCTTCACCAGATCCTCGGGCGCCTGCGGGTCGTAGCGCCGCATCATCTCGCGGTACTCTACGACCGCGGGGATGGACATGTCTTCGTAGCTCGGCACCACCTGGGAATTGACCAGCAGGTCGGTGTAGCGCCGGCTGTCGTCGCGTCCTTCGGTGAGCAGCTTCAGAAGGTTCTCGCTGCCCACGAAGGACAGGTTGGCGATCGGCACGCGCAACCCGAGGTCCACGGCGTCGCGCGCGAACGCGGCGCAGGCCGCGTACGACCCGACGCAGATCACGGCGTCGGGCTTGGCCGCCTGCAGAATCTCGACTTGGGAACGCATGCTGCCGGTGAATTTCTCGCCCCGCCGATAGGTCGCTTCCCCGGCGATCTGTTCCCCGTGCCGCTTGAGGGCTTCGCGGATGCCCGCCCAGCCGCTGCGGCCGTACGCGTCGGCTTGATAGAACGCCGCGACCCGGCGTCTGCCGATGCGCACGAAATTATCGACCAGCCCCGCGGTTTCCTGCGCGTAGGACGCGCGCAGGTTGAAGGCGAAGTCTCCGTACGGCGGCTCGCGCTGCGGCTGGGCGCCGGTGAACGGAAAGAACAGATAGACGCGCTGGTCCTGGAACTTCTTGAGCATGGGCAACACGCGGGTGACGGTGGGCGTGCCCACGTACCCGAACAGCAGGAACACCTTGTCCTCCAACATGAGGGTCATGGTGTTCTTGACGGACGGGTCGGGCTGATAGCCGTCGTCGTACGTCTTCAGGGCGATGGTGCGGCCCTGCACGCCGCCGTTCTGGTTGACGTGCGTGAAATAGGCATTGGCCCCGCGGTAGAGTTCGATTCCCAGGCCGCGGGACGGGCCGGAAAACGCCGCGGACATCCCCAGTACGATCTCGCTATCGGTCACGCCTGTCCCTTCTGTGGACGTCATCTGTGCCATGGTGTCCTCCGCAAAAGCGTTCGGGATTTTCAGCCAGGGGAGAGCGAACAGGCCGGCCAGCCCGGAGAGAAGCACCGACCGCCTCGTCACGGCCGGCATGGGCCTGCTCACGCAGGGGGTTTTCTGGAACGGAGAGAGAGGAGAGTTTTCGGTTCGCATGATCGGGTGCCTGTATTTTTCACATGGCGGGCAGGATTACAAGAGAAGGCCCGCTTCCGCAACGTTTCGGTTCGTCATTGGGGGGCTGACGTCGATGCCGCGGTTCGAGGACTCTCTCCCTGCTCCCGGCTTGCGCCGTCATTGAAACAACGCCTCGAACCAGGGCAGCACGACGTCCGCGTTGATGGCATACGGAAACGCATGGCCCCAATCCGGCAACTCCCGGTAGGTGACGCCGACGAACCCGGCCTCGCGTAACGTGGCGCTCGCCTGACGGGCCGCGGCGACCGGAAAGATGAAGTCCCGGCCGCCGTGGACGATCAACACCGGCAACTGCCGCGCGCGCTGCATGTCAAGCCAGGGCGGCAATACCGCGGCGACCGGCGCCAGCGCGGCGAACGTCCGCGCACGGTGGGCGCCCAGGGCGTAGGTGAACGTGCCGCCGTCCGACAGGCCGGTAACGAGTATCCGGTCCGGGTCTATCGCATACCGTTCGCGCACCTCGGCGATCGTGGCGCCGATCGACACCACGTCGCGTTCGGGCCGTTCGATGGCCCAGGTCGGGCCGTGTGCATTCGGGGCCAGCACGACGGAGCCGCGCCGTTTGGCCGGGCGCAGCCACGTCAGCAGATAGTCGGCGCCCGACCCGCCGGCGCCGTGCAGGGCGACGATCAGCGGCCAGCGGCGGTCCGGGATAGACGGCACGGAGTCCTTCCCGTCCGTCGCATACTGCTCCGGCACGTACAGGGCATAGCCGGCGTGCGTCCCCGAAGCAGGACGGTGGACGATGCCGACCTCCGGGGCCGATTCCGAGGCCGGCCGCGGCGCATCGGGGAAGGGCGCCTCTTCCGACTCCCCCCAGAAGGGTTGCAGCGTCGGCGTCTCGCGGCGCACTTTGTACAACAGATAGCATGCACGGGTGAACGCCGTGCGGCTGCGGAATACCGCCGGGATGAAGCCCGCCGCGTCGGTCCGCGTGAACGCGCCGTAGGCGGTATCCAGCAAGCCGACCGCCTCGCGCCATGTCCGGTCGAAGTCGCGGAAGCGTGGGGGCGGGGCGAGGGTGTTCGCCTCGGTGTGCAGCCGATCGAGGCGAGTGCCGAACATATCCGCGAGTTCGGCCTGCATGGCCGGAAACCGGTCAGGGTGCAGATGTTCCTGCACGCGCTCGAAGGCGCGCAGGAAATCGCGCACGACGGATTCCTGCCGTTCAATGGTGGAGCGGTAGTCGTTCGCGGGCTGGGCGGAGGCGGGCAGGGCCGTCACGAGGATGGCGAAGAGCGGCAGAAACCGGGTGAGGAGTCGAGCGGGGGACATGCCGGATAAGGAAACGAGGAAGGGGAGTCTCGAACGTATTGTTGTTTGGATGAGCTTGTCGAACAGTCAGGGGGCTGGGGGGGATAGGGTGCGAAGGCCGAGGTGACATCCGGGTTCGTTTCGATCCTTCGACACCCTTCGACAAGCTCAGGGACCAAGCTCAGGACACCGCAAGCTCAACGAACTTGGGGGTGGGAAGATCAATGAGTTTTGCGGCGCCCCTTCGTCATTCCGGCGCAAGCCGGAATCCAGAGGACACCTTCCTCCTCCCAACGATATATCACCCAGGGCCGGGCTTTCACCTTCCCCCTCACCCCCGGATCAGTCCGGGGCAAGCTCTCGCCCTCTCCCTCCAAGGGAAAAGGGGATGGAAAACCCACGCGGGGCCGGTTTCAAACCGATGCGCTCCCGAAGAACTCTGGGTTCAGGCGCAGCGGGCCATGTCTTCCGCCGTGCATTCGGGGCTCCCGGTACACGGCGCTCCATTCTTCTCTATTTGCGAGTCGGCCGAGATACGTCGATTCCGCAAGATAGAAGGCGTTGAATCGTTCCTCGAAATCTTCCGACACGGACTGCTCGGCAATTTCCGTCGCCAGAAGGTTCCGTTGCCACCGTTTCACTCTGGGAAAGTCGTGCAGGAAGTCGTAGCCGGATTGCCGTTCGATGATCGAAGCGCGATGCAGCAGCGGCAGCCAGGCGACGTCGATCATGCCTATGTCATCGCCATCCGCATAGCGACCCTCGCCAAGCCGTGCTTCGATCTTTCCGAACGCCGTTGACAGGTGCGCGGCCCGCTCTTCGAGCGTTTGCGCGTCGGGGCTGCGTTGGGCGCTGCATTGCACCAGGTAATGCTTCGCCGCCAGGGCCGACCAGGCGCGGTCCTGGGCCTTCTTGACCGGGTCGTTCGACGAGATCGGGGGGCCGACGACTTCGTCGAGATATTCCACGATGGCATCCGATTCGAACAAGACCTGCTGGTCATCGGTCATCAGCACGGGGACCTGACCGTTAGGCGAGATGTTCAGAAACCACCGTGGCTTGTTGCTGAGATCTATATACTCGACGTCGTAACCGGCGCCTTTGGCTTCCAGAAGAGCCGTCACGCGCTGTACGAACGGGCAGATCTTGAAACTGACGATCTTCATGTCCGAGACTCCTTCTTACCTCTTCCCCTCCCAAGTTCGTTGAGCTTGCGGTGTCCTGAGCTTGTCGAAGGATCGAAACGAACTCCGCTGTTACCTCGGCCTTCGCACATCACTACACCCGGCTCTTTGCTTTCTTCAGACCCTCTCCCCCCGGATCAAGTCCAGGGCAGGCTCTAACCCTCTCCCGAAGGGAGAAGGGATAAGGCGGAGGGGGAGTTGGGCCATATGTAATTCCCAATCGCAAACCGGGACGCTCCCAACGACCGGAGTGCTGATCCCCCGAATCTGCGCCTAGGGGCAACACTCGGCGGACTTTGCCGCCTGGGGCTGCGTGGACGATACGGCGACGTCCTCCCGCGTCGGCGGGCGCAGGAAGTCCGCATCGCCCTTGTACTTGTAGAACTCCCACAGCAAGCCCTCCGGGTCTTCGGAATAGACCGTGCTTTTCCTGGCGTAGCAGCAGGTCTCGTCCTGGACCACGCGGTCCGCCAAGCCCTCGCCTTCGAGCCGGACCCTCGCCGACTCGACTTCGTCCGCCTCCATCATCTCGAAGCCGACGTGATTGAGCCGCTCGGTCGCGTCGGGGTTCTCGAACAGGACCAACTTGATGGGCGGCGAGTCGACCGCGAAATTGGCATAGCCGGGCCGACGCTTGTTGACCGGCGCGCCGAGGAGTTTGGCGTAATACGCGACCGCGCGGTCGAGGTCGCGGACGTTCAGCGCGAGTTGGAATCGCATGACGATGCTCCTTTCTTCGTGAGAGGTTGGGGTCAACAGTCCGGGCCGCATCCTTCCGGCCCGGGGCCTTCGTCGCCGATGCCGCGGCAGCAGTGGGCGGTCAGAAAACCGAGCAGGTCGGTCATCGTGTTGAAGTCGGCGCGGTAGATGAGGGAGCGTCCCTCGCGCCGGCAGCGAATCGCCTGCGCATGTTTGAGTTCCTTCAGATGGAAAGAGAGCGTCGCCGCGGGAATGCCGAGCGTCTCGCCGATGGTCCCCGCGGCCAGCCCCGGCTTCCCGGCCCGCACCAGCAGCCGAAAAATCGCGAGGCGGGTCTCCTGCGCCAGTGCGGCGAGCACGTTGACGGCGTTTTCGTTCTCCATATTTCCAATAATAATGAAATATGGAAACATGTCAAGCCCCAGCCCGTCGGTAAAGATCGAAGGGAGAATGATGGAAGATGGGATAGGGCTGATGGAGGGAGTTGTCTGTACAAGGGCGGGTCGAACCCCCCTGGCCCCCTTTTCAGGGGGGGAGTGAGGAAGCCCCTACGCCGCGGCGTCAAGGAGTTGCTCGGTCAGCCGGTCTATTTCGGCGGCCACGCCGAGGTCGGCCAGGGCACGGCGGGCGGCGATGCTGTGGCTCCCGAACTCGCGCATGATGGTATGAGGGTCGGGCCGCAGCGATTCGCCGACGGCAATCGCGCTTTGCAGCCAGACCAGCAAATCCCGCGGGACCTGCGGGTCGGTATGATAGCGGCTGGCTTCGACCACGGCTCCGTGCTTGAGGAAATAGGCGACGAAGTCGGCGCCGTCGGTCGCCAACCCGACGTAGTCGTGGCCGGTCGCGCCTTGACGGTCGGTCAGATACCGCGTGAGTTCTTCTTCCGCGGTGCCGCGTTCGCGGCGCAGGTCGGACTTGAACTCTAGGACGGTGCGGCCCAGCAGGGCATCGATCCGCCCATGGACCTCCGGGACGCGCCGCTCGAAGTCGATGTCCCGGCTCTCCGCCCCGAGCCCATCCACGATGAGGCGGTGGAGCAGGGTGCGGACTTTCTCGTGACCGGGGCGCGCGGCGAGTTCCGTGACCACCGCGGCGCGTTCGTCTTGCGTCAGCATGGGCGACGTCCCTCTCCGGGGCGACAGTTGGCAGGGGGGACGCGCACCCTCTGGATTCCTACTTTCGCAGGAATGACGATGAAGAGACGCAGGAATGACGAGAAGAGAGTCGGATCAGAGCAAATTGCAGGGGCCGGGTTTGCCCTCCGGATGAAGGAACACTGGGAAGATGGAAATGGCTACTTGGCGGACTTTTTCTTCTTTTTTTTGGCTTTGTTGGCTTTGCGCTTGGCGGGGGTCAGCAGGGAGACGTAGCTGATGCCGTCGCGGTTGTCGGTCGTGGTGGGCAGATGGGCGGCTTGCCAACCGGTGTGGCCGGCTTCCATCAGTCGCAGATTGGTGTAGCCGGCTTGCGAGAGCCGTTCGACGGCCTGTCTGGCGCGTGAGCCGCGTTCGCACCCGACGATCAGCGGCGTATCTTTGGAACAGACGTGGTCCATGACGAGGTCGAAACTCTCGTTCTGGAACACGTCGTCGGTATGGGGATGGAAGAAGACGACCGGGACGTTGACGACGCGGCCTTTCGGGTGGCCTTTCGCGAACTCGGCGACGGTCCGCACGTCCACGTACACCGCGGTCGGGTCGCTCGTCAGCGCCTCGTGCGCCTGTTCGGGGCTGAGCGTGGCCGCGGCGTTCATGAGCGCGGGGCTTCAATGGAGGGAAACGCGGGCGGGTCGAACTCCCGCACGAACGGCGGGATCACCTGGCAGCGTTCGCGCCCGGCCGCGGCTGCCGCGTCGGTCTTGGCGTGGAGGATTTCGCCGTCGGTTTCCGCGCTCTCGACCTGTTCGGTGTGGAAGTGGGCGATTTTGCCGGTCGGTGCCAGCGCGAAGATGCAGTCTAGGACTTTGCGGGCCGGCAGCCGGCCGTATTCGGGATGCAGCAGGGTTTCGCGTTTGCGGGGGGAGGTGGTCATGATAGCAGGGATTTACGCGAGGATGCGGGCCGTGTTTCGCTTGACAGGCTAACGATGTCCGGCATAGGGTGCAACCGTCTCGCTATCCCCGTCATGCAAGACTCACCACAAAAAGAACTCGTCAACGGCGAGGTCTGGTACGCCCCGGGGGACGACGTCCCCAACGTGACGACCAAGCTCTTCGCGCTGCAGAACCTGTGTACCGACTGCAAGATGTGCGAAGTGGCGTGCTCGCTGATCCACTCGCCCGAAGGCGAACTCAACCCCGTCTGGACGCGCATCAAGATCGACCATGCGCCGCAGGTGTCGCGCGTGTCGAACGACGGCTTCGGGTTCATGCCTGCCATCTGCCACCACTGCGCCAATCCCCCGCCGTGCGCCGAGGTGTGTCCGACCGACGCGTTCTACTACGACCCGGATACGCAGGCCGCGGTCATCGACCAGGACAAGTGCATCCAGTGCATGGAGTGCGTGCCCGGTTGCCCGTTCGACACGGTCTTCGTGGCGCCGAGCGGGGAACTGCTCAAATGCGACCTGTGCGGCGGAGATCCGGCGTGCGTGAAGGCGTGCTCCACCCGCCCCGAAATGTTGAACGCGGGTAAGCAGTATTCGCGCCTGCCGGTGTTGTTCTACGAGGAGAAGGCCGTGTTCGGCCAGATTCTCCGCCAGAAGCCGGAGGCCCGCGACGAGGTGGGCATCATGCAGGCCATGCTGTCCAAGGGGAAAGTGAGTTCCGCGGCCTGACGCCGCGGGATCGCCGCACGGACACCCGACACAAGAGACGATTCGAGCCTACGGCCGCACGTCGGACGTGCGGCAGAACAGGAGGCGGCATCATGGAAAGTGGACTGCTCCGGGTGGATCTCAGCAGTGGGGAAATCAAGCGCGAAATCCTGCCGCATTCCATGTTCGAACGCTGGGTGGGCGGCTCGGGCATCAACGACTGGCTGCTCTGGGAGCATTTCCTGAAGCACGACGTCACGTGCGACCCGCGCGGACCGGACAACGTGCTGATCTTCGGGGTGGGGCCGCTCGCCGGCGTCGGTTCGGGGATCGGCGTCAAGGGGCGGCTGACCTTCAAGAGCCCGTGTTACGGGTCGTTCGGCGATTCCACCGGGGGTGGGAAGTTCCCCTACGTCGTGCGGTTCAGCGGCTACGATCACATCGTCGTGACCGGCAAGGCCCCGCGCCCGGTGTACATTCACATCTGCAACGGGGACGTGACGATCTGCGACGCGACTCATCTATGGGGCAAGAACTGCGCCGAGACCCACGACACGCTGCGGCGCGAGTTGGGCGACTACCCGTCCGAAGCCTATACGCTGTCCATCGGGCAGGCCGGCGAGAACCAGGTCGGCATCGCCGGCGTGGTGTCGGACGGCTGGCGCATTCACGCGCGTTGCGGGGGCGGCGGGGTGATGGGCTCGAAGAACCTGAAGGCCATCGTCACGCAGGGCACGCAAGGCATCAAAGTCGAGAACCCGTCCCATCTGCTGGAATGGTCGGACGGCTTCCGCCAGAAACTGGACGCCAACGAGGCGGCGTACGGCTTCAAGCGCCGCGGCACGCTGGGCGCGGTCGAGATGTATCAGCGCATCGGCGGCAATTTCTGGCGCAACAATCAGGGCGCGCTGTTCCGGGGCGACGAGGTACGCTCCGATAACTGGGTCAAGAAATACCACAAGTACTCGGAGGTCTGCTCGTCCGACTGCTACATCGCGTGCGACGGGCGCTACAAAATTGAGGGCGACGAGTCCGAGAAGGCCGCCAAATACGTAGGCGAGACGTTCCGACATCCCGAATATCTGACCACGGGGAGCAGCGCCGGGGCGTTGGACGTGCGCGACTGGGCCGAGGTCGCCCACTGGGGCAAGATCACCAACGACTACGGCATCGACAATCAGGATATGTGCTGCTCGATCAGCTTCCTCATGGAGTTGAAGCAGCGCGAGATCATTTCGGACCGCGACGTGCACGAGATGTTCGGCCGGCCGCAGAGTCTGGAATGGGGCAAGATGGAGGACATCGAAGCCCTGGTCGAAGACGTGGTCTTTCAGCGCAACCCGTTCGGCTGGCTGTTCCGGGACGGGGCGTATCACGGCGCGCTGCGCTATTCGCAGCAGCAGGGCCGGAATTTCATGAAGTACGCTATCTACGGCAAGGCCGGGGCGAGCTTCACCGAAGAAATGCGGCCCTTCCCGACCTGGATGAACAACATGGCGGTGGCCTCGCGTGGGGCGGATCATCTGAAAGGCATCGGCCTGATCGAGAAGTTCCAGCGCAAGGATCTGTCGAAAGTCTATTTCGACGGGCGTACCGAAGCCGGCGACCCGACGGTCCCCGATCTCAAGGGCGCGTGCACCGCGGTCATCGAGAATCAGGTCGCGCTCATCAACTCGTACGGGGTGTGCATGTTCCACTGGATGCTGGATCCGCTGGGCTACGCCCCGGAGAGCTATTATGGCGAGGTGTACGCCGCGGTGACCGGCATCGACAAGTCCAAGGAAGAACGCATGCGCGACGGGGAACGCATCTGCAATCTCGAAAAGGCGTTCAACTCCCGTATCGGCATGCGCCGCGAACACGACACTATTTGCGAGCGGTGGATGCACGAACCGTGTCCCGAAGGCCCGAACGAAGGGCGCGTGGCCGGTGACATGTTCGACCAGGTGCTCGACGAGTATTACGAGTGGCGCGGCTGGGACAAGGAGACCGGATTGCAGACCCGCAAGAGGATGGAAGCGTTGGACTTGGAAGACGTGGCCGACGTGCTGGCCGAAGATCGCGCCTTGGTGGGCGGCGGAAGCCGGGCGGTACACGTGGACGTCAAGCTGGCGGACGAACCGGGCCTTCCCGACTGAACGTTCCGGTTGGACCCGGGAACACTATAACGCAGGGGAGAGTAAACGTGATTACCGTCCACGCCGAATACACCGCCCGTTTCAAGGAGATTACGCGGGTCACGAGCGAAAGCCTGCAACTCGAAACCCCGCAAATGGCCGAATTGGCCCACACGCTCACCGACAAGTACGGTCCGCAGATGGAAGCCTTGCTGATCGACCCGAACACGCAGGATTTGAATACGAACGGCACGCTGTTCATCGATTCCACGGGCCGGCGTCTGTTCATCGACGACACGCTGGCGGACGGCGAGACGGTATCCTTCATGGTCGGTATCGCCGGGGGGAGATGAAGCCGGACGGACGGTCGAGGAGGCGAGGGTAATGAGCGGCGAACTGATCGGGATTCTCAGCGTAGGAGTCGCCCTTGCGGCGATTATGTTGACGAGTATCAAGAGCCTGCGAGAAGACATGCAGCGTATGGAGGGCCGCCTCGATAAGCGCATGGACGGACTGGAGAACCAGATTGACGGGTTGGGTAAGCGAATGGATAGGCTGGAGACCCGGATGGACGGTCTGGAGAAACGGATGGACGGTTTGGAGAAACAGATGGGTGACTTGAAGAAACGGATGGACGGTTTGGAGAAACGGATGGATGGCTTGGAGAAACAGATGGGCGACTTGGAGAAACGGATGGATGGCTTGGATAATCGGATGGACGGTTTGGAGAAAAGGATGGATGGCATGGAAAAGCGTATGGATGGTTTGGATAATCGGATGGATGGACTCGAAGAACACGTGGGGACACTGGACCAACGGATGACGAGGCTCGAAGGCGTGTTGGACGGTCTGCGCGAGGCGTTGTTCGGGCGGCGGGCAGCCGCCGGATAGTCTCCCCGGCTCGGCTGAAGACCGTGTCCGAGCCCATTCCTCACATCGACTGTGACGTCATCGTCATCGGCGGCGGTATCGCCGGCTTGTCCGCGGCGCTGAGCGCGTTGGACTCAGGAGCCGACGTCATCCTGCTCGAAAAAGCCCCCAAGCTGCAACGCGGTGGCAACACGGCGATTGCCGACGCCCAGATCCGGTATCCGCACGAGCCCGACGAATATTGCCCCACGGGACAGACGAAAGCAGACTTCTTCGACGCGTTCATGCGTGTCTCGCGCGGGCGGGCCAATCTGGAATTGATCCGCGTCGTGGTGGGCGAGGCCGCGGACGTCGTCGACTGGCTGACCGGCCTCGGCGTCGCCTGGGAAAAGGGGTATCCCAACGTCGCCGGCTACCGGCGCCAGCCTGTGGGCGGTGGTTGGCAACTCGTCGAGACGCTGTACGGACACGTCGAGCGGGGCGGGGCGCATGTCGCGTACGAGACCGCGGCACACAAGCTCCTGACCGACCGCAGCGGTCGCGTCGTCGGCGTGCGGGCGCTGGAACCGGACGGCTATACCGACATCGACGCGGGTCGCGGGGTGGTGATCGCTTGCGGCGGGTTCGAGGCGAATCCCGAAATGCGCGTGCGGTATCTTGGTCGGCACATGGACGGCCTGATTCTGCGCGGCAGCCGCTACAATACCGGCGACGGCTTGCGCATGGCATTGGAGATCGGCGCCATGCCGGCCGGCCAGTGGGGAGATTTTCACTCCGCGGTGATCGATGCGCGATCCACGCCGTTCGAGTGCGGAGTGACCGCCATCTACATCTTCCAGCTCGGCCTGTTCATCGACGAGGACGGCCTGCGGTTTCTCGACGAGGGCGAGGACTTCCGCGACCAGACCTACGTCAAATTCAGCAAGGCCATAATGGCCCACAAAAGCGGCGTGGCGTTCAACGTTTTCGACAACAAACCGCGCCTAGAGGATCCGGCGGCGTGGAGGCGGGCGATTCGGACCGACGAAGAGGCGTTCGAGGCCGACGGTATCCGCGCGCTGGCCGAGTCGATCGGCGTGTCGCCCGAGCCCATGCAACGGACCGTGGACGAATACAACGCGGCGTGCCGGAGCGGCACGTTCGATCCACTCGTACTCGATGGGCTGGCGACTCGCGGGCTGGCGATCGACAAAACGAACTGGGCACGGCCGCTGGATACGCCGCCGTACCTGGCCTATCCGGTGACCGGCGGCATTACGTTCACCTTCGGCGGGCTCAAGTCCAATGCGAAGGCCCAAGTCGTCCACACGACCGGACGCGTCATCCCCGGCCTGTACGTGGCGGGCGAGCCGATGGGCGAGTTGTACTACTACAATTACATGGGGGCCACGTCGGTGCTGCGCGGCGCGGTCTTCGGGCGGATCGCCGGCCGTCAGGCGACGTTGTCGCGTGCCGGTCACGCGGCCTAATTCGGTTACTCGTAATCGCCACTCGGGCTGAACTTGGCTCCCTCGGCCAACACGCCGTGGCCGGGCACGAAATTCACCTCCAGCCGAATCCCGTCCGGATCCTCGAACAGCACGGAGTAATAGCCGGGCGCCCACGGGCCGGGTTGGGGCGGGGTCACGATCTTCGCCTGCTGCGCCTTGAGAAAGGCGTACACTTCGTCCACGTCAGCGGTCGAGCGGGCGCGAAAACAGAAGTGGTGCAGCCCGACCCGCGTCTGGACGAACCGTTCGTTCCGCCGTTCGGGAGCGCAGCGTTGAATGCCCACGGCCGTCCGTGCGCCGACGTGATAGCACATGTCGTTCCCGTCGAAGACCAGTTCGAGCCCGAGGAAGGGGAGGAGTTTCTTGTAGAACGTCCGACATTCCTCGAAGCGGCTGACGGTCAGGATGACGTGGGCGATACCGTTGACGGCGATCATGGAGCCTCCCTAGTCCGAAGCCGGGGTAAGCTGCGTCTCTGCGGCGTGGATATCTTCGTCCGAATGGTGGGAGCGGCCTTCCGCCGGACTGAGACAATAGAAACGCTGTGGGCCGTCGGGGCCGGTCTCGAAAAGCTGGGAGACGACGGTATAGCGCGGGGGCAGGGCGTTTCCATCGCGTCGATGGGTGACGTGCTGCCCGATGTCGTATTTGAATCCAAGGCCGGGTTTGGGCATCGGCTTCCTCCCTTCGCGTGACGCCGTCCTGCGCCGACGCGGCGAGGAAGCCGTCCGGTCAGGCTGGATGGGTCCGCAGGTCGCGGGACGGGCCCGCGGTGTCGAGTTTGGCGAGGGCGCGCTGGAAGTCGCGCGGGGTGACCTGAAACCGCTGGAACAGGCGCCGCGCGTCGATCAGGTCGAACGGCCGGCTGGACAGGTGTCGGGCCAATCGTTCGGCGGGGTCATCCTGCTCGCCCGAGGCTGATACGGGTTGGTCTGGGTCGGACATGTACGCTCCTCCTGTCGTGATTTTCGGCCCGAACATGGCCGTCTTTCGCGCGTGCCGCAAGCCCCCCGGCTCGCAACCTTCCCGGCAGTCTCGCACGGTCACGCATCCCGCTCTGCGGGGATGGCGAGCCGTTCACCCTCGCCCCTGGCCATGACGGTCGTCACCGCCAAGTCCCCGGTCACGTTCACCGCGGTGCGGAACATGTCCAGAATGCGGTCAACGCCGAGGATGAGAGCCAAGCCGACGGTCGGGATACCGGCCGAGGTCAAGACCAGCGCCAAGGTAATCATGCCCGCGCCCGGCACTCCGGCCGCACCGACCGACGCCATCGTGGCGGCCAGCACGATGCCGAGCTGCGCGCCGAACGACAGGTCGGTCTGAAAGACCTGCGCGATGAAAATTGCGGCGACGCCCTGATACAGCGCGGTCCCGTCCATGTTGACCGTCGAGCCGAGCGGCAGCACGAAGCTCGCCACGCCGTTGCTCACGCCGATTCTTTTCTCTGCGCATTCCAGAGACACGGGCAGGGTTGCCGAGGACGACGAAGTCGAAAACGCGATGAGCTGGGCGGGCCGCGCGGCCCGCATGAACGCCCCCCACGGAATGCGTCCCAACATGCGGACCAGCCCGCCATAGACCAGCCCGGCGTGCAGCGTCAGCCCCAGAATGACTGTGGCTGCATAGACCAGCAGCGCGGTCAAGATGCTGACGCCGCTCGTACCAGTCACCTCGGCTACGAGCGCGGCCACACCGTACGGGGCCAGCCGCATGACCCAGCCGATTATGACGATCATCGCGTTCTGGAGTTTTTCGAATAGCGAGACCACCAACGCGCCTTCCTCGGTGCCCAACGCCGTGATCGCCACCCCCAGAACGATGGCGAAGAAGATGATTTGCAGCATGTTGCCGCTGGTGAGTGAATCGACCGGGTTGGTGGGCACGACGTCGAGCAGGGTATCGACCGTGGAAGGCGAGACCGCGGCCGCGGCCATTCGGTCGCCGGCCGCGCTGCCGAACTGTGCCAACAATACCGCGCGGTCCGCGGGGGCGATGAACTCCCCGGGCTGAATGACGTAGGCGCAGGCCAGCCCGAGCGAGACCGCGACCGCGGTCGTACCGAGATACAGCCCCAGAGTCCGACCGCCCAGACGCCCGAGCTTGCGGATGTCTCCCAGGCCGGCAACCCCGACCAGCAGCGAGGCGAACACCAGGGGGACGACCACCATCTTGATCAGCCGCATGAACAATTGGCCGACCGGTCGGAGCAGCGCGATGAGCCGGTCGCCTGTGCTGCTGATCGGCCGCGGGGAGAGCGCGAAACCGCCGCCTTCGAGCGGGGTAGCCGACACCTGCAACCAGCCCTCGACCGAGGCACCGGTCGCCGGCTCGCCGAGTTGCCGATGCAACGCGCCGGATCGGTCTGCGAGAGCGAACCGGCGGTCGAACGGAAACAGGACGCGTTCCCAGACGGGGACGGTGATTTCGTGCCCCAGCAGGTCGCGGCGTTTTTCGGAACGGGTTTCGAGCCGGATCAGCCGCAGCGCGATACCGGTCGGAAGCGTGACGCGCGACGCCGGATCCGTGGGGTCGATTCGGAAGACGAGTTGTGCGGGATCGGCGACGTCGTAGGCGTCGCGTGTCAAGAAATTGGAGTTCGGGCCGAACCCGATGCCGAGCACTGCGCCGACGGCCATACCGATCAGGATTTTGGTGTAGATCTGCACGGCTGGGATATTCTGGGTTGGGCCGGTGTCAGTGGCTTACGCGAGACGGGGACTGAAAACGGACGGGGCCGTGTTCTACGCTACGCTCGGAAGTTACGACTCGTTGCCATCATCCCACGTGCCGCGCACCGTCGTGCCGGTCCGTTGTTCGAGCGCCTTGATACTCGCCAGCACGTCTTCCTGAGCGAACCCGCCGGCCTGATAACCCTTGAGCAATGCCTGGGCTGAGGCGGCCATAGTCAGCGGGACGTCGAGTTCGTCGGCGAGCTGGGCGGCGAGACCGATGTCCTTACATGCCAGATCGATCGTGAACGTCGGCGCCAGCCGGTCGCGGAGAATGGCGCGCGTGCCCGATTCCCACACGAAGCTGTTGCCGCTACTCGCCTTCACGATCTTCCACAGCACGTTCGGGTCCACGCCGGCCTTGGCGCCGAGGATGAGGGCTTCGGCCCCGCCCATCATATGGACGAACGCCAGCATGTTGTTGACGAGCTTGGCGACGTTCCCTGTGCCGACGGCCCCGACGTGGAACACGTTGCTGCCCATGGATTTCAGCGTCGCTTCGCACGACTCGTACACCTCGCGCCGCCCGCCGACCATGATCGCCAACGTCCCTTTGCGGGCACCGCGCACGCCGCCGCTCACCGGCGCATCCAGAAAATGGACGCCCCGCGCTTCGCATTTCTCGGCAAGAGATTGGACGACCGACGGCGAATTGGTGCTCATATCGACGATGGTTTTCCCCTTGGTCATGCCCGCCAACACGCCGTCGGCGTCCAGAACGACCTGTTCCACGTGCGCCGGCATGGGGAGGGACAGATAGACGGCTTCGGCTTCGTAGGCCGCGGCCTCGGGCGACTCCGTCCAGACCGCGCCGTCCTGCAGCAGATTGGCCGCGGCCTCGGGTCGGACGTCGTGCACCTGCAACGTATGGCCGGCTTTGAGCAAGTTATTCGCCATGGGATTGCCCATGTTTCCGACACCGATGAATCCGAGTTTCATGTTGCGCTCCTCATGCCGACGCCCGGCACGAACGGTCGGGGTCCGGCTTTTCTGCTCAGGGGAATCTGGTCAGACGCGCCGTTTGCGGACGGCGTCAACGAGGCGACTCAGGGTCGCGGCGGACGAACCGCGCAGGCTCAACGTACACAACGGGGTCAATTCGCTTTCGTACAAGTTGACCTCGATCAGTGTGCCGCCTTTTTCGCGGACCGCCATCGGAAAAGCGGCGGCAGGATACACGGTCGCCGACGTACCGGCTACCAGCACGCAGTCACTCCGTTGCGTTTCCGTCTGGCAGCGGTCCATGGCGTCTGCGGGAATCGGCTCGCCAAAGGAGACCGTGTCGCTCTTCAGAATCCCGGAACAGTTCGGGCATGCCGGGGGCAGGGTGTGCATCGGAATTTCCGCGGCCGGAAAGCGCGTGGCGCATTCGATGCAGCGTACCAGGGTGTAATTGCCGTGAATCTCGATCAGATTGCGGCTTCCGGCGCGCCGATGCAGGTCGTCGACGTTCTGCGTAATCAGACCGCGCAGGACGCCCATGTTTTCCAGTTCGACGAACGCGACGTGTCCCGGGTTCGGCTCCGCGGTGCCGAGCCTCCGCCAGACTTCCTGACTCGGCCCCGATGGCGACAGGCGTTCTTCCCAGGCTTTCTTCGGGTCTTGCAGAAACAGTTCGTAGCCGTTCATGGGTGGCTCGCCGTATTTGGTCCACAGCCCGCCCGGTCCGCGAAACGGCGGAATGCCGCTCTCCACGGAAATACCGGCGCCCGTGAGCGCCATGACGTACTCCGCGGACAGCAACATCTGCGCCGCTTTCCGAATGGCATCGTATTGTTCCGTGTCAGTCTCGGGCATTATTTCGGTCCCTCCATTCCCTCCCCCTCAAGGGGGAGGGCTAGGGTGGGGGCCGTCGGACTCCATTCAAACCGCGGACTCCACTTCGACCGTCGAGTGTCTTGTGGCTTGCACTTACTTTCCCTGCCAGACCGGCACACGTTTCTCGGCAAAGGCGAGCGCGCCTTCACGCGCGTCCTCGGTCCCTTGCAATTCGCTGTACAACCGGCGTTCCAGTTTCAAGCCTTCCTCAAGAGAGACGTCCATGCCGCGCAGGGCCGCGCGTTTGATGTGTTGGACCGCCAGCGGCGCACTCTTGCAGATCTCATGGGCGATTTCTTCGCTCTTGCTCATCAAGGCAGACATGGACACCAGATGATCGACCAGCCCGATCCGGTAGGCTTCTTGCGCAGGTATACGTGCGCCGGTGTAGAGCAATTCCAATGCGCGCCCCAGCGGAATGATGCGCGGCAGGCGCTGCGTCCCGCCGGCGCCCGGCAGCCAGCCCAGACGCACTTCGCCGAACCCGAACTGGGCGTGCTCCGCGGCCACGCGAATATCGCAGGCGAGGGCCTGTTCGAGACCGCCGCCGTTGGCGTGGCCGTTGATTGCGGCGATGATGGGTTTGTACAGGTCGAACAGGACGGGAAACAGATTCGTGTTCTCGTTCTTGGGCCGGTTGACGTAGTTGGCTTTCACGTCGCTGCCCGCGCTGAACGCGCGCTGGCCCGCACCGGTCAGAATGCCCACGCGCAAGGCCGGGTCATCCCGAAATTCGGTCCAAACGTTCGCCAGCGTGTTGTACGTTTCGAAGTCGCAAGCATTTAGGCGCTCGGGCCGGTTGATCGTCACGTAGGCAATCTGCCCCTTCTTCTCGAACAATACTTTCGGCATGCAAGCCTCCTTGGCCGCGAACGTGAAATTCATCGTCAGCTATCAGCACGGACCGCGGCCGGGCAAGGGCGCCGTTGAACCGCTTTGGTATGAAGTCACCCGAGAGTCCGCATCTGGTTCCCTCCATCATCAAGTGATAATAGAGAGAAACTTTCTGGGATGCTTATGAGTACCTCGCTGCAAGACATTACCGATTTTCATGATGTCGTCCGTTTGCTCGAACAGCATCCGGAGTGGCGGGCCGAGCTGCGACGTCTCGTGCTGACCGAAGAATTGCTCGCCTTGCCGGACCAAATTGCCGAACTCACCAGGCAAGTAACGCGGCTGACCGAGGCGCAAGCCCGAACCGAGGAATGGCAAGCGCACACCGAGGAATGGCAGAGCCGTACCGAGGCGCGCCTGGACTCACTAACGGGGGTGGTCAAACGTCTGAACGACGACGTTGGGACTCTCAAAGGAAAGGGGTTGGAGACTCACTACCGCCTGCATGGCTCTCCTTTCTTCGGGTCTCTCCTGCGTCGTCCGCATGTCCTGTCCTCAGAGGAATTGAGCGATATCCTCGACCCTAGTATGGACCAAGGCAGTCTCTCGTCAGATGAGGCGTTGGAGATCCGGCGGGCCGATTTGGTGGTTCGCGGCACTCGACGGAAAGACCGGGCGCTTGTGTATTTGGTGGTCGAGGTGTCGTGGACGATCGACCTGGAAGATGTCGAGCGGGCCGCCCGCCGAAGTGTCCACTTAGCGAAAACCGGCCTCTCGGTGTTGCCGGTCGTAGCTGGCGAAACCGTACGACCGGAAGCCGCGGACCAAGCGCAGAAACTCAAAGTCTGGCAGATGACGAACGCCGCGCTTGTCGAGCCTGACGCCTGATCGCTGACCGGCACCGATAACGTATTGCATCGTGCGCCCGAGTATTCCGTTTTCAATGATTCTCACCTGACGATTGAGCCGACTCGTCCTGTGCAGGTTTTGGAGATTTGACCTGGACGATGCCCGCATGGGAGACGCGGCGGGCGACGATGATGAATCCGGTATGCGCGACCATCCGGTGTTCGGGCCGCACGGAAATATCTTTGACGTGCCAGAAGCGCAGCAGATTCTCCATCACCTCCACGCACGCGAACGCCGGGTCCGCGGCCAGCGCGTCGGCCAGGGATTTTACTTGCAGCACGGTCGGGACGTAGCCGACCAGCACACCACCGGGCCGCATGGCGTCGCGGGCGTGGGGCAAGACACGCCAGGGTTCGGGCACGTCGATGAGGACCCGGTCGACGTCGCGGACCGGTAAGCCGAGATAAGCGTCGCCGCGGATCAACGTCCAGTTCGATGTGGAGCCGAAGAAACGTCCGATGTTGGCGCGCGCCATACGGCAGTGGTCGTCGCGTATCTCGACGGTCAGCACGCGCCCGTGCTCACCCACGGCGCGCAGCAAAGCCAAGCTCAGTGCGCCCGGCCCTGCGCCCACCTCGAGGACCGTTGCCCCGGGAAATACGTCGCCCCAAAGCAGAATAGGCCCGACGTCTTTCGGATAAATCACCTGTGCTTGGCGGGGGAGGTTGGGGATCAGCCGGGCGTAAGTCGGGCGCAGGATGCGGAAGCGTTCGCGCGGTCCGACCTGGACGAGGCTTCCTTCGGGCAGACCGATGAAACGTTCGGCCGGCACGTTCCCGCCGCGTAGTGCAATGACGCTTTCCGGTTTCAATGTCCGCAGATACTCGCGGTCTTTCTGATCGATGAAAAGGACGTTGTCGTCCGGCTGGAAAGTCGCCGGAACGGGAATACGGTCGGCCATTGCAAATTATGGAAAGAAGAAGCAGCCGCGGGCGCCCGCACGGAGAGCCGAACCTAGCCTGCGGGGTCGGAGACCGTCGAAGCCGCGGCGGAACCGTGTGGCGGGTCGGGAGGTGCCTGCGCGGCCTTGCGCTCGACTTCGCCGACCAGCTTGCAGAACGAGCAGACCGGCGCGAACGACGGCATGCCGCAGCGCTCGCATTCGCGCGGCGGGCTGCCGTCGGGCGCTACGAACAACGGCTGCGCAGACTGTACGAACTTCTGGATGAAGCTGCGCTTGGTGCCGGGCATTTCGGTTTCCATACGGTTCAACACGTCTTTGTAGAAAAGTTGAGTCGCCCCGCGACTGTTCGGACATTCCTCGATGACGTAGTCGATGCTGCGAAAAAATGCGTAGGCCGCGGTCTCCAACTCGCTCAAGCGGTACAGCGGACGAACCTTGCGCACGAAACCGGGGTGACTCGGTTCGAGCACGACTTTTTGCCGCGCCAGATACTCGGTCTGCCAGTGCATCACGTTGCCCAGCAGGCGGGCGGCCTCGTCGTCGAGGTTGTGGCCGGTCGCCAGCACGTCGAAGCCGCCGTCGAGCGCCGCCCGGTCGAAGAAATGCCGCTTCATGGTGCCGCACGCCGCACACGGTGAGCGCCGGGTAAAGCGGGCGGCCTGCGGGACGGAGACGGCGTGCTCGTCGAGTTCGACGACGCGCAAATCGACCCCGCGCGCGTGGGCGAACGCTTCGACCTTGTCTCTGGATCGTGAGGAATACGCGCCGATGCCGAGCGCAAGGTAGATCCCTTCGGTGCGATAGCCCTGTTCGATCAGGACGTCCCACAGGGCGAGGCTGTCTTTTCCCCCGGACACGGCGACGAGAATGCGCTCGTCCGGGGTGAACATCTCGTCTTGACGAATCGTGCGCTCGATCTGGCGTCGAAAATACGCGGTGAAACAGGAACGGCAGAACGCCGCGTTGTGGGAACGCAGCGCCAACTCCGCCCGTTCGCGGCAGCGGACGCACTTCATAGGCCTCCCGAAATGACCGAACGGATCTCGATTTCATCGTCAGCGTGTACCCGTTCGTCCTCGGTCAGCAACTCCGTCCCGCGGATGACCATGACCGATTCCGGCAGGAGTTCCAGCTTGCGCAGCAGCACCTGCACGACCATGCTCTCCGAAAACGTAAGCGTTTGATTTTGCGGAAGAAGTGTGACCGTCACGGCCCCGGACGGTACCACGCACCCATTGAGCCGACAAGAACGGCCGGCTTGCGGACCGGCTCTCCCATCTCGAATCGGTTACAGAAGGACGGTTGAGATGGTGCGTGAGCGTTGGACAAGCTCTCGACCTTGACAGCCTGATGAGCGGTCCCTTATTCTGGTACGCCGCGTCGGAACCGGGTTCCGCACCGTTTCGGACCGCCCACCACGCATTTCGATCATCCCGGGGGGTAAAGACATGGCTGGCAAAGCAAAGACGGCACAAAAAGGAAAAGAAGCTGGCCTCGCCAAGCGAACCTGTCCGGCCTGCGGTGCGGATAGCCGGGTCGTACAGTTGGCCGGATTCGGAAAAAAAGGTTTTTACTGGATGTGCGAAAAAAACGGCTGCGACTATTCCGAGCGAACGCGCTGAGCTGGGAGCCAGTCCATGCCGCGGGCCAAAGACACGAAGAAAAAGAAGAACGCCTTCTCCGGCCTCTTCGACGACGACGAGGGGCGGGCCGATTCCGACGACGACGAGCTTCCGAAGGATGAAGCCGGACGACTCAAGATCAAGAAACGGTACGAAGATTTGCTGGGGATTCGGATATCCAAGCTGCGCGGACGGGTCCTGAACCGCGAACGGATCAACAAGACGATTGAAGGAATTTATTTCATCTGCGCCGGGTGTGCCCGGATTTGCCACAACCTGGACGAAGGCATCGTCGAAGATCCCGACAACGTCGAAAATCGGTGTGCGGCCTGTGCGGACGGTCGCGGTTGACGTACCGTACTTCCTCCGAATCGACACCCAAGACGCTCTTTCGTCGGTTCCTTCCAACCGCCCCCGATTTCATTCGCAGCCGAACCGCCACGGATACGAGCCGCGGCGTTCTCTACACAGCGGAATCCGTCGCTACCGAG
The DNA here is from genome assembly GCA_965200125.1 of uncultured Binatia bacterium (SeqCode). Classification (GTDB taxonomy): domain Bacteria; phylum Desulfobacterota; class Binatia; order Bin18; family Bin18; genus Bin18. The sequence continues at coordinate 1,277,620 of OZ241332.1, read as the reverse complement.
TCGAAGCCCGGCGGGGGAGGGCTGCACACCCGCGTTCGGTGGCCGGTGACCGGGTGATCGAATCCCAAAACGCTGGCGTGCAGCCAGACACGCTCGGATCCCGCGCGGCTGCCGTACAAGGTGTCGCCCCACACCGGATGCCCGAGCGAGGCTAGATGAGCCCGGATCTGATGCCGCACCCCGGTCTCGATCACGACGCGCAACAACGTGCGGCCGCCCTCGACCCGCAACGGCCGATATTCCGCAATCGCTGCACTCCCCCGACCGGGCGATACAACGCGCATGAGACGTCGCTGTCTGCCGTGCGGCGCAAGATCGAAGCGAACCCGCCCGCGGATACGGCACTGCCCTTCGACGACGGCCAGATACTCTTTATAGACGGACCCGCGGCCGAATTGCGCCCGTAATCCGGCATACACCGCGGCCGTTCGCGCAACCAACAATACCCCCGAGGTCACGGTATCCAGCCGATGGAGGACACCGGCGTCCCGTCCGCTCGACCCGACGCCGAGGCACTCGGGAAACGCCGCGGCGAGATAGTTGGCCACCGCCTGCGTGTCCGACAGCCGTACCGCGACACTCGGGAGGCCCGCTGGTTTGTCCAGGGCGAGATACGTCGGATCTTCGGAGAGGATGGAAATGTCGAGCGCGGGCGATGGTTCGAGCCGGGTGTGAACGCACGCGGTCACCGTGTCGCCCGTCTGCACGCGCGCGCCTTTCGCCGCGGGGCGACCGTTGACCAGAATCTCGTGACGGGCAATGGCCTCGTCCAACTCGCGCCGTGAACAGAACGGCAACCGGCTGGTCAGAAAACGATCCAGCCGCGCGCCGTTTTGCGCGGCAGAGACCCGCCATTCGAGCCGCTGCCGGCCCGGTCCTCTTCCGCCCACGCAGTGCGCCGACAAAGAACGCAGCTTTCCCTTGCTCATGGCGATGAACTGTATTAGCAACGAAACGAGAGCGACAAGACTCGACGGGCAGAAACCGCCCTCCATGCCATTCGGGGACTCGGCCGCCGCCTCCCTCATCCGAGAGGCTGCCGAGTGTCAGAAAAGATATGCGCCGACACTTTCTCCGCTCGATCTTCGTCACAGCCAAGCGAAGGGTTGGCCGAATTGTCCTTTCGTTTGGACTGGGACTCGCGTACGGCGTAGCAGCCGGCGCGAGTTCCGCGGCGGCGGGCGACACCGTCGAAGTCCAAGTCCGCCACGTGGGCTTCGATCGACACGCCCGCACGCCGGTCGTGATTCTCCAAGACGTTGGGGGCGCCCGCTTTCTGCCGATCTGGGTCGGCGCGTTCGAGGCCCGGGCCATTGCTATGGAACTCGATGGCGTCGAGAGTCGCCGTCCGTTGACGCACGACCTGATGAAGACCATGCTCGACCAGGTCGGGGTCGAGTTCCGCAAGGTGATCGTCAGCGCGCTCGAGAAGAATACGTATTTCGCCCGCATTCATTTGCGGTCGGACGGGCGGCGCATGGAAATCGACAGCCGGCCGAGCGACGCCATTGCGCTCGCCTTGCGGTTCGACCGTCCGATCTTCGTGCGGCAGGACGTGTTGCGCGCCGGAGGCCAAGCGGAGCAGCAGCCGATCAGCAGGATCGTGATCGGGATCGCAGTACAGGACGTGACCGAGGATCTGGTGGAACACTTCCAGTTATCCAATGTGGATGGGGTGGTCGTGACCGACGTGGCCGGAGGCCGGAGCGATCTGCGCCGCGGCGACGTCATTCTGGCCCTGAACGGACAAGCGGTCCGCGACGTTGCGGATTTCCATGAAAAGACACGGCGCCGGACTCACGCCGTGCGTCTGCTGATCCGTCGATCGGGACGCGACATCCACGTGGATTATACGCCCCGCGACTGAAGGATCGGGTCCGGCTGCGCCGCACCGAACCCGTCGACGAAAGGAAGACGATGATGAGCGTGCTCGAGGACAAAGACGCGATTCGAGATCTGATGACCCGGTATTGCCTGTCCATCGACGCCGGGCGCTACGCCGACTGGGTCGCCTGCTTCAGCGAGGACGGCTGCTTCGACAGTCCGATTCTCGGAACGTGGAGGGGACCGGAAAAGCTGTTGGCGTTCACGTCCAAGTACAAGGAGTGGACGGGCGACAGCCAGCCGCGCCACTGCGTGATGAACGTCCTCATCGACGTCGATGGCGACACCGCGAGTGCGGAGAGCTACCTCCTGCTGACCCACGCCGGGCACGGAAAAACCGAGTTGGTGATTTCGGGACGGTACGAGGACCGGCTCCGAAAAATCGGGGGCGAATGGCGATTCACGGAACGCAAGGTCTGTCCGGACGCGCCGCCCGCGGGCTGATGCGCGGCGGTCGGTTCGCGGAGTACACCGAAGATCGGACCGGCCCTCTTCCACGCCGTGCCAAAGCCCGGTAAGAACGCCGGCAGGGAGGGATGGCCGAGTGGTTGAAGGCGCAGGTCTTGAAAATCTGTAGAGTCGTGACGGCTCTCGTGGGTTCGAATCCCACTCCCTCCGCTCCGCCCGAGTCCCCGCCAATCTGCCCAAGTCGAGTTCTCGCGCCTGTCCTCGGCCTCCTGCTATAACACGCCGAGCGGCGGCATGAGCACGAGTTCGTCGGTGTGAATCCCGGCCGGCTGGGCCATGACGTCCAGCATGGCATCGGCCACGTCCGCGGGCGACAGCATTTTCGCACGATCCAGATCTCCGCCGCTCTTGTCCCACAGCGGCGTATCGACCGCCCCCGGAATCACCGCGGTCACCTTGATCCCTTCCGCCCGCACGTCCGCGGCGATGACCTTGGTGAGTCCCAACGCGCCGAATTTCGAGGCGGTATAGGCCGCGGAACCGGGCAGCGTCATCTTGCTGGCAATGGACAGCACGTTCAGGATGTGGCCGCGTTTGCGTGGCAGCATGTGCCGGAGCGCGGCCTTGCAACACAGATACGTGCCGCGCAGGTTAACGGCCATGAGCAGATCCCAATCCTCGGTCCGCGATTCCATGATGGGGCCGAACGTGGCTCCGCCCGCGCTGGTCACCAGCAGGTCGAGCCGCCCGAACCGCTCCGCGGCGGTGTCCATGAGAGCGATCACCGCGGTCTCGTCCGTCACGTCGGTCGGCGCGGCCACGGCGTCACCCGGAGCGTCCATGCATTCCCGAACGACCGCGTCGAGCGTGGCCGCGGTACGTGCTGCCAACACGACGTGCACGCCGGCCCGGGTGAGTGCGAGGGCGGTGGCGCGGCCGATGCCGGAGTTGGCGCCCGTCACCACCGCGACTTGTCCGTCCAGACTGCCGGCCGACATCGCATTGCCCCCGCTCGTGCGCCGTCAGGCGGCATCTTCTCCGCGGTACTCGAAGAAATTTCTGGGCGTCTCCCACAGCCCGACCCGGGACAAACGCCCGCCCAGACGTTCGCTAAGCAGGTCCCATATCACGCGGACGATGTTTTCCCCGGTCGGGTTGAGTCGCCGAAATTCCTCGGTCTCGTGATTGAGATGCTTGTGGTCGAAGCGTGCGACGACTTCCTCATCCACGACGCGCATCAACTCGGCCAGGTCGAAGACCATGCCGGTCTGCGGATCGACTCGGCCCGTGACGGTCACTTCGATCTCGTAGTTGTGCCCGTGGCCGTGCAGGTTGTTGCACTTGCCGAAAATCCGCCTGTTTTCGGCGTCGCTGAGTTCCGGGCTGTGCAGGCGGTGCGCCGCGCTGAAACCGAACGATTTGGTGAGTGAGGCCATGTGTCTTCCCTCTCCGCCCGACACCTCCGACCACAGCGTGGGATCCTCGAACAGGCGGACCCGGGAAAGCCGGGCCGCGGCGTCCTGCTCGCACAGGCGTATTTCCAGGCCGTCGCGGATGTATCCGGCCAGGCTCTCGGTCGTCGGGATCGTCGTCCGAAAGGCCGGATGGTCGAGATTGATGAAGGTATGGTCGAATTCCGCGGTGATCGCTTTCAGCAGGCGGTCCAACTCGGTGATGTTGATGACCATCCCGGTGCGCGGGTCGATCCGGCCGGCCAGGGTGACGCCCAGCCGGTAATTGTGCCCGTGGCCGTACGGGCTGACGCAACGGCCGAAGACGCGCCGATTTTCTTCCGCGGAGAAGTTCGGATTCCAGTAGCGATGGGAGGCTTCGAACTCCACAAAGCGCGTCAGGTAGTGCATGGCGGCTTCCGCGGGCGCATCGGACGGCCAGGGGCCTCCGAGGATGCAGCAAACGGCTCGGGGCGGTCAAGCGGCGAGGTTCGAGGAGGTGGAGGCCGGATCGCGAACCGGGGTCGGGTCGCCGGCCGTACAGGTCATCAGGGCGATTTCACGCGAACAGAACAGTCTTATGCGCTCCGCTGAGACGCCCAGACCACGATTGACGTACAACAGGCTTCTGCCGAGGACGTAGCGCCCGCACGGAAAGCGGGTAATGAAGCGCGCGATGTTGAATCGCTGCGGAAGGAAGGGCAGGGCGAGCTGCCCGCCGTGCGTATGCCCCGACAGAGTGAGATCGACGTGCAGCGCGGCCGCGGCCGGGAAGATGTCCGGGCGGTGCGAGAGCAGGATGCACGGCTCGTCATTGGGCAAGGTCTTCCGCAGCCGGCCGAGGACCGCGTCGGCGAGCAGTCCGCGGGCCCAGTCCCTGCCACGGTCGTTCAGCCCGATGACGTGCAGAGTCGTCGCTCCAAGGGGGAGGTGGACGACCTCGTCACGGAGGAGTCGGATGTCGGTATGTTCGGCCAAGCCGGCGGCCACGACCCCCGGGCCTGCGAAGCGGTCGTGATTTCCCAGACAGGCGAAGACGCCCAACCGGGCGCGCAACGCCTTCAGTCGCGGAAAGAAGATGGGGATATCGGTCGGATTGGCGTCCAGGATGTCGCCGGTCACGACGATCAGGTCGGGACCGAGCGCGTTCACTTGCCGGACGAAGGCGTCGAGTTCGCCGGCGGTCAGATTGGTGCCGATATGCAGATCGCTGATGTGGGCGATCTTGAGCCGCGGCCCCGAACGCGGCCAGCATACAAGCGGCAACTCCATCCGAGAGATTTGCAACCGGCGCTGGCCCGCCAGGTAGCCGTACGCGAAAAGGAGCACCAAGCTGACGACGCCGAATCCGGCCAGCGTCTGCATCCCGGCCGCCAGGGCAGGCTGAAGCGCCAGACGCACGTCGAGCGCGGCCAGTCCGCCGGAGATCATTCCCAGCAGCAGCGACATCCCACCCCACGCCAACCCGCACAGCACGAGCCAGACGAAACTGAAGAGAGAAGTCAGCGCCGAGGCGAAATACAACCGCAGAAAAAAGCGGGGCACCACCGGAAACGTATCGACCCGGCGTGAAAAGCGGAAAAGCACGAAATTCGAAATGAGAAAACAGAGCGGTCCCGCAACGTGCGCGGCGACACCGGGGTCGTCCCAGAGCGGGAACGGCACGGTCAGAACCCAAACCGGCACGAGCCATTGGGCGATGCTTATCGTGGGGAACAGCAGACGAAAGAATTTGGCAAAAAAGAAACGGACGAGTCGCGATCTTACGGTGTCGGGCGATGTAGGATGAAATGTGGCAAACGTCTGCGTGGGAGGAACGGCCGATGAAGTCGAGCCGTCGGACGGGAGGGATGGCATCGTGAAGTGTCGAATTCCGGGGAACGAATAGATCGGGTGGCCACCGACGGCGCGAACCGATCCGCGAGCCGGAACCATAGGGGGCGGGAAAGCCGAAGTAAAGGCAGGGTTTGGCGTCTCTCAGCTTGAACTCGATTCTCTCACTACACTCTTTCCTAATTTTGGGAATTACATACAAGAGAATCCTACTGGTCAAAGGGCCGGGGGTGACCTCGGGGTTCGTTTCGATCCTTCGACAGGCTCAGGACATCGCAGGCTCAACGAACTGAGGGGGGAGGTGGGGAAGGTCCTTGAGCCTGTCGAAAGGCCGGGGGCGGGGGGCAGCGTGTGAAGATCGGTAGTCCCCTCGGGGTTCGTTTCGACCTTCGACCTTTCGACACCCTTCGACAGGCTCAGGGACCAAGCTCAAGGCACCGTAGGCTCAACGAACCGAGGGGCCGGAGTGGGCTTTCCTGTTTATTCTCTTCCCCCATTCTTCCCCCCTCCCTCCGGGAGAGGGTTAGGGAGAGGGTCCCCGCCGTACCGCGACGTCAGCCTGAGAGTTCAACCAAGCACGCCCCCGTTGTTTCTTGACCCGCTGGGAGAGAGTTTCTACCCTGCCCGAAGCGGAAGGCGCACTGCGCAGCGCGCTGGGGAGAGCCGCCGCGGCAAACTCATGTCAGCCCAACATCGGAATGTAAACGTGCCCAACCGTCGCGGGAATGATCCATCGTCGCAGGGGAGGGCGGGATGACGAGTTCGACCTCGACCGGCCACCCCTCCCGAAAATCCCGGCCCCGAACGTCTCGGGAGAATAAAACTCAGGGGAAAAAAGAGAGAATCTCGATCATCCTGGTGGACGATCATCCCATCTTTCTGTCCGGGTTGCGGCAGGTGTTCGACAAACAGGCCGACTTCGACCTTTTCGGCGTGGCCGAGAGCGTGGCCGGCCTCGAACGCCTCCTGGAACGGGGCACTCCCCAGGTGATCCTGATGGACTTCGAGTTGCCGGACGGCGACGGCATCCGCGCTACCGCGCTCGTGCGCGAGCAGGCGCCGGACGCCAAGGTCGTCATGCTGACCGGCTACGACAACCCCGACATCATCTTCCGCGCGCTGAAGGTCGGGGCGGTCGGGTATCTCCTGAAGAACACGCGGTCCAAGGAGATTCTGGAGACTCTGCGGAAAGTCGCCGCGGGTGAGGTGGTTTTGAATCCCGAGTTAGCGAGCAAGTTTCTCGGAGAGTTCCGGCGCGACCAGCAGGTCGAAGCGATCCGCCGGTTGGTGCAGACGCTGACCAGGCGGGAGGACGACGTGCTGCGCCTCGTGGCGACCGGCGCCTCGAACAAGGACATCAGCGGCCAACTGTTCATCAGCGAACTGACCGTCAAGATGCACCTCGCCAGCATCTTCCGCAAACTCCACGTGAACGACCGGACCAAGGCCGCGGTTCTGGCCCTCAAGGCCGGTCTGGGGGATGAATGAAACTCCGCACCGCTCCGGCGTGCGGGGTGCTGGCGTTCGTCTGTCTCGGATCCGTGTCAGTCGTGGACGCGGCCGAGGGCGGCCCGCTCCGGGAAATTCTGGGCGCGTGCCAAGCCGCTTACCACCGTCTGGTCGATTATCGCGGCACCCTGCGGCACGAGGTGTTCGAGAAGGGCGGCGGCGTCCGACAACACGAGATTGCGGTGACCTTCCGCAAACCCGGTTTTCTGCACATGGAGTGGCAAGCCGGCCTGTACAGCGGCACGACCCTGCTCACGCGCCCGACGCGCACCCTCGCCGCGGTCTTCATCCGCCTGGGCGGCTGGTTCGACTACGTCCGGGTCAGTCTGCCGCCGACCGAAGTCGATGCCCCGTTCTCCCCGGCCCTGCGAGACGTCAACGCATGGCTGTACACACTGCGGGCACTACATCAGCGACCGGTCGAGGATCGCAGTCTGCAACGCGTGCGACTCCAACCCGGCGACCCGCAACTGGCCGAAGGCCGCGTCATTCTGTCGGTCCCGGCGTTTCTGATTCCGTTCCGCGATGACACGGTGTCCGTGTATGACTTCATGATCGAGCGGGGCACCGGCGTACCGTACGAACTCGTGTTGCGCGGCCCCGCGGGCGAAGTCCTCCAGCGCCTGTCCTACACGGACTTGCAGATCAACGCCGGCGTGTCGATTCAGACGTTCGCGCGCGAACAGGACACCGTGGCGACGCGCAGCCTGTTTCGGCCCGGCACCGACCTCGACGTGCGCGGGTTTACCCAGAACTGGCTGCGCCGGACCGGTGAAATCCGCGACTACACCGGGATCTGGGTCACCGAAGAACGCAACGGCGCAGGGCTGATCGAGCGGCGCGCCGCGTTCAAATTCCGCAAACCGCTCGACGTGTACTTAGCTTGGAAAGCAGACCGGGGCGGCTTGCAGGAAGCGTTGTTTCGGACCGGCTGGAATGCGGACCTCGTTCGAGTGCGGACTTCGATGTTCGGCCTGCCGATGATCGGCGACCTGCGGCCAGACAGCGCGTTGCTGCATCGGGTCACGCGCTACGCCGTCAGCGATTTCGGCTTCGACCGGACGGTCGAACAATTGCAGACCCAACTCCTCCAGGGCTGGCTGCGCGGCGAATTGGAAGTCCGCTTCCGGGGCATCCGGCCACACGACCGGCGCCCGTGCTACGTACTGGAATTCGTTTTTCCCAACAGCCAGTGGCGCACGCACCAACATGCTCGGGTCGTCCTGCACTGGGACATCGTGCATCGCGTGCCGGTGAAGCACGAAGTCTACGACTGGAGCAACCAACTCGCGGCCCGTTACGCCTTCCACGACCTCCGGTTCAACGTCGCCCTGGACGAACGCGATTTCGATCCCGCCAACCCGGAATACGGATTCCTGCTGTTCCGCGGGGCTCCTTGGCTGGATTGGTTTCTCACGGGGCGGGAGTGATGCCCGACCCCGGCGTCGCACCGAAGTTCGAGGCCGGGATTGCGGGTGCGGCACTGTGTCTCGTACTGGGCGGCGCAGGGCTCGTCTCCTTCAATCTCGGCTACGTCGAGTTGTATCAGGCGTTTCTTCCGTTGCTGTGCATCGGAGTCCTGCTCCGCGTCGAGGTCGGCCAGGACTGGTTCCTGTCGCTGCTGCTGTTCGCGGTCACCACCGCGCTCGTGTACACGGTCGGACTGTTTGCGCTGCCGTTGTTGCTGGTCGGCATACTGATCAGTGTGCCGTTCGCGTACCTCGTGCGACGTTGGGGGATGGACGTGGTCCCCGCCACGGTCGGCGACGACGTTCGGCCCGTTCGCCGCGTGCTCGAACTGATCGCCCTGCTGCAAGCGGCGATGTTCGCGCGCTACCTCGTCTATCGGTCGAGCGGCGGCCAGATCCCCATCTCCCTCGGGGAGTTCGAAACCCTGGCACGGTTCGTGATGAGCGAGGCGAGTGGCTGGACGGTGTTCGCGCTGGGCTACGCGGCACAGCACCGGGTGCGCTACGGTACGCTCTATACCGCGGGGCTGGACTTTGCCGGGAGTTTTCCGACGCTCCTGGCGACCGGATTGTTGTTGATTACGCCTTCCGTGGCGATCATGACGCTCGGAGTGAACGCCTTCGGCATTCCCGGCTTATATCTGAGCGCCCTGCCGGTCGGCGCGGCGCACGTCCTGATGCGTACGCTGACCCGCCGGCGAGAAGAGATCGAACGGCAGAACGTCCGGCTCCAACGTCTGAACGTGGATATGGCGCGCAGCGAACGCATGGCCGCCATCGGTCAGATGTCTTCGACCATCTCCCATCAGATTCTGCAGAAGATCGGGCTGTTGGGTCTGCAATGCGACCTGTTGCGCGACAGCCTGAACGAAACCGACCGTCCTGCGTCCGATACGCCGGCCGAGGAGAACGGAGCGGACGTCCGCGGGGACGAATGGCGGGATGATTCTCGCCGGCGCGTCGAACAACTCGACGCATCGATTACGGATCTGAATGCGACGCTGTCCGATCTGCTCGTATTTTCCCGCGAGTTCGCGGTCCACCGGGAGTCGGGTTCGCTCACCGGGCTGTTGCGCGAGGCCGGGAACGAGGTCGGCGACGCCGCGCACGCCCGCGGGGTTTCGCTGCGGTACGAGTTCGACGGGCGGGGCGAGACATCCTTTACGTTCGATCACATCAAGCTCAAACAAGCGGTATTGAACCTGTTGACCAATGCCCTTGACGCATCGCCACGGGGCGACACGGTCACGGTCTCCGCACATGAGGCCGATGGACGAGTGCGGATTACCGTCCGCGATACGGGCCACGGCATTCCGGACGAGATGCGCGAGCAGATTTTCTCACCCTTCGTCTCCACGAAAAAAACCGGGTCGGGCTTGGGATTGGCCTTCACGCAGAAAATCGTCGAACTCCACGGAGGAACCGTATCGGTCCGCAACAATGCGGGCGGCGGAGCCAGCTTCGTGCTGGATCTGCCGTTGGCCGAACGGTCGGCATGAAAGAAGTGGGAATGACAGATGAAGATGATCCCAAAGGCAATTTTCTCGTCATACCTGCGCAAGCAGGTATCCATGCCCAGGATTCCCGCTTCCGTGGGAATGACGACCGGGTAAGATCTTCAAGTACATAATTCCCAAAGAAATCGGAATGACGGACCAGATAATCCCAGCCCGTTGAGCCTGTCGAAACGGGCGTTAGGGTCATCTTTATCTGTAATTCCCAGAGAAACGGACGCATGCAACTCCGAGGTTCTACGGCTCTCGTCACCGGTGCCGGTCGCCGCGTGGGCCGGACACTGGCTTCGAGCTTGGCGGATGCCGGCGCGGATGTCGTCCTGCATGTGCATACCTCGTCCGGGCGCGAAACGTTCGACGCGGTTCGACGCCGCGGGCGCCGTGCCTGGCTCGTGCAGGCCGACTTGTCGCAGCGTCGAGACGTGGAGCGATTGGCCGACGAAGCGGTCGAGAAGACGGACGGGGTCGACGTCCTGGTACACAACGCCGCGATCTTCTTTCCGACACCGGTCGCCGACCTGACCGCCGCGGATTGGCGCCGCTTTCAGGACACGAACGTATCCGCGCCGTTTCTGCTGTCGTTGCTGCTCGGCCGGCGCATGGCTGCCCGGGGGCATGGCAAGATCGTCTTTCTCGGCGATTGGAGCGGTCGGCGGCCCAGCCCGGAATATCTCGCCTATTGTGTGTCCAAGGCGGGTGTCCACGCCTTGATGAAGGCGCTGGCGAAGGCGCTGGCCCCGCACGTGCAGGTCAACGAGGTGGCGCCCGGGCCGGTGCTCTTACCCGAGGACTATGACCCGCAGCGACGCGACGACCTGCGCCGACGTACCCCGTTGCAACGCCTGGGTAGCCCGAACGACGTCGCGCGTGCGGTTCGCTTTCTGATCGAGGAAGGCGACTTCGTGACCGGGGCCAGCTACGTGGTCGACGGCGGCTGGCTGGCGAGTCCCGCGGGGGGCAGGCTGACTTCGCTGTAGGCGGTGCGACACGGCGCGCCTGGAGCGAAACGATAGACGAAGCGGTGCTCGTGTCGGCTATACGCCAGCAGGCTGGACGAACAGGTGCCGTAGCCGTCGAGATGGATGCACAGGCCGTTGCGTGGATCTTCGGCGCGCGGGTCGAGCGGGGTGGCGTGATCCGAAAGCCGTTCGTGGAGCAAGCGGAACAGTTCGGCAACCGACACCGTTGACCTTGATCCCTCGATCACCGTGTCCGCCACCGCCTCGAACAACCGGAACGAGCGGGCGATGCGCGGACATTCCGGGTCGTTGGGGTTCATGTTCGTCAGGAGATGGACCCCAGGCTCCAGTCGCTGGACGTGGACCGTTCCGTCGCGCGGGAAGAGGACGTAGGCGTCCGCGGCATCGGCGACCAGCAGATTGAACGGATTATGGCGGTCCGCGGACTCACCTCCGATGCGGGCGGCTGCCTCGACCGCGGACGGCGCCTGCAGGGCGTCCATGCTCAACAGGCCCCGGGAACGGCGTGCCGGATCGTTCGGCTCCGGGGTATGGCGGTTCAGCAGCCCGGCGAGCACGCCGTACTCGTTGACGCCCAGCCAAGTCCCGCCGGCCTTCAGGTCCTTGCCGCCGAAAATCCAGGGGGTGCGCTGCAAGGCGAGCGGAGGAGCCGACGGGCGGTTCAGGTATTCGTCACGGTTGGCCGCGACCACGACCGGGTAGCCGGGAAAGGTCTGAAAATACAGGGCCAGGGTGCACATACGAGGCGCGGATTATAGGAGCCGGAGGGCAGGGCGACAAGCGACGGACAGGCGCGTTCGTTGTGTTGGACCGGCCCGTATGCTACGGTCCGCCGACATTGACGCACCGAGGAGGAAGAATGTTCGACTCTGTTGAGGATGTCGTTTCCCGGTTCGCGGAACAGCAATACATCTGCAATCGACAAATCGCGACCGTCGTCTATCTGGCGAACAGCCTGCGCAAACCCATTCTGGTCGAGGGGCCGGCCGGGGTCGGCAAGACCGAATTGGCCAAGGTCGTAGCCGGCGCCATGGACTGCCGGTTGCTGCGCCTGCAATGTTACGAGGGGTTGGACGAAGCCAAGGCCCTGTACGAGTGGGAATACGCCAAACAGTTGTTGTACACGCAGATTCTCAAGGACAAGATCAGCGAGGTGCTGGAAGGCACGTCGACGTTGACCGAAGCGGTCGAGCGGATCGGCAAGCAGGACAGCGTCTTCTTCTCCGAACGATTCATTCTGCCCAGACCGCTACTCCAGGCCATTTCGGCCGACCATCCGCTCGTGCTCCTCATTGACGAAATCGACAAATCCGACAGCGAGTTCGAGGCGTTTCTGCTCGAAGTCCTGAGCGATTTTCAGGTCAGCGTGCCCGAGCTCGGCACCATTCAGGCCCAGCAGCGACCGGTCGTCGTCTTGACCAGCAACAACGCGCGCGAGATGTCCGACGCCCTCAAACGCCGCTGCCTGCATCTGTTCATCGACTTTCCCAGCCAGGAGCAGGAGTTGCAGATCGTCAAGCTGAAAGTGCCCGGCATCGCCGAACGATTGGCGAACGAGGTCGTCGAGGTCGTGCAGTCGATCCGCAAGCTGGATCTCAAGAAAGTGCCGAGCATCAGCGAGACGCTGGACTGGGCCAAAGCGCTGACCCTGCTCAACGTCCACCGGCTCGAAGAGACGCAGGTGAACGAGACGCTGAACACGATCCTCAAATACGAAGGCGACGTGCGCAAGGCGGAAGCCGAACTCAAGGAATACGTCAGCCGGCAGAAGGCGAAAGCCAAGACCGCTGCCGAGGCCGAGGAACAAGAGGAAAAGGACCTGCTCCACTAGACGGACGGTAGGCCCGGTATGGACGACAAGATCATCGAGTTCGCCCACCTGCTGCGCGAGAACGGGCTCAAGGTCTCGGCCGCGGAGAACATGGATACGTTCGCCGCGCTGGGTCTCGTCGGCGTGCGGGACAAGCAACTGCTGAAGGACGCGCTGCGGGCGACGTACGTCAAGCGACAGGTCGATATTCCGGTCTATGACGATCTGTTCGACATGTTCTTCACCGGCCTGGGCGAGATCATCAAGGCCGCGGCCGCGGAAACCATGCAGGCCATGGACATGACCGAGGAAGAGTTTCAGGAATTCCTCGAACGGCTGGAAGACGCCCTGAAGAACATGGGCGAAGAGATGTCCGACCTGGCCCGCGCCCTGCTGACGAACGACACCGGCCAACTCGAGAAAATGCTCAAGGAGGCGGCCGAGGGCGCCAACCTGCAAGACATCCAGCGCTCGTTCCAGGAAGGCCAGTTCGCCAACGCGCTGGCCCAGATGATGGGCTTCGGCAACATCCAGCAGGAACTCCAGAACCTGAAGGACGCCTTACAGCAGGCCGGGCTCAGCCCCGAACAGATGGAACAGCTTTCGCAATACATCGACCGCCGGCTGCAGGACTTGGCGCACATGATCCGCAGCTTCGTCCGCGCCGAGTTGGAGCAGAAGGATGCCGAACTGCGCGACCAGCAGAAAATGCGCAGCTTGGCCGACAAGAGCTTCTACTATCTGTCCGAAGACGAAATCCGGAAGATGAAGGAGGCCGTCACCCGGCTGGCGCAGCGCCTGAAGCATATCATTGCGATTCGGCGCAAACGCGCCAAACGCGGCCGCCTGGACCTGCAGCGCACGCTGCGCAAGAACCTGCAATACGGCGGGGTGCCGTTCAACATCATTCTGGACGTGAAGAAGAAGGAGAAACCGCAGGTCGTCATTCTGTGCGACGTGTCGGACTCGGTCCGCAACGTGTCGCGCTTCATGCTGCAATTCGTGTACTCGGTACAGGATCTGTACTCCAAGGTGCGCAGCTTCATCTTCGTGGCGGACATCGGCGAGGTCACCAAATTGTTCGAAGACAACGAGGTCCACCAAGCCATCGACATGGCGCTGCGCGGGAATTTCATCAACATCTACGCGCACTCGGACTTCGGTCGGGCGTTCAAGACCTTCCACCGGGATTATCTGTCCGTCATCAACAAGCGTACCACGGTGCTGGTCCTGGGCGACGCGCGCAACAACTACAATCTGCCGCACGACTGGGTCGTCCGCGACTTGCAGCAGAAAGCGAAGCAGGTCATCTGGCTGAACCCCGAAAGTCGGCTGACGTGGGGGTTCGGCGACAGCGAGATGGACCGCTACGCGCCGCACTGCGACCTGGTCGAAGAGTGTCGCAATCTCAACCAGCTGTATCGGGTGATCGACCATTTGGTGACGGCCTAGATCCGACGAAGATGCGGCCGCGGGGCAGGGAGCTGCACTTTCAAACAGAATGCGTGCGGAGACGACAGGCACACGGAGGCGGGAATGGACAGAGAGGGTTTCATCGAGATGAAAGTCGGCGGGCTGACGCTGGACCCGGTGACCAAAACCCCGATCGTCATCCTGAAAGACTCCGAGAACAAGCTCAATCTGCCGATCTGGATCGGGCTGATGGAGGCGACGTCGATGGCCACCGAGCTCGAGGGGATCAAGATGGCACGGCCGATGACGCACGACCTGCTACGCAACTTCATCGACGAGACGGGCGGCCGAGTCGAGGCCATTGAAGTCGGCGACCTGCAGGACAATACGTACTACGCGACTATTCGGATCAAGATCGGCGAACGGGAAGTCTCGGTGGATTCGCGTCCAAGCGACGCCATTTCGTTGGCGCTGCGTACGAAATGTCCGATTTTCGTGGCGTCCAAGGTGCTGGAATCCTCCAGCGTGCTGCAACAGACGGAAGAAAAAGGCGACGCGGATCTGTCCACCGTGTCGCGGGACAAATGGGGGGACATCCTGGAAAAAATGTCGCCGGACGACTTCAAATATAAGATGTAGTCCGGCGTTCACGCACGGACTTCCACGACATGGCCGGCAGCCGCAAGCAAATACTTTCCCCGGCATCGTACCCATCCGCGCGGTTGGTCCGTTGGTTTCGTGAACAACGGACCAGCCTGCGCCAACATACGCGCTCCATCGCCATCGTCGGCAGCCTGCTGGGCGTAGGAATCCTCGGAGGCGGGGTGTGGGTAGTCTGGGCGAATTATCAGCATGACCAGGGCCTGACCCATCTTCGGACCGGACTGACGGCAATAGAAACCTCGGAATACGAACAGGCGATCGAGGCGCTGACCCGGGCCGAATCCATGCTGCGCGGCGAAAGCCGAGGTCTGGCCGCACTCTATCTGGGCGAAGCGTACGAAAAGAAGGATGAGGCTGTGGCCGCCAAAGCCGCCTACGAACGCGCGGCCACCAGCGATGATGCCGGCGGCTATATCGGACAATTAGCGTTTCTCAGACTCGGCCACGGCGCCGAACAGGCCGAGGATCTCGACTCGGCCGAAAGCTGGTATCGGGAATCGTCCCTTATAGAAGGACCGGGCATGAGTGAAGCGTTGCTGGCGCTCGGAGAGATATTGGAGAAAATGGAAGGAGGTCGTCCTCCACAACCCTACATCGATCTATTGAGAAGGTTTCCAGACACTCCGTTCGCCAAATTCGTCGAGGCGAGGATCGCTATGTACGAGTGACGGATATGGAATGGGATTACATATCTAGAGCCAAGCTGTCGCCGCGACCGGTCGGGAGACTGGATTCCGGGTCAAGCCCGGAATGACGAGTCTGGACGTTCGGGATCCTCTCATTAGTGGCTGACGTGTTCATCAACTCCCATTATTTTATGTCTGATAAGATATATTTCGTTAAATAATGGATCGGAAATTAGCCCGAGATATCGCAAGCTCAGCGACTTTCCCGTCCCTCAGTTCGTTGAGCCTGCGATGTCCTGAGCTTCCGGGGCCTTGAGCCTGTCGAAAGGTCGAAGGATCAAAACGAACTCCGCTGTCACCTCGGCCTTTATCCCCGACCCTTCGACAAGCTCAGGGTCCGGCCCGTTCAGGTCGTCGAATGGTGTTTCGACAGGCTCAACAGGCTGGACCCTGAGCCTGTTTCTCCAAAGAAAAAGGCCCCGGTTTCGATACCGGGGCCTTTTCTCGTCTTGGGGTAACGGAAATGGATGGGGTTTACGATTGGGTGAGTTCTGCGGTTACGCTCGCTTCCCCGCCAGCCTCGACCGTCACGGTCTGCATCGACTCGCCCAGGGTTTCGTGCCAGATCTTGAGTTGGTACTCGCCGGCCGGCACGTCGGCCAGAGTGAAGTTTCCGGTTTCGTCGGTGACTGCATAGTACGGGTGGTCCATCACCACGATCCAGCCGGTCATCCAGTTGTGAGCATCGCAAGTTACCTTGATATATTCAGGACTTGCGAACGTCTTCTTCAACTTCTTCTTGAACTTGGGTTGCGCCTGATTGAAAGCCGGATTGGCTTCGCTGTAGGTGTGGATGTTATGTAGAATGCCGTCGTTGTTCAGAATCTCCAACTCGGCATCCGCCGGCGTCAGCACGATGTGCGGAGTATAGACGCATTCCTTCTGGTCCAACGGCTCTGACTTGGCCCACTCTTTCCCGCCGGCGATTTCGGTAATCGAGACCACGACGTTCTTGACGCCCTTGTTCTCGCCGACCACCAAGCTTTCGTCATATTTCTGGGTCTTGCCGCAGACGTTGACGTCCTTGGTGACTTCGATAGCTTTCTGTGCTGGCGCATCGCCGGCCAGCAGGATCGTCCCGCTGATGCTGCCTCCGTCGCTGACGGCGCCGGCCTCGTATCCGAACACTGGTGACGACAGCGCCAGACTCGCGCCGGTCAGTACGGCCGTGAGCGTTCTTCCCTTGATAAAGTCCATTGCTACCTCCTTCGCGTTGCGAATCTTCGTGTCTTCTCGTTGCCGAAATCGAGTCCGTGCCGAATATCCCGGCTATGCCCCGTCCGACTCGTCCGTTGTCGCGGCCTCGCCTTCTTCCGTTTCCGTGGATTCGGCGTCCGTTGCCGCGCCGTTGGTTTCCGCGGTTTCCATGCCGGCAAACGGGTCGTCGACGCCCAGCAGCATGATGTAATCGCGCATGGCGACGATCTGTTTGTCCTCGTCGCCGTCGAAGATGTCATCCGGTCCGCCGGGATAGAATGCCGGCATTCTCGTCCCCGGCATCAGGGCTTGCGGGTCCTTGATCCATTCGACGACCCAACCTGGATTGAGACGTTCTTTCGCCATAGCCAAGTCGGGCGCCCAGCCGTCCGGCGGCCCTTCGGGCTTCCGGTCGCCCTGCTGGTGGCAGGAGAAGCAGGCGAAGTAGTCGTCCGACATCAGGACGTCGCCGGCGTGGACCATCTCGGGCGACGTGGCCGTCGCGTCGAAATGGTTGTACGGAATTTCCAGCTTGCTCAAGGCGTTGAAGTAGTCCACCACTTGGCTGGCCTCGTGGTCGCTGAAATGGAACGTCGGCATGCGCAACGCCAGCCAGGGCCGGATCGGCACCGGTTGCTTCAGGAAACCGTAGAACCACTCGGACTGCACTTTCTGGCCCTGACCGGTCAGAATGGGCGGCGCGAAGGCCGGATCATCCAGATACAGCGAGCGGATCTCGCCCCCGCGGCCCTCGATCACGTGGCAACCCCTGCAGTTGTAGAACTGGACGAGCCGCTGGCCCTGGACGATGTCGTCGGTCCAGTCGTCGTGCGCGGCGAATTGTTCGGGCACGTGGTGGCCGGTCTGGCTCTTCAGAAAGACGCGCACCGCGCGGACGTCCTCGTCCGTGAGATCGAACCAGGGCATGAGTTGCTCGATACGCTCGGTCGCATATCCCCGCGGGTCGTTCACCTTTTCGTAGGTCCAGTCGCTCCAGGTGTGGGGAACGTCGGTCCGATTGCCGAAGAACAACTCTTCCAGACTCTTCTCCCCGTACGAGGTCAACTCCACGCCTATGCGCGCTTCGTTTTCCATGCCGGGGATCTCGTGGCAGCCGTGGCAGCCGTATTGGCGGACGAGCCCCTGCCCTTCCGCGATCAGATCCGGGTCGTCGAGTTCCGTTCCGGGGTCGGGACGCGCCACATCGGTCTTGAGCGTCAACAGATACGACACCACGGCCCGGGCCTCCGGGTCGGTGAGGCGGAGGTCGGGCATGGCGGTATTCGGCGAGTAGGCGCGCGGATTCTTGATCCAGTGATACAGCCAGCGGGCGGTCGTCTTTTCCGCAACGCGTGCCAGATTGGGCGCGAAGTTCTTGTCCTGCCCGACCAGCGTGGCCGTGTCCGTATCGTTGAATCCGTGGCAACCGCGGCAGCCGAGCGAGTTGACTAACGATTCGCCCTCTTCGACCAGTACGGAGTCCATCGGGTCGATGCCGTCGGGCTCGGCGTGGGATTCCAGCCAGGCGTCGCTTTCCTCGCGGCTCGCCTTGAGCAGGTACGCCGCCACCGCGCGGGCCTGGTCCCCGTCGAAGAAGAAGTGCGGCATGCGCGTGTGTGGCCGGAATTCATGCGGGTTGGTGACCCATTCGACCATCCAGGCCGGGTCGGCCTTGGCGGCCACGCGCCGCAAATACGGACCGATTTTCTTGGTGTCTCCGTAACCCTGGACGAGGTGGCAGCCCGTGCAGCCGAGCTGCATGAAGAGTTGTTCTCCGCGGGCGATGTTCCGGCCGAAGTCGTGGCGGCCGGCCACCGTCTGAATGTCGGAATGGCAACTCAGGCAGTTGGCTTCCATCTTTTCGCCGAGCAGCAACGGGTGTTCCCAGAACTGGACGTACCCGTGCGCGATGTCCACGCTGCTGGTCGCTACCCCCTGCCCGTTGTGGCAACTCGTGCACCCGAAGAGTTCCGGCGGATGCTTGCCGATGACCAGATCGAACTGCGGGTGGGTCTTGTGTGGATTGGGCTGGTCTTCGAAGCCGCGCTTGTCGATCCCGACGTGACAGGACTGGCACCGGTCCACGCGCGCCAGCGGCGTGTCGAAGTTGCTGCGGTCGAACTCGGGGACGACGACTTGCGTAACGGTCGGGATGTGCGGCAGCACCAGTCCGGGCACCGGCTGCATGACGTAATTCTCGATCCGTTGGTTCAGAAAATCCCGCTCACGGCGCATGACGCGCAGGGCTTCCTGACTTTCGATCACCCGCGCCTTGATTTCGTTGATTTCGTTTTCGATCCGGTCGCGCTCCGATTGTTCGGCCAGGAACACCGTTTCCAGTTCGTCGGCTTCGGCCCGAAGAGCGTCCAGATGAGCCTTCTCGTCTTTGGTGGAATGTTCGAGTTGAATGGCATGGTCGTACTCGTACCACGCGGCTTCGATCTCGCTGCGGACGACGCGTAGGGCGTTCTCCGCGTCGCTGGTACGGATTTCCGCGGCCGCCAAGTCGGCTTCCAGCCCGGCCAGCCGGGCGCCCCCTTCCCCGCCGTCCACGTCGGTCTGCGCGGCTTCCAAAGCCGCCAATGCCTCCCGATACGCGGTATCGTCGGCCAAGCGTTCTTCTTCGGCCCGCAAGGCTTCGGTCGTCTTGTCGTAGGCGATCATCGAGAACTCGGCCTGGTATTTCTTCCACGGACGACGCGAAACCGCATCATCCCATACCGACCAGACCGCGCCGATCAGCAGCAGGGCGACGCTGAGCAGGAATATCCCGCTGTACGATTTTTTTCCGTCGTCGACTTCTCTTCGTGCCATAGCCTCGTTCCAGGGAAGCCGGTTCAGGCGGTCGCGCGCGTCTCGATATAGCGGCCGAGGTAGAAGACCACCACGCCGACCGCCAGTTGCCGCAGCTCCTTCCCCATGCTGTTCTCCTCGGTCAGGCCGACCAGCAGGGCGTAGCCGACATAGGCGATGCCGAGCGCCTGGAGAATTTTCGCCAGATAGAACGACATCACACGTTGATCCACGGCGTGACGAGAATGTACTTCACGTTCAGAATGTGGCGCAGCAGCATCTTGATGACCACGGCGACCATGTTCAGCGTCAGAAACGACGTCAGGAAGAAGCGCGCCGCGCCCCACCGCTGCATGAACTCGCGGCCTTTCAGCCGGACGATCCACCAATACATGGCCGCGGTGCCGACCAGGAAGAAGGCCACGATCAGCCCCAGGCCGAACGCCGCCGCGGTCCAGTAGTCGCGGATCCCGACCAGATACGGCAGATCCTGGTTGGTCAGCGCTTCGACGAGGTGGGCGTCCCACACCTCCCAGGGCCAGAACCAGTTCCAACCCGGCCCGCGGACGAAGGTGCCGATGATGATCGTCGAGATCCACAGCACGTGGAAGCCGAAGATGAACGTGATGATTTCGTATTTGCGTTCCTTGAAGGTGTAATAGCCGTTTCCTTTGGGATTGATGTCGATGTAGGGGATGATCATCAGCCCCATGATGATGAGGCTCGGCGCCACGACTCCGGCGTGCCAGGGATCGAAGAAGACCAGAATTTCTTGCAGCCCCAGGAAGTACCAGGGGGCTTTGGACGGGTTGGGCGTACGGCCCGGGTCGGCCGGCTCTTCCAGTGGGGCGTCAACAAGGAGGGACCACAGGAGCAGAAAGATCGTCACCAGCAGGGCGCAGAGGAATTCGGCGCGTACCAGGTTCGGCCACGTATGGACCTTGTCGTCTCCCGGACCGGTCGCCTTCTTGAGGGTGACTTCGACGCGAGTCGCCGCTGAACTCGGTTCCGCCATGACTGCACTCTCCCCCTATCCCTTATTCCTCGGAAGAGGGTTTCGGTTTCGCCACCAGATACAGCAGCCAGCACACGACTCCGACCAGAATGGGAATGACCAGCACGCGCATGGCGAACCTCGGTTACAGTGCCGGCCCCGAGAACCCGTCCCGTCGGATACGCCAGAAGTGGACCGCGAGAAACAGGCTCGTGACCAGCGGAATGAAAATGCAATGCAGAATGTAGAAGCGCAGGAGCGTGTGCGCGCCGATCTCACCCCCGCCGAACAGAAACGCCCGGGCGTCATAGACGGGATTCACGCCCAGCACCTCGGCGAACGGGCCTTCGTTCCCCAGCAGTGGCGTGGCCCGGCCCATGTTCGAGCCCACGGAGACGGCCCAGATCGCCAACTGATCCCACGGCAGCAGATAGCCGGTGAACGACAGCAGCAGCGTCAGCACCAGCAGCAACACCCCCACCACCCAGTTGAATTCGCGCGGCGGCTTGTACGAACCGGTCATGAACACGCGGAACATGTGTAGCCACACCGCGATGACCATGCCGTGGGCCGCCCAGCGGTGCATGTTGCGCATCAACATGCCGAACGGCATGTCGAACTCCAGATATTTGATGTCGGCGTAGGCGTATTCCGCGACCGGCCGGTAATAGAACATGAGATAGATGCCGGTCACGACCGTGACCAGATACATCAGGAACGTGATGCCGCCCATGCACCAGGTGAATCGCAGGCGGGTAGCGTGTTTGCGGACTTTGGAAGGGTGCAGGTGGAGCCAGACGTTGCCCGAGACCATCAGCACGCGATTGCGCGGCGTGTCCTCGTAGCCGTGACGGAAGATGGACTGCCAGACCTGCGATTCCATCACTTGGCGTTTGAGTTCGTCGAATTGACTGCTCATAGCCTTTCCTTATTGCCCACCTTCTTCGCCGCTTCGTACGGTTCGCCGCGTTCCTCGCTCTTTCGCCCGGCTGCTAGATACGCAGAATACTGTCGGGATGTTGCTTGTTGGGCGCCAACCCGGGCTGCATCTTGAAGACCCTGCTCTTATCGACGAGGAGTTGTCCGTCGTCTGCCAGCAGCAGCGCGAAACGGTCCATCGGCCGCGGGGCCGGGCCTTCGAAGTTGTACCCGTCGCGGTAGTAACCGCTGCCGTGACACGGACATTTGTACTTGTTCTCGGAGGACGACCAGCGCGGGGTGCAGCCGAGATGGGTACATTTGGCGAACACCGCATAGAACCCTTGCGGTTCGCGCACGATCCAGACGCGTTGGTCCGACCGGTATTTCTCACTCACCTCACCGACCGGATAGTCGTTCGGATACCCGGCCTTGAACGTCGATGGGGGGACGAACAAGACGCGCGGAAACGCGGAACGCACGAAGGCCAGCAGCCCGACCAGGGACACCAACCCGAACCCGCCCCAACTCAGCCGGCCGAAGAAGTCGCGCCGCGACCACAGCCCCGCACGTTGGGCCCGCTCGCGAATCCGCTTCTCCCGCTCGGCGCGTTGTTCGACGCGGCGTCGCTCCTCGAGTTCCTGAAGCTCTTCGGGAGAGGTCGGTTTCTTCGCCATGACGCCTACTCCTTACCCCATACGGCAGTCGGGTATGGGGCCTACCTGCGCCGGAACACCAGGGCCAACCAGCCGCCGACTCCCATCACCGCGGCCACGATCAACATGAACAGCCCGACCGGAGCGAACAGCGGCAGGAGGATGATTCCAATGATGAGGAATGGAATGCTCAGTGCGACCGGATTGAATGGTCCGGCGTTTTCAGTCTTACTTCCCCCTGTCGGCTCTTCCGGGAGCGTGGTCTCGGTTTCGCCTTGCAGCAGACTGACGGCGTAGTCGCGTAATTCATCGCGCCCTTCTGTCCCGGCTTGATTGATCAGCCCGGACAGCTCCTTCGTCAGGTTCTCGATCTGCTCCTCGACCTCCTGACCGGGTGGTGGTTTTGGGGCGTCTGGTGTCACAGAGTCTCGCCGTTTTCTCGGGGCGATTACTAACGAGCAGTCCCCAGGCCGTCAACTCCCCTGCCCCGCTCTGCGCTCCATGACTCTCTTCTCCGCCTTGCCTATCCGTCGGAGGAATAGGGAGCGAACCCGCCGCCAGTGTATCTCTCGGCTACGGCGAGTAACCATAGCTGCATCTCACCAATACACGTGTCCGCGCACTATGGCGCCGTGCTCCGCGGCGCCGTCGAAACGCTCTTGCCGCTCGGTCTCGACGCTCAGGGCGACCGCTTCGCCAAGTATCATGCGCCCGCCCAGCCGGTAACCACGCGGACCCGCCTGCGCCAAGGAGATACCGCCGTACGAGGTCAGTAGTCCCCTCCCCTCGTGCGTCGTCAGTCCGTATCCGACCTTCAGATATACCTGCTCCGGCCCCAACCCGTGGGCGGTATTCGAGGCGAAACCGCGACTCGCGCGGACCGCTCGTTCCCCATCCCATATTCCGGACGCATCCGCGGACGCGGATCCGCCCCAGAGCGGAGCCAACGTCAGCCACGGCCCGCGTCCCGGCACGGCCGGATCGATCCGCAACATCAGACTCGCGCCCCACTCCTCGAAGTCGTCCTTCTCGTGTGCCAGCAGATAGCGTCCGCGCGCTTCGATCCCGAGCCCCAGCTTCGCGTGCGTGTACGCGACGCCGCCGGCCAACTCCGCGCCGGCGCCTGTCTCCGCGCTACCCGCGTCCCACCGCCCGCCAAGTTCCAGACTCGGCACGAGGAGTGCATCGTCCGACACCGCCCACTCGGAACGCCCTTCCAGCATCAGGCGCACCCGCTCGGCGTCCGCCTTCGCTTCGTCGATCAGACCGGTCTCGGCGTCCGATTCCAAGGCGACCAGGAATGCGTCGGTCTTGACGGCCAGATCGACACCGTACAGCCTAGCGACCTCCTGGCGCGCGCCCCCGGCCGCCATCAGCATGTGGATATCGGTCTTCACCTCACCGTCCGCGTCCGTCAACTCCGCATCGCCCCAGCCCGCGCTCAGCAGACCCCATACGCCCAACCCCGGCCGCACCGTCCAGTGCGCGTAGGGCATGACGCTGGTCAATCCGGTATCGACCCGCCCCCGGTCACCGGCGTCGGTTTCGTAATCGATCTTGCCTGCGGCGTGCGACACTGCCAGCCCCAGCAACACGTTCGTACGCACGCGATAGTCCAGTCCGAGATAGCCGGAGAACACATCGCCATCCATCTCGAAGTCGTCTTTGGGTTTCCCGGAGAATCCGCTGACGTTACCGCGCCCCCACAGAGTCCATGCCGCGGTGTCTTTGGCATCTTTCTGCCCCAACGGGAGATTGAAGGAGCTTTGCGACAGCACTTGATCGACCGAAACAGGTCGGAAGCCTGCTAGTCGGCGCCAACCCATATTTCCGTTGTCAGGAAAAGCGGCGCGGGCCAACGTACGCCACGAGTCGCCTCCGATTTCGCCGCGGTGCCCGTCCCGTATCCGCTGTCTGGAAACGGAGGGTCGATATGCCATCGCCCGCGGTTCGGCCCAATCGTCCCTGCTCCCCCACGAAGCATGAGAGAAGCCGGACCGCTTCCACGAGATGCCGGGTTCCGAACCCGCGGAGTCCCAGTCGTCCAACGCCGAGTAAGGCCGACCTGTGGGATAATACGGCGTCGTTCCGAACGTCCTCCACGGGTCCGCGGCAATAGCTTCGAGTGCCTGCCCCAGATTATCGGCTCGTCCGCGGAATACGCTCCATCCGTCGGCGATGAACGCCGTATCCACTCCGAACGCTCCGGCCACTTCACCTGCCAAGCTGCTCAGCGCCCGCCAGTCACGTCGGCCTGATAGGCTCAACGCCTGTCCGCCCAGCGTGGTCTGCATTCCACCGCCCGCGGGACGCAAGAACCGCTCGCCGATCACGTCCACCGAATCCGACGCCAACGAGCGCCCGAAACCGGCCAGCGCGAACTTCATGGCTCGGCCGCGCGTCGTCGCGGTTCGAGCGCGCGCTGCGTCCTGCTCCACGTTCAGCGTTGCCGCGCGCTCCAGGAAGACGTCCGGGTTCGCCGCCCACTCGGCATAGCCGATCCGTCCGGCGTCCGTGAGCCGGCCGATGTGCGTATTCAGACAGGTCAGCAACGCGGGTTCTTGCACGTCCAGGGCGAAACCGCCGCGCTCGACTTTCGGGTCCAGGGCCGTGACGACGAAGGCCCCGCCGGATTTGACGCTGGCATCCGTATTGCCGATTTCTCCTCGCGCCACCGCAGTGACTTCGCGGTCGCGCAAAGCGCGAAGCTGCTCGCTTTCCTCTGCGTGATAGATTACCTGCGGCAAGGGCGCCGGCGGGATGATCCGGCTCCGGTCGGCGAGTTCGGGTGAGGTCCCGTTAGCCCCGGCGCCGATGGTGTAGCGCCCGCCGCCGTCGGCGATGACCACTCCCATCGGTGTTTCGATTCGCGCTCCGGCAACCAGCACGCCGCGGGCATTGACGATGCCCGTCAATTCCAGCAAACGCAGTTCCCCGGTCGTGCCTGGATGTACGCTCACGCTGTCGTCTTGAGTCAAATCGGCATGGGTGGCAATGCGCGCCG
Source organism: uncultured Binatia bacterium (SeqCode) (assembly GCA_965200125.1). Taxonomy (GTDB): domain Bacteria; phylum Desulfobacterota; class Binatia; order Bin18; family Bin18; genus Bin18. The sequence continues at coordinate 1,252,438 of OZ241332.1, read as the reverse complement.
CGTCCTCGCTGCGCACCAGCAACGACTGGCGGAACGCAACGTGTCCCGCGGTAAACGCAATGACGGTGCGCCCGCCGGCGTCTCGTGTCCGGTCATCGCGAATGGTGATCCCGCCGCCGATGATGTCGTACTCCGGCGTTGCCGCCAGCAACCATATGCCGCCGAACTCCAACGTCGGAATCCCCCGACGGGAAAAAGACAGGCCGGCGTCGTCGAGGGCTTCCAACGCGGTCAACAAATCCGCCTCGTAACCGAGGTGGGTATTGTACGCGCGTGAGTTCGTTGGCGCGTGGGGGTCCTCACTATGGCTGAGGGGCACGAAGTCGGCATAGAAGCCGACCTCGAGAATTTTCTCTGAACAGACGTGCGGCGCGCCGATTTCGGCGCCCACAGAACGGGAGGAAATACATGTAACTGCGAACAGTACGACCGCGGCAGTGGCCTTGACGATAGAGACCGGCCGAGTCGGGCAAGACGGCCCGTTTGAAAATCGTCGCAATTCGTTTCTTTCCCGCTTCGGAGTCCAAGCTAGGGTTCCAGAGAGCAATTCACAGGGGTTCGATGGTTTCCACCCCGCCCATGTAGGGCCGCAGAACGCGCGGAATCATGACGCTGCCGTCCACCTGCTGATAGTTTTCGAGGACCGCGATCATCACGCGTGGCAGCGCCAAGCCCGACCCGTTCAGTGTATGCACCAACTGGGGTTTGGCCCCAGGCTTGGGCCGATAGCGGATTTTCGCACGACGCGCCTGAAAGTCGCCGAAGTTCGAACACGAACTCACTTCCAGCCATTCTCCGCAACCGGGCGCCCACATTTCCACGTCGTACTTGGCCGCGGCCACGAAGCTTAGGTCGCCGGTGCACATCTGCACGACACGGTACGGGATTTCGAGTTTTCGGCATACGTCTTCGGCGTTGTCGAGTAGCGCCAGCAACTCGCGGTCCGACTGCGCAGGCTCGACGAATTTGACCATCTCCACCTTGTCGAACTGGTGGCCGCGCTTGATGCCGCGCACGTCACGGCCCGCGGACATCTTCTCGCGCCGGAAGCACGGCGTGTACGCCACGTGATGGATGGGTAGTCGGCCGGCTTCGAGCACTTCTTCCCGATACAGGTTGGTCACGGGCACTTCCGCGGTGGGAATGAACCAGAAATCCTCTTCCGCGTCGCGGTACAGATTCTCCCCGAACTTGGGCAGGTTGCCCGTCCCGATCAGGCAGTCTTCCTTGACCATCGCGGGCGGATAGACCTCGGTGTAACCGTGTTCGGTGACGTGCAGGTCGAGCATCCAGGCGATCAACGCGCGCTGTAACCGGGCGCCCAAGCCCTTCAGGATGTAGAACCGCGATCCCGAGATTTTGGCGCCGCGGGCGAAATCGAGAATGCCCAACGTCTCGCCCAACTCCCAATGTGGGCGGGGCTGAAAAGAAAAGTCGGGCAAGTCTCCCTCGCTGCGGACGACCCGATTTTCCGATTCGTCGGCGCCGACCGGCACGTCGGGATGGGGCAGATTCGGGAGTTCGAGGAGCCGGCGCTGGAACGCGGTTTCCTGTGCCGCGACCTGGTGTTCGAGTTGGCCGATACGCTCGCCCAACTCCCGCATGGCGCGCACCGCGCCTTCGCGTTCGTCCGCGTCGGTAATTTTGCGGATCTCCTTGGACCGTTGGGTACGTTGGGCGCGCAACGACTCCAACTCGGCGATTCCGGCCCGCCGCGTCCGGTCGGCTTCGAGCAGTCCCTCCACGTCCTCGGCCGGGACGCCTACCGTCGCGAGCCGTGCCTTCACCTCGTCCGGCCGGTCTCGTACGAGCTTGATGTCGAGCATGACGGGGAGTGGGTCGAACCCCGGCTTGTCAGGCGGCGAACTCGAAGGCCGCCTTGACGTGGGTGAGATCGGCGCGCTTGCCTTCGCCGACGATTCCGATCACGTCGAACCGCGCCGCGCGGTGGCGCAGGCCGGAATGTGTCAGGTAATGGAGGGCGGTATTGGAAATCTGGCGTTGCTTCTGCCGACCGACCGAGGCCAGCGGGCCGCCGAATCCGTCTCTGCGGCGAGTCCGTACCTCGACGAACACCAGCGTATCCCGATCCTTGGCGACCAGATCGATTTCACCGCGCGACGTCCGGTAATTCCGCTCGACGATCGCATAGCCGAGCGAACGGAGGAACCGCTCGGCGCGGCGTTCGCCTTGCTGCCCTACCCGTCGTCGGGGGTCGCCGGCCGCCATGCGCCGCAGGGTAGCGGACACCACAGCGAAGGATCAAGGGTCGGGCCGGAGATGTGGCCCGTGACCGGTTAATCTGTGGCTAGACTAAGGATATATACAAGACGGCCCCGAAAACGGTTTTTCCCCGTCATACCCCTTCGTCCCCCCGCCCCCGTCCGGCCCCCTTCGTCATTCCGGCGAAAGCCGGAATCCAGAGGACACCTTCCCCCTAGACCCCGACTTTCGCCGGGGCGACGAGTGGGGGCGCCTCTGCGGAAGCAGATATTCGTGTCCTGAATTCCCGCTTCATTTCTATCCCCTTTCCTCCCTTCGACCTTTCGATCCTTCGACAAGCTCAGGACACCGCACGCTCAAGGCAACGCAGGTTCAAGGTTAGCTCGTTGAGCTTGGCCCCTGAACTGGCGGTGCCCTGATTTCGGTTGGTGACCCTGCGGTCCCTGAACTGGCGGCGCCTTGAGCCTGTCGAAAGGTCGAACCATGTCGAAGAGTTGAAAGGTCGAAGGGTGTCGAAACGCGCGTGGAATCACCTCGTATAGAATTCCCAATTCAAACTGAGACTGCCTTCCATGAACCGACATCTTGATATTTGATGAATGTTGCTTTAAGAACCCGATTCAATTCCTTGATGAACCTGCGAACGGCTCCCGAAAAGGAGTATGAATGGCTATCCCCCCCCCCCCCCCCCCCCCCCCCCGCGTAGAATCGCCGGATGCCGGCGCTGAAGCGCCAAGAAAAAATGTGTCGTCCAAGCCGACTATCCAGACCGGCGACAGCGTAAACATGACCAAAGGCAGAAGGCTTCAGCCGGTCGAGAAACCAACCTCGGTACGCCTGCTCGGCCCCGTGGACGTCGCGGCGTTACGGGTGCAGGTCGCCCGACTGTCCGAAAAAGTGTGGGAACGGGAGAACGCCGTCAAGGAAAACGACTTCTTCTGCTTCACCCACACCCGGCACATCATCTTCCGCTTCATTCCGCTGAACAATGCGGGAGTCTGCTACTACTCCAGGCCGATCTGGAAGGTCTGGCGGCGCTGGCTGCTGCCGGTGATGAGGCAGGCCGCAGCGGCTTACGGCTACGCCGAACCCATCTACCCCAAGGCCATGCTCGCCCGGGTCGCCGCCGGGCACGGGATCGACCTGCACGAGGACTGCGGCGGGATGACATCCCTCGTGCACAAAATCCACGTCCCGCTGGAGACCAGCCCCCAGGCAACGTTCACGGTGGGCAGCGATACCTTTCATCTGGAAGCCGGCTCCGCTTACGAAGTCAACAATATGGCGCCGCACGGTGCCTTCAACGGCGGCACGCGCGACCGCATCCATTTCATCTTCGAGATGTTCGAAGGCGCGGGAATGGAGTGGAGCCCGAGACGGTGTGCGCCCGGCGCTCGCATTCCAATCGTGAATGCCAACGAGAATGATTGGTCGCTCCCATGAGTGCTCCGGCGCATGAGTACCGCGCCTACGGCTTGCGCGTGCGCTCGGACATCCCTCTGCCGTTCGACCTTCTGCCCGAACCGCCTGAACCCGCCCTCTCCGAACCGGACGTGACGGTGCGCTGCGGCACCGTCTCCGCCACGCTCCCCGCCGGACCCGGCCACGTCACGAGCGCCCACATCTGGCAAGCCCGACCCGGCGCCTTTCTGCTGCATATAGAGGGCGTAGCCCGGTATCTGGTCACCGACGGTCGGGACGTCCTGATCGAGCCGCTCGGCGGTGACGCGGACGACGTCGCCGCCTTTTTCGTCGACACCCCGTTGACCGTGCTGTTGCAGCAACGGAGCGTGGTCACGTTACACGCGGCCACGATCGCAACCGAGGCCGGCGCGGTGCTGCTCCTCGGCCGGAGCGGTATCGGCAAATCCGCGCTGGCCGCGGCCCTCGTCGAGCGCGGCTCTGCGTTACTGGCCGACGACGTGACCGGTATAGTGCCGGACGCCGGCGGCCGTCCGCTGGCGCTGCCCGCGTTCCCGCGCCAGCGGTTGTGGGCGCACACGTTGGACGAAATGGGCTGGCGGTCGAAAGTCCACGCGCCGCTGCGGTGCGGCATGGAGAAGTACTGGCTGCGGGCGCCGCGGTCCTGCCCGACGCCGCTACCCGTGTGCGCCGCCTTCGTACTGGGCTCCCACAACCTCCCGGACATCAGCCTCGAACTCGCGTCGCCCGGCACCGCCTTCCGGCTGCTGTCGAAATACACCCACCGCAAGCGGGCTATGCAGGGCTTGGGACAGCGGCCCGCGCATTTCCGCGTCATCACGAAGATGGCCCGGCACGTGCCGGTGACACAAGTGACCCGGCCCGCTCATCCGTTCCTGCTCGATGCGCTGGCGGACCGCGTCGAGGCACACCTTCGCGCAGTCGCGCAGCACAGTCTATCAGCGGGACGAGAGGCGGATTGAAAATGACGTACCATCTGCGGGAGGCATCGTCGACCCGGCGATGCAGTCTTCAGGGATTGACGACGATTCGAAGTGAGACGTATCCTCTGAACACATCTTTTTCTCCGTCGGAAAGGCGGCATTATGCAGACCAAGCTGACACTCAGGCTCGATGCGCATCTCATAGCGTCCGCCAAACAATATGCCCAACGCAATGGCCGGTCGCTGTCTCGGATGGTGGCGGACTATTTCGCCTTGCTGACCTCGCCGGACCAAGCCCCTACAGAGTTGACGCCGGGCGTATCGAAATTGAAGGGTGCGCTCGAAGGCGCAGACATTCAAGTGGATGACTATCACGTGTATCTGGGAAGGAAGCACGCTTGACCGTCGTCTTCGACACCAACGTGGTGTTGGACGTCCTTTTGAATCGTCCGTTCTTCGTCGAGCCTGCCGCGAATCTGCTTGCTCGGGCTGAGCGTCGCGAAGTACAGGGATTCGCGTGCGCGACGACGATCACGACGATCTTCTATCTGGCCCGCAAGGGAGTTGGCCTTCGGAAGGCACGGCAACAGGTGGGCACCATCTTGTCGCTGCTGAATGTGGCACCCGTGAACGACACCGTATTGAAAAACGCATTGAATGGAGCGTTCGACGACTTCGAGGATGCAGTTATCGCCGAATCCGCCAGACAGGTACAGGCGCACTGTATCGTTACGCGCAATATCAGGGACTTCGCCGCATCGCGCGTTCCCGTGTACACCCCGCCATCGTTGATCGCGTTTCTCGACGCGACGTGAGAACGGGAGTCAGCAAATCTCGCTCACAGAACGGTCAATGTCCCAGCCCGTCTTACGGCAGGCATCGCTCTCTGCACGAAACCAAGGCATTTCTGCGCAGCTGAAGATCGCAAGCGGGTAGCAGAACCCCCGCTCCTTCCGGGAGAGGGTTGGGGAGAGAGTCTTCCGCCGCGGCGAATCAGCCCGGAAATTTCAAACCGGGACGAGACCGAACCCCGCGTTGAATTGTCCAGGGGGGTGTGACAGAGTTGCCCCGCCTCTTTTGGTGAGTCATCCATGCGTATCACCACCGACGAAGTCCGGAAAGTCGCCGACTTGGCCCGGCTGGCCTTTTCGGAAGACGAGTTGGCCGACCTCACGCAACACTTCGAGAAAATGCTGGGCTACGTGGAAAAGCTGCGCGAGTTGCCGACCGCCTCGGTCGAGCCGACCGCGCACGCCGTGGACGTGACCGCGCCCCTCCGGGACGACGTGGTCCGCAATCCCGCCGATCACGCGAATACCAACGTCATGTTGGTGAATGCGCCCGACCGGAAAGCCGACTTTTTCCGGGTTCCCAAGATCATCGAATAGCCGTCGTCCAACGGACCCCCGCATTTCCCGCTACCGGACGGTTTCATCCATAGACCTGGAGCGGTTGGGTGAGCCCACATCATCCATGTCTCTCTGTACGCTCACGATTTCCGAAGCCCGGGCCGGACTGTCCGCCCGCGAACTGAGCGCGGTAGAGTTGACGCGCGCCGTTCTCGACCGCATCCGGGCGACCGACGGCCGTTTGCACGCCTACCTGCATGTCTGCGCCGACGCCGCGCTGAGCCAAGCCGCAGCCGCCGACCGGATGTTGGCCGCGGGCGCCTCGCCCTCCCCGTTGTGCGGGATTCCGGTCGCGCTCAAGGACGCGATCCTCACACGCGGCATCCGATCTACAGCCGGCTCGAAAATTCTCGAAGACTTCATTCCGCCGTACGACGCAACCGTTACCCGACGGCTCAGAGACGCGGGCGCGGTGATCGTAGGCAAGGCCAACTGCGACGAGTTCGCAATGGGCTCGTCCAACGAGAATTCGGCCTATGCGGCGTGCCGCAACCCGTGGGACGCCGACCGGGTGCCGGGCGGCTCGTCCGGTGGCTCCGCGGCCACGGTCGCCGCGGATCAAGCTTGTGCCTCGCTCGGCACCGATACCGGCGGCTCGATTCGGCTGCCCGCGGCGTTTTGCGGCGTCGTCGGCCTGAAGCCCAGCTACGGGCGCGTCAGCCGCTTCGGGGTCGTAGCGTACGCATCGTCTCTGGATCAGGTCGGTCCGGTCACCAAAGACGTGCGCGACTGCGCCCTGCTCCTGCAAGCGATTGCCGGCCACGACCCGCGCGATTCCACCTCGGTCGCCGCCCCGGTGCCCGACTACACCGCGGAGATGGGCGCCGGAGTGCGCGGTCTGCGCATCGGGATTCCACGCGAATACTTCGTTGACGGGATGCAGCCCGAGGTCGAAGCCGCGGTCCGGCGCGCGGTCGGAGGTCTGGAAGAGATGGGCGCCGAGGTCGTGCCGGTCTCGTTGCCGCATACCGAATACGCGGTTGCCGCCTACTATGTCGTTGCCACGGCCGAAGCGAGCTCGAACCTGGCCCGCTACGACGGGGTACGCTACGGCTACCGTGCCGTGGACGCGGTCGATCTGGCCGATATGTATCGGGCCACGCGCGCCCGCGGATTCGGCAACGAAGTCAAGCGCCGGATCATGTTGGGCACCTACGTATTGTCCGCCGGCTATTACGATGCCTATTACTTGCAGGCCCAGAAAGTCCGCACTCTGGTGCGCCGCGATTTTCTGCACGCCTTCGAAACCTGCGACATCATCGCCACGCCGGTTGCGCCCACGACCGCGTTCCTAGTAGGCGAGAAGACGGACGATCCGCTGACCATGTACCTGTCCGACATCTTCACGATTGCGGTGAACTTGGCCGGCCTGCCGGGCATTTCCGTACCGTGCGGCTTCGATGACCGAGGGATGCCGATCGGACTCCAACTCATCGGGCGTGCGTTCGACGAGGCAACGTTATTACGGGCCGCATACGCTCATGAACAAACGCAAGACCGGCCACGCCCCCGGCCTGCACTGTGAAAGGGAATAAGAAGCAGCCCCCCCCTCTCCCCCCTTCGACAGGCTCGGGGACTACCGGGAGAGGGCTGGAGTGAGTGTCCGGCGAAACAGGAAATCGGCCGGAGAATTTCAAACTGAAGCGATCCTCAGCGACGCGTAGGTCTTGGAAGCAACAGTTCAACCAAGGTCTTCCCATGCAGTACGAACCCGTCATCGGCCTGGAAGTGCATGCCCAGCTTTCGACCGAGTCGAAAATCTTCTGTGGCTGTTCGACCCGATTCGGCGCCGACCCCAACCAGCATACCTGCCCGGTGTGTCTGGGACTGCCCGGCGTCCTGCCGGTCTTGAACAAGAAGGTCGTAGAATTCGCGCTGCGGGCCGCGCTCGCCACGAATTGCACGATTACGCCGACCAGCCGCTGGGCCCGCAAGAATTATTTCTACCCCGACCTGCCCAAAGGCTATCAGATCAGCATGTACGAACTGCCGATCGCCGAGCACGGTTACGTGGAGGTAACGAACGACGGGCAGGCCAAACAGGTGCGCTTGACGCGCATCCACATGGAAGAAGACGCGGGCAAGAGCATCCACACCGGCGAGGCCGGCGCGAGTCTGGTGGACCTGAACCGGACCGGCGTTCCGCTGCTCGAAATCGTGAGCGAACCCGACATCCGCTCGGCCGAGGAGGCCGGCGCCTATCTGCGCAGCCTGCGCGCCATTCTTCGATACATCGAAGTCTGCGACGGTAACATGGAGGAAGGCAGCCTGCGCTGCGATGCGAACGTCTCCATCCGACCGGTCGGCAGCACCGAGTTCGGCATCCGTGCAGAGATCAAGAACCTCAATTCGTTCCGCGGCGTGGAAAAAGCCATTCAACACGAAATCCAACGCCAGACCGAAGTCGTCGAATCGGGCGGCCGCATCGTGCAGGAAACGCGCCTGTGGGATGCCGACCGCGAGGTCACGCGATCCATGCGCAGCAAGGAGTTCGCTCATGACTACCGCTACTTCCCGGACCCGGATCTGTTGCCACTAGTCGTGGACGACGCATGGATTCGGGACGTGCAGGAGGCTCTGCCCGCCCTCCCCGCGCAACGGCGCGCTCGCTTCATGCAGGAGTACAGGCTGCCAACCTACGATGCGGAAGTCCTGACCGCGCGTAAAGACGTCGCCGATTATTTCGAGGCCGCGGTGCAGGCCCATCCCAACGACCCCAAGGCAATCAGCAACTGGGTCATGGATGGCGTGCTGCGCTTCATCAACGAAGAAGGGCTGGATGCGGTGCTGAAAATAGCAACGTGGCCCTGCCCGCCCGAACATCTCGGCCAGTTGGTCGGCCTGATTCACGACGGCACGATCAGTACGACCATCGCCAAGACCGTTTACGAAGAAATGCGCCGCACTGGCCAACCCCCGGCCGCGGTCGTCGAAGCCAAGGGTCTCCACCAAGTCAGCGACACCGCGACCTTGGAAAGGACCATTGAAGAAGTGCTGACCGCGAACCCGGATAAAGTGGAGGCTTACCGCGGCGGCAAGGAAAAACTGATCGGTTTCTTCGTCGGGCAGGTCATGCGGGCGACCGGAGGGAAGGCCAACCCGAAGCTGGTGAACGAACTGCTGCGCGAGAAATTAGCCCTCTCGGAGGAGCAGAGTTCGTCGATTTAGGAACCGAACAAGGGCGCAAGACACTCTTTCGAATCGGGAGCAAAAGGATTGATGAACTCGACGCCGCCCAGGCGGCGACCGTCTTGCATATCTTCGCTGATAATCGCGGAACACCCGCTCTGTCGGGCAGTAGCCCAGAGCATCGCATCCCAGAACGACAGGTGGTGTTCCGCAACCCCGTCAATTGCTTCGACGAGAGCAGCGTCGCCTGCAGATATGATCGGAAACACGTCGAGCCAATCGTGCACGAAAGCCCTTGCGTGGGAAGGGTTGAGCAGATTCTTCCGGGTCGTTGCGTGGAAAAATTCGGCGAGCGCCTGAATTGCCAGAACACAATCGCGGCGGGCGGCCTTTTCCAGTAGAACCTTCGAACGTCCGTGCCGCTCGCCTGCGTCCCTGTCCACCGCATAGACGAGGATATTGGTGTCGAACGAGAAACGATCCTTAACGATCATAAAGAACATCTCGATCGATCCGCAGTCCGCCTAGTGAAGCGCCCTGCTCCAGGCGTGCCATCATCCGATGGTAGGCGGACGCCCATATCGGATCGGCAGCTTTATCCCCAGTGTGAGGAACCAACTTGGCGACCGGGCGTCCGCGGCGGGTAATCAGAAAATCCTGACCTTGCTCGACTTCTTTGATCAGTTTGGAAAATTCCTGATTGGCAGTCACCAAGGAGACTGTGCGCATCGGTTTCTCCTCCTAGTTAGGTAGTACACTGATAAATTCGTCAGATTCGTCAGTCAACAGAGCGGGGAAAATAGAGGTTTTGGACTTTCTGCCAGTTTCTATATTGTGAATTCTCGCAAAATGCGAGCGAGACGCCCGCGTTCCCAGAGCTCCGACGAATACGCTCAACGTATATTCAGTCGTCGGCCTAGGTCGTATAGGCCGAATTGAAGTGGACGTAGCCGGTGGACAGGTCGGACGTAACGACATGGGCACGGCCGCGGCCCAGGTGCAGGTTCACGTCGATGGAAAACTCGTCCTGCTGCATGACCCGTGCCGCGCGTTTTTCGTTACGTGGGCCGGTGCTCATGCCTTTCTGGCCGATCGGCACGTCGCCGACGCTGATCGCCAAACGGTGCTGGTCGAGTTGGGCGCCGGCATAGCCGACCGCGCACGCGATCCGGCCCCAATTCGGGTCGCCACCGAAGAAAGCCGTCTTCACTAACGGGGAGTACGCGACGGCGCGGGCCACTTTTTCCGCATCTGCATCGGTCTTTGCTCCGCGCACGTACACGTCCACGACCTTGGTGGCGCCCTCTCCGTCCTTGACGCACTGGCGTGCCAAGTCCCGCAGGATTTCATCGACTGCGGTGCGGAACGCTGCATAGCCGCGGCTGCGGGCGGTCAGCGGCCGGTTGCCCGCCTGTCCGTTGGCGAGCAGCAGCAGCGTGTCGTTGGTGCTGGTGTCGCCGTCCACGGAAATCGCGTTGAACGAGCCGGGCAACGTGTCGTCGAGCGTCCGTTGGAGTGCCGCGCGTTCGACGGCTGCGTCCGTGCAGACGTAGCACAGCAGGGTCGCCATGTTGGGATTTATCATGCCCGCGCCCTTGGCCATGCCGGCGACGGTCACCGTTTTCCCGCCGAGGCGCAGTTGCCGAACCGCAGCCTTGGGAAAGGCGTCGGTCGTCATGATGCCGGCGACCGCGTTCCAGAATCCGCGCGGCGATAGAGCCGTCACCGCGTGGCGGATGCCCGCCTGCATCTTCTTCCAATTGGGCAGCACACCGATGACACCGGTCGAGGACGGCAGCACGAGCCGCGAATCGATGCCGAGTTCGGACCCGGCCAATTCGCACGTATCGCGCGCAAGCGAGAGGCCCGGCTTGGCGGTAGAAGCATTCGCGTTACCGCTGTTCACGACGACGGCCTGTAAACGGCCGGCCCTTACATGCTCCCGGCCAACGATGACCGGGGCTGCCGTGACCTTATTGGTCGTAAACGCCGCGACCGCGGTCGCCGGAACGTCGGAGACCAACAGTGACAGGTCTTTCTTGCCGCTCGGCTTGAGGCCGCAGGCCACCCCGGCAAAGCGGAATCCGGGGACGACGATCGGTGACTTCGCGACTTTGATTTTCATGTCGTTCTTCGTGGAGATAAGACCAAGAACCCTACGCCCCGTGGCACTTCTTGTACTTCTTGCCGCTGCCACATGGACATGGCGCGTTACGACCGACCTTGGGCGTGTCGCGCACGACCTGGGTCGGACGTGTCCCCTGCGCCGGCACACGCTGTCCGACGTGCGGGGCGGGCATGGCTGCGGGCTCCGGTTCCGCTTGCGGTAAGAGCGCCGGACCATCGTGCGTCATCTGGACCGGCCGGCGCATGGACTGACGTTCCTCCATCCGCTGGATGTCCTCCGGCTTCGCCACCTGCACGGTGTACAGCTTTTCGACCACCTCTTCCTGCATTCGGCGCGACAGGTCGTTGAACAGGTCGAACGCCTCTTTCTTGTATTCCTGGAGCGGATTCTTCTGGCCGTAGCCGCGCAGTCCGATCCCCTCTTTCAAATGGTCCATGGCGAATAGGTGATCTTTCCACAGCGCGTCCATGGTTTGCAGCATGATGACCTTTTCCAGATACCGCATGACCGGCGGGGTGAACGCCTGCTCGCGGTCCTCGTACTGTTGGCTGATCCGGTCGTGGAGGAGGCGTTCGAGTTCGTCCGGCGCGATGGTGTCCTGGCGTTCCCGGTCGAGGTCGAGCCGCAGGTTGAACTGGCGGAACAGGTTGTCGTCGAGCCGCGCCCAGTCCCAATCCTCCGGCGCAATGCTCGCGTCGAGATGGGTCGCCACGATTTCGTCGACCAGATCGTCGAGAATATCCAGGATTTGACCCTTGAGATTCTCCCCGGACAGAAAGCCGCGGCGCTGTTGGTAGATGACCTCGCGCTGTTTGTTGATGACGTCGTCGTATTCCAGCAGGTGCTTGCGGATGTCGAAGTTGTGGCCCTCGACGCGGCCCTGGGCGTTTTCGATGGCGCGCGTCACCAAGCCGTGTTCGATGGGCTCGCCCTCCTCCATGCCCAGTTTGTCCATGATCTTCTGTACCCGTTCGGCGCCGAAGATGCGCAGCAGATCGTCTTCGAGCGACAGGAAGAAGCGCGACGAGCCCGGATCGCCCTGGCGGCCGGCGCGTCCGCGTAACTGGTTGTCGATGCGGCGTGACTCGTGCCGTTCGGTGCCCAGGATGTGCAGCCCGCCCGCGGCCACGACCTCCTTGCGTTCGTCGACGCAGACCTGCTCGTAATGCGCCAGCACCTCGGCATACCGGTCGCGGTACAGATCGGGCGCTTTTTCGAGCTGCTCGCGCACCTCTTCGATGACCCGGACGTGTTCCTTGCGTTTTTGTTCGTATGTCCGCTCGGCCGCGGCGACCGCGTCTTCGTACGGCTTGCGCGCCTCGTCGTAGCGCGCGTCGGCTTCTCGATACGCGGCCTGGCTTTCCTCGTACGCGCGCCGGGCGGACTCGAAGACCCCGGCTATGCCGCCCTCGTCTCCAGCCGTGACGTCGACGTCGGCAGAAGAGGAAGCATCGCGGTCCGGCGGCCGGTCGTCACTGGCATCGGCCGTAGCCGGGCCGACGGAGCCGGCCATCTGCACGATGGCTCGGCAGTAATCCTCCAGCCAGTCTTCGTACCGGCCACGCACGAGGTCCAGGCGTTCGGACCCGCCTCCCCGGTCTTCGTTCAGCACGGACAGAAAATCGGCCCGCGCGGTCTCGTACTCGCGCTGCTGCTCTTCGTTGAGCGCCGGACCGACGACCTTGTCGTACTCGGTCAAGGCGTTCTCGTACGCTTCGCGGGCGTTCGTGTACGCCTCCAGCCGGGCGGCTTCCGTCCCGTCTGCGGCCTGCAGCGTCTCCGCGGCTTGGCCGTAATCGGCGCGGGACTTCTGGAGCGCGGCGTGCAGATAGGGCCGGAACGTCTCGGTCATGCGGGTCAGGGCGACGTTGCGCGCTTCCTCGAACGGCGTCCAGACCGGCTCGTACGTTGCGCGCGCCTGCTCGACGGCGGCATTGTATTCGGTCCGGATTTCTTCGAGGCGGTCTTCCGCGCCGTGTTCCGGCGGCGTATCGGACGACGTGGCGGCGCGCCCGCCCGACTTGCCGGACTTGCCGCCTTTCTTGCCGGCGCTTTTCCCGTTGTCGAAGCGCGCCGCGCTGGCCCGGCTGATCCACTGCTTTTCGATGTCCGAACGGGCCAGGAACTCCGGATTGCCGCCCAGCAGGATGTCGGTCCCGCGGCCGGCCATGTTCGTGGCGATCGTGACCGCGCCGCGGCGTCCGGCCTGGGCAATGACGTTGGCCTCGGCCTCGTGGTTCACCGCGTTCAGCACGTTGTGCTTGATCTTGCGCCGCTTGAGCAGGCGGCTCAGGTGTTCGGACTTCTCCACCGACACGGTGCCGACCAGCACGGGCTGGCCGCGCTCGTGACAATCGACGATGTCCTCGATCGCGGCGTCGAATTTCTCGCGTTGCGTCTTGTACACCACGTCGGGGTGATCGATGCGGACCATCGGCCGGTTGGGCGGAATCACGACGACGTCGAGGTCGTAGATCTTCTTGAATTCGACCGCTTCGGTGTCCGCGGTGCCGGTCATGCCGCCCAGCTTGTGGTACATGCGGAAGTAGTTCTGGATCGTGATCGTAGCCAGCGTCTGGTTCTCTTCCCGGATGCGCACGCCCTCTTTCGCCTCGACCGCCTGGTGCAGGCCGTCGGACCAGCGCCTGCCCGGCATCAGGCGGCCGGTGAATTCGTCCACGATGACGATTTCGCCGTCCTTCACCACGTAGTCCACGTCGCGCTTGAAGATGGCGTGGGCCTTCAGCGATTGGTTGACGTGGTGCAGGCTGCCGATCTCGGCCGGGTCGTACAGGTTGCGCACGCCCAGGATGCGCTCGACCTTGGACACGCCGTCTTCGGTCAGGGTCGCGGTCTTCAGCTTTTCGTCGATCGCGTAATCGGCTTCGCGCTGCAACCGCGGAATGACGCGGTTGATCGAGTAGTATTTTTCGGTGGACTCCTCGGACGGTCCGGAGATGATGAGCGGGGTGCGTGCTTCGTCGATCAGGATGTTGTCCACCTCATCGACGATGGCGAAGTTCAATTCCCGCTGCGCATATTCTTCAAGGGAAAACTTCATGTTGTCGCGCAAGTAGTCGAATCCGTATTCGTTATTCGTGCCGTACGTGACGTCCGCGGCGTACGCCTCCTGGCGACTGACCGGCCGCAGATTCATGAACCGGTAATCCTTCACCACGTGCGTCGGATCGAAGACGTAGCTCGCGTCGTGCGAGATCGAGGCGACCGACAACCCCAGGCTGTGATAGATCGGCCCCATCCATTGCACGTCGCGCCGCGCCAGATAGTCGTTGACGGTCACCAGATGCGCGCCGCGGCCGGGCAGCGCGTTCAGGTACAACGGCAGGGTCGCCACCAGCGTCTTCCCCTCCCCCGTCTTCATCTCCGCGATACGGCCCTGGTGCAGCACGATGCCGCCCAGCAACTGGCTATCGTAATGCCGCATGCCGGTAACCCGCCGCGATACCTCGCGGACGACCGCGTAGGCTTCGGGCAGCAGTTCGTCGAGCACTTCGGCTTCCGCGGTACGCAGCGCCTCTTCCAGCCGCTTCTTTTCCTCCTGCAGATAGTCGCGCCGCTCGACGTCGTCCGCGTCGCCGGTCGGCTGTTCGGCCAACTCGCGGGCCTGTCGTTCCGCTTCGGCAAGCTCCTGGCGCGCGTCCGCGGTCGCCTCGCGGATTCGTGTCCGAAACCCGTCGGTCTTCGCGCGCAATTCCTCGGCATTCACGTCCTGCAACGTCGGCTCGCCGCGGCCGATCTCCTCGACCAGCGGCTGCAAGCCTTTGAGAACCCGTTGATTTTTACTGCCGAAGATCTTGCGTGCGAGGTGTGCCAGCATGGTCGTCACTCGATGGGGATTGCGTTGCGCCCGGCGTGGGACCGAGCATCCGGCCGGACACGGACGTCGGATTCGGTTTTCGGCGCATAGTATAACCAGCCGGACGGCTGCATCCTAGCGCTCGACGCGCACCGCGGACTCGACCGCGTCGCCCAGAAAGCGGGCGCCGACCTTGACGAATTGATCGGGAACGTCCGTCACGAAGAAACTCCCGCGGCCCAGGCCGGCCGAAGCTGAGCGGCTCGCCTCGGCCAGCGTAGCCGCAACGGTCTTGGCGGTCTCCTGCGCGGAATCGACGAGCCGGACTCCTGCGCCGCAGCATGCCGCAATGGTGTCTTTCAACAGCGGGTAGTGCGTGCAGCCGAGGATCAACGTGTCGATACCGCTGTGGGTCAGGCTGCCGAGATACAGATCCGCGCTGGCGCGCGCGACCGCGTTGTCCAGCCAGCCTTCTTCCACCAACGGCACGAACAGCGGACACGCCCGCGTATAGATTTCGACCGCGGGATCGAGGCCGCGCAGTGCATCGGTATAGGCGCCGCTGGCGATGGTCGCTTCGGTGCCGATGACCCCGATCTTGCGGTTTCGGCTGACGCCCGCCGCGGCCTTGGCTCCCGGCTCGATCACGCCCACGACCGGAATCGCGTAGCGGCGTTGCAACGTCGGAAGCGCGACCGCGGACGCGGTATTGCAGGCCACGACCAGCAGTTTGATGCCCCGCTCAACTAGAAAATCGCTGTTTTCGCACGCATAGCGCGTCACGACGTCGTGCGACTTCGTGCCGTACGGGCAGCGCGCCGTATCGCCCAGATAGATCAGGTTTTCCGCGGGGAGCAGGGCCGCAATCTGTTGATAGACGGTCAGCCCGCCGATACCCGAGTCGAAAATCCCGATCGCGGCGTCCGGGTTCACCAGCCGTTCCTTCTTTTGAAGAATGACATACAGGAGGATCCCAGAGCTTTCCCCGGCTTACCTGTCATGCTCGCCCAGCCGACAACCCTTCGACCTTTCGATCCTTCGGCAAACTCGGGGCACCGTAAGCTCAGAAACCTTCCTATCCCTCAATCGTTGAGTCCGGGAGAACTCCCCTTGTCAGGGGCCAAGCTCAATAACTTTTCTGTCCCCAAGTTCGTTGAGCCTGCGGTGTCCTGAGCTTGCGGTGCCTTGAGCCTGTCGAAAGGTCGAAGAGTGTCGATACGGGCGAGGGATCATCTTGTACGTCATTCCCTGATGAATCCTCATTTATTTCCGGGAACGGAGAAGGATCGCAAGGAACGCGGCTGCGTCCGGGAGCCGTCAATTACCGAACGTCTCGACGATCAGTCGGTGGTTCTCGCGCACTCGGTCCGCTTCGACCCCCGCGGTCGGGGTGTAGAGGATGGGCAGATCGACCAGGTCCCGCCACTTGTCGAGCTGGTCGCGGCACTCGTTCGGCGTACCCGCAATCGCGATCTGCTCGACCATGTCATCAGTCACCGCGGCCGACATCCTGGGCAGGTCGAAGGTGCGGAAGTACTCCCAAATGGCGCGTTTCTGCCCGTCCCAGCCGTGCAGGTCCAGAATGCTCTCGTACGATTTGACCGAGGCGTAGAAGGCGATCTGGTTCTTGGCTTCGCGGATGGCCCGCTCCCGGTCGTGGCTGACCGCGGTAATCAACAGCGTAGTCAGGTCGATCCGGTCCACGGCGCGGCCCGCCCGTTCGACCCCGACTTCCAGATTCGGCCGGATGACCCGCGCAATGAACTCGCGGCTGTACAACGGATGCCCGACCAGGCCGTCCGCGATTTCGCCGGCCGTCCGCAGCATGCCTTTCTGGACCGCGGCCAGATACACCGGGATACGTTCGCGTTCGATGAACGGCCGGGCGTAGGCCGGGATGTCGATGCGATAGTAGTCGCCCTCGAATTTCACCCCGCCGCCGGCGTGCGCGGTCCACAGCGCACGCAGCAGCGCGACGTATTCTTTCATCTTGCGGGCCGAGCGCGGCTCGAATTCTTGCCCGTACCAGCCTTCGTTCATGGATCGCGTACCGCTGCCCAAGCCCAGGATGAGGCGTCCGCCGGACAGTTCGTCCAGGTCCATGGCGCCCGTGGCGTTCAGCACCGGATTGCGCAGGTAGGCGTACGCAATGCCGGTCCCTATCTTGACCCGCCGCGTGCACGTGGCGACCGCGGCCAGCGTGACCAGCCCGTTGCGGTTGAAGAACTCGCCGTTCCACACCGAGTCGAACCCCGCGGCGTCCGCGCGCTGCGCCACGTCCTGCATGTCGCGGATCGTCGGCGTGAACAGTGCGATGCCGAGCCGCTGCATTCCGACCCCTCCGTTCTCGCCCGTCTAATGCGGTGCTATTCCAGGACTTGGCCGCCGCACACCGGCAGATAGTGGCCGGTCACGAAACTGCCGAGTTCCGAGGCGAAAAAGAGGACGCCGTTGGCCGTGTCTTCGACCGTCCCGGTGCGGCGCAACGGAACGTTGCGCTCGTGTTTCTCTTGCTGCTCGGGTGTCAACGCGGCGCGCACCTCCTCGGTCAGGGTCAGGCCGGGCGATACGATGTTGACGGTGACGTTGTCCGCGCCGACTTCGACCGCAAGCGTACGGGTGAACCCCAGCATGGCGGTCTTGGCCGCGGTATAGGCGTGATAGCTCGGCGCCGGCCGATGGATGCCGATCGTGTTGATGCTGACGATGCGGCCCCAGCCGCGGGCGCGCATACCGGGCAGAACGGCCCGAGCGCACAGGAACGCGGCCTTGAGCGTGGTGTCGATCTGATACTGCCAGTCCTCCCACGTGGTGTCCTGAAACGCCCTGCGCGGAATGCTGCCGGCATAGTTGCTGACCAGGATATCGACCTGCCCGAACTGCGCTTCGGCTTGTGCGACCAACTCGCCGACCTGTCTGGCGTCGGTAACGTCCGCGGCCACGAACAGGGCTTGTCCGCCCGCGACTTCGATCTGCGAGACCACGGCGTGCGGGTCCCCCTCGTCCCGGACTCGATTGACGACGACCTTGGCACCGTGCGCGGCCAGGACCCGGGCGATACCCGCACCCGTACCGCGCGCCGAGCCGGTAATCAGCGCGACCTTCTCCGAGAGCAGCATCCTCAGTAGCCCCCCGACGCTCAGCCGTGCGGCAGACCCAGGCCGCGCATGGCGATGATGTTGCGCAGGATGTTACTCGTGCCGCCCTGGATGGTATATGCCGGCGCGTACAGATATTCGCGGGCGGCGCGGCCCGCCAGCTTGGCGTGCGGCGAGTCGGGCAACAGGACCGCGTAGTCGCCCAGCAGTTGGCTGACCGCGCTGGCGATGCGCTGTTCCACCTCGGTACAGAAACACTTCGCCATGGCCGCTTCGTAATTGGGCACGGTCTTCTGCGTGAGCAGCCACGCGACCTTGTAAATCATGCCGCGACCCACCTCCAGGTCGATGTGCAACTGCGCCAGCGTATCGCGGATGCGCGGGTCCGCGGTCAGCCCGTGTTCCTTGGCGAAGCGCACCGCGTCCCGGAAGAGCGGATAATTGCTCAGTAACCGTTCGATGCCGCTGCGCTCGTAGTCGAGTTGGGACGCGATCTGATACCAGCCCCGGTTTTTTTCGCCGATCAGGCGGTGCTTGGGCACCGCCACGTTGTCGAAGAACACCTCGTTGAAGTGATGCTCGCCCGTGGCGTCGATCAGCGGCCGCACGTCCACGCCCGGCGTCGTCATATCGACCAGGAACTCGCTGATGCCCTTGTGTTTGGGCGCATCCGGATCGGTCCGCGCCACCAGATAGGCATAATCCGCGACGTGCGCGAAGCTGGTCCAGATCTTCTGGCCGTTGAGCGTGTAATGATCGCCCGTTTCGACGGCGCGCGTGCTGAGCGACGCCAAGTCCGACCCGGAGCCCGGCTCGCTCATCCCCAGACAGAACACCACTTCCCCGCGGCAGACGCGGGGCAGAATCTCCTGACGCTGTTCCTCGCTGCCGTACGCCAGCAACGCCGGCCCCACCTGCCGGTCGCCCAGCCAATGCGCGGCGACCGGCGCGCCCGCCCGCAGCAGTTCTTCGGTCAGAATCAGCCGGTCGAGATAGGATTTCTCCTGTCCGCCGTACCGTTTGGGCCACGTCAGACCGATCCAGCCCTGCGCCCCCAATTTGCGCGAAAACTCGCGCGAATAGCCGCTGATCCAGCCGTCCTCGACCCGGTCCGCGTCCGGCACCTCGCTGGACAGGAATGCTTTGACCTCGGCGCGAAACCGCTCCTGCTCGGTGCTGAGCGCAAAGTCCATACTGTCTCCTCGCCGTCCGTCCGTTGTCGGGTTTTCGCCAAGCTGAGCCAGTTTCGGGGGGGCGGAAGAACATCATAGAAAGTGATCAGTGACTAGTGGTCAGTGGTGAGTGGAGGACAGCCGATGCGGAAAGAAAATGACATAAAAAACGATCCCGGAGATATCCCTGGCCTCCATGTCGTGCTCCCCTGGCCAAAAACCCTTCCACCTTTCGATCCTTCGACCTTTCGATAGGATCGAGGCACTGCAAGCTCAGAGACCTTCCCACCCCTAAGTTCGTTGAGCCTGCGGTGTCCTGAGCCTGTCGAAGGATCGAAACGAACCCCGACGTCACCTCGGCCCTTCGTACCCTACCCCCCCCTATCCCTTAAAGGATTATGCGCTCCCCGCTCAACGGGGAGCGTATCAGCCGTCCGGGCCGAGGGCGGCGAGGAGGCGGAGCAAGTCGATGCGGGCGATAGCTAACCGGAGGTGGGCGTCGAGCACGTCGTGTTCGGCGCGTAACACCGCTTGCCGGGCGTCCACCTCGGCCACCACCGTCGCCCGGCCCGCCGCCAGTTTGGTACGGATCAACCCCGCCGCTGCTTGTGCTTCGCCGACCGCCTGCGCGAAGTCCTGCACCGCCAACGCCTGACTGGCGATCATCTCCCACTGCGCCCGCGTCTCGGTCTCGACCCGCTCCTGCTCCGCGGCCAATTCCCACCGTGCCGTAGAAACGGCCGCCCGCGCGGTCTGGACCTGCGCCCGCAGTAACCCGCCCTCGTACAACGGCACGTCCACGATCAGCCCGCTGCCTACGTTGAAGATCGCGATGTCGCTCACCTGCCCCGTGCGCGCCTGCACCTCCAGGCTCAGCGTCGGCCACACCTCCGCCCGGCGCACCGCCAACTCCCCCTCCGCCGCCGCTAACCGCGCCCGGGCCTGCGTCAGGAGCGGCGCGTGCTGCCTGGCCTGCGCCAACGCCGCGTCCAGACTCGTCGGTATCGCGGCCGGCAACGTCTCCAGCGCCTCAACCGTCACGGCCCCCGACATAGTTCCGGTCAGCCGCGTCAAGCGGGTCGTGGCGGTCCGATATCGCGCCCCCGCCTCCACGCGCGCCGCCGTGGCCCGATGCCGGCGCCGCGCCAACTCGTGTACTTCCGTCCGATCTCCGGCACTCAACGCCAGCCGTGTCCGCGCGCTGGCTTCCAAGGCAGCGGTCAACTCCGCGAACGTCTGCTGCAGCGCGAACATCCGCCCCTGATACACCGTCTCCGCATACCGCTGCGTCACCTCCGCCAGCACCGTCTGCCGTAGCTCCGCCGCCGCAGCCTCCGCCGCGGCCAGTTCCGCTTCCGCCTGGGCCGTCCGCCCGGTGAGCCGCCCGAAGGTGTACAGCGGCTGGCTGAGATACAACGTCCCCCGCGCCGACCGCCCGGCGTACACCACCGCCCGGCGCGCCTCGTTGCGGTTGTACACGTGGCCCAGTTGCCCGGTCGCACTCACACTCGGCCGCCGCTCGCTCGCCACTTCGCCCACCCGCGCCCGCGCCTGCGCGACCTGCCCCGCCGCCACCTGTAGCCGCGCGTCGCGGGCCAGTACATCCCGCCACGCCTGCGCCAACGGGTAGCTCCCGGCCGTCCCCTCAGCGCCGACCCCCGCCGGCAGACTCCCCAGCCCGACCGCCAGCAGCACGCCCACCCCGCGCCGAGTCCACCGCCGCCCCTGCGTTATTCTTCCACCCATGCTTTCTCCACGATGTCCACCAGCGGCGCCGTCAGATATTGCCACGCCGTGCGTTGCTCCCCTTCTACCAGCACGTCCACCGGCATCCCCGGCTCCAGCGTGACCTCCCCCAGCTTCGCTATCTCCGCCTCCGTGACCGTGATCCGCGCGGCGTAGTACGCTTCCCGCGTCGCCTCGTCCTGGAAGGCGTCCGGCGATACCCGCTCCACCCGCCCCTGTACCGTCGGCGTCGTGCGCGCACTGAACGCCGAGAACCGCAACCGCGCCGTCTGTCCCGCCTGCACCCGATCAATGTCCGTCGGGCGGATGCGCCCCTCTACGATCAGCGGCGTGTCCGCCGGCACCAGATGGAGGATCGCCTCCCCCGGCGCAATCACCCCGCCCACCGTGTGCGCCGTCAACCCGATCACCTTCCCCGCCTGTGGCGCCACGATCTGCGTCCGGTGCACGATGTCTTCGACTGCTACGAGGCGTTCCCGGACGGCGTACCATTCCTGCTGGGCTGTGCTCAGCCGATCCGCCACTTCGGTGTGCCGCGTATGCTCCACTTGCAGCATCTCTTGCCGCGTCTCCCCGATGGCGATCCGCGCTGCCGCCATCTCGGCAGTCAGACTCCCGATCCGCCCCGCGGTCTGTTCGGCTTCCCGCTGCCGGGCGATCAGCGTCCCCTCGTCCACCAACTGCCGCGCGTGCAAGCCCCGCAGAATATCGACGTCCCGCTTGATGAGGACCTGTTCGCGCTCATGCGCCGCCCGGCTGGCGGCCAACCCCCGAATGCGTTCCTCGTATTGTTCGATCCGATGCCGCAACAATTCGATCTGGCCCCGGTATTCCCGCCGCCGGACCGCGAACAGGTCCCGCTGGGTCGCCAACAGCACCGCCACTTCCGGCTCATCCCGTCGGTTCTGCAACTCCGCGGCAAACGCGATCTCCTCCCGCTCCGCCCGTTCCGCCTGCAACCGGGCGAGTTCCGCCCGCAAGCCCACCGCGCGCGTATCCAACCGTTCCCGCTCCGCCCGCGCTTGGGTGTCCTGCAAGTCCACCAACACGTCGCCCGCCTGCACCTCGCTGCCCTCGTGCACGTGTACCGTCTCCACGATGCCGCCTTCCAGGTGTTGAATCGTCTGGTGTTCACGCTCTACCGCGACCGTGCCGACGGCCACCACGCCCTCGGTCAGCGGCACCAACCCCGCCCACGCTCCGAATCCGCCCAACGCCACGGCGACTACGACCGCCCCGATCCGCACGTCCCGCAACGGCCGCCGCAGGGCTGCGGTCCCGGCGGCCGGCTCCGGGGGTGAACTCATCCGGCCCGCCGCTGGGCCGGGCGCACCAGCCGTTGCAACACCGCGTCCCGCGGGCCGGCCTCGGCCAATACCCCATCTTGCAGCACGAGCACCTGATCCACGCCCCGCACCAGCCGCGGGGTGTGCGTCACCAGCACCACCGTCGCCGGCCGCTGCTTCAACGTCTGGAGCGTCTTCAGCAACGCCACTTCCCCCGCCGCATCCAGGTTCGCGTCCGGTTCGTCCAACACGACGAAGACCGGGTCCCCGTACACCGCCCGCGCCAAGCCCACCCGCTGCCGTTGCCCCGCTGACAGGTTCGCTCCGCCCTCGGCGACTGCCGTGTCGTAGTGCTCCGGCAGCCGCATCAAGACCGGGTGGCAGTGCGCCAACTGCGCCGCTGCGAGCACGGCGGCATCGTCCGGCGCGCCGAGCCGCGCGATGTTCTCGGCAAGGCTGCCCTCGAACAATTCTACTTCCTGCGGCAGATAACCGACGTGTTGGACCCGCCGTTCCGCCGGCCACTCGCCGATCGCGGCCCCGTCCAAGCGCACCTGTCCGGCCTGCGCCGGCCATACGCCCACCAACACCCGCGCCAGCGTGCTCTTCCCGCTCCCGCTCGGCCCGACCACCGCCGTCACCGTCCCCGGCCGGAGGGTGAAGCTGACACCGTGCAGTACCGACCGGTTGGCGCCCGGCGGAGTAGCGATCACGCCTTCGACCTGTACGACTCCGGTCGGCCGCGGCAAGGTGGTGCCGCGGGCGTCCAGCGGCGGAGTGCGTTGCAGCAGATCGTTCAGCCGGCCCCACGCCGTGCGCGCGGTCACGCAGCCCCGCCACGCCGCAATCCCCTGCTCGATCGGCGCCAACGCCCGGCTCAGAATGATCGACGCCGCGATCATCATCCCCGGCGTGAGTTCCTGCGCCAACACCAGCCACGCCCCTAGCCCCAATGTCCCCACCTGGACCGTCTGCCGGACCGTCTTCGTCGTCGCCAATAGTGCGCTCAACCGCGCCGTGCCTTCCGCCGCGCCCGCGACGCTCCCGTCCTGCTTCCGGCGCCAGCGCTGCCGGAACGCGCCGTACATCCCCATCGCCGCCAGCACGTCGGCATGGCGCAAGCCGTTCTCCGCGAAGCGTTGCGCCTCTGCCGCCTGCTCCGTTGCCACACGGTACGGCCCCCGCGAGCGCGTCTCCGTCAACACGCCCAACCCCAGCAACACCCCGGTACTGAGTAGCGCCAACACGCCCAACCACGGATGCAGCAGAAACACCGCACTCAGAAATACCGGTGCCCACGGCGCATCGAAGAACGCCAGCGTCGAGGGCGTGTTCAGGAATTGCCGCACCGTGGTCAGGTCGCGCACCGGTTGCCCGCCGCTCTGCCGCGCCCGCCGCAGGCTCGCGTGGTAGCTGCCCGCCAAGACCGCATCGACGGCGCCGTCGTGCAGCGTCAGCGCCACGCGCGTCATCAGCCGCTGCCGAATCCAGTCTAGCAGCCCGAAACAACTCAACAGGAAGACGGCGACTCCGGTCAGGGCAATCAACGTGGCATGGCTCGCACTCGGCAGCACCCGGTCGTAGATCTGCAGCATGTACACCGGTGCCACCAACAACAGCACGTTCGCCGCCGCGCTGAACACCGCCACGCCGAGGACCCCGCCCCGACACCGCCGCAGGGCCGTGTGGAGCGGGACTGCCCTCGTTTGTTGGGTGGGAAGAAAAAGAGAGGGAGGCATGGGGCGCGGCGCGAATCTCCGAATCGGGCAGCGCGACCGCCCCCGGCGTTTGTCAGGCCACCACGATGTCCGTGACCTCGACGACGGACGCATTGTCCCCCGTTAGTAAGAAATCATTGGTCTCGCTCAGGTCGTGCAGTCCCTTCAATTCTAGCTCGAAGTCCTCCCCCGCCTGGACGTCTCCGTCCTTGTTCACGTCCACCTGGATGATCGTCTTGTCGTTCTCGGTGCCCGTTTCATCGAACTTCTGATACCGCACCTCAAGGTCCGTCCCCAACTCCTTCAGGTCCAGCTTGTCTCCGCTCTCAAAGTCCTTGACCACGTCCCGCGCCCCGACCGTCGAGTCCCCCGCCTTGACGAACTTGAACGTGTCCGCGTCTTCGTTGCCGTACAGGGTATCCTTACCGGCGCCGCCGTCCAGAGTGTCCCTCCCAGTGCTGCCGAACAGGGTGTCCGCTCCACCTTTCCCATCCAGTTCGTCGTGGCCATTTCCCCCTTCCAAGGTATTGGCCCGCTCATCCCCATTCAGGATGTCGGGACCATCATGTCCATGTAAGTAATCGTAGTTGCTGCCTATCGTTAGAAGATCATGCCCGTTCGTCCCCCCAGGGTCTTTCCTTCGACTTGTCGCCATCGTTGGCTCCTTTCGTGCCGGCCCGCAGGCCGGGTCAATGGAGGTCGTTCCCTCCCGTTTACGTTTCCATCTCAGTCGCCGCTCAGGACCGCTACCCCTGCCGACGACACCTGCTTTCCTTCACTCCGTAAGTTGGTTTCGCACCGTCCTCCTTTCGGTTGATATTGCCGGTTCGTTGGGTTCCCTCATGGCGGGCATCCGGTCCCGTGCATCGACCGACTCATCCCGCCTCGCCCTGAATCGGAAGCGCAGGGCCTAGACGCGGCAACGTGCAACATCAAGTACGGGTCGGACAGGACACGGGTCGCGTCGCCTTGGCAAACGGACGGCCCTCCGCTCCCGTGCGCGCGAGCCGACTGTTACCAAAGGGAGGAACGCGTATGAGTGGCTAGATGACTATAGCCGCCAACACGTCGACGTGGCGCAAGCCGTTCTCCGCGAAGCGTTGCGCTTCCGCCGCCTGCTCCGTTGCCCGCCGGTAGGGTCCCCGCGACCGGGTCTCCGTCAACACGCCCAGCCCCGGATGCAGCAGAAACACCGGCGCCCACGACGACGCGTCGAAGAACGCCAGCGTCGAGGGCGTGTTCAGGAATTAGCGGACCGTGGTCAGGTCGCGCACCGGCTGCCCGCCGCTCTGCCGCGCCCGCCGCAGGCTGGCGTGGTAGCTGCCCGCCATGACCGCATCGATGGCGCCGTCGTGCAGCGTCAGCGCCACGCGCGTCATCAGCCGCTGCCGAATCCAGTCCAGCAGCCCGAAACAGATCAACAGGAAGACCGCGACTCCGGTCAGGGCGATCAGCGTGGCATGACTCGCACTCGGCAGCACCCGGTCGTAGATCTGCAACATGTACACCGGCGCGACCAGCAACAGGAAATTGGCGGCCGCACTGAACCCCGCCACGCCGATGACTCCGCCCCGGCACCGGGTCAACGCTGTTTGAAGAGGAGCCGCCGGAGCACGGCCGGCGTGAGGAGAGAATGCTATGTGAACGGCGACCGGCTCGACCCGACGTGGAGAAATGAAAGCGGGCGGGGCACCAGAGCACGGCCCCGCCCGGAAGGTGGGTTACGCCAACAACAGGTCCGCGTCGGTCAGGGGGACATGCCCTTGCAACGTCACCTGGAAGTCCACATCTCCATCCCCGTTCAGGTCCGCAGTGACGTGCGTATAGTCGTCCCGCTCGTTCGTCGTGTCTTCTCCAGACTGCGTGTACCGCACTTGGCCCTTGACGTTCGACGTGAACCCAGTAGTCCCGATGAAGTCCAGCTTCGTCCCCGGCGTGGTGCCTCCCGTGAACAGAGCGTGCTCCTTCAGCCCCCGCAGGTCCAGGCGGTCGCCCTGATCCTGCGAAAAGTCCATTACCGTATCCGTCTCGGTCGACACCGTCCGGTCTCGGTCGGCGCGCCCGTGTCGACGACACTCTCTTTGCCGAAGACGAACGTGTCCGCCCCGGCGCCCCCGGTCAGCGTATCGACGCCCGCCCCCCCGTCCAGGCGGTCGTCGCCCGCGCCGCCTTCCAGCCCGCCGATCCCACCACCGTCGCTGCCCAGCCCGCCATACAGCGCGTCGTTGCCGATCCCACCTCGCAGGAGGTCGCTGCCAGACCCCCCGTACAGCAGGTCGTGTCCGGCGTCTCCCTGCAGGTAGTCGTTGCCCGCGCCCCCGTCCAAGCGGTCGTCGTCCTCGCCGCCGTACAGGCCGCTGAGCGCCCCAGTGTCGTCGCCGGCTCCCCCGTACAGGGTGTCGTTGCCGGCGCCGCCCAACAGATAGTCAGTCCCAGCCCCACCATCCAGGTAGTCATCCCCGGCTCTCCCGAATAATCCCTTCCCAGGGCCCGATTCGTTCCCGTCCCCGCCGTACAAACGGTCGTTGCCGTCGCCGCCGTCCAGGTAGTCGTCCCCGGCTCTCCCGTACAGACCCTTTCCAGTCCCTGAGTCGTCCCCGGTCCTGCCGTACAAATTATCGTTCCCTGCCCCGCCATCCAAATAGTCATCGCCAGAGCCCCCTTTCAGGAAGTCGTCCCCGGCCTCCCCATGCAGATAGTCGGTGCCGGCCTGACCGCTCAGCCTGTCGTTGCCGTCGCCGCCGTACAGGTGGTCGTTCCCACCGTGGCCATAAATAGTATCATGTCCATCCTCGCCGTACAGGTAGTCATCCCCCCCCCCCCCCCCGACAGGCCGCGGATAACGTCGTTCCCCGTTCCCCCGTACAAGGTATCGTTGCCGGCTGTGCCTACAAGATAATCGTGTCCGCCCCCGCCGTGATATTCATCAAAGCCTGGCCAGTCTCCCACATTGATTACATCATGCCCTGAGCCCCATTGCTTCTTTGTTCTGCTTGTCGCCATCGTTCGTTCCTTTCCTTCGATACCGGCCCGCAGGCCGGGGCAATGGAGAGACTTCCCTCCCGGTTACGTTTTCACCTCAGCCGCCGACCTAGATATAAGCCCCTGCCGACGACACCTGCTTTCCTTCACTCCGTAAGTTGGTTTCGCACCTCCTTTCGATTGCTGTTGCCGGGTCATTCGGTTCCCTCATGGCGGGCATCCGGTCCCGTGCATCGACCGACTCATCCCGCCTCGCCCTGAATCGGAAGCGCAGGGCCTACACGCGGCAACGTGCAACGTCAAATACGGGCCGGACAGGACACGGGTCGCGTCGCCTTGGCAAATGGGCGGTCCTCCGCCCCCGTGCGCGCGAGCCGACTGCTACCAAAGGGAGGATCATTATGGGCGGCTAGATAACTATCGCCGCCAGCACGTCGGCGTGGCGGAGGCCATTCTCCGCGAAGCGTTGAGCTTCCGCCGCCTGCTCCGCCGCTGTCCGGTACGGCCCCCGTGAGCGCGTTTCCGTCAGGACGCCCAACCCCAGCAATACCCCGGTGCTGAGCAGGGCCAACACGCCCAGCCACGGATGCAGCAGAAAAACCACGCTCAGAAAGACCGGCGCCCGCGGTGCGTCGAAGAAGGCCAATGTCGAGGGCGTGTTCAGGAATTGCCGCACCGTGGTCAGGTCGCGCACCGGTTGCCCGCCGCTCTGCCGCGCCCGCCGCAGGCTCGCGTGGTAGCTGCCCGCCAAGACCGCATCCACAGCCCCGTCGTGCAGCGTGAGCGCCACGCGCGCCATCAGCCGCTGCCGAATCCAGTTCAACAGCCCGAAGCAACTCAACAGGAAGACGGCGACTCAGGTCAGGGCAATCAGCGTGGCATGGCTCGCACTCGGCAGCACCCGGTCGTAGATCTGCAACATGTACACCGGCGCCACCAACAACAGCACGTTCGCCACCGCGCTGAACGCCGCCACGCCGAGGACCCCGCCCCGACACCGCCATACGGCGGCCCCGAATGGGGCCGCCGTGGATCCTCTGGTATTATGAACAAACAGGGGCAGCCTCCCGCGGGGAGAAGCCTTGACTCGGCCCGTCACTGCCCCCGACTCCCATCAGGCCAACACAATATCCGTGACTTCTACGACTGTTACCGTGCCGCCCTCGTCCCCCCCGAACACGAAGTCCGTTGCGCTCAGGTCGTGATGCCCCGTCAACTCCAACTGGAAATCCTCGCCGGTCTCCATCACCCCATCTCCGTTCAGGTCCACCTGCACGATCGTCTTGACGGTCGAACTGCCGGTTTGCCCGAACTGCTGGTACTCCACCCGGAGAGCCGTTCCGTCCTCCGTCTCCGTCAAGTCCGACAAGTCCAATTTGTCGCCGTCCCCGCCGCTCCCCGAAAAGTCCTTCACGACATCCGGCGTCCCCACCGGCGACACGTCTCCCTCGTCGAAGACGAAGGTGTCCGCCCCCGTCCCGCCCCAGAGCGTATCCTGCCCCAGCCCGCCGTCCAACTCGTCGTTTCCACCCCCGCCCTGCAACGTGTCGTTGCCCGCGTGGCCGACCAGCCAGTTGTTTGCCTCATTCCCCGTGAGGGTGTCCGCGTGGTCGCTGCCTTCCAGGTCCTCGATGCCCGTCAGCGTGTCGTAGAGCGTGACCCCGTCAATAGTGACTTGGGCATGCCCTCCGCGGGCCGTCCCGTCCGCCAAGTTCACTGTCACCCCGGCTGACGACGTGGTGTAGGCGGCTCGGTCTTGCGTGCCCGTGCCGCCCCGCAAGAAGTCCGCCCCCGCCCCGCCTTCCAGTACGTCATTACCGGTGCCGCCCTCCAAAAGGTCGTTCCCGGCTCCTCCATCCAGGCTGTCGCTGCCGGCTCCCCCGTACAGGTTGTCGTCTCCGCTTCCACCATTCACGGCGTCGTTCCCGGCCTCGCCGTACAAGTTGTCGTTGCCGGAGCCCCCGTCCAGGTAGTCGGCGCCATCGCCCCCGGTCACTTGGTCATTCCCGGCCCCACCGTATACGCGGTCAGAGCCTGCCATGCCTCCCACATTGTCGTTCCCATCCCCACCATCTACCAAGTCGTTACCTCCCTGGCCGTTCAGGTGATCGTCTCCGTGTTCTCCGTATAGGAAGTCGTTCCCATCCCCGCCGGTTACGACATCCCAGCCATGTCCCCCATTCAGCGTGTCGGCGCCGTCCCCCCCGTGCAGATTGTCGTTCCCATTTTCTCCATACAGGAAGTCGGCGCCGCCATTCCCGTAGAGCGTGTCGTTGCCGTCACCGCCCCAAAGGTAGTCGATGCTGGCATCTTGCCAACCGTCATCCAAGGTGTCGTTCCCGGCCCCGCCGTACAAGGTATCGGAGCCTCGTCCACCCACCAGGACGTCGTCGCCGGCCCCTCCATGAAGTTCGTCGTCGCCGGCCTCCCCGAACAAATTGTCATTCCATGCGCCCCCGTCCAGGTAGTCGTCACCGTTCCCTCCGTACAAATTGTCGTTGTGCTCTCCCCCGTACAAACCCTTCCCCGGTCCCGAATCGTCGCCGTTCCCTCCGATCAAATTGTCGTTGCCGTCTCCTCCCTCCAGGAGATCACTGCCCTCGCCACCGTAAATCTCGTCGTTCCCGGCCTCGCCCCTCAAGGTGTCGTTGCCGGCGCCTCCGTCCAGATAGTCGGTCCAGTTTCCACCAACCAATAAATCGGCGTTGGGCGTTCCCCATAGTGCGTTTTGCTTGTTTCTTTCTCCTCGTATCGTCGCCATCGTTCGTTCCTTTCCTTCGATACCGGCCCGCAGGCCGAGTCAAGGGAGGTCGTTCCCTCCCGGTTACGTTTTCACCTCAGCCGCCGACCTAGGTCTAAGTCCCTGCAGACGACCCCTGCTTTCCCTTCCTTTCCTAAACTGGTTTCGCACCGTCCTCCTTTCGGTTGATATTGCCGGTTCGTTCGGTTCCCTCATGGCGGGCCTCCGGTCCCGTGCATCGACCGACTCATCCCGCCTCGCCCTGAATCGGAAGCGCGGACGTTTATACGCAGCAACGTGCAACGCCAAGTACGGGTCGGACAGGACACGGGTCGCGTCGCCTTGGCAAACGGGCGGCCCTCCGCTACCTTGCCCGCGAGCCGACTGCTACCAAAGGGAGGAACGCGTATGAGCGGCTACACCATCATCGACGTCGATACCCACGTGACCGAAACCCCCGACGTGTGGACCAGCCGGGTGCCGGACAAAATGAAAGACCGCGTCCCGCGCATCGACCGGGACGCCAAGGGCCGCCAGTGGTGGTTCCTGGGCGACCGGCGCATCGCCAACCCCGGCCTGACCGCGACCGCCGGGGTCGGGGACATGACCAAGTGGCCGACGTCCTACGACGAGATGCACCCCGGGGCGTTCGACGCCAAGGAGCGCCTCGCCTACATGGACACGATGGGCATCTGGGCGATGGTCATGTACCCGAACGTGGGAGGCTTCGGCAATCAGGAGTTCCTGCGCATGGACGACGCGAACCTGAAGCTGACCTGCGTGAAGGTCTATAACGACTGGCAGACCGAGTGGGCGTCCGCGGACGCGCGCCGCCTGCTGCCGATCACCTCCACGCCGTTCTGGGACGTCGAGGCCACGGTCGCCGAGGTCCGGCGCTGCCACGCCATGGGCCACAAGGGCATTCTGTTCACCGGCGAGCCGCAGTCGCTCGGACAGCCGCTGCTGGGCGACCCGCACTGGAACCCGCTGTGGGAAGTCGCCTGCGAACTGGATCAGCCGATCAGCTTCCACATCGGTTCGGGCAACATGGACGGCGGCCTGCGCAAGGACAAGGTCCGCACCTACGGCAAGATGGCGGCGTTCGCCGAACTGTCGGTCGATATCTTCATGCGCAACGGCGTGCAGTTGAGCGACCTGATCATCTCCGGCGTGCTGGCGCGCTATCCCGACATCAAGTTCGTGTCGGTCGAGAGCGGCATCGGCTGGATTCCGTTCGCGCTCGAAGCCCTGGACTATCAGTTCCTGGGCAACCGCGTGCCGGAAGAGCGGCCCGACCTGGACATGCTGCCGTCCGAGTATTTCGCGCGGAACGTGTATGCCTGCTACTGGTTCGAGCAGATCGCCCCGCGGCGGCTGGTGGACAAGGTCGGCGTGGACAAGATCATGTTCGAGACGGACTTCCCCCATCCCACTTCGCTGTTCGGCGACGAGGTGCACGACCGCATCAAGCACGGCCTGGAAGACTGCGAGGCCGACGTGCGGCGGAAGATCCTGTGGGACAACGCCCAGCAGTTGTACAAGGTCGAGGGGCCGACGCCCGCGGACGAGGCGCGGCTGGCGGCGTAACGGATTCCGCGGGGAAGACCCCCCACCCCGACCCTCCCCCTCAAGGGGGGAGGGAACGTCGATGCCCGACACGAAAGCGTCGCAACACCCGTCCTGCATGGCCCCCCTGGGGACGTGGGCGCGCCTGTTGTGGGAAAACCGCGGCGTGGCCCCCGCCTATTGGGGGAAGCTGGGCCGCGTGCTGTTGCTGACTACCCTCGTCAGCCCCCTGCGCCTCGCAGAGCGGGTGCGATACGGCCGGCAGGTCGCGCATACGACCGTCGACTCCCAGCCGCTCTTCATCCTGGGATATGCCCGGAGCGGCACGACGCATTTACACAATCTGTTGCAGCGGGACCCGCGGTACGGGACGGTTTCGACCTTTCAGGCGATCGTGCCGACCTTCTTCCTGATCGGACGCGGCTGGCTGCAACGCCGGATGGCGAAGTCGCTGCCCGCCACGAGGCCCATGGACAACGTTCGCCTATCCCTTGACGCACCAATCGAAGAGGAAGTCGCGATCAGCAATACCTGTTCCCTTTCACCGATTCACCATCTGTCGTTCCCGCGGCGGGCACGAACCTATCTGGACAAATACCTCACGATGCAGGGCCTGACGCAGCGCGAACTGGCCCGCTGGGACCGGGTGTATCTGGACGTTCTGCGCAAGGCGACACTCGATAGCGGGGGGCGGCCCCTGGTCCTGAAGAGTCCGAACAATACCGGCCGGATTCCCCATCTGCTCCGCCTCTTCCCCGATGCGAAATTCATCCACATCGTCCGCAATCCGTACCTCGTCTATCCATCAATGATGTATATGTATCGACAAGTGCTCCCCCTGTTTCAACTCCAGGTCGGGGCTGCAGAAGACATGGCGGAGCATGTCCTGTATTCCTACAAGACGATCATGCAGCAGTACCTGCACGATCGAGACTCGATTCCAAGCGGGAATCTCGCGGAAGTGCGCTTCGAAGATCTCGAACGGCGGCCCCTTGCCGAACTGGAACGTCTCTACGCCGAGTTGGCCCTGCCGGATTGGGAGCGGGCGCAGGGTCCCATCGGGCGTTATCTCCACACCCTGGCCGGCTATCGGAAGAACCGCTTCTCGCCGGACCGCTCCATCATCGACCGCGTCGAGCGGGAGTGGCGCTTCGCGTTGGACGTCTGGCCGTATCCGCGCCCTGCTTGAACGTACAGACAACAGCGGAGTCGGATCTGGAGTGCGGGAATAGGGAACACCCTGAATGTCGTTCCCTTTACTTAGGGAATTATATACAAGACGGTCCCGAAGACGGTTTTTCCTCGTCATATCCCTTCGTCATTCCGGTGGAAGCGAGAATCCGGGGGATGGATACCTGCTTTCGCAGGTATGACGGAGAAAAATTGCCTACGGGATCCTTTTGTATGTCATTCCCTTTATTTTTCCCCTCTCCCTGTGGGAGAGGGCTAGGGTGAGGGTCCCTAACTCCCAGAGGATTTTTCAAAGGGAATGACATACAAGAGGACTCTCATGGTCGAAGGGCCAGGGTGCGTTTCGATGTTTCGACACCCTTCGACAAGCTCAGGGACCAAGCTCAGGACATCGCAAGCTCAACAAACTGAGAGGGAGGCGGGGAAGGTCCTTGAGCCTGCGGTGCCTTGAGCTTGTCGAAAGGTCGAAAGGCCGGGGGCGGGGGTAGAGTGGGAGAGTGATCGTCCCCTCGGGGTTCGTTTCGACAGGCTCAACGAACTACGGGACGGGAAAGTCCCTGAGCTTGCGGCGCCTCGATCTCGAAAGCCTCCGCTCCGAGAGGAATCGAAGCTTGCCTCGGACGGGACCCGGGGATGAGGAACGTTCTCGAACCGAGGGGCGACGGAGAGACGAAGGGTAGCGCGCATGTTGCGGTTCGCCGAGGAGATCGTGTTGCTGCTGCTCGACGACGAGCGCGGCGACATCACGCCGTCTTTTACGCCGCGCTCGTTGGACGTCGTGCTCGCCGGGGCCGTGTTGATGGAGCTGGCCCTCGAAGACCGCATCGATACCGACCTCGCACACCTGACCGTCGTCGATCCGACGCCGCTCGACGACGCGTTGCTCGATCCGACGCTGGCCGACATCGCACGCACCACCGAGGCGCACGACCCAGGCTTCTGGATCGCCCGCACCGCGGAACGGGGACACGCAATCCGCGACGCGGTGCTCGCCCGGCTGGCCGAACGCGGCATTCTCGAAGCCGAAGGCGACGGGCCGGTCTTCCTGTCGCGTCGCGTCTTCCGCGCACGGCGGTATCCGAACATCAAGGGCCGCGCCGCAGAAGAAGTCCGTCTCCGGATCATGCGCGTGCTGTTCAGCGAGGAGGTTCCCGACCCGCGCGACGTCGTGCTGATCTGTCTGGCCGATGCGTGCGGCATCTTCGAAGCCATCCTGTCCGCGTCGGAACGCGCCGAGGCACAGGAGCGGATCGAAGTGGTGCGGAAACTGGACCTGATCGGGCAAGCCGTGACGCAGGCGGTCCGGAACGTCGAACCGACGTCCCGCCCTGTTCCGCGTCGGCGCAAGGAAATACCGGAGGCCCCCGGGCTGCCGCTTATCGGCAACGTCTGGAGCCTGTTGAGCGGCTTCCGCGCCTTTCTGATGAAATCCTACCGCACGTTGGGACCGATCTTTCGCGTTCGGGCGTTCAATCGTCGCTTTATCGTGCTCGTCGGCCCGGAGGCCAATCGTTTCGTGGCGCGGGACCAGAGACATCTTCGCAGTTATGAGATGTGGCTTCCCATCACGACGGGGTTGGGCGTCACGCATATCCTCGGTGGCATGGATGGTACCGAACACGTCCGTATGCGCCGGGCGTATATGGAGCATTATTCGCAGCGGCTGCTTGAAACCCGCACGGACGAGGCCGTCCGCATCATGCGAGATGGGATTGCGGAATGGCCGTCGGACAAAGCGGTTTCCGTTCAATACGCCTTTCAGCGCATCGTGACCGCGCAATTGGGTGGACTCATCATCAACGCAGCTCCGGGGGAACGCGTTGACGACGTCATCTTCTTCTTCGAAACGCTCTTGAAGGTGTACTTCTCTCGACAGTATCCCGGGTGGGCGACCTCCCTGCCTCGTTTTCGGCGTGCCCGCAAGCAGATGGAGGAATTGGTTCGAAAAATCCTGGCGGATCATGCGCCGGGGAACCGCCGGAACCGGGCCCCCGACTTCATCGACGACATACTGGAACTGAATCGCACCGATCCCCATTTGATGCCCGAGACCAATTTTCTGGTGGACGTGCTGGGAGCGTTCATGGTCGGTCTCGACACCGTGTCGAACATCTGCGCCTTCATGTCCTACGAGTTGTTGAAGCACCCGGACCTTCTTGCGCGCGTGACCGCAGAAGCGGACGCCCTCTTCGACCCGGGGGGGGAGATCGACGTGAACGACCTGCGCCGGATGGACGTCACCCACCGCGTGGCGATGGAAACGTTGCGCCTGTATCCCCTCGCTCCCGTGTTGCCGCGGACCGTCGCCAACTCGTTCGAGTTCGAGGACTATCACGTGCCGGCCGGCGAGCACGTGTTGATCGGATTCACGGTCTCCCATCTGATGTCGGAATATTTCCCCGATCCGACTCGTTTCGATATCGACCGCTACACGGCGGAACGCGCCGAGCACCGACAGGCCGGGGTCTATGCGCCCTTCGGCGTTGGGCCCCATCGGTGTCTGGGAAGCAGCTTGGCCGAGGCGCTGATCGCGATCAATATCGGAATCCTCGTTCATGAGACCGAACTCGTCCTGGATCCACCCGATTACGAATTGAAGCTGAAATATCTGCCCGTCGTCCATCCCCATCGCTCATTCAAATTTCGCGTGGTGCGCCGGCGCCCCGCCTCACGGGCGGGTTCGTCTGCCCGGTGACGGGCCGAGCCGCCCGGGCTCCGTCGGGGAACGACGTATCAGGCGATCCGCCGCCCGTTTCCTTCCGCCCCCTCTCCACTCGTGGGAGAGGGGGAATGGACACCGAACCGGCGCTCAGAGAATCCGAATGTCCTCGTGATAGACGCAGCGATACCGTTGCGGGGCGGCGTTGCCGGTCGGTTCCAGCACTTTTCGACCGGTGCGTTCCTCGAACACGCCGACCCACTCGACGACGTGTTCGGGTTGCAGCGAGAGGCCCGACACGCCCGACCGGCGGACGATTCTGCGGGCGATGCCGCCCGCGGTCAGCCCACGCTCGCAGGCCGGACCGTACGCGGCGACGACGTGCTCGGCGATCCGTTCCCGGATGTCGTGATAGGCGGCGCCGTGGCCGACGCCGACGTCGAAACTCGGCATGTTGCGCTCCCATAGACACATGAGTCAGCCGACCTTCACCGCGGGAGTTATATAGAAGAGGATCCCACGCCCCTTGCCATATCCTCCGGGAGACTCAGGGACCGCGTTCGAGGCACCGCAGGCTCAAGGACCTTCCCCGCCTCCCCCAAGTTCGTTGAGCTTGTCGAAACGAACCCTGATGCTACCTCGGCCTTCGCACGCCATTTCCAACGTGGCGAGCGCCTTGGCACGCTCGACCGAAGGGAAGTCGAACAGGAAGGAATCGAGGGATTCTCCCGCCGCTAGGTAGTCGAACAAATTCTTCACGGGGACGCGGGTGCCGGCGAACACCGGCGTCCCGCCCTGGATGTTCGGGTCTGCGAGGACAATCCGTTCCTGCATCTTTCCGCCCTCCGGTCGTCGACATCTACTTTCTGACGACTCAGCGCAAGTCGAATGTAAAAGCCACGGCTCTCGAAGTCCACTCGTGAACGGCCGTGTGTAGGGGCGACGCATGCGTCGTCCCTACGGCGTTCGGCCTTTTCTGCCCGTCCCCACTACCCCCTAACCACTAGTCACTGACCACTTTCTATGATGTGCTCCCCGCCCGGAGGGGCTATGGCGAAGTTCGTCAGCGTCGGGCAACCCGCGGGCCACGTGGAAGGGCCGTCCAAGGTCACCGGCGCGGCCCGCTATACCGCGGACGTCGCCCTGCCCGGGCTGCTGTACGGCAAATGCCTGCGCAGCCCGTTTCCGCACGCCCGGATCGTGTCCATCGATACCGCGCAGGCCGCGGCCCTGCCGGGCGTGCACGCGGTGCTCACGGGAGCCGACCTGCCCGACCGGCGCATCGGCCGCTTCTTTCTCGACATGCCGGTACTGGCCCGCGACGTGGTCCGCTTCGTGGGCGAGAAGGTGGTGGCGGTCGCCGCAGAGTCGATGGACGTGGCCGAAGAAGCGCTGACACGCATCGACGTGGAATACGACGAGCTGCCCGCGGTGTTCGACCCGCTCGACGCCATGCGCGACGACGCCCCGCGCGTCCACGCGGATACGAGCGGCTACAGCCACCCGCCGATTCCCGATTTCGCGCATCCGGGCGACGACCAGTTGTTCCCGGACGTTCCCAACGTGGTGTCGCGCGTCGTCTATGCGCACGGCGACGTGGATGCCGGCTTTGCCGAGGCCGCGCGCGAATTCACCCACACGTTTCGCGTGCCGCCGGTCCATCAGGGCTACATCGAGCCGCACGCCAGCGTGGTTCGGATCGAACCGGACGGAAAAATCGATCTGTGGATTTCCAACAAGACGCCGTTCATCGCGCGCGGCCAGTTCGCCGCCGCGGTCGGCGTGGACGAAGTGCGGGTCCGCGTGAACCCCGCCCCCATCGGCGGCGACTTCGGCGGCAAGGGCTCGCTCATGGACAGTGTGGCCGCCTATCATCTGGCCGCGGCCGCGGGCCGGCCGGTCAAGATGGTCATGACCTACACCGAGGAGTTGCTGGCCGGAAATCCGCGGCATCCCGCGGTCATCACGCTGCGTACCGGCGTGTCCGCGGACGGGCGGATCGTCGCACGCAAGGCCACGCTCGTGTTCGGTTGCGGCGCGTACAGCGCGTTCACGCCGCTGCACACGGTGCACGGCAGCGTGCACGCCGCGGGGCCGTACCGCATGCCCAACGTCGAGATCGAGGTCCTGCGCGCTTATACGAACACCGTGCCGGCGGGACACATGCGCGCGCCCGGGGCACCGCAGATCGTGTTCGGCGTCGAGCGCCATATGGACCTGATCGCCGCGGAACTCGGCCTGGACCCGCTGGAGTTCCGGCTGCGCAACACCCTGACCGAAGGAGACGTTGCGCCGCTGGGCGACGAATGGAAGCACATCCGCTGCCGGGAAACGCTCGAAGCCGCGGCCAAAGCCGCAGGGTGGGCCGAGGCGAAACCGTCCGGCGTAGGCCGCGGGATCGGCATGTACGACCGCGAGCCCGGGGCGTTCGGACCGTCCAGTGCCACGCTGAGCATCGACGCCGACGCCACACTGACGCTGATGACCGGCGCCGCGGACACGGGCACCGGCTCGTACACCGTGTTGCAGCAGATCGTGGCCGAGGCCATGCAGCTTCCCCTGTCGCAGGTGTCCGTGGTGCAGGGCGATACCGACACCGCGGGCTGGGAAGTGGGCGCGGGCGGCAGCCGCCTGACCCACATGGCCGGCCAGGCGGCGCTGGCCGCGGTCCGCAAGTTGAAGGACGGGCTGATCGGCTTGGCCGCCCGGCAGATGGAGACGCTGCCCGAGCAGGTCGCCTACCGCGACGGCGGTTTCGTCTGCACGCGGAACGCCGGAAACCCCACCCCCCTGGGAACGCGGGCCTCCGGTCCGCATCGTTCTCCCGACACACGGAACGCGGGCCGGCTCGCCCTGACCGACTTGATGGCCTCCCTGGCGGCGCGGAACGAAACGCCGCTCAGCTTCCGCGGTGAATACGTGGCCGAAACCCCGGTGGACGTGACCTCGTTCTGCGCCCAGATCGCCGAGGTCGAGGTCGATCGGGAGACCGGCCAAGTGACGCTGACCAAACTGACGACCGCCCACGACGTGGGGACCGTCCTGAATCCGCTCACCCATCAAGGGCAGGTCGAGGGCGGCGCGATGCAGGGGATCGGTCAGGCGCTGACCGAACATCTGGTCGTGCAGGACGGCGCGGTGACCAATCTGCATTTGGGCGAGTACAAACTCCCGACCGCGATGGACGTCCCGGAACTCGAGACGGTCCTGGTGCAGAGCGACGCCGGGCCGGCGCCGTACGCAGGCAAGGCGGTCGGCGAACACAGCAACGTGGCGGTGCCCGCGGCCGTGGCCAACGCGGTGTCCGACGCGGTCGGCGTACGGCTGATGGATCTGCCGGTTACCGCGGAAAAGGTGTACGCCGGGCTGCACGCCGGAGACGACAAAGGCGGCGAGACATGAAGACGATCACGCTGCACGTCAACGGCGAAGCCGTGGAGCGGCCCGTGCCCGACCACCGGCTGCTGATCGATTTCCTGCGCAACGACCTCGATCTGACCGGCACCAAAGAGGGGTGCAGCGTGGGCGTCTGCGGGGCGTGCACCGTGTTGGTGGACGGCAAGCCCGTCAGTTCGTGCCTCGCGTTGGCGGTCACCGCGGACGGCTGTCGCGTGGACACCATCGAAGGGCTGGCCGACGGCGACCGGCTGCACCCGCTGCAACAGGCGTTCATCGACCGGGGCGGTTTCCAGTGCGGAATCTGCACCCCGGGGCAGATCATGTCGGCCAAGGCTCTGCTGGACGAAAACCCGCGGCCGTCCGAGGCCGAAATCCAGGACTGGATGATGGGCAACCTGTGCCGCTGCACCGGCTATTACAAGATCATCGAGTCGATCCAGGCCGCGGCGGACGTTGAAAGTGACTAGTGGCGAGTGATGAGTGGCGAGCGCAGACCCGGATCGATCGGGGACGCATCCTGCCCATCCCACCGAAACGTCCGCCTCCGTTTCTAACCACTAGCCACTAATCACTGACCACTTTCTCCCATGATCGCCTTCGAGTACGTCGAGCCCGACAGTCTGGACGAGGCGCTCGCCCTGCTGGCCGAGCACGGCGAGGACGCCAAGCCGCTGGCCGGCGGCACCGGGCTGCTCAACCTGATGAAGCAACGGCTGGTGCAGCCCGCGTATCTGGTCGGGCTGCGCCGCTTGGCGCACCGGCCCGAGATGGGCGGCATTCAGGCCGACCGCGAAATCGGCATCGGCGCGTTGTCTTCCCAACGCGCGGTCGAAACGTCCCCTCTCGTCCGCGAACACGCACCGTTGCTGGCCGAGACCCTCCACCAAGTGGCGACCGTCCGCATCCGCACGTCGGCGACGCTGGGCGGCGCGTTGGCGCACGCCGACCCGAATCAGGACCCGCCGGCCGCTCTGTTGGTCCTCGACGCGAGAGTGTGCGTAGCATCGACACGGGGTGAGCGGACCGTTCCGCTCCGAGAATTCTTCGTGGACTACTATGAGACCGCGATGCACCCCGACGAGTTGATAACCCGCATCGAGATTCCCGCCCTGCCCCCCGGGTCGGGTGCGGCCTACGTCAAATTCCTGCCTCAGACGCACGACGACTACGCCACCGTCGCCGCGGCGGCGCGTGTCAGTCTGCGCGACGGCCACATCGGCGAGGCACGCATCGCGCTTATCGCCGCGGGGCCGATCCCGTTGCGTAGCGCCGCGGTCGAAGCCGCGCTTCAAGGCCAACGTCCGAGTCCGCAGCTTGCCGCGGACGCCGCGGCCCTGGTCGCGGACGAAGTAGAGCCGGTCGCCGATTTCCGCGGCTCGGAAGCCTTCAAACGCGACATGGCGGTCGTGATGGTCCGTCGGGCGATAGACCGGGCCGTTGCGCGTGCGTTGGACGGACAGGCCGGCGCATGAATTTCGAGCACCGCTGCACCGTCCCGGTTACGCGCGAGACGCTATGGACGTTTCTGATGGACGTGCCGACCATGTCGGGTTGCGTGCCCGGCGTGAGCGAAGTCGCCGCCACGGACGCCGACCGCTTCACGGGCCGCATGAAGGTCAAGTTCGGTCCGATCCGGCTTACGTTGCAAGGCACGTTGACCGTTGACGAACGCGACCAGGCCAATTGGCGCGCCGTCGGCAAGGCCGAAGCCAACGACCGGCGCGTAGGCGGCGGCGTGCACATCAACGCGGAACTCGCCTTGCTGGAATCTCGGAATGAAGCGGACGGCGCCGCGGTACAGACCGAGTTGGTCGTCACGACCGAGGCTCGGATGATGGGCAAGCTCGGCGAGTTCGGCCAGTCCGTGATCCGCAAGCGGGCGGACAAGATCGTGGCCGAATTCGCACAGAACGTGGCCGAGCGGTTTCGGGGCGCGAAAAGCGGCGAATGATGAAACGCACTTGAAGCGGAATGAGACACGAGAAGACCCGCCGCCCGTTTCGACAAGATCAACGGGCTAGCAGTCTTTTACCAGGGGAATGTCTTTTCTCCCCCTCTCCCCAGCCCTCTCCCACGAGGGGAGAGGGAGCACAAGGGATCCCTGCCGTTCTCATCCGAATCTCCGACCTCGCTTTTCTTCCTATCCGTTTTCATCCCCTCTTCTCTTTTCCGTTCCCTCCCCCCTCCGTGGGGGAGGGTTAGGGAGAGGGGGAGGAAAAAAGAGGGACGAACGATGCCCGATCTACATATGGACGCGCTCGTGCCGGGGGTCGTACAGCGGGCGGAGCGATGCACGGGCGGGAATGCGGCGGCCCGCGACTTCGATGGCGTAGCGGCCCGACTGGACGTATTCGTCGGTCACGCCGTCCGCGGATTGGACGTAGCCCAGGCCGACCGCGGCGCCCAGCGTGTGCCCGAACATGCCGGAGGTGATCGAGCCGACGATTTCGTCGTCGCGCCGGATCGGTTCGTTGTGGTAGAGCAGCGCCTCCGAGTCTTCCAGAACGAACTGCACCAGCCTCTTCGTCAGGCCGCGCTCGCGTTGTTCGAGCAGCGCCGCCCGGCCCACGAAGTCGGGCTTGGAAAACCGTACCGCGAACCCCAGCCCGGCCTCCAGCGGGGTATCCTCGTCGGTAATGTCGTGGCCCCAGTGGCGGTAACCTTGTTCGATACGCAGCGAGTTCAGCGCGTGATAGCCGCAGTGCTGCAACGAGTCCGCCCGGCCCGCCTCTACGAGCGCGTCGTAAACATGGGCCGCGAACTCGGTCGGTACGTGCAGTTCCCAACCCAACTCACCAACGTACGTGACGCGCAGCGCGCGCAGAACGGCGTCGGCAAAATCGATCTCCCGGCAGGTCATGAACGGAAATGCGGCGTCGGACAGGTCGGCGTCGGTCAGCCGGCCGAGCAGCGTGCGCGACCGCGGCCCCATGACGCCCAGCACGGCATAGCTCGACGTCACGTCGGTCGGAAACGCATGGTCTTCCGCGGCGACCTGCGACCGGAGGTACGCAAAGGTGCGGGTCTGGTTGGCCGCGGCGTCCACGACGTAGAAGCAGTCCGCGGCCAGGCGGGTGACGGTCACGTCGGCCTCGATGCCCCCGCGCGGGTTGAGCATCTGCGTATAGACGACCGTGCCGGCCGGCACGTCGATCCGGTTGCCGCATATCCGGTCCAGGACTTTCACAGCGTCGCGGCCCTGTAACAGGAATTTGCTGAACGAGGTCTGGTCGAACAAGCCGACGTTTTCGCGTACCGCGCGGTGTTCGGCCGCGGAATGGTGGAACCAGTTCTGCCGACCGTAGGAATACCCGTAGCGCGGCTCCACCCCCTGCGGCGCGAACCAGTTGGCGCGCTCCCAGCCCGCGGCCTCGCCGAAACACGCGCCGGCCTCGGCCAAGCGCGCGTGCAGCGGAGAGGTGCGCACGTTGCGGCTCGTCGCGTACTGCCGGAACGGCCAGTGCATGTCGTACAGCAGGCCGAGCGTCTCGGAGACGCGCTTTTCGAGATAACGCCGACTGTTCTGGAACGGCAGGTTCCGCCGCACGTCCACGTCCCACAGGTCCATGGGCGGATGCCCGTGCACGATCCACTCGGCCAGCATCTTGCCCGCGCCACCAGAGGACTGGATGCCGATCGAGTTGAACCCCGCAGCCACGTAGAAGTTCCCGAGTTCGGGCGCTTCGCCCAGATGGTAGCGGTCGTCGGGCGTGAAACTCTCCGGCCCGTTCAGAAACAGCTTGATGCCCGCGGTCTCCAGCGCCGGCATACGGCGCATGGCTTTGTGGAACACGTCGTCCAGATGCTCCCAGTCCTCGGCGAACGTGCCGAAGGCGAAATCGTCCGGAATGGTCGCCCCTCCCCTGCCCCACGGCTTGGCGTTCGCCTCGAAAAAGCCGGCCAGAATGCAGCCGACCTCCTCCTTGAAATACGTGGCGCTGTCCGGGTCGCGCAGCGTCGGCAGCTCGGAAGCGAGTCCGGGCACCGCCTCGGTCACCACGTAGAAATGCTCCGCGGCGTGCAGCGGCACGTTGACCCCGGCCAGCCGCCCGACCTCGCGCGCCCACATCCCGGCGCAGTTGACGACGGTCTCGGCCGCTATGTCTCCCTGGTCCGTCGCAACGCCGGTCACGTACCCGTCGCGTTGGCGGACGCCGGTCACGCGCACGTTCTCGAAGATGCGTGCGCCGTGCAGCTTGGCACCCTTGGCGTAGGCTTGCGTCGTATCGGTCGGATTCGTCTGGCCGTCTCCGGGCAGATACACCGCGCCGACCAGGTCCTCGGCGTTCATCAACGGCCACAATTCCGACGCCTCACGCGGCGAAATGACATCTACCTCCAGCCCGAAGCACTTGGCCATCGACGCCCCGCGCTGCAACTCCTCGAAGCGTTCCGCGTTGCCGGCGACGGACAGCGAGCCGGTCCGTTTGAAGCCCGTAGCCTGGCCGGTCTCGGCCTCGAGTTCCTGCATCAACGTGGTGGTGTATTGGGCCAGCCTGGTCAGGTTGCGCGTGGCCCGCAACTGGCCGACCAGACCCGCTGCGTGCCACGTCGTGCCGCTGGTCAGGGTCTTGCGTTCCAGGAGCACCACGTCGGTGACGCCGAGCTTGCACAGGTGGTAGGCGACGCTGCATCCGATGATGCCCCCGCCGATAATCACGACCCGGGAATGGGAAGGGAAGTTCATGGGAACTCCGAGGAATTGTGGATTTTCGATTGCGACGCGCTGAGCTTGTCGAAGCGTGGATTGAGGATTGAGGGATCGAGTCGTCAGGGTCCGTTTCGTAAGGGCAGGCCCCTACCAGGAGCGGGCGGGACGCCCGCGTTCCCAGGAGCCGTCCCTGGAAACGACGGGGAAGCTCAACCCCTAACGTCCCCTCCCCCAATCCACAATCAAAAATCCACAATCCACAATTTCCTTCACTTCGCCCCGGCGAACGTCTCCGCGGACGCCGCCCGCCACGCCTGCTCGAAACTGCGCGGAATCGGCTCCTGCAACAGGTCGCCCGGACGCACGAACTCGAACAGCGCCCCGTAGTGCCGGGTCTCGGTCGCGGATACGCGGCGCTGGACGTGCCACGGACGCAACTCCTCCGGCGTCGCGATGCCCATCGCGCCCATGATCTCGCAGACGCTGGCGACCGTTTCACGGTGGAAATTGGCGACCCGTTCGCTTTTCACCGCGGGGACCAGACCGGCGACGAGGTGGGGGTTTTGGGTGGCCACGCCCGTCGGGCAGGTGTTGGAGTTGCAGCGCAGCGCCTGAATGCAGCCCAGCGCCATCATCATTCCGCGCGCGGAACTGCACACGTCCGCACCCAGCGCCAGCAACTTCACCATGCGGAAGCCGGACGTGATCTTGCCGCTGGCGATCACCGTAACGCGGTCGCGCAACGCAAAGCCGACCAGGGCGTTGTGCACGAAGATCAGACTTTCGATCAGCGGAGAGCCGATATGGTCCGAGAACTCCAGCGGCGCGGCTCCGGTGCCGCCCTCCGCGCCGTCCACGCTGATGAAGTCGGGCAGGATGCCCGTGCGCCGCATGGCCTTGCAGATCGCCAGGAACTCGCGCCGCTTGCCCACACACAGCTTGATCCCGACCGGTTTGCCGTCCGCCAACTCCCGGAGGCGCGCGACGAACTCCAACAGCCCGACCGGCGTCGAAAACGTGGCATGGCCGGGTGGGGAGATCACGTCGCGGCCGAGCGGCACCCCGCGGATGTGCGCGATTTCGGGCGAGACTTTCGCCGCGGGCAGAATGCCGCCGTGGCCCGGCTTGGCGCCCTGCGACAGCTTGATCTCGATCATCTTGACGGACGGCAGGCCGGCCTTCTCCCGAAACGGCGCCGGCGCGAAGGCGCCATCGGGCGTGCGGCAGCCGAAATACCCCGTCCCGATCTGCCAGATCAGATCGCCGCCGTGCTCCAGGTGGTACGGGCTGATGCCGCCCTCCCCCGTATTGTGGGCGAAGCTGCCGAGCTGCGCTCCGTGATTGAGGGCGAGGATCGCGTGGCTGCTCAGCGCGCCATAGCTCATGGCCGACACGTTCAGCAGGCTGGCCGCGTACGGCCGGGTACAGTCCGGCCCGCCGATGGTCGTCCGCAGGTCGGTCGGCTCCAGGTGG
Organism: uncultured Binatia bacterium (SeqCode); assembly: GCA_965200125.1. GTDB lineage: Bacteria > Desulfobacterota > Binatia > Bin18 > Bin18 > Bin18. Next base: position 1,207,685 of record OZ241332.1, on the reverse strand, counting down.
ATGGGGGCCAGCGAGTGGTTCACCCATTCGTAGCCGACCTCGTACACGTCTTCTTTGGTGCCGAACGGCAGGGTGTCGCGTTCGCGTTTGGCGCGCTGATAGACGAGCGACCGCTGTTCGCGGTCGAACGGCACGCCGTCGGTGTCGCTCTCGATGAAGTATTGGTAGATTTCGGGCCGAACGAGTTCCAGAAGATAGCGGCCGTGGCCGATGACGGGAAAGTTGCGCAGGATCGCGTGGCGGGTCTGGCAATAGTCGAACAGCCCGAGCGCGATCACCGAGCCGGGCAGCAACCACCACCACGAGCCGGGCGGAAACACGAGAAAATCGACCGCGCATAATACGGCCGCCGCGGCGGCGGTCAGCAGAAAGAGTCTGCGCATAGTCCGTCTTCGCCCACGTTCGATGCGACCGGGAACATACCACCTCGAAAGGGGAATTAGATACGAGACGATTCTCCGAGCTTTTCCAGCCTAGGAACCAGCCCATTGAGTTTGGTCCCTGAGCTTGTCGAAGGGTGCCGAAATGGGTCCCGGGATCGTCTCGCATGCAATTCCCCTCGGGGCGAAGGCCGAATAGCGGACGTTCAGCGGACCTGATCCAGGTGGTTGCACAACGCCGTTGCCGCATTCAGCCCAACAGGATGACGCCGATGCCGGCGAGCACCAGCGCCATGCCCGGCAATTGGCGCCAAACCTCGCGCTCGCGCCAGACGACGAGAGCCAGGACGATCGCGGCGACGGCTTCGACCTGCGCCAGTGCCTTGGCGTACACCACCAGCGTCAGCGAGTACGACCAGAACGCGCACACGCTGCCGCCGAAACTGGCCGCGCCGATCAGCGCCATGCGGCGCCAGTGGACGGGCAGCTTCCGCCACTCGTCGGGCAGGAAGCGCGCCACCCATGCGGTCAGCACGACCACTTCCATCCAGGTCGTGTGGAAGACGGCATAAACTGCGGCCTCGAAGCGGCTCGCACCGAACCGCGGGTTGGCCGCGGCGAACGTCGCGGTGGCTTCCTTCAGCAGAAAGCTCGCCAGCACCAGGAAGACCGCGGCGACCAGGGACAACAACGTTCCCCAATCGAGGCGGAGGGCGGCGCGCCACCCTCCGACGCTGCCCGTGCGCCCGATATTCATCAGCACGAACCCGGCGGTCGCGGCCAGAATGCCGGTCCAGCCGAAGGGCGACGGTGCCTCCGCAAAGAAGCACAGCCCGAACAGCGCGGTGAACAGAATTTCCAGTTTGTACAGGATGATGGCCTGCGCGAAATTGGCATGCCGAAAGGCCGAGACTAACGCCAAGTTGGCGATGATCTGGGTCACGCCGGTCAGCAAGCAGTACCAGAAGAACACGAACGGGAGCCGCGGCGCTCCGCTGTAGATCGTCAGCGATACGACCGCGGGGATGGAGAACGGCAGGTTGAACGCGAACCGCGCCCAACTCAGCAGCACGGACGACATCTGGCCGGTGAGCGCACGGGCCAAGGCATTGCGCAGGGTGAGGAAGAGGCCGGCGGCGATCGAGATTTCGATCCAGGTCATGGAATTTTGGATTGTGGATTTTGGATTGTGGATTTTGGATTGGGGAATTCGGCCCCGTGCCGGGGGAAAGAGCGAGAACCTGCCCCGGACGTGGCTCGCGAGGGAGGGCAACACCCGATTATCCGTAACGTAGGGGAATTACATACGAGACGATCCCGAACCTCGTCATACCTGCGAAAGCAGGTATCCATGCCCTGGATTGCCGTTTCCGCGGGAATGACGACCGGCTGGGATCTTCAAGTATACAATTCCCTAACCCAGGAGGACCGTGGCCCTTGGGGGAATGACCTTCTGGGGAGGGGCACCCCCAATCCACAATCAAAAATCAAAAATCCACAATCCAAAATTCTTCAATTGCATCTGCCTGGACACGACGCGGGGGCCTACTCCGTCTCAACGTCCCGGTCGAACACGACGGTCGAGACCGGCGCCAGAGCGTCGGTCGTGGCGTACAGGTCCATGACGCGCCGGGCGTTGGCGGCCAAGTCGCCACGGCCGACGCGTGAGGCCGAGCGGACGTACAGCATGCTGCGCGGCTCCGCGTCGGGTTCCGTGTCGTCCGTCACCCAGATGGTGACGTCGTCCTGAAAGCCGAACAGCTTGGTGGTCGCTACCGCTTCGATTTTGCGGGCGTCCGGATCGACCGAGGTCAACTCCCAGTGCAGGGCCAGCGCCGCACGGCGGACCACGTCGAACATCAGGGCGGACGGTCCGGCGTAGGTCCGCGGGCGCAGTTCGGGAAAGACCGAATCGGGTGTGGTCTCGGCCACGTTGGTGGTCAGATACGTCCACAGCCGGGTCGGAATACCCGGCGGCTCGATCCACCGCGGTTTGTTCGAGATCAACCCCGCGGCCGTCAGCGACGCCCCGATCAGGGCCAGAAAAAGGACGACTTGCGCGACGCCGCTCAGCATACGCCGGGGGTTGTTCTGCATGGGCCGTTCCTCCAACCCGGACGCGACACGCCGTCAGACTCCTCAGTCCGCCGCGGGGACGAGCAACGCCCGCAGCCCGTCCCAGTCCGCGGTCGGCAGCGAACAGGTGAAATCGTGACAGACGTAAGCGGTCGGGCCGTCCGGCCCCGCGGCAGGCGCGTCCGCCAGAAAGCCGGGCAGCTGCGGCCGTCCATCCCCGTCCGAGCCCCGCGGGTTGATGCAGCGCACCGTTTTGTTCGGAATGAAGAGCCGGTGCACGTTGCGCAAGAGCGACCGGGTGTCGGCCGCGGCCGGATCGCCCAACAGCAGGATTTCCTTCGGCTTGCGCGCATGGAAATCGAACGCGCACAGCAGATTGGCGAATCCGAACGGGTTTTGCTGCATGGGGTCGTAGAACAGCTTGAACAGGGTTTCGGCTTTCGTCAGATATGCGGCGTTCTCGGTCAGATAGTACAGGCGGATCAGCACGCCCGCGGCGACCGAATTGCCCGATGGCACCGAGCCGTCGAACGACGATTTGGAGCGGGTGATCAACGTTTCGTGATCCGCGGAGGTGTAGAAGAAGCCGCCGGCTTCGGCATCCCAGAAGTGCGCCAGCATCGCGTCGGTCACTCCGACCGCGCGGTCCAGATATTCGGCCTCGAAGCCGGCTTCGTACACGTCCAGCAGCGCCGCGGCAAAGCAGGCGTAGTCGTCGAGATAGGCGTTGAATTTGGCCTGCCCGTCCTTGTAGCTGCGCAACAGGCGCAGGCTGCCGGCCTCCTGCCGGGACAGATGGGTCAGGACGAACGCCACGCCGCGGCGGGCCGCGGCCAGATAGTCGGGCCGGTCGAGGACGCGCGCGGCCTCGGCGAACGCCGAGATCATCAGCCCGTTCCACGCGGCCAGCATCTTGTCGTCGCGCCCGGGTTTGACCCGTTCTTCGCGCACGCGGAACAGCGTCTGCCTGGCTTCGGCGATGAGCCGGGTCACGTCATCGACGTCGCGGCGGAACAGTTTGGCCAACTGCGCGAATTCGAGCGTGGGATGCAGGATGTTGTGCCCTTCGAAATTGCCTTCGTCGGTCACGTCGTAGTAGCGGCAGAACACCTCACCGGCGTCCTCGCCCAGCAGGCGCATCACCTCGTCGCGTTCCCAGACAAAGAATTTTCCCTCCCGGCCTTCGGAATCCGCGTCCTGGGTCGAGTAGAATCCGCCCTGTGGGCTCTGCATTTCGCGCACGACGTAGTCCAACACGTCTTCCGTGACGTGGCGGAAGAAATCCTCGCCGCTGGCTTGATACGTTTCGAGATACAGCCGCGACAGCAGCGCGTTGTCGTACAACATCTTCTCGAAGTGCGGCACGAGCCAGCGCGCGTCGACCGAATAGCGGTGGAACCCGCCGCCCAGATGATCGTACATGCCGCCCTGCGCCATCTTGCGTAGCGTAAAGGTGGTCATGTCCAGATAGCGCCGCCGGCCGGTGGCGTGCGCCGTGCGCAGGAACAGGGCGAACACGAACGAGTTGGGAAACTTGGGCGCTTGGCCGATGCCGCCGTGCTCCGCGTCGTAGTGGCGGGCCAGCGCGTCCGCGGCGGTTTCCAAAGCCGCGGCGTCCAACGTATGGGCGGTCGGCTCGCGTTGGTCGAGTTGTTCGAGTCGGCTCACGATCTGGGCCGTCGACTTGACGATTTCGGCCGGTCGGTCGCGGTAGGCCGCGGCGATACTGGTCAGCACGCGCGGAAAGGCCGGAATGTTGTGGCGGTCTTCGGGCGGGAAGTAGGTCCCGCCGTAGAACGGCTTGCCGTCCGGGGTCAGAAAGACGGTCATCGGCCAACCGCCCCGACCGGTCAGCATCTGCACCGCGTGCATATAGACGTCGTCGACGTCGGGCCGCTCCTCACGGTCCACCTTGACGTTGACGAAGAGGTCGTTCATGAGCGCGGCCGTCTCCGCGTCTTCGAACGACTCGTGCGCCATGACGTGACACCAGTGACAGGCCGAGTAACCCACGCTCAACAGAATGGGTTTGTCTTCGGCTTTGGCTTTGGCGAACGCCTCCTCGCCCCACGGATACCAATCCACGGGATTGTGGGCATGTTGCAACAGATAGGGGCTGGTCTCCCCGGCCAACCGATTGGTGAACGTCTCCGCCATACGTGCCGCGGAGATTACCGGCCTGGCCGCCCGGTGTCGAGACGCGCCACGGTTTCGAAGAAACGGAAGGGCGGACATTGTACCCGTCCGTTGACGAACCAAGCGATGCCGCCGTACAGTAACGTCTATGTCCATGCTTGCCTTCGATACACACCGGGCCGTCAAGGCGCTCTGCGAAGCGGGCGCCGCGGAACCACTGGCCGAAGCCGTCGTAGCGACCGTCGGCGAAGCAATCGGTGGCAACGTTGCTACTAAAGCCGACATTGCCGAAGTCCAGACCGACATCGCCCAAGTCCGAACCGAGATTGCCCAAGTCCGGGCCGAACTGAAGGCCGACATCAGTGGGTTGGAGGCCCGGCTGCACCGGCACCTGTGGATGATGACAGCCGGCATCGTCGGGCTGACGGTCACCTTGGTGAAATTGCTCGAGTGAACCCGCCGCAGGTTCACCCGAGCCTCCCTTCTTCCTCCATCTCTACCGTTGACGGGCCGCGGCGCTACGCCGTAGGCTGGCTCCCGTTCGTGGTCGCGTGACCTATAGATTCAAGGAGGACCGATGGACATCCGGATCGAATACTGTGCGGCGTGAGGCTATGAACCGCAGGCCGTCAGTCTGACGGACTATCTGTTGACCACCTATAAACAGCGCATCCGCACCCTCAGCTTGGCCCCGTACGCGGACGGGCGGTTCGAGGTCAGCGTGGACGGCGCCATCATCCATTCCAAGCTCGAAACCGGCGTTTTTCCCGAGCACGACGCGGTGGGGTCCGCGTTGGACCGGCAAACCGCCGGCTGAACCGGGACGCACCGCGCCGCGGGCAGGAGGACGGCATGCAGGTCGGCATCTACGCGGTCACGCACGGCTTGGCCTATCGCGACGACGAAAACGTGTTTCTGCGCTCGCGGCCCGCGGATGGGCTGCGTCCGGTCGAAACGGCACAACTTGCCGAGCGACTGGGCTTTCATTCCATGTGGTTTCCGGACCACGTCTGCATGCCGCTGGCGTCCGACAGCGCGCACGTGGCGAACGCCTCCGGCAGCCGCGCGTACGAGGCCCGGCATACCATGCTGGACGCCGCGGTCGTGATGGGTGCCGCGGCTCAGGCAACGCACCGGCTCAAGCTGGGGACGAGCGTGTTGATCGCGCCCTACCGCAACCCGTTGAGCGACGCCCGCCAGTTCGCCACCGTGGACCGGCTGTCTCGGGGTCGGCTGTTGTTCGGGGTCGGCGCCGGCTGGATGCAGGAGGAGTTCGCCGCGGTCGGCGTTCCGTACGCGAAGCGGGGAGCGCGGACCGACGAGTGCATCGAGGTGTACAAACGGTCGTGGGCCGATGGCGTTGCCGATTATCGAGGCCGCTTCTACCGGTTCGCCTCCGTCTCCATGGACCCCAAGCCGGTCCAACGTCCGCATCCGCCGATCATCTACGGCGGAGTGACGGACGCGGGGGCGCGTCGCGCCGCAAGGCTATGTGATGGGTTCTATCCGATCTTTCTCGACCCGTTCGCACGACCGGACCGATATGCCGGTCAGCAAGCCGTGATCCGGAAGGAACTGGACGTCCTGGGCCGGCCGACCGACGAGTTTCTGATGATGGGTGTCAGTTCGGCGCGGTTGACCGAGGCCGGGGAGGCGTCGAGCCGGGAACGGCCACGGCGGATCTGTACCGGCACGGCCGAGCAGGTGCTGGAAGACCTGCAAGGTTTTGCCGATCAGGGCTACGCCTTGATGGTACTGTTTTTCGACTGCCCGTCGGGCGAGATGGCCGAGCTCGAAGAACAGATGCGATGGTGCGGCGAACGCGTGATTCCCGAAGCCGCGAAGATGTCACCGAGCGGCGGATGGAAAGCCGCGGCTTAGCTCCCTCCGCGGTCGGACGATCGTCTTAGATATACTCTCTCCGACATCCTTCCCTAATCTCCCCTCACTCTTCGACCTTTCGACAGGCTCAAGGCACCGCAGGCTCAGAGACCTTCCCACCCCTAAGTTCGTTGAGCCTGCGATGTCCTGAGCCTGTCGAAGGACCGAAACGAACATCGAGGCTACCTCGGCTTTCGCCTCCACCCCGACCCTTTGACCTTTCGACAAGCTCAGGGACCACAGGCCCATCAACCGAGGTCGGAGTCCAGCCCGTTGAGCTCGGTCCCTGAGCCTATCAGGGGGATCAAAACGGGCGAGGGACCATCTTGTATGGAATCCCCCAATTTTCCCTCGTCATACCTGCGCGAGCAGGTATCCGTGCGCTGGGTTTCCGCTTCTACTGGAAGACATCCGAGTTGGATCTTCAAAGAATATGGTCTTCCAGCAAATCACCGGTAGCCTTTCTTCCCGATTGTCAGTAATAAAGTGAGTGCAAGAAGCCGCTCCGTTCCATACTCGTATCTACAGGAGGTTCTGGACATGGCCAAAGACAAACTATCCCCCCCCCCCCCCCCCCCCCCGCAGAGTCTCTGACCGACGCGCCGAAGAAAAAGAAGCCCTGGAGCAAGCCCACCATCCGCATCTCCGATGGGCTTATTGAAGTCCAGGTCGGAAGTCTGCCGCAGACAATTGAGATGGGCAACGACTCATACTCCCCCACGAGTTGATCTCTGCTCCGCCCCGGTACGACCGGCGGACCGGCACGATTCCGCCACACGGCGGGGGACTCGCTGGCTCGGGCGTCTTGTCGGAACATGGCGGCGAACCCCGCGAATACGGGTCGGACGCCGCTGACCGACGATCCGGCGTATCATGCGACGTCGATTCCGGCGGGACGCCACGGCTCAGTAATCGAGCAATTGCAGGGCGGCGTACATCGGATTCATGTCGCCGGCCCGGAGACGGCCCGCGGCCAAGCTGTCCAGCAGGCGCGGCAGGTCAACGTACCGTGCGCGCGACGGCGGCGTGGCGCGCGCGACGACCTCTTCCCGGAGGGCGGGCATCGCCCGAGCGAAGGCAGCGCGTACCGACTCGGACTGGGCCGGGCCGTCCTTGCTCGGGTGCCAGCAGACCTCCTGCGGCAACACCGTACGCAGCGCGTGGCGCATCAGCCAGCGGCTCCACGGCCCGCGTCGGAACTGCTCCGGGGGTAGGCCCACGGCGAACTCCAGCACTCGCCGGTCCAGGAGGGGATAGCGATATTCTATCCCGCGCCGTGCCCCGCTCGCGGCCCAGCCCTCGATGCGCGCGCTCAGATGGGCGGACCGCAACAGCCCCACCTGACTGCGCCGCACGTCGAGATAGCGGGGCATGGGGTCCGGCCGCGGTTTCATCCGCCGCCGGAACGCCTGGTCGACATAACCCCGGCGGGAGCGCAACTCCTTGCCGCGCCGCAGCCGTTGCAGGTCGAGCACGAGGCCGGGAGACGCGAGCCGCAGGGCGCAGCCGAACAGAAACTCCCGCGGGCTCATGCCTCTGGCCCGGCATTCCGCCGCCAACTTCCCCCACCGTCCGCGCAGCAGCAGATGTTCGAGATGGCCCCGCCCGTTGAACGACGCGCCCTCGTCCCCGCCCCAGCCCGACAACAGCACCCGTACGCCCCGTTCCTCGGCCGCCCGCTGCACGACCTCTTCGTTGAGATGGACGTGGACGCCGGGATACGTCCCGTCGCAGCGTAGAATGGCGGCGAAGTCCGCGGGGCTCAGCGTCCGGTGGAGCACGTGCACGCCTTCCTGGGCGCAGACCGCGTCGATGAGGGCGTATTCTTTCGCGTGCGCCGGAGCCGGCGCCGCGTCCCCCAAATGCGGCAACCAACTGAACGCGAACGGCAGCGGGCGGCCCCGGTGTCGCAACTCGCGGATCGCAAGCACCGCGATGCTGGACGAATCCAGGCCACCGCTCAGATGCACGCCCACCGGGCCGGGGCCCCGCAACCGATCCTGCACCGCCCGCGTATAGAGGTCCAAGAATTCCTCCGCATACGCGTCGTCGGAGGCCGGCCGCGCCCGCGGCGCGTCTTCCGGGCTCCAGTACCGTTCCAGCCGCACTGCGCCCGCCTCGACGGTGAGCGTGTGACCCGGCGGCAGCTTGCGCACCGCCTGAAAGAACGTCCGGGTGGTGGTCGATAGCGCCGCGCGGGTCAGATGTTCCGCCACGGAGGTTTCGGCCAGTTCGTCGGACACGCCCGGTGCGGCCAGCACGCCTTCCACGGCGCCGGCGAAGACGAAGCCCTGCGCGGTTTCCGCATAGTAGAGGGGCCGGGCGCCGATGTGGTCACGGGCACAGAACAGGGTCCGCGTCCGGGCATCCCACACGGCGAAGGCGTAGTCGCCGAGCAGGTGGTTGGGACACGCCCGGCCCCACCGTAGGTAGGCGCGCAGGACGAGGTCGCCGTCGGTGAGGCCGGCACGGTCGGGGTGGGCAACGCCGAGCGCGGCGGACAGCGCGGCGCGGTCATCGAGCCGGGCGTCTGCGGCGACCGTGAGGCCGGCGGCCCGGTCGAAACAGATCGCAGGGCCGGTGGATGTTCTTTCCATCTCCACGGACCGCGCCCCGAGGCCGACCGCCCCATCCGTCCATTCTGAGGAATCGGCTCCGTATGGGGCGAGCGCAGTCAGCATGGCGGGCAGTCCGTGCGCGGCGTCCGCTTCGCGCAATCGAAGTCCGCAGATGGTGTGCATAAGCCCGGCTCTTTGTTGGGCGGTGTTGCTCCCTCTCCCCGTGTTTCGTCCCCTCTGCCCTTGGGAAAGGGCTGGAGCCTGCCCCGGACTCGATCCGGGGGAGAGGAGTCCGTTGGTCAACCTGGAAATTTCGATTTGTAACGCTATCGGGGAATAGACCTGTTTGAATTACCTACTCCCGCTCCTGCTTAGGGGCAGGCCCCTGCGGTCCCTGAGCTTGCGATGCTTTTCGACATGCGCCCCTTCGACAAGCTCCGAGCCTGCCCCATCTTCAAGTTCGTTGAGCCTGCGGTCCTTGAGCCTGTCGAAAGGTCGAAACGAACCCGCTGGCATCTCGGCCTTCGCTCGCGGCCCTTCGACAAGCTCAGGGACCGCCCCATCCCCGAGTTCGTTGAGCCTGTCGAGAGGTTTTTAACAGAGCAGGAGCAGGCGGACCGCGGCGACCGCGGCGACGATGCCGGCCAAGTCGGCCGTCAGTCCGGTCAGTACGGCGTGCCGAACCCGCACGACGCCGACCGCGCCGAAATAGACGGCCAACACGTAGAAGGTCGTTTCGGTGCTGCCCTGCAAGGTGGAAACCAGATAGCCGACCGGCCCGTCCGGCCCCTCGGTCTGCATGGTCTCGGCCATGATCGCGTACGCGCCGGATCCGGACAGCGGGCGCAAGATCGCCATGGGCACGGCCTCGGCCGGAAAGCCGACGAGGCTCAGCACCGGATGCAGCCCGGCGATCAACACGTCCAACAGGCCCGAGGCGCGGAACATGCCCGCGGCCACGATGATCGCTACCAGAAAGGGAATGATCCGAATCGCGACCTGAAAGCCCTCCTTGGCGCCCTCGACCATGACGTCGTAAACCGCAACGTGCTTCGCCACGCCGTAGCCGAGCATGGCCGTAATGAGCACGGGCAGCAGCCACGTGGACGCAACGGAACGCAGCAGGTCACCCGCGGTCTCCCCCTCGGACAGGCCGGAATCGAGATGGAAGAGGAAGCCGGCCACGAGTACGGCGAGGGCGACAAGCGCGACGGCGCGACCGAATTGCGAGACGGACCGCGGCGGGTCTTGCTGCAGGTCGGAGTCCGTTGCGGATGCCGGCCGCCCTTCGACTTCAGACGTGCGGGACCCGGTTGCATCGTCCGCAGGTTCGGTCGCGGCGAATGCGGGCAGGCGTTGCAGCAGTTTGGCCGCGACGATGCCGATCACGGTCGAGAACGAGGTGGCGAGCAGCGTCGGCAGCCAGATGCCGGCCGCGTCGTGCGACCCGAGCGACGCGCGCAGCGCAATGACGCCGAGCGGCGCGAGTGCGACGTTCGACGTGTTGATGGCCAGAAACAACACCATCGCGTTCGTGGCCGTCCCTTTGTGCGGGTTCAGGGTGTCGAGTTCCTGCATCGCCTTGATGCCGAACGGCGTGGCCGCGTTCGCCAAGCCCAGCATGTTCGATGCGATGTTCATGATCATGGCGCTCTGTGCGGGGTGATCGGCCGGTACGTCGGGAAACAGCCGGACCATGATCGGCCGCAGCCACGCGGCCAGGGTGTGCAGCAGGCCGCCGACCTGCACGATACGCATCATGCCCAGCCAGAACGCCATGACGCCGACCAGGCCGATCGCCAGCGTGACCGCGGACTTGGCCGAGTCTATGGAGGCGGTGGTGACCTCGGCCATGCGGCCGGTCCAGGCCGCGGTCAGAACCGAGGCGATGATCAGGCCGCACCAGATCTGATTCATGGAGGGTGGTTGTGCGTTGAACGGTGCGGGTGTCGGCTGTCCGCCCGCCGGGGGTGTGTTATACAAGCGCGCGTGCGGAGACTTAGCAACTCGGTTGGCGCGGGGATACTCCCGGAACGGGTCGCGCGCGCATGAGACGGACGAGTTGGATCGGTCTCGGACTGTTGCTCGGGGTGGTCGGCGTGGCCGTGTATCTGACCTTTCAGATCGGCGGGACACGCTGCGAGGCGTGCATCACGTTCCACGGACGGCAGGTCTGCCGCACCGTGGACGGCGCGACCGAACACGAAGCGCGGATGGCCGCGATCACGAACGCCTGCGCGTTGCTCGCCTCCGGGGTGACGGAGACGATCGCCTGCCAGAACGCGCCGCGCGACCGCCTGACGTGTCGGCCATATTGAGGAGCGATCCCGGCTGCGAGCCCATGCGCGTTCGGGGCGCTATCGGCGACAGAGTTGGCCCATGATCCAGATGTTCTTCCTGTTCCGGCGCTTCGCCCAGCGGCTGCGCGAGGACCATCTCGACTTCGTGTTGCTGGCGCTGTTGGTGATTACGGTCGGGGGCACGCTCGGGGTCCTCGTGTTCGAGCCGGAACTGTCCATTTTCGATGCGGCGTGGTGGACCCTGGTCACGATTACGACGGTCGGCTACGGTGACATCTTCCCCACCTCGCTGGGCGGGCGCATCGTCGGCGTGCTGCTGATGCTGTTCGGCATCGGATTCCTGGGGATGTTGACCGCGACGCTGGCCAGTTCGTTCGTCGAGGACCGACGACGCAGAGGAAAAGGGATGGAACCGATCACGACCACGGGCCACATCCTGATTTGCGGCTGGAACTACAACGCACGGGAAATCATCGAACAGATTCGCGCCGACGGAAAGGCGCACGCCTATCCGATCGTGCTGATGGCCGCGTTGCCGGAAAGTCCCCTGGACGGCCCGCACGTGCAGTTCGTGGCCGGCGGCGTCAGTCCCGAACGGCTGCACCAAGCCAACGCCCACGCCGCACGGGTAGCGATCGTGCTGGCCGACGACAACGTGGAACCCCACACCCGCGACGCCAAGACCATTCTGGACACGCTGACCATCAAGACGACCTGCCCGGACCTGTACACCTGCGTCCAACTGCTCGACCAGCAGAACCTGGCCCACTGCAAAATGGCCAAGGCCGACGAGGTCATCGTCATCGGCGCGTTCAGCGCCAACCTGCTCGTCCAGGCCGCGCTGGACCACGGCGTGACGACCTTGTTGAGCGAGATCGTGAACAACCGCATCGGCAACGACATCTACAAGGTCCAGGCGCCGCCCGAGTGCGTCGGGCAGCCGTTCGCCGAGGTGCTGGCGCGGCTGAAGACGGAACGGAACCTGATCGTGGTCGGCGTCGAACCTCCCGACGGCGGGGCGTTACTTGCCAACCCCGCGGCGAACTATATAATCGACCGCCGCGACCAACTCATCGTGATCGGCCGCCAGGGCAAGCCCGCGGCGTGACGTGGCGGCCCCCTGGAAACGGTTCGGAGGATTCAGACCTATGCCTTCAACGTATTTCGACACCGTCAAGACCATGCTGCTCGACCTCGAGTACAACATCGTCGAGGAAGACGCCGCGCAGGAGTTGTTCGTGATCGACGACGCGGACAGCGGCATCAACAAGCTGATCGTCGATTGCGAAGATCCGCTCTTGATTCTGGAACAGGTCATCATGCCGGTGCCGGCCAGCCCGGGCGACCTGTTCCGGCGGTTGCTGCAAATGAATCGGCTGCTGGTGCACGGCGCGTTCGTGCTGGACGACGACGCGCAAACCGTCCTGTTCCGCGACACGCTGCGCATCGAGAACCTGGACGCGAACGAACTGGAAGGCTCGATCGAGGCCCTCAGCCTCGCACTGGCCGAAAACGCAACGGAACTGCTCGGCTACAACGCCTAACCCGCTCTCCGTGGAGGACCCAAACATGTCAGGCTTTTTTCAGCGGTTGTTTCAAATCGGCCAGTCGCAGGCGCACGCCGCGCTGGACGCCATCGAAGACCCGATCCGCATGACCGAGCAGGGCATTCGCGATCTCAAGAAAGACTTACAGGCCAGTATGCAGAGCCTGGCCGAGGTCAAGGGCGTCGCGATCCGGCTCAAGAAGGATGCGGACGGCAACAAGGCCGCGGCCGCGGAGTACGAACGCAAGGCCATGCTGCTGCTCCAGAAGATGCAGGGCGGCGACATCGACCAGGCCGAGGCCGAGCGGCTGGCGACCGAGTCGCTGCAAAAGAAGGAAGACGCAGGCAGGCGCGCAGCCGAGGCGTTGCAGAACTGGGAACAGCAGGACGCGATGGCGACCCAGCTTCAGGGCAAGATCGAAAAGCTCAAGTCCACCATCACCAAGTACGAAAACGACCTGATAACGCTCAAGGCGCGGGCGCGCACCGCGGCATCCACCAAGAAGATCAACCAGCAGTTGTCGAAGGTGGATTCATCCAGCACGATCGCCATGCTGGAAAAAATGCGTAACAAGGTCGAGGAGGACGAGTCGCTGGCGCAGGCATACGGCGACATCGCCGACGTGGACAAATCCGTGGACGACGAGATCGACGCCGCACTCACCAAGGGCCGCCCCGCGGCAAGCCAGTCGCTGGACGCCTTGAAAGCCAAGATGGGCATCGCCACCGCCTAGCCACGGCCACCGATAAGGGCGAGCCTCCTTTGGACATTCCGTACAAGACGTCCTGGGGCGCGTTGCGACACCCCTTCGACTTTTGGACTTGGCTCGACCCTTCGACAAGCTCAGGGTCCCACTCGTTGAGCTTGGTCTCTGAATTTGCGGTGTCTTGAACCTGTTGAAAGGTGGAAAGGTGTCGCAACGGGCGAGGAATCGTCTTGTACGGAATCCCGATACCGAGAGGCACGGCAACCCATGTCGCTGTGGAAGAAGATTTTCCGCGGAAAAGAGCACCGGCAGGAACTCGACCCGCTGCACGACCTGAGCCTGTCCAAGCTGAAGGTCGGCTATCTGCTCGACTACGACCTGAAGACGTGGGAGGTCACGGCGTACGCCACCTACACGTTCGACGGCGCCAAGGCCGAGGAATGGCGGCTCGACGCCGGCGACACGGCCTGTTTCCTGGAACGCGAAGAAGAGGACGGCGTCGAGTGGAGCGTATCGCGCAAAATAGATTTCGCAGCCCTGGGCGACCGGGTACGCGATCACGTCGAACGCCACGACGACCCGCCCGACGAGATCGAATACGAGGGCATGCGCTATCGCCTACGAGAGAGCGGAGCCGGCCATTATCACCCCGACGGCCGGGTCGGCGGCGACGAGATGATCTACTGGGATTATACCGATGCAGATGACGAACGTTTCCTGACCATCGAACAGTGGGGCGAAGACGAGTTCGAAGCCGCGGTCGGGCGCGGCGTCCACGAATACGAATTTACGAACATCCTGCCCCGCGCCTCCACCTGACGACGGAGCCCTTGTTTCCCCGGACCGCTTTGGCTCGGGAATGTCGTGCAAGATACTCCTCCGCCGGGGTGCCCATGCCCGGCAATCCTTCGAGCGATCTTCCCATCTCGTATAATCCGGGTCTCGCCCGTCAATACACTTCCCACCTGCCCTGCCGGTAATACTCGTGCAGAACCGGCCGGCTCCCGACGTTCACGTCCAGACTCGCTTCGTCGTGGAAGACGCCTTTGCCGAAATGGATCATGCCGATCATGGCGTCGGTGTTCAGGAAGCGGGTCGATACGTCGGCGAAAGAAAGGCGCCGCACCGTCTCGCTCAGGTCGGCAGGCGCGAGTTGCGTGGCATCGACGCCCAGCAGAAACCCCCATTCGCCGAGCGTGGGAACGTGCGTGTGGTACGGCAGCACGCTCAGGCCGGCAGCGGCCATCGTCTTCTTGATGCACAGAAACGCGCGGCGCGAAAAGAACGGGCTGGTCGCCTGGGTCACCAGCCGGCCGTCGCGTTTCAGGTGGCGTTTGCACAAACGGTAGAAGTTGACCGAATACAGACGCGCCAGTTCATCCGTATTCGGGTCGGGCAGATCGACGATGATCGCATCGTACAGACGCGGCGCGCCATCCTCCCGGCCGTGCAGAAAGGCGAACGCATCCGCGTGGACGACCTCGACGCGCGGGTCGCGCAACGCGTGGCCGTTGATCTGCACGAGCACCGGATGGGAAGACGCCAGCGCGGTCATGCGCGGGTCGACGTCGACCAGGGTCACGCGCTCCACGTCCGCGTATTTGAGCACTTCGCGCAGCGCCAACCCGTCGCCACCGCCCAGGATCAGAATCTCCGCGCGGCCCGCGCCCAACGCGAGAGCCGGATGGACCAGCGGTTCGTGGTAGCGTTCCTCGTCGTACGTGCTGAACTGCTGGTTGCCGTTGATGTACAGCCAATAATCGTTACGCCAGCGGGTCATGACCAGGCGCTGGTGCGCGGTCTGTTCGACGAATACGACCGTATCCTTGTAGCGCGCTTGTTCGCCGTACAGCACGATCGGGTCGGCCAGCAGGAACAGGCCGATCAACCCCGCGCCGACCGCGGCCCAGGCGCCGCTCAGCAGCCGCGGGAAATGCAGCAGGCCGCGGAAGCGGAAGACGAACAGGGAAGCGACCGCGAAGTTCAGGGTTCCGAGCGCCACCGGCGTGTACGTCAGGCCGAAGTACGGCAGAGCGACGAAGGCGAAGAACAGCCCGCCGAGCAGCGCGCCGTAGTAGTCCTTTTCCAGCACCGAGGCGATGTTGACGCGCAACTCCTCGTACCCGGCGTTGACGCGCGTGATGAGCGGGATTTCCAGGCCGACCAGCAGCCCGATCGCCATGCCGAGCGGATAGATGACGACGCCGACGTTGTACACGAACGGCGACAGCCCGTAAGCCGCGGCCGCGGCGCCGGCGCAGAGCACCGACAGGCCGAACTCCAACGCGACGAAGGTGTCCAGCAGATGCGCGGTACAGTGGCGGCTGAGACGGCTGCCGACGCCCATGGCGAACAGCATGAGCGACATCATCAGCGTCCACTGCACGACCGCGTTGCCCAGGAAATAGGTCGCCAGCGTGCACAGCACGAACTCGGCGACGATGCCTGCACAGCCCGTGGCTACGACGCTGAGTTTGAGCAGCCTAGAGGCACCAGGTGATGAGGAAGGACGCGCCAAGATAGGAGAACGCCGCGACGTAGGCCGCGCCGAGATTGGGTTCGGACGGCCCGGCCAGTTCCGCGGCGATGGGCGCACCGGGCAACAGCACCTTGTCGGTCGCCAGCCGGACCAGCGGCAGCATGACTAGGCCGACCGCGGCCATGACGCCGAACGTCGTCAAACCGTCCGCCCAGGTCGTGAAATCTCCGCCGACCGCGTGGCGCAAGAGGTTGCCCATCGCGAGCAGCGCCCCGGCGAAGCCGACGCCGACCGCGACGTTGTCTTTTTCGATCTCGGCGTGGATGCTGTACGGCGTGATCCACTCATAGACCAACCCCGTCACGATCAGCACGACCTGTCCGAGCGCCCAGAACGCAATCGCGGTCACCACGCTCCCGCCCTCTCCGGCGACCGCACCGAACAGAATCAACCCTGTGGCCGCGTACAGGCCGCCCACGGTGGCGCCCGTGCCGACGTTCCGGTCGCGGATGATCTCGTCGGTGATCCGGAACTGGAACAGGATCAGACGGTCGCTCACCAGGGTGGAGACGTTGAGCAGCACGATGGCCAGCGCGCCGTACACGAACAGGTCGATCAAATCATCGGTCAGTCCGTGCGACGGGCCGACGATCGCCCCGCCGATGGCCAGCACCAACCCGAAGTAATAGCCCACTAGGCTCAACGCCAACGCGGCGTTCTTCTTGGCGATCAGTTCGTCGTGGACGTGAAAATCGCGGTGGAGCAGGTTGAAGACCGCGGTCCCGATCCAGAACAGCGCGTATGCGCCGACCAGATAGATGACCGCGAGCAGAATGGTATCGAGCGTCATGGCGTCACTGCCGGAGCTATTTTCCGAAGCCGAACCCGCGGCCGCGCAGCGGCGAACTGCTGCGGCCGAATCGGTTGCTGAATTTCTGCTGGAACCGTTGCCGGCTGGCGACCTCGCGGGCGCGCCGGCGCTCGAAGAACGACGGACGCCGGCGCTGCGTCACGGTTCCGCGCGTGCCGTACTCGGCGCCGGTCGGCCCATAGTATGGGCGGCGTTCGGCGCGCGAACGCCGATACCCGTCGTAATCGTTCCGGTAGATCGATCCGTATCCGAGCCCGAACAAATCGCGCATGAGCGCGTACTGCCCGTAGAACGCCCAGAACGACGTGCCGCTGCTGTTCGTGCGCCACTGGCCGTACTGCGGGTTGCCGACGTACTGATAGCCGGGCGGATGCGGCACGTCGTTCTGATCGCCGGCGGTCATGGACGCCAGGGTCATGCCGAGAAAATTGGCGTTGGCACGATAGACGTCCTCCGGGACCTGCTCCCAATCCGTCGTCCACGAATTCTCGCCCTGCACGACTTGGTACTTATGGTAGTAGGACTGGAAGAACGTTCCTTCCTCGCGCATGTCGGCGAGCATGATCGAATAGTCGGGACCCGCGGCGAGTTGCGTCTTCAAGCGTTCCAGCGGCGTGGCCGACGACCCGCAGCCCCACATCAACGCAGCGATGCTGATCGACGCCAGCAAGGATAAAAGCCGGCCGACGCCCGTGCGTCGTGAAGTATGGGGGAAATTGTCTGAGGCGAGCATGATCGTCGTCTCGGGCACGGCGCCCACAATGAAGCAACTCGCCCGCCCGGTCAAGCAAAGGGGATTATAGACAAGATGCTCCTAGCCCTTTCACTTGCCAACACTCGCTGAAAATTCCCAACCAAGGGGGGCTTGTCTCCCCCGGAACGTCAAAGAAGTAAAAATTCACGGGGTTAAACTCCGGGCGACACGGAACCCGATGATGGAGTTCCGGTAGCCGGAGGTGCCCCCGCTGCGGTTCGCGGATCGGAGGTCCCACGGGAAGTTGACCCAGGAGCCGCCGCGCACCACGCGGCGATGACAACTTCCCTGTTCCCACGCCGTGCCATCCGCCGGGGCCCCTGCATAACCGACGTTCCGACAGTCCTCTACCCACTCCCACACGTTCCCATGTACGTCGTGCAACCCGAAGGCGTTCGCCCGGAACGACCCGACCGGCGCCGTCCGCTCATTGTCCCACCGACTGCCGCACCCATCGCAGTCCGCCCTATTCCTCCCTATCTTGTCCCCCCAATGGTACGCCGTCTCGCTTCCTGCCCGAGCGACATACTCCCACTCCGCTTCGCTCAACAACCGGTACTGCGCCCCACTCTCCTGCGTCAGCCACGCCACGTACGCTTGCGTGTCCTTCCAACTCACGTTGACCACCGGCCGCCGCCCTCGCCCCCAACCGGCATCGTCCGACCGGTATCCCCCGCACCCCCCTGCCTCGACACACGTATCCCACTCCGCGAACGTCACCTCATAGACCCCCACCGCGAACGGCGCCGCGATCGTCACCCGGTGCACCGGCTTCTCCTCGTCCTGACAGCCCTGCCCGGATACGCACCCCATCCGAAACGCCCCCGCCGGCACCACCACCATCTGCGGACCTTTACCCCCCGACCGCAAGGCGTCCCGGAACGTTCGTCCCACCGAGAATGTCTCCGCCTCCCGCGCCGTCTGCCCCATTGCCGGGGCCGCCCCCAACAGGACGAGCAGCCCGACGGCCACGCCCCGACCCGGGTCCCAGGCCCGCAGAAATTCCCTCATCGCGTCCCCTCCGCGGCCGCCGATTTCATCGCCGCCGACCGGATCAACGGACTGCCCGGATGCCTCGCGTTTCGGCCGGCAGAAGCGGCACGCCGCTCCGCGGTGCCACGGACAACGGTGGACATGGGGCGCGTTCTGAAAGGAGCGTCAGGAGCCGAGCATCTGCGAGACCGGCTCGACCAGCCCGATGGCCACGAGCACGCCGACCAGCGCGATGAGCACCCCGAGCGCGGCCAGCACGAGATTGAAGGCGAACCGCTGCCCGTCGATCTTCCCGGCCAGCGTCTCGATCTGGCTGTTGACGTTGGATTCCAGCGCGTCGATGCGCCCGTCCACCCGGGATTCCAGCGCGTCCATCCGCCCGGTGAGGTTGGCATCCAGGGCGTCGACCTTGGTTTCCAAGGTGTCGATCCGAGCGTTGACGTTCGCCTCCAGCGTGTCGATACGCCCGTCCACCCGGGATTCCAGGGCATCGATACGACCGTCCACCCGGGACTCCAGGGCGTCCACGCGCCCGGTGAGCCCGGATTCCAGCGCGTCCATCCGTCCGGTGAGCCCGGATTCCAAGGCGTCCATCCGAGCGTTGACGTTCGCCTCCAACGTGTCGATACGACCATCAACCCGGGATTCCAGGGCGTCCATCCGCCCGGTGAGCCCGGCGTCCAAGGCATTGAACTCGGCCCGCAACGTCTTGAAGTCGGCCCGCAAGTCCTGAAAGTCGGCCTTGGAGGGGAGTTGCTCGGTCAGTTCGTCGCCGAGCGTACGCGCCAGGGCTTCCGCCTGCACGGC
Source organism: uncultured Binatia bacterium (SeqCode) (assembly GCA_965200125.1). Lineage (GTDB taxonomy): Bacteria > Desulfobacterota > Binatia > Bin18 > Bin18 > Bin18. The sequence continues at coordinate 1,188,197 of OZ241332.1, read as the reverse complement.
GGCGAAGCCCGCCTCCTTGAGGCGGTCGGCAAAGCGGAGGGTATTGATGAGGGTCTGCGTCATGGGCGGCGCCTCGGTCCGCGGAACGTAGCCCGTCCCGCCGCCGAATGCCAGACCGTGGGCGGGCCGTGTGGCTCAGTCCGCCCACGGTCTGGAGCGTTCGCCACCGGATGTGGTTTTCTCCCCCGACCGCTCCCCCTCGTCATTCCTTCCCCCACCGTTCGGTAATGAGAGGCAATCCGCCTGGATTCCCGCTTCCATTTCTACATCCCCTCGTCGCCCCTACATCCCCCGTCACCTCTACGTCCCCTGTCACCTCTACGTCCCACTGTCATTCCGGCCCCCTTCGTCATTCCGGCGGAAGCCGGAATCCAGAGGACACCTTTCCCCTAGACCCCGGCTTTCGCCGGGGTGACGAGGGAGGCCCCGGGGTGACGAGGGGGCGTCCCTACGGAAGCCGATATCCATCCTCTGGATTCCCGCTTTTGCGGGAATGACGACCGGGTGGGATCTTCAAGTATGTAATTCCCCTTCGATTCTTCGACATGGTTGCGCCCTTCTCCCCCTCGGCCCACCGCGGCAATTCCGAACCAAGGGGGGCAAGCCCCCCTTGGAACCCCCGGAACGTAAGGAGGTAAGGGTTCACGGGGTTAAACTCCGGGCAACACGGAATCCGATGTTATAGTCCCGCTTAAGGGTGATGTACCCGCCGCGCCTCGCGGACCGGATCTGCCACGGAAGGCTGGTCCAGGAGCCCCCGCGGAAAACGAAGAAGTCACAACTTCCCTGTTTCCACGCCGTGCCATCCGCCGGGGCCCCCGCATAATTGTCGTTCCAACAGTCCTCCACCCACTCCCACACGTTCCCATGCACGTCGTACAACCCGAAGGCGTTCGCCTCAAACGACCCGACCCATGTCATCGGCTCATCGTCCCATAATGGGCTGCACCCATCGCAGCTCGCCCGGTCCTCCCCGATCTCGTCCCCCCAACTGTACGCCGTCTCGCTCCCCGCCCGAGCTACGTACTCCCACTCCGCTTCGCTCAACAACCGGTACTGCCCCCCACTCTCCCGCGTCAGCCACGCCACGTACGCTTGCGCGTCCTTCCAACTCACGTTGACCACCGGCCGCCGCCCTCGCCCCCAACCGGCATCGTCCGACCGGTATCCCCCGCATCCCCCTGCCTCGACACACGTATCCCACTCCGCGAACGTCACCTCATAGACCCCCACCGCGAACGGCGCCGCGATCTTCACTTGGTGCACAGGATGATGTCCCCCCCCCATCCGAAACGACCCCGCCGGCACCACCACCATCTCCGGCCCCGCCCCGCCTGACCGCAGATCGTCCCGGAACGTTGCGCCGACCCGTAATCCTAGCGCACGCAGTTGTGCTTCCCATGCCGCGACATCTCTTTCGATCGCGCCTTGCCGGTCTCGCGCTGCGGTCGCGTGTCGCCCTGCCGGATATGCCTCCAGATATGCTCCGTATGCCGCCGCAGTGTCCGCCCGCTCCGCCGTTGCATACGCCGCGTCGTCCGCCGCGGCCGCTTGCCGCACCGCTTCCTCCCGTGCAGCCTGTTCCACCGCAGCCTGCCGTTCGGCTTGCCGCTCCCGTGCCGCCGCGGCGTGCCGTCCCGCCGGGTACGCTTCCAGATAATCCCCGTATGCCCCAGCAGTGTCCGCCTGCTCCGCCACCGCATACGCCGCATCGTCCGCCGCAGCCGCTTGCCGCGCCGCTTCCTCCTGCGCGGCCCGCTCCGCCGCTGCCCGTTGTCGCTCTTCCACGGCCTGCCCCGTCACGATCAGAATGTCCGCCTGCTCCCGACTCAGATACCCCGTCGCATCCATCCCCTTCGCCGCCTGCCACGCCCGAATCGCCTGCCGCGTCTTCGTCTCCGGCCCTCCGAACAGTCCGTCCGCCGGCCCCGGCTCCTGTCCCACCTCCCCTAATCCCCGCTGCACCGCCACCCGCTCCGTCCGCGTCAACCCCAGCCCCCGCTCCAGACACGCCCACGCCTCGCTCACGTACGCCCCGTCCGGATACGTCTCCAGGTACGCCCGCACTTCCAACTCCCGCTCGCACACCACGTCCCGCCAGAAGACGTCCTCCACCTCCCGCGCCGTCTGGCCCGCGGCCGGGGCCGTCCACAACAGGACGAACAGACCCGCAGTCACAATGCCGTTCAGTCGGTGTCTTCGTTCGATCATCGTGTCCTCGTCTTCGCCACCGATTCCGTTTCCGCCTATTCCTGCATGCACTTGCCCGGGTCGAATCCCGTTGCCCGCGCTTTCTACTACACCGAACGAAGCTGTAAAAGCGGGAGGAACCGTTATCGCGTATTTCCTTCACTCCAATTCCCTCCCCGAGATCGCCGAAGGGTCAACGGGCCGGGGTGACATCGGGGTTCGTTTCGATCCTTCGACAGGCTCAGGACACCGCAGGCTCAACGAACTGAGGGGTGGGAAGGTCCCCGAGATCGTGGTGCCTTGCGCTGGCAATGAAGTACCTCGTCCGTTCGTTCTTCCGTAGCGTAGGGGCGACCGGCCGGTCGCCCCTACGCCGACGCACGACCGCGACCCTTCGCCTTGCGGGTATCCGGGCTTTTCGCTACCACCGAACCCGATCCATTGAGGCTTCTGGCGACGCAACCAAAGAGGAGGGCCGTCATGAAATATGGTCTGCATTTGGCGGGCGGGGCGTCGGTGTGCGACCGGCGGGTGTTGATGGACGTCGCCCGCATCGCCGAAGACGAGGGCTGCGACTCGCTGCTGATCGGCGACCACATCGTGCTGCCGAAGAAGATTACGACCCCGTGGCCGTACGAGGAGTACAACGACGGCAAGCCGAATTACGACATCTATACCAGCATGGAATGGCTCGACCCGTTCGATACGCTGGCGTTTCTGGCCGGCGTGACGGAACGGGTGCGGATCGGGATGAGCGTGCTCATCGTGCCGTACCGCCACCCGTTCGACGTGGCGCGGCGCGTGGCGACCATCGACGTGTTGTCCGGCGGGCGGTTCGTTCTGGGCATCGGCGTGGGTTGGCTGGAGGAAGAGTTCGACCTGCTCGGGGTGCCGTTTCAGCGCCGCGGCAAGCGCACCAGGGAATACGTCGAGATGATGAAGGCGCTGTGGACCGAGGACGGTCCGCGCTACGAAGGCGAATTCGTGCAGCTCCGCGAGGACGTCAACGTGTTGCCGCGGCCGCTGCAAAAACCGCATCCGCCGATCTGGGTCGGCGGCGAATCCGAATATGCGCTCAAGCGCGTGGCGCGTTTCGGCGACGGCTGGCACATAGCGCTGCTGACGTTCGCCCAGATACGCCCGATGCTGGAACGACTCAAACGGCTCATGGACGCGGCCGGGCGCGATTACGACGCGCTGGAACTCACCGCGATGACCGACCCGACGCGCACCACCCCGCAGGACGTCGAGACCTACCGCGATCTGGGCATGAAGGTGTTGTACACAGTGCCGCTCAGCCGCGACCCGGACAACATCGCCAAGGAAGTCCGGGCGTTCGCCGCGATGGTGCAGGACGCGGCGTAGGAGAGCGTCCTTGGTCAGGACACGTTTCGACGCCCTTCGATCGTTCGGTAACTCGTAGGGGCGACGCATGCGTCGCCCTCCCCATTCGAATCGGGAGGCAACATGTTGACGCGCAACGAAATGGAAACCGCATTCGCCGACTGGGGCGCCGCCTGGAACGCGCACGACCTGGACGGGGTAATGGCGCTCTTCCATGACGACGTCTACTTCGAGAACTGGACCGGCGGCTGGGTGCGCGGAAAAGAGAACCTGCGCCGCGCGTGGACGCCCTGGTTCGCCGACCACGGCGGTTTCCGGTTCACGGACGAGGAGACCTTCATCGACGAGGGCGCGCAGAAGATGCTGTACCGCTGGCAACTCGACGCACCGTCGTTCGAGCCGGGCTACGAGGATCGGCACGAAATCCGCCGCGGCCTCGACGTGCTGCACTTTCAGGACGACAGGATCATCCGCAAGCTGACCTACTCGAAGACCAGCCTGGACCTCGGCGGCGACCGGGTGCGGCTCGCGCCGCCGCCTACAAGTCCATCGGCAGCACGAGGTGCTCGCGGTAAATGAAGTCGCGGTGTTCGATCAGGATCGGCTTGGTCGCCGCGCGGACTTGGGGATTATCAGTCTGATAGAGCGGGCGGAACTCGTCCAGCAAGGGACACAGATCGGGCGGCATGAGTTCGAACAGGTGCGAAAACCCGGCCCAATAGATGTCGAGGGCCGAGAGCCGGTCGCCGATCATGTACCGGCTGCCCTGCTCCCGCTGACTTTCCAGCAACGCGCAGAGTTCGCCCAGAATACCGGCCACGCGCGCCGACGCCGTCTCGCCGGTTTGGGGCGAGTAGCCGTACTTGGCGCCGAACGCCTCCAGAAAGGCGCGGTTCTCCTGGGGCAAGTCGGGGTTGGAGAGCCCGTCGTGGATGAGGACCAGCCGGCGGCTCCAGCCCAGGCCGTGCATCCCGCAGATTTCGTTGGCATAGCCGAACAGGCGTCGCCGTTCGGCGGCGTCCGCGGGGATCAACTGCGGCTCGGGCGCGATCCGCTCGGCCAGATACAGTTGTTCGGCCCAGTTGGACTTCGGAAATTCGTCGTTCCAGGCCAGCACCGGCACCGAGGCTTGGGCGGTCCAGGCGATCAGCGCAGTATGGTCGGAACCGATCACGAACTCCCCCTGCGTATAGGGGACGTTCTTGACGTCCAGGATGCCCTTGGCCGCCTCGGCCCACGGGCCGGGTACGCCCCGTCCGCAGATGAGCCGCATCCCGGATTGTTCGCGGGCTTCTTCGATACTGAAAAACTTGGCCATGCCGTCGCTCCTTTCTTCGGTTGCGAATCCCCACCACGCGATCAATCCCCCTGGCCGAGCGGCGGAAGCTGGTCCGGGGTCACCCAATCGTCGGATACGCCGCCGATGAATTCCGGAGGCAGGGCCTTGACCGGCATCCCCTCGTACTCCTTGGGCAGCGCCGCCGGACGGTGGGTATAAACGTACACGACGCCGGCGCCGGGCTGGACCGAGACGACGCCCGGCAGTTGAGATAGCGCGCGTCCCGCGGCACCGTATTGGCGTTCGGCGGTACGAACCTGCGAAGTCTTGTACGCTTGCAGCGCCCGCTGCGAAACCGCCCGGCCACGGGCATCACGCACGTCGGTCGGAACGGCCACACCGCGCAAGTCCGGCATCCTGTCTGCGCGTTGGCTCGAACAGGCCCCCATCACAACCATACTCACGAGCGCGGCTCCCCAAGTCAGCCTCGTAAGCGGCCTGTGACGATACACGTGACAAAGTCGATTCATACGACGAACCCGCCCTTCCCCAATCCACGCTTCGACCCTTCGACAAGCTCAAGGACCGCAGGCTCAGCGCACCGCAATCCGCAATTCAACGCTTCTCAGTCCTCGGGCGCCGCTTCCGTCAACCGCGACCGCCTGACCTCGAGCAGTGAGAGGAAAGCGGCCTCGAGTTGCGGGTCATGGACCGGCGGGGGTTCGATCTCGGAATATCGGGGGGCGGGACGTTGCGCCGCGGTCGTCGGCGCAACGTCTTCCGGCCGCAGCGCGCCGCGCACGAAGTGAATCCGACGGATCAGCTCTTTCCCGATCCCGCGGTTGAGTTCCCCGCGCAGGTGTTCTTTCACGAAGTGGAGATCCTGCATCAGCGCGGGATGATACACGGTCACGACCAGTTTGCCGTCCCGGAATTTCGTGGGCCGCGCGCCGCGTGCGACGTCCGCGCCGACCACGTCGGGCCAGATTTCCCATGCCCGATAGACGCGGAGTTGCTCGGGATCGGTGCCGGGCGGGAAGACCGATCGCAGCACCGCGGCGACCGAATTCCAGTCGGTTGGTGTGGCGGCTCGCACCATATTCGTTCACCGTAGGCGAAAACTCCTGAAAAGAGAAGAGAATCGGCTTGACCCCAAATCTAGTGCAGAGAAAACTTGACAATACAATATCTAGTGTGTCATATAAGCGCCCGCTTCATTACGGAGAGTCTTCACAGTCGGCAGTCCCAGCCACGCAACCTCGTTGAGCGGTGTGGGGAGGAGGAACGATGGCCAGCAAGGCGAAGGTATCGGTCGAGGAAGAAAAGAAAGCCGTTCAACGGAAACCACGACAGGCTCCACCGCCCTCCCCTGCAGGCAGCGGGTCCGCGGCAGCCCCCCTGACGAAGACAACGGACCGACGGACGATCGGCCTGCACGTCGCCCGCCACTTCACCACGCCCAACCGCGACCCGTTCGACGAGGTAGGGTGGGAGAAACGGGACGCCGTCATCTCGGGCGAAAACGGGGACGTCGTCTTCGAGCAGCGCGACGTCGACATTCCGCAGCCCTGGTCGCAGCTTGCCACGAACGTCGTCGTCTCGAAGTATTTTCGGGGTCCGCTCGGCACGCCGAGCCGCGAATCCAGCGCCCGGCACATGATCGGCCGCGTGGTGCAGACGATCACCAACTGGGGCAAGGGCGACGGATATTTTGCGAGCGACGAGGACGCGCGGACCTTTTCGGACGAACTCACCCATCTGCTCGTCCAGCAAAAATTGTCCTTCAACAGTCCGGTGTGGTTCAACGTCGGCGTGGAGCCCGAACCGCAGTGTTCCGCCTGTTTCATCCTGTCGGTCGACGACACCATGGAGTCCATCCTGGACTGGTACCGCAAGGAGGGCATCATCTTTAAGGGCGGATCCGGGTCGGGCGTCAACCTGTCCCGCCTCCGGTCGGCAAAAGAGCAACTGCGCGGCGGCGGCACCGCGTCCGGACCGGTGTCGTTCATGCGCGCCGCGGACGCCTCGGCCGGCGTCATCAAATCGGGTGGCAAGACCCGCCGCGCAGCCAAGATGGTGGTGCTCGACGCCGACCACCCCGACATCGTCGAGTTCATTCAGTGCAAGGCCGACGAAGAGAAGAAGGCCCGGACGCTGATCGAGGCAGGTTACGACGGGTCCATCGACGGCGCCGCGTACGGTTCGATCTTCTTTCAGAACGCCAACAACTCGGTGCGCGCGACCGACGCTTTCATGCGCGCCGTGACCGAAAACGGCGAATGGCAGACGCGGTTCGTGACCACCGGCGAGACGTGCGAATCGTTCCGTGCGCGGGACGTCATGCGCCTGATCGCGCAAGCCACCCACGAGTGCGGCGACCCTGGCATGCAGTTCGATACGACGATCAACGACTGGCACACCTGCCCCAACACGGGCCGCATCAACGCCTCCAACCCGTGCTCGGAATACATGCACCTCGACAACAGCGCCTGTAACCTGGCCTCGCTCAACCTGCTCAAATTCGTCAAGGACGACGGCGGGTTCGACACCGCGGGATTCAAGCATGCGGTGGACGTCAGCATTACCGCGCAGGACATCATCGTCGATCATTCGAGCTACCCGACCGGGGAAATCACGGCCAACGCCCGCGCATTCCGCGAACTCGGGCTGGGGTACGCCAACCTGGGCGCCCTGCTCATGTCGTTGGGCCTGCCCTACGACTCGGAAGCCGGCCGGAAATACGCCGCCGCGGTGACCGCGCTGATGACCGGCGAGGCGTATGCGCAGTCGGCCCGCATCGCCGAAGAACTCGCCCCGTTTTCGGGCTACGCCGAAAACCGCGAGCCCATGCTGGGGGTGATCGAAAAGCATCGGGCCCACAGTCACAAGCTCGACCCGGCGTTGGTGCCGCTCGACCTGCTGTCCGAGGCGCGCCGAGTGTGGGACGATGCCTTGGCGATCGGGAAGCGCGGCGGCTACCGCAACTCGCAAGCGACCGTGCTGGCGCCGACCGGCACGATCGCGTTCATGATGGATTGCGATACGACCGGCGTTGAGCCGGACATCGCCCTGGTCAAGTACAAACGCCTGGTCGGCGGCGGCCTGCTCAAGATCGTCAACACCACCGTCCCCCGCGCACTCAAACGGCTGGGCTACGATAGCGAAGACGTCCAGGCGATCGTCGAATACATCGACGAGCACGAGACCATCGAAGGCGCGCCCGATCTGCGTGACGAGCATCTGCCGGTCTTCGACTGCGCGTTTAAACCCGCCGGCGGCAGCCGGACGATCCACCACCTCGGACATCTGCGCATGATGGGCGCGGTGCAGCCGTTCATCTCCGGGGCCATCTCGAAGACGATCAACATGCCGAACGCGGCGAGCGTCGCGGACGTCACCGACGCGTACGTCGAAGCGTGGAAGCTCGGCATCAAGGCCGTCGCCATCTACCGGGACGGCTGCAAGCAGATTCAGCCGCTCGACACGCGCAAGCAGTCGGCGCCGGCGGCTCCCGCGGCCACGGAGTCGGAACCGACCCGCCGCCACCTGCCCGCGGACCGCAGCGCGCTGTGCCACAAATTCGAGATCGCCGGGCACGAGGGCTATCTGCACGTCGGCTTCTACCCGGACGGCACCCCGGGCGAGATGTTCATCCGCATGGCGAAGGAAGGCAGCACCATCTCGGGCCTGATGGATACCATCGCGACGCTGACCTCGGTCGCCCTGCAGTACGGCGTGCCGCTCGAAGCCCTGGTGAACAAATTCAGCCACGTCCGGTTCGAGCCGTCGGGTTTCACCAAAAACCCGGACATTCCGTTCGCCAAGTCACTGACCGACTACATCTTCCGCTTTCTCGGGACGCGCCTGCTGACGCGGGAACAAAGGAACGACGCCGGTCTCACGGAATCCGAGCCGACCGCGGAACCCGATCCCGACCGGGCGGCGGCACCGGGGCCGACGGCCGCTGCGGAAGATCGGACGGAACCGCGGCAGCCGCCCTCCCCCGCGGCGCATACGCAGCCGACGTGGCAGGCCCAGGCGGACGCGCCGAGTTGCGCGGACTGCGGCTCGATCATGATCCGCAACGGCTCTTGCTACAAATGTCTCGACTGCGGCTCGACCAGCGGATGTTCCTAGACGGACGGGACCCGATGTGGGGAGGAGGGAGGCACGATGGTGGGCGATGGGCTGGAAGCGGCGGGTCCTCCCTGTGGAGAGGCCGGTTGCATACCGGACGGGGCGTTGTCTAACGCCCCGTGGTCGTACCCGACACGGGCGGCGTAAGCATGAACGTCGTACTCCAAAGCTGTACGCTGGGGTGCGGCGCCCAACCCCAGCCCCACCGCCTGAAACAGCGGTTCACCCAACCCGGCAGTCGGGTCGAGGTGACGATTTGGAACATCCCGGCCGCGATATGTCCCCGCTGCCACCAGTCTTTCGTCGAAGAGGAAGTCGCCCGGCAACTCGGGCTGCTGTGCATCCCATTCCACGGCTCGCCCGGCAACGTCCCCGACCTGCCGCCGGCAAAGGTGTCGATAGATTATGCCAAAGCGGTGCCGGCCAGCCGGCTCGCTTCGGGCAAGTCCGTCATGGTCTATGAGGGAGCGAGGTGACTCGCGGCGGAACGTGTGGCCGGGTCAGTTGCTGAGCGTGACGGGCATCGGAACGGGATACGCGTACGAGATCCCGTAAATGCGGCCGGTCCCCGCGGATTTCGCCATTTTGACCTTCTGGGGCGTCCGACGTGCGGAAGCATGCAGGACGAACCCGTTTTTCGCGGTCAACAGACGTGGGGGCTTTTTCGACGGTTCCATACGACGCAACCATTTCGTGCGGAATCGGGCGGCCTAGTGGCCGACTTCCGAGCCCATCCCTTGCGGGTCCGACCTTTCGGCTTGGTCGAGCGCATAGCCCAATTCCCGCAACCCCTCGTTGACGTGGTATGCCACGGACAGGAGCGTCCCGTAGGCGTCTTCGTCCGGGTCGTAGGAGGTGAGATGGTCGTGGATCACGTGGAGCAGTTCGCGCAACTGTTCTTCGGCATGCACCAGATGCTCGCACGCAACCAAACCCTGCTCCGTCTTGTTGAGCGCAGTTTCCATGGCTGCGAATTGTAGCCGACGGACCGGGTGACGCCTAGAGGGACGGCCTTGACCGCAGACGGGGGAGTACGTTCTTGTGAACGACGCCGGGAAGGTCGCCTGCCCCAGCCTCACCCCGACAGAGAGCGAGGAGCGTATGCTTCATCCGACCGCCCGCTGGTTCGTCGCGAGTCTGAGTCTGGCGGCCGTGACGTTCCTGGCCGCGACGCCGCAGGATTACATCGACAGTGGCCGACGTTTCGAGAGCGAGGCACGTTGGGGCGAAGCCATGGCCGAATATCTCTGGATACTCAAGGAGATGGACCCCGATTACGTAGAGGCGCATTACCGCCTCGGAGTCGTGCGCGAGAAGGTCGGCGCCATCGAAGACGCGCTGGAGTCTTACCGCGAGGTATTGCGGCTCAGCCCAGGCCATCCGGAGGCGACCAGGTCGCTGGAAGGGTATTACGTCAACGAGGGCATCGCCTATCGCCGCGAAGAACAATTTGCAAAAGCCGCGGCCGCGTTTCGGAGCGCGGTCGCCATCAACGGCGCGTCCGCGGCGGCCCGCTTCGAACTCGGCCAGGAATTGGAACGGCAAGGTCAACTCGATGAAGCGATTGCGGAATATCGGCGGGCCGTCGAACTCGATCCCAACAAGAGCATCGCCCATACCCGGCTCGCCGCGGCCTACGCCGGTCGGGGCGAATACGAACACGCCATCTACAGTTATCGACAAGTCATTGCCCGACATCCGCGCGACCCGGTGGCCCACGATGGGCTGGGTGTGGCGTACAGCAAGCTCGGCCAGCACGACAAAGCCATAGAAACACTCGGCCAAGCCGTCCGTTTCTATCTCGTGCGGGGAGAGCGCGAACGCGCCCGCCCCGCCTACGAGTTGCAGAAGAAGCTGCTCGCCGAGAAGACTACCCCTGCTTCCAAGTAGCCTTCGGCGACACCGGGACGAACGTCCTCAACGCTCATCCCGGCCCTACGCGCGCGTCAGCCCTCCCCGGCTCGTCGTCCAACCCCGCGAAAATTTCTCGGCATAGCCGGGAAATCGTGTCCGCGGCCCGTTTACGGCAGCGTTGGAGTCGCATGAGGGACCCGACCTGCCCCGGATGGACGGCCAGATGTCTCAACGCTGCGGCCGGTCGGACGCCGCCATCCGGTCGGATTACGCCCCGCATGGCCGGAATGACCATGTCGAGCGGGTCCAGGATTACGCGGACGACCGCGAACGGCAGTCCGCGGCCCGCGGCAAAACGCGCGTGGGCGCCGCTCTCCATTTCCACCGCGACACACTCGGTCCGGGCAGCGCAAGCTCTTTTCTTCTCCGGCGTGGGCAGAACGTGGGCACTCGTGAACACCGCGCCGCAGGTCGTGGCGACGCCGGCTTGCCGAGCCGCGTTCCGGGTGAGAGACAGCAGGCGCACATGGACGTCGAACGTCGCCAGCCGCCCTGCCCCATCGAACATGCGGACCGCGGGAGCCAACACCAGTTGACCCGCGGTCAACCCGGGCACGAGCGCGCCCGCGCATCCGATCGAGAACACCGCCGCCAAGGGCGTATCGGCGAATCGCCCCGCTGCTTGCTCGGCGCGGCGCGGTCCCATGCCTCCGCGTACCAACAATATCTCATGCCCGCGGCACAGGCCCCGCCAAACTGCTTCCCCTTCGGGTCGCACCTGCTCCAGCGATCCGCGAACCGCGCCGGCCTCCCAGGCCATGGCGGTCAAAACCAAGGTCGGCAACGGCATCTCTTTCTACCTGTGTCCGGCTAACGCCAGTCGACACGGCCGGTCGTGACGTGACGGAACGCCGAGTCCAACGTCATGGCCTGATACATGAGCGCGGAGATCGGTAGGGTCAGCGTCCATATCCACGGCAGGCCGAAGAAACGCACCGCGGGGCGATAGACTGCCGCCATCAGTCCGCATGCGAGACCGGCCTCCAACGTCAGCCAGCCGGCGGACGGCTGCCAGGCCGAACCCTCCGCGACAAGGCTGGCCCCCAACGTCACCATCCCTTTGGCGAGCAGGATCGGCGGAACTCCGAACGTGACGGCCATGCCGAGCAGAGTCACGCCCAACAGGGTCCAGGAGTAGCCGAGCTGGGTAAACGCCGAGCGGCGAACGATCCGCCAGAGACCGGCCGGGCGGTCGTACGCGCGCAGGCTCTTGACGTCGGTCCGGCTCAGGCTCAACCGAATCGGCAGCCCCGCCTTCTTGACCAGCCGCGCGATGTTCACGTCGTCGATCACTCGGTCGCGGACTGCGCGAAAACCGCCGATTCGGACGAGCGCCCGCGTGGTGAGCAAGACACACCCGCCGGCGGCCGCGGCGACACGTTTTGTCGGGGCGTTGACCCAGCGCATGGGATACAGCAAGCCGAAGAAGAAGACGAAAGGCGGGACCAATAGGCGTTCGGCCAACGATGTACAGCGCAGTCGGGCCATGCGGCTGTTGAGCGCGAGTCTGTCTGCCTCACTTTCGGCGACCAGACGGCGCAGGGAATGCGGGGCGTGCCAGATGTCGGCGTCGGTGAGCAGGAGGTGTTCCGGCGCGCTGTCCGTCCCGGTCGGCCCGATACCGCACGCCTCGACACCCTGTTGCAGCGCCCACATCTTGCCGACCCAACCGCGCGGTAACGCACGGCCGGACACCACGTGCAGCCGGTCGCGGGCGCCTGCCCGTTCCGCGATCTCCTCGGCCAACCGGGCCGTCCCGTCTTCCGAGCGGTCGTCGATGAGCGTGACGCCGAACGGGCCCGGATAGTCCTGGTGCAACACCGAAGGCAGCGTTTCGGGGAGGACCCGCGCCTCGTTTCGCGCGGGAACCAGGATGCGTACCGACGGCCAGCGGATCGGCTCCGCGGGTACGGTTTCGTCCTCCGCGACCGGGCGGAACGCCCACGGCCGCGCCGGGTGCAATGCAATGCCAACCCAGACGGCGAGCGACACCGCCCCCAGCACGAGACAGATCGCCACGCAGGATCCTCGGTACGCCGCACTCCCCGGTTATGGTCTGGACACCGCAGCGGCTCGTGCCACGGGCTCGACGTAGCCGTGCTCATCGAACCAACCCACGGCCTTTTGCAGCGCCTCGCGGACCGGGGTTTGCGGGAGTCCGAGGCAACGGACCGCCTTGGCAGCGCAGAAAAACATGGTCTTGCGGCTCAGTCTGACGCCGACCGGCGGGATGCGCGGCTCCCGACCGGGTACGAGTCGCGCGCATGCGGCATCGCCGTACGCTGCGGCCAGGGCGAGCGCGTATGGAATTTTCAGCCGCGGTGCGCGCCGGCCGCTCAGTTCGGCGAGCAATTCGAGAATCCGGCGCAGGGTCAGGTTTACGTTTCCCAGAATGTATTTTTCTCCATGCGTGCCGTGTTGCGCGGCCAGCAAATGGCCCTGCGCGACATCGTCGACGTCGACGAGGTTCAGTCCGGTGTCCACGTATCCGGGCATGCGCCCGTTCAGAAAATCGACGATCAGACGGCCGGTCGGCGTCGGCTTGAGGTCTCCCAGGCCGACCGGCGTGCTCGGATTGACGATCACGACCGGCAGGCCCTCGCGGGCGTAGGCAAGAACGACCCGCTCCGCCAGGAATTTGCTGCGTTTGTAGTGCCCGAGCATGTCGCCGAGGCCGACCGGCGTTTCTTCGGTTGCCGGAACGCCGTCCCGACCGTACCCGAGCGTCGCAACGGAACTCGTATAGACGATCTTTTCCACGTTCGCGGTGCAGGCCGCCTTCAGAACGTTCTCCGTTCCGCGCACGTTGCAGTCGTACATTTCCTGTTTGCGGCGCACCCACAGCTTGTACAGCGCGGCCACGTGATAGACCTGATGGCAGCCGCGTACCGCGGGCAGCAAACCGGCCTCGTTGCGTACGTCGCCGTGAACGACCTCGACCGGCAGCCCATGCACGCCGCGCGTATCCGCGTCTGGCCGCAGCAACACGCGGACGTCGGCGCCCGTGCGGACTAGCGCCCGCGCAACGGCGCTGCCCACGAACCCGGACGCACCCGTCACCAATGCGCGCATGGCCCCTCCCCTAGAAGGCGCCCCCTGGGGTGTCAAGGGGATAGGTTCCGCAGGGCGGGTCTGGTAAGAAGGCCCGGCAATCTGCGCTGAAGGAGGCGAATATGGCCGACGTACAACAGGTTTCCGACGCGAGTTTCGACAGCGACGTCCTGCAGGCCGACGTGCCGGTCCTGATCGACTTCTGGGCGCCGTGGTGCGGTCCGTGCAGGGCGATTGCGCCCGTGGTCGAAGAACTGGCCGGCGAATACGACGGCCGGCTCAAAGTCGTCAAGATGAACGTGGACGACAATCCCCAGACCCCCGCTCAATACGGAGTGCGCGGCATCCCCAATCTGATTCTGTTCAAGAGCGGCGAGGTCAAACAGCAGATCGTGGGCGCGGTCCCCAAGGGGCACCTCGTCAAGGCGATCGACGACGTCGTGTAGGGCCGCCTCAATACAGCAACCGTCTGGTGCTCACGTTGAGCGCCAGCCCGAGCCCCAGCATGACGGTCACCAACGAAGATCCCCCGTAACTCAGCAACGGCAGCGGCACCCCGACGACCGGCAGCAGCCCGACGTTCATGCCGAGGTTGATCGCAAGCTGCCAGAAGATGATCGACACCACACCGATCGTCAGCAGCAACCCGAACCGTTCGCGCGCGGTCGCGGCGATCACCAACAGCCGGGTCAACAGGCCGGCGTACAACGCCAACAGGACGACGGCGCCGACGAAGCCCCACTCTTCGGCCAGGACCGCAAAGATGAAATCGGTGTGCTTCTCCGGCAGAAAGTCGAGCCGCGTCTGGGTACCCAGCAAAAAGCCTTTGCCCCACATCATGCCGGAACCGACCGCGACCTTGGACTGGATGATGTGATAGCCGGCTCCGAGCGGATCGAGGTCGGGTTGCAGGAACGACAGCACGCGGCGCTGTTGATACGGTTTCATATAGGTCCAGACGAACGGCAGCGCGCTGCTGCCGATCACCCCCAGCATCGCCAGCGAGCGGAGGCGGATCCCCGCGGCGAACGTCATGCTGAGAAAGAGCAGGCCCAGCGTGACCGCGGTGCCGAGATTCGGTTGCAACAGGATCAGGCCGGCCGGTACGGCGACCAACACGCCCGGTAGCAAGATGTCGCGGATGCGGTATCCCGCGCGTGGTTCGGCGCGGTGGTACAGCTTGGCCAAGACGAGGATCAGCCCGACCTTGACGAATTCGGCCGGTTGCAGGGAAAATCCGCCGAATTGAATCCAGCGGCGGACCCCGCCGCTCATCGAGCCGAGTACCGGGACCAGCAGCAGCAACACCAGCGCCGCGGTGTAGATGACGTAGGCCCACCGTTCCAGTTGGCGGTAGTTCACGGCGAACGCCAAGCCCATCCCCCCGAGGCCGATCCCCAGCCAGACGAGTTGCCGGGCCGCTATCGGACTGATCTGGCCGGGCCCCGTGTACGTGGCGCTGTACACCGCCAGGAGTCCTATCCCTGCCAGGGCGAGACTCAGGAGAAGGAGCAGCCAGTCGAACTGCTCAATCAGCCGTCGGTCGAATGCCGGCATGCCGCTCACCCTGCGGTCGAGACTTCTCGAAATACGCTTCCAGAACCTGGCGGACGACCGGAGCGGCGACCGCGCCACCGCCCTTGCCGGCGTGTTCGATGAGACAGGCCACGGCGATTTCCGGCCGGTCCGCGGGCGCGTACGCGATGAACCAGGCATGGTCCCGATGGTGCCGGGGGACGCTTTCGTTCTGGTCCAGCACCCCGCCGACGACTTGCGCGGTCCCGGTCTTCCCGGCCACTTCGATATCGGGCAGCCGCGCGGCACGGCCGGTTCCCCTGACCCCGTTGACCACCTCCCGCATGGCGTTCCGGACGATGGACAGGTTGGTTTCGGCGACGTTCAGGCGGGTCAATACCTCGGGTGCCTGGCGGTGGACGACGATGCCATCCTGGTCGATGGCATGTTGTACGAAGGCCGGACGATAGACCACGCCGCCGTTGGCGATCGCGGCCGTGGCAACGGCCATGTGGAGCGGGGTCGTCACGACGGAGCCCTGGCCGATCGCCACGTTGAACGTCTCGCCGCGGTACCACGGTTCGTTGAAACGGCGCCGTTTCCATTCCGGGTCGGGGAAGAGGCCCCGGACCGCTTCCAGCGACAGCCCCAGGTCGCGCCCCAGCCAGAAGCGGCGCGCGTATTCGGCCGCGGCATCGATCCCCAGCCGTTCGCCGAGCCGGTAGAAATAAACGTCGCACGACTGGACGATGGCCTGCGTCAAATCCAACCGCCCATGTCCCTTGCGCCTCCAACAGCCGAAGGTACGGCCGCCGGCCTTCAGGCCGCCGGAACAATAGACGCGGGTATCGGGCGTGACGACGCCGGCTTCGAGTGCAGCCAACGCCATCATGGGCTTCAGCGTCGAGCCCGGGGGATAGCCGCCCTGCAGGACCCGGTTGGTCAGCGGCTTCAGAGGGTTGTCCAGCAGCGCATTCCACTGGTCGGGCAGAATACCGCGCGAAAAGAGATTCGGATCGAACGTCGGGCGGCTGACCGACACCAGGACCGTCCCCGTGCGGACGTCGAGCACCACCAGTGCGCCCTCGGCGTCGCCCATCGCCTGCTCGGCCCGCTGTTGCAGGTGCAGGTCGAGGGTCAGGCTGACGTCGTGGCCGGGTTGGGCTTCGACCTCGCTCATGAGGCGCAATTCGCGTCCCGCGGCATCGACTTCGACCTGTTGGGCGCCGGCCCGCCCGCGCAACAGGTGTTCCCAGGATTTCTCCAGACCCCGCTTGCCGACGATGTCCCCCCGCCGATACTCGTCGGAATCGGCCAATTCGGTCGGACTGATTTCGCTCACGTACCCCAGCAGGTGCGCCGCGGTGAACGCAGCATCGGAATAGGACCGTTTGAGCCGCGCCGAGATCGTCACCCCCGGCAGGTCGAATTGGTGCGCCTCGACAGTCGCCAAGGTCTCCCACGCCACGTCGCGCGCGACGACCAGCCCTTCCAACGGCGACCGCTCCCGGGAGTCGCCGTTCAGCAACCACACCGCCGGTGGCACGTACCGGGCCAGGTTTTGCAACGTGGCCTGCCGATCCGCAGCATCTTCGGGAACGAACACGACGTCGAAGGATGGGCTGTTCTCCGCCACGACGCGGCCTGCACGGTCGAGCATCAGACCCCGCGGCGGGTGGACCCGCTTGAGGCGGACCCGGTTCTTTTCCGACATGTCACGAAAGCGGGCCCCGTCGACGACCTGCAACTGCCAGAGCCGGACACCCAGTACCACGAGGACCAGGAAGACGATCGAACCGATGGCCCACAGGCGCCCCCGGCTCGCCGTCAGCGTCTTCTGGATCGCGGACAGGGCCACCCGGTCACGCATGTCTCCCCCCGGCAAAGGCACGCTCGACCGCCCCCAGCAGGGCGAATACGGGGGGAGTCAGCAGCAGCGCGCAGAGCACGTCCCAGAGGATGTGGGAGACGACGAACGTCCGCAGCACCTTCCAGGCCCAAACGTCGTCGAGCAGGAGCAGGGTGGTCAGCGCCTTGAGCGCCACGGCGCCGGCAATCAGCCCGCTCATGGCCGGCACGCTGCTTGTCCAGAGGGTGTGGGACAACAGGGCCGCCATCCCGAAGACTCCGCTCATCACCAGGGCGTGCGTGCCGACCGGCGCCCCCGAGCAACTGTCCAACGCGGATCCCAACAGGAACGCCCCGGCCGCGGCGGAGGCCGAGCCGTGCATCACGCCCAGATAGACGCAAAAGATCAGCGACACGTCCGGCACGAACGGCAGGTGGAACAGCACGCTCGTCTGCAACACGACGACCGCGACCGCGGCGAGGCCGAACAGCACGTACGGACGGAGCCTACGATCCGGGGAACGGCTCGGCCCGTGCCGGGACGTCGTCCCGGGCAACCACCAAGACCTCTTCGATTCGGGTAAATTCTGCACTGAGCTTCACCTCGACGTCCTGAAACATTTCGTCGTCGCGGACCGCCACGTGGGCGACGTGGCCGATATGTTGCCCTTTGGGAAAGATCCCGCCGAGGCCGGAGGTGACGATGGCGTCGCCGACCCGCACGTCGCTGTCGCGCTGTACGTATTTGAGCCGGCAGTTGCCGGTCAACGTGCCGGACACGATGCCCGGCACCCGTGAACGCTGAACCAGCGCATCCACCCCGCTCGTCGTCGCGGAAATCAACAGGACGTGCGCAACGTGCGGACCGACCGATACGACGCGCCCGGCCACCCCTGCGGGGGTCAGAACGGCCATTCCTTTGCGGATCCCGTCCCGCTCGCCTTTGTCCAACACCGCGGTCGAGATTCCGGGGCTCGAGTTGCGACCGATGATGCGCGAGGCAATCGCCGTGCCCGGCGTCTGTCGCCGGAGTGCCAGCAGCCGTTCCAACCGGCGGTTCTCCAGTTCCAGTTCCGCCAGACGCCGCGGCAAATGATCGAGCGTCGCCAGCCGGGTCCGAAGCGCGGTATTCGTCGTGTAAACGCCGCGGATGTCCCGGTATTGCGTCCAGATGCGTTGTGTTCCCTGGGCCAGGGTCGTCGCCCCGGCCTGGAGCGGAGACAGGATTTCGCCGAACAGGACGCCGGCCGGATCGATCCGGTACGGAGACTTGGCGTTGATGGTCGCCAGGGATACGGCGATGAAGATCAGTACACCGCAAACTATGAGGGCGCGGTATCTGGAGCGTACCGCGGGCATACGTCACGCTCGGGGTGGGCCGGGGGCCTACGACACGGCGACTTCTTTGAGCAACGTCATTTCGTCCAGGGCTTTTCCCGCTCCCATCACGACCGACACGAGCGGATCCTCGGCCCGGGTGACCGGCAGCCCGGTCTCCTTGCTGAGCAACACGTCGAAATTCCGCAGCAAGGCGCCCCCTCCGGACAGCACGATCCCCTTGTCCACCAGATCCGCGGCCAATTCGGGAGGCGTACGTTCCAACGCCACGTGGACCGCGTCGACGATTTGATTGATGGGCTCGTGCATGCACTCCCGAATCTCCGCGTCGCCGATTTCGAGTATTTTCGGGACGCCGGACACCAAGTCTCGTCCCCGGACTTCCATGGTGGACGTTTCGTCGACCGGATACGCCGAGCCGACGGTCATCTTGATCAACTCCGCGGTCCGCTCGCCGATCACCACGTTGTAGGCCCGCTTGATGTGTTGGCTGATGGCCTCGTCCATCTTGTCCCCGCCGGAGCGCACCGACCTGGAAAACACGATGCCCGCCAACGCGATGACCCCGACTTCGGTCGTGCCGCCGCCGACGTCCACGATCATGTTGCCGACCGGTTCGGTGACCGGCAGCCCCGCGCCGATCGCCGCGGCCATCGGTTCTTCCATCAGAAAGACTTCCCGCGCGCCGGCGGACTCGGCCGATTCCCGGACCGCCCGTTTCTCGACTTCGGTGATGCCGATCGGGACGCAGATCACGATCCGTGGGCGGACCATAGTACGGCGGTTGTGCGCGCGGCGGATGAAGTAGCGCAGCATCGCCTCGGTCGTCTCGAAGTCGGCGATGACTCCGTCCCTGAGCGGGCGGATGGCGACGATGTTCCCCGGCGTCCGACCGAGCATCTGCTTGGCCTCGATGCCCACCGCCAGCACCCGCCGGCCTTTGTTCGCTTCTTTTTGTACGGCGACGACGGAGGCTTCGTTACAGACGATGCCCTCGCCCTTGACATAAATCAGAGTATTTGCTGTTCCTAAATCGATAGCCATGTCCATCGACATGTAACTGGCCAACCTCTTAAAAACCATATGTAACTTTTCTTGGCCGCTGTGGCTGGGCCTTAAGATGGAAAGTCTATACCAAGCATTCATAATTCTGACAAGCCCTTGGCCCGCCGTTGCTTTTTCAAGACCCGTCAATTAAGACTCCGGGGCCGAGGAGATGAGCGATCATGCTTGATTTCATGCGTAGCCGCGTCCAATCCGTGTGGACGAAAGGGCTCTTTCTGGTGATCGCCCTGGTCTTCGTCTTCTTCGGGATCGGCAGCTTCGGAGACGACGCGCAAGTCCGGCTCGTCGCGACCGTGGACGACGAGCCGATCACCGTCCGGGAATTTCAGCGCGCCTATCGAAACGTGGAAGCCAGCTATCGGGAGCAGTACAAGGATCGATTCACGCCCGAGCTCGCAAAGCAGATGAACCTCCGGCAGCAGACGCTGGACCAACTGATTACGGCCAAACTTTTCACGAAAGAAGCGCACAGACTCGGCTTTCGGGTGTCCGACGAAGAGGTGCGTCGGGAGATCGCCGCCAACCCGGCTTTCGAAGGCTTCGGCTCGTTCAGCCCCGACCGGTATCGGCGGCTCCTGCGCGCCCTCCGCTTGACCCCGCAGGAATTCGAGGAGCAGCAACGCGACGGGCTGGTGCTGCGGAGATTTCAGCGTTTCGTCGAATCGTCGGTACGCGCCACGGATTTCGAGGTCGATAAGTTGTACGAATTCGAGCAGGAACGAGTGAATCTCGATTTCGTCAAGATAGCATCCGAAGACTTGGTCGACAGCGTGACCGTCGACGAACAGGCCCTCACCGATTTCTACGAGAACCATAAGGAGACGTTCCGTACTCCCGAACGCGTCCGCTTCGGTTACGTGACGTACGACCCGGTCGATTTCGCGCCAGAGGTTTCGGTGTCGGAGGCCGACGTCCAGGAGTATTACGACACATACAAAGACGACCTCTTTACCGACGAACAGCAGGTCCGTGCCCGGCACATTCTGTTCTCCGTCTCCGAAAACGACTCCGACGAGGCGAAAGCCGAAACCCGCACCACTGCGCTCGGCGTTCTGGAACGGGCCCGCGATGGCGAGGATTTCGCCAGCCTGGCCGAAGAGTTCTCGCAAGACGAAGGCACCGCGGAGCAAGGCGGCGATCTCGGGTTCTTCGGCCGCGGCCGCATGGTCGAGCCGTTCGAGGAAGCGGCGTTTTCGCTCGACGTCGGACAGATCAGCGATCTGGTAGAAACGACGTTCGGGCTCCACGTCATCAAAGTCGACGAGATTCGTCCCGCAGAGGTCCGGCCGCTCGAAGACGTTGCCGACCAGGTCACCGAAACGCTGCTCGAACGCGAAAGCCGGCGCCTTGCGGAGGAACGTGCGCGAGCGGACAGGCAGACCGTCGGCGACGGCGTGCGGCTGGCCGAGTTCGCCGAGTCGGCCGCATTGACCGTACAGCAGACCCCGTTGGTAGCTCCGGGCGAGACGATCCCGGGACTCGGCGAGCAACCGACACTCGTCCAGGCGGCCTTGGGACAGGAGCCCGGCCAGATCAGTCAGCCCATTCAGGTCGACGACGTGTGGTTCCTGGTTTCGCTCGAGGAACGGGCGCCTTCGCGCATTCCGGAATTCAGCGGCGTGCAAAGCGACGTCGAGCGCCGGTATCGCAGCGAACAAGCCGAGACCCTGGCAAAGCAGAGAGCCGACGCCCTGTTCACCAAACTGCAAGAAACCCGCGACTTGGCAAGTCTGGCGCGTGCCGAAGACCTCGAGATCGAAGAGACCGGCCCGTTCACCAGAACGGGCGGCTACGTTCCCAAGATCGGCAACTTACCCGCGCTCAAGGCCGCGGCGTTCCGGTTGAATGCAGAGAACCCGGTGCCGTCCCAGACGTACGTGTGGGGCGGCAACGCCTACGTCGTGGCGTTCAAGGAACACCTTCCCGCGGACGCGGAGCAACTCGAACAACGCCGAGAGGAACTGCGCGAATCGTTGGTGCAACAGAAGAGAGCCGAGGCGCTCCGCGAGTTTGAAAAATATCTCAAGAAGCAGGCGCAGATAAAGTACAACCAAGCCAACCTGCTCGGCACGTCCTGACCCGGATAGGCAGCCGCAAGTATGACGAGGAAGATCCGACTTCAGAGTCATCTTGCATGTCCTCGCCGATGGAAAGGAGCACGGTCATGCTGAACGTCGGAGACCCGGCCCCGGATTTCACCGTCAAGACCCACCGCGGAGACGACCTCAGTCTCTCTACGCTGCGGGGCAAGAAAGTCCTTCTCTGGTTCTACCCCAAAGCGGACACCCCCGGTTGAACGATCGAAGGTCGCGGGTTCTGCGACCAGATTGCCGACTTTACTGACTGCAACGTCGAGGTGCTCGGCGTGAGTTTCGACACGGTCGAGGAAAACGCCGCGTTTGCGGACAAGTTCGGGTTTCCGTTCGTCTTGCTGTGCGACACGACGCGCAGCATGGGTTTGGCCTACGGGGCCTGCGACTCTCCCACCGCGGGCTACGCCAGCCGGATCAGCTATCTGATCGACGAACAGGGTACTATCGAAAAGGTGTACGCTTCGGTCACTCCCCGCTCCCACCCGGCCGAGGTACTCGCCGATCTGGTCTCATAGACCAACACCGCGGGCTCGATGGCCGCGGTTATTCCTTATCGTTGGTTGGAGACGCGCCGAGTCTCTGCACAGCCAGCGTCGCCGCCTCGTACACGGCGCCGAGCGGGACGCCGTGCTGTCGGGCCAGCCGTTTGCAGTCGTCGTATTCGGGGCTGTGGTTCACGCGTCCGTCCGGCGGATAAGAGCATTTCACGCGCACGGTTCCGTACTTGGTGACGACGTTCCTGTGCTCGCGCCGGAGCGACAGCCGGCTCACCGGATACGAGCGGAGCCCTAGCGTCGACGTCTCCGTCAAGATGATGTGAGACAGGCGGTCCTGGTTCTCGGGATCGCACAAGACCCACAGCAATATCCCCGGACGGTTCTTCTTCATGTGAACCGGGGTGACGGACACGTCCCGCGCGCCGGCAGCAAACAGGCGTTCCATGACGTGCTCGTACCATTCCGGGTTCAGGTCATCGATGTGGGTTTCCAGTACCATCAAATGGTCCAGGCGGAGGCCCGTGGATCGGTCATCGGGGGGACAGTCGCCGAGGCAAACGCGCAGGACGTTCGGGCGGTCGGCCAGTTGACGTTGCCCTGCGCCATACCCGGTTCGGGCGATGGAGAACTCCGGCGGGTCGGGCCGGGCCAAGGCTGCCAGCACCGCGGCGCCGGTCGGCGTGACCAACTCGGATGCGCCATCCTCGAACCGCACGGGGAAGCCTTTGAGGAGTTCGGTAGTTGCCGGTCCGGGTACGGGCAGTCGTCCGTGACGCGCGGATACGAACCCGCTGCCGAGGGGGAGCGGACTG
Organism: uncultured Binatia bacterium (SeqCode); assembly: GCA_965200125.1. Classification (GTDB taxonomy): domain Bacteria; phylum Desulfobacterota; class Binatia; order Bin18; family Bin18; genus Bin18. The sequence goes on along the minus strand of OZ241332.1, from coordinate 1,165,114 downwards.
GTATAGACGGCCTGAATGCCCAGCGTGTGAAGACCAACCGCAACGCCGACCACATCCAGGATCGAATCGACCGCGCCGACTTCGTGGAAATGCACGTCCTCGACGCTGACGCGATGCACGTGCGCCTCGGCCGCGGCCAGCTTGGTGAAAATTTCGCCCGCGGTCGCTTTGACGGCCGGGTCAAGCGAACTGGCGGCGAGCATACCCGAAATCGACCGGAAACTGCGCTCAGGTTGCCGACCCTCCTCGACATCCACGTTGAAACCCACGGCCCGGATGCCATTCACCACGCGCTCGGATTGCTGCACCGTATAGCCGTCGAGTGGCAGCTTGGCGAACTCGGCTTCGAGTCGGTCCACCTCCAGCCCCAAGTCGAGCAGTGCGGCGACCAGCATGTCGCCGCTGATGCCGGAAAACGCATCGCAATACGCGATTTTCATGGGTCTGACCTGTCCTTAAGTAAAATGAACCGGGCGGGCGGAACGGCGCCTCGCCCGAAGCCGTTACGTACCATGAGACGGGATCATCGGCCATGTCGCGTCTTGGTGTCTCTGGGGCCGGTCTTCTATCCCTTGGCAGGTTTACGTTGGCTGAAGCCCTGGGCTGTGGTACAAAAACGTCACGATGCAGCTTCAGAAATTCTCCGTGGCAGGAAACCGGAGACTTCGTTCGACACCGCCCGTGACCTTCCTCCTGACTATCCACGTGCTGATTGCCTGCTTGCTAACGAGCCTCGTCCTCGGCCCGATCGCGTTCGCCCAGCCCTCGCGCCACGACGACGCGGGTAACAACCTCGGCACCTGGACTTGGGGGTCGTCTGCACCGGACCGGTCGCGCGACGTTCAAGACGACGATTACGGCGGGACGAGTTGGGAGCTCTTGGACGAGGAACGGCGCTACGAGGAGGAACTCGAACGCGAGGCCGAGCCGGAACGGATTTCCCCTCTTGGCGTCCCGGCCAGAATTTTTCGATTCTTCCGACCGAAAAAAGACGAGGCGGACTGAGTCCCCATCCCTCCCCGCCTATTCGAGACTCGGCTCCGACGTGTCCGAATCGTCGGCAATCTTCTCCGCGGCGACCATGTAGAGCGTGAGCTTGGTCCGTTCCAGCGTGAAGCGGATTCGATCACCCGGCCGAAATTTGTCCAAGAGACTCGGTTTGTCCACCTCGAAACTCATGGTCATCGCGTCCATGAAGTCGGGGATGTCTTCGTGAGCGACGACCACGCGCCGGTCGGCGCGGATGATCTTCTCGACAACCCCCTCCCCGTGGAGAATTTCGGGAGCCGGTGGCGGTCCGCAGCCTCCAGCCGCGGCGGCATACAGACAGAGGGAAAAGAAGAAGTTCTTCACCGGAAACGGGCCTAGCGCATGGGGGAAAAATCGGTCGGGCTCAGGATCTTGTTGGACTGACTGAGCACGACGCCGCGCAGCCGTTTCGCCACTTCGGCGCGCCGCGGGTCCTTGGCCCACTTCGCCCATTTGGCCTGACGTTCGTTCAGGTCGGCATAGGCCCACAGATGAACGACCTCGTTGAGCTGGCCGATCTCGCTGCTCCAGAATCCGACCGGCTCCAGCCCGTGTTCCGCGACCCCGGGCAGGATCATGGTCTTGGCGACCTCCAGATATTCGGGCAGACCACCAAAAGCCAATTGATAGGTGCGCAGTTCGTAGATCATGGCACGTCCTCCTCGGCTGCTTCCTCTATCCTATCCGGGTGGGCAGTCAAGCGCGCGATGCTTTACTCGGCTGAGGCGCGTCCGGTATAGCTCGAACGAGTCTGCCCCATATCCCCCTGGAAAGTCCCATAACTCCCCTGGAAAAAGGAGGCCGCCATGTCGCTCGACCCAGCCAAAACCGCCCTGCTCGTGATCGACGCCCAGAACGAATACTTCGACGGCAAAGTTCCGATCCCCGACGGCGCCGCCGCCTTGGAACACATCCGTGAAGCCATCGACGCAGCGGAACACGCCGGCATGCACGTCGTTTACGTCCAGCATGAAGTCTTGCAACGCGAACGAGGAATCTTTCTGCGCGGCACGCACGGCTTCGAATTGCACCCGCGGCTCGATCCACGTAGCCAGGACCCGTTGATCGTCAAGAACTATCCGGGCGCCTTCGCACAAACCAATCTCGACGAGGTCGTGCGCGCCAACGGAATCACGCAGTTGGCCATTTCCGGTTACATGACGCACATGTGCTGCGACACGACCGCGCGCGAGGGGTTTCAGCGGAACCTGAAGGTGCTGTTTCTGAACGATGCGACCGCTACGCGCGACGTCGAGCACCCCAATCTGGGGAAGGTCGGCCACACCGATCTGCATCGCGCCACGCTGCTGACGCAAGCCTCCATGTTTGCCGAGGTGCTACCCACCAACGCGTTCGTCGAACGCCTGGCGTCGGCCTGAACCGAGCGGCATCGGCGCACCGCCGCGCCGACTCGTCAGCGGCTCGACCGGAATTTCGGCAGCACGTGTGCGCCGAGCATCTCCACCACACGGTACGCGTGCTCTGCCGGCATACCCGGCCACCAGATACGAAAGATGAAATGGTTGACGCCCAGCCGCCGTCGCTGGGCGTCGATCTGCTCGACGACTTCGTCGACACTGCCCAGGATGAACCGGTCCTCGGCCAGTGCGTCGAACGACACGCGGAACGATTCGTTGCCCGGCAGTTCCTTGTCCTGCCCCCAGTCGGCATAGGCTCGATATTTCTTTTCGAGGTACGGACGCGCCACGGCCAGCGCGTCTTCGTGCGTATCGGCGACGTGCAATTCTTTGATGATCGGAAATTCCAGGTCGCCTGCCGAGTCGATTTCCTGCCCGGCCGCAGCCAGAGCGGCACGGTAGAGCGCCGTTTGGCGGACCAGGGTTTGCGTCGTGGCGTGTGGATTCACCAGCCACGCACACCCCAGCCGGCCGGCGCGCGCGATCGCGCTGTCGTTGTTGGCCGCGACCCAGATGGGCGGATGGGGACGCTGGACCGGCCGGATCGTGCAGGTCGCGTGATCCAAACGGAAATGCCGGCCGTGAAACGTGACGTCGTCCTCGGTCCACAACCGGCGGATGAGGGTCAAGGCTTCCTCGAAACGGGGAATCCGTTCGGCGCGTCGAATGCCCGCGGCCTGATATTCGACGTCGCGGTAGCCGAGGCCGACCCCGAAGACGACGCGCCCTTCGCTGATGACGTCGAGCGAGGCGACGTCCTCGGCCAGCACGGTCGGATTGTACAGCGGCAACAACACGACGGAGAGCACGAGCGACATCGAGCCGCTCTCCGCCGCTAGGCGTGCCAACAGCGGGATGCTCTGGAGATTCTGATACGGCGGCGCCAGAAAGTGCTGGCCGCAGGCAATCGAGTCGAATCCCGCGTCCCGCGCCAAGCGGGTCAATGCGACCGTCTGCCGAAACCGCTCCACCGGCGCATCGCTGCGCGGGTGTTGCGGCATGACCATGATGCCGAATTTCGTCATCCCACGTCCCAGCCGGCAGCGCCAAGTCAGCCGTTCGGTCACGCCGAGCTACAGCAACTCGCGGGCGAGCGACTCCAACTCGGAGAGCACCGCGGCTTCCCCGTTTTCGCTCTGCAACAGCCACACGGTCGCTTGGTCCACACCGGCCGCGGCCAACTCGTCCATCGCCGCCCTGGTCCGGAACTTTTCGGGAAACCCAAAGGCCAGCACGCTGATTTCCTTTGGATCGCGGCCCGCGGCTTCGGCCATTTCGTTCAGCCGTCGCCGACCGGCCTTGATGTCCTCCACGGGCGACAGGACCGGCATCCAGCCGTCTCCCCACTCGACCACGCGCTTGAACACGTATTTGGACGAGCCGCCCATATAGACCGGCGGATGCGGCTTTTGCGCGGGTTTCGGAAACGAACGGACCGCGGGGAAGTCGTAATACTTGCCGTGATATTCGGCTTCGTCCTTGGTCCAGAGTTCCTTCATCGCCAGCACCGCGTCCTTGGTCTGTCCCCAACGGTGGTCGAAGTCGCCGCCCATGATCTCGGTCTCTTCCCTGAGCCAGCCCGCGCCGATCCCGAAGATGAACCGTCCGCCCGAGAAATGATCCAGAGTTGCGACTTCCTTGGCCAATTCGAGCGGATTGCGCTCCGGCACCAGACAAATGCCCGTACCGAGCTCGATCTTCGTCGTCACCGCGGACGCCCGCGCCAACGAGACGAACGGGTCGGTAATCCGGCCGTACTCGTCGGGAATGAGCCCGTCGTCCGAAGCCGGGTACGGCGACGTCGTCTTGACCGGAACGATCGGGTGCTCGGGCACCCAATACGAGGCGAAGCCCAGTTCCTCGGCGCGTTTGGCGATTACTGCAGGATCGACCGAACGGTCGATGCAGAATTCGAAAACACCGATCTTCATACGTCCTCCTTTTTACTCGTTATCTCCCCTTTCCAGGGGACTGGTGTCCGGGGGTTTCTATTCCTCAACCAACGGGGCGTTACCCTAACATGGCCCCTTTGGCGCGCCTAGCCGCGATGTGGTATGCAGGCCGCTTTTCAACCGAAGCAGGACCCCAAACGGAGCACCACGCACGGCAATCCATCCATGCAACCGAAAGGACGGATCTCATGCGCATGATTCTGGTCGGCCCGCCCGGCGCGGGCAAAGGAACCCAGGCCGTCGAGTTGGTCAACAGGTTCGGAATCTCGCATATTTCGACGGGCGACATGCTGCGCGCCGCGGTCAGTCGAGGGACTGCCCTGGGCAAACAGGCCGACGGCTACATGAAAGCCGGCGGACTGGTGCCGGACGACCTCGTCATTGCCATGGTCATCGAACGTATTCAGCAGCCGGACTGCGCGGACGGCTTCATGCTGGACGGATTTCCCCGCACCCGACCGCAGGCCGAGGCCCTGGACGCCGAGTTGGAAAAAGCCGGTTTGGCCTTGGATGTCGTGTTACAGATCGAAGTGCCCGACGAGTTGATCGTCGAACGCATTACCGGTCGCCGGCTCGACCCGGACACCGGCGAAATCTACCACGTCGAATTCAAACCCCCGCCCGCGGACGTTGCGGCCCGTGTCATCCAACGCAAGGACGACACCGAACAGGCGTGCCGCGCGAGGCTCGAAAAATACCACTCCGAGACCGCGCCCATCGTCCCCTTCTACGAGGCGAAGGCCATTCTCAAGCGCGTGGACGGCGACGCCGCGCCGGAAGAAGTCAGCCGCCGCATTACGGAAGTGTTGGGCTAGGGCATGTTCCGGCTTGCGCGCCGCGTCTGTATTGCATCCGGCCACACTGCCCAGTATCTTTTCTCCATACGCATACGGTCCGCAGATGAAACCACCATACCCGGAGACCGTACGGCATGAAAAGCGCAATACGCCACGTCTTCGAAACGCTGATTGAAAGGATGACGATGCCGCGGTCGTAGCCGGGCGACGAAGAGGTGCCGACATGAACTGGCAGGAAGTCTGCGACCGTTCCGAGCTGCAAAACCTTCCCTACAAGATCGAACTCGACGCGCGCGGAAAGATCGTAATGTCTCCCAACAAGGTGTACCATTCTGCCCTCCAAGGAGAGATTGCGGCCCTCCTTCGTGCACACAAACGGAGCGGAAAGATTCTCACCGAATGCGCGATTCACACGCGCCAGGGAACTAAAGTCGCCGACGTCGCCTGGGTTTCGGACGAAACCTATGAGCGGATAAAAGACGAAGCCGCCTGTCCGGTGGCCCCGGAAATCTGCATGGAAATTCTCTCTTCCAGCAACACCGAAGAAGAAATCTCGGAAAAACGAGCCTTGTATTTCGAGCAGGGCGCGCAAGAGTTCTGGTTGTGTGACCAGAACGGACGTCTGGCGTATTTCGATCCAGCCGGCGAGGTCGCCCGGTCCACGCTCTGCCCGGATTTTCCTCGAAAAACCGCCTTGGACGCATAATACGTCCAAGGCCGCGGATTTTATTGGGCGATCAAGAACATTATTCCGCAGTTCTGTCGAACATCCTTCGACCTTTCGGTCCTCCGAAAGCTCAGAATACCGCAGGCTCAGGAACCGGTCTCAACGGGCTGGCTCCTGAGCCTGTGGGGCTTTGAGCTTATCGAAAAAGGTCGAAACGGGTGCCGCCCGGTCGTGGGGTCGCTACGGCAACGCGAACACCGCGACCGAACTACCCGGTGTGGTCTTCGGATATTTACCGACGATGTCCACCACCAAGCCGCCCGCGCCACTCGGCACCGCGACGTATTGTTTGCCGCCGGCTTGGTAGGAGATGGGCTGGCCGCGCACCGCGGAACCGGTCTGGAACTTCCATAAGACTTCGCCCGTCCGGTCGTCGAGGCCGAGGGCGTAGCCCTGCTGGTTGCCGGTGAAGACGAGGCCGCCCGCGGTCGCCAATGCGCCGCCGACCATCGGCCAGTCGTCCTTGTAGCGCCACTTGACCTCGCCGCTGGTCGGATCGATGGCCGAGACGTGGCCGTACGCGGTCCCAAGGTCCCCCTGCGTCTGGCCCGGCCCGCCGCCCCAGAACGGAATGCCTCGAATGAAGATGGACCTGGCTTTCTCCATCTTGCCGCAGCTTTCGATCGTCGGCACGAAGATCAGCTTGGACAGCGGGCTGTAGGCCGCGGCGTACGAACCGTTCTGGCCGCCCACGTTGCCGGGGCAGATGAGTTCGGGGTTGCCGTCTTCCATCGGCACGTAGCGCGGATCGACCTGTGGCCGGCCGTTCTCGTCCAGGCCGGTGGCCCAGTTGAGTTGCTCGACGTATTGCGCGCCGTGCAGGAATTTGCCGTCCCGGCGGTCGAGCACGTACAGGTAGCCGTTGCGGTTGGGTTGAGCGAGCGCCTTGACCGGTTCCCCGCTCCGCATGACGTCGAGCAGGAAGATGCCGGTGTTGCCGTCGTAGTCCCAAATGTCGTGTGGGGTGAATTGGAAATACCAGCGCACGTCGCCGGTGTCGGGGTCCAGGGCCAGCACCGAGTTGGTGTACAGATTGTGGCCCTCACGGCCGTCGCCGTTCCAGTCCGGTGCAGGGTTGCCGGTCGCCCAATACACCAAGTCGAGGTCGGCGTCGTACGAACCGGTCACCCAGGCCGGGCCGCCGCCGTTCTTGTACGAGTCGCCCGCCCAGGTTTCGACCCCGGGCTCGCCCTTGTCGGGGACGGTGTAGCGCCGCCATTTGCGTTGTCCGGTCTCCAGGTCGTAGGCGTCGATGTAGCCCCGGATGCCGTACTCGCCGCCGGCGATGCCCACGATCACGTTGTCGCGCACGATGAGGGGCGCCAGCGTGAAACTGAACCCGCCGGCATAGTCGTCGGCTTCCGTGTTCCAGACGACCTCGCCGGTCTTGCGGTCGAGGGCCACCACGCGCGCGTCCAGGGTCGCCATGACGACCTTGTCCCCGGCCAGCGCCACCCCGCGGTTCCCCGGCCCGCAACAGATGCGCAGGTCGCCGGGCAGCGAATGATCGTATTTCCAGATCGGGTCGCCCGTGGCGGCATCCAGCGCGAACACTTTGTTGTAGGCCGCGGTCAGATACATCACCCCGTCGGCGACGAGGGGAGACGCCTGCATCTGGGCAGGCACGCCGGTCTGGAATATCCAGGCGGCCTGAAGATTCTTCACGTTGTCCCGGTCGATGTCGTCCAGCGGACTGAACCGCCAGCCTTCGTAATTGCCGCCGTACATGAGCCAGTCGGCCGCATTCTGTGTTCCTTGGAGCAGCCGTTCGTGAGTGACCGGAGGAAGCGCGTGGTCAGTCTTCTCAGGCGAGTCCGCGGCTCCGAACGACGGAAGACCGAGCAGAAGGGCAACGCTCATCGCAACGAATTTCGGCAGCCGGGAACCTCGCATGGGATACGCCTCCTTACAGAGATGTGAACGGAAAACGCGGAAAAATCGCCGCCGAACCGTATGGAGTTTTCGGCTGACGGTCAAGGTAAACGGCCTTCGTAGTGGCGCTTCAGTCCGAATTTCCTTCGGCGAACGACATTATCAGGAAGTAAGGGCAGGCCCCTACTTCCTGAACGCGACGAGCAAAGACGTCAGAACCAACGTAAGACTCCGGCAGTCGTCACGGCGCCGACCAAGCCCGCGAGAAAGGCGAAGCCGATACCGACGCTGGCCCAATCGGTGCGGTAGTCGTCCGGCAGACGGGGGCCGGTCAGTCCGGGAACCGAGGGCAGGTCCCCTTCCCCGCGGCCCGTCTCGAGTTGGGCTTTCATCCCTTTTTCCATGTGTTGCGCCACGTCGCAGTGCACCAGATACGTTCGGTCTCCGGGCGGCAGGATGAACGTCCCGGTCCGCTGCCCGCGGCCCGCCAACTCCACGCTGAACATGCCCATCGGATACAAATAGCGCGGCAGCCCGTGCAGCATCCATTGGTGGCGGACGTCGTCCGTATTCACCAGCGTGACGGTCAGCCGCGTGCACGGCGCAAAAGACCAGCGGGTTCGATCGTAGGCGAACATACTGCCCGGCGCGGCGAACTCCTTGCCTGCACGGACGGTAATGGAGTGCTCCGCCGCGATGCGCGGGCACCCGCGCGGCAATTGGTCCCGATTTTCGTTCATCACCATCCCCGCGGCGTCGAGTTGCATGGCGTGATGGGCCGCATGGTGGTGCGCATGCTCCATGGACGGCGCGGCGCCCGAGTCCGGACGTTGTTGGGCGTGTCCGCGTGAAGAGCAGAGACACCCGCCGACGACCAATCCGACGAACGCCCACGTGAGAGAAATCCGCCTGAATCCCAGCGATGCCGAAGGGCGCTGGTCCATCCGCATCATCGGCGAGATTGACGAGCGGTATTGCATTCAGGAATTCCCGCGCTTACGCCGAGCCGACAAGCGGCCCACGGCAAACCCGGCTCCGATGAGCAAGCCGATACCGGCACCCAGAATGAACCCTGCCGACAGCCGCGGGCGCTCGACGTCCGCCTCGCCGAGCAGGCCGGATTCCTCGAGTTCGGCCCAGACCGGGATTTTCTTCTCATAATAGGCTGCGCTGAAGAACGGCGCCCAGTCCATTCCCCGGGTCAGCGGCCGGCCGGCGTCGCCCAGATACTCGGGATACACGATCGCGCTGATGTTCCCGCCCGGATTGACGCCGTCGGTGGTGATGGCCTTTTCCTTGTGGTCGTGCAGCAGCCAGACGCCCGGTCCGTAGCTGTGCAATCCGTCGTTGGTGGTCTTCAGGTCGAGGTCCAGCCGTTGGGCCGGCGCAAGCCAGACGACGTCGCGCGTAATGCGCGCCGCGGGAGCGTGCGCGACTCCATCGTAGTGCGTCACCGTGACCTTGTGTCCGTGGGTATGCAACGCAACGCCTTCGGCGCCGCCGTTCAGAACGCGCAGCTTGACCCGCTCGTCAGAACCGACCACCACCAACGACTCGCGCGTGGTGTACGGAAACGACCGGCCGTTCAACAGAAAATAATCGGGGCCGTGGTCCGTGATGTCGTAAGTACGGTTCATGGCCGCGGCGATCAGCCGCGGGTCATTCGCCGTCTGGATGACGTTATTCAGCGCGGCATCGATGTCCTGGTAATGCAGGTCGAACTCGCGTGCATACCCTTCCCGGCTGGCAGCCGAAACGTGGCGCACCCGTCCTGCTCCGACGTTGAGGGTTTGCAGCCAATTGTCGGGCCGGTTCTCCTCGACCACGAACATGCCCTGCAATCCCATAAGAATGTGGGCCTGCGGTTGGACGTGACAGTGGTAGAACATGCTGCCGGTCTGGCGCGGAGTCATCTCGTAGGTGCGCGTCTCACCCGGTCTGACCGGCAACTCGCTGGCGATCGGCACACCGTCGTTGCCCTCTCCGTTTCCGTCCACGAACGGATGATCGACACCGTGGAAATGGATGGTGTGCGGCAGGTAATGCGTATTTTCGAGCGTCACCAGCAGGGTATCGCCCGCTTCGACGCGAATGACCGGCGAGGGTGCGCGCAGGCCGACGTACGCTTGATCGGTTTCGAAATTTTCCGTCGCCATACCACGCGACTTGGGCGCAAACACCCACAGCCCCGGTTGGACGCCGGGCGCAATGGCGTAAGCCGGAAACGGCGCCGGGTCGTCGGGCGAACGCCCGTTCAACTCGACGACTTCCAACCGCAGGTGAATGTGATCCGGGTCGCCGTCGCCATCCGTGTCGTGTTCCTTGACCAGCGTATTCGGCGTCAACCGGGTCTGCATGAGGGTCTGCGGCGAAACGGTGTTCGTTCCGCGCACGAACGCGGCGATTTCCGCGGGATTGTCCGGCGCACAGACCGGAGAGGCCGCAATCTGCACGCCGTCGATCGTCTGTTCCGCACGCCAATCGGGATGCTTGTCCGGACAGAACGGTTCACGCGCGATAGAGGCGAGATCCAGAGTCGCCGGGAGCGCACGATAGGCTTCTTCCCCGAACAGGCGAAAGGCCACGTCACGAATCGGACCGGGCAACCACGCACGCGGGAGGCCGTACAGTGCGGCGAGCGCAAAGACGACGATGAGCAGGCAACTCAGCAGGGCGCCGCGCATACGCATGATTCACCCGCCCGGTTCAACGAGGCTGCGCGACTTTGCGCCAGACGAGTCTGGACGTCCGCACGGCACCGCTATCCTTCGGGCCGCGCCCGAACCCGAACGCGACGAGACCGGATCCACCGTTTGGCAAGGCCGCCACGCACCGCGACGTAACCGATTCCGCAGCCGGCCAAGATGCCTGTGGCGATGGAGACCAACACATACGGAAAAGCGGCCACGCGGATGGGGAATCGCACCGCGCCGTCCACACCGGAGACCGTCATCAGCGCGCTATAGCGGCCGGGCACCTCGAAATTGACCTCCGCGTTGACCACGCCGTTCGGATACACCTGAGCCGGCAGGTCGAGCAACACGTGCTGCGGAACGGACTCCTGCACGACGCGCAACGCCGCGGGGCGACTTCGCAGTTCGGGATCGATCAGATCGAGAACGAGGACGGCCTCGCCGGTCTGCGGCACGCTGCGGCAGAACTCCTGCGCGGCGTATTCCTGGAACTGGTAGGCGGAAAAGTGGATCAGGTACGCGCCGACCCGTTCGACGCAAGGGTCCATGTCCATCCCGACGCCGCCATGCGCCCACACGCTGGCGGGTGGGCAGCACACCGACAGAAACAGCGCGAACCGTTTCAAGATACCGTGCACCCCTGGGCTCCGCATGTCGAGGCGGCCCGGGCGCGCCGTTCCGCCTTCTACGGCAGATACGCGGAACGGAACTGGGTCGGAACGACGCTGGACCGGACGGTGACCAGTTCGTGAGCCGCGCGGGTGTCCTCGAAACGCAGCACCGCGCCGATGAACTGTTGCGGCGAATCGGTCGGGATGAGCCGTTCGATGCCGAAGATCGGACTCGATACGGTGAGCGTCAGATCATTGGTCTGGCCGGGGGCAATCGGCACGTTCGGTTCGACTTCGAGCCGGTCGACGAAATCCTGCGGTCCGGCCGCGGCCTGCTCGGCCGCGGAGCCGTTCACGAACGTCGCCATCCCCATGATGAGTTGCTTGACCCGAATTTCGGCATCGGTCTGGTTGGTCGCGCTGATCTTCATGGTCAGCGTCTCGCTGGCTTCGTCGAAGGTCGCCCCGCCCGTGCGCACCTCGGCCAGATTCTCTCCGGACGAGACCGCCGTCGGCGTGAACCAGTCGGTCTGCTGGGGCCAGCGCACCGGCGCGCTGGACGTGGCGTACGTCCAGCCCACGACGAGCATGATCAGCGTGACGCCGGCGAAGACGTTCATCCACATGTGATCGCGCGGGGTAATCAGGCCGATGTCGGGGGCGTCGTCGTTTACCGGCAGTTGCGACGTGACCGCGAGATTCGTCACCGTGGGTTTGTTGGAGGTCCAGTACAGAATCCAGCCGACCCCGAGCACGAAGCCCGCGAACGACCACCACCATGCGAACTGGCCGCCGTACTCGCCGAGTTCGATGGTCTCGCCGGAAACCAGCGTCAACGGGAACGAAAACGGCTTCTCGCCCTGTCGAACGGAAACCCATTCGCCGGGGCCGATCAGTGTGCCGGTGCCGTACACCGCAATGCCCGGATGCACGTGCCAGTTTCCGGGCTCCTTGCCGACCAGTTCCATCTCGAATTCGTAGATGCCGCCCTTCTCCACGAAGAACGAACCGATTGCCGCCTCGCCGTTGACGAACCGTTCGCGCAAGGCGAAGACCGGCCCGGGCACGACGGGCATGATGGACGCGATTTCCGGGGTCTCCAGCGTATGCGGCCAAGTTTCGAGTATCTTGACCGATCCGGTCACCTTGACCGGCTCTCCGATCTCGATCTCCGTGGGCGTGACGGAGACGTTGAAGAACGCCGTCGTCATGTTCTTCAGGAACGGCTCGTCCGCGGCCTCGCCGTGAGCGAACGCCGGAGATACGGGAAGAGCGACGATCGAACCCACAAGCGCCAGCGTCGCGAGAAACGGCACCCAACGTCCGGTCTCGGTACGTTCAGCCATCCGCTACCCTCCTGGTTTGCATTTCGGGAGCTTCGGACGCGATCACGCGCAGGCGAGGTTTCCGTTTGATGCGGATGGGCTGCGGCCCAACGACCGGCACGGCAAAACGATCGGGGTGGCCGGCAGCGCGTTTCGACGCCGGCCACAGGATGACCAGCCAGTAGCACACGAATCCCAACAGGCCGGAGGTCATGATCGGCGGCGCCATTTCCGCGGCGTTCGCACCGTGGGCGTACACCGAGCCGGGCAGGCTCAGGACGCCGGCCGCGGCTGCCAGACGGATCGAAAGCAGACGGACCGACCGCCGGGCAGGTCGCAGCGCACCGGACATCAGATGTCTCGCCGGGCTGAGGTAGTGCATCCCACGTCCCGCCCGAACCTACACGGTCTTCAGGTAGCGACGGATGGGCCAAACCGCCAGATACCGGCCGATGAACTGGCCGATCCAGTAGCCGGCGAACGCCGCGGTGCCGCCGAACGCGAGCGAGACGTATTGGGTCTCTCCCAGAAAGCTGCGCAGCGCGCCACGTTCGATGAGCCGCAAATACTCAGGGGTCTGTGAACGGATGTAGACGATGCCCTGGACGTCGGCGACCGTCACCACGTGGTCCATGAAATACGCCGGCTGCAGAAAGCCTGCCAAGGGCACGTAGTTGTACGCCCAGACGGCAATCGCCCAGACGTGGGCTCCGATCAGCGAGGTCAGCAGGAAGCTCTTCGTCTTCATCAGGATCCAGTCCATCAGAATGCCCGCGCAGACGATGGAGATGGGCCAGACGAAGTTCATCGGGTAGTTGGCGGCCAGATCCCATTGGAAATAACGACCGACCCAGGTGGCGAAGAACAGACAACAGGCCGTGTACGTCGCGCCGGTCGGAAAACGCCATGCCGTCCACTGGATGTATTGCAGCGCCGACGGGATGATGATCGTGGCGAACGCCGTGACCACCGGCCACCACTGCGGGTCCTTCCAGTCGGTCCAGAAGTCCCAGTCGCCGGCGAACAACTGCTTCGTAATGTCGGCGGCGCCGGCGACGACGAAAACCGCGGTCACCCAGAAGACGAGATCCCACTTCCAGTCGACCCAGCGGTATTTCTTTTCGCGGAGCGCCTTGAGTTCGAGCCGACGCTGCCGTTCCGCCGCCTCGGCAATGTCGGTGACATCGGTCGTGCCGGCCGCCATGCGCGTCTCCTCTCCGTGCGCGGGGGTTCAGGATTCGGCTGCAGAGCCGGGATTCAGTCCGCGGCCAGCGGCGGTTCGATCGAGGCGGCCTCGGGGCCCGGCCCTTCCTCTTCGTCGGCCTTCTTCTCGATCTCGAACATCCGCAGCAGGGTTTCGCCCCACACCGCGAACATCCCCGCGGCGAGCCAGCCGTAGATGACGAACGGCCAGTGGAACGGCACCGAGAATATCTCCTCGGATATCCACAGGCTGTGGCCCCATTCGTTGGCGGCGACCGCCATGCACTCCAGCACGCAGGCGCTGATTACCAGGAAGAACGACCAGGGAAATCCCTTCTCTTTTCCGTACAGCGCCGGGATGTGGAAGCGGCCGTACAGGTACGTGCCGACCGCGAGAATGACGGACAGCGGGAAGAAGAAGTAGAACATCGGAATGTGGGTCGGCGTCAACGCGGTGTCGCGCACCATCGTCTGGTGCCATGAGCCGTCCCAGTTGGGCCAGAAGCTGGCCTCCATGTAGATCGACAGGCTGGTCGCGCCAATCAGACTCCACAGAATCGCGATCCGGCGCGTCTCTTCCGCGGGCGAGCACGGCTGCTTTTCAATGGCCCGTCCGTTCCGCATCAACCAGCCGAGCCACACCCCGCTGAAGATGCCCAGCACGATCAGCTCGCCCCAGAACAGGGTCCGGTAGTAGAGCGTGAACTCCCAGCTGGCCGAATTGAGTCCGGCCGTGAACATGAAGGCATAATTCCAGAACCAGAGAAAAACGTTGGCGAGCAAGATCAACCCGCACCCCCAGAACAGCGGGTGCCAGCCGACGGACCAATCGGTCGGATTGGCGGAACTGCCGCTCGTCATCGAGCCGTCGCCATAACCCTTGGGTGCGTTCTGCACTGCTTGTGCCTGCGCCATGGGAATCCCTCCTCGTGTTGCAACGACGTGAACGTCTTTCGCGTCTCGTCACGCTGCGGTTTCGTGTCCGCTCCGTCCGGCCGTCCGATAGCGCACGACCGATATCGCAACCACGGCGGTCAAGCCGAGCACGACCAGCGCGGGCATCGTGAGCGCCTTATACCACGCAGCCACCTGAAAAGGAAAGCGGAAATTCCGCGGCTCCGCGGCGTCCGTCAGACCAAGGTCGACACGCACTTCGTAGCGGACGCCGGCCTGGACGACGACGTCCATGTCGGCCACGCCGCGCTCGTACACCTGGAACGGCAGCGACCGGACCAGCCGCGCTGCCCCGCCATCGTCCAGTGCCAGCAGTTCGACGCCGAGGGGCCGTTCCCATAGGTCGGGCGTCACGTCCACGACGAGAAACGCACTCCCGATGCGCGGTAGCTCTTCGCAGTATTCCGACACCGGGTCGAACTGCGTCTGGTACAGCGTGATGTGCAGGAGCGAGGCGCCCACCTCGCGGCGGCACGGGTCGCCCGGCCCCCGATCGCGGTGCGCAGATACCGGAAACGCCAAGCTGAGACAGACGACGACCGCGGCGCACATCCACCCGACGGCGGCCAACGGTCCGCGGCGCTGTCTCTCATGGCTGACCGTTGAACGGGCGCGCACGGTTCGGTTCCTGAAAGCTTTGGGCGTTCATTGGTTCGGGTCAGATAACAGGCCGCAGGGCATGGAACAATGCTGACGTTGACCCGGCAGTTAGCCCCGCCCTGCATCGAGTTCCTTGAAGAAAGACAGCAGTACCGAGTTGAGCGCCGGCCAACGCGCATGCTCGCCGTCGTGTTCACAGTACGTGACGTTCGTGCCTGTGCGGCAGTCGTGATACGCACGACAGCCATATGTGTCAGGCTCGGGCAGCGCATCTTCCAACCTGCAGGCGTGGCAGGTCGCCAACCATGCCGCGGCCTCGGCTCCATACCCCGGAAACAAGCGATCTTCCGCGCCGTGTAGAATCAAGGCCGGCAACCTGTCGGGACACTGCATGGTCGTCAGGTCCGCGTGTCTCATACCGGCGCCGCTCGGCGCAACGCCGGCTGGCTGCACGTGGTCACCGTCGAGGAGCCCGAGGGCCAAGGAAACCGTCCCTCCGTCCGAATGGCCGGTCATGTACACCCGCTTTTCATCGACGCACCAGCGTTCACCGATCCGCCGCGGAATTCCCCCTAGTTCTGCAATGGCCGGGAGCGACAGCCGCCGTGCGTCTGCATACGCCACGACGAACCCGGCCGCGGTCGCCTCGAACGTCAAGCCGGTCAGCCGTTCGGACCGGAATCTATTCGTGCCCGCGGGCGCATATACCATCAGCAGCGGATGCAAGATCGACGGGTCGTAGTTCGCCGGCGTGCGCACCGCATACGCGATGCCGTCCGCGGTGTGCCCGTCGTTGCTGGCACCCGCCGGTCCATCGCGCCTCCCCGAAGGACAGTCGTCCGCCTCGGTGTTGGAGGCGTCTGTCGGATAGGCGTAATGGCCGAGCGCCGGGTCCGAACCCGTCGGCGGACCGTCGAGTCCCGGACATCCCGTCAGGCAGAGGCCGAGCACGACGCCCAGCACCGGTAGGGCCGGTTTGTTCATATCCGCGATCCGATAAATCTGTACGGTGGCAACGCCCGCGGCTTGAACATACGACTTGCCGCGGTAATTCGTCTCGGTCTATAGTCCGTCCCCGCTTCCGGCGTTCATCCGACGTCCAGCCCGAGCCGTCCACTCGAACGTGTCTATCCGAGCCGGCCGTTTTTCGTAAGGAGGAAATCATGCTGTCGGTCTTTTCGGCACCGAGCCACTACGTGCAGGGGAAACATGCGACCGCGGCCCTGGGCACCGAAATGAAACGGATCGGCTTGCAGGGGCCGGCGCTGATCGTCGCCGGCAAGAGCGCGCAGCGCCTCCTGTCCGAGGTCTGGCAGAAGCATCTGAGCGACGCCGGGATTCAGCACGTCGTGCACCAGTTCGGCGGCGAATGTTCCTACCCGGAGATCGAGCGTATCAAGGAAACCGGCACCCAACATAAAGCGCAGGTAGTCATCGGCGCCGGCGGCGGGAAGGTGCTGGATGCGGCCCGCGCGGCCGCGGACGACATGGACCTGCCGGTCGTCAACTGTCCGACCATCGCGTCGAGCGACGCACCGTGCAGCGCGCTGTCCGTCATCTACACGCCGGAGGGCGTCTTCCAAGAGTATCGGTTCTATCGCAAGAATCCCGACCTGGTCGTCGTGGATACCTATGTCGTCGCGCAGGCCCCGCCTCGGCTGCTCGTGGCCGGCATGGGGGACGCGCTGGCGACCTGGTTCGAGGCCAAGACCTGTGTGGACGGCCACATCCAGAACATGCGCGGCGGCGCCTCGACGCGCAGCGCCGAACAACTCTCCGAGTTGTGTTACCGGATTCTGGTCGAAGACGGCCCGGACGCCAAACGCGCGGTGGAGCGCAACGTCGTCAACCCCGCCTTGGAACGGCTGGTCGAGGCCAATACGCTCCTGTCCGGTCTCGGCTTCGAGTCATCTGGTTTGGCCGCGGCCCATGCCGTCCATAACGGGCTGACCACCGCCCCCGACACCCATCCGTATTATCACGGCGAGAAAGTCGCCTACGGGCTGCTCACCCAACTCGTGTTGGAAGGGAAATCGCGCGCGGTCATCGACCCGGTGCTGCATTTTTCGTCTGCCGTCGGGCTGCCGATCACCTTGGCCGAGATCGGACTGGCGGAGTTGCCGGACGACCTACTCGATCGCGTGGCCGAACGCGCTACCGCGGAGGGCGAAACCATCCACAACGAGCCGTTCGAGGTCCAGCCCGACGCGGTCGCCGATGCGATTCTGGCGGCGGACTCGGTCGGACGCGCCTGGCAAGCCGCTCACGCGGAACAGTAAACCGGGATTCCGGGGAACTGCTTCAAGAGCGGCTCGACCGTGCGCGTTTCGGGCTTCCCGCGCTGCTTCATAGCCGGGAGGCCCGTTTCATACTCGGTCGAATCAGGGAGCCGCAGCGGCCTCGGCCACAGCAGGCTCGCTCTCGAAGACGAGGTGGCCTGCCTTTTCCTGTAACCGGTAGTTCCGCTCCAGCGCCGCGGAGACCTGCATCGGCCGGTGTTGGGGAAACTTGCCGGCGTCCAGCGAGGGGCGGAGGAAGAATTTGTCCGGGACATATACCAGGGCCTGCGACTTGAGCGGATATTTGAGCCAAGTCCGGCGCATGAAGTCGGGCTCGAACATCGTCCCGCGATCCTCCTCCGACCACTCCGTCACCCATTGTGCGTCGTGCGCACTGTAGCTCATCAGGTCCAGGCCAAGGTCGAAATACACGGTGAACAACGAGGAGTAGCCGCGCTCTTTCAAGGCGGGGTTGGCAAGATAAGCGTTCCGCACCTCGATGACGAAAAGCTGGTCGTCGTTGTCGTACTGCTCGATGCGCAGCGGATAGAAGGCGTGCTGGTCTAGCCAATAAACAAGGCGGCCGGTCCGGTAATTGGGCAGCCAATCCGGCCGACGGGTCGCCTCGACGACGTAACAGGGTACGCCCCCGTCCGCGGTGTACTGCGGATAGTCGTCGCCCAGCATCTTGATCTGGTCCGCGCCCCGCTCGTAAAAACTGCCGTCCGGGTTGGCCAACGTCACGGTCGGCCGTGTGTTCGGAAACCGGACGGTCTCGTACAGCACGTCGGTTCCCAGCAAGCGCCAGGAAAATTCCCACGCGTCGCGCCCGATCACGTCGTCGAACGTCTGGACGTTGTTGGGAAACTGGGCGTCCCGCCGCGGTTGTGGCTGGCGGCGGACCCGCCGCAGCGTCGGACTGTAGATGAAGTTGTCGAGTTTGGTCGTGGCCTGTTTGTCCGTCCGCCGCAGGATCCACAGGTCCTGCAACCCGTGATCCTCGGGCGGGTACGTATAAAAGAACATCATGCGGAAATAGGCGTCTCCGGGCACCGCGGCGAGTTGTCCAGGCACCCCGTCCTCGTCCGGGACGTAATGGCTGAAGCCCAGCGTGATGCCTTCGTGCAGATAGCCGCTACCGGTGATCGCCCCGAACACGTCGGCCATGGCGTGCGACCAGCGGGCGATGTGCGAAAATTCCATGACCCGGTAGCCCATCTCTTCCGCAGTGTATGGCGGCGCGAACGGATACGCCTCGGCCGGGAGATACGGCGTCTGCGGGTCGCGCGGCGTGTCGGTGCGCAGATCGACGCGCGCGAGTTCCGCGTCCGACATTTCCTCGACGGTCTTCCAACTCTTACGCGGAGCACCATTTTCCTCGGTGCCGGGCTGGGCCGAATCGACTGCGGTCGGAGGCGACGCCGCGAACACGAGGAAGAAGAGAGCCGCGGGAAAAAGGGAACCGTATCGAGTCATAGGCTTTCACTTCGCGAAGATTTTCGGCACCGGGCGGTCGTGCCGAGGCTGGCTATCGGACTCAGAACTCGTAGCTGATTTCCCAGCCGATGTTGTCCCACTTGTTGAATTGGCCGTACAGGTCGGCCCGGTCCCCGCTGCTGTACGCGGTGTAGATCAGGCGCAGCGTGATGAATTGCGAGAAACGGTAGCTGGCGACGAGCTTCGTCTTGATGCCCTGCCACTTTTTCTGCGGCAGGCTGATGGCCGGGTTCACGGTCAGCCCGACGCGCAGGCGGTCGCGGGTGAACCGGAACGGCCGCTCGATGAAGAAGACCGGGATCAAGGTCATTTCGTCCCCGATGCCGCCGCCGAACCCCCCGCCGAGATTCCGGCGCCAGTCGAACGTATAGAACAGCGACGGTTGCAGCAGGACGGAGGTATTGCCGGGAAAGGCGAACTCCAGCGCGATCGCGGCGCGCAGCGTGTCGCGGCGGACGACGCCCGAGTTGAGCCGGCCGTCGCGCGCCGCGGCCTGATGGTCGAAGTCGGCGAACGGCACGTTCTTGGTCCACAGCCCTTCGACCCGCAGAACGACCGGCAAGTCTCCGACGACCGGCACGTTCTTCAGCGCCGAGGCATAATCCGCGGTCACGCCGAGGTGGTGGAGCCGCGTGAACCGGGGCTGGAAGATCAGGTCCATGTCGCCGTCCGCGTTGGCGTCCCGGCCGGTTCGGCCGACGATGAACGACGTCGGGTTCTTGTCCCACGCATAATAGTAGATCAGCCCCCAGGTGAGCGGCTCCATGGAGACGTCCAGGCGCATGGCGTATTGATGGTCGCCGAAATCGCCCGCGGACGGCCGCCGCGTCTTGCGGTATTCGTCGCCGGTCGCCGTCTCCCGGCCGTCCAGCCGCGCCTTGACGGTGTCGTCGCGCGGGCCGATCAGCGGCGAATACCACGGCGAGCCGGGAATGGCGTTCCGATCCTGTTCGAAATTCGGAATCCACAGCAGGTTGAGCGAATTGTGACCGAAGAAATAGGTCGCGTTCGCCATCCAGGACGGCAGACGCCGCCACTCGTAATCGCTCGCTTCGAGCTGCACCGACTCGCGGCGATCCATCCCGTTGATGACGTCGATGAACTGGCCGTCCATCTTGCCCCAGGCGATCTGTTGTTTGCCGAGCACGACGTCGAGGTTGTGCGTCCGGTAGCTGACGTACAGCTCGCGCACGATGCGCTCGAAGTCGTGGTACGACCGCGCGGTCTCCTCCTGGCGGGGGGCGAACAGGCCCGCGGACGACTGCCAGTTGTACACCCCGTCGTACAGAAAATTGTTGATGTTCGTGATCTCGATGGCGGGCGAGACCTGATAGTGCATTTCCAGTTCCAGCAGATTCTGCATCTGCGAGAACCGGAAATCCTTCTGGCGGTTGCCCACGCGGCGGTCGCCCGAAAGCTGAACGTCCGACCACTGGCGGAGGAAGCCGCGGAAGGTCAGGGCCGGAACCTGCCGCTCGATGGGCTGGCGCACGTAGCGGCCGGCCGGGTCGAACGTCGAGAGAAACCGGTCGAAACGCGACCAGGAGTTCCCTACCGCTCGGATCTGTTTTTCGAGGATGGAAGCCCGGCTCGGGGTCGCGGCGAGGAACAACACCACCAGGCACAGGAGGCCGCACAACACGCGGCGCACAACAGGTCGAAACCCGTATTCGTCTGACATTCGTCTCTTTCTTCTTGGTCCGTTCTACCGGGAGGGTCGGTTATTCCGCCGGCGTCGACTGGCTGACGAGCACGCCGGCGCGGGCGAGTTCATCGAGCCGGGCGTCGTCGTACTGCAGGTACTCGCGGAGGATGGTCTTGTTATGTTCGCCCAGGTCCGGCGCCTCGAAAGGCGCGTCCGTCCTGGCCGGACTCGAAAACCGGAACGGAAAACCCGGCAAGACGAAATCGCCCAGCACGTCGTCGTGGACGGGCCGAATGGCCTCCCGCTCCAGCAGGTGCGGATGCGCCACTACTTCGGGAATGGTCAGGACCGGCGCGGCCGGCACCCGTTCGCGGTGCAGCGCGGCTACGGCTTCCTCGCGGTTCGGCATGGTGTCGAGCCACGCTTCGATGGCCTCGATCAGTTCCCGTTTGTGGTGCACGCGGTCGCGATTGGTCAGAAAACGCGGGTCTTCAATGAACTCCGGGTGGCCGATGGTGCGTGCCACGCCTTGCCACTGGTGGTCGAGCACGCCGACGATGACCACGTAGCCGTCGCGCGCCTGGAAGATGCCGCACGGCGCCAGCCCCATGTGATGCGCGCCGCTGCGCGTGGGCACGAACGTGCCGCCAGAGGCGCTGTGCGCCTGGATCGTAAAATCGTGCGAGTGGATGTAGGCGTCGAGCAGCGACACGTCGATGTACTGCCCCTCGCCCGTCCGCTCGCGGTGCAGCAGGGCGCAGGCGATGGCGCCGAAAGCGTGTACGCCGGTGCTCACGTCGCCGATCGCAGCCTGCGGCATGGCCGGCGCCCTGCCCCGCTCGCCGGTCACTTCGTTGAACCCGGAATACGCCTGCGCGATATAATCGTAGCCTGGGACGTGTGCCAGCGGACCGGTCTGCCCGAGCGCCGAAATCGAACACATCACGAGGCGCGGATTCAGTTCCTTGAGCATGTCGTAGGCGAATCCGAGCCGCCCTATCGCGCCCGGACTGTAGTTTTCGACCACCACGTCCATGTGGGGAATCAGGTCGCGGATGATCTCGCGCCCCTCATCGGTCTTGAGGTTGACGCACAGGCTCTGTTTGCAGACGTTGTGCTGGATGAAATAGCCGCTGCGGCCCTGCTTCAGAATGCCGTTCAGGCGGGCCGGGTCGCCCTTGGGCGCCTGCTCGACCTTGATGACCTCGGCGCCCATTTCGGCCAGCAGCCGCGTCGTCGTCGGCCCGGCCACGACCTGCGTGAAGTCGAGCACCTTGTAGTTGGCCAACATGCCGTGACGCGCCGCGCCCGTCATCGTGCGCCCCTTTCCCTGCATCTTCCCGGCAAAATCGAACGTGACCGACTGAACGAAGGTTCAGTCACCGGAGAGCGGCGGATACTACCCGCAAGCTCCAGACAGCGCAAGAGAGAACAGGGGCACAGGGATTCCTAGCCGGTCTGTCTTCCTTTCCTTCATATCGGTGGAGGGAAGAACCGGACCAGCCTTTTTCTCTCGTTCAACCGTTCAGCTAAGGCGCTGATGCCATTTTTCTGGATCGCGTGCATTGTGAAAGACGCCGTAGATCGTCAACACGCCCCCAACGTATTCGTAGAAGACGGCATACGGAAAGCGGCGGATTAGCGCGCGACGATAATTCCCATAGACAGGGGCATATCTTTCAGGTCCACGACGAATTGTTTCAATACAAGCTTCGAGACAATTCAGGAATTCTTTATCCAGACCTGCCCGGTTCCTGTTATACCATGCACACGCCTCTACGATGTCCTGTTCAACCTCTGGCGCTATGACCAATTTGGTTGGCATGTTGGACCCTCTGCTTGACATCTTCCCATGTCAGTCCGGAGGCCGGGTTGCTCATCAGATTGGCTTTTCTCCGGGCAAGTTCTTTTCTCTGCCAATCGTGGAGCGGCACTTCGTTCGGATCTGCTGCCAGATCGTCCCACAGGTCTTCGACGAGTTGGAGCTTTTCCGTCGGACTCAGATCGAAGACCGACACGTTCGTGGAGTTCATGAAAAATCCTCCTGCCCGTAGGTCGGATTAGCCGGAGGCGTAATCCGACACTCTGACTACCGGCTTACGTCAACACCTCCGCCCCGCGCAGCTTCTCCACAGCATCGGCGGAGTAACCCAGAATGTCACGCAAAACGTACTCGGTATGTTGCCCGCGCTGCGGGGCCGCGGCTTGGACTTCGCAGGGCGACCCGCTCATCTGCCACGGGATGCCGGCGTGAATGCGTTTGCCGAATTCGGGATGCTCTTTCTGCACGAGATAGCCGCGCGCTTCGAGATGTGGACTCGTCGCCAAGTCCTTGTTGCTCATGGACGGATATGCAGCGACACCTGCTTTTTGCAGAGTTTCGGTCACCTCCCAACGGTCCCGCTCGCTCGTCCAGGCCGCCACCGCCGCTTCCAGTTCGTCTTCGTTGGCCTTGCGCGCAGTCGCGTCCACGAAGCGCGTGTCGTCGGCCAACTCCGACCGGCCCATCGCCCCGCACAACGCCCGCCATTCCGCATCGGTGCCGCACACGATGGTCACCCATTTCTCGGCGTCGCCCTGGCATTTGAACGTGCCGTGGGGCGCCATCCACCGGTCGCGGTTGCCGGCGCGTTCCGGCTGCGTACCGTTCATGGTGTAATCCATGATGCCTTCGGGCATGAGCGCCAGCAGTGCTTCCCACAACGCCACGTCAACGTGCGTCCCCTTGCCCGTCCGCTGCCGGTAGGCCAGCGCGGCCAGCGCCGCATACGCGCCGAAGATGCCGGCGTTGGGATCGCCGTACGAAATGCCGACCTCGGCGGGACCGACGCCCGGATAGCCGGTCAGCGACGAGATGCCGGCCAGCGGCACCGACGCCGGTCCGTAGCCCATGTAGTTGCGCTCCGGGCCGGTCTGCCCGTAGCCGCAGATCGAGATCATGATGAGGTCGGGCTTGAGTTGCTTGAGCGTCTCGTAGCCGAAGCCCATCCGGTCGATCGCGCCGGTCGAAAAGTTCTGCACCATGATGTCGCTCTTGGCGATCAGCTTTTTGACGATCTCTGACGCCTCGGGCTTGGCAAGGTCGAGTTGCAGGCTCTTCTTGCCCTGACTGTACTGGTTGAAGTAGCCGGCGCGGTTCGGGCCCGGCTCGTTGTCGGCGAACGGCGGGATCATGCGCGTCACGCACGGGCGCTTGGCGCTTTCGATGCGGATCACCTCGGCGCCCATGTGCGCCATTTGCAGCGTGCAGTACGGCCCCGCCCAGGCCCAGGTGAAGTCCGTCACGCGAATGCCCTCCAACGGTCGTCGAGCCATAGCCTTCTCCTTCGTCTTGCGAGTTACGTCGTGCGCGGACGCGAGTGGGCCGCGGCCGCAGCTCGATCCACGTTATCTAAATGACTCCGGCCTGCTGCAATGCGGCCTGCTCGGCCTCGGACACGCCGATCTCGGTATAGACTTCGGCGTTGTGTTCCCCGAGCCGGGGCGCCGGGCGCCGAATGGCGTAGCCGACGTCGGCGACCTTGAACGGCGCGCCCGGATAGCGCAGCGTGCCCGCGACCTGGTGGCCGATCTCGACGAAGAATTCGCGCGCTTTCAGGTGCTCCGAGGCCAGCAGGTCGGCCATCGTATTCACCGGCGCCATGCAGATGCGGCGTTCCTGGCCGGCTTTGTACAGGTCGGCGACCGTCCACTGCGCGGCGAACTCCTGCAGGAACGGCACGAGCGCGTCGTAGTTCTGGCCGCGCACGACACGATCCTCGAAAATCTCCAGGCTCGCCCATTCCGGGTTGCCCATCAATTCGGCGAACCGCTTCCACTGGTCCTCTTCCACGCAGATCACGAACAGTTTGCCGTCTTTGCAGTCCAACATGCACCAGGGATAAATCGAACGCCGGCCCAGCCGCGAGGTCTCCATCCCGCCGTACGTGTAGTGCATGAAATTCATTTCCAGGATGGCGGCGATGCACTCTTGCGCGGAGACGACTACGTGCTGGCCCTCGCCGGTGAGGCATTTGTGGTAGTAGGCGCCCAGCGTGGCGACGCCGGCGTGGACGCCGGCCTGAAAGTCCGCTTGGTGGCCGAAGGGTTTGAGTGGCGGAAAGTCGGGATAATCAGACGCCCCGGGACTGATGAACGCCCAGCCGCCGGCGTTGCTCGCGGTCAAGTCGTAGGCGCGATAGCCGCTGTGCGGCCCGCCGTGTCCAAAGTAGGAGATCGACGTGACGATCAGGCCGGGGTTGACGGCGCGTAGAGTTTCGTAATCCAGGCCGAGCGGGCCCGATTCCCCCGGCGCGTAGTTGTGCACCAGGACATCCGCGCCGGCGCACAAGCCGTGCAGCACGCCGCGGCCCTTGGCTTCCTTCAGATTCAACGTCGTGCCGCGTTTGTTGGTGTTCAGATACAGGAACAAGCCGCTGCGTTCGGCGTGCGGCGTGTCGCCCGGAAACGGCCCGCGGCCGCGGGCCGTATCGCCGCCCGGCTCCTCGACCTTCACCACGTCGGCGCCGAAGTCGGCCAGCAGTTTCCCCGCGTACGCCGCGGAGACCATGTTGCCGCATTCGACGACCTTCAGACCCGACAGCAGTTGCTCTGCCATGACGTGCCTCCCTGCTCGTTTGTTTTCGTTCAGCCTTGCAATTTCTGCCCGAACGTCGCGGGGTCAGATCACGCCGCGGGCCGACCAGTCGGCCAACTCGGCCGGGCCGGCATTCAGCAGTTCCGTATAGACTTCCTGGTTGTGGGCGCCGATGTCCGGCCCGAGCCAGCGCGCCGTGCCCGGCGTTGCGCTGAGTTTAGGCACGATGCCCGGCACCTTGAGTTCGCCGAGCACTCGGTCATGCAGAGACAACAGCATGTCGCGCGCCCGGAAGTGCGGGTCGTCGACGATGTCCGCGATGCTGAAGACCGGCCCGGCCGGAATCGTGGCCGCCTCGACGCGCGGCAGCAGGTCGGACAGCTCGTACCCCGCGGTCCAGTCCGACACGATCGCATCGATCGCCTCCCGGTTTTCGGCGCGCACGACCTGCATCGCAAACCGTTCGTCGGTCAGCAGGTCCTCGCGCTCCATGAGCATGCACAGCCGTCTGAAGAGCCCGTCGGTGTTGGCGGCGATGACGATCCACTGCCCGTTCTTGCACGGATACAGATTCGACGGTGCGAACCCCGGCAACAGCGTCCCGGTCCGCGTGCGTTCGTAGCCCGTCCGGTCGTACTCGGTCAGCGTGGCTTCGAGCACCGCGAACACGGCTTCGTACAGCGCCGTGTCGATGATCTGGCCGGTGCCGCCGTGCACGTCGCGGTTGTACAGCGCCATCAGAACGCCCAGCGCCGCGAACATGCCGGCCAGGGAATCGCCGAGGCTGATGCCCACCCGACACGGCGGCCGGTCGGGAAATCCCACCAGATGCCGCAGCCCGCCGAAGGCTTCGGCCACCGCGGCAAAGCCCGGCTTTTCCCGATACGGCCCGGTCTGCCCGTAGCCGGACACCCGCGCGAAGACGAGGCCAGGATTCGATGCGCGCAAGGTCTCGTAGCCGAGGCCCCATTCCTCGAACACTCCAGGTCGGAAATTTTCGACGAGCACGTCGGATTGCGCGACCAGCCGGCGGAGTATCTCCTGCCCCTGGGGGTCGCGCAGATTGAGCGAGATACACTTTTTGTTGCGCGCGATGCCCGGCCACCACAGGCTCTTTCCGTCCACAAGCGACTGTCCGACCGTCCGCATCGGGTCGCCCTTGCCCGGGGCTTCGACCTTGACGACTTCCGCGCCGAAATCCGCCAGCAGTCGCGCACAGAACGGTCCGGCCAGCAGCACACCGCACTCGATGACCCGAATGCCGGCCAGCGGTCCGGCCGACGGAGTGGCACCTGTTTCCATACGTGAACAGAGAGGGGGACGCGGATTGCGTCGGGCCGGAACGATAGGCCGTCCGGGTACGGGGGTCAAGGTCGGAGCCGCTCCGTCGGGCCTGCTGGCCGCCGCAGAATTTTGTTTCTATGCGAGCATGGGAATCATTGATTTTTCACATTTTCACAGATACTGTGAAGAATATGAAAAACATTACAGTCAGCATCAATGACGAAGTCTATCGGCGTGCACGGATCGTGGCCGCTCAACGGGACACCTCGGTCAGTGCACTGGTCAGGGATTTCCTTTCCAACATGGAGTTTGGAGAGGACGGTTCTTCACAAGAACGTCCCTGGGATCAGGTGTGGGAGGCCATAGATGCCTGCAAGGCACGGGTGGGCGATCGTCCAAGTCGGAGTCGGACGTATGACGACCGACGTTTTTCTTGACACGAACATTCTTCTGTATGCCATCTCCGGGAACGATGCGGAGAAAGAAGAGCGGCGGATCGCCCGTAGTCTCGTTGCTCGGGAAAATTGGGGAACATCGGTCCAGGTCCTTCAGGAATTCTACGTCAATGCTACCGGCAAATTCCGCAAAACTCTGCCAGAGGCAGAAACCCTACAATTCGTCCGGCGTGTGATGCAAAGGCCGGTCGTTTCCGTCAGTCCTGAACTCTTCCTCCGTGCCATCCTCCTGAAAAGCCGACATCGATTGAGCTATTGGGATTCGGCAATTATCGCGGCGGCGCAGACGCTCAACTCCCATACCCTTCTCACCCAGGACCTCAATTCCGGCCAAGATTACGATGGGGTAAGAGCAATCAATCCTTTCATCCAGTAAAAAGCAGGACCCAACAGGCCAAGAAATCCATGCCCAACGGCCTATCTCCCTTCCCTACCCTCAAAGACGACCCGGATGCCGAAGAACGCCGCGCGGCGGCAATCCTCGATGAACTCGAACACCTGAACAATCCGTCTTGCTTCCGTTGTCGCAGCCCGCTCTGCTCCCATGAATACGTGCTGAGCGTCGTCACCGGATTCAAAACCACGCCGTATTGTGCAGACTGCCTAGCCCGCGGAATCGACAAATCTCTGGCCGGCTTCCTCAACGATGCTTTCGACTACATCCGCCGCCAGCCCTGCTACCGCAGCGGCTGGGAATGGGCGAGTACGAACGAGCGCCAGCCGTTCGAGCGGCCCGCCTGTCTCTGGCCTGACAAGATTGCTTCGGAAGAACTGGAAACAGTTCTTCCGACGTCGGACGCGCCTGCGGCCCCGGACGACACATGGGACGCCGGCGACATGGCCTGCGGCGAGTTGGTGTTGAAGCTGCGACTCCGCCTCAAATCCATGCAGCCGGGCCGGACGCTCCTCCTCACCGCGAGTGACCCCGGCGCGCCCGCGGACATTCCGGCGTGGTGCAACCTTACCGGCCACGGTCTGCTGAAAGCCGAACATCCGCAATACTGGATTCGGCGGAAGAGCGACTGACTCCGGCTGCGCGGATTTCGGGCGCACGCCGGCTGCTCAAAGAGCAAGGGCGGAGCCTGTCGCTCCGCCCTTGCTTGTCAGGAACGGGGAGAAAACGGGGATTACTTTCCGACGCGCACTTCGGCCGGCACAACGTCCACCGGCGCCTTGGTGGCCGGGGTCCACTCGTGCATCATCGGGCCGACCTCTCTGGCGAACATGCGCATGCAGTCTTCCACCCGGTCGAACGGCTGGCTCTGGAAGCTGAAGCAGCCGTTCACCTCGAATTCGCCGATCTGGCCGCGCCGTTTTTCGAGCTTCTGGATGATCATGTCGGGCGTGCCCCACAGGTTGGCCGCCAGAAAGTCGTCCAGAATGGCCGCCTCGCCGGCTTCCCGCATCGCCTTGGCCACCTCGGCGTAGTGGGCGTACGACTTGCCCGTCTTGGCGAAGTGGTCGCCGAGCATCTCGTAGTGGTCCATGACGCTGAAGTAGTAGCCGACGATCTTTTCGCGGGCGATGGCTTCGGCTTCCGCGGCGTCCGGCCGGCAGACCACGAAGTCGGCGCAGTTCACGGGCGGCGCTTCCCGGCCGTCGTTATGTTTGCGGTACAGGTCACGGTAGTTGTTGATCGGTTCGGCGACCTTGTCCCACGTCACCTGCGAGAACATCATCGCGCCCAAGCCCAGGCGGGCCGCCACCTCGAACGATTCGGGCGACATGCATACCATGTAGCTGCGCCCCTTGAAGCTCTTGAACGGGCGGGGCCGAACCTCGATGCGGTTCTGCTTGTAGTACGGGGTGTCGGCTTCCACGACGCCGGTTTCCAGGCTTTCCACGATGATCTCCGCGGCCTGGTTGAACCGGTCGCGCGCCTCGCCCATGTCCACGCCGAAGCCGGTGTATTCCCGGCGCGACAGCCCGCGGCCCAGCCCGAGCACCGCGCGCCCCTCGGACAGGTGGTCGAGCAGCACCATCTTTTCGACGACGCGCATGGGGTCGTTCCAGGGCAGGATGATCGCCCCGGTCGCCAACTCGACCCGTTCCGTCTTGGCGGCGACGTAGCTCAGGTACTGCATGTTGTCCGGACAGATCGAGTAATCGAAGAAGTGGTGTTCGACCGGCCAGATGACGTCGAAGCCCATCTCTTCGGCCTCGACCGCCAAGCGCGTCTCGTTGCGATACATGACGCGGTCGTCGTGGTCCACGTGGTTCTGGAGCACCATCTGAATCCCAATCCGCATGTCGTCTCCTTTCTCCTCTGGCTTCCGCGTGTCGCCTCCGCACGCTGCGCCGACGAGCCGGGTTCCCCGCTACGGGAACGGTTCGTATGCCGCGAGGGGCTGTGTGGAAGGTACGGAAAGACGTTGAATTTCGGACACCCTAGCGAAATCCGGCTGCAGGGACAAGCCGCGGCGCGGGAAGAATCTCCGCCTCGCGTGTCGCGTCGTCAGTGGACGAACGACCCCAGCCGCTCCCAGCGCACCCAGCGGTCCCCGCCGTCCCACGACCAGTAGATCAGCATCGCTTTCCCCTTGACCGCGCCCGTATCCACGTAGCCCCAGAACCGGCTGTCGTGGCTGTGATCGCGGTTGTCGCCCATCACGAACAGCTTGCCTTCCGGGACGACGATCGACTGCGCTCCCCCGCCGCCGCCGGGTGCCAGCTCGGGGTAATTGTCGCGCGGGCCCGGCACGATCAGACGCGGGGCCGCGAAGTGGGCGTAGTCCCCGTCGTCCGCCACACCGTTCACGAACAACTGTTTGTCGCGGATCCGCACCTCGTCGCCGCCCACCGCGACCACGCGCTTGATGAAATCCTTGCCGGGGTCCTTGGGATATACGAAGACTACGATGTCGCCGCGATGCGGTGCCGCCCACTCCACCACCGGCCACTCGAACGGCCACGGCAGGCGCAGGCCGTAGCGGAGCTTGCTGACGAGAATGTGGTCGCCGATCTGCAGCGTCGGCAGCATGGAGCCGGACGGAATCTTGAACGCCTGGACGATGAAGCTGCGGATGAACAGGGCGATCAGCAGCGCGAAGAAAAACACTTCGGCATATTCGCGGACGACCGACTTTTCGCGGACGAGGTCCGACGGGGTCCGTGCAGCGCGGGCCGCGGTTTTGCCCCTGGCCATGTCGTGTGTAGACTATCCGCGGCGTGGCGATTCGGCGTCGCCCACCTGGAGCAACGCGAGAAAGGCATCCTGGGGAATCTCGACCCGGCCGACCTGTTTCATGCGCCGTTTGCCCTCTTTCTGCTTCTCTAACAGCTTTCGTTTGCGGGTTATATCCCCGCCATAGCACTTGGAGGTCACGTTCTTGCGCAACGCCTTGACTGTTTCCCGCGCAATCACGCGGCTGCCGATCGCGGCCTGCACCGCGACCTCGAACATCTGGCGCGGAATGAGCGCGCGCAGCTTCTGGACCAGCTCCCGCCCGCGCGCGTACGCGTGCTCGGCGTGCGTAATCACGGACAGCGCGTCCACCACCTCGCCGTTGATGCGCACGTCGATCTTCACCAAGTCGGCCGGCCGCGTCTCCAGAAACGTGTAGTCGAACGAGGCGTAGCCGCGGCTGACCGATTTCATCCGGTCGTAGAAGTCGATCACCACCTCGTTGAGCGGCAATTCGTATTCCAGCGCCACGCGCGACGCACCCAGATATTTCAACGTGCGCTGCACCCCGCGGCGTTCCTGGCACAGCGTCATCACGTTGCCCACGTAGTCGGTCGGCAGGTGGATGCTGGCCAGGATGAACGGCTCTTCGATGCGTTCGAACTCCTGCGCCGGCGGCAGCAGCGCGGGATTTTCGACCAGCACGGTCCGCCCGTCGTGGGTCACGACCTTGTACTCCACGGTCGGTGTGGTGGTAATCAGATCCAACCCGAACTCGCGCTCCAGGCGCTCCTGAACGATCTCCATGTGCAGGCGGCCCAGAAAACCGCACCGGAAGCCGAATCCCAGTGCGAGCGAGGTTTCCTTTTCGTACCAGAACGCGGCGTCGTTCAGGCGCAGCTTCTCGACCGCGTCGCGCAGCCCCTCGTAGTGCTGCGACTCGACCGGATACAGGCCGCTGAACACCATCGGTTTGGCGGCCTGGAATCCGGGTAACGCCGCCGCGGTCGGACGCTCGGCCGCGGTGAGCGTGTCGCCGACGCGCGCTTCACGCACCTCCTTGATGCCGGCCATGACGAAGCCGACTTCCCCGGGTCCGATGTCCGGCACCGCTTGGGCGTGCGGGGCGAACACGCCGACCTTGGCTACCTCGTATTCCTTGCCGCTCGACATCAGGGCGATCCGCATTCCCGGCCGCAGCGTGCCCTCGAACACGCGCACCAGCACGACGGCGCCCTGGTAAGGATCGAACCAACTGTCGAACAGCAACGCCTTGACCGGGGCCGTCCGGTCGCCGTGCGGTTCCGGCACGGTATGCAGAATGCCCTCCAGCACGTCGGGAATGCCCCGGCCCTGCTTGGCGCTGGCCAGGATCGCGTCGTTCCCGTCCAGGCCGATGACGTCCTCCAGTTCGCGCCGCACGCGATCCGGGTCGGCGCTGGGCAGATCGACCTTGTTGATGACGGGCAGGAGTTCGAGCCCGTTGTCGAGCGCCAGATAGGCGTGCGCCACGGTCTGCGCCTCGACGCCCTGCGTGGCGTCGATCACCAGAATCGCACCTTCGCAGGCCGCCAGACTCCGCGACACCTCGTAGGAAAAATCGACGTGGCCGGGCGTATCGATCAGGTTGAGCGCATAGTCCTCGCCGTCGTGCGCCCGATACCGCAGCCGGACGGTGCGCGCCTTGATCGTAATGCCGCGCTCCCGTTCCAGGTCCATCGTATCCAGGAACTGCGCGCCGCTGTCGTGCGCGCCGATCGACCCGGTCTGCGACAACAGTTGGTCGGCCAGCGTCGACTTGCCGTGGTCGATGTGGGCGACGATGCAGAAATTCCGTATGCGCTGGACGTCCATACCCGGCCCGCGGTGCCGCGACGGAGGTGGCGAATCACCCCCGGAAGAACGCGACGGTCGCTTCCAGTCCGTCCGCCAGCGCGCCCGCCGGCATCCAGCCGAGCATCCGGGCCGCGCGCCTGCAGTCCAAGACGCTGCGGCGCGGCTCGCCGGGCTTGGCCGGGCCGTGCCGGGCGCGGTCGGTCGCGCCGGTGAGCCGCTGCAAATGCGCGGCGAGGGCGTTCACGTCGGTCTCGACCCCGGTGCCGACGTTGAACGGCCCGTGCACGTCGGTCGTCAGCGCCGCCAGGTTGGCCCGCACCACGTCGGCGACGAAGACGTAGTCGCGCGTCTGCGTGCCGTCCCCGTTGATCGTGATCGGCTGGCCGTCTAGCAACGCCTGGCTGAAGATGGCGACCACACCGGCCTCGCCGTGCGGGTCCTGGCGCGGCCCGTACACGTTGGCGTAGCGCAGCGAGACCGTCCGCAGACCGTATTCGAGGCGATAGAAATCCAGGTAATGCTCGCCGGCCAGCTTGCTGATCCCGTACGGGCTGATCGGATGCGTGGAATGTTCTTCGGTGGCGGGAAACGCGGTCAGCTCGCCATAGACCGTCCCGCCGGACGACGCGAAGACGAACGTGCGGCAGCCGGCTTCGCGCGCCCCCTCCAGCAGGTTGAGCAAGCCGAGCACGTTGGATCGCGCGTCGAACAACGGGTCCGCTACCGAGCGGCGCACGTCCATTTGCGCGGCGTGGTGGTTGACGGCCTCGATCCGCTCGTCGGAGAGCAGGCGCCGGGCCGCCTCGTCGTTGATGTCCGCGTGGACGAAGCGCGCACCGGCGGGGACGTTGTCACGCTTGCCGGTCGCCAGATTGTCCACGACCCAGACCGCGTGCCCCGCGGCGAGATACGCCTCGGCCACGTGCGAACCGATGAAGCCGGCCCCGCCGGTCACCACGATGTTCATCCTGTCTCTCCTCTCGACCAAGCTCGGAGGGATCTCCGAAAGCTCTGTTGCAACGGCACCGGACGGCTCACAGCCGTTCCTCGAAATCCGCGATGGTTTTGGCGAGCCCGTCTTCCAGGGAGACCTTCGGCTCCCAGTCCAGAACGCGCCGCGCCGCAGCGACGTCGGGCTGCCGGACTTTCGGGTCGTCGGTCGGCAGCGGGGCGAACTCGATCCGGCTGCGGCTCCCGGTCAGCCGCAACACCGTCTCGGCGAACTGCACGACCGACATCTCGTGCGGGTTGCCCAGGTTGATCGGGTCCGTCCACTCGCTGCGCAGCAGCCGCACGATGCCTTCGATCAGGTCGTCGATGAAACAGAAGCTGCGCGTCTGGCTGCCGTCGCCATAGACCGTCAGCGGCTCGCCGCGCAGCGCCTGCCGAATGAAGTTGGGCACCACGCGCCCGTCCCGGAGGCGCATGCGCGGGCCGAACGTGTTGAATATCCGGCAGATCCGCGTGGGCAGGCCGTGGGCGCGGTGGTAGGCCATGGTCAGCGCCTCGGCGAAGCGTTTGGCCTCGTCGTACACGCCGCGCGGGCCGACCGGGTTGACGTGGCCCCAATAGTCCTCCACCTGCGGGTGAATCTGCGGGTCGCCGTACACCTCGGACGTGGACGCCAGCAGAAAACGGGCCTGCTTGAGCTTTGCGAGGCCGAGTCCGTTGTGGGTGCCGAGGGAGCCGACCTTCAGGGTCTGGATCGGCAGTTCGAGATAGTCGATCGGACTGGCCGGCGAGGCGAAATGCAGGATCGCATCAACCGGCCCGGGCACGTGCAGATAATTCGTCACGTCCTGCCGCACGAAGGTGAAACCCGGCGCCCCGAACGCATGCCCGACGTTAGCTTCGGCACCGGTGCTCAGGTTGTCGAGGCAGATCACCTCGTCCCCGTCGGCCAGAAAGCGTTCGCACAGGTGGGAGCCGATGAACCCGGCCCCACCCGTGATGACGATGCGTGCGATGACGTTCCTCCCGGACCGACAGCGTGGACATGCAACCGGGCCGCTAATCCAGCACGTCCTTGATGAGATAGACGGGTTTGTCCTGACTCTCGTGATAGGTGCGCGACAACAGTTCGGCGATCAGCCCGGTCGTCATCAACTGCACCCCGGTGACCAGCAGCAGAATCCCCAACAACAGCAGCGGGCGATTCGCCAGTGCCACCCCGAAGAACAGCCGCTGGACGCCGAGGACGGTCGTGATTCCGCCGCCGGCCAGCACGCCGAGCAGACCCAACAGGCCGAACAGGTGGCTGGGCCGCTCGGCGTAGCTGGACAGGAATTTGATGGTGAGCAGGTCCAACACGACGCGCAGCGTGCGGGTCAGTCCGTATTTCGACGCGCCGTGCGTCCGCGGATGGTGGGCGACCGGCACTTCCGTGAGGCGCGCCCCCATGTCCGCGGCCAGGGCCGGAATGAAGCGGTGCATCTCTCCGTACAGTTTGATCCCTTTGGCCACGTCGCGCCGGAACGCCTTGAGCGTGCAGCCGGAGTCGTGCAGCTTGACTCGCGTGACCCGGGCGATCAGCGCGTTGGCGATTTGCGACGGCAGCCGCCGGCGCAGGAACGGGTCCCGGCGGTCGGCGCGCCAGCCGTTGACCAGGTCGTAGCCCTCGTCGAGCTTGGCGAGCAGCCGCGGGATGTCCAGCGGGTCGTTCTGCAGGTCGGCGTCGAGCGACACGATCACCGCGCCCCGCGCGTGCGCGAACCCCGCGGCCAGCGCCGCGGTCTGGCCGAAGTTGCGCCGGAAGCGCAGCACTGTCAGCGTGGCGTCCTCCGCGTGCAGTTCGGCGAGCAGTTCGCTGCTGCCGTCCCAGCTGCCGTCGTCCACCAGAATGATCTCGTACTCCCGACCGGCCTCGGCCAACGCCGTGTGTATCCGTTCGCACAGGGGGCGCAGGTTGTCGACTTCGTTATAGACCGGGACGACGATGGAAAGGTCCATGCTCGGGGAAGACCGCGGCGCGTCAGAACTCGGTCAGGCTCACGAACTGCCGGTAGCGGCGTTCGATGGCGTCCCGGTCCAGAGCGAGCAGGCGACGCAGGCTGAAATCCTCGACCGTGAACGACGCCACCACGCTGCCGTAGACGATCGCTTTCCGCATCCCGGCCTCGGACACGTCCCCGGTGTGCGCCAGACAGCCCAGAAATCCGCCGGCGAACGAGTCGCCCGCGCCGGTCGGATCGATCACCTCTTCCAGGGGATAGGCCGGTACCGCGAAGACCGATTGCGGCGAAAACAGGAGCACCCCGTATTCGCCGCGTTTGACGAGCAGGGTCTTGGGCCCCATGTCGAGTATCCGGCGCGCCGCCTTGACGGTGTTGGCCTCGCCGCTGATCATGCCCGCCTCCTCGTCGTTGATGATCAGCACGTCGACGCGCCGCATGACGGCTTCGAGCGCGGCGCGGTCGTGTTCGATCCAGTGGCCGATGGTGTCGCAACCGATCAGCGGCCGCGGGTCCGCCCCTTCGACCTGATCCAGCACCCGGGCTTGCAGGCCGGGATCGATGTTGCCCAGAAACACGAACGGCGCCGTACGGGAGGCGGCCGGCAGGGTGGGCGCAAAGTCCGCGACGACGTTCATCTGCAAGTCGAGCGTATCGCGGACGTTCAGGTTTTCGTGGTAGCGGCCGGTCCAGCGGAACGTCCGACCGGCACGGACTTCCAGCCCGTCCAGGTCGATGTTCGGCGACGTCAGCGCGTCGCG
Organism: uncultured Binatia bacterium (SeqCode); assembly: GCA_965200125.1. Taxonomy (GTDB): domain Bacteria; phylum Desulfobacterota; class Binatia; order Bin18; family Bin18; genus Bin18. The sequence continues at coordinate 1,129,525 of OZ241332.1, read as the reverse complement.
TGCGGCCGCGGGAAAATCCTCGCCCACCACGGCCACGACATGCACCTTGGAAAAATAGCTGGCCGCGACTGCGAAATACGCTGCCGAGCCGCCCAGCACGTCCTCGGCGCTACCCGTCGGCGTATGAATGGAATCGAGCGCCACCGAGCCGACCACCACGATGCTCATTGTTCCCCCTTGGGTTCGCTCTTCAGATATTTCCCGATGATGGGGTGGAGTTCGCGTTTCGTCTCTGTGGGGATCTGCGCCGGGTTTGTGATGATGGCGTTTTCGAGCGCCGACTCGCATGCGCACGTCCGATCGGGAGACAGCCGCCCCGCGGCGTCGCGCACGATGCGTTTGGCGGTCTCCACGTTGTCGTGCAGAATGGCGAGCACCTCGTCGATCACCACGTCGCCGGCGTCGGTATTCCAGCAGTCGTAGTCGGTCGCCAGGGCGAGCGTTGCGAAACACATCTCGGCCTCGCGCGCGAGTTTGGCTTCCTGCAGGTTGGTCATACCGATCACGTCCGCGCCCCAGCTTCGGTAGAGCAACGACTCGGCGCGCGTGGAGAACTGCGGCCCCTCCATGCACACGTACGTTCCCCCGCGGTGGACGGTCACGTTCAGCCCGCTGCTCGCCGCGGCGAGCACGTCGGTCAGCACCGGGCACGTCGGGTCGGCGAACGCCACGTGCGCGACGATACCGCGGCCGAAGAAGGTGCCGATCCTGCCGCGCGTGCGGTCGATGAACTGGTCCGGCAGTACGAGGTGGCCGGGCGCGATGTGCTGCTTGAGGCTGCCGACCGCACTCACCGCGATCAGCCGGCGCACCCCCAGCGTCTTCATGCCGTAGATGTTGGCGCGAAAGTTCAACTCCGAGGGCAGCAGTCGGTGTCCGCGGCCGTGCCGCGGAAGAAACGCGACCCGCACCTCGTCCAGTTCACCGACGAAGAACTGGTCGGACGGCGCGCCGAACGGGGTCTCCACGGTCTGCCAGCTTCCCCCGCGAATACGGTCCATTTCGTACAGCCCGCTGCCGCCGATGACGCCGAGGGTCAGCATGTCGGGGATGCCTCCCTCTGCACGGGTGCCCGCGGTACGTCCACCCACGGGCCGGAGTGTGGTTCGGCCGGCCGGGCCGCGGCGAGTTGCCCGCACGCGGCCTGCACGTCCTGCCCGCGGCTTTCGCGGATGCTGGCATGAATGCCCCGCTCGATCAGCAGATGGCGGAACTCCAGCATCCGCTGCCGCGGCGTAGGGCGGAACGGCGCTCCGGGAAACGCGTTGAACGGGATGAGATTGACCTTGGCGCGCACGCCGTGCAGCAGGGACACCAGCCGCTTGGCGTCCGCGGGGGCGTCGTTGATCCCGTCGAGCAGGGTGTACGCGAACGTGATGCGGGTCCGCGCCCCGGCCGCGGGCGCACGGCAGGCCGCCAGCAGGCGCGCCAGGGGATAGCGCCGGTTGACGGGCATGAGCAGGCTGCGCAGCGTATCGGTCGTGGCGCCCAACGAAACCGTCAGGTTGACCTTGGTGTCGGTCAGCAATCGCTCCATTTGCGGCGCGAGGCCGACGGTCGAGACCGTGACGCGGCGGGGCGGTAGCGCGAACCCCCACTCCGCGGTGAGGATCGTTACCGCCTTCAGCAGCGCGTCGTAATTCGCCAGCGGCTCGCCCATGCCCATGAAGACCACGTTCGTCGGCGCGTCTGCTTCGGGCCGGAGGTTGCGGACTTCCCACACTTGGCCGACCATTTCCGCGGCCCTCAGGTTGCGCGCGGGCCGCAGTGCCGCGGTCGCACAGAATCGACATCCCATGCCGCAGCCCGCCTGCGACGAAATGCACAGTGTGCGGCGCGTCGGGCTGGGGATGAACACGCTCTCAATCCGGCTGCCGTCGGCCAAGCCGAACAGATATTTCCCGGTTCCGTCGGTCGCCGTCGTCCAGGTCAGACAGACGGGCCGCGGCGCGTGGAACTCGTCCGCCAGTTCTCCGCGCAGGGCCGCGGACAGGTTGCTCATACGGACGAAGTCGGCGGTCCGTCCGCGGTAGAGCCAGTGAAGAATCTGGGCGGCCCGGTACGGTTTGTGGCCGCGGCCGGCGAGCCAGTCTTCCAACTCGGCCTTGGTGAAATTCTTGAGGTCCATGCCGTGCGGGAGGCCGGGTTCAGACGAGATCGATTCCGCCGAAGAAATAGCCGATCTCCCAGGCCGCGGTCTCCGGCCCGTCCGAGCCGTGGACCGCGTTCTGTTCGATGTTGGTAGCGAAGTCCTTGCGGATCGTCCCCGCGGCCGCCTCGTCCGGGTTGGTCGCGCCCATGAGGTCGCGGTGCGCGCGAACCGCGTCTTCGCCTTCCAATACGCTGACCAGAATCGGGCCGGACGACATGAACGTCGTGAGGCTGTCGAAGAACGGGCGCTCCTTGTGCACCGCGTAGAATCCCTGCGCCTGGGTCTTGCTCAGGGTGACCATTCTGGTTGCCACGATCTTGAGGCCGGCCGCCTCGAAGCGCGACAGGATTGCACCGACCGCGTTCTTGCGGACCGCATCCGGTTTGACGATGGACAGGGTTCGTTCGATCATACGCCGCCTTTCCAGAGAAGCGTTCGTTGTATCGGAAGATTCCATACAAGACGGTACGGCAATCGATTCTCCCCGTCATACCTGCGGAAGCAGGTATCCATCTTCACGGATTCCCGCTTTCGCGGGGATGACGACGGAGACGGGGTCATTCTGTATGCAATTTCCTTTCACTGCTACTTGCCGATGGGCGTGACACTCGCCGCGGAAGACGGAACGCCAGACAAACATAGCGGATTGGTTTCCGCCGTCCGCTTCACGGCAGATTCAACGGCGCGGGCGGCGGGGTGAAGTGCAGCCCGCAACTCCGATACGCCCGACGCACCGCGCGCCAGTCCGCGGTGTCGTCCAGCAGAGCCAAGCCGGCCTGAGCGTGGCATGCTTCGGCTTGGTAGCCGTGTTGCTGCGTGAGTTCGTGGCAGCGACGGAACGCGGCCCGAGCCTGCTTCCGGCGTCCCTGTAGCAAAGCCAACTCGCCACTCCCCAGCCGGCAATAGACCGCGCCGCGTACGTCTCGGGTCTGCCGGAAGAGTTGCAGCGCGCGGCGGAAGGCCGCGGCGCCGCGCGCATAGTCGCCCTGCATCTTATGGACGGTCGCCATGGCCCAGACCGTGTACGCGAAGCTGGCCTTGTCACCGATGCGGGTGTACAGCCGCTCCGCGGTGCGGAACAGCCGCAGCGCCGCGGAAAATTCGCCCCGCATGCGCGCGGCGTTGCCCAGTCCGCAGCCCGCATACGCGCGGCCATAGACGTCGTCTTCGGCCTCGAACACGTCGCGGGCGTCGGCATAGTGCTGCTGCGTCTCCGCGAACCGGCCCATCAGGCGCGCGGCGCCGCCCAGCCCGCAGAGGGCGTAGCCAGCGGCCCCGGCGTCGCCCGTGCGAACTGACAGCCGCAGCGCGCGCGTAAAATGGGTCCGGGCCTTTCGCAAATCGCCACAAAAACGGTACGTGCTTCCCAACGCCCACGAGACGAAGCTCTCCCGCTCGCGGACGCCAGCCCCGCGGTACAGCCGGCCCGCTTCGTTCAGATACGGCAGGCCGTGTGCGGGGTTTTCGCGCGCGCGGACGCTCAAGCCCAGGCCGGCAAGACTGTCGGCTTTCCCCTGACTGTCGTCGAGCCGCTCGGCCAACTGCCGCGCCCGTTCGTACGCGCGGGCCGCCAACCCGTACCGGCCCTGCATCCGTAGACAGTCGGCCGCCCCGAGCCGGGCGTCCAGTTGCCAGACTTCGGCGTGTTCGGTCTTCGCGGCGCGGATTGCCCGGCGATAATACTCCAGCGCGTCGGCGAACCGGCTACGGCCGCGGGCGCGCTCCCCGAGTTCGAAGAGCCGTTGCGGGCTGGAAGCGGGCCGGGGCGGCATGGCAACTGCCGGGCGGGAGCGAAACCGAAGCGGGCAGGCAGGCCGGCGCCGCGTTCGGGCCGCTACTCCATGACCGCGGCCAGGGTCTTCCCCATCTCGGCCGGGCTGGAAATGATCGCCACGCCGGCGTCGCGAAAGGCTTGCACCTTCTCGGCCGCGGTGCCCTTGCCGCCGGCGATGATCGCGCCGGCGTGGCCCATGCGCTTGCCCCTGGGTGCCGTCTGCCCGGCGATGAACGCGGCGACGGGTTTGGTCATGTGCGCCTTGATGAAGGCCGCGGCTTCTTCTTCCGCGGTGCCGCCGATCTCGCCGATCAGCACGACGCCCTTGGTATCCGGGTCGTCCTGGAACAAGCGCAGGACGTCGATGAAGCCGGTGCCGTTCACCGGGTCGCCGCCGATGCCCACGCACGACGATTGGCCTATGCCGAGTTGGGTGAGTTGGTGGACCGCCTCGTAGGTCAGCGTGCCGCTGCGCGAGACCACGCCGACCGGTCCGGGGGTGTGGATGTAGCCGGGCATGATGCCGATCTTGCACTCGCCCGGGGTGATGACCCCGGGGCAGTTGGGGCCGATCAGACGCGATCGTTTGCCGGTCAGGTATCGCTTGACGCGCACCATGTCGAGCACCGGAATGCCCTCGGTGATGCAGATGACCAGTTTCACCTCGGCGTCCACGGCCTCCATGATCGCGTCCGCGGCGAACGGCGGCGGCACGTAGATGACCGACGCGTTGGCGCCGGTCGCGTCCACGGCCTCAGCCACGGTGTTGAAGATCGGAATCCCTTCGAAGTCGCTGCCTCCGCGGCCCGGGGTCACGCCGGCCACCATTCGGCTCCCATAGTCGCGGCAGCCGCGCGTGTGCAGTTGGCCGGTCGCGCCGGTGATGCCCTGGGTCAGCACCTTCGTGTCGTTGTTCACCAGAATGCTCACGCCCTACTCCTCGCCGCGGCTCACGCCCCGATGGCGTCCACGATCTTCTTGGCGCCGTCGGCCAAGTCGTCCGCGGGGATGATGGCCAAGCCGGACTCGGCCAGAATCCGTTTCCCCAGTTCCACGTTCGTCCCTTCCAGGCGGACCACCAGCGGAACGGCCAAGTTGACCTGCTTGGCGGCCTCGACCACGCCGTTGGCGACCACGTCGCAGCGCATGATCCCGCCGAAGATGTTGACCAGCACGCCCTCGACCTTCTCGTCGGACAGGATGATCTTGAACGCCTCGGTCACCTTCTCGGTGGTCGCGCCGCCGCCCACGTCCAGAAAGTTGGCCGGCTCGGCGCCGTAGTGCTTGATGATGTCCATCGTCGCCATGGCCAACCCGGCGCCGTTGACCATGCAGCCGATGTTCCCGTCCAGGGCGATGTAGTTCAGGTCGAACTTGGAGGCCGCGACCTCCTTCTCGTTTTCCTCGCTGACGTCGCGCAATTGCCGGATGTCGGCGTGCCGGAACAGAGCGTTGTCGTCGAACCCGATCTTGGCGTCCAGGGCGATCAGGTCGTCGGACGCGGTCAGCACCAGCGGGTTGATCTCGACCATCGACGCGTCGCACTCGACGAACGCGGCGTACAGGCCGCGCATGAAGGTGACGGCCTTGTTGACCGCGGCCTTGGGCAATCCGAGCCCGAAGGCCAGTTGGCGGCCCTGGAAGTCCGCGAATCCGGCCGCCGGGTCGATGGTCGCGCGCAGAATCTTCTCGGGCGAGCGCGCGGCGACTTCCTCGATTTCCACCCCGCCTTCGGAACTGGCCATGAGGGTCACCCGCGAGGTCGCACGGTCGATGACCATGCCGAGGTAGAACTCGGACGCGATGTCGCAGCCCTGCTCGACGAAGACCTTCTGCACTTCCTTGCCTTCCGGCCCGGTCTGGTGGGTGACCAGTGTGGCGCCCAGTAGGGCGTCCGCATGCTGGCGTGCTGCCTCGGGCGATTCGGCGAGCTTGACCCCGCCGGCCTTGCCCCGTCCGCCGGCGTGAATCTGGGCCTTGACCACGCAGACTGCGCCGCCCAACTCCCGGGCCGCGGCTTCGGCCTCGTCCGGCGTGGTCGCCACCCGGCCGTCCAGCACCGCCACGCCGTATTTCCGCAAGATGTCCTTGGCTTGATATTCGTGGATGTTCATACGCACCCGCCTCGTGGCCCGTTAGGCGCCGTCGGCCAGAATCCCGTCCATGGCAGCAATCAGTTCGCGGACGTGGCCGACGGACGCCGCCATCTCCTGCTTTTCCTTGTCGCTGAGATCGATCTCGATCACACGCTCGACCCCGCCGGCGCCGATGGACACGGGAACCCCGAAATACACACCGTCGATACCGTACTCGCCTTCCAGGTACGCGGCGCAGGGAAGAATCTGCTTGCGGTCCTGGAGATACGCGCTCGCCATCTGCACCGCGGCGGAGGCCGGCGAATAGAAGGCCGAGCCCGTCTTGAGCAAGGCCACGATCTCGCCGCCGGCCTGGCGCGTGCGTTGTTCGATTTCATCGAGCCGCGCACCGGAGATGAGCTTTTCGACCGGCACGCCGCCGACTTGGCAGTAGCTGCGCACCGGCACCATGTCGTCGCCGTGGCCGCCCAGGACCATGGCCGTGACGTTCTGCACCGACACGTGGAGTTCCTGAGCGATGAACGTGCGATAGCGGGCCGAATCCAGCACGCCGGCTTGGCCGACGACCCGGTTCTTGGGAAAGCCGGTGACGCGCCGCGTCAGCGTGACCATCGCATCGAGCGGGTTAGTAATCACGATCACGAACGCATCGGGCGCGTACTCCCGGATGTTGTTCGACACGTCGCTCATGATCTTGCAGTTGATGCTCAGCAGGTCGTCGCGGCTCATGCCGGGTTTGCGCGCCACGCCGGCGGTGACGATGCAGACGTCCGCGCCGGCAATGTCCCGATAGCTATTCGTGCCGACGATGCTGGCGTCGTAGCCCTCGATCGGCCCGGCTTCGAGCATGTCGAGCGCCTTGCCCTGCGGCATGCCCTCGATCACGTCGAACAGCACCACGTCTCCGAGCCCCTTCAGCACGCACAAATGGGCGAGCGTGCCGCCGATGTTGCCGGCACCGATCAGGGCGATTTTCTTGCGAGCCATGCGCTAGGTCCTCCAAAGTGGCGTGTATCGATCCGTTCCGCACACGCGCCGCATACTCTTTGCGTACACGAAAACGAGGGCGGCCCGCCCTCTTCCGAATCTGTCGCCCGCCCGTCGAATACGCAAACGACCGGGCGAGATTGCGGGGAAAGATGCCAAAATTCCGCGGGTGTGTCTAGGCGACGAAGGCCGCGCCGGAGAGCGTGCAGGTGTCGGAGCCTTCTCCAACCTTAGCAGATAGGGCTAACCGCCCTCGAAACTGATCTTGAGTCGGGTGCCGGTAGCTTCGGCGACCCGTCCCAGCGTTCTGGTGGACGGGTGAACGAGCCCGCCTTCCAACCGTGCCACCACCGATTGCGTCGTCTTCATCCGCTCGGCAAGTTGCGCCTGCGTGAGTCCGGCGCCGGTCCGGGCCTCGATCAACGCGCGGGCCAGTTCGAACTCCGGCCCCTGTTCGTCATAGGCTGCCCGATACTCCGTATCCCGACTCCATGTCCGGTGCAGATCCTTCATCTTGCTCATAGCAGCATATCCTTGGCCCGGCGCAACGCCAGACCCGTAGGTCGGATTAGCCAAAGGCGTAATCCGACATCCCCCGGGCGCTCTATTCTTGCCCGACTCCTAAGTCCAACACGGGCTCCGTCCTCCCCCATTCCTCCGAATACAACCCTGCCTTCACATACCGACGAAAGCTCGAATACGGCCAATCCCCCGGCTTGTGGACGTACCCATGTTTAACCGGATTGTAATGAATATAATCCACGTGTTGACGGTAGTCCGTTTCGTCCCGAATCACGTGTTCCCAATACCGCGCTTGCCATACGGTCCGCTTCGCGCGGCGGGAGTCTTCAAGGCCGCACCGTTGGGTTACCCAGGTTTTGATCAGCCGCCAGCGTGTCGGATAGTCTGCATCGCCCGGCGGTAAGGTCCACACGCAATGGAGATGATCGGGAAGCACCACCATTGCCGGAACAGTCATGGGTCGCTGGCCGCGGACGTGGTGGAATGCTTGGCGCAAGCAGGCGACCGTTCGGGCGTGGTGAAATACCGGGCGGCGGTGTGCGGTGACGACGGTGAAGAAATAAGTTGCGCCGGGAACGAAGGCGCGACGGTAGTCCATCAGCGGGGGATGTCGGATTACGCCTCCGGCTAATCCGACCTACGGGGCTTCTCCTGGTGTTCCGGAAAGGTCGAGTATCGCCTGACGTTCTTTGCTTTTTTATTTCTCCCCAGTCTCGTTTTGTCTATTCTGGTCTGGATGTAGATTGATAATTCGTCGAATCGCTCTAACGCGATCATATCCCATTTCGCCCCGAATTTTCGTTTTATGGTTCCATAAAATATGGGGTGATTCATTCGTTCTTTTCCGATTTCTGCTTCTTTAAACTCATGGTATCGATCAATGAGGTGCTTGATGTAATTCCGATGAGCGAGGCTGGACCCGATTGATCCTGGAGGAGGGTTCACTCGAACCGTTTTCTTTTGCGTTTTCATCGTTACTTCGTTTGCGATGATCCCACTATTTGCCCCACCCGTAAAATTGACAACTTTGCCGTTAGTGTTCTTGCTCGCCCGCGGTGAGGTTCCCTTCATGAGAGATATTTTGAGTCTTAGAATTTCGGCTTCCGTAATTTCGCCCGCGGTGACCTTTGAATGACAGTTGCTACAGAGAACGATCAGATTTTCTTCGTCGTTACTCCCTCCTTTGGCAACTGGCTTGATATGGTGAATCTGGAGGGCAGCGACGTCAGCGTCAGCTTGTTCACAGCGTGGACACTGAGAGTTTGCCTCTTTGAACAGCCTTTTTACGACTAACTTGGGAATTGGTTTTCTGCTCATACCCACATCTTCCTCCCGATGAGAATTGCCGCCCCACGTTAACAATTGTGCTCACCGCTTACAAGCAACCGTAATACCCGTAGGTCGGATTAGCCGGAGGCGTAATCCGACATCCTCGGCTCGGGCGTCAGGTGGTACCACCCCTACCGCCCCCTGTTGGATTACGCTTCGCTAATCCAACCTACGGGAATACATCATGGATCAGTTAGGGCCAGGACCGCGGCGATGCGGCGGGCCGTGTCGGTGAAGTGCTGCACTTCCGCCGGTGTCAGCGGGCGGGCGAGGATGGTGCATTCGCGGTACGATAGCCACTTCTTCAGGACTTGGTAGCCGCCGAGTTTGTAGCGCCACACCGCCGCCGGGACGTTGCGCCAGTAGGCGCGGCCGTTCAGGTAGATGTCGAAGGTGGTGGCGTTGTGTAGGGGCGACCGGCCGGTCGCCCCTTCGAAGGTGGCCTGTTCGGCTGGGGTGAAAGCGCGTTCTTCGATGTGGCCTCGGCCGGGCATGACAGCGTCGCCACTTCCGTAATGCCCCCAACCTGCGGTCAAGGCGAAGTCGTCGCCGGTCATGTTGCGCCCGTCGGTCGTGGCGGGCACGGCGATGGCAGTGATTTCCGGGCGGAGCGTGCCTTGGGTGACGCCGGGGACAGGAGTGTCGGGGTCGAGCAGTTGGGCGAGTACGCGGCCGCGGGCCGCCGATTGGGCAATGGTTTCCGCCGCGTCTGTGGCGTCACCGTCGGGCCAGCCGGGCAGCGGGATGCGCGGCCATTCCATGCGTAACGCCCCGGCGTTGGCGGCACGGTAGGTCGGATCGTGCAGCACGGTGAGGACGTGATGGAACAGGTCTTCAACGTTGACGTTGAGACGGTTGAGATACCGTTGCGCAGCGGCGGAAAGATTGGATCGGTGGGTGTCGATAGTGTTGGTTTCGATCCCCCCGTCATTGCGCAGCCATGCCGGAAAGAAGTTCGACAGCCCGTTTCCGAAATTGTCTGCAAGGTGCCGAACGAACGTTCCCCGTGAAAAATCTTCTTTGGCTTCCCGCTCCCGTGCTTCGAGCCACAGATTCCCCGCGAAGACCTGCGGGCGATACTCGGCGCGCTTCTCGTCCAGCAGTTTCGTCTCCGCCTCCCAGTAGAGCCAGCGATGGTCGAACGGGCGGTAGGCGAAACGTATGAACCCGGTTTCGTCCGGGCCTCCCCGCGCAAGCAGGGTCTCCCGCACGGCCCGCGCGTCGAACCGCGCCGTGGTCTTCATCACACTCGGATACCGCCGCGCGATTTCCTCGTGACTCAGTGACTTGTTGAAGTACTCCGCCACGCGCTGTTTGAGTCGGGTAAGATCGACATCGACCAGGAATCCATCGCGGCTGGTCTTCACGCCCGGAAACGACACCGGGAACAACTCGGGCAACGCCGGCCACTCGAACCACCCTGCACTGACCGCTGTTGGTGCAAATGGCAGCCCCAGCGGTAGAGCCGGTTTGATCCTCTCGTACAGTACGCTTGGTGCCGTCTCCGCCGTCTCTTCCAATACCTCCCGCTTCGCTTGCCCCCACAGATGCCGGAAACCTACATCTTCTGCTGGCGCATGATTGACCTTGCGCACCAGCGTCGTCACCGCAGTGCCGACCTGAATTCCCACCGGATCGCCCGGCGTCGAGAAAATACTCGGATCCGGCGTCCCGTCCGGCGCCACCTTCCCTGTCTTGTATTTGTCCCCGTTCAGACAGTCGATGCGCACCATGTCGAACGCATCCAAGTAGCGTTCCCGCATACCCGTGAACGACAACCCGTCCAACCACGAGTAGTTCGAGAGGAAACACACCACCCCCTGCCCCGTCTTCTCCGCAATCCGCCGCTCCGCCATGCGGAAGAACCGCACGTACAGGTCGTTCAACCCCTGCCCTTCCGGCTTCCGTACCTGCTTCGTCGTCCGGTAGGCTTCGGACAGTTCCCGCTCCTCGTCCACCGCCACGCCGGCGAAGCCGTTGTACGGCGGGTTGCCCAGGATCACGAGAATCGGCGTGGCCTGTTTCACCCGTTCCGCCCGGTCGCGTTCGTCCTCCAGTTCGGGGAAGGGCAACGGTTTGGTGGTGCGCGGCTCCCAGCCGGTCAAGGCGTTGGTCAGGAAGATGCCGGGGCGGTCGGCGGGGGACCCTCTCCCGGTTGCGGGACCTTGAGCTTGTCGAAAGGTCGAAGGGGAAGTTGAGTCGTCCGTGAGCGGGGCATCCAGTGCTTGCAGGGTCAAGCCGACTTGCAGATGCGCCACCACGAACGGCGCCGGCATGATCTCGAAGCCGAAGACCCGTTCAGTTGCGGCTTGCTTGACGGCGGCCCCCGCCAATGCACCCAAGCCCTTGCCTTGCAGATTCGCCGCGATCCGGCACAGCACTTCCGCCAGATACGCACCGGTGCCGCAACACGGATCGAGCACGTACACGTTGTCAGCGGCCAAGCCATCCGCAATGCCGAGGTCGGCTTTCAGTGCACTATCCACGCGGGCGACCATGTAGCGGACGACTTCGGCGGGCGTGTACCAGACGCCGAGTTGCTTGCGCAGGGCGGGATCGAACGCCTCCAGGAACGGTTCGTAGAAGTAGGGGACGGCGTCGCCCGCGTTGAAGCGCGCGAAGAACGCGGTACGGTCCACGCGATCCAGCGCCGCGGCGGTCCAGTCCAGGACTTCGACGAGACCGAGCGGTTGCAGCCGGCCGGGGTCGGAGACCTGCTGGAACAGCGCCCGCAAGACCGGCGCGCGTAAATGCCAGACCGCAGTACGCCAATCGAAGGAGGCCGGCGAGACGCCCGCGTTCCCAGGCGGAACGTTCGGACTGCCGGATCGCGCCCACAAAACCCACGCGGAGAAGACCCCGTAGAACAGCGTCTGCACCAGCGTCGAACGGAAGAACCGCCCTCCGCGTTCGCCCTCGAACCGAATCCCGAGCGCTTCTTCCAACGCCGTCCGCACTGCATTCAACGACGGAGCGGCGCCTGCGGCTTCGACCCGATGCAGCGCGTCGCGCGCATACGAGGCGAGCAGCCACGCCAGATCTTTCGGCTCGGTCAGGGCCGTGCGATGCGACAAGGCGCGGCTCAGATATTCGCCCAGCCCGGCGCCAACCTTCCGGGCGAAAACGCGCGGCGTTTCCAGCCCGCGGGCAAAGTCCTCGGCGCTCTCCGCCAGCCGGAACGTTTCGAGCTTGGCCGGCTTCCCGTTGGCGTCTTCGCCGACGAGCACGAAGTCGCGCGTATTGGTGACCAGTACGAGCCGATACCGACGCCAGTACCGGTTGACCTGCTCCCCGGCCGCGGTCAGGAAAGCGTCGTCGTCCGGGGCTTTGACTTCGACCACGCCGCGTTCGGGGGTCTGGCCCTGCTTCGGCTGGCCCCGCTGCACCTGTTTGGCAGCGTACAAGCCGAAGTCGGGGTGGCCGGCACCTTGATCGGCCAGTTCGCCGACGCAAAACACCTTGGGTTTGAGCGTGTTGCCGACGGCGTTCAGCAGCTTCTCAAGCGGGCCGTAGCTCGACCGCTCGCCGGTAGCACCGCCCGACGCACGAACCCGCTGCAGGTCGGCGAAGTAGGTTTCAACCGCGGCGATCAGGCGTATCGTTGGCGGGGGCATGGGCGGCTCGATTCCGTTCGGCGTCCGGGCGGCGAAGATAGTGTGGAACGAGTTGGGCGGCGTCATCCGAGTCGCCGCGGCGGAAACGCGCCCAGGCGAGACGCGCAACGATGCTCGCCCGGGGGGGCAACCCGGCGAGCGGAAGCAGGCGCGTTGCATCGCCGTACCCGCCGCGGAGAATCTCGGCGTACCGCTCGGCGCCATCGCCGACGAACAGGCACGGCGGCGCGTCGCCGACGGGTAAAGCGTCGGGCCGAAGCACCGCGTCTTCGGTCAGGCGCGTGACGTGACCGTCGGCCGCACGGTCGAAAAAAGCGGCATAGACTTCGCGTTTGCGCGCATCCAGCACCACGCCCACGCGCCCGGTCCAGCCGGTCGCGGCGTGGGCGAGTGCCGACAGGGTAGAAACTCCGGCGACGGGCAGCGATCGCGCGTAGGCCAAGCCCTTCACCGTGCCGAGCGCGACGCGCAGGCCGGAGAACGCTCCGGGCCCGATGGTCAGGCCGATGCCGTCCAGGTCGTCCAGAGCGAGGTGCGACCGGTCCAACACGCCGCGGACGAGCGGGAGCAGGCTTTCGACGTGATTCGCGGACGTACCGGCGGCTTCGGCCAGGACGCGGCCGTCGTGGATGAGGCCGACGCTCGCAATCGACGTGGCCGCGTCGACGCCCAGGACGTGCATACGCGGGGTTCAGCTGACGAGACGCGAAATATCATTGTAGAACACCAGCACGATGAGCGACACGATGACGAGAAAGCCGACGCGCATCACCATTTCCTTGGAACGGTCGCTCAACGGCCGGCCGCGGAACAATTCGATCAGGATGAGCAGCAGGTGGCCGCCGTCGAGCACGGGAATGGGCAGCAAATTGAAGACCGCGAGGTTGACGTTGATGACCGCGGTGAAGCGCAGCAGATAATCCAATCCCAAGCGCGCCTGCTGACCGGCCACTTGGGCGATCAGGATCGGGCCGCCCAACTCTTTGGTCGAGACTTCGCCGAGGATGAGTTGGTACACGCTGACCAGAATGAGTTGCGTCCACAGCCACGTCTGCTCGACGCCCAGCACGATCGCATGGCCGAGCGAGACGGGCACGAGCGTGGACGCCCGTTCCACGCCGATCACGTAGGTCGAGGCGCCCGTCGGGTCGGTGCGCGGTGCCGGGGTGATCTCGGTCGTGCGGCGGTCGCCCGCGGCGCCTTGCACGGTGAGCGTGATGGGGCGGCCCCGGCTGGCACGGATGGACTCGGCGAGTTCTTCCCAGGTGGCGACTCCGGTGCCATCGACCTCCAGGATTTCGTCGCCGGGCTCCAGGCCCGCGGTCTCGGCCGGCATGTCGGGCATGACCGTCCCCAACAGCGGCCGCACGGCCGGTTCGTTCAGCCCGAACGAGGCGAAGGCGAGACTGAACACGACCGCGGCCATGACGAAGTTGGCCGCGGGACCGGCGAGGACGATCACGACCCGTTTGGCCAGCGGCTTGTGGGTGAACGAGCGTTGCCGGTCGGCGTCGCTGATCTGCTCGCCGGCTTCCTCGCCGACCATCTTCACGTAGCCGCCGAGCGGAATGGCGCTCAGCAGATATTCGGTCTCGCCGACACGCCGGCCGAGCAGTTTTGGTCCGAAGCCGAGCGAAAACCGCTCCACCCCGACCCCGGCCCACTTGGCGGCCAGGAAATGGCCGAGTTCGTGCACGAAGACGATCAGCCCGAACACCACGACCACGCGCAACACCACCTCGAACGTCGACAATTCCATGCCTGCCTGCTCCTCGGTTCGGGTCCGCCCTCAATTCGAGACGACGATATAGTAATGGATGAAGACCGCGGGGAAAAGCAAACTGTCGATGCGGTCGAGCACGCCGCCGTGGCCGGGGAAGAACCGCCCGGCGTCCTTGGCGTCATACGCCCGTTTCAGCGCGGATTCGCACAGGTCGCCGCACTGCGCCAGCACGCCTCCGACCAACGCCAAGCTCAGGAGTTCGAGCACTCCGCGGCCGGGCAGCAGCCACTGCCAGGCGATCAGGCCGGCCACCAGGTGGCCGCCCGTCGCGCCGATGCTGCCTTCGATAGTCTTGGCCGGGCTGACGTGCGGCAAGAGAGGCCGTTTGCCCCACGCCCGGCCGACGGCGTAGCCCGCGGTATCCCCGAGCATGGCGACCAGCAGGACGAAGAAGACCCACGCCGGACCGTCCGGGCCGCGGTGCAGCCACACGAAGTGCGGAAACAAAAAGCCCACATACACGCTGCCGAACAGGAAGACCGCGGTGGTGCGCACCGCTCGATCGGGCCGCGGATCGCGCAGGCTCAGGATGAAAACGATCGGGAGACCCGCCGCCAGTATACAGACGACCAGTCCCGGGTCTCCGGGCAGCATGCTCGCCGCAACCGAGCCGCCCCAGACGATGCCGACCGACCGCGGCAGAGAACAGTCCGCGCGGGTCAGCGTGTGATACTCGGCCAGCCCGATGCAGGTCAGCCCCAGAACCGCCGCGGCGAACCCCCACGCCGGCGCGAAGCCGACCGCATAGACCAGCGCGGGCAACCCCACCAGCGCGGTCAGGAGTCTAGCGCGCAGCACGTTGCAGATCGGTCGCGGCGAACTGTTCGGACGTGCGTCCGAAACGCCGGTCGCGGTGTTGGTACTCCGCCAGGGCGTGCTCGAACGCCTCGCGGTCGAAGTCCGGCCAGAGCGTGTCCGTCACGTACAGCTCGGTGTAAGCGAGTTGCCACAGCATGAAGTTGCTGACGCGAAATTCGCCGCTCGTGCGGATGAGCAGGTCGGGGGCCGGGATGTCGGACGTCCACAAGAAACGCTCCACGGTCTGCTCGTCGATCCGGCGCGGGTCGAGCCGCCCGGCATGGACGTCCTGCGCCAATGCCTGCACCGCGGAGACGATCTCTTCCCGCGCGCTGTAGCTCACCGCCAGGATGACGGTCAGGCCGGTGTTGGCGCGGGTCGCGTCCACCGCGTCCAGGAGCGACTTGCGCACGTTGGCGGGCAGCCGCTCCAGGTTGCCGATGGCCCGCAGCCGGATGTCGTAGCGCATCATGCGCCGCATCTCGGTCCGCAGATAGCGGTTGAGCAGCCCCATCAGGGCGCGCACCTCGTGCGGCGGGCGCTGCCAGTTCTCGGACGAAAACGCGTACAGGGTCAGATACGAGAGCCCGAGTTCGCGGCTGGCTTCGACGATCTTGCGGACGGCTTCCTTGCCGCGCTTGTGGCCTTCGATACGGCTCAGGCCGCGACGCTGTGCCCAGCGCCCGTTGCCGTCCATGATGACGGCCACGTGCCGGGGTAAACGGTCTTTCTCGCTCAGGAGGGGCACGCGCGTGGAGAGAGCGGCTGAATTGGAAACGGGGTGCGGGCGGTCGCCGAGACTGACGTTGCTCATACCGACATCAACTCGTCCTCTTTGAGTTTCAGCAGGTGGTCGAGTTTCTCGATGTACTCGTCGGTGGCTTTCTGCACCCGCTCCTGGCTGGTGTGCAGTTCGTCTTCGGTGATGTCCTTATCCTTTTGCATGGCCTTGAGCAGATCGTTCGCGTCGCGCCGATGGTTGCGCATGGAGACGCGGTACTCCTCGGCGATCTTGCGGATTTTGCGCACGAACTCCTGCCGGCGTTCCTGGGTCAATTCCGGGATGGGGATGCGGATGACCTTGCCGTCGTTGATCGGGGCGAGCCCGAGATCGGCCTGATAAATAGCTTTTTCCACGTCGCCGATGAGGTTTTTTTCGTAGGGCTGGACGACCAGCAGCCGCGCTTCGGGCGCGGACAGCGACGCGATCTGCTGCAGCGGCGTCGGCGACCCGTAGTAGGGGACCATGACGCCTTCGATCAGCGCGGTGGACGCCCGCCCGGTGCGGACCTTGGAAAACTCGCCCCGCAACGACGCCAGCGTCCGCTCCATCTCTTGCGTGAGTTCGTCCAGCACTTCGGCGCTCATGCCGCTCCTCCGTGGACCACCGTGCCGATGGGCTCGCCCTGGACGGCCCTCTGGATGTTGCCCGGCTTCAGCATGCTGAACACGATGATCGGCAGATTGTTGTCCATGCACAGCGAAATCGCGGTCGCGTCCATGACCTTCAGGTTCCGATGCAGGACCTCGGTGTAAGTCAATTTCCCATAGCGTTCCGCGCTGGCGTCCCGCATCGGGTCGGCGCTGTAGATGCCGTCGACCTTGGTCGCCTTGAAGATGGCCTGCGCCCCGATCTCCATCGCGCGCAGGCTCGCCGCGGTGTCGGTCGTGAAATACGGGTTGCCGGTGCCCGACGCGAAGATGACGACGCGGCCTTTTTCCAGGTGGCGGGTGGCGCGCCGTCGGATGTAGGGCTCGGCCACCTGCGCTACGGACAGGGCCGACATGACGCGGGACGGGACGTCCAGTTTTTCGAGGGCTTCCTGCATGGCGAGGCTGTTGATCACCGTAGCCAGCATTCCCATGTAGTCGCCGGTCGCCCGGGCGATGCCCCGCGCGCTGGCTTCCATCCCGCGCAGGATGTTGCCGCCGCCGAGCACCAGCGCGGTTTCGCACCCCAGCCGGCGCACGTCCCGCACCTCTCCGGCGATCCGGGCCAGCACGGTGTCGTCGATGCCATACCCGCGCTCGCCGGCCAGCGCCTCACCCCCGACCTTCAGGAGGAGGCGTCGGTATGGAAGCGACGGGTCCGCCATGCAGCCTACTCGGCCGACTCGGACGCCGCCTCTCCGATCTGGAAACGCGAAAACCGGTTGACGACGATGTTTTCGCCGGTCCGCCCCACGGCCTCGTTGACGACTTCCTGCACGGTTTTGCCCGGGTCGCGGATGAACGCCTGTTCGAGCAGGCAGTTTTCGCCGTAGAATTTTTCGACTTTGCCGGCGACGATCTTTTCGATCACCTTGGCCGGCTTGCCCGACTCTTCGGCCTGCACGCGGTAAACGGTCCGTTCCCGCTCGAGTTCGGCGTCCGAAATTTCTTCCCGACGGACGCACCGCGGGTTGGCCGCGGCGACCTGCATGGCGACGTCTTTGACGAGTCGCTGGAACTCTTCGGTGCGCGCCACGAAGTCGGTCTCGCAGTTCACCTCGACCAGTACGCCGATCTTGCCGCCGCCGTGAATGTAGGATCCGACGACGCCCTGCTGAGCCGCGCGGCCCGCCTTCTTGGCCGCCGCGGCCAGTCCTTTCTCCCGCAGAAAGTCGATGGCCTTTTCGATGTCGCCGCCGTGTTCGGCCAGCGCCTTCTTGCAATTGACGATGCCCGCGCCGGTCCGTTCGCGGAGTTCCTTGACCAGAGCCGTGGAGACGTCCGTCACGCCGCACCCCCTTCCTCGACCGCGGCGGGTTCCTCGGCCGGGGCCGTTGCGGCTTCCGTGTCCGCCGGCGGTTCCGGCGCTTCGTCTTCGGCAGGCTCCGTCGTGTCGAGGTCGACTTGCTGGCGTTCCTGGTAGAGCGCGCGTCCTTCGATCGCGGCGTCGGCAATGGCCGAGGCGAACAGCCGAATGGCGCGGATGGCGTCGTCGTTGCCCGGAATCTTCTGCGCTACCAAGTCGGGATCGCAATTCGAATCGATCGCCGCCACGACCGGCACCCCGAGTTTGTTGGCCTCGCGGACCGCGATCTCTTCCTTCCTGGTATCCACGACGAACATGGCGTCCGGCAGTTTGCGCATCGTCTTGATGCCGCCCAGCACTCCCATCAGCTTGTCGCGTTCGCGGCTCATGCCCAATAACTCTTTTTTGGTCAGTGCCTCCACGACCGCGGGGTTGTCCAACATGTCTTCGACCCGCTTGAGTCGGTCGATGGATTTGCGGATGGTCTGGAAATTGGTCAGCATGCCGCCCAGCCAGCGGTTCTGCACGTAGAACATTTCGCAGCGCTCGGCTTCTTCGCGCACGACCTCCTGGGCCTGTTTCTTCGTACCAACGAACATAATCTGACCGCCGTCCGCGACCAGGTCGCGAATGAAGTTCCGGGCGTCGCGCAACATGCCGACGGTCTGCTGCAGATCGATGATGTGGATCCCGTTCCGCGCCCCGAAGATGTAGGGCTTCATCTTGGGATTCCACCGACTCGTCTGATGGCCGAAATGGACGCCGGCCTCGAGTAACTGCTTGATCGTAATATCCGACATGAACGGAGATCCTCGCTGTTTCGTTCCCTGGCGTTCGTCCTTCGCCGCGCGGCACCGTGACGGTGCGGGGCGGCCACTACGTACCAAAGGCCGCAATCCGCCGCAATCCGCCGCGGCGTCCTACTGGTGCATGGATTCGAGAAATTCCTGGTTGTCCTTGGTACCCTGAATCTTGTCCATGAAGAATTCCATGGCTTCGACGGCGTTCAACTGCGTCAGGAGTTTGCGGAGGATCCAGACCCGGTTGAGGACCTCGCGCGGCAAGAGCAATTCTTCCTTGCGGGTGCCGGAGCGACCGATGTCCACGGCCGGGAAGACGCGCTTGTCCATCAGACGCCGGTCGAGATGGATTTCCATGTTCCCGGTACCCTTGAATTCCTCGAAGATCACCTCGTCCATGCGGCTGCCGGTATCGACGAGCGCGGTGCCGATGATGGTCAGGCTGCCGCCGTCTTCGATGTTGCGCGCCGCGCCGAAGAATTTCTTGGGGCCACGCAAGGCGTTGGCGTCGACCCCGCCGGACAGCAGTTTGCCGCTGGGCGGGACGACCGAATTATAGGCGCGCGCGAGGCGCGTGATGCTGTCGAGCAGCACGACAACGTCCTTGCCGTGCTCGACCAGCCGTTTCGCTTTTTCCAGGACCATCTCGGCGACCTGGACGTGCCGCGTGGCCGGCTCGTCGAAGGTCGAACTGACCACCTCCGCGGGCACGAGCCGCTGCATGTCCGTCACTTCCTCGGGCCGCTCGTCGATCAGCAGGACGATCAGGAAGGCTTCCTTGTGGTTGTGTACGATGCCGTGGGCCAGATTCTGCAGCATCATCGTCTTGCCGGTCCGCGGCGCGGCGACGATCAACCCGCGCTGCCCTTTGCCGATCGGGGTGAGGAGGTCCACCGTGCGGGAAGTGTACTCTTCCGGGTCGTTCTCCAGACGCAGTTGCCGTTCGGGGTACAGCGGGGTCAGATTGTCGAACAGAATCTTGTCGCGCGCGCGTTCGGGTTCCTCGTAGTTGGTAACCTCGACCTTGAGCAACGCAAAGTAGCGTTCGCCCTCTTTCGGCGGACGAATCTGACCGGCCACCACGTCGCCGGTCCGCAAGTGGAAACGGCGAATCTGGCTGGGGGAGACGTAGATGTCGTCCGGGCCGGGCAGATAGTTGTAGTCGGGCGAGCGCAGAAAGCCGAACCCGTCGGACAGGATTTCGAGCACGCCTTCGCCGTAGATGAACCCGCTCTGCTCGGCCTGGGCCTGCAAAATGGAAAAAATCAAATCCTGTTTGCGCAGGCCCGATCCGCCCTCGACGTTGAAGTTCCGCGCGATTTCGGCGAGCTGACCGATCTTCTTGGACTTGAGGGATTTGAGGTTCAGGCCGCCGTCCTCGCTCACCCCGTTCAGACGGACGTCACGGACGGCTTCCTGCCGGACGGCGGCATCGCCGTTCCGGCTGCCGTTCTGCACGGCTTCCCGCCGCCCCTTTTCGAGGCCGGTGATCTGCGTGGTGGTCTTCGTGGTCGTTCGGCCCATACCTTCCTCCAGGCTTCCCGTACTTCCCCGCGTGGACGTGGTGTTGAGAATCGTTGTGCCAGACGCCCCGCCTCGGGCGGTGGCTCGTCTTTAAAGGACAATCTGTCGATGGGACGCCGCGAACGCGGGCGGTGTGAATCTTTGGTATCGGGGTGTCTGCAGAAGACGATCCGTCTCCTGAGAATTGCGGGCAGGGTAATACACGGCAGGCTTTCTGTCAACGAAAAGGATCGCGCCGCAAGAGGATCTTGAAATTCTCCCGACCGATCTACTGGAATTCCTGATTAAAAACTCTCCGACACGGTTCGACGAGCCCACCGACCATAAGCCCGTCGAGCTTGGTCCCTGAGCCTGTCGAGGGGTGTCGAAACGGGCCCCGGATCATTCTGTGCGTCACTCTTCAGCGAAAGGATTCGGGCTCCACAAGGCAAAAGCTGTCCAGCAGCTTGGCGAAGTCATCGGGATACGGCGCGCTGACCATGATCTCACTCCCGGTGACCGGATGGGTGAACCGGATCGATCTGGCATGCAACGCCTGACGGGGGAACTGACGCAGCGCGGGCGGCAGCTCCTGCTCCCTCCGGCGCGAACCGTACATCGTGTCGCCGAGGATCGGGTGCTGGATCGCGGCAAGGTGGACGCGGAGTTGGTGGGTGCGTCCGGTCTTGGGATGCAGTTCGACCAACGATGCGCCGTGCCGAAACCGTAGCAGTTCATAGCGACTCTCGGCCGGACGGCTCTTGCGAGCGTGCACGGACATTTTCTTCCGGTCGTGCGGATGCCGCCCGACCGGCAAGGCGATCACGCCTTCGATCTGCGGCGGACGTCCGACCACCACGGCATGGTAGGTTTTTTCTACCTCCCACGCCTTGAACTGCGAGCCGAGGACCGCCTGAACCTCGCGTGTTTTGGCCACGAGTATGACGCCGGACGTATCCTTATCCAGCCGATGGACGATGCCGGGCCGCAACGAGTCGGGTTGTGCGTCCCACCCCCAATAAGACAACAGGGCGTTGACCAGGGTGCCGCGCCACTGTCCGGGCGCGGGGTGTACGACCATACCGGGCGGCTTGTCGATCGCGGCGAGATGGTCGTCTTCGTACAGTACGTCCAGTGGGATGGCTTCGGGCGTGGCGACCGTCGGTTGCGCGGGCAGCGGCCGTATCTCGATCACCTCGCCGCCGCGGACCGTATAGGCCGGTTTTCTCGGTGCGCCGTCGAGTAACGCATGCCGCCGCTCGATCAAGAGCTTGGCATGGGACCGGCTGATCCCGCCCAGGTCGGCGACGAGCGAATCCAGGCGCAGATTCGCCGAAGCCGCGGGAACCCGGAAGCGTTGGAGCGTCACGGAGTGGGGGCTTCGCCCGCGGTCAGTAGCCGGCGGGCTTGGCCCGCGTCCGTGCGGATTTGCCGCACGAGATCGTCCACGGACGGAAACTTTCGTTCTTCGCGCAGATACTCGACGAAGCTCACGCGGATACGCTGCCCGTACAGGTCGTCCGAAAAATCGAAGAGGTTGGACTCGATCGTCCTCTGGTCGTTCCCGAACGTCGGGTTCACGCCGACGTTGGCAACCGCGTTGTACTCGGTTCCCCCGACCTCGACGCGCACCGCGTACACGCCGTTCGGCAAGAGCACCGTGCCACGCGGCAGCAGATTGGCGGTCGGAAACCCGATCGTCCGTCCGCGCCGGAATCCTTCGACTACACGTCCGCTGAGCGCGTACGGCTGGCCGAGCAGTGCAGCGACCTCCCCCACCTTGCCGGCCTGTAGCAACGTGCGCACCTCCGTGCTGCTCACCTCACGCCCGCGCACCGCGACCGGTCCGATGACTTCGACCTCGAATCCCCAGACCTTCGCCAGATCGGCCAGCAAGGCGGCGTTTCCAGCCCGGTTGCGACCGAAGCTGAAATTATGGCCGACGAGAATCTTCTCTACCCCGACCGTGTCGAGCAGACACGTCCGCACGAACCGTTCGGGCGCCTGTCGGGCGAAGTCGAGTCCGAAGCGTTGCAGAATCACCCCATCGACGCCCACCGCGGCGATGCGGCGCAGCTTCTCGCGCAGGCTCAGAATCAGGGCGACCGGCTGCTGCGGCCGCAAAACCGTCAGCGGGTGGGGATGAAACGTCATGGCGAGCGCAGTTCCGCGGCGGGTGCGGGCGTCTTCGACCACGCGACCGAGAATCGTCCGGTGGCCCAGATGGACGCCGTCGAAGTTCCCGAGGCCGATGACGGGATGCGGAAGCCGTGCGGAGCGCCGGGCGTGCCGGATGATCTTCATGCGCGCGCCGCGGAAAAGCGGGGAACGGGCGAGCGCGTCAGCGCCCCAGCGCCTGCAGTAATTCCTGCGCTTCGGGCGATTCGGCGGCGTCCGGGTAGTCGCTGGCCAATTTCTGCACGATCAACCGCGCGTCGGTCTTGTCGCCGAGGGCCAGAAAGGCTTGCGCTTGGCGCAGGAGCGCCGCCGGCACGCGGTCGCCGCGGCGATACGACAGGACGTCGTTGAACTCCAAAATGGCCCGGTTGTAATCTTCCCGGACATAGTGGCTTTCGCCTATCCAATACTGCGCGTCGTCGGCCCGCTCCGAGTCGGGGCAACGGCGCTGAAACGTGCGGAATCCCTCGATGGCGGCCGGATAGCTCCGGTTTTGAAAAAGCTGCAACGCCCCTCGGAAAACGTCGTCGCAGACCGGCGTGTCGGTCGTGTCCGAGGCCGCGGTCGGCGGTGGCAGGAACGGCGTCCCCCCGAAAGGCAACGATGGCGGCGGTGCTTCTTCCGGACTCGGTTCCGATACGGCAGGGTCATCCGGCTCCTCAACGAGCCGCGGCGGGCGACTCTCAACGGACTGCAACCGCGTGTCGAGCGCCGTCAACCCGCGGTCCAACTCGGCGAGTCGGGTAGTCGTGTCGTTTCCGGTCTGGGAAACGCGGTCCAGCCGCATGCGGAGGTCGGTGACCTGATCCTGCACCTTTCCGATATCCCGCCGCAGCCCCTCGATCGCCACGTTCGTATTCGAAAGCGTGGACCGGAGCGCCCCCCGTTCGCTGCGCACCTCTTGGATGTCGGCCTGCGTAGCGCAGCCGGCCAGCCAGACGAGGGGGAGTCCGGCTACCGCCAACAATATGCGCCGCACCGCGTTCACGGGAGATGAGAAGAACCGGGCCGGACGCCGGTGAACTACCGATTGGTGATCTGGAACTGGCCGCGGCGGTTCTGTCGCCAGCACGTCTCGTTCGCGTCGTTACACACCGGCAATTCCTCGCCGTAGCTGATGGTGGAAAGCCGCTCCGGCGCGATGCCCGATCCGATCAAATACTCTTGGGCCGCTTGCGCACGTCTGGCTCCAAGGGCCAGATTGTACGAAGCCGCGCCTCGTTCGTCACAATGGCCTTCGACCTGGACCTTCGCGTCCGGGTTGTTCGTCAACCACTCGGCATTCGCTTGCAGGGTCTGCCGCGCTTCGGACGACAGGTCGAACGAATCGTACGCAAAGAAGATCTGCTTCAGGGGGCCGCCTTCGGGTTCTTTTTCGACCCGCTCCTCAACGCGCGTCTCGACATCCGATTCGCTCATTGATGAATCCGACGTGCTCGGCGCGCTGCGGACGAGCGGCTGGGGGGCCTTCTTCGGACAGGCCGACAGTCCGAGGGCGGTAATCAAGACGGCTACGAACCAGGCAGGATGCATGCGATGGGAGTTCATGATTGTGAGGTGCTCCTAATCTTCGGGGGGGTTATGAACGGCGTGGCGACCACGCGGGACTACTATCATCGCCATTGCCCGACGTCAATTGTTTACGACCGTGTCCTTCGCGGCTGACCATGAAGATATGTCCGCGGCGGGTGAAGGCCAAATAACGGCCGTCCGGTGACCACGACGGATCCTCGCCGCGGGTAATCTCGGTTGCCACGCCCCCCTCGGGCGGGATCCACCTGACCCGAAAGCCGCCGGCCCGGGCGGTGTAGGCAATCCGGTCGCCTTTCGGCGACCAGCTCGGGTCGGTGTTGTAGTCCCCCTTCGAAGTGATCCGCGTCGTCTTTCCGCTCGCGACGTCCATGACGTGAATCTGCGGACTGCCGCTCCGGCTCGAACAGAATGCCAGGCGACTCCCGTCCGGCGACCAAGCCGGAGACACGTCGATGCCGGTGTGATTGGTGAGGCGGCGGACCAGACCGCCACGCGGCGTCAGCAGGAACAGGTCGGAATTTCCGTCCCGCTCCAGGCTGACCACGACGTGCTCGCCGTCCGGCGACCAGCTTCCCGTGTACGCAATCCGGGCGGAGACGCGCGTCCGCCGCCCGCTGGCCAGATTGAGCGTCATCGGATGCGGGCCGCCGCGTTTGTACGATATGAACAACAGGTCCTCGCCGGTCGGACTCCAGCTCGGCCCCAGGTTGAGCGTCCGGTCGCGGGTCACCGGTTGCACTTCGCTGCCGCTCACGTCGGAAACGTAAATATTCTTGAAACGCCCGCCGGCCCGATTCGAGACGAACGCGATGCTGGAATTGAAGGGTCCCTCTTCTCCCGTCAGATACAGCATCACCTTGTCGGCGAAGCGGTGCGCCATGCGCTGCACTTCGTCGCGGTGGCCTTGGTAGCGGCGCCCGCCGATCTGTTTCTTCTGCGTGACGTCGAACAGGCGCGCCTCGATCATCAGCCGGTCGCCTTCCAGCCAGAAGGCGCCCTTCACCAGGGCCAGGGCGTCCAGCACCGTCCAGTTGGCGAAGTTGACGTGCGGAATTTCGAACCTGTCCGGGGGCTCGATGTACGCCCGGCGGGGAATCAATCGGAACAGACCCGACAGTTCCAAGTCTCGTGCCAGGACGTCGGCGAAGGTTTCGGCGATGCGTTCGTCCTCGGCGCCGGACGGATTGGCGAGCGGCGAC
Organism: uncultured Binatia bacterium (SeqCode); assembly: GCA_965200125.1. Classification (GTDB taxonomy): domain Bacteria; phylum Desulfobacterota; class Binatia; order Bin18; family Bin18; genus Bin18. Next base: position 1,104,520 of record OZ241332.1, on the reverse strand, counting down.
ACGGCTATCGGGACGCCCGCACCCCCGGGCTCAGGGACCTGGATGCGAATCTGTCCCCACGCCGTGGCCGTCCAGCACACCAGCGGGAGCGTGCCGCCGAGAAGAAGTAGGCGGGCGAGCAGGTTCCGGAGCGTTTCGCCCCCGCCCGCTCGCCGGCTATCGGATCGCGCGTGTCTCGCCAAAGACGACCTCGACTTTCTGGCGGGTGAATTCATGACGGTACGACTCGGGCGGCGGAGGAAGCGGATCGGCTTTCTTGACCGCGCGTATGACCGATTCGTCGAAAACCCGGTCGCCCGAACCGCGCGCCAGTTCTATGGCCACGATGTCTCCGCTGGGCAGAATACCGAATCGCACGACCGCGCTCACCCCCGGCTTTTCCTGGGCGACGATCCAACTTTCCCGGACCCGCTGTTTCACCTGCCTCGTGTACAACAGAAAAGGAAGCCCGCGGACCGCGGTCCCGGCCGCGGGTTTTACGCGGCTGCGGACCTTATCCAACGCGGCCAAGATCTGCCGGTCGCGCTGCTCGTCCGAGGGGCTTTCCTCCACGGGCGGTTTTTGCGGAGCCGAGGTCTCTTCCCTCTTCTTCGGCTCGGGTTTTTCCACGGTCTTCGGAACCGGCGGTTCGGCGGCTGGTTCTTCGACTGGAGGTTCGGGCTTTTTCTCGACTACGGGTTTCTTCTCTTCCTTTTCAGGTTGGGGCTGGACCGCGGGTTGTGACGGTTTCTTTTCGGCTATTTGAACTTTCGGTTTCTTCACTTCGGGTTTCTCGACCGCCGGCTTCGGAGGCGGTTCCTCCTTCACGGGTTCGAGTTTCGGCGGCTCGGGTTCGGGCGGCAGAACCTCGGCTCGAGGCGGCGCGGGTGGAGGCGGCGGAATTTCGGCTCGCGGGGGCACAGGTTCCAGTGGCCGAGGTTCTGCCACGGGGGCGACCACGGCCGGCGCGATCAACGACACGGTATAGGTATGCGCCGGCAGCGGCGTGGAATGGCGCGACTCGCCGTGCGTGTACAGCACGCCCAGCACGCCGACGTGGACGAATCCCGACAGCAAGACCATCCGGCCGAGCCGTACCTCTTTTGGTCGATCGTCGTCCGCTCGGATCTGCGTGCTCATGACGGTTCGGGGGCTGGCCGTTCGGCGGGTGTGGCTACCGGGGTATCTTCCCGCGGCGGAAACGGCTCGGTCACCATGCCGAGCTTGACGATACCGGCGTTTCGGATGGCTGCCATGACCTCGACGACCTTGCCGTACACGACGTCCTTGTCCGCGCGGAGATAGACGGCTCGGTCCGGCCGCAACTTCACGATGGCCGACAGTTTTTCGGCCAACCCGGAGGCGTCGACCGGTGCGTCGTTCAGGTGCAACCGGCCGGTCCGGTCGACCGATACGACCAACTGTTCCTCGGTGTCGGAAACGAGCGGTCCGGTTTCGACCGCGGGCAGTTCCACGTTCAGCCCTTGTTGGAGGATGGGGGCGGTCACCATGAAAATCACCAGTAGCACCAGCATCACGTCCACGAAGGGCGTCACGTTGATCTGCGACAGCGTGTCGGTTTGCTGGTCGTCAAACGCCATGCTGCCGGTCCTTGGCCGCTGACTTGGTGGACAAAAAGTGACGTTCGGCGATGTTGAGGAACTCGGACGAGAAATTTTCCATGTCCGCGGTCAGGACGCGCACCCGTCGGCTGAAATGATTGTACGCCACGACGGAGGGAATCGCCGCGGCCAAGCCGATCGCGGTCGCGACGAGTGCCTCGGCGATGCCCGGTGCGACGGCCTGAATGGTCGAGGTGCGCGTCAGGCTCAACCCGCGAAACGCGTTCATGATCCCCCACACGGTGCCGAACAGGCCGATGAACGGTGCAGTGCTGGCGGTCGTCGCCAGAAACGTCAACGCGCGCTCCAGATGCGTCACCTGTTCCCGGACCGCCCGCCGCAAGGCCCGCTCGACCGTGTCGATCCCGCGGTCCTCGCCCCAGGCTTTCCGTTGCCCGGTGCCGTCCTCCGCGTCCGTCTGTACCGGGGTTCCCGATCGCGTCAGACGCACGAGTTCTTGATACCCGGCGCGAAAGATCTGCGCCAGCGGACTGCCGCGCAGTTCCAGGGCCGCGGCGTGCACGGCCGGCAGATCCTGCAGTTCCCAGAAAACGTCCGAAAACCGCTTGGACTCGCGTCGTGCCTGGCGGATTTGGCGCGCTTTGTAGAGCATGATGCCCCAGCTCACGATGGAGAAGAGCAGCAGCAGGTACAAGACGCCCAGGACGACCGGTCCGGCCCCGGACAGCAGATCAAGCATGCTTGTGGACTGATGTAGCAAAGCACCGGCCTGGACCGCCGAACCTTCAGGAAATGCACCCATGACCCAAGCTCCACCCCTCCCCGGCTGCACGCTGCTTGCCCCGGCTCCACGCCGCGCGCCCGGCGGAAACGCCGGACGTGTGTTCCAGAGAGCACTAATATACCCGAACGGGGGAGTCAATCCGCACATCCGCGGACGGGCTTTTGCCTGCCCGCGAAATATGAAAAAATCGGGCGCACGATCACCAGAGGAACTAAAGAGGGAACCATGCCCATACGTGTAGGGATCAACGGGTTCGGACGCATCGGACGGAACGTCTTTCGCGCCAGTCTGGACACGTCCGAACTCGAGTTCGTGGCGGTCAACGACATCACGGACGCCGCGACGCTGGCCCATCTGCTGCGCTACGATTCGGTTCACGGACGCCTCGACGCCGACGTACGGGCAGAAGCCGACGCGCTGGTCGTGAACGGCAAGCGGATTCGGATCATCCAGGAACGCGACCCAGGCAAGCTGCCCTGGAAGGATCTGGGCGTGGACATCGCGCTGGAGTCCACCGGACTGTTCACCAGCCGGGACAAGGCCGGGCTTCATTTGTCGGCCGGTGCGCGCAAGGTCATCATCTCGGCCCCGGCCAAGGAGCCGGACATCACGCTCTGTTACGGCGTGAACCACACCAGCTACGACCCCGCGACGCACCACATCATCTCCAACGCGTCGTGCACCACGAATTGCCTGTCGCCCGTCGCCAAAGTCCTGCACGAGGCGTTCGGCATCGCGCGCGGGTTGATGACGACCGTCCACGCGTACACCAACGACCAGCGCATTCTCGACCTGCCCCACTCCGACATCCGCCGGGCCCGTGCCGCGGCGCAGTCCATGATCCCCACCTCGACCGGAGCCGCGCGCGCGGTCGGCGAAGTGCTGCCGGAACTCAAAGGCAAACTCGACGGGATGGCCGTCCGCGTCCCGACCGCCAACGTGTCGGTTGTCGACCTGGTGGCCGAACTCGGCACGACCGTCACCGCGGACGAGATCAACGCCGCGGTGCGGGCCGCGGCCGACGGGCCGCTCAGCGGCGTGCTGCAATACTGCGAAGACCCGCTCGTATCGGTCGATTTCAACGGCAACCCCCACTCGTCCATCTTCGACGCGCCGCTCACAAAGGTCATGGAGAATAATTTCGTGAAGGTGTTGTCCTGGTACGACAACGAATGGGGCTTCTCCAACCGGATGCGCGACGTCAGCCTGTTCGTCGGCCGGCAACTCGGATAACGCCCGATGCCCACGCGCGTGCCGCTCATCGCCGGCAACTGGAAGATGCACAACACCGCGGTCGAGACCGCGGCCCTGCTGTCCGAACTCGTGCCGCGCCTCGCCGGGGTGCTGACGGACCGCGAAGCCGCGGTCGCGCCTCCCTTCACCGCATTGGAGAGCGCGGCGCACGTCTTGAAGGACACCTCCATAGGTTTAGCCGCCCAGAACCTGCACCACGAAACGCACGGCGCATTCACCGGCGAGGTCTCCGGCCCGATGCTCGCCGCGGCCGGCTGCCGATACGTCATCGTCGGCCACTCCGAGCGCCGGCAGTATTGCGGGGAAACCGACCGAGACGTTGCCGCCAAGATTCGCGCCGCCCAACGTGAAGGGCTGGCCGCAATCGTCTGTGTCGGCGAAAGCCTAGCCGAGCGTGAACGCGGCGACACGCTGGCGGTCGTCTCGCGCCAGATCCGCGGCGCACTCGACGGCCAGTCACCGGCGGACGTTGCCGGGCTCGTCATCGCGTACGAACCGGTCTGGGCAATCGGCACCGGCCGGACCGCATCTCCCCAGCAAGCGCAGGACGTGCACGCCGCCATCCGCGCCACACTGGCCGAACTCGGCGGCCGGCCGAGCGCCGACACGGTTCGCATTCTGTACGGCGGCAGCGTCAAACCCGATACCGTGGACGGCCTCATGGCCCAGCCCGACATCGACGGCGCACTCGTCGGCGGAGCCAGTTTGCAGGTCGAGTCGTTTGCCCGCATCGTCCGCTTCGCGTAGGAGTTTCCTCATGCTGTACACAATGCTCATAGTGATTCACGTCGTCGCGGCCCTCTTTCTGATCGGCGTCGTCCTCCTCCAGACCGGTAAAGGAGCGGACATCGGAGCCGTGTTCGGCGGAGGCTCCAGCGAAACGGTATTCGGCAGCTCGGGCGCCGGCACCTTCCTGACCCGGCTGACGACCGGCATCGCGATCCTGTTCATGCTGACCTCGCTGTCCATGACCTACGGCTTGGCGCGCCGGACCTCGCAGAGTCTATTCGACGACGCCCCGCCGCCCGCGGTGCCCCTCGACGCCGAAACGAGCATCCCCCTCACCGAAAGCGGCGAGGAAGCCACGACCCCATCGGTCGAGCTCGACGAGGAATCCGTCGCGTCCGCGGACGTCACCCCTTCGGAGGATCCGATAGAAGCTGCGGCGCCAGAGGCCGAAGCTCCTCCCGCGGACCAGCCGGCGAACTGACTATCTGCCGAGTGTCCCCGGTCGAGCCCCTTGACGGCGACAGAACAGGGAGAACCGCATGTCCCGCAACCACGCCGTGGTCATCGGCGGCAGCATGGTCGGACTGTGTGCCGCACGGGTACTCAGCCGCCATTTCGACCACGTGACGGTACTGGACCGAGACGCCCTGCCCACGGGCACGCCTGAACGCGCCGGGGTGCCCCAAGGCCGCCACGTCCACGCCCTGCTGGTGCGCGGTCGCCGTGAACTCAACCGCCTGTTCCCCGATTTCGACCGGCTGATGTTGGAGCGCGGTGCGCACGAAATCGACTTCGGCAACGACTTCGCCACCCTGCGCACCTGGGGGTGGGAGCCTCGGACCCCCACCGGCCTGTCCACGTTGTTCGCCAGCCGCGGATTGATCGAGTCCACGGTCCGCGAACTGCTGTTGGAACACACGAACGTCTCGTTCTCCGAACGCACCTCGGTCACCGGCTTGGGCGTATCGCAGCACGCCCCGCGGCGGATCGACCGCGTCCATGTCGTCCCGCGTGAGGCCGGCGGCCCTGACGTGCTCGAAGCCGATCTGGTGGTGGACACCAGCGGACGCACGTCGAAAGCCCCGGAGTGGTTGTCAGCGCTCGGCTTCCGGACCCCGCGCGAAACCGTGGTCGATGCGCACGCGGGCTACAGTTCGCGCTGGTATCGAGCGCCGGTCCCGGAAGGTCGGCCGCGGGAATGGTGGTGGAAAGGCATCTGGCTGGACTCGAAGCTGCCGCGGGACCCGCTAGGCGGCGTCTTGTTCCCGGTCGAACGCGACCGTTGGATCGTGACCCTGGCAGGCTTCGCCAAACACTACCCGCCGCGGGGCGAGGCCAACTTCGACACCGCCATCGGCCGGCTGCGCTCCCCGGTCTTGGCCGACGCCGTCCGCCGCGCCGAACCGATTTCCCCGGTGTACGCCAACCGGCAGATGGCGAACCGCTGGCGGCACTACGAAAAACTGGCCGACCCGCTGGACGGGTTCGTTGCGCTCGGCGACTCGGTCTGCGCGTTCAATCCGGTCTATGGGCAGGGCATGACCACCGGCGTCCTGTCCGCCACGATCCTGGACGAGTGTCTCGGCATACGACCAGCCGGCCGCCCCGGCCTGTCACGCGCGTTCTTCGCCGCACAGGCGCGGATTCAAGCCGGCGCGTGGGGTCTGGCGACCGGTGCCGACTTCAGCGTCCCGGGAACCGAGGGCAAACGGCCTCTCGGCTTCCTGCTCTCCGGCCTCTACTTGGGGGCCTTGCTCAAGGTCTCGATCGAGGATGCGCACCTGCACCGCTGCGTTGGAGAAGTGCTGCAAATGATCGAGCCGCCGTCCAGCCTGTTCGCGCCCGCGCTCGCCGGCCGTGTCGCCCGCGGCACGCTTCGGCGCTGGATGCGCCGCACATCCCACCGCCGGCCCATCCCCGATCTCCCACCGGTCCCCGCCGAACCCTCGCCGGTCAGATGACGCCGGTCGGAGGACGGTTCTGCCGAACGGTTTCCCCCTGGACCCACCATCGAGAGCGGGGTACGATGTGCCCCTTGAAATCCTCGGCCAGCGGCGAGGAACCGGCGATACGAGCACATGGTTTTTGCGAGGATGGCGGAACTGGTAGACGCGCTAGTTTGAGGGACTAGTGGGGTAACACCCATGGGGGTTCAAGTCCCCCTCCTCGCACGCCTTTTTCTCTCCCTCCTTTACTTCTGCCGTTGTCATCGCACCCCGGCGGTCCCTTCGCTTGGACCGAAAGCCGAGCCCGAGTCTCCAATTGTAGGGGCAACCTCCCGTGCTTGCCCCGCTTTGGGGACGGGCATGCCGGAGCCTGAGTACGTCGAGCTTGTCGAAACGTATGCAGGATGCGCCTGCCCTGCTTTGGGGACGGCAGGAACAGGAGCCTGCCTCTACACGACCGGGGCGGCAGGAATGTCCAAATCGAGATATCATCGAAAACGCGCGCAATTGACTCTGCCACGGGCTTATGAGACACACCGGCCCCATGTCGCACGGTGCCGTCCCTCTCCCTCCCGCCCGATCTCAAGCCTTCGAACCGAACTCCGCCCGCCTGCTCTTCACGCTCGACAACGGGCTGCAGGTCGCGATTCAGGAGGACCGCTTCGCGCCGGTCGTGGCGGTGCAGATGTGGGTCAAGGCCGGAAGCGCGGACGAGACGCCGGACGTGGCCGGCGCCGCGCACGTGCACGAACACATGCTGTTCAAGGGCACGCCCAGCCGTCCGGTGGGCGCCATCGCCGGGGAAATCGAATCGTCGGGCGGCACGATCAACGCGTTCACCACCGCGGACCACACGGTGTACCACGTCGTCGTAGCGTCCCGGCATTTTTCGGACGGCCTGGGCGTGCTCGCCGACGCCATTCGCAATTCGACCTTCGACCCCGGCGAGTTGGACAAGGAATTGCAGGTCGTCATGGAGGAATGGAAGCGCGGCGAGGATTCTCCCGGCACGCGCGCGGCGACCGAACTGTTCGAGTTGGCCTTTCGCCGCCACCCGTACGGCCGGCCGGTGATCGGCTACCGCGAGACCATCGAGGCGCTGACGCGCGAGCGCGTCGTGAACTTCTACCGGCGCTGGTATCACCCGAACAACATGACGCTGGTGATCGTGGGCGACCTGGACCCGTCCGCCGCCCGGCAAGAGGTGGTGCGGCACTTCGAATCCGCGGCGAGAGAACCCCTCCCCGTCCGCCCGCGGCCAGCCGAGCCCGCACAGACGGAGCCGCGCGTGTCCGTCGTCGATATGAACGTCGAGGAGGACTACCTGTATCTCGGATTTCCGCTGCCGCCGGCCGAACACGAGGACATCTTCGCGCTCGACCTGCTCAGTTTCATCGTCGGCGGGGGCGAGAGTTCACGTCTGGTCCAGACGCTGCAGGCCGAACGCGAACTCGTGAACTGGATCACGGCCAGCGCCTACACGCCGGCCGATGCCGGCCTGTTCATCGTGGCCGTGGCCGCGGAACGCCCCAAGCTGCACCCCGCGCTGGAACGCAGCCTCGCCCTCCTCTTCGGCTACCGGCACGAGCTGGTCTCGCAGGCCGAACTCGACCGGGCGCGCACGAATCTGGCCGGCGATTTCATCTACCGGCGGGAAACCGTCCAGGGCCAAGCCCGCCAACTCGGCTACTTTCTGACGGTGTTCGCCGACCCGGATTACGAACTCCGCTATCTGGCCGGCCTCGCCGCGGTGACGCCGGAAGACGTCCGGCGCGTGGCGCGCCGCTATCTTTCCGCGACGACGCTGAACGCCGTCATTCTGGGCCGGTCGCCGGACGCCGCGGTGCCGAGCGTCGACGACATCGGCGCCCTCTGCCGCCGGCTGGAGCAATCGACCAACGGCACCGGCCCACCCGCGGATGGTGCCACGCGGCGGCACCGCACCCGGAACGACGCGGTCACCGTCCACCGTCTGGACAACGGCGTGCGGCTGTTGGTCAAGGAGCACCACAGCGTCCCGGTCATGGCGCTCCAGGCCGCCACGCTCGGGGGGGTGCTGTTCGAGACCGAACACGAGGCCGGCATCGGCAATTTCATCGCCGGCATGCTGACGCGCGGCAGCCGGACCTTCTCCCGCCAAGCACTCGCGGAGACGGTCGAGTCGTTCGCCGGCGCGCTGAACGGCTTTTCGGGCCGCAACAGTCTGGGTCTGTCCGGCTCCTTTCTGACCGAGCATACGGACCGGGGTCTCGACATCTTCCTGGAAACGTTGCTGGAACCCACCTTCCCGGACGACGAGGTGGAAAAGCGGCGGCGCGAAATCCTGTTGGCACTCAAAAATCGGGAGGACGATTTGGCCCAGGTCGCGTTCGACCTGTTCTACCGGACCGTGTTCGAGGCCCATCCCTACCGTCTGCTGACGCTGGGCAGTCAGGCCAGCGTGGAAACCCTGTCGCAAGACCGGGCCGCAGCCTACTACCGCGGCCTGCTCGACCCGCGGCGGCTGGTGCTGGGCGTGGTGGGCGACGTACAGACGAACCGGGTGATAGACCGTCTGAACGCCGGCCTGTCCGGGTTGTCGCCAACGGCTGCACCCGCGCCCCCCCCACCCGAACCGCGCCCCGACCGGGCTCGGACCGCGACAAAGGAGGCCGACCGGCAACAGTCCCACATCGTACTGGGGTTTCAGGGCGTCGGCCTGGACAATCCCGATGGCAGCGCGCTGAAAGTGTTGGAGACCGTGCTGTCGCGCCAGGGCGGTCGGCTGTTCTACCAGCTTCGCGAACAGCAGGCGCTGGCCTATTCGGTGACCGCGTTCAACATCGAGGGCTTGGCGCCCGGAGTGTTCGGCGTCTATCTGGGCACCGACCCGGGGAAGGTGGACGAAGCCGTGGCCGCGGCGGAGACGGAATTGGCCCGCGTCCGCGACGACCTCATCGGCGCGGACGAGATCGACCAAGCCAGGAAATGTCTGGTCGGCAGCTACGAGATCTCGCTCCAATCCAATGCCGCGCAGGCCGAGGAGATGGTCTTCAACGAACTCTACGGCCTCGGCTACGATTACGGACGGTCGTATCTCGACCGCATCCGGGCCGTGACCGCGGCCGACGTCCGACGAGTCGCGCAAACGTATCTCACACCGACTTCCCAGACTCTGGTGATCGTCGGGCCGGGCGCGGCACCGGCCTGACGGCGGGCGTCGAACTTCATCACCCGCCGGCACGACCGTTACGCCCGGCGCTGCGGAAGTCGGGCTCGTGAGTTCGCAATGACTGGCCGACGCTGGCATCGCGTGTCGCTCCGCGTACCGAACGCCGCGCTCGACGCGGTTGCGAATTTTCTCGTCGAGGCGGGCTCGTCGGGCACCGCCGAGGAAGCGCGGGCGCCCGGGACGCCGCCACCCGCGGAGACCGTCGTCCAAGGTTTCTTTCCCGCAGAGACGAACTTGGCGAAGCTGCGCGATCGCCTCGGTCGCTATCTCCACGGCGTTGCGACCGAATACCCAGCGTTGACCGGCTGCATGCCAGAGTTCGCCGTCATTTCGAGCGATGCTTGGCAGGACCATTGGAAAGCGCATTTTCCCCCGCTGCCCGTCGGCCGCAGGCTGCTCGTCCTGCCGCCGTGGGAATCGCCGCCCGCCCCGTCGGACCGGATTCCCATCGTCATCAATCCGGGCCAAGCCTTCGGCACCGGACATCACGCCACGACGAAGACCTGTTTGGAGGCAATCGAGCGGCTCTGCACGGAAGACGGGCCGCCGACACGGGCGCTCGATCTCGGCACCGGTTCGGGCGTGCTGGCCATCGCGCTGGCCGAGTTCGGAGTCCCCGAAGTCCGGGCAACGGATACCGACCCCGACGCGCGCCGGGAAGCGCAGCGGAACGCCGAACGGAATCGGGTCACCAACGTCCACGTCAGCGCCGCGGACGTGTCCGCGTTGCGCGAACCGTTCCCCCTCGTCGCAGCCAACATCTTCGCCTCCACGCTGGTTGCGCTGCACCCCGAACTGACACGCCTCGTCAGCCGGGCCGGCCACGCGATCCTGTCCGGCATCGAGTCGCATCAGGCTGCGGCCGTGCTCGAAGCGTTTTGCCGGCCGGACTGGACGTTGCGCGAACGGATCGTCCAGGACGATTGGGCGACCTTGATCCTGCGCCGGAATTGAGCGGCTGGAGCCGGCAGGCTCGCGGAGAGAGTCGGAACGCGGGAGGACGGCGTGCGACGCTTCGTTGTGACCTCGCAGGAAATCGTCCGCGACCGGGTACGGTTACGCGGCTCCGAGTTTCATCACCTGAAACAAGTACTGCGCCTCGCAGTCGGGGCAGCAGTCGAATTGCACGACGAACGCGGGGCGACTCATCGGGGCGTCATCCGCAGCATTTCGCGCGACGCCGCGGAAATCGCGCTGACGCACGCCGCACCGGCAGAGCAACATGGCTTTCGGCTGACGCTGGCCCAGAGCGTCCTCAAGCGGCCGGCCATGGACCTGGTCATGGAAAAGGCGACCGAGCTTGGAGTGCACGAGATCGTACCGTTCGTCTCCGAGCGGACGGTCGCCCGGATTCCGCCCGAAAAGCGCCCGGAACGTACCGCCCGCTGGCAACGCATCGCGCAGGCCGCGGCCAAACAGTCCGGTAACCCGCCGCCCACGATCCGCCCGCCGGTGTCGCTTTCCGAGGCACTGAGAGTCGCGCCGGAGAACGCACGGAAAATCTTCTTTTGGGAAGGCGAGAACGCCCTGCACCTCAAGCAGTTCGCACGGACCGACCCGGACTGCCGGTCTCTGTACGTCATGGTCGGACCCGAAGGCGGCTTTGCCGCGCACGAAGTCGAAACCGCACGGCGTGCGGGATTCGTCTCGGTCAGCTTGGGCGGTTCGGTACTGCGCGCCGAGACGGCCAGCCTTGCGGCGGTGAGCGTGTGCCGATTCCTGTGGGGCGCCGTCCGGTTTCCCCCCTTGCCTTGAGCCGGTCGAGTTCCTAGCATCCCGCCCTCGTTGCGCACGGGTCGGGAGGCGAAGACCCCACACGGATGAAGAACCGGCGAACGCACCCCGCAGGAGGCAGCCGAGAAATGGAACGCTTGCGTCTGGCTTTCGTCATGGACCCGATCCGGCACGTGCTGATCGACAAGGACACCACGTTCGCGTTCATGCTCGAAGCCCGGACCCGCGGCCACGAGGTCTGGTATCTGGAAATGCCCGACCTGTACGTGGAGGACGCGCAGGCGATGGGCCGGGCACGGCGCATCGAGGTCCGCCGCGTGGAGGGTGACCATTTCACGTTCGGCGAAGAACGCCGCGGCCGGCTGGCCGACTTCGACGCGATCTTCATGCGCAAGGACCCGCCGTTCGACGTCGCCTACCTGCACGCCACGCAGTTGCTGGAACTGGCCCAGGCCGCGGGCTGCTTCGTGCTCAACGACCCGGCCGGCCTGCGCGCCGCCAACGAAAAACTCTACGCGCTCCGTTTTCCGAGCGTGATCCCGGCCACGCTGGTTTCGGCCGACACCGCGCACCTCAAGACGTTTCTCGACCGGCAGAACGGAGAGATGATCGTCAAGCCGATCGACGGCCACGGCGGCGCCGGGGTGTTCTACGTCCGGCGCGACGACCGGAATCTCAACGCCATCCTCGAAACCCTGACGCAAGAGGGCCGCCAAGCCATCATCGCGCAGCAATACCTCCCGGAGGTGCGCCGCGGGGACAAACGGCTGATCGTGCTGGACGGCGAGCCGGTCGGCTGTACGCTGCGCGTGCCGCGGGCCGACGAAAACCGCGGCAACATCCACGTCGGCGGCACCTGCATCAAAGCCGACGTCACCGACCGTGACAAGGAAATCTGCGAAATCGTCGGCCCTGCCCTGCGCCGCGACGGCCTGTATTTCGTCGGCCTCGACGTCATCGGCGACTTTCTGACCGAGGTGAACGTCACGAGTCCGACCGGCGTGCAGGAAATCGACCGGCTGGACGGCGTCTGCCTGGAAGCCCGCGTGCTGGAATTCGTCGAACGCCGCGTCGCGGAACCCAGCCCCGCGCCCTGACGCCCGGCATGGCTCCCGCGCCCCGCGCCTGGTCGCCGCATCGACGCGAGGTCCTGTACTCGTGTCTGGCCGGCGTCTTTCTGACGTCACTGACGCTGGGCAACGTGGTCGGCGTGACCAAATTCGTGGACCTGGGCTGGTTCGTCATTCCGGCCGGCCTGCTGGCCTATCCGTTCACGTTTCTGGCGACCGATCTGATCTGCGAATTATACGGCAAACGCCGGGCGCAATCGATCGTATGGGTCGGCTTCGGCATGAACGTGTTCATGCTGTCGCTGATGTGGCTGGGCCACCGCCTGCCCGACGCCGCGGGCGTCTCCGGCGCCGCGGCCACGTTCGACACGGTTTATGCGTTCATGAAGCCCAACGTGGCCGCGTCGATGGTCGCCTATCTGGTCGCCCAATCGGTCGACGTGTCGCTCTTCCACTTCTGGCGGCGCGTCACCGGAGGCCGGCACCTGTGGCTGCGCAACAACGGCTCGACCATGTTGAGCCAGATCGTGGATACCGCGCTCATCACGTCCATTCTGTACGCCTCGGGCGGCCTGGGCCCGGCCATCGACTCCGTGGACAAACTCGTACCGCTGATGGTGTCCTCGTACTCCTTCAAGCTGGTATTCGCCGCGCTCGACACCCCGCTGTTCTACCTTGGCGTGTACGCCCTGCGAGACCGCGTCCCGCCGGCCTACGATGAGTAGGGGCTCGGCTCGAATTATCCGCCGTGCTCATTGAGCCGTCGAAATGAGCGAGTACCGGGTACGTTTCGACAGGCTCAACGTACTTGAGGGCTACGGGCCAGAGACCCGCGTTCCCAGGGGAGATCAGCACACGACGATGGAGTTGCTGGAGGGAATGGAATTGAAAGCCTCCTGATAAGGGGGTTTGGGAGATTCGCCCCTCGGACCTTGAGCCCGCCGAAAGGTCGGAGGGGGAGAGGTGGCTTTGCTTTCTATCCCCTCTCCCTCCGGGAGAGGGCTAGGGAGAGGGTCCGACACACCAACGTATCAGCCCGAGCATTGCGAACCGAGTCACTCCCCACCCAGCCGGTTGCTTCAAATCCCCGCGGCAAATCGCTAAGTTCCGCGCGGGAAGACGGGAATCTCTCCGGCAACGTGCCTTTTCGGGAAGGGCAAGCGACACCGGTCGGGACTCCCGCCCGGCCGGCGAGGGCAAGGAGGGCATCGACATGACACGTTTTCAACGGATGCGCGCGCGGACCGGACGCGCCGCGGGAGTCGCGGCCGGTAGCCTGCTCGGCTTCGCGGCGTTGACGACGCCGGCCTGGGCCGAGGACGCCGCAGCGATCGACAGCGGCGATACCACTTGGCTGCTGGTCAGCTCGGCGATCGTCCTGATGATGACCGCGCCCGGCTTGGCCCTGTTCTACGGCGGGCTGGTACGGCGCAAGAACGCGCTGGCAACCATCATGCAGTGCTTCATTCTGATGGCCGTGATGAGCATCCAATGGGTGTTGTGGGGCTATACTCTCGCCTTCGGGCCGGACGTGGGCAGCGTGATCGGCAGCCTCGACTGGCTGGGACTCGTCGGCGTGGGTGGCGCACCGAGCGACTATGCGCCGACCGTGCCGCACCAGGCGTTCATGATCTTCCAGGGCATGTTCGCGATCATCACGCCGGCGTTGATTGCCGGCGCCATCGCGGACCGCATGAAGTTCAGCGCGTTCCTGACGTTCGCGGTCCTGTGGGCGACGCTGGTGTACGATCCGCTGGCCCACTGGGTGTGGGGCGGCGGCTGGATCGGCGACATGGGCGCGCTCGATTTCGCGGGCGGGACGGTCGTCCACATCAGTTCGGGCGTGTCGGCGCTGGTCGCGGCCATCGTGCTGGGCAAACGCCTCGGCTATCCGGCCGAACCCATGCCGCCCCACAACGTGCCGTACACGGTCATCGGCGCGGCCCTGCTGTGGTTCGGCTGGTTCGGCTTCAACGCCGGCAGCGCGCTGGCCGCGGACGCGGTTGCCGTCGGTGCGTTCGTCGCCACCAACACCGCCGCGGCCGCGGCCACGCTGGGCTGGATGGGCGCCGAATGGTGGACACGCGGCAAGCCGACCGTGCTGGGCGCAGCTACGGGCGCCGTCGCCGGGCTGGTGGGCATTACGCCCGCGGCCGGCTTCGTCGGCCCGCTGTCGGCCATCGTGATCGGCGTCGCGGTCGGCGTGGTGTGTTTTGCGGCGTGCAGCGTCAAGTTCAAATTCGGCTACGACGATTCGCTCGACGTAGTGGGCGTGCACGGCGTGGGCGGGGCATTGGGCGCCCTACTGACCGGCGTACTGGCCTCGACCGCGGTCAATCCGGGCGGCGCCGACGGCCTGCTGTTCGGCAATCCCGGCCAACTCTGGATTCAGTTCGTGTCCGTGGCGGTCACCGCGGTGTATTGCGGCGGAGTGACGTACATCCTGCTCAAGATCGTCGACGCGGTGATCGGCCTGCGCGTCACCGAAGACGACGAGCAGGTCGGCCTCGACCTGTCGCAGCACGGCGAAACCGCCTACACGCCGTAAGCTGCCCTCCTGGGAGCGCGGGCGTCCCGCCCGCTCCGATAAACGTCGTCCGCGCTCCCGACTCGGACGCCCCAACCCTAGCGGAACGTGCTCTCCGAACAATCCACGTTTCAACCCGACCTCACCATCATTTTCGATTTCATCCAGCAGTCCATCCCTTACGCCCGCCGCGGCCGGAACTTCGCCAAGCTCACTTCGTCGCTCACCGAATCGAACACCACCTCGACCGGCATCCCGATCTCGATCGCGTCGTTTGCGACCCCGACCAGATTCGTCAGCAGCCGCGGGCCCTCTTCGAGTTCGACTTCGGCCACGTTGTAGGGCACGTCGTCCCTGAACGACGCGAAATAGGCTTGGTGGAAGACGACCCAGGAGTTGACCTTACCCCGGCCGCTGAGCTGCTGCCACGAAAAATCCCGCGACCAGCACTCGGGGCAGAACGGCGCGGGCGGATACCAGACCGCGCCGCAGGCGTCGCACTTCGGCATGACGAAGCGCCCTGCTTCGAGCCCGTCCCAATAGGGCCGGTTCAACGACGAGACCGCGGGCAGCGGCTTGGCGTACGGGGTTCCCTCGGACATGGCTCCCTCCGCCGTCATCTTCGGTAAATCAGCGAATCGCCGTACGCGTTGGCCCACTGTGCGACCTGTGCGTCCGGCACTTGGCGCGGGCCGCATTCGCCGCGCAACTGGCGCACCAGTTCCACCTGATGGTTCCAGCCCATGACGTGCGCCTCGGACATCAATCCGCCGTTGGTGTTCATGGGCAGCGGCCCGCCGAGTTCGATGCGACCGTCCTGCGTGAAGGCCGCGGCCTCGCCCCGGCCGCAGAACCCGAAGCGCTCCAGCGCGGTCCAGGCCAGAATGGAGAACGCGTCGTACGTGAACAGCACGTCGACGTCCGCCTGCCGCACGTCTGCCATGTCATACACGGGTTGCACGCCGGGCTCGTAGTCGAACACCGCCTGCTGCGAGGTGCCGAAGCCCGGATAGGTCCAGATGAACTCGTGCCGGCCGGCCGGCAACGCCTGCATCCCGCTGACGTACACCGGCGGTTTCTGGCAATCGCGGGCGCGTTCGGCGCCGGTCACCAGCACGCACGCCGCGCCGTCGTTGATGAGGCAGTAATCGAACAGGTGCAGCGGCTCGCACACATAACGCGAGTTCTGATGGTCCTCGACGCTGATCGGCGTCTGCATGATCGCGTGCGGGTTGCGCGACGCATGCTTGCGGAACGCCACGGCCACCGCGGCCAACTGTTCGCTGCTCGCGCCGAACGTGTCGAAATATTTGCGCGCCACCAGAGCCGCGCCCGCACCCGGCGAAGTCATGCCGAAGACCGGGTCTTCGCCGTGCCCGCCGCCGGCCTCGCGTCCGCCCTCCGCATCGCCCGCGCCGCCCATCATGGGCTTACGAAAACCCGAAAAGCTGATGGACGCCATGCAGGCCACGACGTTCGCCAAGCCGGCATCGACCATCATCGCCGCCCACTGGATGCTGCTGGCGGTGAAGCGCCCGTGCGCCCAGGTCTGGTTGTACGCCCGCAACCGCAATCCCAGCGCGTAAGCCAGCGTATCGGCGTCCGCGCCGATCGGCGTGCCAAAACTGACGATCAACCCGTCGAGATCGTCCCGGCCCAAGCCGGCGTCGTCGAGCGCGTTGCGGATCGCGTCTCCGGCCAGGTCGATCTGGCTGCGGCCGAGCTTGCGACCGTAGGCCGAATGCCCCACTCCGCAGATCGCGGTCCGATCCTTCAACGACTGCGGGGCTGACCCCTGCGCGGGCATCGCCGCCCTCCTTCGGTTGTCGTGGAGTTTCCGTGCCGAAAAAAACGTGCGGGATCATAGGCAGGCACTGCTGGGGGGTCAAGGAAAACTGTCCTGCGAGAGTGTCTCGGTTTCGGAACTTTGGGGCGGATGCAGAGCTGCGGGGGACCCTCTCCCAGAGAGAGAGGGGACAGAAAGAAAGCCCTCTCCTAGAGGGAGGGAGAATAAATAATAGAATTTCTCCGGAGGGAGGGAACAAAGGGCAAAGACGTATTCAAGAACGAATAGGGAACACAATTGAAGAGCAAAATCCCCCCTCCCTCCGGGAGAGGGTCCCCCGCTGCTCAACCCTATACTTTCGAATCAACTTCCTGACCCCGCACCGCGAGCGTCGGTCGCAGCTTTCGCCTGCACAACGAGAAGCATACAGTAGCGGGCAATTTTACACCGCGGCGCCCTGGAGCATGCGGGCGAGACGCCCGCGTTCCCAGGAAACAGACAGTAGCGAAGAACTTCAGCCCGCGGCGTGCCCCATCCGTTGCTCCCCTCCCCATGTCGGCCACCGATATTCTCCTCGTCACCCTCGCCGGACTGGCCGCGGGCTTTCTGAACGCGATCTCCGGCGGCGGGGCGATGCTGACCGTCCCCGCGTTGATCCTGATCGGTCTGCCTCCGGGCGTCGCCAACGGCACCAACCGGCTGGCCGTCGTGGCGCAGAGCCTGACCGCGCTGGCCGCCTACTCCAGGCTGGACAACACCGACATGCGTCTCGCCGGGTCTCTGACGCTCCCGGCCATGCTGGGCGCGGCGGGCGGCGCGCTGGTGTCGGTACGGCTGGACGACACGGTGTTTCAGAACCTGTTGGCCGGCATGATGCTCGTCCTGCTGGTGCCCGTACTTTTCGAATCGTCGCTCGACACCTCGCGCTTCATCCCGAGCGGTTCGCGGCGTGCCAAGCGCGTCCTGCAAGGCGTCATGTTCGGGATCGGGCTGTACGGCGGCCTGCTGCAAATCGGCGCGGGCCTCTTCGCGTTGATCGCGCTGAACGCCCTGGGCGGGCTGCCGCTCGTGCTCGCCAACGGCGTGAAAGTCGTCATCGTCACGGCCCTGACCGGGGTCGCCCTGGGCATCTTCATTCTGGACGGCAAGGTGGATTGGGGCGTGGGGCTGCTACTCGCCGCGACGACCAGCGTCGGCGCATGGTGCGGCGCCCACTGGGGCGTACGCAAAGGCGACGTGTGGATTCGGTTCGTCGTGGCCGCGACCGTGATCGTCATGGCGTTGCAATTGCTGGACGTCGGCAGCCTGCTCGGCTGGGAGTGAAGCGCCACGAAAATTCCCATCCTTTCCCCCTGAGAAGGGGGGCCAGGGGGGGTCCGGCTGGGAGAGAGGCCGGTAAAGGCAGGCACGGGAGCGGCTCCCCACCATGAGCGGCCGGGCGAAATTCAAACTGCGAGACTCGCACGCGGCTGGCTCCCGTCGGTTTTGATGGTACATACGCAGAACGCCACACAGTGGACGCCCGCACCCGCATGAGTTCCGACACGTCCATCCACGACGCCCTGCAAAGCTTCTCCGCCGCGGTGACGGCGAAGACCACGCAACTCACTGCCGGCGAGCCCGAAGACCAACTGCGCACGCCGTTCGAGACCTTCATGGCGGAGGTCGCCGCGGCGTTGGATTGGAACGTCGTCTGCACCGGCGAAACCCCACTCCCGGATCGGCTCGGCCGGCCCGACTACGCCGTCCATCGTAACGGCGTGCTCGTCGGCTACGTCAAGATCAAAGCCCCCGGCACGGACGCCAATGCGGCCCGCTTCACCGGTCGCAACCGCCGACAGTTCAAACGTTTCTCGGCCATTCCCAACCTGCTCTACACCGACGGCAACGAATGGGCGCTGTATCGCCAGGGCCAGCGAGTGCACGAAACCGTCCGCCTGTCGGGCGACGTGGCAGAAGACGGCAGACGGGCCGCTGCCGCGGCGGACGCCCGCAGGATCGAACGGCTGGTGCGGGATTTCCTGTCATGGGAACCGCTCCCGCCGCTCGACGGCAAAGGCCGCATCGACCTCGAACGCTTCGCCGATCTATTGGCCCCGCTGTGCCGGATGCTGCGCGACGACGTGACCGACGCCCTCGCCGACCCCAACTCCCCCCTCGTCGACTTGGCCATGGATTGGCGGCAATTACTTTTCCCCCACGCCTCGGACCCGCAATTCGCCGACGCCTACGCCCAGACGGTCGCCTTCGCCCTGCTGTTGGGCCGCAGCGAGGGGGCCGACCCGCTCACGCTCGACAGCGCCCATGACGCGCTCGCTACAGAGCACAGCCTGCTGTCGAGCGCCCTGCGAGTTTTGACCGATCGCAAAGCCCGCACGGACATGTCCGCGTCTCTCGACCTGCTGCTGCGCGTCATCGCCGTCGTGCAGCCCACCGCGCTCACCGGACCGCAAGACCCGTGGCTCTACTTCTATGAAGACTTTCTGGCCGCCTACGATCCCAAACTGCGCAAGGATGCCGGCGCCTACTACACCCCGATCGAGGTCGTCCGCGCGCAAGTCCGCTTGGTGGACGACCTGCTCGTCCGTCGCTTGAACAAACCGCTCGGTTTCGCCGACGCCGGCGTCGTCACGCTCGATCCCGCCGCCGGCACCGGCACGTATCTCCTCGGCGTCATCGAACACGCCCTGGGCCGCGTCGAAGCCGAACAGGGCGCAGGAGCCGTCGCCGGACAAGCCACGGAATTGGCACGCAATCTGTACGGCTTCGAGGTGATGGTCGGCCCGTACGCGGTGAGCGAGTTGCGCGTCAGCCGCGCCTTGCGCGACCGGGGATCGCCGTCCACCAGCGCGGCGCGCGTGTATCTGACCGATACCTTGGAGAGCCCTCACGCCGAGCCGCCGCAACTCCGGGGCTTTCTCCGCCCCATTTCCGACCAGCGTCGCCAAGCCCTCGAAGTCAAGAAAGACGCCCCCGTTCTCGTCTGCCTGGGCAACCCGCCCTACGACCGACACGACGCCGTGGACTGGAATACCGAGGACAATCTGTCCCGGTACGGCGGCTGGGTGCGGTTCGGCGACCCGCTGGACGTGGGGGTCGCGGACAAAACAGGCACGCGAAGCGCACGGAAGACCCCGAAAGCCCGGCTGACACGACGCCAGGAACTCTCCATTCTGAAAGACTTTCTCGCGCCGGCCAAGCACGCCGGCCACGGCGTCCGCCTCAAGAACCTCTACAATCTCTACGTCTATTTCTGGCGTTGGGCACTGTGGAAGGTGTTCGAGTACGACACGGCCAACGGCCCGGGTATCGTCAGCTTCATCACTGCGTCGAGCTATCTCGACGGCGACGCTTTTCGGGGCATGCGCGAACACCTGCGCCGCGTCTGCGACGAAGTCTGGATTCTGGACCTCGGCGGCGAGGGCCGCGGCGCCCACAAAAGCGACAACGTCTTCGCCATTCAAACCCCGGTCGCCATTGCCGTGGCCGTCCGGACGAACGAAGCGAAGGGGGAGCGGCCCGCGCACGTCCGCTACGCACGCATCGAAGGCACGCGCGAGGAAAAGCTCGTCGCGCTCGACGCCATCGGCCACTTCGGAGACGTGGACTGGCACGATTGCTCGGACGCATGGCAGGCGCCGTTCCGCCCGGTAGGGACGGGCGGCTATTTCGCGTGGCCGCTGCTGACCGATCTAATGCCGTGGCAACATTCGGGCGTGCAGTTGAAACGGACGTGGCCCATCGCGCCGGATGGTGAGACTCTGGAACGCCGTTGGCGCGGGCTGTTGCAGGCCGCTGACCGATCCGAGGCGTTCCGCGAGACCGGAGACCGCACCATTGCCGGCACCTACCGCGCTTCCCTGACGAAAGAGCACGCCTCCGAGCCGATCGCCGAGTTGTCCAGGAGCGCGCCCATCCCCGAAGTGCAGCGGTACGCCTACCGTTCCTTCGACCGCCAGTACCTGATCGCGGACGGCCGGCTGATCTCCCGCCCGCGTCCCGACCTGTGGCACGCCCACGGCGACTGGCAAGTGTACGTGACCAGCCTCCTCAGCCAAGTCCTCGGCGTTGGGCCGGCGCTCACCGCCTGTGCACAGATTCCCGACCTTCATCATTTCCCCGGTGGCAGCGGAAAGAGCATCGTTCCGCTCTACCGGACCGCAGACGCCTCCGAGGCGAACGTTCTGCCCGGGCTACTCGATGAACTGAGCCGGGAGTACGGACGGCAGGTGACGGCGGAAGATTTTCTGGCCTACGCATACGGCGCGCTGGCGCAGCCGGCTTTTACCGCCCGGTTTGCCGAGGAATTGGAAACGCACGACGTGCGCATCCCCCTCACGAAGCACGCTGCCCTGTTCGAGCACGTCCGCAAGATGGGCGCCCGTTTGCTGCGGCTGCACACCTACGGCGAACGTTTCGCCAGCGGCAAGCAACGCGGCCATGTCCCCCGTGGTGTAGCCAGATGTACCAAAGCCGTTCCAGGCGATGCGGAGGGCTACCCCGAAGCATTCCACTACGACGACGAGACACAGACGCTGCACGTCGGCGCGGGTGAGTTCGCGCCCGTCACGCCCGCGCTGTACGGATTCGAGGTCTCCGGCCTCAAGGTCGTCCAATCTTGGCTCGGCTACCGCATGAAGAAGGGCACCGGCAAAAAGTCCTCCCCGCTCGACGACCTCCGCCCCGCACGCTGGACCGGTCAGTTCACGACCGAATTGCTCGAACTGCTCTGGGTGCTGGAAGCCACGCTCGCCAGCTACCCGGAACAGGCGCGGCTCCTCGACACCGTGATCGACGGGCCGTGCTTCCGGGCCGACGACCTGCCGCCCGTCCCCGCGGCAATGCGCAAGCCGCCCGGCGCGCCGCCTGTCGTGAAGAGCCTGTTGTAACCGTCGGAATCGAGGAAGCGCCTCGGACGATCGAAATCGGATGAGCGGCCTGCGATACAAAGATCAGTCCGCGGGCGAACTCCGGCTCCACGTGGTGGCGGGCAGGCTGGACGCGCGCCGATTTCTTCCGCTTGCCGCGGCACGGCTGGAGCGCGACGGGCTGTGCGTGCAGGCCCACGTCATCGGGGCGAGCCACGTCATCCACGTCTCGGACGCGCCGGCGGCCCCCGACTCTGAGTCGCTGACCGAGGTCGTCGCGTGCGGGCACCTTTCCGCCGGCGTGGACACCGCATTCTCCGACTGGCTCAAAGACATGGCCGCCGCGGTCGAACTGCAACTTTCTTCGCGGCTGCACTACCGCTTCACCGTCTCCTCCACGGACCGGCGAGACGGCCTGCCGCGTTTCCTGGCCCTCGAACAGCGCATCGCCGAAGACTCGCCCTCCGCGGCAAGCCTCGGCCTCGATTATTCCTTCCCGGATGCTCTTCCCGAACGGTCCTCCGCTTCGTCTCGGGAGAGGGTCTCCGAGACCTTTCCTCCGACAGGAACGGCGCCGCGCACCCTGATCTCCGTCACCCTGGATGCACAAAAACGCCGGGTGACGGTCGAGACGGCACACAGCTACCCCAACGAGGGCACCATCGTCTTTTCCGACAGCGTGGTGAGCTTCGGCGAACCGTCTACGAAACGTCTCCCAAGCTAGGTTTCCGTGGCCGGTTGGGATACGAAGGGAAAGGGAATTTCATACAAGAGGATCCGGGAACCTTTTCGACACCCTCCGACAAGCTTAGGGATCGAAATCAATAGGCTGGTCCCTAAACTTATCGAAGAGTCGAAGGGCCGCGGGTGAGGCGCGAAGGCCGAGGTGACATCGGGGTTCGTTTCGACCCTTCGACAGGCTCAGGGACCACAGGCTCAACGAACTGAGGGATGGGAACATCCATGAACTTGAAGTGTCGTGAACCTGCGACGTCCTGAACTCGTCGAAGGATCGGAAGGTCGAAGGGTCTCGAAACGGGCGGAGGATCGTCTCGTAGGTAGTTTCTATACGAAGAATCCTCACCGGGACCAAATAAATGAGCACGCTCCCCACGGACATTCGCCGAACCGGGACTCTGCCCGACTTGCTGTTGCACGGGGCGTCGGAACAGACGGCCCTGGTCAGCCCGAGAATAGAGACGCCCGAAAACGGGCCGGCGCTGTCGTACGCCGCGCTCCGGGAGCAGGTCGCCGCGCTCGCCGCCACGCTGCAAGGCTGGGGCGTCGGCCGCGGCGACCGTGTGGCGTTCGCGCTGCCGAACGGGATCGAGGTGGTCGCCCTCTTCCTGGCAACCACGGCGGCGGCGGCGACCGCGGCGCCGCTCAATCCGGCCTATACCCGCGACGAATTCCGCTTCTATCTGAGCGACACCGGCGCCCGCGCGGTGATCGTGCCGGCCGGCGGCGGGGAAGCCGCCCGCAAGACGGTCCCCGAGGACGCGCTGCTTATTGAAGCGACGCTCGCTCCCGATGGAAACGTCGGTCTCGAACGCCTCGGCGGCCCGCCCGGAACCGCGGCGCACGATCGGGCCGCGGCGGACGACACGGCCCTGTTTCTCCACACCAGCGGCACGACGAGCCGCCCCAAAGGCGTGCCGCTGTCGCACCGCAACTTGATCGTTTCGACCGCCAACATCGTGGAGACGTACGCGCTCGCCGCGGACGACGTGGCGCTGTGCGTCATGCCGTTGTTCCACATCCACGGGCTGGTCGCTTCCACCCTGTCCACGTTCGCTTCGGGCGGAACGGTCGTCGTGCCTCCGCGCTTCAGCGCCGGTGCATTCTGGCCATGCGTCGCCGCGTACAAACCGACGTGGTACTCCGCGGTGCCGACCATCCATCAGGTCTTGCTGGCGCGAGCCGACGCCGACCACGCGCCGCGCAACAGTTCGCTACGCTTCATCCGTTCGAGCAGTGCGGCGCTTGCCCCGGCGACCATGCAAGGCTTGGAAGACCGCTTCGGCTGCCCCGTGATCGAAGCCTACGGCATGACCGAGGCCGCCCATCAAATGGCCTCCAATCCGCTACCCCCGGGCGAGCGGCGGTCCGGCTCGGTCGGCCGCGGCACGGGCGTGCGGATCGGCATCATGGACGGGGCCGGGACGCTGCTCGGTCCCGGCGTGCAGGGCGAGGTCGTCATTCAGGGCGACAACGTCACGCGCGGGTATCACAACAACCCCGAGGCGAATGCCGCGGCGTTCACCAACAGCTGGTTCCGCACCGGAGATCAAGGCGTGCTCGACCGCGAGGACTATTTGACGCTGGTCGGACGGCTCAAGGAACTCATCAACCGCGGGGGCGAAAAAATCTCGCCGCGCGAGGTGGACGAAGCCCTGCTCAGTCATCCCGCGGTAGCCGAGGCGGTCAGCTTCGGCGTGCCCGACGAAAAATACGGCGAGGAAGTGGCCGCGGCCGTCGTCCTGAAGACCGAGACCAGCCCCGCGGCCCTGACCGCCCACTGCGAAGGTCGCCTCGCTTCATTCAAGGTCCCCAAGACCATCTACGTGACCCGCGAGATTCCGCGTACCGCGACCGGGAAGATTCAGCGGCGGCGGGTTGCAGAGGCGTTTTATGCGCCTCGGTCCGAAACGTAATCCGCAGCGGGAGGACGTATGGCGGACCGACGGCTCCGACTCGGCGCGTTCATGCGACCGGTCAGCATTCACACCGCGGCGTGGCGCTACCCCGGCGCGTTTCCGGACGCCAATTTCAATTTCGCCCACTACCAGCGCTTCGTCGAGACGCTGGAGCGCGGACGCTTCGACGCGTTCTTCATGGCCGACCACCTGGCCGTGCTCAACATGCCGATGGCCGCGCTGAAGCGCAGCGCCACGGTCACGTCCTTCGACCCGCTGACGCTGCTGCCCACGCTGGCCGTCACGACCCGACACTTGGGGCTGATTGCGACCGCTTCGACGACCTACAACGACCCGTACCACGTGGCCCGCAAGTTCGCGTCGCTGGACCACATCAGCGGTGGGCGGGCCGGCTGGAACGTCGTGACCTCGGCCAACCCGGACGAGGCGCTGAACTTCGGACGTCCCGAACACATGGAACACGACGCCCGCTACCGCCTAGCGCGCGAATTCTACGACGTGGTGACCGGACTGTGGGACAGTTGGGCGGACGACGCCTTCATCCGCGACGTGGACAGCGGCGTCTATTTCGACCCCGACAAGATGCACGTGCTCGACCATCGCGGCCCACACTTGTCGGTACGCGGCCCGCTGAACATCGCCCGCCCGATCCAGGGCTGGCCGGTCATCGTGCAGGCCGGCGCATCCGAGGCCGGGCGCCAACTCGCGGCCGAAATCGCGGAGGTCGTCTTCTCCGGTGCGAACGACCTTGCCGACGCGCAGGCGTATTACGCCGACGTCAAAGGCCGCATGACGGCATGCGGACGGTCCCGCGATCACCTGAAAATTCTTCCGGGCGCATTCGTGGTCGTCGGCGACAGCACGGACGAGGCGCATGCCAAGAAGGCGCGGTTGGACGGCCTCGTCCATTCGGACAGCGGCATGGCGACACTCGGCGTTCTGCTGGGCCACGACGTATCCGGCTACGACCTCGACGGCCCGCTCCCGGACATCCCGGAAAGCAACGCCGCCCGGTCGGGACGCCAGAAGCTGGTGGATATGGCGTGCCGGGACGGCCTGACGATCCGGCAACTCGCCCAATACGTGGGCGGAAGTTTCAGCACCCTGGAAATCATCGGCACGCCGGTCGAGATCGCCGACCGGATGGAAGAGTGGCTGCTAACGGACGCCTGCGACGGCTTCAACGTCATGTTCCCGTACCTGCCGGGCGGCCTGGACGACTTCATCGACCGAGTCGTACCGGAATTACAGCGCCGCGGCCTGTTCCGGCGCGAATACGAAGGGGCGACGCTACGCGAGAATCTCGGCCTGCCCCGACCGAGCAACCGCTTCTTCGACAAATAACCACCGAATGAAGTAGGAAAAACTCTTCTTAAGATTTATAGCGTCTTCGCCGACAACTAGGTAGTCTGAAAGAAATCAACCACGTAAAGGAGGATGTGTTATGGTTTTTCGCAAGACGCAGTTGGTCATATTCACCGTTTTCACGCTCAGCTTTTCAACCCCTGCAGCGGCAGGACCGGCGGCTGGAGGAGTAATGCTCAATCTGGCGATCACCACTTGCGGTGGCAACCTCGTAGCCATGATGGGGGTCGATTACGGCCGGCCTTGCACCAAAGAAGAGAAAAGGGCTGAGTCTACCGAAGATCGCTGTCGTCGTTCTGGAACTCCACATTCCGTTGTCCCCGCCGGAGCATGCCTACTTACGTCGATCTCCGCTCTAGCTCTTGCACTCTTGCCGACGCCGTGAAGGGACTGTCCAGAGAAAAGGACTCAGGTCCAATCAAGCTCGTGGGATCGACGTCAAGGAGAGTCTATGAGTGCTTTTAAGCTTGGCCTTACGATAACGGTAATGCTCGCTTTTTGGAGCTCCGCCGCAGATGCTGATGAGAAGGTGCCCGCTCAAAGAATGGGAGAAGTAGCTGGCTCCTACATTGCCGGAGGATTAGTCGGTGCAGCAACTACCGCCGTTGCAAAGAAACCAATCGCTGGAGCTATTTCGGGCGTGGCAACGGTTAAGGCGGATAAAGTCGGATCAAGAATCGGAGGTGCTTACGGCAAATCTATCGATAAACTAGGGTACAACCCATTCTATCCGACTCCATTTGCTCGTCCACGACAAAATAAAAATAGGCAGAACTAAAGAGAGTAATATAGATTAGTCCATTCGGACAGCGGCATGGCGACACTCGGCGTTCTGCTGGGTCACGACGTATCCGGCTACGACCTCGACGGCCCGCTCCCGGACATCCCGGAAAGCAACGCCGCCCGGTCGGGACGCCAGAAGCTGGTGGATATGGCGCGACGGGAAGGTCTGACGATCCGGCATCTCGCCCAATACGTGGGCGGAAGTTTCAGCACACTGGAAATCATCGGCACGCCGGCCGAGATCGCCGACCGGATGGAAGAGTGGCTGCTGACGGACGCCTGCGACGGCTTCAACGTCATGTTCCCCTATTTGCCGGGCGGCCTGGACGACTTCATCGACCGAGTCGTACCGGAATTACAGCGCCGCGGCCTGTTCCGGCGCGAATACGAAGGGGCGACGCTACGCGAGAACCTCGGCCTGCCCCGACCGGGCAACCGCTTCTTCGACGCTTGCTAGGTTAAGTAAAGAGAAGGGAAAAAGAACGGTCGGCCTACAACAGATGGAACTGTTTGAGGACGGCGGCGACCGCCGGGTCTCGTTGGCCCAAAGCGCGGAAGGCTTCCAGCACAGACTCACCCTGATGACGGGTCGTATTCAGATCATCTTCCAGATTTTTCACGGTCCGCTCGAACGGTCGAATCGTCGTCCGCCGATCCCACACCGCAAAACTGATGGTCCCGGCTACCAGGATGGTAAAGGCTCCCAGTAGAGCCAAGGTGAGCTGAAATTGACGGTCGAACTGGATGTTCATGTCCTCGCGCAACTGCTCGATATCATTCCGTAACGTCTCTTGCCCCGTTTCCAGCCGCGTCAACCGTTCGGCAATCTCGCGGTCGGACAACGCCGGTGCCGGCTCGACGGCCCATGCGAAGCCGGGAAGGAGAAACACGGCGAGAAGGAAATGTACGAAGAGTCTGCCCACGGACGCATTCAAAACCGCATCCGTGGAAAAGTCAAGCAATAAGAAGCTTCAGTCCCCGATCTTCCGCGCCAGGAACGTACCGATGTGGTCGATGGGGATGCGTTCCTGCTGCAGGGTGTCGCGGTCGCGGACGGTGACGCTCTGGTCCGTCAGGGTGTCGCCGTCCACGGTGAAACAGTATGGGGTGCCGGCTTCGTCCATGCGCGCGTAACGCTTCCCGATGTTCTGCTTGACGTCGAACTGGATAGCGTATTGGGGGCGGAGTTCGCGGTAGATCTTTTCGGCGACCTCGGGCATGCCGCCCTTGTTGACCAATGGAAAGACGCCGGCCTTGATCGGCGCCAAGCGCGGGTGGAACTTCATATAGACTTTGCTGGGCCGACCGTCGTCGGGCGTGTACGCCTCGCACAAGACCGCCAGCGTACCGCGGTCGGCACCGGCGCTCGGCTCGATCACGTGCGGGAAGTAGCGTTCGTTGCGCCGCGCGTCGAAGTAGCGCAGCTTGTCACCCTGGCCGCAGTAGCTCGCGTGCTGGCGCAGATCGTAGTCCGCGCGGTGCGCCACGCCTTCCAGTTCGCCGAAGCCGGGCGCGGTGAACGGGAAGCGATATTCGACGTCGCTCGTGCCGGCCCCTTCCTTGGCGTAGTGAGCCAATTCGTCCCGCTCGTGTTCGCGCAAGGTCAGGTTCTCGCCGGCCAAGCCGATGGACTGCCACCAACGGAACCGCGTGTCGCGCCAGTAGGCGTACCACTGCGCAGCCTCGTCGGGATGGATGAAGAACTCCAATTCCATCTGCTCGAACTCCCGCGAACGGAAGGTGAAGTTGCGCGGCGTGACCTCGTTGCGGAACGCCTTGCCGACCTGCGCAATGCCGAACGGCACCTGCACGCGGTTGCTGTCCAGCACGTTCCAGAACTGCGTGAAGATGCCCTGCGCGGTCTCCGGTCGCAGATAGGTCACCGCGGACGGGTCTTCGACCGCACCGGTCGTCGTCTTGAACATCAGGTTGAACGGTTTGGAGTCGGTCAGGTCCCCGCCACAGAATGGGCAGGGCGTTCCGCCTGCCAGACGTTCGATCAAGGCGTCGAGTTCGAGCGAGAGCGGTGTTTCCTCTGCCTCCGAGGATTCGGCTTCGGCGGCGATCTTCAGACCCGCTAGAGTCGATCCGGTTTCGCGGACGAGGGCCAAGCCCGGCGCCAGTTTGCCCGATTTCTGACTCCAGCGCCGCAACTGCTTGACCGTCAGCGGACCTGCGGCGTGCAACTCGGCCAGCGAGGCGTACCACGCGCTTTCGCGGATCATGTCCGAAACGTGGTCGGAGCGGACCAGCTTCTTGCACTGCCGGCAGGTGCTCATCAGGTCCGAGAAACCGCCTACGTGGCCGGACGCTTCCCACACCTTGGGATTCATGATGATGGTCGCCTCGACCGGGACGATGTCGATCGGGCGGCCGTCCGGCCCGGGTGCCGGGCAACGGACCACGTCCTGCCACCAGGCTTCCTTGAGATTCCGCTTCAACTCCGTCCCGAGCGGGCCGTAATCCCAGAAGCCGTTGATGCCGCCGTAGAGTTCGGACGATTGGAAAATGAACCCGCGGCGCCGGCACAACGCCACGATGGCGTCCATGGATTTGGGGGCGTTCGTGGATGAGGCCGGCGCGGTCGGCCCGGCTGTTTTCTGGCTCATCGGGGTATCTCGTGATGCGGGCGGCGTTGGGGGAAGGAGTGGCGCGATTTTGCGGCGCGCATGATATGGGAACGCCTCTGGCAGGGCAAGCAAAAGGGACTACATACAAGATGATTCTAGATCTTTCCCCGACTTCCATTCCCTGCTCTAAGTCAAAAACCCTTCGACAAGCTCAGGGACCAAGCTCGACGGGCTGGACCCTGAGCTTGTCGAAGGGTGTCGAAACGGGCGCGGGATCATCTCGTTGAAAACAACTCCCGAGTCGACGACGTTCCAGGTTTGCATGACCGTGAATTTCCACGCTTCCCGGCCCTCCCCGGCTGTCTGCATCCGCCCATAACGCCATGTCGCTCATCGCCTGGTCGTGGCTGTTCCTGGTCGCCTACATCGGCGGCATGTTGACGATCGGCGTCGTTGCGCAGCGGCGCGTGAAACACGCCGACGACTTCGCCACCGCCCGCCAGTCGTACGGGCCGCTGTTTCTGGCGCTCGCGTTCGCGGCGACGACGGCGAGCGGCGCGACGTTCATGGGTACGCCCGGCCTGAGCTACGAATGGGGCCTGCCGACGATCTGGGGCGCGTTCCTGTATCCGACCGGCGTCTATCTGGGCGTGTTGATCGCCATGCGGCTGGTCACCGCGTCCGGCCACCGCTTCGGCAACCGCTCCATCCCGGAGTATCTGGGCGACCGCTATCGGTCGGAGGGCATTCGCGTCCTGGTCGCCGTGTTTTCGCTGCTGTTGTGTTTCTATCTGGCCGGGCAACTCGTGTCCGGGCTGGTCATGTTCGAGATTCTGTTGGGGCTGCCGCCGGTCTGGGCGCTAGGCATCACCGCGACCGTGTTGCTGGTCTATGTCGTGCTGGGCGGGGCGCATGCCGACATCCTGACCGACGGGGTGCAGGGCTGCATGATGCTGGTGGTCGCCGCGGTCGTGATCGGCCTGTTCCTGACCGGGTTCGGCGTGGCCGCGGGCGAAGCCGGCCGCGGCGGCGTGTTGGGCCTGATCGACAATCTGGGCGCACAGGACGCCGACCTGGTCGGCCTGTTCAACGCCACGACGCCGCTCTACCATTCCTGGTGGTCGGTGTTCGCCATTCTGGTTTCCCACGTTCCGCTCGGTCTGCTGCCGCATCTCGGCAACAAACTCTGGGCGCTGAAGAATGCGCGACAACAGCGGACGTTCATCGGCTTGGCGTTTTCGTTCGGGCTGACGCTGGGGATGCTCGGCTTGGCCGGGCTGTCGGCACGGGCGCTGCTGGGCGACGCACTGTACGCCGAGGGTGCCAACCCGAACCAAGCCTTGCCGCTGCTGTTCATCGAAATCTTTCCGACGTGGCTGGCCGCGCTCGTCGGGGTCGGCATTCTGGCCGCGATCATGTCCACTGCGGACGGCTTAGTCATCTCCTCGTCCCAGATCATTGCCAACGACCTGTACCGCCGCACCGTCGTCCCGCGTCTGACGCGACCGCCGGCCGACCTCGACCGCATCGTCCTCCGTATCAGCCGCGTCTCGACCGTCGTCGTGCTGCTGCTGTGCACCGTCCTTGCCTGGGCGCTGGTCGAGACCAACATCGCGCTGATCGTCTGGATCGGGAACGGCGGGCTGATGGCCGCGTTCGCCGGTCCGCTCGTCGTCGGCGCGCTGTGGCGCGGCGTGACTCGCACGGGCGCGTATGCCGGATTGGTCAGCGGTTTCGTCACCTTTTTCGTGCTGCATACCCAAATGCTCGATCCGGCCTGGTTCGCGCCCGGAATGCTGCACGACGCCGTGGCGTGGCTCTACGTCGAAGGCCCCAGCCCTTTTTCGTCCGCGACCATCGGCGAGTTCGTTTCCATCGCTTCGACCTTTCTCGTCTCCAAGGCAACGCAGCCGCTCCCCGCCACGCATGTCCGGGAACTGTTCGGTGCCCGCTGAACCCGAGGCGTTCATCTCCATGTCACTCGTCGCGTGGTCCTGGCTGTTTCTGATCGTCTATGTCGGCGGGATGTTGGCCATCGGCGTACTGGCGCAACGGCGCGTCACGCACGCCGACGACTTCGCCACGGCGCGCGGCTCGTACGGCGCCCTGTTTCTGGCGCTGGCGTTCTCGGCCACGACCGTCAGCGGCGCGACGTTTCTGGGAATGCCGGGGCTGAGTTACACGTGGGGCCTGACGACGATGTGGGGCATCGTGCTGGGGCCCGCGGGGCTGTGTCTGGGGATGCTCGTGACCATGCGCCTGATCGCCGCGTCCGGCCACCGCTTCGGCAACCGCTCCATCCCCGAATATCTCGGCGACCGGTATCAGTCCGAGGGCATTCGTGTGCTCGTGTCGCTGTTTTCCCTGCTGCTGTGTTTCTATCTGGCCGGCCAACTCGTGTCCGGGCTCGTCATGTTCGAGATGCTGTTGGGGCTCCCGCCGCTGTGGGCGCTCGGCATCACGACCGGCGTGCTGTTGGTGTACGTCGTGCTGGGCGGCGCGCACGCCGACATCATCGCCGACGGCGTGCAGGCGTGCATGATGCTGGTCGTCGCCGTGGTGGTGATGGGACTGTTTCTGATCGGCTTCGGGGTGGAGGCCGGCGCCTCGGGCAGAAGCGGCCTGTTGGGGCTGATCGATAATCTGGCCACGCAGGACGCGCATCTGGTCGGCGTCCTCAACCGCGAAACCCCGCTGTACCATTCCTGGTGGTCGATCGTGTCGCTGGTCCTGGCCTTCGTGCCGCTCGGGGTCCTGCCGCATCTCGGCAACAAGCTGTGGGCGCTCAGGGACAGCCGTGAGCAAGGCCGGTTTCTCGCGTTCACGATCGCCTTCATCGTCATCCTGGCCATGTTGACCGTGGCAGGTCTGCTGGCCCGTGCGCTGCTGGGCGGCCTGTTGTTCGAGGCGGACGCGAACCCGAATCAGGCCCTGCCGCGGGTGTTCATCGAACTGTTCCCGACGTGGCTGGCCGCGCTGGTCGGCGTCGGCGTGCTGGCGGCCATCATGTCCACCGCGGACGGCCTGGTCGTATCGTCGTCCCAGATTATCGCCAACGACCTGTACCGCCGGACCGTCGTTCCCCGCCTGAAGCACCCGCCGACCGGCGCCCGGCTCGACCGGCAGGTCTTGACCATCAGCCGCGTGGCGACCGTACTCGTGCTGGTGGTCTGCGCGGCGATTGCCTGGGCGTGGGTCGAAACCAACGTCATGCTCATCATCTGGATCGGGACCGGCGGCATCATGTCGGCGTTTGCCGGCTCGCTGGTGTTCGGCGCCCTGTGGCGCGGCGTCACGCGCGGCGGGGCGTATGCCGGTCTGGTCAGCGGCTTCGTGACGTTCCTGGTTCTGCACGCGCAACTGCTCGATCCCGCGTGGTTCGGCCCCGGCGTGCTGCACGACGTCGTCGCGTGGCTGCATGTGGAGGGCGTCAATCCGTTCTCCTGCACGTCCATCGCGGGGCTCGTCTCGGTCGCCTGCACGATGCTCGGTTCCAAGCTGACGCGGCCGCTGCCCGAGTCGCACGTCAGAGAGTTGTTCGAGGGCGTGTAGGAATTAGGAAAAGCGAGTTGAAGCCGCCCGATGGACTTCGAGATTGTCGGCAGGATACGGGGCGTCGAACCGATTGCAAAAGGGAGCGCAGTCCGCGAACGTGCCCGTTTACGGAAACGGTACGGTCAAGCTCGGTGGAGAAAATGAAAGGCTTTGCTACCGTCCGCCTGCTCGACGGCACGCTGCATCAGGCCGAGGTCCACTGGTATGAGGGACACGGTGTGGGACGAAGAGAATACAAGATAAAATTCCCCTTGCTGGACGAATCGTAAAGAAACGAACAAGCTATGAAAAAAGAAGCGAAAAAACCCCCGTCCTTTGCGGTCTGCATCAACAACGCGGACTATCAGGCGTCGCTGGAGCAGGGGAAACTGTACCCTGTGGTTCCCGATCCAGAGGCGACCGCACATGGCTATATTCGTGTGATCGACGAGAGCGGCGAAGCCTACGGCTATGCCGCAGACCGCTTTTTCCCGCTCGAAGTGCCCCAGACGTTGGCGGAAGCGCTGCACGCCGCCGCATGAGACCCCGACTCGTAAAGCAATCAAGGGAGGACAGTGGCATGATCAAGCTCTACGGCACACCGATCAGCAACTACTTCAGCACCGCCAAACTCGCTTTCGTCGAGAAAGGCGTTCCGTTCGAGGAAGTCACCGTCATGCCCAGCCAGAAGCCGGAAGTGCTGGCCGGCAGCCCGATGGGCAAGGTCCCCTACATCGAGGTGGACGGCGCGACGCTGACCGAGACGAACGTCATCTTCGACTATCTCGAAGACGTTCAGCCGCAGCCCGCGCTGTATCCGAGCGACCCGTGGGCCAAGGGGAAGGTGAAGGAACTCGTCCGCTACGTGGAACTCTACGCGGACACGCCGGCCCGCCGCCATTTGCCGGCGGTCTATTTCGGCAAGCCCGTGGAGCCGTACGAGTACGAACACGTTCGCCCGGCGCTGGAACAGGGGCTCGCCGCGCTCAAGCGGCTGGCACGTTTCGCGCCGTACATCGCCGGCGACACCTTCACGTTCGCCGACGTGACCGCGTTCTTCCAGTTGCGGTTCACCAACATGCACACCGCCAAAGTGTACGACTGGGACATCGGCGACGCCCTGCCCGGCCTGGGTGCGTATCTGGAAATGCTGAGCGAACGTCCTGCGGTCAAAGCCGTCAACACGGCCATGCAGGACGCGATGGCGGCCTTTCAGAACAAGTAGCATTGAAGCCTGAGCCCGCAACCCTGCGCGCCTAGCCAAACCGGGGCGCCCTTGCTATGTGTCGCCCGACGTTGACCGCGCAAAAGGAGGTCGAGTATGAAAGTCTCCATGTTTCACCTGATGCCCTATCGGGACCTGCCCGATGATTTCGAGCAACGCTACAAATCGGTCTGGGTCGACCCGCCCTGGAACGAGCTGGGCGACGCCGAGAAGGTCGGTCAGTACTACAACTGGACGTTCGACGAACTGATCCATGCCGCCGAGGCCGGCGTCGACGGGGTGTGCGTCAACGAACACCACCAGAACGCGTACGGTTTCATGCCCAACCCCAACCTGATGGGCTCGGTGCTGGCGCGTGCCACCAACGGCATGGACGTGGCCGTGGTGCAGATGGGCTCCACCCTGCCGACGACCAACCCGCCGACGCGCGTGGCCGAAGAGTACGGCATGCTGGACACCATCAGCGGCGGACGGCTGGTCGCGGGGATGCCGCTGGGCACGGCGATGGACGCCACGATGTGCGCCGGTATCACCCCGATCGAACAGCGCGCACGCTACTACGAAGCGCACGACCTGATCCTCAAGGCATGGACCGCGGACGACATCTTCGCCTGGAACGGCAAGTACTACCAGTTGCCGATGGTCAACGTCTGGCCGCGGCCGATCCAGCAGCCGCATCCGCCGGTCTGGATTCCCGGCCTGGGCAGTCTGAGCACCTGGGAATTCGCCGCCCAGCACAACCACTGCTACTGCTTTCTCAGCTACTACGGCCCGAAAGCCGGCAAAGGCGTCATGGACGGCTTCTGGCAGTTCATCGGCCAGCGCGGCATCGAGCCCAACCCGTTCCGGGCCGGTTTTCTGCAACTCGTGGCCGTGGCCGAAACCGACGCCAAGGCCGAGCAGTTGTACGAAAAGCACATCCAGTACTTCTACAACAAATCCCTGCACATCCCGCCCGAATACTTCTTCCCGCCGGGCCACCAGGACTACCGCAGCCTGGAGAACAACATCCGCAAGGGCATCTTCAAGAGCTATTTCGACAAGCTCGACCACATCCCGCACTGGAAGTTCAAGGACTTCGTGGACGAGGGATTCGTGATCGCCGGCAGCCCCGCCACGGTGCGCGACATGCTGACGGACGCGGTCAAGGACCTGCGCATCGGCAACCTGATGGTGCTGCTGCACATCGGCTCCATGCCGCACGACCTGACGCTCAGGAACATCGACATGTTCACCGCGGAGGTCATGCCTCAGATTCACGACATCTGGGATGATCAGTGGGACAACCTGTGGTGGCCGGAAAAGCTGCGCACCAAACGCGAGCAGGCCAATCTGGCCGCACTGTAAGAGGCACCGATGGCCACGGTAGAAGAACGCACCGTCGGTGTCTGGAAGAACCAGATCAACCCGAAAATCCAGGTCGCCGGCGACGGCCCGCCGCTCGTGTTCCTGCACGGCGCGTACGGCCTGACGTGGGACCCGTTTCTGGACGCACTGGCCGAACGCTACACCGTGTATGCCCCGGAGCATCCGGGAACGACCGCGGGCGACCCGGACGGCATCAAGCCGCTGGACACGTTGTGGGACCTGGTCCTGTACTACGACGAGTTGTTCGACCAGCTCGGGCTCGCCAGCCCGGCGGTCGTCGGCCACTCGTTCGGCGGCATGGTCGCCGCGGAATTGGCGGCGTCCTACCCGCAGCGCGTGGGTAAGCTCGTGTTGCTCAGCCCGATCGGCCTGTGGCGGGACGACAGCCCGGTCAAGAACTGGATGATCCTGCCCTTGGACGAGGTCGTCAAGGCGGCGTTCCACGACCCGGCCGGGCCGCTCGCCCGGCAGATGTTGGCCGTGCCCGAGGATGAGACTGAAGCGCAGGACGCCCAGATCAAGGTGACGTGGGCGCTCGCCTGCACCGGGAAGTTCATCTGGCCCATCCCCGACAAAGGGCTCAAGAAACGCATTCACCGGATCACGTCGCCGACGCTGATCGTCTGGGGGACCGAGGACAAGCTGGTGCCGCCCGTCTATGCCCGGGAGTTCGCCAGCCGGATTGCCGGCGCGCGCGTCGAAATGATCGAACAGGCCGCCCACGTTCCCCATCTCGAGCAGTTGGCCCGCGTATCCGGCCTCGTCAGCGAATTCGTTCAGGGAAGCAACCCGTAACCGACCGTGAAGGAGGCAGACATGATCGCCTATACGACAATCGGAACCAACGACCTGGACCGCGCCGCGAAGTTCTACGATGCCCTGCTGGGCGAACTCGGCGCCAAGCGCACGATGGAGATGGATCGCATGGTCATCTGGGGGACCGCCCCGGGCTCCCCGATGTTCGCGGTGTGCAAGCCGTTCGACGGCAACAGCGCTTCGGCCGGCAACGGCGTGATGGTCGCGCTGGCCGCCAGCAGCGCCGAGCAGGTCTCCGCGGTGTACAACAAGGCGCTGGAGTTGGGCGGCAAGGACGAGGGTGCGCCCGGCGAACGCATGCCGGGCATGACGATCGGCTATTTCCGCGACCTGGACGGCAACAAGCTCAACGCTTTCCACTCCGCTGGGTAACTCCGCAGATCACAACGCAGACCGAACGGCGGGCCGGAAACGGCCCGCCGTTTTTCGTACGGAAACGACGACAAAGTGATCCCACGCCCGCTTCGACGGGGGAGACGTTCCTCCGGTTACTCGGCAGGAGCGTCGGGCAGCCCGAAAGCGATGACCGCGTTGCCGAGCGGGAACTTGAACAACTTGTGACCGCCGGCGGCGACCGCCACGTACTGTCTGCCGTCCACCGCGTAGGTGACCGGCGGCGCGTTCACGCCGGCGCCCGTGTGAAACCGCCACAGGTCGGTTCCGTCCGCGGCGTTGCGCGCCACGAAGTCGCCGTCGGATTCGCCGTGAAAGACCAGACCCCCCGCGGTCGCCAAGGAGCCGCTGACGAGCGGCAAATCCGTCTTGGCCTGCCACGCGATCGTTCCGTCGCCCGGATCGATCGCGCTCAGCGTCCCCCAGCGTTCCACGCCGGCCTCGAACGACATCTCGATGCCCGGCGCTGCGCCGGCCTCACCCTGCTCGAGGCGGTAGCGGGTGGGGGTATGCGTCCCGGCCACGTAAATCCAACCCGTCTGCGGGCTGTAGGACGACGGCGGCCAGTTGGCCCCGCCCGCGGCGCCCGGGGCGATCGACACGCCCTCGGGGGACGGACGGCGGAACAGGAACTCGTTCTGCGGGACGAACGCCTCCGACCGGCGCACCGCCCGGCCGGTTTCGCGGTCGAAGACGTACAGCCAGCCCGATTTGGACGCCACGCCGACCGCGCGCAGCTTCCGGTCCGAGGAATCTCCGGGCAGGTCGAACAGCACCGGCGGCGAGGCCACGTCGTAGCCCCAGACGTCGTGCGGCACGAGTTGGTGATACCAGCGCAGTGCGCCCGACCGCACGTCGAGCGCGATCAGCGACGCGGTGTACAGATTGTCGCCCGGCCGCTTGGCGTCGTCGTAGCCGGGCGACGCGTTGCCGGTTCCGAAGTAGATCAGCCCCAGTTCCGGGTCGATCGACGGGGACGAATAGATCGAGCCTCCGCCCGTCTTCCACGCATCGCGGTAGCGTGCGGCGTTGGCCCGCTCTCTTTCCAGATCGCGGTCGAGCACGTCGCCGAACGATGTCCGCTCGACGAACTCCCCTTCCCAGCCCCGCGCCGCGGTCGAGTACCAGCGCCACACCAACGCGCCGGTCGCCGCGTCGTACGCGGACAGAAATGCCCGCAGCCCGCGCCGCGGCCCCTGACGTCCCAGTACCGACACGTCGTCCGTTTCCGCCTCGCTCAACACGCCGCTGTAGCCGGTCCCGCTCACGCCGACGAACACCTTGCCGTCGTACACCGCGGGCGCCATGTTGCCGGCGAAGCGCGTCAGCGCATCCAGTTCGGCCCGGCGTTCCGGTGTCGCGGCGTCTTCCGCGGTCAGGCCGATGAGCGGCGCCAAATCTGCTGGGTCGCCGGTCATCGGATCGACGACCGGCATGTCCCACACGACCGCGCCGCTTTTGGTGTCCAGCGCCAGCAGCCGCGCGTCCGCGGTCATCATGTACAACCGGCCGTAGCCGAGCGCCGCGCCGCGGTTGTGCGCGCCACAGCACAGCGCGTCCACCCCCATCTCGTGCGTATGACGCCAGCGTTCGCGGCCCGTCGCCGCGTCCAGCGCCACCACGTGGTTGTACGGCGTAGTCAGATACAGCACCCCGTCCGCGACGATCGGACTGGTCGGAAACGTGCCGATAATCCCCGTCTGATATATCCATTTCGGCACCAGCCGGCCGGCGTTCTCGACACGGATTCGATCCAGGCCGCTGTACCGCTGGTTGGCGTAGCCGTGTCCGTAGGTCAGCCAGTTGGCATGGTCTTCGTGCGCGGCGAGGAGCCGCGCGTCCTCGACCGCGCCGGCCGAGCCGCTTCCGCCGACAAGAAAGATCGGCAACAGCAGAACCCTCCACGAGAGCCGGGGACGGACGTTCACGTTCTTCCGGTCGCGTCGTTTCGCCATACGCCCTCCAACCCGCACAAGCATAAAGAAGATTCCCCCTACCCTATCGGCAGGAACCGAACGAGGCCACGGGCATGTGAGCCGTCATGGAGAGGTCTGCACGGTCATCATCAACTCGAACCGGCCCCCCACCGGCCCGCCGGCGGACTGACGCCCTTGTCTCGCCGCCCTCCCTTCACCCTTCGACCTTTCGATCCTTCGACACCCTTCGACAGGCTCAGGGACCAAGCTCGGGACACCGCAAGCTCAAGGCACCGCAGGCTCACCAACCAAACTCGGGGACCTTCCCGTCCACAAGTTCGTTGAGCCTGCGATGTGTTGAGCATGTCGAAACATCGAAACGAACTCCAAGGGGACCACCGTGCTCACACGCTGCCCCGGCCTTTCGACAGGCTCGAGGCCCTTCCCCACCTCCCCCCTCGGTTCGTTGAGCGCCCAGTGTCTTGAGCCTGCCGAAGGGTGGAGAGTTCGCACCGCCTCGAAGGGTAATCTCCTTCTGCTCCCCTCGACAGGGGGGCCTGGGGGGTTCCCGCCGCAGGGTCGAACCCCATCGAAGGGCCGTTGTCGCGGGGCGAGGGCCGGCAGCCGATGCACCCGTCTTCAAGGGAAGTACGTCCTGGGAACGCGGGCGTCTCGCCCGCCCCGGGGCGGGCGAGACGCCCGCGTTCCCAGGGAGAGCACCCGCTGACTGTCTCCCTCCATCCCGCCCCATGAACCGCCGAGAAACCGGAGTTGGGCAGCCGAGTCGTTCCCGTCATGTGCGCAGCGTGTTGCTTCACGAGCCGGTTCGATGTTAAAAAGCGCGTCGAACACGAACATCCACGCGATCATCGGAACCCGATCGGGAGAGTCGCATGACCGAATTCCAGACCGCCGCGCTCGCCATACAGGAAGCGACGCTGGCCGTGCAGCAGTCGGCCTTAACCGTCCAGGAATCGGCCCTGGCCTTGCAGGAAGCGAGCTTGGCCGTGCAGGAAGCGGAGTTGGAAATCGGCCGCTCGGCGCTGGAAGTCAGCCGCTCGGCGATTCGGGTCGGCATCGGGCAGATCGTGGCGGGGGTACTGCAAACGCTGGTGATCGCCGGCGGCTTGTTGTTCATGCGGTCGGAGAGCCGCGCACGGGCGCGGGAGCATGCGCGGCGCCACGAAGAAACCATGGCGGCCATGCAGACACAGCACGAGGAAACCATGGCGGCCATGCAGGAACGGCACGAGGAAACCATGACTGCGCTGAAGGAGGAACGCGACGCCCGACAGGCACAGCACGAAGCCACGCTGGCCATGCTAGAGGAGGAACGCAAGGCCCGGCAGGCGCAGCATTCCCAGGCTATGACCGCCCTCAACGCCCTCATTGAGCGGACGAGCCCAGCCTGACCTTTCCCCCATCCGACTCATGAACCGTGGAGCAGCCGCGAGTGCGAGCACCAAGTCCATCATGTCGCAGCGTCCTGGGAACGCGGGCGTCTCGCCCGCATGCGGGCCGGAGGCCCGCGTTCCCAGGGGCGTGGCCGGCTACGGCCCCGGCTTGGGCCAGTTAGGCTTCGACCGCGCACACGCGGCGACGCCGCAGGCCGTGCAGGTCGGCGCGTTGCGGGCGCCGGTGCAATTCCGGCGGGTGTCGGGGGCGGAGGTCTTGTCGCAGAGCGAGTTCGAGCTGCCGTTGAGCGGCCCGACGCTCCCGGAGGCCCCATCGCCGGCCGCCAGCGTGACCGAGGCCGACCCGGCGGCAACCGACCCGATGGTGGAGCCGGCGGCGCAGGCCGCGGCCGCGACGTGGACGCTGTGGGGCCGGGGGACGGCCAGCGGCTTCAACGGCAAGCCCAAAGCCGACTTCTCGATGGACGGGAACGCCTTCACCGGCTACCTCGGCGTGGATTACCGCTTACAGCCGACCGTGTTGCTTGGTCTTGCGGTCGCGCACAGCCAAGGCGACGTGGACTACGAAACGGCGGACGTGACCAAGGGCGACGTGGACGTCACGCTGACGAGCGTGCTGCCGTATGCGCACTGGAGCCCGC
This sequence comes from uncultured Binatia bacterium (SeqCode), assembly GCA_965200125.1. Taxonomy (GTDB): domain Bacteria; phylum Desulfobacterota; class Binatia; order Bin18; family Bin18; genus Bin18. The sequence goes on along the minus strand of OZ241332.1, from coordinate 1,064,366 downwards.
GGCCGGGGTTGGGCGTGTGGGGGTTGTTCGGCGCGGGCTGGGGCGATCTCAAACTCCGCGACGAAGCGGGCAAGGTGAAGACCGACCTGGAGATGTTGTTGGGGGCGGTGGGCGCGCGGCAGGAGGTGCTGACGTGGCGGCAGATCGACGTGGCGCTGAAAGCCGACGCCTTCCTGACGGAGTTGGAAGCGGGCGCGGATGATCGGTTGCCGAAGACGGCGGGCGACGCGCAACGGCTCCGGCTGATGGTGGAAGGCCGCACGGCGTGGGCCCTGTCGGAAGACTCCCATCTGACGCCGGTGTTCGAGGTCGGCGGGCGGTGGGACGGCGGCAAGGCGGAGACGGGCGTGGGGGCGGAGATGGGCGGCGGCTTCGAGTACGCGCACACGAAGCTGGGCTTGGGGATCGAAGCCCGGGGACGCTACCTGCTGGCGCACCAGAAGTCGGCCTTCGACGAGTGGGGCGCGAGCCTGACGTTGCGGCTGGACCCCGGCGCCGACAAACGCGGATTGTGGCTGGCGTTGGCGCCGGTGTGGGGCGCGGAGGCGAGCCAGGTGGAGCAGCTGTGGGGCAGTGCCGACGTCTTACGCGCCAACGGTGAGACGGATACGCCGCCGGGCTTCTCCCCGGCGCAGGTGGAGTTCGACGTGGGCTATGGCATGGTGACGCACGAGGGGGCGGGGTTGCTGACGACCTACGGCGGTCTGTCGCTGGCGGGGCCGGAGAGTCACGGCGTCCGGCTGGGCGGGCGCCTCGCACTGGGCGAGTGGATCGATCTGAGCGTGGAGGGCGAACGCACCACGCAGGGCGGCGGCGCTGAGCACCAAGTCGCCCTCTACGGCCACCTCGGCTGGTAGCCTATCGCCGAGCCGCTACCCCGCCTTCGGAGGGCGACGCACGCGTCGCCCCTACACCCCCTTTGCAAGACGACGTCTCTGGACCTTCTCCCTACCCCTCTCCCGGTGGTCCCTGAGCTTGCGGTGCCTTGAGCCTGTCGAAAGGTCGAAGGGGGGAGAGGGGACAAAAAGGGCAGGCTCTCGCCCGGTCCCTGAGCCTGTCGAAGGGTAGGGTGGAGTGCGAAGACCGAGATGACCTCGGGGTTCGTTTCGATGTTTCGACATGCTCAACACATCGCAGGCTCAACGAACTTGGGGATGGGAGGGTCCTTGAGCTTGGTAGATGAGTCTGTGGTCCCTGAGCGTGCGATGTCCTGAGCCTGCCGAAGGATCGAAGGGTGTCGCAACGGGCGAAGGAGCATCTTGTATACAATTTTCCATAGAATCCCCTCTCCAAACGTTACACGGAGGCCATCCCGTTGACCCGTGGCCTTTTCCCCGACCGTGTGATGTGTTCGCCCGCAAGACACGGGAGGGCCGAACGTGTTGCCGCAAGCCGCAGACTTTCGAGACGAGAGCGAGGCCGTCTTCTCGCTCCTCGACGCTTTGGGCGATGACGCCTGGGGCACGCCGACGCAGTTCAAGGCGTGGACCGTCAACGACGTGGTCGCCCACCTGCATTTCGGCAACTACGCGGCTGACCTGTCGTTCCGCGATCGGTCCGCTTTCCGGGATTTCGTGAAGCACTTCGTCTCGGGCAGTACATCGCGTGGACACCTCGCGTTCACCCACGTCTGGCTCGACGGCTTGCGGGACCGCGCGTTGTTGCAGCACTGGCGCGACTTCTCTCGGGAGATGGCGGACCGTTTTGCGGACGCGGACCCGAAACGGCGCGTGGAGTGGTTCGGCCCGGACATGAGCGTGCGTTCCAGCATCACGGCACGGCAGATGGAGACCTGGGCGCACAGCCAAGCCCTGTACGACGTGCTGGGCCGGACGCGGACCGAAGCAGACCGGATCAAGAACGTCGTCGTCATGGGCGTCAATACGTTCGGCTGGACCTTCGAGAACCGGAAACTCCCCGTGCTGGCCGACGTTCCCCACCTTCGGCTGACGGCGCCGTCGGGCGCGGTCTGGGAATGGAACCCGCCTTCCGAGGACAACCGCATCGAGGGCAGCGCGGTCGAATTCTGCCGAGTCGTGACGCAAGTCCGCAACGTCGCCGACACGTCGCTGCGCGTCAGCGGAGACACGGCCACCGCCTGGATGGCAATGGCGCAATGCTTTGCCGGCCCGCCGGAAGACCCCCCGGCCCCGGGCAGCCGATGCAGACGAACGTAGGAGGCGTGCGCGCATGACGCTGCGCAGCGGACGCGAGTTCCTCGCCATTCCGGGCCCCACCACGATCCCGGACGACGTGCTGGCGGCGATGCACCGCCCCGCGGTCGATCTGTACGTCGGCGAGATCGTCGAGGTCACCGCGAGTTGCCTGACCGACCTCAAACGCGTGTTCCGCACGGAGGGCCGCACCTACGTCTATGCCGCGAACGGGCACGGGGCGTGGGAAGCCGCGCTGACGAACTGCCTCAGCCGCGGGGACAAGGTGCTGGCACTCGACAGCGGCCTGTTCGGCTGGGCGTGGGCCGATTTGGCGAACGTGCTCGGCCTCGATGTCGAGATACTCACCGCCGAGCCGCGGCGCGCCGTCGCGCCCGCCGCGGTCGCCGAGCGTCTGCGCGCCGACCGGCCGGGAAAGATCAAGGCCGTCCTGGCGGTCCAGATCGACACTGCGGCCGGCATCGTCAACGACATCCCCGCCATTCGCGCGGCAATGGACGACGCCGATCACCCGGCCCTGCTCATGGTGGACGCCGTCGCGTCTCTCGCCTGTATGCCGTTCGAGATGGACGCCTGGGGCGTGGACGTGACCATAGCCGGATCGCAGAAGGGCCTGATGACCCCGCCCGGACTGGCGTTCATCGCCGCGGGAGAAAAGGCCCGCGCCGCACACGAAAACGCCGGCCTCGTGACGCGCTATTGGGATTGGACGTTCCGCGAAGGCCCGGAGCACTACCAGAAGTATTGCGGCACCGCGCCCGAGCATCTCATGTTCGGACTGCGGCGCGCCCTCGACATGCTCGAAGCGGAAGGGCTACCCAACGTCTTCCGCCGCCACGCCCTGCTTGCGGACGCGACCCGCGCCGCGGTCGCCCGCTGGGCCGAAGGCGGCGCACTCGAATGCAACGCCGTCCAGCCCGCGGAACGGTCCAACTCGATCACCACCCTCCGTTTCTCCAACTCCGATGCGCCTCGGCTCATCGAGTTCTGCCGGGAACAGTGTGGTGTCGTACTCGGCATCGGAATCGGAGACGAACTGGCGGGCCGGGCCGTCCGCATCGCGCACATGGGTCACGTCAACGCCCCGATGATTCTGGGCGTGCTGGGAGTCGTCGAAACGGGTTTGACCGCGCTCGGCATCCCCCACGGGAAAAGCGGGGTTGCGGATGCCGCGGTTCTTCTAGGCGCCGCGCTGGCGGACCTCCCACGCCTCCCGGCCAGCCGCTAATCACCAGCGGAAAATCTCGTTATCCGCCGATCAGAACTTTTCCTTGAACGGGCGCACTTCCAGTTCGGTCGTCCATGAACTGCGGTCCTGGTGCGCCAAGTGCCAGAAGGTCTCGGCGATGGCGTCGGGTTTCAGCATGTCCTCTGCTTCGAAGCCGGGAAAGCTGCGGCCCGGAATGTCGATCACGCCGTCCACGTTGACCCACGCCACGTGAATGCCCTTGGGTCCGAGGCTGCGCGCCAGGGATTGCACGAGCCCGCGCTGCGCGAATTTGGCCGGGCCGAACGCAACCGACCGCGGGCCGGCCTTGACGCCGGCGGTCGCGCCCGTCACCAGGATCGTCCCGCCCCCGCGCGCAAGCATGTCGGGCACGACGACTTTTGCGGTGATGAACGCGCCGCAGGCGTTCACCCGCCACGAGTCCTCGAACTGTTCCGGCGTCATTTCGTCCAACGCCCCGAAGGCGCCGCTGCCCGCGTTGTACAGCACGATGTCGGGCGGCCCGAGCCGCTCGCGGATCGTGGCGAACAGGGCTTCGATCTGCGCGCGGTCGCCCAGGTCGGCTGGCGCTTCCAGCACGTTGCCGCCGTTCGCGCGAATCTCGTCCCCCAGCGATTTGAGATATTCCGCGCGCCGCGCGTTGATCGCGACCGGATACGCTTTGGCGAAGCGGTGCGCCAAGGCCGCCCCCAACCCCGGCCCCACGCCCAGCACTGCAACCACCGGTGATGTCGATTCGGACATGACAACTTCCCTCTCTTTCTTTCTGGCTAGTGCACGGCATAAATCGTGCGGTCAGACAGTACAGATACTCAGGAGCGACAGAACCAAGTACCGAGAGACGACAATTAACGCTTCAGGGGAAGAACACGGACTCTGGATGTATTTTCGTTTATCACCAGCAGGCTTCCCATCTCTATAAGAGCCTGATGTTGCCGAAGGGCTGCGGTCACAAGGGCTTCCAAACGCTCCGGCACGATATTTTGGGCGCGTACTTGGATAACGCTAGGCCCTTCCGCGTTGGTAAAGGCCAACAGTGCGCCAAAATCCAGATCATGAGTAAAAATAGCGTACCGACGCTTACGCGCCCAGTCCATAATGAGCCTGTCGGTAGCCTGTGGGTCCCCAATATCCGACCAGTGTAGAGCAGACCAACCGTGACGGATGAGAACACCTCTCCACCGAGGGGAGAGATTCATATCGATCAAGAATTTCATGTCTGACTGAGAGGATACTCAACTTCCTCAACCCGCCAAGCCGCATACGCCAACGCTTCGCGGATGTCCGCTTCTTCCAGATAAGGATAGTCGTCCAGGATTTGAGCAGTGGAACGGCCAGCGGCAAGCAACCCCACTACGGTTCCGACCGTGACCCGTAAGCCCCGGATGCAGGGTTTGCCTCCCATCACCGCCGGATCGAGGGTGATACGTTTTAGTGGTTCCATCGTATTGCCCTTTCTCGTTTCGATAACCGCCCGCCCTACCCGCCAACCCGCTCGATCCGCTTGCGCAGCTTTTCGAGATACGGCTGCACGTCCGGCGCGAACGCTTCGTGCGCACTCAGTCTGGCGAAGTGGGCCAGGGCTTTGGGATATTCGGACTCGATCCGGTCGTGGAAGGCCGGTTCGAGTCCCTTCTCCGCCAGCAGGCCGGCTTGCGCCTTTTCGTTGGAGAACAGGGCGACCTCGGCCACGAAACAGACGTCGGCCAGCGTCACGCCGTCGCCCACCAGATACGCCCGGTTCGGCGCCAATCCGCGTTCGATCCCGGACAGGTACGTCTCGAACGCGTCTTTGGCGCGCGCGTGGACGTCCGCGGTCAGCGAACTGCCCATCAGGGCCAGCAGATAGATCTGCGAGTCGCGCGCGAAGACCAGGCCGGCGTCGAGGAAGCTGTCGATACGTGCCGCGGAATAGGCATCGTAGCCGTACACCGGATAGGCCGCTTCGCCGAGCCGCCCGACCGCGCGCATGATGCTGTTCGACTCGAAAATGCCCGTCCTGCCGTCCGGGCTGAACGCCGCGGGGACGGTGCCGAACGGATGCGCGTCGAGAAACGCGTCGGTCTTGAACAACCGGCCCGTGAAGCCGGTGCGCGCCCGACGTTCGGCCTGCCCCGGCGCGGTTCTTTCGGCGTCGGTGAGCGGACGTGCCTCGAAATCCCACAGCCAGTCCTGCAATTCCGACGGCGCGGCCCCGCGCAGATCGATCCGCACGCCGCACAGGCGCGCGGTGATGGTCGCCTTCCAGATGCGCGGGTTGGGTTGGTACGAAAAAATGCGAAGGTTGAAATCCGGCATCGTCAGCCTCCTCGGTGTGTATTGAACACGGTCACGGCGGGGCGGTTGGTTACGCAAGGGAATGACAGACAAGATGATTCTGGAACTTTCCCTGACTTACGTCCCGTGTCCCTTGGTGGAAAACCCTTCGACAAGCTCAGGGACCAGCCCGTTGAGCTTGTCGAAACGGGCGAAGGAGCATGTTGTATGGAACTCCCTTGCGTAAGGATACGGAAGCGATCACTAGCCCGATACGGCACGGTCAGTTGTCGGAGGTCGCGGCGTCGCTCCACGGCGTACCGAGCCGGGTCACCGCGGCCTGTGGCGAATAGGGAGACGAATACACGCCGGGGCGGTAATTCGACCCGGGCGGGAGATCCTCTCCCAGGACTTCGACGAGTACCAGATCGGCCGCGGTAACGTCGGACGAGGGATCGGGGTCCAAGGTCGGCGCCCGGTCGCCGTGGAATCGGTGGACGCCGATGTCCAACGGCCACTGAAGGCTTGCGAACGGACGCTCGTACGCGGGGCCGCCGCCCAGGGCGAACAGGCGATTGCGACGCCGCACGAACCAGACTCTCGCCATGCGTCTCCCCCTGCTTCGGGCCGATTACCGGCAGATCGGAACGACCTCGGTCTGGGCGGGCCGACCGGTGACCCGGACGTCACGCTCGGTGACGTACACGTCGATCTCGCTGCGCACCCCGAACTCGCCGGGCAGGTAGATACCCGGCTCTATCGAAAAGCAGGTGTGCGGCAGCACGCGGCGCGTATCGCGCGTTTCGGCGCCGTCCATGTTCGCGCCGTTGCCGTGCACCTCTTCGCCGATCGAATGGCCGGTGCGGTGGATGAAGCGGTCGCCGTGGCCCGCCGCGGTAATCACCGCACGCGCCGCGGCATCGACCTCGTGGCCGGAGAACGCCTGCCCCTGGCCGACACGGTCCTCGACGAACGTCACGGCCGCATCGCGTGCGGTGCGCACGATCTCGAAGATCGTCCGATACCGGTCGGGCACGGACGTTCCCATGAAGCCCGTCCACGTGATGTCGGCGTACACGCCGTGCGGTTCCTTGGCCCACAGGTCGATCAGGACGAAGTCTCCCGGTCGGATCACGGCCGATTCCTCCGGTCCGGGCGTGTAGTGCGGGTCGGCGCTGTGCGCGCCCGCGGCCACGACCGGCGGATGGTGGGTCGTGAGTCCGTGCCGGGCGAACCGCTCCAGAATGAACCGTTGCACCTCGTATTCCGACACGGGCGCCGCGCTGCGCAGATAGTCGAACGCGGCGTGCACCGTGTCGCCGACCGCGTCCGCGGCGCGCACGTGACTGTGCCACTGCACGTCGGTCCAGACCGCTTCGAAACGCTGCACGAGGTTCGCGGACGACACGACCTCGACGCCCGATTCGCGGACGAGTTCCAGGGTGCCGGCGTCCACCCGCGCCACGTACGGAATCGCGTTGCGCGGCGAATACTGCATGGCGATGCGCTGCGGGCCGCGGAGGATTTCGGCAAGCGCCCGGTCGTGTTCCTGCCACGTGAAGAAAGTCCGCATGGTGCCGGGCAGGCCGTCGAGGCGGTGCGGCTCGACGGTCGAGACGAGCCCGACCGGCGGGCCGTCGTCCGGAACGAAGTAGTACCAGCGCCGGGTCGATAACGTGCCCGAGTCCAATCCTAAGATGCGGTAGGCGAGCGGGTCGCTGCCGCGGAAGTCGTAGAACAGCCAGCCGTCGAGGCGCTCGTCCTGGAGCGCGGCCTGGATTGCGCGGAGTCGCTGAGCGTCCATGCGGAACGTCGCCCGAGTTGCGGCCCATTCGGCGGGGTGGTAGATACTAGCCCTCGGAGGTTTGGAATGAAAGCAGGCATTCATCCCGACGGATACAGAGCAGTCGTTTTTCAGGACGCCGCGGCCGACTTCGCCTTTCTGACCCGCGCGTGCGTCGAAACCAAAGACACCATCGAGTGGGAAGACGGCAAGACCTATCCTCTCTACAAGCTCGACATTTCGAGCGCCTCCCACCCCTTCTACACCGGCAAACAGCGCATCGTGGATACGGCCGGGCGCGTCGAGCGTTTCCGCCGGCGCTACGGTTTGGCGGACCCGGAACAGAAAGCGGAAGACAAGCAAGAAGCCTGACTCGAGGCTCGGCCGCGTCCTTGCGGCGTACAATCCGGACAGGGGCGGCCAACCACCGCCCCTGTGTTGCATCCAGGCTCACGTTCCCTTCCGTCCCCCACCAACCACTACCCACTCTCCACTGACCACTTCCTCCCCCATGAGCGCCGCTTCCCCCCTGCTCGGCCAACTCACCGAAGTCGAGCGCCGTTACGAAGACATCGAATGCCGCCTGGGCCTGCCCGAAGTGGCCGGCGATGCCAAGGAGTACGCCAAGCTCGCCAAGGAATACGCCGGGCTCAAGGAGGTCGTGACGTGTTTCCGCGAATGGCGGAAGGTCGGCGCCGAACTGGAAGACGGCCGCGCCCTGCTCGACGACAGCGACCCCGAGCTGCGCGAACTGGCCCACGGCGAGGTCGAGGAACTCGGCAAGCGCGCAGCCGAACTCGAAGACAGGCTGCGGCTCCTGCTGCTGCCCAAGGACCCGCTGGACGAAAAGAACGTGCTGCTCGAAATCCGGGCCGGCACCGGCGGCGAGGAAGCCAGCCTGTTCGCCGCGGATCTGTTCCGCATGTATTCGCACTACGCCGAACAGCGGAAGTGGCGCATGGAAGTCCTCGGTTCGAGTCCGACCGGCCTGGGCGGATTCAAGGAAATCATCAGCATGGTCGATGGGGACCACGCCTACAGCCGGCTCAAATTCGAGGGCGGCGTCCACCGCGTCCAGCGCGTGCCCGAAACCGAGGCGTCGGGCCGCATCCACACCTCCGCGGTGACCGTGGCCGTGCTGCCCGAAGCCGACGAGGTGGACGTCCACATCGACGAAAAGGATTTGCGCATCGACGTGTTCCGCTCGTCCGGCCCGGGCGGGCAGAGCGTGAATACGACCGATTCCGCAGTGCGCATCACCCACCTGCCGACCAATCTGGTCGTGAGTTGCCAGGACGAAAAATCGCAGCACAAGAACAAGGCCAAGGCCATGAAAATCCTGCGCTCGCGGCTTCTGGAGCGCGCCCAGCAGGAACAGCACGCCGAGATCACCGCGGCGCGCCAGGGGATGGTGGGCTCCGGCGACCGGTCGGAACGGATTCGGACCTATAATTTCCCGCAATCGCGGCTGACCGATCACCGCACGAACATGACGCTCTACACCCTGGAGCGCGTGCTGGACGGCGAACTCGACCCGATCATCGACGCGCTGATCACGTCCCACCAAGCCGAACTGCTCAAGACCGCCACGGGCTGACTTGGACCATGTGCGCCCGGACGACCGCCGCGGCCTCGCGTCCGTCCACGACCCGGAGGGCCGCCCGTCCGGCCCGCGGGGAAACGCTCGCGCACGTCCTCGCCGCGGGCGAACACGCGCTTGCCGCGTGCGACATCGACACCCCGCGGCTCGACGCCGAGGTGCTGCTCGCCGATGCGTTAGGGATCGGTCGGACGGCGCTGTACGCCCGGCACGCCGACACGCCGTCCGCAACACAGACTGCCGCCTTCCGGCAACGCTTGATCCGCCGCGCCCGCCGCGAACCGGTCGCCTACATCACCGGGAAACAGGAGTTCTGGTCGCTCGAATTTGCGGTCGAACGCGGCGTGCTGATTCCACGGACCGAGACCGAACTCGTGGTCGAGACCGGCCTGGGGCTGTTCGGTTCCCACGCGACCGACGCGCTGCGCATTGCGGACGTGGGAACGGGGAGCGGTTGTCTCGCCATTGCGCTGGCGAAGGAACTGCCGCGCGCCCGGTTCTGGGCGGTGGACCGCAGTTTGGCCGCGCTGACCATCGCGCGACGAAACGCCCGCCGGCACGGCGTCGCCGCGCGCATCGGCCTGTGGTGCGGAGACCTGCTCGACGCCGCGGCCGGCCGCTCCGCCTTCGACCTGATCGTGACCAACCCGCCGTACGTCGCTACGTCGAGCCTGGACCGCGCTGCCGGTCTCGCGCCCGAGGTGCGGGACTGGGAACCGCGCGGGGCGTTGGACGGCGGGCCGGACGGCCTGGATTGCTACCGGCGACTGCTGGGCCTCGGGCCACGGAACGACATCGACCTTTTGCGCCCGGGCGGCTGGTTCGTCGCCGAGATCGGCTGGGACCAGTGCGACGCGGTACGCGCGTTGGCGAACGAGCGTCCAGAACTGTCGTTCGTGCGCTGCGTGCGGGACTACGCAGGACTCGATCGAGTTGTCGTGTTCCGAAAGACCCTGTAGATTGAGGCCCGCGGCCCTACTGAGGATGCGGGCGGGACGCCCGCGTTCCCAGGTGTTTCAAAAGACCCCGTAGATCGAGGCCCGCGGCGGCCTTCGGCCGGTACGCCCTTTTCGCACGCGGGTTCCCTGCATGGATACCATCCTCGTTCACGGCGGCATCCCTCTCTCCGGCGAGGTTCGCGTCAGCGGGGCGAAGAACGCCGCCCTACCCTTGTTGTTCGCCTGTCTGCTGACCGATGAAGAATGCACGCTGGACGGCATCCCGCGGCTGATGGACATCCGCACCGCGCTGCGCCTGTTGAACGAGTTGGGAGTCGAGACCGCCTGGCAGGCCGAACACCGCGTGACCGTCAACGCCGGACACGCGTGCCGCTTCGAGGCGCCGTACGACTTGGTGAAGACGATGCGCGCGTCGTTTCTGGCGCTCGGGCCGCTGCTGGCGCGTTGCGGCAAGGCGCGCGTTTCCACCCCGGGCGGCTGCGCCATCGGGACCCGCCCGGTCGACATCCATCTCGCGGGTCTGCAACGGCTCGGGGCCACGATCCACATTCGGCACGGCTACGTCGAGGCCGAGGCCGAACGGCTGACCGGCGCGGACGTCAGCCTCGCCTTTCCGTCCGTGGGCGCGACCGAGAACCTGATGATGGCGGCCAGCCTGGCGCGCGGTACGACCGTGCTGCGCAATGCCGCGCGCGAACCCGAAATCGAAGACCTTGCCGATCTGTTGGGGACGATGGGCGCGCGGATTCATGGCGCCGGCAGCGACACCGTCACCATCGACGGCGTGGACGCGCTGCACGGCGCACGGCACCGCGTCATCCCCGACCGGGTGGAGGCCGGTACGTTTCTGATCGCGGGGGCGATCACCTCCGGCAACGTGCTGGTGCGCGGCACGCGGGCCGGGCATCTGGCCGGCTTTCTGGACGCGCTGAGCCAAGCCGGGGTGGACTGGCGCGAGGAGGCGGACGGCGTGCGCGTGGTGGGCAACGGCCGTCCCGCCGGCGTGGCGCTGACGACGCAGCCCTACCCCGGCTTTCCGACCGACCTGCAAGCTCAGATGATGGCGCTGCTCACGTTGGGCGAACGGGACAGCACGATCACCGAGACGATTTTCGACAACCGCTTCATGCACGCCCAGGAACTCGTGCGGCTGGGCGCGGACGTGCGCGTATTGGGGCGGACCGCGGCGATCCGCGGCGTGGCGTTCCTGAGCGGGGCGCCGGTCATGGCGACCGACCTGCGGGCCAGCGTCTCGCTGATCCTGGCCGGGCTGGCGGCGCGCGGCGAGACCGAAGTTTCGCGCATCTACCACCTGGACCGCGGCTACGAACGGATCGAGGCCAAGCTGTCCGCGCTCGGGGCCGCAATCCAGCGTCGATCCGACCGGCCCGCGCCATGACCCGCCCGACTTCCCCCGTCCCGCTGCTGGGCACGACCGACCCGGCCTGTCAGCGCCGCCTGGACACGCTCCTCGCACGCGGCGAGACCGCCGGCGCGGAGGTGGAAGCCGCGGTACGCGCGATCCTGCGCGACGTCCGACGCCACGGAGACCGCGCGCTGATACGCCTGACCGGAAAATTCGACGGCGTGACGCTCACGCCCGACGCCCTGCCCGTCCCCCGCGCCGAACGCCGGCGTGCCCTCGCCGCGCTGCCGGCCGCCACGCGGCGTGCGCTCGACACCGCGGCGCGCCGCATTCGCGCCTTTCACCGGAAGCAACGTCAGACGTCGTGGACGTTCCGCGACGCGCTGGGCGTGACGCTGGGGCAGAAGATCGCGCCGCTCGCGCGCGTCGGCGTATATGTGCCGGGCGGCACCGCGGCCTATCCGTCGTCGGTGCTGATGAACGTCATTCCGGCCAAAGTCGCCGGCGTGCAGGAAGTCTGCGTCGTGTCGCCGCCGTCCCCGCAGGGCGACGATCCCGCGCTGCTGGCCGCGGCCGAACTGGCCGGCGCGGACGCCGTCTTTCGCGTCGGCGGGGCGCAGGCCGTGGCCGCGCTGGCCTACGGCACACCCACGATTCCGCGCGTGGACAAGATCGTCGGCCCCGGCAACGTCTATGTCGCCACGGCCAAGCGGCTCGTCTTCGGGCGGGTGGACATCGACATGATCGCCGGACCGAGCGAAGTGCTGGTGATCGCCGACCGCACGGCCGACCCGGCCTACGTCGCGTCCGACCTGCTGTCTCAGGCCGAGCACGACCGGCTGGCCGCGGCGTTGTGCCTCACGACGTCGCACAAAGTGGCGCGGGCGGTGGTTCGCGCGCTCGGCGACCAACTGGCGCGCCTGTCCCGGCGGGCGATTGCCGCCGCGGCGCTGCGCCGCTTCGGTGCGGTCATCGTCGCACGCAGTCGGGCGGAAGTCGTGAAGCTCGCCAATGCCATTGCGCCCGAACATCTGGAATTGGCCGTGAAGGACCCGCACGCCTGGCTGGACGACATCCACAACGCGGGGGCCGTCTTTCTCGGCCATTTGTCCACCGAACCGTTCGGCGACTACATCGCCGGCCCCAACCACGTGTTGCCGACCGGCGGCACCGCACGGTTTTCCTCGCCGCTCGGAGTCTATGACTTTCTCAAGCGGACGAGCGTGATCGAAGCCAGCCCGCGCGCGATTGCGAAGCTGGGACCCGACGTCGTCGCGCTGGCCGAACTGGAGGGGCTTGAGGCGCACGCGCGCGCGGTCCAGTATCGGATGGACGGAGCGGTGCGAGACGGGGGACGACATGGCCGGACGCAAAGCTGACATCCATCGGAAAACGACCGAGACCGACATCCGGCTCGCCCTGCAATTGGAGGGCGAAGGCCGCGCCGACGTAGCGACCGGCGTTCCGTTTCTGGACCACATGCTGACGTCGGTCGCGCGGCACGGGTTCTTCGACCTCAGCGTCCAGGCCCGCGGCGACGTCGAAATCGACGACCACCACACGGTCGAGGACGTCGGCCTGGCGCTCGGCCAGGCGCTGCGCGAGGCGCTCGGAGACAAGGCCGGCATCCGCCGTTTCGGCGAGGCCAGCGTCCCGCTCGACGAGGCGCTCGTGACGTGCGTCATCGACCTGAGCGGCCGGCCCTTCCTGGCCTACAATCTCGACATCCGCCAGGAAAAGGTCGGCACTTTCTCCACCGAGCTGGTCCACGACTTCTTTCTGGCGCTGACCAATCAGGCCTGCATGAACCTGCACCTCAACATGACGCAGGGCCGCAACCCGCACCACATCATCGAGGCCGGTTTCAAGGCGTTCGCGCGCGCGCTGAGCAGCGCCGTCCAGCACGACCCGCGCGTGCGCGGCGTGCTGTCCACCAAGGGCCGCCTGTAACGACCGCGACTTGTCTCTGCTGACGCGGGCCGAACATCAGCACCCGCGGAGATGTTACCGTTTTGGCCGACATCGTTGACGATACGCAGCCATGATCGCGATCATCGACTACGGCATGGGCAATCTGCGGAGCGTCCACAAGGGCTTCGAGAAGATGGGCTTCGCCGCGACCGTCACGCGCGACCCGGCCCGAATCGAGGCGGCCGCAGGCGTGGTGCTGCCCGGTGTGGGCGCGTTCGCGGCGTGTATGCAGGGCTTGACCGAGTGCGGCCTGGTCGAGACCGTGCATCGCGTCGTCGAGCGCGGCACCCCGTTTCTCGGCATCTGCGTGGGAATGCAGATCCTCTTTTCCGAGAGTATCGAGTTCGGGCGGGTGGCCGGCCTCGATATTCTGAAGGGCACGGTCGTGCGCTTCGACCCCGCCCGGCTCGGCGGCCAGAAGATTCCGCACATGGGCTGGAACCGACTCCGGCTCGAACGCCGGCCCCCGCACTTGGCGGACGTGGCCGACGACGCCAGCGTCTATTTCGTGCACTCCTACTACCCCGTCCCGACCGACCCGGGCATCGTCGCCACCACTACCGAATACGGCGGCAGATTCGCGTCGAGCGTGTGGGCGGGCAACGTCTTCGCCACCCAGTTCCATCCCGAAAAGAGCCAAGCGGTCGGCCTCAGAATTCTGGCGAACTTCGGCCGTCTGGCAGGCGATCATGTGTCCCACGCCCAGGGACCTCTTTAATCTCTCAGTTTGAAATTCCCCCGCCTTCACTCGGGAAACTCGGAGGGAAAGGGAAGAATAGCAAAGCCCCCTCTCCCTCTGGGAGAGGGTTGGGGTGAGGGTTCGGACCACAGATGAGAATCCGCCCAGAAATATCGAGCGGCGGCACAACTGAGGAAATCGCAGGCTTGACCCTTGGCGGACGTTGCTCCTAGGCTGAACGGGTCATGGAAAAAATCACGCCATCTACGGCTTGGGCGGATCCTTCCGTCCCGGTCAAGCTCAAGGTGAACGCCTTCCGCCTGACCGACGAACGGTTTGCATTGCTCTGCCGCGAGAATCCCGAGCTGCGGCTGGAACTGACCGCGCAGCGCGAGTTGCTCATCATGCCTCCGACCGGCTCCAAGACCGGCTTGCGAAACAGCCGGCTGACCCTCCGGCTGGCAACGTGGGCGGAGGCCGACGGGACCGGCCTCGTCTTCGATTCGTCCACCGGATTCACCCTGCCCAATGGGGCGAAACGCTCGCCGGACGCTTCCTGGCTACGCCGCGACCGCTGGGAGGCGCTGACCGACACGCAACAGAACGGTTTTGCTCCCGTATGCCCCGACTTCGTCGCCGAGTTACGCTCGCCGCAAGACCGACTGTCGGTCCTCCAAGAAAAACTGCGGGAGTACATGGAGAACGGCGCACGGCTCGGTTGGCTGATCGATCCCCTGGAACGGCGCGTGCACATCTTCCGCGGCGCCCACGCCGTCGAAGTTCTGGAAGACCCGGCATCGCTCGACGGCGAGGCCGTTCTTCCCGGATTCGTCCTGCACGTCGGGGAATTGTGGTAGAGTCCGCGCAGCGTTCATCCCCGCCGGCGTCCGCCGAACCCGAACCGCGGTTACCATCCCCGCGCGACCGACCCCCGCCATGCTCGTCATCCCCGCCATCGATCTGAAGGGCGGCCAGTGCGTGCGCCTGTACCAGGGCGACATGGACAAGGCGACCGTCTATTCGGACGACCCCGTGGAAACCGCGCTGCGCTGGCAGCGCGAAGGGGCGCAACGCCTGCACGTCGTGGATCTGGACGCCGCGGTCGGCCGCGGAGAAGAAAACCGCGCCGCCATCGGGCGCATCTGCAACGCGCTGCGCATTCCCGTGCAGGTCGGCGGCGGCGTGCGCAGCCTGGACGGGCTGGAACGGCTGTTGTCGCTCGGGGTGCAGCGCGCCATTCTCGGCACGCTGGCCTACCGTGAGCCCGAAACCGTGGCCGCGGCGTGCCGCGGTTTTCCCGGTCGGATTACGGTCGGCATCGACGCGCGCAACGGCAAGGTCGCCGTCCACGGCTGGACCGAAACCACCGACCTCGACGCCGCGCAACTCGCGGTGCGTTGCCAGGATCAGGGCGTAAGCGAAATCGTCTATACGGACATTGCGCGCGACGGCACCCAGCACGGGGTGAACGCCGAAGCGACGCGCGCACTGGCCGAAGCCGTGTCGATTCCGGTCATCGCCTCGGGCGGGGTCGCGAGTCTGGCCGACGTCGAACGGCTGCTGCCGCTCGAAGCCGTGGGCGTGACCGGCGTCATCGTCGGTCGGGCGTTGTACGCCGGCGGGCTGTACCTGCCAGACGCCCTTCGCCTGACGACCACGCACACGCCGGCCTGAGTCGCCGCTATGCCGCCGCTCCGGCGTCACCCCGCGGTGATGATCGCGGCGCTCGGCTGCGCCCAGATCGTCTCCTGGGGTTCGACCTTCTACGCCTTCCCCCTGTTCGTGCTGCCGCTGGCCGACGCGTTCGGCTGGTCCCTCCCTCTGCTCAACGGCGCCGCGACCGGCGGGTTGCTGGTCGCCGGCCTGTGCGCCTATCCGGTCGGCGCCCTCATCGACCGCACCGGCGGGCGCCTGCTCATGACGGGCGGCTCGGTAGGGCTGTGCCTCTTGTTGGCGGCCTGGTCGCAGATTACGCAGCCGTTCGCGTTGTACGCGGTCTGGCTGGCGATCGGGGCGTGTATGGCAGCGGTGCTGTACGAGCCGGCGTTCGCGGTGCTCACCCGGCATTTCGGCGCGGACGCCCGACGCGCGATTACCGCGCTCACATTGATCGCCGGGTTCTCCAGCACGGTCTTCGTTCCGCTGATCGAAACCCTGCTCGGCCGGCTGCCGTGGCGCGACGTGCTGCTCGTGCTGGCCGGCCTGAACGCCTGCATCTGCATTCCCATTCACTGGCTGTGCGTTCCGTCGGGAGCGGCGCCGAGGAAGGCGCCCGGGGCGTCCGCCCAAACGCGGGAGGAGGAAGGCCGCGGCGTCATGCGCGCCCGGCTGCGCGATCCCGTCTTCTGGGGGCTGACGGTCTGGTTCACCGCATGGACCGCGGGGCTGTCCGGTTTGGTGTTTCAACTCGTCCCCTACCTCAAGTCGAGCGGGGTCCCGACGGACGCCCTGCTGATGACCGTGGCTCTGATCGGTCCGATGCAGGTCGTCGGGCGCGTCGTGATGCTGCTGTGCGGCGAGCGGGCGCGGGTCGGCGCGACCGGCGCGGCCACGACCGCGCTGTCGTGCGTCGCGGTCGCGATCCTGCTCGTCGCGCCGCCGGAACTGCGCTGGTTGCTGCTGTTCGCCGCGGCGTTCGGCATTGCGAACGGCATCACGATCATCATGCGCGGCGTGGCGCCCGCGGAGTGGCTGGGCCGCGCCCACTACGGCAAGCTCATGGGTGCGATGGGCGCGCCGATGATGGTCGCCTCCGCGCTGGCGCCGCTGGGGACCGCGGCGATCTGGACCGCGACCGGCGACCCGGCCTGGATGCTCGCCGCGCTGCTCGGTGTCGCTCTGACCGGGGCAGCCGGCTTCTGGTTCGCGGCGTGCAAGTCCGCGCGGCGTTGACGGTCGATGGGTCTGCTCGTTGGCAATCCGTGGTTTTTCGGTGGCGGCCCCTCTCCTCAACTCCCCCCTTCAATCGATATGGTTGGTCCCTTCGACCTTTCGGCCGGCTCAAGGCGCAGCAAGCTCAGGGACCACCGGGAGAGGGTTGGAGCCTGCCCCGGATTCGATCCGGGGAAGAGGGATCCGAGGCCCGCCAACGAACCGCAAATGGCAAACTGAGACACCCCATGCCGAACGTCCGATTTTACGTTGACCCGGAAACCGGCTATCCCCATATTCATACGCATGGGGTGGAGGAGCACGAAGTCGAAGATGTGCTTACGTCATCTGGCGAAGATAGACCCGGACGAAACGGTGCGCGCGTTGCGGTTGGACGGACGCGGGGCGGGCGCTATCTTCGGGTGATCTACGTGCCCGATCCCGTGCCGGACCATGTTTTCGTCGTCACCGCGTACGAACTGAGAGGCAAACCCCTGACCGCGTATCGGCGACGCATGAGAAGGAAAGGAACATGAAAAAGACGAACACCCTTCCCCGCGGGTGGGACGAAGCGCGGGTCCGGCGGCTCATCCAACGGTACGAATCGCAGACCGAAGAAGAAGCGTTGGCAGAAGATGAGGCTGCATTCGAAGATACGACGCAGACGATCATGGAAATTCCGAACAAGTTGGTTCCCGCAGTCCGGGCGCTGCTCTCGAAACACGCCGGGTAAGAGGCCCTTTCCTCTCGATTTCCGAACATTGCGTCGCCCGACGAATTTCAAACCGACTCAGGGACTAGGTTCAAGGCGCCGCAGGCTCGACGAACTTAGGGGGCATTGAGGGGGAGAGGCGTTGCCCCGCGGGTTTTGTGCTAGGCTGCCCGACCGCCATGAACGAAGCCGCGGCGCGCATCAAGATCAACGCCCTGCTCGAAGCCGCCGGCTGGCGCTTCTTCCCCGACCGTGGCCGACCGGCCAACGTCCGCCTGGAGCCGAGCGTCACCCTCCAGCCGGCCGACCTCGACGGCCTGGGCGACGACTTCGACAACGCCGCCACGGGATTCGTGGATTTTCTGCTGCTCGACGCCAAGGGCTTTCCGCTCATCGTGCTGGAAGCCAAGGCCGAGAACAGGAATCCGCTGACGGGCAAGGAACAGGCGCGCAAATACGCCCGCTCGCTGAACTGCCGCTTCGTGCTGCTCTCCAACGGCAACCTGCATTATTTCTGGGACCTGGAGCGCGGCAACCCCCACCTCGTCACCGCGTTTCCCACGCCCGAGTCCGCGGACGCCTCCCGCGAGGTCACCCCCGACCCGCGGCGCCTGATCGACGAGCCGGTCGACGACGACTACATCGTCCGCACCCAGCGGCCCGGCTATGCGTCCGAAGTCGCGTGGCGAAACGCCGCGGAGCGCCCCGGCTTCATCCAGACCAACAAACTGCGTTTTCTGCGCCCGTATCAACTCCAGGCCGTCCGCGCGGTCCAGCGCGCGGTGGCCGACGGCCGCGACCGCTTCCTGTTCGAGATGGCGACCGGCACGGGCAAGACGCTCACCGCGGCCGCGGTCATCAAACTGTTCCTGCGCTCGGGCAACGTGCGGCGCGTGCTGTTTCTGGTGGACCGGCTGGAATTGGAGGAGCAGGCCGGCAAGGTCTTCACCGCCCTGCTCGGCGCGGACTTCACGACCGTCGTGTACAAGGAACGACGCGACGACTGGCGCCGCGCCGAGGTCGTCGTCACCACGGTGCAATCCCTGCTGTTCACCAACAAATACCAGCGGCTGTTCTCGCCCACGGACTTCGACCTGGTCATCTCCGACGAGGCGCACCGCTCCATCGGCGGCAACGCCCGCGCGGTCTTCGACTATTTCGTGGGCTACAAGCTGGGTCTGACCGCCACGCCGCGCGACTATCTGAAGGGCAGTGGTCCGTGGCCGGTGCCCGCGGGGCAGCAAGGCAAGCAAGAGAAGCCGAACACGGCGCAGAGGCCGCGGGCCGCGAACCCGCAGCGCGAGGCCGAACGCCGCTTGCTGCTCGACACGTATCGCACCTTCGGCTGCGAAAGCGGGCAGCCGACCTTCCGCTATTCGCTGCTCGACGGGGTACGCGACCGCTTTCTCGTCAACCCGACCGTCATCGACGCGCGCACCGACGTGACCACCCAACTCCTCTCCGAGGAAGGGTTCGTCGTGGCGTTCACCGACACCGCCGGCGAGGACCAGGAGGAGACGTACAAACAGCGCGCGTTCGAGAAACGCTTCTTCTCCGACGCCACGAACCGTCTGTTCTGCAGAACCTTTCTCGAACACGCGCTGCGCGACCCGGTGAGCGGCGAGGTCGGCAAGTCCATCGTCTTCGCGGTCAGCCAGCAGCACGCCGCCAAGCTGACGCAGATCTTCAACGAAATGGCCGACCGCCTGTTTCCCGACCGCTACCGGTCCGACTTCGCGGTACAGGTCACGTCGCAGGTGCCGGACGCGCAGCGGTTCACCGTCAATTTCGCCAACAACGCCCTGCTCGGGGCGGGCAATTTCCTGCCCGCGTATCGGACAAGCAAGGCCCGCATGTGCGTGACCGTCGGCATGATGACGACCGGCTACGACTGTACCGACCTTCTGAATCTGGGCCTGTTCCGGCCGATCTTCTCGCCGACCGATTTCGTGCAGATCAAGGGCCGCGGCACGCGCCTGCACGACTTCCGCGACCAGGTGCTCGACAACGACCTGAAGGCAGCGGCCGCCCGGCCACACAAGACCACGTTCAAGCTGTTCGACTTCTTCGGCAACTGCGCATATTTCGAGACCGAGTTCGACTACGACGAGGTGTTGAAACTGCCGCGCCCGCGGTCCGGGAAGCCGCGCGACCCCGCGGCCGCCCCGGTCGAATACACCGGGGACTACGAACATCTGGGGCCCGACACGCTGACGCTTCGCCAGGAGCAGGTCATCGGCGCGGAGGGCATGAAGATCGACCGGATGCTGTTCGACCGTTTCGCGGACACGGTCCGCGCGGACGAGACCGTTGCGGCCGCGGTGCGCGCCGGCCAGTGGGACCGCGTCATCGACCACGTCCAGCGCGAAGTCTTCGACAAGCCCGAGGAGTACTACACGCTCGCCAAGCTGCGCCGTGCCGCGGCTGTCGATCGCCGCGTGAGTCTGCGCGAAATCCTGGAAAAGGTCTTCGACCTCATCCCGCGCTTCAAGTCCAAGGACGAGCTCCTGGAAGAAGAATTCGCCAAATTCATGGCCGACCACACGCCCGCGCGCGCCACATCCGTCCCGGCCCTCAAGCACTACTTCAAGGCGTACGTCGGCAACGGGCGCGTCCGCGACATCATCGACCGCCGGCAGTTCGCGCAGTTGGCGACCGACCCGGTGTTCACCACGCGCGACTATCGGGCGGTGCCGGAGCGGTATCGGGCGTTGGTGCCGGAATACGTCAAGGATTACGTCCTTCCCTCGTCTGGACTGTGATTCTTTTGATTTGGGGACTAACAGGATTTTTGATTGTGGATTGTGGATTGCCGGTCCCTGAGCTTGCGGTGCCTTGAGCCTGGTCCCTGAGCTTGTCGAAGGGTGTCGAAAGGTTGAAGGATCGAAGGGTGGATTGGGGGAAGGGTATGGATGAGAAGGCGTTGAAGGAGCGGACGAAACGGTTCGGATTGCGTATCATGAAGCTGGTGGATGCGTTGCCCAAAACGACGTCGGGCCGGGCGATCGGCAATCAACTGGTGCGGAGCGGAACGTCCGTCGGGGCCAACTATCGCGCCGCCTGCCGCGGTCGCTCGAAAGCCGAGTTCATTGCAAAAATCGGCGTCGTTGCCGAGGAGGCCGACGAGTCCGCCTTCTGGCTGGAACTGCTCATGGACGCCAACATCCTGAAAACCGACCACGTCTCTCCCCTGCATCAAGAGGCCGAAGAACTGACCGCCATTTTCACCGCCTCCGGCCGCACCGCCAAAACCCACAATCGGCGCCTCTCGACCAAAAACCCGAAACCCCGCTCCCGCAAACCACAACCCTAACGAAAGACCCGCAATCTCCGGCGACATTCCCAATCCACAATCCACAATCCACAATCAAAAATCCACAATTCCCCATGTTAGACACCGACACCAAGCGCCGCATCGACACCGCCCGCGACATCCTCGTCGGCAAAGTCCCCGACCCCAAGTCGCAGGTCGAGCAGATCACCATCGCGCTCATCTACAAGTTCATGGACGACATCGACGCCGAAAGCGAGGAGTTGGGCGGCACGCGCACCTTCTTCGCCGGCGCCTTCGCCCGCTACGGCTGGGCCAAACTCGTGCGTGCCGGCCTGGGCGGCCACGAAACCCTCAACCTGTACGCCGAAGCCATTACCACCATGCCGGAGAACCCCGGCATTCCGCCCCTGTTCCGCGACATCTTCAAGAACGCCTTCCTGCCCTACCGCGACCCCGAAACCCTGCGCGCGTTCCTCAAGGTCATCGACGAATTCACCTACGACCACTCCGAACGCCTGGGCGACGCGTTCGAATATCTGCTGTCCGTGCTGGGCGCGCAGGGCGACGCCGGCCAGTTCCGCACCCCGCGGCACGTCATCGACTTCATCGTCGCCGTCCTCGACCCGCAAAAGGACGAGAGCGTGCTCGATCCGGCCTGCGGCACCGCGGGTTTTCTCGTCTCGTCGTACAAGCACATCCTGAAGACTAACACGGACGCGGACGGCAACAGCACCCTCACCCCGGACGACCGGGGCCGGCTGGCCGCCAACTTCCGGGGCTACGACATTTCGCCCGACATGGTGCGCCTGTCCCTGGTCAATCTGTATCTGCACGGCTTCGCCGCGCCGCACGTGTTCGAGTACGACACGCTGACCAGCGAGGACCGCTGGCACGAGCGCGCCGACGTGATCCTGGCCAACCCGCCGTTCATGTCGCCCAAGGGTGGCATCCGCCCGCACGGCCGCTTCTCGGTCAAGTCCAAGCGCAGCGAAGTGCTGTTCGTGGACTACATGGCCGAGCATCTGACGCCGGCCGGCCGCGCCGGTATCATCGTGCCGGAAGGCATCATCTTCCAGAGCCAGAAGGCGCACAAACAGTTGCGCAAGCTGCTGGTCGAGGACTTTCTGGTGGCGGTGGTATCGCTGCCGGCGGGCGTATTTGAGCCCTACTCCGGCGTGAAGACGTCCATTCTGATTCTGGACAGAGCGCTGGCGAAACGGGCGGATCACGTCGGCTTCTTCAAGGTGGAGCACGACGGCTACGACCTGGGTGCGCAGCGGCGGCCCACCGAACGGAACGATTTGCCGCGGGCGGAAGCGGAGATCGGGGAGTATCTGCGCCGGTCGCGGGCAGGGGAAACGGTGGCGGATTTCGCGCCGACGCTCGGGCAGGTAGTGGCGAAAGAGCGGGTTGCCGCGGATGGGGACTACAACCTGCGCGGGGAGCGGTATCAGGAAGGTAAATCAAATCGCATTCAATGGTTGATGGCAGCGATTACTGATATCGCCGCTATAGAAAGCGGGTCGCGGCAAAAAGGCGGGGCTGTTCGTGAGGGAGTTCCCAGTATAGGGGGTGAACAAATTGACAAAAATGGCTCTATTCGATTCGATAAAATGAAATTTATCTCTCAAGAACATTTTGACGGGATGTCAAAGGGCGTTCTCAAAAGAGGCGACGTTCTTTTGGTCAAAGATGGCGCAACAACAGGCAAAAATGGTTATTTCTCATACAACATTGACGCTGCCGTCAACGAGCACGTTTTTATTATCAGGGCAAATGAAAAGGTTGTACCCTATTATCTTTACTCGATTATTAGCAGCAGGAGTTTTCAAAATCTTTTACACCCCCATGTTAAAGGAATCATTGGCGGGATCAACCGTGAAATCGGTAACATCAAAATTCCCCTGCCTCCGCTGGAATTACAGAGAGAGATTGTGGCAGAGATCAAGAGTTACAGGAAAATCATGGACGGGGCACGATCTGTGATTGATAATTACCGGCCACAAATTTCTTCCAAGCCTGATTGGCCTATTGTAGAATTAGGAAAAGTTATCCAAGGAAAACCCAGAAACGGATACTCTGGCCGGCCCGTTTCTTATACAACTCATATAAAAGTGCTATCTTTAAGCGCGACGACCTCGGGGAAGCTAGATATTTCTCGACACAAGTATCTCGACGAAGATATTTCTCCCGATTCACCTTGCCGATGCAGACGTGGAGACATCTATCTTCAACGTGGAAATACCAAAGAACTAGTTGGCACCGCGGCGATATTTGATTCCAACGAGAAAAGCTACGTTTATCCCGATCTTATGATTCGTGTACAGGCGGACAAAACGCAGGTTGGAAGTAAGTTTTTATTATACACTCTCCAGAGCGGTCCTGTCCGAGAGTACATGAAACGGAACGCAGTCGGAGCTGCCGGAAACATGCCAAAAATCAACCAGCAGATTGTCAGCCGAGTCCCAATTCCCCTTCCACCGATTGCTACTCAACGGGAAATCGTCAAAGAGATAGAAGCCGAACAGGCGCTCATCGATAGCAACTTGGAATTGATTCGTCGATTTGAGAAGAAGATTCGGACCGCCATTGCCCGTGTCTGGGGTGACGACGGCATGATCGAGTAACCGCCTATTCCGCTTCTCTCTCGGACCCTCTCCCCCGGATCAAATCCGAGGCAGGCTCTGGCCCTCTCCCGGTGGTCCCTGAGCTTGCGGTGCCTTGAACTTGTCGAAAGGTCGAAGGGGGAAGAGAGGATAAAGAACCGTAGGTCGGATTAGCCGGAGGCGTAATCCGACATCTCGGCGAAACGCTCAATGCGGTATCCCCTCCGTTCCCCTGCCCTACGTCGGATTACGCTTCGCTAATCCGACCTACTTCTGTCCTCCCTTCCATCATTCTTCCCCCCCTTCGTCATTCCGGCCCCCCTCGTCATTCCGGCGAAAGCCGGAATCCAGTCAGACGACCTCCGCCGACAGACCCCGCCACAAAGGATTTGCGTTTCTCGATCGACTCCACCTTCCAGGCCCGTCTCCATCTTTTCAGCGCCTTCTCCCGCACGATGGCGTTTTCCATCGTGGCGTGCCCCTCGTACCGGACGAGCGTATGGACGCCGTACCGTCGGGTGAACCCCATCACGGCATCTTGCCGATGCTGTCCGATGCGCCGGTCCAGGTTCGAGGTGACGCCGATGGAGAGCGTCCCGTTGCGTCGGCTGGCCGAGATGGAAACGAAGGGGCGTATCAGGTGATCCTCTGGATTCCGGCTTTCGCCGGAATGACGAAGGGAGAGCAGGAATGACGAAGGGAAGCGAGAAATGATGAATAAGGAACGAGAGTAACGAAAGGAACGAGAACCGTAGGTCGGATTAGCCGGAGGCGTAATCCGACAGTCCGGCGACGCACCCAACGCCGTACCGCCTTCGTTGCCCACGTCGGATTACGCTTCGCTAATCCGACCTACTTTTCTGTCGTCACGCAATTTCCAAGAATCCGCGAGCGGGCGCCTAATGGTCGTCGGCCTAAGAAGATCGATCAGGCTGACTCTCCCGCTCTATTTGAACAGTTCCGTCAGCCAAGCGATGAATCGCTGACACAACACACCATCAGCTCCCAAATCCTTCGCTCCTATGGCTGCGCCCATGCGCCGAGGATCCTCCCTTGCCGCCAACCAAGCATGAATCTGGGCTCTCCGCGTCTTTTTCGGCTTGAATTTTCTTTCCGTCTCTGGAATCTCATCGATGTAACGCTGAGATAAGGGCCATACCGCGTCCCCATCGGGGATCATTTGGACGATGAAATCTTCAAGTTCGCCACGCGAACTATTGTTCGGCATCAGCCAGATACCAATTCGTGGTTCGCTCGGGAGTACAGTTCCCGACGAATAAGGAGAGGAAGGCAACTGTTGCGTCATACCTGCCTTCCGAAGCCGGTCAATTATCGCGTTCCAGCGTCCCTTCACGCTATCGTTCGCATCTACGAGAATACCGACGGCTTGCCGACCGGGCGCCTTGATTTCAGGTCCGATCGATTCGAGGACTTTATCAACGTTTCCCGTCTCTCGGATGGTGAAGGACGCCGCCGATGGTGCGTCCAGAACGATTTGCTCCTTGTCATACTGCCCTTCTACAGAAAAGAATGAATGACGCAGACAAATCTGGCGAACGACATGCTTGTCGTCCTGCCCTTCTACCAAAAGAACACGATCCGATTCCGATGACGGCGGAATAGGTCGGACCACGACTATCTCACCTCGATGCCTTGCTCGGTCGCGGTGACGAGATCTTCCCTGAGATATTCAACGGCACGAATTTTATCGCCGTCCCTTTCGAGACGGAGAAGGGCGCTTTCCTCGGCATCAGCCTCTGCGGCTGCCTGCGCGAAGCCTGCTATACAGTCCCAACCGTGCGTCGTCGCAAGCACCTGCACGTTGTTCTCCTTCGCAGTTTGCATGACCATCTTCCAGAAATCATATTGTACCGAGTGGTGGATACCGTTTTCTGCTTCGTCGATGGTCAGAAGCCCATCCTGACTATTCGCAAGCGCCAGAGCGACCCCGAACAAACGCACCGCTCCATCGCCCAGGCTTTTAAGCGGAACCGGACGGTCCTGGCTTCTCATTTTCACAAGCGCCCGTCGTCCCCGTGGATACCGGGGTCTATCGTTGCCCACAACCACGATACGGTCCACTTCTTCGCCGTAAATCAACCGCAGAGCTTGCACCGCACGATCTTCGTCGTTCGTAAGCGCCACGTTATCCCAAAACTGTGCCATATCTTCGCTGTTCGGAAGACTTGGACCTAATGACAAACATAGAATACTCGATGGAAGTTCGATTTCCCTTCCTCTGAGTCTTCGATATGGAAGACGGGATCTATCCCCAAACAAAGGAATGGGGAATTCTCGATTCTTCCCCTGAAACTGGATTTCGAGTGATGGTTCGTCGATATCCGGGAAATTTTCTGATGAAAATAGTCCTTGTGATGGATCTTTTCCTATCTTGATGTCGAGTTGCTTAACCTTCTTCCCTGGGTTTATTGATATACAGGAATCCGACAATGGATGCCGGCCGTAGAACAGCGATTCTAGATCGGGAGCAGAAATTTCAACCCCCTCATCATCCACACCGGCGGAAAACTCCTCCCTCTCCAGCAATATGCTCCTCAAGACCACAGGGTTACCGCCCGCGGCATAAATGCGGACGGCTTCGAGCACGGTAGTCTTGCCCACTCCGTTCTTTCCGGCGATCAACGTCACCCGGCCGAGCCGCGGAATCGAAAGGTCTGCAATGCCACGCAAACCTTTGACCGACAGCTTGGGTAGGGGAAGATTGGAGCTAGATGATGGTCTCGGCATGATTGGCTCTCTTGCTACAACCATTTCACGAACTCGGCTAGAGCCTCGATCATGGAAGCATGTAGGAGAAGGGTAAGCCTACGGACGAAATGAACACAATGTACTCTAATCCGTCGTTCCGGTGCTTACGCGCCCTGCCCCTCGGTCCGTTCCTGGAGGCGGTGGAAAGCACGCAGCAGATCGGTCGAAGTGAGAATGCCGCACAGGCGGCCGGCTTCGATCACGGGGAGGCAGTTGATGCGGCGGTCGAGCATCTGCGCCGCGGCTTCGGACAGCAGGGTCTGCGGCTCGACGCTGACGACGTCGGGCTGCATGACGTCCGCAACCGTGGTGTGGTCCAGGTCGGGCGTCCGGCTCATGACGCGCAACAAGTCGCGGTCGGACAGGACGCCGGCCAGCCGCGCCGTATCATCGACCACCAGCAGATGTCGGAACCGATGCCTAGCCAGCAGTGCGAGCGCCTCGCCGAACGACTGCCCGGGCGTGAGCGTCACCGGCTCGCGGGTCATCACCTCTCGCACCCGTTGCGGAATGGGAGTGTCGTCAGCCATGCAGCCGCCCTCCATTGCGTCGTTCGGAGTCATGCAACCCTAGCACAATTGATTTTCCCGGCCATGACTCTAAGAGGACGAAGAACTGAGGGAAGAACCCCCCTTCATTCCCCCTTATCAGGGGGAAACGGAAAGCCCGCCTGATTGAGGGAGAAACGGAGAGCCCCCCTGACAAGGGGGGTGCGGGGATTTCCCCTCCTCGAATCAGTCCACCAGCCACACGTTGAGCAGAATCACCACAACCGCGAATCCTCCCAACCGCGCCCAGCGCGTCTCCCGTGAAGGCGCATCGCCCGCCCGCGGCCGGGCGCAACACGCTTCGACCTTTCGACACAGTTCGACCCTTCGATCTTTCGACAGGCTCAAGGTCCTGCATACGCAACACGCCGCAATCGAAAATCCACAATCCACAATCAGCAATCCACAATTCCCCCCTCCGCTTGTCCCCGCCCGCGGGCGTGGCCTAGAATCACGCCGAAGGAGACCCCCCGCCCATGCCCCCTCCCCCCATCATGGAGCGCCTCCCGCGGCACGTGCGGCAGACGATCGTCGGCTGGTTCGTCGGCCTGCTCACCAAGCCGCTCAAGAACTATGCGTTCCGCTTTCCCAACGACCTGGGCGCGCTCCGGCGCCACCTGCAGAAAGGCGACGTGCTGCTCGTGGAAGGGTCGCAGCGCATCAGCGAGGCGGTCAAATATCTGACGCAGAGTTCCTGGTCCCACTCGGCGCTGTACATCGGGGACGAACTGGCGCGCCGCAACCATCCGCTGGCGGCGCAGGCGCGAGAAGCGTTCGGCGACGAGGCGGACTGCCTGCTCGTGGAGGCGCTGGCCGCCCAGGGCGTGGTGATGTCGCCGCTGTCGAAATACGCGGAACACAACATCCGCATCTGCCATCCGCACAATCTGCAAGCTGCGGACCGGCAGGTGCTGCTGGACGAGGTGATCGACCAACTCGGCTATACCTACGATCTGAAGAACATCTTCGATCTGGCGCGCTATTTCCTGCCCTTCAGCCTGGTTCCGCGGCGTTTTCGGCACACCGCGTTGCGGATCGGCAGCGGAGAGCCCACGCGCGTGATCTGTTCCAGCATGATCGCCTCGGCGTTCGTGAAGGTCGGCTTTCCCATTCTGCCCCGCGTGGAGACCGCGCCGGATCCGGAACCGCCGCCCTTCTACCAGCGGCTCTTTTCCTTCGGGGAACCGGAGGAGGACGCCCGGCCCGTATTTCACCGCCGACATCCGACGCTCATCACGCCGCGCGACTTCGACCTGTCGCCGTATTTCGAGACGGTCAAGTTCAACGTCATCGGCTCGCACCGGCTCGACTATCGCAACGTCGTCTGGGCGGAAGACCTTGACGGACGGACCGCGGCCCACGGCGTTCGCCCGGCTTGACAGGGTTCGGCGACCCGCCCAGACTCTGCGGCCATTCACCCTTCGCTCGGAAGGGGCCGGTCTCGAAGAACCGATGCTCAGCAAACGCATCATTCCGTGTCTGGACGTGAAGGACGGGCGCGTGGTCAAGGGCGTTAATTTCGTGGAGTTGCGCGACGCCGGCGACCCGGTCGCAATCGCGCAACGCTACGACGACGAGGGCGCGGACGAACTCACCTTTCTCGACATTACGGCGTCGCACGAACGCCGCGGCATCCTCCTCGACGTCGTGCGCCGCACCGCGGAGACGGTGTTCATGCCGTTGACCGTGGGGGGCGGAGTCCGGGAGACGCGCGACATCCGCAACCTGCTCAACGCCGGCGCGGACAAGGTCTCCATCAACACGGCCGCGGTGGACCGCCCCGAGTTCGTACGCGAAGCCGCGCACCGCTTCGGCAGCCAGTGCATCGTGGTCGCGATCGACGCCAAACGGAAGCCGGACGCCACACCGCAAGCCGCGGACGCCGGGCCGTGGGAAGTGTTTACGCACGGCGGGCGGCGGCCCACGGGTCTGGACGCCGTCGCCTGGGCGCAGCGCATGGAGGCGTACGGCGCGGGCGAAATCCTGCTGACCAGCATGGACCGCGACGGCACGCGCCGCGGGTTCGACGTTCCGCTCACGCGCGCGATTGCCGACGCCGTGAAGGTGCCGGTGATCGCCTCGGGAGGAGTCGGCGGGCTGGAGCACATCTACGACGGCCTCACCGCCGGCCGGGCCGACGCCGCGCTGGCCGCCTCGATCTTCCACTACCGCGAGCACACCATTCTGGAGTGCAAACGGTATCTGGCCGCGCGTGGCGTGCGCGTCCGGCTCTGAGTTCAAGCTACCCGCGTTCGAACACGCGATTGCCGATGCCTCGGCCAAGCCGACTTGCGGGAAAGCGGGCTATCGGACGCGGGAAATTTGCTCGACGGCTTTTGCCGAACCGCGATACGCGACACAGCCGAGTCCGTCCTCTACACGAGTCGCGGGGAACGGGTTGTGCGGTTTGAGGAGAATGCCGTTTCCGGCTTCTTCGATCACGAACTCGACACCGGCCACCCATCCGTATGCCGCACAGAAGGTCTTGGGGATGGTGATCTCTCCATTATTCGAAAGCATCGTCGTTTTCATGCCTGCTTCCTCCCCGCATATGATGTTCGAACTGTAATGAATGAGTTTATATTGCACAATCGAGGGAGCGTATCAGTTTGAAAATCCTTCAGGAGAATCGCTTCTTTCTCGTCATTCCTGTGCAAACAGGAATCCAGGCAGGCCGCCCCTAGGGCGACCTCTCATCATCGCCGTTGGATACTCCTCTTCCCCCTCTCCCACGAGGGGAGAGGGGATCAATTTCAAACGACAACACGACCTCATGAACGCGGCGAATTGCCCCTTTTCCGGGAATCCGGTAAGCGGGTCCCATACAGTCAGGCGCAAAGGAGGGCGTATGGCCAAGGTCATGATCGAGGCGGCGATCAACGGCAATGCCGACCGGGCGCTGAATCCGCACATCGCCTATCGTCCGGAAGACATCGCCGCGGACGCGATTGCGACCTGCCGCGCCGGTGCGGCCGCGGTCCACTTTCACGTCCGCGACCCGGAAACGGGCAAATGGGTGCAGGACGTGGCCTATTACCGTGAGGTGTTCACCCGCACGCGCGCGGCGTGCAACCCGATTCTGTGGCCCACGTTTCCGTTCGGCGGGAGTGCGGTCGAACGGTTCGCCCACTTCATGGAACTCGCGCAGGACCCGGCCACCAAACCCGACCTCGGCTGGGCCGACCCCGGCTCGGTGAACCTGGTGTCCTACGACGCGCGCACGAAAGTCCTCTCCGGCGAGCCGTTCGTCTATCGGAACTCGTACGAGGCGAGCCGCTATTTTCTGGAACGGTCGCGCGAGTGCGGGGTGCGGCCCACGCTCCAGATTTTCGATCCGAGCTTTTTACGCGCGGTGCTCGTATTTCTGGATCAAGGGTTGCTGACCGAGCCGCTGCTGATCAAGTTCTATTTCGGCGGCCCGGAATTGCCGTTCGGGCTGCCGCCCTCGCTCAAGAGCCTGGAAGCCTATCTCGACATGCTGCGGGGCGTGCGCTGCAACTGGTTCGCCGCCACGCTCGGGGGCGACAACCTGCCGTTCGTACCGACGGTCGTCAGCTTGGGTGGCCACGTGCGGCTGGGGTTGGAGGATCACCACTACGCCCGCGAGGGGCAGCCGAGCAACCCGGACCTCGTCGAGCGTGCGGTCGCCATGATTACCGGCATGGGCCACGCAGTCGCCACGCCGGACGAAGCGCGCGACATCATCCAGAACCGGCTCGAACCCCAGGCATGACGCCCGACCGCGCCCGCCTCATCGCGCGCATACACGCCAGCCCAGGCTTGGCAGTGTTGGCAATCACGGGCGGCGGCTCGCAAGCCCTGGCCGATCTGCTGGCCGTGCCCGGCGCGTCGCGGACCGTGCTGGAAGCCGTCGTCCCCTATTCTGCGGCGGCACTCGCAACGTTTCTCGGCGCCTCTCCACGGCAGGCCGTCTCGCCGGAAACCGCGGCGGCGCTGGCGCGCGCCGCGTACCGGCGGGCAACGGCGTTACACCCTGCGGGACGGGGCGGACGCCCATCCGAACCGCTGATCGGCGTCTCCTGCACGGCCGCGCTCCGGAGCGATCGGCCCAAGAAGGGTCCTCACCGTTTGCACGTGGGCGTACACGACGCCGCGGGCCCGCGCGTCTTCTCGCTCACGTTGGTCAAGGACGCCCGCGACCGTCTGGCCGAAGAACGCCTAGCCGCCGACGTATTGCTGAACACTCTGGCCCGTGCCTGTGACGTTCCCTCGGAGTTGGAGTTGGCACTGCTCGCCGGCGAACAACCCGACGAGAGCGCACGAGTTTGAAATCGACTTTTCGGTCTTTCTTCCCTTTGGCTACGAGCAGACTCCCCCTTGCCACCGCAGGGTCCGGCCCATACGTTCGGGCCTTCCATCGTGAAAAGAACGGCCCGTTTCGACACCCTTCGATAAGCTCAGAGACCAAGGGCAACGGGCCAGACTCTGAGCTTGCGGCGTCCTGAGCGCGGTTGGCGAGCCTGTAATCTCTGAGATGGTGAAGGGTCAACGAGCCGGGGGTAGGGGGCGAAGGCTTAGGTGACATCGGGGTTCGTTTCGACAAGCTCAACGAACTGAGGGATCGAAAGGTCCCTGAGCTTGCGGTGCCCTGAGCCTGTTGGCTATCTTTTCTCTGCCCCCCGACCCGAGGCGCCGCAGCCACTCATCATGCAAATAGGTATCGTGTCCGACATCCACGCCGACGCCGGTGCGCTGCGCCGCGTGCTCGACGACATGCCGGCGACCGACGCGCTGCTGTGTCCGGGCGATGCGATCAGCGAGTACCGGTTCTGCCCGGACACCGTGGCCCTGCTGCAACGACACGACGTGCAGTGCATCCAGGGCAATCACGAAATCGTGCTGTTCGGCGGACGTAACCCCGCGTATCTCGAAAAGTGCCGCGCCACGTTTTCCGCGGAGGCGCTCGCTTTTCTGGCCGAGGCCCCGCTCTCCCGCACGTTCGATTTCGACGGCGTGAGCATCCTCATGGTCCACGCCAGCCCGTGGGAACCATATGAAGAGTACATCTATCCGGGCAGCCCGCGGTTGGACGACTTCGCGGCCTTGCCCTACGATGTGGTGTGTTATGGCCACACCCACGTGCCGGTCGTGCACCGGGCCGGCGACGTCACCGTCATCAACCCGGGCTCGTGTTCGCAGCCTCGCGACCGGGACCGCCGCGGCGCGTACGCGGTGTTCGACACCCGCACCGGGCAGGCTACCGTCCACCGCGTCGCGCTCGACGAGCGCGGCTATTCGATATCCTCCTCCGGCAGCAAGACGAATTCGGGATAGGCTTCGATCCCGAGTTCGGCGACGTCCTGCCCGAGCAGCTCGACGTCGCGTTCGACTCGCGCGCCCATCGTCCGGGCCAGGATCTGCCACATGGCCCAACACGACCCGAACGCGAAGACCCCCACCGCCACGATGCCGGTGAGCTGGACCAATAGGTTCCCGCCCCCCGCAATACAGACCGCCAACGTTCCCCACGCGCCGGCGAACAGGTGGGCCGGCACCGCACCGACCACGTCGTCCACCCGCCATGTTTCCAGCAGTTTGATCCCCACGAGGCACAGCACGCCGCCGATTGCGCCGATGACGACCGCCCAGAAATTGTTGACGATGTCCGGCCCCGCGGTAATCGCCACCAACCCGGCAATCGCGCCGTTCAGGCCGGCCATCAGGTCGATGCGCCCCAGGATCGGACGCGACATCGCAATCGCCGCGATCACGCCGGCCCCGGCACCCAGATTCGTATTGACGAGGATATGGCTCATGGCGACCGTGTCCGCGGCACTCCCCAGCGCGAGTTGCGAGCCGCCGTTGAACCCGAACCACCCCATCCACAGGATGAACACGCCGAGCGTCACGCCGGGCACGTTCGACGGCGGGGTCGGCTTGACGCTACCGTCCTTGCGGAACTTGCCCAGCCGCGGCCCCACGACTATCGCGCCGGCCAACGCGGCCCAGCCGCCGGTGGAATGGACGATCGTGGAGCCGGCGAAATCCTGGAAGCCCATGGCGCTCAGCCAGCCGCCACCCCACGTCCACGCCCCGATGATGGGGTAGATGATCGTGGTCAGCACGGCCGTGAAGACGAAGAACGACCACAGTTTGACCCGTTCGGCCAAGGCGCCCGACACGATCGACGCGGTCGTCGCCACGAACACCATCTGGAAGAACCAGTCCGACATGCTGGCCTTGCCCGTGGCGATCACCGCAGCCACGGTCTCGGACGCGGCGTCGCCGCCCATCACCGCGATTTCGTCCGCGGTCGCCGCGAACAGCAAGGACACCGAGCCGATGAAGCTGCCCACGTCGACGTACATCAAGTTGTAGCCGACCAGGTAGTACGCCAAGCCGGCGATCGAATACAGGCCGATGTTCTTGAGGCAGATGACCGATGCGTTCTTGGTGCGCACCGACCCGGACTCCAGCATCGTGAACCCGGCGCACATCCACATGACCAGCACGCCCCAGATCAGGAACGCGAACGTGTTGTAGATGAATTGCGCCTCCTCCCCGACCGCGGCCCGGGCGTCCGGCGCCGCGACGAGTAATCCGGCAGCGGCAAGCCCGAGCATCCCCGCGAACCGCAGCGCGCTCCGACCGGTACGCTGCGAACGCTGCTGAAGCCGACCCAGATAGATACGCATGTTCCTCCCTCTCCCCGGCTGACGCCGGCGTCCGGCCGATGCCTCGGCCCTCATTCCGATGCCGCCGCGTGGCGGCGCCCTTCCCTGTTGCCGTCCTGTCCGATCCGGAATCGCCGCGGAGGATATCCGAGTTTCATCGGAACGGAAAACGCGGCTTGCGCCCGCGTTCGCGCTTCTTATACATTTCCGGTCGTTGCAACAAGGTTTCGTGTCTTCGCCCCGTGCTCGTCACCCAAACGCACCGCCGTCCCCGAGGGAGCCCATACATGTCTCTACAACGGCCACAGCCGCCCGAACCGCAGCCTTCCCGAACCTCACCCGTTCGGCCGACCACGCGCCGCGGATTTCTGAAGACCGCGGCACTCGGCGGCGGCGTGGCACTCGCCGCGGGCTGCGAATACAAGACGCAGCTCTTTCTGCTGAGCCGGCCCGAGACCGAGGCCGAGCAGAAAGACCCGAGCTGGGAGACGGCCCATGTCCGCGACTATCGCACGCTCGGCCGGACCGGGATGCAGGTCTCCGACATCTCGTTCGGCTGCGCGGGACTGGACGACGCCGACGTGGTCCGCCGCGCGATCGACCGCGGCATCAACTATTTCGACACCTCGCCCGATTATTCGCGCGCCTATTCGGAAAAAACGCTGGGCGACGGCATCCGCAACACCCCGCGCGAAAAACTGTTCGTCGTCTCGAAATTCTGCACGCCGAGCGGCCACCTGAGCAACGACACGCCGGTCGAGGATGTCATGGCCGCGGTCGAGGCCAGCCTCAAGCGCATCGGCACCGACTATCTCGATCTGGCCCACATCCACGCCTGCAATTCCATCGACCGGCTGATGAATCCGAACATCCACGAGGCGTTCGACCGACTCAAGGAACAGGGCAAGCTCCGCTTTCTGGGCGTGTCGTCGCACACGCCGCGGCTGGAGCGCGTCATGCGCCACGCGGTGGATTCCGGGCGTTTCGACGTCATCATGGTCGCCTACAACTTCCGCAACTGGCCGGAGCTGCCGACCATCTTCCGCGACGCCAAAC
Organism: uncultured Binatia bacterium (SeqCode); assembly: GCA_965200125.1. Lineage (GTDB taxonomy): Bacteria > Desulfobacterota > Binatia > Bin18 > Bin18 > Bin18. The sequence goes on along the minus strand of OZ241332.1, from coordinate 1,029,879 downwards.
GCAAGGGCGTCGGCGTGGTCGCCATGAAGACGCTCAAGGGTGCGCGCCACACGGTGCTGTCCGACTTTTCCAGCACCGAGCGCGAGACGTTTTCGCAGGCCGCCTTCAAATGGGTCCTGTCCAACCCGGACGTCAGCGGCTTGGTGGTGACCATCGGCTCGTACGCCCAGATCGACGAATATCTGCACGCCTCGGGCCAGCCGCTTCGGCAAACGGATCTGGCGTTGCTGGAAAAATACGACCGGCTGATCGAAGGTGACTACTGCCCGCCGGGCTGCGGCGACTGTCTGTCGTCCTGTCCCGCGGACGTGCCGGTGGACGACGTGCTGCGCTTCGCCATGTACTACGAAAACTACGGCCAGGAACGCTTCGGCATGGAGGAGTACGCCAAGCTGGACCCGGCCCACAACGCCTCCCAGTGCGTCGGCTGCCGCGCGCCGTGCGAAGCTGCATGTCCGCACGACGTTCCGATTCAGGCCAAGCTGCTCAAGGCCGACCGACTGTTGCGGCTCGCGTGACAGATCGGTACGGCGTCCGTCCGAGGCTGCCGAACCGTTCGGGCGAAGCCGCCCCCCGCGACGCCCGACCGACACCGCCATGAAGAAGCTGAGTCACGTGGACGACCGGGGCCGCGCGCAGATGGTGGACGTGGGCGACAAGCCCGTCACCGCGCGCGTGGCGACCGCGACGGGCAGCGTGCGGATGTCGCCGGAGACGCTGCGGCTGATTACCGACGGGCGGCTGCCCAAGGGCGACGTCTTCGCCGTGGCGCGCGTGGCCGGCATCCTGGCCGCCAAGAAGACGCCGGAACTCATTCCGCTCTGCCACCCGCTGCCGGTCTCCTCGATCGACGTCGCGTTCACCCCGCACGCGGCCAGCGGACGCCTCGACATCGAAGCGCGGGTCAGCGTCGGCGGCAAGACCGGGGTCGAAATGGAGGCGCTGACCGCGGTGTCGGTCGCGGCGCTGACCGTGTACGACATGTGCAAGGCGGTCCAGAAGGACATCGTCATCTCCGACGTCGGCCTGCAATACAAAAGCGGGGGCAAGAGCGGCACGTATACCCGCCCGCCGCGGACGGACGGCACAGAGTCCAGGTAGAACGGCGATCTTCGGAACCCGGAAATCCGGGCATGGCACGGTTTGAAACCGAGTTCGCGGCTTTTTTGGTGACCTCGGGGTTCGTCTCGATCCTTCGACAAGCTCAACGAACTGAGGGGGGAGAGGCGGGGAAGGTCCTTGAGCTTGTCGAAAGGCCGGGGGCCGGGGGGCAAGTGGGAGAACGGGAGTCCCCTCGGGGCTCGTTTCGACCTTTCCATCCTTCGACCTTTACGACAGGCTCAACGAACTTGGGGATTAGAAAGGTCCTTGAGCCTACGGTGCCTTACAGGCTGAAAGCCCCCCGAAACTCCCTGGGGATTGAATTTTCCTTGTGAAAATGGAAGCCTGCCAAGTTTGGGAGGATCATCCTTATGGCGAGCCGCACATCCGACAAATCCGCTCCCAAGACCAGAAAGGCAGCGAAGTCCGCACCCGAGGCAGCCATACAGCCGGCAAAGAGATCGGAAAGAAAAACGGTCCGTAAAGCGGCCAAAACGCCGGCCAAGACCGCGAAGAAGTCTGCGGCCAAAGCCGTCGCCGAACCTTCGCAGAAACCCTTGGCCAAAGCCCCAAAAGCCTCTCCGAAGAAACCCGCGGCCAAACGCACACCGGAAAAGAAACCGGCCAAGGCCGTCGCCAGGAAAAGCCCCCCGAAATCAACCCCTGCCCGGAGCGACAAAGTCCAAGACAAGGTCCAACCCGCCGCGCTGCCAGTCGTCGAACCGGAACCGGTCGTCCAGCCTGCGCCGCCCTCGGAGCCCGCCCCGCCCGCGGCCGAGGCCGATTCGCCCGCGGTCACCGCGCCGGAGGTCGGTCCGGCGCCCGCATCCGCGCCGCCCGTCTTCGTGAAACGCGATCTGGTCGGACCCGACGGAAGCAAACGTCCGGGGTGGGAAATGTGGATCGGCGACCATTGCTTCGGGCGGGCGGACGACAAGGACCTGTTGTTGGCCAGCTTCGAGCGGCTCCAGAGCCCGCCGAGCAGCTTCCACTGGCGCGAAGTCCGCAACCGGATGCCGATGCGGGGCCGCGGCAGACCCCAGGCGGATTCGAAAGACGGGGAGTCCGGCAACGGCGCCGAGAGGGAAAGCGCGCCCAAGGACGCGGAGGGCGAGGTCGAGACGGGCGGAACGACCTGAGCCGTTCCGCCGGCCGTGCATCTCCCCTGGCCGTGCGGGACCCCACCGACGAAAGAAAAAGGGATGCTCGAGATCGAGCATCCCTTTTCACCGGCGGGAGCGCGGACGCCCCGCCCTTTCATTCGCGCCTCCCCTATCCTTGCGACAACGTCTTCAACTGTTCGGCCCAGTTTTCGTAGGGCCGGATGGGGATGACTTCCACGTCCGACACGATGTGCGCATAGCCCAACGTCCAGATCGGCAGACTGTGGATGGCGGCGTCCATGTCGTCCCCGGAATCCATCTCCATGACGGCCACGACCTCGGGTTTTCCCGCAACCTTCCAGATCGCCTTGATCGCGCCGGCCTTGACCGCGGCCAGCGCGGCTTCGGATTCCTTGCGCCAGACCGTGTAGAAGTCCTTGTCGGACATGTCCGCGGGTTTGTTGATGCGGGCTTTGAACAATACGAGCATGACGTTCTCCTTTCCTGCGTCTCTGTACGTCTCGGTGTGTGAAGAGCGAGCGTCCCGACGTATAGCCGACCGGCTCCGCGTCCGTCAAACACGGGCCGATCGGGGGCGTTTCAGGCTGCAATTTCCAGGCTGATTACCGCTCCGGTTCGATGCCCCTCACTCCCGGACCGAGTCCTGGGCAAGCGATAGCCCTCTCTATCCTTGATCCCTGGTCCTACGGTCCCTGAGCTTGCGGTGCCTCGAGCGTGTCGAAAGGTCGAACCATTTGGAAGGATCGAGAGGCTGGAAGGTCGGATGTGAAGGAAAAAGGGTAGAGATGTCGAACGCTGGACAAACCTACCCCGCACGGCTAAGGGGAGGCCGCTGTTTCGACTCGCTCCCTTCCATCCGGCTCGACGTTCGAGAGAGACGGCACCACGCGAATCACCCCTCACGCCTGCGGAGAGGAGCCGGGACGCGCTTCCGTTCGATCCGGAGCCCCACAGCGAAGGAGACCGACGCATGAAATTCCACCTGTTCATCTATGCGACGCTGGGCCGACGCCACGAGATCGAAGCCGGCTTGGCCGGCAAACGCCCCGAACTGTACCAGCGCATGCTGAACGAGGTGGCCGAATACGCGGCGTTCGCGGATGGGGCCGGCTACGCCGGGTTCGGACATCCCGAACATCATTTGCAGGTCGAGGGCTTCGAGGCCAGCAACGAGCCGGGCCTGCTGTCCATGTGGATCGGTCAGCACACCCGGAAACTGCGCGTGAACATGGTCGGCTGGGTCGCCCCGACGCATAATCCGGTCCGCACCGCGGAGTACATCGCGACCTTGGACCACATGCTGAAGGGCCGCCTCGGCGTCGGCATGGTGCGCGGCTATCAGGCTCGCTGGGTGCACAATTTCCGCATTCGGCCCGACCTGGACGCGGTCGGCGACTGGAACCGCAACTCCGCACAGGACGAGAAGAACCGCGAGTACTTCCGCGAGTTCGTCGAGGTCGTCCTGAAAGCGTGGAAGGAAGACACGTTCAGCTATCGCGGCGAATACTGGACCGTGCCGCCCGACGATTTCGTCAACCCGCATCCGCAGAACGCCTACGTCGCATACGGGACGGGCGTGGACGCCGACATGCGCATCCGGGAGATCGGCATTGCGCCCAAGCCGTATCAGACGCCGCATCCGCCGCTGTACGGCGGGTTTACGCACAGCATGCGCACGGCGCTGTTCTGGGCGCGCTACGGCGGCAAGCCGATCGTGCTGGCCTCGGACCTCGACTTCTGCCAACGCCTGTGGGCGGGCTACCGCGACGAGGCGCAGAAACACGGCCACGACGTGGCGCCGGGCGACGAGGCGGCGTGGGGCGGCGCGATGATCTGCCATACCAGCGCGGCGACCGCCCGGGAGTGGTTGGCCGATCCGATGTGGCTGTGGGACGAATGGTTCACGCCGTTCGGCCAGGGCCATCCCGAACTGCTGGTGGGCGACCCGGATACCATTTCGCGGCGCATCGAACAGGCCGCGCGCACGTTCCCCATCAACGAATGTTTCCTGCTGATTCCGCAGGGCATCCACGAACGCGACCAGGTGATGTCCTCGCTCGACCTGTTCGCCAGCAAGGTCATGCCGCGCTTCTCGGAATAATCCCGCGGGAAACGGCGCCGCGGTCGTATGAAGACCTGGGCGGGGATCGATATCGGCGGTACGTTCACCGACGTGGTCGCCCATGCGGACCGCGGTCCGATCCTGCACGCCAAGCTGCCGTCGGGAGCGACGCCGGGCGACGGCTTCCGGGCGGCACTGGCGGCGTTGCAGCGCCGCGGCGTGCGGCCCGACCGGCTGGCGTACGGCACGACGGCCGCCACCAACGCGGTCTTGCAAGACGCGCTGCCGCGCATCGGTCTGCTGGTCACGGCCGGCTTTCGCCACGTCCTGGAATTGCACCGGCCTCACGACGACCGCGGCGAGGGAGCGTTCGGACCGCGGCGGACCGCCGCCCCGCTCGTGCCGTTGGAAGACGTGCACGAAGTGGACGAACGGCTCGACGCGCATGGGCGGGTGCGCCGTCCGGTGACCGAAGCGGCAGCGGCCGAGGTCGCGGCGTGGTGTCGCGCCCGCGGCCTGCATACGGTCGCCGTCTGCTTGCTGCACAGCGCCCGCAACCCCGAACCGGAGCGGCGGCTGAAGGCGCGGCTCGAAGCGGAAGACCCGGCCCTGCGGGTCGTGCTGTCGTCCGACGTGCTGCCGGAGTCGCGCGAATACGAACGCGCCGCGGCCACCTGCCTCACCGCGGCCCTCCAACCGCTGCTGGGCGACCATGTGCACGAAGCGGCCCGCTCGGTACGCGAATCCGCCCCCGGCTGCCCGGTCTTCATTATGCAATCGTCCGGCGGCCTGCAAAGCGTGGACGGTGTCGGCGCGCGCCCGTTGGCAACCGTTCTGTCCGGTCCCGCGGCGGTGGCGGTCGGCGCGGCACGGCTCGCGCCCGCATGTTCCGGTCTCATCGCGTTCGACATGGGCGGGACGTCGACCGACATCAGCTTGGTGCGCCGCGGTTCTCCGCTGCTCACGACCCGCGGCCGGCTGGGCGGATATCCGATTCCGACGCCGATGATCGACATCACGTCAATCGGCGCGGGGGGCGGTTCGATCGCGCGGCCGGGTGCGGACGCCCGCTGGCACGTCGGCCCGCACAGCGCGGGCGCCGACCCCGGCCCGGCCTGTTACGGCAACCGCGGAAGCGAGCCGACCGTCACGGACGCGAATCTGATCCTGGGCCGGTTACCCGCGGCGTTGCTGGACGGCGGACTGGAGCTTTCTGCCGAACCCGCACGACAAGCGCTCGGTCGTTTCGGGAGCGCACGGGGCAAGGCCGCGAAAGAGGCGGCCGGCGACGTCGTCCGACTCGTGAACCACGCGATGTGCGGGGCGATTCGACACCTCTGTGCCCGCCGCGGCCTCGACCCGCGCGCAACCATGCTGCTGGCCGCGGGCGGAGCCGGTCCGCTGCACGCCGCGGAGCTGGCCTCGCTGTTGGGCGTCTCGCGCGTCATCATACCGTTGCAGCCGGGTTTGGCCGCGGCTCAGGGGATGCTGGCCGCGGACGTGCGCCTCGACGTCAGTGCGGCGGCGCCCGACGCCGGCCTCGATCCCGACGAGATCGGTCGCGCGCTGCACGCTCTGGAAGAGCGGGCCGCGAACGCGTGCGGAGAGATACGGACCGTAGCGCCGGAGTGGCGCTTCGCCCGTTCGGGCGACTTTCACTACATGGACGGAACGACCAAAGCCGACACCACGACCGAGATCGGCATCGCCTTGCCGCCCAGCCACATGATCCGCGAGGCGCTGCCCGATGCGATTGACCGTTTTCACGCGGCCTACGAACAGACGTGCGGCTTCTCGTTCGCCGGCCGCAAAGCGGTGCGGCTGTCTCGGCTGAGCGTCACCGCGACCGGCGTGTTGCCCAAACCGCCTCTGCCGCGGCTGGCGAAGCAGGCCGGGCGTGTGACCCCGGTCGGACGGCGGCCGGTCTTCTTTTTCGCGCCGGACGGATTCGTGGACTGCCCGATCTACCAGCGCCGCGCACTCGGCTCGGGCGCGTCGCTGAACGGCCCGGCCGTGGTGGAACAGTACGACGCAACCACCCTCGTTCCCCCCGACTGGCGAGCGGTCGTGGACGACCACGGCAGCCTGATCCTGTCCCGCGGCCCGGCTGCCTGAGCCGCCTCCAGCCATGTCCGTTTCCTCTCACACCCGACTCGACGCCCTAATCCGCAGCGTGGGGAATCCGAAAACCCAGCGGCGCTGGCAGGTCGGCGTGAACTCGGCACTGCTGCTGTGCGCCGCGGCGATGTGGCTGTGGGTGACGTGGCGGGCGATCTATCTGATCGTCATGGTGCCGGTCGCCATCGTGCCGTTTTCGTATGCCCGGCTGCGTCTGCACGCCTGTCTGGCGCGCCGCCTTTCCCCGACCGGCCGGCCGCTGCTGGTCTTCAGCCTCGCCGGGATGATCTGCGACGCGATCATGGTCGGGCAGATCCTGACCTCGCGCGCGGGCAGTCCGCTCCCCGTGCTGCATGATCCCGCGGTCGGCTGGGTCGGCGCGGTATGGTATAGCGCGTTCGGCCTGCTGTTCTTCGGTCTTCTCGGGCTGAGTCTGTGCCGGGTCCTCGTCCGCGGGGCGCGGTTCGTGATCCGTCAATTGGTCCCCTCACGGCTGCCGGCCGCAGGGCCGATGTCGCCGGCGCGGCGCGAGTTTCTGGCGCGAGTCGGGTTGGCCGGGGCCGGCGCTCCGCTGGTCTTTTCGGTATCGAGTATTCCGCTGACGTACGATTTCCAGGTCGGCGAGCGTGACGTGGCGCTTCCCGGCTGGCCGGCCGCGCTCGACGGCCTGCGCGTCGCCCATCTGTCGGACATCCACGTGGGCGGGGCGATGGATCGCGCCAAGCTGCTGCGGGTCGCGGATCTGACCGCGCAGGCCAAGCCCGACCTCGTGCTGCATACCGGCGACTTTCTCACCCATCGGACGGGCGACTTCGCCCGGCCCCTGTACGAGGCGCTGGCGCGCATCCGGGCGCCGTACGGTCAGTGGGCGTGCCTAGGGAATCACGACTTCGACGCGCCCGACCGGCTGGTGCGCTTACTGGACGAAGCCGGCGTCGTCACCCTGCGCAACCGGGTCGCCACGGTGCAGGTAGCGGGCCAGCCCGTGGAGTTGGCCGGTATCGACTTCCTGTTCCGCCGAACCGAACGCGCCCCGCTGTACCGGCGGATCGTGTCCGCGTGGGGGGCCCGCCCTCCGATTTCCGGCTCACCCGTTCCCCGCCTGCTGCTCAACCACGATCCGCGCGGGTTCGCGGCCCTGCCCACGGAGTGCGCCGACCTCGTGCTGTCCGGGCATACCCACGGCGGCCACGTTGGCATTCAATTGGGCAGGGATCATGCGCTGAGCGTCGTCGGTCTGCTCGGCATTCCCGATCAGGGGCTGTACCGCCGCGGGGACATGCGCATGTTCGTCACGCGCTGCGTCGGCTTCTACGGCTACCCCATGCGCCTCGGCATCCCGCCGGAAATCTCGCTGCTGACGCTGCGTTCCGCGCAGCGGACGGAAGCCGGCCGATCGGTGGACAGCCCGGGCGCAAGGTCCTAGAGTGCCGCGCGGGAGTCCGGGTATGCGTTGGCGGTTGGCCGTGGACATCGGCGGAACGTTCACCGACGTGATCGCGCTGGACGAAAGCAGCGGCGCGCTGCGACTGGCGAAAGTGCGCAGCACCCCAGACGACCCCGCGGTCGGATTCGTGAACGGCATCGACCATCTCACCCGGCAAGGCGACATCGTTGCCGCGGACGTGGCCGGCGTCTTTCACGGCACGACCGTGGCGACGAATGCCATTCTGGAGCGGAAATACTCCGAGCTCGGGTTGATCATCACCAAGGGCTACCGCGAGGCGCTGGAGTGCGCGCGCCAGACCGTGCCCGGCGAGTTCGGCGACATCACGTGGTGGATCAAACCGCCGCGCGTAGTGCCGCTCGAACGCATCCGCGAGATCGACGAACGGGTGGACGTGCGCGGGCAGAGCGTCCGGTCGGTGGACGCCGACGAAGTGCGCGCCGCGGCCGAGGATTTCAAGGCGCGAGGCATTCGCGCGGTCGCGGTGTCGCTGCTGCACTCCTACCGTAACCCGGCCCACGAGCAGGAAGTGCGCGACGTGCTGCGCGAGGTCTATCCGGAGTGCTTCATCTCCATTTCGTCCGACATTCTTCGCGAGTACCGCGAGTACGAGCGCACCAACACCACCTGTCTCAACACCGCGCTCATGCCGCTGTTGTCGGCCTATCACGACCGCATCGCACGGCATCTGCACGAACAGGACATCCGGGCGCCGTTCTACATCATGCGGTCGAGCGGCGGGCTGGCGCGGTCGCAGGAAATTTCGCGTCTGCCGATTGCCGCGGCCCTGTCCGGTCCCGCGGCCGGGGTGATCGCCGCGGTGTACTTCGGCGCGCTGGCCGGGGACCGCGACGTCATCACGTTCGACATGGGCGGCACGTCGGCCGACATCTGCCTGGTCGAAGACGGCAAGCCGCGCATGCTGACCGAGGGCAAGGTCGATATCTACGACATCAAGACGCCGATGATCGACCTGCACACCGTGGGCGCGGGCGGCGGCTCGGTCGCTTGGCTGGCGGGCGGGCGCAGCCTGAAGGTCGGGCCGGATAGCGCCGGGGCGCATCCCGGGCCGGCGTGTTACGACCGGGGCGGCGACCGGCCGACGGTGACGGACGCCAACCTCGTGCTCGGACGGATCATGCCTGCCCTGGCCGGGGGCACCATTTCGCTCAACCCCGCGCGCGCCAGCGCCGCGGTGCAGGAGTTGGCCGACGGGCTCGACCTGGACGTGACCGCCGCGGCCGAAGGGGTTCTGCGCATCGCGATCGAGAACATCGCGGCCGGCATTCGCACGGTATCGGTCAAACGCGGGCGCGACCCGCGCAGCTACGCCCTGGTTGCGTTCGGCGGCGCGGGCCCGCTGCACGCCTGCTATCTGGCCGACTGGCTGGGCATGCTGCGGGTCATCGTCCCGCCCAACCCGGGCGTCACTTCGGCCTACGGCCTGCTGCTGACGGATGTGCGCGTGGACCTGGTCCATACCGACGTGCAGCGCGAAGACCGGCTGGACGCGGACCGCATCGCCGCGGAGATCCGAGACCTCGAACACCGGGTGCGCCTCCGGCTGGAAGAAGAAGGGCTCCGCACGCGCGGCACGCAACTCCGCCAGTTCGTGGACATGCGCTATGCCGGCCAAGCCTACGAGATTCGGATTCCGCTGCCGGACGCGGCTGACGCAACCACCGCCGCGGGCGTTCGGGAGCGCGTGGTGCAAGCGATCGAAACGTTTCACGACAGCCACGAGGATTTGTACGGCTACGCGTATGCCGGCAAGGAACTGGTCGAGGTCGTCAACGTCGGGGTGACCGGGCTGGGACTGATCGAACGGCCCAACGTCCCCGAGGCACAGCCGGGGGGCAGCGACCCGGCATCGGCCTGCACGGGCCGCACGCAGGTGTATTTCCCGCAGGGCCGCGGCCGCATCGACTGTCCGATCTACGACCGTGCGGCCCTCCGCGCGGGCAATCTGGTCCGCGGCCCGGCGATCATTCAGCAATACGACTCGACCACGGTCGTCGAGCCGGACTGGCAAGCGGTCGTCGATGGCTGGGGCACGTTGCGGCTCGACAAAGCGGCGTCCTGACCCCGTTTCAACAGGGAGTGAGATACAAGGGTATCGGGAAGCGTTTCGACAGGCTCAACGGGCCTGGTTCCCGAGCCTGCAGCTTGTCTGTAATTCCCTATTCGAACAGCCGAGAGACGGACGGAGTGGACATGCCCGACCATACACCGTTTGCGCAGCGCTATTACGACAAGGCCGACGAGGCACGCGCCTTTGCCGACTATGCGCGCTTCCGCTTCGGCGAGGTGGAGCGCGACCCGGCCCTGGCGGCGCGCGTCGAGACCCTGCGCGCGACGCTCGACCCGATCCTGGTCGATATCGTGGACGGCGGGATCGAAGCCGCCATCATGGAGGCCGAGGCCGCGGTCGAACGGACCGCACGCTCGACGATCATCCGCGAACAGCACGATTATCGCGCCTCGCTCAACTCGCTGGACTGCCTGTCGGTCTCGCGCGTGTCGTGGGCGGCCACCGCGGACCCGATCCGCATGAAGTTTCCGGTCGCGCAGATCCATCCCGGCGACGTGTTCATCTACAACGACGTGTACGGGTCCGCGGGCACGATCGGGCATCTGCCCGACTACTGCGTGGTGACGCCGATCTTCTGGGCGGAACGGTTGATCGGGTTCGCGCAGATCTTCGGCCACGTGAACGACGTGGGCGGCCGGGTGGCCGGCTCGTGGCCGAACACCTCCACGAGCATTTTCGAGGAGGGCACGATCTGCCCGCCGGTCAAGCTCTACGAACGGGACGTGCTCAATCAGGGCGTGTACGACGTGCTGCTGCGCAACAGCCGCTTCCCCGAAGACTTGCGCGGCGACATCGACGCGTTCGTGGGCGCCAACGAGGTCATTCGCCGCCGGGTCATCGAACTGTGCGAACGCTTCGGCGGCGACGAGGTCGAGGCCGCGTTCTACGAAATCCTGGACCGCTGCGCCGAGGTCGTCCGCGACAAGGGGCTACCCCTGTTTCCCGAGGGAGAATTCGTCGGCGAGGATTTCATCGAAAACGACGGGCTCACCCTGGACCGGCCGGTCAAGTTGCGCATGACGCTGCGCAAATATCCGGACAAGATGCTGCTGGATTTCGAGGGCACCAGCCCGCAGGCGCAGGGGCCGATCAACTGGGCGCTCGACGGCCGCCATTATTCCAAATGGCTCGGCGCGTTCTTCAAGGCGCAGATTCCCGGCATCATCATCAACGAGGGCGTCACCCGGGTCTTCCGCTGCTACGTGCCGGACGGCACGATTCTGAGCCCGCGTTTTCCGGCGCCGGTCGTCAGCCGCATGGCCTGCATGTTGCGCATGATCAGCGCCTACACCATTGCGATGGCCAAAGCCTTCGACGGCGAGGTCGTGGCCGACATGCAGAACATCCAGATCTACGGCCTGTACGGCCAGGACCTGGAGGGCAAGCTGTTCCTGATGCGCGAAATTTTCGGCGCGGGGTCCGGGGCACGGCCGTACGCGGACGGGACCGACGCGGTCGATCTGGTCCCGTACTCGAAGAACCTGCCCGCGGAGTTCATCGAACAGCGCTTTCCCGTCGAGGTGTTGCGCGTGGGGCTGGCGACCGACTCGGGCGGGGCCGGCCGCTACCGCGGCGGGCTCGGCTACGAAAAGGAGATTCGCACCCTGGTCGATGGGCATTATCTGACCGTGACCGAACGGACCGCGTTCGCCTGCACGGGCATCAAAGGCGGCAAGTGGGGCGCTCCGAGCCGCTCGATCAAGAACCCCGGCACCCCGAACGAAGAGCACGTCTATTTCAGCCGCGACGCCATTCCGGTCAAAGCCGGCGACGTCATCCGTCTGACCACGCCCGGCGGCGGCGGGTGGGGCGATCCGCTGCAACGCGACGTGGAGGCGGTGCGCCTGGACGTGATCCGCAAGCTGGTCTCGCCGGCCAGCGCCGAGCGCGACTACGGCGTGGTCATCGATCCGGTCTCCCACGCAGTCGACCCCGCGGCGACCGGAAAACTACGCGCCCGCCTCGCCGACGAGCGCGGCCCGGTCAAGCTGATCGACCGCGGCCCGTACGCCGAGACGCTCATCAAAAAAGGGCTGATCGAGGTCTCCGACCCGGAGATGGAATGTCTCGCCTGCGCGGACGATGCCGTGTTGGAGCGGTATTGGAAGGATTTATACAAATATACGCCACGACCGCAGGGGAGTGCGTAAGGAGCGGACTCGATGCGAGGGGAGGAGCAGCGGTGGAGGACTACGCTGCGCGACTCCGGTCGGTAATGGCTTCGCGCAGCCCTTCGAGCAAGCCCTTGATTTTCGCCATGCGCTCCCGAAGCTCCGTCTGGCCGCGCTCGAGCGCCGAAACTCGTTCACCCAGCCGAACGATGTCCCGATGCAGCCACGCGAACAGTCCCACAAGAAAGACTCCCAAGCCGACGAAACCGCCGGTTTCTCCCATCACGCTTCCCCTGTGACCTACTCCCGGCCTGGATGCAAGAGCCGGGAAAGTCGCGTAGTGCGAGAAACATCGATGTTGAACATCTTTCGACCCGTCTTCATGCTCCTCACGTTCGGCGTGTCTCTGGCGTTCGCCCCGATCGGCGCTGCGCAAGTGTCGTCCAACGAATGGGAGCAGCTATTCAATCCCTACACGGGCCGGTGGGAAAGCGTGAACCCTCCGGCTCCCGACCCTCCCGTCGTCCCTCAGGCCGGACCCGAGCCGGCTTCACCGCCGGAAGTACCGAAACCGGAGCGCGACTACACGAGCAAGGAGGCCGCCCTTCTGATCCTGCAACACGAAGAGGACGACACGGCCAAGTGGACGTTCGAGCAGCCCGTCTGTCCACGCATGCACTACCACAAACCGCTTACCGGAAAGGACGTATGCGCGAATCCTCTGGGAGCCGACGTGAAGGTCGCGTGTCCGGCAGGAACGTCCCTCATCGTTGACCACCATCCCGCGGGCAGCGATGCGTGCCGCGGGCAACGGTCGTAGCGTCCGCCTTCCTTAAGCGGGGCGCCTTCCGCACGAATAAGGGTGCCGACAATGTTAGATGTCGGTCGTCGAGAGCACTTCATCCCTCAGTCAGTAGGAACTCAATGTTTCCGTCTGACGAGCCTTACGACATTTCTCTGTAGTCGTCGTTCAGCATCGGTTCAATCTACGAACGCCCACGTGTCGAGGGTCATCGGTCAGACCAGAGCAATGCGGGTTGCAGGGTCGCCTTCGACGTAGCCGTCATAGTCGGCTTCAAGAGGGATCAGCCGCGTCGTCGAACGGTCGACTTTCGTCTTCTCCGTCATCTCTCGCCTATAAGATGACGACCTTTCCCTCATCATTCCACTGAAAGGTCGTGTCTAGTATTGGCTGTCACAAGCGGCTTGATGGTGCTGATACTCTTTGATGTACGAGCACGGTCCAAGTCGTACAAACTTTGCAGATTCATCCAGAACTCGGGCGTCATCCCGAGGGCCTGTCCGATACGCACTGCAGTATCCGCGGTGACGGACCGACGGCCGTGAACGATTTCGTTGATGCGTCGCGGAGTCGTCCCGATCGTCTTCGCCAATCGGTACTGACTGATTCCGAGTTCGTCCAGTATCTCCGCCAAGTGTTCTCCAGGATGAATCGGGGTGACGTCAGCCATGATTGTTCCCCTGAATCCGAGTCCTGTTTCTCCTGACTCGGCGTTGGGATAGGAGTTTGAGGCCCTCGGTTCGGAAAAAACACCGAACCGAGGGCGTCGTAACTCGTGCCGGATAGAGTCGGGAGCAGCGAGCAACTATGCCGCCTGCGCCGCGGCGTCCCACGTGCGCAGCTCGGGAATCACTTTTTGGGCGATGAGGCGCTGCGAGCGTTCGGCGTCGGCGAACGGAATGCCGGCGCCGCGCACGCCGAACAGCAGGTCGAAGGGGCCGACCACCTCGCGCCAGTGCGCCAGCTTGTCGAGGACCTGCTGCGGCGTGCCCCACGCCTGCGCGTTGACGTACACCTCGGCGATGCCGTCCAAGCCCAGTTGCTGGAGCGTGTCCACGGCGTCGCCGTACGCCTCGTAGCCCTTGGCGTTCTTGAAGTGGTCGCTCATCAACTCGTAGTGGTGCATGGCGGATAACAGATAGCCCGAAATGTAGGTGCGGGCCAATTCTTCTGCGCGGCCGGCGTCTTCGTGGCACACGGTCATGCCGGCCATCATCGGCGCCGGCGGCTCGACCGCGTGCAGCGTGCGGTACAGGGCGCGGTAGGGCTCGAAGTCGGCGTTGTGTTCTTCTATCGGCTTTTGGGTGAAGACCATGATCTGGGCGCGGTGTTTGGCGGCTTCCAACGCGGAGTCGGGCGACATGGCGACCTGCGTGGTCCGGCCCTTGAACGTGCGCGTCGGCTTGGGACGAATCGGCGCTTTGGGCTGCGGGTAATACTTGCCGTTGCCCTTGATGACACCGGTTTCCAGCGCGTTCAGGATCATGGGCGCGGCTTCGTCGAAACGTTCGCGCGAGGTGTCCATGTCGATGCCGAACTGATCGTACTCGCGCCGCGACAGCCCGCGGCCCATGCCGAAGATGACCCGCCCGTTCGACAACTCGTCCAGCAAGGCCACCTTTTCCGCGGAGCGCAGCGGCGTGTTCCACGGCACGATGACCGCGCCGGTGCCCAGCTTGAGCGTGCTGGTCAGCGCGGCCAGATGCCCCAGGTACACCGCGTTGTCGGGACAGAAGGAATAGTCCTCGAAATGGTGTTCGACCGACCAGTGCGCGTCGTAGCCCAAGCCTTCGAGTTGCGCGGCCAGCGCCAGTTCTTCGCGATAGACTTGACTATCGGTGACGCTGGCGTCGTATCCGTACCGCTGAAAGAGTGCGATGGTTCCGATTTGCATGACGTCCTCCTGTGGAATGGGATTCGAGCGATGGTGCGGCGCCCTACCCTGCGGGTTTGAGTTTGTGTCCGTGGGTCTGCATGTAGGCGGTGAGCCGTGCGACCTCGTCGTCCGATACCCGGTCTTCGAGCAGGCTGATGCGGTCGCCGGTGTACACTGCCCGTTCCTCCCCTTCCATTCGGCAGTCGGGCGACCCGGCCAACGTGTAGATCGCGGCCCAGCGCATCCACACCTCGCCGTTGCGTTCCACCGGCCCTTCGAGCAGTTCCACCCGCCGCGAGTCGAACCGCCGGTCGAAGCCGTTCACCAAGGTTGGGAAGTCCTGCAAGATCGCGGCGCGTCCGTCGTGCCGGCCGCCCAACGGCGGACCGGCCACGAAGTCGTACACCGCATCTTCGGTGAAATACGGTTCGAGAACGGACCAATCGTCCGAGTCGTAAGCGCGCTCGAATGCCTCGGCATATTCGTTGAATCGTTCGACGACGCCCATGTTGTTCCCTCCTTCTCCCGTGCGGTGTTCAGGCGGCATCCGTGTTCGTTACGACCGTAACGAATCCCCCGCGAGATCTCGTCTGGCTAAGCGGACTACTCATGCGTTCGCCGCTACCACGGTCCAGGTACTGCTGACCGTGGCGACCAACTCGTCCTTGTCGTTCAGAACGTGGGCTTCGACGAACGCCACGCGTTGCCCTTTGCGGACGACGTGGCCGCGGCCTCTGAGCAGACCTTTCTTGACGGGCTTGAGAAAGCTGATCTTGAGTTCCGCGGTCGTCGCGAACTCTCCCGCCTCCATGACCGAGCCGATCGCGCTCCCCAACAGTTCGTCGGCAAAGACGCCGAGTGCGCCGCCGGCTACGTATCCGAACGGGTTGAGCACGCGGGCGTGGTTGGCCTGCCATTCCCACTCGGACACGCCCGGGGCGAATCGGACGGGCCGCATGCCCAACTCTCGATGCCTATCGGTGATGTAATCGTCCGGCCGGTTGTCACGGAGTGCGGCGTTGAGCTTTTCCAGCGGGGTCAACATGCCTTTTCGTACCATCTTTCGCCCCCGGGCTCAAAAGGTCGCCTCCGTGTCGGTCACGGCCCGGGTGTAGCTGTCGGTAACGTTTTCCGGCAGTATTGGCCGCTCGACGAAGTCCTTTCCCGTCACGGCCAACGGACACTCGTCTCGCAGCAATAATGTTGAAGGACGTTCTTACGGCGCGCCTCGCCCGGGTGAGAGAGAACGGATTGTACCGCGTCCTGCGTCCGATCGACGGCGCCCAAGACGCGGTCGTCAGCCTCGACGGCCACGACGTTCTCCTCTTTTCGTCGAACAATTATCTGGGTCTGGCGAACCATCCGGCGCTGAAACGCGCCGCAACCGAGGCCATCGAGCGGTTCGGCTGTGGCAGCGGCGCCTCGCGGCTCATCTCCGGCTCTATGGCCGTGCATCACGAGTTGGAAGCGCGTCTCGCCGCGCTCAAGAAGACCGAGGCCGCGCTGGTGTTCCCGACCGGCTACCACGCCAACGTCGGCGTGTTGTCGGCGCTGATGGGTCCCGGCGACACGATTCTGAGCGATGGTCTGAACCACGCCAGCATCATCGACGGCTGCCGGCTGTCGCGCGCCGAGGTGCGCGTCTATCCGCACGGCGATCCCCACGCGCTCGACGCGTTGCTGGCGGCGCGCGCGCCCTCGGGCCGGCGTTTGATCGTGACCGATACGGTCTTCAGCATGGACGGCGACCTCGCCCCATTGGCCGAACTCGTGGAACTGGCGCAGCACTATGACGCGTGGCTGATGGTGGACGAGGCCCATGCGACGGGCGTGTTCGGACCGCACGGCGGCGGGCTGGTCGAGCAGGCGGGGTTCGTGGATCGCGTCGATATTCACATGGGCACGTTGGGCAAGGCGCTCGGCGGCATCGGCGCATACGTCGCGGGCAGCCGCGAACTCATCGACTGGCTGGTCAACCGGGCGCGCAGCTTCATCTATACGACCGGCATGCCGCCCGCGGCCGCGGCGTCGGCCCTGGCCGCGCTCGACCTCGTGGAACGCGAACCCGAGCGGCGGCAGCGGTTGTGGGACAATACCCGGTTCCTGTCGGACGGCTTGCGCGGACTCGGCTACCGGATCGGAGACAGCCGTTCGCAGATTCTGCCGGTCATCATCGGCGACGCCCGACAGACGATGGCGCTGGCCGAGGCGACGTTACGGCGCGGCGTCTTCGCGCACGGCATCCGGCCGCCGACCGTGCCCGAAGGCACCTCGCGCATCCGCGTCACCCCGATGGCGACGCACACCCGTGCGCAACTCGAACGCACGCTCGACGCGTTCGAAGCCGCGGGGAAGGAAGTCGGCGTGTTATGAGCCGCGCCGACCGTGCTTCAACCCCACACGGTGCGCCGTCGCCTGCGGACCTGAAGGCGTGGGATCACCGTTACGTCTGGCATCCGTTCACGCAGATGCAGGACTGGCTCGCCGAAGAGCCGGTCGTCATCGTCCGGGGCGAAGGCAATTATCTGATCGACAGCGAGGGCCGGCGCTACCTCGACGGGGTGTCGTCGCTGTGGTGCAACGTGCATGGGCATACGCATCCCGCGCTGACCCGCGCGATTACCGAGCAGGCGGAGCAGATCGCCCATTCGACCATGCTCGGCCTCGCCAACGTGCCGTCCATCATGCTGGCGAAGCGGCTGGTCGAAATCGCGCCCGCGGGGCTGACGCGCGTGTTCTATTCGGACGCCGGGGCGACTGCGACCGAGGTCGCGCTCAAGCTGGCGTTTCAGTATTGGCAACTCAGGGGCGAGACCAGGCGGACGAGATTCGCGTCGCTCGTCGAAGCCTACCACGGCGATACGCTGGGCGCGGTCAGCGTCGGTTATTCGGAACTGTTCCACCATTTCTACAAGCCGCTGCTGGCCGATACGCTGCGGCTGACGCCGCCCCACGTATTCCGCTTCCAGCGCGGCCTGTCCGCGGAGGACGCCTTGGCCGCGGCGCAGGCGGAGGCCGAGGCGAAGATCGGCCACGCCCACGCCGAACTGGCCGCGGTCATCATCGAGCCGCTGATGCAGGGCGCCGCGGGCATGTGGGATCATCCCGTCGAATACGTCCGGACGCTGCGCAAGCTGACGCAACGGCACGGCATCCTGCTTATCTGCGACGAAGTGGCGACCGGGTTCGGCCGCACCGGCAAGATGTTCGCCTGCGAGCACGCCGGCATCAGCCCGGACGTCCTCTGCATCGCCAAGGGCCTCACCGGCGGGTATCTGCCACTGGCCGCCACGCTCACGACCGACGAAATATTTTCCGCCTTTCTGGCCCCGTACGACGAGTTCAAGACGTTCTTCCACGGGCACACCTACACCGGCAATCCGCTCGGCTGCGCCGCGGCGCTGGCGAGTCTGGATGTCTTCGAGGACGACCGGGTGATCGAGCGCCTGCAGCCCAAGATCGCCATGCTGACGGAACGCCTGGGCAGGGACATTACCCCCCTGCCCCACGTGGCCGACGTCCGGCAGTGGGGCACGATGGTCGGCATCGAACTAATGCGCGACCCGGAGCGCAAGGCGGCGTATGCGCCGGCGGAAAAAATCGGCGTGCGCGTCATGCAGGAAGCGCGCACGCGCGGCGTGATGATCCGCCCGCTCGGCAACATCGTCATCCTCATGCCGCCGTTGAGCATCACCGATACGGAGTTGTCGTCCCTGCTCGACGTGGTTCACGACGCCATCCGAATCGTCATATGACCGGCCTGTTCATCACCGGCACCGACACGGGCATCGGCAAGACCCTCGTCGGCTGCGGCTTGGCCGCGGCGTGGACCGCGCAGGGCAAACGGGTCGGTGTTCTCAAACCCGCGGAGACCGGCTGTACCGAGCGGAATGGCGATTGGTATCCGGACGACGCGGTGCGCTTGGCCGGATTCGCAGGGCAGACTGCAGACGAACCGGAAGACTGGGCGCGGCTGTGTCCGTATC
The DNA here is from genome assembly GCA_965200125.1 of uncultured Binatia bacterium (SeqCode). Lineage (GTDB taxonomy): Bacteria > Desulfobacterota > Binatia > Bin18 > Bin18 > Bin18. The sequence goes on along the minus strand of OZ241332.1, from coordinate 1,011,160 downwards.
GTTTTCCGTTGCCAGTAGCGCCCAGCGTGGCGGCACGGCTGGCCGGCGCGTGCATCGAACCCTGGCGGCTGGTGCAGCGATTCTCCGACGTTGCCGAACGTCACGACGTAACGATCGTGGAGGGCGCCGGCGGGCTATTGGTCCCGCTCGTGGGCCGCTATTCCTTCGCCGACTTGGCGCGCGACCTGGCCGTTCCCGTGCTCGTCGTCGTCGGCTCCAAGCTGGGCGCGCTGAACCACGCCCTGCTGACCCTGGACTGCCTCAGCAGCCGGGGATTGCCGCTGGCCGGATACGTCCTCAACCATCCGAACGCCGAGTCGGACGACGCGGTTACGACCAACGCCGAGACGCTGGCAGGCCTGACGGACGTCCCCTGCCGCGGCGTCATTCCCCACTTTGTGCCGAGCGGCGACCTCTCCCGGGACCGGGAGACGTTGAGCGCCCTGTTCACCGCGGCGGTTGATCTTCCCGGACTGCTCGGATAGAGCCCACGTCACCGTGGCGTCGAGGATCTCCATGACCGATTTTTCACGTCTGGCTACGACCTCGCTGGCGGGCGACCGCCTGTCCCGCGACGACGCGTTCGCCGTCTTGCAGACCGAGGATCGGGACTTGTCGGCGCTGTTGAACGCGGCGTTTCAGGTGCGCGAGAAATTCTTCGGCCGCAAGGTCAAGATCTGCGTGTTGCAGAACGCGCGCAGCGGCCTGTGTCCCGAAGACTGCCATTACTGCTCGCAGTCGTCCATTTCGCGCGCGCCGATAGACAAATACAAACTGCTCTCCACCCAGGAGTTGTTCGACGGGGCGCGGCGGGCGGCCGAAGCCGGGGCGCGGCGCTACTGCATGGTGACCAGCGGACGCGGCCCGACCGACCGCGACATCGACCACTTGACGCGCGCTACGCGGCGGATCAAGGCCGAGTTTCCCGAGATGGAAATCTGCGTGTCGCTAGGCTTGGCGAGCGAGCCGCAGGCCCGCCGCCTGAAGGAAGCCGGCGTCGGCTGGGTCAACCACAATCTGAACAGCAGCCGCCGCTTCTACCCGGAAATCTGCACCACCCACACGTACGACGACCGGGTGGAAACGGTCCGAAACGTGAAACAGGCCGGGCTCTCCACGTGCAGCGGCGGCATCGTCGGCATGGGCGAAACCGATGACGACGTGATCGAACTCGCGTACGCAGTGCGCGCGTTGGGCATAGATTCGGTGCCCGTGAATTTTCTGTACCCGATCGACGGCACCCCGCTCGGTCCGCGCAAGGATTTCAACCTGATCCGCGGTCTCAAGGCGTTGTGTCTGATGCGCTTTCTGAACCCCGGCAGCGAGATCCGCATGGCCGCCGGCCGCGAGTTGTATTTGGGCAAGTGGTCCGGCTTGGCCTTCTACCCTGCCAACTCGATTTTCGTCGAAGGCTACCTGACGACGCCGGGGCAAGACGCCGACGCCGCGCACCGGCTCATCGAGGACGCGGGTTTCGAGGTGGAACGAGACCCCGCCGCTCCTGCGCCGCCCGCTCCGTAGCTACTGCTCCCCTCCCTTCTTTTCCGATACGAGCCCGAGTCGGCCGTCCCGGCCACGCGCTTGAGCCGATCGGAGAGAGTTGGTACGCCCGCCGAATAAGGAGGTGTCCCATGCGTATCGGGGTATGCCCGCTGGCGTTGCTGTGCCTGACGGTCGTCGGTTTGCCTGCCCGGGCCGCGGAGCCGAACCCGCCCATCCGCTTCGGCCTGCAAGTCGCACAACAGCAAACCACCGTCGCCGAACTCCGGGACGTCTGGCGCGAAGCCGAGGCGTTGGGTTTCGACACGTTGTGGGTGAACGACCATCTGTTGCCGAGCATCGGCCCGCGGGACGGGGCCAATTTGGAGTCGTGGACCCTGCTCGGAGCCATGGCGGTCGCCACGTCGAACATCGAGATCGGCTGCCTGGTCACCAGCAACACGTTCCGGCATCCGTCCATCCTGGCCAAAATGGCGGCCACGGTGGACCATCTCAGCAACGGTCGGCTCATCTTCGGTATCGGCGCGGGCTGGTTCAAGCGCGAGCACGAAGCCTACGGCGTGGAATTTTCGACCATGCGCGGGCGGGCCGAACGGCTCGAAGAGGCCCTGCAAGTCATCACGAAACTGTGGCGGGCCGGCCCGACCGCCTCGTTCGAGGGGCGCCATTATACGCTGATCGAGGCGCCGTTCGTGCCCAAGCCCGTTCAGGCGCCGCACCCGCCGATGCTGATCGGCGGAATCGGGGAAAAGCTGACGCTGCCGCTCGTGGCCCGGTACGCCCAGATGTGGAACGTCCCGATTCTGCCGCCGGACGAATTCGCCCGGAAGAACCAAGTATTGGAGGGCTACTGCAAGGAAATCGCAAGAGACTGCGACGAGATCGAGCGCTCCTACCTGACCCCGCTGTATCTCAACCCCGAACCCGAGGCATTACGCGGTGTGGTGCAACGCCTGATGGACCTGCGCGGCATGACCGAGGAACAGGCACGGCGAACGGTGCTGGCCGGCAGTCAGAGCGACATCCGCGCCCAACTCCAAGCCTACATCGACGTCGGCGTGACGCACTTCATCATCAACCTGCGCCGCCCCGGGCTGTACGACCGCGAGGCCGTCCGCGTGTTCGCCTCCGAAATCATGCCGGCGTTCCGCTGACGCCGTGCGCCAAAATGAACGGCAGAGGAATGACGTAAGAGATGATCCCTCGCCCGTTTCGACAAGCTCGACGAGCCGGTCCCCGGGCTTGCAGTGCCTTGAGCTTGGTCCCTGAGCTTGTCGAAGGGTTCTCAACCAAGGAATACGGGATACGAGTCGGGACAGTTTGCAGGATCATCCTGTAGGTAATTCTCAATGACAGCGGGCAGGAGGCCGGACCCACGAAGCGCCTCGATATCACTTCGTCGCCCGGGCAAAATCCGCTTTTCCTATCCGGCCCGGCCTATGCTAAGGCTGAGCGGTCGTGACGAAGTCGCAACATCAGTCTTGCGAAAAGGAGGGCCGCCCATGCCTATCGAAGTCGTCGAACTCCACCACCACGGGATTCGGATCGGGAATACGCAGAAGGACGCCGAGAAAGCCCGCGAGTTCTATTCCGGCGTGCTCGGCCTGGATACCGATCCGGCACGCCCGAACATCGCCTCCATTCCCGGCTTCTGGATGTATGTCGGGAAGGGCAAGAACACCACGCAAATTCATCTCATGGGCGCCAAGGGCATGTCGCCGATGGCCCGCTCCAAGAAAGAGGACCCGACCCTGCCCCATGTCGCCCTGGCCGTGAAGGACATTCAGGCTGCGCGCAAGGAACTCGACCAGCGCGGCATCTGGTACTGGAGCATTCAGGGTCTCGTGGGCAAGAATTCGGATCAGGTGTTCGTGCGCGACCCGTTCAACAACGTGATCGAACTGCACCAGGTCGGCACGTGCACCTGTAACAAAATATCGCTCAAGCCGGCAAAGAAACGGACCACCGCCAAGCGCGCTGCGGCCAAAATGCGCACGACCGCCACGAAGCGCGTCCGTGCCAGAAAATCGGCATCCACGCGAAGCTGAATCCTCCACGCTTCCTTGACGAGGCGGAGCCGCGCCGCCGAATCGAGGTTCGTCCGCAGGCGAGACCGCAACGGGCAGCCTGACGCCGCAGCGAGTCGGAGATGGGTTGCGCCGGAATCTAGGCCGGTTCGGTTCGCCACGCTTCCCACGGCAGGGAGTATTTCTTCTTGCTGTTACAGGTTTTGCAAGCGGCAACGAGATTGCCTTTGGTGGACTTCCCGCCACGGACGAGGGGGATGAGATGATCCATCGTCAGTTCCGAAGACGGAAACTTGCGCTGGCAATAGTGACATACTCCGTCGGCGCATTTGCGTTTCCACCACGCTGAAGCGCGCAATCCGCGGGCGCGGGTCTTTTCGCGCTGAATGTCCGCCGAACCGACGTCCGAAAAGAAAGGCCCGCCTATCCTGTGATTATCCATCACGTTCTTTCACTCCACGCGGAACAGGTCGGCCCGGCATCAATCGAATGGAAACTACAGACGAGCCGACACCAGAACTTTCCCGGCTTATATCCCGCGCCTTGGTAGAGAACTTCGAGATTTCGACAGGCTCAAGGAATCGCAAGCTCAGAACACCCCAGGCTCAAGGCGCCACAAGTTCAGGGACACTATCTTCGGGGCGTACAAACACGAACGGGGCGCGATCATCGCGCCCCGTTTCGTTCCTTCCGGTATCCAGACAGGATATCAGTGCCCTTAGTGGGACCCCTCGGGCATTTCCGCGGGGGTATCGCTGGCTTCTTGCGGGGCAGCCTCGGCAGCCGTGCCGTCTTGCGGGGCGGCCTCGGCAGCCGTGCCGTCTTCGGCAGCTCCTGCGGCTTCGTCAGTGGTGGCGTTCTCGGCTGCCTCCGGCATAGCTTCCGCGCTTTCGCTCGTCGCTGCGGCCTCATCCCCTCCTTCATGGTGAGCGGCTCGTACCGACAACGGGGCGCTGACGATCCCGAGCGTCAACGCATACGCCGTGATGGTTGTCCAATGCCTCATGGATGTGCTCCTTTCCTCCTTGGAATTCACGTTTCTTTAACCAAAATTTCACACCGTGTCGAGCCTGTCCGGTCCATTCGCCTGGGCGCCGATTGAAGACGGTAGGATGCAGTCCCACGCTATCCAACGGTGGCCGGACTCCAGAAGAGAGGTTCGCCGTTTCCGGTGGTCGGAGAGAAGTTCGGTTCGACGTCCGAGCGATCGGGAATCATCTAGACATCGCGACGGCCAGCCCCGCCCTTTTGGCCGATGCGGGTATCCGTTAGAGTGCGCACATGCCAGGAGAAAGTTCCCGTCGCCGCCTGACGCAGGCCGAAGCCGCCTTTCTGTATGCGGAAACGCCGCAGACGCCCATGCACGTCGGCGGTTGCGGCCTGTATGCCGGCAGGCTGTCCAAAGACACCTTGTGCGACCTGATCGCCAGCCGGCTCGACCGCCTGCCGCAATACCGCCGGAAAGCCGTGTTCGCTCCGCTGAATCTGGCCCACCCGACCTGGGAAGACGACCCGGACTTCGACCTGTCCCGCCATATCGACGAAATCGAATTGCCCCCGCCAGCCGACGACCGCGTCATTTCCCGAGTCTGCGGTCAACTCTTCTCGGCTCCGCTCGATCGGGATCAGCCGTTGTGGAAGCTCACGCTCATCCACGGTCGCCCGGACGGAGAAAGCATGGTGTTGGCCCGCGTCCATCAAGCCATGCTGGAGGGGGTGTCGGGGATCGACCTCATGTTGACCCTGCACGATTTCAGGTCTCAGCCGACGCTCGGCACGCCGGGAACATGGCGGCCCGAAGCCACCCCGGATGCCCTGTCGCTTCTGCAAGAGGCGGTACGGGACCGGATCACCGAAGTCGTGCAGTGGTGGACCGACAACAGCTTCCAGTTCTTCCGTTCGCCCAACCAGACCTCGTACGCCAAGCGCGTCGTGAACGGGTGCCTGAGCCTTTCCACGACGCTGCTGCACCCCACGCCCGGCACGCCGTTCAACGCCGACCTGTCCGGCCGGCGCGAACTCGTATGGCTGGAACTGTCGTTCGCGGATGCGCGTTTCATCCGCTCGGTGCTGCGAGGCAACGTGGACGACGTCGTCCTGGCGCTCATCGCCGGCGGCATCGGACGGTATCTGCGCAGTAAGGGAGTGGATACGGACGGGCTGGAGTTAAGGGCCGCCCTCCCCGTCAATCTGAAACGGCACGAACCGCGCCACCGCCGCGGCGCCCGGGCCGGCGATCGCACCTCGACCATGCTGGTTCCGCTGTACGTCGGCATTACCGACCCGTTGCTTCGGTTTTCCGCCCACCAAGCCGCGGTTGTGGAACTCCGCGAGCAGGACCAGGCCGGGACGTTTCACGCGCTCAAACACTTGACGACGTGCATTCCGCCGGCGTGGCAGGCGGTTGCCGGACGACCGATTTCGGCCGGCACGCTCGCGAATACCGTAGTCATGAACGTCCCCGGACCTCAGATTCCGCTCTATCTCGCCGGGCATAAGCGGCACGCGTTCTTTCCGATGGGTCCCCTCGGCGGGCGGGTCGGCCTGTTTCACGCGGTCGCCAGCTACAACAAGAAGCTGTCCATCGGCGTCACGCTCGACCCGCACCTCGTACCGGACGGCCACGCATACGTCGGCTGCCTGCGTGAGTCGTATCGGGAACTGCACGGGGCCGCAGTCAAATTTTCGCGGCGCTCCACCCGCGGGAGAACGGCTTCTCCCGCGGCGCACACGCACGCCGCGTAGCCGCGCGTCGTGTCGGTCGAATTCAGGCAGAGGCGACGTGGCCCGACAGCCCGGTCACGTCGTAGGCCATGATGATCAGGTCGCGGGTCTGGCCGGAGCGGTCGATCACGAAGTCCGCCAACAACGCCTCGGTCTGAAAGCCGAGACGGGTAAAGAGCGCCTGCGCCCCGGGCTGGTCGGCCATCATTTGTGCGACGACCTTGCTCAGTTCGAGGTCGTGCGCGATCTCGACGATCTCTTCGGCCAGGACGCGCCCGAGGCCGGTCCGGCGGTATTCGGACGCGACCAGGATGCGGGTTTCGCCCAGGTGGCGCTGCCACATCACGGCGTTGAGGTGCAGGATGGCGTACCCGGCGAACGTCTCGCCCGCCTCGGCAATCACGGTCACGGTTTTGCGGGCTTCCAGGTTCCGCACCCATTCCTTGACGATTTCCGGGTCGGTGATGTCGATACGTAGATGCAGCAGGTCGTCCGCGGGCAGGCTGTTGGCGAAGCTGACGATGCGGTCCGCGTCGAACGCGGTCATCAGCCGCAGCGTCACGAGCGTCCCGTTCCCCAACGTCACGGTGTGAGGATACGGTCGCTCCAGGTCCATCCGCGCTTCCGCCATACACGCTCCTTGTCTCGGGTTTCTCGGACCGTTTCGTCCGCGGCCGACCTTCCGTTCGGCAAGTGCTAACGGGAGTGAGCGGTGCATTTAACACAGATGGACCGCGGGCAAAACTCCGGGCAACCGGCGGCAGCGTAGGGGCGAAAAATTTTTCGCCCTCCACTCCGACAGCGCGGGGTTACGTGACCGCAACGATCAACCCCGAACCGCGATCCGGCCCCGGGTTCGGTTTTCTTCCGCCCATCTTTTTGGTACGCTTGCAAAAGTTCCCATCCCCTGCAAGCAAGGTTCACGCCGAACGCCCCTTCACGAGCAGACCCCATGCCGGACGACGAACCGCCGCGGCCCCCGCTCCCTCCCGCGGACGAAACCGATTCCTTCAGCACACTGTTCTGGCAACTCGGGGCCGCGTACCCGGACTCGCTGCGTCAGTTGGGGGCGCTGATGCGCGACGAGGTCTATCGCCGCCCGCCGGGGCCGAAGGCATCGGGTCAGCCGGTGTTGCTGATCCCCGGTTTTCTGGCCGGCGACTGGACGTTGCAGGTCCTGGCGGGCTGGCTGACGCGGATGGGCTACAACCCCTATTTCTCGGGGCTGGACTGGAACGTGGATTGTCCCAACCGCACCGGGCATCTCCTACGCTGGCGGTTGAATCAGATCATCCGCGAGACCGAGCACCCGCTGATCGTCTTCGGCCACAGCCTCGGCGGGATGCTGGCGCGTTTTCTCGGGGCGAATTTCCCCGACCAGGTGCGCTACGTCGTCACGATCGGCTCGCCGATTCAACGCACGGCGCACGTCAGTCCGCTCGTGCTGTTCGCCTCGCGCGTGCTGCAACCGTTTCGGCGTTGGCGGGGCGACCTGCCGCCGGACTGCGGGACGCTGGACTGCAACTGCCACTTCAACCGCAGCGTCATTTCCCCCCTGCCCGAGGAGGTCGGGTTCACCGCGGTGTTCTCGAAGCAGGACGAGGTCGTCGAATGGCGCGCGTGTCTCGACCCGCGGCGGGAAAGCCGCGAGGTCACCGGACGGCATATCGGTCTGATCGTGAATGCGCAGGTCTATCGCGTGCTGGCCGAGGTGTTGGCGCGGCTGCACGTCCGGGAACGCCCCCGTGACGTGACGCTTGCCGCGCCGACGCGGCCTCACGCCTGACGCTCGGTTGGCCGACGCCGGAAGCGAGCGTCATTCGGGAGGAGACGTCATGAACTCCTTCGCCAAGTCGTTCTTGGCGATGACGTCCTTGCGGTACAGATCGGTCTCCCACTCCGCTTCGTGGGTCCCGTCCTTGTCGGTATAACTGAAGCGCACCCAGCGACCGCCCGGTGCCTCGAAGACGTTGAAGTATTTACTCAGCTCGTCGTTCATGCGGTCGCCCTCCAGCAGCCCGGCCTCCCACGGCCCCATGGTCCACGGATTGCCCGCCCGGTCTGCGTTGGTGCGGCGTTTTTCGATGTTGGAAATGATGCTGAACATCTCGCCCTCGGGCGTATGGCCTTTGATGATCTGGATCGCCTGCTCTTCTTTCGCTCCCATCGGCCGTTCGCCGCACGCCCAGAGGAATAGACACCCGACCGCGACCAGTCCGATTATCCGCTTATGATACGTATCTGCTTGTTTCATTCTGCCTCCTCGTGTTGCAGACTAGGCGGACTACAGGATTGACGCCCCGCTGCACGCTCTGTGTTGGGGCGAAACTCTACAATGAAATACCGAACGGGTCTATCACGACCGATGCTTATCCCCTCTCCATCTGGGAGAGGGCGAGAGCTTGCCCCGGACTCGGTCCGGGGGTGAGGGTCCGACTCACGTTACGGATAGATGAAAACTTCAGGCTCGAATACGACGCTGCTGCCGGGCGACTTGCTTTTTTGTCACCTGGGTGACACATAAAACTCCTTGAACCTTCGGACCGATTTCCTCGCGTCCGTGACGGCGACCTTGATCAGCATTTCCCCTATGGTACGCACCCCGATCCTGAACATCGCGACGGTCCGCCGCCTCAAAGCCTTTGCCTGGGCCACCGACCGACAGGTCGAGCGGCTGCTGAGCCACATGCGGCTGCAATACGTCGAAAAACGCACCGTTCTGTTCAACGAGGGCATACCTTCGGACTCGCTCTACCTGCTCGTTTCCGGGGTCGCCAAGCTGTCCCTGCGCAGTCCAGACGACGAGCGCGTCCTGGTCAGCCTGGTCGCCCCCGGCGAACTGTTCGGGATCACCTCGCTGATGCCGGGGATGCACCGGGCGTTCCGCTCCGAGGCGTTCAGCGATTGCTGGGTCGGGGCGGTGCGCCCCGAGGTCTTCGTGACCACGCTCCTCGATTGTCCGTTCGCCGAATTCAGCGCCATGATGGAAGGGACGGTCGGGCGCTGGTTCGCCTTGCTCTACCGCTACACCCACTTCCAGAGTTCGAGCCTCAGACAAAAGCTCGCCTTGGCCCTGCTCGAATTGGCCCAAAAATTCGGCGTGCGAGACGCGCGCGGCACCCTCCTGATCCTGAAACTCACCCACGAAGACTTGGCCGATCTGGTCGGCGCGTCGCGTCAGAAAGTGACCGAGCACATGAAGGAACTCGAACGGCAGCAGGTGCTGCTGCGCGACCGGCGCAGGTTGATCGTGCATCCCGACCGCCTGCGGGAAACCGCGGGCTTGCCGGTGGAAGGGAAATGAGGAGGAGGGGGGGCGGCTGAGGACATCAAGCGGGGAGAGATGCCCTCAGCCTTGGGGCAACCGAAATCACACGGTGGGAGCTTGACTTTCCGGTGACGTATCAGCCTTGGTCTCGATCTGCAAGAGCCGGCGGGCCATATCGGTCGAAGAGTCGATCCACTGGAGCGCGAACGAGCGTTGCGTCTCGAACACGGACGCGAACGGGGTGTCCTTCGCCCACTCGGTCGCCTTCTCGTTCATCTCGACGGCCTGCCGCGCCCATTTCTCGCCCGACTCGAGCGACTTGGCGGCCATTTCCTTGACCGGCTCACCGAGCGGGAGCTTCATGTCGCCCATCATCTTCACGAACGGATTGTCCATGAAGGGGTTGGTGTCCGCGTCGAACATCTTGCCGAACGTTCCACAACTCCATGCGTTGTCTGCCATGCGAAACCTCCCGTGTTCCCGAGCGCCGTCCATTGCGACGTGCGCCGTGTTTGCGAATGTCCGAATGCTAACAATTGTCGCTAACTATTGCAAGCGTTCGGCGAACGGAAATTTGTCTCCCACGTGACAGGAAGATCGTTTTCAGGCCGATGCGCTCTGTTCGTTGACTTGGCGGAACGAGCGGTACATGTCGATCAGCATCTCGCGTTGGCGGGCGGAGAGTTCCGGGTCGTGCATGACGGCTTTCACGACGTCGCTCTCTTCCGCGTCCTGGGGATCGAGGATGCCGGCTTGGGTGTACAGCGTTTCGGCTGAAATACGGAGCCCTTTGGCGAGGGACTGCAGGATCATGCTGCTCGGCATGCGCAGCCCGCGTTCGATCTGGCTCAGGTAGGGATTGGAAATGCCGCACAACTCCGCCAACTGGCGGACCGACAGCTGCGACAACTCGCGCTGGCGCTTGATGAACTCGCCGAGCGTGGCGTACGGGTCGGGGCGTTTGCCGGTCATGCTCCGACGCTAACAGAGAACGCTAACTTGTGCAAGCACGGTGCGAACAGCACGGTCATGCGGGCGGGAGCGGAGAGGCGGATGCGTTGCCGAGTCGAGGGGAATTGGTTGACACCCGCGGGCAAGCGGGATGTATGATGCGCCAACCGAACCGAACGGGAGGACCCGATGTTCGTTGCCACGAAGGATACCATGCTGCCTACGGCGATGGTCGGCTCGTTTCCCAAGCCGAGCTGGTTCACCGAGAGCTTGCGCGGCCGGCCGTTCAAGGTCGCAATGGGCGATTCGCTGTACCGCGAGCAGTACATCGACGCGGTGGCCTGCTACATGAACGAACAGGATCAGGCCGGTCTGGACATCTTCACCGACGGGGATACGCGCTTCGACCTGGAAGTCGGCGGCCGATCCTGGTTTTTCTATACGATCGAGCGGTTGAACGGTATCGGCGGCTACCGCGATTCGTCGCATTTTCTGGACTACGCCGACATCAAACCCGGCCACATCCTGTACGAAGTGCAGGAAGCCTACCACCCGCCCGCGGTGACGGACGACGTCACGCGCGGCCCGCTGCATTTTACCGCGATCTGGAAGACCGCCCAGAAGATGACCCGCAACCCCGTGAAATTCGGGTCCATCAGCGCCACGTGTCTGCCGATGATGCTGTGGAACGAGCACTACGAGAGCGACCACGAACTCGTCATGGACTTGGCCGCGGCGCTGAACGAGGAGTTGCGCGAGTTGGCGGACGCCGGTTGTCCCGTCATTCAGATCGAGGAACCGCCGCACCATTTCGCCTGCTGCACCGACCCGCCGGCGACCGACAAGGAACTCCGGCGCTACACCGAAGCGTTCAACCGCGAGGTCGAAGGAGTCGAGACCGAAATCTGGGCGCACACGTGCTGGGGCAATCCCAACCAACAGAGCTTCTACTGGGAACGGCCCAGCTACGAGCGGTCGCTGCCGCATCTGCTGCAACTCGATGCCGACGTACTCACGCTGGAAGGTGCCAGCAACAACGGCCGCGACCTGCCGCTGCTGAAGAACTACAAGACCGACAAGAAGATCGCGATCGGCGTCATCAACCACACGGTCACCACGGTCGAACCGCCGCAGATGATCGCCGACCTGATTCGCCGGGCGCTGGAATACGTGCCGCCCGAGCGCCTGATCGTGACCGCGGATTGCGGCTTCGGGCGCGAGGGGCTGTCGCGGCGGATCGCGTTCTACAAATGCGTGGCCCTGGTACAGGGGACGAACATGGTCCGCCGGGAACTCGGCTTGCCGGAGGCGGAGATTCGGGCGGCCGACCCGCGCTACGCTTTCCGGCAGGTAGATTAGAGCGGCGGAATTCAGGCCCTGCGGTCGGGGGATACGGTCGGACCGGGAGCCGGTCCGCGATGGAGACCGAGCGCGAACGTCGCCCGGGTGAGTGCTAGACGGGCCGGCCGGCTTGGCGCGCGCGATCCAAGACGATTCTCTCGATGTCGGCGATCGGGCCGTCCACCATCCGCCCCCGAAAGGCGACGGCCCCCTTCCCTTCTGCCACCGCGGCGTCGAACGCCGCGACCAGTTCGCGGGCGTAGTCGATTTCGTCCGGCGTGGGCGTGTAGATCGAGTTCACCGCCGCGACCTGGTTGGGATGAATGCACGCCTTGCCCTCGTAGCCCAACGCCTTGCCCTGCCGGGTTTCCTTCGTCAAGCCATCGGTATCGCGGATGTCGAGATAGACGTTGTCGATCGGCGTGACGCCCGCGGCTTTCGCGGCCATGACCACCTGACCGCGCGCCTGCAGGACCACGCCGTCGGTGGACGGTCCCGCGGCGACCCCCATGGCCAGGGAAAAATCGCCGTGCCCGAAGGCGATGCCGGCGATGCGCGGCGTGGCCGCGGCAATCGAAAAGGCGTTGCCGATGGCCGCGGGTTGCTCGAACAGCGGAATCAGCACCACCCCGCCCGCGGCGCGGCCGGCACGGCATTCGGCCAGTCCGACCAGTCGATCGACGAAGCGAATCTGCTCGGCCGAATTCGTCTTGGGAACGACCAGCCCGTCGGCTCCGGCGGCGACCATCGCCAGCACGTCGTCCAGAAAATACGGCGTGTCGAGCCCGTTGATGCGCACGGTCCGCTCGAACCGCGCGAACCCGGCATCGCCGAGGACGTCGCCCAGTGCGTCGCGCGCCGCGGTCTTGCGGTCCGGGGCGACCGCGTCCTCCAGGTCGAAGATGAGCGTGTCGGCCAACGAGTCCTGGGCTTTGGCGAAAAAGCGTTCGCTACTCGCCGGCACGAACAGGAGACTGCGGCGCAGCCGTGGCATCAGATGACCCCTTGTGCTTCGAGTTCGGCGAGCCGGGCTTCCGACAATCCGAGCCGGCCGCAATAGATCTCGCGGTTGTGTTGCCCCATATCGGTCGGCCCCGGCCAGCGCACCCGGCCCGGGGTCCGCGAGAACTTGGGCACCACGTTCTGCATCCGAACCGGTCCCAGTTCGGGATCCTCGACGGTCGTGATCGTCTCGCGCGCCTGAACGTGCGGGTCGGCGAAAATCCCGGCGATGTCGTAAACCGGCACGCAGGCGCACTCGTATGCGTCGAACGTCGCCAGCACTTCCGCGGCGCCGCGCTCGCCGATCCAGCCGCCCACGATGGCGTCCACCTCGTCGATGTTCGCAATCCGCGCGCGGTTGTCGGCAAACCGTGGGTCGTCGTTCAACTCGGGCCGGCCAATGGCCGCGAACACCCGTTTCGCCAAGGCCGGGGCATTGGCCGACAAAGCCAGCCAGACGCCGTCCCTGGCCCGATAGACGTTGCGCGGCGCGCCGATCGAGGGGACGCGGTTGCCGGTACGCTGCTGGACGACGCCGAGTTGGTCGTAGGCCAGAGCCTGATCTCCGGTCGTGGTGAAGATGGGCTCCATGACGCTCAGGTCGAGCATCTGTCCCCTGCCGCTTTTGTGGTCGCGTTCGTACAGCGCGAACATCACGGCCCACGTGCCGAATTGCCCGGCCATGGAATCGGCCAACCCGTAACCGGGCAGCGTCGGGGGCCCGTCGGGTTGTCCCGTGATGTGGGCGAAGCCGCTCATGGCTTCAGCCAGCGTTCCGAAACCGGGCCGGTCCTTATAGGGGCCGGTTTGGCCGAAGCCCGACACGCGCACCACGACGAGCCGCGGGTTCACGGCGTGCAGCACGTCCCAGCCGAGTCCCCACTTCTCCAAGGTGCCGGGTCGAAAATTCTCGGTCAGGACGTCGGCGTCCGCGATGAGTTCTTTCAAGAGTGTCTGACCTTCGGGCTTGCTCAGGTCGAGGGTCACGCACTTCTTGTTGCGGTTGGTCACTTTCCACCACAGCGGCACGCCGTCTTTTGTGGCACCCAATGAGCGCAGGCTGTCGCCCAGCTTGGGATGCTCGACCTTGATGACGTCGGCGCCGAAGTCTCCCAGATTCTGAGAGATCGTAGGACCGGCGAACAACACCGCGATATCGACGACGTTGAGACCTTCGAGCGGCAGGCTCGTCATGCGACTTCCCTCGGAGCGCCCCGCGTTGCTGCTCCCCGCCCCCGGCCTTTCGACAGGCTCAAGGACCTTCCCCGCCTCCCCCTCAGTTCGTTGAGCCCCCGATGTCCTGAGCCTGTCGAAGGATCGAAACGAACCCCGAGGTTACTCGAGCCGCGCCCCCCATCTCCGGCCCTTCGACCATTCGCGTCCTCTTGGAGGTTTGTAGCGTGTTTCCGAAATAGGCGCAAAGTGACTTCTTTTCTTACCCCTTGGCCTCGGTCCCTGAGCTTGCGGTGTCTTGCGCGTAGCGAAAGGTCAATGGGGCGAACCACATCGAAGGGTGTGGGAGAGCTAGGAAGAGGAAGAAGGTTGCTGGAGGACGGACACCAGCGGGTTGTCGAACAGCACGAGAAGTCGACGTTTCAACCCGACTTCCAACCGGCCGGCGGAGCCGCGGCTGACGAGCCAGCCATCCGGGGCGAGAACGCGCACGATCTCGTCGATTGCAAGCTCGAACGTTTCGTCGGACATCGGAATTTCGCGGGTGAACACGTTCGCGGTGTAGATGATGTGGACGCTGGCATCCTCCAGGGCTCCGAGATTCCCGACCGTTCCGTGGTGGAGACGCAGTCGGGCTGCCAGCGCGGGTTCGGTGCGGCGCAGCGCATCGAACGCCTGCGCCGCTTCGACCACGTGCGGACCGATCCAGTCGTAGGCATGGACGCGGTCGAGCCGGCAGGTTTTCAGAATGTCGTAAGGTTCGGAAAGATTGCTGCCGAACCCCAGACAGAGACCGACCGCGGGCGGCCGGGTCGCGGCGATGGCTAACAAGTCCATCCCACGGACGGCGCGAACCAAGCCGATCGCCTGTTGCAGGGCGGGCGCAACCGAACCGCCGATACCGTCCCGCAGTCCGGGGTGTTCCAGAACGACCGGATATGCCGGGTCGGCCCGCCACGGAACCGCGTCGTCCGCGTACACGCCTTCTTCGATGAAGTCGTGCCAAGAATCGCGTCCTGACGAGTCGTGCATTGCGTCTCCCGGCCAACGGTAATGACCGGACGAGCGACATGGATTTCTTGACCTGCGGCCTCGTCCGTCTCACACTTCGCGCGTGAATAACATCTCGCTTTCAATTTCTGGACTTGTGCGATGCCGAGGACGGACCCTCTCCCGGAGGGAGCGGGAATGAGGAGAAAAAGAGAATACAGAGCACACCTTCCCCCTTCGACAAGCTTAGGGACCTCCAGGAGGGGGGTTGGGGTTTAGACGACGACCTTGAATCGGTCCGGAAATTTCGGACTGAGACGCTCCCCGCGAGGTAGCGATCTCCGTTCCACCATGAGATATGTCGGGGGACGGAACCCGATCCATTACAGGAGGTCTCGCATGAGTACCGCACGGAATAAAGAGGTCGTGCACGCCACGTTTGCCGCGTTGAACGCGGGAGATTCGGACACGTTTTTCGGCAACCTGTCGGACGACATTCGCTGGACGATCATCGGCAGCACCAAATACTCCCATACCTATAAGGGGAAGGCCGATATCGTCGAGCGCCTGTTCACTCCGCTGGCTGCCCAACTCGACGGGTTCATCACCAATACGGTGTTGAATACGGTTGCCGAGGACGACTTCGTCGTCCTGCAAACCCAGGGGAAATCGCAGACCAGGATCGGCAAGGCGTACAACAACACCTACTGCCTAGTCATCGAACTGCACGACGGCAAACTGTGCGAAATCATGGAATATCTGGATACCGAGCTGGTGACCAGCGCGTTCGAGTAACGTGGCGGGGACGCCGCCTCACGTGGTTGGAGACGATCCGCATGTGGGCCGGTATGGATTCCGACCGATGTTCGGAGCCGCTCGGCCGGTTTGTGAGGTAAGGAAAGGATCGCAGAATCGGGCCGAGGAGATGGGAAGCGGAGGCGGGGCCGGCCTCAGTCGCTCACGGATCACAAAGCGTGAGATCGACGACGCCGGCCCCGGTCGAATTTAACCCTTGGCCAGGGCGGAGTTGACCTTTTGATAGCCGTCCTTGTCACGCTTGATCAGTTTGGCTTTCCCCCAGCGGGACACCGCGGCATACACTTGTTCACGAGGCTTGCCGGTCGCCGCTTGGACCATCTCGGCCGTAAACGTGGCCGGGAGCGCGTCCAGCGCCACGTTCCAACTGATCCGTTTGCGCCGACGTTGTTTGCCTTTCTTCGCGGGCGCCTTCGCTGGTGATTTCGAGGGTCCGCTCCCCAAAGCGCGCCTCCAGCGGTCGGCTTCGGCCTTCAGCCCGGCCAGTTCTTTCTCTTTGGCACTAATCTCCCGTTGCAGGGAGTCCAACATCTTCGCCCCTTGACCCCTGAGATTCTCGAGTGCGGTCTTTCGAATTCCACGTGGCATGCTTTCCCCTTTCAGAGTATGATAGTCGGCACTATGTCAGAGAAACAGCTTAACTGCAACAGGCAAAAATGATTTTCGAAATGCATAATACATGGCTGAGGTTGGGAAGTTTAGTTTCGGGAAAGAAATGATGTGGTTGTCGGCGGTCCAAGCCGGTCGTCATTTCCGCGGAAGAAGAACCCGGAACGAAGATCCCTGCTTTCGCAGGCATGACTGCGAGAGAACGTGACTTCAGGATCGTCTCGTATGAATTCCCCATAAGAAAGGGGCGTGTCCTGCGACACGCCCCTCGAGAAGCCCACCGGACCGCCCTGCGATTCAGTCCTTGAATTCGGGCAACACCTTGGTTCCGAACAGTTCGAGCTGGCGTTTGGTCTCGTCCCACGGCATCATCCCCTGATCGAAGAACCAGCCGAACCACTCGATGTTGGAGTTCTTCTGCAAGGCTTCCAGTTCCCGCTTGACGTCGTCCACGGTGCCGACCAGCGAATACTTGGCCTCGACCATCCGCTCGAACTTCCAGGGAATCGGCCCCGTCTCGCCCGGATACCGGTAGGCTTCGAAGAATCCGAAGCCGGCGAAATACTGGATGAAACCCGCGCCTTGCGTCTCGGCGCCGAGCGAATAGCCCTCGGTGTACGTCTTGCCCATGTGGACGGAGCGGAAAGCGCCGACGCTCTGGCCCAATGCGAGGTTCCGTCCGCTTTTCGCGGCTTCGTCCTTGTACGCTTCGCACAATTCGCGGAACGAGGGCGGATGCGAGATCAGAATCCACGGCACGATCCCCTCGGACGCGCACCAGCGGATCGTCCGTTCGCTGACCGAAAACGGCTGCCATATCGGCGGATGCGGCTGCGTGTAGGGCTTGGGCACCACGCAGATGCGCTGCACCGCGCCGTTTTCGTCCACCTCGCCCTTGGCGCCGTATTTCGCGGTCCAATCCTTGCCCACCGGCCAGCGTTGAATGCCCTGTTCGTACGGCGCCGGAACTTCATAGTACTTGGTCTTGAGCCGGATCGATTCCTCCGTCCACGCCTGCTTCATGATCTTGAAGACTTCCTCGAAGACCGCCCGATTGTGCGCGTCCACCTCGGAGCCGTCCATGGGGGCGCCGGTGACGTGATAGTGCTGGCCCAACACGTTCGTCCAGCGGTCCTGATACCCGCGCGCGAAGCCGGCGATGAAGCGCCCCTTGGTGAGATGGTCGAGGACCGCGATTTCCTCGGCGACGCGGAGCGGATCCCAGGTCGGCAGGACCAGTCCGAGCGAGGCGAACTTGAGCCGCTCCGTGCGCGCCGCCAAGTCGGTGTACAGCATCAGCGGCGCTATCGACGCCTCGTAGCCCTCGGAATGAAAGTGATGTTCGGTGGTAGAAAGGGCGTCGAAGCCGAGGTCTTCGGCCAACTGGGCGATGTCGCGCACCTCCTTGAGCAGTTCCTGATATTTCTCGTTGTTCCGACCGATGGGTGCCAACCGCTCGCGCTCTTCGAACGTCCCCGGAATCGTCGGCAGGATGAACAGGTTGAATTTCATGGGTGTACCCTCCCGTGTGTGTCTCGGTTTCGGTCCTTCTACTGTGTTTGAAGGATTTTCGCTAGCATGGGCGTGACGCTGTCTTTCGAACGTGAAGGATTCCGGTCCGCCGATATTGAATCCGAGCATTGATTCGGACCGCGCCTTCGAATCTCCATCTCACGTATTCGCGCAGACTGGCGTTTCAGTTCCCGGCCTGCAGGAGTCGGTCGGAGATCAGGATCAACGCCTCGGCCGAGGCGTGGCGCAACGACTCCTCCTCGTCCGCCAACAGGTCGAGAAGCTGGGGGACGCTGCAGGCGCCGCCGATACGGCCGATCGTCCACAGCCCGTGCGCCTTGGTGTATAGGTCGTTCTCGCGCGAGACCGCCGCGGCCACCGCGTCCGCCAAATCTGCGTCCCGGTGGCGGCCTACGACCTGATACGCGTTGGCGCGCACCAGCGGGTCCGCGGACGCGAGCGCCGTGACGACCAGCGGTTTGGCAATGGCGTAGTCCATGCGCGTGAGCGAAATGGCCGCGGCCAGGCGAATGCGAAAGTCGACGTGCGTCAGCGCCTCCTCGACCAGCGGCAACCCGCGCGCGTCCTGGAAATGCGTCAGCGAGGCCGCGGCCGTCGTACGCACCATCCGTGACGGGTCGGTGTCGAGCGCGGCGCGCAACGGCGCAACGACGCGCCGGTCGTCGAGCGACCCGAGCAGCCCCACGCAGGCATCGCGCACCTTTTCGCTGCCGCCGCTCAGTTGTGCCGTCAGATACGCTAGTCCAACGTCGTCCCCCGCAGCCGCGAGCGACCACGCCAACGTCACCGCCACGACTGGGTCTCTTTCGGTCTTCAGGAGCGTCTGGACGACGGGCACGGAGGCCGCGGCGCGCATTTCTCCCAGGCCGCCCGCGGCCTGCGTGCGGATGCGCGTGTCCGGGCTGTTCACCGCGTCGCGATACACCGCCAGCGCGGTCCGGTCGCGCGTGCGGCGCAACCCGGACAGCGCCAGCCGTTTGTCTTCCGGCAGCGCCGACTCGGCATAGTACAAGCGGCGCAACACGTCCGCTGCTCCGGGCGTCGCCATTTCGCCCAAGGCATCGGCCGCGGTCCGCCGCAACATGGGCTTTTCGGAACGCAGGGCCTCGTCGAGCACGACCAGGCCGGCCGGGTCTCCGCGGCGGCCCAGAATGCCGGCGACGACGTTGCGTTCGTGCGGCTCGCTCAAACGAAGCCCCAAACGCAACACTTCCAATGCGAGTTCCTGCAACGCGGCCAGCCCCGGCTTCGTCGTCGGATCGTGCGTGGCGTTGTACGAGGCAACCGCGCCCAGCAGATCGCCCTGTCGAGCGTAGCTAGCCGGGGTTTCATTGGTCCGGCCGTCGGAGGCCGCGGCGTGAGCGGTCGGGGGTCCTCCCGCGGTCAGCAGTCCAACCGCACCAACCGCTAGGCACGAAAGTACGAGAATCCTCCGCGCCGCTTTCTCGAACGAGGGCCGGAGGACGGAGAGGCATGCGGGTCGGTTCATCTCGTCGTCGTCCTTCCTGGGGGCATGCCGGTGTTCCTCATCCCGTCCGTGAGCGTGTGCGCCCAGCCGCGGTCAGGACAACCGGCCGATCTGCCCGAGCACCGCGGCCTGATCCCAATATATCCGTTCGGCGGACATCTTGCCGTCCCGGAATTCGATGAAAATCACTAGATCGACACGGATCGATTTGCCCGTGGGCGGAACACCCGGCAGGAACCAGTCCATCTGTTTCGCGTGGACCAGCCGGACGGTCGCCTCTTCCACGATGCAGTCGTCGGTCACCACGCGGTTGGTGACCGTGTGTTCCCACTCATCGGGAATCGACGGAATGAACATGTCGCGGTAATAGGCGCGCAGTTCGGTCTTGCCCGTGCCGCCCGAACGGGTGGGCATGTGCATGACCGACGCATCCTCGGTCATCGTCGCCAGCGACCGTTCCTCGTCCTTTTCGAGGAATTCGCCTGCCACGTGATCTTCCCACAGCTTGAGGTGGCGTTGCGCGGACATGGCGCGACTCCTTTCTCGTTGTGTCCCGATGCAAAATTCCCGGACCGGTTCGACGCTGCGCCCTCTCCCCAATCCCTCTCCCGGAGGGAGAGGGGCTTTGCTCTTCATTCTTTCTTCGTTCCCTCCCCTTCGACGGAGTCGGGAACCAGGAAGAAATCGAGGCAGAAAGGAAGTACAAACGGAAACATGGTCTTCTTTCTTTTTCCGCGTTCACGCCGACACGGCCGGCATCACTTCCGCGGCGAACCGTTCGAGCGTCGTGCGTGCTGCGGTCTCGTTCTGCGTGGTCACGAAAATCGCGATGTCGGTCATCCCCGCGGCTTCGAGTTCGCGCGCCTTCGCGATGCAGTCATCGGGCGTGCCGGCAATCGTGCACTTTCGGGCGACCGCGTCGGGAATCAACTCGCGGTGTCGGGCGGTCAGATCGAGGTGTTCGGCGAACCGGTAACTTTCGGTGACCGCCTTGACGACCTCGGCGTGTTCGACGCCGAGCGTATCGGGCAACCACCGTTTGTTGGCGATGTTGCGGGCCGCGGTGGGCCGCACCTGGTCCAGGGCCGCGGCCCGGTCGTCGTCGATGGCCGCGTCAATAGCCGCGATGTAGCGGAGTTGCGCCGGGTCCCGGCCCGCGGTGCGGGCGCCGTCGGTCGCCGCCCGAATGGCGGCCCGTGCCCCCTCGGCGTTGCCGCCCATGTGGCCGTCGACGATCAGCCCGTCGCCGATCTCGCCGACCAGGTTCGCCGCTTTGGGACTCATCACCGCGATTTCGACGGGAATCTTCCCCCATTCCTCGGCCCCGGCCAGTTGCAGGGTGGCGACCTGTCCCCAGACGTTCTCGTGCTCCGGCCCACTCCGGGGTGGGGGCTCGACCGCCTCGCCGGACAACAGCCTGCGGGCCAGGACCACGTCGCGTCGCAGTCGGTCGCGTTTGGCCGGAGACAGCCCCGCGGTTCGCACGGCCGAATCGCCTGCTCCGACGCCGAGCACCGCGCGGCCGCGGCTGAGCATGTTCAGCGATACCATCGCGTTGGCCGTCACCGTGACGTGTCGCGTCACGAGGTTCGTCACGCCCGGCGCCAGCCGTACTCGGCCGGTGGCTTGTGCACAGCACGCCAGACAGACGTACACGTCGTTCCACAACATCTGAGAATCGCCGACATAGACGGTCTCGAAGCCGCACCGTTCGGCACACTGCGCCAGCCGCACGACCGGCTCGACGCCCACGCCCGAATACGGCCAGATCATCACGCTGAATCGCATCCCGAACCGTCCTCCCTCTCGAAGACGAGCGTCCGTTCAGGCCGCGGGTTCCGGCGTTTCCTTCGACCGAGGCTGCCTCCCGGCGCTCCGCAGGCGCGCGGTCGCACGGTCGTCCACCGCCAGCGTGACGGGGTCGATGACGACACCGTAATCCCGGCGGGCCGCGGCGGGCGAGACGAGGCCGTCCGCAACGTCGGCCGCGACCTGCTCGATGGCCCGGTCTAGCGGGTCGCCGTACCCGCCCCCGCCGCTCGACAGAATTTCGACGCGTTGGCCTTTCGAAAGGCGGCTCATGGTGTTGACGGTCGCCGTTTCCTCGTCGCCCGCCGCGGAATGGAAGGTCTGCCGGTTCGGCGGCGCACCGGAGCCCCCGCACAGGCCGAACGGCGCGGTCTCGGCCACGGTCCCGCTCCCGAAATTGGCGCACGCGATGTCGTCGGCGTCCACCCGCCAGCGGTACGTGACTCCCATCCCGCCCCGCCATTGCCCGGGACCGGCGCTATCGGGCCGATACTCCAACCGTTCGAGAAAATACGGATTGACCAACTCGTGCAGCTCGGGATCGGGTGAGCGCAACCCGCCCAGACAGATCACCGTGCCGATGTGATCCCAGCCGTCGAAGCCGGCCGTCGCCCCTCCGCCCCCCTTGCTCAGGAAATGGATCTCGCCGAACGGGCGTCCGGTGCGCGGATTCACGCCCGTCGTGGCCGGCGCGCACCACCGCCCCCACGCGGCCTGGACACGGTGCGGCACCGCTTTAGACAACGCCAACCAGCCTGCTTCGGTAATCGTCTCGCCGGTCAACACCGTACACGCGGTCGTGGGCGCCGGTTCGACCGGGTGCAACACGCTGCCGCGCGGCGCCACGATGGACACCGGCCGCATGGCCCCGGCGTTGTGCGCAAGGTCCGGGTCCACGACCGAGAACAGGGCCAGATACGTGGCCGAGGCCGTGTTGGGAAACGGGCTGTTGACGTAACCCGGCACCTGGTCGTCGGACCCCGAATAGTCGAACGTGATCGTGTCGTCGTGCACGTCGACCAGCACCCGAATCGTCACCCGCCGGTCGTGGACGACCCCGTCGTTGTCAATGCTGCGTTCCGCGGTGTAGCGCCCGTTGGAAATTTTCCGGATTTCGGCGCGGACGTGCCGTTCCGACGCGTCCAGCATGTCTTCGATAGCCTGCTCGACCGTGCCCGCGCCGTGTTTGCGGACCAATGCCGCAAGATTCCGTTCGCCCACGCCCGCGGCGCCGACCAGGCAATGCAGGTCGCCCTCCACCAGAAAGCGCAGCCGGACGTTGGCAACGATCATCTCCCACACGCCCCGGTTACGCTGACCCCGCACGTACAGTTTGGCCGCGGGAATGCGCAGCCCCTCGTCCCACACGTCGCGCGCCTCCGGATGATAGCCCGCGGCGCCCCCACCGCCGGTATCGGCTTGGTGGCCCTTGGTGACCGACCAGAAACGCAGCACGCCGTCGACGAACACCGGCTTGGCGACCGTGAAATCCGGCTGATGATTGTTGCCGTGGTAGGGATCGTTCAGAATGAAGACGTCGCCCTCGTGCGTATCGTCGGCGTACGCATCTGCAATGGCGCGCACCGCCCACGGCGTGGCGGCCAGCAGGACCGGGATGTAGGCGGTCTGGGCGACCAGGCGCATATGGCGGTCGTACACCGCGGTCACGAAATCGCGCGCCTCGCTGAAAATGGGCGAGCGCGAGGTGCGCAGCATAGTCTGCCCCATCTCTTTGGTGATCGAGTCGAGGCGGTTCGCAATCACCGACAGCAGAATGGGGTCGAGGCGTTCGGCAGGCATGGCGAATCCCGGTGCGTTACGGTCTATTGTCGGAGACCGGACAGGATCCCGTCAAGCGTCCGGTCCGCCGCGTGCATGACGAAGTTGCGGAAGGCGTCGCACGTCACCCGATACCCCGGGGGCACGAGGAGCGTCGTGTGCGTCTGTTCGATGAGTGCCGGACCGGTTCCCGCGAAGCCGGGCGCGAACGCCTCCCCATCGAACACCGGGACGCGAACGGTCGTCCCCTCCAGCCGGATGCGCCGCTCGCCTTTCACGGCCGCGGCCGGGTCTTCGGGACCGAGTGGTTGCGCCGGAAAGCGCGGCCGCTCGGTCAGGCCGAGCGCCTTCAGCCGGACGTTGATCGTTTCGATCTCCGCGTCCGGCATGGCGTAGCCGTACACGTCTTCGTGCAGGCGGTGAAAGCGGGTCGCGGCCGCGTCGAGGTCCGCGGGTGCGATTCGCGGCTCGATCGGGACCGCGACTTCGTGGAACTGCCCCACGTAGCGCACGTCGAGCGCGGCTTCGAGCCGAACCCGGTCGGCCGGAATCCCTTCGGCCCCGAGCGTCGCGCGGGCGCGGGCCGTCATCTCGGACAGGATGGTTCGGATCGCGTCGGGCTCGACGTGTCGCCATTCCCGCGTCCACGTCCGCACGTAATCGTGCTGCAGGTTCGAGAGCAGCATGCCGACCGCGCAGAACACGGACGACTGTCGGGGGACGACGACCAGCGGCACATCCAGTTCGCGGGCCAACATGCCGGCGTGCAGCGGTCCGGCGCCGCCGGCCACGACGAGGGCGAACTCGCGCGGGTCGTGGCCGCGTTCGACCGACACGACGCGCAACGCCGCTGCCATGTTGGCGTTGACGAGCCGATAGATGCCCTCGGCTGCTTCAAGCGCCGTCAGGCCGAGCGGCTCCGCAATGCTACGGACGATGGCCCGTTCCGCGGCCGCGGCGTCCAAGGGGACCTCCCCGCCCAGCAGTCCGTGCGGGTCGAGATAGCCCAGGACCAGATCGGCGTCCGTGACGGTCGGCTCGGCGCCTCCGCGTCCGTAGCAGACCGGCCCGGGCCGAGCGCCGGCGCTCTGCGGCCCCACGCGGAGCATTCCGCCTGCGTCGATCCAGGCGATACTCCCGCCGCCGGCACCGATGGTGTGGATGTCCAGGATGGGCAGCGCGATCCGGTGCCCGCCGATGGAGCCCTCGGTCGTCGTCGCCGGCCGGCCGTCGTGAATCGGACACACGTCGAAACTCGTGCCGCCCATATCTACGCTCAGCACGTTGCGTAGCCCATGCGTGGCCCCGTAGAACACCCCGGCCGTGGCGCCGCCGGCGGGGCCGGACAATAACGTGTTGGCCGCAAAACGCGCCGTGAGCTCGGGTGACATCACTCCGCCGTTCGACTGCATGATGAGCAGCACCCCGCGGAATCCCGCGTCCTCCAGACCGCGGACCAGACTGTCGAGATAGCGCGCCAGCGGCGGGCCGACCGCGGCGTTCAGCACCGTGGTCGAGTGGCGTTCGTACGCCCGAATCTGCGGCAGCACCTCGGACGACAACGACACGTACACGTCGGGCAGCGCCTCGCGGAGGATGCGCTCGGTGCGCTGTTCGTGCGCGGGGTCCAGAAACGACCAAAGATAACTCACCGCCACGGCCTCGACCTCGTCGGACCGCAGCCGCTCCGCCGCGGCGTGGACGTCGGCTTCGTTCAGCGGAACGACGGCTTCGCCTTCAACGTTGACGCGCTCTTCAATCGGATGGATACGCCGCCGAGGCACCAGCGGGTCGGGTGGGCGCTGTTTGGCGTCGTACTGCCGGTCGCGCAGTCCCCGCCGCATGTTGAGCAGATCGCGGAACCCCTTGGTGGTCAGCAAGGCCGTCTTGGCCCCGTTGCCGGTCAAGACCGCGTTGGTGGTGATGGTGGTGCCGTGCACGATGACGCCCACGCGCCCGAAAAAATCCGGCACGGCGTAGCCCAACGTGGCGGCGATCTTCTGCAACCCGCGCACCACGCCGACTTCGGGCTGCTCGGGCGTCGTCGGCGTCTTGTGGACCGAGAACGAGCCGTCCGCTTCCGTCACCCAGAAGTCGGTGAACGTGCCGCCGACGTCAATGCCGATCCTGTAGTTCATGCTCCGCACACGGCTGCGGCCCGAATGGTCGGGACAACCTCCGTAGTCTTCGAGCTTGTTAAAGAGGAGTCTCTGAATGGATATGGTCCGACGCCCTTCGACAAGCTCAGAGATTGAGGCACCGCAAGTTCAAGGACTTCTCCAACCTTAAGTTCGTTGAGCCTGCACTGTCCTGAGTTTGTCGAAGGAATCGAAGCTCGCCCAGAGGGGACGATCGCGATCCCACTCTGCCCCCAGCCCCCGGCCTTTCGACCCTTCGACACGCTCAGAGCATCGCAGGCTCAAGGACCTTCCCCCCCTCAGTTCGTTGAGCCTGCGGTGTGTTGAGCTTGCCGAAACATCGAAACGAACCCCGAGGTTACCCCAGCCTTCGCCCCTATCCCCGGCCCTTTGACCATCAAGATTTTTGTTCTATCCGTCCGGCGCGTCCATGAGGGTGAACGTCGGCAGGAGGCGAGTGTGACCGTCCGGACCATCGGCGACCGCTTCGGGCGCCAGCCGTACCGCGGCGCCACGTTTCAGGTCGGCGCCCTGCGTGTCCACCAGCCGCGTAAAAACGTGGAGACCGTCGATCCGTACGACCGCGAAGACCAATGGCCGAGGAAACCCGGGCGGAACCCCGGTTTCCTGGACCGTGAAGGCGTGCAGCGTGCCTTGCCGCGGGAGTTCGACCCAGTCGAGTCGGTCGGACAGGCAGACGGGACAGACGACCCGCGGCGGCCAATGGCGACGGTCGCAGTCGGCGCAGCACGTGGTAAGCAGCCGCCCTTCTTGCAGCCCTGCGTAGAACCGCGCCACGCGGGTGTGTTGGCCGCCCTGAAGCGGAAAAGGATCGACGGCCCGAAAATACGCGGCAGGGTGATCGTTCATACGGACCGCCGGGTGCCACCTCTGCCTGAGCTACTCACGGCCGTAGATCATGACCACATGTTCGCCCATGCCGCTGTTGTTGTGGGTCAATCCGACGCGCGCCTCGGGCACCTGGCGTTCGCCCGCCTCCCCGCCGAGTTGCCAGAACGCCTCCGCGGCCTGTGCCACGCCGGTTGCGCCCAGCGGATGGCCGCATCCCATCAGCCCGCCGCGGGGATTGATCACCACCTCGCCGCCGTAATCCGAGCCGCCCGCGGCGGCAAACGGCCCGCCCTCGCCCTTGGCGCAGAATCCCAGTTCTTCGGAGGCGATGACTTCCGCAATCGCAAAACAGTCGTGGACTTCGGCAAAGTCCACGTCCCCAGCCTGAATGCCGGCCATGCGGTACGCCGCGGCGCCTGCCTCGTGCAGGGCCGGCCAACCGGCATAATCGGGATCCAATCCGGAGATGGAAAACCCGTGCACAGCCTGTCCGGTGCCGGTGATGAACACCGGTGCGTCGGTCAGGTCGCGGGCGCAGTCTTCACTGGCCAGGATGACCGCGGCGGCACCGTCGGTGATGGGCGAGCACATGAACAGCCGCAGCGGCGCGGCGATCATGCGCGAACAGACGACCTCGTCCAGCGTGACACCCCGTTGAAAATGGGCGTGCGGGTTCTCGCGCGAGTGCGTATGGTTCTTGACGGCGACCGCGGCAAGCTGTGCTTCCGTCGTGCCGTACGTATCCATGTGCAACTGGGCGGCCAGCGCGAAGCTGGGCGGCGCAGTCAATCCGAAGCAGGCTTCCCAGTCGCGGTCCACCCCGGCGCCCATGTTGAGGATGGCCTCCCCCATGTCGGGCAGGTTGAGCTTTTCCACCCCGACGACCATGACCACGTCGGCCAAGCCCGCGGCGATGAACGCATACGCGTACCGAATGCCGACCGTGCCGCTGGCGCACATGTGCTCGGTGCGGGCCGACAGCGTTCGCGGCCGAATGCCGAGGGTTTCCGCGGCGAGCGGTGCGATGTGGCTTTGAAACGCGGCCCGTTCGGGCAGCACGCTGCCGACGACCAGCCCATCGACGTCCGCGGGGCGCAGCGCCGGCACCGACCCGAAGCACGCTTGGCCGGCCTCGGCGATCAACTCCCGAAAGCCCGCTTCGCGCACCCCGAACCGTGACAGCCCGGCTCCGACCAACGCCACTCGCCGCATACCCACCTCCCGTTACGTCGATCTAGCTAATTAGGGAATTCGATCGGCGGAAGAAAACGGTAGGAAGCGTTTGCTCATCTTGGATACAGGACTGTCAAGCGACGCCCTACATGTTGGCTGATTTCGATCCGGTCTTTGAAGATATGCGTCACGCTCTTCCAGACCTTGTGCCGCTCGGGTAGGCGCAGAAATTTCTTCAAGCAGTTGAGCCGGTCGATGAAGTGCACGCTGAACTTGAGGATGCCGGCATGGGTGCAAAGCGGAATATGGGATTCGGTAAAGCGTTTGTCGCTCGTCATGACAATGGCGCCTGCGCGCGTGGCATTTTCGATGATTCGAGCATCCTCCGACCTGTTCGTCAGCCCGGCTTCTTCGAAGGAAACGAGGGCGACTTTTTTCCGCTCCGCCAAGTAATTCGAGATGTCGGCAGAGACACATGCGTCAACCAGAAACCTGAGCTTCCTTCTTGAAGCCATTGCTCATTTTTCCATCACATGGATCGCGAAGCGCAGCGCAGCATCCAACCCTTCTGGAGTGACGGTCGGAAAGGACCTCAATATCTTTCTATGAGAATAGCCCGCCTGAACGAGTTCCAGGATCGCATATACTGGGACCCTCGTGTCCACGACGCAGGGAGTTCCCCCATAGATGCGCTTATCCATGACGACTCGATGATCGACACTTTGAGCGGCTCGGTTGAAAATGTCGTCGACGGACTCTGGAGAGGCTTCCAAATCGGACGACGTGTCTACGAAAAATTCGTCGTCTTCGAGCAGGACCGCAACGGTCTGCCCCTCACGGCAGTACCGGTTCCGAACGTCCCCGAGAGAAAACTTTTTCCCGGAGCGGAAATGATGCTCCGTCTGGACACGATCGTTCAGATAACGTTCCCCGATCTGTTCCCGATGCGATGCCAACAACATCTCGCTACCTCCTTTTCAGGGGCTTCCTTTTGACCGTGGCCGAGGCGATTTTGCTCAATACGGGAACGTCCTGTTCGATACTCATCAATTTCTGAGGATTCGTGGCGGCAACCTTCCTTTGGAGTTCTACACGAATGAATTCGTCGAAAACAGTTTGCCTCGCCACTCGGACATCCGCTTTGTTGGAAGGGAGTTTGACACGAATGCCGACCATCTCGGACCCCTCGAATACGTCGTTCTCTACGGGATTCGTGGCACCCGACAACTTCAACGGAAGAGAGAAAGCCGACCGATATCCCATCGTCGGGAAGGTGAATATCCCGCGCTCCCGAATCTCGATTTCCGCCTGTTTCGAGACAAAGCTGCCCAACCACTGAAATATCTCCTCCGCAAACGGCGGCGGTTCCTCTTTTTTTTTCAAGGCCCTGGTGGGGCGGAGAACGACGTGGATGTGTACTTCAGCGGACTGAGCCTCTCCTTCGAACGGATAAATGACGACGGATGCTGCATAATCGATATCTTTGCCTCGTCTGTTGCACGTCACGTTCAAATGACGCTGCTCCTTGAAAACGTCCCCCAACTTCAACTCGGAGGGCAGCGCTTTCAGAAACAGATCCTGAAGAAAATCGCCCGCGGCAAGAACGATCGCAACGTCGAACGCCTTGCAGTTATTTGCTTTCAGACGGAGAGGGTCGGCCATTTGTATTGATCTCGGCTCTAAAATCGGCTTTCTCATTCGCCAGCCTGTTTATACTTCGGCTCCGAACGTATCACACCCTCTGGCGGGATACAGCAGCGGGAGTGTCCCCAAGGCAGAATCTCATTCTTCGGACGGAGAGGCCGGTCTGGCTCCAAGTTGCTCGCGCAAGCGCTGCGCGGCGTCCGGCCTTCCCACTTGTTCGTAGAGTTGTGCCAGCCCTTCGCGCGTCTTTTCGGTTGCCGGGCTGTCGGCCGGGAGCGCCGCGGTCTGGATTTTCAGCGCGCGTTCCATGAGCGGGACCGCGTTGGCTGGGTCGCCCCGGTCGGCGTACATCACGGCCAGGGTGTGGAGGTTCAGCGCCACGTTGGGATGCTCCTCGCCGAGCGACGCTTCCATGACGCCGGTCGCCTGTTCGTACAGCGGCAGGAGGCTAGCGTAGTCGCCCGTGGTTCGCAGCAGGTCGGCGATGCCGCTGAGCGTCGTCGCCAGGTTGTTCAGGCTGACCGCGATGTCGTGTTGTCCGGGTTGCAGCGCCGCGGTCTCGACCGCCAGCGCTTCTTCGTAGTACCGCCGCGATGCCGGCGCGTCGCCGGCGTCTTTCAGAAACAGCGCGAACTGGTTGAGGCTGGTCGCCACGTTCGGGTGCGTATCCCCCAACGCGGTCTTCATCACGTCGATGGACCGCTCGAATAGGGGCCGCGCCGCCTGGAAATTCCCGTTCTGATGATGCAGGGAGGCGAGGTTGTTGAGGCTCACCGCCACGTTCGGATGCACCGGGCCGTACGCGGTTTCGGTAATCGCGAGGGCGCGTTCGTACAGCAGGAGCGGGCGTTCGTTGTCGCCGCCTTCGCGGAGAGCGAGCGCCATGTTGTTGAGGTTCATGGCGATGGTCGGATGGTGTGGACCGAGTGCGGTTTCGTTGATGGCGATCACGCGCCGATACACTTCGACCGCCGCGGC
Source organism: uncultured Binatia bacterium (SeqCode) (assembly GCA_965200125.1). Classification (GTDB taxonomy): domain Bacteria; phylum Desulfobacterota; class Binatia; order Bin18; family Bin18; genus Bin18. The sequence continues at coordinate 981,385 of OZ241332.1, read as the reverse complement.
GTAGTCGCGGATTTGATACAGCAGCGAGGCGAGGTTGTTGAGGCTGGTCGCCACGTCCGGGTGGGCCGGGCCGTAGGCGTTCGCATACACGTCCGCGGCCCGCTCGAACAGCGGACGCGCCGCGGCGAAGTCACCCGTCTGGTACAACGCCGAGGCCAGATTGTTGAGGCTGGCCGCCACGTCCGGGTGGACCGGCCCAAGGGTGGCTTCGCGGATGGCGAGCGCCCGACGTTGGAAGTTCTGGGCCTCCACGTAGTCGCCCGTCTCTTTCGCCAACAGGCCCAATCGGGTCAGGTCCTCGGCGACGGTCGGATGCTCGGAGCCAGAGGTTCGTTCGTGGATGGCGAGCGCGCGTTCGAAGAGGGAACGGGCCTCCGCGTAGTGTTTGGTGGCGACGAGCAACTCGCCCAGGCTGATCGTGCTCAGCGCCGTCGCCGGATGTTCGTCACCGAGCCGGTCTCGCTGAATGGCAAGCGCACGCTCGTAGAGGGGACGCGCGTCCGCGTACCGCTTCTGCTCCTCGTACAGATTCGCCAAGTTGCCGAGGCTCACGGCCACCGCGGGGTGCGTGGCGCCATAAGCCGTTTCGGTGATGGACGACGCCCGTTCGAGCAACGTCAACGCGGCGTCGAACTGCTGCCGATCCTGCAGGACGTGGGCGAGGTTGGTCAGACTACGGACGATGCCCGGATGGGTTTCGCCGATGGCGCGCTCGTCTATCGTCAGCGCGCGCCGCAACAGCGTCTCCGCCTCGGCGTATTCGCCCACCCGCTGGTGCAGGAGGGCCAAGTTGTTGAGGCTCTGGGAAACGAGCGGATGGTCGGGACCGGCCAGCGATTCGGTCCGCGTCAACAACTCGCGCGCGACCGGAATGGCTTCCCTGAATTTTCCCGCGGCGTGGAGGGTGCGGGCTCGTTCCGCGAGGCGTTCGAGAGGGGTTGGGGGCGGTTTCTCTTCGCCGAAGACGAGCGAGCTTGAGCCGAAAGCGCAGAGAAAGACCGCAGTGAGGAAGGTCGGGGCGAAGTCGATGACAAGGGAGGAGAGCCTGGACATACGAGGGAGGAATGTCGGATTACGCTTCGCTAATCCGACCTACGGGAAGGGGAGGGAAGCGAGGTCGCCTCAGCTACGGAAGGAGCTTCAAGAGCGTGACGACCAAACCGACGACCAAGCCTGCGGTTACCAGCGCCGTCTTGTGCATCTCCGCTCGCAACTCTGCAATATCCGTCTTCAGTACGGCAATGTCCTGCTTGGTCGCCAACTGCTCGGCGAGGGGAACGGACTGCGCCGCGGCGCGCGCCTTTTGCTCGGAGGCGCCAGCCTCGATGAGTGCGTCGTAGCTCTCCGTCACCATGATGCTCATGAGCCGTTCTCCCGGGGCGTCAATGCGTTCGGGGACGATACCACGTCATCGGAGGGCTTGCGATACGTTTCGGCAACGTCGAACGAACCCCGCAGCGAGTACACCCCGTCCTTGAACATCGGCAGGTGGGAGTAATAGGCGCGATGATAATAGCAGCCCAAGCCTTCGCCGGGCTCCGCCGTGCTTTCTTCGAAGACGACGTTCGATGCCACCGTTTCGGAGGGCGGGCCGTCTGGAGAGGGCGAACCGACCGGTGCCGCAGCCTGTCGTTCGGGCTGATCTGGAACCCGCGGTACGGACGATGCGGCCGGCGTGGGCTGGGACGGATTCTCGAATTCGTCGAGCCAGCCGTAGTATTGCGCGGCTTGCTCCACGTTGGCTGCCGGCGCCGTGGACCCGGCTTGCGGGCCGTCGTTCGCCGACGGCGAAGCGTGCGGAAAGACGAACCCCGCTACGAGTGCCGCCCCTACCACGTTTCGTATTCGGCGTCGCATCGTCGTTCCCTTCCCGCAAACGATGAGGGGGAGCAGATGTCTGCTCCCCCTCGGGTGTCCGGTGTTGCGCCCTAGCGGTGCAACTCGGTGAGTCGGTTCAGGTCGTACAACCCGTTGATGAAGTCGATCGAGAAGTCGGGCAGACCTCCGCCGTATTCACGCCACAGGTTGCCGCGGCCGTTCTGGATGTCCACCGTGTCCACGTTGCGCCAGTGAATCGCACCTCGGTCGGCGTTCATGAACTGAAAGCGCTTCGAGTCGTCGGACCACTGGTAGCCCCACTGCCACAGCTTCCACAGCTTGCCCTTGCGGTCGAAGGCGATGTGGTTCCAGGTCTCCCAGGTCTCCGGGTCGATCGCCATGACGGCGCTCTTGTACGGGTGGCGCGGGTCCTTCGGAATCCGCTCGACCACGAACAGGTCGCGCATCTGCCACACGTCGATGTTGAGCCAGCCGTCCGGGCCGCCGTAGCGCACGCCGTCGTCGTCCCACTTGGTCTTGGCGTGCACGGTGAGGAACTTCTTCATGCCCCAGAACTTCCAGTCCCACTCCAGCGGGCGGCCGGAGAAGCCGTAGAAGTCTTCCAGGGTGTGCTCGGTGCCCATCAGCGAGTCGGACTTCACCTCCGCGGAAATGCGCCGCACGCGCCGCAGACTCGGCACGTAGGCCCAGCCGTCGTCGGTGCGCCGCGGGTCGATGTAGCGGGCGATGATGAACGCGGTGCCGCGCACGTCGTACGGCTCGAAGAAGCCGGTGAACTCTTTCCAGTGGATCGTGCCGGCGTCTTCGTTCTCGGGCAGGTTGTAGTTGTTGTCCGGGAACATCGGCAACTGCGAGTGATACGCCTTGTGATAGAACGTGCCCAGGCTGCGCTCGTACGTGCCGCCGCCGCCGTAGATTTCCTCGGTGTTGTAATCCCAGTCGGTGTCGAGATCGACCTCGTCGCCGATCCACGCATCGGGCGGCTTGGTCGGCTCCGGCGCGGTATGCGTCCCGCCGAAGCGCAGCCACGTCGTCAGCGCGTTGGCCACGAAATAGCCCCGCCAGTAGAACCGCTTGTCGTAGTTCCAGGCGACCTTCAGGCCGGCGACGCCGTCGTCCGCCTCGCTCATGATGTCGTCGTTCGAGAACGGATAGCCGCACACGTAGTTTTCGAGCGCGCCGTCCGCGGCCAGCGTCACCTGCTTCTGGAACTTCTCGTTGCACTCCAGCACGGTCTTGTGCGGCGTCACGTGGTAGGTCTCCACGACCTCCATCTGCAGCGAGCCGTCGTTCCACTTTTCGTACTGCTCGAAATAGCCGGGGAACATGAACGGCTTGACGCGCGCCAAATCGCCGTGCCCCAGCATGTCGCCTGCCTTGAAGTCGGGCTCGGCGTCCTTGTTCTCCTGAAACCACTGTTCGAACGTGTCGCGCGTGTACGTCGTCGGGTCGCCGCTCTGCGCCGACACGGCCTGCGTCCAGACCAGGCCGAACGCGGCAAAGATCGAAACCATCACGAGTCGCTTCATATTCCCTCCTATCGGAGAACCTCGGGTGCTCTCCTTGTCAGTGCTTCGTTTCGAGTGGGTCGATAATCCTTCAGGGGGTATTTTTCCGTTTCGGTCAATGCCGGATAGGCGCGGCTGGAAGAAGCCTCCCTCCCTGGCCCTCCCCCTCACCCTTCGACAAGCTCAGGGACCGGGGGAGGGAACAGGATGCTAGAACCGATAGCGGAGCTTACCCCAGAACTCGTTCTTCTGATTCCGCTCCGAACCGCCGGCCTGCATGTGGAATAGGCCGAAGCCGGCTTCCGTGAACGGGTTTGCGTTCGGGTCGGGTCCCGTAAAGCCAGCGAAGCCGTCCAGGTGGTGCCGCCGGCGTTCTCCTATGAAGGCGGTGACGCCGACCTGGACCGACCAGTTGTTGGTGATCAGATACTCAACGTTCCCGCCGGTCGTGGCATCCTGACCGGCCGTGCCGTACGCGGCGAAAATCAGATAGACTAACTGGTCACGCATGAACTGGTTCTGCGCCAGGGCCGTGAAGATGAAGTTGTTCTGTTCGCTGGTGATTCCGTATCGCCCGCCTCGCGTGTCGGGATAGTGCGTGCCGTACGCCTGGGCGCTCAGAAAGAAACTCCGCGTTGGATTGAGCCAGCGGATCAAGGTCGGTCGGTCAATACCCAGCACCCACTTGAAGATGTTCCCGTCGGCCACGAGATCAATCTTGGTGGTGTCGTTGAGCAGCGCATTGGCCACCCAGGCTGACTCCCAGCGGATCACGAAGCCGGTGTAGGGCTCGAACCAGTCGAGCGACAGGCCCAGCGTGTTCGTCTTGCGCCAAGTGGCCGCCAGCGAGCCGCCGAGTTGGCACAAGTTCTTGTAATACGCGTGCCGGAGTTTTGGGTCGCTTCCGTACAACGCGCCGCCTTCTTTGAAAGCAGCCGCATCGCGCACCCGAATCTGTTTCGGCTTCACACCGATTCTACGGGCATTCCCGAAGACATCCTTACCCGACGTTCCGCCGTCGGAGACCTCTCCCGACCCCTCGACCGCCCCCTCCGGCAGGATGCTCTCACCCGATCCGTCCAGCTCCGTATTCGCGCACTGGTTGCTCTCGGCAACGTTGATGCGATCCCACTTGACCACGGGCAGATCGCCGAAAGCGAAATAGTCGGTAAGCTGAACTCTCAGGTTGCCGACCGTAGCCTCCCAGCGCATGCCGATGCCGCCGTTCCTCAGGTTCCAGTGCGGCGCGCGGTTCTTGTACAGCGCCATGTTCAGGAACGGCACGTACGTCCGATCCTTGTCGTCATGCCTGGCTTCGTTGTCCAGATTTGCACGGCAGTGAGCGGGAAGGTTCCCGCTTCCGTCATATACGCAGGATGGGTCTCCGGTATGGTCCGAATACGTGAATCTGGAGAACAGATCGTTCCCGAAAGCGAATCCGTCTATCGTCGAGCCGAAGCTCGTGGCCCACGGCTGAGCCGGATGGCCAAGGCCGGTCGGCGTGTGCCGGTCGAAGACGTACACCACGCTGCCTGCCACGTCGCGCAGGGCGCCGATGTTGCCGAAGCGGTGTTCGAACAAGGCCGACCACAGCGGCACGCGCGTGTCGTCGAACAGGTCAATGAAGAAGTGGTCCCCGAAGTTGACCGGGTTCACGATGTCTTGCAAGCGGAAGAAGTCGGCCTTGCCCCACACGTGCTGCTGCTTCCCGATGCGCAGCCAGTTGCGGCCCCCCGCTGCTTTCCAGAAGAAGTCGAGGTAAGCCTCGCGCACGGGATAGTACAGGTCCATGTTGGTCTCGCGGAGCAGCCCGAAGCGGAGGTCGTTCTGACTCGCGTCCAGACCGTAATACGCATTGGGGCGCGAGTCGCGGAATCGGCCGGGGACGCCGTATTTCGAGCCGGGCACCAGATCGGTGAGGAAGCGGACGGCGCCGACTCCGGGACCTCCCGGCACAGGTTCTTTCGGCCAGAACTCGCCGTAGTGGCCCGGGTCAAGCTCGAAGAATCTAAGCAGTCCCACGTTGCCGTAGTCCGGGAGACCCGGAGTAAAAGGAGAATTCGGGGCTAAAACAAAAGGAAAAGGAATGGCGCTCGGATGCTCCAGACGCCCGGAGACGAATCGCTTCCCCTCGCCTTTGCGTCCGGTTCCGAACTTGTCGTCGATGTCGTAGATGGATTCGTACTCCGGCCGCAGCTCGATGAAGTACTCGAAGCGGTCGAAGTAGTCCTGGAACATGTACAGCGGTCCGGCCAATTGTACGCTGGCCCGATAACGCGACGACGCGACGTGGTAGTCGGTCTTGAACGTGTCGTTGCGCAGAACGGTGAAGTTGTCCACGTAGCCGTGAATGGCCATGCGGTCGAAACTGTCGAGGAAGCTCTTGTCCTTCCTTCCCGCGGCGTTCGCGGACGGCACCGCGAGCGCCACGCTCAGGCCGACGGCGGTCAGCGCCAGCCACAGCCCGCTGAATATCCCTCTCTCCCCCTGTTGCATAACGAGGTGTCTCCTTCCTTTGCCCTTCGCCCTCACGAAGAGAAAATCGCTACATACCCCAGAGAGCCGTTCCGGCACGAACCCTCCTCCGACCCGACTCTCCAACCCTCTCATATCTCCAGAAACGTCTTCCCTTAATCACTTATGCCGCCGGCCTTCTGGTGACCGCTTCGCGCAGCCCCTCGATCAGCCCTTCTACCCGTGCCATACGCTCGTTGAGCGCCTGTTGGCCCTCGCGTAGCTCCTTGGTTTCCTCGCGCACTTCCTTCCGCAAGGCATTGTTCATCGTCCACATGGCAACGATGACACCCACCCCCGTGCTGACGGTGGCGACGATTAGCGCGAGGATTTCGTAGCGCGACATGCGTTCGTCCCCTCGATGATCAGCTTTTCCCCTACGCAGCCGACCTTCCGGTGACCGCTTCGCGCAGCCCCTCGATCAGCCCTTCTATCGCGGCCATGCGCTGATTGATCCCTTGCTGGTCGCTCCGTACCCCTGAGATTTCCTCTCGGAGTTCCTGGGTTTCCTTACGGAGTTCCTGGGTTTCCTTACGGAGTTCCTGGGTTTCCTTACGGAGTTCCTCCCGCAGTTCCTCGATTTCCTTATGGAGTTCCTCCCGCAGTTTCTCGATTTCCCTGTGGAGTTCCTCCCGCAGTTCCTTGATCTCCCCACGGACTTCCTCTCGTACGGCTCTGATTTCCAGTCGCAGGTCTCTCAGGTCCTCACGAAATTCTCTCCGCTGAGAACGAAGCATCACCCCCACGGCAACGACAATGCCAACTCCCGTGCTGATCGTGGCGATGATTATCCCGAGGGTTTCATATATCGACATACTTTTATCCCCTCCGAGGAGCCACTCTTCCCCTACGCCGCCGACCTTCTGGTGACCGCTTCGCGCAGCCCCTCGATCAGCCCTTCCACTCGTGCCATGCGCTCGTTGAGCGCCTGTTGGCCCTCGCGTAGCTCCTTGGTTTCCTCGCGCACTTCCTTGGTCTCCTCGCGGACTTCCTTGATTTCCTCGCGCACTTCCTTCCGCAGAGAGTTGATCATCGTCCAGGTGGCGACGACGACACCCACCCCCGTGCTGATCGTGGCGATGATTATCCCGAGGGTTTCATACAGCGACATGGAATCTCCCACTCGAGGATGCGAATAGAGAGGCAGCGTCAGCTCGTCGGTTGGGGGCTCGGCTGCGCGCCGGCCGGGGCGTCCTCCTCGGCTTCGACCATCTGGCCGCTGACGAACTTCGGCTTGAAGATCGCGATCATGGCCGGCACCATGGTCAACGCCGACAACCAGTGCGTGACCAGCAGGATGGCCAGCAGCAGCGCCATTTCCGCGGAAAAACGCAGGCTGGACAGGAAGTACCACGGGATCACGCCGGCGATCATGGTCGTGGCGGTGAACGTCACCGCCATGCCGGTCGTCGAGACCGTGCGTTTGATGCCGGCCACCAGGTTCCCGCCGGCACGCGGCACTTCGAGACGAATCCGGTCCACGACGTAGAGAATGTAATCCACGCCGATACCCATGCCGACCGCGGTCACCGGAAGCGAATTGATGTTGATGCCGATCCCCATGAATGACACGTACATGTAGCTGGCGACGCCCGCGGCGACCAGCGCCAACATGACGAGGGTTGCCCCTGCGAGGGAACCGTAGCTCAGGAGCACCAGGGTGTAAACCGTTGCGATGACCAGGATCGCGGCCTGTTTTTCGGAACGGTCGATCTCCTCGTTCAAGGCCGCGGTCGTCCCGATGAAGCCGCCGGCCAGACGCATCTGCACGCCCTCGATCGGGTGCTCCTGCATGAACTTCGTGGCGCGCCCGACCGCCTGCCGGACCGTGTCGCCCTTGACGTCCTTGTAGAACACCACGAACTGGCCGTTCTGATAGACCATGTCGGTGTATTCCAGAATCACGCCGGAGATCGGCGCCGACGCCTCGTACACGAAGATCAGGTTGCCGGTGATCGACCGGTCGGGCGGGATGACCTGCCAGCGCGGGTCGCCGTAGTGGTAGCGGCGGTTGAGGTCGCGGGCCAGGGTGTACAACTCGCGCGTGTCGCCGGCCTCGTCCTGCTCCAGCAGATAGCGGCGCATCTCCTCCAGCGTGTCGAGGACGTGCGGCTCCTTGAGGATGTGCTCGCGCTCGCCCTCCAGATAGATGACGAGCTGGTTGGCGCCGGCGAAGCGTTCGTTGATGGTCCGCGCCGACACGTTGTAGTGCGCGTCCTGCCACAGCAGCGGGGAGCCGGCCTCCTGCTCGCCGATCGGAACCGTGATGGCGGTCCGCACGCCGAAGACGATCGTGACCGCCGCGGCCGCCATGATGATCCAGCGGCTGATCGGGCCCGTCGCCGCATTGCCCACCTTGTCGAGCGTGAAGTCCATCCAGCGCGGGACGAAATGCTCGGTGTTCTTCGGCACCGGGAAGAAGGACAGCAGCATCGGCATGGTGTGCGTGATGCAGAAGATGTTGGCGAACGCCCAGAAGCTGCCGTAGTAGGCGAGTTTCTCGATCAGCGGAATCGTGGCGACCGACAGCACGAGGATACCGCCCGAGTCGCTGATGACGCCGGTCACGCCGGGCAGAAACAGATCGCTCAGGCAGGTGAAGGCCGCCTTCTCCTGATCCTTGGACACTTCCAGTTCTTCGAAATAGCGCTCGATCATCTGCACCGCGTGGCTGACCGAACGGGCCGTGATCAGGAGCGGAATGACCAGAATCAGCGGGTCGAGGTTGAATCCCCAAAACCCGACCCAGCCCATGCCCCAGACAGTCTGGATGGCGGCGCCGATCATCGGCACCAGCACGCCGTACAGCCGGCGGAAATAGATGATGAGCGCCAGGATCACGCAGGCACCGGTGAAGCTGAAGATCAGGAACAGTTCGTTGGTGTAGTACCAGACCCACCCTTTGAGGGCCGGTTCGCCGGCCACGTACACTTTCGTGTTGTCGTCCTCGATCTCGGCGCGGATGCGGGTGATCTCGCGCTGGATTTCCCGATAGTCGAGCCGGTCTTCGTTGAACCCGGCCAGCACCAGCGCGGCCTTCCCGTCCTCCGAGACGTATTTGTTCATCACGATGTCGTTGTTGAACATCTCGAATTTGAGCGCGCTCAACTCCATCGGGTCGTCGGGCACGTCAACGGGCAGGACGGGGTAGGAGCGGACCATGCCGCCGGGCAGCGTCTTGATGTTGCGGATCTTGACGTGGGACAGCGAGGCGACCTGGTTGTGGTCCACCCCGGTGATCGAGTCGAGCTGGTCGGTCAGATAGCGGACCTTTTCCAGATTCCCCTTGGTGAAGATGTCGCCCTCTTCGACCTGCAGGACCGCGGTGACGATGTTGGCGCCGCCGAAGGTCGCGCGGTGGTGGTTGTACGCCTGAATGTAGGGATGTCCCTGCGGCAGCAGGTCGGCGAACTGGCTGTACATTTCGACGTTGCGCGCCTGGTAGCCCCAGAAGGCCGTCGCGACCGCCAGCAGCACGAGATAGAGGAGACGGTAGCGCCACAGGATGCGGAGATAGACCGCGATCACTCTATCGGCGAGGGTTTGGGGCTGACCTGGGGGAGTATGGGCCATGCTGGAATCCTCCTTGACGAGGGCTGACGCAACCGCGCGGAAAGCTGAATGTCGAATGAGTGTGCGTACGGAACGGGCGTTTCGGGTGGCAACCGTGATTCGGGGAGGTGCGCGCTTCGCGTTACAGGGACGGGTTCGCCTTGTAGAGCGTCGTCTTGTCCGTCGCGGCCCAACTGTTGCCGCCGTCGGACGTGATCAGCACGGTTCCCTTTCCGCCGGAGGCGACGCCGAACTTTCCGTCCGCGGCGAACGAGGCCGCCCGGATCCAGGTCAGCACGCGCTGGCGCACGTCGTCGTCGAGTTGCCACGTCTCCCCGGACACCGACGCCAGCGTGCCCAGCACGCCGGTCGCGAAATCCGCGCGCGACGCGTCGGGCGCGGCCGTCACCGACAGCAGGGTGTTGAAGCTGCCGCTCGGAATGTTGGTCCACGTCTCGCCGGCATCGACGGTCCTCAACAGGGTGCCGCTCTCGCCGGTCACGTAGCCTTCGCTGGCGTTCCGGAAATCCACGTCAATCAGAAAGAGGTCTTCGAGATACAGCGGGGGCACGCGCTGGCGGAGCGCCTCTTCCTCGGACAGTTCCGGGCGGGTGTACTTGGGCAGGTTGTGCACGTTGCGCTGCCGTTCCCACGTCATGCCGCCGTCGCGCGTGCGCAGGATCAGGCCGAACTCTCCGCTCACCCACCCGTCCGTATTGGTGGGGAACGACACGCCGTTCAGCGTCACGTCGCATTGGTTCATGCGCGGCAACGTCGACTCTGGGTCCGCGGACGGGTCGGAGGTGGCGAAATTGTCGAAACTCAGGTCGCACCACAGAGACAGGTTCTCCCAGGTCTCGCCGCCGTCCTGCGAGCGGATGACCGCGCCGACCGGACCGACCGCCCAGATGTGGCTGGCGTCGCCGCCGCGGCTGACGGCGAAATAGTGCGGCTGCGCGACCTGCCATTCCTGGAGCGGCAGTTCGATCGGGATCTGCTTCCAGGTCTCGCCGCCGTCGGCGGTCTTGAGCACCAGCCCGTCCTGGCCGACCGCCACGCCGTCCTGCGCGGTCGCGAAATCGACTTCGTAGATGGCGCGCTGCACGCCGGTGTCGAGCATGGCAAAGTCCTGTCCGCCATTCGTGATGTGGAGGATGAGCCCACGGCCGCCGGACACCCAGGCGTTGTTTTCGTCGAGCACGAAGGCATCGTAGATGTCTTCCCGGTCGGGGAAGACGTTCCCGCCGGATTTGCCCATCTGGTTGAGTTCGTGCAGCACCTCTTCGGCCGCGGTCTCCACGCAGTACATCGGGTTGCAGAGGAAGAATCCGGAGAACGTTCTGAGGGCGCCTTCGCTCGTGTCCCCGGAACAAGCCGACAGGCTCAACAGGCCGGCCGCGGAAAAACCCAGCGCCATGCGCCGCCACGCCGAATGCTTTGGTTTCTTCAAGATGGTCTCTCCTTGGTGGAAACTGGAACGGCCGGGACCGCGCCGTGCGGACGGATCCCCGTGCCGGATTGGCGTTGCCTATGAATAAGCGGCGAATTTGTCAAGTAACCCCGGAACGTTCGTGAATCTTCGTTTGTCTATCTCTCTCGACGTTCCGCGGTGTAGCGAATCGCCAAGCCGACCAGTCGGAACTCGTAATCCGACCGGCTGCGGTAGTCGCGCACGGTGCTCGCGCCCAGGTGTTGCACCGTCACCTCGTCGGCGAACTCTCCGGCCCTGAGCCCTTGCAGGACGATCGCCTCCGCACCGATGGCACAGGCTTCGCGCAACAGCGCGTCCCGCATGGGCGCCATGCCGGTTCCCCGATTGCCGTACGTCTTGACCCGGGCGATGACTTCGTGCGGCGCGTCCGGCGTGTCCGAAAGCACGGGGATCGTACAATCCGCGGCACTGAATTCGACGGGCAGCTCGCCGACCTGTTCGGTCAACACCAGCGGCCTGGTGGGCCGGCTGACGCAACCGACCAGAGTGCAGCCGACCAGCAGCGGAACGAGCGCGGTTGCGTGGCGTATAAGAGAAAGCCGCATGGTCGTCCGTTGACCGGTGTTCTGAACGAAGCGGATACCGTCTGCCTATAACGATGAAGGGAACTCCTGACAAGAAACGAATCTGACAACCGTGCCCTCTTCGTCATTTCCGCGAGCCTTCGTCATCCCTGCAGAAGCAGGGATCGGTGAGTCCGTGGCCCCTGAGCTTGTCGAAGGGTCGAAGGATCGCAACCTACCCCGAGGGGACTCCCGAGCTCACACGCTGCCCCCCGCTCCCGGCCTTTCGACTCTTCGACAAGCTCAGAGCATCGCAGGCTCAAGGACCCGCCCCGTCTCCCCCTAAGTTCGTTGAGCTTGTCGAAAGGTCGAAACGAACCCCGAAATCACCCCGGCCTTCGCACCCCATCCCGACCCTTCGTCTCTGGGTTTTCTTCCCCGCTGCCTTCAGTCCAAGGTGTGCCGGGCAACCAACTCGCGGTTCCAGGCCGCGTCGCCGAACGTCACTTCCGACCCCTTGGCCCGCTTGAAGTACAAATGCAGGTCGTGCTCCCACGTGAAGCCGACCCCGCCGTGTACCTGTACCGCCTGGCCGGCCACCGTGCGGAAGGCGTCGCTGCAACACGCCTTGGCCCGTGCCGCGGCCAGCACGGCGTCTTCCGTCCGGTCGGCGAGCGCCCACGCGGCGTAATACGTCGCGGACTTCGCGCTTTCGACCGCGATCAACATGTCGGCGCAAGTGTGCTGCACGGCCTGGAAGACGCCGATCGGGCGGCCGAACTGTTCACGCATCTTGGCGTACTCCACGCTCATGTCCAGCACTTGTTGCGCGCCGCCGCACATCTCGGCGCACAGCGCGACCTTGGCCCGATCGAGCACGTCCGACAGCAGCGCCCATCCCTGACCGGGCGCGCCGAGCAATGCCTCGTCGCCGACCTGCACGCCATCGAACCGGACCTCGCACAGCCGGCGGGTCTGATCCAGCGTCTTGAGCGGCCGCGTTTCCACGCCGGTCCGGGTGCGGTCCACGACGAACAGGGTGACGCCGTCGGACATGCGTGCCGCGCAGATGACGTGATCCGCGGTATGCGCGTCGGGTACGAACAGCTTGACGCCATTCAAAACGTAACCGCCGCCGTCCCTGTCCGCGGTGAGCCGGACGCCGTCCTCGTCCCAGCGGGCGGTTGCTTCCAGCAACGCCAGGGTGAGCTTGATCCGGCCCGCGGCCACGCCGGACAGCAGCGCCGCCTTCTGCTCGGGGCTGCCGCCCGCGGCCACGCACGGCGCGCCCAGGGCGACCGTGGAAAAGAACGAACCCGGCAGCACGGCCTTGCCCATTTCTTCCAGAACGACCGTCAGATCGACCAGCGACAGGCCGGCACCGCCGTACTGCTCGGGGATGGTCAGGCCGGTCCAGCCCAACTCGGCCATGCCGTTCCAGACCTCGTCGGCAAAGCCGCGGTCGTCCTCCATCATCTCGCGCACGTACGACACCGGACATTCCTTGCGCAGGAAGTCCGCGGCCGACCGGCGGAGGAGGTCCTGTTCTTCGCTGAAGCTGAAATTCATGGGGTTCCGTACTTTGCCTGCCGCACACGAAACGCATGGCAGAGAAAAAGGGGAATCAGATTTAGAAGGTTAAATGAGGGACTGTTGCAACCCCATTCGACAATCTCAGAGATCTTCCCGTCCCTCAGTTCGTTGAGCCTGCGATGTCCTGAGCTTGCGGGGCCTTGAGCCTGTCGAAAGGTCGAAGGATCGAAACGAACCCCGATGTCACCTCGGCCCCGGCCCTTCGACCTCTCGGCACGCTCAGGGTGCCGAACCGTCTCGTATGCAGTTCCCCCGAAATCGAAGAAGAACCGGACACGCGGTCCGGCCCTTTCCTCGTGAACTCTTCGTGCAGATGAACGGACGGCTCAGCCGTTGCCGAGAACGGTCACGCAGCCGACGGAACCCGGGCCGCCCAGATTGTGCGCCAAGCCGACCTCGGCGCCCGCGACCTGCCGCTCCCCGGCCTTGTCCCACAGATGCTGCGACACCTCGTAGATCATGCGGATGCCGGTCGCCCCGATCGGGTGGCCGAACGACTTGAGCCCGCCGGACGGATTCACGGGCACCGCACCGCCGCCGATGTCCGCGCGGCCTTCGGCCACGTAGCGCCAGCCCTCGCCCTTGTCGCACAGCCCCAGGTCCTCGTAATTCAGGATTTCGGTAATCGTGAAGCAGTCGTGGCACTCGACCAGATCGATGTCCCCGGCCGTGACGCCGGCCTGCTCGTACGCGGACTGCGCCGCCTGCGCGGTCGCCGGAAAGCCGGTGTAGGCGAAACTCGGCTTCATGTACGGCTCGCCCGAGGTGACCGACAGGCCGATGCCCTTGACCTTGAGCGGGTCGGGCCGGAACGTCTTCGCCAGTTCGCTCTTGCAGACGATCACGGCCGCGGCCCCGTCGGTGGTCGGGCAGCAGTCGAGCAACCCCAGCGGGCTGCAGATCATGGGCGCATTCACGACCTGATCTTCCGAGACCTCCATGCGGAAGTGCGCCTTCGGGCTCATCGTCCCGTTGTGGTGGTTCTTCATCGCCACTTTGGCCAGCGCGGTCTTGTCGATGCCGTATTCCTCGAAATACCGGTTGGCGGCCATGGCGAACAGCGACGGCGCGGTCGTGCCGTAGCCCACGACCGGATGCGAGCCGAACGTGCCGAGGCCGCGTTGGCCGGAGTCGCGCAGCTTCTCGAAGCCCAGGGCCAGCACGACGTCGTACATGCCCGAGGCGACCGCCATGCACGCGTTGCGGAACGCGTCCATGCCCGAGGCGCAATAATTCTCCACGCGCGTGATCGGAATGTCGAACAGCTTGAGCGGGTCGGCCAGGGCGTTGCCGGCGCTGGCCGAACTCAGCGTCCCGACCCACGCGGCCTGAATCCGATCCGGCTCGATGCCGGCGTCCAGATACGCCTCCTGCGCGGCCTCGACGATCATGTCTTCGGCGCTCTTGTCGTAGTTCTCGCCGAACTTGCTGCACCCTGCACCGACCACCGCTACCTTGTCCCGAATGTTCATGGCGTCTCCTTTCGCGGAACGTCGTTCCGTACGTTCAGGCCGCGGGCCGAGCCTTCCAGAAGTAGTTCTTGAGCCCGTAACCCTCGTGGTATTTCCGAAACGTCAACTCGACCGGCATGCCGATCTCGATCCGTTCGGCCTCGCAATCCGTCAACTGGACGAAGACGCGCCCCCCGCCGTCGAGGTCCACGACCGCGTGGGTGGTGGGCGGGTCCGGCGTCTCGGTCAGATAGTCGTGCGTGAACGTGAACAGGGTGCCGCGGCGGGAGAGTTTCACCTCTTGCAGCCCGTCCCGGTAGCCGCACTCGGTGCAGATCCGGTGCACCGGAAACTGGATCACGCCGCACGCCGGACATTTCCCGCCGTACAACGGCAGAATCTGCTTCTGGTCGCGCAACAGCACCACCGGCGTGGACTCGTCGTCGCTCGCGTAGTCCTTCTTCATCAGCTTGCGGAAGCGCGCGTATTTGCCGTACGAGCCGACCGTCCGCTTGACCTCGATCTGCGAGTACACGCTGCGCCGGACCGGCGCGTCGGCAATCGCGTTGGTCGCACGGAACACCGCGGCGTCGCCGCCGTCGCCGTAGCCCGCCACCAGAATCACATCGCCGGGTTTGGCGCGCTCCAACACCGCGGCCAACAGCACGAGCGGCTGTGCGGTGCCGGCGTCGCCGATCGTGTTCCAGAACGTTTCCTGCACCTGCGTCTTCACGTCGAAGCCCTGGCCGCGCAGCGCGGACTGCAACGCCTTCTGGGTCGGCGCGGCAATTGCGGCGCTCGTGACGTCCTTGGCCTCCAGCCCACATTTCCGCAGCACGCCGCCGACCGTGGCCGCGATGAACCGGTTGTAGCCGAACTTGGTCTCGAATCCCCCGGGGAACGATTTCAGATAGTCCTGCTCCTCGGTCCTCCACGTGCCGAGGAACTCCTGGCTGACCGTGTAGCTGCCGACGAGTTCGGCGATCACGTTCTCCGTGCCGATGACGACCGCGGCGCCGGCGTCGCCGTACTGTTGTTCCTGGAGCGTGTCGGGCTCGCCCATGCGCGCGTCGCCGCCGCACACCACCAGCAATTGCCCGGGCTGCACGACGTCCAGGCCGGTCAGCAGGGCCGACGTGCCGGCGCGCAGCGAATCCGTGAAGTCGATGGTGCGCAGTTCCTTGCCGGTATCCAGCACCGCGGCGACCGTGGCCGCGGCCTGCTTCTCCCGGTAGGGCGAGGTGGTCGAGGCGAAGAAGACGCCTGCCACGGTTTTCGGATCCAGCGCGCCCAGCGCGTCGATGCTGGCGTTGAGCGCCAGCGTGAGGCTGTCCTCGTCGAAACTCGCCAACGCGCGCTCGCCGCCCAACGAGGGAGTGTCCCATTCCTTGGCGATCACGTCGCGCGGCAGGCGATACGTGGGAACGCAGGCTCCGTACGAAACGATGCCGACCATGCACACACTCCGGGGTTCTCGAAACGTGCGGGTTCAGTTCAACCGGCTCTCCGGCACGCCGGCGCGCAACATGCAGCCGTCCACCTGGAGATTGACGCCGGTGATGTAACCCGCGGCGCGCGACGCCAGAAACACACACGGCCACGCGACTTCCTCCCCGGTGCCGAAACGGTTCAGCGCGGTGCCGCCGGTCGCACGGTCCTGCAACTCCTTGGTCGGCCACAGCACTTCCTTGACGCCCGGGGTCTCGATCGGCCCGGGCGAGATGCAGTTCACGCGGATGCCGTACTCGGCCCACTCGATGGCGTGCGAACGGGTCAGGTTGATGATGCCGGCCTTGGCCGCGGCATAGTGCGACATGGTGGCCGAGCCGAACACCCCGGCGCCGGACGAGATGTTGATGATGTTGCCGCCGGTCTTCTTCTCCATCATGACCAGCGCCGCGGCCCTGGAGAACAGAAACGTGCCGTTCAGGTTGATCGCCACGATCGCGGCGAACCCGTTGGGGGAGATTTCGTGCGCGTGCGCCACGAAGCTCGCGCCGGCGTTGTTGATCAGAATATCGACCTGCCCCCAGTTCTCGACCGTCTTCTGCACCACGGCCTCGACCTGATCGTTCTGGCGCACGTCGCAGACGAGCGCATCGACCTCCCCGCCGGTCTTGCGGATGCCCTCGGCGACCGGCCCCAGATGGTCCATGGTCCGGCTGGTAATCATCACCTTGGCGCCCCGCCGGCAGAACTCGGCCGCGATCTCCGCGCCGATGCCCGTCCCGCCGCCCGTGACGATGGTCGTTTTGCCTGCAATGTCGAATGCATCGTCGGTCATGGGGTTCCTCTCTCACGTCTCGAATAGAAGCCGTCCCCTGTCAATTTCCGCAAGATCGAGAGTCGCCCGTCGAGCTTGTCGAAACGGGCGGGGGATCATCAGTGTCCGGCACTCCCTATCCGAAGACCCGCAGCCAGTTCGCGCCGCCGTCGGTCGTGCGCAGGATCGAGCCGTAGCCGCCCACGATCCAGCCGTGATCGACGTCGTGGAAATCCACCGCGCGCAGCCACGTCGCGATCGGCATGCCCACGCTGGCCTGTTGCCACTCCCCGTCCCGCTGCCGCAGGACGCGGCCCGCAGCGCCCACGATCCAGCCGTCCTCACCGTCGGCCGCGATGTACGGGGCATATAAAGGTTCGGTATCGAACAGCGCCGCGTCGGCCGCGCCGCCCTCCTCCTGACCCACGAAGCGCCATTGCCGGCCACCGTCGGTCGTGGCCGCGATCTTGCCCTCCAGTCCGACGACGATGCCATTCTCGGCGTCGGCGAACGACAGGCCGAAGAACGTCGGCAGATTGAGCGCATCGGTGAAGCCGAGTTGGCCGAGCAGGCTGTTCTGCTGCTCCTGCCACGTCTCGCCGCCGTCCGCGGTGTGGTAGATTTTGCCGAACTCCCCGACGATCCAGCCCTCGTTCTCGTCCAGGAACTGCACGTCGTAGAAGATCGGATCGGTCAGGGCCAGCGTGGCGTTGGCCGCGACGCCTTCCAGCGAAGGCTGAATGTAGCCGTTCTGCCACGTGGCGCCGCCGTCCGCGGTTTTCAGATACGTCGCCCGGTCGGCCGCGGCCCAGCCGTGCGCGGTGTCGATGAAATGAATGCCGAAGATGGAGTCCCCGATCCCGCTGTCCTGCGCCTGCCACGTCTCGCCCTGGTCCGCGGAATGGAGCAGGATCCCGTCCTGGCCGCTGATCCAGCACCGCATCGGCGGCGCGTCTCCGTCGGACGGACAGGAAACGCTGTACAGCGCCGCATCCGTACCGCTCTCCTGCGCTTGCCAGTGTCGGCCGCCGTCCGTGGTCAACAGGATTTTGCCGGCGTAGCCGACCACGACGGCGCGCTCCGCGGACAGGGCTTCGACGTCGTAAAACTTGTCCGTCATCGCAATCAGGCTGGTATTGAGGGGCGCCTCGGACGCGGCGTCGCGGCAGCCCGACAGGCCGCCGAGGGCGAGGCAGAGGGAAAGACAGACGTGCAGGGGTTGCATATCGAAGCGGGCCGCGGGTGGCGCGGGTCCATTCTCTACTGATTTCCGGCTCGGTTTGCAACGCGAAGGGGGAGCGTCGGTTTGGAGGCTGGTGGTTCGTTCACGGTGCGTGGCGACGCAGCGGACCCTCTCTCCAGCCCTCTCCCGGAGGGAAAGGGAACATGTAAGGAGGGCGCGGAAGCGATATTTAAAGCTGTGATCCCAGCCCTATGAAATGGTTCGACCCTTCGACCTTTCGAGAAGCTCAAAGCGCCGTAAACTCAGGACCCTCCCACCCCCAAGTTCGTTGAGCGTGCCCCGGACTCGATCCGGGGGAGAGGGTCTCCCACACCACCGAACCACCCCAAGAAATGCAACCGGAGACACCCCTCACCCGACCGCGCCCTTCCGCTTCATCCGCGATTTGGTATAATCCGCGGCCCATCGATCCGCCCTCGTCCGAGCAGGGCGCAGACCCCACACCGGAGGTACGACACCCCCCATGACCACTGCAAAAATCACGTGGACCAAGATCGACGAAGCCCCCGCGCTCGCCACCTATGCGCTGCTGCCTATCGTGCAGGCGTTCACCAAGGGCTCCGGCATCGAGGTGGAGACCAGCGACATCTCCCTGGCCGGGCGTATCATCGCCAACTTCCCCGACAAGCTCACCGACGCCCAGAAAATCCCCGACTGCCTGACGCAATTGGGCGAACTGGCGCAGACGCGCGCGGCCAACATCGTCAAGCTGCCCAACATCAGCGCGTCCATTCCGCAGCTCAAGAGCGCCATCAAGGAGTTGCAGGACAAGGGATACGACGTTCCCGACTATCCCGAGGAGCCCAAGACCGACTCGGAAAAAGCCCTGCAGGCGCGCTTTTCCGTGGTGCTCGGCTCCGCGGTCAACCCGGTCCTGCGCGAGGGCAACTCCGACCGCCGGCCTGCGGTGTCGGTCAAGAAGTTCTTCCAGAAGCATCCGCACAAGATGATGCAGGCGTGGCCGGAACGCGGTTCCAAAGCGCGCGTGGCCCACATGGACCACGGCGATTTCTTCGAGAGCGAGAAGTCGGTCACGCTGGACGCCGCGACCACGGCGCGCATCGAGTTCGTGGCCGGCGACGGACGGGTGACGCCGCTCAGGGACGGGCTGGCGCTGCAACCCGGCGAGGTGATCGACGCGTCGGTCATGAACGTGGCCGCGTTGCGCGCGTTCTTCGCCGCACAGATGGACGCCGCCAAACGCGACGGCGTGCTGCTCTCCCTGCACCTGAAGGCCACTATGATGAAGGTCTCGGACCCGATCATGTTTGGTCATTGCGTGTCCGTGTATTTTCAGGCGGCCCTGGACAAACACGCCGCGGACCTCGACGCGATCGGCGCCAACGTCAACAACGGCCTGGCCGACGTGCTCGCCAAGCTCGACCGGCTGTCGGCCGAGAAGAAGGCCGAGATCGAAGCCGACGTCGCCGCGGTGTACGACACGCGGCCCGACTTGGCGATGGTCAACGCCCGCCGCGGCATTACCAATCTGCACGTGCCGAACGACGTCATCGTGGACGCCTCCATGCCCAATGTGGTGCGCGACGGCGGGCGGATGTGGAACAAGAACGACGAACTCCAGGACACGATCGCCATGGTCCCCGACCGCTGTTACGCGACCATGTACAAGGAGATTCTGGAGAACGCCAAGCAGCACGGCCAGTTCGACCCCGCCACGATGGGCAGCGTGTCCAACGTGGGCCTGATGGCGCAGAAGGCCGAGGAGTACGGCTCGCACGACAAGACTTTCGAGGCACCCGCGGCCGGCACGATCCGCGTCGTGGACGCCGCCGGCACCACGCTGATCGAACAGCCGGTCGAGCCCGGCGACATCTTCCGCATGTGCCAGACCAAGGACGCGCCCATCCGCGACTGGGTCCGCTTGGCGGTGTCGCGCGGCCGGGCGACCGGCGCGCCCGTGATCTTCTGGCTGGACGAGCGCCGCGGGCACGACACCGAGATCATCAAGAAGCTGAACGCATATCTCCCCGAGCACGACACCAGCGGCCTGGACCTCCGCACCATGCGGCCGCAGGAAGCGATGCGGTTTTCGCTGGAGCGCATTCGCCGCGGGGAGGACACCATCGCGGCCACGGGCAACGTCCTCCGCGACTATCTGACCGACCTGTTCCCCATCCTGGAGCTGGGCACCAGCGCGCGGATGCTGTCGATCGTGCCGCTGATGAACGGCGGCGGCCTGTTCGAGACGGGCGCCGGCGGCTCCGCGCCCAAGCACGTCCAGCAGTTCGTACAGGAAGGCCATTTACGTTGGGATTCGCTGGGCGAATACTGCGCGCTCGTGCCGTCTCTGGAACTCATCGCCGCGAACACCGGCAACGCCAAGGCCGCGTTGTTCGCGGAAACGCTGGATCAGGCCATCAGCACCTATCTGGAAAACGCGCGGTCGCCCTCGCGCAAGGTGCACGAGATCGACAACCGGGGCAGCACCTACTACTTGGCCCGCTACTGGGCCGAGGCGCTCGCGGCGCAGACCAAGGACCCTGCGGAGCAGGCGCGTTTCGCCCCGGTAGCGAAAGGTTTGGCCGATAACGAAGCCAAGATCGCCGAAGAACTGCTGGCCGCCCAGGGCGCTCCGGTGGACATCGGCGGCTACTACATACCCGACCCAGACAAGTCGGGCCGAGCGATGCGTCCCAGCGCGACGTTCAATGCCATCATCGATGCGTTGTGACCGGCAGACTGACAAAGTGGACAAAGCCTCTGTAAGTGAATTTCCATTCTCTATAAGGGCGTGGAGACCATGCAAACCCCACTCTTTGCAAGATTCGCCACGAGGGAACCTCAACAAACCTTCCCCAGGCGACGAGCCAGGACAAGACCTGACAGAGCGCCGGTTCTCGCTTGCGAAGATAACCTCGCCTTCATAAACAGGATTCCCGACGAAAAAATAAAATTGGTCGTTACTTCGCCCCCCTACAACCTGGGCAAGGAATACGAAATTCGGGCGTCAATCGACGCCTACCTCGAAACGCAACAGCGTGTGATACACGAATGTGTCCGAGTCCTGCATCCACGCGGATCTCTCTGTTGGCAGGTCGGCAATTACGTGAGAAACGGCGAGATCATTCCCCTCGACAGTGCGCTCTATCCCGTATTCCGCGCTGAGGGGCTCAAGCTCCGCAACCGAATCATCTGGCACTTCGAGCACGGTCTGCACTGCTCCAAGCGGTTATCCGGGCGCTACGAGACGATCAACTGGTGGACGAAGGGGGACGACTATACCTGGAACTTGGACCCCATCCGGGTTCCCTCGAAATATCCCGGAAAACGGTACTTCAAGGGGCCGAATGTCGGCAAGCTGTCGGGAAACCCGAAAGGGAAGAATCCGAGCGACGTATGGACGTTTCCGAACGTCAAGAACAATCACGTCGAAAAAACGATACACCCCTGCCAATTCCCGGTCGAACTCGTCGAGCGCCTCGTTCTTTCAATGACGGACGTCGAGGACGCGGTGTTTGATCCTTACATGGGAGTCGGCTCGTCCGTTATCGCCGCGATCATGCACGGTAGAATTGCTTACGGGTGCGACATCGTTCCGGAATACGTGGACATTGCGCGGGATCGGGTGCGCCAGCTTCGGGCTGGAATCCTACGCACCCGCCCGATGGGAAAGCCGGTTTATGACCCGACAAAACCCAACGGCGGCCATTGATGCACATCGAAGCACGCTATTCACATCTGAACGGCGAGGAATACCTGCTCGTCCATCGAAAGAAGCTATGGGAAGAAATACAGGATGTCATAGCGGGCGTTGATGCTTCAAGCTGCCGAACCAAGGTTTCAAAAGAAAAGACTATGCTGGGAAAGCTGCTGTACTCACCTAGCGATATGAACCAAACCTTCAAGAACGGCCTTGAAGCACGTGGTTGGAGCGAGCGTAGAAACACGTTCTGGGTAACCGCCGACGAGAAGCTCATGCGTGGTATCTATGGACTACCTGAAGCTCAGCAGAAACAGGCGATTGAGGAAGCCGGCTACACACCGATCATGTCCTACAACCAGACCGACTTCGTAAAGGATCGCGTCGCCGTAGAAATACAGTTCGGAAAATACGCTTTTGTCGCGCACGATCTATTCGTGAAGCACCTCGGTTTCTACGTTTCGGACATTATCGACGTAGGAGTCGAGATATTACCGATGAAAGATTTGGAACAACAAATGTCTTCGGGTGTTCCTTATTATGAGCGAGATTTACTGAACGTGATACGTCAGGGCCGTGGCGTTCCCGCGGTTCCGTTGGTGTTAGTCGGGGTCACGCCCTGATTCAGCAGAAAAATACCGGAACAGAGAATCAGTCGTAGGGGCGACCGGCCGGTCGCCCCTACGACTCAAGTATCGAAAAGGTTCCCCATCAACGTATTTTCTCATAACGACCGTACAGCAGCCCGACGCAAACGGTCCATGATCGCGCGGCCCAAACCAGTCTCCGGGGCGGGTTCGACTATCACCCGTTGCAAGTTCTGCGTGTCGAGCCGCCGCAGTACGGCAAACAGGTTGGCCGCGGCCTCGGTCAAATCGCCCGTCCGAGACAAATGCTCCGTGACCGCGTAGCCCGGTGCATCGGCCCGCGGTACGAGCGTCAGCAGCCCTACCCGTCCCCCGCCCGCAGGACACGGCACCGCTTCATCCGGGCGTAACAGGATGAGCGGGACGCGCGGGGCGTAATGCGACGGCAGCGTCCCCGGCGACCGCGGGTCAGGCCGTGCAGAATCTCCGGACGAGGGACGGGTATCGATCTCTCCGATGACGGATTCGAGTTGCTCCAGCGTGACGCCGCCGGGCCGGAGCAGCACGGATCGCGGGCCGTCGAGCGCCAGCACCGTGGATTCCACACCGACCGAGCAGGGGCCGCCGTCGACGATTTCGTCCAGGGCGTGGCCGAGCGTGTCCTGCACGTGGGCCGCGGTCGTCGGACTGACGTAGCCGAACGGGTTGGCGCTCGGCGCGGCAACCGGAAATTGGACGGCGCGTAACAAGTCGAGCGCGACGGGGTGCGCCGGCTGGCGGACGGCGACCGTGTCGAGCCCCGCGGTCACGATGTCGGGAATCGCCGGCCGTTTAGGGAGCACCAACGTCAGCGGGCCGGGCCAGAATCGCTCCATGAGCCGCCGCGCCCGTCCGTTGATGTCAGCCGCATAGTCGGCGACTGCGGCGGCGTCCGCAACGTGGACGATCAACGGGTCGAAGCGCGGGCGGTTCTTGACGGCATAGACGTTCGCCACGGCCCGGGCGTCGAGCGCGTTGGCGCCGAGCCCGTACACGGTTTCGGTCGGAAAAGCCACGAGGCCGCCGTCCCGCAGTCGGGCCGCGGCGCGCGCTATCGCACCCGGGTCGCGCCCGTCGAGAATGTCCGCCATGTCCTAATCGTCAGGGAGGGATGAGGAATACGGCAAGGTCGCAGTGTGCACCGACCGCAGGCGGCCCGCCCTCCCCCGCTCAGGTGGGCGAAGTCAAATACGTATAGCTCTCCAACACCGCTTCGTATTCGCGGATCAACGCTTCGACCGCCGCGGCCGAAACGCGCCCGTCCTGCCCATCGCTCGAGAGACGCCGGAGCCCGCCGACCAACTCGTTCCGGTCGTAGCCGAACACGTCCAATACGTCGGCGACCGTCTGGCCGGGCGCGACCTCCGCAATACGCGCCGTGCCGTCCGGCTCGACGACGACCGATACGTCGTGCACGTGGCCGAACAGATTGTGATAGTCGCCCATCACGTCCTGATACGCCCCGGTGAAGAAGACACCCAGATAGTAGGGCCGGCCGTCGAGCGCGTGCAGTTCCAGGTATTCCTTGATGTCGCGCAGGTCCACGAAGTTGTCCACCTTGCCGTCCGAGTCGCAGGTCAGGTCCGCGAGATAGCCGCGGCGCTCCGGCACCTCGTCGAGGCGGTGGATCGGCATGATCGGAAACAACTGTTCGAGCGCCCACGCATCGGGAATGGACTGGAAGACCGAGAAGTTGCAGATGAACTTGCGCGCCAGCCGCTGCTCCAGGTCCTCGAACTCCTCGGGCATGTGCTTGACCGCCTTGGCGAACTTGAGCGTGCGTTCGCACGTGGCCCAGAACAGTTCCTGCCCCAGTCCGCGATCCTCCAGCGACAGATAGCCGAGGTTGAAGAGCGAGAACATTTCTTCGCGCTGCTCCAGGACGTCGTGATAATACTCGCGGTAATTCTTGGCGTTCGCACCCTGGTAGATGTCGTACATCTCCTGGATGACCGGCGGCCGGCGCTCCGGCGCGGGGACGTGGATCGGCCCGTTGGACAGGGCGATTTCGTCCACCGCGTCGAACACCAGCACGGCGTGCGGCGCGGCGATCATGCGTCCGGTCTCGGTCAGCACCGTCGGCTCCGTGACCCCCTCGCCGTCGCACACCTCCTTGATCGAATAGATGATGTCGTTGGCGTACTCCTGAACCGAGTAGTTGACGCTCGACTCCGAGGCCGTCCGCGAGCCGTCGTAATCGACGCCTAGCCCGCCGCCCACGTCGAGGTGTTCGAGCCGGGGGCAGAGGCCGCGCAGCTTGGCGTACGTGCGCGCGGCCTCCTTGACCGCATACTTCACGCGCCGGATCTCGGTGACCTGCGAGCCGATGTGGAAATGCAGCAGGCTGAGGCAGTCGGCCATGTCCGCGGCCTGCAGGAGACCGACGCATTTCAGCAGGTCCATCGTCGTGAAACCGAACTTGGACAGGTCGCCGCTCGACTTCTCCCACTTGCCGCTGCCACGCGCCGACAGCTTCAGCCGCAGCCCGAGCCGCGGACGCACGTCCAGGCGTTGCGCCACTTCCAGCAGCCGCCGCAGTTCGGCCAGACTCTCCACGACCAGAAAGACGCGCTTGCCGACCTGTTGGCCGAGCAGGGCGAGCCGCAGATACGACCCGTCCTTCACGCCGTTGCAGATGATGGGCGAACGCGGATTGCGGGTCAGCGCCAGCGCGACCGCCAACTCGGCCTTGCTGCCGACCTCCAACCCCACGCCGGCGGCGTCGCCCAGGCGCAACACGTCGTGCACGACTTCTTTCTTCTGGTTGACCTTGATCGGATACGCGGGGACGTATGCTGCACGGTAGTCGAACTCGTCGATGGCGTGCTGAAACGCCGCGCTCAGCCGCCCCAACTGGCGGCCGATGATCTGCGGAAAGCGCAGCACGACCGGCGTGGAAATACCGCGTTGTACCAGCGCGTCGATGATGGACTTGAGAGAGGCCGCCGGCTGCGCCGTTCCGGTGAAGGCGCACACCACTTCGCCGGCCGCGTTGACCGAAAAGTATTCGCCGCCCCAGTTGTGGATGCCGTACAGAGCGGTCGTTTCTTCGAGCACGGTCTGGACGGTCGAAACCTGCGATTCGGCCTTCCCCGCGGCTTCGTTCCCACGGTGCCGCGGCATGTCGGAATCGTACTGTTCGAGGACGCCGCGCACCGTCGCGGCCATGTCGGACTCGCTCATCTTCATGGTGGGAAACGTACCGTCGACAGCGACCTTAACTTCCCCGGAAGCGGGACAGGCGCGCAACCTTAATGATTTTCACTTTTCGTGTCAAAAGCCCACGCGAACGGGGAGTGTTTCTGTATTCCCCGGGCGCCCTCTCCCCCGGATCGAGTCCGGGGGAGGCTCTGACCCTCTCCCGAAGGGAGGGGGAATAAAAAAAGAAAAGCCAAATGGTCGAAGGATCGGGGGGGGATCTGAAGGCTGAGGTGACAGCGGGGTTCGTTTCGACAGGCTCAACGAACTTGGGGTTGGCGAAGTCCCTGAACTTGCGGTGCCTTGAGCCTGCCGAGGAGTCGAACCATGCCGAAGGGCGTCGCAACGGGTACAGGACCCTCTTGTCTGTAATTCCCCAAATTTTCCCTCGAAACGCGGAACCGAATGCAGGCGAGCGTCCCTGCGCCGGCCCGCCATTGAGCCCCGCCACACGATAGCCTAGAATTTTTCGCTATGATGATCGCATCCAATTCAGGTCATGCACAGCAAGTCACGCTCGGCCTCGTGCAGATGACGTGCGGCGAGCGGCCCGAACAGAATTTCGAGAAAGCGGTCGCGCACATCAACCAAGCCGCGAACCGCGGTGCGCAGATCATCTGCCTCCAGGAACTCTTCCGCGGCCGCTATCCCTGCCAGACCGAAGACACCACGCAATTCGGACTGGCCGAGCCGGTTCCGGGGCCGACCACCGAGCGGCTCTGCGCGCTGGCCGCAGAGCGTCAGGTCGTGCTCATCGCACCGGTCTTCGAGCAGCGCGCCCCCGGGCTGTACCACAACGCCGCGGTCGTGATCGACGCCGACGGCCGCCTCGTCGGGCACTACCGCAAGATGCACATTCCCGACGATCCGCTTTACTACGAGAAGTTCTACTTCACGCCCGGCGACCTCGGGTTTCGCACCTTTTCCACCCGCTATGCGAAGATCGGCGTCCTCATCTGCTGGGATCAGTGGTTTCCCGAGGGCGCGCGGCTGACCACGCTGAGCGGGGCGCAGATTCTGTTCTATCCGACCGCGATCGGCTGGCAGGCGGACGACAGCCCGCGTGCGCGGCAATCGCAAGTCGATGCGTGGCAGATCGTGCAGCGCAGCCACGCAATTGCCAACGGTGTGTTCGTGGCCGCGGTCAACCGCATCGGACGGGAAGACGCGCTCGACTTCTGGGGCGCCTCGTTCGTCAGCGACCCGTTCGGACGCATCCTCGCCGAGGCGCCGACCGACGCCGAAGAAACCCTGGTCGTACCCTGCAAGCTGGACAAGATCGGCGCGTTGCGCCAAGTCTGGCCGTTTCTCCGCGACCGCCGCATCGACGCGTACGCGGACCTGACCAAACGTTTCCTGGACTGATCCCGTGCCCGGGTCCGTCTCCGAGCCGAGCCCCGGCGCGGCCCGCCCGACCAGCGACCGGACCGCATTCGCTTGGCCGGCTCCGTCATGCTTCCGCCTGCCCGCGGAATGGGAGCCGCATGCCTCCACGTGGCTGGCGTGGCCCCACAACCGGGAAACGTGGCCGGGCGTCTTCCCCGCCATCGCGGAGGTGTACGTCCAGATGGTCGCCGCGCTGCACCGTCGCGAGCGCGTCGGCATTTGCATCAACGACGCGGATACGGCCCGTCGCGTGCGGGAGCGACTCGCAGCCGCGGGCGTGGACCGTGCGACCGTCGGCTTCTTCCGAGTGCCGACCAACGACGCCTGGATACGCGACTTCGGCCCCCTGTTCGTCACACGCCACACGGCTTCGGACGGTGATAGCAAGCGGCTGGGCGGGCTTTGTCTCACGAACTGGACGTTCAACGCCTGGGGCGGCAAATACCCGCCCTGGGATCTGGATGACGCGGTGCCGCAGCGTCTCGCCGACCGGCTCGGCCTGCCGCTCGTGACGCCCGGCATCGTGCTGGAAGGCGGTGCCATCGACGTCAACGGCCGCGGCATGGCGCTCACCACCGAAGCCTGTCTGCTCAACCCCAACCGCAATCCGCGGCTGACCCGGGCGGCGATCGAACAGGCGCTCCGCGATTACTTGGGCGTGCGACACGTCGGCTGGCTGGGTGACGGTATCGTGGGCGATGACACGGACGGGCACGTGGACGAGGTCGCCCGCTTCGTCGATCCGACCACGGTGGTGTGCTCGGTCGAAGACGACCCCGGCGACCCGAATTACGCCCCGTTGCAGGACAACCAGCGGCGGCTGCAAGACATGCGCGACCAGGACGGACGACCGCTGCGCATTGTTCCCCTTCCTATGCCCGCAGCAGTAGAACACGACGGCCAACGGCTGCCCGCCAGCTATGCCAACTTCTACGTAGCGAACGCGGTCGTGCTGGTTCCGACGTTCGGCCAAGCCGCGGATCAAAAGGCACTCGCCATACTGCGCACGGTGTTCCCCGGCCGCCGGGTCTGCGGCATTCCGAGCGCCGATCTTGCGGTAGGCTTGGGCGGCGTGCACTGCATCACCATGCAACAGCCGGTCGGTGTCGCGTAAAGACGCGGAGGTTGCGCGGTAATGAGGGAAGGGAATTGGATACGAGGTGATCCGCCGCCCGTTTCGACAAGCTCAACGGGCTCGTTACTGAGCCCGCGGAACCTTGAGCTTGGTTCCTGAGCATGCGGTGCCTTGAGCCTGTCGAAAGGTCGAAGGGTGTCGAAAGTCGGAGGGGTTTCAGCAAGGAAAACAAGGTGTGGAAGCTGGAAAACTTTCAGGATCATCTTGTATGTAATTTCCTAATGAGCCGCGTCCGTCAGGTGGGCCGACATGGCGACCGATCCCGAATCGACTCCCCCGCCGCCTCCCGCCACGGAGGGTGAACCTGCGCCCGGCTCCGTTGCGCCCGATTTAGCGCGGCAGGAAGTCGCGCGTCTGCGTGAAGAAATAGTCCTCCATAATCATCGTTACTACGTCCTGGACGACCCGATCGTCGGTGACGCGGAGTACGACCGGCTCTTCCGCCGCCTGTCCGACCTGGAGGCCGCACACCCCGACCTCGCCGACCCGACGTCACCCACCCGGAAAGTCGGCGCCCCGCCGCTGACCGAGTTCGGCCAAGTGCGGCACAGCCTGCCCATGCTGTCGCTCGGCAACGTCACCTCCCAACAGGAGATGCAGGAGTTTCACGAGCGCGTGCTCCGCTTCCTGGAAACGGACGGCCCGGTCGAGTACGTGGCCGAGCCCAAGATCGACGGCGTGGCCGTGGAACTGGTCTATACGCACGGCACGCTCACCGTCGGCTCGACGCGCGGGGACGGCCTCACGGGCGAAGACGTCACCGCCAACCTGAAGACCGTGCGCTCGATTCCGCTGACCTTACTCCCCGAGGGGACGGACGCGCCGCCGACGCGGCTCGAAGTGCGCGGCGAAGTCTTCTTTCCCAAAGCCGCGTTCCGGGAACTGAACGACCGGCGCTCCCGGGCTGAAGAACCGCTGTTCGCCAACCCGCGCAACGCCACCGCGGGCTCGCTCAAACAACTCGACTCGTCCATCACCGCGACCCGGCCGCTCGACTTCTTCTGCTACGGCGTGGGCGCAATCGAAGGCGCCGTTCCCGCGACCTATTGGGACCTGCGTCGCGCGTTGACCGGCTGGGGGCTGAAACCCGTGCCGCACGCCCGCGTCTGCCCGGACGTGGCGGACGTGGCGGCCGCGGTCGCCGCGCTGGAACGGCAACGCGACGGCCTGCCCTTCGAGATCGACGGAGCCGTCGTCAAGGTGAACCGGCTCGACCTGCAAGCCCGGCTGGGACAGGTTTCGCGGTCGCCGCGCTGGGCCGCGGCCTACAAGTTCGCGGCCATGCAGGCCACGACGCGCATCCGCTCCATCGTGCCCAACGTCAGCCGGACCGGCACGCTCACCCCGGTCGCCCAACTCGACCCGGTGCCCATCGGCGGGGTGACGGTCCAGAACGCCTCGCTGCACAACATGGACGAAATCGCGCGCAAGGACGTGCGCATCGGCGACACGGTCATCGTGGAGCGCGCCGGCGACGTGATCCCCTACGTCGTCAAGTCCATCCCGGATACGCGCACCGGCGACGAGCGCATTTTCGAGATGCCGACCGAATGCCCCGTCTGCGGCGCCGTCGTGTCGCGCGAGGAAGGCGAAGCGGCCTACCGCTGCACCGGCCTCGCCTGCTCGGCCAAGCTCAAGGAGAGCCTGCGCTTCTTCGCCCACCGCGGCTCGATGGACATCGACGGGTTGGGCGGCAAGATCATCGACCAACTCGTGGAACGCGGGTTCGTGCACGACCCGGGCGACCTGTATGCACTCACCAAGGAACAGTTCGCCGCATTGGACCGGCTGGCCGACAAATCCGCCCAGAACCTGGTCGATGCCCTGGAGCGCAGCAAGACCACGACCTTGCCGCGCTTCCTGTCCTCGCTCGGCATCCGCCTGGTCGGCGAAGCGACCGCACGCCAAATCGCCGAAGTGTTCGGCGACCTGGAACGGATCATGGCCGCGGACGAAGAACGCTTGCAGGAGGTGCCGGACATCGGGCCGGGAGTCGCGCACAGCCTGTCCGGTTTTTTCGCGCAGGAACAGAACCGCGCTGTGATCGACAAACTGCTCGAGGCCGGCGTGCGCTTCCCCGCGGTAGAAGTGAAACCCGCGGGCAGACTCGCCGGCAAGACCTTCGTGCTGACCGGCACGCTGGACGGCCTCACGCGCTCGGAGGCCAAGCAGCGGTTGCAGGTTCTGGGCGCGAAAGTCACGGCCAGCGTCTCCAAGAAGACGGACTACGTCGTGGTCGGCAGCGACCCCGGCTCCAAGCGCGACAAAGCCGAAAAGCTGGGCATCCCGATCCTCGACGAAGCCGCCTTCCTGAACCTCGTCGATTGAGCGCCTCCCGAAAAGGGAGGGTACGATGCGGGTTCGGCGTCCCGTTCGTAGGGGCGAAAAATCTTTCGCCCCTACACCGCCTCGCCGAAGAGAGAGTAAATAAGGGGAGGCACAGGGGCCTGCCCCGGACTTGATCTGGGGGGATGAGGGGAGATTGCCCTTCCGCGTGGAACTAACCGAAACGGGGAACGTGTCCTCTGGATTCCGGCTTTCGCCGGAATGACGAAGGGGAGTGCAGGGGTGACGGGGGGAAGTGTTGGAATGACGATAAGCAAGGGCAGGAGAAGAACGCCGCACGCAAGGTTGCGGGAAGACGATGAAAGAGGCGGGAATTACTGAATCGACACACAACGAAATTTCAATCCACAATCCACAATCGAAAATCCACAATTCCTACAGTCCGAGCAGCTTCTTCGCCTTCTTCGCAAACGCCGAGTCGAGCCGCGGCGGCGCCATGTCGATCCCCTCGGCCAAGCGGTCCACTACTGCGCCGATCGCCGCCAAGCGTCCGTATTTCTTGTCGTTGCCCGGAATCGCGGTCCACGGCTGGGCCACGGTCGACGTCTTCTGGAACATCTCCTCGATGGCCGCAACGTAGTCGGGATAACGCGCCCGGTTGCGGAAATCCTCTTCCGACAGCTTCCACTGCTTGAGGGGGTCCTTGAAACGCGCCCGGAAACGGTCGAGTTGCTCCTGGCGCGTGATGTGCATGAATATCTTCACGACGCGGATGCCGTCGTCGTCCAGCATCCGCTCGAACTCGTTGATCTCGGCGTAGGCGCGCTGCCATTCCGCGTCCGTGGCAAAGCCCTCGACCCGCTCGACCAGCACGCGCCCGTACCAGGACCGGTCGAAAACGACCATCTGTCCGGGCCGGGGCAGCCGTTTCCAGAAACGATACAGATAGTGCTGACCCTGCTCCTCCGGCGTGGGCGCGGCGATCGGCCACACCTTGAGCCCGCGCGGGTCCAGCGGCCAACTCATGCGGCGGATGGTGCCGCCCTTGCCCGCGGCGTCCCAGCCCTCGAACACGATCACGGCCTTGTGCCCCTGCGCCCGATACGCCAGCGACACCTCGCGCAACCGATCCTGCAACTTGGCGAGCCGGCGGTCGTACTCCTTGCGCCCCACGCGCCCGGACATCTCCAGTTCGGCCAAGCTGGGGGGCGTGCGCTGCGACCGGATCGGCCCGCGCTGGCTGACGGGATGGGATTTCGTCGTCATAGTCTGATCGAACAACAGTCTCATTCCGGAGGAATGCACACCATCCGGCGCTCCCGATCGGCGGCAAACGCCAAGCACGCCCGGATGTCGTCACGGGTCGAGTCGGGAAAATCGACCGGAATTTCGTCGATGGTCATTCCAGAAGCCAACTACCCCAGCACTTCACAGACTGTGATGCGGAGGCCGCGGACGCACGGCTTTCCCCCACGCTTCCCCGGTTCGACGGTCACGATTTCCTGATAGTCATGCGCCATAGTCATTCCAACGTAGAGGATATTCCGTTTGACGTTCAACCTCCTGACAGAACCCGTGTTCCGCGTGGAAACGGGGGACTCCTCGCGCGTAACGGCGTCGTTGCCGGAAGTATACGCCGCGCTGATGCGGGACGACGTCGCGGCGTTCCCGGCGCTGCGTCCGCACCAGCGCCACGCCTGGCACGCCTTCCTCGTCCAGTTGGGCGCAATGGCGTTGCACAAAGCCGGTGTCGGTGAGCCGCCCGCTGACGCTCCGCAATGGGAGAAGCTGATCCGCGGCCTGACGGCGGACTTCCCCGACGACGAGCCCTGGAGCCTCGTGGTGGACGACGTCACCAAGCCGGCCTTCATGCAGCCGCCCGCCTCGTCCGAGGCCAAAGCGAACGAATACAAGCATCGGGTAACGACGCCCGACGCATTGGACATGCTGGTGACGTCGAAGAACCACGACTTGAAGTCGTCGGTCGCAACGCAGGCCGGCGTGGACGATTGGATATTCGCGTTGATTACGTTGCAGACGATGGACGGCTATCTGGGAAAATACAATTACGGCATCTCCCGTATGCCGAGCGGATACGGAAACCGCTCCTGCTTCAGCATCACGCCCTCCCTCCGTCCAGGGCTTCACGTCCGACGAGATATGAGGGCACTCCTGAATCATCGACAAATGACGTTGGAAACGTACTCGATGGCCGATACCGGCATCGGATTGGTGTGGACCGTTCCGTGGGACGGGAAAAAATCAAACATGTTGGCCCCCGACGCATTGGATCCCTTCTACATAGAAATCTGCCGGCGTGTCCGGCTACAACAAAGGGCGGGAGGATTGGAGGCCACTCGTGCCGGGTCACAGGCATTGAGGATTGCCGACGTCAAGGGGCGGACCGGAGACCCTTGGATGCCGGTCCATAGAAAAACCAACCCAAAAGGCACTCCACCCGCCTTTCTAGGGAGACGGAGATTCGGATACGAACAAGTGGTTGACGGCCTCATATCTCCCGATTGGGAGAAACCCCATCTCTTACGTTTAACCCAAGCCGAACGAGATTCCTCGACAGCCATGTATTTGGTCGCCCGCGGTATGGTGCGAGGAGAGGGCAAGACCGACGGCTACTACGAACGCATCATTCCGTTGCATCCCACCGCCATCCGAAGTTTGGGGAGCGGCGAAGAAGCGGGAGACTTGGGTGCCCTTGCCAAAAAGCGCATTGAGGAAGCTGGCAAGATACGGAACACCCTGCGCGCCGCAATCGGAGCGTTGAGTCAGGACAACACGAACATTTGGATCAAACGATGGGAAGAAATCGTCGATGCCCGCTTTTTCGACGATCTGCAAACCGAACTGGAAGCCGACGAAACCGAGCGAAAGCGCATTCGCCGCAAGTGGTTGGACGGCGTGGTGGATCACACCCGCACCATTCTGCACGCCGCGGAGGATGGCTTGCCGTGCTCAACCAGTCACCGTTACAAGGCGCGCGCCCAGGCACGGAATCTATTCGAAGGACGGATACGCGGGCCGAAAGGGCTCCCCTTCCTGTTCCGGAATGCCGACGAGGAGAACGAGTAATGTCCGAACGAGAACCCACCACCGCAAACGCGGAACCGGGCGGAAATACGGCTTCCGCTGTCCCCGTCGAACAGCCGCGGGACAAACCGGTACGGGAACGCACCTTCAATCAGCACGTGATCGACGAGGCGGAGCACTATGGATGGCGAACCTTCCATCTCCGTGACCGCGACAGCATCCACATCGTCCGGGGCAGAGGTTTCCCGGACTTGGTCATGTACCGGAAGAATGCGGAAACCGGCCGCACCGAATTGATCGCCGCAGAATTGAAACGAGACTTCGACAGCAGCCCGACGGACGAACAACGGGAATGGATGGACGCCTTGCGCCAACACGTTTGGGTTCCCTCGGACGTGTGGCGGCCCGAAGACTGGGCAGAAATCGAGCGCGTTCTGAGAGACGGCCCGACGAATGCAGCACCCAGCCGTACCGCGGCGCCGCGCGTCGAGTCCAAACGCAGCCACAGCCAGATACCGGCGAACTTCGGCGACACCATTACCGGAATCGTGGAAACCATCGAGGGCAAGGACGAGGACAAAGGGGACGCCGCCAGCCTGCGGCGCATGAACCCCGACAATCCCGACAGCGCCGCGTTCTGGCGGCTCATGGTTCGGGCGGGAATGCCCGGAGCGCCCGACGTCAGGAAGTGGGGCCTCATCGTTAACGGCATGGCGATCATGGCGCACGGCGCCGGCTTGGCGCATAAGCCGAAGATTCCCGTGGGTCGGGCGCTCTATCGGGGCAGTGGAAAGCGCGTGCCGGTGTACAGCGAACACCGTCTCTCGGCGCTGCTGGCCGCCCGAGGGACGGTACTGCACCGCCTATTGGAGCGGCTGTTCCGCATGTTGGCCTCGGAAGGATGCGGGTTCAACTGGCGCGAAATGGCGTGGTTCATTCTGAACGAAGGCGAGAATGAAGACCGCGCGGACCGGGCACGAATCGAGATAGCCCACGCCTATTACCGGGCGGAGGGCCGACATGCCGGGCAAGCTAAGAATGGATCGGGTTGAGAATTTTCGGTTGTGGCCGGGGAACCCTCTCCCTAACCCTCCCCCTGGTCCCTGAGCCTGTCGAAGGGGAGGGGGAGGGTCCCCGGACGACAACACCGAATCAAACCGGAAGTCCAAAACGCACTATTCCCGACGACCCCGAACGTAAGGAGTTCCACCGATGCCCACCCCGAGATTCCTGCAAATTCATACCCTGCACTCCTACCCCGCGGCGCTGCTGAATCGGGACGATAGCGGACGCGCCAAGCGCATGCCCTTCGGCGGCGCGGTGCGCACGCGCATATCGTCGCAGTGTCTCAAACGGCATTGGCGCAACGCAGACGGAGAATCCTCCTTGAACGCCGTTGCGGGGTTCGTAGAGGCGGTACGATCCCGGAACGTCATCGAACGCGCAGTGATGCAGCCGATAAAGGAGACCGACGCGGCTACCGACGCCGTCGTAAAGGCTGTCGAAGATGCCTTCAACAAAGGCGTGTACGGGAAGGAAGGAACGCAACAGCCTCTCCTGCTCGGCCTGCCGGAAGTCGAATATCTGCGGGAGAAAGCCGCGGTTATCTGCCGGAAACATCCTCAGAACGCCGACGCTGCCAAGAAAGCCGTGGAAAAACTTTTCGATAAGAAGACCGATAAAGGTGGTGAAGGTGAGAATTTTCGCGCCTTCAGAGAGCAGACCAAGCTACCCGGCGGGCTGACAGGCGCGATGTTCGGACGCATGGTGACGTCCGACCGGGCCTCGAACATCGACGCCGCCATTCACGTCGCCCACGCCTTCACCGTGCACAGGGAGGAGAGCGAGAGCGATTACTTCTCCGTGGTGGACGACTTGCAACGCGCCGATGAAGACGCCGGCGCGGCGCACATCGGCGACACGGAACTGACCGCGGGCCTGTTCTACGGCTACGTCGTCGTGGACATGCCGGGGCTGGTGTCCAATCTGGAGGGCTGTACCGCCAACGAGTGGAACACCGCCGACACCGACAGGACGATGGCGGCCCAAGTGGTGCACCACCTGTTGCACCTGATCGCCACGGTGTCGCCGGGGGCGAAGCTGGGTTCCACCGCGCCGTATAGCTGTGCCGACCTCATGCTGGTCGAAGCCGGCTCACGTCAGCCGCGCAGCCTCGCCAACGCCTTTCGCAAGCCGGTCGCGCCGCAAACCGACGCGGCGGTCGAAGCCCTGTCCGGCTACCTCGCCAAGCTGGACGCAGCGTATGGAGCAAAGGAAACGCGCCGCGTGATGTCCGTCGAGGATTACGACATTCCCGAGGCGATAAGCGCCGGCTTGGACGACTTGGCGAAGTGGGCGCGAGAATCGGTCCGCAACGGCGAGGCGTAAAGAGGCATGCGACACCTCATCCTGAACCTGGAATCGCCGCTCATGGCCTTCGGTGGCGAAACCATAGACAACTACGGCGTCATCCGCCGGTTTCCCGCGGCGTCCATGCTGACCGGGCTGTTCGCCAATGCGCTGGGCTGGCGGCGGACGGAGCGGGAGCGGCATCAGCGGTTGCAGAATCGCCTGATCTTCGCCGCCCGCATCGACCGGGAACCCCATGCGGGTCTGCGCCTGACCGACTTCCAGACCGCACATCTCAGCGCCAGGGACCAGGGGTGGACTACGCGGGGAGAGCCGGAAGGCCGGGCCGGCGGCGACCGCACCTACGACGCGCCCCATCTGCGCTACCGCGACTATTTCGCCGACATGCGCGTCACGGTGGCGCTCCGCTTGCAGCCGGACGACGAACCGCCAAGGCTCGACGACGTGGCCGCGGCGCTGCAAGAGCCTGCCCGGCCGTTGTTCATCGGGCGCAAGCCGTGCCTGCCGTCCGGGCCGCTGTTCGCCGGCTTCCGCGAAGGCGCAACCGTCGTGGCCGCGCTGCGGGCGACGCCGTTGAACGAACCGGCCTCCGCGCCCGACGCCGTGCGCCTGCTGTGGCCGGAGGGCGAAACTTCCGCGGACGCGGTCCCCAGCCGCAGCTACTTGCTGACCGACCAGCGCAACTGGACATCCGGCCTGCACGGCGGCGGGCGCCCGGTGTGCGAAGGCGCGGTCGCCCGCGACACGTTTCCCACCGGCACGGAGACGCCGCAATGAGTACCCGCGTGCCGCTGTACATGATCCGCGCCGACGTGTGCGTGGAGGAGTTCCACCGCTGGATGGGCAGCAAACGGCTCCGGGACCCGGACCACGCCATGCACTGCCTGCTGACCGAATGTTTCGGCCCGCCGGCACCGGAGGGACCGACGCCCAAACCGTTTCGCCTGATCCTGCCGCGGGACGGGACGCGCGGCGTATTCTACGGGTACGGCCCAGCGGACGCTGCGGCGCTGCGTGAAATGGGCAGGATATGCGCCGACCCGCTGCAAGCCAGCGTCCTCCCGGTCGAGAGTCTGGACAGCAAATCCATGCCGGTGGAGTGGCGGACGGGAACGCGGCTGGGGTTCGAGACGCGCGTGCGCCCGACCCGGCGGCTCAACCGACCCCGCAACGACAAGGGAGAGACCCACGTCGCCGAGCGCGACGCGTATCTGATGCAGGCGTTGGACCCGCAGACGGAAACGCGCAAACGGGAGGAGGTGTACGTCGCGTGGCTGTCCGAGCAGTTCGAGCGAAGGGGCGGCGCGCGGCTCGACCCGCAAGAAACCCGGCTGGTGTCTTTTCGGCGCACGCCAGCCATGCGCAAGCGGTACGGCCGCGCCAGCGAGGGGCCGGACGCGGTGATGCGAGGAACCCTCACCATCACGGACGCCGACGCCTTCACCGCCCTGCTGGCGCGGGGCATCGGGCGGCACCGCGCATATGGCTACGGCATGGTGCTTCTGCGTCCGGCAGGCAAGGCTCTCTGACAATTCGGCTTCCATGTCTGTCTTCGGATAGAGCCATGAAAGTTCCTTTGCTGAAAATCGGAAGGGTTTCCCCCGCATACGCGGGGATAGTCCCCCAGCTTTCCCGGTCAGCGATCCCGGAATGCCGTTTCCCCCGCACACGCGGGGATAGCCCCGGCCAGGTCGTCGCAGCCCGCAAGGCGCGGCAGTTTCCCCCGCACACACGGGGATAGTCCCTCCTCCGCTCGGACGATGCCGCCGGCGAGCGTGTTTCCCCCGCATACGCGGGGACAGTCCCCCTTCCCAACCCCCTTCTCAGGGGGGCTTTCGGCCCTCCCTGCCGGGACAGGAGCCCACGTCTCCGCTCGTCTTCGAGGCGTGCGCCTCGCTCAGGCGCCGAGGCACTTCCGCCCCGGCCCAACCGAAGGAGGCCGGCATGAAATTCATCGCAACATTGGCGACACTCACCGCCGGCATCGTCCTGAGCGTCACGCCGGCGGCAGCCCGGACGTTCGACGCTTTCGGTTATGAGGTTCGGAGCCGAGACCGGCGCGCGCAAGAGCCGGCGCACGCCGCGGAGGCGCGACAGCGTGAGGACGAGATGCAACGTCAGGCGTTGGAGAATAATTGGCGTGCCAACGACCTCGCGGAACGGAACCTCTGCTGGGGCACCGCACTGTGCGACAACGCAGCCCGGCGCGCCGCGAGGCACCCAGCCATCGACTTCTTTCCGCGGTAAGCCCCGCCCCTACGGGGGAAAGGTGTCCTCTGGATTCCGGCTTGCGCCGGAATGACGAAGGGGGCCGGACGGGGGCGGGGGAACGAAGGGGTATGACGAGGAAAAACCGTCTTTGGGATCGCCTTGTATCTAATTCCCAATTCTTTCATCCGAGGTGACCTCTTCCCAGCCCTCGTCCTTTCGACACCATTCGACGTAATCCGACCCTTCGACGAACTCAGGGATCAAGCTCGAGGCACAGGATTACATTCCCATTCCATCATTCCCCCTGGCCCCTGAGCTTATGGTGCCTTGAGCCTGTCGAAAGGTAGATCGTATTACGTTTCGTTCGTCCGACCCCCTGGATTGCCTCGTTGGTGCGAACGAGACAAACACGCCGGACAGTAACAGTTCTCCGTTGCACGTTTGCGATGTACCAAACCGTGAATCACTCCCCCCTCCGTATCGAAACGGCCGACCACCTGGTCGAAATAGCGTGTTTCGCTAAACTCGTAGCGCCTCCAGACCGCCCACGCCAGCAAGTCCGCAAGCTGGATCAGACGCGCAGCAGCGGAGTCCACAAACAATGGGACTTCCGCAAGATTGCGGAGGGATCCCCATCGCGTTCCCTCTTCACGAAATCGCCGCGCTAGACCTTGCAGCGTCTCTTCGTAATGTGAGTCGTCCATGACCACCAACCCCCGCTGCTTATTGCGTTCCCGGTTCCATAATCGATAGAGGAACAGATTGAATCGATTACAGATTTCTTCAAAGGCGTATTCAACCGGATCATTAGGCGATGCTGCAGGTTTGTCCACGACTACCGCAAACGCCCTCACACTCTTGTGCGCATTGCGCAGCAAACCTAAACCGTGCTCGATAGTGTCGAGTCGTTCGCGCCTCCCCATCCTCCCTTTCCATGGAGCTTTGTTGCCATTCGCCATCACGCTGCCGTGTAATTCGACATCGTGAGAGTCGCCCAAGTCGAGGGAAGATACAAACTGGTCAGCCTCGGAAATGAGATGGTAGATCTGACGCTCGAATACGGCGATGCCGGCAAGGACGAAATACCGCTCATTCGAGTTCTTGACCGACCCGGAGCCGTCCAAGTAGAGCAGATACATACGGATGGAAGGAACCGGCTATGTGCCGAGCATAAAAAACGCAGCCGGGTGGGGCACCTGGCCCCAGCGGACCGTGATCCACACAGCCCTCCCAACCGCTGGAACGGAGACTATGCTCCTGATGTCGATAATGTCAATGCCCATCCCGGGTTGGGTATTGGTTTGAGATTCCCGGGCTGATGTAACGCTGCTGGAAGACCCCCCTCTCCCTAGCCCTCCCCCTCAGGGGGGGAGGAAATTTTTTCATCCGAGGTGGCTTCCTCCCAGCCCTCGTCCTTTCGACACCATTCGACGTAATCCGACCCTTCGACGAACTCAGGGACCCGATTCAAGGCACAGGATCAAGTTCCCATTCCATCACTCCCCCCGGCCCCCGAGCGTGTCGAAGGGTGAGGGGGAGTCGGCGAGCCAAGGGCGTCAGCCCGCCGGCAAGCCGGTGGGGGGTCCCCGCCGCAACCTGTGCCGTGGGAAGAAGGTTCGCAGTGAGATGGGCGTACGGCGTTGCTGACGGGCGTCGGCGAGTTGTGGTATGACCCGGAGGCTTGCCGCCGAACGGAACTGCCGACTGCGGCACACGTGTCCCAGAACAACCCGCCGGACTTTATCGACACGGAACCGAATGCTGAAAGCAGGCAGAAGCCATGTCCGCTGAAACGCCGCGTGATCCCCACCCCCTCACCGGCGCCGACGTCGCCATCCGCACGGCTGCAGCCGCGGGCATCGACGTCTGTTTCGCCAATCCCGGCACGACCGAACTGTATCTCGTGCAGGCCCTCGACCGGTGTCCGAGCATCAAGTCGGTGCTGGCCGTGTTCGAAGGCGTATGTACCGGTGCCGCGGACGGGTATGCGCGCGTGGCGAGGCGGCCGGCGCTGGCACTGCTCCACCTCGGCCCGGGTCTGGCGAACGGACAGGCCAATCTGCACAACGCGCGCAAGGCTCACTCGCCCGTGGTCTCGATCGTGGGCGAACATGCCACGTGGCACATCGCGGCCAACGCCCCGCTGACCGCGGACATCCAGACGCTCGCCGCGCCCATGTCCGAATTCGTGTGCACCGCCACAAGCCCGGACACCATCGGGCGGGACATGGCGGACGTGATCCGCCGTGCCGCGGAACTGCCGGGCGGGCCGACGACGCTGATTCTGCCCGGGGACATGCAGTGGGCCGAGGTCGAAGGCGAACCGGTTCGCCCAGAGCTCGCCGCCCCTCCCCCGCCGGACGCGGGCGACGTCGAACGCGCGGCTGCGGCGCTGCGTAGCGGTTCGGTCGCGCTGGTGCTGAGCGGCAACGGGTTGCGCACGGCCGGGCTGCACGCCGCGGACCGGATCGAGCGGGCGACCGGCTGCCGCGTGCTGGCGCCGACGTTTCCGCCCGTGCAGGACCGCGGGATCGGCCTGATCTCGCCCGACAAGATTCCGTACGCGCCCGAACCGGCCACGCAACTCCTGGCGCCGTACAAGAAAGTCGTGCTGGCCGGCGCGCACGAGCCGGTCGCGTTCTTCGGCTATCCCGACGCGCGCAGCAGCTTGTGCGCGGAGGACGCGGAGATTCTGCGCCTCTGCGACCCCGCGGTCGATCCGGCCGCGGCGTTGGCCGCGGTCGCCGATGCGCTGGACGCGCCCGCGGTGCGGCAGGTGCCGGCGTTGCCGCGGCCGGAGATGCCGCGCGGGCCGCTCACCCCCGCGCACCTGTGCCGGACGCTGGCCGCGGCCCAACCCGAAGGCGCGATCGTCATGGACGAGGGCGCCACCGCGGGGTTCGCCTATCACGGCATGGCGGGCGGGGCGCCGCGTTTCACCTACATGGCGCTGACCGGCGGCTCCATCGGCCAGGGGCTGCCGTGCGCGGTCGGCGCCGCGGCCGCGGCCCCCGACCGGCCGACGATCTGTCTGGAAGGCGACGGCTCGGCGCTGTACACGATCCAGGCGCTGTGGAGCATGGCGCGCGAGAACCTGAACGTGACCAGCATCATCTGCAAGAACCGCGCGTACTCCATTCTGCGCTGGGAGCAGGAGCGCGCCGCGATGATGCCCGGCCACGCCGGCCGGTCGTTGACCGCACTCGACGCGCCCGAGTTCGACTTCGTGAAACTGGCCGAGGGATTCGGCGTCGAAGGTCGCAGCGTGCACACCGCGGAGGAACTCGCCGACGCGCTGCGGTCCGGGGTGACCACGCCGGGGCCGCTGTTGATCGAGGCCGGTCTTGCCTAGGCGCCCATGCACGTCCCCTCGCAGTTGTACCGCCACTCCCTGGCGTTGCTGACCGACCTGTACCAACTCACGATGGCGTACGGGTATTGGAAGGCGCAGGTCGCGGACAAGGAAGCCGTCTTTCATCTCTTCTTTCGTCAGAACCCGTTTCAGGGCGGGTTCAGCATCGC
This sequence comes from uncultured Binatia bacterium (SeqCode), assembly GCA_965200125.1. Classification (GTDB taxonomy): domain Bacteria; phylum Desulfobacterota; class Binatia; order Bin18; family Bin18; genus Bin18. The sequence goes on along the minus strand of OZ241332.1, from coordinate 939,987 downwards.
GTGTGGCCTGGGCTACGCGCTCGACTTCCTGACCCACTTCCGGTTCGACGCCGGAGACGTCGCCTATCTGGCCGAGTTGCACGGCGCGGACGGGCGGCCGTTGTTCGAGCCCGCCTTTCTCGACTATCTGCACGCCCTCGAACTGACCTGCCGGGTGGACGCCATTCCCGAGGGAACGGTCGTGTTTCCGCAGGAGCCGCTGGTGCGCGTGCAGGGACCGATCCTGCAATGCCAGATCATCGAGACCGCACTGCTGAATCTGATCAATTTTCAGACCCTGATCGCCACGAAGGCCGCGCGCGTGTGTCTGGCAACGCACGGCGACCCGGTGCTGGAATTCGGCCTGCGCCGCGCACAAGGCATCGACGGCACGCTGGCCGCCAGCCGCGCCGCCTACATCGGCGGCTGTGCGGCCACGTCCAACGTGCTGGCCGGCAAGCTGTTCGGCATTCCGGTGCGCGGCACCCACGCGCACAGTTGGGTGATGGCATTCGGGGACGAGTTGGAGGCGTTTCAGGCGTATGCCGAGGCCATGCCCAACAACTGCGTGTTTCTGGTCGATACCTACGACAGCCTGGAAGGCGTGCGCAAAGCCGTGCAGGTCGGCGCGTGGTTGCGCGAGCGCGGCCACGACCTGGTCGGCATCCGGCTCGATTCGGGCGACATCTCCCGCCTGAGCGTCGAAGCCCGCGGCATTCTCGACGCGGCCGGCTTCCCCGACGCCATGATCGTCGGCAGCAACGACCTGGACGAGCAGGCGATTGCCGACCTGAAGGCACAGGGAGCGACGATCAACGTGTGGGGCGTGGGAACGCACCTGGTCACGGCCTCGGGCCAGCCGGCGCTGGGCGGTGTCTATAAACTCACCGCGCTGCGCGACGCCGGCGGCGCATGGCAGCACAAGATCAAACTGTCCGAGGACCCGGAAAAAACGACGCTGCCGGGCATCCTGCAGGTGCGCCGCTTCCACGACGACGCGTTCCGCGAAGACGTGATCTACGACGAGGCGTTAGGCATGCCGGCCGCCGCGGTCCCGCTCGACGAGCCGAGCCGAGCCCCCCACCCCGTCACCGGCCGTGACTGGACCGACCTGCTGGTGCCGATCCTGCGCGACGGCCGGGCCGTGTACACCGAGCCGAGCCTGGCCGACATCCGCACCCGCGCACAGACGCAACTCGGTCGGCTACCCGATGGCGTCGCGCATCTGCGTGAGCCGCACGGCTATCCCGTCGGTCTCGAAAGCCGGCTGCATGCACGCAAGGCCGCGTTGATCCGAGAGGCGCGCGGTTCTCGAGGATGAAGTCGTCGCAGACGCACGGAGCGGGAGGGAAGTGAATGAGAAGCAAAGCCCCTCTCCCCCTGGGAGAGGGGTTGGGGTGAGGGCGCCGCGAATCGCCTCTAGCGTTGCAAACTGCGCCACTCCCGACCCAGGCACTGACGGGCAATTTCCCCTCTCCCTAGCCCTTCGACCTCTCGACAGGCTCGAGGTACGGCAGGCTCGGAGACCGGAAAGAAGGGATGAGGAGGCAACATGAAAATCCGCAACACTTCGCACATCGCCATCGGGGTCAGCGACATGGCGGCGTCGCTGCGGTTCTACCGCGACCTGCTGGGGCTGACGGTCAGCCTGGACGTCCCGCACGAAAATCCGGGCAACGCCCTCCCCCGCCCGCGGCACGGCGTGTATCTGCGTTGGGAGGACGGGCCGGACGCCACGTTCATCGTACTGTCCGAGAACCGTCCGGTGTCCGGCGGGGCCCTGCAACTCCATCAGGTCGGCATCCACCACTTCGCGTTCTGGGTGGACGATCTGGAAGAAACCTTCGAGAAGGTCCGGGCCGCGGGCGTGCCGGTCGTCATGCCGCCCACGCTGTTCGACAGCGTGGCGTACGGCGAGCCGCCCGGCGGACGGATCAAGACCACGTTGTTCGAGGACCCGGACGGCGTCGTCATCCAACTCGACCAGCGCGTCCCCGCGGACGAGGCGTAGCCTGCGGGCGAAAGGACCGACATGGGCAAAGGCCACAACCGGATCGAATACGAAGTGCTGGAAGGCTGGCAACGGCTTCCCGAGGGCTGGTCGTTCGTCGAGGTCGCCGGCGTGGCGACGGACTCGCAGGACCGGGTGTACGCGTTCAACCGGGGCGAGCATCCGATGATCGTCTTCGACCGGGACGGGCGTTTCCTGACGGCGTGGGGCGAGGGCGTGTTCGCCAACGCGCACGGCATCCACGTCGGGCCGGATGACACGATCTACTGCGCCGACAACTTCGACCATACGGTGCGCGTCTTCACACCCGACGGCGCCCTCGTCCGCACCCTGGGCGAAAAGGACATGCCCTCCGACACGGGCTTCACCGCGTGGGAAACGCCCGTGCAGCGCGCCGCGGGGCCGTTCAACATGGTGACCAACGTGGCGCTGGCGCCGGACGGCAGCCTGTACGTGTCGGACGGCTACGGGAACGCGCGGGTGCACAAGTTCGCCGCGGACGGCACGCTGCAATTCTCATGGGGAGAGCCGGGCAGCGGCCCGGGTCAGTTCCGGCTGCCGCACGCGATCGCCGTGGACCGCCGCGGCAGCGTCTATGTGGCCGACCGGGAGAACTCGCGCATTCAGGTGTTCACCGCCGCGGGGGAGTACGTCACCGAATGGCCGCACGTGGACAGGCCCGACGACCTGTACATCGACGCAGACGAAAACCTGTTCGTGGCCGAACTCGGCTTCGAGTTCGGGCGTATGCCCGCCAACATGAGCGCCGCCATTCCGCGGCACGCGCCACACGCCCGGGTCAGCGTGTTGACCCTGGACGGCGAAGTGCAGACCCGCTTCGGCGGCCCGGACCCCGCGGCCCCGGGCAATTTCTACGCACCGCACGGCATCTGGGCCGACTCGCGCGGCGACCTGTACGTCGGCGAAGTGACGTACAGCGCCGGCGGCAAGCAGGGCCTGATCCCGCTCGACGCCCACTGCCTGCAGAAATTCGTCCGCCTGAAGAAGTAAGAGGGAATTACGAATCCGGGGAGTGTCTTGGTTTGTAATGCCCGGGCTGAATGCGCCGTTGCGGAAGGACCCTCTCCCAGGGGGAGAGGGGATCAGAAGCAAAGGGGAATGATATACAGGATGATCCCGGAGTTTTCCCCTTGACTTACATGCCGCTGCTCCCTTGGCCCAAAATCCTTCAACCTTTCGACCATTCGACAAGCCCACAGGACACCGTAAGCTCTGAGACCTTCCCATCCCTAAGTTCGTTGAGCCTGTCGAAACGAACCCCGATGTCACCTAGACCCTCGCACCCATCCTTGCCTTTTTGACCTTTCGACAGGTTCAAGGCACCGCAAACTTAGGATCCAATCCTTGAGCTTGGTCCCTAAACTTGTCGAGAAGTGTCGCAACGGGAGCGGGCTCATCTCGTATGTAATCCCAAGCAAAGTCCCTCTCCCCGAAGGAAAGGGTTCGGCCCCTTTCCCGCTACTCCAACGTCTCGGCGATACGCGCGTACTTGTCCAGGAAAGGCAAAATGACGTCACGGCCTTCGGTCGGGATGCGGACCGCGGTGCGCACCGCGCCCAGATCGCGGTAGCGCGCCAATCGCGCCTCGTCCGGCACGTCGATACAAAAGAAGGACAGCGGAATGGACGCCGGGTCGCGTCCGGCTTTTTCCGCGCGGGCGTGCAGGTCGGCGAGCGTCGCCGGCCAATCCTCGATGAGCGTCTCGATCGGCAGCCAGCCGTCGCACAGGTCCACCACGCGCTGCCGGCCGAGTTTGGACGTCATGCTGCCGAGGATGATCGGCGGGTGCGGCGCGGTGATCGGCTTGGGATACGACCAGACCCGGTCGAAGTTGACGAACTCGCCGTGGTACGAGGCTTCTTCCTCGGTCCACAGCGCCTTCATGGCTTCCAGATGTTCCTTGAAGACCTGCCAGCGGCGGTTGGGCGGCGTGCCGTGATTCTGCATTTCCTCTCTGATCCAACCCGCGCCCACGCCGAACAGGAACCGGCCGTTGGAGATGCGGTCCAGCGTCGCCACCTGCTTGGCCTGATACAGCGGCTCGTGTTCGATGACGAGCGAGACGCCGGTGCCGAGCAGAATCTTCTTCGTCACCGCCGCGGCCGCGGCCAAGCTGGAGAACGGGTCGGACATGTGGACGTATTCCTTGGGCAGCGGTCCGCCCGCGGGCCACGGCGTCTCGCGGCTGGCCGGAATGTGGGTGTGTTCCGGCACCCACAACGACTCGAAGCCGCGTTCCTCGCAGGCCACGGCCAGTTCCGCGGCCGGCATGGTGTATTCGGTGTTGAAGCTGAAGATGCCGAGTTTCATGGTGCGGCTCCTCTCTGTTGTCTTCTGTCGAGTCTTCCTGAGTCGGCTTTTGATGACGAGGCGGGTGGAAGTCGAAGCCCCCCCACCCTAGCCCTCCCCCTCGAGGGGGGAGGGAACGGAGGAGAGGGCTCAGACGAATTCCAGATTCGCGGCCGGGTTGGGTACGCGGCGGTAATAGCACGTGGGGCGTGCGTTGCCGTCGGCGTCTTTGGTGTGGCAGACGCCGCCGCGACGCGGGACGACGCGGTAGAGCACCGAGTTCTGCTCGCAGTTGACGCGCACCTCGACCATGTCCAGCACGTCGCCCGAGGTCGCGCCCTTGCGCCACAACTCGTTGCGCGACGTGGACCACAGGACGGCCTGCTTCGTCTTGAACGTCTCCGCCAGCGCCAGTTCGTTGGCGTAGCCGATGAACAACACGTCGCCGTTCTCCGCGTGCTGCAGCACGACGGGAATCACGTCCTGTTCGGTCCGGGCGACCTTGCGCAGCTTCTTGAAGTCGAGGGTGAGGAGGGTGCCTTCTTCGAGTTGGTTCATATGATTCGTTCTTCGGTACGCCCGGCTCGGCGGACCACTTCTATCGGAGATGACACATGAAATGATCCCCTGCCCGTTTCGACACCCTTCGATTTTTCGCCTGCTCAAAGCGACGCAGATTCAGTATCCAAGCCCGTTGAGCATGTCGAAACGGGCGGCGGGTCATCTTGACGTGAAGATCCTTGGAATTGCTCGGATTCGGGAATCAATTCGGACGCCGCGGCCGGCCTAATATCCCGCGTCCGCGTACGGTCCCAGCCCGCGTTTGTAGATCAGCAATTTGCGCTTGAACGTGCACACCTCGGCGCCGTGCTGGTTGACGGCGCGCGTGCACACGTGCAGCACGGCCTGCGTCGGGCGCGATTTCGATTCCCGCTTGTCCAGCAGTTCCGACTCTGCGTAGATAGTATCGCCGGCCCGGACCGGAGTCGGCAGCCTGACGTCGGTCCAGCCCAGGTTGGCGACGACCTTGTTGAACGTCTTGGTGGTCAGCGCCGTGACCACGCTCAGCACCAAGGTTTCGGCGATCACCTCTTCCCCGCCGTACACCTGCCGGTTGTACGCGGCGTCCGCACTGCGCGGCGACAGGTCCGCGGAACGGAAGACGTGGTGGCGGTTCTCTTCCGCGGTGATCGTCCGCCCCGGCCGGTGCTCGAATATCTGGCCGACCTCGAAATCCTCGAACTCTATGCCCGCGGTTTCCAGGAAGACGTCGTCCCCGACGCGGCGGTGCGAAAAGAACTCCGACATGGTTCGCCCGTCTGTCCCGACAAAGCTAGTAACCGGCGTCCGCCAGCGGCGCCGCGGCGCGTTTGTACACCAGCAGGTCGTAGGCCATGACGCACACCAATTTTCCGTGCTGGTTGTGGCCGCGCGTCTCCACCCCGAGTGTGCCGCACTCGGGGTCCGCGGGCAGTGGGTCCGCGGCCTTGATTTCGGTTTCCGCGTACAGCGTATCGCCGCCGAACACGGGCGCGGTCATGTTCAGCGAAGACCAGCCCAGGATACGCCGCTTTCTGAAGAACGTCTTCCACGTCATGCCGATCAGGCGTTGCAGGGTCAGCGTACTGACGACCAGCGGCTTCTTCCATTCGGTCTTCGAGGCGTAGTGCGCGTCGAAATGGATCATCGCCTGGTTGAGCGTGTCGAACGACTCTTCGACGTTGTCCTGCTGGGTGATCGTCAGGCCGGGCCGGTGCTTGAACACTTGGCCGACGCGGAAGTCCTCGAAGTCCAGGCCGTAACGCTCGCGGAAGCGCTGCGGCCCGACCCGGGCGTGCGATGCGTAAACAGGTGTCGCCATGATTGTAAAATTTCCTGCAAGGCGCTCCTGGAGCTTTCCTTGGCTTCGTGCCCGGCTCCCCAGGTGGAAAACCCTCCAGCCCAGTCCGACCCTTCGACAAGCTCAGGGACCGCAAACTCACCAACCGATCTCACGGCCCTTCCCGTCCCTAAGTTCGTTGAGCCTGTCGAAACGAACCCCGATGTCACCTCGACCTTCGCTCCTACCCCACCCTCCGACTTGATCCCCGGACCATCTCCTCCATGATCGGGTGAGAGACGCCGCGGGTCGTCAGCTCTCCCCGCGGCCGGCGTCCACGCTCCACATCCCCGAGCCGCGGGCGGAAACGTACAGAAAGGCGAAGCAGTACAGCACCGCGAGCTCGCCCTGGTTCTGGATCGGCAGCGGCGCGTTCATGCCGTGGGCCATCCAGTACGCCGCGGCCATCAGGCCGCTGCACACGAACGCCGCCCAACTGGTCATGAACCCGATCATGATGAGCAGGCCGCCCACCAGTTCCAGCGTGCCGGCCACCCAGATCACGAAGCCCGGCACCCCGTCGGGTGGGGGCATCGGAAAATGGAGCAGCTTCTGGGTGCCGTGGAAGAGGAACGTGAAGCCGAAGACGATGCGCAGCAGCGCGTACGTCTGTCCCGTGTACGCGGCCATGAATGACGCCATGGTGCCCTCCTTTGCGAGCGGTGCGCCGCACGCCGGCGGCTCAGTACTTGGCCATCACCTGTTCGGCGAAGTCGGTCATCTGCCGCACCGGGTCGTCGTCCATGACCTGGAAGGCGAAGTGAGACAGGCCGGCGTCTTCCAACGCATGGATGCGCTCGATGATCGCGTTCGGCGTGCCGATCATGGCCACCACGTCGGCCAGTTCGGGCACGATGAATTCCCGCTCGTCCTCGCGCGGGTAGATGATGTGACCCTCGTGCAGCGTGAGGTGGCGCGTCCGCGCGGGCAGGCCGGCCGCGTACGTCTTGTACCGCTCCACCCACTCGGCGACCGCGGGAATCGGCGACAGCAGGTCGCTTCCCCATTCGACCTGCACGTGGAGGAAATTCATGATGAAGGGCGCCACCAGACTCAGCACGCGCGGCGTGGCCTTGGTCTCGCCCGGCGACAGCAGCGCGGTCGGAAAGAAGCATTTGGACGGCACGTCGGCCGGGGTTTTGCCGCGCGCTTGCGCGGCTTCGTCGATGATGCCGCGTGCCGCGCGCAACCCGTCCGGGTCGATGCCCCAGGTGATGTGCCCATCCGACTCGGCCCCGCAGTAAGCCAACGTCTTGGGGCCGAACGCGGAAATACTGACCGGAATGGCGTCGCGCAGATTGATGTAGCCGCGGTCCGGATGCAGGAAACGGACGGGCTGCTCCTGCCCTTCTTCGCACAGCGTGCCGGTCTCGCCGGCCAGCAGGGTCTGGATCAGCCGGGTCTCTTTCTTGAGGCGCGTCAGCGTGATGGGCCGCAGGCCCATCGTCAGCCGGGCCGTATTGCCCGTGCCCACGCCGAGTTCCACGCGGCCCGGGGCCAATTGGTTGATGGTCGCAATCGAGTGCGCGACCGTGGGGGCCAACCGCGTCGTCGGCACGGCCACGCCGGTGCCGAGCCGGATTTTCGAGGTCTCGTGGGCCGCCAGGGCCATGGTCGCGTACACGTCCGAATAGATCATCTGCGAGTCGTAGAACCAGGCTTGGGCAAAGCCCAACCGTTCGGCCAGGGCGACCGACTCGAAGTCGCCGACGCGCGACGGAAACGTTACGCCGAAGTCCATCGATCCATCCTCACACGCTCGGTTTGAAGGCTCATTCCACCGTCTCGACCGGACGGGCCGCGTCTTCCGTTTCCTCGGCGGTGGGAGGGGCCGGCGCGAACGCGAACGTCAGTGTGCCGTCGTCCACGTCGATTTCGACGTCGCCGCCGTCCTGCAGCTTGCCGAACAGGATTTCGTCCGCGAGCACCTGCTTCACCTCGGTCTGGATCAGCCGCGCCATGGGTCGCGCGCCGTACGTCTTGTCGTAGCCCTTCTCCGCCAGATAGCGGCGTGCCGCGGGCGTCAGCGCAATCGTGACACGCCGCTCGGTCAACTGCTCGACGAGTTCCTTGACGAATTTTTCGACCACGCGCTCGATGGCCTGCATGGGCAAGGCGCGGAAGTGGACGATGGCGTCCAACCGGTTGCGGAACTCCGGGCTGAACAGCTTTTCGATGGCCTGCTGGTCCTTGCCCTCGTTCGAGACGTTGCCGAAGCCGATCGCGTGGGCCGCCATTTCGCGCGCCCCCGCGTTACTGGTCATGATGATGATGACGTGCCGGAAGTCGGCCTTCTTGCCGTTGTTGTCGGTCAGCGTGGCGTGGTCCATGACCTGCAGCAGAATGTTGAACAGGTCGGGGTGCGCCTTCTCGATCTCGTCCAGCAGCAACACCGCATGCGGGTTGCGCGTAATCGCGTCCGTCAGCAGCCCGCCCTGGTCGAACCCGACGTAACCCGGAGGCGCGCCGATCAGCCGCGAGACCGTGTGCTTCTCCATGTACTCGCTCATGTCGAAGCGCAGGAATTGGAGGCCGAGCGTTTCACCGAGCTGCTTGGCGACCTCGGTCTTGCCCACGCCGGTCGGCCCGGAGAACAGGAACGACCCCACCGGTTTCTCCGGCTGGCCCAGCCCCGCACGCGCCAGCCGAATGGCGCGCACCAGCGTTTCGATGGCCGTGTCCTGGCCGAACACGACGCCCTTGAGGTCTGCGTCCAAACTCTGCAAGCGTTCCTTGTCGGACGTGGACACGCTGCGCGGCGGAATGCGCGCGATCTTGGCGACGATGGACTCGACGTCGGTGTCGTCGATGATCTTCCTGCCGTCATCCTCGGGCGCGGGGCGGATCTGGAACGACGCGCCCACCTCGTCGATCACGTCGATGGCCTTGTCGGGCAGGAACCGGTCGTTGATGTATTTGGCGGACAGTTCGGCCGCGGCCTTGAGCGCGTCGGGCGTATATTCCACGCCGTGGTGCTCTTCGTAGTGCGGCTTGAGCCCCTGGAGGATTTCGACCGCGTCTTCGACGCTCGGCTCGTGTACCTCGATTTTCTGAAAGCGGCGCGCGAGCGCGCGGTCGCGTTCGAAGTAACTCCGGTATTCCTGATACGTGGTGGCGCCGATGCAGCGCAGCTTGCCCGACTGCAAGGCCGGCTTGAGGATGTTCGAGGCGTCCATGGACCCGCCGCTGGTCGCACCCGCGCCCACGATGGTGTGGATTTCGTCGATGAACAAAATCGCCCCCGGCTGGGCGTCGAGCGCCTTGAGGACGGCCTTGAGACGCTCTTCGAACTGGCCGCGGAATTTCGTGCCCGCCAGCACCGCGCCCATGTCCAGCGAATAGACCTTCGCGTCCGTGAGCACGTCGGGTACGTCGCCGTTGGCGATCTTGAGGGCGAGGCCGTCGGCGATCGCCGTCTTGCCGACGCCCGAATCGCCCACGTAGATCGGGTTGTTCTTGCGGCGCCGGCACAGCACGTGAATCGTGCGCTCGATCTCCACCTCGCGCCCGATCAGCGGATCGGTCTCGCCGTCGCGGGCTTTCTGCACCAGGTCGGTCGTGAACGCTTCCAGCGGATTCTTGGCCGGCCGCGGGTCGCCGTCGTCGTCCGTGCGGTTGGCGCCGGCCGGCGCTTCCTCGCCCCCGGGGACCTTGGAGATGCCGTGCGAAATGTAGTTCAGCACGTCCAGCCGGGTCACGCCGTGCTTTTCCAGCAGATAGACGGCGTGGTTGTTGTCCTCGCGGAACAGGGCCACGAAGAAATTCCGCGTCTCGATCACCTCTTTGCCACCCGACTGCACGTGGGCCGCGGCGCGCTGCAACACGCGGTGGAAGGCGAGCGTCTGCTGCGGGTCGACGTCACCCGTATCTTCGGGCAGGGCTTCGAGATTGTCCTTGAGGAACTCCTCCAGGTCGGTCTGGAGTTCCTTCACGTCCGCGCCGCACTGCCGCACGACGTCGGCCACGGTCTCGTCCTGCAACAGGGCGTACAAAACGTGTTCCAGGGTCAGGAACTCGTGGCGCCGCCGGCGCGCTTCGGTGATCGCCAGGGTGATCGTGACCTCCAGTTCCCGACTGATCCGCATGGTGGGCACTCCTCGAAAGCGGCTAGGCTTCCTCGACGCTGCACTTCAGGGGGAATTCGTATTTCTTGGCGAGGCCGTCCACGCGCGAGGCTTTCGCCTCGGCCACCTCGTAGGTGTACACCCCGGCGACGCCCATGCCCCGGCGGTGGATGTGGAGCATGATCTGGGTGGCCTTGGTCGCATCGTGACGAAACACGCTCTGGAGGACGTACACCACAAACTCCATCGTCGTGTAGTCGTCGTTGTGCAGCAGGACTTTGTAGAGCGGGGGCTTCTTGAGCTTCTTTTCGGTCTGGGTGACGACGCCGTGGTCGACTCCCGCGTCCTGATCGTGTTGCTCGGCCATGATGCCGCGCCCTCCCCGGTTCAGCGGTTTCTGCATACCGTGATCGGCCTGACCATACAAGCGCGCGGCCGCGGCAACTCGGGTCTCCCGGATGCGCCGGAAGCCCGGAGGGACGCCTGCGTTTCCGAAGAAGACGAGCTTGGCGCCTTCCTCGACCGAGCCCCGCCCGATTGCCGATCTCAATTGCCAAGCGCAGCGGGCGTCTGGTATCCCCGAGCGCAGGCGAACCCCGTCCCTCAACTCTCGACCTCCGGAGCGAACATGTCTGACACCTCATCCCCGACCGCGGCCGAATCCCACCGCCTGCCGCCTACGGCGCATCCCGAACGCTACGTCATCCGGCTGACGCCCGACCTGACCGCCCACGGTTTCACGGGCCAGGAATCGGTCGCACTCGTCGTGCGGGAAGAAACCCGCGACCTCGTCCTCAACGCCTGTGAACTCGACGTACAATCGGTGACGATCACGGATGTGAACGGCCACACGTTCGCCGGCGCCGCTATCCTCGACGAAGCGAACGAACGTGCGACGCTGCGTTTCGACCGCGCGTTGTCCCCCGGTCGCTACACCCTGCACGTCGCGTTCACCGGCCTCCTGAACGACAAGCTGCGCGGCTTCTACCGCAGCACCTACACGGACGCCGACGGGAACGCCAAGACGCTGGCGACCACGCAATTCGAATCGACCGACGCACGACGGGCGTTTCCGTGCTGGGACGAGCCGGCGCTCAAGGCGGTCTTTCAGGTCACGCTGGTCGTGGACGAGGCGCTGACGGCCATTTCCAACACCGGGGTCGTGCGCGAAACCCCGCTGCCCCACACGGGCAAGAAAGAAGTCGTGTTCGCGGACACGATGAAGATGTCCACCTATCTGGTCGCCTTCATCGTCGGCGAGTTCGAGGCGAGCGCGCCGGTCTTCGTGGACGGCACCCCGCTGCGGGTGTGCGCGGTGCCGGGTAAGCAGCGTCTGGCCGGCTTCGGGCAGGCCATCGGCGCGGCGTCGCTGAAATTCTTCGGCACCTATTACGGCCGGCCCTATCCGGGCGACAAACTGGACCTGGTCGCGGTTCCCGACTTCGCGTTCGGTGCGATGGAGAATCTGGGCGCGATCACGTTCCGCGAGACGGCCTTGCTGATCGACGAAGACTCCGCGGCGCGCAGCGAACTGGAGCGCGTGGCCGACGTCGTCGCGCACGAGAACGCGCACATGTGGTTCGGCGACTTGGTGACCATGCGCTGGTGGAACGGGCTGTGGCTCAACGAGGCGTTCGCCACCTTCATGGAAATGATGGCGGTGGACGACTGGAAGCCGGAATGGCAGCGCTGGACGAGCTTCGGCGTCTCGCGCGCCGCGGCCCTGCACATCGACGGGCTGCGCAGTTCCCGCCCGATCGAGTTCCCCGTCCGACACCCGGACGACGCCGGGGCCATGTTCGACGTCCTCACCTACGAGAAAGGCGCCTCCGTGCTGCGGATGCTGGAACAGTACCTGGGGCCGGACGCGTTTCGAAAAGGGGTGCGCCACTATCTCGCCAAGCACGCCTACGGCAACGCGGAGACGACCGACCTGTGGGACGCGCTGGAAGAAGCCGTCGAACGGCCGGTCCGGGCGATGATGGACACCTGGGTGTTTCAGGCCGGCTATCCGCTGATCTCGGTCGATCTGGACGGCGCCGACCTCGTGGTGTCGCAACGCCCGTTCCTCTATTTGCGGGACGAACGGAACGGGGCGGCGCAGGACGAGTCCGGCCTATCGGAGAAACGCTGGCAGGCTCCCATCTTCGTCAAGGCCGGCCGGGGCGACGAAGCGGAATCCCGCACCCTGTTGCTGACCGACGACGAACTGCGCATCCCGCTGTCCAGCGCCCCGGAATGGGTGGTCGTCAACGCCGGCGGACACGGCTTCTATCGGGTCCGCTACGCGCCGGATCTGTTACGCACGCTGACCGACCGGGCGCACGAGTTGCTGTCGCCGATCGAACGCTTCGGCCTCGTCAGCGACACCTGGGCCGCGACGCAGGCCGGCCTGGTGCCGCTGCCGGCCTATCTCGACCTGCTGCCCGGATTCCGCGAAGAAAGGGACCACAACGTCTGGGCGGCCATTCTCGGTTCGTGCCACTCCCTGTATCGTTTGCTCGACCCGGCGCAGCGTCCGGCCTTGCAGCGTTACGTCCGTGACCTGTTGACTCCTCTGACCCGGCAACTCGGCTGGGCGCCACAGGAGGGCGAAAATCCCTTGACCGGCCAATTACGGGGAGAACTGCTCGGCGCCCTCGGAACCCTCGGAGAAGACCCGGACGTCCAGACAGAGGCGCACGCCGTTTACGCACGGTACGCAACGGACCCGCACTCGGTCGACCGCAATCTGATCCCCGCCCTCGTATCCATCCTGGCCCACACCGGCGACGCCGCACGATACGAGGAATTCCGCCGAACGTCGCGCGAGGCGAAAACGCCGCAGGAAGAGCAGCGGTATCAGTTCGCGCTCGCCGGCTTCCGCGAGTCCGACCTGCTCGACCGGACGTGCGCCATGACGCTCGACGGCGAGGTGCGCACCCAGAACGCGCCGTATCTCATGCGCGCGCTCCTGATGAACACGGACGGCCGCGAGGCGGCCTGGACCTTCCTGCAAACGCACTGGGACGAGATGCTGGAGAAATTCCCGGACAGCGCCATCGTCCGCATGTGCGAGGGCGTCACCGCGCTCGTCACGCCCTCGCTCGAAGCCGAGGTGACCGCCTTCTTCGCCGGGCACCCCGTCCCCCAGGCCGGCAAGACGCTGGATCAGCATTTGGAGAAGCTGCGGGTCGCCGTAGCGTGCCGGCAACGCGAAGCGGAGAATCTGCGCGAGTATTTTCGGCTGAGGCGCTAGGGTAACTGTCTAAAAGAATACGAGATACAGCCGGAATACGATCTGACAAGCCTCCGAGTCCGGAGGCTCGGCCCCGAACGTCGGAGTTTCGGCGAAGGAGTTCGGTTGGAGACCGATGCAGCGCAAGTCTCCCTCAGCCTCGAGTCGGAAAATAAGAAGAATATCTGCCCACATCCTCCGTCTCGGTTACGGAGGCGTGGGCGACGGTCACGTACACGGTCCGACTGGGCAGCCGGCAGTCGGGGAGCGTGAACGTGCAGACCTGGGCGGGGAACGGGGGGCTCGGTCTCGGTGAGCGCCTCCGGGATGGTGTTCAACGCGTCGAACTGGAACACGGCGCGGCCGGCGGCGAGCGGATCGCCGCTCTCGACCCGGTCGAACTGGACGTGCGGCCCGTGGCGTCGCCCGAACTCCTACCCGGCGGCGATGACCGGGGAGACACCTGACCCGGTCGGGACCCGCTCCGATGCGGTCCGGTCAGCCGAGCAGCTTGACCAGTGCGACCGTCAGCCCGACGATGCCGGCCGCCATGAGCCACAACTGCCGATACAGCCACGCCTCCAGGTCGCCGATCTTGCCCTGGACCGCACCGGTCTCGGCTCGGACCAGACCGATGTCGGTCTTCAGTTCGGCCCGAACGTTGGCGACCTCGGTAATCTCGGCCCGGAGCGCGGCCTCGGTTTCGGTGATGTCGGCCTGGGTGGCGACGTTGCCGGTGATGGCGTCGCCGATGGTCTCCACGAAGGCTTCGGCCAGCGGTTCCGCGGCGCCGGCTTCACAGAGGGCCTAGACGGCGCGGTGGGTGTCGAAGGCCAGCGAACTCATGGGTGCCACTGTATGGCGGGAGACGCCGATCCGTCAACGGTGGAGGGGAGTCGCCTGCCCCCCTGACAAGGAGGCGTTGGGGGGTTCCCGCCGCAGAGTCGAACCAAGTCGAAGGGCGGTGGTCGCGGGGCGAGAACCGGCAGCCCGGGACACAACGCCGCCGCAACCTGGGCAGTGTGAAGGAGCCACCCGTCGGCAGATTCCCCTCTTTTTTTTTGTATTTTTACTTTTTTTGATGGTCGGTTCTATAATGATGCTCTCCGGTGCAACCGACTTCAAGAGAAGTGCGTCCTGGGAACGCGGGCGCACACCCTGACGCTTCCCCTCCCTGCACCCTGAACCGTGAAGAAACCAACGTGAGGTAACCATGTCGCTCCCCCATGTAGGTGAAGCGCCGCCGAGTGCATGTCCCCCCCCCCCGCACAATTTCGGGGAGAAGTCAATGAAAGGGATATTACATGTTAAATTTGGGACGATCCTTAAGACGGTTTTTTTCGTCATGCCCCCTGCGTCATTCCGGCGAAAGCCGGAATCCAGAGGACACGTTTCCCCTAGGCCCCGGCTTTCGCCGGGGCGCCGAGTGGGAGCGCCGGGACGATATGGAGGGCGCGCCTGCGGAAGTCGGTATCCATTCTCTCGATTCTCGCTTTCGCGGGAATGACGCCGGGCAAGATCGTCAAGGGGGGAACTTCCCGATGAACGTCGCGGTCTGAAACGGGCGTCGTGGCGCGTGGTTGCGACTGCTGGTCTCGCTGGCCTTCGGGCTGCTCGGGGCGCTTGGGTGGACCGCGGGCGCCGAGGCACAGATAATGTTGCGGGAGCTACTCATTGGGAACAGAACGGGCTCGGCGCGCAACCAATGATTCCGTTCTACCAATGTTTCGTTCGGCAGCACGGGCGCCACCTCGACTATCCTCCCCGCTACGACGACCGCGGTCATGGTGCGCTGCTGGGGGAACGACAACATACACGGGACCTACCAGAGGCTAGGCACCTCCGATAATTGGCTTCCCGGTCGTGACAGAGACCATACTTTGAGTACGACCGGGTCGACCGTCGTACAGTGCCAGATACGGCAAGGAGCAAGTACCCTCACTCTCCGTTATCACCATAACGCTCTACAAGCCGTCGATCATCGCCGGCACGGGACTGAGCAGGCGACGGAGGCCGGAGGGACGGCGACCTTCCCGGTGACGCTGGAGGCGACGCCCACGGCGGGGGTGACGGTGGCGGTTGCCAGCCGGGATACGGGCGAGGGCTCGGTGTCGTGGGACGTGCGGCTCACGACCGGAAACAACCCCCCGCCAACTACCGGAACCTCACCCGCGACGTGTCGGTGAGCACCACCGACAACGACTCGCTGACGGTCACGCTATCGCCGGCGGCGATCGACGAGAGCGGAAGCAACAACGTCAGCACCGTGACGGCGAGCCTGAACATCGCCAGCAGCGTGACGACCACGGTGACGGTCTCCGCGACGCCGACGGCGCCGGCCACTACCAGCGACTACACCCTGAGCGGCACGACGCGGACCGTCGCCGCGGGCGCCACCACGAGCAGCGGGACGGTGACACTCACCGCGGTGGACAACACCCTGCGGGCGGCGAACAACACGGTGCGGGAGGGGACGACGAACGCGGACACCTACACCGTGGCGTTGGCCGTGGCGCCGAGCGGGCCGGTGAGGGTGGACATACCGCGGCAACCTGGTGAGCGCGACGCCGGGGCGGCTGACGTTCAGCACCACGAACTGGGAGCACGGCGCGGACGGTCACGGCGAGCGCGGCGAACGACGCCGACGGGGTGGGGGAGACGGTGAGGCTGACGCACGCGCTGACGGGGGCGACGGAGTACCAGTCGCTGACGGCGAGCGTGTCGGTACAGACGACGGACAACGACACGCCGGGGGTGACGATCGACCCGACGAGCGTGAGCCTGCAGGAAAACCCGGGGGCGGGGGGCGGGAAGAACCGGCACGTGGGGTCGTACACGGTGGTGCTGGACACGGCGCTGGCGGCGAACCAGACCGTCGTGGTGGGAGTGACGAGCAGCGATGCGGGGGCGGTAGGGACAACGGTGGGAGGGGGATTGCCGGCAGCGTCGGGGGCGCTGACGTTCACGGCGAGCACGTGGGACACGGCGCAGACGGTGCCGGTGGTGGCGCAGCAGGACGACGACGGGCGGGATGAATCGGTGACGATGAGCCACAGCATCACCACGGGGGCGGCGGCTGCGGGGAACGCCGGAGATGCCGGGGATTGCGGCCCCGGCGCCTTTCACGCAGCACCCGCTGAACCAAGCGGTCGCGCAGACGCTGCCGGCGCCGACGAACCCGGACAACCGGGACCTGACGTTCGTGGGGACGCCGGCGTTACCGGCGGGGTTGCGGTACGTCCCGCCGAGGAAGGTCGGCGGAGCCTACGTTACGGGTGGGCAGATCGTGGGGACGCCGACGGCGCCGACGCTGCGGTGGCAATACACGCTGGCAGTGGTGGACGCCGATAACAACGAAGCGCAGGAGACGTTCGCGTTAGCGACGGCGCGCGGCCGGCCCCACCGGCGCCGCCGGATCGGCAGCCGAACTTCGGGGACGCGGTGGTGGAGAGGCAGCGCTACACGGTGGGCACCGCGGTGACGCTGGCGTTGCCGTCCGCGACGGGCGGAGATGGGCGGCTGACGTACACCTTGACACCGCCGGCGTTGCCAGCCGGGCTGACGTACACGCCGCCGGCCGCCACGAACGCGACGGGCGGAACGCTGGCCGGGACGCCGACGTCGGTCCACCCCGCGACGACGTACACCCTGACGGCAACGGCCGCGGATGGGGACGGCGACGCTGGCGTTCGCGGTGGAAGTGGGGGCCGCGGGCGCGATCCGGCCGCAGGACGGGACGACGACCTATACGGTGAACGGGCAGCGGGTAACGGTGACGCAGGCACCGGGGACACTGGCGGGCATCGCGCTGACGGTGACGCTGCCCACAGAGGGTGCCTCAATCGAGTTCGCAAAGCCGACGGCGGAGGGGCGGGTCGAGGACGACGACACGGAGCAGGCGCGCAAACGGAGTTTAGAGATGGTGCTGGCGGGCGTCGGGCGCACCCTGGCGACGGACGCGGTGGACGTGATCGGCGACCGTTTCGTGCGCCGCCAAGCGACGGTGGGCGGGCAGGCGTTGAACCTGGACCGCGCGCCGCAGCGCGGGCGTTGGCGCCACGCCGCAGGCGTCGCGTATGGCGTCGCCCGGGCGTTGGGCGTGGAAGTGGGCTCCCCGCTGGGCGGGCGGCGACGGGCGGTTCGGGCAGGTACACGGGGCGGCCTGGAGCACGTTGACGCGGCACCTGCGGGATCCGCACGCTCCGACAACTCCCCTGAGCGGCCTGGGACGCGCCGGGCGCCTTCGCCGCTCCGCCGGGGCCGGGATGGGGAGGTCCATCGGCTGGCTGGGGGACATCCGGCCTTGCGGGCGGGTCCCCTGCAATCCCCCCGCCCCCCTTCGACAAGCTCAGGGACCACATGGAGGGGGTTGGAGCCAGCCCCGGACCTGATCCGGGGGACGGGTCCTCTTCGTGGCAAAGCCTGGCTGACGCCCCGCCCTTCGGGCGCCCCCATCTCCTCGGCGGAGCGGGCTGCCGGGACGGGTTCGGCCACTGTGGCTGCGGGCCAGAGACCCGCGTTCCCAGGGACTTGGCGAGTTACGGCCACGGTTTGGGCCAATTAGGCTTCGACCGCACGCGGCGATGCCGCCGGCCATGAAAGTCGGCGCGTTCCGGGCGCCGGTGCAATTCCGGCGGGTGTCGGGGGCCGAAGTCTTGGCGCAGAGCGAGTTCGATGTGCCGCTGAGCCGGCCGGCACCGCTCGCCGTCGCCAGCGCCACTGAGGGGACGCCCGCCGCCGGGCCACCGATCGAATCGGCGGCGCAGGCCGGGGCGGCGGCGTGGACGCTGTGGGGCCGGGGGACGGCGAGCGGCTTCAATGGCGAGCCCAAAGCCGACTTCTCGATAGACGGCACCGTGTTCACCGGCTACCTCGGCGTGGATTACCGCTTACAACCGACCGTCCTGTTGGGCTTGGCGGTGGCGCACAGCCAAGGCGACGTGGATTACGAGACGATGGACGTGACCAAAGGCGACGTCGACATCACGTTGACGGGCATCTTGCCGTATGTGCACTGGAGTCCGCGGCCGGGGTTGGGCGTGTGGGGGTTGTTCGGGGCGGGCTGGGGCGATCTCAAGCTCCGCGACGAGGCGGGCAAGGTGAACACGGATCTGGAGCTGCTGCTGGGGGCGGTGGGGGCGCGGCAGGAGGTGGTGACGTGGCGGCAGATCGACGTGGCGTTGAAAGCCGACGCCTTCCTGACGGATCTGGAAGCGGGCTCGGATGATCGGTTGCCCGAGACGGCGGGCGACGCGCAACGGCTCCGGCTGATGGTGGAAGGCCGCACGGCCTGGGCCATGTCGGAAGACACCCATCTGACGCCGGTGTTCGAGGTCGGCGGCCGGTGGGACGGGGGGAAGGCGGAGACGGGGGTCGGGGCGGAACTGGGCGGCGGGGTCGCGTATGCACACACGAAGCTGGGCGTGGGGATCGAGGTCCGGGGGCGGTACTTGCTGGCGCACCAGAAATCGGCGTTCGACGAGTGGGGCGCGAGCCTGACGTTGACGGTGAACCCCGGCGCCGACAAGCGGGGGTTGTGGCTGGCGCTGGCGCCGGTCTGGGGCGCGGACGCGAGTCAGGTCGAACAGATGTGGGGCAGCACCGACGTCCTCCGTGCCGGGGCGGAGTCGGACCCGCCGCCGAGGCTGTCGCCGGCACAGGTGGAGTTCGACGTCGGCTACGGGGTGGTGACGTAAGAGGGAGCGGAGTTACTGACGACCTACGGCGGCCTGTCGCTGATAGGGCCGGAGAGTCACGGCGTGGGGTTGGGAGGGCGCATCGCACTGGGCGCCTGGGTGGACCTGAGCGTGGAAGGCGAACGCACCACCCAGGGCGGCGGCGCCGAGCATCAAGTCGCCCTCTACGGCCACCTCGGCTGGGAGCCTGCCGCCAAGCCGCTGCCCCGCCTTCGGAAGGGCGACGCATGCGTCGCCCTTCCACCTCCCTTTCAAGACGACGCGCCCGGTCCCGCTCCCCCGGATCACGTCCCGGGCCGGCTCTCGCCCTCTCCCCGGTCCTTGAGCCTGTCGAAACGAGCACAGGATCCCCTTAATGTGTCTCTCACTTATCAATTTGCTTATCAGATTGCGGGACAAAACGTTGCCCCTGGCGCTAGCCGAGGTTATGCCAAGTGAGCTTTTGTTTTAGCAGGTGTTCGCTAACGTTTCCGAACCGACCTGCACGAAATTGACCCCGGCGGTGATTATCAGACGGGTTCTGCTCATCTTGCTCGTCCTTTTAGCCCCGAAAAGACTTTCTTGATCTTCGAAGGTGTCATAAAAATTTCCCCTCGTATCCCATCGGACCTTTGGATGTCACTGTTGCCCGGTCACCGACTCGACATATTCCTGCACCGCTGCGTCAAAGGCCGTCCGCTCGGCAAATTCCCCTATCGGCACACGCTTCGTATGCGTTCTCCCGTCGTCGAGTTCGGCAATACACTCGACGATACCCAGACGGCCTGACGCGCCCGGCCTTGCTTCGCCAAGTTTACCCTTGGCGGTAATCCGTTTGATGACCGCCCGCTGCTCCATCACCCATGCGTCGAATTCCTCTCGGCGCATGCCGGTTTCCTGCCAGAACGTCGCCTCGTCATACGGCAACTGTCGCAGCCGCTTCAGTACGAAGTCTCTATCGAGGAAGGCCAGCAGGTTCCCCGCCTTCGGCCCCGAGTCTCGGTCAAGCAGGACACGATACAGCGCCTTGAACGCCCGGGCCGGCGCAACCGGCGTGAGACGCGCCACGTCGAAGATCGCCGCCTGCAAAGCATTGTCTTCTTGCAGGACGTCGGGCAAGCGTGCTGCGAGTCGATGCAGGAACGCCCGCTGAGTTGCGGTCAGTTCTCCGGCCCGATCCGGTAACGTTTCTTGCAAGACGATCCGCTCATCGGGGCTCGCGTATTCCGCCAGCCAGACCCGAGCCGTTTCGACGCGGCGTTCGAGTTGTCGCCGCTCGAACGGAGTCAGCGCCGTTCCCTTGCGCTTTTCGATCTCCTCCATGAGATCAAGATGGGGAAGCTGTGCGACCGTCGCCACGAGTTGAAAGTCCGCGGCGTAGAAATCATCGTCCGCGCCGACCCGCGACAGTCGATACACCCGCTTGTCGTCTTCCGGGATTCTCGGGTCGTGGTGTACGCGCGCGTGTAACCGATCGAAGTCGTTGAAGACCTTGACGATGGATTTTTCGTTCGGGGAGAAATTCACCGGCTGTTTCGGTTGGGTACGAATCATCAGGAAGCGCAGGATTTCGGGCGGCAGGAAATCCGCCATCGCCCGCGCCGATACGCCCAGCCCCTTGGACGAACTCATCTTGGCGCCGCCGACCAGAAAGAACTCGTACGGGACGTTGAGCGGCGGTTCCTGGCCGAAAATACGATGCAGACAGGCCGCGGCCACGTCCCGCGAACCGCCCCTGGTGGTATGGTCCTTTCCGGCGCCTTCGATGGTGATCCCGAAGATCCGCCACTTCGCGGTCCATTCGAGCTTCCACGGCAGCTTGCCGTTGCCGTCGAACGGCGACACCTTGCCCCGATAGCCGCACCCGGAAGCCCAGGTCACCAAGTCGGGCCGACACGTATAGGTGACTTCCTTCCCGTCGTAGGCCGTGACTTCCGTCGTACCGATGCGTCCGCACTCCTCACACACGACCTGAAAAGGATGCCAATTCTCCGGCCGCTCCGACTTGCTGACTTCGCTGTACACGCCGCGGACCACATCGGCCCGTCGCAGAATGGCGTCAATGACCTCGTCGAAGCGACCTTCACGGTACACGTCGCGCATACGGTACGTCTCGGCTTCGACGTGCAGGTCGCGGAAGACGCTGAAGAAGTCCTGGATGAAATGCTCCGCCACGTCGGAGTGTGCCGAGTCGGGCGGGGCCGGCACGTTGCACAACGGCTTGCCGAGATGCTCCCGGAAAACCTCGCCCTGCCCGGCCGGCAGTTCGTCCAACGGATCGTAATCGTCAACGCCGAAGGTGTAACGAACCGGTACGCCACGCGCCTGAACCGCCCGAAAGACGACGTCATGAATCAGCACACCTCGCAGCGCCCCGACGTGGGCGCGGCCCGAAGGCGTCTTGGAGTCGTTGATTATCTGCTCGCCTCCGGCCCGTTCCACTTGGGCCGCGATTTTGTCGCACCACAACATCCGGCCTCCGATTTCTTGTGTCGGACGTCTCGTCCAACGGCCCTCTTATATGCTACGTTCGGCGTGTCGGGAGAAAGGTCAGCATATGAGACCCATTCTCGGACTCGGAATACTCTATCTCTTGCTGTTCTCCGTATCCTCTGCCGAGGCATTCGAGGAAGCCCCCAGAATCACGGACAGGGAGATCGTCGAACGGCTGACTCGTCTGGAAGAAGGGCAGAAAGCTCTTGACCGACGCTTCGACGACTTCTCCGAGCGGCTTGCCGAACTTCGGCAGCTTATGCTCTGGGGATTCGGGGTGTCGTTTGCTGGGATGTTCGCCTTGATAGCACTGGTAATTTGGGATCGGCGAACCGCACTCGCGCCCGCGGTGAGCCGTATCGATGCGATGGAAAAACGGTTACAGGTCGTTGAAGAGACCCTCGCCGCGCGTTGACCCTTCCCGCATTCGCCAACGAATCACCCGGAGCGGAGCCCGTCTTCTCCGGCCGGACCGCCTCCCCCGACAAAGAGAGAATCGGCCCGGCCGTCCAGCCCTTACTCCCCGTTCACCGAGAACGCGATCAGCGCGTTGCCCGACATCCCGCCCCAGAAACCGTAGCCCGCGTTGACGTACATGACGCCGCCGGCAATCGTCGGCCCGGGGCCGTCGAAGGACCCGCCGCGCGTCTTCACGCCGTTGGTGCTCTCGTACTCCTGATCGGCATCGTGGTCCCAGACGACTGTGCCCGTGTCGGTCGCGTATGCGCGCAAGTGACCGTCCACCGAGCCGGAGAACACGACGCCCGGAATCGCGGTCACCGCCTGTGATTGCGCCGGGCTGCACTGCGGCTTGTCGCCGCAGCCGACCGGCGGAACGTGCCAGGCACGCTCGCCACTCTCGATGTCGATGGCGAACATGCCGCCGCCGACACTGCCGTCCAGCGTGGTCGCCCAACCCGCGTCCGAGTCTTCGACGCTCTTGATGCCGATATCCGACAGCGCCACATAGACCCGCTCGGCGTCCGCAGCGGACCCCCACTGAATGCCGCCGGCCAAGCCGCCTTTCCCCACGCGGTGCTGCCACAGGATTTCCCCGTTCCGGTCCGGGTCGATGGCGTGCATGACGCCCGACTTCTGGCCGGCCAGGATGACGCGCCGGCCGTCGGGCAGGATGCGCAGGATCGGCGACGAGGCGAAGTCCAGGTCCGGGCCGCGCGCCTCCGGACAGTTCGTGTCGTCCTCGGTTTCGCAGCCCACGTTCCAGGCGTCACCCACAGTGAACTGTTTGGCCCATAGAAAGTCGCCGGTGCGCATGTCGAACGCTACGATCGCGTCGCTCGTCAACGACGGCGGGTCGGAATAATTGTCGCCCGTGGCCACGTAGACGCGGCTGCGTTCCGGGTCGAGCGTCGGCGACGACCAGACCGCGGCGCCCGACGGCCCCCAGAGTTGTACGCCGACGGCGTTCTTGCGGACCGGCACCGGCGGGTCGGGAATCGTGTACGCACGCCAGATCTGTTTGCCGTTGAAGCGGTTCAGGGCCACGATCGAACCGCGGAACGTACAGCATTCGTACGACGGATCGCCGCCGGCGAGTTCCTCCAGCGCGGTCGCCGAGGCGAAGATGCGGTTGCCGTGCGTCTTGGGCGTGGCCGTGATCCGCGCCAGCGGGTGATCGTCGATCTTGACCTTCCAGATTTGTTTGCCGGTGCCGGCGTCCAGGGCGTACAGATTCGCCTCGACGTCGCCGACGTACACGACGTAGCGCTGCGGGTCGGTGCCCGGCAGCGTATCGACGACCATCGTCGAACGCACGCCGGCCGTCGTGCGTACCGACCAGTGCAGGCAGCCCGACTCGGCGTCGATGGAATACACCCGGCCCTTCATCGTCCCGATGAACACCCGGCCACCGACCACGGTCGGCTGCGAGGTCTGGTAATCCATCGGCAGACCGAACACCCATCTGACCTTGAGGTCGGCGACCTGATCGGCGCTGATTCCGGCCTGCCCCGCGGACTGGAACCGGGTATTGAACACGTCGGCGCCCCAGCCGTTCCATTGCGGGGCGCCGTCACCGATGGTGAATGCCCCCGGGGCGTCCGCACAGAAGCCGGCCACCGTGTCGTCGGTATCCGAGGGCGGGGGAAGCGGCTTGCCGGTCAGCCATTCGGACATGGCCCGGCGTTCCGCGGTGGTGTGCGTCATGCCCTGGAATTTCATCTTGCCCAACTCCAGCGAGTGCAGCACCATTTCGGCCGGCAGCCGCGACATGATGTCGCGGTGCGGCGCGCGTTTCACCTGCCCCTCGTGACAGTGCGCGCAATGTTCGGCGTATAATCGTTCCCCGTCGGGCGCGGCCTGCACGGGCGTTGCCGCCCGGGCTGAAGACACGCTCCCCGTGAAAACGGCCAGCAGAAAAGCAACGAAGACGACGGTCGGCCTCGCCCTCCCCCGCGGATGGTTCCAGGCGCGCAACGGAACGCACGTATTCGGTAGTGCTGTCATACGGCCCCTCCTTCTTCTTCGCCCCTGTTTTGTCTGAGATGTAGAGGAAGATGTCAAACCCTGCATCTCAATCAAGAGGATTCCAGACAAAAAATGGGAATTATATATGATCTAACCACGCGGCACGCAGAGCCGCGTCGCATCGCGACTTTTTAGATAGCTCAACTCCCGGCGTTTCTTGGGTGAGGCAGAGACCAACGTCCGCATGATGTTCTCCGGCGTGTCGGGAATGCGATCCGGCAGAGGGTTCGGGGGGCGGCCAGTCGGCTGCTTCGCCTTCTCTGTCGTATTTTTCATTGCGCTTCTCCTGTCTAGACTGGCCAGCTAGTGCCACTCAATAGACCGCGACGGGAATCAGTGTGTCGTTCCCGAACCGGGTGTAGCCCCGGACGGCGAGTGGGTCCAGACTGAACACTTCGCACGTCGTGCGACGCCGGGCTTCTGCCTCCGTCTTGCCCGCCTCCATGAGGGCCGCTTGCAGGTTGGCAGAAGAGCCGTTGGGGGCCGTCTTTTCCGGCCAGTACGAGAAGATCGTCTGCGGCGTCACGTCCACGGTCCACGTGACCGGCTCCCCGGACATGCCATTGCATGCGAACGTCACCCGGCATGGAGCCGCGTCAGGGGCGTGGCGCTCTTTCTGGCAGTAGAGATGAACCCACGCTTGCCAAGGGGACAGATTCAGCAATGTCGCCCGACGGTCTCCCCGCGTGGGCGACACATCCGGCGTGGGCGTACTTTCGACTGGGGTGACCACGGCGAAGAATCGATACCGGCGCTGGGAGCTCGTGACGCCGCGGCCATTGGCGACCGTGAGGTAGTAGGAACCGGGACTGACACGGTCCAGCGTATCAAGAGAATACTCGCCACCTCTCCACTGACCACCGAAGCAGTAGCCATCGCTTTGAGTCCGCGACGGATTCGGCGGATCGAGTTGTTCGTATGGGCGGAGGGTCGTAGTCTCCTCCAGCACACCCCCGTTGGCGTCCTGGAAGGTGCAATGGAGCCAAAGGGCATCGCCGGTTTTGACGTACCGGTTTCGGCACGTGCGCCGATCATTCGAGTCCGTGCAGGTGTACCGGTATTCATACCAGAAGACAGCATGGAAGCGGACGATCACGAAGGATTCCACGGGCACATCAAGCCGAAAGATGTCGACGTCCTGGGGACATTCAAGTCTTCCGTTCACGAACTGCAATTCGCCGGTAGAGATCGGCCGGGCCGCTTGCTTCGTATCGGGGTGGTCATCGCTACTGCCAGGACATGTGGCGGAGGCTATGCGAGGACTTCCTAAGGTGAGCCCGCAGTAAAAACCTATAAATACAGCAAAATGCGCTATGTGTCGCATGATACTCCTCCTCCGCGATCCCGGCACCGGCGATGGGTGTGCCTAGCCGGTGCCGACACAACACATGGAGATGTGAGGGTTCCCGCTGCCTCGTCCTATTAGCAAGTTAGATAATTTCCTCTTTGCAAATTCCTCTCTAGCGAGACGTATGTCCGCGTGTCAACTGAAGAGGTCTGCTTACATCGCTACCAAATCGGGGTAGCGTAGCCGATTAGCCGCGAAGAGATGGAGCATCCCTGCCATCTGGTCCAGCGTGCGCGTCGGTATAGACTTGCGCGCCGGAGGCGGCGGGCGCCGTGACGAAGCGGTGTAAGGTCGGGCGGTCGGTACCGGCGATCATCTGCGCCGTCACCGCATTCGTGTCGCGGTCTTTCATGCCGTTGACGGCCGTTTTACAGACCGCCCCGCGCCCGGCCCGCAGTTTCTTGCCCCCATACTTGTTCTTCTCTATTCCCACCTAGGTACATCTCCTCCACTTCGACCGGCCCGACAAAGGCGCTGGCTCGCTCATTCCAGGTTTCTTCAATCCGATGGGCCAAGTGCCACGCTGTCTTTTGCGTGATGCCCAAATCTCGGTGCAATTTCATGCTGGATGTCCCCTTGATCCCGGTCTAGAGCAGGTATGTCACGACAAGCTACACTCGCGCGCCCAGGTTTGAGATCCGCATGGCCGTCCCTATTCGGGAGGAGAGGAACTTGCCGCACGACCGGCAGCGGTACGACATGGACGGATGCTTTACGTGGGACTGAACGTTGTCGCTGTCGCAGTGCGGGCAGCGGATGCCATCAGGCTAGCGCTGCTGGACAATTCAGGCTTCGGCTGTAGCATCATCCGGGAGCTTCCGCATGACGTCGACCAGGGAGAGACCGTTCCGATGGTGAAAGGGCGGCCATTCGGCCGCCCTTTCAGATCGCAGTGAGAGAAAATCGGCAACGAGTCCGTCGGTCATTCCCCGTCCACCGAGAACGCGAGCAGCGCGTTGCCGCCGATGCCGCCCGAAAACCCGTACCCCGACGCGACGTACACCATCCCGTCCACAATCGTCGGTCCCGGGCCGTCGAACGACCCGCCGCGCGTCTTCACGCCATTGGTGCTTTCGTATTCCTGGTCGGCGTCGTAATCCCAGACGACCTCGCCGGTGTCCGTGGCATACGCCCGCAGGTGGCTGTCCACCGAGCCGGAGAACACCACACCCGGCATCGCGGAGACGGCCTGCGACTGCGCCGGGCTGCACTTGGGCCGGCCGTTGCAGCCAGGCGGCGGGACGTGCCAGAGCCGCGTTCCGCTCTCGATGTCGTACGCGAACATGCCGCCGCCCACGCTCCCGTCCAGCGTCGTGGTGAACCCGACGTCCGAGTTTTCGACCGCGGTGAGGCCGATGTCCGACAGCGCCACGTACACGTGCTGCGCGTCCGCGGCCGAACCCCACTGAATGCCGCCTACCAGACCGCCCTTGCCCACGCGCTGCTGCCACAGGATTTCACCGTCCCGGTCCGGGTCGATCGCGTGCATCATGCCCGACTTCTGACCGGCCAGAATGACGCGCCGGCCGTCGGGCAGGATGCGCAGAATCGGCGACGAGGCGAAATCCAGGTCCGGGCCGCGCGCCTCGGGGCAGTTGGTGTCGTCCTCGATCTCACACCCCGCGTTCCACGCGTCGCCGGCGGTGAACTGTTTGGACCACAACATCTCGCCCGTCCGCAGATTGAAGGCGACCACCGCGTCGCTGGTCAGCGACGCCGGGTCGGAATAATTGTCACCCGTGGTGACGTACATCCGCCCGCGTTCCGGGTCGAGCGTGGGCGAAGACCAGACCGAGGCGCCCGACGGCCCCCAGAGTTGTACGCCGACGGCGTTCTTGCGGGTCGGCGCCGGCGGATCGGGGATGGTGTAAGTCCGCCAGACTTCCTGGCCGGTGAAGCGGTTGAGCGCCAGGATCTTGCCGCGGAACGTGCAGCATTCGTAGGTCGGTTCGGCGCCGGCCAGTTCTTCCAGCGCGGTGGTGGACACGTACAGCCGGTTGCCCAGCGTCTTGGGCGTGCCGGTGATCGTGGCGAGGGGATGGTCGTCCACGCGCACTTTCCAGATCCGTTTGCCGGTGCCCGCGTCGAACGCGTACATATTCGCGCTGCTGTCGCCGACATAGACTACGTGGCGCTGCGGGTCGGTACCCGGCAGCGAATCCACCACCATCGTCGAACGCACGCCGCCCTCGGTCTCGACCGTCCAGTACAGGCAGCCGGTCTTGGCGTCGATCGAATAAATCCGCCCCTTGAGCGTGCCCATGAACACCCGCCCGCCGACCACGGTCGGCTGCGAGGTCCGGAAATCCATGGGCAGGCCGAACACCCACTTCACCTTGAGCCGCGGCACGTCTTCGGGACGCAGGCCGGACGCCGCCGCGGATTGGAAGCGCGAGTTGAAATTATCCACGCCCCAGCCGTTCCACTGCGGCGCGCCCTCCACCACGGCGAACTCTCCGGGGGCATCCGCACAGAAGCCGCCGACAGTCTCGTCCTTGTCCTGGAGTTTCTTGCCGGTGATCCATTCGGACATGGCGCGCCGTTCGGGCCGCGTCCGCACCCAGCCCTGCATCCGCATCTTGCCCGTGTCCAACGAGTGCAGCACCAGATCCGCGGGCAGACGCGCCATGACCTCGCGGTGCGGGGCGCGCGTCACTTGGCCCTCGTGACACCGGGCGCAGTGCTCCTGGTAGAGCGCTTCGCCGTCCAGTCCGGCCTGGTCTGCGGCGTCCTGGGCGGCCAGAACCGGCCCGACGCCGATTCCGCACGCGGCCAATGCGAGCGCCACGCCGAACGCGGCCAGCGTCGCCCTACGTCCCCTCCGACTCCGGCTTACGATGAACATGCCCGCTCCCCCCTTCATTTGGAGATTCCATATGAGACGATCCCGCGGTCAGGTCCTCCTCGTCATACCCGCGCAACTCGTCATACCTGCGCAAGCAGGTATCCATGTCCTGGATTCCCGCTTCCGCGGGAATGACCACGAGCGGGAATTGTCAAGATCGTCGCTTCCATTCGTTTCGGACACGGTGCGCCGCGGCGTTCAGGCATAGAAGCGATACACGCCCTCGGCCACACACGCGGGCTTGCTGCTGCCCTCGACTTCGAAGGTCAGGCCGACGGTCACTTGCATCCCGCCGGTCACGTCTTCCGCGTCGTCGAGCGAGGCCCGCGCGCGCACCCGCTTCCCGACCGGCACCGGCGACGGAAAGCGCAGCTTGTTGAGCCCGTAATTCACGCCCATCCTGATGCCTTCGACCGCCCAGATCTGGTCCATGAGATACGGTGCCAGCGACAGGGTGTAGTAGCCGTGCGCGACCGGCCCGCCGAACGGCGAATCCTTCTTCGCCCGCTCGACGTCGATGTGAATCCATTGATGGTCGTGGGTACAGTCGGCGAATGCGTTGATCTCTTCCTGGGTCACTTCGTGCCAGTCGGACACCCCGAGTTCCGTGCCGACGAGAGATTTCACGTCGGCATAAGCTACGCTGCGTGCTGCCATATCGGACTCCTTTCCACGTCTGGAAGAAACAAGAAGATGAGAGAAACTCCCGTTTGGAATCGTGCACAGCACGATTCGCGCACGAAATGCAATCACTTTTTCCCTAGTGTCCCGGCCTCGGGCTTGTCAAGGGCGAAGACCGGCAGGAGTCATCACACAGCCCCCCTACCCTTCCTAATCCCTTTCTCCCCTTCGACCTTTCGGCAAGCTCAAGGCACCGCACGCTCAGAGACCACCGGGAGAGGGTTAGAGCCTGCCCCGGACTTGATCCGGGGGAGAGAGTCCTCTCCCTGCAAAACAGAGAGGCGGAGGTCGCAGACCAAACCTCTCCGCAACACAGGCTCGTTGTGGCCCTGTTCGCACGGCTGCTAGGCTCGACTCTCCAGGGTCGTCATCAGCGAATCTCACATACGACTCCATGAGTGAAGTCTCCTCGCAACCGCCCGAAGCCGGCCTGTGCTCATCGTGCCGGTATGTCCGGGAGATCGTCAGCGCCCGGGGCTCGCGCTTCTATTACTGCGGACGGGCGGAAACCGATCCGGACTACCGCAAGTATCCGCAACTCCCCGTCCGGGAATGTCGGGGGTATCAGGTCGGAAACGACGAGGCCGAATGATCGCCCGTCCTAACGATGCAGCAGCATCGCGGTGGTGGGGACACCGTTACCCGATGACACGAACGCGACTTCGGCGTCTTCTACTTGGTTGATCGCCTGCCCGCGCAACTGCCGGACGGCCTCCACGACGTTTTCCATGCCGTGGATGTAGCCCTCCGACAGGTTGCCGCCGCTCGTATTGAGCGGCAATCCGCCGTGCGGCCACAGCAGCTTGCCGTCCGACACGAAGTCGCCGCCTTCGCCGCGTTTGCAGAACCCCAGTTCCTCGATCGCCATGAGCACCAGCGGGGTGAAATGGTCGTACACGAAACACACGTCCACGTCGTCGTGCGACACCCCGGCCCGGGCGAACAGCGCCTTGCCCGTCACCGTGGATTCGGTCTCCGGTTTCTCCACGTTCTTGACCACGCGCTGCGAGTTCCACTCGCCCGCGCCGAACGCCCCGCCCATGATGTACGCCGGCGGCTGCTTGCAATCTCTGGCCCGCGCTGCGGAGGTCATCACCACCGCAGCGCCGCCGTCCGTCTCCAGACAGCAATCCAGCAAATGGAGCGGGTCGGCGATGATGCGCGAGTTCTGATGGTCCTTGATGGTGATCGGCCGTCCGCGCATGACGGCGTTGGGATTGGTCTGTGCATGCGTGCGGCACGCGACCGAAATGGCGCCGAAGTGTTCGCTCTTCGTGCCGTACAAGTGCATGTGTCGCCGCGCCGCCAGCGCCACCATCTGGGCCGGTGTGAACAACCCGTACGGTTCGAGATAGGCGCCCACGCCCGTCGCGCCCCGGCGGACCGCGGCGCGGCCGAAACGCGGCGTACCGCGGCCGGAGCGCTCGTTCATGGCCCGAAACGCGATCACGCAATCGGCCATGCCGGTCGCCACGGCCATCGCCCCCAACAGGATCGAACCGACCGGCCCGCCGCCCCCGCCGTACGGCGCCTCGCCATAGAACCGCAACGCGGGAATCCCGAGATTGGCCGCAATATCGATCGGGTCGTTGTTGTCCATCGAGAACTTGGCGATCCCGTCGATGTCGCTCGGCGTGAGTCCGGCGTCTTCGACCGCGTTCCGTATAGCCTCGACCGCCAAGCTCATCTCGCTGCGGCCCGAATCCTTCGAGTATTCGGTATGCCCGACACCCACGATAGCGGTCTTGTCCTTCAACGTTGCCGTATCCATGCCGGCCTCCTTGCTTGGGGCGGGAATTAGAACACACCCCCGCGGGGATGACCACACGGCGACCGTCCTGCTACATAGCGGCCATGAATGCGGTGCAGTACCCAGGCTATTTCGCCCGCGTAGAGTTCGATGGTGCCGACCGAATCTTCGTCGGCCGTCTGGCCGGTATCGAAGACGGCGTTGGTTTCCACGGGACGACGGTTGGCGAGCTTGAGCAGGCGTTCCATGGATCCGTCAGCGCCTACATCGCCATCAGCGAAGAACTAAGGTAAACCCCTACAAAGGTGTGAGCGGAGCCCGTGCGTTTTTCCGTTTCGATATGAGACTGATAGACGGCGTTGGTACCCGCGGCTTCGGCCAAGTGCTTCTGTATCATGCCGCGATGATCGTGGTACATTCTAACGACATTCTCTCCAGCCAGCAGACGATCAGTCACGGCGATGGGAAAAGACTGACTACTCTCTACTTTGGCCCGATCGTACATATCTTCGTCGCTCATGCCCACCTCCGGATCCATTCCTTACCAGCGGCCACAATTGCTCATCTGTGAAACGGTTACAAACGGATGGAACGCGGCAAATAAACTGATCGAAAATGGAGTTCGATATCCTTCAACAAGCTCAGGGACCAGCCCGTTGATCTCGGTTCCTGAGCCTGTCGAAGGGTCCAATGGTCCTCCCGAAGCCTGCTTGTTATGTCGTCTCGAACTGAAGGGAGGATGGGAACGTTCTTATGTATCGAATCCCCGCCGCGGCGCTGCTTCTTACCACAACGTCGGTATCGGCCGCGGACTTCGACGCGAGAATGGAGGCGTACGAGCGAGGCAATTATGCCACGGTCGTGCGCAAATTTTAGCCGTTGGCCGAGGAAGGGCTTGGCCGCGGCGCAATACAACTTGGCGGTTCGATATGCCAGCGGCGAGGGGGCGACGGTGACGTCGAGCAGGCCGTGCACTGGCTCGGAAAAGCCGCGGAGCAAGGAGCCGAGACGGCCCAACTCAATCTCGGTCGGATGTATGCTGCGGGCCGGGGCGTGCCCGAAGATGAAGCTGAGGCGGCGGTTCAGTATGGGAAAGTCGCGGAACAAGGACTCCCCACGGCGCAGAATATTCTGAGTTTCATGTACGCCAACGGCCGGGGCGTGCCCCAGAACGACGAGCGCGCCGCGGCAGCCTGCAACCCCGACGGCTAGTTCAACCTAGCCATCCATTACGCCAGGGGTGGAGGTACCTCCAAAGACCTCATCCGCGCCTACGTCTGGTTCGACCTCGCTGCATCTCAAGGCGACGAAGAAGCCCAGCGCAACCGGGGCGAGATACAAAAGAGTCTGACCGCCGAGCAGCATGCCGAGGCTCGAAAGCTCAGCCATGAATTTGCAGCGCAGATCACGAACGGTCCAGGCGCCGCGGGGAGTAGTATCTCTTTATGGAGAGCTAACCCACATTTTCCGGGCGTAATCCGCACATATCGAAAAAGAAGGTATGGCTGACTTTGAAGCTGCATCTCTTGCCTTACAAGAAACCGCCAACACCCAGGCGTTCTGGATCGGTCTTGGACAGATTACAGCCATTCTCCTTGGCCCGGCCGTCGGGCGTTGGGAAGGTAGCGCCCGTGTCCAAGAGCACGCCGACCACGACACCAAAGCCGTGACTACATCTCGGACTCTCCTCGAATGGATCATCCCGCCAAGGGGATCCAAAAAATGGAAAGATTACGATGTACCTGGACGATCACCACAATTGCACATCCACATGTCGGCGAAGCTCCGGGGATTCGATATGAGAGACCAAGGAATGATACGCACGATGAACGGTGACACCCCGGTCGCAAAGATTGCCGAAAGGACATGTAGCCGAATTAGCGAAGCGTGGCGTGTCGATGTTCGCTTAGGGAAGGGGATACTAACGGGTTTGCTGGTCCTCGATTTCTCCGCATTGGCGCCGGGTAACATTGAGTTTTGTCAGACGAGTAAGCCCAAACATGTGCGGATTTAGAAATCCACGTGGGGAGTAGCGCGGAAAATCTGTATCGATATGCCATTCAGAAAAAAAGTTGTGCGAGATGAAGCGGTACGACCGTCTTGGTATGAAAGTTGGTAAGACGATGCACGCCCAGATCGATGTGCTCATGCGATATGCACGGCAATCCGAGAACCATTCCGTTCTATTTATTACTTAATCACGTCTCTGCCGCGAATATGAACTCTGAATACTAGCAATGTTGCCAGCTAATGGACGAAAAGTAGTCCGGCTGTACATTGATCCCGACTCGGACAATCCGTTTCGCGATCTATAATCACGAAGATCGGACTTTTGAATACATACATTCAGACAAAACTGCCCCGCCCTAGCGGCGTACCTTCGATTGCCCAAAGAATGATGGTCAACCATAGAATCAAATTTTAGGGAGAGTCAAAAAATTTCATACGGAAGTTTTTGACCGGGCGAAAATGTGTTTTTGCTTGGAGAGCACCTCTCTTATTGGAAAAAAAGACGGG
Source organism: uncultured Binatia bacterium (SeqCode) (assembly GCA_965200125.1). Lineage (GTDB taxonomy): Bacteria > Desulfobacterota > Binatia > Bin18 > Bin18 > Bin18. The sequence goes on along the minus strand of OZ241332.1, from coordinate 906,731 downwards.
GCATCCGATCTGCAGATCTTTGAGCAGACGGTTGGGACGCACCGTTCAGTACGCTGATACGGGAAGGAGCGTCTCATTGCCGAACCGCATGTAACCCTGCACGACGAGCGAATCCGGCCTAAACACTTCGCACGTGCTCCGGCGCCGGGCTTCTTCCCATCTTATCCGCTTCCATCAAAGTGGCCTACAAGTTATCGGAAGCGCTGTCATACCTCTCTTATTAGGCCAATAGGAAAAGGTGGACTTCGGTGCCACCTTCACGTCCGATGTGACCGGCTCCCCGGACGTACCCTTGCATTTGAACCGCACCGTGCACGGGATCATCGTGTTAGTATCAGAAATAGGCCGGGGTTTCTGACAGTACAACAGTACAGATGCACTCACACTTGCCACGGGGAGAAATGCAATAACGTCGTCCGGCTCTCTCCTCGTACAGGATGTCGATCTAGTCTCCCCAGGTCAACGCCAACAAACCTGAAATGAACCATATAACGGATAGAGAAAAGAACGAGGGAAGGCGAAATAACGATTCCTGGATCTGGAAAATGCATCCCGCCAATCACGTAAAGTAAAGTGTACTTGATGTGCTCCCTGTTTCAGATCCACTTCAAAACGTCCATGAAAGTCGTTCTCAGGCCCATTATATGCTGAGTCGTTCGCAAGACAAGAACCCAGTGACGAGATATCCTGCTCGACTTTCAGAAGGCAAAGGTATGTTGTTTCAGTTTCCTGCAACTGTAATATCCTTTTTCCTGGAATCTTTATCCGGAAATTTCGATACAGTGTCAGGCCATTTGATCATTAGGTGGTCCGGCATATGCAACGGGAGTTCGGTAGTGTTGTACAAAGAGTTCCGCTTATTGAACTGTTCACGGATACGAGATGGACTAGGAGAGATTTCGCAGAGCCGTTACGATCGTTGGAAGACATTTCTTCATGTTATCCGATCTTGTCCAAAAGTCTTGAAGGTGATGGGTCAAGCATAAATCTCTTCCAATATATGTGCTGCTCTCAGGTTCGTTTTTGCTGTTTTCTTGAGTTTTCGTTCCGCGTATAGTTCTTCCGGACCTGCCGCAATCGAGGTAAGGTTTCCTTAATCTGACAATGGTGGCTCTGGCTGGCTGATGAAGCGCCCATTTTCCTGATACGCTGTAGGGGTGTTCGCCCCCACCCGAATCATGACTTGCAGGGTCGTTCGCCTGGGATCAAAGGCTTCATTTCCCAACGTCGTCGCCTATACACTAATAGTTAACGCCAATGAGGTAACGCACACAACCTGAACGCCGGCCATCCCGCCGGAAGGACACGGTTGCCCATACGCCGAGGCCTGCGCGCACCACGACGGATCACCAGTCAAAATTCGCACACGACCGCGCGTGTCATCCATGCCGCAGCGTGATTCCGCGTCACGACATCAGCGCTACAGCGCGGGGTTGTCCGTCGGCAGCCCGACTACGGTGCGGCCGTGCGTCCCGCCGTTCACGTCCCAATTATGCGTGAAGTGGCGGGTCGTCGTGCACAGGTCCCGATACGCCCGGGCGATGGGATTGCGCATGTACACCCCGCGGCCGCCGCCCGCGTCCCAGATCAGGTTGGCCGCCTGAAAGGCCAGCTTGCCGGCGTAGGCGCCCGCGGCGCGATATCTGGCGCGATGTTCGTCCGACGGCAGCCCGCCGGATTCCAACACGCGCATGATCTCGTCGCAGGTGCGGTACAACAACGCCTTGGCCGCCTCGACGGCCAGCGCCGCTTCGGAAATCCTGGTGTGTTGCAGCGCCTGCCCGTGCAGGGCGCGGCCCGTCATCAACGTCACGCAGTCTTTGACCTGCCCGACGTAGTCGCGCACCATGCCGTCGGCAATGCCGACCGATACGCCGGAGATCAACACGCCGAAGGTCATGTAGCTCGGCGACCGGTACAGCGGCGCGCGATTGACCTTGCGGCCCGGACTGCGATCCCCGCCGCGCAGATGACGTAGCGGCAACGTGCGGTGTGTGGGAACGAACGCGTCGTCCACCCGCACGTCGTGGCTGGCCGAACCGCGCAGACCGATCGCATCCCAGGTGTCGAGAATCTCGAAGTCGCCGTGGCGCAGGATGAAGTAACGTTCCTCCGGCTCGGCCCCCGCTCCCCGCTCGACCATCGCCGCGAACAGACACCAGTCGCACGTCGTGACGCCGCTGACGAACGGATACCGCCCGGACAGGCGATAGCCCCCACGCACCTTCACCGCGGTGCCCGACAACGGAATGAGGATTCCGCTGCACAGGTTGCGCGGGTCGGCACCCCACACCTCGGCCTGGGCGCGATCCGGCCACTGCGCGACCATGAAGTTGTGCCCGATGTATTGCGCCAGACACCACGCGGTCGAGCCGCAACCACGCGCCAGCGTCGTCAGAATATCGACCATGCCGGAGAACGGCGCCTCGCAGCCGCCGTAGCGCGCCGGCTGGAGAATGCGCGCCAGTCCGGCCTCGCGCAGGTCGCGCCGGGTTTCGTCGGGCAGGCGGCGCATCTCGTCCGTCCGCGGCGCGCGCTGCCGGACGACGGGGACCAACGCTTCGGCACGGCGGACCAATTCGGCGCGCGTACCGGCCGGTGAATGACACGGCGGCGTACCGGGTTCGGGCTTCTGCATGGCGTCCTCCCTCTCGTTGGTAGCCCCCGGCCGCGGGACGCGGCAAGGGCCACGCGGCTTGCGGGGCCGTCGGGCGTTGGGCTAGGTTCGGCCCGCTATCCGGCACCGCATCGATCCGACACAGGGAGACCCGCGCTCATGCCCATTCGCACCATCGTCCATTACTTCGATTACAAGAGCCCCTACGCCTACCTGGCGCAGGAAGAGACGTTCCAACTCGAAAAGGACTACCCGGTCAGCGTCGATTTTCTCCCGCTGACGCTCGACATTCCCCAATTCCTGGGTGCTGCCGAGGTGGACGACGCCGGGCAGGTCGTCAGCGAGCAGCGCAACGCCCACCAGTGGCGGCGCGTCAAATACAGCTACATGGACTGCCGCCGCGAGGCCACCCGCCGCGGGCTGACGATCCGCGGCCCGCGCCACATCTTTGACTCGTCTCTGAGCCACATCGGCATGTTGTACGCCAAGCAACGCGGCGACTTCCGCCCCTACCACCACGCCGTGTACGAACGCTTCTGGAAGCGCGAACTCGCCATCGAAGACCCGACCGTCATCCAGCAGGTACTGGACGAGGTCGGCATCGACGCGCGGGAATTTCCCGCCTACCTGGAAAGCGAGGGCCGCGAAGAACTGCGCCGCATCCAGACCGACGCCGAACAGGCCGGGGTCTTCGGCGTGCCCAGCTATCTCGTGAACGGCGAGTTGTTCTGGGGCGCCGAACGGCTCGTGCGCGTCCGTGAACGCCTCGCCGCGTAGGCGTTCGCCCTCATCTCCAGGGCCGCGGAGACCGCCTGTCCGTGCGGCTTTTCCCCTGAGCCATGCTTGTCCCGTTCTCGTCGGTGCATTACGATGTAGTGCATGAACAAGGATCAAGTCTATAGCTGGCGGTTGGATGCGGCGTTGAAGTCCGCAATCGAGGAAGCCTCGTCCGCGCGGAATACCAGCATGGCGAATCTGCTCGACACCATCGTGCGCGACTGGCTCGCCCGCGACGCGTCGGGCGGAGAGGACGCCGAAGTGCAACGTCGCCTCCACGAGGCCGCGGCAAAGTCCGTGGGTAGCATCTGCGGCAGCGATCCGAATCGGGCACGAGAAGGGCGCAGTCGGGTCCGGGCCGCATTGCAACGCAAGTATGCGGGCTAGTGGACTGATCGACACCGGGGCGATGCTGGCGCTCTTGGATAGAGGGGATCGGTGGCATGAACGGTGTGCCGCCGTTTTTGGCGGCCTGCGCCTGCCACTCGGGACGACCGCAGCGGTGCTGGCCGAGTTCTTTCATCTGCTCGGCGACCATCCCCGGAACGTGGGTGCGGCGTGGCGTTTTCTTCGATCGGGTGCCGTGACCGTGCGGCCCATCGGTGACGAAGACCTCCCTGCGCTGGACCGCTTGATGAAGCAGTACGCCGACCGTCCCATGGATTTCGCGGATGCCACCCTGGTCCACCTCGCACGCAAAGAATCGGTTTCAACGATATTCACCATCGATCACGACGACTTCGAGACCTATCGCATTGCGGGCCGGCGGCGCTTTCGTATCGTGCCGAGCCGCTGAAGCGGCGGGATGAGGAGAGCATCGGCTGGCGGGCGCATCGTCTTGAGAATATTTGGTGAGCACCTCTCCATCTTGACGGTCCCGCCAAGGCAAGAGGCGAAAGAAGGGCATTCTTCCGCTACGGCGCGAGCCCAGCCGTCCGGTTGACACCCCATCAAATCCGCAAAGCGAGGGGAACGTGACCCGGGCTGCGAAGCAAAACGGAAAGCGTCTGCCGGTCTTCCTCTCGCTGGACCTGGAAGTCGTTAAACGAAACGGGCGCATCCGCGCCTTCGCCGCGGTCCGTTCGGATACCGACCAACCATCATTCGAATTCGACGGCGGCAAATTCGACGGCGGCAAGTTGATGGCCGCATTGGCAAAGCTCGATAGGTTCGCCGCGGGCGTGGACGCTCTGCTGGGCCACAATCTCATCGCGTTCGACCTCCCCCACATCAAAGCGGTGCAACCCAACCTTCGGCTGTTACGGCTCCCCGCGGTGGACACGCTGCGGCTCAATCCCCTCGCCTTCCCCCGGAATCCCTACCATCACCTGGTCAAGCATTATCAGGACGGACATCTCAAACGCGGACGGATCAACGACCCGGAATTGGACGCGCGGCTCACGCTGGAGGTCTTCCAAAATCAGCAACCGGCGCTCCGCCAGAGCGCACCCGACTTGTTGGCCGCATGGCACTGGTTGAGCACGGCGGACGCGGACGGAGCGGGATTCGACGCGTGCTTCGCGGCGCTGCGCCAGGCACCCCGACCGTCGGACGCCGATGCCAAGCGCGCAATACGCGCCCAGCTTGCCGACAAGGCGTGCCGCACCCACTACCAGGACATCCTGACGGACGCTCCGCAGCACGGGTGGGCGCTCGCTTATGCGTTGGCATGGCTGTCCGTGGCTGGGGGGAACTCCGTCATGCCCCCTTGGGTCCGACACCAGTTCCCCGAAGCCGGGGTGTTGGTGCGCCGGCTTCGGGACGCGCCCTGCACGGATGCCGCCTGCTCCTGGTGCCGGGAACGGCACGACGTCCACAAGGAACTCAAGCGCTGGTTCGATTTCGATGACTTCCGTCCGGAACCCAAGGACGACACAGGTCGGCCCATGCAGCAGTCGATCGTCGAAGCGGTCATGGCCGGGGAGCACGTCCTGGGCATTCTGCCGACGGGCACGGGCAAGTCGCTCTGCTATCAAATCCCCGCCCTCTCCCGGTACGACAAGACCGGCGCACTGACCGTCGTCATCTCGCCGCTGGTCGCCCTCATGGCGGATCAGGTCACCGGCCTGGAGAAGAAATACGGAATCACGTCCTGCGTCACGATCAACGGGTTGCTCTCCCTCCCCGAGCGGGCCGCGGCGCTCGACCGGGTGCGCCTCGGGGATGCGGGCATCCTCATCGTCGCGCCGGAGCAACTCCGCAGCAGAACCGTGAGCCGAGTACTCCAACAGCGCGAGATCGGCATGTGGGTGCTCGACGAAGCGCATTGCCTCTCGAAGTGGGGGCACGACTTCCGGCCCGACTACCGCTACGTGGCGCGTTTCATCCGCAAACACGCCGTGGATGCGCCGGTGCTGTGCCTCACGGCCACGGCCAAACCCGACGTGAAGGAGGAGATCGTTTCCTATTTTCGGAACGATTTGGACATCACCCTCAGAGTCTTCGACGGCGGCTCCCGACGGACCAATCTCGAGTTCGCCGTCGTGCCGACGACGAGCGGGGAAAAGTTCTCCCATATTCATCAGATTCTGACGGCCGACCTGCCACCGGAGACGCCCGGCGGAGCGATCGTCTATTGCGCCACGCGCCGAACGACCGGGGAGGTGGCGGAATTTCTCTGCGCCAAGGACGTCGCCGCGGACAATTTCCACGCCGGGCTCTTGCCGGAAACGAAGAAGACCGTCCAGCAGCGTTTCATGGGCGGCGCACTGCGGGTGATCGTCGCGACCAACGCCTTCGGCATGGGCATCGACAAATCGGACGTGCGCGTGGTGATTCATGCCGACATCCCCGGCTCCCTGGAAAACTACCTGCAGGAAGCGGGCCGCGCCGGCCGCGACCAGCGGCTGGCGCGTTGCGTGCTCCTCTACACGCCAGATGACGTCGAGCGGCAGTTCGGCCTGTCGGCGCGGTCCCGGCTCACGCGGCGGGAAATCCGAGCCATTCTGAAGGCACTGCACAATCTGGACCGTAAGAAACTCCGGACCTACGAGGTCATCGCGACCGCGGGCGAAATTCTCGGCGAGGACGAAGACGCCGCGTTCGCGCGGGACTCTGCAACGGACGACACCAGGATGCGCACCGCGGTGTCCTGGCTGGAGGAATCGAAGCTCGTCAGACGCGAAGAAAACCGGGTGCAGATTTTTCCGTCCTCCCTACGCGTGAACTCGGTTGGGGATGCCCGCACGAGGATCTTCAAGGCGAAGCTCGTTGCCGCATACCAGTCGCAGTTGCTCCGCATTGCCGAGGCGCTGCTCGCGGCGGACGCGGATGAGGGGATCTCCACCGATGAACTGATGACCCTGACCGGCTTGACCTCCGAGGGGGTGTGCGCTGCCCTGTACGAGTTGGAGCGGCTGGGTATTGCCAGCAACGACACCGCGCTGACGGCCTTCGTTCACGTCGGAGTGCCGCGCCCTTCGGGGAAACGCCTGGAAGCGGCGACCGATCTGGAGGACGCCCTGATCGATGCCTTGCGGGAGTTGGCGCCAGACATGGAGCCGGGCGAGACGGCCCCACTCCACTTGCGGGTCACGACGCAGCACCTGAAGGATGCAGGCTATGCGGATACCCTCCCGGAACACGTCTGGCGCCTGTTGCGCGGCATTGCGGGAGACGGGCGCGACGAGGACGGCGGTAAGGGTAGCTTGGGGCTGCGCCGGCTCGATCCGGAGACCGTCCGGGTGACGCTGCACCGTGACTGGCAGGCGCTGACCCGGATCGTGGATCTTCGTCATCGCGCCGCACACTGTCTGCTGCAACATCTACTCGACAGTCTGCCGCCGGACAGCCGGGGGACGGACCTCCAGGCCGAAACCACGTTCGGAAAACTCTTGGAGGCGATCCGCGCCGACCTGGAATTGAAATCCCACGAGAAACATCACGACAAGCTGCTCGACCGCGCCCTACTCTGGTTGCACGACCAGGAGATCATTCGTCTGAACAAGGGGCTGGCGGTGTTCCGCCCGGCCATGTCCATCCGCCTGAGTCGGGAGCGGCGCGACTTCGGCGCCGCGGACTTCGAGCCGCTCAAACTTCATTACCAGGATCAAGTGCGACAGATTCACGTCATGACCGAGTATGCGCAACGCGGCTTGCAGGACCCGAGAAAAGCGCACCGTCTGACGATGGACTATTTCAGCCTGCAGCAGGAAGACTTCCTGCGCCGCTGGCTGCCGCACCGCAGGGACCTCGCCCGCCAGACCACGCCCGCATCGTGGCGGAACATCGTCGAGAATCTGAGGAACCCCGTCCAGCAGCGCATCGTGGCCGACGACCGGGAGCGGACGAACGTCCTGGTACTGGCCGGCCCCGGTTCGGGCAAGACGCGGGTGCTGGTGCACCGGATCGCCTACCTGGTGCGCGTGCGCCGCGAAAAGCCGCGCGGCATCATCGCCCTGGCCTACAACCGGCACGTCGCGGTCGAGATACGCCGCCGTCTCGCCGCCCTGATCGGCGACGACGCCAAGGGCGTCACGGTCCTGACGTATCACGGACTCGCCATGCGCCTGGTCGGCGCCAGTTTCAACGGCCGCGCCGAGCGGCTGGACGACGATGCGTTCGACGCGGTGCTGCGCCAAGCCGTGGATCTGCTGCACGGCAAAGGGTTGCCGCCGGACGATGCGGACGAGCACCGGGCACGTCTGCTGGCGGGGTTCCGCTGGATCCTCGTGGACGAATATCAGGACATCGGCTCCGAACGGTACGCCCTGATCGCGGCGCTGGCGGGCCGCACCCTCCCCGACGAAGACGACAAACTCAGCCTGTTCGCCGTGGGGGACGACGATCAGAACATCTATGGGTTCGCCGGCGCCTCGGTGAAGTTCATCCGGCGTTTCGAGGCGGACTACCGGGCCAAACCCGTCTTTCTGACGGACAATTACCGCTCCACGGCGCACATCGTCGCCGCGGCCAACGCGATCATCGGCCCGGCCAACGAACGGATGAAAACCGAGCATCCGATCACGGTGAACCGGACGCGAGCCGAGGACCCGCCCGGCGGCGTATGGGAGCAGCGCGACCCCGTCGCCCGCGGCCGGGTCCAGATATTGCCGGTACGAGGCGGCCCGATCCCGCAGGCGCAGGCCGCGATGACGGAATTTCGGCGGCTGGCGGCGCTGGATCGGAAATGGGATTGGTCTGCGTGCGCCGTTATTTCCCGCAAGTGGAAATATCTGGAGCCGGTTCGCGCCTACTGCGAACTGCACGACATCCCGGTGCAGATGGGGAACGAGAAAATTCCGAGCTTCTGGCAACTGCGAGAGACCCAAGCATTCGTCACTTGGCTACGCGGGTGCGAATCCGGCCTCGTAGATGAGACGAAGCTGCGCGATTGGCTGGCTATCCAAGCTCCAGGACGGTGGATCGAATTGCTGCGGGAAGCCATAGACGAATATGCCCTGGAAACCGGCGGCGAAGAAACGCCGGCTACTCGTCTCATCGAATGGCTGGCCGAGTGGGGACGGAAAATCCGTCGCCGCCAGCGCGGTTTGCTGTTGGTGACCGCGCACGGTGCCAAGGGGTTGGAGTTCGATCACGTCGTCGTGCTGGACGGCGGCTGGGAGCGGTCGGGAGACGATGAGAACGCGGACACGCCGCGCCGCCTCTATTACGTCGCCATGACACGCGCCCGGCAAACGCTGGCGCTGATGCGCCTCGGCGAACGTCATGGATTGCACGCTCCGTTGTCGGAGAATCCCTCGGTGTTGCTCCGGGAACCGGCCGCCTTGCCGCTGCCTCCCCCGGAGCTTGCCCGCCGTTATCGGCGGCTCACGTTAGGCGACGTCTATCTCGGGTTCGCGGGGCGTCGACCCGCGGGTCATCCGGTTCACCGTGCGATTGCCGCCCTGTCCCCGGGCGACCGATTGAACGTGCGCATCAACGGCCAACGCCGGGAGTTGCTGAGTGGCGACGGAACGGTCGTGGGCCGTCTCGCCACGACGTTCGAGCCGCCGGCCGGGTTGCGATGTATATCCGCAACGGTCCTGGCCGTGACGACGTGGAACCGTGAGATTTCGGACTCGAAGTACCAAGACAATATCGAGTGCGACGCCTGGGAAGTCGTGGTTCCAGAACTGGTGTTCGGACCGGAGGGCTCTCCCGCCAAAAGAAATGAATGGGAATGACATACAAGAGGATCTTCATGGTCAAAGGGCTGGGGTGGGTGCGAAGACCGAGGTGACATCGGGTTCGTTTCGATGTTTCGACAGGCTCAACACCGCAAGCTCAACGAACTGAGGGGGGAGACGGGGGAGGTCCTGGAGCCTGCGGTCCCTGAGCTTGTCGAAGGGTGGCAAGGCCGGGGGCGGGGGCAGCGTGGGAGAGTGGGACCCTCTCGTGTGTAGCTCCCAAATGAATCGCCACGGCGGCGGAACTCAATGACACACTCCACCCCTTCGAAATCAAGGCATCAGGACTAGGGAAAAGGGGTTCCTGCTTACTTGAGCATTCCCGCGGAAGCGGGAATCCAGGATGGGGATGGCGAATTTCCCGCTCTTCCGGCGTCGTCTTTCACGGAATAAGATGACGAATCTCATTCACGTGGGTTCCTAGAGTGCTCGTTGAACTAGGCTACGACGACATGATTGCTGTTCTGACGATTCTGGCGCTGGCGGTGCTCTGGTACGTCTGGTCGCGCGGGCGGCGGCAGGCGCAGAGCGGCCACGTGTATTTTCTGCACGCCGTGAAGGTCTATGCGCTGACCGGCGACGACGACGCCAGAATGGCGGCGCTGGCCGCGGGACGGCTCGCCTCTGCGCGGCAGCGGACGCTCATGCTGGACTTCCTGAACAAACGGAGTTCGGAGTTGTTGTTGGAAACCGCGGAGGACAACGCCGGACGGAACCCGCTGGTGGTCGTCGACCGCCTCCTGCACCTCAAACACGAGATCGCCGGACAGACCGCGGCGACCGACGCCGCGCAACCCGAAGTGACGTGGCTGCGCGACCACAACCGCGCCTATCTGCAGGCGCTGGAGCGCGGCGACGCGCAGGTGTTCGTCGCCCGGCATCCCGACCTGTTCGCCACGGGACCGGCCGCGGCCGCCGGCGCCGCACGAAAAGATGAACCCGTCTGATTCGCCGTCCGTGCCGGACGCCGCCGTTGACGTTGCTCCCGGGCCGACGGCCGCGGAGCCGGTCTCCTCGAAGGCGAACGGCCCGGTGCCGCAGGTGCACCCGCGCTGGCTCGTGCTCGGCTTGGCGGTCGTCATCATCTTCACCGACGCGGTCGGCTATACGTTGATCATTCCCGCGCTGCCGACCTTCGTGGCCGAATTGGGGCTGGGCGAAACGCGGGCCGGCATGTTGTACGCCTCGTACGGCCTGATTTCGCTGCTGCTGTATCTGCCGTTCGGAATGCTCGTCGACCGCGTGGGCGAGCGCCGCTTGCTGATCCTCGGCATGGTGGTGCTCGGCCTCGCTTCGCTCGGGTTCTGGCGGGCCACGGATTTCTGGTCGCTGCTGGGCTGTCGCGTGACGCAGGGCGTGGCCGCGTCCGCCACGTGGGCCGCGGCGCTGCCGCTCGCCGCGCGCCTGTCCAGCCGGAAACGGCGGGGTGTGGAAATGAGCGTGCTGATGATGGGCTTCAGCGTGGGCGTCGTCGCCGGTCCCGCGCTGGGGAGCGTGGGCGGCACACGCGACCCGTTCCTGTATTTTTCCGGATTGCCGCTGCTGCTGGCGGTCTGCGCCGCGGTGTTGCTGCCGGGGCGCGTCGCCGCGGCGTCTTCCGTCTCTGCACCGCGGGTCGCCCTGTTCGGAGCGCGACCGTTGCCGCCCGCGCTGGTCTGCGCCTGCCTGGTGTTGATGCTGATTTGCGCGGTGTTGGGCGCCATCGAGATTCTGCTGCCGCTCGAATTCCATCGCCTGGGGTGGTCGCGCGGGCAGATCGGGCTGTTCTTTTCGGGGTGGGGGTTGGCGATGCTGGTCGTGCAGCCGCTGATCGGCTGGTGGTCCGACCGCCGCGGGCGGCGCGAACCCCTGCGCATCGGCTTGCTGGTCGCCGCGGTCTGCGTGCCGGCCCTGTTTTCCGCGATCGAAACGACGTGGCTGTTCCCGCTCACCTTGGCGACGATCGTGGCCGGCGCGGCCTGCCTCGTACCCACGCTCCCGTTGATGGCGGACGCGCTGGCCGACGACATGGCCGACGGGCAGTCCGGCCTGGCCTTCGGCTTCTACAACATGGCGTTCAGTCTGGGCATGACGTTCGGCCCGTGGACGGGCGGCTATCTGGCCGAGATGGTCGGCCCGTTGTGGGCGGTCGGCCTGCTGGCCGTGCCGCTGCTGGTCATGGCCCTGGTGCTGCCCTCCGTGTTGCGCGCGCAGGCCGGCGCCGTGCCGGCCGCGGCCTGAACGCCGAAATCTCCGCGACGCCAGCCTCCGAACGGAAACCGGATATGGATATCCCGCCGAGTGCGCTTCGATCCCGCGTCTTCGAACTGGACGACGCCGAGGCGGTCGCCGAGTTCTACTACGGCCGGGGGTGGACCGACGGGCTGCCGGTCGTGCCGCCGACCGAAGCGCGCGTGCAGGCATGCCTCGACGCCGCGGGCTTGGCGCCGGACGACACGATCGGAATCGAGGCCGTGCGCAACCGGCCGATCAGCGCGGAGAAGCTGGCCGTGAACGCGGTCATGGCCGGGTGCCTGCCGGCGTACCTGCCGGTGCTGGCCGCGGTCGTGCGGGCGATGTGTCGCGAAGAATTCAACCTGCACGGCAGCACCGCGAGCACGGGCGGCAGTGCGCAATTCATCGTCGTCAACGGGCCGATCCGCCAGGCGCTGGACCTCAACGCGACCCACAACGTGCTGGGCAACCGCGGGCGGGCCAATGCCAGCATCGGTCGCGCCGTCCGCCTCGTGCTGCTGAACGTGCTCGGCTGCGTCCCCGGACAACTCGACCGGGCCACGCTCGGCCATCCGGGCAAATTCAGCTTCTGCATCGCCGAGGACGAAGAAGACAGCCCGTGGCTTCCGCTGGCCCGTATGCGCGGAGTGCCGGACGGCGCGTCCGCGGTGACGGTCATGGCCGGCCAATCCCCGCGGCAGACCATGAACGAGTGGACGCGCGATCCCGAGGAGATCGTCGAGACGTTCGCCGCGGAGATCCGGCACAACATGTTGACGTATTCGATCTGGGCCGGGAATTACGCGATCATCGTTCCCAAACAACTCCGCGACCTGATCGCCGCGGCCGGCTGGCAGAAGCGGGACGTGCAGGAGTACGTCCATCGCCGCGCCCGGGTCACGCGGCGCGACTGGGCCGGCGTGGGGAAGCGGAACATCGTCTCGATGGGCAAGGGCGCGGACCAGGAATTCTGCGCGTTGCGCGCGCCGGAGGATCTTCTGGTCGTGGCGGCAGGCGGCCCCGCGGGCGGGTTCGGCGCGGTGGTGCCGCCGTGGCTGGGTTCGCGGTCGCGCGCGGTGACCGATATCATCGAGCCGGCCGCACCGTGACCGCATTCCGGTTGACGTATGCGAAACGGGAGAAGATCGGTTGTGCAATTTGCAGGCAGACGTCGTCTCCCCCTCTCCCTAGCCCTCCCCCTCCAGGGGGGAGGGGATAGAAAAGCAGGGGGGATGACAGACGAGATGATTCCGTGCCCGTTTCGACAGGCTCAACGGGCTGGACCCTGAGCCTGTCGAAGGGTCGAAGAAGGAGAAAGATTGGGGTGAGAGTCCAAATAGCAACGGTGAACTCTGCTAGGAATTGCAAACAGAGGGGTTTTCAAGAAACGGAGGTCGGCCTTCCGTCCCCTCCCTCTTTGGGGGAGGGTTAGAGCCTGCCCCGGACTCGATCCGGGGGAGAGGGCGAACCGAGAAACGCGATCATTCCCGAAGGAGAAGCACCCATGACGCTGCGCGTTCTGCATCCAGGATTCGAGGAGGCCGACGACCGGCACGCCGCGGTCGTCCCCCTCGCCTCGTTGGTCGGTCGCACGGTCGGCCTGCTCGACAACGGCAAGCTCAACGTCGGCCCCCTGCTCGACCATGTCGAAACGTTGCTGCGCACGGGGCACGGCGTGACCGACGTGCGCCGATTCGGCAAACCGGACGCGAGCCGGCCGGCACCCGCGGACGTGTTGCGCGAGATGCAGACCTGCGACGCGGTCATTTCCGCGGTGGGCGATTGAGGAAGCTGTTCGTCGTGCAGTCTGCACGACGCCATCAGCGCAGAGCAGGCCGGTATAGCCGCGACCGCGATCATCACCGACCGCTTCGCCCCCACGGCCGAAGCCATGGCGCGCGTACGCGGCCGGCCCGACTACGCATTCGCCGTCATTCCGCACCCGATCGCCAGCAACACCCCCGACGTGTTGCGCGAAAAAGCCGAAGACGCCGCGCGCCAATGCGTGGAGATTCTGTTACGCCGAGGTTGAGCCGTGCGGCGGAGAGCCGATCTGGCTTGTGTTCGTCGAAAGGAACGTCCGGCGGAAGGAATGCACGATGAAGGGAACGGCCATCGGACTCGTGGTTGCCAGCTTTCTGTGTTTCACGCAGGGCGTCGAGCATCTCCAACAGAGTCCCGCGACGGGGTTCTTCATGTTCGCCATCGGCGGGGTATTGCTGTACGCGGCCAAGCTGGCGTGGGGCAAGACACTCGGCGGCTCCGACGATTAGGGCCGTACACGGCTGCTCCTTCGCTCCGCGCGCCCTCCCCCTTCAGACCCTTCGACAAGCTCAGGGTCCAGCCCGTTGAGCCTGCCCGGGCTTGATCCGAGGAGAGGGTCCCCGCCCTACGCCCGCGGGGCGGATCCGAACCCCCCGTTCCCCCCTTGTCAGGGGGCATCCCCGCCCTACGCCCGGGGGGTGGATCGTTCACGGATCAGGTCCAGCCGGCCGGCCAAGACGTGGGCGACGGGGCGCATGGGTTCGAGCTTCTCGAACAGGATCTTGAGCGTGGCCGTCATCGGCGTCGCCAGCAGCATCCCGACCACACCCCACAACATGCCCCACACGATCAAGGTCAACAGGATCACCAGCGGATGCAGGTCGAGCGCCTCGCCCATCAACCGCGGTTCGACGACGTTGCCGATGGCGAACTGGATGACGCCCGGTACGACAATCGCCAGGACCGCACTCAAGGGCGAGATGTCGGGACTGACGACGACGACCGGCAGCGGAAGCAGCGTCGCGATCACCGAGCCTACGCCGGGAATGAAGTTCAGCAGAAACGCCAGCACCCCGAACACCAACGCGAACTCCACCCCCAGCAGAGCCAGACTCGCGCCGACCAGGGCGCCGGTCGCCAGCGAAATGGCCGCTTTGGTCACCACGTAGTGTTCGATGCCCGTTTCGATCTCGGCCCAGGTGTCCGCGGGGTGGCCGGGCCGTCGCACGCCCCCGAGCAGCAGATATACGACGATGACCAGTACCAGCACGCCCTGCGACACCAAGCCGACGACCGCGTTCGCGGTGCTGAGCAGCACGCCGCCGACGTTCGCGCCGGCGAGCGGATTGCCCTCCGCCGGCAAGCTTGCTGCGGGGAAAATAGACGAGAGCCGCGCGGCCAGCGTCTCGATGTACGCTTGATAGGCGTGGCTGTTGGCCTGCAACTGGGCGACCGACGTGGAAATGAGCATGCCCAATCCGCCCAGCAGCACGATGCCGACCACCAGCGTCGAACCGACTGCCAGCGGGCGCGGCAGACGAAGCCGGGAGACCTGGAATTCGACCAGCGGCAGCAGGCCATAGACGATGAATACGGCCAGCACGAACGGCACCAGGACCGGGCGCAGCCAGTACAGCACCCCCGCGACCGCGGCGCTGCTCAGGATGAGCAGGCACACGGTCTGCAAACGTTGTTCGTAGTGGGCGAGGTCCATATCGGCGCTCGTCCCGGCGCAAGGCACCGGACGGCTCGACCGACGCGGGTCGCGGCGCCGCGGCGGGGCTCAGGAACGGGCGTCTTTGAGCATACGCACCACGTCGAGGTGGCCGCGGCCGAACGCGACGGCTTCCGGGGTCCAACCGTCCGCGGCGCCGCCCGTTGCGTCCGCGCCGTTGTCGAGCAGGGTCTTCACGACGTCCCTGTGGCCGTAGTACGCGGCATAGCGCAGGGGGGTCAGCCCGTCGGCGTCCTCCACGTTGACGTCGGCCCCGGCTTCGATCAGCAGCTTGACGATTTCGAGCCGGCCGTTCGTCGCGGCAGAGCGCAACGCGGTCTCGCCGTGGGCGCCGGCCACGTCGGGCGCCATGCCGGCTTCCAGCATGAGCCGAACCGCGGTCGCGTCCCCGGCCCGCGCCCGGCTGCGGAAGGCCGATTCGCTGAACTCGACGTTCCATCGTCGGAGTTGGGATTGCGGTGAGTCGTCGGCGGGCATGGGCGCACATCCGAGTACGCCGAGGAACGGAAGGAGGAAAAGAAACCGGATCGGTGAACCGGACGTCGCAGGGTGGTGGACCATCGATGTTGCCTTTCCAGATGACGGTCGGGAGTCAGCAGGGCGTTGGGGAACCGGCATTCCTCATGCCGCATCGGGCCAGTTTTCTACCATTCTCGCCGCGGCGGGCAAGTGCCCTCTGCGTCGGTGGTGTCGCGGTTTGAATTTCGCGTCTCTTGAGGTGGAGGGGCAGGCCCCGCGGTTCCTGAGCCTGCCGGTGGGTCGAACCACGCCAAAGTCTGGTTCCCTTGAGAGCGGGGACCCTCTCCCTAACCCTCTCCCGGAGGGAGAGGGGATTGGGAGGGAGGCGGATTTTCGAACTAGGATACGGCCCGCGAGTCAATCCTGCTTGCGCAGCACGATGCGCGAATACGTCTCGAAGGTGCCCGCCTCGGTGTCCACTTCGAGTAGTTCTTCGAAGCCGTCGTCCGCGGGCTTGAGGATCTTTCGGGCGCGCCGCGTCGTATCGCTATGTCCGGGCGGCCGGTCGGCAAACGAGACTTCGCGGCCACTCATATCGAGCGTCACGTCGTGTCGGTCGCCGGCGTCGGTGTACACCTGCGCCTGGAGGCGGTCATTCTCGACGCCGACCATCACGCACGCCTCGTGCACGTCCAGCTTGCCGTCGGCCAGCGGATAGGCGACCCGCATCCGCAGACTCAGGAACTGTCCGCCGGCCTCCCACGCGCCGGTGACGGACTTGCGGAATAGCCTGCCGCCGTGCGCGTAGCGACCCTCGCCCGCGAAGCGACCGACCAGGAAGTCGAGCTTTCGGAGCAGGCGGGGCGTTTCCTTGAACGGATGCGCCCAGTCCGCGGACGAGAAGGCGGACGGAGAACGGTCCACGTCACCTCCGTCCGCGGCGCGTATGCGGCGCGCGTTCAGGTCGGGGGCATGCGCCGGAACGGCATGAATTGCGGCGCGCCGGTCTGCGGATGTTCTCCCACGGCCACATCGACCGCATACACAGCGCGAATGGCGTCCGCGGTCAAGACGTCGCGCGTGGCGCCGGCCGCGTGCACCCGCCCGGCGCGCAAGAGCACGACCGACGCGCATGCGGACGCCGCCAGGTTCACGTCGTGGATCACGCTCACTACCGTCACGCCCGCCTGCACCAGCGAAGTCAGCACCTCGACCATCTCGAACGCGTGCCGCATGTCCAGATTCGTCGTTGGCTCGTCCAGCAGCAGGACGTCCGGCTCCTGCGCCAGGGCGCGGGCGAGCATGACGCGCTGGAATTCGCCGCCGGACAACGTCAGCACGTTGCGCCCGGCCAGATCGGCAACCTCGGTACGCTGCATGGCCCGCGCGACGACGCGAGCGTCGGCCACCCCTTCCGTCTGCCAGCGTTCGAGATGGGGCGTGCGGCCCATGCCGACCACCTCGCGGACCTGAAAGGGAAACGTCAGCACCGTGCGCTGCGGAAGAAACGCCACGTGTCGGGCGCGCTCGCGTGCGGACCAGGAGGCGAGCGCCTTGCCGCGGAACGCGACCTCCCCCGCCGAGGGCGGCAGCACCCCGGCCAGCATGCGGAGCAGCGTCGACTTTCCGGCGCCGTTCGGCCCGAGGATGCCGGTCCACTGCCGCGCCGGAACTTCGCAGTCCACGCCGTCCAGGATGCGCGCCGAACCGATCCGATAGCCGACGCCGCGCAGGCTGAAAGCCGAAGCGGTCACGACTCGCTCCGCTGGCCGCGTTCCTGCCGCAACAGCAGATGCAGAAAGAGCGGCGCGCCCACGCAGGCCGTCAGGATGCCCAGCCGCAACTCCTCGCCGGGCACCAGGGTGCGGGCCAGCAGGTCGCACCAGACCAGAAAGACCGCGCCGCCCAGCGCGGCGCTCGGCAGCAGCCGGCGGTGGTTCGGTCCGACCACCAGCCGCGCCGCGTGCGGCACGACCAGCCCCACGAAGCCGATCGTTCCGCTGACCGAGACCGCGGCGCTGGCGAGCAGCGCGGACAGGACCAGCAGACAGCGCTTGACGGTCTCTACGCGCAGGCCGAGCGTCGTGGCGGTCTCTTCGCCGAGCGTCAGCACGTTCAGGTCGCGCGCGAAACACAGCGCCGGCAGAAACCCGGCCAGCGCGAACGGCAGCATCATCTGCACATGCGGCCAACTCCGCCCGTCCAGGCCGCCCATCAGCCAGAACAGGAGTTGGCGCGAGACCTCGTAGTGCGACAGGCTCAGGATCAGCGTGGTCAGCGATCCGAACAGCGTGTTGACCGCAATCCCGACGAGCAGCAGATGGGTGAGCGCGGTGCGGCCGCGGCGTGTGGCGAACAGATACACGCCGAACGCGGTCCCCAGCGCGCCGGCGAACGTGGCGAGCGGCAGCACGAACGAGGCGCCCGCGGCCAAGCCGGTCCCGATGACCAGCGCGCCGGCCAGCGCGCCGCCGCTCGACACGCCGATCAGGCCGGCGTCGGCGAGCGGGTTGCGGAACAGCCCCTGCATGATCGCGCCGGCGACGGCCAGACTCGCGCCGACCAGGGCCGCGGCCAGTACGCGCGGCAGGCGGATCAGATACACGATGGTGGCCTGGGCGCGTTCCTGGCCCTCGACCGGCAACTCGAATAGCGCCCGCCACAACAGGCGCGCCGTGGTTTCGAGCGGAATCGCGACCGGCCCCCAGGCGACGGCCACGATCACCGACACGGCCAGCACGCCGGCACACGCGCCCAACGTCCAGCGCCGCGGCGCGGAATCAGAACGTCCGGGCATGGAGAGGAACCGGCGCGGGCACGTCGGGAAACGCCGTCGGATGGAGCAGCCGCGCCATGATCTCCACCCCGTTGACCACGTGGTGCGACAGTGACCCGGCCGACGGCCCCGTGACGACCTCCACCCGTTCCCGTCGAATGGCGTCCACCGCGGCCAGACTCGGGTCGGCCAGCAAGACGGATCGCAGGCTGTCCTCGTCGGACGTGCCGCCGACCAGAATCACCTCGGGATCGAGATCGACCAGGACCTCCCGCGCGATCTGCTTCACCCCGCGGATGCCGGCCTCGATTGCCACGTTTCGTCCGCCCGCGCGTTCGATCATTTCGTGCAGCGCCGTCCCGCGGCCGGCCGTGAAGCCGCCCGGAAAATAGTACAGCGTCCGCGGCCGGGGCGCGCCGGCCACCCGTTCCTGCACGGCGCGCAATCGGCGGTCCATTGCGGCGACCAGCCACCTGGCCCGCGACAGCGCGCCAACCGCCCGGCCGACGGCCAGGACGTTCTGCTGGACGCCGGCCAACGAGTCGTGCCACGGCAGTTCGCACAGCGGCACGCCCGTCCGGTGCAGCAGTTCGCGTGCCGTAACCCCGGTGAATGCCGAGGCGCTGAGCACCACCATATCCGGCTGCAAGGCGAGCACCTGTTCCGCGTCGGCCCGCACGCGATGCCGGACACGCGCCGCGGAGGCGACGGCGTGCGAATACTGCGGGTCGTCGGCCAAGTGGCTCAAGGCGAGGATCCGTTCCGGCGGCAGCAGCGCCAACAGGATCTCGTCCCCGGCCAGGGTCATGGATACGACCCGCCGCGGGGGGAACGCCGGCTCGGCGACGGCGCCGCGTACCGCGTGCGCCCGATAGACGCAGGCGGCCAGCAGCAGCGCGCCCAGCAGCCACAGGCTGGCGCGGAGCAGCGCCCGCGGCGTCGGCAGAACGGACATGCGCGGCTCGCTCAGAACTCGGCGTGGAACCCGGCCAGAAACGTCGTTTCCGCGGACGAAAAATTCGGGACGTCCTGATAGTCGGCGTCGAACAGATTCTTCACCCCGCCCTCCAGGGTCAGGCTGCGGAT
The DNA here is from genome assembly GCA_965200125.1 of uncultured Binatia bacterium (SeqCode). Taxonomy (GTDB): domain Bacteria; phylum Desulfobacterota; class Binatia; order Bin18; family Bin18; genus Bin18. The sequence continues at coordinate 887,175 of OZ241332.1, read as the reverse complement.
GCCCCAGCGTTCCTCGAACACTAGGTACGACAGGGCCACGTCCGCCCGGGTGTAGCCGTCGAGCAGCAGGCGGCCGCCCGATGCGAAACTGTAGTCGGTCGTGTTGCCTTTGAGGTACAGGTGGAAGTTGACGTTCAGGCGGTCGCCGGCGTAGTTCAGGGTCAACGATCCGAGATGCCGCGGCCGGCGAATGAGCGGCCCGCCTTTCGCGTACGCGCCGCTCGCCGGCCCTTCCAGCACCTTGGTGTTCAGATACGTGTACGAGCCGCGCAGCGTGAGGCCGTAGGGCAGGAAGGCGCGCCCCCCGACTTCGAGTCCCCGGCTGCGGGTACGCTGTACGTTGAGAAACGTCGGCGCCGGCGCGGACGTGAACGTATAGGCGATCAGATTCCTGTGCCTGGTCGAGAACCACGTCAGGTTCGCCTCGGCGCCGAGCCCGGCCAATCGGAGCGGCTGATCCAGGCCGATTTCCCAACTCGTGGATTCTTCCGGCTCCAGGTTCGGGTCGCCCCGGGAAAACGCCGAATTGCTGAAATTCTCGGAAAAGCTCGGGGCTTTGAGACCCTCGCTGTATCCGCCGCGCAGCTTGGTGTGCAGGCCGGGGACGACGAAGGCCGCCGCGGCGCGCGGGTTGACGTGCGTGCCGTACGTAAACGCATCGTCCAGCCGGAAGCCGGACGTGACGAACAGCATCTCGCACCACTCCAGGCGGAGTTGGGAGTAGAACGCCTGCGCGTTGCGGCTGGCGTCGAGTCGGCCGGGCGAGGAGCCGAAATCGGACACGAACAGGGTCTTCTGGTCGATGTGCTCGCTTTCCACGTAGCCGCCGAGGGTGAACGTCGGGCGGACGTCGAGCATCCGCGGCAGAAAGAAGTCGGACGTATAGTCCGCGGACAGCCGGGATTCCCGCGTGCGGCTGACGTAGGACGCGGAATCGATCCCCTCGTCCCGCGGGTCGCGGTAGGTGTACCAGTCGGACAACAGCCCGAGTTGGAGGGTCTGCCGCCACCACGGCGCGGCCTGATACACGGCCCGCGGTCCGAGGATGAGCCGGCGGTTCTCGGTGTAGGCCCGGGGATCCAGTTTGCCGTTCGGCCCGTCGATCAGGTCCCCGCTGCTGGTCGGAAACCGGAAGCGGCTGTCGATGTAGCGGACGGTCGTCATCAGATGCAGATCGTCGCCCAGGTCGAGGTCGAAGCGGGAGGCGGCCGTCGTGCTGCCGTAATCGTTGTTGATCGGCACGATGCCCTCGCTGTCGATCCGCCCGACGGCCAGGTTGTAGCCGTACAGCGCCGTTCCGCCCGACACGCCGACGCGTTCTTCGAAGGTGCCGGGGTTGCCGGCGCGGAAGCCCAGCGTGGCGCGCGGCGGCCCCTGCCCGCGCGGCGTCAGGAGTTGAATGACCGAACTCATGGCGTCCGACCCGTATAACGCGCTCTGCGGGCCGCGCACGACTTCGACACGGCTCACACCCAGCGTCGAAACGTCGGCGAAATCGAAATATCCGCCGCCGCGGTTGACTTTCACGCCGTCCATCAGAATCAGGTTGTGGTCGGACTCGCCCCCGCGCGTGAAGAGCGACGTCACCCCGCCTCGGCTGCCGCTCTGGACGAGGGTGAAACCCGGCACCGCGCGCAACTGCTCGAACAGGTCGGTGGTCTGACGCTGGACGATCTCTGCCTCGGTGATGACCGTCACCGCGCTGGGGGTCTGCGACAACGATTCTTCCAGCCTGGACGCCGTGACGATGACGGGGTCCAGCCGGACGGCAGCCGGCCGGGCCGGTTCTGCTCCGGGCGTCGGCTCCCCCGTCTCGACCCCCGCGGACGGCGTCTGCGCGGAGGCCGGGCCGGTCGGGCCGCTCACGGCCAGAATGAGAAATGCGGCGGTCAGGCCGCAGACGAAACGATACGGGTGTCGTGCCATCTTCCCTCCTCGGGGAGGCCGTCTCCCGGGCGGGAAGAGGAACGGACGTATGGGGCGGGCTGCTGGAAACGGGCAGGCGCGGTGCCGGTTCGATCAACCGACGGTCTGCGGGTCCAAGCTGATTCCACGTCGCAACCTTTCTCCCTCCGCGGAGAGGCCGGTTCGTGGCTTCAGGCAGGTTTCCTGACTGAGGGGTTCGGAGGCGGAGCCTCGCCGCCGCCCGTCGGCCTTCCCGTCGGCGTCTGCCGACAGTGGCATGATCGAGAGCGACTTCCCCATCACAGTGGCGGGACCGCACCGGATTCGCACCGGCTTCCCGTTTTCGCCCCGGATGGGCACCTGAAGCAGGTTCAGGCGGGGTGACTATCTACGCAGCCGGAGACTGTCAAGCGCCGCGGCGCCGTGGTGGTATAGCAGGCGGGTCCTGCCGACGATGCGGGCGTCTCCGGCGAATTACTGCGGCCGCGGCGCCCTGTCGGGGAGGAAGCGATAAATGATCTCGTTCTCGCGCGCCAACCCGAGCCCTTCGCGCGCGACTTTCTCCAGAAAGAAGTCGTCCGTCCGTAACCGACGGCGACGTTCTTTGAGATCGGTATTTTCGCGCAGCAGGACGCGGACGCGATCTTCGAGTTGCCGCTGTTCCTCGCTGAGCCGGAGCAGGTGGAACAGCCCTCGTTCGCCGGACACGGTGGAATGGATCAGCAGCGCAAAGAGCGCCACGACTGCGGGCAGCCACAAGCGTCGCCACCACCACATCATCATCCTGCCCCACATGCGGATATTCTAGCCCTCCCGACCCTGACCGGCAACGCGGACGACCGTCGGGAAGTGCTTCAGTAGGAATTCAAACGGCTACTCGTTGCGTAGGGGCAGGCTCCTGAGCCGGCCCTTCCTCGTTCAAGGGCAACCACAGGGGGTTCCCCTACACATGCACATGGAGCCCGATGTCCCCCAAAGGGAATTACATACAAAAGGCCCTAATGGTCAAAGGGCCGGGGTGGGATGCGAAGGCCAAGGTGACATCGGGGTTCGTTGCGACCCTTCGACAAGCTCAAGGCACCGCAGGCTCAACGAACTGAGGGGGAAGGCGGGGAAGGTCCTTGAGCCTGTCGAAAGGCCGGGGGCGAGGGCCGCGTGTGAGCGCGAGAGTCCCCTCGGGGTTCGTTGAGATCCTTCGACCTTTCGACATGGTTCGACAGGCTCACCAACCGAGCTCAGGGCACCGTAGGCTCAGCGAACTTGGGGTTGGGGAAGTCCCTGAACTTCGGTGCCTTTTGTACAGCAATGACGGAAAAACGGCGTCCAGTCGGTGAAACTTCGCACCGTTCCCCTTCTCGAACCGGTGTTCGCTTGCGCCCCGCAGGCGTCACCGGCATGATGCCGGCGTATGTCCCCCCGTGAACAATCGCCCTCCCCCGCTTCGGTCGCGGGTCAGAAAGCCGGCGTCGTCGCCTCCCGACGGACCGCGGACGGGGGGATCGAAGTTCTCGTCATCACCGCCAGACGGCGGCCCCACGAGTGGATATTCCCGGTTGGAACGGTGGACCCGGGCGAGACGTTGGCACAGGCCGCGGCACGCGAGTGCATGGAAGAAAGCGGTTATACGGTCCGCACCGGGCCGCTGCTGAAGACCCTCGAACTCGACCGTAAGCACGGGCCGCGCCGCTTTTCCTTCTTCGCCGCACACGTCACCGGCGAGGTGGACGACTACGAGACCGACCGACGCCGGCGCTGGGTGCCGCTTACGCAACTTGTGGAGACGATAACCGGGGCATTCGTCCCGGTTGCACGGGCAGCGGTGGTGCATCTGTCCGCCTGAGCAGCGGAGCGGACACCACAGCGGCGGGGTCGGACGGCTCTGTGAAGGCGGCCCGGGATGACCGCACGCGCCCTTATGATTCAGGGGACCGGCTCGAACGTCGGTAAGTCCGTCGTAGTCGCCGGGCTGTGCCGGCTCGCTACCCGGCGGGGGCTGCGCGTGGCCCCGTTCAAACCGCAGAACATGTCGAACAACGCCGCGGTGTGCGTGGACGGCGGGGAGATCGGCCGCGCCCAGGCCGTGCAGGCACGCGCCGCGGGACTCGCTCCCCATACGGACTTCAACCCGGTGCTCCTGAAACCGCAGACCGACCGGGGCGCGCAAATCGTCGTGCACGGCCGACCGGTCGGCGTGCTGGACGCCGCGCATTACCCGGACGGTCGCGCCCGTCTGCTGGCCGCGGTGATGGAGAGTTTCGCCCGCCTCGTCGCCACGCACGACCTGGTCATCGTGGAAGGTGCCGGCAGCCCGGCCGAGGTCAATCTGCGGGCCGGCGACATTGCGAACATGGGCTTTGCCCGCGCCGCGGGCGTGCCCGTGTGTCTCCTTGGCGACATCGACCGCGGGGGCGTGATTGCCGCGCTGGTCGGCACGCACGCCGTGCTGGACTCGGAAGACGCCGCGCTGATCGTCGGATTCGCGGTCAACAAGTTCCGCGGCGATCCGACGCTGTTCGACGCCGGCGTGTCCTTCATCGCGCGGCGCACCGGCTGGCCGTGTTTCGGCGTGGTCCCGTGGGCGCCGGCCGCGGCCGGGCTTCCCGCGGAAGACGCGGTGCCGTCCCCACACCAGCAGACGGGACGCGCCGGACGAGTACGGATTGCCGCGCCGATGTTGTCCCGCTTGGCGAACTTCGACGATGCCGACCCGCTACGGATGGAGCCGGACGTGGACTTCCGGTTCGTACCGCCCGGCCGGCCGATTCCGCGCGACGTGGACGTCGTGATCCTGTTCGGCACCAAATCGACGCTCGGCGACATGGCGTTTCTGCGCACCCAAGGCTGGGACCACGACGTGCTGGCGCACGCCAGGAGCGGCGGGCGCGTCTTGGGCGTCTGCGGCGGGTTCCAGATGTTGGGCCGCCACCTGCACGACCCCGATGGAACGGACGGCCCGGCGGGGTCCGCGAACGGGTTGGGGCTGCTCGACCTGGAAACCGCGATGGCGGGCGAAAAGACCGTCCGCGAGACGCGCGGGCGCTGTGCCCTGACCGGCGCCGAGGTCGCGGGGTACGAAATTCACGTCGGGCAGTCGCGCGGCCCCGCGCTGGCACGACCGATGTTCCAACTCGAAACGGCCGCGGACGGCGCCCGCAGTTCGGACGGGCGCGTCGAGGGAACGTATCTGCACGGGCTGTTCGCCAACGACCGGTATCGCCGTGAGTGGCTCCGACGCGCCGGCGGAAACGCTGCGTCGTCGTTGAATTACGCTGCGACCGTCGAGGCCGCGTTGGACGGGGTAGCCGACACCCTGGCCGCGGCGCTGGATATGGACGCACTGTTCGCCGCGGCGCGGCCGCTCGGGTCGGGGGCAGGGACTACATCGGTTTGAAATGAGAATTACAGACAAGAGAGTCCCGTACCCGTTGCGACACCCTTCGGCATGGTTCGCTGCTGCTGCCCCGGATCAAGTCTGGGGCAGGCTCTAACCCTTTCCCTGGTCCCTGAGCCTGTCGAAGGGAAGGGAGAGAGGCTGGGGTGAGAAAAATCTCAAGTTGTGATCTCACCCGGCGTTGACACGAACCTGCGAGCGTATTGCTCCCGTCGCACTATGCTCAATCAGAGGTTGTACACCCGGGCGACGCTGTCGCCGAGCAGGTTGTTGCAGGCGGTCTCCGACAGTGAGGCCACGAGGTCTTCGAGTTCTTCCATGTAGTTGCCCGGATGGTCGAAGTGCGGGTAATCGGTCGCCCAGAAGAACTTGTCGTTACCCACGTACTCCACGATGTGCGCCAGCGCGCGCTCGTCCGGGTCGCCCGAAATCCAGCACTGGCGCTTGAAATAGACGCTGGGCTTCTCCTTGAGCGGCACGCCGTCGCCCAAGGTCGTCTCGAAGGTGGTGTCCATGCGGTCCAGCGCGGCCCCGATCCAGCCCGCGCCCGATTCGAGCAGCACGACCTTGACGTCCGGGAAGCGGTCGAACAGCCCCCACTGGAACAGGCCGTACAGGGCCTGCTGTGGCCCCTGCATGCCCAGCGCATTCTGCAGCCAGCGCGCGGACTTCATGCCGTCGAAGCGCTGGTAGGTCCGAATTTTGGGGTGCTCGGCCATCGGATGAATGGCGACCGGCACGCCGAGGTCCTGCGCCTTGGCCCAGAAGGCGTCGTGGTCGGGATGGGCGTGCGGGACGCGCGTCAACGTGTACGGGGCCAGAAACGCGCCCTTGGCCCCTTCGCGTACCGCCCGCTCCAGTTCCGCGGCCGCGGCCACCGGATCGGCCAGCGAGATGTGCGCAATGGCGATCAGGCGGCCGTCGGTGTCCGAGCAGAAGTCGCAGATCCAGCGATTGTAGGCTTTCGCGTACGCCAGGGACAACTCGGCGTCGTCCAGTTCGCATTCCCAAGTCAGCCCGAGGCTTGGGTACAGAATGGCCTTGGCGATTCCTTCGCGGTCGAGCAGTTCCACACGCTCTTTCGGGTCCATGGCGCCGAACGGCGGGTGGCCCGGATAAGGCTGCTGCATGAGCGTTTCGAGTTCCTGTCGGTCCTTGCCCATGCCGCCCAGGCCGCTCAGCGAGCGGACGTCGAAGAAGCGCGACGGCTTGCCGTTGATCTCCATCACCTCGCGCCCGTCGTGCGTGCGGAGGCGCAACGCGCGGTCTCGATAGGCCGGGTCGATGTAGCGTTCCCACGCGTCGGCCGGCTCCAGGATGTGGCCGTCCGCGTCGATGATGTTGTCGTAGTCGAGCGCCATGCGGGTTCTCCTTGTCGGGGTCGCGGGACGATCATGCGTCCGCCACGGTATTGAAGGCTCGGCGGATTTCTTACCAATTTCCGCGCGGCCCTTCCAGCGCGGGCGCGAGTCGAGAGTCTCGGTTTGTAGTTTTCAGTGCGATTCAATGGTTACTGGAGGACCCTCACCCTAGCCCTCTCCCGGAGGGAGAGGGGACAAGAAGGAGGGGATGATCCGAATCGTACCAGCGGACTAGCCCTACAATTCGGACTGAGACTTCCCGCGGCCTGGAAGCATTCTCTTTTCTCACTTCGCCTTGAGGCGCAGGCCGAGCGCATACGCTTCGCGTCCCGACAGGCCGCACGCCTCGCCGACGGTGCGCGCAGCTTCCTTGAGCGCCGTTCCATCGGCCAGCAACTGCCGCATCAGGTCTTCCGCGACCGGCCCCGCGGCTCGGTCTTCCTCGCCGTCCCAGCCCTCGACCAGTAGCGCGACCTCGCCCTTGACCGGACGGTTGCCCAACTCCGCGGCGACCTCGCGGATGGGGCCGCGCAGAATCTCCTCGAACCGTTTGGTCAATTCGCGGCCGACGACGACGCGGCGGTCGCCCAACTCCGCAACGATGTCGTCCAGACAATCCAAAAGACGATGAGGAGACTCGTACAGAACCAGGGTGCGCGGTTCGCGGCGCAGGGCGTGCAGCATGCGCCGGCGCCGACTTTGCCTGGCGGGCAGAAACCCCTCGAACGCGAAGCGGTCGGTCGGCAGACCGCCGACGCTGAGCAACGCGGTCACCATCGAAGGGCCGGGGACGGGAACGACGCGGATGCCCGCTTCGGCCGCGGCGTTGACCAGACGGTAGCCCGGGTCGGAAATACCCGGGGTGCCGGCGTCGCTGACCAACGCCACGTTCTTTCCGGCGTGCAGGCGGTCGATCAGCTTCGGCGTTTTGGCCGCTTCGGCGTGGTCGTGATAGCTCGTCAACCGCGTGGGTACGTCGTAATGCGCGAGGAGCTTACGGGTGTGGCGAGTGTCTTCCGCGGCGATCAGATCGACTTCCCGCAAGACGCGCAGCGCCCGGACGGTGACGTCTTCCAGGTTCCCGATCGGCGTGGCGACGACGTACAACGCGCCGGGATTCGGCTGCCGCGGGCCGGGGTCCCGTCGAGGCATGCCGCTCAACGGCCCCAGTCGCGCGCGTACCGGAAATCGCGGTCGATCGTGCGCGCCGAAACCTTGGCGATGATGGGCAGCCGGCGTTTGTATTGCGAGTCCCGAATGCGCGCCGCGATCCGGTCGACGAAGTCCGCGGCGAACCCGCGCGCAAGTAGGGCGTCGCGCGAATAGCGCTGGTCCACCAGCAGATACAGCAGTTCGTCCACCTCGCGGTAGGCGAAACCCAACTCCTGCTCGTCGGTCTGGCCGGCCCACAGGTCCGCGGACGGCGGCTTGCGCACCAGAGGTTCGGGCACGCCGACGAACTCGGCCAGCGCCCACACCTGCGTTTTGTACAAATCGCCCAGCGGATTGAGGGCCGAGGCCATGTCCCCGAACAAGGTGCCGTAGCCCAGCAACAGTTCGGTCTTGTTGCTCGTGCCGAGCACGAGCGCGTTCCAGCGTGCCGACTGATCGTACAGTACCGTCATTCGCTCACGCGCCATCTTGTTGCCGCGGCGCATCTGGTCGGCGTTCGGGTCGCCGGCGAAGTACGCGTCGATCTGCGCCGAAATATCGACCGTGCGCGCAGCGATGCCCGTCGCGGCTACGACCAGGTCGGCGTGCGCGATGCTCTCCGCGCTCGACGTGCGGTACGGCATTTTCACGGCCAGGACGTTTTTAGGACCCAGAGCCGCGGCGGCTAAGCAGGCACTAAGCGCCGAATCCACCCCGCCGGACAGGCCCACGACCACCCGTTCGAGGCCGACCTTGCGCACCTCGTCCGCAATGAAGGCCGACAGAATGCGCGCGTACAGCGCGCAATTGGTGGGGATGCCGCTCATCTCACCGCGGTATGGCGTGCCACGCGACCGGAAGCGCACCGGCCGGGCTATCCGATCAGGCCCGGATTGGCGCCGCCGTCTATCGTGACGTTCGCGCCGTGGATGAACGCCGCGCGCGCCGATGCCAGAAACAGGATGAGGTCGGCCACTTCCTGCGGCTCGCCCACGCGCCCGAGCGGGGTCATCTTGCGCAACGCCTCCTCGACCGAGCCGCTTTCCGGGCTGAGCGTCGTGACGAATTGCTGCAAGCGGTCGGTCAGAATCGGCCCCGGGTTGACGCCGACCACGCGCACGCCGTGCGTGGCGCCTTCCGCGGCCAGCGCCTTGGTGAAGTGGTTCAGCGCGGCATTGGCTGCGCCGCCGACCATGTAGTTGGCCATCGGGCGCAGGCCATCCGTGCCGATGACGTTGACGATCACTCCGCCGCCCTGCGCCTGCATGTGGGGCAACACCGCACGCGCCATGCGCACGTATCCGAAGAACTTGAGCGTCCAGTCCTCGGTCCAGTCGGCGTCCGATATTTCGAGAAACGGACCCGGCCGCGCGCTGCCGGCGTTGTTGACCAGTACGTCGACGCGTCCGAACTCGTCGATACAGCACGCAACCACGCGCGCGATGGCGTCCGTCTGCGTCAGGTCCGCGGAGACGCCGACGATCCGGCCGCGGTCCGCGGGTGCAGCGGCAACCGTGTCGTCCAACGCCGCTTGGCCTCGCGCGCAGATCAGAACGGACGCGCCCTCCGCGGCGAATCCCAACGCGGTCGCCCGACCGATGCCCTTGCTGCCGCCCGTGACCAGGACGATTTTGCCGTCGAGTTCGAGTCGCACGAGACACCCCGGGGCGGGCTTCGTCTTACACGGGCCGGAATTTGGGGATTTTGACGCCGGGCTCGTGTTCCACGAAGACCGCTTCGACCGGCAGGTCGATACGAATGGCGTCGTTGTCGATCTCGACCAGATTCGTGACCAGGATCAGGTCGGGATCCTCGTCCAACTGTACTTGCGCGACGTTGTACGGCACCTTCTCGTTCGCGGCCGGGTGGACCGGATGTACGATGACGGTCCACGAAAAGACTTTGCCCCGACCGCTGACCGTGACCCACTCGTGTTCCAGCGCGTTGCAGTACGGGCACATGGGCCGCGGGAGCCAGCGGTATTTCTTGCAGGCCGCACACCTCTGCATCCGCAGTTCGTCGTTCTGACACCCGTCCCAGAACGCCTCGTCGTCGATGTTCGGCACGGGCCGCGGGAAATTCAGGGGTTCAGCCACGCTCACGCCTCCTTACCGGCCTGTCATGTAGAGCCGGCGGCCCTCCTGCCTACCCCATAACATCAAGATTGAACAGGGCTGACCGGAAGACTCGACGACCGCGAGGTATGGTTCAATCAGGAATTTCGGCAGTATATCGGTTCGAGACTTCCTTGGGCGGAATATCTTTCCCTTCGTCATTCCTGCGCAAGTCGGAGGAAGGGGACCAAGGCGCAACCTTTCATCATTCCCCCGGTCCCTGAGCTTGCGGTGCCTTAAGTCTGCCGAAAGGTCGAAGGGTGAGGGGGAGTCCGCGAACCAACGAGCGAGCCGGTGGGGGGTCCCGACATCACCAAGCAGCACTACGCAACCCGCCCTCCTACACCGGCCAATCTTCCAGCCGGTGCGCCATGTCCCAGAACAGATATTCGTAGCGGGCGCTGGTCTGGAAGACGTCGTGGAACCGCCCCAGCCGATCCGTACTTTCGAGGCCGGGCGCAAGCCGGTCCAATTCTCCGCGCAGCCACGCCGCGGACTCGGCAAACTCGGCGGAGGCGTACATGTCGATCCAGCGACCGTAGGCCGCCGGGGCCGCGGGCCTGCCCCGTTGCAAGAGCAACTGCCCGATCTCGCTGTAGCCCCACTGGCAAGGCAGGAGCGCACAGACTATTTCGGCCACGTCGCCGAGCGAGGCGACGCGCAACAGGTGGTTGGTATAGGCCCGCGTAGTCGGCGCGGGCTGCGTGGCCTCCAGGTGTCGAGCGCTGATGCCGCACTCCGCGGCGAACTCACGGTGCAGCGCCATCTCCTGGTTGAGCGTGGCGTCCAGCAGGCGGGCAAACGGCTGCATTCCATCGAGGTCCGAGGCCTTGGCCGCGGCCAGGGCCAGCACGCGGCCGTACTCGATCAAAAAGACGTAATCCTGACACATATAGAAGCGGAATTTCTCGATCGGCAGGCTGCCGTCCCCGATCCCCAACACGAACGGATGTCGGAGCGTCTTGCTCCAGATCGGCTCGGTTGCGGTGTGGAGCGTCTGACTGAGTGACATCATCTACTCTAACATACTGATTTCATATTTCCGGCGTCCTGCTAACTAAAGAGAAAACACAGGATGCTCTGACCAGCAGTCTTCTACTATTAACTGGTGTTCGACATCAAAAAGATTCACGGCGTCGGGCTGAGAGGCGATCTGCATTTCCAGATAACCCGGGAACGCCCTGTCTATATCAGTTGAGATAGAATGCCGACCCTCCGAGATTGCGACTGCGGTCGTGACCCCGCTACCGGCAAAGAAGTCCAGGACTGTCGATCCCGGATATGAAAGAGCGCGTATCAGCCGCTGGATCAATATTCTCGGCTTTTGGGTGGGGTGCCCTACCCGTTCTCTTGAATTGCTATTCAAGCGGGGAATTCGCCAAACATTGGTCGGGTTGACCCCTTTATCTAAACTACTTGGATTTAGCCGTTTATCTTTTTTGTAGGCTGCGAGAGTATCAGGATCGAGCTTGCGACGCACTGAGTCAAGATCGAAGAAGTATTTTCTGGTTTTTGCAAACCAAAAAATTTCCTCGTGGCGGTTAGAGAAAAACCGATGCGCGCCCATACCGTTTGGATAGTTCCAAATGATCAGATTCACCAACAGCATATTACTGTGTTTCCTCATCCAGCTTATCAAACTGAGCAGATCGCCCGATCCGACTTCGCTCTGATACTGAAGCCCTCCAAAAAGAACGAAGTTTCCAGAAGGTGCTAAAATACGTTCGACTTCCGAGATCCAAAGCCCAGCCCAATCGACATAGTCGTCGAAATCGTCCCATTCGGCGACATTGATATTATACGGAGGATCGCAGACGACCAGTTGGATTGAATCGCTCGGAACTCGTCGAAGGGAATCCATGCAATCTCCTACCCAGACAATATGAAACGTCTTGTTAGGCACAACCCGCATCATCCCGATTTCAGAAGCGTGGGACAGCCCCTGCTTTCTGAGATGGTTCATGCCAATGTGAGCGGCGTTTCTATGGGATCGATTCGGCATGGGTTCATCCAGCACTGAATACTATCGACCTTGACAGCACAAACCTAGCCAGTCAGGGTCACATCTGTCAAAGACTGACCAAGCAATCCGCAGCTTTCCAGAATGTTCAGCAAAAACGGGCATCGATGCCTGGCCCCCTCATCGGTCGCCGGGTTTATTCCAACGGCATTGCAGAAATCCAACACCGGTAGGAATCGAAAAAACTCTTCATATATCTGTTTTTTGGGTATAGGAACTCCCGATTCATGGGTCCTCAGCAATTGCAACATCTGATCTACCGCGGGCGTATCCAGCATTACATCCAGGTAAACAGTTTTGAGGTCGTCCGATTTATCCAAGGCTGCTGCTACGATAGCGTTGTATTCTCGCGCTTCAAGCCGCATCTTTGTCGAATACATTCCGCTCTGTTCTCTCTCAAGCATGAGAATCTTCGTATCGAGAAATGGATCGATTAAATTCCATAGACTCTTTCCCCGTTAGGTCAAAACAACCTTATAGTCCGATATGTCGTCCGAAAGCCGAATATCCGAAATAAGGCCCAGTTCCATCGAGGCGAGCAATTTGAATTTGACTTGTCGCCTGTATGTAGCTATTCGCCCCTGGCCAAAGCCACCACTGAGTCTGATGAATTCATCATCGAACGGAGTGCCATTGCGATTACCAGAGAAATAAAAAAGGATACTTAGAATGTGCCCAAGGTGCGTTCCCTGCGGATAATGAAAACTCGCTTCCGTACGCGCAGTCAAAGTCTCAAATTCTCGTGCTGAAAGGTCGGAGAACGGTCCCGACTGTTCATTCTTCCCTCTGGCGTCTGCAGGAAGAGCCGGTAACGTGAAAAGCGGTTTACGTCTGAAAGCTACCAGATCCGATTTTTCGGAGGCGACTGCGCCTTCCTCACCAGGATCCCGATTCCGTGCCTTCGGCTCCTGAGCCAAGCTTTTGGATTCCAACAGTCTATCAATGTCATCTGGGCCTCCGACTACGGTAAGTCCAGCCAGATTGTCGTCGAACCAGAACTCTATCCGTTCAGATATTTGGTCCAAAATTTTACCATCGTCGCCCTCAACGGTATCAAGGATTATACCTGCTTCAACGTTTTTTCCTGATACCCCAGCTCCTGTCATATTCGCGGAGCCTACATAACATGTCTTTGACCCGTCGGTTCTTGAGAACGCATATACTTTCGGATGAAAAAGCGAATCAGAAAACTTCACTATTCCCAAAGACACGTTTTCTCTCGGGACATCCAGCTTCCCAGCCAGATATGCGACATGACTGGCGAGAGTCGTTCCCCCATTTGAGCCCAACAGAAGAGATATCCTTGCGTTTTGCCTGGCACATTTTGCGATGGTGGCAAGCAAGATTGCAGCCCCTTCAAGAGTAAAATATCCCGCCTGACACCGGAATTCCTCAATACCTGATTCGGATGCTTCTTTCATCCAGTGGGCAAGAGTCTGATCTTCGGAAAGGACGCTTGAATCAACATATCTCATTTGTTCACCACGTGTAGTCTGCGAGCGCCTTTCCATCGATCACCAGACCCAATCAGCAATGTCGGACGAACGCAAGAAGATCGTCTATCGACTCAAGCGCCCCTTCTGCTATGACCCTATACCACATGACCCCGATAATATGGTGTTTTCGTCCCGAACTTCAAGCGCCTTGGCCGCATCTCCCTATACGGCTCACCCGACCCGTGGGAGTGTTCTGCACTCATCGTCCCGATGAATTGGCTCGTGCATGTCTTCCACATCAACGTCGCAGGCGTCCTCGGTGGACTGGAGTAATCGCCTGCGCCAAGCCCCCGAAACTCATCCGTACAACCTTTTCCCACTTCGCCTCTTGTAAGGAGAAATCAGCTAGTCAGTCAGGAGGTTCGGGTTGCAGCCGGCACAGGCAAGCAATCTTCAAACTGAGCTATTCTGGAATCAAAGTGTCGAAAATACAGACGAACTTGTCATCGCTTTTCGAGATACAGGAAGAATTCCACGTTGCCCTTGGGGCCGCGCAGCGGCGACTCGACAATGCCCTTGACGTCTACGCCCCAGGCGTCGGCGTGCGCCTGTAAGCGGTTCAGGACTTCGGCGTGTAGGCGGGAGTCGCGAACCACGCCACGCTTGCCGACGCGGCCCTTGCCGACCTCGAATTGTGGCTTGACCAGGGCCAGTATCCGGCCGCGGTCCGTTATCAGGCTCAGTACCTTGGGAATAACCAGCGTCAGCGAAATGAACGACGCGTCGATGACGGCCACGCCGGGCGTCGGCGTCAGTTCGTCGGGCGACAGGCTGCGGACGTGCCGGCGTTCCAGGCTGACTACGCGCGGGTCCCGGCGCAGCTTCCAGGCCAATTGCCCGTAGCCGACGTCCACGGCAAAGACCTTGGCCGCGCCGTGCTGCAAGAGGCAGTCCGTGAATCCGCCCGTGGAAGCGCCTACGTCCAGGACCACGCTGCCGGCCACGTTCAGGCCGAACGAACGCAGGCCGGCTTCGAGCTTCTGCCCGCCGCGGCTGACGTACGCGGGCCGTGTACCGGCCTTGAGGCGCAGGGCGGTTGCGGGATCGACGAGGCTCCCCGGCTTGTCCACGCGTTGCTCGGCGGCGATCACCGCGCCGGCCAGAATCAGCGCGCGGGCCTGGGCGCGGCTGTCGGCCAAGCCGCGCTCCACGACCAGCAGGTCGAGACGTTTACGTTGGCTCACGAGCGCGCGTCGGCCCGCGCCGCGGTCTCGTCCGATACCGCGCGCTCGACGACGAAGCGGGCGATCTGTCGCAACGGTTCTGCCGGAGGACCGAAGGATTCCAGCGCCCCGAGCGCGGTGTCGAGGAGTTCCCGCGCATACCGTTTGGTCTTCGCCATGCCCAGCGCAGCCGGATAGGTGACCTTGTCGAGTTCGGCGTCCCGGCCGACCCGTTTGCCGGTTTTCGCGGTGCCGCCTTCGACGTCCAGGATGTCGTCCGTCACCTGAAAAGCCAGCCCGACCGCAGAACCGTAGCGGTCGAGGTGCGCGTATTGTCGCGGCCCGGCGCCGCCGACCAGCGCCCCGACGCGCACCGACGCGCGCAACAGCGCACCGGTCTTGCGCGTGTGGATGTATTCGACCCGCCGGCGCGTCGGCTTCTGATGTTCGGCTTCGATGTCGGCTACCTGGCCGCCGACCATACCCGCCATGCCGGCGCCCGCGGCTACTTCCCCTATCGCGCGCAGCGCCGCGGTGCGGTCCTGCCCGCGCTTGAGCGCGGCCCGGGCCATGACCCGAAACGCCTCGGTCAGCAGCCCGTCGCCGGCGAGAATCGCCATCGCCTCGCCGAACACCACGTGGTTGGTCGGCGCGCCGCGGCGCAGGTCGTCGTCGTCCATGGCCGGCAGGTCGTCGTGCACGAGCGAGTAGGAGTGGATCATCTCCAACGCACAGGCATACGGCAGAATGCGCTGTACGCGCGCGCCGACCGCCTCGCCGCTGGCCAGCGCCAGAATCGGGCGGATGCGTTTGCCGCCGGAGAACAGGCTGTACGCCATCGCCTTGCCCAGCGTCTTGGGCGGCGGGTCGTGGTCGGCCAACAGCCGTTCGAGCGCCCGGTCGATCAGCCGCCGGCGGCGTTCCAGATAGGGTTCGAGCTTCACCCGTCCCCGTCCTTCCGGTCCGCCTCGTCGGATTCGGCCTCGTCGTCGCCTTCCAGCGGCCGGCTGTGGAACAGGCCGCCCGCGTCCCGGGTGAGGACCTCGACCCGCTGTTCCACCTCGGTCAGCTTCTCTTCCAGAAACCGCACCAAGCCCACCCCCTCTTCGAAGGCTTGCAGCGAATCCTCCAACGGCAGGTCGCCGGCGTCCAGCTTCTCGACCACACGTTCCAGGTCGGACAGGACGTCCTCGAACTTCCGATCCGCCGGCGCGGATACGCCGTTCGCCGCTTCCTCGGGTTTTTCCATCTATTCCCTCGCTGTTTCGACGTGCTCGATCCGCGCATGCGCTTCGCCGCGCGCGAACGTCAGCCGGACCAAGTCGGTAGGGTGCAACGTGGCGGCGTCGCGGACCAGCCGGTTGTCGGGCAGGGTGCGCGTCAGGCTGTAGCCGCGGCCCAATACCGCCAACGGGCTCAGGCTGTTGAGCGTGGCCGCGGTGTCCTTCACCTGCCCCCTGGCCGCCACGGTGACGTGCTGCATCGCGGAACCCAACCGCCCCGCGGCCACGCGCAGCCGGCCGCGCAGCGCGTCGATCCGATAGTGCGGATCGCGGATGCGTCCCCGCAGCCCGACGACGTGCGCGCGCCGTTCCGCGAGCCCGCGGCGGAGTGCGGTGGACAACGCGCGGGCGTCGTCCGCTACGCGCGCGGCAAGGTCGGCCCAGGCCGGAACGACCATTTCGGCCGCGGCACTCGGAGTCGGGGCGCGGCTGTCCGCGACCAGATCGGCCAGACTCACGTCGATCTCGTGGCCGACCGCGGCGACCACCGGCACGAGCGAGCCGGCAATGGCGCGGACCACCACTTCGTCGTTGAAGGCGGCCAGATCCTCGCGCGAACCACCCCCGCGGCCGACGATGATGACCTCGACCTGCCCATGTTCGTTCAGATCGTTGACGCCCGCGGCGATATCCAGACCGGCGCCCGCGCCCTGCACCTTGGCCGGCCGCACGACGACCCGCGTATGGGGGCAGCGCTCGTGCAAAAGCGTGAGCACGTCGTGTACCGCGGCGCCCTTGAGCGCGGTCACCACGCCGACGCGGCTCGGAAAGAACGGCAGGGGCCGCTTGCGTTCCGCGGCGAACAGCCCCTCCGCGGCGAGCTTGGCCTTGAGTTGCTCCAGCGCGAGTTGCTGCTCGCCCAGGCCCCGCGGCTCCATGCTGACGGCATAGACCTGCAAGTCGCCGCGCACGGTATAGAGGTTGACGCGGCCCTTGATGAGCACCTGCAGACCGTCTTCGGGCCGGAAGCGCAGCAGGCGTGCATCGCCGCGGAACATCACCGCGCGGAGTCGGCTCTTGGCGTCCTTGAGCGTGAAGTACATGTGGCCGGACGGGGGGACGCGCAGCCCGGAAATCTCCCCCACGACCCACACCTCGCCGAAGTCCGCTTCCAGCGTGCCCTGGATCAGGCCCGCCAACGCGGTTACCGACAGGACGCGCGCACGAGGCGGATCGACGGACGCGGGCTTCATGGGCGGGGAGAGGACCGGCAGGGCTAAGCGTGCGCTTCCGCGACGGTCGTCTGCGGAACGTCCGGCGACTTGAGGATCTCGAGCGCCCGGTCGAGTTGCGGGTCCTTGCCCAGCTCGCCTTCCTGCACGTCGATTTCGGGCAGACCGGCAAGCGGATCTTCCTCGCCGTCCGGCGGCGCGTCGGCAGCGTCGTCAGGTGCGCCGGCCGGGACTTCGTCGGCGTTGGCTTCCTCCGCATTGTCGAAGTGGCCGGGCATGTTCTTTTCGCGCACGCTGTGGCGGCGGCGCAGGGCGACATAGGCTTCGGGCAGGTTCTCCAGTTCGATGTCGGGGACAATGCCGGTGACCTGGATGGAGCGCCCACTGGGCGTGAAATACATCGCGGTGGTCAGTCGCAACGCGGCCCCGCCCTCGACCGGCAGGATCGTCTGCACCGAGCCCTTGCCGAACGTCTTGGTGCCGAGGAGCACCCCGCGGCCGTGGTCCTGCACCGCGCCGGCCAGGATTTCCGACGCGCTCGCGCTGCCGTTGTTGATCAGGACGACCATCGGGGTTTCGGTATCGCCGCCGGGCCGCGCGAAGTATTTCTGTTGCTGGTTTTCGAGGCGCCCTTCGGTGTACACGATCATGCCGGAATCCAGGAACAGGTCCGAGACCTTGACGGCTTGGCTGAGCAGCCCGCCGGGGTTGTTGCGCAGGTCCAGAACCATGCCGCGCAGCGGGCCGTGGTCCTGCGCGAGTTGGCGCAGCGTGCGATCCAAGTCTCCGCTGGTCCGGTCCTGGAACTGGGTGATCCGAATGTAGGCGTACCCATCTTCCAGCATTTTCCACTTGACGCTGCGGATCTGGATCACCTCGCGCACGATCGACACGTCGATCAGCCGCGGCACCCCTTCTCGGCGTAGCGAGATCGTGACGCGCGTCCCCTTTTTGCCGCGCATCTTCTTGACCGCGTCGATCAGCGACATGTCCTTGGTGAGTTCGTCTTCGATCTTGATGATCCGGTCTCCGGCCTGCACCCCCGCGCGGTAGGCGGGCGTGTCCTCGATCGGCGACACCACGGTCAGCACGTCGTCGCGGATCGTGATCTCGATGCCGAGGCCGCCGAAGGTCCCCTCGGTATCGACCTGAAGTTCCTTGTAGGAGTCGGGCGTGAGATACGCGCTGTGCGGGTCGAGCGCGCTCAACATGCCGTCGATCGCGCCCTCGATCAGTTCCTGGGTCGCCGTTTCTTCGACGTAGTTCTTTTGTACGATGGCGAGCACGCTGGTGAAGGCTTCGAGGTTCTCGTAGGTGCCGCGGTCCACGGCCGACACGAGACTGCGCCCCAGCCCGCCGAACAGCAGCGCCACGGCGACCAGTCCGACCGTCCATCCGACCCGCCGCCGCGGTGATGTTCCGTGCATCGGTCCTGCCCTTCCCTTGCGTACTCTCGATTCCGCTCGGCCTGCCATTTTTCGGGCCGCCCACTATACCACACGGAGCCCGGTTGGATACCGAGCGCCGCGGGCGGGGCGTGTCTCGGTTGGAACTTTCAGGGGATTCCCTGCTGCGACCGAACCCTCTCCCTGGCCCTCTCCCGGAGGGAGAGGGGAGTTAGGAAGCAAAGCCGGTCTCTCTATCGGTACTGAGTTCTGTAGGGGCAGGTCTTGTCGAACAGGGGAGAAAAGTCGGAGTACGACGAAATTTCGAACCGAGACACGGCCGCGGGTCGGTGTAAAGCCTCCCGAGAACGCGCAACCGGCGTCTGACTGCAAGGGTCGTCAATCCGTGAAGCGATACCTGACCAGGCTCCACAGCGCCCGAACGCCGTCACGCCACGTGATCTTCTTCCCCTCGGCATAGGATCGGCCGTGATAGGAGACGGAGATTTCGTAGATCCGCCATCTTCCGGACTTGAGAATCTTGGCCGTGAGTTCGGGTTCCACGTCGAACCGTTTCGACCGAATCGTGACGCCCTCGATCACCTCCCGGCGGAACATCTTGTAACAGACTTCCATGTCGGTGAGCGTGCTGTTGAACAGCAGGTTCGTCCAGAACGTCAGGCATCGATTGCCGACTTTATGCCAGAACATATGCACCCGCTGGAGCTTGCCTCCGAAAAACCGGGTGCCGAACACCACGTCCGCCCTGCCCTGACGAATGGGTTCGTAGAGTTCGGGGAGTTCGGCCGGATCGTATTCCAGGTCGGCATCCTGGACGACGATCACGTCGCCCGTTGCCGCGGCCAACCCGGTGGACAGGGCGGCTCCTTTGCCCTGATTCCGTGCGTGGAAGAGCATCCGGCAACGGTCTTCCCACTCGAATTCATGCAACAACTCACGCGTGCCGTTCGTACTGCCGTCGTCCACGACGATCAATTCCAACCGTAAGGGGACGGCCAGAACCCGCCTTATGATCTCCCGGATCGTCGTGCGTTCGTTGAAACACGGCATGACGACCGTCAGAAGCGGCGTCTCCCCCTCACCTTCTTTCAGGTTGCATTCCTTCGGATTCATCTTCGTAGGAGAAGAGGATTTCGGACGACGCGGGACCGGGCTCATTCCGGGCGCAACGGGGTGTGGAGGCCGCGGGCGGGCGCGGCCAAGTCCCACTCTCCGCGGGTAATCAGGCGGCGCAGCGCGGCCTCGACGCGCGGCTGCGACCAGTCGCCGTAGCCGACGTGGTGGTACACGACCCGGCCCTGGCGGTCGATGACGAAGGTCTCCGGGTAGCCGGTGACGCCGTATTTTTTGCCGACCTCGCCGCGCACGTCGAGCAGGACCGGGAAGCGGTAGCCGCCTTCTTCCAGATAGGGCCGCACCACCGCGGCGCCGTCCACGTCCTGGCTGGCGGCCAACAGCACGAAATCTTCGCCGTGCAGCGCGTCGGCCAGCGTCTGCATGGTCGGCATCTCCTGGCGGCACGGGCCGCACCACGTCGCCCACACGTTCAGAAAGACGACCTTGCCCTTGAGTTGCGAGCGGCGCACCGCCTGCCCGTTCATATCGGGCAACAGAAAGTCGGGCGCCGGGTAGGGAAAGGCGGGGGGTGCCGGCGTCCGCACCAGCACGACGGCCCCGAGGCCCAGCACGCCGAGTGCGGCCCCGAGCAGAAGCCAGCGTCTCATGCCGGATGCTCCACGGACGACGCTCGTGTTCGACTCAGGCAGGCGCCGTCGGCCGGTTCCGGTTCCACAGCAGCAGCCCGCCTCCCACACCCACCAAGCCGATACTCACGACCTGGGCTTGGGAGAGTTCGCCGAGCAGGGGCGGATTGAGGCGGACGAATTCCAGGAAGAACCGGGCGAGCCCGGCCAAGAGCAGGTAACCCCAGAAGAGCGAGCCCGGGGCGTTGCCGCCGGCCCGCGGGGTGCGCCGGCTCCACAGCAGCGCGGCAATCGCAACGTACGCGGCCATTTCGTAGAGGGGTGTAGGATGGACGAACACGCCCGGGGGATGCGGCCAGCCGACCACCGCGTCGGGATACGCCACGCCCCACGGCAGGTCGGTCCGCGGGCCCCAGTCCCCATCGCCCGCCAAGTGGCAGCCGAGGCGCCCGACTCCGTGTCCCAAGGCGATGCCCGGGGCAACCGCGTCCATGACCTTGGGCCACGCCAGTCCGTGACGCTGAATGAAGAGGCTGACGCCGACGATGCCGCCGATCAGGCCGCCGTGCCACACGAAGCCCGCGCCGGTGAACACCAGCGCCCAAGGATCGGCGAGAAAGTCGAACCAGTTGCCGAGAATGAACAGCACCCGGGCGCCGACCAAGCCGCCAACGGCCGCCCACACGACGAGCCCGGAGGACAGAGACGAGTCGTACCCCTGAAACGGCAGACCCTTGCCCACCAGCCACGCCGCGGCCACGAACCCCAGCGCCATCGTCGCGCCGTAGCTGTACAGGGTCAGCGGCCCCACCTCCAGCAGCACCGGATACATGCGCGGACCTTACCAGACGCCCCATTCCGCTGCCAGATTCCCGCGGCGAGGAGGGGGAGGCTCAGGTTGGGTCTTCCAGACCGATGCGGTGCGGTACGGTAAAAGGACCCTCTCCCGGAGGGAGAGGGGATTACAAGGGAACGGAAAAGGAGAGCCTCTGAAATGTCCAAACCCGGCACTCATCACTGACCACTCACCACTATCCTCGCCGCTTGAGCCCCGCCGGGCACTCCGCTAACTCTCGGTCGCAGGGGAAAGCCACGATGCGAGCCGTCATCCAGCGGGTTAGCGAGGCGCACGTTTCCGTCGGCGGAGAGACGGTCGGGCGGATTCGGCGCGGGTTGCTGGTCCTGCTCGGGGTGACGCATACGGACACCCACGACGACGCGGAGGCGCTCAGCCGGAAGATCGTCGGACTGAGAATATTCTCCGATGCCGCGGGCAAATTCGCCCACTCCGTTCGAGACGTGGGCGGCGCGCTGCTGGTCGTGTCGCAGTTCACGCTGTACGCCGACCTGCACAAGGGCCGCCGCCCGTCGTTCACCGAGGCCGCGGAACCTGCCGCGGCGGAATCTCTGTACGACTATTTCGTCGACAGGTGTCGAAGCCACGGGGCGCCGGTCGAAACCGGCCGATTCCGGGCCGACATGGCGGTCGGCCTGGTGAACGACGGGCCGGTCACCCTGATCCTGGACAGCGCCGCGTTCATCCGTACCCGGGCCGACTCCGGCGGAGCCGGGAAGGACTGAGCCGCCATGCCCCGCGCCGGTTTCTGGGCCATCGACCCGACCCGGAAGATCCATTTCGGCAAGGACGGCTGGTGGTATGCGAACGACGAGCGCATCCGGAATCCACGCATCAACAAACTGTTCAGCACATGCCTCCGCCGAACCGCGGGCGGCCGTTTCGAAATCGTGCTGGGCCGCGACCGGGCCGCGGTCGAGATCGAAGACACGCCCTACGTGGTCACGCGCGTGTCCGGGGACGCGCGGCAAGAATTGACGCTGCGCCTGAACGACGACAGCGAAGAGGCGCTGGCGCCGGACACCTTGTCGGTCGGCCCGGGCGACGTCCTGTACTGCCGCGTCAAGAACCGACGCTTCGCGGCTCGATTCCTGCGGCCGGCTTACTACCAGATCGCGACGTACGTCCGGGAGGAAGTGGGCGAAGACGCGGACGGCACGGGATTCGCGTTGCAGATGGGCGGCGCCGTCCATCCCATTCGCCGGCTGCCGGCCGACCGCGGGACGGATTGAGGCCCACCCGGGCGCGTCCATGCACGTCGTGTTCGTCGAACCCGAGATCCCGCCCAACACGGGCACCACGGCCCGCTTGTGCGCGGCGACCGAGACCTCGTTGCACCTCGTCGGCCCGCTCGGCTTCTCGCTGGAGGACCGCTATCTCAAACGCGCGGGTCTGGACTACTGGCCGTACGTGGACCTGCACTTCTACGAGTCGTGGGGCGCGTTCGTCGAGCGCCGGCCGCCCGGGCGCCTGCTGGCATTCTCGGCCCGTGCCCGGCGTTCCTACACGCAGGTGGAATATCGAACCGACGACTTCCTCGTGTTCGGCAGCGAAACGCGCGGTTTGCCCGACGCGATCCGTGCCGCGTACGCGGACGCGCTCTACACGATTCCGATGCAGTCCGCGCACGTGCGCAGCCTCAATCTGTCCAACGCCGCGGCGATCGTCTTGTACGAGGCGCTGCGCCAGCTCGGCCGCGTCTAGGACCGGCGCCCGGCCCGTCGTCCCAGGACGCTCCCGAGCCTACTCCGGTTCCGGGCGACCAAACAGTAGCCCAGTTCGACTCCCCAGATCAGCGGCGGTCGGCGCCCGACCCGCGCCAACGTCGGCCAGCCGAGTCGTTCCAGCACGGACAGACACGCCCGGCCCGCGGACAGCGTGCGGCCGTCGGGCATCAGCACGTGCACCGCGGTTCGACAGCGTCGGGCGAGTTCGTCGGTCATCGGCGGGCGTGGCGCGGTTTGATACGGAACCGCCCGAATGCTCCCGGCCCGGTCGCGGCGTTCGACCCAGCCTACGATGCGCCGGCACAGCCCGCATTCCCCATCCCAGAACAGCCAAGCCCGCGGCGGGGCCGGTGTCTTCGTTCGATCGTCTTCCCCACGCGGGCGTGGCGATATGGAGGAGCGACGCATGCGTCGTCTCTACCCCGCGGAATCTCCGCCGTGCGCAGGGTGATCCGTCAGCAGTCCGAGGCGGCGCAACTCATCCAGCACGCGGGCGCGATGCGTGGCCGGCCAGTACATGCGCCGACATTTGTCGCACGCCAGAAAATTGGTCTGCGTCTGCCAGACGTAGTCGGGGACGCGCTGTCGGACCTGTTCGCGGGGAATCGCGGCCAGCGCCCGATTGCACACGCTGCACCGTGTCAGCACGTGCGCCGAGACGTCGAGCCGCAACTCCGTGCACACCTGCACGAGTTGTGCGCGGAAGCCGTCGGCGCGGACGAAGACGAAGCGCGGCACGTCTTTCTGGCGCAGGAAGCAGGTCCGCCGGGTCAGCAACAGGCGCCCTTGGCGGCGGGCTTCGCGTTTGACGCCGGCCGAGGAAAGCTGCGGCAGATAGGCCGTATCGTAGCCGAGAATCCGCAGCCACTTCGCCAACCTGCCGAGCATCCGGTCGGCCAGGAAGCGCGCCTCGACCGGGGCGCCCGGTGTTCCAGATTCGGGTCGAGAGTCGGTCATGCGCGAGGGAGCCGGTCGGTCGGACGCGGCCGGGGTTCGGGGCGAGCCTAGAGCAGGGCGCGCGGCGGGACAAGGCGGAGCGTTCGCCCTTGCCGCGCGGGGAACGAATCGGCTACACCGTGCCGCGTCGCTTCACGATTTCCCCATCTCTCACCCCCAAGGAGGCTGCCATGAAGATGTACAACTCGCTCGGCCCGAACCCGCGCTGCGTCCGGATATTTCTGGCCGAAAAAGGCATGACGCTGGACACCTACGAACTGGACATCATGGGCGGCGAGAACCGGCAGGCGGACTATACCGGCAAGAATCCCGGTGGCCAGATGCCCGCGCTCGAACTGGACGACGGCAGCGTGCTGGCCGAGACCGCCGCGATCTGCGAATACCTGGAAGACCTCCATCCCAGCCCGGCGTTGATCGGCGCGAACCCGCAGGAGAAAGCCGAAACCCGCATGTGGCAACGCCGGATCGAACTCCAGATTACCGAAAACCTCTATAACGGCTTCCGGTACGCCGAGGGCTACGAGATGTTCAAGAACCGCGTGCACTGCATTCCCGCGGCCGCGGACGACCTCAAACAGATCGTGCGGGAACGGCTCACGTGGCTCGACGGCCTGATGGAAGGCCGCGACTTCATCGTGGGCAACCGGTTCACGCTGGTTGACGTGATTCTGTTCTGCGCCCTGGATTTCGGCGCCGGCGTGGGCCAGAAGATGGATCCGAGCCTGAAAAATCTGTCGGCATGGTTCAGCCGCATCGACGGCCGCCCAAGTTCGGCCGCCAGCCTGCACGAAAAAGCCAAAGCCGGGGGCATGAAAGCCTAGCCCGCCGGCTCGCACGAACGGGCCGGCCGTGGCGTTCGCGGATGCTCACTTCTTCGAATCGTCATAGGTGAGCGTCCTATAGACGGCCTCGGCCGGCTCGAAAACGCCCGCCCCAGCCGGTCCATCCGGACGAGGCACCCATTCCGACGTCACCCGCTTCAGCCAATTGCCCCGTCCGTCGTATTCGTAGGCGTAGGCTTCCTTTTTGCGCAGCGCGCCGTCCGCCCCGAGTTCCACCCATTCGCGTTCGTTGCCGTGCTCGTCGTGCCGGAACAGCCAACGCGACACGAGCGCCCCATTACGCCCTTGCGAGGCGACCTCGATCACCCGACCGGTCGGGCCGTACGTGTAGGCGTTGCCGGAGATGGCCGAGCCGTCCGCGTCCGACAGGGACCGCCGGGCGATGCGGCCCTGCTCGTCATACGTGAACCGCGCGCTGTGCAGCAGCGTGCCGTCCGGGTCATGGTGATCGACCCGAGCCGACGTGCCGTCGGGATTGGGCCGGTACACGTCCCGGAACCACAGGTCGCCGTCCGCGTCGGAACTCACCGCGAGGACGAGGTGCCCTTCGGCGTCATACGTATAGTCGGTCGTGCGCCACAGCCTATCCGCCGCGTCGTACAGCCGTTCGACGGTAAGCCTGCCCGCGGCATCGTACGTCCGCACGAGACGAACCGATTGCGCGCCGTCCGGGGCATAGGATGTCTTTTCGATCAACCGGCCCAGTTGGTCGTAGCGAGCAACGTCGGCCAAGATGCGCTCGTCCTCTACCCATTCTGACGGCCGGCCCGGCGGATTGACGAACAGCACCCGTTCTTGCCGCACGGTGCGGATCGGACCGACCAGCCGGGTGCTGGGTAGCGTGTGCTTGGCACCCATTGCGGCGATCACGTCGGCCCGGCCTGGCTCGGACGCGGCCAACCCCGCCAGGAGCAGGAATGCGAACAGCACTCCGTGTTTCCAGGCAAAAACGTGGGGCGATACAGAGGGACAGACTTTCCGCTGCGGCTCGGTCGGCCCACAGCCTGATACGTACACGTGAGACATCGAACGAGCGCCTCCGGTAGAGGCATTCTGTCCCCTCTCCCTTTGGGAGAGGGTTAGGGTGAGGGTCCTCCTACAACAGCGAATAAACCTGAAAAATCGCAACCCGGCACCCTCCCGCGTTCCCTATTTTCTTGACACGCCCATCCGCGGGACAGAATAATCGGCCGCGGGAGGGAACACCATGCGGGAAAACGCACTGAAACGATCGCTGAAGGCGGGCGACGTCGCTCTCGGAACGCTGGTCTGGGACGTCAGAAGCCGGGGGGCCGTCCATACGCTGGCCCGGGCCGGGATGGACTTCATCATGATCTGCATGGAGCACTCGGCCTACAATCTGGAGACCGTCGCCGATCTGTGCGGCCACGCCCACGCCGCGGGCATGACACCCGTCGTGCGGATTCCCGATCTGGAATACGAACACGTCACCCGCCTGTTGGACAGCGGCTGCCAAAGTCTGATCGTTCCGCACGTCAAGACCGGCGCCGAGGTGCGACGCTTCATCGACATGGCGAAATATCATCCCGACGGACACCGCGGCACCGCGATCTATCTGGGCGCCAACACCGACTACGAGGACGTCGAGACGACCGCGGCCATGCAGCACGCGAACGCCAACACGCTGCTCGGCGTCATCGTCGAAACCAGACAGGCCGTCGAAAACATGGAAGACATTCTCGTGCCGGAGATCAACCTCGCCCTCGTCGGCTTTCAGGACTTGGCGCAGAGTCTCGGTACGCCGGGCAAATTCGACAACCCCGAGTTGCGCGACGCTACCGAGCGTGTGCGCGCGTTGTGCAAACAGCGCGGTATTGCGACCGCGGCCGCACTGAGTCGCCTCGATCAGGTGGAAGCCACGCTGGCGACGGGCGCGCAATACCTCTTGTACGGCACCGACCTGGTTCTGTTGCGCCAAGCCGCCCGGCAGGCCTCGGACGCGCTGGCACCCTTTCGCGCCAAGACCCCGTAGGGGCGACGCATGCGTCGCCCCTCCTCGCCATTTCCCGGTCGGGTCTCGGTTCGGAACTTCCAGGCCAACTTTGCCGCTGCGGGGAACCTTCACCCTAACCCTCTCCCAGGGGGATAGGACGGGGGAAGAAGCGGAGTGAAGCGGCAAAACCTATCCCTCCGGTTCCTGCGCTTGCCGTCTCCGAGCCTCTCGAAGGAAGGACACCCCTTTCTGTCCCTTCTCCCTCCCCTTCGACAGGCTCAGGGACCAGGGAGAGGGCTAGAGCTTGCCCCGGACTTGATCCGGGGGTGAGGGTCCCCGTAGCATTGCATCATCCGAGAGTTCCAAACCCGAACACTTTCAACGCCTCCGTCACTTTTACGACTCGCCACTCTCCGCTCATCCCGGCCGCCCCTTTACGCCAGCCCGACGCCTGCGGTACACAAACAGCCGGACACGATCCCGTCGTCCGAAACCCGCCCACCACACCGTCGGAGGAGGTCAGCATGAAATTCGGCATTTTCTACGAACTGTCCGTGCCCCGTCCCTGGGACCGCGAGGCCGAGCGGAAAGTCTATCTCAACGCGCTCGAACAGGTGCGGTTGGCCGACGAACTCGGCTTCGAGCAGGTCTGGGCGGTCGAGCATCACTTCCTGGAAGAATACTCGCACTGCTCCGCGCCCGAACTGTTTCTGACCGCGTGCGCCATGCAGACCTCGCGCATCAACGTCGGCCACGGCATCGTAATCTGCGTTCCGCAGTTCAACCATCCGGTGCGCATCGCCGAGCGCGCCGCGGTGCTGGACATCCTGTCCGGCGGCAGGCTGCAATTCGGCACCGGCCGGTCGGCCACGTGGACCGAACTGGGCGGCTTCGGCGCCAACCCGGACGAAACCAAGAAAAGCTGGGACGAGTTCGTCCACTGCATCCCGAAGATGTGGACGCAGGAGCGCTTCGGTTATCAGGGGCATTACTTCTCCATGCCGTCGCGCGCGGTCCTGCCCAAGCCGTACCAGAAACCCCATCCGCCGATGTGGGTCGCGGTCACCAGCCCGGGCACCGAGCTCGACGCGGCCGACCGCGGCATCGGCTGTCTGGGCGTGACGTTCACGAGCTTCGCCGAGCAGGAAGCCAAGGTCGAAGAGTACCGCCGGCGCGTCCAGAACTGCACGCCGGTCGGCGCGTTCGTCAACGACCAAGTCGCCACGGTCAACTTCCTGTATTGCCACGAAGACAACGAGACCGGCACGAAGACCGGCATGCAGATGATCCGCCACTTCAACTACATGGCCGCGCAACTCGACATGGCGAAGGAAGCCTATCCGGCCAAGTCCTACCCCGCGGCCGGCCTGCTGCCGTCACTGCGCCGCCAGGCATCGAGTCCGGGCGAGCAGGCCAAGGCGCCCGAGGGGATCGCGGTCGGGAATCCGGCCCATCTCATCGGCGAACTCAAGAAGTGGGAAGCCAGCGGCGTGGACCGCGTGAACTTCCTGCTCAACGCCGCGGAGATCATTCCGCAGGCCCAGGTGCTCGACAGCCTGCGGCTGTTCGCCAGGGAAGTCATGCCGGCGTTCGCCGACGATCAACCCCTGCGCGCCGCGGCCGGAGGCGCCGGCTGATGCCCGTCTTCGGCAAACAGGACGTCGAGGCCGCGGCCGCGCGCGCCCCGCTGATGACCGGCCTGGATACCGACGCGTGGAAACTCGATGGTGCGGAGATTCTGCAACTAAGTTTCGAGGTCGAGGAGGAGCCGGCGGAATGGCTGATTCCGCCGGCGCTCCATCCCAGCATTCCGCCGTACGCCACGCTGACGGTCGCCCGATACCCCGACAGCCCGGTCGGGCCGCTCGCCCTGGCCCAGGTGCGCCTCGTCGTGCGCGCCGGCATCCGGCCGCGCGGCTACCTGCTGCAAGCCTACGCCAGTTCCGACGCCGCGGTCGCCGCACTCCGTGCCCGTTGGGGTTTCACGGTCGAGCCCGCCACGATTGCGTTGCGTCCCCGCCACGACCGAGTGACGGGCAGCGTCGAACGCGACGGCGAGACCCTGCTGGAGGTCGAACTGGAGAACCCGGAGTCGATCTCGGGCGTCGACGTCACCTATCTGGACAGCCTGCATCTGGCCCGCGTCCAGAAGGAAAGCGGCGCCGAGGCCGTACCGACCATCGTGCAGGTCGACCCCGAATACGTGTTCCACGCCGCCACGCGCGGCGCGCCCCGCCTGTTGGCCTTCAAGGCCGGCGCGTGGGGCGATTCGGGCCGGCTGCGCTGCACCACGCCGATCATCGCCACCATGACCGAGGCGGACACCGACCTGCCACGGCTTCGCTTCGCCCTGGACCCCGCCCTGCCCGCGGTGAAGGGCAGCCGGAAACTCGCCGCGTAATTGACGCGATGAGAAAAGAGGGGTGACGCATGCGCCGCCCCTCCAATCCGAGCCCACCGATCCGGACTCAGTCTTCGTACTGATCGTGCCGGTGTATCCACTCCATGGAGTAGCTCAAATCAGCCTCGTCGCGCCCCTTGGGAACGACGTCCAGGTAATGATACGCGCCGAGGAGCATATCCAGCCCTCGTGCGTAGCAGGAATAGGTGTGGAAAATCTCGCCCGCGGCGTCCTTGTAGAACGCACTCAGCCCCGGCGCCTCCTCGCTCGGAAACTTCGTCGTGTGGTAGTTGTAGTACACCTCGCCCTTCGCCATTGCGTCAGGAGCGAACGAGACATGGAAGTCGAAGTTGAAATCGCTCCCCGCGGACGAAACCCATGGAAAGCGCCACCCCATGCGTTTGCGGTAAGCTTGCAGCTTGTCGAGCGGGCCGCGTGAGACCGCCACGAACGACACGTCCCGGTGCGCCAAGTGCACCGTTACGCCGTCGTAGTTGTCCGCGCAGAACGAGCAGTTCTTACAGCCTTCCTCCCAATCCGGGCCGAACATGAAGTGATAGACGACGAGTTGGCTCTTGTCGCCGAACAGGTCGGCCAGCGACGCCGGGCCGTCCGGCCCCTGAAATACGTAGTTTTTCTCGACCCTGACCCACGGCAGGGCGCGGCGTTCCGCGCTGAGTTCGTCGCGCAAGCGGGTGAATTCCTTTTCCTTGGCGAGAAATTCCTTACGGGCGCGCAGCCATTCGTCTCGTGACACGACGGGATGATCGTCCATGTTCGCCTCCTTGTTTCGATTGCTCTTTTTCGGCACGTCGAATACTCACTACATAAACGAATGCTTATGCGATAGCAAATACGAAAAGGAACTACAGACAAGGGGACCCCGTGGACGTTGCGACATCCTTCGACAATTTCAAGGACCACGCTCAACGGGCGAGATCCTGAGCTTGCGACGCCCTGATCTCGGTTGGTGAGTCTGTGGTCCCTGAGCTTGTCGAAGGGTCAAAGGGGCGGGGGAGGGTGCGAAGGCCGAGGTAACCTCGGGGTTCGTTTCGACAGGCTCAACGAACTTAGGGACGGGAAGGTCCTTGAGCCTGCGGTGTCCCGAGTTTGCGGTATCCGAGCTTGTCGAAGGATAGAAAGGGCGAAAGGTTTTGGATCAGGAGAGCATGGTATCTGAGCTAGGGAAAGCTTTAGGAGCATCTTGTATGTAATCCCTTCGCTTTCTCTCCCTTCATCCCGCTGGGAGAGGGTCCCCCGTAGCCATGAATCAACTTCGAAAATTCAAGCCGCGGACATCAACCGGCATCGCGCGCTTGCCAAAACGAACGCCCGCCCGATAGTCTGCCGGGCCATACAGGAGGCGCCGTATGTCCGATGTCGTGTTTTCCGTGTCTGGACAGTCCGAAACCGCCACACGCATGGCGGTCCAGGTCCGCGATTTCGAACTGATCGTGGACGAGCCGCCCGGGCTGGGCGGCGGCGACGAGGGACCCAATCCGGTCGAGTACATCCTGGCCGGCTTGGCCGGCTGCCTCAACGTGATGGGGTACATCATCGCCAAGGAGATGGGCTTCGCCATCCGGTCGTTGCACGTCAGCGCCAGCGGTCCGCTCGATCCCGCGAAATTTCTCGGAAAGCCCACCGACGACCGGGCCGGCTACAAGAACGTGGATGTCACCCTGCGCGTCGATGCCGACGCCGACCAGGCGACGCTCGACCGCTGGCGGGCGACGGTCGAGGCGCGCTGCCCGGTCTCCGACAATCTGACGAATCTCACTCCCGTGGCGTCGCGCGTCGAGGCGGTCGAACGGGCCGCGGCAGTCTGAATCCCCCAGCGGGTGCAGGCTACCACTCCGTTCGCCACGCCGGCATGGTCAACACCCCGGGGTGCGACAACAACCCCAGGCGGTGGCCGAGTTCCACCAGAGGCCGGACGACCCGAAGGGTTTCCCCCAGCACGGCGGCGCCCACCCCGACCGCGGCTTCGTTCCGGCCGCCTTGGAGACGGGAGACGACCTGTTCGAAAAGCGTTTTGGGGGCGGGGAAGATCCGTACGTCCACATCGACTTCGTCGGCGATGCCCGCGGCCTGCTTCGCCAAGCGGACCGCGGTGGGAAAGCCGCCCAGTGCATCGACGAGGCCGACGGCTTCGGCGTCTTCCCCCGTCCAGATGCGCCCTTTCGCCACGGCGTGGACCTGTTCGGGCATGAGGCCGCGGCCCTCGGCGACCTTATCCGTAAAATCGGCATAGACGCGGTCCAGCCACGCCGAAATCCGTTGCCACTGCTCGGGCGTGTAATCGAGCGTATTCGACCACAGCGTCGCGTTGGTACTGGTATGCACTTCGTCGGAGGTGATCCCGATCTTCTCCATGAGGCCGGTCGTGAGCAACTTGCCGCCGAGCACGCCGATCGAGCCGGTGATGGTGCCGGGGTGGGCGACGATCTTGTCCGCCGCGGCCGCCACGAAATACCCGCCCGAACCGGCCACGTTGCCCATGCTCACGATGACGGGCTTCCCCGCTTCCTTGGCGCGGACGGTGGCGCGCCAGATCGTGTCCGAGGCCACGTAGGAGCCGCCCGGGCTGTCGATGCGGAAGATGATCGCCTTGACCTCGTCGTCCTTGGCCGCGGCGCGGAACGCCGCGGCGACCGAATTCGATCCCATCGTCGACGCGCCGAACGCGCCACTGTATTCGCTCTCGCCGCGCTGGACCGCGCCCACGCCGTAGATGAGCGCGATGGTGTCCCCGCGGGAATGGAGACGTTCGCTGCGGGAGAGATACGTGGACAGATTCAGGCGCTCCGCACCGTCGCCGACCGATTCGTCGATGCGGTCGGCGACCTCGTCGCGGTAGGCCAGCCCGTCGATGAGTCGTTGGGCGACGGCCTCCGATCCGGCAAACGGCCCGTGGTCCACCAGCCCGCGGACGCGCTCGGCCTCCAGTCCCCGGCCCTCCGCTATGCCGCGCACGATCTGGCCGAATTGCGAGTCGATGACTTGGAGGACCGCCTTGCGGTGCGGCGGCGTATATTGCTTCTCGGTGAGCATATTGAGGGCATTCTTGTACTCGTGCCGCTGGTCCATGCGCGGCGTGACGCCCAGCTTCTCCAACGTCCCGGCGAAGAAGGCGGACTCGGCCATCAGACCGGTCAACCCGACGTCGCCCGACGGTTGCAGATAGATCTCGCCGAACGCACTCGCCAGATAGTAGGCCCCGTTGCCCGGGCCGAACTCGCCGAACGTCTCGGCAAACGCGACCGCGGGTTTGCCGCTCTCACGGTACGCCAGCACCGCGTCGCGCACTTCCTGGATTTCGGCCAACCCCATCTGCGGCGATCCCATTCCCGCCACGACGGCCACCACCCGGTCGTCCTCCGCCGCGCGTTGCAGGCCGTCCACCACCTCGCGGACCGACACCGCGGGCTCCATCAACACGCGCGCCAGGGCGTCGTCCGGCACGTATTCGGTAAAGCTCCGTTCGAGGTCGATTTCCAGCACGATCTTTTTGGGCAAGGTCTCCCGGCTCAACACGACGACCAACGCCGCCAGGACGGCGGTGACGACGACCCCGGTGCCGATCAGGATCAGGATACGTTCGAAAAACCGTTTCATGTCGTCCTCCGCTTTGGGGATTATTGCGTGACAGCGGCCCTCGCCGGAAACTCGGACCGGAACTCGTGACGCGCCTCGCTCCCGGCCTCGGTGAGATACCCGTCCACGCCGACGTATTCCCGCGCGGGGTAATAGAGATACCCGCGCGCCACGACCTGCGCCGCTACTGCTTGGCTGGCCATCGGCGGCTCCGCGGACGACACCTGATGCGCCGCCAGCGCCGCAACGCGCTCTCCGCCGGGGGCCAGCAGTCGAACCCGTTCGGTGTCGAACACGTAGGTCTTTTGCGTCCGGTTCGCAATTTCCACTGCCACGACGGTCACCTCCGGCAGACTCCGGCCGAGTCGCAACTCTTCCTCGATGGGCGGCAGCCGTCTGACCTTCACGGAGAGCCTGCCCTCCGGCCCAGATCGTTTGGCGTTGGCGGCCAACCCGTGAAACAGCGAATAGAACGCCCGCCGGAAATACGTAGTAGGCGGCGGGCGGTTTTCGCTGAGCCGCTGGGCCTCGTTCACGGAATGGTACGTCACCAGCGGGTGCGGGTCATCCGAGGCGACGTCCAGCGAACTGAGCGAGACGGCATCGACCACTACCCCATCGACGTCACACCTCACCGTTATCCGCACCGACGCGAGATGCTCGCCGCGGCGCTGCTCCGCCAGAATGGCGCCGGGCTTCTCGTCCGCGGCCGGTTCGGTCCGGGTTACGCGATAGCCCATCCGCTCGACCGTCCGGTAGGCAAGCCGCTGCGCCTGTTCGCAGGACAGGTCGGCATCCCGGACTTCGTACAGTTCGGCGAGCGTGTGCGCCCGGACGCCCGGCGCTGCAACGTGCTGCGGGCCTGCACAACCGAACGCGGCCAAGTTCACAAGAAGGCCGGCGACCGGCACGCGCATCGGATAACCGTTGCTATTTCTGCGCATCGGGTTTCTGCGGTGTTCGGTCGGATATTCGGGGCAACCTGCCCGGTAGCCCAGTGAGCCCAAAAGACTATAACCGCCTCTGCGTCGGATACGTCTCCAAAGCGAACGTTCCACTGAGACGGGCGCAGATCCGATTCAGTACGTCGAGTGCGGTTCCTCGTCGTCGATCTCGACGACGTATCGGCCGGCCAAAATGTCGGTCGTAACCTCTGCGACCCGTGTCTTGGCCGCGGCCGGGATGCGGTTCTCGAATTCGTAGTAGGGTGCCAACCGGGCGCCGCCCCGGCGCATGGTGCTCCACTCCTTGTAGTCCGCGGCCTCGAACCGGTCCGCCTTGACTTGGTTGATGGCTTGGTCAATGGCGGGCCGCATGTCCCACAGTGCGGAGGTGACGACGACGTTTTCGCCGTTCTCCTCCTTGTTCATGTCGTTGACGTTGCCGAAGGCGAGGATGCCGCGTTCACGCGCCGCCTCCACCACGCCGGCGCGCTCGGCGAACAGCACGTCGATACCGGCCTCGACCTGGGCCAGGGCCGCGGCCTTGGCCTTCGGCGGATCGTACCAGGAGTCGATGAAGGTCACCTTGAACTCGACCGCGGGATTGACCGAGCGGGCGCCGCTCATGAAGGCGTGGAACAGGCGGTTCACCTCGCCGATCGGATAGCCGCCGACCATGCCGATGCGGTTCGACTCGGTCATCGCGCCGGCGAGGATGCCCATCAGGTAACAGGGCTCGTGCAGGTAGTTGTCGAAGACCGCGAAGTTGGCGCCGTGCGGCGCACCGGAGTCGCCCATCAGGAACGCGACGGAGGGGTAGTCGGCGGCGAGCGTACGGGCCTCGTGGCCGATGCCGAAGGTCTCGCCCACGATCAGAGCAGCGCCGCGTTCCGCGTATCCACGCAGCACGCGGAGGTAGTCGGCGTTCGCCACCTTCTCCGAAAAGACGTACTCGATCTCCCCGCGGCTCTCGGCGGCGCTCAGGGCCTCGTGCAGACGGGCGTCCCATTTCTGCTCGACCGACTGGGTGTACACCCCGGCCACGGTGATCGTATCGGCCGTGGCCCATGCGGCGTCGAGTCCGATCATTGTGGAGAGCGACAGCACCGTGGCCCAAAGGGTCAACGCGAATTTCATCGGGATCATCCCTCCGCCCGCTCCACGGCGCGCAATCCGGCCCGCGCCGACCGCAGCGCGTCGGCGAACGGAACCGGTGCGCCACGGTCCGCCCGGCTTTTGTACCCGCCGTAGATCGCATGGCCGCAGTGCAACCAGAAGCAGTCCGCGACCGCGAAGCCGGCCGCCTTGAGCCACGTCAGTTGGTCGAACAGCGGCGAAGGCGTGTCGTACGGGTCCGGGGTGTGGAAATAGTTCCACTGCTCCTCCCGGAAACGGTCGAATAGGCGGGCGGCCCCGGTCTTCTCCACCGCTTGCGCCCGGGTCACCCGGTCCCAACCGTCGCCGAACAGCCTCCAGGCTTCCGGGCGTTGCGGCTGCACGATGTCGGCCAGGAGCAATCGACCACGGGCAGAGGTGCGCTGGCCGACGTCGGCGAACAGTTTCTGTTTGTCCGCGCCGCTCAGATGGTGCACGCACAGAGAAGAGACGACGCAGTCGGCCGCGTCCAATCCGTGCCGCCAGTCCGCGGAGGCCAAGTCGAACGGCCGACTCTCGAAGCGGTCCTGGAAACGGGCGAGGGTGCGGGCGGCCCGTGCACGCATACTCGGCGACCCGTCCAGCCCCAGCACCGTGGCGTGCGGATAACAATCCAGAAGGGCGAACGACAGCGCGCCCTCGCCGCTACCCAATTCGACCGCGCGAAACGGCTCCGCACGGTCGAATCCCAACAGGCTCAGCAACGTGGCGATTTGTTCGTCACGTGCCGGGACTGCGACCGCGGCGAGTTCGCGGTAGAGCCGCGAGTCGTCTTCGGTCCATGCGGTTCGCGGTGCGGATTCGTCCGCCATGCGTTCGTCCTTCGGATGGGGTGCAACCAAGCCGAATGAAGCCGCGGGGGAGATCGGGGCCGGGTCAGGAAAGACTGCCGACCGGGGAGATGGAAAAAGCCCGGACGGACGCGCCGGCTTTGCGCGTCCGTCCGGGCTGCATGGATCGAGACGACTCCGCGTTACCGGTTCGCCAGCGGGCCGCGCAGCAATCGGCCCGGCAGCGCGCCGGTATGTTCGTTGTTGCGGAGCACGACTTCGCCGTTCACGACGGTCGCCAGAAAGCCGCTCGCTTTCTGCTTGAGCCGACGGGCGCCGGCCGGCAGGTCGTAACACAACTCGGGCACCTGCGGCTCGACCGTGTCGGGGTCGAAGACTACGACGTCGGCCGTCCAGCCCTCGCGCAACAGGCCGCGGCCCGACAAGTTCCAGTGTGACGCCGGCACGAACGTGAGTTGGCGCACCGCTTCTTCCAGCGTCATGGCCTGTTGCTCGCGTACCCAGTAGCTCAACAGGTGGGTTTGCAGGGAGGAATCCATGATCTGCGAGACGTGGGCGCCTGAGTCCGAGAACGTAATCACCGACCGGGGGTGCTGCATCATCTCCAGCGTGCTCGGCTCGTGCGTATTGGTCAGCGGCTGCATGAAGAAGCGTTTGAGGTCTTTTTCCAACGCCAAATCGATGTAGGTCTCGACCGGGTCCTGCCCCCGCTCCGCGGCCAGTTCGGCGACCGAGCGGTACGGCGGCACCGCGCGGTCGAGAATGGGGAACATCCATTTGAAGTTCGCGGCGCGCGTTTCGGCGCCCACGGACTTGCCGGCTTTCGGCGGCGGATTGTTGGCGGAGTGGACCAGCTTGCTGCGCCACTCCGGGGTGCGCAACGCCGCGGCCTGTTCGGCCAACGGCAACGCGCGCAGGTCGCGCCAGACCGGCAGCTTGTCGAACGACGTGACCGACTCGAACGACTGCAAGACGCTGATCGGCCGGCTGTGCACCTGGAGGAACATGCGCCCGCCGGCCGCGGCCGTCTCGTCGGCCAGCGCGAAGAACGGCCGCCAGTAGTCCGGCGCTTTCGGCGCGCTGAACATGCCGAACGTCACGGGGACGCCCGTATCCACGGCCAGTGCCTTGAGGCGGTCGCAATACTCCTGGATGCGCGCCGGGTCGAGGCCGGTGTCTTCGCCCGCGATTTCGAACACGCCGGCGTTGAGTTCACCCAGCACGCCGACGAGGCTGCGCACCTCGTCCCAGTCGGCCAACCGGCTGGCGACCGGCTGGCCGTCGGGCGTCTGGTGGTTGCGCGTGCGGGACGTGGTGAAGCCCGCGGCGCCGGCCTGGATGGCGCCGCGTACCTCGCGCTGCATGGCCGCGAGATCGTCGGGCGTCGCTTCGTCGGTGAACGCACGCTCGCCCATGACGTAGGTACGCAGCGCGGAATGGCCGATGTAGGCCGCGTAGTTGATGCCTTTGGGGAGTTTGTCGACCGCGTCCAGATATTCGGGATACGTCGTCCAACTCCACGCGATGCCGGCGTCCATGGCCTCGGGCGAGATGTCCTCGGCGCGTTCCAGATTGCGCATGACGAGCAGCTTGTCTGCTTCGCTGCACGGGGCGAGCGAGAAGCCGCAGTTCCCCATCACCACGCTGGTGATCCCGTGCCAGCACGAGCAGGTGCCCAGCGGGTCCCAGAACACCTGGGCGTCCATGTGCGTATGGCCGTCGATGAAACCGGGCGACACGATGTGCCCCTCGGCGTCGATGACCTGTGCGGCACCGTCGCGCAAGCGGCCGATCTCCGCGATTTTCCCTTGGACGATCCCGACGTCGGCCTGAAAGCCCGGCAGCCCGGAACCGTCCACCACCGTCCCGTTTTTGATGAGCAGGTCGTATTGCATGGCCCTTCCTATAGAGGATGCAGGCCGCGGAGGGCAAGCCTGTCCGCGAGCGGTTCGCGTGCCGTGTGAAAGGCAATGGAAATCACATACGAGCTGACCCTTCGGCCATTTCGACAAGCTCAGGGACTTCCCCAACCCCAAGTTCGTTGAGCCTATGGTGTTCTGAGCCTGCGGTGTTCTGGGCTTGTCGAAAGGTCGAAGGATCGAAACGAGCCCAGGGGGATTACCGCTCTCACACGCGGCCCCCGCCCCTGGCCTTTCGACAGGCTCAAGGACCTTCCCGGCCTCCCCCCTCAGTTCGTTGAGCCTGCGGTGTCCTGAGCCTGTCGAAGGATCGAAACGAACTCCGATGTCACCTGAGCCTTCGCATCCTACCCCCGGTCCTTCGACTCTTCGATAAACTCGGAACATCGCAAGGTGGATTTCCCTTTCGCGGAAACGACCGACCGGCAGGGGCGTCGAGTTCTTCATCCTCTTTCATAGGGATATCGACGGATAGGATTTCGTCGGGGGGTTGACGTATTCATTTATTTGATATTGAAAGTCATTATCATTCTCATCAGAGAATGAATATCATCCGAAGGAGGAAAGCGATGCGTACACCTTTTTTCTCCGGCCTGACGTTCCTGGCCGGACTGCTCGTTTCGGCCCCGGGTGCCTGGGCCAGCCAGTTCGCGTTCGTCAACAGCGCCGAGACGTTGCCCGCGGGGGCGACGCAGATCCAACACGAGCTCAAGGTCCGCCACGATAAAGGCAAAGGGGACTACCTGGCCTTCAACAACCGGACGACGCTCGAATACGGCGTGACGAGCCGCTTCAGCATCCGCGGCGGCGTGCGGCTCCAGTCCATGGATACGTCCGGGATCATAGTGGACGGTTACCTGCCCGGGGACGAAAGCTACGAATTGACCTTTGCGGGATTCGACGCGCGCGGCAAATACAAATTCCTCAATACCGCGGAGCATTTCATCGGGCTGTCGGGCCATCTGGAGATCGACTATCTGATGAAGGACCTCCACTCCGGCCTCGACAAGGAATATTGGGCGCTGGAAACCGGATTGAATGCTCAGAAATACTTTCTGGAAGGCCAGCTCGTCTGGGCGGGCAATCTCGGGCTCAAGGCCGCGCGTGCCCGCCGCGGGCACCTCTCACGAGCCAGGAAGATGGAGATGTGCGAGGCGCGGGGAGCGCCCGAGGGGCACGATTCCTGCGGTGCCTTCTTCTCGGCCCGAGACGAGGAGATCAATTCCTTGACGCGGGCAGAAGCGGCCGAATGGGCGGATCCGTTCGACGACGTGTTCGAATGGCCCACCTTCGCCGAAATGGAGATCGAATATAAGATCGGCACCGGCCTGAGCTACCGCTTCGCCAACAACTGGTACGTGAGCGCCGAACTGTTGTACGAGGAGGAGTACGAGACCGAGGTGGACCGGGAACGGCATTCGCTCTTCGTCGGGCCGGGTCTGCACTACGAAGGGCAACGCTGGGGCGTGTCGGTCGGGTATATGCGGCAGATCGAGGGCGGTGACGAGCTCGTCGAGCCGGACGACGACCTGCATCTGGTCGAGAAGACCAAGAATGAGTTCATGCTCAAGGTCTCGTACAACTTCTGAGTCAGCCATACGAGGAGTATGTCTGGGTTGGAACGCACCTGTCTCGGAGAAACTCGACTCCACCGGGCGTGGCCGGCGGCCGTGTTGGTCGTCGGCCTGTGGGCGTCCGCCGGACAGGCCGTATCGCAAACGGAACTCGTCGCTCGGCTGTTTCCCGAGAGCGCCCGGCTGGTGCCGGTCCCGGTCGAAATGACCAAGGCCGAACGCAAGAGCCTCCGCCGCAAGGCCAAGGTCCGCGTCGATCCGCGGCGCATCCAGGCGTGGCGCGTCGTGCATGAGGATCGACCGCTCGGCTGGTTCTTCGTCGATGAGGTCATCGGCAAGCACGAATTCATCACCTACGGGGCCGGGATCGATGCGGAAGGCCGGGTCATCGGGATCGACGTGCTGGAGTACCGCGAAACCTACGGCGGCGAGGTGCAGGAAGAGTCCTGGCGGCGGCAATTCGACGGCAAGAGTCTGGCGACCGACCAGCTCCGGCTCGGCAAGGACGTGCACGGCATCGCCGGCGCCACGCTGTCCGCCCGCAACATCACCGACGGCGTCCGGAAACTGTTGCTGGTACGCGAGTTTCTCCTGGAGCGGGGCGCCGCAGCCGCAGGCACGCCCGACCGATGAACCGGCTCCTCCGCGTGTCCGTGTATTGGTGCGGACTCGGATTGACCGTTACCGGCCTGCTGTACGCGGTCCCGCGCTATGCCGAACGCTACTTCGACCTGGAATGGGAGACTTGGGTTTCCCCATCGCTGCTGATGAAGACACACGGGGCGTTCGGTTTCTGGTCGCTCCTGCTGTTGGGCGTCGTCTGGCGCGCCCACGTTCGCACGAAGCTCCGCCGGTCCGACAACCGCGGCAGCGGGTTGGGCGTGCTGACGCTGGTGTCGCTGCTCGTGGTCAGCGGGTATCTCCTCTACTACGCAGGCTCCCTCGAATTCCGCGAAACGACCAGCCTGCTGCACACCGCGGGCGGCGTGGTTCTCGTGGCGCTCCTCGCGTGGCATGCCGCGTATCGGCACCGGAACGCGATGGTTCGCGGTCGAGCCGCGGAGTGAATCGGCCCGGCCCGCGGACGCGACAGGACGATGGCTGCCCACCTCCAGGATTCGGCGGAGACCGAAACGCGCCTGCGGTGGTTCGTGCTCGCGACGTTTTTGTTCGGCGCGGTCGGAACGGGCAGCGAACTGGTCCTGATCGGCCACTTCGAAGACACGTGGCAACGCGTGCCGCTGGCGCTGTTGGCCTTCGGGCTGCTGGTCGTCGCGTGGCAGCGGATCGAGCGGGGACGCCGGAGCACGCGGGTCTTGCAGGGCGCGATGCTGGCGCTCGTGGCCGGCGGCCTGACCGGAATCTGGCTGCACTACGACGGAAACGTGGAATTCGAGTTGGAAATGTATCCCTCGCTTGCCGGGCCGGACCTGATACGCGAAGCCTTGGCGGGCGCCACCCCGGTGCTGGCCCCGGCCGCGCTGGTACAGGTCGGCTTGCTCGGCTTGGCCTACGCCTACCGGCATCCGTTTCTCGCACGCACGCGGTCCGGCTGGGCGAAACGACACGGTGAAAGGAGATCAAGATGAATCGGAATCCACGAACGATAAGGGCGAACCGGCGGCGCGTTCGGGCGTTTGCCGTTTTGCTGGTCTGGCTGGCGGCGGCGCCCGCGGCAGCGGACGAGCATGGCGAACCCGCTGCCGTGCTGAACCCGAACGTGGCCGGCGAAGAAGAAATGGCGGCACTACCCGGGGTTTCTCCCGATCTGGCGGCGCAGATCATGGCGCAACGTCCGTTTTCCGGCATGGCCGCGTTCGACGAATTCGTCCGGGCGTCCGTGGACGAGGCGGGACGCACGGACATCTACGAACGGCTATTCGTGCCGATCGATCTCAACACCGCGTCGCGCGAGGAGATTCTGCTCGTCCCCGGTGTCGGGGAGAAGCTGGCGCACGAGTTCGAGGAATATCGTCCGTACCGGGCGATGGCGCAGTTCCGGCGCGAAATCGGCAAATACGTCAGCGACGAGGAAGTGGCGCGCTTCGAGCGGTACGTCACCTTGGAGTGATGCCTTCCCCTCGTCATTCCGGCGAAAGCCGGAATCCAGCGGAAAACCTCCTCCTCCCGGCGAAATATCGGCCGAGGCGGGGCTTTCACCTGGAAACTACATACGAGAGGCTCCCACGCTGTCTCCCGCCCCCGGCCTTTCGACCCTTCGACAAGCTCAGGGACCGCAGGCTCAAGGACCTCCCCCGCCTCCCCCCTTCAGTTCGTTGAGCGTGTCGAAACGAACCCCGATATCACCTCGGCCTTCGCTTCCCACCCCCGGCCCTTTGACCATGAGGGTCCTCTTGTACGTCATCACCTTCCCCCTCTCCCACCAGGGGAGAGGGGATCGAAACCCCACGCGGGGATGATTTCAAACGGAGGCACGCTCCGCGGGCGCCTCCCGCAAGGGGAAGGCCCTGGGACGAGTCCGACGCGGTTGCTACAACCGGACGCGGCATGAAGACGCGTCGGTTTCTCTGGCTGTGCGTCGGGGTGGGCGCCGCATTCTGGCTGCTCGACTCGGCCATCGACTCGTGGCTGTTCGACGACCGGCGCCTGCTCGCCGAGGTCTTCACGTCCGAGCCCGAGGAAATCCGGCTGCGGCTGACTGTGTGGGGCGTGTTGGCGCTGGCCGGATATTATGGACAGCAACTCATTACCGCGCTCCAGGCGGCGCGGGACGAACTGGAGCGGCGCGTGCAGGAGCGGACGAATGCACTCGCAGCGACGAACGCCACGCTGCGCGAGGAAATCGCCGAGCACGAGCGGACCGAGGCCGCGCTCAAGGTCATGTCGCGTAAAGTTCACGACTCGCAGGAAGAAGAGCGGCGGCGCATCGCCCGCGACCTGCACGACGAAATCGGCCAGAAGCTGACCCTCGTGAAGATGAACCTTCA
This sequence comes from uncultured Binatia bacterium (SeqCode), assembly GCA_965200125.1. GTDB lineage: Bacteria > Desulfobacterota > Binatia > Bin18 > Bin18 > Bin18. The sequence continues at coordinate 845,347 of OZ241332.1, read as the reverse complement.
AGGGTTGCAACGAGACGGGAGCCGGGGCGCGGCCGGGGGACAGGTGGACGAGAGTCTGAAGCTGACCGATCAGGCGTTGCAGAAAGTCCGCGACGTCTCGCTCGATCTGCGCCCGTCGATGCTGGACGATCTCGGTCTCGTCTCGGCCCTGCGCTGGTATGCCGACCGCCACGCGCAGCGCAGCGGCGTGGCCCTCTCCTTCAACGCCGGGGACGTCGAACAGCGGCGGATTCCGCGCGACGTCGCCACGTCGTGTTTTCGGATCGCGCAGGAAGTCTTGACGAACGTTGCCCGCCACGCAGGGGCGCACAACGTGTGGATCGATCTCGCGGCTCCCGGTGCCGAGCTCCGGTGCACGATTCGTGACGACGGGACCGGCTTCGACGTTGCACACGCCCGGCAATGCGCTCTGCGAGGAAAAAGTCTCGGCGTGTTGAGTATGCAGGAACGCGCCGAACTGGTCGGCGGCGGCGTGGACATCGTTTCCGCACCGGGAGACGGCACCGAAGTGCGCACCCGTTTTCCGCTGTAAGAGCCGTTGCGAACCGCGCCGCCGACGCCGAGCCCGCGTACGGAGCACCGATGGCAAAGCCTTTGCGCATCATCCTCGCCGACGACCATGCGCTCGTCCGCGCCGGGTTGCGGGCGTTGCTCGAACAACTCGCCGACGTCGAGGTGGTCGCCGAAGCCGACGACGGGCGCACCGCGGTCGCGCTTGCTCGACGACATCGGCCGGACGTCGTCTTCATGGACGTGAGCATGCCGGGGTTGAACGGCGTGGACGCGACCATGCAACTCGCGCAGCAATGTCCTGCGGTGCGCGTCGTCGTGCTGTCCATGCACAAGAACGAAGAATACGTCAGCCAGGCGTTGCAGGCCGGCGCCGCCGGCTACCTGCTCAAGGACGCCGCGACCGCAGAGCTCGGGGTCGCGTTGCAAGCCGTGGCGCGTGGCGACGTCTATCTGAGTCCGGCCGTCTCGCAACAGGTCGTCTCCAGCTACGTGCAGCGCGTGCGCCCGCCAGCCGACGGAGCGCCTGCCTCCCGGTTGACGCAACGGCAGCGTGAGGTCCTGCAATTGATTGCCGAGGGACGGACCACGAAGCAGATCGCGGCCACGCTCCACCTGAGCGCCAAGACGGTCGAAACGCACCGCCGGCAACTGATGCAGCGGCTGGCGGTGCACGACATCGCGGGTCTGGTCCGCTACGCCGTGCGGGTCGGCCTCGTCTCCGCGGATTCCTGACTCAGGTCTTTTTCCGCTGCTTTTCAGGGTCTTCCCCCTCGCCTTTCAGGCGGGGCCGGATACCGTCCGGCAGCGGGCGCTGGGTATGCTGAAGAGTATGCGACTTCACCCCTTCGTCGTTTCCCTTGCCGTTCTCGCCCTTCCCTTCGTCTGCCTATCCGGCACGCATGCCCAACCGCGGGTCAGCCTGCCTACCATCGAAGTGCGCGGCACGACGCCGCTCATGAGCTTGGCGGTGCCGCGCGAACAGGTGCCGGCCAACGTGCAGGTCGTGACCGGGGAGCAACTCGCCAAGCGCGGCGCCTTCAGTCTGACCGACGCGCTCGCGCGCGACCTGGGCGGCATCAATCTGACCCACGTGCAGAACAACCCGTTCCAGCCCGACCTGACCTATCGCGGGTTCACGAGTTCGTTTCTGATCGGCACGCCGCCCGGGCTCAGCGTCTTCGTGGACGGGGTGCGCGTCAACGAACCCCTGGCCGACCAGGTCAACTGGGACCTGATCCCCATGGACGCGATCGACCGCCTGGAAGTCATTCCCGGCTCCAACCCGGTCTATGGCCGCAACACGCTGGGCGGCGCCGTGGTCGCACGCACCAAGCGCGGCATGACCAATCCCGGTACGACCGCGGAAGTGTGGGGCGGCAGCTTCGCCCGCTACCGCACCCTGCTGCAAACCGGCGGCAGCCGCGGCAAGTTCGACTACTTCGTGTCCGGGAACCTGTTTTTCGAGGACGGGTTCCGGGACTTCTCGAAGAGCCACGTCGGGCAGCTGTTCACCAAAGTGGGCTATCTGGACGAGAACGACGACTTCACCCTGTCGCTGACGCACGTCAACAACAAGCTGACCGGCAACGGCCCGCTGCCCGAAAGCCGGCTCGAGCGCGACCGGTCCGCGGTGTTCACCCATCCCGACATCTTCAAGCCCGACCTGTGGTTGCTGAACAGCCGCTATCAACGCGACCTCGGCCGCGGCGTTCTCCTGTCGTCGGACCTGTACGGCCGGCTGCTGGACGTCGACCAGTTCAATCTGGACGTAGAGGAAATCGTCGATGCGCGAACCAACCAGAAAGGCTGGGGCGGGACGCTGCAGGTCAGCTTCCAGGAGCGCCTATGGGGTCTGCCGATCTCCGCCACCCTCGGCGTCGATTATTCGGGCGCCCGGCTCGATCATCTGATCGGCGAGGCGGGAGAGGAGGATGACGAAGACGGAAACGGGGACGACGGCCGTGACGATGACGACGATGGGGACGACGACAACGGCCGCGACGATGACAGCGAAGATGACGACGGCAACGGCCATGACGACGAAGGGGACGATGAGGAGTTCGAGGTCGAAACCGACGTGGAGACCCGCACGCACGCCGGCGGCCCGTTCTTCACGGTCACCGCACAGCCGATCGACAAACTGACGCTGACCGTATCGGGGCGGTACGACGTGACCTACCTCGATATCGAGGACCGGCTGGCCGGCGGCATGGACGACGATGACGGCGCGGGCACCGACGCGAGCGGCAACCACACGTTCGACCGCTTCAACCCCGCGGTCGGGGCAACGTATGCCTTCCTGCCGAATCTCAGCCTGTACGCCAACTACAGCGAGAGCTACCGCGCGCCGACCGCGATCGAGCTGACCTGCGCCAACCCCGAGGCGCCCTGCCCCGTTCCGACCGCGATCGTGGACGACCCGCCCCTCGACCCGGTGAAGGGCAAAACGTGGGAGACCGGCATCCGCTGGGCGCCGACCGACTCCATCGACGCGACCCTGGCGTTCTTTCGGACCGACCTGAAAGACGACATCCTGTTCCGCAACGAGCCGAACAGCCGCGTACTCGGCTTCTTCCAGAACGTGGACGCCACCCGCCGCCAGGGGATCGAGTTGCTGTTGCGCGGGGTGTGGGGTTGGGGGAGTTGGTTCCTCAACTATACCGTGACCGACGCCACGTTCGAGGACGACATCGAACTGTTCACCTTCGCCAACGACGAGCGGATCGCCCACGTCCGCGCCGGCGACCGCCTGCCGCTGGTGCCGCCGCACCGCGTCAATGGCGGTATCGAGGTACTCATCGGGCGCGCATGGCGGTTCAGCCTGGACGCCGCGTACGTGGACGGCCAGCGCCTGCGCGGCGACGAAGCCAACCGGCACAGCCGGCTCGACGAATACTTCGTCGCCAACGCCGCGCTGGAATACCGCTACAAGATGTTCAACGTCTTCCTGCGTCTCGAAAACCTGTTCGACGAGGAATACGAGAGCTACGGCGCCTATTTCGAGAACACTTTGGACGACACCGGCGTAGAGCGTTTCATGGGGCCGGGCGCGCCGTTCGGCGCCTTCGGCGGCGTGCGCGTCCAATTCTGAGCGCCGCTCAGTAGTGGTAACGGATCTGGGCGACCAGCACCGCGTCGCCTTCGACCCGATAGACGATTCTATCCTGTCGGGTCACTCTGCGGGACCAATAGCCCGACAGCGCGTACTTGAGCGGCTCGGGTTTCCCGGTGCCGGAAAAGGGAGTGCGCGCGACTTCTTTGAGCAAGGCATTGATTCGATTGAGCGTCTTCCGATCCGTCTTCTGCCAATAGAGATAATCGTCCCAAGCACGCTCGGAGAAAATATATCTCATGGAGCCAACGTGTGCTCTTGTCCGTCCCCATCCTCCAGTTCGTGAATCGACTCCAACAGCCTGCGCGCGTTCCTGGGACTCCGCAAAAGGTACGCAGTCTCCAGCAACGCCTCATAGTCCTCGAGCGACATCATCACGACCGGCTTGTCGGACTGCTTGGTAATCACGACCGGGGCATGATCTTCACAGACCCGGGCCATCGTTTCCGCCAACTTCTGGCGGGCCTCAGTATAGGTAATGCTACTCATACCAGCACCCTATTCGATGTTGGGCAATTGTCAACTTCTCTCAAAACTCAATCGCACAGACTGCGACTCCGTAACCGAGAAGTTCAACTTCTCGAACCCGATGACTTGGCCGGTCTTGTTTTTCATCAGAATCACTTCGTCTCCAGTTTCTTCACACACATATTCGTCACGAGGATCACTAAACCATACGGTCAGTGTGCCGCCGGTTCGGTCGTAGAAGACATGGATTTGCATTTCCGGACACTCAGAGCACGATGTTCTGAACCAAAGCGGGAAGTTTACTCACGGTCAATTCTTCAAGGCGTACTTTTCCGCTTGCGTCGTCGACATCGCCCCCAACCCCGATCAGGTTCCCGTCAGCATCGTAGTCGAGCACGACCCCGGTCGAGATTTCACGGCTTTCCACACTCGGTCTCTCGGACAGATCAATGGAGAGAGTCCGGGTCAGGGTAATAGGCGAGCTTCATGGCAGGGTATGGCGAGGGAGAAAGCCGGCTCTCCCTTGCATGGGAGGGCCGGCGGGGATGAAACGTTACGGATCGACGCGCGCCGAGGCGTAGCCACTGACGACGGTGGCGCCATCCTGGTTCACGGTCGCCACGTCGAGGTCCACGACGGGGCCGCCCTCTTCTTTCCGCACGGCTTTGACCGTGGCCTTGGCCGTCAGCGTGTCGCCCGGCCAGACTTGGCGCGTGAAACGCACGCCGTACGACAACAAACGACCATCGCCGACGTAGTTGGTCAACATGCGGCCGGTCATGCCCATGGACAACATGCCGTGCGCGAAGACGGACGGATAGCCCGCGACTTTGGTGACGAACACCTCGTCGGTGTGGACCGGGTTGTAGTCGCCCGATGCGCCCGCGTACTGGACGAGTTGGGTACGTTTCAGGTCTTCGACGACCTGTTCTTCGTGCGTGTCGCCGACGTTCAGATTCGCTGCGGATAATGCCATGATGAGTCTCCTCTTCGATCGATCGGCTACTGGTCGGCTGGGCGTTCGGTCTGGACGCCCACGCTGCGCGCGGTGATGACGAGTGCGCCGTGCTGGTCGCGGTATTCGGTGATCGTCTCGGAGAACAGCAGCTTGCCCGACCGCTTGCCCTGCTTCTCCCACTTCTTGCCCGGCTTCTGGGTCGCGCTCAGCACGTCGCCGGGTTTGATGTGGCGGTGGTATTCGTAGTGCTGCTCGGCGTGCAGCAGGCTCTTGGCCTCGCCGCCCTCCTGCCCGGAACTTGTGTCTTTCTTGATGCCGGTCGGCTCCTTGCCCGAGCCGAACCACGGCTGGCCGATCTTGGGCCGCAGGAAATAGTCGGGGTCGAACTGCGCGCTGGCCTGCACGAACGTCGGCGGCGCGATGACGTGCCCCGGCTCCGTCGTCTTGGCGTACTCCCCATCGTAATAGACTTGGTTGTCGTCGCCCACCGACCGGGCGAACATCATGATGTGGCTCGCTTCGACCGGGAATTTTTCTACTGCCATCGGAACCTCCTTCGTTTTCGGTGTCGGACGGACCGGCTAGTTGCGCAGATATTTCTCGTAGAACACCAACACACGGTGCCACATGTCCTGCGCCGCGACCGGGCGGTAGCTGTCGCGGTAGTCCGCGAAAAAGGCGTGCCCGGCGTCGGGATACATGCGGAACTCGTACGTCTTGCCGTGTTCGTCGAGTGCGGCCCGGAGCCGCTCGGCGTGTTCGGGCGACGGGTTGGGATCTTCTTCGCCGAACAGCCCCAGCAGCGGGCAGCCCAGGTCCTTGACGAGATCGATCGGCGAGACGGGCCGCGTAGCCGGAAAGTCGTCCTGGATGATGAAGCCGCCCGCGGAGTCCACCGCGGCGTCGAGATTGGCGCTGGTGCAGCCGAACATGAGCGTGTAACGGCCGCCCGAACAGAAGCCGATCGCACCGACCTTGCCGTTGGAGTCGGATCGGCCCTTGAGATAGCGGGCCGCGGCGTCGAGGTCGGCCATGGCCTGCGAGTCCGGCACGGAGAACATGACCTTGATGACGTCGTCGATGTTGGTCGGGTCGGGATTACCCTCGCGGGTGTACATGTCGGGGGCGAGCGCGACGTAGCCTTCACGCGCAAAGCGGTCGGCCACGTCCTTGATGTGGTCGTTGAGGCCGAAGGCTTCCATGATGACGATCACACCGGGGTGCGGGCCGTCCGCGGCGGGGCGGCTGAGATAGGCGTTGACCGACGTCTCGCCCTGGCCAGCGTACTGCATCATGTCGGATTCGATGGCGGGTGGTCGCATGGCGGCGTTCCTCCTCTGGCGTTCCGGGGCTGAATGGAATACCGGGAACATAGGGGGCGCTCCGCGGGGTTTCAAGGCGTCGGCGGCCGACGCACAGGCTAAGGAAAAGGGTTGGAGGGAAGGTCTCGGTTTGAAATTTACGGGCTGATTTCCCGCTATGGCGAACCCTCACTGGTCCCTGAGTCTGTCGAAGGGCCTAATCCTCTCCAGGTGCGACCTTTCGACAAGCTCAAGGCACCGCAAGCTCAGGGACCGGAAAATGGGGGTTTGCCGTTCGTCCCCTCTCCCTCTGGGAGAGGGCTAGGGTGAGGGTTCAGGCGGAACCCCAGTGGAGCTTCAACCGAGACACCCCAGACCGAATTGAAAATTGCCGCCGGCGCCCATCTGGTGTAGAGAACGAGGCACAGACAGTTAAAAGAGGAAGAGAGAGGAGAAGCGCGTGCACGACGTCAAGTTCGGTATATTCCTGCCCACCGGAGACTTTGCGGAGGCCAAGAAAGCGGCGCTGCGGGCCGAAAGCGAGGGCTTCTATTCGGTCTCGATGAGCGATCATTTCTTTACCCCACTGGGAGACCCGCAAACGCCCCACGTGGAGTGCCTGACTACGCTGACCGCGGTCGCCGCGGTGACCGAACGGATCCGGCTGGTGCCGTCCGTGGTGGCCGCCTCGTTCCGCACCCCGCCGATGCTGGCCAAGATCGCCTCGACCCTCGACCAGGTCAGCCAGGGCCGTTTTACGCTCGGTTTGGGCGCGGGCTGGAAGCAGGACGAGTACGAAGCGCACGGCTACCCCTACCCCTCTGACGCCGAGCGCCTGGCCCAATTGGCCGAGGCGATTCGGGTCATCAAGGCCATGTGGACCCAGCCCGAGCCCACGTTTCAGGGCACGTATTTCTCCATCCGCAAGGCGTACAACAATCCGCGTCCGGTGCAGAAACCCCACCCGCCGCTGATGCTCGGCGGCTCGGGCAGCGGCCTGCTCAGGATCGCCGCCGCGGAAGCCGACAGCCTGAACATCATCCCGCCGATCTTCAACGGCAAGGACTGGCTGAACGACCCGGCCATGACCGCCAAGTTCGACACCGCGGAGTTGCACCGGCGTATCCGCATGTTGCGCGGCTATCTGGAAGAACGCGGCCGCGACCCGCACGCCGTCGAGGTGGGCGGCTTGGTGCTGCTGCACCTGACCCGCGACCCCGCGGGCCCAGCGCTGGAACAGACCGCACGTTTCGCCGGCTTTCCCGATGTCGAGATGGCGCTCCGCTCGCCCTTGCTGTTGATGGGCACGCCGGACAAGGTCAAACGCGACCTGCACGCCCGGATCGAGGAACTGGGAGTGACCTACCACATCGTCATCCCCGTCTCGGACGAGTCGCAGGAGTTGTTCGTGAAGGAAGTCATGCCCGAGTTCGCGGGCTGAGCCGCCGCGCCCCGGCATTCGAACTGTGGACGTGCATCGAAAAAGGAGTGCAACCGTGAAGGGTCTCGACGGAGTGCAAGTGCTCGAACTCGGACATCTGGCATCCGCTGCGTACGCGACCAAGCTCATGGCGGATCTGGGCGCCGACGTCGTCAAGGTCGAAGAACCGGACGGCGACGCGGCGCGGCAGCGCGGCCCGTTTCCGGGCGGCGCGCCCGACCCGGAACGCAGCGGACTGTTCCTTTCACTCAACACCAACAAGCGTAGCGTGACCGTCGATCCCGGACGCGAGTCGGAGCGGCTGGCGCGCATGGTCGGGTGGGCCGACATCCTGGTCCACAACTATCCGCCCGCGCGTATGGCCGATCTGGGACTGGACTACACCCGGTTCCGCGAGATCAACCCGCGGCTGGTGATGTGCTCGATCACGCCGTTCGGACTCACCGGGCCGTATGCGGGCTACAACGCCTGCGACCTGACCGTGTCCAACGCGGGCGGCTGGGCGTGGCTGTCTCCCGGCGCGTCCGACTTTCCCGAATCGCCGCCGCTCAAGGCGTTCGGCCAGCAAACCGCCTACCAGAGCGGACTGGCCGCCGCGGTCGCCACGCTCGGCGCCTATTATCGCGCGCTGGACACCGGCCGCGGGGAGCACATCGACTTGGCCATGCAAGCCTACGTAGCCTCGTTCCTGGAACAAAGCTTCGTGCACTATACCTACAGCAACCGCGTGGCTTCGCGGCTGGGCAAGCGGCTGCTGTATCCGTGGGGCATCTACCAATGTCGGGACGGCCTCATCTTTCTGGTCGTGGCCGAAGAAGATCAGTGGGCGCGCCTGCTCGACCTGATGGGCAGCCCGGAGTGGGGCGGGTGGGAGATTTTCGAGAACGGCATCGAGCGGGCCAAGAATCAGGACGTCCTCAAGATGTATCTGGACGAATGGTTCAAGGAACAGACCGTGGCCGAGTTGTTTCGGACCGGCCAGGAGCGCCGCATCTGCTTCGCGCCGGTGCAGACCATGCGCGAACTGGCCGACGACCCGCACCTGCACGCGCGCAACTTCTTCGTCGAAGTCGAGCATCCACGCGCCGGACGGCTCACCCATCTCGGCCCGCCTTATCAACTCCGCGAGCCGTGGTGGAAGATTCGCCGGCCGGCACCGCAACTTGGTGAACACAACGCCGAGGTGGACGCCGCACTTGCAGAATCCAAGCCGGTCCCGGCCTACCCCTCCGCGGCGCCGACCGGCCACGACCGCCTGCCGCTGGCCGGGGTGCGCGTCGTGGACTTCACCTGGGTATGGGCCGGCCCGTTCGGAACCAAGCATCTCGCCCATCTGGGCGCGGAGGTCATCAAGGTCGAGTCGCACGCGCGCATCGACATCACGCGCCGCCTGCCGATCTACCCGGAGGGGATGGAAGCCGGCGTCAACCGGTCGGGCATCTTCAACGAGTGGAGCATGGGCAAGAAGAGCCTGCTGCTCAACGTCTCCACCCCGGAGGGCATGCGGATCGTCAGGGAACTGATAACCAAGAGTGACGTCGTGGTGGACAATTTCGCCACGGGCGTGATGGACAAGCTCGGCCTCGATTACGACGCCCTCAAGAAGCTCAGGCCCGACGTCATCGTGGCCTCGATCTCGGGATTCGGCCATTCCGGCCCGCGCAAGGACTACATGGGCTACGGGCCGGCCATGGCGCCGGTGAGCGGCCTGTCCTCGCTCTCCGGCTACGCGGGCGGGACACCGCAGGAGGTGGGCATTTCGTACGGCGACCCGAACAGCGGCATTCACGCCGCGGCGGCGGTCTGCGCCGCACTGGCCGCGCGCAAACGCACCGGTGAAGGCCAATACATCGACGTGTCGCTGTTCGACGCCATGACCGCCCTCGTGGCCGAAGGCTGGATGGACTTCGCCATGAACGGCGCCCAACCGGAGCGCAACGGCAACCGCGACCCGCATATAGCGCCGCACGACTGCTTCCGCTGCGCAGGAGAAGACGCCTGGGTGTCGATCGCCTGCACGACGGACGACGAATGGCGCGCGCTCTGCCGTGCGATCGGACAGCCGGAGTTGGCCGACGACGTCCGCTTCCGCACCGCGACCGGACGCAAGGCCAACGAAGACGATCTCGAGAAGCTGCTGACCGACTGGACGAGCCAGCGCGACCGGTGGGCAATCACCAAACTGCTGCAAGCAGAGGGTGTCGCCGCCTTCCCCTCACAGAGCGCGGTCGATCTGGCCGAGGACGAAAACCTGGAAGCGCGCGGCGTCTTCTCGCGCCTGGACCACGCAGAAGTCGGCCCACGCCAGCACATCGGCGTGCCGTGGCTGCTGGCCGAATCGCCCAACGGCGCCCGCTCTCCCGGGCCCCTGCTCGGCCAGCACACCGACGAGGTGATGCGCGACGTACTCGGCTACGCGTCAGAGGAAATTGCGCGGTTGAAGGAGACGAAGGTTCTACACTGAAGCGCGGAGGCCCGTTTGTTCAACATAACGTCGTTCCCCTAGTCACAGCCCGTAGCGAGAGCGAGCGCACGGCAGACTTGGCGCATCTTCATGTCGCTCAGCGTTCCGACATAGCGGCGCAATAGCCGCTGCTCGACCGTCTGGACGTGATCGAGATTGATCGCCGAGTCATTCTTCAGTCCCTCGTCCGCGCTGACAACCACTTCGCTTGGGAGTCCCCGAATGGTTGAGGTGATGGGTGCCACCAATGCCGTGTCGAGCAGCGGAAGGACCTCTTGGCGGGTCAGAATGACGACGGGCCGCTGTTTGTCAGGCGCCCTGAAGCGGTATTGCCAGATCTCTCCCCGATGCAGGTCGGGTCTCACCGTTCCGGCCATGCGCCCTCGCCCGCCCATCCTCCGAGTTCGTCGTTCAGCTTGGCCGCGTCACGATATCCGGCTCGGTATCGACGGGTCACATCCTCGGAGTCCTTGCGCTTCAGATACTCGGCTACGGCCTCGCGCAACACCGCGGACCGACCACGTTCCTGCACCTCGGGGTAGCGGTTAAGTTTGTCGAGCAGCGCTTCGTCGAACGTGACTTGGATAGCTTTCATGCACAAGGAGATACCGTATATTGATCGACATTACTACCCCCCATCATACCCGCTCGCGGGAATCTCGTCGGCCAAGTTCGTCACGTGAACCGGACCAAGGTATCGGGGCCGTGGGCGACGACCGTCACGATCCGCCAGCCGGTGTCGTCGGATTTGCGCAACGTGTACGTCGCACTCAGGCGTTCGAGTTCTTTGCCGGTCGTGGTGTAACGCACCGCGAGACCGCTGAATAACGCCAACCGGGCGCTCAGTTGCTTGATCTGTACGTCACGGACTTCGCTGCGGGCGTAGTTCCGCTCGCGCAGACCGGCGATCACCTGCCCGAACAGTCGTTCGATCTCGGCATCGGTTTCGAGCAGCGTGACCCCCTGGTCCGCGATGAACAGGCATGGGGCGTGGTAGAACGGTACTACGGCTGCGGCCTTGCCCGTGTGAAACGCCTCAAGGTAGCGGTCGTAGAACCGGTGGATTTCCACCTGTCGATCTGTCTCGCTCATACGAGATTCCTTGCGTGACCTGGGATGTTACGAACCGCTATAAACGCCACAGAAGGGAAAAGAAAGGGAATGACATACAAGAGGATTCCGCGCCCTTTAGGACACCCTTCGCCATATTCAGGGATCGATCTCAACAGGCTGGATCCTGAGCTTGCGTCGCTCTGATCTCGGTTGATGAGCCTCCGGTCCCTGAGCTTGTCGAAGGGTCGAGCCGTATCGAAGAGTCGAGAGGTCGAGGTGGGGGTGCGAAGGCCGGGGTACCATCGGGGTTCGTTTCGACAGGCTCAACGAACTTGGGGATGGGAAGGTCTCCGAGCTTGCGGCGCCTTGAGCTTACGGTCCCTGAGCCTGTCGAAGGGTCGAAAGATCAAGGATCGTCTTATATGTATTTCCCCTTCAAAACGCCGCCTCGTGATTTTCCACGGAGTGGAAAGGCATCCAATGGAACGGAATGCTGCAGCAGAGAATGATCTTCTGAATCGAATCACCATCGTACCCACCATCTTCGGCGGGAAGCCGGTCATCAGGGGCCGACGGTTGGCAGTCGAGCACGTCTTGGAGATGTTGGCTGCCGGAGACGACTCGCAAACGATTCTCGACGGCTATCCTTGGCTGGAACCTGAAGACATCAAGGCGTGCTTGCTTTACGCTCGAGGCTCGACGCTTGGTCGGACACGAGCGGGGCGAACCGTTCTTGGCGACGAGCGATGGATGAAACTCCTTCGTTGACGAGTGCGCGCCTGAATCGTTGTGGAAGCATTCACACCGAAGCTGGTCGGCGCGCGCGTCAAGCGGCGCGAAGACGAACGGCTCCTCACCGGCCGGGGCGCCTACGTCGACGATTATTCCCCGGCCCGCCTGCTCCACGCGGCGTTTCTCCGCACCCCGTACGCGCACGCACGGATTACCGAGATCGATACCGCCACAGCGCGCATGATGGACGGCGTGGCTGCGGTGCTGACCGGTCCGCGGATCGCGGAACTCGTCAAACCGGTGCGCGCCGCGTCCCGGATGCGCGAATACCGGGAGACGGCCTTTCCGCCGCTGGCAGTCGAGAAGGTCCGCTACGTCGGCGAAGCGGTCGCGGCCGTGGTGGCGGAAAGCCGCTACATGGCCGAAGACGCCGCGGAACGTATCCAAGTCGAGTACGAACCGCTGCCCGTGCTGAGCGATCCGGTCGAGGCCGCCCGGCCCGACGCGGTCGTGCTGCATGACGAGGCCGGCACCAACGTGCTGCTGTCGCGCGAATTCGCGCGCGGCGACGTGGACGCCGCCCTCGCCGGGGCCGCGCTGTGCGTGCACGGGCGGTTCCGGTTTCGGCGCCACACCGCGGTGTGCATGGAGAGCCGCGGCTGCCTGGCCGATTATGATCCGGGCGCACGCGAGTTGACGTTACGTTCGGCTACGCAATGTCCGGGTCTGCTACGCGACGCGCTGGCCGATCTGCTCGACCTGCCGGAGCACCGTATTCGGGTCGTGGCCGCGGACGTGGGCGGCGGCTTCGGCGCGAAGTCGTCGCTGTATCCCGAAGAGATCGTGCTGTGCGCCCTCACGCGGCTGCTCGAACGGCCGATCAAGTGGATCGGCGACCGGCGCGAAGACCTGCTGGCCTCGACGCAAGCGTGGGACGAGATCGTCGATGCCGAGCTCGCGTTTCACGGCGATGGGACGATTGCCGGCTTGCGTGCCGACGTCACCTCGGACATCGGCGCTTACTCGATCTACCCGTGGACGGCCACGGTCGAGCCGATCCAGACGATCAGCTTTCTGTCCGGGCCGTACCGCATGACGCACTACCGAGCGCGCAACCGCGGCGTGGCGACGTGCAAGGCGCCGATGGGTCCCTACCGCGGCGTGGGCCGCCCGGTCACCACGTTCGTGCTGGAAAGCCTGATGGATCGGGCCGCGCGCCGGCTGGACGTGGACTCCGCCGAACTCCGGCTCAGAAATTACATTCGGCCCGGCGACTTTCCGTACAAGACACCGTCCGGCCTGGTCTGGGATCAGGCCAGTTTGACCGAATGCATGCAAAAAGCACGGTCGATCCTGAACGTGGATACGACCCGCGACCGGATTGCCCGGGCGCGCACCCAAGGCCGATGGATGGGGCTCGGCTACGCCACGTACATCGAGTTGACCGGCGTCGGTTCCGCCATTCCCGTCTCTCCGGGCATGCCGATTGCAACCGGCACCGAGGCCGCCTTCGTGCGCGTGGACCCCGCGGGCACCGTGACTGCGGTGTTCAGCGTCGCCCCACAAGGCCAGGGACACGAGACCGCATTGGCGCAAGTCGTGGCCGATGCGCTGGGCGTCGGCCTGGACGCGGTACGCGTCGTTTGTGGCGACACGGCTGTCGCTCCGCAAGGGACGGGCACGTATGCCAGCCGTAGCGCGGTGCTGGCCGGCGGCGCGGCCATTCGCGCCGGGCAGTCGCTCAAAGACAAGGCGCTCAAGATTGCAGGCCATATCATGGAAACCAATCCGGACGACCTCGACCTGCGGGACGGCCGCGTGTTCGTGCGCGCCGACCCGCGCCGCGGCCTGCCCTTCGCAGACGTAGCCAAGACCGCGTATGCCGGCTTGCGCTACCTGCCCCCGGACATGGAGCCGGGGCTGGAAGTGACCCGTTTCTACGATCCGTTCTTCGGCACCGCGTCGAGCGCCACGCACGTGGCTGTGGTGGAGGTGGACCCCGAAACGTTCAAGGTCCGCGTGGACCGCTACATCGTGGTCGAGGACTGCGGGCGGATCATCAACCCAGTGATCGTCGACGGACAGGTGCACGGCGGGGTGGCGCAAGGGATCGGCGCCGCGCTGTTCGAGGAGGTCGTGTACGACGAGCACGGCCAACTGCTGACCGGTACTCTGATGGATTACCTGTTACCCACCGCTGCGGACGTGCCGCCCATCGAAGTGCACCACATCGAAACGCCGTCGCCCACCACGTTGGGCGGCTTTCGCGGCATGGGCGAAGGCGGCACGATCGGCGCCCCCGCGGCGATTGCCAACGCCGTCTCCGACACGCTGGCTCACCTGGGAATCGAGATCACCGAAATCCCGATCACGCCGGAGCGGCTGTTCAGGCTGGTCCACAACACCGACTGTTCCCCGAGATCATCGAAGGAGCGGTGACATCCTTCGACACGGTTCGACAATATCGGGGATTGAAAGCCGGCACTTAGCGACAAGCAACCCGCGCGGGTAGCGCGTCAGTTTGAAATTATCTCCGTCTGGTTTTCCTACCCCCTCTCCCCTGGAGGGAGAGGGGGAAAGTGAATGTCCAGCCTTGGCTGGTATTTCGCGGTGCGGAGGAGCGTCTCCGCTGGATTCCTGCTTGCGCAGGAATGACGAAGGAAAGACGTTCCGCCCAAGGAAAAGTGGGGAGTGCCTCACTTTGCCTTTGCTTCCCAGGAGCACGGGCCTCTGGCCCGTCCCACAGGCGGGCGGGACGCCCGCGGTCCCAGGCATCACCACCGACTACTGGCGCCCTACCTGCCCGCGGAGCCGATTGCGGCAGCCCCGGACGCGGCATAGAATACGCGCCCTTGAAACGGAGCGTATGCGGCTGGCGCCTGTGCAACGTGTCTCGGGAGTCCGATTCGTGAGGGAACACCGGGAATCCCGTGGTGCCGCAGGCCATTTTTCGGACGAGCGAACGACGGAAGCAATAATGCCATGCCTGAAACGATCATCGAGGCCGGCGACATCCTGCCCGCCAACGACGCCATCCGACAGATAGACCGGACGGACCTCGGTCCGACCATCGACATTCCCGACGTTCCGCGCGGCGCCCTGCCCGACGCCTGCTCCGAGGAAGAACGGCGGCACCTGCAGTCCGAAATCCGGCGCCTGAAGAAGGAGCGCAACGCGCTCGTCCTGGCTCACAACTACGTGCCGGCGGACGTGCAGGACGTGGCGGACGCGGTGGGCGACTCGCTGTTCCTGGCGCGCGAGGGGGCGAAGTCCGACGCCGACGTGCTCGTGGAGCCGTCCGTGCTCTTCATGAACCAGATTCTGGCGGCCATGAAGAAGCCGCATCAGACCGTGCTGGCGCCCGACCTCGGGGCGCTGTGTTCGCTCGCCGCGCACGCGGACGCGGACAAGATTCGGGCGTGGAAAAACGAGCACCCCGACGGCATCGTCATCAGCTACGTCAACACCTATCTCGACGTGAAGGCCGAGAGCGATTATTGCTGCGCGTCGGCCAACGCCGGCCACGTGCTGTTGCGCGTGCTGGAAATCTCTCGGCCCGAGCAGCCCATCCTGTTCCTGCCCGACGTGTTCCTGGGCCTGTACGCCGCCAAACTGGTCCAACAGCAGGGCCACCCGCTCGACCGCTTGTGGCTGATGCTCGGCGCCTGCCACGTTCACGAGCGCATCCGGCCCCACCACGTCGAAGCGCAGCGCCGCCGCCACCCCGAGGCGCTGACCGTGGTGCATCCCGAGTGCGGCTGCACCAGCGCCTGTATGCGGCAGGTCAACGACGGGCTCGTGCCCCAGGACCTGCTCCAGTTCCGCTCTACCCAGGGCATGATCAAACTGGTGCAGGACGTTCCGCAGCAGGAAGTCATCGTCGCCACCGAGGTGGGCAATCTGCATCCGATGTCCAAGGCCGTACCCGACAAGACGCTCATCCCCGCCAGCCCCGAGGCGTTGTGCGGCTTCATGAAGCAGAACACGCTGGAAAATCTGTATCTCTCGCTGCGCGACATGCAGTACGAGATCACGGTCGATCCGGAACTCGGTCGTCGGGCGCGCCGGCCCATCGAGCGGATGCTCGAGATCGTCTGAACGAACCGTCCGGCAGAGAGGAATCGGCCGCGTGGACCTCCGCGCCCGGATACGCGACTGGCTCATCGAAGACTTCGGCAGCGCGCCGCTGCACTTCGAGACGGCCGGGGACCCGTGGTGCGAGGCGCGCATCCGGGCCAAATCCGCGGCGGTGCTGGCCGGCAGCCCGTTCGTCGCCCCCGTGCTGGAAGAGACTCAGGCGTTGCTCGCCCTGGACCGGGGCCGCCCGCCCGAGATCGAATGGCGCGCCGCGGAGGGAACACGGCTCGCCGCGGACGAGATCGCCACGGTCGTCCACGGCCACGCGCAGACCCTGCTCAAGGCCGAACGAACCGCGCTCAACCTGCTCTCCCACGTCTCCGAGATCGCGACGCATACGGCCGCGGTCCTCGCCGAGCTGGGCGACGTACCAACCTCGTTCCGCGGCCTCGTGGACACGCGCAAGAACCGGCCCGGGCTGCGCTATTTCGAGAAATACGCGGTGCGCATGGGTGGGGCGCGTAACCACCGGTTGGGCTTCTTCGATGGAGATCTCATCAAGGACAACGACATTACCGCGGCCGGCTCGGTCCGGGCCGCGGTCGACCGAGTCTGGAACCGACGCTACATGACCGAGATGCAGATCGAGGTCCAGGACCTCGCCCAACTCGACGCGGTGCTCGACGACGGCCGGGTCCATCTGATCCTGCTCGACAACATGGACCTCGACACCCTGCGCGAGGCCGTATCGCGCTGCCGCGCACGCGGAACCGCGGCCGAGAGCGGCAAGCCGTACGTCCTGGAAGCCTCGGGCATCGGCGACAGCGACCATGCGGCCGTCGCCGCCACGGGCGTGGACTTCATCTCGACCAGCAGTCTCGTGCGCGGCGCGCCGCCGCTCGACTTCAACATGAAGATCGTCCGGGTAGGCTGACACCGCGACACTCCTCCCCCCGCCGGACACGCGGTTCGTGAGGGAATCGCCTGCAAGGTGATTGCGCACCCGTTTCGATACCCTGCGTTCCCCTGCCGGCCGATTGCCCCGGACATCCTCGGAAGTTCGCCGCGGTTCGAGACGACGTCCCGAACGGTCAGGCGTGCTCGTTCGGCTGGCGCGGCAAGTGGTGGCGCGGGTGGACGGGCTTCATCAGCGCGTTCGAGACCAAGGCGAGAAACAACAGGAAGGCCATCAGATACATCGTGCTGTTGTACAGGCCGGGGGTCGGATCGAGCGTGCCGGGCGGGGCGATTTCGAGGAGTTTGGCCAGCGTGACCGTCTTCTTCTCGATCAGCAGGTCGAGTTGCGCGACCTCCGCCCCGAAGGTTGCGGCGAATTCGACGGTGTTGACCGTCGCGGCCGTGTCGTGGATCGCCCGGCGCAGCGAGTATTGTCGCAGCGTCGTGATCGCGAGCGTGCCCAGAATGCCGGCCACGCTCCAGGCGGTCAGCAAACGCCCGTGGATGCCGCCGACGTGGTGGGTGCCGAACAGATCGGCGAGATAGGCCGGGATGGTCGCAAAGCCGCCGCCGTAGAACGTGAAGAGCACCATCGTCACCGCGCAGAAGCACCCCAGCCAGACCACGCCCGGGTCGACGCCGGCTTGGCGCACGGTGAAGGGCAGCGACAGGAAAAGCAGGATGCCGCCGAGGAAGAATATCCGGTAGGTAGCGTTCCGTCCGAGGAAGTCGGACGCACTCGCCCACAGCACCCGCCCGACCATGTTGAACACGCTGATCGACAGCACGTAGGTCGCGGCAAAGGCGCGGTCCACGACCGACGGCAACGTCGCGCCGAAGATCTCGACGATCATGGTCTTGGCAACGCCGATGATGCCGATCCCGGCGGTCACGTTGAAGCACAGCATGATCCAGAGTTGGTAGAATTGCGGGGTTTTCAGGGCCTGGTCCATGTGGACGTGTTCATGCGTCATCATCTTTCGGGCCGCGGCCTCGGGGCTCGGTGGGGTCCACCCCTCCGGTTTCCAGTCCGGCGCGGGGATGCGGTAACTGAGCGCGGCCAGGAGCATCACCGTGAAATACGTCAGCCCCAGGACGAGGAACGTCGCCGCGGCGCCGACCGACCCGGTGCCGACCAGATAGACGCCGGGGGCGCCGGGGACGATCATGTCGGCCACTTCGCCGGCCCCGACAACGACGACCTCCTGCATTCGGTCGCCGATCTCGACGAAACGCCGCCCCATGCCGGTCGCAAGGTCGACGTCGGCCACCGCGCCCAGGTAGTCGGGCGCCCGGTAGAACGTCCGCAGGCAGAACTCTTTCAGGGGGGCCGCGACGATGGCGCCGCCCCCGAAGCCCATGATCGCCATGCCGGTCGCCAGCCCGCGGCGGTCCGGGAACCAGCGGATCAGCGTGCTGACCGGCGACACGTAGCCGAGCCCCAGGCCGCAGCCGCCGATGATGCCGTAGCCGAGATAGACGAGCCACAACTGGTGGATCAGGATGCCGAGGCTGCCGATGAGATAGCCGCCGCCCCAGCAGCCGGCGGCGACGATGCCGACGGTGCGCGGCCCGACGGCTTCGACCCATTTGCCGGCGCCCGCCGCGGCCAGTCCGAGGAACAGGATCGAGACCGTGAAAATCCGCACGACTTGGCCCAACGTCCAGTCGTCGGCGCCGGAGGCAGCCACGCCCAGCACTTTCGTCAACGCGGGATTGTAGATGCTCCACGCATAGACCGACCCGATGCACATCTGAATACCGACCGATGCCGGCGGAACCCGCCAGCGGTTGAAGCCCGGAGGCGCGACGATCCGCTCCTTGGAGAAAAAGCCGGGCATTCCCCGATCTTGCCCCAAACGCCGGGGAGCGTCCATTGCGGGCAGAAGCGACGCATGCGTCGTCCCTCCGATCGGGAATCACATACGAGACGACCCCGAAGACGGTCTTTGCTCGTCATACCCCTTCGTCCCCCCGCCCCGTCCGGTTCCCTTCGTCATTCCGGCCCCCCTTCGTCATTCCGGCGAAAGCCGGAATCCAGAGGACACCTTTCCCCTAGGCCCCGGCTTTCGCCGGGGCGACGAGTAGGGGGTGCGGGGCGACGAGTAGGGGTGCCGGGGTGACGTGGGGAGGCGCCGGGATGACGAGTGAAGGCGCTCCAGCGGAAGCAGGTATCCATCCTCTGGATTCCCGCTTTCGCGAGAATGACGACCGGGTGGGATCTTCGAGTATGGAATTCCCCTCCGATTCGAGCCCCTTGCGATTCTTCGGAATTCTTGATTGAAGACCCAACCAACGACCGACCGGTAAGAAAAGCGGATGAAAGGATAACTATGCCCCCCCCCCCCCCCCCCCCCCCCGCGTAGTTGAGGCGCCCACAGCACCCCTTGAAGCGACGCGACAGACGCTGCCCAGCCCGCGGCGCAAGCCCTGGACGACGCCGAGACTCGAAAAAGGGGCGCAGCTCAGCGCTGTTCGTTTGGGGCTTGGCGGAGTCCAGTCCGACACCGCGACCCCCACATACGCGACGCGGACGTC
Source organism: uncultured Binatia bacterium (SeqCode) (assembly GCA_965200125.1). GTDB lineage: Bacteria > Desulfobacterota > Binatia > Bin18 > Bin18 > Bin18. Next base: position 825,733 of record OZ241332.1, on the reverse strand, counting down.
GTGAGCCTGCGCGAAGGGCAGAAGCGTGCCGGCTCTGGCTGCCGTCTTCCTCCGGGAGGGCCAATCCATCGCGCCCGACCATCTCGCGCGTCTTGCCCGAGCACTCGAGCCTTTCGGGACCGGGCGGGTCGCCGAGTGGAGCGTCGGGTCGGTGGGCTTCGCCTGGAAGCCCTCGCCCATTGCGACGCCGGAGGATGACGCCGCCGGTCGGCTCGTCGAGACCGGCGGCGGATGCCGGGTACTCTTCGATGGATTCCTCCACCACCGGCCGGCGCTGACGGAGACGTTGGGCTTCGATTCACATGAATCGGCCGGGAAAACGGACGCTGCCATCTTCGCCTACGCCTGGGAACGCTGGGGAGAAGCCGCGGCTTCCCGTGCACACGGGGAGTTCAGCGCCGTGGTCTGGGATCCGCGGGGCCGCACACTGCAGGCCGTTTGTTCGCCCTTGCGGGCGCCGCCCCTCTACTTCTCGATCCATCGGCGCCGGGTCGTGCTCGCCAGTGCGCCGTCCGCCATCTTCGCGTGGGGCGATCTGCCGCGCCGCCTGAACGACGCCCTGCTCGCCGGCAGCCTGATTCTCGACTACGGCGATGCGCGCGACACCTACTTCCAGGACGTGTATTCGCTCCGTCCGGGCGAGATGCTCACCGTCACGCCCGAGACGGACGAAATCCGGCAGTACTACGACTTGGCCGATGAGGTCGGGCCGATCCGCCTGCCGGCGGCCGCGGAGTACGTCGAAGCCGCCGACGATCTCCTCCACCGCGCGGTCGGGAACGCGCTGCGGGCGCCTGAAACCCCGGCTCTCCTGCTCAGCGGCGGCCTCGACTCCGCGACGGTGGCGGTCACCGCGTTGAAACTGCTGGCCGGGCGGACGCACGCACTGCCGCTGCTCTCGTTCACCGCGGTGCCCGAACCGGGATGGGACGGACGGATCCCCGGAGGCGACGAAAGCGGAAGCGTGCGCGCGCTGGCGCGGAAGTATCCGGCCCTGGACGCGCGGTTCGTGGACGCCGCGGGTCTGAGCATCGATCACTTGGAGCGGCGGACGCTGGAGTTGGCGCAAGTGCCGGTGCGCAACGTTTCCAATTTCCATTGGAACCATGAATGCCGGCGGTTGGCGCGCGCCGCCGGCCGCTCGGTGCTCCTCGGCGGCGTCTCCGGCAACGCCACGCTCAGCTACGACGGGCTGCCACGCCTGGCGGCGCTGCTGCGGGCCGGCCGCCTCGGGGCGTTGCGCGAGGCGTTGCCGAGGGGCCGGTGGGGTCCGCTCGGCCCGTTCCTGCGCCACGCGCTCGTGCCGAACCTGCCCGACCCGTTGTATCGATCCGCACGCCGGCTGGCGTCCCAGGGTCCCGGCTGGCGGCGCTACAGTGCCATCCATCCGGATTTCGCCCGCGCCATGCGCGTGGACGCACGATCTTGCGGGCGCGGGTTCGATCCGTATTTCAAGGGCGCGACGTCCTGCCTGCACGCCCGGCTGCGCATGCTGTCCGGCCCCGTCCGACAACGCGACGGCCGCTCGATCCAATTGGCGATGCAGACCATCCACGGCGTTGCGCTCCGCGACCCGCTGGGCGATCGCCAGCTCGTAGAGTGGTGCCTCGGGCTGCCGGACGAGCAGTACTACGATCGCGGCCGGGGCCGACTGCTGATTCGACGCCTCATGCAGGACCGCCTGCCGGCGGAGGTGCTGTCCGCGCCGTTCGGCTTCCAGGCGGCGGATCGGCACTTGCGGATCAGCCGCGACCTGCCGCGCATTCGGGAGACGCTCGACGAGTGGCGCGGCGACCCCGCGGTCGCCGGCCGGCTCGATCTCGACCGCCTGCTGCGACTCGTGGATACGTGGCCGGCCGAAACGCCGCTATCGCGCACGGACCATCCCGACCATCTGCTCGCCTCGACGGGTCTGAGCCGGGCGCTCGCCACCGGCCGCTTCATTCGGTGGGCGGAGCGTGGGAGCACCGAGGTATGACGGCGTGGACCGGGCACGTGCCCTTCACCGTCGCTGCGGATCTCGATCTCGGCAGTACGGCGGCGCCCTGGCTGCGAGCGTGCGGGGCCGACGTAACGATCCGGCGCGGCGTCGTGCCAGACGCCCTGCCGGATGCGGAGTCCGAAGGCGTGGCCTATCAGTCCGCGCCGGGCCGGATGCTGATCGCACCGCCCTGCGGCGTGCGTTTCCTCGTCGAGGGCGGCACCACCATCCGCTACGCCCCCGGCGGCGCGACGGCCGCGGACGTCCGGCTCTTCCTGCTCGGCTCCGCCTGGGCCGCCTTGACCCTGCAACGCGGCCTGCTGCCCATGCACATGAGCGCGGTCTGCGGCGCTGGCAGGGACGTCCATGCGTTCACCGGCCCTCCGGGCGCCGGCAAATCGACCCTGGCCGCGGCGCTCGGCAGCCGCGGCTATCCGTTCTTCGCCGACGACGTGCTGATTCTGGACCCCGCAGCATTCGGCCAGGAAGCGCGCTGCTACGGCCACCAGGATTGCAAGCTGTGGCCCGACGCGCTGGCGCTGACCGGAGCCGCGCCCCGGGAGCGGGTGCGCGAGGCCGAGGGGTTCGACAAGGTCTATGCGGAGCCGCCGCGGCGGTCGCCGCACCTCGCCGGTCGGCTCAGGACCCTGCACGTGCTGGTCGAAGCGAGGAGCGGCGTCGGCGCCGAGGATTCCTTCCGCCTCGAACGCGTCTCCGGCCGCCAAGCCGCGGAGACGCTCGGCGGCGCCGTGTACCGCCTGCGGTTCACGTTGGACATCTGGGGCCGGCGGCGGCTCTTCCGATGCCTCGCGGCGTTGGGCCGGCACGTGGACGTGTTCCTGTTTCATCGTCCCACGGCCTCCGGACGATTCGGCGAGGGCGTGGCACATCTGGCCGCGGCGCTGCCGGCGCCGGCGGACGGCGTGGAAGAACCGGAGCTCCGTAGAGGATGAACGCGCATCCCTGCTCGGGCCGGCGGCGCCTCGTCTGGCTGGCCTCCTACCCGAAATCCGGCAACACCTGGACGCGGGTGCTGCTGGCCAACTTTCTTTCCACGTCGGACGGGGCCGTGTCCATCAATCGGATCGGCGACGGGTTGCCGTCCGTCATGCCGAGCAGTCGAAGCCAGTTCGACGAGCTGGCCGGCATCCCGTCGTCGGATTGCACGAACGACGAGGCCGACGGGCTGCGCCCCGGCGTGTATCGGGCGCACGCCGCCCACGCCGAGCAGGACGGAACGCGGCTGTTCGTCAAGGTCCACGACGCCTTTCACGACACCCCGGACGGCGAGCCCGTGTTTCCGGAGGACGTGGCCGTCGGCGCCGTATATCTGCTGCGCAATCCGTTGGACGTGGCCGTCTCCTGGACGTTCCACGTCGGCCGGGCGGACGTTGCCCGCGGCGTCGCCCGGGTGAACGATCCCGAGGCCGCGTTGGGAGGATACGGTTCCCTCCAGATGCGGCAACGCCTGTTCGACTGGTCGCGGCACGTCGAAAGCTGGCTCGGCGCGCCGTTTCCCGTACTCCGGGTGCGTTACGAGGACCTGCTGGCCGATACGGCCGGCCAGCTTGCGCGGATGGCGCGATTCCTGGCGTTGGACGGCGCCGCGGACGAACGCCGGCTGCGGCGAGCCGTTGCCTTCGCGGACTTCGCCCGGCTGCGCAAGAACGAAGAGACGGAAGGGTTTCGGGAGCGCGCCCCGGCCACCCGGCGGTTCTTCCGCTCCGGCAAGGCGGGCGACTGGCGCCGGTATCTGACCGCGGCGCAGGTGCGCGGGGTGGTGGAGACTCACCGGCGCGTCATGGCGGCGCACGGGTACGACCCGCACGCGGTGCTGCGCGAGATCGAAAAGGAATCCGAAGGGAATGATATACAAGACGGTCCCGAAAACGGGTTTTCCTCGTCATGCCCCTCCGTCCCCCTTCGTCATTCCCGCGAAAGCGGGAATCCAGCGGATGGAGACCTGCTTCCGCCGGGGCGCTCCCCCTCGTCGCCCCGGCACCCCTACTCATCGCCCCAGCGCCCCCACTCGTCGCCCCGGCGAAAGCCGGGGTCTAGGGGAAAGGTGTCCTTTGGATTCCGGCTTTCGCCGGAATGACGAAGGGGTGGGATCTTCGAGCATGGAATTCCCAATCCGAACCATGACGATGACTCAGGCGAGCCGCGTGCGGCGCACTTCCGATGCCTTCGTCGATGCCGAGATGGACGACGAACTGGTGTTCATGGACGTGGAAAAGGGCCAGTTCTACGGCCTGAAAGAGACCGGTCTGGCCGTGTGGCGGCTCCTCGGAGACGACGGCGCATGGGTGACGGTCGGCGCGCTGGTCCGGGCGTTGACGGAAGAATTCGAGGTGGACGAGGACACCTGCTTGCGGGACCTCGCCGTGCTGCTGGAGGATTTGTCCGCGGCCGGCCTCGTCGAACTGAGGACGGATACTCCGGGCGCCGGCGGAACGGCGGTTTGAGCACCTATCGAGGGAAGACACCACAAACTCCGGGACCTTCCCATCCCCGAGTTCGTTGCGCCTGCTGTGCCTTGAGCCTGCGTTGTCCTGAGCTTGCGGTGCCCTGAGCTTGTCGAAGGGTCGAAAGGTCGAAGGGTCGAAACGAACCCCGAAGTCACCTCGGCCCCCACACCCCCGGTCCTCCGACCTTTCGACACACGCGAGAGGCGTTGCGGTTCCGCGATGCACTCAGTAAGCATGGGGGGGTGAGCACCGGGCCCGGCCTCCTCGGCCTCATCCTGCTACCCCTGCTGGGCGCGCTGATCTCCCTGCCGCGCGGTCTGCGGCACCGTTGGGCACCTAGCTATACGCTCGTCCCCGTCCTCCAGTTCGCGGTCGTCGGCAGCCTGTGGCCGGCCGTCCGCGAAGGGGAACGGCTGGTCTTCGCCTGGCCGTGGGCGCCCGAGCTGGGGCTGCACGTCAGCGTGGCGCTCGACGGCCTGAGCTGGCTGTTCGCCGGCTTGATCTCGGGCGTCGGCATTGCGGTGTTCGCGTACGCCGGGTCGTACATGCGCGGCGACCCGGGCCTGCCCCGGCTGTACCGCCTGCTGCTGCTGTTCAACGCGGCCATGATGGGCGTCGTGCTGGCCGACAATCTGGTGCTGCTGCTCGTCTTCTGGGAACTGACGAGCGTGTCGTCCTTTCTGCTGATCGGCTTCCACTGGCAGCGGCCCGCGGCGTGCGAGGGGGCGACCAAGGCGTTCGGACTGACCGCCATCGGCGGGCTGGCGATGCTGTTCGGCCTGTTGGCCGTGTACGCCGAGCACGGCACGTTCGAGTTGTCCGGGCTGCTCGCGGACCCGCCGCCGATCTCCACCGCGGCGGGGCTCTGCTTTCTGGCCGGCGCGTTCACCAAGTCGGCCCAGTTTCCGTTCCACGTCTGGCTGCCCTCGGCCATGCAGGCGCCCACGCCGGTCAGCGCCTATCTACACGCCGCGACCATGGTCAAAGCCGGCCTCTACCTGATCGCCCGGCTGACGCCGCTGTTCGGGGACGACCCCGTGTGGTCGGCCACGGTCACGGCCGCGGGGACGGTCACGCTCGTCTGGGGCGGGGCGCTGGCCTGCAAGCAGGTCGATCTCAAGGCGCTGCTCGCCAATTCCACGGTCAGCCAACTCGGCCTGATCGTGCTGCTGCTCGGGCTGCAAACCAGGACCGCACTGTTCGCCGCGGTCCTCCACATCGTGAACCACGCCGCGTTCAAGGGCGCGCTGTTCCTGACCGCCGGCGCGGTCGAACACGTGACCGGCACGCGCGACCTGCGCCGCCTCGGCGGCCTGCGGGTCGTCATGCCGCTCACCGCCGGCGCGGCCACGCTGGCCGCGCTGTCCATGGCCGGGCTCCCACCGCTCGGCGGGTTCGTCAGCAAGGAACTGTTCTACGAAAGCGTGCTGGAAACCGATGCGCTACTCACCGGGTTGGCCGTGGCCGGGTGTTGTCTGACGTTCGTGTATTCCTTCGTATTCCTGCACGGGACGTTCTTCGGCGCGCCGCGGACGGCACCCGACGGCCCCCCGCACGACGCCGCGGAGTCGGCGCATCCGCCGCCGCACGCCGCGGGCCACGCCCTGCACGCCGACCAACCGCACAGCGAAGCGGCCGCGCCGGGATTGCTCCTGCCGATCGTGGCACTGGCCGGCCTCGCCCTCGCATTCGGCCTGCTGCCCGGTCTGGCCGAAGGACTGGTCGCCCCGGCCTTCATGGCGATCCACGGCGCCCCGCTGGAGATGCACGCCGCCTTGTGGCACGGGCCGACGCCGGCGCTCGGCCTGAGCGTGCTGACCGTGGCCGTGGGCGGCGGCGCGTTCCTATTGCGGGGAAGATTTCTCGCCGCGGTGCGCGGCTGGCGGGCGGCCTATTCCTTCGACCGCCTGTACGCCGACGGCCTGGAAGCGTTCACGTGGCTGTTCAAACGGTCGCGCGCCGCGTACATGACCGGCTCGGTCACCGACTACGTCCGCTACGTCCTGCTGGCCCTGCTGCTCGGGCTCGCGGCGCCGCTGTGGTGGTTCTTCGAGACGACGGCGTGGCGGCTCGACGTGGCGTGGCCCACGCATTACGAGGTCGGCCTGGTCGCGGTGATGGCGGTCGCCGCGGTGATGTGCTGCCTGACCCATTCGCGCGTCGTGCTGGTGCTGGCGCTCAGCCTGTTGGGAGCGATCATTTCGGTTTTCTTCGTTCTGTTCAGCGCGCCGGACCTCGCGCTGACCCAGGTGCTGGTCGAGGCGGTCGGCCTGGTGCTGTTCCTGCTGGTGCTCCGCTATTTTTCGTTCATCAACCCGCGGCCGGCCGCGGTCCGGACGCGGACGCTGAACCTGGGCGTCAGCGCCGGCGTCGGACTGCTGGTCGCCCTGCTGCTGGTCGCGGCGCAGGTCGGCCCGTCCCTGCCCCCCGCCATTCCGGCGTATTATCTGGCGAACAGCGCGGTGCTGGGGGGCGGGCAGAACGTGGTCAACGTCGTGCTGGTGGACTTCCGGGGGTTCGATACGCTGGGCGAAATCACGGTCTTCAGCGTGGCCGTGTTCGGCGTGCTGGCGATGGTCGAGCTGGGCACGCGCGGCGTACGCCAACGCGCGACGATGCGCGTCTCCTTCCCCTCGCCCATTCTGCAGTCGTTCGCCCGGCTGACCCTGCACCTCATGCTGGTGTTCGCCATCTATCTGCTGCTGCGCGGCCACAACGCGCCCGGCGGCGGATTCATCGCCGGCGTGCTCACCGCGGTGGCGTTCACGTTTCAGATGATCGCCTTCGACGCCGGCGCGCTCTCGCGGGAACTCCTCTGGAACCCGTTGCGCGTGGTGGCCGGCGGCCTGCTGCTGGCCGTGGGGATCGGCCTCGGCGCCGTCCTGCTCGGCCACCCGTTTCTGACCAGTGCGGTCGGCCATTTCCATCTTCCGCTGCTCGGGGAGGTCGAGATGGTCACCGCGCAGGCGTTCGACGTGGGCGTCTATCTCGTGGTGATGGGAACCACGGTCGGCATCATTCGGACGATTGCCGAGGACTGACCGCATGGAACTCGTCATCATCGGCGTCATCGGCATCGTGTTCGCCTGCGGGACGTATCTGATCCTGCAGGCGCACCTGTTGCGCGTGGTGGTGGGCCTGGCCCTCTATTCGCACGGCGCCAATCTGGCGCTGATGATCTCGGGCGGGCTGCTGCGCGACAGTCCGCCGCTCCTGACCTCCCCGGCGCCCTATACCGACCCGCTGCCCCAGGCGCTGGTCCTGACCGCGATCGTGATCGGCTTCGGCATGACCGCGTTCGCCATCGTGCTGGCCTTCCGTGCGCGGCAGGTGGTCGGCTCGGACACGGTGGACGATCTGGCCGGGGGGGAAGAATAGGTATGCCGGCGGACCTGTTCGTGCTGTTCATCGTCGGCCCGCTGGTCACCGCGGCGCTGCTCGCCATGGTGACCACCCGCGACGCGGTGCAGCGCGCGGGCAGCCTGGCGGCGACGTTCGGGCTGTGGCTGCTGTCACTGGCCGGGCTGGCCACCATCCTGCGCGACGGCATCGTCGTGCTGCGCATGGGGAGCTGGACGGCGCCGTTCGGCATCGTCCTGGTCGCCGACGCGCTGAGCATGACCATGGTCGCGCTGACCCTGACCGTGGCGTTGGCGGTCGTGGCCTATTCGGTGCGCAGCGTGGACCCGGAACGGCAACGCCACCACTATTATCCGCTGTTCTTCATCCTGCTGATGGGCGTCAACGGCGCCTTTCTGACCGGCGACCTGTTCAACCTGTTCGTCTTTTTCGAAATCCTGCTGATCGCGTCGTTCGCCCTGCTGGCGCTGGGCTCGCGAGCCGGTCAACTCCGCGAGACCGTCAAATATCTGGTGCTGAACCTGATCGCGTCCACGTTCTTTCTGATCGGGCTGGCGATGCTGTACACCTCGGTGGGCACGCTGAACATGGCCGACGTGGCGTACCGTATCCACACCGCGGACGCGGACCTCGGCCCGACGCTGACCGTGCTCGCGCTCGTGTTCCTGTTCGTGTTCGGCGCCAAGGCGGCCATCTTTCCGCTGTATTTCTGGCTGCCCGGGCCGTACTTTCAGCCGGGGGCCGGACTCAGCGCCTTTTTCGGCGGCATCCTGACCAAGGTCGGCGTGTACGCCATCTTCCGCACCTTTACGCTGATCTTCCGCCACGACCCAGGCTTCACCCACGAACTGCTGCTCGTGCTGGCCGCGGCGTCGCTGCTGCTGGGGGTGTTCGGGGCGCTGTCGCAGATGGACATGAAGCGCATCCTGTCCTACCACATCATCAGTCAGATCGGGTATCTCATCCTGGGCGTCGGGCTGTTCACGCCCCAAGGGCTGGCCGGCGCGCTGTTCTACATGGTGCCGTACGTCATGGCCAAATCCGCGTTGTTCCTGATCGCCGGCCTCGTGCAGGAAGCGAGCGGGACGACGAACCTCAAGGCGGTCGGCGGCCTGCACTCGCACTCGACGGCGCTGACCGTGCTGTTCCTCCTGGCCGCGCTCAGCCTGGCCGGCATTCCACCGCTGGCCGGGTTCTTCAGCAAGTTTCTGGTCCTGCAGGCGGGCGTGGCCGAGGCGCGCTACGCCTACGTCGCCATCGGACTGCTCGGCGGGCTGCTGACCCTGTCCTCCATGCTCAAGATCTGGAACGGCGTGTTCTGGGGTGCCGAGTCGGGCGAGCGGCGGCCGGCGGCGCTGCGACCGCTGCTGCCCGGCGTCGTGCTGCTGGTCGGCGGCATCGTCGCGATCGGGCTGTTTCCGGGCGGACTCTCCCGCGTCACCGAGTTGGCCGCGGTCCAGGCGTTCGATCCCGGAAGATACGTCGCCGCGGTGCTGGGCCCGGAGGCCGCGGCGCCCTTCGCCGCGCGGTGAACGAGACGGGGTATGGTCACGCGCCTGTTTCTCAATCTCGGACTGGCCTTCGTCTGGTGCCTGCTGCAGGACGAGATTTCGTTGCGCCAGTTCCTGATCGGCTGTCTGGTCGGCGTCGCCGCCATGCTGTTCTTTCCACGCTCGTTCCAGCAGGAGCGCCGCTATCTGCGCAAGGTGCGGCTGAGTTTTCAACTCGCCCTGTTCTTCGTCAAGGAACTGATCATCGCCAACTGGACGGTGCTCAAACAGGTGCTGGCGCCGCGCCTCACGATCCGCTCCGGCATCATCGCGTACCCGCTCGAACTGCGCAGCGACATTCTGATCACGCTACTGGCGAACATGATTACGCTGACCCCGGGCACGCTCTCGGTGGAGATCGCGCCCGACCGGAAATTCCTGTTCATCCATTTCCTCGACGTGGACGACGTCGAAACGGAAATCCGCATCATCAAGGACGGCTTCGAACGCTACCTGCGCCTGATCGCGCAATGAGTACCCCATGCTGACCCCGATCGTGTCCGTCATCGTGCTGGCCGGCATCACGCTGTCCATTCTGTGCAGTGCCTATCGGGTGTTGCGCGGGCCGACGATCCCCGACCGCGTGGTCGCGCTCGACAACATCTCGACCAATCTGGTCGCGGTCGTGATCGTGCTGTCCATCCACGCCCGCAGCGCGCTGTACATCGACGTGGCGCTGGTCCTCGCCATTCTGTCGTTTCTGGGGACGGTGGCCGCGGCCAAATACCTGCTGAGGGGAACGGTGATCAGTGCCCCCACCGTACGCGATGCTTGACGTTCTGGTGAGCGTGCTGCTGCTCGTCGGCCTGTTCTTCCTGCTGACCGGCACCTTCGGTCTGCTGCGGCTGCGCGACGTGTACGCCCGCATGCACGCCACGAGCAAGAGCACCACCTTCGGGGTGGTGGGCATGGTGTTCGCGGCGCTCTTCTACCTGCGCGCCCTGGACCTGTCGTCCGGGCTCAAGGAATTCCTGATCGTCATCTTCCTGTTCCTGACCGCGCCGGTCGGCGCGCACATGATCGCGCGCGCGGCCTATCGCGCCGGCGTGTCGCTCTGGAAGGGCGGGGCGGTCGACGAGTTCAGGAAGTGGCAGGAGGATCACCCGGACGACCGCTAGGCCGCGGCGCGCGGCCTAGCGGAAGTGGGGCAGAACTTCCCTGGCGAAGAGTTGCATCGAATTCCGGCTCCTGGCCGGGGCGATGCCGGGCAGGTGCATGCCCATCACGAGGTGGGTCGTGCGCACGTCCTCGGTGAAACGTTCGATCTCGCGGCCGATCTGGTCAGGCGTGCCGACCATCGGGCTGCCGATCAGCCGTTCTGGGTGCTGGCGGAGTTCCGCCGCGGGCGGTAGCTGGGCGAACGCCTCGGCCCCGGGGAAATCCTTGGCCTCGGACAGCCAGCGCCCGTACCAACTCAACATGTAATGCAGGTGGTCCTGGCAGTCGGCCCACGCCTGTTCGTAGCTCTGAGCGACGTACGTCCAGCGTAATTGGGCGGCCATGAAGTCGTCCGGATTGCGGCCGTGGCGGCGTAGCGCGTCGTCGTACATGACCTGAGTTTCCGAGGCGCCCCCGCCCAGAAAATGGCAACCCAGACGCGCGGCGCGGTCCACCGCCTTGGGCGCGTTGGCGCCGATCCATACGGGGGGCGGACTCTGGACCGGCTTGGGCTGCAAGCTGATGTCCTTGAGTCGATAGTGGCGGCCGGCGAACGAGAACGGGTCCTGGCTCCACATGCCCTGAATGACCTGCACGCCTTCTTCCATGCGCGAGCCGCGTTCGTTGCGCGGAATGCCGAAGCCCTCGAATTCGGCGCGGGCGTAGCCCTGTCCGAGTCCCATGTCGAACCGTCCGTTGGAAATGACGTCCACGGTCGCGGCGTCTTCGGCCACGCGCACCGCGTTGTGCAGGGGCAGCAAGAGCAGAAACGTGCCGATCCGCACCCGGCTGGTCTGCCCGGCGATCGTGGCCGCGATGGGTAGCAGCGCCGGCGAGTAGCCGTCCTCGGCGAAGTGATGCTCGGTCAGCCAGATCGTATCGTAGCCGAGGGCTTCGGCCTCCTGAACCTGGCGCAACTGTTCGGCGTAGAATTCGGGAAAAGGCACCCGCCACTGCGGGGGATTGCGAAAGGGAAACACCAAACCGATATCCATGCCGTCCTCCGTCTTCAGTCCAGAGTAATGAACAAGGTCTTACGCGGCTTTCCGTCCACCGCACGGCTGATGTGGCCCTGTCCGGTCGTATCCTCGGCCAGCAGGACGTCGCCGGCCCGCAGTACGCGCTTCGTGCCGTCGCCGACCTCGATCTCGACGTCGCCTTCCAGATTGACCACGTACTGGCGCCGCGGTGCGTTGTGGAAGTCCAGATTATAGTCCCCGTCGGTTTCCCGGAAGATCACGCCCGTCGCCGGCACGAGGGCGGACAGTCGCCCGATCGGTCCGCCGTCATCGAGCGGCACGTCGATGTCCTCGAAGTGCGAGCATTCGTCGGCGCCGGTGTACACGCGGGTGACTTTCATCGCTTTCCTCCATTGGCCGATTGCGCGGCACTGTATGGCGCCGCGGGCCGGCGTGTCAAACCGTGAGGGAGAGAAAAGGTCCGGCTTGTTTGGCGAGCATCCGATGTATAAGGTTGACATATACAGTGTGAGGCCCGACATGGTGCGCACGCAAATCTATCTAACGGAACGTCAGCGTGCCGAGCTTGCAACCATCGCACGGAATGGTGGACGGCGGCAAAGCGAACTCATTCGTGAAGCTATCGACCGTTTCATCGAGGTCACGGGCCACTATCGCCGCAAAGAGATATTGCGGAAAACCGCTGGTCTGTGGCGAAACCGCTCCGATCTTCCCGATTTCGAGGTGGTGCGGGCCGACTGGGACAGGGCGTGATCCGTGGCGCAGCCGGTCCTGCTCGACACCGACGTTCTCATCGACTTCCTGCGCGGCTATTCCAAAGCGGTCGCGCTCATCAACGCTCACCAGGACCGGATTATTCTGTCATCCATCGTCGTCGCGGAGTTGTACGCCGGCGTCAGGGGCGGCAAAGACGATGCGGAGCAGGTGATGCTCCGGGAATTTATTTCACTATTCCGTATCGTTCCCGTCACCGCCGACATCGCCGAGCTTGGCGGCCTCTACAAGCGCAACTACGGAGGGTCGCATGGCGTTGGGCTCGCGGATGCCATTGTGGCCGCGACTACCTCTATCGAGGATGCGGCATTGAAGACACTGAACGTCAAACACTATCCCATGTTGCCGAGCCTGAAGTCCGCTTACCGAAAATGACGACGGACAACCCCCCGCTGTGCGGAATTTGACAGTGCCGGGGCGCTGGTCTAAGCGTGAACGGCTGATCCGAGGCCTACGTGACGAGCTCTCACTCGGGAGCCCACCGACAGGAGGATACGATGCGCGCCGCTGTCATGCTCAATCACAAGCTCACAGTCGAAGACGTGCCGGTGCCGGAGCCCGGGCCGGGCGAGGTGCTGGCGAAGACGCTGGCCTGCGGGATCTGCGGCTCGGATCTGCACGCGCTCAAGCATACCGAAAAGCTGGTGGAGGTCTCGGAACGGTCGGGCGGCATCTTCAACATGGATTTGAGCCGCGGGATCGTGATGGGCCACGAATTCTGCGTCGAGGTCGTCGAACATGGGCCGAACACCGCCAAGACGCTGGCGGCCGGCAGCCGAGCCGTATCCATGCCCATTCTGCTGCGACCGGACGGATTGGAGACGGTCGGCTATTCCAACGACAACCCGGGCGGCTACGGCGAGTACATGCGGCTGTCCGAAGGCTTCCTGATCGAGGTGCCCAACGGCCTCTCCGCCCAGCGCGCGGCGCTGACCGAGCCGATGGCGGTCGGCCTGCACGCGGTCGAGATGGCGCGGCTGGCGGCGCACGACGTGCCGCTGGTCATCGGCTGCGGTCCGGTCGGGCTGGCCGTGATCGCGGCGTTGCGCATGAAGGGCGCCGAACCGATCGTCGCCGCGGATTTCTCCCCGCGGCGGCGCCGACTGGCCGAGGCGGTCGGCGCTCACGTCGTCATCGACCCGGCGCAGGCGTCGCCATATACGAGTTGGCAGGACGCCGCGGCATGGGCCGATCCGAGCACGGCGCCGCCGCGGCCCCCGTGGGCGACCGGCCCGGCGTTGCGGCCCGCGGTCATGTTCGAGTGCGTCGGGGTGCCGGGGGTCCTCGATCAGATCATGGCCGCGGCGCCCCAGGGGACGCGGATCGTCGTGGTCGGCGTGTGCATGGAGAAAGACCACATCGAACCCATGTTCGGCATAAACAAGGAACTGAATCTGCAGTTCGTGCTCGGCTACAGCGGCGAAGAATTCGCGACCACGCTGCGCCACATCGCCGAAGGCGAAATCGTTACCGACCCGCTGATTACCGGCACGGTCGGCATCGACGGCGTCGCCCAGGCGTTCGAGGACCTCGGCTCGCCCGAAACACACGCCAAGATCATGGTCGAGCCGTAAGTCACGCGCTGGGTGGGGAATGGGAATACGCAAGGAGCCGCACTCTACCCCGTCTGTTCAAGAATACCCTTCGACAAGCTCAGGGTACTGCCCCTCACAAGTCTGTTCCTCGAACCTGCCGAAGGGACGAAGGAGGAGAACGACATGGCCGACATTCCCGATTGGACGCTGCGCGGCGACTGGTTCGACGTGTGCAGTTGCGACATCGCGTGTCCGTGCGAATTCGCCCAGCCGCCGACGAACAATCACTGCGAGGGCGTGCTCGCCTACCACGTACGCAACGGCGTGTACGGTGCGGCCCGGCTCGACGGCTTGAACGTGCTGGCGGTCGCCAGTTTCAGCGGCAACGTGTGGGCCGGCGAGGCGTCCATTTCGCTCGGCCTGTTCATCGACAAGCGGGCGGGCGAGGCACAACGCGAGGCCCTGCGGCTGATCTTCTCGGGCCAGGCCGGCGGGTTCATGGCCGGGTTCGCCCGATCGGTCGGCGAGGTGCGCGGGATCGAGTACGTCCCGATCAACTTCGAGGTGGCCGACGACCTGAGTTTCTGGAAAGCGGAGATTCCGGGCTCGGTGACCGCGTCCGCCGAAGCTCTCGGCGGCCCGACCACGCCCAAGGGCAAGCGCGTGCAACTCCTGAATCCGCCCGGGTCCGAGGTCGGCCCCGGTCAGATCGCGACCTGGGGCAAGACGGTCGAGAACCGCGTCGACGCCTACGGCTATACCTGGGACTGGGCGGGAAAATCGAGCAAGCACATCCCGTTCGATTGGAGCGGCCCGACCTGAGTGGGGGACATGCGGATTGTCTCCCCGCCGGTGTACAAACGAAAAACGACCGGGGAGGGGCCTCATGCAAGGGGTTTCATGAGCCCTCCCCGGTCGCGTTGGGAAGGAGGAAGAAAGAAGGAAAGCTATAGGGTGAGACGCTGCTGCACGGATTATATTCACGGCGGTCGCACCTAATGAGACAGAAATTCCACTTTTTCGATGAACGCCGCGGCACCTCCCGATGTGCGTTTCGTATTCATTTGAAAGCCGAACCGGCTGATCGGTGGCGGGGCATCGATCCCGAACTCCGTCCGAAAGGCGTCCGCCAGATCGAAGACGGTCACCACCCGCCGGCCGGGCCGCACCCCGCAGGGCGTACAGTAGTACCGTCCGCCTTTTTTGTAATAATTCCCGCGATAAACCCGGTCCGCGCGCTCTTTCTCGCCCAGAAAGAGGCCGATGAAGTACGGCGCATCGGGCACGAACAGCGAGCCGCTGGAGATTTTTCTGGTGCCGAAGCTCGTCATCACCGCGACCGGCACCGCGGTCACTCCCCGGCTCCAATCCGCGCCGCGCGGATAGCGGTCGACTCCCCACGCAACCCGCAGCCGCTCGACCCCGGACAACCGCATCGGCAACTCGAACAGCCCGGCCCGTGCGCCCTCCGTCTGCAAGACCAGCCGGTCGTTCTCGAACCGGGGCGCCAGTTTTTCCGCGTCCAGCCGAAAGACGAAGCCCCGTTGCCGGAGCCACGCCGCGGCCGGCCCGTCGGGCTGCCCCGAAAAATCGATCGTATGCACTACCTCAGCCCAAGCGGGCGCCATCGTTCCACTCAGACAGACACAGATGAGAAGCAGACGTTTCACGCTGACCACCCGTTCATTCTTCCCGCGCGTTCGACATATCCGAAGGGAATGGCATACAAGGGGATTCCGTCGCCGCTGTGACACCCTTCGCCAAGCTCAGGGGTTGGGATGGGGTGCGAAGGCCGGGGTTACATCGGGGTTCGTTTCGATAAGCTCAACGAACTTGGGGATGGGAAGTTCCCTGAGTCTGTGGCGCCTTGAGCCTGCGGTGTCCTGAGCATGTCGAAGGATCGAAAGGCCGCATCCTCACCCGCGGCACGGGGCAGCGCAAGTCAGGGCGCCGGATTGACGGGCGGGACTCGTGTCCATACACTGCGCGCGCTGGACGCCACGGGCGGGGGAAGGCAGAGAACACCCGAATGATCATCGACTCCGAAACCTTCGGCGACATCGAAAGCGCCGTCACCCAAGCCAACCAGGGCATCGGTTCCGCTACCCAACTCGTCAAAGGGCTCGGACCCCAGACCGAAGAAGCCCGGAATTACATCGGCCGCCTGCTCAACCATATCCTCGAAGTCCAACTTCACGTTCGCCGGGCCGGCGCGGTGCTCGAAGCGGTGAAGGAGGCGAATCAGGAGGAGTCGTCCCGCCAATGAGCCGACCCGTGCCTGCGAGATTGACGCCCTCCGACTTCTTTTACCCCCGGTTCCCGTGACGTCCCGACCCGTCGGGCCGTCCCCTCGTTCCTGAACGCCCCGCCACAGCCTCGTAATGCAGACCGTGACGCTGGCCCGTATCCGCGACCGGCTCGCCAATCACACGCCGGTCGCCATACGGGCGACGCACCGCGCCGCGGTAGCGATGCTGTTACAGCCGCGGGCGGACGACGTGTACGTCATGTTCATTCACCGCGCCCACCATCCCCACGATCCGTGGTCCGGCCACATGGCCTTTCCCGGCGGGCGCCAGGAACGGCAGGACCCGGACCTGTTCGTCACCATTCGGCGCGAGACGTTCGAAGAAGTCGGGATCCGACTCGACGACCAGGGCGAGTACCTGGGCCGGTTGGCCGACGTCCCGGCCACGGCCGGCGGAACGCAAACCGGCATGGTGGTGTCGCCCTTCGTGTACCAGGTGACGGGAACGCTGAAGCCGGTGCTCGACCCGCTCGAAGTGCAGGATATTCTGTGGGTCCCGCTGTCCCTGATCGTGCGGGGCGGCGCGGAATGTACGGTGCAGCGCGAACTGGCCGACGGCTCGACGATCGAGGTCGCAGCGCTGCTCTACCGTGGCAAGACGATCTGGGGCCTCACCCTCCGGATGCTGCGCGGATTCGTCGAACTGATCCGCGAGACGTAAGTCCATCCCCATACTGCGCGGCGCCGGGATCGACCACGTTCTTCGGTCCGGCCCCGCCTCCCGGCAAAGGCGGTAACCGCGTCGCCCGGAGCGGAAAGCCGGTCGGACGGGATTTCGCTCTCCGGCCTCAACCGGCTTGGTCCTGCATCGCCTTGGCGACTTTGGCGGGCGACATCGGCAACTCGGTCAGACGCACGCCCGCGGCGCGGAAGATCGCGTTGGCAATCGCCGCGGGCGGCGGCACGATCGGCACCTCGCCCACGCCGCGCACCCCGATCGGGTGGCCCGGGTTCGGCACTTCGACCAGAATCGTTTCGATCATGGGCAAATCGAGGCAGGTCGGCATCCGGTAATCGAGAAAGCCCGTGTTCCGCATCAGCCCGTCTGCGTCGTAGCAATACTCTTCGTTCAGCGCCCAGCCGATCCCCTGCGCCACACCGCCCTGAATCTGGCCTTCGACGTAACTCGGGTGTACGGCTTTGCCCACGTCCTGCGCCGCGGTGTAGCGCAGAACGTCCACCTTGCCGGTGTCGCGGTCGACTTCCACGTCCACGACGTGGGCGGCAAAAGCCGGGCCGACGCCGCGCGGACGTACGGACGCGCGGCCCATGACCGGCCCCCCGCAGCGCGGAAACTTGGGCGCCAGATCCTTGACGTGGAGCTTCTCGTTGCCGTTGCTCGGGCACGACAGGATTCCGTCCTGATAGGCGACGTCGCCAAGTTCGACTTTCCATAGCGTGGCCGCCCGCTGCTTGAGTTGGCCGATGGCGTCCTGCGCGGCTTCGTACACCGCCAGCCCCGTTGCGAACGTCACCCGGCTGCCGCCGGTCGTATCCGTGTGGCCGATCGACTCGGTATCCGCGACGACCGGGTGGATGTCCTGTGCGGTCATCCCCAGCACCTCCGCGGCGATCATGGCGCACGAGGCGCGGCTGCCGCCGATGTCGGGCGAACCGGTCACCACGTTGGCGGAGCCGTCGGTATTGATACTGACCGTCGCGCTGGACTGGAACGCGGCGTTGAACCAGAAGCCGGTCGCCACCCCACGCCCACGCAGCTTGCGACCGTCGCTCTGCGGCGGCGGGGACAGGTAGTGGTCGCTCTGCTGGATCGCCTCGACGGTTTCCAGGTAGCCGATGCGTTTGAACTTCGGCCCCGCGGGCTGCGCGGTGCCTTCCTTGGCGCCGTTCAGCCGCCGCAGGGCGAGCGGGTCCAGCCCGAGCCGTTCGGCGATCTCGTCCAGAATGGTTTCGACCGCCATGGCCGGGTTCGTGGCCCCGGGCGCGCGGTAGGCGCACGTCTTGGGCTTGTTGACCACCACGTCGTAGCCGTCGATCCGAAAATGCTCCAAGTCGTACGGTGCGAGCACCGTCATGCAGCCCGCGGCCACGGGCGAGCCCGGAAACGCTCCGGCCTCGAACGAGAGGGCGAGTTCCGCGGCGGTGATACGGCCCTTGTCGTCGGCCCCGATCCTGGCCCGGACGTGCGAGCCCGGCGTCGGACCGGTCGCACGCAACACTTCGCCGCGGGACATGACCATCTTGACCGGACGCCCCGTCTTCTTCGACAGCAGCAACGCCACCGGCTCCAGATAGACGGTCGTCTTGCCGCCGAACCCCCCGCCGATCTCGGCCGGCACGACCCTGATGTCGCCGCGCGGGATTTGCAGCATGGTGCCGCACAACTCGCGCACCGCGAACGGCCCCTGCGTGCTGACCCACACGGTCGCCTTGCCGTCGGCATTGTACTGGGCCACGGCGTTGTGCGGCTCGATGTAGCCCTGGTGAACCATGCTGGTCGAGAACTCGCGCTCCAGCACGACCGCGGCCGCGGCAAAGCCCGCGGCCGGATCGCCGCGCGAAAACTGGATGTGGTTGGCGACGTTCGTGGCTTGTTGGTTCTCGTCTTCTTCGCCCGCGGTGCGCAGGTCGGGGTGCAGAATCACGGCGTCGGGCCGCATGGCTTCGCGGACGTTCTGTACGAAGGGCAGCGGCTCGTACTCGACGGCGATGCGCTTGAGCGCCTCCTCCGCGGAGTGCGGGTCGGTGGCCGCGACCGCGGCCACCGCGTGCCCGTCGTAATAGACCGTGTCGCGCGCCATGATGTTGTGCGACAGGTGGCGCGGGTTGACGAAGTTCTCGCCGATTTGCAGCAGGCTTCCCTCAATGTCGGGAAAGTCACGGCCGGTGACGACCGCCTTGACGTTGGGCGCGGCCTCCGCGGCGGAGGTGTCGATGGACGTGATGCGCGCGTGCGGATGCGGGCTACGCAACACTTTCGCATGCAACAGGCCGGGCAGGCTCACGTCGGCCCCGTAGCGGGCGCGGCCGGTCACTTTGTCCACGCCGTCGTGCCGGATCGGTCGGGTCCCGATCACCTTGAACCGATGCTCGTGTTGCGTTTGCATGACCGTCTCCAATATTCCCGGAAATACGGCACAAAAGGGGCCGCTCCAAAGTCGTGGCGGGGCAAGTATAAATAGGCTAGGGTCCGCCAAGTCAACACGCTGGCGAGGAGGGTTCGGTTCGAAATTCGCGGCCCGTTCGGAACGAAACTCGCACCCTCACCCCCGGATCAAGTCTGGGGCAGGCTCTAGCCCTCCCCCGGTGGTCCCTGAGCCTGCCGAAGGGGGGAGAGGGCACAGAATATGAGGAGACGCATGGTCATCGCTATCTCCGTAGTAGCCGGTATCGCCGTGTTCATCGCCGCGGCGAATCCGTTCGTCTCGGCCGTGTTGCGGTCGGAGCGGCACGGGCTCCTCAGCGGCGGCGTCATGCTCATCACCATGCAGCGGCGGGATTCCCCGGAGATGAAGACGTTTCCCGTGGATTACCTGCGCGAGGACGACATGGTGTACGTCGGCTGCGATTCCGGCTGGTGGAAGCATCTGGAAGGCGGCGCGGAAGTTCGCATGTTGATTCAGGGAACGGAGTTCGCGGGCTGGGCGACTCCCATCGTCGATGACGCGGAACGGAGCCTCGCGGGGTTCAGAAAACTGCGTCCCTGGACATACAAGCGGGCGGAATGGATGGGCGGGGTTTTCATCGAAATCCGGATTCGGGAAGACGGCGCGGGCGACTCCGCGGGAGCCGCAGCGATCGACGGTCAGCCTTCACGTCAGGCGGAAGCCGAAGGAGCGTGATGCATGGCATGGAGTGAACACGACGTTCCGGATCAGACCGGGCGGATTGCCGTCGTGACCGGCGCGAGCAGCGGCATCGGGCTCGAAACCGTCCGTGTGCTGGCGCGGAAGGGTGCTCACGTCGTCCTGGCCGTCCGAAATCGGGAAAAGGGCGAGGCGGCACGCGCCGATATTACCCGCGCCGAACCGCAAGCGAAGGTGGCCGTTCAACATCTGGATCTAGCCAACCTCGAATCCGTCGAAACGTTTGCCGAGGAGTTCGGTGCCGCACATCAACGGCTCGACCTGTTGATCAACAACGCCGGGGTGATGGTGCCGCCATTCGGCCGTACCGCGGATGGCTTCGAGCAGCAGTTCGGGATCAACCATCTGGGACATTTTGCGTTGACCGGCCGTTTGCTCCCCCTGTTGCGGCGGACCGAGGGTGCCCGCGTCGTGACCGTGAGCAGCCTCGCGCACCGCTTCCGCCCGCTCGACTTCGAGAATCTGAACGCGGAGAAAGGCTATTCCCCCTGGACGGCATACGGATACAGCAAACTGGCGAACCTGTTGTTCATGCGGGAATTGCAGCGCCGCTACCACGACGGGCCGGACTCGTTGCGCTCCTCCGCGGCCCATCCAGGCTTCACGAGGACCGACCTCCAGCGCCACACGGCGATGGTCCGCCTGATGATGAAAGTCCCCGGCATGGCGCAAGAGTCCCTGGCCGGTGCGTTGCCGACGCTCTATGCGGCAACGGTCCCGGACGTGGCAGGCGGGGACTATTTCGGACCCGGCGGCCTGTTCGAGATGGCCGGCCCGCCGGCGAGGGCGTTCCTGAGCAGCCGCGTCCGCAACGACGAGACTGCCCAACACCTCTGGGAAGTGTCCGAACGCCTGACCGGCGTGACCTACGCGGCCGGTAGGGTATGAAGCGCGCCTGATAAAGGGAAAGTGGGGGAGTTACGTACAAAATGATCCCATGCCCGTTTCGACAGGCTCAACGGGCTGGCCCCTGAGCTTGCGATGCTCTGAGCTTGTCGAAGAGTCGAAGGGCCGAGGGGCGAAGGCCGAGGTGACTTCGAGGTTCGTTTCGACAGGCTCAACGAACTTAGGGGTGGGAAGGACTTTAAACTTGTAGTGCCTTGAGCCTACGGTGTTCTGAGCTTGGTTGGTGGGCCTGTGGTCCCTGAGCCTGTCGAAGGGTCGAACCATGTCGAAAGGTTGAAGGGGTTTTGGCCAGGGGAGCATGACGCATAAGCCAGGGGAAAACTCTAGGATCGTCTTGTGGGTAATTCCCAAAGCTTTCGCGCTATAGATCAATTCATTTTCGGCTGGCACGACTGGGGCATCGCCTTCTAAGAGTTCTGGTCGATTCCCGGCCGTCGTGATTGCCGAGAGGTGCGCCGTGAAAACCCCACGCAAAAACAGGGAAGAGCGTCAACCGCCCTTCCCTGTTCGTTACGCTTGATTGACGGCGCTGCCGCATCTAGCCCCCACCGATGGCCGGCACGAAGTGCACTTCCCCTCCACTCGGCACGGTATCCCTCAATCCCTGCGTCCCGATCTCGCCGTCGATCGACACAGCGATCGAGCCCACGATGTCGCCGTCCTCGACGACGCGAGCCCGAAAGCCGGGAAACTGGCGGTCCAGGTCGTCCACGATTTCTCCGACCGTCGCACCGTTTGCCGTGGTACGATCCTGACCACGAGTCAGCTTACGCAGCAGCGAAGGAATGTACACCGTCGCCATCGTTTCGCCGCAACAGTAGTCCCCTCCCCCCGGTCCCTGAGCTTGTCGAAGGGGGAGGGGGAGGGCTAAGGAGGGGGGTCTTCGTCGTCGCGATCGAAAGGCTCACCCCCCATCTTAGGGAAGTCAGCCGTTCTTCTCCTGAAGCGCCTTGGTCACGCGCGGAGGCGACATCGGCAGGTCGTGCAGCCGCACGCCGGTCGCAGCGTAGATCGCGTTGGCGATCGCCGCGGGCGGCGGCACGATCGGCACCTCACCCACGCCGCGCACGCCGACCGGGTGGCCGGGATTGGGTACCTCGACCAGCACGGTCTCGATCATCGGCAGGTCCAGACACGTCGGCATCCGGTAGTCCAGAAACCCGGTGTTCTGCATCCGCCCGTCGTCGCCGTACACGTATTCCTCGTTGAGCGCCCAGCCGATTCCCTGCGCCACGCCGCCCTGCATCTGCCCCTCGACGTAGCTGGGGTGAACGGCCTTTCCGACGTCCTGCACCGCGGTGTAGCGCAGCACGTCCACCTTGCCCGTCTCCTCATCGACCGCCACGTCCACGAGGTGCGTCGCAAAGCCGGGGCCCACACCGCGCGGATTCACCGACGCGCGGCCGGCCACGGGGCCGCCGGTGCGCGGCAGCTTCGCCGCCAGTTCCTTGAGCGTGAACGTTTCGTTGCCGTTGGCCGCGCAGGTGAACACGCCGTCCTGGAACGCGACCTGGTCGGGCTCGACCTTCCACGCCTTCGCAGCGCGCTGCTTGAGCTGGCCGAGCGCGTCCTGTGCCGCCTCATAGACCGCGGTGCCCGTGGCGAACGTCACGCGGCTGCCGCCGGTCATGTCCGTGTGACCGATCGACTCGGTGTCCGCAACCACGGGGTGCACTTCCTCCGCTTTCAGCCCCAGCACCTCCGCGGCGATCATCGCGCACGAGGCGCGCGTGCCACCGATGTCGGTCGAACCGGTCACCACGTTGGCGGTGCCGTCGGTGTTGATGGCGACCGTGGCGCTGGATTGAAAGCCCGCGTTGAACCAGAAGCCGGAGGCCAGCCCGCGGCCCACGCGGCGCCCTTCGAGCTGCGGCAGCGTCGATTTGTAGTGGTCGGAGGCGACCGTGGCGTCCAGCGTCTGCAGATAACCGATCTGTCCGAACTTCGGACCCGCGGGCTGCGCGGTGCCTTCCTTGGCGCCGTTGATGCGCCGGAACTCGAGCGGGTCGATGCCGAGCTTCTCCGCCAGTTCGTCGATGACGGTCTCGGAGCCCATGGCCGCGTTGGTCGCGCCCGGAGCGCGGTAGGCCGCGGTCTTCGGCTTGTTGACCAGCACGTCGTAGCCGTCGATCCTCAGATTCTCGATGTCGTACGGCGCAATCACCGTCATGCAGCCCGCGCCGACCGGCGAGCCGGGAAAGCCGCCGGCTTCGTACGCCATCCAGATTTCGGCCGCGGTGATCTTGCCGTTCTTGTCCGCGCCCATCTTCACCTTGATGTGCGAGCCCGGCGTCGGCCCGGTCGCCTTCAACACGTCCGCGCGGCTCATGACCATCTTGACCGGCTTGCCCGTCTTTTTGGACAGCAGCAGCGCGAGCGGCTCCAGATAGATCGGAATCTTCCCGCCGAAGCCGCCGCCGATCTCCGCGGGAATCACCTTGATCTTGCTGGGCGGCATGTCGAGGACGTGCGCGGTCTGATCCCGTGCGGTGAACGCCCCCTGCGTGCTGACCCAGATCGTGCTCTGCCCGTCCGAACTGTACTGGGCGACCGCGTTGTGCGGCTCGATGTAGCCCTGGTGGACCATCGACGTATCGAATTCGCGTTCGACCACCGCCTCGGCCGCGGCAAACCCGGAGGCCAGGTCCCCGCGCTCGAACTGGATGTGGTTGGCGACGTTGGTGTCGTACCGCGCGCCGTCCTCGCCCTTGCCCAGTCCGGGAATGAGGATCGGCGCCTTGTCGTCCATGGCCTCGACCACGTTCTGCACGTGGGGCAGGACTTCGTAGGCGACCTCGATCAGCTTGATCGCCTCTTCGGCGACGTGCGGGCTGGTGGCGGCCACCGCGGCCACGACGTGGCCGTCGTAGAGCACCTTGTCGCGGGCCATGCAGTTGCGCGAAATATGCTGCGGGTTGATGGGCAACTCGCCCATCATGGCGGTGCCGGGGCCGATGTCGGGCATATCGTGAGCAGTGATGACGGCCTTCACCCCGGGCAGGGCCGCGGCCGCGGAGGTGTCGATGGACTTGATGGCGGCGTGGGCGTGCGGACTGCGCAGCACCTTGCCGTGCAGCAGACCGGCCGAGTCGATGTCCGCGCCGTATTTGGCCCGACCGGTGACCTTGTCGACGCCGTCGTGGCGGATCGGGCGCGTGCCGATAACCTTGAACTTGTGTTCTTGCGGGGTTGCCATGTTTACCTCCCTTGCATTTCGGCCGCGGCGTCCTGCACCGCCTTGACGATCTTGTCGTAGCCCGTGCAACGGCACAGATTGCCGGCCAGCGCATAGCGGATTTCGTGTTCGCTCGGGTCGGGATTGCGGTCCAACAGCGCCTTGGCCGTCACCAGGAACCCCGGGGTGCAGATGCCGCACTGCAACGCAGCATGTTCGAGAAATTTCTTCTGCAGCGGATGTAGCGTGTCGCCGTCGGCCAAACCCTCGACCGTCGTGATCTCCTTGCCCCCGGCTTCGACGCCGAGCACCAGACACGAATCGGTCGGACGGCCATCCAGAATGACGCTGCACGCGCCGCAGTCGCCCGTGAGGCAGCCTTCTTTCGTGCCGGTGAAGCCGACGACGTCGCGCAGCACCTCCAGCAGACTCTGTCGCGGCTCGCACAGGAACTCGGTCACTTCCCCGTTCAGCGTGGTTTGTACGTGTACTTTTCGCATGTGTGTCCTGCCTTCCCGAAAACGTCCCGCTTCGTCCGGCCCGCGCTACCGTGCGCGCGCCCGGGCCGCGGCTTCCTCGAGCGTGCGGCGGGTCAGCACGCCGACCAGATGGGTACGGAACTCCGCGGTGCCGCGCATGTCGCTGATCGGCGACGCCGCCGCCTGCGCCAGTTTCGCCGCGGCGTCGATGGCCGCGTCGTCCAGCGGTTTGCCGACCAGCGCGGCGCCCGCTTCCTCGGCCAGCAGCGGACGGGCCGCGACCGCGCCCAGGCCGATGCGCGCGGCGCTGCACGTATCGCCGTCCAGCGCCACGCACGAGCCCACGCCCACGACCGCAATGTCCATCTCGTTGCGCGGAATGAAACGCTGATAGCAGTCCGCGGCCTTGGCCGGCGGGGCCGGGATGCGGAATTCGACCAGCAGTTCGTCCGCGGCGAGGGCAGTCTGCCCCGGCGCGGTCACGACGTCTTCGACCGCGACCTCGCGCGTGCCGTTCGGCCCGGCGATATGACACGTCGCGTTCAGCGCGATCAGCGCCGGGGTGGTGTCCGCGGCAGGCGAGCCGTTGCACACGTTGCCGCCCACCGATGCCCGCGCCAGAATCTGATCCGAACCGATCAATCCCGCGGCTTCGACGAGGCCGGGATAGTGCTGTCGGACGGTCGGGTTGTCGATGATTTCGCAGCAGGCGAGCGCCGCGCCGAGGCGCAGACCGCTTTGGGCGTCGTAGGAAAGGGTTTGCAGTTCGGGAATCTTCTTGGCGTCGATCACCTGTCCCGGCTCTCGGACGCCGGCGCGCATCTGGATGATCAGATCCGTGCCTCCGGCGAGCATGCGACCGTCGTCCCCGGCCGCGGCCAACAGGCCAATGGCTTGATCGAGCGACGTCGGCGCTTCGTAATGCAGTTCGTGCAAGGCGGCCTCCTTTATGCCGATGGGTTGGTGTTGGGCGTTCGAAAAGCCGTCGGAATACCCTTGGACGACTTCACGCTTTGCTACAGAAAAGCCGTGTCGAACGCAAGGGTTACGGCCTTCCGCCCCCTCTCCCCCCTTCGACAAGCTCAGGGACCACCGGGGAGGGTTGGGGTGAGGGTCCTCCCGCTCAACACGAATCCGTCGCCGCGGCCCCTACCCAACGCGCGTACGCTTCGGGCGTGTCGATGTCGGCGCGGATGCCCGGGTCGTCGAGCGGGATTTCGCGCACGCGGGCCGGGTCTTTGCGGACGACCGCCTTGGCGCCCCGGTCGAGCGGCGCCGCCAGAATCTCGCCGTACACCCGACTGGAAAACAGGACCGGATGTCCACGCCTGCCCTGGTAACTGGCAATGATGATTTGAGCAGGGTCGCGGGCGTACTCGGCGCATAGCGCCCGAATAGTTTCGGGCCGGACGAGCGGGTGATCCACCAAGTTGACGACCGCGGCTTCGCTGTCGGGCGACAGCGCCTGAATACCGGCCATGAGGGAGGACAATTGCCCGAGCCGGTAGCGCGCATTCGTCACCACTCGCAGCGCGGGATGGGTCGGCAGCGCCGCGCGGATGGGCTCGGCATGGTCGTGCGCGCCCAGGACGACGACGAGTTCGGCCACGCCGCCGGTCAGCAATGCGTCGCAGATGTTTGCGATGAACGTGCGGCCACGATACGGCAACAACGCCTTGGGCGAACCCATGCGCCGCGATTCGCCCGCGGCCAGAACGATACCCGAAATCATGCCGGGGAGAGTAATGACCAAGCCGCCGGGGGTCAGGACGCGACCGGTTCTGCGGTCTCGTCCCCGGCGACGGCACCGAGCGGGAACTTGAAAGGGCCGGAGGGCCGCGTCTTGGCCGCCAGCGAGACCGTATCGCCCGGTCCGCGGCGACGCGCACGGACGATCTCCGCGGCTATCGCCACGGCGATCTCGGCCGGCGTTTCCGCGCCGATGTCGAGCCCCAGCGGCGTGTGGACACGCGCCACCTCTTCGGGGCGAAAGCCCTGCTCTACGAGGCGCTCCAGGGTCCGCTTCGAGCGGCGCCGGCTACCGATCATGCCGACGTAGGCGGGGTTCTTCGGCAGCACGGCCTTGACCGACGCTTCGTCCCAGACGTGCCCGCGCGTCACCACCACGACAAACGTCCGGGCGTCGATTGGCAGGCTATTCAGCACTTCCTCGAAGGGGCCGACGCGCACGTCCGCGGCGTCGGGAAACCGTTCCCGGTTGGCGAACGCCCGGCGGTCGTCCACCACCACGGTATGAAACCCGAGTTGGGCGCCGAGCGTACACAAGGGCTGCGCAATGTGGCCGGCGCCCACGATCAGCAACGTCTGCACGCCCGTCTGCACGTCCACGAACACGCGCGGCCAGTTTTCCTTGCGCGCGACCGCGTCTTCCCGCACGCCGCCGTGGGGCGCAACCGCGTAGAGTTGCGGTTTACCGGACGATAACGACTCGGAGAACGCTTCGAGCGTCTCCTCGGAAATGGGAACGGCAGGGGTCAGCCCCGCGGCGCCTCCGTCCACGGCCAGACAGCTTTTCGTGCCGGGTCGTACGCCATTCATTTGGTCGAGCGCAGTCACGAGGGCCGCGGGCCGCTGGGCGCGGGCCGCTTCGGCCAACGTGTGGACCAGATCGCGGTGCACGGCGGGCTGCCAGCGGTCGAGCGCCACGTCCATGACGCCGCCGCAGACCTGGATTTCGTCTTGATCGAAGTCCCCGGTCAGATCGACCTGCACGATCCGCGGGGGAGAGGGATCCGACGCCGCGGGCTCGTCCAGAAGCGGATACGCGCGGCGGAGGACCTCGCCCTCGCCGCAACCGCCGCCGATGGTGCCGAACGGCTGGCCTTCGGGCGGCACGACCATCTTGGCGCCGACCTCGCGCGGCACCGAACCGCGTGTCCGAATGATCGTCGCGAGCACGAACGGCTTGCCATCCGCAAGAATCTCTTCGGCGCGTTCCCACAGGTCTTCCACGCCGCGAATCCTATCCGAACAGCGGGGGCTCACGCAACGCGAACCGCGCCCCGTGTCCCCGTACTTTCATAATTCTCAACCTCTGGCCTCCCTAGCAGAAGCGAGAATCCAGGCGGATACGCACCCACTCTCGGCGAACGTCAAGCGATGAGGGCTTCTACCTTCCCCGTCTCCCACGAGGGGAGAGGGGATGAGGAGGAGCCGATAAGATGATTCGGCAATACATCCGCCGCACCGCGCGTTTTATTCCCGGCCCCGGTCAATTATGCTGCGCGCCCATGCAGGCCCGCTTTCTGACGCAGTTTTCGACGAATCCGAATGACAGCGTGGCAACGGACCGTTTCCTGCTCGCTAGGGCGACCGAAACTCGTACACCGTGCCTGCGCGTCTATAATTATCCGAACGACGTGGTCCTGCTCGGCCGTTACCATGCACCGGACGGGCTCGGCGACGTGCCGGACGTCACAACCGTCTGGCGCTCGACAGGGGGCCGCGTCTTCCCCGCAGGCGAGGGCTTCGTCCAATTTTCGCTCACCCTGCCGCACCTCGCATTTCTGTTGTCGCACGACCCGCACGCCATCGCCCCGTTCCAGGTGTTGAACCGCTATGCGCGCGGAGTCATGGCAGGTCTGAAGGCACGCGGCATCGAGGTCTTCTATCCGGGCCGCGATCTGCTGACCGTGCGGCGCCGAGCTATTGGGTGGCTCTCGTTCGTGACCGCCACGGACGGCGCCCTGTTGTGCGAAGGCGGTTTGTTCGTCCGACGCGACGCCCGCGCATTGGCGCCGATGCTCGACCGCATCGATCCGCGCGGCACGGTGTTCAGCCGGCTGTTCGCGCACGAAGAAGTCACTACCCTGGAGGAAATCCTCAGATCGCCTCTCCCATTCGACCAACTCGCAGAAACGTTGAAAAACGGTTTCGCCCGCCAGTACGACATCGAGTTCACCGAACGACCACTCGACGCAGACGAACGGGCCGCCATCATGCGGACGGTGGATCGAACCGGGCCGCGGGCAGCGTCCGTAGGCCACCGGCTTCGGCTCGACCTTCCCTGGGAAGCAACCGCCTCGACGCCACTCGGGCAACTGAGAATCCGGTTTTCCCTCACACCCGGACGAGCCATTCAGGAAATTCTATTCAGCGGCGACCTGATCGCCGACCCGGCCGGGATCAACGCGCTCGAACGCAGCCTGACCGGCGGTCCGCTCGAGCAAAGAGCGATCCGGCAAAGCATCGACGGGACGTTTCTCGATCCCGACCATTACCTGATCGGCGCCGGAAAACTGGAAGACCTGCCCGGCGTGATCCTCCGCGCGCAACCATCAAGCGGGGAGTCGTAAAGCATGTCCGCATCCCGATTAGCCGAGGCGCTGCGCAACGGCGACGAACAGGAACTCGTTACCGCGTTCGACCGCCTCATGGCCCAAGACTCTCCTGCCCCGCTGCCGAGCGCCCTTCTTCACGTCATGTTCGCCTGCCTGGGACACCAGGCAAAAAAAGTGCAGCGTGGTGCCGCGGCCGTCCTGGCCCGCTGCGCTTCGGAACAATCCGCGGTGGTCGAAGGACTCCGCGCACGGCTGGAAGACCCGGACGCACGAGTCCGCTGGACTGCGGCATTCGCCCTGTCCGAACTCGATCTGCCCGATACATCGCCGCTCCCGGTCCTGATCGAGAACCTCGGGCATCAGGAAAGCGATCTGCGTTGGGCCGCTCACACTGCAATTCTGCGTCTTGCCGGGCGCCATGCGCAGCCGGTCATCGACGCGACGCTCCGACTCGTCCGCAACGGCAACGCCGTGCAACGCCGCATGGCGCTGTACTGTCTGCGCGACCTCGAACAAACGCACGACAAGGCGCAAGCCGCTTATCTGCACGGCTTGAATGACAGGGACGCGACCGTCCGTTTGGCCGGGCTGGCTTGTCTGGGAAAGTTGCGCGTAACGAGCGAGCCGCTTCGGAGCGCCCTTGTCGAACTACTTGAGCATGACCCGGATTTGGGCGTCCGCCGTTCCGCTGCCATTGCCTGCGGACAGGTCGGAGACACCGGTCATTCAATTATCGAAGCATTGGAAGGTGCCGCGGGAGCGGACGACGCGAGCTTGGCGAAAGCTGCCGCGAAGGCGCTCGATAAATTGCGGGACGGCTCGTAGAGCGTAATAGAGAGGAGGTCGAGGTACGCTTCGCTCACCCGACCTGCGGATGGCAGACTTCCGTACGGCAGAAGACAGTGCTCAGGAAGTGGTGATACGCCTCAGTGAGCGTGGTGGCCGGGACTGCCCCCCCCCCCCCCCCCCCCCCCCCCCGCCGATCCGGTTGGCCGAAATAGGGGTTCTCAGAGATTTGATTTCGGCTCTGAAGAATTTCATTTCTTCGGTTCGCCGTTTGAGGACGTTCTTTTTTCTCTCCTCGAAGACGCGGTTCCGCTGCCGAACGAACGCCTGTACGCTCCAATCCTCCCAGGGCTCCCATTCGACCTCCTCCCGAGTGGTGAATCCGTTGCATCCCGAACAGCAGATGATCAGATTGCTCATGGATTCCCACCACTTCGCCGGAGCATTCCTGAGTCCCTTTCTCTGGCAATCCTTCACCGGGAGCACGTGATCGACCACCAATAACAACCACCGGTTATAGTCGCCGATCAGGTTGAGGTTGCAGAAGGCGCAAGACGTTTGGTTGGTTTCGCGCTGGAGGTCGTAGCCGTAGCCGCGGCGGGATGACCCGTCACCAGGATCGGGAGGTCTGAGCAGTCTCCATCCGTCGCCGGGGTAGCGGTCAAAAGGGAGTGACATTCTTCCTCCTGCAGATTGCTCGGATTCGACCGTTGCAAAACCCGTAGGTCGGATGAGTGAAACGTAATCCGACACCCTGCTTGCCCATACGTCACGACAGATAGCCCATCGGCTCGTTCTTGAGCAACTCGACGATGATCTGCCCGCGAGTTTTTGGCGGCCCGGATCTCTCCGCGGGTCGGGGGTGGCCGTTCAAGACGAACAGGCCGCGTTTGTATTGCCCGCCGCCGTGCTGACAGGCATTCCACAATTCCTGCCAGCGCTCCGGCGCCCGCACCCACCGCCGCAATATCTTGTCGTAGTTGGTCATACAACTATCCGCCCGTCTTTCCGGACGACCCTTGTTCGGCGAAAGTCTGATCGATGCGGTCGAAACGCCGCCGGATGGGCTGGCGGCTTTCTTCGTGCGGCAGAATGTAGAGCCGATTGGCGAGAATGGCGTCCACGACGTGCGCGGCGACGTCGTCCACGTCCAGGACGCGGCCGGCCAAGTTCGGGTTGTCGTCGCCTTGGTCCAGGACGGGTGGCGACGCTTCGGGGCCGCCCAAGTCGTCGGGCCGGTTGCGCTCGGAGTGGCCGATGTTCGTGGCGACGCGCATGGGACACAACACGGACACGCCGATGTCGTGATCGCGCAGTTCGCGGCGCAGGACTTCGGCCAGCGCCACCACGCCGTATTTCGAGACGCAGTACGGCCCCAACCCGACGTTGGGTACCAAGCCGGCGAACGATGCGGTGAACAGTATATGTCCGCCCTCGGCTTGCGCGATCATGCGTTGCGTGAACGCTTCCACCCCGTGAATCGGTCCCCACAGGTTCACGCGCAACGTCCATTCCCAGTCGGAATGTTTCATGTCCACGATGGGGCCGCCGACCGCGACGCCGGCGTTGTGAAAGACGACGTGCGCCCCACCCGCCTTCTCGAACGCATGATCCGCGAGATGCTGGACGGCCTGCCGGTCGCTCACGTCACAGATGACGCCGTCAACCGCGGCCCCGCTCGCGGAGAGTTCGGCCACTGCGCGGTCGAGTGCCGCCTGTTCGATGTCGGCCAGCACGAGGCGCATCCCGTGGCCGGCCAGCAACCGCGCCGTGGCAAGGCCGATGCCGCTCGCCCCGCCGGTGATGACCGCGACTTTGTTGCTCAGGTTCTGCATGGCGTTCTTTTATCCCAATGACTTTGGAAAGGGCAGCCACGGGGGTCTCCCTAATATGTCCTTCACGTTTCGTTATCGAATCTCGATGAGGATGCCGTCCAGAAAACGCAGGTCTGCGGTTTCCGCATCGACGGCCAACGTTTCTTCCAGCTTTTCACGTGCGAATGCGGCGAATCGGTCGAGGGCGGGCCGTTGCTCTGCATCGAGCCCGGCCTGCCGGGCGGCGTGGTCGAGAAACGCCGCCCAACGTTCGTCGGGCGTCGCGTCGACCAGCCGGTCGTGCAGAGCTTGCAGATCGGAGCGGCGCAAGGGACGGATACTCGCCTCGCCTTCCAGCACCCAGTGCGCGAAGCCGGTGTTCCAGAGCACGCCCAGCGTGACGCCTTCGGGCGGTTCTTGCTCGGGGAAGACGCCATTCCGGCGTAAGACATGGAACCAGATCGGGACATCGTCCAGCAGGGTGGCGGCCCGTTGCACCTCGGCGAACGTGGCGAAGCGCCGCGACAGGATTTCGCCCGGCGCGTCCAGGCCGACGTAATAGAGTGGGAGTCGGCTCCGCAGCCCGGTACAGGCTTCGCGGAAGGGCGGATCGAGATATCGCTCCCAGTCTACGCCCACTGCGGACGACAGGTCTTTGGCGAGTCGGCCGGCGACGTGGTGCAGCCGCTGGACCAGACTCCAGCCGATGCGGAAGAACGCATGGATCCGGGTGGTCTGCAACAGGTTGCGCGCCGCGGGGACATCTTCGCGCGAGGCAGAAGCGAGTCCGATGTTGACGTAATCGTGGGCGGTCCGGGCACAGCGGCGGATTTCTTCAACCTCGCCCGTGTCGCGCGCTTCGACCGTAACCACGGCGTTGGTCAGATAGGCCAATTCGTGCCCGACTAACGCCGCGGTTTCGCCGGGCAACGCGGCCAACGTCTGCGCAAAAAAGGAACGCGGCGCATCCAGCAAGGCCAACGCATGGTCGGGCGGGGGGAGCGGGTCGTCTTCTGCGGCGACGTCCACCGCAGCCCCGCGGCGCTGGTACGCGGCAAAAGAGACGGTGTCGGGCAGCAGGAAGCGGAACAACGTCCCGGCTTCGTCGTGAGCCGGATAACCGCGGTCGGCCAACCGGGCGGTACGCCAGCGGTACGCCGCCTCCTCCAAGCCGCTTTCCAGCTCGAACAGGCTGTTTTCGAGCGCGCGTTGATAGGCCGGATAATCGAGCACACGTATCCGCTCCAACAGCGCGTGCAGGATGGGTTCCGGCTCGTCCCGGAACCGCAACAGATATTGGTCGTCGAAGGTGAAATAGGGGGACTGGTCGAAATTCGGATCGTCCTCCACGTCGGCCTTGCGCACCACTTCGAGATGGCGCCGGATGAGCAGGACGAGCAGTTCGACGTCCGTCTGGAGAAACCACTCGGCCAGCTTGCTGCCGCCGCTTTCGTCCAGCAGCAACAACCAGTTCAGCAGACGCTCGTCGTCCAGCCGGTCGCGCCGCCAGCAATCCAGGTCGAGCATGGCGCGCACCTGTTGCGGGGACGCCATGCCCAGCAGGTCCAGGGCGTCGTTCAGGCCGACCTCCTTCATCGTGTACAGCAGGGTCTCGGAGGACAGCGCACGGACGAGGCCGATGCCCCGCTCGGCCGCCAGAATCCGCTCGTAGCGGGTCTTGGCGTCGAGCTGGGCGAGGTACGACGCGAGATCGGCAGGCGTCGGCTCGTCCGTGACGAGCGCGGTGCCGGCGGTTTTCTGAAATTGAGGCATGAGCGTGACGTCACGCGAAAAACGAAGCACGTTCGGGCCGCTTTCTCCGATTGCGGAAACATCGGCGCCTTCCTGCGTGAAGGCTCTTTTCTGACACGGCAACGCAGCTTGTCAAGCAAGTCGGCCGTTCCTTATTCAAACTGATATATGCCTTTCCACCTCTTGCTTTTTGCCCGACGAGTCAGCGACAAGACAACCAAAGGAGGGATTCTTATGGGAAACGTCGCCTATCAGGAAGCGGATACGTACACGCTCGAAGAGTTGGTCGCTGACGTCGATGCGATTGTCGCGCAGGAAAAGAAGCACGCCGAGATCGTCACGGCGACCGAGCCGCTCCTAGAACGGTTCTTGGCAGCGCAGAGCCTGCCGGACGAATATACGCGGCCGGCCGCCGCCCGGGTCGCCACGGATCACCAGGACTTCACCATCTACCGGCTGCATCGCGGCCCCGGAGACTGCTTCAACGTCATGGTCGCCATCTGGCCGCCGGGCGGATCGAGCGGAGTACACGACCACGCCGGGAATTGGGTGGTGGAAGGCGTGTACCGCAACCGGTTGCACACGGTTCGCTACAAACGTCTGGACGACGGCACGCGCGACGGCCACGCAGAACTCCGCGAGACGGTGTCGTTGGATCTGGAGTCGGGCGACGTGGCGCATGTCCTGTCTCCCAACGAGGAAATCCACGATTTCGTCAACCAGACGGATCAGCCGGTCGTGAGCGTGCACATCTACGGGGGCGACATCAGCAGGGAAACGCTCCACTATTTCGACCCGGCGAACGACACGGTCGAAAGCGTGGCGCACGAGTTGCGCTACGACAACGAATAGGCGCAGGGCGCTTCGTGCGCACTATTCACCCCGGTCCGGCAGGAGTCTGAGCGCGGCGTGCTTCTGGCTGGCCTGTGCAGCCGGGAGCAGCCGGAAATCGTCGTAGGCGGCCTCGGCCTCGCTTGCGACCGCGTCCGAGTCGGTCAGCAGCGCGATGCCCACCACCTCGCCGGGCTCGAACCCGAACATCTCCTTATAGTCCTGATAGTAGTTGACGGTTTCCTCGCGCCACTCGCCTGCAGCGACCGGGCCGTGCTGGAGCACGACGACCTTGCCCCGCCAATAGACCGGACTGTCGAACTGCGTTCCTGCCGGCAGGCTGGCACTCCACACATACTTGATGGCGCGCGGCAGAATGCGGTTGTCGAACACCACGTACACCGCGGCCGCGGAATCGTTGGTCGCCCTGACACGCTCGTTCGCGCCGCGCGGAAGTTTCGTCGCGCGCCACCGCCAGCGCAACACCGGATAATCCTTGGGCTGCAAGCGGTGTTCGAGGCCGATTTGGACGTCCTGTTTGGCGGCGTATGCGTGGAGGAAGCGGTTGCCGTCCTCCTCGACCACACGATAGACGGCGCGGGCCGTGGCTTCGCTGCCGCGCACCTTCCAGCGTGAGGGAAACGCGCCGGGCTGGTATTCCTGAAACGTCTCGCTCAAGGCGACAGGTGGCGTTGCGGCTTCGTCTCCACGGATCTCCGCCGCAAACGCCAACGACCCGCACCACACGATCGCCGTCACCGACACGAACCGGACGATGCTCACCCTCTCCACCCTTCCTGCCTCTCCTTATTGCGCGTCAGTGGAACGTTGGGACGGCCTGCTCGGAGTCCCACGCGAAGCGGTCGATAAGTATGGGCGGCGCAATGGGATTGCAAGCCCGCGCATCGGCGTGCGACCGGCAGGTTGTATGAGTCGCACGTAGCGTCGGGGTGTGGTATCCAGTCTGCGGCGCGGCGGATGTGCCGTCACGCTCACGCGGGAGGAGACGATATGGAGATTCTTGCGGAAGGGAGCGGCGCATACTTTCCGCCCGACCCGGACGGATTCCGTGCATGGGTCAAGGACCATAAGCCGCGCACGCTCGTCAACAAATTGATGGACGAGCACCAAGCCATCGACACGCTCGTGTCGGACGGCGACTACTTGGCTTACGACTGCAACTATTTCCAGCGCGGCCCGTCGTCGCTGATCCGCGAGATCATCCGCCAGAAGAAACGCGACCTGTGGGTGTGTGGAAAGTTCACGTACGTGGCGCTCGCCCTGCTGGTCGAAGGCGGCTGCGCGAGCAAGGCGGACATCGCCTTCGTGGGCTTCGGCCCCTGGTTGTCCAAGGCCGTGGCCGACGGTCGCCTCGAAACGTACGAATACTCCAACGTGGTCGTGACCTACCGCCTGCAGGCGGGCGCGCAGGGCCTGCCGTTCATCGGCGTCCGGTCGTTCGGCGGGACCGACGGCTTTCTCCGGTCCGGGGCCAAGCTGGTCCGTGACCCGTTCACCGGCAAGCCCGTCGTGCTGCTGCCGGCGCTCAACCCGGACGTGTCGATCATCCACGTGCATCAAGCCGACGTGTACGGTAACGCGCGCGTCTTCGGCACCGGCATTTCCCACGTGGATTGCGCCCTGGCCTCGAAAAAAGTGATCCTGTCCACGGAAGAGATCATCGAAACCGAAGAGTTCCGGCGCGACCCGGCCCGTACGTCGATTCCGCACTTCACGGTCGATGCCGTGGTGCACGCGCCATTCGGGGCCTATCCCGGCACGGTGCAGGGGCGCTACGCCTCGGACGTACAGCACGTGGTGGAATGCTTCGGCGGGACCATGCGCGGCGACCTGCACCCCTATCTCGAAAAATGGGTGTACAGCATCGAGTCCCACGACGAGCTACTGGAAAAACGCGTGGGCTGGAAAAAGCTGCAGGAACTACAACGGCGGGAGACCATTCGGGAGGGGTACGCGATATGACACCGGCCACCCATTTCGCGGAACGGGAACATTTGATCTGCGCGGTTGCCCGGATCATCGAAGAGGACAGGAGCTATTGGGTGGGCGGCGGCGGAGAGCCGCTGTACAGCATCCTGCTGGCCCAGCGGCTGTACGCGAGCGGCGTGCAATACCTGACCGAGGACGGTGTCTTGGCCCCGCAATCCATGATGCCGTGGGACCCGCTGATGACGATGGTCGCCTCGCGCGCCGGCTACCGTGCGCTGCAGTGGGGGACGATGAACACGGCGGGCAATTTCGCCCAACTCGGCTACGTGGACGTCGGGATTCTCAACACCTTGCAGGTCGATCGTTACGGCAACGTCAACTCGACCGTGGTGGGCGAATATGCGGACGGTCGGGGCCGGCGTTTCGGCGGGCCGGGCGGCGCGGATACGATCGCGTCCCAGTGCTGGCGGACGATCCTGATGACGGATCAGCAGAAGCGCAAGTTTCCCGAACGGGTGGACTTCATCTCGTCCCCCGGTTTTCTGGACGGGCCCGGCGCCCGCGAGGCCGCGGGCTTGCCGTCCGACACCGGCCCGTGGCGCGTGTTCACCCCGTGGGCCATGTTCGGCTACGAGGAAGTGTCGTGCGAGTTGATGCTGATGGCGGTCTCGCCGTTCGTGACCGTGGACATGGTCCTGTCGGAAATGTCTTTCGAGCCGAAGATGGCCCCCAGCATCGGGACGCTCGACCCGCCGACGGAAGAAGAACTGGAGATCATTCGGACGCGGCTGGACACCGACGGGCAGACCACGGGCCGCGGACAGTGGATAGAGAAACGCGACGGCAAATACGTCTTCGCCGACACCCAGGGCCGCGAATAGCCTTGCTCCCGACCGCACGTCGCGGCCCCTCCACATGAAAAAGGACAGCCCGACGCGGGCTGCCCCCTGAAGCCGACCTGAAAGGTCGGCCGAGTCGTCTTCGTCGTTCTAGGCGGTACGCGCCTGGAAGAACGAGCCGATCTCGTCGATCGCCTGCCGGCCCTCGGGCAGAATGGGCGCGAACAGGTGCCAGACGTGCGGCATTTCGTCCCAGACCTTGAGCGTGACGTCGACCCCCGCGGCACGGGCCCTTTCGGCGAGACGCGTCGAGTCGTCCAGCAACGTCTCGGCGTCGCCGACCTGAAGCAGCAGCGGCGGCAGTCCGGCGAGGTCGGCGTGCAGAGGCGCAGCCAGCGGATTCTTCGGGTCCGCGTCGCCCAGATAGAGCTTGGCCATGCCGAGCAACCCCTCTTTCTGCACCACGGGATCGACCGCGGCGCGCGTCGTCATGGATTCTCCGGTGCCTTCCATATCCACCCACGGCGAAATGCCGATACCCGCGGCCGGCAGCGGCTCGCCGGCGTCGCGTAAGGCCAACAGCGTCGCAATCGCCAACCCGCCCCCGGCCGAGTCGCCGGCCACCGCGATGTTGCTCGGGCTGATGCCCTGGGCGAGCAGCCAGCGGTATGCGGCTACGGCGTCGTCCACCGGTGCGGGAAAGGGGTGCTCGGGCGCCAAGCGGTAATTGAGCGATAAGACACGTGCACCCGCGGCCTTCGACAGACGGCCGGTCACGTCACGGTGCGAACCCGCGGAGCCCATCACGTAACCGCCGCCGTGCACGTACAGGACGACCTTGGCTTCATCCACGCCCGCGGCCACGCTCCACTCCGCGGAGACGCCTCCCGCCTCCACGGGGGTGCACGTCACGCCATCGGGTGCTTGCGTCTCGATCATGATCGCCCGCATGTCGTCCATGTTTTTCGCCTCGCCCATCTTGGCGCCCATCTCCTTGAACATATCCATAGCCTGCTGCAGTTGTTCGCTCGCCATCGTCTTCCTCCTTGTGTGTTTGATGCGTGGACTCCCGAGTGACTCGGGCCTGACGTACAGCCGGGCCGAAGCAGTGTCAACGCGAAAGCTCCGGTCCTCGCCCGTGGATCGCTCAGGCGACCCAGCCGTATTGAAACGTATGAATCGTTCCGGGCGGATACCACCACTGCCCCGTGGTACACAGCGGGCAGGTCTTGGGCGTCGAGCCGCGCTGGTAGGCGGGCACGCCGGCCATAGCCTGGACCGCGCCCTCGAACGTTCCGTCGCGCGGGACCCGCTTGGTCAGCAGATACAGCCCGACCCCGCAGTCCGGGCATGACAGGATGGTGCCCGAATTCAGAAACGGCAACGGCGTGATCTGATCCGGGGACGGCTGCGGCATGGCATCTCCCCACCATTTCTCCCAAA
This sequence comes from uncultured Binatia bacterium (SeqCode), assembly GCA_965200125.1. Lineage (GTDB taxonomy): Bacteria > Desulfobacterota > Binatia > Bin18 > Bin18 > Bin18. The sequence continues at coordinate 787,516 of OZ241332.1, read as the reverse complement.
GGCCGCTTTGGCGATACGCGAAGGGTGGGCAGGCGAACTCGGAATATCTTCGGACGTTCCCAGCTATTCCGCGGTGCGTCCCCCGACTCGGGCGATCCCATCCCCGGCTCAAGGCCGCGGGCGCTGTTGAGGTGCCTGCCGGGACCGGGCGGCGAATTCCGACGGCTTCATGATGAGCGAGGCTTTGGCCGTTTCCTGCTCCTGCCGTTTCTCCGCGTTGTAGTGCAGGCCGATGCTCTGCCGCACCAAGCCCTCGCAAAAGGGGACCGTGCCGCGGTCCGTCCCGTCGGATTGCAGGGCGAGCGATACGGAGAGGGCGCATTGTGCGGATTCCATGCGACCGGTGGACGCGAAATACAGGGCGGTCTCTTCCAGCCGGCGGGCGTAGGTCCGGGCGCCTCTGTCCGAGAACAGGTCGGACACCGCTTCCTTGATGACGTCTTCGACCCGATCTTTTTGCTGGAACTTGTTCAGCACCAACGGACTTTCCTGCGCGCTAGTCATCTTGTCGAGATAGGGTTTGGCCTGTTCGGCATCGAGGAGCCAGCGTCGGATTTCGGGCTCTTCGAGCAGCCGCGCGGAATCGGCCAAAATGTCCGGGTCCGCGGCGCGATCCAGCGCGTCCGGCAGCGGGACGGCTTGCGGTTCCGCCGGAGCGGTCAACAGATGCGACCGAGCCGCGGGATATTGCGCGATCTCGTTCTGCTTTTCCTTGCCTTCCGCGGTGGCGCGTTCGTAGCCTTCGGACATCAGGAAATCGCAATACCGCCAAGGCACCTCGATCAGACCGATCCCGTGCCGCCCGGTCAGATCCTGCCGCGCCCGCCGTAGTGCCTTGCGCGTTACCACGGTGCCCTCGACGTAACGCATGCCGGCGGGTTCGTTGATCAGCGACGACAGAAAATGCAATCCGCCGCCGACCCGCGTTTTGACCAGCCACACCAGGCGGTCACCCCGCCCGTCCATCGGGGAGAGATAGCCTTCAGGTTCGAGCGGGGTGAAAATGGACGAGGCAGCGTCCGGTTCGGAGCGTTCGGCCTGGATGCCTTTCTGCGACAGCCGGTACAACGCGCGGCTGATTTCCTTTTTCAGCCGCCGGTCCGCGGCCCGCGCCTCCCAGTCGGCGAGGAAGCGCGCTGACTCCGCGGCGGCGACGTGGCCCAAGGAGTCGGCGATGGCGAGGTCGGCGTCCGGGTCCTCGCCGGCTCGCGCGGTCAGGCGCGAAACCGTTGCAACGTCATCTTCTGCGGCAGACGAACCGAGGCCCCATGCTTCCAGCAGTTGCGCACCGTGGGCGAGGCGCGCGTCGCGTTTGGCACGCTTTTTCGGCATGCATATCCTCCGCCTTCGCGCGGCAGCTTAACCAGCCGTTTCCGCGGCTGTCAACGGGATTTGCCGGGTGCGGAACCTCGGACGCCTAGCCCAGAGACGGGTTAGTTGGTAGATAGGGGGCTCGAAAATTCAGGATCGAATGGAGTGCAGGTGGCCACGGCGCGTTTCTGTCCGCAGTGCGGCAAGCCGACGATCGATGGAGCGAATTTCTGTACGGCGTGCGGCGCCCGGCTTTCTCTCGATGGGAAGAATCCGGCCAGCAGCGAGGAGAGAGCCGCGCCGCCTCGGGGGCGAACCCTCCCCACGATAGCGCGACTGTCGGGACCCGGAATTATCGTTCTGTCGCTCTACCTCGCGGTGGGACTCGGTCTCTGGGTGTTCGTGCTGAAGACCGAACCCGCGACCCCGCCTGTAAGCGGAAATACTGGACAGCAAGCCACCACCGGCGGCTCGGCACTCCCGGAGAATCACCCGCAAGTCAGTCTGCCGGAGGAGGTCGCCGCACGGATTACCGCGTTAGCGGACCAAGCCAACGCCGCCCCCGAAGACGCGCAGGCGTGGCGCCGGCTGGCCGAAGTCCAGTTTCGCGCCTCGCAACTCGACGCCAGCTACCGAAGCGCGGCCCTGGCTTCGTACCGCAAGCTGTTCGAACTCGATCCGACCCATCTCGACGCGCTGCGCGGGCTCGGCAACGTCTATTACGACCTGGAGGAGTACCAGCGGTCGATCGAGTTTTACGAGCGATACCTGGCGATCGAACCGGACGACCCCAGCGTGCACACCGACCTCGCCACTATGTATCTGTACACCGGCCAAGCCGACCGCGCGATCGCCGCGTATCGAGCCGTACTGGCCGAACGACCAGATTTCTTTCAGGCCCATTTCAATCTGGGCATCGCGTATCAGACCAAGGGGTTGCCCGAGTTGGCCGCGGCCGCGCTGCACAAGGCGCGCGGCCTGACCGACAATACGGACATCCACGCGCGCATCGACCAACTCGCGGCCCGATTTGCAGACACCGCGGCATCGGCTCCTGCGGCCGCAGTGTCGAAGCCGCGGAACACGGGGATCCGCCAAGCGGTGGAGTCCCTCTTTCGCTCGCACGAGATGATGGGGCCGAAGATCGTTCGCATCGAATGGCCGGCGGACGGCGAGGCCAATATCTTCTTTCGGAATTTCCCGATGGCTGGTATGCCTCGTCCGGTTCGCGACAACTTTCGAGAAAAACTGCGCGTCCAACTCTCCGCCCTACAAAAAACCACCGGAAACGGGGAACGTCTTCGCTTGGCACTGATCGACGCCGATACCGGGGACGTGATGGAGACCATCTCCGCAAACCCCGACTCAGAGGAAGAACTACCCACCGGAACCGAATCGAGATTATGAGCGAAAGCAACACCGACGGCGCCATTCCATTTTATCTCCCCATCGGCGACGAGATCGAAATTTTCCGTGCCGCCTACGAATGCCGCCTGCCCGTGCTGCTCAAAGGCCCGACCGGCTGCGGCAAGACGCGCTTCGTCGAGCACATGGCCCACCTGCTCATGGCCGGCCGGAGCGACGACATCCCGGAAACGATCGTGACGGTCGCCTGTCACGAAGACCTCACGGGCAGCGATCTGGTCGGCCGCTACCTCATCAAAGGCGATGACACGGTCTGGGTGGACGGGCCGTTGACACAGGCCGTCCGTACGGGCGCGATCTGCTACCTGGACGAGATCGTCGAAGCGCGCAAAGACACCATCGTGCTCATCCATCCGCTGACCGACCATCGCCGCATTCTTCCGATTGACAAGAAGGCCGAGATCCTCGAAGCGCACGCCGACTTTCTGTTGGTCATCTCGTACAACCCGGGCTACCAGAGCATCCTGAAGGACCTCAAACACTCGACCCGCCAACGTTTCGTGACCGTCGAGTTCACCTACCCGCCCCGCGACAAGGAGGCCGAGGTCATTGCCCATGAAAGCGCGTTGCCACTGGAGACCGCGCTCGACTTGGCCAAGTTGGGCGAAAAGGTCCGCCACCTCAAAACCAGCGGACTCGAAGAAGGGGTGAGTACGCGGCTGCTGATCTACGCCGGGCAGTTGATCCGCCAGGGCGTGGCGCCGCGGCGGGCGTGTACGGTCGCCGTTTCCCGCTCGCTGACCGACGACGACGATTCGCAACGCGCGATCGACGAAGTGATCCGCGCGATCTTCGTCGAATAGGTCGTGTTCCGTCGTCACAAGGGAACGGATGCAACGAAACTAGATCAACTGGAAGTGTCGATAATCCGTCGGGCCTGACGGAAGACGGCGTGGAACATCGGTCGGGTCAGCCGCCCGGTGAAGGTGTTCTGCTGGCTCGGATGGTAAGAGCCGATCAGCGTTACGTCGTCGAGGTCGTACCAGGCCGCGTGTCCGAACTTCGGCACCGGCTTCGGGACATCGAGGCTGAGAAGACGGCGTGCGGCGAGATATTGGCTGAACGCCAGTTGTCCCAAAGCCACCACGACCCTGATCTGTTTGAGCAATTGCATCTCTCGCAGCAGATATGGCCGGCACGCCTCGAATTCCTCTCGCAACGGCTTGTTATCCGGCGGTGCGCAATGGACGACCGCGGTAATATAGGTGTCCAGCAAGACGAGCCCGTCGTGCACGTCCGTCGCGGTCGGTTGGTTGGCGAAGCCGGAGGCGTGCAGAGCGCCGAACAGCCAGTCGCCGCTGCGGTCTCCGGTGAACATGCGACCGGTGCGGTTCGCCCCATGCGCCGCGGGTGCGAGTCCGACGATGTATAGCCGCGCGGCACGATCGCCCAGGCTGGGCACCGGCTTCCCCCAATACTGCTCGTTACGGTGCCGCTTGACCTTTTCATGCGCCACGCGCTCCCGATGTGCGACCAGCCGCGGACAGTGACGGCAATCACCGATCCGACGTTGGAGTTGAGCAACGGTTCGCACGGTTGCCAAGTATGAGGAACGATTGAGGCGAATGCTCTCGCCGGTGTTTGCGATCAATACTCGAAGAACGGGTTCACGACACGCACCGAGCCGTACTTCTGGTCGTGGTTCAAATCTTCGGTGAACAGGATCTCGGCCCCCAGGGCCTCTGCCGCGGCGATGATCGCGCCGTCCCAATAGCTGATCCGGTAACGCTGACCGATCTCGGCGCCGATCTTGATGAGACTGGGTTCAATCGGCTGGCAAGGAAACGCTTCGAATTGCTCGATCCACTCCAGCGCATCCGCCGCGCTCAACGGCGTAGCGATCTTGCGCACGACGGTGACGTAGAACTCCTGGAGCACCTGGGCCGAGAGCCCGAAGTCGTAGTCGGCGATCAACCGTAGCGCCTGCCTGCGCTTGGCATCCTCCCCTTCGCCGCCCGCGGCCGCATACACCAGGACGTTGGTATCGAGAAACGCCTCAACGCTCATGCAACTCTTCGCGAGTCCACGAGCTTGAGCCGATCCGGGCCGTCGACCTCTCACTCAATTCCAGGAGCCGCCGCCGCGCCTTCCCGGCCCGACTCTCTCGATTCGCGAGATCCGTCAGAAACTCCCGGACGATTCCGTTGACGGTAGAACCGTGATCGACCGCGTACCGTCGCACCGTGCGGACGACTTCTTCGTTGACGCTGAGGGTGATGTTTTTCATGGACACAGTATATGTGGAACTGTGTCGTCTTTCAACCCCACTCCGCAGATATTTGGCTATAGGCTCAACACATAATTGATAAGAGTCCGCACGCCGAAACCGGTCCCACCGCGCGGGGCGTACGGCAGTGCACGTTCGGAAAACGCCGGGCCGGCAATGTCCAAATGTGCCCAGGGGGTATCGGCCACGAACTCTTGCAGAAACAGAGCCGCGGTGATTGCGCCCCCGTAGCCGCCGCCGATGTTCTTGATGTCGGCGATGTTGCTCTTGATGTCGGTCTTGTATTCCTCCACCAGAGGCATGGGCCACAGCCGTTCGCCGGCCTTTCGACCGCTGGCCATCAGGTCGTCGGTGAGTTTCTCGTCGTTGCTGAACAGACCGGCCACCTGCGAGCCGAGGGCGACCATGCAGGCGCCCGTCAAGGTCGCCAAGTCGATGATGACGTCGGGTTTGTCCTCCCTCGCCTCGATCAGGGCATCGGCCAGGATCAGCCGGCCCTCGGCGTCGGTATTGAGCACTTCGACCGTCTTACCGTTCCGATAGCGGATGACGTCGCCGGGTTTCTGGGCCGTGCCGCTCGGCATGTTTTCGGACGAGGGTACGTAGCCCGTCACCTGCACGCGCGGTTTGATCTGCGAGATTGCGTACATCGTCCCCAGCACGGCAGCGGCGCCGGACATGTCGATCTTCATCGTCTGCATGGACTTGGCCGGTTTGAGGGACAAGCCGCCGGAGTCGAACGTCAACCCCTTCCCGATCAACGCGATTTTCTTCTTGGGTCTTCCCGTCGGGGCATAGCGCAGTTTGATGAAACGCGGTTCTTCAGGGCCGCCGCGCGACACGGCCAGCAGGCCGTTCATTTTCGCCGCTTTGATTTTGTTGACGCCCCAGACTTCCGTCCTGAGCCCATTGCCGTTGGACAGCCGCTTGGCTTGGTTGGCGAGATAGGTCGGGGTCGCAACCGAGGCGGGTTCGTTGACTAGGTCGCGGGCCAGAAAGACGCCAGGGGCGGTGTACTGGACGGTGTCGAGCGCCCTGTTCAGCGCGGCGTTCTTTTTGAGACCCGGCCCGGCGAACAGCATCGTCTCGACCGCAGTCGTTTTGTCGTCGTCCGATTTGTACTTGCGAAAGACGTAGCCGGACAGCAACAGCCCCTCGAGTACGGCGGCACCGACCTGCGGCGCGCCAGCGTCGGCGACCAGATGCCAAGCGACCGTTTTGGCGCGCCACGTCTGAGCGTGACGCCGGGCCGCTGCCCCGGCATTGCGCCATACCGCGGGGTCGAGTCGGTCGTGCTTGCCGAGCCCGACCAGCAACAGCAAGGGGCTGGGAAGACGTTGCTGCGCATGACACACCAACGTTTGCCCGCGTTTGCCTTGGAACCGACTCCGCTTTATTTGATCGCTCAACGCTCCGTCCAAGCTCGCATCGAGGGTTTTGACGTCCGGGCCATTCTGTTGACCCTGGACGACCGGGAGGACGAGCAGGTCGCTGCGGACCGCGGTGAGACCTTGTGATTGTATGCGGATGTTCATAAGCGGAAGCTATTCCGGTGTTTCCGCTGCGGAAGACTCTGATTCGGACGCTTCGGCGGCGGTTCCGATTTCCTGCTGAGTTTCTGGGGACGCCGGGGCAACCGTGTTTTCCGCGGGTGGTGTTTCCGTGCCCCTGGACTCGCCCGCCGGCTGGCGAGCAAGCGCCCGGAGTTGTCGTTTGAGCGACCGGATCTGGCGCCGGACTTTCTTCAATTCCTTGTGTTCTCCACGTTCGAGCGCACCTGCGCGTTGGACCTTGAGTTCGCGTACCTGTTTCTTGAGTTCGGCCTTGTTCTGCATACGTGCTTCCTTGCGTTAGTCTTTCCCGTGTTGGTGTTCCTTGTTCGGTCTGAACGTCTTCTTTGCCAGATAAAACATGGCTGCGCCAGCCGCGGCATACATCAGCACGCCCTCGAACAGCCCACGGCCTCCTGCGAGCAAGAGCACACCGAGCACGCAAGCCGTTCCCACAACGGCGACGACTTTTTCGATGCGTTCCTCACGTCCGCGGACGTGTGCGACGTGATCCGTCACCGGCGCGCCGCAATCCAGACAGCGGCCGTCCCGCTTGCGGCGCAATACCGTTCCGCATTGCGGACACGGGATTCGGAGGCGGATGGGCATGGCCGGAAAAGACGGAGTCCCCGGCTCGTGCGGACGGTCGATAAGCCGGGGCCGTGACGACGAGACGAGGGATGGTTATTCGACGGTCCAGACGTCGCCACGACGCAGCAGGGTGTCGAGTTTGCCGGCGCCGGACTTTTGCACCGCGGCATCGAGTTGCTGGTGCATCAACGCCTCGATCGTCGGCCGCTCGGTCGAAAACAACACGCCCACCGGAGTCGGAAAGTCGGGCGGCGTCATGCGGCTGAGCAGAAAGGCCAGGGTCGCGTCGTGTTCGTCGTGCACCAACACGTCATCGATCCCGACGCCGTTGCCGACGGTGACCACTTCGGGCGTGAGACCGTTCAGTCGGATCCCGCGGTCCTTGTTCTTCCCGAACAGCATGGGCTTGCCGTGCTCCAGCAACAGTTGGGAGTCGGCCTTGGAGTCCTTGTCTTTCAGATGCTCCCAGACGCCGTCGTTATATACGTTGCAGTTCTGGAGAATTTCGATGAACGCGCCACCCTTGTGGGCCGCAGCCCGCTTGAGCGTCTGCTGCTGATGCTTGGCCTCGGTATCGATGCTGCGCGCAATGAACGTGGCCTCCGAACCGAGCGCCAGCGCCATCGGGTTCAGCGGGTGGTCGGCCGAGCCCATCGGCGTGGACTTGGCGACCTTGCCGAGTTCCGAGGTCGGCGAATACTGCCCCTTGGTGAGGCCGTAGATGCGGTTGTTGAACAGCATGATCTTCAGTTCCACGTTGCGGCGCAGCGCGTGAATGAGATGGTTACCGCCGATGCTCAACCCGTCTCCGTCGCCGGTCACCAGCCAGATGTGCAGGTCGGGCCGGGAGAGCTTCAGGCCCGTCGCAATGGCCGGGGCGCGACCGTGGATGGTGTGGAAGCCGTACGTATTCATGTAGTACGGAAACCGACTCGAACAGCCGATTCCCGAAATGAAGACGGCCTGTTCTTTCGGGATGCCCAGTTCGGGGAATATCTTCTGGACCTGCGCCAGAATGGCGTAGTCCCCACAGCCAGGACACCAGCGTACGTCCTGGTCGGAAACGAAGTCTTTCCGGGTCAGTTTCGCCACAGCTTCGGTACTCATGATCCCTGTTCCTCCAACAAACGAGCGATCCGGGTCGCCACTTCGGAGACCTTGAACGGCCGGCCCTGGATTTTGTTCAGGCCGATCGCGTCGATGAGGTATTCCGCGCGGACCAGCTTGAGCAACTGACCCATGTTCATTTCCGGCACCAGAACCCGGTCGTACCGGCTCAGGACGTCGCCCAGGTCGGCCGGCAGCGGATTCAGATGACGGAGATGGGCGTGCGCGACCGTGTGCCCTTGCGCCTGCGCGTCTTCGACCGCCGCGGCAATCGCCCCGTAGGTGCTGCCCCAGCCCAGAACCAGCAACTTGCCACGCTCGGGGCCGTGGACCTTGGTCGGCGGAATCTCCTGCGTGATCCGGGTGACTTTCTGGTGGCGCACGCGCACCATTTGTTCATGGTTCGCCGGCGCATAACTGATGTTGCCCGTCAGATAATCTTTTTCGATGCCGCCGATGCGGTGTTCCAGGCCGGGCGTGCCCGGTTTCACCCAGGGCCGGGCCAACGTCTGTTCATCGCGGAGGTAGGGGAAGAACCCTTGCGGGTCGGTGCGGAACTCGACCTCGATGTCCTGCATATCCGCCACGCTCGGCAGCAACCACGGCTCCGAGGCGTTGGCCAGAAAGCCATCGGTCAACAGGATGACCGGCGTCATGTATTTGATGGCGATCCGCGCCGCCTCGAACGCGGCATAGAAGCAGTCGGCCGGCGTGGACGCCGCGATCACCGGCAGCGGCGTCTCGCCGTGGCGTCCATACAGCGCCTGCAACAGGTCGGTCTGCTCCGGTTTGGTCGGCATGCCGGTGCTCGGACCGGCGCGCTGGATGTTCGTGACGACCATCGGCAGCTCGACCGACGCGGCCAGTCCGAGCGTCTCCGCCTTGAGGTTCATGCCGGGGCCGCTCGTCGTGGTGATCGCCAGCGCGCCGCCGAACGCCGCGCCGAGCGCCGATCCGACGCCGGCGATCTCGTCTTCGGCCTGGAACGTGGTGACGTTGTAATTCTTGTACTCGGCCAGCTCGTGCAACACGTCGCTGGCCGGCGTGATCGGATAGCTACCCAGGAACAGCGGCAAGCCGGCCTTTTGAGCAGCGACGACGAACCCCAACGCGGTCGCCGAGTTGCCGGTGATGTTGCGGTACGTCCCGGGATCGATCTGCGCGGGTTTGATCTCGTAGGACGAGGCGAACATGTCGGTGTTCTCGCCCAGATTGTAGCCACCCTTGATCGCCAGCGTGTTGGCTTCGGCCACGGCTTTATTCTTGCCGAAGCGCTGTTGGATCCATTCCAGGGTCGGCTCGATCGGCCGGTTGTACAGCCACGACACGACACCCAGGGCGAAGAAGTTCCGGCTGCGCATGACCGACCGGTTCGGCAGGCCGGTATCCTTGAGCGCGAGCGTCGTCATCTTCGTCACTTCGACTTGATAGACTTGATATTTGTCGAGCGAGTTGTCCTCGAGCGGATTCGCCTCGTATTCGGCTTTGCGGAGGTTGGCCGAACTGAATTCTGAGGGATCGACGATCAGGATGCCGTTCTGCTTGAGATCGGCGAGGTTGGTCTTGAGCGCGGCCGGATTCATACAGACCAGCGCGTCGAGGTCGTCCCCGGGCGTGTACACGTTCTTGTTGCTGAAATTGATTTGAAATGCGCTGACGCCATAGAGCGTGCCGGTCGGCGCGCGGATTTCCGCGGGAAAGTCGGGCAGGGTGCCGACGTCGTTGCCGGCCAGGACGGACTCGGACGTAAAGCGGGTGCCGGTCAACTGCATCCCGTCGCCGGAATCGCCGGCAAAGCGGATGACGACGCTTTCGCGTTCCTGCGTCGATTTTTGCAGCGGGACCCCCCCGGGGTTTGTGGCCATTAGAACCTCCTGTTCGGCTGCATTCTGAATGTCGGCAAGGGATGCTTCCGGCATGCGGGCGACGCCGGCTTTGATCGGCGGGCACCCTATCGGAGGCACCCGGCGATTACAAGTTCGGCCCCAGGTCCGCGTGTCACCCAGGTTACAGAACGCCCACAAAACGATGACGGGCCGTGCCGGAGCTCCACCAGACCTTCCGAGACGCTGCGACCCTGCGTTGCCGAACCGGCCTGCATCTGATGCACGCAGTGCCGGGCTTCAGCCCGGAGACGCTGAGCACATCTGCGGGAGCCGCGGCTTCAGGACGCGCACTCGGCCAGCGTTCGTGGTCGGGCACAATCTTCCCGATGCAGCAGGCGGCGCCGCAGGAACGGGGGCTGGATGTCGAGCACTTCGCATACGTTGACGAACGCGAACGGCCAACTCCCGTCGTCCGAGAAGATCCACGCCTCGGCCTCGCGGTAGAGTTGGGAGCCGCGCCGGCTGCCGCTCCAGCGGTGTTTCTGGAAACACTCGACCGCGTCTTCCAGGACCGCGGCGTACAGCCGACGCTCCCCTTCCGCGGCGTCCGTCCGTCTCCTGTCCGGAAAGAATTGTGCCGGCAGGACGAGATGCGGCCGCAAAACGCGGAGGCCGCCCTCGGCAACGAGTTTCTCCCGCTCGGTCAGTTCGGATTTTCGGCTTGCGTACGCCTTTCCGTTCGATCCGCCCATCCAACACCTCCCCACACCACGACGGTAAGACGGGAACGTCCGCGGGCGACGTGCCGCACGGACGTTCGTTCATGAAAACCTTAAGGCATACCTAACAGTTGTGACCTAACGTTGTCAAAGAATGACGTACGAGATGATCCGAGCCCTTCCCATCCCTCAGTTCGTTGAGCCTGCGATGTCCCGAGCCTGCAGTGCCTCGAGCCTGTCGAAAGGTCGAAGGATCGAAACGAACCCCGATGTCACCTCGACCTTCGCGCCCTACACCCGACCCTTCGACAAGCTCAGGGACCGCAGACTCACCAACCGAGCTCAAGGCGCCGAAAGTTCAGGGTCTAACCCGTCGAGCTTGTCGAAAGGTCGAAGAGTGTCGAAACGGGCGGAGCATCATTTTGTACGTCGTTCCTTTGTCGAAACAGATACGCAGCACGCATTCCGACCGACCTCCATAACGTCCGCGGGTCAGTCGTTTTCTTCGTTGTACCGTTCGAGCCATGCCATCTGAATCGCTTCGAGTTTGCCTTCGCTCGACTCCTTGGGATCGTCGGCGAAGTCCGTCAATTCGGTGACCCAACGGTGCAGATCCGTAAATCGGACGCTCAGCGGATCCAGGTCGGGCCGCGCTTCGAATAGCCGGTCGGCTACGTCTTCGGTATCGTTCCAATACAGTTTCACGGCTTCCTCCGGTCGTACGGGCGCTACAGGTCGGACACCCGTTTGTCGCCCAGCGCCGCCTGAATCGAGGCGTCCATGACGCGCTGCGCAAACGGACTCGTTATCTGGCTGAGTTCCTCGGTCAGGTCGCGGATGGCGTCGTAGTCCTCGCCGGCGTGCGCCTCGCGGAGTTGTCGGACCGCGTGGGCGATGCGCTCTCCCTCCCCTTCCTCCAGAAACTCGGCGTTCTCGTCCAGGGCTTTCTGCGTGGCGTGCAGCACGGTGTCGGCTTCGACGCGCGCTTCGATCAACAGCCGCTGTTCGACGTCCTCTTCGGCGAAATCGATGGATTCTTCGAGCAGTCGTTCCACCTCGTCGTCGGTCAGGCCGTACGACGGCTTGACTTCGAGCGACCGCTCGATTCCGGTCCGCAGATCGCTGGCCGAGACGTTCAGGATGCCGTTGGCGTCGATCATGAACGTCACTTCGACGCGCGGCACGCCGGCCGGCTTCGCTTCGATGGGAATCTTGAAGCGCGCCAGACTGCGGCAGTCCTGCACCAGTTCGCGTTCTCCTTGCAACACGTGGACGTCCACCGCGGTCTGATCGTCCACCGCGGTCGTGAACATCTCCTTGACGCTGGCCGGGATCGTGGTGTTGCGCTCGATCAAATGGCTCATCACGCCGCCCATGGTCTCGATGCCCAACGACAACGGCACCACGTCGAGCAGCAGCATGTCCCGCCGCCGGCCCGACAGCGTATCGGCCTGCACGGCCGCGCCGATCGCGACCACCTCGTCCGGGTCGATGTCGGTCAGCGGCGTACGACCGAAGAACTCGCCCACCCGTCGGCGGACGAGCGGCATGCGCGTCGAACCGCCGACCAATACGACCTCTTCGATATCGCCGGGTTGGAGGCCGGCGTCGACCAGCGCCTGTCGGCACGGCGCGAGCGTGCGCGTTACGGTCTCCTCGACCGCAGCATCCATCTCACTGCGAGTGAGACGGCGCGAGACGATTACCCCTCGATCCGGTACGCTGACCGTGAGCGTAGTTTCGTCCGCGGCGCTCAGTTCGCGTTTGGCCCGCTCCGCAGCTTGCACCGCGGCGTGCAGGACATGCGGGTCGCGTCGAAGTTCGGGGGATAGACCGTCGAGTAGAAACGTCTCGGCCACGCATTGATCGATGTCGTCCCCGCCCAGCCGCGTGTCGCCGTTGGTCGCCAGAACCTCGAAAATACCGGTGTGCAACCGCAGGATGGACACGTCGAACGTGCCACCGCCGAAGTCGTACACCGCGATCAACCCTTCCTCTTTGGTGTTCAGGCCATAGGCCAGCGCCGCAGCGGTCGGTTCGTTGAGAAGACGGACGACGTCCAGACCGGCCAGTCGGCCCGCGTCCTTGGTGGCCTGGCGCTGCGAGTCGTTGAAATACGCCGGGACCGTGACGACGGCTTTGAGGACGTCTTCGCCGAGCGCGGCTCGGGCTTGGTCCCGCAAGGCGCGCAGAATCAGGGCCGACACCTCGGGCGGGGTGACCTGCCGGTCGTGGATGGCGAAGCGGACCAAGCCACTCGCGTCATCGGCGAAACGGTAACGCCGATGGTCTTCGGCGCCGACGTGTTCCATGCCGACGCCCATGAATCGCTTGACGGATCGGACTGTGGTCAGCGGCTGCGTGCGCGCCAATTCACCGGCCTCGCGACCCACGACGACCCGCTCGTTGTCGAGAAAACAGACGACGGACGGGATGATCTTCTGGCCGGTGTCCGCGTCGGCCAACACCCGCGGGCCGGTATCGTCCACGCTGGCGATCAAGCTGTTGGTCGTCCCCAGATCTATGCCGACTATGCGTTCCACGATTGATTCACTTCCTTTTCCACGTCGCGTGTCAACGTACCCAGATAGGCCAACTCCGACAGCACCCGCTTGAGTTCGCGCAAAAGATCGGGCGACTCCGTGCCTTCCTCCCATTGGGAGAAATTGGCCTCCAACTCACTCCGCAACCCGCGGACTTGGACGTCCAGAGCGCCGCGCACCGCCTCCAATTCGGACGCCAAGCCGGCCGGCATCTCCCTGCCGTCCGCCTGACGCGCGGCCCGGGTATCCGCCAACTTTTCCTGCACCTCGAACACCAACGCAGCCAGTTTCGGCGGAACGCGGTTGTTGTCCTTGCCGAGTGCCTCACCATGCAGGCCGAGCCAGTAGCGGCCGCGGCTGACCGGATCGCGCAGCGTGCGGTAGGCGCGGTTGAGCAGCGCGGTATTCGTCAGGCTGGCGCGTTGCTCCTCCGGCGTGCCGGTTTCGTGAAGATCGGGGTGCAGCCCGCGGCTGAGCGCGTAATACGTCGTGGATAGCGCCGCTTCGTCCAGGACGGGATGGCGCCGCAGCCCCAACACCGTGAAGTAGTCCGTGTCGGACGGCAGGCTGCGTATGACGCCGCAGCGCGGGCACAACGGCCGCGGTGCGTGCTCGTGACCGCACCGCGGGCAGCGCGCCGGGCTCGTCGTCGGCATCGGAAAAGATGGAGGGAGAACGCGGGACGCTAGACCGAAAACGAACTGCCGCAGCCGCACGTCCGTTTGACGTTGGGGTTGGTCAGCTTGAAGCCCGAGTCCATGAGCGCCTCGGAAAAGTCGAGCTCCGTCCCCCGCAGATAGATGAAGCTCTTTCGGTCGACGATCACTTTGGCCCGTTCGCGCTCGAAGACGCGATCGCCGTCCCGCGGCACGTCCAGATCCATTTTATAGGACAGGCCCGAGCAGCCTCCGCCGACCACCTTCACCCGCAGCCCGCAGTCGGTGCGGTCGTCCTGGCCGGACAGGTCTTCGATCTTCCGGGCCGCGTGGTCGCTGATTTCGATCTTGAGCTTGGCTTTCGCGTTCGCTGGCATGTCGTTTCCCCACCCTGTCCGTCCCGTCGGGCTCAGGTCTTCCACTGCACGGACTTGAGGTCGATGCCGTCCTTGGCCATTTCGTACAGCGGCGACATCTCCCGCAGCCGCGTCACGACCTCGGTCACGCGCGTGACGACGTAGTCGACGTCATCCTCGGTATTGAAGCGTCCCAGGCCGAACCGGATCGAGGTGTGCGCCAGATCGTCGCCGACGCCCAACGCCTTGAGGACGTACGAGGGTTCCAGCGTGGCCGAGGTGCACGCCGAACCGGACGACAAGGCGATCTCCCGATTGATGCCCATAAGGAACGACTCGCCTTCGACGTACGAAAAGCTGAGATTGAGGTTGCCCGGAATCCGTTCGGTCGGGTGGCCGTTCAGGTGCACCTCTTCCAGGTTACCGGTCAGGCCGTCGTGAAGCCGCTGCCGCAGCACCATCAGCCGCCCGGCCTCGGCCTCCAACTCCTGCCCGCACAGTTCGCACGCCTTGCCGAACCCGACGATGCCCGGCACGTTCAGCGTGCCCGACCGCATGCCGCGCTCGTGCCCGCCGCCGTCGAGTTGGGCGCGCAATCGGACCCGCGGCCCGCGCGACCGGACGTACAACGCGCCGCACCCCTTGGGGCCGTACATCTTGTGGGCGCTCATGGACATCAGGTCGATGCCGTCGTCGTCCACGTTGACGGGCACCTTGCCGACGCCCTGGGTGGCATCGCAATGAAACAGCACGCCGCGTTCCTTGGCGAGCTTGCCGACCTCCCGGACGGGATGCAGGGTGCCGATCTCGTTGTTGGCGTACATCAGCGAAATGAGGATGGTGTCGTCGCGGAGGGCGTTCTTGACGTCGTCGACGTCGACCCGGCCGTACCGATCGACCGGCAGATACGTCACTTCCGCGGCGCCCGAACGTTCGAGGGCCTTGCAGGTGTCGAGCACCGCCTTGTGCTCGGTCACCGCGGTAATGACGTGCTTGCCTTTGTCCGCGTAGAATTCCGCGACGCCCTTGATGGCGAGATTGTCCGATTCGGTTGCGCCGCTGGTGAAGATGATTTCCTTGGGCCGCGCCCCGACCAGGTCGGCGATCCGGCTGCGCCCGCGGTCCACGGCTTCCTCGGCCACCCAGCCGAAGGCGTGATTCCGGCTGGCCGCATTGCCGTAGATTTCGCTCAGATACGGCACCATTTCATCGACGACGCGGGGGTCCACGGGTGTCGTGGCTTGGTTGTCCATGTAGATCGGCGCGCGTTCCATACGTCCCTTCCTGCAACGGGGTGGGTCTCGGTGTTTGGAAGATAGACTTTATGAGTCCTATTTATTTTTTTCGCGGAAACGTGTCAACCGGAGCCCCCGGACGTACAGCGTGTCAGTTTGGAGTTTTCAGGCCGATTCACGGCCCTTCCCCTCTCCCGGTGGTCCCTGAGCCTGTCGAAGAGTCGAAAGGTCAAAGGGGGACTCAAGGTCCAAGGCCGGTTCGCCCCCTCTCCCCCTGGGAGAGGGTCGGGGTGAGGGTGAGTCGAAATCGAGACGCTCCCCGTAAATCACACCTTTTGCAGCAAGAGTTTCAGGAACCGACCGGTCCGCGACGCTTCGACCTGTGCCACGTCTTCGGGCGTACCGCAGGCGATGACCTGACCGCCCGCGGCCCCGCTTTCGGGCCCCAGGTCGATGACCCAATCCGCGGTTTTGACGACTTCTAAATTATGCTCGATGACGACCAGCGTGTTGCCCGCTTCGACGAGCAGCTCGAAGACGGCCAGCAGGCGCTGTACGTCGGCCAGATGCAACCCGACGGTCGGTTCGTCGAAGACGAACAACGTGCGTCCCGTTGCTTTGCGGCTCAGTTCCTTCGCCAGTTTGAGGCGTTGGACCTCCCCGTCGGACAGCGTAGGCGCGGCCTGCCCGAGGCGCAGGTAGGCGAGCCCGACGTCGCGCAGGGTTTCCAGGCCGACCCGCATCTTCGGAATGTCGTTGAACAGGGCCAACGCCTCGGCCACGGTCATCTCCAGAGCGTCGGCAACGCTGTGGCCGCGGAATCGTATCGCCAGGGTATCCCGGTTGTAGCGTCGCCCGCGGCAGACGTCGCAAGTCACGTACACGTCCGGCAGAAAGTTCATTTCGACCGCGAGCACGCCGTTCCCTTCGCACGCCTCGCAGCGCCCGCCCTTGACGTTGAACGAGAACCGGTTGCGCCCGTAGCCGCGCATCCGCGCATCGGGCAGCCGAGCGTACAGGCCGCGCAGCGTGTCGAGCAGCCCGGTGTACGTGGCCGGGGTGGACGCCGGCGTGCGTCCGATGGGCGCGCGGTCCACCGCGATGATCTTGTCCACGTGCTGCCAGCCGGATACGCGGCCGGCGCCCGCGGGGGCGGATTTCGTGCCGGCCAGCGCGTCGTTCAGCGCCGGCAGCAACGCCCCGCCGATCAGCGAACTCTTGCCCGAACCCGACACCCCGCTGACGCACGTCAACGCTCCGAGTGGCAGCGCGACGCTCACGTCTTTCAGGTTGTGGCGCCGGACGCGCGACAGTTTGAGCCACGTTGCCGCGGACCGGCGGCTGCACGGTACGACGATCTTCTCCGCGCCGGACAGGAAGCGCCCGGTAACGGATTCCGGGGCGTCAGCGATGTCCGCGAACGTCCCCGTGGCGCAGATCCGCCCGCCCCGTTCGCCCGCCTCCGGGCCCAGGTCGATCACGTAATCCGCGGCGCGGATGGTCTCCGGGTCGTGTTCGACGACCACGACCGTATTACCCCGGTCGCGCAGCCGGCCGAGCAGCGCGAGCAGTCGCGCGGTGTCGCGCGCGTGCAGGCCGACCGACGGCTCGTCCAGCACGTACACGACCCCGGACAAACCGTTGCCCAGCAGATTCGCCAGCCGGACACGCTGCACCTCGCCCCGCGACAACGAGGACATGGCCCGGTCGAGCGTTACGTAGCCGAGTCCCAGTTCGATCAACGCCGCCAGCCGCGGGACCACTTCGTCCAACAGCGGTTGCGCGACCTCCGCTGCGGGGCCGGTCAGCATGAGAGAGGAAAAAAATTCGGACGTCTCCGCCAGCGTCCGCCGGTTCAGGTCGGCCAGGCAGACCCCGCCGACATGGATACCGCGCGTCTCGGCGCGAACTCGGCTGCCGTCACAGGTTTCGCACGTGCGCGGCTGCGCTTTGCTCCCTTGCGAACGGCCGCGGCGCGGTGCGGCCTTGGAGAGTCGCACACCGAGCCCGTCGCAATCGGGACACGCCCCCTCCGGGCTGTTGGCCGAAAAGAACGCCGGGCTGAGATCGGGATACGCGAACTCGCACTCCGGACACATCAACCGTTGCGTGAAGCGCCGCTCCGTTGCGCCATTTCGACCGTCGTCGATCAGGACGTTGACCACGTCGCGTCCGTAACGCAGCGCGGTATCCAACGAGTCGGCCAGCCGCGGCGCAACGTCGGGTTTGACGATCAATCGGTCGACGACGACCTCCAACACGTCGCGGGGCGTCTCCGCGTCGGACCGTGCCGAAGGAGCAGACGGAATCTCGTCGGCCAGATCGTGAATCTGCCCATTGACACGGACGCGCACGAACCCCGCGCGGCGCAATTCCTGGAGCGCGGCGGCGCGTTCCTTCCCGCGGTCGGATCGCAGCGGCGCCAGCAATTGGATGCGGCTGCCCGCGGGCATATCCAGCAAGCGATCCACGATTTGCGGCACGCCGTGCCGCTCGATCACCCGTCCGCACTCCAGGCAGTGCGGCGTCCCGACCCGGGCGTACAGCACCCGCAGCGAGTCGGCGATCTCGCTGGCCGTCCCCACGGTGGAACGCGGCGAATGAATCGCCGCTTGGTGCGTAATGCCCAACGTGGGCGACAGCCCCTCGATTGCATCGACCTGCGGCTTGGCACGCTGGGCCAGAAAGTGGCGGGCGTAAGCCGACAGCGATTCCACGTAACGCCGGCGGCCCTCGGCATCCAGCACGTCGAACGCCAGCGTCGATTTGCCCGACCCGGACACGCCGGTCACGACGACGAGCTTGTTGCGCGGAATAGCAACGGAAACGTTCTTGAGATTGTGCTGGCGCGCGCCGCGAATGACGATTGCGTCCACGGTCGGGAGCCTAGCAGAAAGCCACGGCCCGCGGCAGACGCATCCGAGACGGCTACCTGAATGGCGACTCGGAAGCCGCCTGAGAGTGGCGGGCGAGGATGTCGGCCACATCCGCGGGGGAGTACGACACGTCGTAGACCCAGCGCCCGAAGTCGCCGTGCGCGTTCACGGCCTGCGTTCATTCGGCCAAAAAGCGACGCTTGGTGCGGTCCTGCTCTCGCTCTTTGCCCTTGACCTCCAGCACGAGCACGGCGCCGGATGTCAGCCGGACGACTGGTGAGAAAAGTCACTGCCGCCCAAAGCTACAAAGAAGCAGATAGAATCTACGAGGAAATATTCCGTGACTACGGAGAGAAGATAGCCATTGCGGTTCGCACTGTTGAAAAGACTCAAAGGGAACTCTGGATAGGGATGGGAGATATTCGAGCCAACCCGGGCGCGGCAGAAGTCTATAAATCTGCGGCAGATGCACAAAAGCGCTTGGCGATAGAGATGGAAAACGGCATCCAGATCCATCAGAAAGCAATCGACATAACCACGCTCTGGATTCAAGTCCTCGATAAACTGAGTAAAAAGCAACACTTGTATGGCTTACAGATAGCCAAGAGTGCCGAGGCCGAAGTCCTCCAAAACGCCGCCCTTCGCAGGTTCGTGCAATACGGGAGCGAAGCATTCGAACAAGCATTCAACCTCACGGAACAACTTCGTGAACTCACCAAGACGACCGCCAGTACGAGCCCCAGCCTGGCGACGCACAGCGAACACGTCGGCTACGTGACGGAGGCGTATCGTGAGTTGAGCGCGCAGATCGGCGACACCATCGGCGACGTGTTGGCCGGTGCGGGGTCGTTCAAGGAGGCGTGGGAGTCTCTCGGGCGGGGCGTGCTGGATACGGTCAGGCATCTGGGGCGGCAGTTGCTGGACTCGCTTCTGGGGTCCGTCCGCGACGTGGGCCGCCGACTGGCCGACGTGATCTTCGGACAAGTCCACGGGACGCTGGGTTCCTTCGGATTCGGAGCGAGTCGCGGCTTCCTGCCATCGGTCTCCCCTACGACTCTGATTGGCCTGGGCGGCGGAACCCCGAACCGAATTTAATAGTGGAAACAAATTTTCCACTATTTCGGAACCGAAGATTCCTTTAGGTTGATTGCAAGAGGGCGAGAGCAGGAACGTCAAACGAAATCAGACGCCACGGGAATTTGTCGGCATGCAACTCGGCAACACCATCAAGAGTAAGCACGACCGCATCGGAACGATCTGGTCCGGTCGCCCAATGTTAGCTGTCCTTATAGGGCGAAGCGGTGGAGGCTTCACGATTCAAGGCTTCCAGGGAGGCAGAGACGCGCCGTTCGTAGGTGGAAGAGTCGGATTTTCCTTGGGTGCGGCGTTCCAGAATATCCAGGGCGGCCGCCACGACTTGATCCAAGCGGGGAGACTCGGTTCTTCGCCTACCCGGGCGGTCCGTCCAAGTGTCCAGAATCGCGGCAGCGAGCCGTTTCACTATACGTTCGCTGTCGATACGGACACTGCAACGATCGAGAGCGTTCCGAGCCTCGTCCATGAGCATAGCCGACTCCGAATCGTAGGCTCGGCCAGCGGTGCGATGGTTTCGGATTTTCAATATGGCATCGATCAGAGCCAAGCTGCCGCGCTTCTCTTCGGTTGTCGGTCGAGCCTCCCCACGTTGCAGAACGGAAAGGATTTCATCCCGAGTCATGCGTTCCAGCATGCGTCTGGCTCTCTTGTCCTTCTTCTCTCTCTCGGCTCTATCCTCGTCACCTACTACGTCAAATGGGTCTCTCGCAAAAGGACGCATATCCAGAATGACATCGAACTTCGGTTCACGTTCCAGGATGTCCATCACCTCTTTCGTTGTCATGAGACGCATGACTTTCCGAGGACCGGCAGGATGGTCCAAAACGTAGAGGTCATCCACAATCTGCATGCGCGATGCAGGAGGGTCGATCAGAATAGCCCCTTCCCTTTTGCCTCGCCACCGTTGTCGTGCGGCTCCTACCTCGAGAAGAGCAAGGATTGCAAGGAATGTCAGCGCGAACAGCAACACCAATTCCACTGGACACCTCCAACTAGACCGAGTCAACGTGAAAGACATACGAACGAATCTGTAGGTATAACTTCATGGATTCCCTTTCTGCATCATTCAAGCGGATATGACGACGAGACGCCAAAGAACGATGGGTTCGATATTTTAGACGGCGCTCATCGGATCGATGGAGAAAAGGATGTCTTATCCGTTCGCTTGTCGGGTGTCTCCATCCGTATCTTCGCAAGCTGCAACACCTCCGTTATTTCTGATCGCGTCATGCGTCGTAGCAGGCGTTCGGCTTTTCCTCGCGACTCCAAATTAGATTTGCGTGCTCTCCAAAGGAGATATACAAAGACAGATATACAGAAGAATACAAGACCAATTATAGCTGACACTTCCCCTATCAACGTGAACCATATTTCCCACAAAAGTGCGTTGATGAATAAGGCCCAGAGGACATTGGCTCCTACCCTGGATATACGCTTCTCATCAGGTTGTTGTGTGAACGGTAGAATGGTCACTTCGTTTACGGGATCGCGTGAAAGAATGCCCCGGACCCTTCGGGCCGCTATGAAGCTCAACATCTGCTCGGGGATCTCAGGCTGGCTCAAAATGCGCGGATCGTCAACGATCCGCTCGGTCGGTAAGCGGCGCAGTATCTGCTTTGCTCGCTCGACATCATCACGATACATTTCCCCCAGTCTTCTTATCACAAGAACAGCGAACACTGCGGAGCAGGTGACGAAAACAAAGACGGAAAGAAAAAATTCGGCATCCACTTTCGAAAACCTCGCCTCTCCCCCGCGAAATGTAGCCTACGGCAAACCTTTCCGGGGACGTGTATCAGAACAAGCGCGTGTTGACAACATCCATTGACCTAGCTGCCTAAACGAATCGGAGAATCTACCATGCCTGACGATACCCGGACCTATACCGTTTCCTACGACCGGGATCTTGGGCCGATCTTGAAGAATTTAGCCCGCGATACGGAGCAGGCGAGCCGGGCCATTGACGGTTACGGCCAAACGGTCCGACATACGGCTGAAGCGCAAGCTCGATCTGGCGACATCTATCGAACAGCACTCCGAACCACCAAACAGCGGATCCGTGAAACTCAAACGAGGGATGAGCGGGTGCACGCTTCGAGGGGGGATGAACTCTCGCTACCTTCAGCCGGCAATGCTTTTCTGACGGTCAGTTTGCTCAATCAGTTAATACACGCCTTCCCTCCTCTCCGGGCCATCCAGGGCGGGGTAACTTCTGTGACTGCGCTAGCGGGATTTTTTACTATCGTTAAGAAATATCTTGACGATCCAGAATTACTAAAGTTACCCACCAAGGATGTGCAATCCATTGTAACCACCACGCTGGATTGGCTCGATACTATCCTCACTGGAGCCAGTTCCCTGGCGGGGTTGGCTCCGCTCGCAAGTTCGGGGCTCCTAAGTTCAGCGGCTACTGCTTCGCTTTTAACTTCTATCGGAGCGATCGGAGCAGCGGCGGCCTCTCCGCTTCTTGCAGCCTCAGTGGGAGTTGCCATCTTAGCATACATAGCAAAGAATATATCCGATAAAGAGAAAGCTCGGCAGCGTGAATCTGCAGCCCTGGCCGAGGAGCGTCGACGTACAGCCCCACAGCATACCAAGATGAAACTTGAGGATTATGCCCTGGGTAGAGAGAACAGCTTGCGTACGGCTTATGAATCGCTCCGCCTGTCCAACCAATCCATCGTGAACCTGACCGGCAAAAACGTGGACGATCTGCTGAAGAACCTACAAGGGCTGAGTCCCAGGGCGCTCGAGGCGTATTTCCAATCTCTTCGTGAGGGACGGGGAGAGATCGAGCAACTCTCTCAGACCCAGCTTGCCCATATCGATCTCATCGAGCAACTCGTGGTGACCTATCGGGCTTTGGCTGTCGAGTCGGACGCTGCCCGAGATGCTGCCTCGGAATATGCCGACCATCTCCGCCCGGTCGATGTCATTTTCGAGACGTTGGCGGTCCATGCCGGAGAGCTTACTTCCCAATTCGTCGAACAGCGTGAGGCACTTCAACGCCAGACGCAGGCAACCGAGGCGCAGGCTCAGGCCGCCCGCAATGCCGCCGCCGCGACTACGGCTCAGGCCGTGGCAACCGAGCGAGCCAACACGGGCGAAGTGGCGCGGACCCAGACCCTTCTCAGAACGACGCAACACACCCGGGAGGCGACTGAGCAGGTCTCTGACGCCACTGAACGATTGACCGAGCTCACCGGGACGCTCGTGACGACCGACGCTGGGCTGGCGACGCACAGCGAACACGTCGGCGACGTGACGGAGGCGTATCGTGAGTTGAGCGCGCAGATCGGCGACACCATCGGCGACGTGTTGGCCGGTGCGGGGTCGTTCAAGGAGGCGTGGGAGTCTCTCAGGCGGGGCGTGCTGGATATCGTCAAGCATCTCGGCCGGCAGTTGCTGGACTCGCTTCTGGGGTCCGTACGCTCGGCGCCAGCCTGGGCACCGGAACCCCGAACGGAATCTAATAGTGGAAACAAATTTTCTACTATTTCGGAGATCAAAATTTCCCTAAACTCGATTTAGAACCCCCAACAAAAGACACCAAGAGGATGTACCGGATGCAGCGAGAACCCGCATACCAAATCCAGAGAAATTGCTTCTGGATAGAGGTTCGTCTTCCGACGGTAGAGGGCCGACGGGAGCAAGCGGAGCTATTTGTCCTGTGGTGGGACGGGGGTCGAGGCGATTTCGCGGTAGAGAGCCTCCAAGGCCATATCCACCAGGGGGAGGACCGAAGCTGCGTTCGCCTTGCCTGCAACTTGGCGATCCAGGGCATTGATGGCTACGTCGATGAGACGGATCGTGTGGGCATCGAGTGCCGGGGGTGCCGTGTATGGGTCAACGGGGCGAAGAGAATACCGCATATCAAAAGCCGAGACGGTATCGAAGAACCGATCCACGCGGAGGTCTCGGTTGGGCTGGGTACGCTTGTAGTGTCCCACCAACCACAGAAACTTGTTCCGCCGCTCATCCAGGGATCTTCGTGCCTCTTCGTCATCGAGTTTCTCGGGACTGTACGAAGAGTCTGGGGGGAAGGACACGTGTCGAGTTTCCGATGTTGCCGGACTCCGCCGGACGTCGGTGGGCTCCTGGTTTTCGAGGGCTCTGAGGCGAGCGTCGAGAGCGCCGATGTCATGTCGGACTTTGGCAATTTCCTTCTTTACCAAGTTGACTGCCCAGCGCGATAAGGTCAAGACGTTAGCAATGATGACAAGGTTCAAAAGGTAGAATTCAACAGAAAGCATTAGCCGACCCCCTAGCACTGGTGAGGAACGTAACCCTAAGAAGCCAAAGGAAAAAACCGTGAATAAAGAATCCAACACCTATTGCTTCCAGTTCGATGGGGAACTCGGAACGGTCTTGACGAAGGTTGTTCGTGAGGTTCGACAGGCCGAGAAGTCTCTTCAGGGACTTCTCAGTTTCTATGAACGACCTGCTGTTTCTCATACGAGATTAGTTACCAAAAGGCATGAAGTGAGTCAACCGGTCAAACATAGGGCGGCTGTCCGGACTGATCAAGGGACAACCCCGATGCTGAGTCATGTGGACCTGAGAGTACAAACCGTAGCTTTAATTCCCTTCATCACTGCTTTGCTATATGGAGTTATAACCGCGTTCATAGCTGGTTTGATAAAAGATCTAATAGATTTATCGTTGGGAAAATCGGTTCCATCGACAGACCGCTGCTGCGAGATGTTGCTGGTCGAACTGAGAAAGTTCAGGAGCGGGGACGGCAAGGTAACGAAACCCACTCCTCAAGATTCGGATCTTATCCCGAAGTCCGTCAAGGACGCGCAGGAGAAGTTGATAGACCGTACCGGAAGCGAAGAAGCCGCAGCGGCCCTGGTGAGAAAAGTCACTGCCGCCCAAAGCGGCAAAGAAGCGGAGAGAATCTACGAGGAAATATTCCGTGACTACGGAAAGAAGATAGCCCGTGCGGTTCGCATTGTTGAAACTGCTCAAAGGGAACTCTGGATAGGGATGGGAGATATTCGAGCCAACCCGGGCGCGGCAGAAGTCTATAAATCTGCGGCAGATGCACAAAAGCGCTTGACGATAGAGATGGGAAACGGCATCCAGATCCATCAGAAAGCAATCGACATAACCACGCTCTGGATTCAAGTCCTCGATGAGCTGAGTAAAAAGCAACACTTGTATGGCTTACAGATAGTCAAGAGTGCCGAGGCCGAAGTCCTCCAAAACGCCGCCCTTCGCAGGTTCGTGCAATACGGGAGCGAAGCATCCGAACAAGCATTCAACCTCACGGAACAACTTCGTGAACTCACCAAGACGACCGCCAGCACGAGCCCCAGCCTGGCGACGCACAGCGAACACGTCGGCTACGTGACGGAAGCCTATCGGGAGTTGAGCGAACAGATCGGCGCAACCGTCGGCGACGTGTTGGCCGGTGCGGTGTCGTTCAAGGAAGCGTGGGAGTCTCTCGGGCGGGGCGTGCTGGATAAGGTCAAGCATCTCGGGCGGCAGTTGCTGGACTCGCTTCTGGGGTCCGTCCGCGACGTGGGACGCCGACTATCCGACGTGATCTTCGGACAAGTCCACGGGACGCTGGGCTCCTTCGGATTGGGGGGAAGTCGTGGCTTCCTGCCGCCGTTCCCCGGCGACGATCTGTTCCATTCTGGGGGCTCTTGGCGGAATCTTGTCAGTCTTCCGTCCAACGACTCTGATTGTTCAGGTGACGGAATCCCGAATGGCATTTGATGGGAATTATGGACAAAGCGATCCCGAAGACGGTTTTTCCTCGTCAGACCCATTCGTCCCTCCGCCCCCGTCCATCTCCCTTCGTCATTCCGGCCCCTTCATCATTCCGGCGAAAGCCGGAATCCAGAGGACACCTTTCCCCTAGGCCCCGGCTTTCGCCGGGGCGACGAGAGGGGGCGGGGCGACGGGAGGGCCGGCGGAAGCCGGTCCCCGCCCTCTGGATTCCCGCTTTCATGGGAATGACGACCGGGTGGGATCTTCAGGTATGTAATTCCCGATTTAATAGTGGAAACAAAATTTCCACTATTTCGGATGTTGTTTTTCTATTAGCGTGAAGAAAAGGACATCACGACGAGGAACGCCCGGCGAAACGTCAGCCGGAATCAAGCAGGACGCAACATGAAAGCCGGAGGCAGCATCGAAATGCGGTTGGATGGCGGTCAGCCCCGCGTATTCGACTTTGGCCTAGCTGGGCTGCGAGGCCGGACGGTCGAGGGTGTTCAGGGCTCTGGTGACGACGCGGGTAATACGTGGGGACATGTGCGTTCCCGCTGCATGGCCGCTGGTCAGCGCCTCAAGGGCGAGGGCGACGAGTTCTTCGTCGTCGGAGACCGTGTCCGCCCCGCCGCCCGCGTGGCGCACCAGAATGTCGAAGGCCGCGGCGGCAAGCCGCTCCACCTGAGCTTGTGCGTCCGCGGCGCCGCCCGGCGCGCGCGCCCATGCCGCCAGCAGGCCGGTAGCCAGTCGTTCTACCCCGCGCTGGCTGTCGGCGCTCACGGCATAGCGGTTGAGCGCCTCGTGGGCCTTTTTCGTCAGCGTGGCTACATCGGGGTCGTGCGGCCCGCCGATGGCGCGGCGGTCTCGAATCTTCATTATCGCGTCGACGAGCGTTCTCTCTGCGTCGTGCCGTCCGGCGGCGCCCGACTCGGCCTGTGCGCGGTGCAAGATGGCCATGATTTCGTCACGCGTCATGCGTTCCAATACTCGTGCGGCCTTTCTACGAGCTTCTATATGTTCCTTCTTCTCTGTGTCTGCTGTCAGGATGATCACGGCTGCGACGAGAAATATGATAATCGTCAACAAGAAGAACATCGGACACCTCGAATTTCAGACTTCTCAGAAAGCATCTTTGCGCAAAATGGATCAGATCGTCAATTCGTCACGGTCCTGACTCCGCTATTTCCGGATATTCTCGGGACGCGCGTCGATTACAACCTCGTACTTCGGCTTACGTTCCAGAATATCCATAATTTCCTTAGTCGTCATGAGGCTTACCACCTGCTCGGGAACCCCTCGCCGGTTCAGGAGATCGAAGTTTTCCATGATCTGCTCGGGTGGCACGCTGTGGATGATTTCATCGGCTCTCCTTCGTTCGCGCCGACGGCGTCGTATAAATGGAAGCGACCCCAGAGCAAGACCCAAGAAGAATATGACATGCCACGGCATAACCGCTCTAAAATAACTGATGAAGTCAGAGAACCACGTCGGAAATTCATCGAGAACGCCCATGTAATACCTCCAAACGGTCTGCGAGTTCACACCTGCTCAGACATACGGGCTCGCACGAGTGTAACAGCGCGACGTGAACATCGCTTCAGTCGCCGGTGGAGGGCAGCTTTGCGCGTTGCAGCACTCGCACGACCTCGTCGCGCGTCATTCGACGCAGCAGTCGCTCGGCGTGCTTCCGATGCCCGTACCCGACGCGCCTCCGATGCTCTCTCCATACCGGACATGCAAACGCGAGTAAGGACGACACTATAATGACCGTCGCATACATTATCACCTCAACGCGGGCTGTCCACGTACAAACGTGCGTTCTTTTCTTCGGGAGACATGGCGCGTCTCAGGAGTCAATGTCCGTTCTTCCTGCGGGTAGAACCACGATTTCGTCCACAGGCGGCCGCCGCAAAACTTCTCGAATTTCCTGGCTCGTCATGAGACGCATTACTTGCTCCGGGACACCGGTTTGGCTGAGCAGACGGGGATTATCGACGATCTGCTCGGCAGGTAGGTGGCGTACAAGTTGCTCCGCACGCCGTCTGTCCTCATGGAATGTTGCCTTCATCTTTCTGTCCAGAACGATGCCGACCCATGCGGTGATCACGATGATAATAACCCACGAGCCAATCTCCCCGGTGTCCATGTCTTTACTCCCAGACAGGCCCTTCTATGTGCACTCGTCGCTTTCTTCGGTTCCAAATCGTCAATCGTGGATAAGCGACCGTAACGCCAAACCGCCCTCGCGACAAGTGCAAAACCGTGACCGAGAGACGAGAATGCTTGGTTCTCAACCGAGGGCAGGCCACATCGTCTCAGGCGTCTGACTCATACCAAAGGACATCCGATGCGTGTCAACGCTGAAATTTCCAAAATCGAGATCGAGGAAGAATACGGAGCGGTCCTGAAAACCGTGGCTTCCGAGGCGGAGCGCGCGGCCGCTGCGGTCGAGGAATATGGACGAGCAGTCCAGCGCGCTCGTCTGGATCATAAACGGCCAACCATCGTCGACTCAATCACGCCCAGCGACGTCAATACGTGGGCCGGGGCAGTCTTCGAAAGATTCAAGAACGTCCAAAGCCGTCCTCGTCTTCAGGGAATAGGCGCCGTCGGGTCTGCCGCGACAGGTGTGGCCGGATTAGGGCTGACCGCCGATAAATATCTCCGAGGCGATACTCAGCAAGAACTTCCCACACTTCTAAAATATATCGACATCACCAGCGATGTGGCATCGTCGCTCGGTTCTCTTGCCACACTCGGCAGTTTCGTCCCTGCTGGAACGGCAGTTGGCGGCGCCGCCGCATTCCTGGCCGCTCTGCCCCTTGGTCCCGCAGCCGTGGGGCTCGGTGGATTGGCGCTGATTGGCAGCTACATACACAACAAAGAGCAGGCGCGCCGCAGCGCATTCGATGCGTGGGCAGCAGAGCAAAACCGTCTGCTGCCCCAACATATCCAGGCGGGGTTGAACACAGAAATGATCGACGCGGAGCGTCGTCTCCGTGAGACCTACAACACGCTCCGCCTGTCCAACCAATCCATCGTGAACCTGACCGGCAAAAACGTGGACGATCTGCTGAAAAACCTACAAGGGCTGAATCCCAGGGCTCTCGAGGCGTATTTCCAATCTCTTCGTGAGGGACGGGGAGAGATCGAGCAACTCTCTCAGACCCAGCTTGCCCATATCGATCTCATCGAGCAACTCGTGGTGACCTATCGGGCTTTGGCTGTCGAGTCGGACGCTGCCCGAGATGCTGCCTCGGAATATGCCGACTATCTCCGCCCGGTCGATGTCATTTTCGAGACGTTGGCCGTCCATGCCGGAGCGCTTACTTCCCAATTCGTCGAACAGCGTGGGGCACTTCAACGCCAGACGCAGGCAACCGAGGCGCAGGCTCAGGCCGTCCGCGATGTCGCCGCCGCGACTACGGCTCAGGCCGTGGCAACCGAGCGAGCCAACACGGGCGAAGTTGCACGGACCCAGACCCTTCTCCGAACGACGCAACACACCCGAAAGGCGACTGAGCAGGTCTCTGACGCCACTGAACGATTGACCGAGCTCACCGGGGCGCTGGTGACGACCGACGCTGGGCTGGCGACGCACAGCGAACACGTCGGCTACGTGACGGAAGCCTATCGGGAGTTGAGCGAACAGATCGGCGCAACCGTCGGCGACGTGTTGGCCGGTGCGGGGTCGTTCAAGGAGGCGTGGGAGGCTCTCGGGCGGGGCGTGCTGGATACGGTAAAGCATCTCGGGCGGCAGTTGCTGGACTCGCTTCTGGGGTCCGTCCGCGACGTGGGCCGCCGACTGGCCGACGTGATCTTCGGACAAGGCCACGGGGCGCTGGGCTCCTTCGGATTCGGAGCGAGTCGCGGCTTCCTGCCATCGGTCCCCGGCGCCAGCCTCGGCGGCTTTCCCATCGGGCTGCCGCCGTACCCGGGCGGGGGCGGCATCTTCACCGGCGGCTTCACCGGCCTCGGCTTTCCGGGCACGGCCGGCGGCGGCCTGCTCTCCCCGGTCGGGTCCTCGCTCACCTCCACGCTGGCCTCTTCGCCGGTCGGCTCCTTGCTCGGGCTGCCCGGCTTGAAGGCCGGCGGGACCGCGACCTTCAATGCGCTGTTCGGCACGGCCAGCGGGGCCAATCCGTATGCCGCGACGTGGGTCGGCCAGCTCGGCGGCTTCCTGTCGACCGCGGGACCGCTCGCCGGTCTGGGCGCCGGTATCTTCGGCTCCGGCCATCCCCTCGCCCGCGGCCTCTCCGGCGGGTTGGGCGCGGCGGCGCTCATCCCCGGCCCGCAACAGCCGTTCATCGCCGCTGCGGCCCTCATCGCGTCGATCTTCGGCGGCGCCGACCTGTTCGGCTGGAACCAGCCGACGCGCATCGATACGGAGAAACGCGGCCTGCGCGACTTCTTCCGCGCCGCCGCGCCGGGGTTCGACTATCAACGGAAAGAACGTCGCGTGGCGAGTGGCCTGGGCAGCGCCCGGGCCGCGGGGCTCGACGTGGAGAACGCCTACCTCGTCGCCGGCCTGCCCTACGCGCTGGGGACGAAGAACGCCGGCCTGGGCACGGTGACCCGGTTTCGGAACATCGGCGTCGGCGGCTTGGGCCGCAGCGGGGCCAGCCGTGACACCGCGCGGAAGACGGCGCTCAAGGTCGCGGAGCGGTCCGGCGTGGACACGACCGAAGGCGCCGTCGAGTATCTCCTGCGGGCGATCGGGGGCGGGTTCGACCGCGACCCGTTCACCGTTGCCGAGGTGTTGGAGAACCGGGACGAGAATGCCGGCGAGACGCGCCATTCGCGCAACCGGATCGTGCGGCTGCGGGACGTGGTGGCGGGCATCATCGACATCCAGACCGAGTTCGCCGGGTTCGTGGACAGCAGCCGGCTGGCGGCGCGGATTCTCGCCGACGAGACGGAACAGGCGTTGCGGACCGCAGGGCGCGACGCGGGCGCGTATGCCGACGTGCTCGACCGTATCCGCGACGGTTCGACCCACGCCGCGGAAGCCTTGCAGGAAATCGGCGGTCTCGATTTCGCGGACCTCACCTTCTCCGCCGCGGAGTTCGACGCGCATCTGCTCCGCATCAAGGACGACGTCGAGGGGATCACCGCGGCGGCGCGCACCGCGCTGACCACCGGCTTCTCCGAAGGCCACACCCGCGCGCAGGTGGAGCAGAATTTCGAGGACACGGTCGGCGACGCCATCAAGAACGCGTTCATCAAGCGGACGATCGACGCGGCGCTCGATCTCGACAGCCTGTTCGAGGGGATCGACCTGACGGATCCGGCCGCGGTGGGCGGCGAGACCCTCACGACGATTCGGGAACGGGTCGGGGCCGGTTACCAGAACGCCCTGGACATTCTGAAGGCAGCCGGCATCTCGCCTGGCGGCACGCTCCCCGACGCGCAGGACCCGGACGCGCTCGCCGCGGCGGCCGCCGTCCGTCGCGGGAGCCAGGAACGGCGGCTGGAAGCGGTCGGCGCCCTGGCCCCGGGCACCGCGAACGTCAACCTGCTCAACACCGAGATCGGGACCCTCCGCCGCGACGTGGGCGCCTTGGCGCTGCCCTCGCCGGACTCCTCAACCGAAGATTTGCAGACGGCCATCGGCCTGATCGACCAACTCGCCGACAAGACGGTCGCGTACTACCAGACGGCGATTGCCGAACAGCAGCGGCTGTCCGTGGCGTACACCACGGTCGCCGACAGCCTGGATCAGCGCCTCCAGGGGCTGATCGGCGCGCCGGGCGGCCTGACCAAAACCGAGCAGCTGGCGACGCTGCAGGCCCGTGCGCAAGGCATCCGCGAGGACCTGGCCGGGCTGACCGGCGCCGACCGGGCCGCGGCCTACGACCGGCTCGGCGCGAACCTGGAAGCGCAGGTCCGGCTCGGCGCGTACAGCCAGGGCGACCCGCGCCAGCGCGCCCTGTTCACCCGGAACACCACCGAGATCGAAGACCTGCGCATGGACGCGGACCACCACGCCAAGACGGCCGAGCAGGCCATCGAGGACCTGCAGGGCGCCGTCGTGACCGAACTGGAGCAACTGCACACCCTGAGCGACACGTACTACCAGACGGCCATCGGGAAATTCGCCGAGATCAACGAGTCCATTCGCGCGTATCAGCCCCCGACCGACTTGCCGGAAATCGAACCGCCACCTGCCCCGAAGCGGAACCGGGAGTCCGAACCGCAAGAATCCGCCGCGGTCCGGGCCTCCTCCGCGACGGGCGCCCCCAGATCAGCATCAACGTCACCCTGCCGCAGGGAGGCGACGCCGAGGATACCGCGGCCTACGCCCGCGCGTTCGTCGCCGAGTTGGAGCGCCAGTTGCAGCCGGGCGCGCGCGGCTACGATCTGGTCCACTCCATCACCCGGGAAAGTGGGGCACGATGACCGAAGAACAACTCCGCGAAGAGAACGCGCGGCTCAAGGACAAGCTCTACGAGCAGCAGAGCAAGCGGATCGGCAGCAACGAAAAGTCGATCGAGCAGATCCGCGAGTATTCCGAGCAGCGCGACCGGCAGATCGAAACGCAGATCGCCGGGTTGCGCGAGAGCGTCATGAACGTGGGCAAAGCCGTGGAGGCGCACCTGAGCGGGTGCGCCGAACTGAACAAGTCCGTGGACCGCCGGTTGAGCCTGACCTTCTGGCTCGTCGGCATGACCCTCGTCGGCGTGCTCGGCACGCTGGCGAACTTCTGGTTCCAAGCCGTGAGTAAATGACCATGCGCTACCGCTACGTCCGCTCCCGCGATTTCGTCGATCTCGGCACGCCGACCGTGGAGACGGTCGCCACCAACGCGGCCTTTCCGGTCGCGCGGCTGGCCGACTGGCGCCACCCGTCGCGGCCGTGGCGCTCCACCGGCCTCGTGTCCAGCATCCCCACGCTGAGGATCCTGCGCTGGCCCAGGCAATCGCCGGCCTACGCCGACATGCAGATGGTGCTCCTGCTCCAGACGAACATCGGTCGCGTGCAGCCCGCCATCACCTCGAACCGCCGCATCGCGTACCGTATCGTCGTTCCCTCCACGACCGACCCGCGCGACGGTCGCGCCCGTCTGCTGATCGACGCGGCCGCGACCAACTCGCGCGCGGCGCAGCACGGCGTGGAGCGATTCGAACTGCGGGCGGCCCGGGGGTACGTCACGGGCACGTTCATCGAGATCGGCGCCGTCATCGGCTTGCCCGCGTGGACGGAACTGGGTGCCAACCCGCAGGCGCCGACGCGCGTCCGTCTGGAGCGACCCACGGTGCGCGCCGGGATACCCGCGGCCCCGGAAACCGTGGCCGCGGGTCCGGCCTACCTGACCGACGAATGGACCGTCGTCACGGATCAGGCCGCGGAGTTGACCCGCTGGCGCAGCTTCGCCCGGCTCGGGCCGGACGACGCCGTGCTGTGGGACTACCGCGACGGGGGACTGTACCTCATGCGGCCCACGCGCATCGAGATCGAGGAAGGCCGCTTCATCCACACGATTCGCGCGTCGTGGAGGCAGGTCGTCTGATGCAGAAAACCCCCCTGTATCCCCCCTTGTCAGGGGGGAAGGAATCGGAAGCCCTCGTTGCCCCGCCCCGGGCTTGGCTCCCTCGTCGTCCGGCCCCCCTTTGTCACCTCGGCTCCCTTCGTCGCCCCGGCGAAAGCCGGGGCCTAGGGGAAAGGTGTCCTCTGGATTCCGGCTTCCGCCGGAATGACGAAGTGAAGTGCCGGCATGACGGGCTTCGTCACCCCGGCGAAAGCCGGGGTCCAGAGGGGAAGGTGTTCCCTGGATTCCCCCGGATCGAGTCCGGGGCAGGCTTGCTTGCACCGGCATGACGAGGGAACGGAGACCCGCGTATGACTCCAGTGACGCTGCTCACGCTCACCATCCCTACCGGGACGGGCACCGCGACGTACCGCTACGCCGACGTGCAGACCGACGCGTATCCACAATACGCCCCGCGGCTGGCCGGTCCGGCCGACCTGGAGGAAGCCGCGGCCTCGCCGCTGACGCGCAGCCTGCCGGTGCGCCGCGCCCGCGTCCGCCTGTCGAACGTGGCCGTGGCGGAGTACGCCACGACCGCGCCCTCCGTCTCGCAGGTCCTCGGCGCCGGGCAGGACGTCGTCGGCGCGCAGGCCAGCGTCCAGGTCGTCGACGCCGACACGCAGACGGTGCTGACCACCATCGGCGGCTACGTGGAAGAAATGCCGGCGCTCAGCCTGTCGGAAGCGACGCTCGTCGTGTCCGACGCGCTGGCCGGCGACGCCTCGACGCTGCTGCCGCACTGTGCGCTGACGGACCTGTTTCCGAGCGTGCAGGCGCCGGACGGAACGGCGCTGGCCGTCATCTGCGGCACCGCGCGCCGCGTGCGACTGTATCCCGTCAGCCACGATGACGTCGTGCAGGTCGCCTGGGACGTCCGGGCCACGCCCGATGGACAGCGTCGGAGCCTGCGCAGGAGGTACCGGGACGCCGGGGACGCCCCGCGGGTTCGCGCCGGCGACCAGTTCGCCTACGAGGTCTGGAGGAGCACCCCGGATGCCGACGCGTATTTTTCCATCCGCCTGGGAGTCGGCGAGACCTTGATCGACCTGGACGATATGATCGACCAGAACGGCTTGCGGAACGACAGCTTTGCCGGGACTCCGATGGGGTGCGAAGGCTGGTATCGTCGCGTCTTCAAGATCACGCGGGGCATTGGGGGGGCCCCGGTCTTCTATACCCTGAAGTTCCAGGACCAGGGCGGCGCCGCGCAGGCCGGGACGGCGCGGTTCGCGCGGGCGGCCCTGCTCGATTCCTCGGGGAACGTTCGGCATCGGTACATTGGCGAGAGTTGGGCGACGAACGGGATTCCCCCGTACTCCGAGCTCAACATCAGGCCGCCAGGCTCCACCTTCACCGTCGAGAGCGACTTCGGCTGGACCTTCGGCGCGTGGCGCGCCGCGACCGGCGTCCGCGTCGCTCACGCCTACCGGAACGGCCGGCGCATGGACCCGAGCGAATATACCGTCACGACGCCGCTGCCCGGCGTCGGCGCCATCAAGCTGACGTCCACGCGGCCGCCCGACGAGGGCGAAGTCATCCACGCCGACTTCACCAGTACCGAGTTCGCCGCCAACCCCGCCACCGTGACGAAATTCTTCCTGTCCGACGCGCACCACGGCCTGGGCCGGACGGTGGACGCGGCGCAGTTCACCTCCGCGGCCGCGGCCTACACCGCGCGCAAGCTCACCGTCGGCGGCGCCGCCACGAAACAGACGCCCGCGGCCACGCTGCTGCAGGAGTTCCTGCTGCACGGCGCCGTCCTGACGCACGACGCCAGCGGCACCATCGGGATGCAGGTGGACGGCCCCGGCACGCGGGCCGCGCTGGAACTCGGCCACGCCGACGACACCGGCTGGCACAATTTCACGCCGGCCAACGCCGCGCCGGTCCGCGCCGCGCAGCAGCCCAAGTCGCTGCTGGTGCGCGGCGTGCCGGACCCCGGCTTCGAGGGCGAGCCCGAACGCTGGCTCGCCACGACGAAGCGCGACCGGACCTTCCCGCGCGGCGCCGAACGGGAGGTCGCCTACCGCTACATCACGGACCCCGCCAGCCTCGACCGGCAGGCGCATTACCTGTGGGAGCAGATGCAGGCCCAGACCACGCCCCTGACCGGCGACCTGAACGTGCGGGAGCCGGATGCCTACGACCTGGACGTCGGCGACCGCCTCATCGTCACCATCCCCGGCTTGGGAATGGACCGCGCGGACTACCGCATCGGGGCCTTCCAGAGCCGCGGCGCGCGCTTCGGCCTGACGCTGCACCCGTACCGCGCCGCGGCGTTCGTGTACGCCGCCGGCACCGACCAGGACATCGAACCCCAGGCCCGCCAACTAGTGGACTACCGCCGCACACAGCCCCAGCCGCCGACAGCCCTGGTGGTCAGTGCCGACGCCCTGCGCACGCTGACGAACGGGAAGCACGAGGTCAGCGTCACCGCCAGCGTGACCGCGCCGGTGGCGCCGGTGGACCAGATCTACTTCAAGCTGGTGAAGACGGGCGGCGTGGTGACGGAGGCCAGCGAGACCGTCCCCTGCACGCCGCGGCAAAGCAGCGTCAGCGCCACGCTCAAGGCCGAATCCGGCGCAGGCTACACCGTCCACGCCTACGCCGAGATGTCCACCAACGACGCCGGCTTCCGCCGCGGCGACGCCGTCACCGCGACGGCGACCGCGGTGATCGACCCCGACGCCACGCTGACGCCCGGGCGCCCCGGCTTCAACGCCTCGGTCGATTTGCCGCTCTACACGGGCGGGGCCGGCACGCTGGACCTGGCGGGCGAATGGAATGCGTTCGGCGTGGCCGACACCGCCACGGCGTGGCCGCACGTCGTCAACGTCGAGCTCGTCACGGCTTCGGAGGAAACGCGGGATCAACTGCTCGCGCTGCGGACCTTCCAGCATGTGGCCCTGTTCGACGACGCGACGCACTGGATGAGCGGCGCGCTGACCGCCACGCCCACGTCGGTCACGTTCACGGCCGGCGGCCAGACGCGCTATCGGGTCACGGTCGCGTTTCGGAGCGACACCCACGCCGGGGACCCGAACTTTTCCGCGACGAACCGCGACGCGCAACTCGACTATACCGTCCCCGCGCCGCATCCCGCCGCACAGGCCGAGATTTGGGCCAAATCGGACAGCGTGACCCCGCCCGCGGTGCCGACCGGCGATGCGACGTTCACGCGCCAATCCGGGGCCGTGACGGGCCTCACGGAGGGCTGGACGGCCGACGTGCCGACGACCGCGGGGCGCTATCTGTGGCGGGTGCGCGCGCCGATCCCGGAAGGCTGGGGCAATACGCACACGATCGCGTCCGCCGACTGGCAGATTCCGCGCCGCATCAGCCACGACGGCCTGAGTTATTTCGAGGCCGCCATCTACAAGGTGCAGGGCGTCAGCGCGGCCACGCCGGCGCGGCCCACGGGCGGCAGCTACGACTTCGCCACGCGGACGCTGACCCCGCCGGCGGGCTGGTCGCCGCCGCCCGGCCCGGCGTTGGGCGCGGACCA
This sequence comes from uncultured Binatia bacterium (SeqCode), assembly GCA_965200125.1. GTDB lineage: Bacteria > Desulfobacterota > Binatia > Bin18 > Bin18 > Bin18. Next base: position 751,242 of record OZ241332.1, on the reverse strand, counting down.
GCGGCTGTACGTCAGTGCCGCGACCGCGCATGACGGCGCCGGGGACCTGTGGCGGCCCGTCGTCGGCGAGGCGAATCTGGTCAGCCAGTCCGTGGCGACCGCGGCCGGGTCCTGGGTGTCGTCCGAACTGACCGGCGATCCCGCGGTCACGCTCGCCACCGCGCCCAGCACCGCGGGGCCGGAACCGCCGTCCGGCAAGATGTTCGTCGCCAGGGGCGGCCGCGCGGAGGACCGCGTCACCGCCCGCAACCCGGCCTTCGGCGGCAACCGGCTCGACATCGTGGCCTACGTGCGCGGCTCCGGCGACCCGAGCGGCAGCCAACTCGCCGTCGGCGCCAGCTTCGAGTATGCCGACAACCGCGCCGCGACCGCTGCGCACCTGACCGACGCCCTCGCCACGACCGACAACCGCTGGACGAAGGTCACCGGCTCGTTGACCATCCCGTCCGGCGCCGACCGCATCCGGGCGTGGATCGCGTTCACGGGCACCGGCGTGGCGGACTCGGCCACGATCAATTTCGCCGACGTGTCGTACCAAGTCGTGGACGTGGAGGAATGGACGGCGCCGCGCCGCGCCGAACAGGCCGCCGCGGTGAACATGGTGTACAAGCGGTCCACGAACCAGCCCGCGGTGCTGACCCCCGGGCCGGACCGCATCCCGGCCGACACGTCGGACAGCGCCACGGCCGCGCCGGGCAGCGGCCGCCTGTGGGAGAACTTCGGCATCCGCCCGCCCGAAGCCGCCAACTGGACCTGGGGCGGCTGGCGCAAGGCCGAGGGTCAGGACGGCACTGACGGGCGGACCGTCGTCGGCCCCCCTGGTACCACCCCTCGCGTCACCGCACAGGCATACGGTTTGTCCCCGACGATACACCAGCCAGCCTCGAATCGGCGGCCCAGCAACGCCTGGGCGACGAACGTCACGGGTCTGCGGGGCGCGGGCACCAGCGGCGGCGTCACGACCTCCTGGTACGCCGAATGGCAGGCGCCGACGCAGAGTCTGCAGTTCCTGCATCTGTATGAACGGTGGGAGCAGGGCACCAGGAAGGGGAATTGGGGGTACGTCGGCGTGGTTGCGACGTGGCGACCCGCGCCCAACGTGCATCGTGAACGTGTCACGGGCAGGACCTCGTGGAGCACCGCGGCCGCGGACACCGCCAACCTGTTCCCCGGCTCACGCCCGCAGATCGGCGACACCCTGACACAGCGGCGCTACGCCGTGAGCGGGAGTCGGTCGGCGCGGGATCAGTGGCAGGAAACCCGCATGTGGAATGGGACCAATTGGGCCAGGGATTATGAGATCGCGGCCACCAGCCTCATCGTCGACAATCTCGCCACGCGGATGAACATCTCTGCCGGGGGGATGATCACCTCGAACGACTACACCCCCGGCGCCGCCGGTCGCGGCTTCAAGCTCGTCGGCCAAGGCACGAGCGAGTTTCCCGCGGCCTACATAAGGGGCACCTTGACCGCAGGCCAGATTCGCAGCGATGTGCTCAACGTTCGGCCCTTTTGGAAAGGCCGTCAGCGGGTCTCCCATAATGTCACGGCCCCGTTCAGCCGATCGAGTGGGGGCTATGCGCCTCCCTCTGGCACCACCGGTATGATCTTCATCTACGAAAATTCCGGCAGGAATAATAGGACCAGCCTTGCGCTGGGCTGTTATGCTTTTTCCAGTATCAGCGCCTTTACATTCTCCGCGAGCGTCAACGCCCTGTGCATCCTGGGCGAGGGCAACGGGGACCAGTTGGACCTGAGAAGTTGGTACTCGAACAATCGTCTCCATGTACATCATTGGCGCGGCTCAAGATATTCTGTTGTGATCCGCGCGCTCTATTGGGTGATCTTCTAGGAGGGAGCAATGTATATCTTTGTTGAGCGGGGGCGCATCACGGGTGTTGTTACGAACCCATTCGTGACATCGGGCCTTCTGTGTATTCCAGAAGACCACTTCCCAGCCCCGACGCCGCGCAAAGGCGACGTGGTCAACGAATCTGCTATTGTGTGGGAGATGCCCTCCAACGCCGCGGTACGCGAGATGATAGCGATCTTGGCGGCCTCGGCAGGGGCACCCATTCTGTTGACCGACCCGCACAGCGTCTTGCCACCAAGCCACACCATCGACGTAACTCCCCTGAGTTGCACACTCGACTTGCAGAACGAGACGCTCCAAATGACCTACACAGTCGGCGCGCGGACGTATTATGTGAACCAGGACGGCATCCTATCTGCGACACCCATTCCAGTGATCCGCAACACAGACGGTACCCGCAGCGAATGGCGAACGAAAGACTGGTGGATTGCCCGCGGCGTCCTCGCCACCATCCCGGCCAGCGCCTTGACGCGCATCGACTGGACCAACACCATCATGACGGAGATCAACCGCAACCCCACCTTTCCGGGGGGCGACCTGATCCGTGATGCCAGTCACTTCGACAAGGCTCATACCGCCTTTGAGATCGGCCACAATGTGCCAAGCCCCAGCCTCGGGATGCAGACTGCCACCATGCGCGCCTGCCGGGACGTCGAAATTGAGAGTCGGCGCACCGCCTTCGCGCGTAGCATCATGGCTGTCATCAACCAGGCTCGCGTCGCCACCGATAAGGATGAGGTCGAAGACGACGCTGTCGCCCTGGGCGACTATGTCCTAGCCGCGCTAGACGGCGTGGGCCGGAACGAAGCGAATGAAGCGACCCTCCGCACCCTCCGCACGCGGATGCAGGACGACCTTCGCAGCCGCACGCCCACCACCTTCGACCGGGCGAAAGGCGCGGCGGTCGGCGCCGCGGTCAACGCCGAAGAACACGCCACGCTCACCGTCCACGTCCACTGCCTCGTCTCGGATGTCGTTGGCGTACCGGAGCCTATCGACCTCATCTCCCTCGAGAAAAAGCGGTTCCGCCTCCGGACCGACGTCGCGGACACCGGTGTCAAGATAAAAGTCCCCGACCCCCTGGCCGACGTGTCGGATCGGAGCGCCGTCGCCCTGGAACTGGTCAGCAGCGGCAGCACTCCCTTGCAGCGCCGCTTCGAAGGCCAGACCGCGTGGCACGCCTGGATCAACCCCACGCTCGGCGACCTGCTCGTCGCGGGCCGCAACCAGACGGTGTGGTTCCGCCCCGAACCGGAGGGTGCAGATGCCGACGCCTGACTCGACGGCGGGCAGAACGCCGCCCTGCGCGACGACATCCTGACGCTGCAAGCCTGCTTCACGGACGGGCGCGACGAGGCCGCGCTGCGCGTTACGCACGACCGGTGCCGCGCGTGGCTCACCGAGGTCGCGTTCATCTCTCGCCCGAACTGGACGTCTTCTTTCGGGTGCTGGACCCCACCCGTGCATCGGCGAAAGGGGGCAGGCAAAGTTCGACGCTGCCGCCTCTCCGTCTCCACGCACCACAGGGGAGCGTATGATGTGCAACCGGTTTCCCGGAGTCTTTCGCGCGATCTCTCCCCCCGGAGCAAGTCCGGGACAGTCTCTAATCCTCTCCCTGATCCTGCGGTGCCTTGAGATTGGTCCCTGAGCCTGTCGAAGGGTGTCGAAAGGTCGAAGGGCCGGGGGTGGGGGCGAAGGCCAAGGTGACCTCGGGGTTCATTTCGATCCTTCGACTGGCTCAGGATACCGCAGGCTCAACGAACTGAGGGATGGGAAGGTCGAGGGCGTCGCCACGGTCCGACGCCAAGGATCGGCGCTTCTTTGTCCGACTCTCTTTCTCGGAGAAACGACGGAAAATGCTCGGCAGGGGAGGGCGTCACGCCCGCAACCCGGCCTGCCGCATCAGCGGCATGACGCGCTCGCCGAAGTAGTGCAACTCTTCGTCGTAGTCGAGCCAGGACAGGATCAGCCCCTCGACACCGGTGGCGGCGATCTCGGACATGGCATCGACCACCTGCTCGGGCGTGCCGACCAGCGGATAGCCGCCCCAGCCGGCGATGAATCGCTCGGCGAATCGGGTGAGCGCCTCCTCGCTGAACGACTGACTCTCCACCCCGAGCAGCCCCAGGATGTTGCGCGCGGCCTGCCAGTCGCCTTTTTCCACTACATAGTCGTACGCCTGCCGGGCTTCTTTCTCCGTGTCGCGGCAGACCACGAAGCCGTACGACATCATGCCGATCTCGCGACCGTAGCCGTGCGCCAGCTTCTTCACGCCGTCGACGACCTCCTTGCCGTGCTCCAGCGTATCGACCTGGATGAAGTTGAAATCCACCTCGCGTGCGGAAAAGTCCTGGCCGGCGGGCGAAAAGCCGGCGTTGATGAGCGCGGGGTAGGGCCGTTGGACCGGCTTGGGCAGCAGGTAGCCGTCCTTGACCTGGAAGAACTCGCCAGTGTGGTGGAAGTTCTGCTCGGTCCACAGGCGTTTGACCACCTGCAGCCACTCGCCGGCGTAGCGGTAGCGCTCGTCGTGTTCCATCTGTTTGGCGGCGAACATCTCCATTTCGGGCGAGAACCAGCCGCACACGATGTTCAGGCCCCAGCGCCCCGCGGAGATATGGTCGATGGTCGCGCCCTGCTTGGCCGCCATGATCGGGTGGATGGTCGGCACGTGGGACGTGGAGAAGACCATGATGTTCTTCGTCTGCGTGGCCATGGCCGTGGCCCAGGTGTAGGTCTCCATGCAGGTGCCGTTGAAATCGGTCGTGCCGCCGAAGCCCTTCCAGCGGCCGACCGGCACGAGCAGCTCGAAGCCCAGATTGTCGGCCTGTTGCGAGATGCGCACGTTGTGTTCGTACGTCGGCTCGAACGTGGATTCGGCGTGCGTGATGGTGCAGCCGTAGCTGCAGTTCGAGCCGAACACGCCCAGCTTCATGCGGTTGGCGTTGAAGACGGGCACGTGTTTCCGGCGGTATTCCTCGATGTCGTCAGGGTGCATGGGCAAGCCTCTCTCGTCGGGCGCCGTGCGCCTCCGGGATTTGCGTCTTTTCCGTGTCCGGCCTATGTCATGCCCATGCGGATTCGTCAAATCGACCATATCGGCGTGGCGGTCAGGGACCTCGACCGCTACCTGGACGTCTTCGGCAACATCCTGGGCCTGGAGATCCACGATTTCGAAGAGGCCGACCCGTACGAAGGGTTGCGCATCGCGTTCGCCCGGGTCGGCGAAACCGATTTCGAGTTCCTGCAGGACCGGCTGCCCGAGGCCGCGGACAAGGTGACGGACCAGCGCGACATCGCCCGCTGGATCGACCGCCGCGGGGAGGGCATCCACCACGTCGCCCTGCGTGTGGACGACATCGACGCGGCCATCGCCGAAGCCAAGGCCAGGGGCCTGCGCGTGCTCGACGAGACGGGGCGGCCCGGGGCGCGCGGGTCGCGGGTGGCGTTCCTCCATCCCAAGAGCACCGGCGGCGTGCTCATCCACTTCGTCGAACGGTAGGCGGGCGAGCGTCGTGGTCCGGAGATGGGCCGCGGCCGAGTATTTCCGTTCCGCGGCGCCCGGAAGCTACCCGGATTCCGCCTCGCGCAGCAGGTGGAGTTTCAGAAATACGTAGCCGGCCAGCAGCAGGCACAGCACGCCCATACTGCCGACAGTCAGCGGCGCGCCGATGACGGGCGCCAGAAACCCCGCCAGCAGACTGCCGACCGGCGGGGCGCCCATGAACATCATCAGGAACAGGCTCATCACCCGACCGCGCAGGCGGTCGGGCGCCAGCGTCTGCAACAGGGTATTGGTGGCCGACAGGGGCACCATGAACCCCGAGCCGACCAGCGGCAGAACCAGCATGGACAGCCAGAAGCGGTCCGACCACGCGAAGAGCAACAGCCCCAGCCCGAAGCGGACGAGCGCCAGCGCCATGACCCGCCCGAGGGTCTCGTGCTCCTGGTGACGCGCCAGAAAGAGCGTGCCGACGACCGCGCCCACGCCCGCGGCGCCGAGCAGCAGGCCCATGCCGTTCGGGCCGCTGTCGAGAATGTCGCCGGCGAACACGGGCATCAACACCGTGTACGGCGTGCTGAGCAGGCTGATGAGTCCGACCAGCACCAGCAGCAGGCGAATGGCCGGCGTGTGCAGCGCATAGCTGACGCCCTCGCGGATGAACGTGCCGGTGGAGCCCGCACCGTAGTTCGACCGGCCGCGGGCCGGCAGCCGCATGGCCAGAAAGCCGACGATGATGGGCACGAAGGACAGTCCGTTCACGACGAAGCAGACGCCCTCGCCGAACTGCGCCACGAGCACGCCCGCCAGCGCCGGCCCGAGAATGCGTGCCGCGTTGACCAGCGTCGAGTTGAGGGCGACCGCGCTGGTGATGTCGTCGCGTCCGACGATTTCCATCAGAAAACTCTGGCGGGCCGGCATCTCGAACGCCTGAATGGACCCCGCGGCCAGGGCTAGGCCGAACACCTGCCAGGCGGTGATCCGGTCCAGAATGGTCAGAACCCCGAGCAGCAGGGCTTGCGTGAGCGCCAGCACTAGCGTGACCAGGATCACGCGGTAGCGGTCGAAGCGGTCGGCCACCACCCCGGCGAACAGCCCGAAGACCAGCGTCGGCGCCTGTCCGGCGAACGCGACCAGTCCGAGCATGAGGGACGACTCGGTCAGCCGATAGACCAGCCAAGCCAGGGCCATGTTCTGCATCCAGAACCCGACCCGCGACACGAACTGTCCCACGAAGAAGATGCGGAAGTTGCGGTGGTGCAGGGCGCGAAAGGCGTGCGGAAGCCGCCGTCCGAGTATCGTCGCGTCCGGCCCCGACGTTGCATCGGCGCCGGTCGTCTCGATGCGCAGTTTCGACGTCCTCACGACCGGCGACTCCGGGCCGCCGCGTGCGTCTTCGGTGGGAAAGATGGGCCGCCGACCGCTCCGGCCCGCTCGTCGTACATGGCGCGGGAGGCTATCAAGCCCCGCGCCGGTACGGAATGCCGCTCAACATTCCCACGTTGCTTCGTCGGTACGTTCCCAACGGGAAATACATACAAGAGGATCCCGTGTCGAAGGATCGAAACGAATCCCGAGGGGATTCCTGCTCTCATACGTGGCCCCCGCCCCGGCCTTTCGACTCTTCGACAAGCTCAGAGCATCGCAGGCTCAAGGACCTTCCCCGCCTCCCCCCTCCGTTCGTTGAGCCTGTGATGTGTTGAACTTGTCGAAGGATCGAAACGAACCCCGATGTTACCTCGGACTTCGCACTCCACCGCCCTTCGACCTTTCGATCCTTCGACATGGTTCGACAAGCCCACCAACCGAGGTCGGGACACTGCAAGATCAAGGGACCGCAGGCTCGGTGACCAGGAAGAGGGTTCCCCGATCGCAACGTCGAGTCGCTTCGAGAATTGCGAACCGGGGCGCGACCGGACGGAGGGTTGCTTTACAGGCGAGAAGGGCGTGGCATATCTTCGCCCCATCGTGGGCGAGATACTCGACGGCAAACGGTTCGCGCGGGAGTTGCGCGGCAGCCTGAAACGGCGGATCGCCTCGCTGCGGGAACGCCCCGGCTGTGGCGACTGGCGGCCCGGACTCGCCACGCTGCTGGTCGGCACCGACCCGGATTCGCAAGGGTACGTCGAGACCAAGCAGCGCGCCTGCCGCGATGTCGGTATCACTCCATTCGACTACCGCTTGCCCGCGGACGTGGCGGCCGGCGAAGTCGCCACGCTCATCGCCGCCCTCAACGCCCGTGCGGACGTGCACGGCATTCTGCTGCAACTGCCCGTGCCGGCCCATCTCGATGCGGACGTCCTGATCGCTCGAATCGCGCCCGACAAGGACGTGGATGGGCTGCATCCGCTCAATCAGGGCTGCCTGCTGTCGGGCCGGCCCGGACTGCGGCCCTGCACCCCGCTGGGTGTACTGCATCTCATCGACCGCAGCGGCGTGGACGTCGCCGGGAAGCGCGCGGTCGTCGTCGGGCGCAGTCGTCTGGTCGGCCGGCCCACGGCCCTGCTGCTCCTGGAACGCCACGCCACGGTCACGGTGTGTCACTCGCGGACCGCAGACTTGGCCGCCCACGTCGCCCGGGCCGACGTGCTCGTGACGGCCACCGGCCGCGCCGGGGCGATCGAGGGCGGCTGGATCAAGCCGGGCGCGGTCGTCATCGACGTGGGCATCGCGCGGGCCGCGGACGGGACGCTGACCGGCGACGTGGAGTTCGCCGCGGCCCGCGAACGTGCCGCGGCTATTTCGCCGGTGCCGGGCGGCGTCGGCCCGCTGACGATCGCCATGCTGCTCGCCAACACGCTCCGGGCCGCGGAGGCTCAGGCCGACACGCCCGCGGCGTGACGCTGTCCAACGATGATGACGAACCCGGCGAATAAAGCGAAGCCGACTCCGCTGGCCGCGGCGCACCGCGCCTCGGGTGCGCGGATGATCGAGTTCGCCGGCTGGTCCATGCCGGTCCGGTATGCCGGCATTCTGGCCGAGCATCGCGCGGTGCGCCGCGGGGTGGGCCTTTTCGACCTGAGCCACATGGGCGAGATCGAATTGTCCGGCCCGCGTGTGGACGAGGTCTGCCGTGAACTGTTCGTGACCGACACGAACGGCCTCGCCGTCGGACGGGCGCAGTATTCGCTGATGTGCGCCGCGGACGGCGGCATCCTGGACGACGTGATCGTGTATCGCCTGGAGGAGCACCGCTATTTCGTGTGCGTGAACGCGGCCAATACCGCCGCGGATTTCGCCTGGATGACGGAGACGAACCGGGGCCGGGCCGCGGTCGCCGACCGGAGCGACGAGACCGCGCTCGTCGCGTTGCAAGGACCGCGCTCGGCGCAGGTATTGTCCGCCCTCACCGCAGCGAACCCCGCGGACATCCGCCGCTATCGCGCGGCGCAGATGGACGTCGCCGGCGTGCCCGCGCTGGTGGCCCGCACCGGCTACACCGGCGAGGACGGCTTCGAGCTCTTCGTGCCGGCGCAGCGGGCCGAACGGGTGTGGGCCGCGTGTCGTGAGGCCGGGCGTGCCGCGGACATGCAGCCGGTCGGGCTCGGGGCGCGGGATACGCTGCGTCTGGAGGCCGGGTATCTCCTGTACGGCAACGACATGGACGCCCGGACGACGCCGCTGGAAGCCGGCTTGCACCGCTTGTTGCGTTCCGGGGACGGCTCGTTTATCGGTTGCGCGGCGTTGGACGGACAACGCCGCCGAGGAGTGCACAAACGATTGGTCGGGCTCACGATGGACGGCCCCGGCATCCCGCGTCGGGGCTATGCGATTCGGCACGCCGGCACGGTAGTCGGCGAGGTCACCAGCGGGACACAGTCGCCCATGCTGGGCGTGGGCATCGCGCTCGGCTACGTCCGATCGGCGTATGCCGCGGTCGGCACCCGCATCGACGTCACGATCCGCACCCGCCACGTCCCGGCCACGATCGTCGAACGACCATTCTATCCGGCACGCGGATGAGCCGACGGACAGGGAGGAGGTCATGGAGATTCCCGAGGGGCTGCGCTACTCGCGCGAACACGAGTGGGTCCTGGTCGAAGACGACGGGCGGGCCACCATCGGCATCACCTATTATGCGCAGGAGCAACTCGGCGACATCGTGTTCGTCGAGTTGCCCGAACCCGACGCCCACGTCACCAAGGACGAACCGTTCGGGGTGGTCGAATCGGTCAAGGCCGTGTCCGACGTGTTCGCCCCGGTCAGCGGGACGGTGACCGACGTCAACGCGGAGCTGCCCAACTCGCCGGAGACGCTCAACGAAGACCCGTACGGCGACGCATGGCTCGTGCAGGTCGAAATGAGCGACCCGGAGGAGGTGGACGATTTGATGAGCGCCGGGGAGTACGAGCGGTTTCTCGCCGAGGTCCGGGAGGCGGAGGACTGACTCCGGCCATGTCTGCCGCGGCGCGCTACATTCCGCATACCGAGCCCGACGTCCGCGCCATGCTCGACGTGCTGGGCCTGGATTCGGTCGATGACCTGATCGCCCACCTGCCCGCGCCGCTCCGCGCCGGCGCGGACCTGCATCTTGCCGACGGCGTGGCCGAGCCCGAGGTCGTGGCCCGCCTGACCGCGCTGTCCGAGGCCAACGCCGCGCCGGAGCCGCGCGCGACGTTTCTCGGCGCGGGCGCCTATCCGCATTGGGTGCCGGCCGCGGTGGATCACCTGATGCAGCGCGCGGAGTTCGCGACCGCCTATACGCCGTACCAGCCCGAGGTGAGTCAGGGCACGCTGCAAGCGATATTCGAGTTTCAATCCCTGGTCGCCGGCCTGTTCGGCTTGGACGTTGCCAACGCCAGCATGTACGACGGCGCCTCGGCCACGGCCGAAGCCGTGCTGATGGCCAAGCGTATCTTGCCGAAGCGCGGCGCGGTTCTCGTCGCCCGCTCGCTGCACCCGCAGTATCGCCACGTTATCGACACGTATCTCGACGGGCTGCCCGGCCTGTCCGTGCGCGAGATCGGCTGGGACGCCGCGGGCCGGCTCGACTCCGCAACGTTGGAGGGCGAACTGGACGAAGACGTGTGCGGCGTGGTGGTCGGCTATCCCAACGCGTTCGGCGTGATCGAAGACGTGGCCGCGGTCGGCCGCGCCGCGGCGCGCGTCGGTGCGCTGAGCGTATCGGTGACCGCGGAGGCGGTGTCGCTGGGCATTCTCAAACCGCCGGGGGCGCTCGGCGTCGACGTGGCCGTGGCCGAAGGCCAGAGCCTGGGGATTCCGCTCGGATTCGGCGGCCCGGGCGTCGGCCTGTTCGCCTGCCGCCACGCGCGCGTGCGGCACATGCCCGGGCGGCTGGTCGGGCAGACGACGGACCGGGACGGCCGCCGCGGGTTCGTCCTGACCCTGGCGACGCGCGAGCAACACATCCGCCGCGAGCGGGCGACCTCGAACATCTGCACCAACCACGGGTTGTGCGCGCTGGCAACGACCGTCTTCCTCTGCCTGCTGGGCAAGCACGGGCTGCGCGCGCTGGCGCTGCGCAACGCCAAGACCAGCCGCTACGCCCTCGACCGGCTCCAAAGCGTGGCCGGGGTCGAGCGCCGCTTTACGGGACATTTCTTCAACGAGTTCGTCGTGCGCGTGCCGCACGCCCGGGCCGTCCGGCAACGGCTCAAGGAGCGTGGCCTGCTCGCCGGCGTCGTTCTGGAAGACTGGTATCCCGAACTCACGGACTGCCTGCTGCTGTGCACCACCGAACTGCACGACCGGGAGGCAATCGACCGCTTGGCCCGCGAACTCGGCGCGGCGCTCGATGCCACAATCCACAATCCACAATCCACAATCCACAATCCGACCCCCCCGCTCCCGACTCCCCGTCAGGACGCCCGATGACGAATCCCCCACCCGGAAAACGCGGCGTCTTCGACGAGCCGCTCATTGCGGAACGCGGGTCCGCGGGCCGCGTCGGCGCTCCGCTGCCCGCGGACGACATCCCGGACCTCGCCGCGGACCAGGCGTTGCCGGCCGCACTGTGCCGCGACGGGCTGGACGGCTTTCCCGAGGTGAGCGAGCCCGAGGTCGTGCGGCATTTCACGCGCCTGTCGCAGTGGAATTTCAGCGCGGCCACCACCCTGTACCCGCTGGGGTCGTGCACCATGAAGTACAACCCGGTCGTCAACGAGGCGCTGGCCCGCCTGCCCGGCTGGGCGTGGCTGCATCCCCTGACGCCCGACGACCAAGCGCAGGGTGCCTTGCGCCTCCTGTTCGAGTTGGAGCGCGCCCTGGCGGAAATCAGTGGCATGGACGCCGTCAGCCTCCAGCCGGCCGCCGGCGCACAGGGCGAACTGACCGGCATGAAGCTGATCCGCGCCTACCACCGTGCCCGCGGGGCGCCGCGCAGCAAGGTGCTGATTCCGGCCAGCGCGCACGGCACCAACCCGGCCTCCGCGGCGCTGTGCGGCTACGAGGTGGTGGAGGTGGCGACCGACCGCAGCGGCATGTTGCACGCCGCGGACGTGGCCCACCACACCGACGCGCAGGTCGCCGCGCTGATGGTCACCAACCCGAACACGCTGGGGCTGTTCGAGCGCGAAATCCTCGACATCGCGGACGTGCTGCATGCGCACGGCGGCCTGATGTACATGGACGGCGCAAATCTCAACGCGCTGATGGGCGTCGCCAAGCCCGGCGACATGGGCGCGGACGTGATTCAGTTCAACCTGCACAAGACGTTTTCCACCCCGCACGGCGGCGGCGGCCCCGGGGCCGGGCCGGTCGGGGTCAAATCGCCCCTGGCGCCATACCTGCCCGTACCGCGCGTCGTGCGCCGCGGCGCCGGCTATGCGTGGAGCGAGGATGGACCCGAATCGATCGGCCGCGTGCGGTCCTTTGCCGGCAATTTCGGCGTGCTGGTGCGGGCCTACGCCTACATCCTGAGCATGGGCGGCGACGGGCTGCGCCTCGCCACGCGCATGGCGATTCTGAACGCCAACTATCTGCGCGCCCGGCTGGAGCCGACCTATCACCTGGCCGAGCGCGAGCCGTGTCTGCACGAATGCGTCTTCTCGGACCGCTCGTTCCACAAGAGCGGCGTCAAGACGCTGGACGTCGCCAAGCGGCTGCTCGACTACGGCTTCTACGCGCCGACGATCTACTTTCCGCTGGTGGTCAGCGGCGCACTGATGATCGAGCCCACCGAAACCGAGAGCAAGGAGACGCTCGACGCCTTCGCCGACGCGCTGCTCGCCATCGCCGACGAGATCGAGCAGCAACCCGCGTTGCTGCATCAGGCGCCGCTCACCACGCCCGTCGGCCGCTTGGACGAGACTCGCGCGGCGCGCCGCCCCATCCTGACGTGGGCCGCCACCCCATCCCCTCCCCCCCTTCGACCTTTCGGCAAGCTCAAGGCACCGCACGCTCAGGGACCGCCGGAAGAGGGTTAGAACCTGCCCCGGACTCGATCCGGAGGAGAGGGCGCCCGGGCGAACCGCCACGCCGCGCAGAGAGCATGGATGACCGACCGAGGGGCTGGAGTCTGAAAACCACGGAGGGGAAATAATGGAGAATTACATACAAGAGGATACTAATGGTCAACGGTCGGGGGTAGGGTGCGAAGGCCGGGGTGACAGCGGGGTTCGTTTCGCCCTTTCGACAAGCTTAAGGACCACAGGCTCAACGAACTGAGGGGGGAGGCGGGGAAGGTCCTTGAGCCTGTCGAAAGGGCGGGGGGCACGTGTGATCGTGGGAGTCCCCTCGGGGTTCGTTGCGATCCTTCGACCTTTCGACACCCTACGACAAGCTCAGGGACCGAGCTCAGGACGCGGTAGGCTCAACGAACTGAGGATTGGGGAAGGTTCCTGAATTTGTGGTGCCTTGATCTCGCTCCCTGAGCCCGATTGGTGAGCCTGTCGAACCATGCCGGAGGGTGTCGCAACGGGCACGGGATCCTCTTGTATGTAATTCCCATTTCAAACTGCTCCACTCCAGATACACGAATCGTCTTGTTCGTCATTCCCTCTTATTGCTTACGCCCCACCCCACGACGGCGGGGAGGGCCGCGGACACCGATTGCCCGAGGCGCTCCCCGCCGTCGGTGGCGGACGTTCAGGACGGCTCTTCGCGCCGGTTCAACTCCCTGGCCAAGTCGAGCAGCTTCTCGAAGTCCTCGTCGTCCAGTCCGCGGCGACGGGCGAGGATGTCGGCCAACGGCCAGTCGACCTCGAAGCCGGTCCGCTCCCGCTTGTGACGGTCGGTCCAGGTGTGGCGGGCCGCGCAGTCGCAGAACAGGCGCCACGCGGCGCGGTTCTCTGGCCACAGGTCGGTGTCGCCGGCCCGGGGACACGCCTCGCACGGATAGGGATAGGCCGCTGGGTCGTAGGCATGGAGTTGCTCGCACTCGCCGCAGTCTAGGGGGCGGCCGCCTCCGCCCGGGCCGAGTCGGCGTCGGGCGAAGGCATGGAGTTTTTTGCGGCTTCCGCCTTGCGCGCCTCCTCGAACAACGCCAAGTCCTGACACACCCCACGCACGTACACGTACACGTCCAGGTTGTGGGTGAGCAGCGCGGCGCAGTCCTCGGCACTGTACGGCACGGAGCCCTCCGGGTACTCGTCCAGATCCAGCAGCGAGCGCAGCGTGTCGCCGTCGAGCCGCCAGTCGGCGATGACGCGCTCGGCCATGAGGCGCGCCATTTTCTCGCGGTCGAGTTCCTCGCTCTTCTGGCGCGTGCGCCGGTCCCACTCCTGTTTGCGGGCCTGGTCTTCGAGCCGCAGGATCTCGGACGTGGTCAGATGCCGCACCCGGATCCGGAAACCCGGGGTGTACTCCGCCCAGAGCAGACGGTCGGACCGTTCCCTGACTTTGTGCGCAATGACGCTCATGCGTCCTCCTTTCCGCGCTGGCCGCGGTCCGCGGCCAGCGTGCCGAGCCGCACGACGCCGGCACCGATGACGGCGCCGGCCATGCCGACGGCCAGGCTGTCCCAATACGTCCCCGCGGCAATCGCGGCGCCCGCTGCGCCGACGAGCGTCAGCCACAGGATGCTTCGGCCCTGCATGTTGGCCTCCTTACTTGAACGTGAGCTGCAGTTCGTCGTCGAGCGCGTCGCCCGCGAACGCGGCCCCGCCGATCGTCAGGGCACGGACGGTGTCGTCGTTCACGGTGGGGAAGTCGAGCGCCACGTTCTTGGCGAGCAACTCCACGATGGAGCCGGCCGTCGAACCCGCGGGAATCTTGACGTCGCTCTTGTCGTGCGTCCGATGCAGGGAGAAGAAGCGGGTGGCGTTGGCGTCCCAGCGGACGTCGACCGACACGTCCACGGCGCGCGCCCCGTTGCCGAACCGTTCCGGGTACACGCTGGCGGTCTTCTCTCCGCCGAGAAACTCGACGTTGTTGCTGAGCGTGAGTTCGGACGACAACAGCGGCAGCGTCTGCGTGCCGTGCTGGGCCGTACCCAACCGGCCGGCAATCGGCGTGCCGCTGTCCGTCACGTCCGGTACGGACGGCGCAACGACGTCGTTCGGGTCCGCCTTGGCGCTCAACGCGGGGGAGACCGTGAGGGTATCGGTCGCCCGATCGATGGCGGTGACGCGATACTCGGTGCTGGCCGACCCGATCGTGACGTAGGCACCCACGTCGAACTTGCGGGAGTCCTTGACGACCACCGCGGTCGCGTTCGCCTCGGCCACGGTCTCGACCTCGTCGGTGCCGGTAATCAGCAGCTTGGCGAACAGGCCGGACAATTCCACCTGGGCGAACCCGGCTTCGTTGTTGCCCGCCGCGATCCGGAACACGCCCTGGTTCAACACGCAGCCGACCGCACGGAAGACGGTGTGTCCCTTCTTGAGCCAGACCGTGACGCCCGGCCGGGTGTCGGACAGCCGCAGCAACTCATAGACCACGCTGGTGCTGGACGTGACGGTCTCGCGGCCGAAGAGCGACTTGTACAAGGCCGCGCCCTGCGGCTTGGTGCCCGCGGTGCCGGACGGCTTGCAGAACGTCGGAAAGCTGAGTTCGCCCGGGTCGTAGCCCGCCTGCAGTCGGTCGGTCCGGCTGTAGGCATTGACGCGCTGCGGGTCGTCCACATATACCCGCGGCTGGCTGATCGTGCCGTCGCCGGTCAGCCGCACCGCGTCGGTCGCGGCGGGTTTCACCTCGGTGCCGAACTCGGTTTCCTCTTTCGCCCACACCACGGTGTCGCGGTTGACGCTGAAGGTCGTACCCAAATCTGCCATGACTGGTCCTCCTTACGGTCGGGTTGAGGGTTGACCGGTCGAAGCACGTACCCCGGCCGGTGTGAAACACGCGATCCGAACGACGCTGGTCACGAAACGATCCTTCGATAGCGGACCGTGATGCGCACCCACTGCAGACGCCCGCCGCGCTCGGTCGGGCCGGTCTCGCTGGCGCCCATGTGATCGACGTGGAGGTCGGCCACGGTGCCGGCGAGGTCGGTCCGTCCGAGCAGGGTGCGGACGCGGGCGGCGAGTTCGAGCACCCCCGGCGGGTCCCCCTCGGCCACGACCGCGGCCCCGGGCTCCGACGGGCGAATCGCTTGGTAGATGCGGATGTGGACCCGCCCGGTTTCGAGGTCGGCGTGGCTCGGCTGACTCCGGTAGGTCGCGCCGCCGTCCTTGAGACTGATGAAGGGCAACCGACGACCGGCCTGCGGCAGGGTCTCGGACTCCACCACTGCGATGTCGCCCGCCTCGGGCAACGCCGTTCCGAGCACGGCTTGCAACGCGATGAGTACGTCTCTCACGGGCGGCCTCCGATCCTGGTGACGGTGCGCAGCCTGCACCTGCTGTTGGTCACGGACGATCTTCCGCAACGGGTGCCTACTTCTTGACGATCGCGTTCATCCCGCGCAGTCCGAAGCTGGCCGCGATCGAGGCGAGCAGCGCCCACTGGAACCAGTCGGGGGCGGCGTTCAACGCGGTGAAGCCGTGTTCCAGATAGGGCTGGGCGCCCGGGATGAAACAGCTCACCAGAATCGCGATGAAGCACAGCGTCCACGCCTCGTCCTTCCACGAGTCCGTGGCCCCGCGCGCTTGCAACCGTTCCCAGGCGGCGACATCCTTCGCCGCGGCGTGCCGGGCTTCGGCCTCGGCCTTCAGCGCCTCGGTCGTGGCCGCGGCTTTGGCGCGCCGCTCCTCCGCACGGCTCGTCAGCCAGGCGGTCGCCAAACCGGCGACCGCGGATACGATCCCGAACATCGGGGACTCCTTTCTCATGGAGAGACCGGGGCGCGCGCATCCACGATCTGCTGCTGGAAGCGGTGGGGAGGGTCATGCTGGTCGTCCGTCTTTTTTGTTTTCGAGAAAATCATTGGAAGCGGTTTTTTGCCCGCTCCCTCAACGCCACCGTTTCGAGAGTCTTCACGGCGTTGCGTCCTGTAAGGATTGTAGAGAGTTCCTCACAAGCCTTCAATTGTAAAAAAGTTTTACAGTATTACCGCCGACCGCCATGCTACACTGAGACGACTCGACATGGCGGAGGTCTCTCATGAATACGAGGCTTGTGCGGTTTATTTCTGTTCATTTCGAAGGCGGGCCGGTCGTAGCGGACGCCGATTTCCTGCCGGCACTGCGCCAGATCGAAAAGCTGGCCGCGGGGCACGGTCTCAGGCTGGTCGTGACGCACGCGGCCCGGTTGCACCAGCAGGCATTGACGGGCGCCGTCGTCCGCCCCGCGACCCGGTCGAACCACTTGGTGGGCCACGCGATCGATTGCAACGTCCGCTATCGGGGCCGGTTGTACCGCAGTATCGAGTTGGGAGACGGCGCTTCGCTGCCCGCGGCGGTCCGGACATTTCTCGACGCGGTGCGGACGCACGCACCCTTACGCTGGGGCGGGGACTTCGGGGATCCGGTCCATTTCGACGATGCACTGAATCTGCGTGCGCCCGCGATCTGGGACGAGAAATTTCCGGTCATCCAAGCCGCCTTGACCGAAAGAACGGGGCAGCCCGAGTCCATGGGGGACGGTCGGACGGATCGCCTGCTTTCGCTGACCGAGCCGATGCTGTGCGGCGAAGACGTCCGCGGGGTCCAACGCGCGCTCGCGGCCCGCGGCTTCACCCTCACGCCGGATGGCCGCTTCGGACCGCAAACGGCGGAGGCCGTCGCCGCGTTTCAGCGCCGAGCCGGGCTTACGCCAGACGGTATCGTCGGCTCGGCCACGCGCAACGCTCTCCTGGGAACCGCCGCGCGTCAGTGAACCGAGCGGAACGTCTTTTCTTCGTCATTCCCCCGTTCAAGCCGGGGGCCGTCTCTGTGCGAGCAGGAATCCAGCGAAGACACTTCTCCGCACAGCGAAACGACAGGCTAGGGCGGGGCATTCACCTTCCCCCTCACCCTGGCCCTCTCCCTCCGGGGGAGAGGGGATAGAGAAACCACGCGGAGACGATTTCAAACCGAGGCACTACCCCGAGGTGACATCCGGGTTCGTTTCGACCCTTCGACGAGCTCAGGGACCGCAGGCTCAACGAACTGAGGGAGAGGAAGGACCCAGAGATTGTCGAAGGGTCGCACCATGTCGAGAGGCACTTCCTCAATCGAAACACTCCCGACTTTTCGCGTACATCATACCGTCTCACGGGAAGGTCCGCGCCATCCACTTGACCTCGCCGATGATCTCCGTGTCGGGCGCCCACGCTAGGGGCGGATAGGCGGGATGCTCGCTGACGAGTTGCCAGCCGCCGTCCGGGCTGCGGCCCAGACGCTTCACGACCAGCCCATCCTCCGTGCGCAAGGTGAAGAGATGCCCGGCCAGCCGCCGGCGGCGGTTGCGGTCGATCAGGATCGCGCAGCCGTCCGGGAGCGTCGGTTCCATGGACTCCCCCTTGACGCGAATCACCGTGCACTGCGACGGGGTGAGGCCGTTCTCGTCCAGCCAGTCGCGCCGAAACGTCAGATACCCGGTGACGGTCTCGTCCAGGTCCGTCGCGCCGCCGCCCGCGGCCGCGCGCAGTTCCCGCACCTCGACGTGTTGGACGTGTGGAGCGTCGGTCCCATCCCCGCCGTCGGCCGGGATTTCGGTGCTCTGGACCAACACGCCGACGTCTCGGCGCAGGTCCGCCAGCCCGCTGCGCAATTCCTCCCGCAAGGCGTTCAGCCCGTTCAGTACCGTGGCCGACTCTGCGGAGTCGGCTTTCAGCAGAGAGATTTCCGCCTCTCCGCGCCGCGGCCCCATGTAGAATTCGAGGTCCAGCACCCGACACAGATCCCGCACCCGCTCTACCGACGGCACTCTACCCCGACGCATGTCGCGGATCGTTTCGGGCGTACCGCCGGCCTCCAGCGACGCCCGCCGGGCGGACATGCCGCGTTCTTGCAACGCCTGTTCGATGATGTCGAGAATTTCCCGCATGGTGCGGTGTATAACCCATACCGCACCGAAAGCCAACCCGGCCCCGTCTCGTTTTGAAATCCCGCTTCCCCTTCATTTCCGCCCCGCCTTGAAAGGAAACCGCCGGTGGGAAGGGGGAAGTACGGTTCCCTCCAATGCCCAATGACGCTTCGAATCAGCGGTAAACGGCGACCGATTCGGGCGGACTTGAAATAAGGTTTATTTCCCTTATCATGGGATTCATCAAGTGAAATAAACCTTTCCGCGCAACCGAACCCCCCACGGTGGGTAAGGGAGAATCCATGCAGAAGATCGTCAAAGTCGCCTTGGTGCAACGCGGGCTGACGCTCGCATTGGTGGCCCGAGAGACGGGCATTGCCACATCCACGCTCTGCCGGCTGTTGGATCCGGAGGACGGATATCGAGGCTACGCATATCGCGCCCGGGTTGCGGAAATCCTGGACCTGCCCGGGGCGGAAATCTGGGGCCCTAGCTGGCGGCAGGCCAAACGGCCCGGACGGAAACCCGCACCACGATACGGCTCCCTTGGCCACCTCCTGCCCATCGAACCCACACCCGCAAGGGGCCGAATGGAAGCGGATTCTCAGGATCGCTGATCTCTGGTCATGGCGAGTGCCGCGGCACCGAGCCCCCGGTTTCACCCCGGAGCATCGTCCTGAAGCAGCCGTCGGCCCGCTCCACAACAACGCAGAGGAAGGATATGCCGGACGGAACCGAATTCCGTACCAACGTAGCCGAATTGGAATTGCCCGCGGCCTTTTACGGGCAGGCTCGGAGATGGTCGCCCGTGCAGCGGTTGTGGGCCGAGGTCGTTTTTCAGGCCTGTGCCGAATATCTTGGGCAGTTCTCGGTCTCGCTGCCCACGACACAACGCCTCAAGCTCCAAGCGCAGGCACGAGCCTGGTTACAAGGCAGGCTTCCCGGCGCCCCCGATCCCGACCCGATCTGTGCAATCCTGGGGCTGGACCGCGAGGCCGTGGTTTCGTTGCTGAACTCGCATCTCGCTCGTTCGAGCACCGCGGGCCGGCCGAATCATCCCCATCCGGGCGCATCACCGACGCCGGAACGAGGAGCGAACGAACGTCCGTCACCCGAGGAACGAGCGATCGTGCGCCGGGTCCTCGAACTCCGGCGCGCCGGGCTGCGGGACCGGATCATCGCCGACACCGTGGCACGCGAATTTCGCATTCCCATGCCGCTTCCGCTTCTTCGCTCCTTGGCCCGCCAGACGACGTAATGGCCCCCAGGCATGACGCTTCCGGACTTCCGCCAGACCGGGAAGCCTCCTACCCGGCAGCAATCGTGTATCGGTTTAAAATTTCCTTACCCATTCAACGTTGTGGTATGGACTCTCGCCCCAACTCCCACCCTTGGGGGGAAAGACTTCTCTGGCCCTCCAGAAGATGGGGCGAGGCGGGGGCGTGGACTCCTTTCCTCAGTTTCGGACAGAGATTTCCCCATTTCTTATCGAACCTCGGATATCCGTCTTCCTGGGACCGTGAGCCCGTCCATAACCTGGACGATGTCTTCCGGAGTGACTGGTATTGCTGTTACCGGCGTCTTTTGTCGTAGCTAGCGAGACGACGCTGTATTGGCCCTTTCCTTCCTCCTCTCCCCCGGGTCACATCCGGGGCAGGCTCTAGCTCTGCCCCACCAGGGGGGGATGGAAGGAGAAGAATGAAAAGGAAAGAGTCTGGTCGGGAGAATGCAGGGATGGCGATCGCAGGAATCCGCGTCTCGCAAACTGGCTCTTTCGCTCTTTAGCCCTCCGTAGGAGAGGGGAGGAGAAAGAGCGTCGGTTCGACGCGGCGAAAGACCGGGCAGGCTAGGCGGCGCAGCGGTCGCAGACGCCGGTGAATTGGACTTCGAATCGATGCTTGCGGAGCGCACGCGGCGACCGCCGCGGCATGGAAATCTCTACGCTGGCGCCGGGCAGGCAGGCGACGTCGCCGCAGTCGATGCAGGTGAAATGGGGGTGTTTGCCGGGGTGTCCCGCCCGGCCGTCGCGGAGCTCGTAGCGCCAGACGTGGTCGCCGTGGTCGGTCCGTGATAGCAGACCCGCGTCCGTCAGGTCGATCAGATTCCGGTAGAGGGTTGCGCGGTCGAAGCCCAGAGGTTCGAGTGCGTCGGCGATTTCGGCGTGGCTGACCGGCATGGCCGACTCGCCGAGATGCCGCAACACCGCGATCCGCGGTCCCGTGCTGCGCAGCCCGGTCGCGCGGATGCGTGCGCGGATCTCGGCGACCGGCAGGGCGATTTCGGCGCTCGGCATGGTGCACGAATCCTATCCACTCCCCCCGCGGCCCGCAAGAGAACGCCGCGGTTCCGAGGCCGTTTGACAGCATGCCGCAATTCTTGTAGATACGCAATTGCAATTGATATGCAAAAAACAATTCTCGCATTTCCGGGCCGTCCCGCCATGTTGGCGGGCATCCTCTGTCTGCTGGGCACCGGCGTCGTGGCCGCGGGCCATGTCCACGCCGAGGACGCGGACGTCGGTGTTCGGCACGAGTGCGGCCTGTGTGCCGCCGGCCTTGCGCAACCCGCCCTGGGCGTCACGCGCACGCCGGCCCGCATCGTTCCGCAAGCCGCGGCGCCGTTTGCCGGCCGGGCGCATTCGATCTTCCGCGGCGGCCGGTATTCCGTCGCGCCGTCACGCGCCCCACCCTCCCCCGCCTGACCGGCCGCCGCGCAATCCGACGATTTGCGCGGCCCGTCTCGACCGGCCCCTTCCACGCCGGCGGCCGCCGTCCCCACCGTCTTCCGCAACGAGAGGACAAAGCCGCAGCCGTCGGCAGCGACTGTAAACGGGCGAACCGATACGTCCGAACGAGAGAAACGAGCACATATATGAAACACGTCATCATCGGGGGACTCCTGTCGATCGGGATGGCCGCCCTGCCAGGCTTCTACGGTCCGGCAAGCGCCCAGACCGGCGGCACGTCCGAAGTAGAGGCACTGCGCGAACAGGTCAGAACGTTGCAGGAAACCGTAGGGCAACTCCAACAAACCATGCAGACCATGCGGGAACGAATGGATACCCAAGCCCGACAAGGCGCACGCGAGGCTGCCCCGCGGGTCGAAACCGCACGGGACGGCGAAGCCGCTGCGCCGGCACGGGTTGCGGCCTCGCCCCTGGACGACGCCTTGGGCGAGTTGAATATCCCGGACGCCGGATCGCAACAGCCGGCGCTGTGGCGGCAGCCGCTGGGCCGCAATGCGCAGTTCCGTCTGATCGACATTTCGACGGACGTGCTGCTCTACGCCGGCGGGTCGAGCGAGCGGGACGCATCGCTGTCCACCCTGCAAGGCGGCGCGCACGACCCGACGCAACGCGGCTTCACGCTGGGACAGGCGGAAATCTCGCTGAGCGGCGCGGTCGATCCCTTCTTCACCGGGGAGGCGCACCTGCTCACCTCGGTCAATCCCAGCAGCGGAGAGACCACCTTCGAGATCGAAGAAGCCTTTCTCACGTCGTCGGCCTTGCCCTACGGGCTGCAACTCGAAGCGGGCCACATGCTCACCGAGTTCGGCATCCTCAACGCGCAACACCCCCACGCGTGGGACTGGATCGACCAGCCGGTCGTGCACTCGCGCATGTTCGGCGGCGACGGGCTGCGCCAAACCGGAGTCCGCGCCTCCTGGATCGCACCCACGCCCTGGTTCTCGGAGCTCCACTTCGGCGTGCAGAACGCGACCGGCGCTACCATGGCCAGCTTTCTGGGCGGAGAACTCGTGCATGACCACGGCGGCGGAGGCCACGACGATCACGCTGGCGAAGGCCACGACGATCACGCTGGCGAAGATGAGGACCACGAGGGTGAAGATGACGACCATGAGGGCGAAGATGACGACCATGACCATGAGGGCGAAGACGACGACCACGGCCATGAGGGCGAAGGCCATGACGAACATGCCATCGAAGGCCACGGTATCGGCGGACGCCCGATCGTCGACCAGGACGTGCGCGGCTTCGGCGATTTCACCTACCTCGCCCGCTGGGAACATGCGTTCGACCTGAGCGACGAACTCACCGCGGTGTTCGGCGCCTCGGGCCTGTACGGTCCCAACTCCACGGGACGGGACGGGGACACTTGGCTCTACGGGCTGGACATGAAATGGCGATGGACCCCCGCGGACAGCTTCCGCGGCTATCCGTTCCTGACGTGGCAGACCGAGATCATCAAGCGCGACTATCACGCGGCCCGCTACACCACCGAATCGGAAGACGGCGACGTCCACAGCCTGCCCGGCACCACGCTCAAGGACTGGGGGCTGTACTCGCAACTCCTGTACGGCTTCCACACGAATTGGGCCGCGGGGCTGCGCCTCGAGTACGCGGGCGGCGGCGGGCACGGCAACAACGACGGCGGGCGGCGGATGGACCCGTTCCGCGACGACCGGTATCGCGTCTCGCCGCTGCTGGTGTGGCGCCCGACCGAGTTCTCGCGCATCCGGCTGCAGTACAACTTCGATAGCGCCTCGCATCTCGCCAACGACGCGCACGGCGTCTGGCTCGGCTTCGAGTGGCTGTACGGTGCGCATCCGGCCCACGACTTCTAGGGACGGTGGAACCATAAGGAGAAGAAGATGTCGAATCTGCGTATGGCAACGAAATACGTGTTGGCCGTCCTCGGCGTGGCCGCGGGGCTCGCCGCGGGCGGCGTGGCCCAGGCGCAACTGCTACGGGTGTGCGCCACCGTGCCCGAGCTGGGGAGTCTCGCCGAGGAAGTCGGCGGCGACCGCGTGGCGGTGACCGTCTTCACCAAAGGGACCGAAAGCCCGCACTATACGGTTCCCAAGCCGAGTTTCATCAAGGCGTTGAGCACGTGCCACGCCTACGTGCAGACCGGTATGGAACTGGAAGCCGGCTGGGCGTCGGGCCTGCTGCAGAACGCGCGCAACGCCGCGATTCTCCCCGGCGCCCCGGGCTACATCGACGCGTCGGCCGCGGTCGATCCGCTGGAGGTCCCGACCGGGCCGGTGGACCGCGCCCAGGGCGACATACATCCGTCCGGCAACCCGCATTACCTGCTCGACCCCATGAACGGCCTGCGCGTCGCCGGCCTGCTGCGCGACCGGCTGACGGTCTTGCGGCCCGAGGACCGCGAGCATTTCGCCGCACGCTACGCGGACTTTCGCCGGCGCCTCGGCGTCGCCCTGGTCGGCGCGGCCCTGTTCGAACGGTACGACTTCGAGAAGCTGGCGACGCTGGCACGGCACCGGCGTCTGAGCGCCTTTCTCGACCGTCAGGGACAGGCCGACCTGATCGGGGGCTGGCTCGGGGTCATGCGCCCGCACGTCGGGGCGAAGCTCGTGGCCGACCATAACGTCTGGCCGTATTTCGCCACGCGGTTCGGCCTCGACGTGATCGGCTTTCTTGAACCGCTGCCCGGCATCCCGCCGACGATCAAACATCTGGGCGTGATCGTCGGACGGATGCGCGTCGAGCAGGTCAGGGCGCTGCTGACGGTCGCGTATTACGACCCGCGCTATGCGCAGTTCGTCTCGGAGGAGACGGGCGCCGCGGTGGTTCAGATGGCGAATCAGGCGGGCGCCCGGCCCGGCACCGCCGATTACCTAGCCATGGTGGACTACAACGTGACCCGCCTCGCCGCGGTTTTGGGCGGGGCGGTCTAGGAGGGGAGTCGGCTCGCCGGCCGTACGCTCCCTCCTGTGCTTGCGGCCGGCGACCGTTCCCCTCCGACCCCACACGGGACGACCATGATGGAATACACGCCTGCCCGTCACGTCGCTTACGCTCTGACCCCGTGGCTCGACCGGTTCGGGGCCGGCCTCTCGTTGGCATGCGCGCTGCACTGTCTGGCCACGCCGGTCCTGGTGTCGCTGGTCCCGATGGTCGGCCTGAGCGTGCTGGCCGGTGAATCCGCGGAGACGGTTCTCCTCATCGGCTCGCTGGCGCTGGCCGGGGCGAGTCTGTGCTGGGGGTGGCGGATCCACGGGCAGGTTCGGCTGTGGGTGCTGTTCGGGGCCGCGGCCCTGTTGATCGCCGCGGGCCGGTTGTGGGTCGAAGATGCGGCCGAGATCGTGTTCGTGAGCGGCGGGGCGGGCGTCCTGGCGACCGGGCACGTGTTGAACCGCCGCTGGTGTGCGGCCTGCTTGCGGTGTCCGCCTTCCGGCCCATACCGTGCCGATTGATGGAACGCACGCCGGGCGTCCTGCTCAGCGCCGCGGGACTGTCGCTCGGGTATGCCGACCGCGTCGTGCTGCGGAACGTCACCCTCACCGTCCGGTCCGGGGAGTTCTGGTTCTTTCTGGGGCCGAACGGCAGCGGCAAGACCACCCTCCTGCGCGCGTTTCTGGGGTTGTTGCCCCCGCGCGGCGGGGTTTTGGAAACGCGCCCGGCCAGCGCGCGGACCGGCTTCGTCCCGCAGCGGTGCGCGATCAATCCGACGCTCCCGGTGACCGTGCGCGAGTTCGTCTCGCTGGGGCTGGCCGGCACCCGTTTGCCCCGGCGGCGGTGCGCCGAGCAGCTCGATTGGGCGTTGGGACAAGTCGGGCTCCGCGACCTCGCCCACCGCAATTACGGGACCTTGTCGGGCGGGCAGCGGCAACGCGCCCTGGTCGCCCGGGCGCTGGCCCGGCGTCCGACGCTGCTGATGCTGGACGAACCGACGAGTAACCTCGACCCCACGACCGAGCGCGACTTTCTGCACAGCCTGACCGAGTTTCAGCGCACGGAAGGCGGCGCGTGCCTGTTCGTGACGCATACGCTCAGCTTCGCCGAACGCCACGCCACCCACGTCGGACTCGTCACCGAAGGGACGCTCATCGCCGGCCCCAGAGCCGACGTCCTGACCGAACCCAACCTCGACCGCGTGTACGGCCGCGGCCGGTCCATCCACGTCCATGTGGAACGGGACCGCGCGGGAGCCGGATGATCGCCGCGTTCGTGGAGTCGTGGACGCTGTTCGGGCACGCCTATCTGGCGGGCTGGCTCATCGGCGTCCTGCTCGCCCTGCTCGGCGTGCTGGTCGTCGCCCGCGACCAGATCTTCATCGGCGCCGCGGTCTCGCAGGCGTCGCTGTTCGGCATCGCGGCCGGCATCTGGACCGGCAGCCGGCTCGGCACCGGGCCGGAAAGCTGGTGGAAGTCCGACCTGTTCCATTCGCTGATGGGCGGCCTGTTCGCGGTCCTGGCCGCGTTGGCGACGTCGGACCGCGGCCGGGGTGGACGCGAAACGCCCGAAGCCGTCACCGGCTGGGTGTTTCTGGCGTCGGCCAGCGGCGCCATTCTGCTCATGTCGCACGACCGGCTCGGCATGGATGAAGTCAACCGGCTGTTGTCGAGCACGATCATCGGCGCGCGGGCGCAGGACGTCTGGATCTTCCTCGGCCTGACCCTGCTGACGGTCGCCGTCCTGAGCGTGCGGTATCGGACCGTCGTGCTGCTCGCCCTCGACCCGGACGTGGCCCGCGCCGCGGGGGTGCGCGTGGGGCTCTGGAACGCCCTGCTCTCTACGTGGCTCGGCCTCGTGATCGGGTTCGCCATCCACGTGTCGGGCGTGGTGTACGCGTTCGCCAGCCTCGTCCTGCCGGCGCTCGTCGCCAAGAACGTCGGCCACACCGTGCGCAGCCTGTTCGTGCTGGCGCCGTGCGTGTCGCTCGCCAGCGGCGGCGCCGCCTTCGTACTGGCCAACGAGTACGACTACCCCCCGGGCCAAATGGCCGCGGCCTGTCTGGCCGGGCTGCTGGCCGGCGCCTGGCTGTTGCGCGTCGTACGACCGCGCTAGGTAGGGTGGGATGGGAGAGACGGCCATGCTTTCGTCCGGCGCTTCCCACGCCGGTTCCGCGTACTGGCTGCGCATCGGACTCGGCCTGGTCGCGGCGACCATGCTGTACAACGTGCTGGAGGCGGGCGTCGCGTTGTGGGCGGGCGTAGCCGCGGCCAGCTTGGCGCTGGTCGAGTTCGG
This sequence comes from uncultured Binatia bacterium (SeqCode), assembly GCA_965200125.1. Lineage (GTDB taxonomy): Bacteria > Desulfobacterota > Binatia > Bin18 > Bin18 > Bin18. The sequence continues at coordinate 724,629 of OZ241332.1, read as the reverse complement.
CCTGAACAGCCTGATCGAGCTCGCCGCGGCCAGCGTCCTGATCTGGCGGCTCCGCCTGGAGTTGCGCGGCGGCGAATCCAACCGTATCGAACGCGCCGACCGCGTCGTGCACCGCTTCGTCGGCGTGTCGTTCGCCGGCTTGGCCATCTACGTCGTGGTGCAGGCCGGGTGGATACTGTGGCAGCGGCACGTGCCGGACGAAAGTCTGGTCGGAATGCTGCTCGCCGGGGCGTCGCTCGTGCTCATGCCGCTCGTGTCGTACGGCAAACTGCGTGCCGCGGCCGAGGTCGGCAGTGCCGCGCTGCGCGCCGAAGCCAAGGAGACGCTGGCCTGCTCGTACCTGTCGTTCACCCTGTTGCTCGGACTCGCCTCGCACGCGGCGTTCGGCTGGTGGTGGGCCGACCCGGCCGCGGCCCTGCTGATGGTGCCGTGGCTGGTGCACGAAGCCCGCGAAGCGTTCCATCCCGCCGCGGCCGAGGCGAACCCGTAGCGGGAACGAGGAGGGGCTGTGCTTTCGGGAACGACGGACAGGACGCTCCGGGGACCGTTTCGACAAGCTCGACGGGCTGGTCCCCAAGCTGGCGGGACCTTGAGCCTGTCGAAAGGTCGGAGTGTGGGAGAAGGCTGAGACGAGGGTATTTTTCAAACCGAGAGCCTACCGGGAATCACGACTCAGCAGAGCGTCGGAGTAGGGGACGCCCGAGCATTTTACACATCAGCCGGTTTTGCAGTCGGTCTGGAATACCAAGTCGAAAGGGATAGGCGCGGACGGTGTGGATTGGTAGGCTGACGCCCGCTTCCGGCCCGCGGCGGACGAGACTCGCAGCCTTCCCCCCGGACCCTACTCGAACCCTGCACGATGACCGCCCTCTGGCTTACCGGCGCAACCGTCCTGCTCACCTTGGCCGGCGGCCTCGTCGTCCTGCGCCTGCGGGCGTATCAAGGCGTCGTGTTCGCTTTTTGCGCGGGCGCGCTGATTGCCGGGGCGCTGCTCGAAGTCGTGCCGCAAGCGATGGCGTTGCTGTCGTCCTCACACACGTTCTCGCCGTCCGCGGGCTCCGTGTGGTTCGAGCCGCGCCTCGTGCTGGTGTCGTGCGTGGCCGGTTTTCTGTGTTTCTACGTGGTCGAGCATCTGACCCACCAGCGCGAAACGCCTCACCAACAGGCCGCGCACCACGCCCACGCCCCGCACGCCGGCGTGTGGGGCGCGCTGGGCATCCTCGTGCACAGCTTCTTCGACGGGTTCGCGATCGGAACCGGCTTTCACGCCGACGAGCAGATGGGCTGGGCGATCGGCCTGGGCGTCGCGCTGCACAAAATCGCCGACGGGGCGAGCGTGGCCGGCGTCATGCTGGGCACGCGCCGGACCGTGCGGACCACCGCGGTGATGGTGGCGCTGACCGCGCTGGCCCCACCGGCCGGGCTGTTCGCGCAGTCGTTCATGGTGTTCGAGACCGGACCGCTCGCGCTGCTGCTCGGCTGGTGCGGCGGGGTGTTTCTGTATCTCGGAGCCGGCAGCCTGTTGCCCGCGGCGCACGACGCCAGCGCGTCGCGCCTGCTGCCCGCAGCCACGTTGGCCGGCGTGCTGTTCGTGTACGCGGCGCGCGTGCTGACGCACGGCTGACCGGGCGGACGGTATTTTAGAATTGATGGGGGTTGTGCCGGCGGCGGGACGGGCCGGTGCGGCGTTCGTATTGCAGCACGCCCTTGTCGATGCGGACCGTGAAACAGCACGCGTCGTTCGTGCAGGCCCAGACCTTGAATTCCAAATCCGCGCCCCGCGGTCCGTAATCGGACAATGGAACGAGCACGCCGTCGGCACATTTTTGACACTGGGGAAGATCCACGCCTGCCACCTCCCGACACAACTTTTCCCTTGGCGGTTCAGTATGCCAGCCGAGCGGCCCGGAACACAAGCCGCGCGCCGTGCCGGTATCCGGGTTTGCAATGGGGATTCCGCAGTTGGCGGCCCCACAGGCGTCATTCCCGCGTCCCACAATCGTCATTCCCGCGGAAGCGGGAATCCAGAGGACACCTTCCCTGTTCCGGTTTATTCCATACGGTGCAGTAATCTCGCCTTCCCCTCTCCCCCGGATCAAGTCCGTGGCAGGCTCTAGCCCTCCCCCTTCGCCCCTTCGACAAGCTCAGGGCACCGCAAGCTCAGGACGCCGCAGGCTCAGGGACCGGGAGGGGAAGGAATCTGCCCCCTCTCCCTCCGGGAGAGGGTCGGGGTGAGGGAAAGGAGCGAAACGACACGCTCCTGCAATACAGGTATGAAAGTCAGTGCGTGGTGGGCGAACCGCCCAAGCGGGCCAACTCCAGCATCCGCCACTCGTCGTTCAGGCGTTGCCGGGTCTCGATGATCCGCCGTCTGGTTTCGGCTACCCGAAGGCGCGCGTCCAGCACGTCCAGAAACGGAAGCTGCATCTTGTGCCGCCACTCCTCGGTGTAGCGCGCCGCGGTCTGCGCCGCGTCCATCGCCGTACGTTCGAGCAGGGCGAGCGCCGTCCGGGTACGGGCGACGGCGTGGTACAGGTCTCCGACCTCTTTCGCGGCCACGTCCTGAACGGCGCGCAGCCGCTGGGCCGCGCGTCCGCGTGCGAATTCGGCCGCGGCAATCCCGGCCTGGTTCTGGTCGAAGATCGGCAGTTCGATGGACACCGTCGGGCCAAGCGTACTTTCGCCGCCGGTCAGGCGCCGGAAGTCGCCCCCCCAGCCGAGGCCGAACGCGACCGACCGCCACACCAACGCGCGTTCCAGACCTACCTGAGCCGCTTGCTTTTCCACTTCGGCGTGCGCCATCGCCACGTCGAGCCGGTTGTCCAGCGCGGTTTGCAAGGTGGCTGCCTGCGTCGGCGCATCCGCGGACAGCGCCGCGGGAAGAACGTCGATATCTCCGGACTCACGCATGAAGTCCGCGGCGTTAGGCAGGGACAACACCTGCGCCAGCCTATTCGCCGCGCGCGTCTCCGCCTGTTCCGCGGCGTGCACGGCCACGAGGCGTTCGGCTTCCTGCGCGACCGCGTCCTCCACCTCGTGCGTATCGGCCAAGCCGTGCGCAGAGCGGATACGCAATCGCTGCGTGGTCTGGCGGCTCAGGTCGTGGAGTCGGCGGTCGACGTCCAGCAGCCCGCGGGCAGCAACGACGGCGTCCCACGCTTCGGCACCGTGAAGCGCCGTGCGTATGACGTGCAGCGCCGCGCGATATTCGGCTTGGCGCGCGGCAATGGCGGCCACCCGCTTCCGCCGCGGGAGTTGCCACAGATCGGACAGCCAGCCGGCGAGGCCCGCTGCCGTATCGGCCGCGTGGATGGGGAACATCACGGACGCATCGAGCGTCGGATTCCGCGGCAGCCCGGCTTGCGTCAGTTCCGCGGCGGCTATGCCCAAACCGTGGAGTTCGGCTTGGAGTGCAGGGTTCGTCAGGACGGCGACCCGCGCCGCGTCGTCGCGCGTCAGGCCGTCTTGTGCGAGCGCCAGCGCCTGTTGCGTGGCGCGTTGCGCATCGTCCGGCGTCCGATGCCAGGCCGGATCGGATTGGCCGCGTTGCGCGCCGAGACGACCGACTTCCGCGACGTGCGGATCGATCCGCACCGCGGCACACCCGCCGGCCGCGGCGGCCAGGAGCAGACCGGCCAGCAACGCCCGGATGCACCCCATCAGATGCGCTCTCCACTCCGAGGATACGACCAGGGCGCATCCGGCGAGCGCGGGTCGTAGCCGGCGCGTTTCGGATTGACCTTGAGATGCGTGAACATGCCCTCGTGCGGCGCAATGCCCATCGGCGCGTTCGGCATTTGATTCATGAGGTGGTGCAGCACGTGACAGTGCATCCGCCACGTGCCGGGGTTCCAGGCGACGAGTTCGATGTCGCGCGTCTCGCCCGGGCCGATCGTGACCGTCACGTCCTTCCAGCGCGCCGCACGCGGAATCGAGCCGCCGCCCGTCCCCACGATCTCGAAAACGTAGCCGTGCAGATGGATCGGATGGAACATCAGGCTCAGATTGGCGAACCGGATACGGACGCGGTCGCCCTGCTCCACTTCGAGGTCGGGGAACGCAGGCGCGGTCTTGCCGTTGAAGGTGGCGAACGACGGCTCCATGGCGTTCACGTCCGGGTTCGGGTTGCCCGGGCGGAAGCTCCACTGCTGGAGCATGATGGCGAAATCCTTGTCGATGCGCGGCTCGCTCCGCCGCGCGTGGACGACGAACATGCCGCCCAACCCGAGCCCCTGCTGCTTCATCACGTTGAAGCCGGTGTGGTACATCAACGTCCCTGGGCTCAGCGCGTCGAATTCGTACACTTCGGTTGCTCCGGGCATGACCGGCTGGCGCGCCTCGAACGGGTGATAGCCCGAGGCCCCGTCCTGCGAGAAGGGAAGCTCGAACCCGTGCCAGTGGATCGACGTGGGTTCCGGCAACTCGTTGCGAAGCACGATACGCACGCGGTCGCCTTCGGTCGCTTCCAGCGTCGGCCCGGGGCAACGTCCGTTATAGCCCCAAGCCAGCATGGTCTTGGGCTGCGTCGGTCTGGGACGGAACCGTTGCGCCGCGGGCGGCACGTGCGCGCGTTGCAGGCTCGACGCGTCGACGATGGCGGTTTCGACCGGCTGGGCGATGAGTTCGAAGACTTTCACCCCGTTATCCATGTCGTACCCGAGCGGAGGGATGCCGGGCGTTTCGACGCGCCCCATCCCGCGGCCCATCAGGCGCGGCGGATCACTCAACGTGACGTTCGGGTCACGTCGCGGAAACCGGTCCTGCAAGGGGTCCATCCCCGCGTGACCTGCTCCCTGCCCTTCGGCTTCGGCACGCGCGACGGTCGCACTGCCGAGCGAGGCCAATCCCGCGGTCGCGGCACTCAGCGCGGTCAGAAACTTGCGGCGGGTGAACGCTTTGGACTTCTTCATCCGTCCTCCGGGTCGATAGAGCGGGAGTGTCGGAGATCACTCATTCCAGGATTGCACTCAGTATGATGTCACTCGGAACTCAGCTTCTTCATTGGGTGAAAATCTCATGTGGATTCGAGGATTTCCTATCCGCAACACTGTAACCCCAAAATCTCCGTTTTCCAAGATCAGGCACATCTCAACGTAGAATTTTCCGGTCGATCCGTCTCCATCCTTCGTTATTCCTTTGCAAACAGGAATCCAGACAGATTCGCCCATCCTCTCGGCAACGGTCGAAAAGGACCTCCACCTTCCCCTCTCCCACCAGGGGAGAGGGGATCGGAAAGAAACGGAGAAGCCGATTTCATATTGGCAAGCTACGTAGTGTGGCAAACGGAGGCGCGGGCTTTTGAGCGTTCCCCGAAAATGGTATGCAAATGCAGGTCTTGTACAAGGCGACTCTGGCCGGTGGCGAGCGAAAATACCGAAAAAGAAGGGGACCATGCGCGTGTTCAAACGAGTGGCGGACGAGATGGCGTTCTCGTCCAAGAAGATGCAGAAGGTCAATCTGTTCACGACCGACCGGATGTTCTGCGACGTGTATTGCTTCGAGCCCGGGCAGGCGCAGACCCCGCACAGCCATGCCGGGTCCGACAAGATATATTACGTGCTGGAAGGCCGCGCGACCGTGCACATCGGGGACGATACCCGAGAATTGGGGCCGGGCGAGATCGCCCTGGCGCCGTCCGGCGCGGAACACGGGGTGACGAACGCCACCGCGGAGCGTCTCACCCTGCTCGTGTACATGGCGCCCAAGCCCGCCTGAGCCCGGCCATGTCGGATCGCGATGCCGTGGCCGCGGCCAACGCCGCGTTCTACCGCGCCTTCGAGACCCTCGACGTGCGAGAAATGGAGAAGGTCTGGCTGCCGGAGGCCGATATCAAGTGCATTCATCCCGGCTGGCCGCTGCTGACCGGCTGGGGGCCGGTCATGGCAAGCTGGGAGCGGATTTTCGCCAACACGCAGTCCATGCGCTTCGATCTGTCGGACCTGCACGTACACGCCGCGGGCGACGCTGGGTGGGTCGTGCTGATCGAGAACCTGGAATCGCAGACCGAGCAGGGTAGTGGGCGGTCGCGCATTCTGACGACCAACCTGTTCGAGCGGCGCGACGGACGGTGGTTCATCGTCCACCATCACGGCTCGCCCATATTCGCGCCGCCGACACCCGCCGAAGACCGGTTGCAATAGGAGAAGCGGCCCGCCCCGACGCACGGAGCACGCGGGACGCGAGGAGGACCCGACGTCATGCTCGTACCCGCAACCCAACTGCGGGTCGGGGCGTTGATTCTGTATCAGGACGCGCCGCATCGCATCCTGGACCTGATCCACGTCACGCCCGGCAACAAGCGCGGCTTCGTTCAGACCAAACTGCGCAACCTGCGCAGCGGCTTGCAGACCGAACACAAATTCAGTTCCAACGACAAGGTGGAGCGCGTCACCCTCGAACAACGCGAGATGGAATATCTGTACGCCGCGGGGGACGAGTACTGCTTCATGCATGCGGCCGACTACGAGCAGATCGGCCTGTCCGCAGACGTTTTGGGCGACGCAACCCGTTACCTCGTCCCGAACATGACCATCACGCTCGAAGTGTACGATGGCGAGCCCGTCGGCGTGGGCCTGCCCAAGACGGTCGATCTGACGGTCAGCGACACCCCGCCGGCCATGAAGGGCGCGACCGTCAACAACGAACTCAAGCCCGCGACGATGGAGACCGGACTGGTGGTCCGCGTGCCGGGTTTCATCGAGGTGGGCGAGACGATCCGCGTGGATACGCAGACCGGCGAGTACGTCTCGCGCGCGAAATAGACGGCCACGGGAAGACAGCGACATGCGCCGTGTGCTGTTGGGGTTCGGAATCGGGCTGGCGACGGCCGCGGGCGGCATCGGCGCCGGGCTGCTGCTCGTGTGGCAGACGACCGTCGGCGCCGCGGGCACCACCGCGGTGCCGGTGCTGTTGATCGATACCGACCGGGTCGCGGTCCGCCGGCTGGTGCTGGAGCCGGGCCAATCCACCAAACAGCACACGCACGAGTTCGACGAGATCGTGGTCTGCCTGTCCGGCTCGAAGCTGCGCATTACCGGGGCCGGCCCCGAACCGGAACGCCAGACCCATTATCCCGAGGCCGGCGAAGTGCGCATGCCCGACGTCAAGGGCAGGACGCACACCCTGACCAACGTGGGCGATACCCGCTACAGCCACATCTCCATCGAACTCAAGGAACAGGCGTGAGGACTTCTCGCAAGACGGTGCGATGAACCGATCGGGCGGGATGCAGGTATATCTCACGTCCGTAGGTCGGATTAGCCGGAAGCGTAATCCGACATCCTCCCTCGAACGTCGGATTACGCTGCGCTAATCCGACCTACAAGACTGTCTGATTCGATTTTGGAAACGTCATCTTCTTGAAAGACCTTGAAGACGTTCAAAAATAACATCTCGATATGGAAGTCGTAGGGGCGAAAATTTTTTCACCCCTACAGAGCGTGACCCCGCCCGCTGAACAGAAAAAAGGCGCCCCGCCACAACGAGAGGCGCCCGTTCGTGTCGCAGGCGGCGGCCTAGACGCCGAAGTAGTTCTTGGGATTCTCCACGGTCAAGGTGTGGATCGCGCCTTCGCCGACGCCCGCCTTGTGCAGCTCGGGGATGATGGTCTTCAGGATGTGCGAGTAGCTCCAGTTGGGGCACGCCTCGATGAACTGCTCCCACGCCGCGCTGGGACGGCCCATCATGCAGTGCACGTAGTCGTGCGATAGCATGATCCGGTCGTAGCCGACCGCCAGCAGGCCGATCAGCGACGCGAGCCGCATCTTGTCCGAAGCGATCGTCTCCACCCCGAAGCGGTCGAAGCCCATCCAGGCGCCGCGCTCCAATACGTCGAAGTAATAGCGCATGTCGCCGACGCCGCAGGCGTGGCCGATCATCACGCGGTTGAAGTCCACGCCCTCGTCGTCGAACACGTCCAGGGTCTCGCGGCCGAACGGGCCGAGTTCGTCGTTGTGGCACAGAATCGGTACGCCGGTCGCCTTTTGCGCGCGCGCCGCGGCACGCAGGCAATTTTCTTCGTACGGGCCGATCTTGGTGGACGTCTCGGTCATGCCCGGAATGCCGCCCGTGGCCGTCTTGATGATGCCGGCCTTGATGCCGCTGTTGCCGATGCCCTCGGTGATTTCGCGCACATATACCTCGGCGATGTCGTCGGGCCCCAGGCTGCGGAAATGCGGCGGAATGCCGAGCACCTCGTTGTACAGGCCGGTCGCGATCACCACGTTGAGACCCGACCGCTCGGCGCACTCCGCGGCGAATTCCGGATCGCGCCCCAACTCCATGGGACACGGATCCACGAACGACGTCACTCCCAGTTCCTTGATCTCTTTCAGCTTCGTGACCGCGCCGTCGATCTCTTTCCGGCGGTCGTAGCTCGTGTTGTCCCACTCGTAGCCGGGAAACCCGACCGAAAGATGCTCATGGACGAGCGTGAATCCCAACTCGTCGGACGACTTGTCGCCGAGAACGGTCTGCACCTTCGCCATAGAAAGTCCCTCCTGTCGTGGCGGTAGTCGTGTGTGTCTAGCCCAGCCGCGGACGAATGTACAGCCGCGGGGAGCGGGCGCGTATAACGGCTCTGTTCACCTTCCCCTCTCCCCCCGGATCAAGTCCGAGGCGGGCTCACGACACCGCAAGCTCAAAGACTTTCCCACCCCTAAGTTCGTTGAGCCTGCGATGTCCTGAGCCTGTCGAAGGATCGAAACGAACCCCGAGGGGACGACTACCCCGCTTACACGCTGCCCTCCGCCCCCGGCCTTTCGACAGGCTCAAGGACCTTCCCCGCCTCCCCCCTCAGTTCGTTGAGCCTGCGTCGCCTTGAGTTTGTCGAAGGATGTCGCAACGGGTGCGGTAATTTCCTGTCCGCGTCAGGCTGCGGCCGGTTGCCACGCCTGCCGGAGACGGTGGAGCGCGGTATCGATGTCGGCGTCCGTAATACCGTAGTGCGTCACGGCCCGAAACCGGCCGTCGCCCAAGTCGCCGATCAGCACTCCGGCTTCGCCGGCCACTTGGACGAAACTCGACCGGCTCGGCTGCGCTGCAACGGACGGCTCGATCGAAAAGATCACCAGATTGGTCTGGACCGTCTCCAGGTCGATGACGACCCCGGGCAGTTCGGCCAGCCCCTCGGCCAGACGGCACGCGGTCGCGTGATCTTCGGCCAGCCGCTCGGTCATGTCGGTCAGCGCAACGAGACCCGCGGCGGCGATGATGCCCGCCTGACGCATACCGCCACCGACCATTTTGCGATACTGCCGCGCCCGGCGCACGAACTCCTTGCTTCCGCAGACCAGCGACCCGATCGGCGCGGCCAACCCTTTCGAGAGGCAGAATTGGACCGAGGCGGCAGTGTGAGCAAGGTCATGTGCTTCGCAGCCGAGGGCAACCGCGGCATTGAAGACGCGCGAACCGTCGAGATGGATCGGCACCCCCGCGGCGTCCGCGAGTGCGCGTACCGATTCGAGATACGCCGGCTTCAGTACGGTGCCGCCGCACCGGTTGTGCGTGTTTTCCAGGCAGATCAGGCCCGGGGGCGCGTAGTGGATGTTGGGCGGGTGCATGGCACGTTCCAGGTCCGCGGGCGCCAGTTCGCCGAAGCGACCGGTCGGCACCGTATGAAACGCCAGCCCGCCCAGTGCAGAGGCGCCGCCGGCCTCGTAATTGAAGATGTGGCACTGGTCACCCAGGATGACTTCCTGGCCGCGCGTGCAGTGGGCGAGCAACGCCACCAGGTTGCCCATCGTGCCGCTGGCGACCAACAACGCGGCCTCCTTGCCGAGCCGGTCCGCGGCGAGTTCCTCCAAGCGGTTGACCGTCGGGTCCTCGCCCATCACGTCGTCGCCCAGTTCGGCCCGCGCAATCGCGTCGCGCATGGCGGGGCTGGGGAGCGTTACCGTATCGCTGCGGAGATCGATCATGTGTGGCATTCCTCTCGGGCAGTGGCGCGTGACGAGGGGAGAGCAGGATGTAGGCCGGGGACGTTGCGCGGCGCGTCCGACTGACCACTCGCCACGAATCACTAACCCCTCTCCTCACCTTCCGCGCAGCCACTCGGTTTCGCGCCGTTCGCGTTTGGTCGGACGGCCGCTGCCGCGCAGGCGCACCGGACGGTCGTCGATCACGAGTCGGAAGTCATCGCCTGGTCGATCTGGCCGCGGCGGAGACTGATCCTCGTACAACAGCCGTGCCTGGGCCGCGGGGCCGCGCTTGTCCGCGACGGCCAACACCTTGAGCGTCTTCGGGCCGTGGGCGTGAGTCAGAACGATGGTGTCGTGGGCGCGGACGAGTTTGTGCGGCTTGGCACGTTGGCCGTTGACGTCCACCTTGCCGCGCTCGCACGCCTCCGCGGCCAACGACCGACTCTTGTAGAACCGCGCGCTCCACAGCCAGCGGTCGGCACGCACCGCGGGCGGGCTCGACGGATCGGCATTTCGTGCCGCGGCCTCAGTTCTGTTGGTCTTCATCGCCGTTCAGCGAGCGCGCGGTTGCGGACCCGCGCATTGCCGCGGACAGGAACAGATTCAGTCCAGCCGCATGTTCCGCAGGCGCAGCGAATTCGTCAAGACGGACACCGAACTGAGCGCCATGGCCGACGCGGCCAGCATGGGATCGAGCAGCAGCCCGAACACCGGGTACAGCAGCCCCGCGGCGAACGAAATCCCCACCGTGTTGTAGGCGAACGTCCAAAAGAGATTCTGGCGCACGACCTGGAAGGTTCGGCGCGACAGCGAGACCGCCGCCGATACCCCACGCACTTCGCCTCCCATCAGCGTCACGTCCGCGGCATCGACCGCCACGTCCGCGCCCGTTCCGAGGGCCACGCCGACGTCCGCGCGCGCGAGTGCCGGAGCGTCGTTCACGCCGTCGCCCACCATGCCCACCACGGCGCCGCCGGCTTGCAGGCGCGCCACTTCCGCGGCCTTGTCTTCCGGCAGGACTTGCGCCACGACGCGCGCGATCCCGGCGCGGCGGGCGACCGTTTGCGCCGTGGCGCGGGTGTCGCCGGTCAGCATCACGACGCCGAGTCGCAGGTTTTCGAGCTTCCGCACCTCGTCCGCGGCATCGGGCTTGAGTTGGTCGGCGACCGCGATGAGCCCGGCCGTTCGACCTTCGACCGCAACGTACAACGGCGTCTTGCCCTGCCGGGCGAAGGCATCAGCCTGTCCGTCCAGCGCCGCGGCGTCCACCCCGTGTTCGGCCAGCAGCCGCTTGCTGCCGACAATGACCGCCTGCCCGTCGAGGCGCGCGTGCACGCCCCGGCCGGTCCGACTCTCGAACGCCTCGACCGGCGCCGTCCCGATTCCTTCCTCCGCGGCGCGGCGCACGATGGCTTGGCCGAGGGGATGCTCGCTGGCCCATTCGACGCTCGCCGCACGGCGCAACAGGTCGGCAGGCGTGAGTCCTTCCGCACCCCGGCCGGTAGCGGGGACGACGTCCGTCACCTCGGGCCGTCCGTTGGTCAGGGTGCCGGTCTTGTCGAAGACGATGGTCGTGAGCGCCTGCATCCGCTCGAAGACTTCCCCGCCCTTGATGAGGACCCCGCGTTCGGCCCCGCGGCCGCTGCCGACCATGATCGCGGTCGGCGTCGCCAGCCCCAACGCGCACGGACAGGCGATGATGAGGACCGCGACGAAGTTCATGACCGCGAAGTTGAGCCGCGGCTCCGGCCCGAACGCCAGCCAAACGCCGAACGTCAGCGCGGCCACGCCGACCACCGCGGGCACGAACCACGCGGCCAGCTTGTCGGTTTGACGCTGGACCGGGGCCTTGGTCGCCTGTGCCTGGCGCACGAGGTCGATGATCCGCGCCAGCGCGGTCTGCGCCCCGACCTTGGTCGTGCAGAAGCGGAACGTGCCGGTCGTGTTCATGGTCGCGGCCATGACCGCGTCGCCGGCCCGCTTTTCCACGGGCACGCTTTCGCCGGTCAACAGGGACTCGTCCACCAGCGAAGCGCCGTCCAGCACCACGCCATCGACCGGAATCCGCTCTCCGGGTCGGACCAGCACCCGGTCGCCGACCTGAACGCGGTCGATTGCCACTTCCTCGGTGTCCGTCGACGTGTCGCCGCGCAGCACGGTCGCGGTGCGCGGCTGTAAGGCGGCCAAGCGGCGCACCGCGGCGCCCGTCCGCGCCTTGGCCGCGGCCTCCAGCCAGCGGCCGACCAGAATCAGCGTGACGATGACGGCCGCGGTATCGAAATACACCTGCGGGTGCTGTCCCGCGGCCACGAAGAACCCCGGCGCGAACACGGCCGCGGTACTGTATCCGTAGGCCGCGGACGTCCCGACCGCGATCAGCGTATTCATGTCGCAATACCCGGCCCGCGCCGCGGCCCAGGCGCGCTGGTAGAATTGCGCGCCGATCCAGAATTGGACCGGACTGGCGAGAACGAATAGCCAGACCGGCGCGCCGAACGGCAGCCCCGACAGCAGCGGCGTCATGGAGCCGAGCAGAATCAGCGCCGTCAGGACCCCGCTGACCAGCAGTCTGCCGTGCCGGCGCGGCCCGTCGCCCGTCCGCTCCTCCGCGGCGTCGTCCACCATCTCGAAGCCGACCTTTGCCAGCGCGACCCCGACCGCGGACAGATTCGCCGGTCCAGGGGCGTATTCGATCAGCGCGTCTTCACTGGCCAGATTGACGCTCGCCCGGTTGACGCCCGGCACCATCGTCAATGCGCGTTCGACCTTGGACACGCACGAAGCGCAGTGCATGCCCCGAATGCCGATGCGTACTGCGTATGGTCGTTCCGTATGCGTGGCCACCGCTGCCATAACGACGAATCTACGTGCGGTCGGTAGTTAGTGTCTAGTGGTTAGTGGTCAGTGCCGAAGGGATGGTCGTATCTCAGCTTGTACCGGACCCCTCTCCCTAGCCCTCTCCCGGAGGGAGAGGGGAAGAAGAAGGCTCCCCCGGCCTCTTTTCTTTTGCTAACCACTACCCACTGACCACTCACCACTTTCCCCGGAGGTTTCCATGCACCCCAAAGCCGCGGCCCGCGAACGCTTCGCCCGATCCCAAGACGCCCTGATCGCCCTCAGTCACCGAATCCACGCCCATCCCGAACTGGGATTCGAAGAGGAGAAAGCCTCGACTTGGCTGGCAGAGACGCTCGACCAGGCCGGCTTCCACGTCCGGACCGGCGTGTACGACCTGCCCACCGCGTTCGTGGCGCGGGCGGGCAGCGGGCCGCTGCACGTCGCGATTTGCGCCGAATACGACAGCCTGCCCGGCATCGGCCACGCCTGCGGCCACAACATCATTGCCGCGTCCGCGGTCGGCGCCGCGCTCGCCGCGGCCGAAGTGGCCGACGACGTGGGTCTGACCGTCAGCGTCCTCGGTACGCCCGCGGAAGAAGTCGGCGACGCGGGCGGCAAGATCCTGCTCCTGGAGCGGGGCGCGTTCGCGGACGCGCACGCCGCCATGATGGTCCATCCCGCGCCCATGGATGTGGTCGATCCGGCCATCATCGCCTGCTCCATGTTCCACGTGGCCTACACGGGCAAGGAAGCCCACGCCTCGGCCTTTCCCGAGCGCGGCATCAACGCCGCGGACGCGCTGACCGTCGCCCAAACGGCCATCGGCCTGTTGCGCCAGCACATCCATCCGACCGACCGCATCCACGGCATCGTCACCAACGGCGGCAGCGCGCCCAACGTCGTTCCGGCCCACACCGAAGCCCGCTACATCGTGCGCGCCAAGACCCTGGACGAGTTGGACGCCATCAAGGCCAAGGTCCACCGCTGCTTCGAGGCCGGCGCGCTGGCGACCGGCGCCACGCTGTCCATCACCGGCGGCGACAAGCCGTACGCCGAGCACCGCTCCGACCCCGACATGGCCGCGTTCTACGAGCGCAACGCCACCGAACTCGGACGTACCTTCACGCCTCCCGGTCCGCAAACCGAGCGCGCCGCGGGCTCGACCGACATGGGCAACGTGTCGCTCGCCCTGCCCTCGCTCCATCCGTTCATCGGCATCGACTCTCTGCCCGCGGTCAACCACCAGCCCGAATTCACCGCGCACTGCATCACCCCGGCCGCGGACAAGGCCCTGATCGACGGCGCCCTCGCCCTGGCCTGGACCGCCATCGACATGGCGACCGACGCCCCCCTCCGCGACCGGTTGATGCAGCGCACGCCCGGGCAAACCTAACCGCTTGAGCTTCGAGATCGGCGACACCAACCGGCCCCAACTTCACGGCACCGCGTGGAACTCGAGCGGCTCGACGAAATGAACGCGATCATCGACAACAGACAGCGCCGCGTCGGAGATTTTCTCCGGCAACAGACGGCGCCCGACTCGAACCTGTCGATCGTGTCGGCTTATTTCACGATCTACGCATACGAAGCCCTGCGGGAAAGTTTGGAGAGTGCCAACTACACGCGCTTTCTATATGGCGAGCCGCAAAGCGTCGGCGCGCTCGACCCCGATACCGGTGACGCCAAGTCGTTCCGGTTGAATACGGAGAGCGGCCTCGTTCCGAACCGGGTATTGGCGCAAAAGCCGCTTGCCCGAGCGTGCGCTGCCTGGATCACGGCCCGCGTCGATATCCGAACCGTCAAACGGGCGAATTTCCTGCACGGCAAACTCTACCACGTTGCGCGTGGGGACGGCGGCAGCGCGGCGCTCGTCGGGAGTTCCAATTTCACCCGCCGCGGACTCGGGCTCGGCGCAACGCCGAATATCGAACTCAATCTGGAAGTCCGTGACGAACGAGACCGGGAGCCGCTTATCCAATGGTTCGACGGTCTCTGGACCGACACCGCGCTCACCCGCGACGCCAAGCCGGAGGTGTTGGCGGCGCTCGACCGCCTCGGTCGGGCATACGCGCCGGAGTTCATCTACTACAAAACGCTGTTTCACGTGTTCGAAGACTGGCTCGCCGAACGTGGAGAACGCGCCGGTCTGCTGCACGACGTCCAGCTCTACGACACGGAGATATGGAAGACCCTGTACGAATTTCAGCAACAGGGCGCGACCAATGCAATCAACCGGCTGCTGCGCCACAACGGCTGCATCGTGGCGGACAGCGTCGGGCTCGGGAAGACGTGGACGGCGCTCGCCGTCATCAAGTTCTTCGAGTTGCGCAACGAGCGGGTGCTCGTCCTGTGCCCCAAGAAGTTGGAGGAGAACTGGGTTCGCTACACGTCCTGGGCGGCCTACCGCAACAACCCCTTCGAGAAGGATCGGCTCAATTACACGGTGCTCGCACACACCGACCTGAGCCGCTACGAAGGCCGCGCGGGATCCATCGACCTGGGAAACTTCAACTGGGGTGCGTTCGACCTCGTCGTCATCGACGAGTCCCATAACTTCCGCAACGAGGGCCGCGACCGGACGGACGAGGCGGGCACCGTCATCAGGCGGAGCCGCTACAACCGGCTGCTGGAAGAAGTCGTCAAAGACCGCGTGCATACCAAGGTGCTCATGTTGTCGGCCACGCCGGTCAATACCAGCCTGCGGGACCTGCGCAATCAGGTTTACCTGATGACCGAAAAACGGGTCGACGCCTTCCGAGAGACCCTCGGAATCGGAGACATCCAGACGCTGTTCGGCGTCGCCCAACGTCAATTCGTACAGTGGGAGCACGAGCGCCGGGGCGGAAAAGCCGATAAACACGGGTTGATCGAAAACTTGGGCGCGGATTTTCTGGCCCTGCTGGACGCCGTCACCATCGCCCGTTCGCGCGAGCACATCCGCCGCTTCTTCCCCAAGGTGAACGCGGAAATCGGTGGGTTTCCGCGGCGGGCAAAGCCCGAGAATCTGCATCCGCCGACGGACCGCAACGGCGTCCTTTCCTACGACGACCTGCACCGCCGGATCGGGACCTTCCGTATGGCGGTCTATATGCCGTCGGAATACGTGCGGGATCCGTCGGCACTGGAAGCGGAGAAAAAACGGCTCAATTTCAACCAGCGCGACCGGGAAGATTGGCTGATTGCGATGCTGCGCGTGAACCTGCTGAAACGCCTGGAAAGTTCGGCCCATGCGTTCACGCTCACGCTGGGGCGGATGCTGGATACGATGGACGGTCTCGACCGACGCATCGAAGCGTGGCGCACGCACGGCGGAAACGAGGCCGTGGAATCCACACCCGGTCGGGACGACGAGGACGATGAATTCACCGTCGGCAAGACCCAGCGATATCGCTTGGCAGACCTCGACGTGGACCGCTGGCAACGCGACCTGCGCGAGGATCGGGCAACCTTCCGCGCGCTGTACGAGACGGCGAAACACGTCACCGGAGAACGCGACGCCAAACTCGCCGCGCTCGAGAACGTCTTGGCGAACAAAGTCGTACACCCGACCACCGACAAGGACGGGCGTCCCAACCGCAAGACGCTCGTCTTCACCACCTTCGCGGA
This sequence comes from uncultured Binatia bacterium (SeqCode), assembly GCA_965200125.1. Classification (GTDB taxonomy): domain Bacteria; phylum Desulfobacterota; class Binatia; order Bin18; family Bin18; genus Bin18. The sequence continues at coordinate 708,268 of OZ241332.1, read as the reverse complement.
CACCGCCCGCTACGTGTACGAAGACATGGTGCAGTCCCGGCGCGTCTTCGGACGCGACGTTCAGATTGCCTTGGTGACCGGCGGCGACGGCAACCACAGCACGACGGGCGCATCGAAATTCATCGACATTCTGGAACAATTCGCTCCGCGGGCGCAGCAACGCAAAGACGGAGGGGCAGAAATCGACATTCTGATAGCGACCGACTGCCTGTCCGAGGGACAGAACCTGCAGGACTGCGACTCGGTGGTGAACTACGACATTCACTGGAATCCGGTCCGGCTGATGCAACGCTTCGGACGCATCGACCGGCTCGGCAGCCGCAACCGACAGGTCGCCATGACCAATTTCTGGCCGACCGAGCATCTCGACCGCTACCTGGATTTGAAGAACCGTGTGGAGGCGCGCATGGCCCTGGCGGACGCCGCGGCGACCGGGCTCGACGATCCGCTGAGCCGCGACGCCGCGGAAGGGGAACTCACGTTCCGTGACGAACAGTTGAAACGCCTGCGCAACGAGATTCTCGACATCGAGGAGACGGACGACGGCATCGCCATGAGCGATTTGACGCTCGACGACTTCGTCGCCGACCTGTTGCAATACATGCAGCGGAACCGGGCGGAACTCGAAGCCGCCCCCTTCGGCATCTACGCCATCGTCGACGCCGAGGCCGCCAGCGCGTCCGAGCGGACGGACCCCCGAGCCGCCGCGATCCGGCCGGGCGCGATCTTCTGCCTGAAGCAACGAACCGTGCCGACCGACCGGACGCCCAACGTCTTGCAGCCGTATTTTCTCGTTTACGTCCACGCCGACGGACGCGTACGCTACACGTTCCGTCAGGCCAGACAGAGCCTCGCGCTGTTCCGCCTGCTGGCCGTTGGGCGGCCCGAGGCGGCCGCGGCCCTGGAAGACGCTTTCGACCGCGAGACGGACCACGGCCAACGCATGGAACCATACGACGCGCTCCTCGAGGCTGCGTTGCAGAGTATCTCCCAAACGTTCCGAAACGCGGAACAGCAACGACTCGGCCGGGACCGCGGGGCCAAGCTGACCAGGAAAACGGAGCGGCCCGACCGCGCCGCGGACTTCGCGTTGGTCACGTGGCTCGTGATCGCGGACACCCGCCCGGCGGTCGAAGCCGGCGCCCCCTCCCATGCGTGAAGCCCTCAACGACGCCCTGTCCGGTTTCGCCGCGGGCACCCCATTGCGCGCCTGTGCGGAGACCCTGTTCGGGGTGCTGGGCTACCGAAGCACGCGAACCGGCGAGGTGGGCAGCGTCCGGGAGTTTCTCGAACGGTTCGACGCCCGCGACGATCCGCTGACCGAAAAGCAGCGCGCGTTGTTCGATTCCTGGCGCACCGTCGACATCGTGTTTCAGGTCACGGGCGAGGAAATCGCCGACCAGGCACGCTTGTTCGACGGCAAAGGATTCGAGCCCGGCGTGATCGAATCCTTCCTGTTCCTGGCCGTGGATCTGGAGGGCGACGACTACAACCGCACGCACTTGGCCGACACCACCCGCGCCGTCAACCGCCTGTTCGGTATGCCGGTCGTCATCCTGTTCCGGCACGGGACGACGCTGTCGCTCGCCGTGGTCCATCGCCGCGTCCACAAACGGGACACGAACCGCGACGTGCTGGAGAAAGTGACGCTCGTCAAAGGCATCCGCACCGACCGGACCCCGCATCGCGCGCATACCGACATCCTCGCCGAACTCGCATTGCCCAGCCTGGTCGCCGCCGCGGGCGTACGCAGCTTCGACGACCTGCACGCCGCGTGGGAACGGGCGCTCGACGTCGAGGAACTGAACCGGCGCTTCTACCGCGAACTGCTCCGCTGGTTCGAGCGCGCGGTCGAGGAATGCCGCTTCCCGGACGATGGGGCCGGGGACGGCAACGCGCAGCGGCACGTCATCCGGCTGATTACGCGGTTGCTGTTCATCTGGTTCCTGAAAGAAAAGGGGCTGGCACCCGACACGGTGTTCGAGGAAGACTTTGCCCGCAGCGCGCTCAAGGAGCATGCGCCCGACCGGACCGACTATTACCGCGCGGTGCTCCAGAATCTGTTCTTCGCCACGTTGAATACGGAAATCGGCAAGCGCGCATTCAGAAAACCGTCGGCCACCGGACGCCGCGACAATCCCGACCACCGGGATTTCAGCAAATACCGCTACCGGGCCCTGCTCACCGACCTGGACGGTTTCACCGCGACGTTGCAGTCGGTTCCCTTCGTGAACGGCGGCCTGTTCGACTGTCTGGACGACTTCGAAGGGACGAGGGCCGGCGGACGGCGCATCGACGCGTTCACCGACAACCCCGCCCAGGGCCGCGACCTGTACGTGCCGGCACGCCTGTTCTTCGACGCGAACGGCCTCTTTCCCCTGTTTCGCGGCTACAAGTTCACGGTCGAAGAAAATACGCCGCTCGACCGCGAGGTCGCCCTCGACCCCGAGTTGCTCGGCCTCGTCTTCGAGAATCTCCTGGCCGCCTACAACCCGGAGACGCGTGAGACCGCACGCAAGGCGACCGGCTCCTATTACACGCCGCGCCACATCGTGAACTACATGGTGGACGAGACGCTGGCCGCGGCCCTGGCAGAGAACAGCCACCCCACGGACGGCGACGGCACATACTGGCGCGACCGGCTTCGCTACCTGCTCGACTATGAAGACGCCGGGGAATTCTTCGACTCCGGCGAGTCACAGTCCATCATTCGCGCCATCGCCGAGCTGCGCGTGCTGGACCCCGCGGTCGGTTCCGGGGCCTTTCCGATGGGCGTGCTCCACAAGCTGACCCTCGCGTTGCGGCGCCTCGACCCGGACAACGTTCGCTGGGAAGCGCTGCAGAAAGAACTCGCCGCCACACGGGCCGGGGCCGCCTTCGACGCCACGAACAGCGAGGCACGCGAGGAAGAATTGCATGCAATCAGCCGCACCTTCGACGCCTATCGGGACTCCGACTTCGGCCGTAAACTGTATCTGATCCAGAACGGCATCTTCGGCGTGGATATTCAGCCCGTCGCCTGCCAGATCGCCAAGCTGCGCTTCTTCATCTCGCTCGTCATTGAGCAGCGCACCAACGCCGACCCGAACGACAACTACGGCATTCGCCCGCTGCCCAACCTGGAGACCCGCTTCGTTGCGGCCAATACCCTGATCGGTCTGGGCGACAAGCAGGAAAGCGTGCTGGGCAGCGACGTCATCAAGACGATGGAAGACGAGTTGCGGCGCGTGCGGGAGCGATACTTCAACGCCCGCACGCGGGAGACGAAACGCCGCCTGCGCAAACAGGACGACGCGCTGCGGGCCAAGCTCGCACTGAAGCTGGAAGCGTTGGGATTCGGACACGACAACGCCCAAGCCGTCGCCACGTGGGACCCGTACAATCAGAACGCCGGCGCGGCGTGGTTCGACCGGGAATGGATGTTCAGTGTCGCCGAAGGGTTCGACGCCGTGATCGGCAACCCGCCCTACATTCGCGGCGAGAAGATCGCGGACAAGGGGCGGCTGCGCACCGAATACGGCGACTTCTACCGAGGAACGGCCGACATCTACACGTATTTCTTCAAAAAGGGCGTTGACCTGCTCAAGTTGAACGGCCTGCTGTGTTTCATCACCTCCAACAAGTTCATGCGTGCAGGTTATGGGGAGCCCTTGCGGGCCTTTCTGAAGCAGGACACCCCGCCGCTTTCCATTCTCGATTTCGGTCGGACAGGCACCTTCGATGCCACGGTTCGCCCCTCGGTCCTGCTGGCGCAGAAAGGCTGCTGCCCCAAAACTCTGCACGCCGCCACGGTGCGCGGCAAAGACGGCACGACGGACCCCAGCCTGTTCATGGAAAAATGCGGTTTCCCCATGCCCATCTCCGCGTTGTCGGACAAGGGCTGGTCCCTGGTGGAACCGGCGCTGCTGCGGCTGCGCGACAAGATCGAAGCCGCGGGGACGTCACTTCGAGATTACCTGAAAGACGACATCTATAGGGGCGTTGTGACCGGCTTGAACGATGCCTTCGTCATCGACGGGGGCACGCGGGCTCGCTTGATTAATGAAGACCCGAGCAGCGCCGATCTCATCAAGCCCTGGTTACGCGGGAGGGATGTGCGGCGCTGGCACACGGATTGGCCCGGCCTGCACGTAATCTTCACACGACGTGGGACGAAGATCGAACATTACCCCGCCATAAAACGGCATCTGGCACGTTTCCGTCTTGACCTGGAGCCAAAGGCTCGACGTGACGCCAAACGAGGACGGAAACCCGGCAGCTATAAGTGGTTCGAGATCCAAGATGACATCGCCTATCATGAGGCGTTCGGGAAGCCGAAAATCGTCTATCCCATTATCGGGCGAGAGATGCGGGCGTTGCTCGACAGGAAAAATCATCTGGCAAACGACAAATGTTTCATTATTCCCGGTAGTGACGAATACCTTGTTGCCCTCTTGAACTCGAAACTCCTTGATTTGTACTTCCGCCTATCCATGCCGTGCCTGGATGATCCGTTCGACGGCGGGGACATGGAGTTTCGGGGCATTTTCATGGAGCGCGTCCCCGTTGCGCAGGCGAAGCCGACAACGCAAAGGCGTCTGTCTCGCCTCGCCGGCAAAATCCAGACGGCGAAGGAAGCCGACCCGGGCGCCGATACTGCAGCGATAGAACGGGAGATCGACGAGACCGTCTATCGACTTTATGGGCTGGAGAAGAAGGATGTTGCGTTGATCGACCAAACGCTGCGATCATAATCGCGTAGAGGCATGGAGAGGGGCCTGTCCCCTGGTCGGGTACCGACGATCACTGGAAGAATTGATTTGACATTTCCTTCAGACGAGCACAATATATGGTCGTGGTGGTTAGATTCACCACAATATATGGAGAGAGGAGGTGAAACGTATGGCCAGAAACAAAGAAGTGACGAGCAAGAAAGCAGCTTCGGCCGCGGCCAGGGTTCTCCGTGATCCAAAAGCCAGCAAGGCGGCGAAATCGGCTGCCGGGTCTCCTTTGACACAGCGACCGAACAAGAAAAAATAGCACGGTCGTATCTAGGCGTGTTCCTGCCCAGATTTACACCTAGCCACTGCTCCCCCTTACGGTCGCGGTGCGCGGCTACATCGTAACTGTAAGGGGGTGTGAACCTATCCGATTTAAATAGGGGGGCGCGTGGTGCATGATATAGTTAGCAGTGTGAGCAAGTGCATTACAGGGCATGAACGAGCATGGCAAGAATGCGCCGGTCATGGCGCACTGAAAAGCTGTCTATCCCAAACGGGATGCTAAGGTCCGTCAATTCCCCTCCGTGGGGGGTAATGGGGTGCGGTTACGGTGGTTCGCGTTACCTATCTGATTCCTACGGACAATATTCGCCTACCGCTCCCACAACTCGCTCAGCGGCACCGCCAGCATGCGCTTGTCGCCTCCCAGCGGCAGCAGGGCTTCCCCCGTGTAAAGCAGGATGCCTTGCTGAAAACTCCTGCCGCAGTGAGCGGCCAGTCGGGCCAGCCCCCTTCCATCGCCCGAGGCTAACGAGCGCGATGCCTTGACTTCGAGGCCCCACACCTTCCGGCCTCGGGTCAGGACCACGTCCACTTCGACCTGATCCTTGTCGCGGTAGTGCCAGAAGCGCAAGTCGGGGTCGGTCCAGGCCGCCTGAGCCACGAGTTGTTGCACGACGAAGGACTCCAGCAGACGGCCCATGCGGTGGCGCGCAGCGAGCCAGTCGTCCGCGCGCAGGTCGGCCAGCGTGGCCGCCAAGCCGGTGTCCAGCAGGTGCACCTTGGGCGTCTTGATGAGCCGTTTGGCGGTGTTGCGGTGCCACGCGCGGAGGCGGTGCACGAGAAAGAGCCGTTCCAACACGGTGAAATAGTGTTCGACCGTCTCCCGGTGCAAACCGAGTTCGCTGGCCAGCCGGACGATGCTGAGGAGATGGGCGCCGCGCAGGGCCAGCAGTTCCAGGAGTCGGGCCACGGCGTCGGCGTCCTTCACGCGCGATGCGTCGCGCACGTCGCGTTCGATGACACTGCGCAGATATTGCCGGTGCCATTGCCGGGCGCGGACGGGCGAGCGCGTCAGCGGCTCGGGATAGCCGCCGGCAACCATCCGGTCGGGCAACGCCGGTCCCACGTCTGCCCGCGCCGGACGGATGTCGGGCTGGAGATCGCCTGCGACCAGCGCACTGAGAAAACGGCCCGGGCTACGAGCTTTTTCGGCTTCGGTCAGCGGGTAGAGATGAGCGATCTCCATGCGCCCGGCCAACGATTCGGTGACCGTGGGCAGCAACAACAGATTGGCCGATCCGGTCAGCAGGAATCGCCCTGGTCGGCGGTCGCGATCTACCGCCAGCTTGATGACGGGCAGCAGGTCGGGCACCCGCTGCGCCTCGTCGAGAGTGACTTCGTCGGGCAGGCTGGTGATGAACCCCGCCGGGTCCCGCGTGGCCGTCTGATAGTAGCCCGGGTCGTCCAGGCTGACGAACGTCCGTTCCGGTGCAAGTTGTCGGGCGAGCGTCGTTTTCCCACTCTGCCGTGGACCGAGCAGGCAGACGACCGGTGTATCCGCCAAAGCAGATTGCACGACAGGAGATAACATCCTGGAAAACAAGGATTTATCGCCGTCCATTTGCTGGTCAACATAGCGTCTGATTGTCGGTTAGGCAAGCGTCCATTTGTCGGTTAGATGACCGTCCGAGTGTTGGTCAGGAGACCCGTCCAATGGCTGTTAGGACAGGGGGCCTATGGTGCTGACGATACGGGCCGTGGATTCCGAAGCCGTGATGGTCCAGCACAGGAGCGACACGGGCCGCCCGGCGGGCTTTGGCGAACGGGCCGCAGCGCTAGGTCCCGGTATGGCCTCCCCCGTTCTTCGGCGTGGTGCGTTCAATCAGAGTCCGTAAGGCAGTCATAGTTTCGGCGTGCCGACGTTCATGAGCGGCTTCGCGGCGTTCTCCGGACCGTTCCATCGTACGTAACGCCCTGAGGATCAGAACGGCGCTCACGATCACGCCAATGCCGGCGACGGCAATCTGTCCAGCCCCTATCCAGAAGGCTTGGGTGTTGGCGGTTGCCTGCACAGCCAACGTGGCGGTTTGAAAATCCGTCATGGCGGGCTCCCCTTTCTGCTGAGACGCTTGTTGCTTCCGAGGAGGTCATTATCGGGGTTGCAAGACGTTCGAGACGTATCGAGATTCCGATTTTGGGTGCAAACGGCCAGGCAAACCTCGTCTCGCCGCTCTGCCGTGGACCGAGCAGGCAGACGGCCGGTGTATCCGCCAACGCAGATTGCACGACAGGATATAAAATCCTGGAAAACAAGGATTTATCGCCGTCCATTTGCTGGTCAACATAGCGTCTGATTGTCGGTTAGGCAAGCGTCCATTTGTCGGTCAGGACACCGTCCAATTGCTGGTTAGGGCAGCGTCAGATTGCCGGTTTGCGATACACGGCCACGATTCCGGGACGGTCCAACCACCGGAACGTCGAGGGAGAACGGTCAGGGGTTTACCGCCCGAGTACGGCGAAGCCGAGGAGTGCGACGGCGAAATAGCTCGCCAATACCGCGGCGCCGGCGTAGTCCTTGGCCAGTCGTTGGCCGAAGAACAGGCTCAGCAACGATACGGTAGATAGCACCAGACCATACAGTGCCCAGTCGGTCCCCATTCCCAGCAGCAGCCGTGCGGCACCGATGGCGCTGAGGACGCCGGCCGCGGATTCCAACACGGTAATGGCCCAGAACATGAGCGGCACCAGTCCGGCCAACGGGCTGTTGGCGAAATGTCCGCTGAAGAATTCGATGTTGCCCGCGCGGTCCATCCATTTGTCCGCCGCGGACTGGAGAAAGGCGATCGCAAAAAATGCGGTCACCGCCACTTGCGCGAACCAGACTGCCTCCATGATCGCACCCCTCCTTGCCTTCGATTTCCGTTCCGCTTTGCAACGGCCTCTATTCCGGGAGCGTATGCACTCACGTGCTGTACCTGACGCACCCTACGTCAGATGCTCGCCGGTGTGACCGGCAGGCCGGGTACGTCGACACGGCGCCGAAAAATGCTGCCCTTGCGTGCCGGGTCGTCGGTGTTGTCCGCGGTCACGACGTACAGGTCGCGTTGGTCCGCGCCGCCGAAACACAGGCTGGTCACCGCTTTGGCGGGTACGTCGAGCCGGCGGTCCAACCGGCCCTGCGGCGTGTAGCGCAGCACGCAGCCGCCATCGTACACGGCTACCCAGACGCAGCCGTCTTCATCGACGGCCAGTCCGTCCGGCACCCCGCGGTCGGGCAGTGTGACGAGAACCCGCCGGTTCGTCATCGTCCCGTCGTCGGCCACGTCGTGCAGGATGATGTGCCGCGGGGCACTGTCCGAGTGGTACAACCGGCGCCCGTCGGGCGAAAAGCCGATGCCGTTCGTAATCCCGACGCCGCCGTACAATTCCACGGCTGCATCCGCGGCGTCCAGACGCCACAGTTCGCCCGGCACCCGGACGGCGAGCTTGAACGGGTCGGAGCGGAGCGAGCCGACCAGCACCCGGCCCTGGGCGTCCGTGAACAGGTCGTTGAAGCCAGGCACGTCCGCCTGTTGGAACAGGATGCGGGTCTCACCGTTGCGGACGTGGCAGACGTTCTTTCCGGAAATGACCAACCCGCCCGTGGCGTGCAACGCAATGCCGCCGACGCCGCGGCGTCGCGGAACCACGGTCGTGACCTCGCCATTCGGGTCGCGGCAATACACGCCGCCGTTCGTCACGTCGCTGAAATACAGATTGTCGTGCGCGTCCACGCGCGGGCCTTCGAGTAGTCCGTAGCCGGACGCCAGCGTCTCGAACATGTGTTCCCCCGGGGTCGTTTGCGCCAACCCTCGGACCGGATACCACAGCGCACGCTCGGCGAACAACACGACGGGGGAACCGGCCAAGGTATCCATTTGCCCCTTCCCTTTCCCCGGCCCGCTCCCAGAGGGAGTCGGCTTGCGGCAAGCCGCGGACCTGGACTATAAGGGCCCCAATTTTCACCCTTACATCGCCGGACGGCGATACGGACAAAGGAGGCCGGATATGAGCGCAGATGCCAACAAGGGCGTCGTATTGGGATTCTTCGAAAACTTTTCCGCCGGGAAATTCGACGACGCGCTGGCCATGATGCGCGACGACGCGACGTGGTGGGTGGCCGGAAAGTTCGAACTGTCGGGCACGAAGACCAAGGCCGAATTCGGGCAACTCGTCAAAGGCATCGGATCGGCCATGCCGAACGGCCTCAAGATCACGCCTAAAAGCTTGGTAGCCGAAGGCAACAACGTCGCGGTCGAAGCCGAGTCGTACGGCGAACTCGCCAACGGCAAGGTGTACAACAACCAGTATCACTTCCTGGTCGAGTTGGCGGACGGCAAGATCACCGCGGTGCGCGAATACCTCGACACCATGCACGCCAAAGAGATTCTGGTCGGCTGACCGGTCCCTTGCGCGGGGCGGCCGTTCGTGCCGCCCCGATTCAGAGCGCCTCGAAGAGATTCGTCGCCGCGTCCACGCCCTGTTGGGCGCCGGGTCGTTGCGGCCCGCTGCGAGATACTGCGCCCCGCCACGTGCGGGGGGCGGCGTCAGCAATCCGCTCGACCACGTTCGCCTTTATGCCGCTGACCCGCGGCGCACCGGCCGCGGCCGGTTTGATCAGAAACACCCCGGTGACCTTGCAAAGCTGGCCCTGCCGGCAGGGCGAAATCTCCGGCACGAACACCGGGATTTCTCCGCTCGCGTCTCCCAGCTTGAATTTCTGATAAGTCCGCGCCCCGTAACGCGTGGTGTGACTCGTTGCCCGGCCCGTCACGCTGACGACCTGCCGGTCGAACCGGGCCTGATCGGCCAGCAGCTCGGCAAGTTCATATTCCGGGATCGGTTCTGAGGGGGGAACAACGGACGGTTGGGGAACGACTGCAGGTTGTGCCGCGGGCGGCTCCGGCGGGTCTTCGCGCAACGCAACGGTCGTGGCGAGGGGTTCCACCGTCCGGGCGACGAGGCCGTGCTGTCGGTCCCCGTCGGAACGCGAGGGCTTGACGAGAAAGACGCCGTCCACTTCGTAGATGCCGCTTTCGACCAGCGCATGGGCTCCGCGCATGAATACGGGCAGCGCCCCGCTACCGTCGTCCAGTTTGAATTTGGTGGAAGGCGTATCGCCCGGCGAGACGACGAGGCTCGACACCGTGCCCCAGAGCCCGACGTCGGTCCGGTCGAACGCTGCCGGGTCTTCCAACAGGTCGCTGACGGACAATCCGTACTCGCCCGCCAAGTCGGTCGCCATCCACGCCGCCGCGTCAGAGCCAACAGCGTCCGGCGGGTACGTCTCCGCGGGTTCGCCCGTGGCGACCTCCACGGCCTGCGGTGCGGCTACGCGACCCACGATACCGCTGATCCGCGCCGACCCGTCGTTGGAAGGCTTGACCAGAAACACGCCGTCCACGCGGTAGAGCGTCCCGCGGCTGAGTTCGTGCGCCCCGCGCATGTACACCGGGATGGTCCGGTCTCCGTCATGTAATTTGAATTTGGTGGATGGTTTCTCTCCCCGGTCAACCACGAGCGAGGTCACTCGCCCCGTAACGCTCACTTCCTTGCGGTGAAATTCGGCGGGGCGGGCCAACAATGCGTCGATGGACTCGGCCCGCGCCATGTCCGGGAACGTCAGACCGCAGACGAGGAGTATGAGCACCCCGAAGGTCTGATACGGACCCGCGGCGTTCTTCCGTGCCGACGTGGCAGGCTCAACTGTTGGCATCGAACCGGCAGTCTCTCCCGAATTTGATGACGCTCTGCGGCCCGCACTCTTCCCGTTCGGAGTCGAACCGGAGGACTCAGGGCCAGAACATCTTGCGCGCGGCGTTCTTCAACTCGGGCTGAAAGTCCGGGTGCGCAATGCTGATGAGCGCCTCGGCGCGTTGGCGTTGAGTCTTGCCTTGCAGGTTCACGATACCGAACTCGGTCACGACGTAATCGGCGTACTGCCGCGGGGTGGTCAGCGTGCTGCCCGGTTCCAGCGTCGGCACGATGCGCGACAGCGTCCCCTTGCGCGCGGTGGAGGGCAGCACCATGATCGAGCGTCCGCCGGGCGAATACATGGCGCCCATCATGAACGTCATCTGCCCGCCGATCCCGGAATACATCTGCGGTCCGAGTGACTCGGCCGCGGCTTGGCCGGTCAGGTCCATCGACAGGGTGCTGTTGACGGCGACTTGGTGATGCTGCGCCGCGATGGTGAGCAGGGAGTTGGTGTACAGCACGCTGTACAACTCGAAAGCCGGGTTGTCGTGCACGAACTCCAGGTCGGCGCCGCCGACCACCATCGCGGCCACGGCCTTCCCTTTGTGCGCGGTCTTGTATGTGCCGGTCGCCACGCCGCGCTTGACGAGTTCGACGTGGCTGGCGGTCATGATCTCGCTGTGGATGCCCAGATCGTTGCGGTCCGTCAGAAACAGGCCGATCGCCTCGGAAATGGCGCCGATGCCCATCTGGACGGTGTCGCCGTCCCGGATCAGGGTGGAGGCGAACTCGCCGATGACTTCGAGCGTGCCCTGCTCTTCGTCGGGCGGGGGCGGCGTGCCGACCGGAAACGGCAGGCTCTCTTCGACCAGATGGTCGATCTCGGATACGTGAATCCAGTTATCGCCGTGGGTGCGGATGAACGAGGAATCGACCTCGGCCACGAAACACTTGGCCGCGCGCCCCACGTCCTTGTTGTACCAGAGCGCGCTGCCGAAGCTGCAATAGCCCTTTTCGTCCGGCGGCGAGACCACGCCGTAGAACACGTCCGCGTTCCAGGTGTTGGTCCGGCCCTGTTCGGCCTGTTTGGCGTACTGCGGATAATCCAGCGGCAGGAAGTCCACGTAATGCTGATTCATCCCTTCCCTGCAGCCCGCGCCCACGTAATCGACGATGCGATTGAACGATTCGTCATACACGGCCTCGTTCCAGATCGGATGGTCGTGCAGCGGGTAGCACTGGATCAGCGTCACGTCTTCCAACGCGCCATTGCGCGCGGCCAAGGCGTTCAGAATCGGAATCGGCGGTTTGCCGATGTGCAGGCGGACGAGTTGCCCGGATTGCACCAAGCCCGCGGCCTGCTCCGCACTGAGCAATTTGTCTTTGTATCGATGTTGCCAGGCGTCCATGATTCCTCCCCGGACGTTTTCCCATCGTTCTCAAGACGAGAGAAGGGCTCGAAACGTTTCTATCGTCCAATCTGCATCTCGAAGGATGTTGCGCAGCACCTTGGGATGGAGCGTTTTGCCGGCATGGTCGGGAACCGTGACTCTCTTGCCTCGATCGTTTTTGTATATCTTGTGGCTTCCGCTCTGGCGGGTGAGGAGGAATCCGTTTCTCTGCAAGGCACCAATTATCTCCGCGGCCGTTACCCGTGGGAGCCGGTCACTCATACCGCGATCTCTACCGCGGCCAAACTGACGTGTTGGGTTTGCGGAATGTTCTCTTCGGCAGCCGATCTGTCTTCGATGTGCAGCCGTATGGCATCTTCGATGTTTTCCAATGCTTCTTCGTATGTGTCGCCCTGCGTGTAACAGCCTTGTAGTTCCGGACAGAACGCAAAATATCCGTCCCGATCTTTTTCGAGCACGACACAAAATCGATACGTCTCCATGGCGTTCCCTCGCACCTACCACCGGTTCGCGTCTGCCCCCTTCGGTCTGAATCTCAGCCTACCAAGCTGTGGCCGCCGTCGACGAACAGGGTCGTGCCGGTCATGAACGTGTTGGCGTCCGACGCCAGGAAGACGACCGCGGGCTTGATCTCTTTCGGGTCGCCGACGCGCTGCATCGGAATCCGGCTGATGATCCCCTTGCCGCCCTTGGTGTCCCAGAAGTCGTGGTTCATGGGCGTGTCGAAATAGCCGGGGCACAGCGCGTTGACGCGGATGTTGTCGCGCGCCCACTCCAACGCCAGCGTGCGCGTGAACGACACCAGCGCCGCCTTGGTCGCGCCGTAGGCCGCCATGTAGCGCGCCACGATCTTCGAGAACAGGGACGACACGTTGATGATGTTGCCCTGCTTGCGGCGCGCCATTTCCGCCCCGACGTGTTTCGAGCACAGCACCGGCCCCTTGAGGTTGAGGTCCATGAAGCGGTCCCACTCGGCTTCGTCCAGGTCGCGGACGGGCGTGGTGCCGCCGATGCCGGCGTTGTTGATCAGAACGTCGATCTGCCCGAATTCGGCCATGACCGCGGCGACCATCGCCCGGATGTCGGCGTCCCTGGTCACGTCGGCGACGAATCCCACCGCATGCCGGCCCGTAGCGGCGCAGATGTCCGCGGCGACCGCATCAAGATCGGCTCGCGTGCGGCTGACCAGCGCCACGTCGGCCCCGGCCTCCGCCAAGGCGTGGGCCGCCTGTTCGCCCAGTCCCTTGCTGCCGCCGGTCACGACGGCCGTTTTTCCCGACAGATCGAAATACGCGGACATGTCGGTGGCTCCCGGCCCCCGGTCAGCAGCCGAGCTGGCGGGCGATGACCATGCGTTGGACCTCGCTGGTTCCCTCACCGATGGTCAGAATCTTGGAATCCAGGTAGAAGCGCGATACCGGCGACTCGCGGACGTAGCCGTAGCCGCCGTGAATCTGGACCGCCTCTTCCGCGGCCTTGACCGCGATTTCCGACGCGGCCAGCTTGGCCATCGCCGCCTCGGTCGCGTACGGCTTGCCGGCGTCGCGCAGCGTAGCCGCACGGTAGATCATCAGACGCGCCATTTCGGCCTGCGTCGCCATGTCGGCCAGTTTGAACTGAATGGCTTGATGGGACGCCAGCGGCTTGCCGAACGTCCGGCGTTCCAGCGCGTGTTGTAACGAGAGATCGAGACACGCCTCGGCCAGCGACAGCCCGAGCGTGGCGACCGAAATGCGCCCGCATTCCAGGGTCTTCAAAAACGCCCGGAACCCGGAGCCCTGCTCGCCCAACAGATTCGCGCGCGGCACGCGCACGTCGTCGAAAATCTGTTCGCGGGTATCGACCGTGTGCCAGCCGATCTTCTTGTACGGCTTGCCGACCGTGTAGCCCGGCGTGCCCTTGGGAATGATGATCGCGCTGTATTCTTTCTTGCCCGAGTTCGCGCCGTTGTCCGGCGTCGCGTTGGCCGTCAGCGCGACCAAGCCGTAACTCAGCGGCGTGCCGGCGTTGGAGATGAAACTCTTGGTGCCGTTGACGACCCACTCGTCGCCTTCCAGGCGCGATGTGGTGAGAATGTTGGCCGCGTCCGAGCCGGCCTGCGGTTCGGTCAGGCCGAAGGCGCCCAGATGTTCGCCGGTCGCCAGCGGCGTCAGCCATTGCCGTTTCTGTTCGTGGGTGCCGAAGTGGAGAAAGGGCAGTGAGCCGATGGTCAGGTGCGCCTGCAAGGTCGTGGCGATGGACTGATCGACCTTGCCGAGTTCCTCGACGGCCATCACCATACCGAGGGTGCCGGCGTTGCTCCCGCCGTACTCCTCGGGGATGAGCAGACCCATCAGCCGCAGGTCGGCCAGTTTCTCGAAGACTTCGGTCGGAAAATATTCGGCGTCGAACCACTCGTCCGCGTACGGCGCGATCTCCTTCTTGGCGAAATCGCGGCACAGGTCGCGGATCATGCGTTGTTCTTCGGTCAACTCGAAATCCATACCGGCCTCGGTGCGTGCGTCTCAGGAGAGAAAATGCGAACGGTTGCCGTTCGGTCAATCAGCCCAACACACCCTATATCTATACGCGGCACTATACCCGTTGCCCTCCCGCTGCGGTAGAGCCATTCACGTGGCGGGTTGCCGAGTTCCGGCCACCGGGGCTATGCTTCCGACGCCAAACGAGCCGTTCCCCATACACATGCTGCGCCACGAATTCGAAACCCTCGAACAGAACGGCATCACCCGCGTCGGGCTGCCGCGTATCGGCGATCCGTCGGTCATCCCCCTGTGGTTCGGGGAAGGCGACCTCGTGACCCCCGCGTTCATCCGCGAGGCCGCCAAACAGGCACTCGACGAGGGGCTGACTTTCTACAACCATCCCGCGGGCCGGCCCGACCTGCGCGAAGCCATCAAGCAGTATCTCGACCGGCTGTACGGCATCGACCTCGCCGCGGACCGGATCACGGTGCCCGGCTCGACCATGCTGGGCATTTCCCTGGCCGCGCGCATGGCCCTCGGTTCGGGCGATCACGGCCTGATCGTCAGTCCGAACTGGCCCAACATCGACCGGGCGTTCCAGATGACGGGCGCGACCTTCGACTTCGTGCGGCAGCGCCTCGAACCGGACGGCTGGCGGCTCGACCTCGACGACCTGTTCGCCGCGGCCAGACCCGAGACGAAAGCCCTGTTTCTCAACACGCCCTGCAACCCGACCGGCTGGGTCATGCCGCGCGCCGAACAGCAACGGCTGCTCGATTTCTGTCGGCCGCGCGGCATCGTCCTCATCGCCGACGAGGTGTATCACCGCCACGTCTTCGCGGGCGACGCCGCGCCGTCCTTTCTGTCGATTGCCGCGGCGGACGACCCGCTGATCGTCGTCAACGGCTTCTCCAAGGCGTTCGCCATGACCGGCTGGCGGCTCGGCTGGATGGTCGTCCCCGCGGGCTACGGCGAACAGATGGCCGCGCTGTCCGAGTGCAGCAACACGGGCGCCCCGCCGTTCATCCAGCGGGCGGGCATCGCGGCCCTGACGCAGGGCGAACCGTTCGTGCGCGAGTTGCGCGAGCGTTACCGGGCCGGCCGCGCGTCGGTCATGCGGATGCTGGCGCCGCATCCGCGCATCGAATTGCACGAGCCGGCGGGCGCCTTCTACGCCTTTCCGCGCGTGCGCGGGCTGCGATCGAGCCTCGACTTCGTGCGCGGCGTGCTTGCCGAGAAGAACGTCGGCCTTGCGCCCGGCTTCACCTTCGGCCCCGGCAACGACGCCCATGTCCGACTCTGCTTCGCCCAGTCCCGCGAGCGCCTCGAAATCGCGCTCGCCCGCATCGTGGAGTACCTGGACGAGCACGAGGCCGACTTCGACTGACCGGCGCCGCCACTGCCCACGTCGGAGATACCCCCCTCCAACGAAAGGAGTCCTGCATGGACCGCCCCGTTCAGTTCGGTTTGTTCCAACCCCAGATCGGCCTGCCGTTCTCTATGCTCAAGGAGCGCGCCGAAGCCTGCGAGGCCGCGGGTTTCCACTCCATCTGGTTCACGGACCACATGTGGGCGCGCGGCATGGAACAGGTCGACTTTCTGGAAGGCTGGACGCTGATGTCGTCCATGTCGATGGTCACCAGCCGGCTGCGCATCGGCGGCCTGGTGCTGTGCAACTCGTTCCGCAACCCGGCTTTTCTGGCGAAAATGGCCGCCAGCCTGGACAACATCAGCCAGGGCCGGCTCGAAATCGGCCTCGGCGCCGGCTGGATGAACGAAGAGTACGAAGCGTACGGCTATCCCTTTCCGTCCGGCGGGACGCGCGCCGACCAACTCGATGAGGGCGTTCAGATCATGAAACGGATGTTCAGCGGAACGCCGGCCTCGTTCGACGGCGCCCATTACCGGGTCGCCGACGCGCACTGCAATCCCAAGCCGATCCAGCAGCCCCACCCGCCCATCACCATCGGGGCCATGGCCGAACGCAAGGGCCTCAAGATCGTGGCCGAACACGCCGACCGCTGGAACTGTCCCGCGGCCGCTGCTCACAAACTCGAACAGAAGTGGAAGGTCGTGACCGATCACTGCCGCGCCGTCGGCCGCGACCCGGACGAGATCGAAATCTCCGAACAGACGCTGGTGGTGTTGGGAAAGGACAAGGCCGACTTCGACCGCAAATACCCCGCCGCGCAGAAGACCCTCGGCCGCCTCGCCGAGCTGGAACGCTGCGGAGCGTGCGGCGACCCGACCGAGGTGATCGACGCCCTCAAGGCGAAGCACGACAACGGCGTGACCCTGTTCACCATGATGTTCAGCGACGTGGCCCAGGACGAGTTTCTGGCGACGCTCGAACTCTTCGCCGCCGAAGTCATGCCGGCATTTCAGGACGCATGAGCCAAGCGCTTCCGTCGATCCGCCCGTTCGACGAGATCGAGATCGGCGACGAAATCGGCCCCGTCCACAAGACGCCGACCACCGAGATGGTTCTGGCGTACGCCCGCGTGTGCAACATCACCGGCCTCAAATTCTTCTTCCACGAGAAGGACGCGCAGCAGGCCGGCCTCAGCCGCCCCATCGTGCCCGGCCCGCTGAACGCCACGTATCTGTGTCAGATGCTCAAAGACCATTTCGCTGGCTGGCGGCTACAAACGTTCAACACCACCTTCCGCACGCCGATTCGGCACGGCGAGACGGTCTCGCTCTGGGGCATGGTCACGGACAAGCATGCCGACGACGGCCAACCGACCGTCTTTTGCGACCTGGTCGTCGAAAACGGGCACGGCGAACGCGCCGTCACCGGCACCGCGGTCCTGGTTCAACCGCGGCCCGACTGACCCCTTCGCAGGAAAGACACTCGATAATTCTCAGACTCCAGACGCTGCCGGAGTTGACAAAGTGTAATAGTGCGCATAGTGTGTATCGAACTTCCTATGAAGAGCTCGGACATCGTTCGGAGACTCCAACGAGACGGATGGGTGTTGCGAAACACCAAGGGTAGCCACCACCAATTCGTACACACCGAGAAACCTGGACGTGTCACCGTCAAGCATCCAACGAAGGACGTTCCGATAGGGACGTTGCGTAGCATTTTTCGACAAGCCGGGTGGAACTGGGAGGAACATTGATGCGATTTCCAATCGTCGTTCACAAAGACGACACGAGCGGGTACGGCGTGTCGGTGCCCGACTTGCCGGGTTGCTTCTCTGCGGGGGACAGTCTGGACGACGCCATCGAATCCGCGCACGAAGCTATTGCTTGCCATCTCGAAGGGCTGCTCATGGACGGAGAGATGGTTCCCGAACGGGCACCCCTCGAAACTCACCAAGCCAACAGGGCCTACAAAAGCGGAATCTGGGCGGTCGTCGCGGTCGACATCTCGAAGTTATCGAGCAAGGCCAAACGGGTGAATATCACCATGCCTGCACGGGTCCTCGCCATCGTGGATGAAGCCGCGGCCCGCGAGGGCGATACCCGTTCCGGGCTACTCGCCCGTGCAGCGCTGAGCTACGTCGAACGGCACGCCATCCACAACTGATCTTCGCTCTGTAACCAACCGCCCGCCTCCCCGCCCCGGACAGGAGTATATGGCGCAAGGACGCGTCCCGACCGTCTATTCCAAAGGATCGATGGCCGTCAGAAACGGGAACCGATGAAAGTCGGCGTCGCGGGTACATATCCGGCTGACGCTGTGCTCTCGCATCAACACCGCGGTGTGCAGGCATGGATCAGGTTGCCGCGGATGTCCGGCAACTCCGCCAGCCTCCGGGCTAACTCGGCTCCATGACACGGCGTTTCGACCAGCAGTTCGAATCCCCATTGCTCCGATAATCGTACGACAAAGCGCCACGCATCTTCTGCATTCCAGGGGGACCCGAGTGCACGCGGATGGGTGACAACCCGTAGGAATTCATAACAGACGTTCCAGGTCAGAAAGGCCGGTGACGGCCCGCTCCCTGCGTCAATAAGACGCTGGCGGTATGGTACATGGAATGGTGAGTCTCTGTTGGCGGCGTACACCAGGATGTTGGTGTCGAAAGCGAGCACATCATTCCTCTTCCATCACCCGGTAGAATTCATCCCGGTTCGTAATATCGACCAGCAATTCTCCACCGTGCCATGAGGGGAGAGGCGGCGGGATCTCCGGCGGCGCCGCGATGGGCGGACGTTCGGTCAAGATACGCCTGAGTCCGGCCTCAACAATGTCGGACAGTGAGGTCTTACGCCGAGCCGCTTCTTCGCGCAGCCGCTTCATCAGCGCGTCGTCGATGTCGAGCGTCATCTCCATAGTGAAAGAGCTTACGAACGGTATGCGGATACGTCAATCCAGCCACGCGAGGCATGCGCCCACGCCTGTCGTTCCCACTCATTTCATCCGGCGGATGACGGCGCGGGCGAAGGACTCGATGGTCTGCCGGGCGTCGGTCACGGGCTGCACCGCGACCTGCTTGATGCCCGCCTTCTGCATGGCGCGGACCGCGTCGAGCACCTCGTCCTTCGTGCCCGTCAGGGTCGTGGCGCGGATCATCTTTTCCGTCACCAACGGTTCGTGTTCCTTCTTGAAGCCCTGCAGATAGTCCGCGTACAGCTTGAGGTGGCGCGTTTCGATCGAGCCTTCGGGTTCGCGGTAGGCGTGCTTGAAGGCCATCAGGTCGTCGCGCAGGTCGGCCGGCAGGTCCATCGGATCGGGACACGAAAACGCGAAGATGTTGCTCGACGAGGAGACGAACGGGCCGGCCGCCTGCCGCACCGCGGAAGTCTCCAGCTTTTCGCCCTTGTCGGTCACGTGGAACGCGGTCATGCACAGCGTGTAGATGCGTTTGGGGTTGCGGCCGGCGCGCTCGGCCCCGGCGCGGATGTGGTTCATCACGAACTCGATCAGGCTGGGACTGACCGCGCCGAACAGGATGATCCCGTCGGCGATCTCGCCCGCCAACTCCAGCGTCTTGGGGCCGCTGGCCGCAACGTAGATGGGGATTTTCCGCTTGATGTTGATCCAGTCGCCCTTGGGATTCAGGAACTTGACCATGCGTTGGCGGGTGCCCTCGCGGTACGGCGTGGTCTTGCCGGCCAGCAGGTCGCGGCAGACGTCGACGTGCTCGCGCATGTCGGCCAGCCGCGCCGCGGGCATTCCCAACGTGCGCCGTGCGGTGTTGCCGGTGCCGATGCCCAGGATGGTGCGGCCGGGCGCGAGTTCGTTGATGGACGCGATGGAACACGCGGTGACAGGCGCGATACGCGACGCCGGGTTGGTGACGCCGGGGCCGAGCTTGATCGTCTTGGTATGCGTCGCGCACAGGGCCAGCGCCGCGTACACGTCGCTGAACAGCATCTGCGAGTCGTACAGCCAAGCGTGCGTATAGCCGCGGCGTTCGGCCAGCATCACGTCCTTGTACACGTGTACGCCGCCGGGAAACACGTATCCGTAATCCATGTCGTCCTCCTCCTTGCCCCTTGCGCGGGGCGTTCAGCCGACCGCATGGGCGCCGCCCGCTTCGCGGGTCACGGCGCGCGTATCCCCCACGGTCTCCAACCGGCGCACCGCGGCGCACACCCGGGCCGCTCGTTCGGCCGGCCACATCGCGGTTGCCAGTTCGGTATATTTGGCGATCAGTTCGTCCCACGACAGCGGGTTGTCCGGGTCGCCCTTGGGATAGCGGACCTTGGCAAACACTTCGCCGCGGCCCCGTAATTCGACGCGCGCCCAGGCCGGCCATTCTTTCGGATAGTTCGTCTCCAATGCGGGGTCGTGCGCGTAACCGACCTTGGGCATGAGGCGCTGAATTTCGGCGTCGTGCAGCATGGCCTCCGAAAACTCACGCAGTCCGGCCCGCCGTTCGACCAGCGCCACGGCTACGCCGAACGGCAGGCTGAACTGGGCTTCCACCACGTTCGCCGGCCGAATCTTACGGTCCGCGGGCTCGCAGATCACCGGAATGCCGGTCTCCAGCATCCCGATCGTGACCCGCTCGACCTGGTCTGGCGTCACCGCATGTTCGTGTACCAGAGCGAGTACCGCGTCGATCGGCGCCTGGGTGTAGCGGCAGCAGGCGTGCGGTTTGACCGCGGTGTGGAGAATCTGGAAATCCTCGCCCAGCCCGACCCCGATCTGCTGCGGGTCGGGTTCGATGCCGTAGGCTTTGAGAAACCCGTCCCGCCCTTCGATCACCGTCCCCGGTCCGACGAACCCGTTTCGTGCGAGGAGCGCGGCGTGAATGCCGCTGAACGCGGCCCAGCCCGGGTGGAGCCGCTTGGTCCACGCGCCGTCGGCCAGAAATTCCATACTCCCCGCGGCCTGACTGCCGGCGATGCCCAGCGCGGACGCGCACTGCGCCGCATCCAGCCCCAACAGCTTGGCCGCGGCGACCGTCGCGCCGAACGTTCCGCACGTCGCCGTGGGGTGAAACCCGCGAGCGTAGTGATCCGCCGGCCGTACCGCCATCGCCAGCCGTGCCGCGGCCTCGAAGCCTGCCACGCCCGCGGTCAGGAACGCCGCGCCACTCGCCCCGAGGTGTTCGGCCACGGCCAGCGCCGCGGAAAAGACGGAAACCCCGAGATGGATCGAACCGGCCTGATGGGTATCGTCCAGTTCCAGGCTGTGCGCCGCGGTGCCGTTGGCTAACGCGGCGTAGGGAAACGCGGCCTGCTCCCCACGGCCCAACAGAGTAGCGGAGCCGCCCGTGCCCAGACCGTTGCTTAGCTCATACACGGGCCGACTGGACTCGGACAGCGACCCGCGCACCGCTACGCCCAGATAGTCGAGGAAGAAATATTTGGCGCGGTCCACGACCGCGGGCGGCAGCCGGCCGGAGTCGAGCCCCGCGGCAAAGTCGGCCAACTGTCGGGTCAGGGGAAGCGGCATGAGCGTGGAAAGCAATGACAGGCGTGGATGACCGGGCGGACTTTACCCTTCGGGAGGGGTTCTCGATCCCTTGGCCTTTCGACAAGCTCAAGGCACCGCACGCTCAGGGGACAGCTCTCAATCCACAATCCACAATCAAAAATCCCCCTGCCCCGTGCCGCTACAGCCGGGGAATCACCTTCTCCCCGAACGTGCGGATCGCGCGCAGGGTGTCGGCGTGCGACGGCCCGCCCGGCTGCCGGAAGCGGACGATGAGATAATCGGGCCGGATCGCTTCCTTCCACATCTGGAGTTGCTCCAGACAGTCGTCCGGCGACCCCACCACCAAGCGTTCCCTGGCCGCGATGTCGAACGTCAGATCGTCGGGCGTCTTCACGTCCTTGATGTGTTCGTCCGGCACGTACGCGTCGTATTGGAAATAGAAGCGGTGGGTGTACATGGTCGGCGCGCTGGCCGCCTCGGCTCCGGCCATGCTGTCGGCGATCACCGCGTCACGCATCAGACAGATGAACGGTGTGCGGCCCGCCTTTTCCGCCGCGGCCCGGTAGCGCGCGGCATAGTCCTTGATGACGCTCAAACTCTGGACCGGATCCGCGATCCAACCGTCGGCCAGCCGCCCGGCCCGGCGCAACCCGACCGGCGTCCACGACGCCATCCAGATGTCCGGCCCGGGCCGTTGCGCCGGCGTCGGCGTGACCAGCGTTTCCGCATACGAAAAATGCTTGCCCTCGAACGAGAACCGCTCGCCGCGCCAACTCTTGCGGATGACGTCGATGGCCTCCTCGGTGCGCGACGCCCGCTCGGTAATCGGAATGCCGAACGCGTCGAAGTCCTGCGGCTGGTAGCCGACTCCGACGCTCAGCACCAGGCGGCCCTTGGTGGCCAAGTCGATCACCGCGCAGTCTTCGGCCACGTGCACCGGATGGTGGAGTGGCATGAGCAGCACGCAGGTGCCGACCTTGATCCGCTCGGTCTTCATGCCGACCAGCCCGGCCAGCAACAGCGGGTTGGGCAGATAGCCGTCCTCTTGCTGGTGGTGTTCGGTCAGGAAGCAGCCGTCCCAGCCGCTGGCCTCCGCGGCTTGGGCCTCGGCCGTCAATTCGTCGATCACGCGCGCCATGTTCGCCCCGGACGGCGGGTCCTGAGTACACGGCAGATAACCAACGGGTAGCATGGGTTCACTCCTTGTGTTACGGATTCGCCCGCGGGAGGAGCCGGCAGGCTGATTCCGCACCTTACAACAAAATCGGGAACGACGGTCTAGGCCGTGGCGTCCGGGTTCTCCACCAGAATCCTCTGCTCCCGCAGTTCCCGTATCCGCGCGTCCGAATAGCCGCACACCCCGCCCAGCAACTCGTCCGTGTGTTGGCCGAGGCGCGAGGCCGGGCCGGGAATGTGTGGCGGCGTCTTCGAAAACTTGTGGGGCGACTTCAGCAGGTGCAGTTCCCCGTAGTCTGGGTTGGGCGTGCGTTCGACCATGCGCGGGCTCAGGTCCGGGTCCTCGGCGAACTGGCCGATGGACAGGATGGGCGCCACGGGCAGGCGCAGTTCGTCGGCCAGAATCCGGATCGCCTCGTCGTCGCTCGGCAAAGATTGGAGCCACTCTTCGATGATGACGCGCAGCGCGTCCGCGTTCTGGATGCGCCAGCGGTTGGTCTTGAACTCCGGCGAGGTCAGCAAGTCCTCGCGGCCCATGCGTTTCACCATCGTCACCCAGTGGGCCTCGGTAATCAGCCCGATGGCGATGTAGCCGTCCTTGGACTTGAACGCGCCGTACGGAAACGCGCCCGCGCGTTGCGAGCCGCCGCGCTGCGGGTCGATCTTGCCGCCCGTCACGCTGTACGCGGCGAGCGCCCAGTCGTGCGCATTATAGGTGCAATCCACGAGCGCCAAGTCGATGTACTGCCCCTCCCCCGTCCGCTCGCGGTGGAACAGCGCGGCCATGATCGCACCGAACGCGTTGAGCGCGGTCATGTGATCCCCGATCGCGGACGCGGGATAGGCCGGATAGCCGTCCGGCTCGCCCACCAGATGCAGCAGCCCACCCGCGGCCAGCGCCACCAAGTCGTTGCCGATCCGCCGCGCATACCGCCCGGTCTGCCCATAGGTCGAGACCGAGCACATGACGATGCGCGGATTGACCTTGGACACGTGCTCGTACGTCAGGCCGTAGCGTTCCATGATGCCCGGCGTGAAATTCTCGAACAGCACGTCCGAGTGTTGCACCAAGTCCTTGATGACGGCCTGCCCTTCGGGCCGCTTGATGTCCACGCACAGGCTCTTCTTGCCCCGGTTGTGCATGATGAAATAGCTGGGCGTGGCGCCGTCCTTGCCGTCGCGGGGCACGATGCGGATGTGGCGGCTGTGTTCGCCCTTGGGCGGCAGTTCGACCTTCACCACCTCGGCACCCAGATCGACCATCAGCCGCGTGGCCTGCGGCCCGGCCAGCCACTGCGTCAGGTCCAGCACCCGCACCCCTTCGAGAATCTGCGTCGGTTTGGTCATGCACGTCTCCGCTGTTGCGTTCGCCATTCACGGAACACCGCTGCCTAGCAGGCCCCGCCCCGCGGCGACAAGTGAGCCCGGCCCGGAGCATGGACGAAGCGGGCGTGGCGAGCGGATTCCGAGTCGCGTCCCGAACGGTGCAAGGCTCACGGCGCAATTTGCAACATGCCTTGTTGCGCGGTACGAAAGGGAGCGCATGAAGATCACGCATGCAGGATTGCGAAGAATATACGAACGCGATGACGCGCGTGGAGTGAACCCAAACCATGTGCTGCGCATTCGCCGCATACTGGCCGAGCTTGATGATGCGCAGAAACCGCAAGATCTGGCCTGGCCCGGATTCCGGCTGCATCCGCTGACCGGCGACCTGCGGGGCTTTTGGAGCGTCCGCGTTTCCGGTAATTGGCGAATCGTTTTTCGCTTCGTGGACAAGGAACCCGTAGATGTCAACTTGGTCGATTACCACTAGGGGGAATCATGCCGATGTATAACCCGCCACACCCGGGCGAAAGCCTCCGCGAAGCTCTGGACAACACCGACTGGACGGTCACGGAATGCGCCGCGCGTCTCGGCGTGGCACGCAATACGTTATCGCGCGTGCTGAACGGACGGGTCGGCATCTCTGCAAGCATGGCGTTGGCGCTGGAACGGATCGGGTGGAGCAACGCTGAATACTGGATGCGGCGGCAAGCGACGTATGATTTGGCGCAGGCTCGGCGTGCGCAGGAAGTCGCCGCGTAGATTCGAGCGTACGGAACCGGGCGGTGAAGAGCAGTCTGAAATTTTCATAGGCAGAATCCCTTCCCTTCGTCATTCCGGCGGAAGCCGGAATCCAGACGGAGACACTTCGTTAATTCTGGCGAACGCCCACAGTAGCGGGGCGTTCTACCCACCATCCCCTCTCCCTCCAGGGGAGAGGGGAGGGAAACATCACGCGGAGAAGATTCCGAACTAACGCACTAGGAGCCGGACACGAAACAACTCTCAAGGAGAGATAATGGCGGTGCCATCGGTGGGAGGAGAAAACAGCATGACAGACGCGGTTTCGGTTCGACAACTCGCAGATCATACCGGTCGGGTGGTCCGAACGGTCGAGACCAGCAAGGCCACGCTCATCACCAAGCGCGGTCGGCCCGTGGCCGTGCTCGCACCCATAGACGCCGACGGGCTCCTCGACCACATCCTTGCCAACGCGCCGGAGTATATCGCTTCCATACGTCAGGCCGACGAGAATCTGACAAGCGGACGTACCAAGTCGTTGCGTGATGTGCTTGCAGAAGTGGGGAATTAGTTCCTCCCCCAGCTGCACTTGGAAGTCCGGCGAGGAGTGAACCGGATAAGGGGAATGTGGGGAAGTCTATCCGATCAACCCCCGCGCCAAGTCCAGACTGTCCCATCCAAAATCAGTATCGTTTTGGTCATGGGAGTTCCCCGTTACCCTTCGATCAGCGTCAACTGCGTGCCGAAGCGTACCCCGGCGACTTTGCAGGCGAGCTTGATGTTTCTCCGCACGCTCTCCGTGCTGATGTTCGTTCCCAGCCACCAACCGTTCTCCAAGTCGAGCGAATATTCTCTCAGATCCTCTGCTTCGTAGAGATCCTCTCGGTTTTGCGCCACGAGCCGCCGCGTCCGCCCGACGATTTGGGGAGCAAGCCGTGTCATGAATCCGGCATCGCGGCGCTGAAATTCCTTCAAGACCTCCGCCAGCGTTCTGTTGGCGACGCCGACTTCCATCCGCTTCCCCTCAAGGACGAAGCCCACGATTTTCGACCTGGAACCAACGGATTGTCGCATCGGGCCTGACTGTACGGGGGACGCCTGAATGGTGGACGGTTGTGGTGAGGGTTTGAAAAGTGCGGCTTTCAAAAATTCTTCCACGTCGTCGAGTTCCGGCCGAGTCCCGCACTCGCCTTCGACCGCTTCTACGAGCAGATCACGTAGCAATTCATCCGGAGTTTCCAGGAGCCTGCGCCAAACTTTCGGAATGGCTTCGGACGCCTTCTTCTTCTGCAGGTTGTCGGCGTGGAGCCGCTCGGCCGCGAGTCGAGCTTCGCCGGAATTGACTCGTTGCTTCTTCAAATGTTCTTCCAGGAACCGGGCGTATTCGGGAATCTTTTCTTCGCGCCTGAGTTCCGCGTGATAGAATTTCCGTTCGGCGGGCACGCCCGCGGCCATGCTGAGATAAAAGTCCCAGACGTTGCCGTCCGTCAGGATGAGAAACGGCACCCCTTTGTTGGAAGCATAGCTGAACAACTGCTCCTCGCCTTTCGTGTCGGCGGAGCCCAGTCGCTTGGCTTCGATGAAAACCAATGGACTCCCCATCGTCTGGCAAAGTACATAATCCACCCAGCCCTCATCGAGAGAAAACTCAGGGACGAACTCCTCGGGATTCGTGTCGTCCCAGCCCAATCCGCGCAGAATCGGTAGAACGACCGCTTGCTTCACTTGCGCCTCATTGGTCAAGAGGCCCGAGTTCAGTTGTTGGACGGCGGTCTTCAAAAGTTCTTCCATTCTCATGGTGGCTACTCGTTTCAGGCACGAGAGTCGTGCGGTTGAGAATCTGCACAGAGCAACAAGCGGGTCCTGCCTCCGGCAAATCGGGGAGTGACGTGGGGAAAGTATCGGTTCGTATGCTCGGTCTGTTCTCCGCGGCGGGGGACCCTCACCCCCGGATCGAGTCCGGGGCAGGCTCTAACCCTCTCCCGGTGGTCCGTGAGCTTGTCGAAGGGGGGAGAGGGGATAGACGACACACCCCTTTCCCCTTCGACCTTTCGAAAGCTCAGGGACCAGGAAGAAAACTTCGCTGCTTCAACTCTTCCTTTTTTACTCCCTCTCCCTCTGGGAGAGGGCTGGGGTGAGGGTCCCCTGCAGCAAGGAATCACCCCGAAGTCGCCAACGGAAACACGACCGAGGCGCGCTAACCCCGGAACGCCGGCATGATCTCCTCGGCGAACAACTCTAGCGAACGGGTCGATTTGCGCGGATCCATACCGGCGAGTTGCGTGCTCATGATAAAGTGCGTGCAGCGGTACTCCGCGGCGAAGCGCTCCATTTTCCGCGCCACCTGGTCGGGCGTGCCGATCATCACCGCCTGGCCGAACGCCGAGTGGCGCAACTCGTTCGGCTTGGTGAACTTCCATACGTCCTTGTCGCCCGGGGCGTCGTTGGCCTCGGCCAGAATGTGGCCGTAGAACTCCATCATGCTGAACAGATGGTCCTGACAGTCTACCCACGCCTGATCTTCGGTGTCGGCCAGATACACCAGGCGGAGTTGCGCAATGTGGAAATCGTCCGGGTTGCGCCCACACTTCTGAAGTTCATCCACGTACCACGGGGCCGGGTCCGGGCCGATGGTCGCCATCAGATGACACCCCAGGCGCGCCGCGCTGCGCGTCGCCTTTTCCGCGCGCGCCCCGATCCACAACGGCATCGGTTGCTGCACCGGCTTGGGACTCAGAGTCATATCCTTCACGTGCGTGAAACGGCCGTCGAACGTGACCTTTTCCTCCGTCCAGACCTTCTGGATCAACTCGACGCCCTCGCGCAGCCGCGCCGAACGCTCCTTGCGCGGCATGCACAGCGCGTCGAACTCCATGTACGAATAGCCCTGCCCTACGCCCAGATCGAAACGGCCGTTGGACCAGATGTCCACGCAGGTCGCATCCTCGGCCACACGGATCGGATGCTGAAACGGCAGCAGCAGAATGAACGTGCCGATGCGGATCGTGCTGGTACGCGTGGCTATCGCCGCCGCGGTCGGCAACAGCGAGGGGTTGTAGCCGTCGTCCGTAAAGTGGTGCTCGGTCAGCCACACGTGATCGTAGCCCAACTCCTCGGCGCGCACCGTCTGATCCAGCACCGCGGCGTACAGCTCGGGAAACGGCCGCCGCCACGGCGCCGGGTTCCGAAAATCCTCCATGAATCCGAACTTCATACCGTCTTCCTCCCTTGGGTCACACGTCGATGTGCCTCGATTCGAACCTTTTCGTGATCTTCATTCCGTAGGGGCGACGCATGCGTAGCCCCTACTACAACTGGACCTATCGAAGGAGGTCCGTCCTGCGCGGTCTCTCCCACGGGTCATGCCCCTCTCAATCCAAAGAGAATCATATACGAGATGATCCCCCCGCCCGTTTCGACAAGCTCAACGAGCTGGACCCCTGAGCTTACCGAAAGGTCGAAGGACGAGAAGACCGCCTTCCGCTCCCTCTCCCTCTGGGAGAGGGTCGGGATGAGGGCGAGTCGGGGGCACATGATCCGCTCTCGACGATTCCGACTCATCCGAGAACCGGCCGGCGCTCGCCCACGCGCGTCGCCTGCTCGAACGCGTACGCAAGCTGCAGCACGCCGAACTCGTCCTGATGCCGGCCCACGATCTGAACGCCCACCGGCAACCCCTCGGGCGTGAACCCCGCCGGCACCGATATCGCCGGCAGCCCGGTCACGCTGACGTAGGAACACGAGCGCATCCAGTCCAGATACGTTTCCATCCTGGCGCCGTCGATTTCCGTGACGTACGGCTGCCTAACGTCGAACGGCGGCACCTGCGAAACGGGCAGCACCAGAAATTCGTATTGCTCCATGAACTCGCGCACGCGGTGGTACAGCAACGTGCGTTTCTTCTCGGCCCGCCCGATCTGCGGACCACTGAGCTTCGCACCCTCCTCGATGTTCCAGACAACCGTGTCCTTCATTTCGTCGCGGTGTTCGGGCAGCAGTTCCCCGAGCGCCAAGTCGAAATACCAGGCACGCCAGACGCGAAACACCTCGTCCGCGTCCTGGAAATCGGGCGTCGCCTCGTCCACGGCGCAACCCAAGTCGGCGAACACCGGGCGCGCCGCGGCGAGTACCGCGCTGACGCGCGGATCAACCGGCAGGCCGCCCAACGTCGGACTCCACGCCACACGGACACCGGCGAACGAGCGGTCCAAGGGTTGGCGAAACCGCTCCCCGCTCTCGGCAATCGCGATCGGCGCCCGCGGATCCGGCCCGACCATGACGCTCAACAGCAGCGCCACGTCCTGCACGATGCGCGCCAGCGGCCCTTCGACCGAGAGCGGAAACCAGCCCACGCGATGCGGCCACGTCGGCACCCGCCCGGGCGCCGGCCGCAAGCCGACCACGTTGCAGAAGCTCGCCGGATTGCGCAGCGAGCCGCCCAGGTCGCTACCGTCGGCGATGGGCAGCATCCCGGTCGCCAGCACGACCGCGGCCCCGCCACTGCTCCCCCCGCAGGTC
This sequence comes from uncultured Binatia bacterium (SeqCode), assembly GCA_965200125.1. Classification (GTDB taxonomy): domain Bacteria; phylum Desulfobacterota; class Binatia; order Bin18; family Bin18; genus Bin18. The sequence goes on along the minus strand of OZ241332.1, from coordinate 679,074 downwards.
GTTTCCAAGTCGTACGGATTGCGCGTGGCGCCGAACACCTGATTGTACGTCTGCGAGCCCGCGCCGAACTCCGGCGTATTCGTCTTGCCGATCATGATCGCGCCCGCGGCGCGCAGCCGCTCGACGACGATCTCGTCCTGGTCGGGCACGAAGTCCGCGAAGATCGGCGAGCCGAGCGTCGTCCGTACGCCTTTGGTGAGCACCAGATCCTTGTGTGCAATCGGCAGTCCGTGCAGCGGCCCGACCTGTTCCCCGCGGGCGAGCGCAGCGTCCGCGGCCACAGCCCGCTCGCGGCCCTGCTCGGCCAGCAGCGTCACTATGGCATTCACCTGCGGATTGACCCGCGCGATACGGTCGAGATGCGCGTCCATGACCTCGCGGCACGACACGTCGCGCCGACGGATACGCGCCGCCAATTCGGTCGCGGACAGCCAGCAGAGTTCGTCGGACGACATGGGCCGCTCACGAATGCGGAATACGCGGGCGGCCCGAACCTAGCGAGCGGGGGAACGCGGAACAAGCCAAGGCAAATGCTAGTCTTCTTCAGGAACCGAGAGCAATGTCCTCACGTCCCGCCACAACTTGTCGAACGAGGGTGCCGTTCGTGCGGAGTCGAGACCGAAGACCGCAGTCAATGCGGGTTGGTGTCGTGTCGGACGGTAGGATTGGCCCGCTGACATTCGTTTACTCAGCCAGCCTTTCGCATCCCGGATTGCCTCCGGATCGGGCGGTGCAACAACAGGGTCGGCAACCCCGTGTCGCCCGGCAATCGAGCGGGCCGCCGCCAGAAACCATGCTTCGTATTCGGCCTTGGCGAACACGATCTTGACGGAGTGATCGGGGCGGACTGCGGTGACTCGCTTCGACATCTTCGGGCCAAGCTCCGCCGGACAATCGTCCTCAGCGTCCAACAAAATCAGAATGCCCCCTTCCGCCCCGGCCCGGCGGGCAGCCAATTCGACGGCACGTTCCAACTCTCCGGCTTTCACGATCTTATACCGCCCGACTCGGATCGGGCGGGGAAATTCTACGAGAACATCGGGCGAGACACGTGCAGCGATCCGCCGGAGAAGGACCGGCACCGCCTCCACCTCACCGTGTCCTTCGACAATAGTCACAATCCTGCGCACGGCTCAGGATTCTTAACCGAACAACTCGAGCTGACTCGGCTTCAGATTCGCAACCGCCGGGTCCGGGTCGAGTTGGTTCATTCGGAGAAGCTCGCCGGCGGTGTAGAGATCGTCCCTGAGCGCCGAGCGGCTCACTTCGTCCAGCGGACCGATCCGTGTCTCGCCGTCATCCGCCACGACAGCCAGAATCGAATCGTCGGAGATTGCGTTGTCGTCGAGCAGGTCGGGGCTGTGGCTCGTGACGACGATCTGCACATGCTCGGCCGCATCCCGGAGGCTGTCGATAAGCACGCCTGCAGCCGCGGGGTGGAGCGCGACTTCCGGCTCTTCGATCCCCACGAACTGCCGACCGGCCTCGCCGCCTCCGGCGTTCTGGAACAGCGCCACGAGCACCCCCAAGGCGCGGAGCGTCCCGTCCGACATATTGCTCGCAAAGAACCGCCAGGGATGCGCTGCCCCGCGCACTTTCTGCCGGAATTCGAGCGTCTCTCTGGGACCGACCGACCGCCGGTCGACTCCGGCGACCCCGGGGACGACTTTTCCGAGGTATTCTTCGATGCGTTGCTTGAGATCAGGAGTACGCGTCGCGATGGTGGACAAGACACTGGCGACGTTGCCGCCATCCCGATCCAGCAAATCGCCCGGGTCGGGCGGCTGGAGGTCGCGAATCGCCTCGGGATTCAGATTGTAGAATCCGGTGGCCGACAGGGCATCATAGACGGGCCGGAAAGCATGGACACCCGAAACGTTGACCAAATACAGGCGATCGGCCGCGGCGACGGGCGGCGCGGAAAGCGTACTTTTGACGACATGCCCGCGCTCCACCACGTAGGAATGAGAACCGCTACCGTCCGGTTCGACCACGAAACATTCTTCGCGCTGAATTTCGTATCCGCCCCGCCGCATCGCGCCGACCGTAAAAGCATAGTGACCTCGCGACCGTACGAGCGAGAACTCGACGCGAATCCCGAAATGCGTCGGGTGTCCCCCGGAACGTCGGCGCACCTCGTTGATCCCGCCCCGGTCACGCAACGCATGATCGAGAGAGAAAAAGAGCGCATCGGCCACGAAGCGGAGCGCGTCGAGAAAGTTGCTCTTCCCCGATCCGTTCGGACCCACCAGAAACAAAAGCTGGGCCGGCGATACGTCACACGCCGCGATGCTCTTATAGTTTTTCAACTTGACGCGGGTCAGAAGCCGGCGGTCCATGAGTCGTCCCTCGACGTTTTCTGGTATTGCGACACATTCTCTCCCCGGTCTGTCTTCATCCCTTGCACGGGCGGGCGGCGTTTGAAGTCCGCAATTCCGCGGCCGATGTCTCCGGCGTCTTCGATGGATTCTCCGCGGGCGGCTCTCAGAGACAGTCGCAAGGCGTACGCGCAGCAGGACGCAATATACTTGATGAATTGCGTCAGGTCTTCGGTCTTGTCGAGCCGTTCGAGTTCCCGAATGTAGCGGTTTCGGTCTTCTCGCGGCACGATGGCGACGGTGTAGCCATGTTTGATGAGAATCAGATTCATCAACAGACGCGCCATGCGACCGTTGCCGTCGTCGAACGGATGCATGCGGACGAAACGATAATGAAAGGCCGCGGCAACGATGGCGGGATGTTCTCCCTTCGCTTCCTGGGACGTGTACCGGTCGATGAGGTCGTCCATTGTCGGCTTCGTCTGTTCGGGCGGGGTGTAGCAATACGTCTCGCCGGTCGAGGTTCTGACGTTGTTGGGAACGGTTTTGTAGGCGCCGACCGGACTCAGCCGCTTGGTCGGCTTGCCGTCGGGCGTGGCAGCATTGACTTCGCACGGCACCCTGTGGAGGTTGCGGATGAAGACATCGGTCAATTCCTGTTCCTCCCGAACCGCGGCTTCCACGGCCTTGATGGCCTGGTCGTGGCCTTTGATGTCAAGGTGGTCCCGTGGGGGCTTCCCGTGGGCGGTGAGCCCGTGGAGGATCAATCTGCGCGTTTCGTCCAAGGTAAGCGAGTTCCCTTCGATCGCGTTCGAGTGATAGTTCGCCTCGACCCACAACTTCTGTTCGACCCGGCCGATCACGTCGGGCAGCCGCAGCCCGTCAAGCTCGCGTTTGAGCCGATCTATTCTTTCGAGCACGTTGCTTGCCATGGCGAGGCTCCCGAAGCGCCGCGCCCCCGCGTCGGACGGCATGGGCCGGTCACAAAGTCGGTGTGCGCAGGCGGCCCGAACCTACCGGGCGGGGTAGCGTGGAACAAGCGGAGAGGCGGGGAATCGTAGATTGTGGATTGGGTATCGTGGATTGTCAGGGCCAACGGTCGGGCGTGACACGGTTGAGCCGCGGCCTTGACGCCGTGGGATGCAGGCTCGCATGTATGCCGCATGGACGGCCTGCATGACGGATATGCGCGCCATACGCCGAACGTCTGGAAATGGCACTGCGTACAAGATGATCCTCAACCCTTCCCGGGCATTCCCCGATCAAAAATTCTCCGGCCTTTCGACAAGCTCAAGGCACCAGACGCTCAAGGGCCTGCCCTGGGAACACGGGCGTTTCGCCCGCCTCTGTGGCAGAGGGTTGCACAGTCAAGGGCCTGCCCCTTGAGCTTGCAGTGCCTTGAGCCCGTCGAAAGGTCGAAACGGGCGCGGGATCATCCGGTATGTGATTCCCTTTGGAAACGCCTCTGCCTCGGTGCGAACCTTGTTACCGGGCTGACGTTGCTCTTCGCGTTGCCCGCGGGCGCCTACCGGGAAATCCGAGTCGAGAACGACGGGAGTATCGCCGGTCGCGTCATCTACGACGGCCCGCCGCGGGCCGCGGCGCGGCTGCCGGTTCGGAAGAATCGCGGTTTCTGTGGGGAGAGCGTCGCGGACGAACGGCTGCTCGTCGGGCCGAACCGTGGCCTCCGCAACGTTGCGGTCTGGCTCGACGGCATCGACGCGGGCAAACCGCCCGAGACGGCACCCGCGGTGCTCGACAACGTGGCGTGTGCCTTCGTCCCCCGCGTACAGGTCGTGACGGTCGGACAGACGCTCCGTCTGCGCAACAGCGACGCCATTCTGCACAACGTCCACGCCCGCCGGAACGGCTTCACGACCATCTTCAACATGGGCCTGCCGCATTGGTCCGAAAAGACCCACCGCTTTACGCAACCGGGCCGCGTCATCGTCGATTGCGACGTACTGCACACCTGGATGCGCGCCTACGTCATCGTGACCGCCCATCCCTACGCCGTCGTTACGGGCAGCGATGGCCGCTTCCGCCTCACCCACGTCCCCGCGGGCGCCTACACAGTACACTTCTGGCACGAGCACTTGGGCGAGCGCATACGTCACGTGACCGTCCGCTCCGACCAAGACACGCAAGTGCAGATCGAGTATGCGCCGCATGGACCGACGCCTCGTCACCCTTACCTTCTCCCAGAGGGAGAGGGTAAAGGTCCTTGCGGTTCCCCCAACGCTAAGCGTCTATCGGAGATGACAACCTCTGTCGTCGGGACTAGCTCGTTGAATTTGGTCCCTGAGCTAGCGATGCCTTGAGTTTGTCGAAAAGTCGAAGAGTGTCGAAACGGGCGAGGGATCATTTTGTATATAATTTCTCTCCGCAACGCCTTGTATCTATCGGCGGTGAGTGCCGCCGTCCTCTGGATTCCGGCTTACGCCGGAATGACGAAAGGGAGAATGATGGGGGAGAGGTACAGGCGTGACGTGGGCTAGGCGGTCTCGCCGGGTGGGGACGCCGCTTTGCTCTTGGTGTCACGGTTTCCGGCTCCGCCGCTTGGCGAGGAAGAACCGTTGCAACAGCCCGCGGCACTCGGCCTCGCAGACGCCGCCGGTTACGTCCAGACGGGGCGTGAGACGGGCGTCGCGCGGGACGTCGAAGAGCGAGCCTGCGGCGCCGGCCTTGGGATCTAAACAGCCGAACACCAAGCGGGCGACGCGCGCATGCCACAGCGCCCCCATGCACATCAGACACGGCTCGACCGTGGTGTATAGCGTTGCTCCCGGCAAACGGTAGTTCCCGCAGCGCCGGCCTGCCTGCCGCAAGGCCAGGATTTCGGCGTGCGCGGTCGGATCGTGCGTGGCAATGGGGGCATTGGCCCCGCGGCCAATGATTTGTCCGTCCGAAACGACCAGCGCGCCGACCGGCACTTCGCCGGCCGCCGCGGCCCGCGTGGCTTCGGCCAACGCCTCCTGCATCCAGATCCGGTCCTGCGCGGACGGGCAGACCGGTCCGGGGCTGTCGGATTCAGTCGCCATGCTCCACGGCTGAGACGGCTGGGGGAATGCCGACGTCGTCCGCGGACTCCCGAACCGTGCGGCGCAATTCGGCCAGGGTGCCGACTCCGCCCCGGCTGCCGACGATCGTCTCCACGTCGAGACGCTGCGCCTTGATGGCGCGCAACAGGTCGTGGCACCACTCGGCGACCTGTTGCGGCGCCCCGGGCGTGAACAGTTCGGACGCGAACAGCAGCCGCTCTTCGGGCAGATGGACCAGCAACATCCCGTCGGCGTGCACCGTCTCGACCGGGAAGACGATCACCACGCGGTGTTCGTCCACGAAGAACTTCCGTTCGTCGCGGACCGCTTCGATCACCGCGTCCCGCGGGCGGCGATGCAGGGCGTCCGGGACCTGGGTGTGCAGCGCGCCGAACACGTCCTGGAAGAACGACACGTTGAGCGCCGCGGTCACGACGGTCGCATCCGCGGCGACGTACGCGCGCAACCCGCCGGCCTGCACGGCGTGAAAATGCGTGTTCACGACGTAGCGGACCTGCTTGGTCGGAAAGCGCGTGCGCAAGGTGTCGAGTACGGCGCGCGAGTGCCGGTCGTCCTCGGGCGCTTCGACCACGATCAGATACTCGCCCATCTCGACCGCCAGGCTGTGGGAGCGCCCGCCCACCACCTGCATCACGCCCGGCGCCAACTCGCGCAGGCCGACGCCGTCACGTGGCGCCGCGGCCGGCAGCCCGAGGGCGAGCCGGCGCAGCACCCGGTGCGAGCCGTATTCGCCGTGTTGGCCCTGCCACTCCGCGCCCGCCTCGTCGGGGAAGGCGACGTCGTCGGGGATCGTGAAATCGACCGACGTCAGGTCCGCGTCGTTCTCGATCTCGTCCACGTGTTCCACCATCACGGTCTGCCCGTTCACCCGATACGTCAACGCGAACGGGAGCGTGAGTTTGCCGACCTGCCGCCAGTCGTCGAAGAAGACCTCGTTCTGCACGTCGCCGTACAGCGGATCGTCTTCGACGAAGCCGACTTTGGCCAACAGCCGCGTCTCCGCGTCAATGGCCAGCACGACGAGTTGGTCGTTGTCGGTGAACGACACGACGACGTGGCGCCGGCCGCGGATCGTCTGGTCCATGAGCCGCAGAAAGGAGTCGGCGCGGCTCAGCGCGTGGACGAGCACCGACACGGGCGAGCGGCGCAACTCCTTGCGGCGGGCTGCGATGCGCACGCTCGACATTGCGCGCCGCGGCGGACTGCCGAAGCCGTCGTGACCCAACACCACACCGTCGAGGCCGCTGACGACTTCGGTATATTCCCACACCCCGGGATGGGGGTACGTCAGCCGGCGCTGCCACTCGGAGCGGAAGCGGCCGGCCTCCAGGTCGCGGTACAGCACACAGCGGAACTCCGACACCTTGGGCGCCGCGGCCCCGGGCCGCGGGCTCAGGTCGGGCTCGAAATTCTCACCGTGGCTGACGATGCGTTGGCTTTTCAGGTCGAGCAGCGCCGGACGGTCGCCGATCGCCAGCACCGCGGAATTGACGAACACCTTGGCGGGTTGCGCCGCGGCGGGCGCCGCGGCCAGCGTCAGGACGAAGAGGCTGCCCGCTGCGGTACGCCTACGGGCCGGCCTGCGCGGGAAAGAAAGCGTCACCGCTCCGATGCCAGCCGTGGTACGCGCAGACCGGACCGCGGTCGGTTAGCCGGTCAGGCCGATCCGCACCTCTTCGTAGCTCGGCCGGTTCTTCTGCCGCTCGTGCCACGCGACCACGTTCGGATACGGGCTCATGTCCACGCCGAGCTGTTCGCACAGGGTGAGAAAGGGCGTGAAGGTCAGGTCGGCGAGCGAATACGCGCCCACCAGGTAGTCCTGCCCGTCGAGTTGGGCTTCGAGTTGCGGGAACAGTGCGGCGAGTTGGTCGGTGTTGCGGGCCATGCGCGCGGGGTCCTGTTCGGCCTTGGGTTTGCGGCTGGTGTACAACAGGCGGATGACCGGTGGCACGAACTGGCTGTTGCACATTTCGATCAGCACGCGCATGCGCGCCTTCTCCCCGGGCGAGGTGGGCGTCAGCGCGGGCGTGGGGTAGGCGTCTTCGAGATATTCGTTGCAGATCGCCGACTCGTACACCCACGCGTGCTCTTCGACCAGCACGGGCACTTTGCCGTACGGGTTGAGGGCCAGAAACCAGGGTTGTTTCTGCTCCTTGTTGGGCAGGTCGATCAGAATGCGGTCGAAGTCGAGGTCTTTTTCCTTGAGAACGATCCTCGTTCTCATGGCGAACGGTCAGGGCAGATAGTCGAAGAGTTTTCTTTTGATGCCCATGTCGGCCTCCTGTGCGGGGATTCTGGGGAGCGCCGAACTTAGGAAAGCGGCCTTGGCGCGTCAAGGCGGCGGGGGGCCGGGGGATGTCTTCGTGGTCGAGGATTGCGGGGCTGATTCGATGTTACGGTTCGGCCCGCTCAACCTCGATCCGCCGCGTCCGCCAGCACCGCGCCGAACTCCCGCACGAAGCGACCCATCTGCTCCCGCGTGCCGATGCTGAGACGGAAGCTGCCGTCGATGACCGGCTTGCCGCGCATCGGACGCACGAGGATGCCCCGCTCGCGCAACGCTTCTTCGATGCCCGCCTGCCCCGGCCAGACCAGCACGTAGTTGCCGCCGTCCGCGAACACGCGCACGCCCAGGTCCCGTAATCGTGCGACCGTCCATTGTTTGGCCTCCAGAACGTGGCGGACGTATTCCTCGACGTATTCCCGGTCGGCCAGCGCGGCCATGCCCGCGGTCACCGCGAACGCGTTGACGTCGTACGGACCGGTCGCGCGGCGCAGCAGTCGGACGACCCCCTCCGGGCCGATCGCAAAGCCCAGCCGCAGCGCGGCCAACCCCACGGCCTTGGAGAGCGACTGGAGCACGACCACGTTGTCCAGAGCCAGGGCCGCGGGCAGAACGGACTGCCGGGTGAAATCGACGTACGTCTCGTCCACGACGACCAGCGTCCGCGGGGCGCCGCGGGCCAAGTCCAGCACCGCGGTGGGGGCGATCAGGGTACCGGTCGGGTTGTTTGGGTTGCAGAGGAAGCAGAGCTGGGGGCCGCGGGCCAACCGCTCGCGCAGCGCCGCCAGCGGAAAGCGCAGATCGTGGGGATACGCCACCTCGTCCGGCCGCATGCCGTGCCGCAACGCGCAGGGGTTGTAGTAACCGAACGTCGGCGCGGTCGTGAGAAACGTCTCCCCCGTACTGCCGTACACCTCGAAGATGGTCTGAATCGCGGTATCGACGCCGTTGAAGGCTTGGACGTGTGCGGCCGGCACCCCGCGCCACGCCGCGTACGCTGCGTTCAGTCCTGTGTACTCCGGGTAGGTCGCATACGCCGCGGGCGGCAGTCCGCGGATCGCCTCGACCACCTTGGGGTTCGGACCGACCGTGTTTTCGTTGAAGTCGAGGCGCAGCATGGGCCGCCGGCCTTCCAGCGGCGCGGCGTACGGTTCCAGCCGGGCGACCTCGGGCTTGGCTCGAATCATGGAAACTCCGCCCCCCACCGTCCGCACGGGGAATGACAGACAAGACGATCCTGAAATTCACCCCAGCTTACTCGCCGCGCCCCCTGACTGAAACCCTTCGACATGGTTCGACCTTTCGGCTTTTCGACAAGCTCGGGGGTTTTCAATCAGATGGGCAGAGCATGTATGCTCGGGTGAGTTCCAACATCCCCTTGTCTGCAATGCTCTCAATAAACGGTGCAAACCGCTCCCGCGGCGATCGTGCGGATGGCGCGACTGCCACCCGACGCGCCTCTTCCGAAAGTTGCCGGCGGCGGTATAGTGGCCGCCAGCCGACGAGGGAGCGAGGCGCAGAACCAAGGAGGGAACGACATGGCGACGACCGTCAAGAAAACCGACGAGGAGTGGCGCGTCCAACTGACCGACGAACAATTCGCCGTCTGCCGCATGAAGGCGACCGAGCGGCCGTTCTCGGGCGGATACAACGCCTGCAAGGACGCCGGCATCTATCAATGCGTGTGCTGCGGCATCGATCTGTTCAGTTCCACCACGAAGTACGAGTCCGGTACGGGTTGGCCGAGCTTCTGGGAACCGGTCGCGCCCGGCCGCGTGCGCTTGGAGACGGACACCAGCCACGGCATGGTCCGCACCGAGGTCCTGTGCAACGCGTGCGACGCCCATCTCGGCCACGTGTTCGATGACGGCCCGCCGCCGACCGGGCAGCGATACTGCATGAACTCCGTTTCGCTGCACCTCAAGAAAACCGATTGACCCCGGGCGTTTGCCCCCTCTCCCCTCTTCGACCAAGCTCGGGGACCTGAAGGGAAGCTTTCCATTGGGAATTACATACAAGAGGCTCCTCACGGTCGAAGGGCCGGAGGAGGGGTGCGAAGGCCGGGGTGACATCGGGGTTCGTTTCGATGTTTCGACACCCTTCGACAAGCTCAGGGACCAAGCTCAACATATCGCAGGCTCATCGAACCGAGGGTCTCCGGCGGCACAGAATCCTCCCGACGAATCCGACCCGATACCCGTCCCGGAAACTCCAGAACCCGCAGGCAAAGGAGAACCCCCATGTCAGCCCACCACACCGCGGAAGCGATCCGTTCCCGCCTCGACCATCCGGTCATCGACTCGGACGGCCACTGGATAGAATTCGAACCCCTGGCCCTGGACTATCTGTACGAGGTCGCCGGCCCCGCGGTGGTCGCACGCTATGCCAAGGTCGCCAACCAGTTCGGCAACACCCGCTGGGCCGCGGCATCGCCCGACGAGCGCCGCGACCGGCGCATGCTGCAACCCGCTTGGTGGGGCGTGCCGACCCGCAACACGCGCGACCGTGCGACCGCCATGCTGCCGAAACTCCTGTACGAACGCCTGGACGAATTGGGCATCGACTTCGGGGTGATCTATCCGACCGGCGGGGCGCTGTTCGCGCCGTTTCTGCGCGACGATGAAATCCGGCGCGCGGCGTGTCGGGCGTTCAACTCGTACACCGCGGACCAGTTCGCGGGCCTGGAAGACCGGCTGACCCCGGCCGCGGTGGTGCCAATGTTCACCCCGGACGAGGCGGTCGAAGAACTGGAATTCATCAAGGGCCGCGGCTTCAAGGTCGCCATGCTGTCGAGCCTGCTCCGCCGCCCGGTGCCCGCGGTGGCGCGCGAGACGCCCGCGGCCGGCCGCTATGCCATCTGGCACGACACGCTGGGGATCGACAGCGCCCACGACTACGACCCGGTCTGGGCCAAGTGCCTGGAGGTCGGCATTCCCCCGAGCTTCCATTCCGCGTCGTCGGGCATCGGGATGCGCCGCTCGGTGTCGAACTTCGTCTATAACCACATCGGGCATTTCGCCCAGGCCGGCGAGGCGGTCTGCAAGTCCATCTTTCTGCACGGCGTGACGCGCCGCTTCCCGCGGCTGCGCTTCGCCTTTCTGGAAGGCGGCGTGGGTTGGGCGTGCGGCCTGTACAGCGACCTGATCGGCCACTGGAAGATTCGCAACCCCCGCGCGCTGGAGGACGTGAACCCGGCCAACCTGAACCACGAGTTGCTCGTGTCGCTGTTCCAGCAATACGGCGCGCCCGAGGCTGCGGCCAAGCTGGGCGACGCCGCGGCCAGGGCACACCTCGGGCTGCTGACGGCCGAGCCCGAGCATCTGGACGACTTCGCGCCGTGCGGCATCGAGCGGGCCGAGGACATCCGCGACCTGTTCGTCCCGCGTTTCTACTTCGGCTGCGAGGCCGACGACCCGCTGAACGCCTGGGCCTTCAACCGCGCCGTCAACCCGTACGGCGCGCAGTTGAACGCGCTGTTCGGCTCGGACATCGGCCACTTCGACGTCCCGGACATGGCCGGCGTCCTGCCCGAAGCCTACGAAGCCGTCGAAGACGGCGTGCTGACCGAGGCGAACTTCCGCGACTTCGTCTTCGCCAACCCGGCCCGCTTCTGGACCGCACTCGACCCCGATTTCTTCGCGGACACCGCGGTCGAGGCGCGAGTCCGCACCGTCACCGAAGAATCGAAAATCGCCGGGTAACACCGCAGCCGGGAATTGATCTCTCCAAGTTACGATTGACGCCGGAGGGGCGACCGGCCGGTCGCCCCTACCCCTCACACTCCAATAAAATCAGCGAAACACGACCTTCCCGTATATTGTATTCCTCCCTGACTCGTCTTACTTGCCATCCCGTCAGAAAGTCGGATGAGATAGAGAAGGCAGACGGATGGAACTCGTCAAAATCACGACACGAGGCCGGACGACGATCCCCAAACGCATCCGCGAAGCAGCCGGCCTGCACGAAAGCGACGTCCTCGCCTTCACGTATGACTCGATATGCGGGCCCGGAAAGAGAAATCGCAGTCCACAAGCCTGTTATGATCCAGCCAATAGATCCGGCGAAAAGACCTAATGTTCTCGCAGAGCAATATTCCCCGCTACGCTCAACCCGCGACCAATAACAGCCTTCGCTACACCATTCGCGACTATGACAACAATTTGATAAGCGAGGAAACTCGACATCCTAACGCCGACTTGCGCCATAATTGCACCAACGGGAAATCCCTTTGTCCAGTCCGCGCCCCTGACTCCCGCTTCTTCAAATTCCTCCATCAATTCTTCTCGCTCTCTGTCGCTCGTTTCTTCGAACGCCTCCCCAAGCATTGTGAGGAGTATCTTCATCTCTATTGCTTCGACGGAATCGCCGTACTTCCAATCCGCTTTTGATTTGTTTGCTGCTCCCTGTACGATCTCCACGTATTCAAGTCCCTCCTCACGAAAAATATTAACGATGGCATTTCCCCCTTTCAATCTGATCTCGTGGGCGATTTCTTTCACATACCTTCTATCGTCGGGGTGATATTTTTGAAATTTTTTCGTCGATAAGGTCTCCGTTAGGTGAAGTAGGCGCTTTCCAGAGAAAATTTCTGTGATCGTCTCTCGTAGCGGCACTACAACCCGAACAGGCGCGCCGCATTGTCACCCAGAATGTTCCGCTTGAGGCCGTCGCTCAGGTCGCTCCGTTCGTGGAGCGTCTTTACCGAATCGGGACACATGCAGTCCCAGTGTGAGTAGTCCGACGCATAGATCAGCCGCTCCTCGCCGATGAGTTGCGCCACGAACGGGATGGTGCGTTCGTCCGGCTCCACCGCGAAATAACAATTGTCGCTCTTGATCCAGTCCTCCGGGCTGCGGGTCTGCCACGGCATCTGCTGCGGGAGCAGTTCGTAGTGCTCGTGGAGCCGGTCCATGAGCCACGGCACCCAGCCGGCGCCCGCCTCCATGAACGCCACACGGAGCCGCGGAAACCGCTCCAGAATGCCGCCGCAGGTGAACGACGCCGCGGCCAACATGGTATCCAGCGAATAGAAGGCGTGTTTGAAGACGTAGCGGTCGAAACGATCGACACCAGCCGAGTTGGTCGAGATGATGTGGGCGCAGACGGGGACGCCGAGCCCTTGCGCTTCCTCCCAGATCGGGCCGAACTCCGGCTCGTGCAACAGCTTGCCGCCGAAGTTGGTCAGGACCTGCGCGCCGACCATGCCCAGCCGTTCGACGCAGCGCCGCAACTCGAGCCGGGCGGCCTCCGGGTCCTGCATCGGGAGCATGGCGATCCCCTTCAAGCGGTCGGGATAGGGGCGGCAGTATTCGGCCAACCAGTCATTGTACGCCGCGGCCACCGCAGCGCCGAGACCCGCGTCCTCGATCGACGCCGCGGCACCCAGGCCGACGAACGTGCCGAACAGGACTGCAACGTCGATGCCTTCCACGTCCATGTCGGGAATCCGTTGGTGCGGATCCTGCATGCCCACGCGATCCCAGCCCCATTGGTGGGCGGGCTTTCGGGGTTCGGGCCAGAGGCCGAGCTTACCGTAGAAATCGCGCCGGCTCGGCCACAGCTTCCCCTCGACGATCATGTGGCGTCGCCCGTCCGGGTAGCTGACCCAGCACGGGGCGTCTTTCCGGTATCGCTGCGGAAGCCGCGCCGGCCAGTCGACCGCTTTCTCGTCGACGTGTCCGTCGGCGTCGATGACAGTGTAGGCCGGTCGCATGGTCTCCCTCCTTGGATGGTTGAGTAGTCTGCCGATTCGTCGTCGTGCGCGCGGAAAGTCCGGTAGTGCCGGGCCTTCACCTGCCCCCTCTCCCTCCGGGGGAGAGGGGATCAGGAATACCAGGGGAGACGATATCGAACTGATACATTACCGAAAGTCCGCTTAATCGCCGGCTCTACGGCCGCGGAACTCGGCGTAGGTCACCGCGGCACGGATCGCCGCCACGGCACGGTGGGCGCTGGGGTAGCAGACGCGGCCGGCTTCGCGCACCGCGAGCGGGCCGGCGTTGCCGTATTCGCGGTCGGTGTACACGAGTTCGGTGGCCGTCAGCACCGGCTTGTCGTGCTTGCGCGAGGCGTCGGCCGCGGCCTGGGCGTAGCGCCGGTCCTGGCTTTCGTGGAAGTCCGCCATGCGACCCAAGCCGTGATCGGGATGAAATTCACCACTGCGGAAGCCATGTGCGGTCGCGGCCTGAATGCCCAAGCCGAGATGCAGGACCGCGTCGACCTCGGGGTGGGCGCACACCAGGTCCAGGATTTCGGGCACCGTGTCGCGCGTTTCGCCGCCGGCCAAGTCGATCGGGTTGTTGCGGCTCCAGCGCGCCGGGACCAGCCGGCCGATGGCCGATTCCAGGTCTTCGGGCAGCGGGATGAGATGCAACCCGGCCGCGGCGCAAGCGTCCGCGGTCAGCACGCCCCAGCCGCCGACCGTGGTGAACACCACGACGCGGCGGCCACGCGGGAGCGGTTGCGTGGCGAGCGTGGCCGCCCAGTCGAACGCGTGTTCGATGCTGGGCGCGCGCAGCACGCCGAACTGGCGGCACAGGCCGTCGAACACGCGGTCGTCCGTGGCGAGCGAGCCGGTATGCGACAGCGCGGCCCGCTGCCCCTCGGCCGCGGCGCCGCCCTTGACCAGCACCAGCGGCTTACGCCCGGCGAGACTGCGGACCGCGTCGAGAAACTTTCCACCGTCGGACACGCCTTCGAGATAAGCCAGTACGACGTCGGTCTCCGGGTCCGCGGAAAAGTAGGCGAGATAGTCGGCAATCTGCGTTTGCGCGGCGTTGCCCGCTGAGACCGCCTTGCTCACGCCCACGCCGGTCTGGACGGCGTAATTCAGGAATGCGGACAGCAGGTTGCCGCTCTGGCTGACGACCGAAATGCGACCCGGGGGCGGATACGGGCTCACGATCTGGGCGCACATGGAAACCGGGGTCGAGACGACGCCCTGCCCGTTCGGGCCGGCGAGCAGCATGCCCAACTCGTTGGCGACCTGCACGAGTTCGGCTTCCAGCGCGCGGCCGGCCTCACCCGTCTCGCGGTAGCCGCCGCCGGCCACGAACGCGACCTTGACCCCGACCCGCGCGCAGGAACGCAAGACGTCCGGGTTGGCCGCGGCGGGCGTGCAGACGAAAGCCAAGTCTGCGCGTCCGACCGGCACGTCTTCTACACGGCGATAACTTGCCTCACCTAATATCTCCGCACCGTCGCGGTTCACCGCGAAGACCTCGCCCCGGTAGCCGTAGCGGCGCAGGTTGTGCAGCGCCACGAACCCGAATTTGCCCGGATGCGTGGACGCGCCGGCGACGATCACCCCGCGCGGATGGAACAGCGGGCGGAAGCGTTCGAGGACTTCATCGGAAGACGGTCGTGCGGGTCGGTGAGCAGGTTCGCCTTGCTCGACCGCCCCGACCACGACCAGCGCGTCCGCGGCGACCGGGAGCCCGTCGCGGACGATGACGGGATTGATGTCGATGCTGTGAATGTCGGGCCGCTCGACTCCCAGACGGCCCAGCCGGACCAGGCAGTCGGCCAAGGCGTCCGCATCGACGGGCGGCTCGCCACGGAACGGATGGGTGAGCAGCCGTTTCGCGTGCAGGCCGTCGATCATCGCCGCGGCTTCCGCGGGCGTGAGCGGGGCGACCGCGAACACGACGTCGTCCAGTGCTTCGGTCAGCACGCCGCCCAGCCCGAGCACGACGCACGGCCCGAAGTGGGGGTCGCGCACCAGGCCGGCGATCAGTTCGCGTTTCCCTGCCACCATCTCAGCTACGAGCAGGCCGGCCTCGCCATCGTCCGGCCGGTGCTGTGCCCACAATTCGTCCGCGGCGAGACGGACCGCGGCCGGCGTGTCCAACCCCAGCCGCACGAGGTTGCGTTCGGTCTTGTGCGCGATGCGTGCGCCGCACAGCTTGACCGCGACCGGCAGCCCCAACGTGGCTGCGGCCTCGGGCGCGGCCTGTGGGTCGTGGACGAGGGTCTCGCGCGAGACCGCTATTCCGCATTCGGCCAACAGGCGTTTGGACTCGTACTCGGACAAGCTCGTCTGTTCGTCGGGCGTGGTCATGCGAATCGACTCCCCTCTCACCTGCGCACGTTCGTAGGGGCGACGCATGCGTCGCCCTTCCGCCTCTATATACTCTCCGAGAAAACGAATGAACGGAGGCGTATCTCAGTTTCTCCTCATCGTGCCTGCTCCTCGTCATACCTGCGCAAGCAGGTATCCAGACGATGGAGACCCTCACCCCGACGAATGCCGAGCGTTGCAAGGAACCTCAACGGAGACCCTCCCCCCGGATCACGTCCGGGGCAGGCTCTAGCCCTCTCCCTGGTCTCTGAGCTTGCGATGCCTTGAGCGTGCGGTGTCCTGAGCTTGTCGAAGGATCGAAAGGGAGGGAGAGAGGATGAAACTAGAAGAGGGAACGACAAAGCCCCTCTCCCCCCGGGAGAGGGTCTCCGGACCGTAGCGTTGCCCCGACCGGAGAATAGTGAGCCGAGACCCGCCCAACAGCAGGGCGTGGGGTTGCGTTCCCGCAAGTCAGCCAGTAGTTTTTGCCGCATTCCGGTCCGAAGGGGGCGCAGTGAACGCGTCGGTCAAACTCATCGAACAGGTCATTCCGTCCACCGTCTCGATTCAGGTCAACGTCCCGGTCCAACACCATTCCGCTCAACTCCTGGGCACCGAACGGATGGGGTCGGGCGCGGTGGTCAGCCCCGACGGCCACATCCTGACCGTCAATTACATCGTCATCGGAGCGTCGCGCATCAGCGTGACGCTGATCGACAATACCCGCTTCGACGCCGAACTCGTGGCCCAGGATTTCGCGACCGGCATCGCCGTCCTCCAGGTCCCTCAGAAGAGCTTCCCCGCGGTTCCCGCCCACCCGTCCGCCGACCTGGAGCCGGGCGACGAGGTGTTTCTCGTGGCGTGTTCGGGCGAGGAAAACGGACGGCGGGTCAACGGCGGCGGGCTGACGGCGGTGTCCCGCTTCGATGCGTACTGGGAGTACAGTCTGGACCGCGCGCTGACCAGCACGGCCATGAATCCGGGTCTGGGCGGCGGGCCGATGTTCGACATGCACGGGCGGATGGTCGGCGTGGTCTCGCTGAATCTGAACGAAATCGGCCGCTTTTCGCTCGCCATTCCGGTCGAGCACTACACCGAACACCGCCAGGAACTGGTGCGCTACGGCCGGCGGGTGTCGCGTCCGTCGCGCGCCTGGATCGGCATGTATTCCTATATGCTCAAGGAGCATCTGGTGATCGCCGGCCTGCTGCCGGACGGGCCGGGCGCCAAGGCCGGCCTGAAGACCGGCGACGTCGTGCTCGCGGTCGATCAAGAGGAGACGGCCGACCGGCGGGCGTTCTATCAACGGTTGTGGAGCCGGCCCGCGGGGGAGACGGTGTTGTTCCGGGTGTTTCGAAACAACTCGGTCCGGGACATTCCGATCGTCTCCGGCAACGTCGAAGAGTTTTTCGGGTAGAGGAGGACGCACGTGAAAATTGCCATTCTGGGAGGCACCGGCGAACAGGGGCCGGGGCTGGCGCTGCGCTGGGCGCTGGCCGGCGACGAGGTCATCATCGGCTCGCGCCAGAAGGAAAAAGGCGAGCGGGTCGCCGCGGAACTCAACGCCGAACTCGGCCGCGACCTGCTGCGCGGTACCGACAACGTGGAGGCCGCGGCCGCGGCCGACGTGGTGTTCATCACGGTCCCCTATTCGGCGCACGTCAAGACGCTGGAGACGGTACACGAACAGGTGCAGGGCAAGATCTTCGTGGACGTGTCAGTCCCGCTCGACCCGGACAACGCCCGCCGCGTCGTCATGCCCGAGGCCGGCTCGGCGACCGAAGAAGCCAAGCAGATCCTGGGCGACGGCGTACAGGTGGTCTGTGCGCTCCAGAACATCTCCGCCCACCTGCTGCGCGACGTGAACGCCACGATCGACTGCGACGTCCTGATCTGCGGCGACAAGGACGCCCGGCCGGTCGTGGCCGAGTTGGTGCGGAAGCTCGGCATCAACCCCATCGACGTCGGCCCTCTAGCAGCGGCCAGCCTGATCGAGCCGATCACGGCGCTGCTGATCCGCCTCAACATCAAGAACAAGGTCCATTCCGCGGGCATCCGCATCACCGGCCTGTCGGAATCTTGAATCGGCGGGAGAGCCGTACCCCGAGTTTGCGGTGCCTTGAGCTTGTCGAAGGATTTTGGCGGGGGGAGCATGGGATGTAGGCTAGGGGAGGATCGAACATCGTCTGGTACGTAATTCCAATGAAAAAGGCCCTCCCGGTATGGGAGGGCCTTTTTCGTCAGCGGAGCGTCGGAAGGCAGGGCGTCAATTACATCATCCCGCCCATGCCGCCCATTCCACCCATGCCGCCGCCCGGAGGCATCGGCGGCATGGCGGCGGCCGCGGATTTGTCTTCGGGCTTCTCGGCCACGGTCGCCTCGGTCGTCAGCAGCAACCCGGCCACGGACGAGGCGTTCTGCAACGCGGTGCGCACGACCTTGGTCGGGTCCACGATGCCGGCCTTGATGAGGTCCTCGAAATCGCCGCTGGCCGCGTTGAAGCCGTTGGCTCCGCGCCCGCCGCGCACCTTGTCCAGCACGATGGAGCCTTCCTCGCCGGCGTTGGTGGCGATCCAGCGCAGCGGTTCCTGCACCGCCCGGCGGATGATGTTGACGCCGACCTGCTCCTCGTCGTTGACGCTGACGGCGCCCTCCGTCTTCGCGGACGCCCGGATCAGGGCTACCCCGCCGCCCGGCACGATGCCCTCTTCCACCGCGGCACGCGTGGCGTGCAGCGCGTCCTCGACGCGCGCCTTCTTCTCCTTCATCTCGATCTCGGTCGCCGCGCCGACCTGGATGACCGCAACGCCGCCGATCATCTTGGCCAGACGTTCCTGCAGCTTCTCGCGGTCGTAGTCGGAGGTGGTTTCGTCGATCTGGGCGCGAATCTGGTTGATGCGCCCCTCGATGTCGCCCTTCTTGCCGGAGCCGTCGACGACCGTGGTGTTGTCCTTGTCGATGACCACGCGCTTGGCGCGGCCCAGGTCGTTCAGCGTCAGGTTTTCCAGCTTGACGCCCAACTCCTCGGCGATCACGCGGCCGCCGGTCAGAATCGCGATGTCTTCCAGCATGGCCTTGCGGCGGTCGCCGAAGCCCGGCGCCTTGACCGCGGCGCACTGCAGCGTGCCGCGAATCTTGTTCACGACGAGCGTCGCCAGCGCCTCACCCTCGATGTCCTCTGCCACGATCAGGAGCGGCTTGCCGCTCTTGGCCACGGCCTCGAGCACCGGCAGCAGATCCTTCATGGCCGAGATCTTCTTCTCGTGGATGAGCAGATAGACGTCCTCGAACACGCACTCCATGCGTTCCGCGTCGGTCACGAAATATGGAGAGAGGTAGCCGCGGTCGAACTGCATGCCCTCGACGACGTCGAGCGTGGTGTCCAGCCCCTTGGCCTCTTCGACGGTAATCACGCCTTCGCGGCCGACCTTGTTCATGGCCTCGGCGATGATGCCGCCGATCGTCGCGTCGTTGTTGGCGGAGATGGTACCCACCTGGGCGATTTCGGTCTGGTCGCGGGTCGATTTGGACAAGCCGCGCAACTCGTCCACGATCGACGTGACGGCTTTGTCGATACCGCGCTTGATGCTCATCGGATCGTGGCCCGCGGCGACCATCTTGACGCCTTCCGCATAGATCGACCGGGCCAGTACGGTCGCGGTAGTGGTCCCGTCACCGGCCACGTCGGAGGTCTTGCTGGCGACTTCCTTGACCATCTGGGCGCCCATGTTCTCGAACTTGTCTTCGAGTTCAATCTCCTTGGCGACCGTCACGCCGTCCTTGGTCACGTTCGGCGCGCCGAAGGATTTTTCGATGACCACGTTACGGCCCTTGGGGCCGAGGGTGACGGTCACCGCGTCGGCCAGCACGTTCACCCCTTTCAGGGTCTTGTCCCTCGCGTCTTGACTGAATTTCACAAGCTTGGCAGCCATTCCTGATCCTCCTGATGCCTTGTCCGATTGTCGTCCGACGCCCTGCCGATAGAAATGGTTGCCCACGCTTCGGCCTGACACCCGGTATTACCCCTCGATCACGCCGAGGATGTCTTCCTCGCGCATGATCAGATGCTCTTCGCCGTTGATCTTGATTTCCGTGCCGGAGTATTTGCCGAAGAGGACCTTGTCGCCCTTCTTGACGTCGAGCGGGGTGACCTTGCCGTCCTCGCCCACCTTGCCGTTGCCGACCGCGGTCACTTTCCCCTCCTGGGGTTTTTCCTTGGCGGTATCCGGGATGATGATCCCACCGGATGTGGTCTCTTCTTCCTCGATGCGTTTGACGATAATCCGATCCTGTAAAGGTCGAATTTTCATACCTCGTCTCCTTTCCGTCGGACGTGTTTTTGGGGGATTTTCCCGTGAAAGAATATGCTCCCCTCACGGAATGGAGGGAGGATAATCACTTTCGGAAGGTTGTCAACTCGGGGCGGTCAGAATTTTCGCTTTCGGGATTCTTCTGCGAAATATTGCCGGTAACGCACGTCCCACTCCGGGCTTCCTTCGGCCACGCCGCGGGAGAGCGAGGCGATCTTCCGGCGCACCGCGGCGTCGACGGTGTCGCGTTGCTGGAAGCAGGCGCGCAGCACCCGCTTGCTCTCGACCAGGGCGCCGCGCTCGTTCAGCAGTGTGCCCTCGGCCGCGAGCACCCGCAGGGTCAGACGTGCCAGCGCGGTGATGCGGGCGTCGGACAACTCGGTCATAGGGCGAAATTTCTCTCTTCGGCCAGCCGGCGTTTGACGAGTTGCACGACCTTGTGGCGGCTGAGCGTCGGCGACTGGTCGAGGTGGGCGTCGGCGAGACGTTCGGCCTCTTTTTCGAGCGCGGCCTCTTCGCGGAAATTGGCGACCAGGGCCGCGGCGACTTTCTCGACGACGCGGTCCTGCGGGCCGTGCAGGCGAACCGCGCCCTTCGCGCGCAACGCCTCGACCAGGCGCTGGCCGGCGTGCCGGCACAGCGGTTCGGGGTCCTGCATGGTGCGGAACCATATCCGGCGCCGGCGCGGTTCGGCAATCCCGCCTTGACAATGAAAACCCGGTTTGCGATGGGGTCGGCGTGACCCGCCAGCAGCCCGCGGCCCCCGCCCTTCCACCCGGCCATTGGGAACACATCGCCACCTATCTCGAAGAAGGTTTGATCGTCATCGACCGGAACGACGTCGTGGTGTTCTTCAATGCGGCAGCGGAAACGTTGACCGGCACGGCCCAGACCCAGGTCCGCGGGACGCCCTACCCCGCGGCGTTCTCCGCCAATCCGTGGATCGTCCGCCTCGTCCAACGCGCCCAGGCGTCGGGCTACAGCCGCACCGCGGGCGAGGGCGAATTGCAGGACCGCGGCCGGCACGTCCGCCCGGTCCGCGTGAGTTGTTCACCCGTATTCGACCACGCCGAACGGCCGCTCGGCTTCGTGTTGTCGCTGCACGATCTGCGCTATCAGCGCGAACTGGCAGAGGAACGCCAGCGGGACGACCGGCTCGCCTCGCTCGGGGTGGTAGCCGCGGGGTTAGCGCACGAGATCAAGAACCCGCTGGCCGGCATCCGGGGCGCCGCGCAACTCCTGCAGGCGCGTGGGGATGCGTCGTCCGCGGACTACGCCGCAACCATCGTGCGCGAGATCGACCGGCTGAGCGCCCTGCTGGAACAGTTGCTTGAAGTGTCGTCCCGGCCCGCGTTCGAGCCGCGGCCGGTCAACGTCCACAAGCTGCTGAGCGACGTGCTGTTGCTGGAGGAAGTCGCGGCGCCCAAGGGGGTTCGCGTGGAGACCGCGTTCGACCCGAGCCTCCCGCCGGTCATGGGCGACGCGGCCCGCCTTTCGCAGGTGTTTCGCAACCTGATAAAAAACGGCCTGCACGCGCTCCGCCGCCGCCGCGCCGGCGTCCTGCATATTTCGACCCGTATGGCGACCGACTTTCATCTGCTGCGCCCCCCGGGCGGACGCCGCACCGTCCCCGAGCCCGGCATCGACACCGGCCGGCCCGTGCGGGCGGACGGCGCATTGCCGGCCTCGGATCCGGGCCGGTTCCTATGCGTCACGTTCAGCGACAACGGTCCGGGCATCGCGCCCGACCACATGGCGCAACTCTTCACGCCGTTCTTCACGACCAAGAGCGAGGGCACCGGCCTGGGGCTCCCCGTCAGCCAGCAGATCGTGACCCAGCACGGCGGGACGATCCGCGTGGACAGCGAGCCTGGCGCGGGCGCGCGGTTTCACGTCTATCTCCCGGTCCCGCCTCCGTAAGCGGCCATGTCCAGCGGCACGATCCTGGTGGCGGACGACGAGCGTCTTATCCGCCACGTCCTGCGCGATGCGCTCGGCGAGCGCGGCTACCGCGTCGAAACCGCGGAAAGCGGCACCGAGGCGTGGGCCGCGGTGCGCGCCCAACCGTTCGACCTCGCCGTCGTCGACATCCGCATGCCCGGACTGACCGGCCTCGACCTGCTGGACAAGGTCCAGGCCGCGGGGCTCGATCTGCCGGTCGTCATCATGACCGGACAGACGACGCTGACCAACGCGATCGAAGCCATGAAGCGCGGCGCGTTCGACTATCTGCCCAAACCGTTCGACCTGGACGCCGTCCATGCCCTCGTGGCGCGCGCCATAGAGGCCAAGCGATTCACCGCCGCGGGGGAAGACCCGCTGCCGGCCGTCCACGGCGGCAACGAACACATCATCGGCAGCGGGCCGGCCATGCAGGAAATCTACAAGACCATCGGCCGCGTGGTGCGCAGCGACACCACGGTCCTGCTGCAGGGCGAAAGCGGGACGGGCAAGGAACTGGTCGCCCGCGTCGTGCACCACTACTCCGCGCGCTGGCGCAAACCGTTCGTGGGCATCAACTGCGCGGCATTGCCGCTCGACCTGCTGGAGAGCGAGTTGTTCGGCCACGAACGCGGGGCGTTCACCGGCGCGGTCGAGCGGCATCCGGGCAAGTTCGAGCAGGCCGCCGGCGGCACCCTGTTCCTGGACGAGATCGGCGACATGCCGCTGTCGCTGCAGGCCAAGCTGCTGCGCGTCCTGCAGGAGCGCGAATTCACGCGGGTCGGCGGGACTCAAGTGCTGCGCGCGGACGTGCGGATCATCGCCGCCACCAACCAGGACCTGACCGCCGCGGTGCAGGACAAACGCTTCCGCGAAGACCTGTACTTCCGGCTGCGCGTGGTGCCCGTCACCCTGCCCCCGCTGCGCGAGCGGCGCGAGGACATTCCCGAGTTGGCGACCTATTTTCTGAACAAGATCGGGCAGGACATGGGGGTCCAGGCGACCGGCATCGCGCCCGAGGCCATGACGCTGCTCGCCGACTACGCCTGGCCCGGCAACGTCCGCGAGCTGGAAAACGCCTTGCAGCGCGCGGCCGTCCTCAGTGCGGGTCCGCTGTTGACGCCCGCGGACTTTGCGTTTCCGGGGGCGAACGCGCCGCGCGCCGCGGAACCGGTCGACCTGTCGTTCGAGGAAGCCGTCCGCCACCACCTGACGCGCTATCTCCAACAGCCGGCGCTGGCCGAGGCCGGCGACCTGCACGCTCTCGTGCTGGGCCACGTCGAAAAACCGCTCATCGAATTCGTCCTGGACCACACTCGGGGCAACCAGCTCAAGGCCGCCGAAATCTTGGGCATCAACCGGAACACGCTGCGCAAGCGGATCGCCGACTTGCGCATCACGGTCAAGAAATGATCCGCCATGCGGGGCGTGGGCAACGATGAGCTTCCGCGTTCCCAGTCCGCTGTACGCCCTGGCCGATACGCTCGATCGGCCCGACCTGTCGTATCCGGCGGTCGCCGGACGACTCTGTGCGGGCGGTGCGCGTCTGCTGCAACTCCGCGTCAAACAGCGCCCGAGCCGTGATTTCCTGTCCGACGTCATCGCGGTCGGACGCATCTGCCGCGGCTACGGCGCGACGTTCATCGTGAACGACCGGGTGGACGTCGCCCTGGCGGCCGGGGCCGACGGCGTTCACCTGGGGCAGGACGATCTGCCGCTGCCCGCGGCCCGCAGGTTGTGCGGACCGGCAAAGATCGTCGGCGTCTCGACCCACAGCTTGACACAGGCGCTGGCCGCGCAGGCCGCGGGGGCCGATTACGTCGGCTTCGGCCCGCTGTTCGGCACGACCAGCAAGGCGACCGGCTATACGCCGCGCGGCCTCGACCGTCTGGCCGAGGTCTGCGACCGCCTCGCGATTCCGGTCGTGGCGATCGGCGGCATCACGGCCGCGCGGGCGCCCGACGCATTGGCCGTGGGCGCCGCGGCGGTCGCCATGATCGGGGAACTGGTGCTGGCTCCTGACGTTACGAGCCGCACCGCGGACGTGCTGGCCGCACTCGCGGCCCACGCGCGGCCTTAAGCGCCGTCCGCCAGCGCCTCTCCGTCCGCCACGTCGGCGAAGTTGCCGGCCAGATTCTCGAAGCGCGTGTACTCGCTGCGGAAGGCGAGGCGGACGGTGCCGATGGGGCCGTTGCGCTGTTTGCCGATGATGATCTCCGCGGTGCCCTCGTCCGCGGAGTCGGCGTGGTACATCTCGTCGCGGTACAGGAACAGGATCACGTCGGCGTCCTGCTCGATGCTGCCGGACTCGCGGATGTCGGACATGATGGGGCGCTTGTCGCCGCGCGTCTCGACTTGGCGGTTCAACTGCGACAGCGCGACGACGGGAACTTGCAGCTCCTTGGCGAGCGCCTTGAGGCCGCGCGAGATCTCGGCCAACTCCTGCACGCGATTCTCCTGCTTCTGATCGAGGCCGCGCATGAGTTGCAGGTAATCGACGATGACGACGCCGAGGTCGTGTTCGCGTTTGAGGCGGCGCGCCTTGGCCCGCAATTCCAGCACGTTCAGCCCGGGCGTATCGTCGATGAAGATCGGCGCTTCGGCCAGCCGGCCGGCGGCCATCGCCAGCCGCGGGAAGTCGCGTTCGGCGAGATAGCCGGCGCGCACCTTGGCGTTATCGACGCGGGCTTCGGCGCACAGCAGGCGCATGACCAGTTGCTCCTTGGCCATTTCCAGGGAGAACACGCCGACCGTGGCGTTCGTCTGGAGGGCCACGTATTGCGCGATGTTGAGGGCGAAGGCGGTTTTGCCCATGCTGGGGCGCGACGCGATGATGACGAGGTCCGCGGGCTGCAGTCCCGCGGTCTTCTGGTCGAGGTCGAGAAAGCCGGTCGGCACGCCGGTGACCATCTCCTTGCGTTCGTACAACTGCTCGACGGTCTTGATCGTGTCCATGATCATGTCGCCGACCTTGAAGAAGGCGGGCCGGATGCGCTGTTCGGACACGTCGTAGATGAGGCGCTCGGCCTCGTCGAGGAATTGTTCGATGTCGTCCTGGCTGTCGTAGCAGCGCCCGACGATCTCGCCGGACACGCGAATGAGGCTGCGCAGCACGGCCTTGTCCCGGACGATGCGGGCGTAGTGGGCGACGTTGGCGGCGCTGGGCACCTTGTCGCCGAGTTCGGCCAGGAAGGTCGCCCCGCCGACCTGGGGTAACTGGCCGCGCGCTTTCAGCGCGTCGGACAGGGTGATGAGGTCGATGGGCTCGCCGCGCTCGGACAGGGCGAGCATGGTCTCGAAGATGGTGCGGTGGGCGTCGCGGTAGAAGTCGGCCGCGGACATGACTTCGATGATGCGGTCCAGGGCGTCCGGGTCGAGCAGGATGCCGCCGAGGACCGACTCTTCGGCCTCCAGGTTCTGCGGTGGCACCTTGCGCAAGGCTTGTTCGAGCGTCGTCACGGTCTCTTGCCTTTATACCCCCTCCCGCTGAGAGGGAAGGAGCGGGTCAGGAGGTGCGGACCGAGGCGAACAGGCGCGACAACTCGGTCAGGCCGTCGGCGATGCGCGGGCCGTGCCAACAGAAGGCCATTCCGTCGATGCAGTAGAAATGTCCCGTCCGTCCGGCGCTGGTCTGCCGGAGCGGTTCGAGATGCACGAAGTGTCGTTCGGTAAACGGATAGGGTTCGCTCGGCAGCAGCACGACCTGGGGGTCCGCGGCAACGACCTCGTCGAGGGTCAGCCGGAAGTAGCGGTCGGTCTTGGCGCGGAGCACGTTCTCGCCGCCGCTGCAGCGCAGCATATCGTCGCAATACGTCTCACCGTTGAACGACATCCAGGGCTTACGCCAGATGGGGCAGAAGACGCGCAGCGGTCGGTGCGCCGCCTGCGTGCGCGTAGCGGCGCGATACGTGCGCCGGAGCGAGGCGGCCAGTACGCCGGCCTGCTCGGGGCAGCCGATCAGCGGGCCGAGCCGTTCGACCAGCCGGATGCCGTCGGCCACGCTGCGCGGCGCGGTCACGTACACCGGCCAGCCGTGCATTTCCAGGGTCCGAAAATCCTCAAGCCGATTTTCTTCGTCGTTGACGAGGACGAGGTCAGGCGCGAGCCGGTCGATTGCGTCCGGGTCGGGGTTCTTGGTGCCGCCGACCTTCGGCAGCGCCGCCACTCCGTCGGGCGGATGCGTACAGTACTTCGTAACCCCGACCACTCGGCTCCCCGCGCCGAGCGCGAAGAGCGTCTCGGTCAGGCTGGGCACCAGCGACACGATCCGTTGCGGCGGTCCGGCGAGGTCGAGCCTTCGGTTGTGGTCGTCCACGAACTGCATACGTCCTTTTTCAGGGAATGAGAGACCTGAATATCCCTCTCCCATCCTCATTCCCTTTTCTCCCCTTCCCTTTGAGGGAGGAAGGAGGGTATGCGTCGAGCCATTCAGCGGCGTTCGATGCGAACCCGTAGGGGCGGAAAATCTTTCGCCCCTTCCTCTTCATTTCAACAGGGCTTCCAACTCCCGGCGCTCCGCGGGCGTGACTTCGTCGACCGGCTGTTCCCGATCGTTGCCCGTCACGGGGGTGGCCGGGACAGACGTGCCCGCCGGTGTGCTCGACGCCTCGGTCTCGAAGATGCCGGTCCGGCGCAGTTCCTTTTCCATGACCAGAATCCAGACAATGATCAGTGCCAGACCCACGCAGGCCGCCAGCAGCAGCAGTTTGGGGATCCACAGCCAACGTCTCTTCCGCCGGGTTTTCCTCGGCTTTCTGGTGGTCCGCCGCCGCGTGTTCTGTCGTGCCACGCTCCCCTCCCCTTCACTCCGCCGCGGATGCCGCTGACGGCCCGCGCGCCGTCAGCACGGCGCGCAGCACCGACCAGCCACTCCGGCGGTGCCAATCGTCCACGCCGTTATACCACTTGAGGCCGATGGATTGCAGTCGCCCGCTGTTGGCCGCGAGCGCGAACCATACGCGCCACGTCGGGCCGTAGAACAGGCGGGTCGCCAGACCGAGCCGGGTCAGTTTCTTGCCGAACCAGGCGTGCGCCAGATCGGGGGTGTACGTGGAGAACGAGAAATCGCCACTGCGCAGCGCACCGTGCACAGCCGCGGCGGCGAACGCACCGTATTCGAACGCGAACGAAATGCCCTCGCCCATCAGCGGTTCGGCTCCCGCGGCGTCGCCGACCAGCACGACGCGAGGCGCCGCCAACGGTCGTGCCGGGGCGTACCAGCAGATCGGAAAGGCACGCAGTCGGGGCGGTGCCGCGGGGCCGTCGGGGCGGTATCCGGGGACGTTGTCCCCCAACCAGGCGCGCAGCGCCGCCTTGGCCCGCGAGTCGGAGCGGGCGTCCGTACCCAGCGAGTAGGCGCCGACGTTGACGTGCGGCGTCCCCGCGATCAGGCAGGGAAACGCCCACAGATAGCCGCGCAAGCCGGACCGGACCGGGCGGAAATCGAAGTCGGCACGGCGGAGATCGAAGCCGTCCCAAGCGGTCGCGGCCACGGGCACGTCGCACATCAGTCCCTTGCCGATGGGCCGCGGCGTCGGCCCGACCAGGGTACGGCGGACGCGACTGCCGGAACCGTCGGCCCCGACCACGACACGCGCCCGGTAACGTGCCCGTTCGGTCTCCACGCGCACGGCGTCCGGCTCGCGGACGAGACTCCTGACCTTTTCGGCTTGGCGGACTTCGGCGCCGCGTGCGGCCGCGGCGCGGAGCAGCAGATAGTCGAACTCGTTGCGGCGGACGACGACGCACACGTGGTCTTCGCGGCGTACCGTCCGGTTGGGCGGGACGTGGACGCGGGCGCGCTCGGCCCGCACGTGCGGCACGTCGAGCGGGATGCGCAGGTCACGCAGGCAGTCGAGCGCATGCGGAATCAGCCCGCCGGCGCAGACCTTTTCCCGCGGATGCACGGCCTTGTCCAGCAGCAGGATACGCCCGCGCAACGCCGGGTCGGCCCGCAGTAGGTTGAGCGCGGTCGCGGAGCCGGCCGGACCGCCGCCCACGATGATGACGTCGTAGCGGTCCACGCCGTTCGCCCTGGGAACCCGGGCTTCCCGCCCGCAAAGGAGTTGACAGACGATGATGGCGTCGGGGTACGCCTGCTCTTGTTTGGCGGGAGCGATCCCGCGGGGGCGGCGTTGACCCGGAGTCGGTATCGGCTCCCAATCGCCTGCCAATCGAGGCGCCCGTCCCGACGCTAGTCGGCGAGCGAAGCGCGGGGTTTCACGTTGCCCCGAATCCAGTCCACGATGTCCTGCGTACTGGCGCCCGGCGTGAACACCTGCTCGACCCCGGCTTCGAGCAGCGCGGCCCGGTCCTCCTCGGGCACGATCCCCCCACCGAACACGGCTACATCTGCGGCGTCGCGTTCGGCGAGCGCCGCCAGAATGGCGGGAAAGAGCGTCATGTGCGCGCCGGACAGGATGCTCAGGCCGACCGCGTCCACGTCTTCCTGCACCGCGGCCTCGGCGATCATCTCCGGCGTCTGGTGCAGGCCGGTGTAGATGACCTCGAAGCCGGCGTCGCGCAGGGCGCGAGCAATGATCTTGGCGCCGCGGTCGTGGCCGTCGAGCCCGGCCTTGGCTACGAGAATACGGAGTACGTGTGCGTCGGACACCGGAATCCTCCCGTTCCCCGTTGGACTGCTACAGCCAAGCCGGATCGCGGTACACGCCGAACACGTCCCGGTACACGTCGGAGATTTCCCCGATCGTGCAGTCGGCTTTGACCGCGTCGATCAAGGCCGGCATGAGGTTGTCGCCGTTGCGCGCCGCGGCATGCACGCGGCCCAGGTGGGCCGTGGCGGCGTCGGCGTCGCGTTCCTGCTTCACCTGCCGAACCAACGCGACCTGCCGGCGCTCGATCTCCGGGTCGATCTTCAGAGTCTCGATCGGCCGCTCGTCCTGGCCGGCGTGGGCGTTGACCCCGACGATGACCTTCTCCCGGGCGTCGAGTTGCTGCTGATAGCGGTACGCGGCGTCCGCGATCTCCTTTTGCGGATAGCCCACGTCGATCGCCGGGATGATGCCGCCCAGTTCGTCGATGCGGTCGATGTAGGCGAACGCGTCGCGTTCCATGCGGTCGGTCAGCGCCTCGACCGCCCAGCTACCCCCCAGCGGGTCGATCACGTTCGTCACCCCGCTCTCCTCGGCGATGATCTGCTGCGTGCGCAGGGCAACGGTCACCGCCTCCTCGGTCGGCAGGGCGAGCGTCTCGTCCATCGAGTTCGTGTGCAGCGACTGCGTGCCGCCCAGCACCCCGGCCAGCGCCTGAATCGCCACGCGCACCACGTTGTTGACCGGCTGTTGCGCGGTCAGGCTGACGCCTGCGGTCTGGCAGTGCGTGCGCAGCAGCAAGGACCGCGGGTTCCTGGCACCGAAGCGTTCCTTCATGATCTTCGCCCACATGCGCCGCGCCGCGCGCAGCTTGGCGATCTCCTCGAAGAAGTCGTTGTGCAGATCGAAGAAGAACGACAGCCGCGGGGCGAACGTATCCACGTCCAGCCCGCGCTCGACCGCCGCCTGGACGTAGCCGATGCCGTCCGCCAGCGTGAACGCCAACTCCTGCACCGCGGTCGAGCCGGCTTCGCGGATGTGGTAGCCGGAAATCGAGACCGCGTGCCAGCGCGGCACCTCGTGCGCGCAGAATTCGATCATGTCCGTCACGATGCGCACCGCGGGTTCGGGCGGGCAGATCCATTCCTTTTGCGCGATGTACTCCTTCAACATGTCATTCTGGATGGTGCCGCTGAGCTTGGCGCGCGGCACGCCCTGTTTGTCCGCGACCGCGATGTACATGGCGAGCAGGATGCTGGCGGTACAGTTGACCGTCATAGAGGTCGACACCGCGTCGAGCGGAATGCCGGCGAACAGCCGTTCCATGTCGTGGACGGACGACACGGACACGCCCTCGCGGCCGACCTCGCCCAGCGAGCGGGGATGGTCGGCGTCGTACCCCATCAGGACCGGCATGTCGAACGCGGTGGAGAGGCCGGTCTGCCCCTCGGACAACAGCAGCTTGAAGCGCCGGTTGGTGTCTTCGGGCGTGCCGAACCCGGCGAATTGCCGCATGGTCCAGTAGCGGCCGCGGTACATGTTGGGATACACGCCGCGCGTGTAGGGATATTCGCCCGGGAAGCCGATTCCCTCCAGATTGGCCCCATTCAGGTCCTCCGGCGTATAGACCGGATCGACTTCCAGATCGGAGACCGTCGAGAATCGCTCGGCGCGTTCCTCGGCGCGGGGGTAGTGCTCATCCAGCCATTCCTGCTTGTTCATATGTCCTCCGAACTGTCGCTTTCCCTGTCTGTTCCGGTCCGCTCGATGAGCACCTTCAACGCCTCCATGCTTTCCGCATGTTGCGCTTTGATTTCGGCCATGCTTTCTGCGTGTTGCGCCTTGATCTCGGCCAGACTTTCGGCATGACGGTCGGCCTGCTCTTTGGCGCGGGCGCGCCCTTCCGCCCGCATGACGATCAACCCGATAACGATGACGGCAATCTGCCCCAAGCCCACGCCGAGGGTGCGGTCGTTGGCAACCTCCTGCAAGGCCAGACTCGCGGCCTCGAACTCGGTCATGACGCGATCCTTTCTATCATTCGGGCCTTTTCTCGATTCGACCCCTCGACGAGATCGAAAGCCGCAGGCTCACCCGCGGGAACCCCCTCCCTGAGCTATTCAGGAAGATGCGCCGTCACATACCACGCCGTATGAGGCCGGCAAAGAGGCCGGCGCGTTCCGCTCATCTGCCCGTGAATTTCGGCGCCCGCTTTTCGAGAAACGCCGACATACCCTCGGCCTTGTCCGCGGTCGAGAAGCTGAGCGCGAACGCTTCGGTCTCGAAGCGGCAGCCGTTCTGCAAGTCCATGTCGCTGCCTGCGTTGATGGCCGCCTTGGCCTGCCGGATCGCCACGGGCGGTTTGCCGGCCAACGTACGGGCCAAAGTCTTGGCCTCGTCGAGGCACGCCGCGACCGGCACCACCCGGTTGACCAAGCCGTACCGCAGCGCCGTCTCGGCGTCGATCATGTCGCCCGTGTAGATCAGTTCGCGGGCCAGCGGCAGGCCGATGCGCCGGGCCAGGCGTTGCGTGCCGCCGAACCCGGGGATCACCCCCAGATTGATCTCCGGCTGTCCGAACTTGGCCGTGTCCGCGGCAACGATGAGATCGCAGGCCAGCGCCAGTTCGATGCCGCCGCCCAGCGCGAAGCCGTTCACCGCGGCGATGACGGGAATCGGCAACTCCTCCAGTCCGCGGGCCACGCCCAGCCCCAGGGCCGCGAACTTCTTGCCCTCCAGCGGCGACATGGACACCATGGCGGAAATGTCGGCGCCCGCGACGAACGCGCGCTCGCCCGCCCCGGTCAGGATCAGGCAGCGCACCCCGTCATCCGCCCGGACCATTTCCAGGCAGGCGGCCAGTTCGGCCAACGTGGCCGGGTTGAGCGCGTTGAGACTCTTGGGCCGGTTGACGGTCAGGATGCCGATCGCGCCGTCCTGCTCGAACGACAGATTGTCGTACGCCATTTCGTTCTCCTCCGTTTCCTCTCCGGTCCCTGCGCTCCCGATGTCCCGAGCGTGTGAAAAGGGCGCACTCCGTCGAAGGCGCGCAGGGCGGTCTGTGTGCTGTCGGTCCCCGAGCTTGTCGGAGAGTCGCAAGGTCGAGTCATGCCGAACTGGTCGAAGAGCGGAGGAAGCCGGGCTCCTGCGGCTCAATACTCCGGGTCCTCCGCAAAATGGTGGACCGTGGACAGAAAACGGACCGTACGGCTCTTGGAACGCATGACCACCGAATGGGACTCCCCTCCGCCGGGGAAGAACCGGATCCCGCGCAGATAATCCCCCGACGTCACCCCGGTCGCCGCGAACACGACGTCGCCCTTGGCGAGGTCGTCGGCCGTATAGATCGTCCGCACGTCGAGAATGCCGGCCTCGCGCAACTGCGCGGCCTGCCCCGGGTCCGCGGTCTGGAAGCGGGCCTGGAATGCGCCGCCCAGGCAGCGTAACGCCGCCGCGGCCAGAATGCCCTGCGAGGCGCGTCCCGTCCCGATCAACAGGTCGATGCCCGACTCCTCGCGCGTCGTCGCCAGCGCCGCGGACAGGTCCCCATCGCCGATCAGCTTGACGTGCACGTCGATGCTGCGCAACTCGCGCAACAGCCCCGCGTGCCGCGGCCGTTCCAGCATGACGACGCGAAGATTCTGGGGTTTCACGCCCTTCGCCTTGGCGAGCGCCGCCAGATTCTCGGCAATCGGCTTGTCCAGATCGATCGCCCCGCGGCCCCAGTTGCCGACCGCGATCTTTTCCATGTGCACGTCCGCGGGACAGCGCAGCAACCCGCCGTGTTCCGCAATCGCCACGGCCGAAATCGCGTTCGGCGCCCCCAGCGCGCAGGCCGTGGCTCCCTCCAGCGCATCGACCACCACGTCGATGGGAGGCCCGGCACCGGTGCCGAGTTCCTCGTCGGTGTAGAGCACGGGCACCGAGTCCCTGTCACCCTCGCCGATCACCATGCGCCCGTTGAACTCGACGTTGGGCAACAGCTTGTGCATGGCGGTGACCGCGGCCGTGTCCGCCGCGGCCTCGTTTCCGCGTCCCATGTGCGCCGCGGCGGCCAACGCCGCGGATTCCGTCACCCGCACGAATTCGAGCGCGAGATTCCGGTCCATGATGCCGTTTCCCGATCGCGGCAAGGAGCGCATCGAGTTAGGAAGGCAGGGACGCGACGTCGCCCCGAATCAGCCCCTCCAACAGACGCCACGCCTCCGGCACGCGCACGTTCGTGGCTTGGGCGCTCGGCTCGTTGTACCCCCTGTCCGCCGAACCGGTCGGGGGGGCGCCACCCTGCGTCCGTCGTGACTCCAACGCGGCGAACGGCACCAAATCGTCCGCGTGCGTCTTGATCGCGACCGGCGTCGCATGGTCGGGCATCACCAGCATCCGCCAGTCGCCGAGCGCCGGCAGCCCGGCCAATAGCGTCCCCACGACCTTTTCGTCGAAATCCTCCAACGCCTGGACCTTCTTGTCCGCGGCGCCCATGTGGCCGGCCTCGTCCGGGGCCTCGACGTGCAGAAAGAGCAAGTCCTTCTCGCGCAGCGCGTCCAGACCGTACTCCGCCTTGCCCAGGTAATTCGTATCCAGAAACCCGGTCGCGCCCGGCACCTCGATCACCTCCAGCCCGGCCAGCACCCCGATCCCGCGTACCAGATCCACCGCGGAGATCACCGCGCCGGACACCCCGAACCGCTCGGCCAGCGTCGGTACCGCCGGCCGCCGGCCCTGCCCCCACAGCCAGATCGACGACACCTGCGCATGACCGTCCGCAACCCGGCGGGCGTTGACCGGATGGGACGCGAAAATCTCCCGCGAGCGCCGCATCAATTCACGCAGCCGCTCCGCCCCCTCCCCCTGCGGCAGGCTGTCGGCAATCGGCCGGCCCGTGATGTCGTGCGGCGGCGTGGTCGTCATACCTTCCTTGCCGCCGCGCCAGACCAGCAGGTGGCGATAGCTCACGCCGGGGTAGAACGCGAACGCCCCGCCGCCCACCTCGTCATCCAAGGCATGGATCAACTCGGCCGCGTCCGCGCTCGAAATGTGCCCCGCGGCAAAGTCCGCCATCGTCTCCGCACCGTCGTCCGTCCGGCCCAGGCTGACCAGATTGCAGCGAAAGGCCACGTCGTCGGGCGCCAGTTCGACGCCCATGCTGGCCGCCTCGATGGGCGAGCGCCCGGTGTGGTAGCGCCGCGGGTCGTAGCCCAGCACGCTCAGCGTGCCCACGTCGCTGCCCGGCGGATAGCCGTTCGGGATCGTCCGCGTCAGGCCGAACACCCCTTCGGACGCGATGCGGTCCATGTGCGGCGTCCGCGCGTATTCCAGCGGCGTCTTTCCCCCGAGTGCGTCCACCGGCCAGTCGGCCATGCCGTCGCCCTGCACGATGACGTATTTCATGCTCTCCCCCAAGGTATTCGCGGCCCGGCGTTACTCCGCACGCTGGCCGCGTTCTTCGAGCGCGCGGAAGATCGCGTCGCGCGCGTGGCGATAGTCGCCCGGCGCTTCCACCGGCGCGTTGGCGTGCCCCGCGCCGACCGCGGGCAACCGGCCTTCGTGATAGGCGCGTTTGAACTCCGTGAACTTCAGGCCGTGCGCGGTCGAGACGACCACCACGCGCTCGTCCGCCCGAATCCGCCCGCGCCGCACCAGCTTGCGCAGCACGGCCAGCGCCACGCCCGTATGCGGGCAGGTGAACAGTCCGGTCCGGTCGGCCAGCGCCGCGGCGTCGGCCAACTCGCCCTCGCTCGCCTGCTCGACCTCGCCGTCGAAGGTCCGCAACACCCCGATGGCCTTGTGCACGCTGACCGGGTCGCCAATCTGAATGGCCGAGGCCAGCGTCTCCCCAGCCTTCACCGGCCGGTAATCCCGGAAGCCCGTGCGAAAGCTCCGGTACAGCGGGTTGGCGCGCTCCGCCTGCGCGCAGACCAACTGCGGTAGCCGATCCGTCAACCCGAGATCCCGCATCAACAGAAACCCGCGACCCAGCGCGGTGACGTTGCCCAGATTGCCGCCGGGCACGATCACCACGTCCGGCACTTCCCAGTCGAACTGCTGGACCATCTCGATGGACACGGTTTTCTGGCCTTCCAGCCGCAGGCTGTTCATCGAGTTGGCGAGATAGACGTTCTCCTTGGCGCACAATTCGCGCACGACCCGCATGCAGCCGTCGAAGTCCGTCTCCAGCGACAGCGTCAGCGCCCCGTTCGCCATGGGCTGGATCAACTGCGCCGTGGACACGCGGTCGCGCGGCAGAATCACGATGGCCGGAATGCCGGCCGCGGCGCAGTACGCCGCCAGGGCCGCGGACGTGTCGCCGGTCGAAGCGCACGCCACCGCGGGAATGGGCGTGCCCTCGGCGATCATCTGCTTGACCATCGACACCAGCACCGTCATGCCGAGATCCTTGAACGAGCCCGTATGCGCGGTCCCGCACTGCTTGATCCACAGGTCGTCCAGGCCGATCTCCTCGCCCAGCCGTTTGGCCCAGAACAGATTGCTGTCGCCCTCGTAGGTCGAGACCACGTTCTCGTCGGCTATGGACGGGCACACCACTTCCTTCTTGCCCCACACCCCGCTGCCGTACGGGTACTCGGTCCGGCGGTAACGCGCGTCGAACACCCGCCGCCACTCCGCGCCGGCGTGCGCCTTGAGCGCCGCCAAGTCGTGCTGCACGTCCAGCAGCCCGCCGCACTGTGGGCAAGCGTACAGAATCTCGTTGAGGGGATATTCGCCGACACACCCCGCGGCGCAGCCGAACCACGCCCGGAACGGCGACGGCTGTTCGGCGACGAGCGGGAGTGGCGAGGAAAATGCCGGAAGGGTCATAGGGAATTCGCGAACCGAGGTCTCGGAGGTCGTCCTCACAAAAAGTGAATCAGCCAAGGTTTTCTTCGATACGGATGCAGACCGGCGCGCCGTGCACGACCGGCAGCCGATCGACCAGGCGCAGTGCCTCTTGCATGCTGCGTTCCGGCGCGGCGTGGGTGCGCATCACCAGCGGCACGGTGTCGTCGCCCGTGCTGCGCCCGCGTTGGAGGACCGACGCGATGCTGATGTCGTGCTCGCCCAGAATGCCGCTGATCCGGGTCAATACCCCGGGGCTGTCCACCGCCATGAAGCGCAGGTAATACTCGCAGACCAGTTCGTCCATGGGCCGCAGTGCCGCGGGGTGCAGATCGGCCCATGCCCAACCGAGTGGCGGCCGCGGCGCGGCCGCCGCGCCGGCGGTGCGGGCGATGTCCACCACATCGGAGAGCACCGCCGCGGCCGTGGGCGGCCCGCCCGCGCCCTGTCCGAACTGTAACGAAGACCCCAGCGCGTCGCCCCGCGTGAAGATCGCGTTGGAAGCCCCGCCAACGCCCGCCAACAGGCTACGCCGCGGGATCATGGTCGGATGCACACGCGCCTCCACCCCGCCGTCTTCCTCCTTCGCGATGGCCAGGAGCTTGATGGTATAGCCGAACTCGCGGGCGAACGCGAAGTCGATCGGATCCAGCCGCCGAATCCCCTCGGTGTACACCGCGGCGCTCGACGCGCGCACGCCGAACGCCAGCATCAGCAGCAGCGTCAGCTTCTGGGCCGCGTCCACGCCGTCGACGTCCATGTCCGGGTCGGCCTCGGCCAAGCCGAGAGACTGGGCTTTCTGCAGCACGGGCGCAAACTCGGCCCCGTCCGCGTCCATCGTCGACAGGATGTAATTACATGTCCCGTTCACGATACCGAACAACATTTTGTTGCGGTCCGCGGCGAACCCATCGCGCAACGTGCGGATGATCGGCACCCCGCCGGCCACGCTCGCCTCGAAGCCCAGCCGCGCCCCGTGCCGTTCCGCGGCGGCGAACACGTCCGCGGCGTGGCCGGCCAGCAGCGCCTTGTTCGCCGTGACTACGGCCTTGCGGCGCGACAGCGCCTCCACGACGAGGTCGCGCGCCGGGTCGGTTCCGCCCAGCAGTTCCAGCACGACGTCCACCGCGTCGTCGTGCACGACCTGCCACGGGTCCACGGACCGGCGCACGGCGGGCGGCAGCGTGTGGGGTTTGGCGTGAATGCTGCGGCTGGCGACGTGCACGAGCCGGAGCGGCACGCCGGTCTTCCGGGCATAAGTTTCGGCGTGTCGGTCGAGCAGTTCGACCACTGCGGAACCGACCGTGCCCAGGCCGAGCACCCCGAGTTTCACCCCTTCACCCGACATGCCGGCGTGAACCTTTGCTTTCCGCCCCCCCGTTGGGATTCGCTACTCGATGATCCTAGGACCTGCCGTCGCCTGCCTCGCCGTGCCCCTTGGTTGAACCCTCTTCGACACGGTTCGCCCTCGCGACGTCCTTCGACAGGCTCATCAACCGAGCGCGGGATCGAGCCCGTTGAGCCTGTCGAAACGGGCGGGAGATCATCTCGTATGGGATACCCTTCCTGTTTGATCCGCGCCGCGGCCGACGTTCGCCGCTATCCCACGCCCACGCCGGACCCGGCGACAACGGCCGGCGCGCGCACCCCGCCGAACGCCTTGCGGATGCCGCGTACCGCCTGCCGGGTGCGCTGTTCGTTCTCGATCAGCGCGAATCGCACGTAGTCCTCGCCGTACGGTCCGAAGCCGATGCCGGGCGAGACCGACACCTTGGCCTCGGTCAGCAGAAATTCGGCGAAGTCCAGCGAGCCCATACTCCGGTACGGCTCGGGAATGCGCGCCCAGACGAACATCGTGCCCTTGGGTTTGGGAATCTCCCAGCCCGCGCGCGCCAGGCCGTCGATCAACACGTCGCGGCGTTGCTGATAGCGCCGGCGCATGTCGTCGACGCAGTCCTGCGGGCCGTTCAGGGCGTGGATCGCGGCGATCTGGATGGGCTGGAAGATGCCGTAGTCGAAATAGCTCTTGAGCCGGCCCAGGGCGTGAATCGCCTGCGGGTTGCCGCAGGCGAAGCCGACCCGCCAGCCCGGCATGTCGTACGACTTGGACAGCGAGAAGAACTCGACGCCGACCTCCTTTGCCCCGGGCGCCTGCAGGAAGCTGGGCGGCCGGTGCCCGTCGAAATACAGGTCGGCGTACGCGAAATCGTGAATGACGAACAGCTTGTGCTCGCGCGCGAAATCGACGACGCGGGCGAAGAATTCCGGCTCCACCACGGTCGTGGTGGGATTGTGCGGAAAGCTCAGCAACAGCATCTTGGGCCGCGGCCAGGACTGCCGGACGGTCTCCTGCAGCGAGACGAAGAAATCCTCGTCCGGCCGCAGTGGCACGACGCGCAGGTCGGCGTTGGCCATGACGATCGAATACTGGTGGATGGGATACGTCGGGCTGGGGCAGATTGCCACGTCGCCCGGCCCCAACACGGACAGCGCCAAGTGGGACAGGCCCTCTTTCGAGCCGATGGTCACGATCGACTCGGTATCCGGGTCAAGGTCCACGTCGAAGCGGCGCCGATACCACTCGCAGACGGCCAGCCGCAGTTTGTACAGGCCGCGCGAGGTGGAATAACGGTGATTCTGCGGTTTGGTGGCGGCCTCGACCAGCTTATCGACGACGTGCGCGGGCGACGGATGATCGGGGTTGCCCATCCCGAAGTCGATGATGTCCTGCCCTGCCCAGCGCGCCTCCATCTTCATCTTGTCGAGGGTGGCGAACAGGTAGGGCGGCAGGCGGTCGATGCGTGGAAATTCCATCTGTACAGCAAACAGGCCGCGGCTGGACTCTCTCACCCTCCGTGTCGGATAAACGCAAGAGACATAAGGGATTTCCGGAGGCGGGTCAAACTCGGCGCAGGCTCAGGGACCTTTCCCTCCATAAGTTCGTTGAGCTTGTCGAAACGAACCCCGAGGTCACCTCGGGGTTCGCCCTTTGATCCTTCGACAAATTCAGGGACCGGGGGTGTCGTCTTGAAAGGGGGTGTAGGGGCGACGCATGCGTCGCCCCTACGAAGATGAGGACGATAGGCTACCAGCCGAGGTGGCCGTAGAGGGCGACTTGATGCTCGGCGCCGCCGCCTTGCGTGGTGCGTTCGCCCTCCACGCTCAGATCGATCCACTCGCCCAGTGCGAGGCGTCCGCCCAGCCGCACGCCGTGACTCTCCGGCCCCATCATTGACAGGCCGCCGTAGGTCGTCAGTAACCCCGCCCCCTCGTGCGTCACCATGCCGTAGCCCACGTCGAACTCCACCTGCGCCGGGGATAAGCCCGGCGGCGTGTCCATCTCACCGGTGGCGCGCAGGACGTCGGCGCTGCCCCACAGCTGCTCCACTTGGCTCGCCTCCGCACCCCACACCGGCGCCAGCGCCAGCCACAATCCCCGCTTGTCGGCGCCCGGATCCAGCCGCAGCGTCAGACTCGCGCCCCATTCGTCGAACGCCGATTTCTGGTGCGCCAACAGGTAGCGTCCCCGGGCTTCGATCCCCAAGCCCAGCTTCGTGTGCGCGTACTCCACGCCGCCGCCCATCTCCGCCCCCACGCCCGTCTCCGCCTTGCCGCCGTCCCAGCGACCGCCGACCTCGAACACCGGCGTCAGGTGGGAGTCTTCCGACAGGGCCCACGCCGTGCGGCCTTCCACCATCAAGCGGAGCCGTTGCGCGTCGCCCGCCGTCTTCGGCAACCGATCGTCCGAGTCCGCTTCCAACTCCGTCAGGAAGGCGTCCGCTTTCAGCGCCACGTCGATCTGCCGCCACGTCAGCACTTCCTGCCGCGCCCC
This sequence comes from uncultured Binatia bacterium (SeqCode), assembly GCA_965200125.1. Taxonomy (GTDB): domain Bacteria; phylum Desulfobacterota; class Binatia; order Bin18; family Bin18; genus Bin18. Next base: position 639,883 of record OZ241332.1, on the reverse strand, counting down.
CACCGCCCCCAGCAGCATCTCCAGGTCGGTCTTCACCTTGCCCGCTTCGTCGCGGAGTTTGAGATCGCCCCAGCCCGCGCCGAACATGCCCCACACGCCCAGCCCCGGCCGCGGGCTGCAGTGCGCATACGGCAGGATGCTCGTCAACGTGACGTCCACGTCGCCCTTGGTCACGTCCGCCGTCTCGTAGTCCACGTCGCCTCGGCTGTGCGCCACCGCCAAGCCCAACAGGACATTGGGCTGTAAGCGGTAGTCCACGCCCAGGTAGCCGGTGAACACGTTGCCGTCCATCGAGAAGTCGTCTTTAGGCTTGCCGTTGAAGCCGCTGGCCGTCCCCCGGCCCCACAGCGTCCACGCCGCCGCCCCGGCCTGCGCCGCCGGGTCGCTCGGTGGCCCGGCGGCGGGCGTCCCCTCAGTCGCGCTGGCGACGGCGAGCGGGGCCGGTCGGCTCAACGGCAGCTCGAACGCGCTCTGTGACAAGACCTCCCGCCCCGACACCCGGCGGAACTGCACCGGCGCCCGCAACGCGCCGACCTGCACGGCCTGCGGCGTCGCCGCGTGGGCACGGTCGAAGCCGAGTTGGCCCAACCCGTTACTGTAGCCGGCCAACCCGGGGAGTGGCGCGGGTCCGAAGTGAGAATCGCCAGCCAGACCTTGCCCCGCGGAGGACTCATCCCCCCGGATCACGTCCGGGGCTGGCCCAAATTCCCTCCCGGCGGTCCCTGAGTTTGTCGAAGGGGGCGGGGGGAGCGAAGGGGTCCCACCCGTAGCATGAGGGCTTCCCCAACCCGCGGCCGCCGGGCCGTTCCATCCCGGTCCCGGCGCGCTGGCGAAGGCGCCCGGCGCGTCCCAGGCGCTCAGCGGCGGGGTCGGGGCATGCGGATCGCGCAGGTGGCGCGTCAACGTGCTCCACGCTGCGCCGCGCACCTGCCCGAACTGCCCGTCCCCACCTTCCAGCGGCGAACCGACTTCCACGCCCAGCGCCCGCGCCACGCCATACGCGACGCCCGCTGCGTGCCGCCACCGTCCCCGCTGCGGCGCGCGCTCCAGGTCCAACGCCTGCCCGCCCACCGTGGCCTGCGCGGCAGTCGGCGGCCGCACGAACCGGTCGCCGATCACGTCCACCGCGTCCGTCGCCAGCGTGCGCCCGACGCCCGCCAGCACCATCCCCAAACTCCGTTTGCGCGCCTGCTCCGTGTCGTCATCCTCGATCCGCCCTTCCGCCGTGGGCTTCGCGAGCTCGATCGCGGTGTCCGCCGGCAGCGTCACCCGCACCGTGAACGTCTCGGGCGGCTCGACCCGCCGGTCGTCCAGCGTCGGCACCGCCAGCGTCCCTGCCGTCGTGCCCGCCGCCAGCGTCACGTGGCCCGCCGCGGCGGCCGGGTAATCCTCGCCCGGCGTCGCACTGCCCGGCCGCCCCGCCGTCCAGGTCAGCGTCAGCGGCGCCGCCACTGCCCGCGACAGGGTCACCGCAAACTCCACCGGCCGGCCTTCCACCGCCGTCGCGTCCGCGAGCGTTACCCGCACCGGCAGGCGCACCACGGCAATCGTGAACGTCAGGGTCGCCGCGTCCCCGTCCGCGTCCGTCGCCGTCAGCGTGTACGGCGTCACTGCCTGCGCCTCGGTCGGCGTCCCGCTCAACGTCCCGCCGTGCGGCGCCTCCACCGGCGGTGGCGTGTACCTCAGCCCCGCCGGCGGCTCCGCTCCGGCCGGCCCGGTCAGCGTGTACGTCAGCCGCCCGTCCCCGTCCGTCGCCGCCGGCAACGTCAGCAGCGGAATCGCCGTGCCGACCGTGTACGTCTGGTCCGCCACCGTCTGTTCCCCGAACGTCGGTGCCGTGTCCGCCGCGCCCACTTCCACCGTGAACGGCAACGTCGCCGGGTCCCCGTCCGCGTCCGTTGCCGTCAGCGTGTAGGTCGTCTCGGCCTGGACCGCCGTCGGGGTGCCGGTGAGCGTTCCGCCCGTCACGGCCGCCGCGGCCGGCGGCGTGTACGTCAGCCCGGCCGGGACGGCCGCGGGCGTCAGCGTGTACGTCAGCGGCGGGTCCCCGCCCGTCGCCGCCGGCAACGGCAGCGTCACCGCCGTGCCCACCGTGTACCGCTGCGCCTCTACCGTTGCGTCCCCGAAGCTCGGTTGCCGATCCGTCGGCTCCGGCCCCGGTCCTGGCTCCGAGGACGACGTCCCCGTCTCCAACGCGAACGGCAACCTGTCTTCTTCGCCGCTGACGGCGTCCACCACCACCAGCGTGTATCGCCCCCTCCTCGCCTCGGTCGGCGTCCCCACGATCTGCCCGCCGCTCAGATACACGCGAGCCCCTTCCACCTCCTCCGGCCTCGGCGGGACGTACGTCAGCCCGTCCGGTAACTCCGGCGGCTCAAGGTAGAATGTCAGGCTCCGGTTGGTCGAGCCCCTCGGCGCCGGCAGGCTCAGCGGCGGATCCACCGCCCGGTTCAGCGGATACGTTTGGGACGCGACCGTCGCCTCGAACCTCAGCCGGTTCGGGTTCGCCGCCACCGTCAGCGCGAAGTCCCGCGTCGCCGTGCTCCCGTTCACGTCCGTCACCGTCAGCGTGTAGGTCGCCGCGGTCGCCGCTGCCCCCGGCGTCCCCTGCAGCCGCCGCGTCTCCGCGGCGAACGCCAACCCCGTCGGTAACGTCAAGTCCGTGGCCGGCAACGGCCCCGTCAACGCGTACTCCAGCGGCGGGTTGCCGCCCGTCGCTCCCGGCAACCGCACACTCACCGCCTGCCCCGCCCGGTACGTCTGCGCCGCCACCGCTCCCAGCGTCGGCGTCAGGTCTTCGTCCTCATTCACCCTCACATCAGGCCCGCTCGTCACCCCGCTGTATCCCGTCACCGTGTGCGCGATCGTCGCCGACCCCGGCGTCGTGTTGCTGTCGTTCACCCCCTGCACCGTTATCGTCTGCGCCGTCTCCCAACTCGTCGCCGCGAACGTCAACACCGGCGGTGTCGTGAGCACCAGACTGTTCGTGTTGGCCACGACTGCCGTCACCGTCACCAGCCCCGTCGGCTCCGTCGCCAACCCCACCGTGTACGTCCCGCTCGGCCCCCCTTCCAGCACCCGCAGCACCAGCGGATCAATGACGACCCCCGCCGCCGTCCCCACCACCGTCACCGCCACGCTGGCGGCCGTCGCTACGCTCCCGTAGCCGCTCACCGTATGGCTCAGCGTCGCCGTGCCCGCCCCAATCCCCGTCACCGGTACCGCCTGCGCCGTCTGCCAATTCCCCGCCGTGAATACCACCGCCCGGCTCGCCGGATTCTGCGTCGGGCCCACGATCACCACGTTGGTATTGCTGCTGGTTGCCGTCACCGTCACGGGGCCGGCCGGCGCCGCCGCCAGCACGACCGTGTACCGCGCCGTCTGCCCATCCACCACCGTCACCCCCTGCCGACTCACCACCACCCCCGCGTCGTTGTCCGTCACCGTCACCGCCAGCGTTTCCGCCGCCAGCCCCGTGTAGTCGCCCCCCGCCGCGGTGTGCGTCAGCGTCGCCACGTCGGCCCGCGCGTCCGCATCCGTGTCCGCCCGCACCGTCACCGATTGTGCCGTCGCCCAACTGATCGCCGTGTACCGCAGCAGCCTCGGCATGGCGTGTACGTCCGTATTATCCCTCTTGATGCGCACCACCACCGGCGCCGTCGGCTGGCTGTCCAACACTACCGTGTACGTCCCCGCCGCCCCATCCTCCGCCACCGTCACCGCCGGCGGGGTCAGCGTCAGCCCCTGTTCTTCGTCGTCCTCCACCGTGACGGTGACTGCGCCCACCGTCACCCCCGCCACCGCCGGCGGACCCGCGCTCCCCACGTATTCCGCCGCCCCCGTCAGCGTGTGCGTCACCGTCACCCGCTCGTCCACCGCGTCGGCGTCCGCCACCGCGGTCGCCGTCACCGCCTGCGCCGTCGCCCACGTCGTGGTGCCGAACGTCAGCGCCGTCGGTGCCCGGCTCACCGCCCCCGCATCGCTGCTCGCAATCGTCACCGTCACCGGCGCGGTCGGCTCCGTCCCCAACACCACCGTGTACGTCCCGCTCCCCGGCCCCGTTTCCAGGAGCGCCAACGCCGTCGCGCTCACCGTCACCGCCGCTGTGTCCGGGTCGGCCACCGTCACCGCGACTTCCACCGCCGCCAGCGTCGTCGGATACGCGCTCGTGTCCCCCGTCCCCGTCACCGTGTGCCGCAGCGTCGCCGTGTCGTCCGCCGCATCGGCGTCCGCCGCCGCCGTCACCGTCACAGCCTGCGCCGTGTTCCAGTCCGCCGCGCTGAACTCCAGCGCACTCGGACCGACGCTCACGTCCGCGTTGCTCGTCGTGTCCGCGATCCCCACCGTCACCGCCCCGCCCGGCTCCGTGTTCAGCCGCACCGTGTACGTCCCCGTCCCGGGCTCCGCCACTGCCAGCGTCGTCGTACTCACCCACAGCCCCGGCTGGTCGTCGTCCGTCACCGTTACCGTCACGTCCGCCGTCACCGCGGCCGGCGGCGCCGGATAGTCGGCTCCCCCCGCGGTGTGCGTCAGCGTCACGCTCGCGTTGTTCCCGTCGTCGTCCGGCTGGGCCACCGCCGCCACCGTCCGCGCCGTCGCCCAATTGTTCGCCGTGAACACCAACTGCGCCGGCTCCGCCACCGCCTGCCCGTCGCTCGTGATCGTCACCGTCACCGCCCCGCCCACCGGCTGCGTCCCCAACGCCACCGTGTACGCCGTCCGCCCCAGCGTCGCGTGCTCTTCCGTCACCGCCAGCGCCGTCGTCTGCGGCCCCGACATCACCAAGTCCGTGTCCACCACCACCGCCCGCGTGTCGGCGTCGTTCACCGTGAACGTCAACGCCACGTTCGTCACGCTGTCGTAGTTCGCCCCGCTCGGATCGTGCGTCCACGTCACCGCGTCGTCCACCGCATCGTCGTCGTCCGCCGCACGCACCGTCACCGTCTGTGCCGTCTCCCAACTCGCCGTCGTGTACGTCAGCGTCGCCTGCGCCCCGTTGCTCGCATCCCCGTCCACGTCCGCCGGCACGTCCGCGTTGTTGCTGCTCACCGTCACCGTCACCGGCCCCGTCGGCAGCGTCGTCAACCGCAGCGTGTACGTCGCCGTCATCCCCTCATCCACCCCGTTCGCCGTCAGCGCCGTCGCGCCCACCGCCAGCCCCGGCACGTCGTTGTCCGTCACCGTCACCGTCACGTTCGCCGCCGTCAGCGCCAGCGTCGTCGGGTACGACGTCGTGTCCGCGGTCCCGCTCACCGCGTGCGTCACCGTCACCGTCTCCCCGTCGTCGTCCCCGTCGTCCACCGCGGTCGCCGTCACCGTCTGCGCCGTGTTCCACGTCGTCGCGCCGTACGTCAGTGCCGTCGGCGCTACCGTCACCGCCGCGTCCCCGCTCGTCACGCTCACCGTCACCAATCCGCCCGGCAACGCGTTCAACCGCACCGTGTACGTTCCGCTCCCCGCAGTCGCATGTTCCTCCGTCAACGCCAGCGTCGTCGGCGTCACCGCCAGCCCCGGCGGGTTCGCGTCCGTCACCGTCACCGTCACGTGCTCCGCCGGCCGCGCCGTCGCGATCGTGTAGTTGCTGTCGCTGCTCGTCGCCGTGTGCGTCACCGTCGCCGTCTCGTTCAGCCCGTCGGTATCGCTCGCCACGCTCACCGTCACCGTCTGCGCCGTGTTCCACGCCCCCGCCGCGAACGTCAGACTGCCCGGCGCGCCCGTCACGTCCGTATTCGTCGGCGCCCCCACCGTCACCGTCACCGGCCCGCCCGGCTGCGAGTTCAGCCGCAGCGTGTAGCTCCCGCTCGCCCCCTCCGTGAGCGCCAGCGCCGTCGGACTCACCAGAAACCCCGGCGCGTCGTTGTCCGCCACGTTCACCGTCACCGCCGCGATCGTCACCCCCGCGTAGCCCGCGTCCCCGCTCGTCGCCACGTGCGCCAGCGACACCGCCTCGTTGTCCCCGTCCACGTCCTCCCGCCCCGCCACCGTCACCGTCTGCGCCGTCGCCCAACTCGTCGTGCTGAACGTCAGCGCCCCCGGCACCGCGCTCACCTTGTCCAGGTCGTTCACGCCCACCGTGGTCGTCGTGTCGTCGCTCACCGTCACCGTCACCGGCCCCGTCGGTTCCGTCGCCAGCACCACCGTGTACGTGTCCGTGGTCGTCGTCCCGTCTTCCGTCACGCTCAGCGCCGCCGTCTGCACCCCCGTCGTCCCCGGATCCGTGTCCACCACCACCCCGATCGTGTCGTCGTCGTTCACCGTGAACGCCAAGTCCACGTTCGTTACGCTGTTGTAGTTCGCCCCGCTCGAAGCGTGCGTCCACGTCACCGCGTCATCCACCCCGTCGTCGTCCTCCCCCGCGCGCACCGTCACCGTCTGCCCCGTGTTCCAATTCGTCGGGCTGTACGTCAGCGTCGTCTGCGTCCCGTTGCCCGCGTCCCCGTCCACGTCCGCCGGCACGTCCGCGTTGTTGCTGCTCACGGTCACCGTCACCGGCCCCGTCGGCAGCACCGTCAACGCCACCGTGTACGTCGCCGTCGCACCCTCGTTCACCCCGTTCGCCGTCAGCGCCGTCGCGCCCACCGCCAGCCCCGGCGTGTCGTTGTCCGTCACCGTCACCGTCACGTTCGCCGCCGTCAGATCCAGCGTCGTCGGGTACGACGTCGCGTCCGCGGTCCCGCTCACCGCGTGCGTCACCGTCACCGTCTCCCCGTCGTCGTCCCCGTCGTCCACCGCGGTCGCCGTCACCGTCTGCGCCGTGTTCCACGTCGTCGCGCCGTACGTCAGTGCCGTCGGTGCCACCGTCACCGCCGCGTCCCCGCTCGTCGCCGTGAGCGTCACCAGCCCGCTCGGCGCCGTCGCCAACGCCACCGTATAGGTCCCGCTCCCCGCGGTCGCATCCTGCTCCGTCAACATCAGCGTCGTCGGGTCCACCGCCAGCCCCGGCGCGTCGTTGTCCGTCACCGTCACCGCCACGTTTTCCCGCGTCCGCGCCGTCGCGAAGGTGTAGCCCGGATCCTGGCTGCCCGCGGCCGCGGTGTGCGCCAGCGTCGCCGTCTCGTCCGCCCCGTCCCCGTCGTCCGCCGCGCTCACCGTCACCGCCTGCGCCGTGTTCCAATTCCCGCCCGCCCCGCCCGTGAACGTCAGCACCGCCGGCGCTACCGTCACGTCCGGGTTGTCGCTGCTCGCCACGCTCACCGTCACCGCCCCGGTCGGCGGCGAGGTCAACCGCAGCGTGTACGTCGCCGTGGCTTCTTCCACCACCGTCACCGCGGCCACGCTCGCCTCCACCCCCCGCGTCGGCTCCACCGTCCGCGTCCCCGTCGCCAACACGTCGCTGCCCGTGTGCGCCGCCGCCAACACCCGCACCGTCAGCGTCTGTGCCGTGTCGAAGTCGCTCCCGTCATACGCCAACGCCAACTGCACCGTGCGCGTCGAGGGCACGCTGTAGATGCGGTCCAGCCTCAGCCCCGGCACCGCCGTGTCCAGCGCGAAGTAGTCGCCCACCGCCGCGGTCGTCGCCACCCCGCTCGCCCACGTCGTGTTCGTCACTTCGATCCCCACCCGCGCCCCGTCCAGCGCGTGTTGCACCAGCGCCGCCGGGACCGACGTATAGATCCGTGCGCTCGCCGCGTCGTCGTCCGTCACGTTCACCGTCACCGTCGGCACACTGGCCGCCGGCAGCGCCGGCGGGATGTACTCCTCCGCCCCCGTCAGCGTGTGCGTCACCGTCACCCGCTCGTGCTCCCCGTCCGCGTCGTTCGCCGCCGGCGTCGCCACCACCGTCTGCGCCGTCGCCCACGTCGTCGTACTGAACGTCAGCGCCGCCGGCGCCAGCGTCACCGCGGTCGCGTCCCCGTTGCCTACCGTCACCGTCACCGCCCCCGTCGGCACCACCCCCAACGCCAGCGTGTACGCCGCGGTCGCCGTGCTCCCCTCCCGCACTTCCAGCGCCCCCGTCTGTACCCCCGCCGTCCCCGGCGCCGTGTCCACCACCAGCGCCGGCTCTTCGTCGTCCACCACCGTCACCGTCACGTTGTGCGGACTCGGGGGGGGATCGTTGAATTGGTTGTAGCCCTGGTCCGTCACATCCCCATCGAACGCGAAGTACTCATTGTTCACCGTCACCGTCTCGTCCCGCCCGTCCGAGTCGGACTGCGCGAGCACCGTGACGGTCCGCGGTACGTTCCAGTTGCTCGGCTGGAAGATCACCCGCCACTGGCCCGAACCGGGGGTGAAGGGATCCCACCCGGTCTGCACCTGCACCGCGTCCCGGTTCGAGCTCGTCACCCGGATGCCCACCGCCTCCGTCGCATCGTCGCCGCTGATCCCGCTGGTCAGCTCCAGCGTGTAGGTCCCCACGTGCCGGTTCGTCCCGCCCCCCGCCGTCGGGTCTTCCTGCACCGTCAGCCGCAGCGGGCTCACCCGCACCCCGGGCGTCTCGTCGTCCTCGATCGTCACCGTCACCTGCTCCGTCGTCCGCGCCGTCGTGATCGTGTAGCTCGCGTCGCTACTCGCCGCGGTGTGCGACACCGTCACCGCCGCCGGGTCCACCCCGTCAATGTCGTCCGCCGCGCTCGTCGGCGTCACCGTCACCGCCCGTGCCGTGTTCCAGTTCCCCGTCGTGAACGTCAGCGCCGCCGGCACCGCCGCCACCAGCGCGGGCGTCCCCGCTACCGCGACCGCCACCGTCACCGGCCCCGTCGGCGCCGTGCTCAACGCCAGCGTGTACGGCACCCCCGTCCCCCCTTCCGTCACCGTCACCGCCCGCGGCCGCACCGACAGCCCCGCGTTGCCGTCCGCCACCCGCACCGTGAACCGCACCGCGCCCGTCGTGAGGTATTCGGCCGCACTCCCCGCCCCGACCGCGTGCGTCACCGTCACCCGTTCGTGCGTCGCGTCCGTGTCCCCCACCGCGGCCACCGTCACCGTCTGCCCCGTCGCCCAATTCGTCGTGCTGTACGCCAGCGTCCCCGGCCCCACCGTCACCGCCCCCACGTCGTCGCTGCGCACCCCCACCGTCACCGGCCCCGTCGGTTGCACCGACAGCCGCACCGTGTAGGTCGCGCTCGTCGTGCCCGTCGATTCCATCAGCGCCAACTCCCCCGTCCCCCGGCTCACCGCGATCTCCGCCCCCTCGTCGTCCGTCACCGCCACCGCCAGCGTCACCGCCGCCGCGGCGTCGTATTCGTCCGCGCTGCTCCCCGCCACCACCGCGTGCGTCAGCGTCACCGCGGCGTGCGCCGCGTTGCCGTCCTCCACCGCCTCTACCGTGATCGCCTGCCCCGTGTTCCACGTCGTCGCGCTGAACGTCAGGTCCTGGCTCGCCCCCGCGGTCCCGCCCGCCTTGTTCACCTCCACCGCGGCGTCGTCGCTGCGCACCCGCACCACCACGTTGCCTACCGCCGGCGGCGCGCTCAATCGGACGGTGTACGTCGTCCGCTCCCCTTCCCGCAGCGCCACTTCCGCGCTGCGGCTCAGCACCACCGCCGCGGTCTCGTCGTCCTCGATCGTCACCGTCACGTCGTCCGCGGCCTGCGCCGCGTAGGCGTACGGTGCCGCGCCCGTGACCGCGTGCGACAGCGTCACCGCCCGGTCCGCGGCGTCCGCGTCGTTCGCCCCCGTGCCCGCGCTCACCGTCACCGTCTGCGCCGTGCCCCAGTTCCCGCCCGACCCGCCCGTGTACGTCAGCGCCGTCGGCGCCACATTCACCGCGCTCGCGTCGCCGCTCGGCACCCCCACGCTCACCGTCACCGCCCCGCTCGGCTGGCTCTTCAACGCCACCGTGTACGTCGCCCCCGTACTGCTCCCTTCCCCCACCGTCGTCGTGCGCGGCACCACCCGCAGCCCGTCGTCGTCCGTCACCTGCACCGTGAAACTCGTGCCCGCCGCCGAGTCGAACTCGTCCACGGTGTCGGCGGGACTGACCCCGATGGTCATCGACACCGCTTCGTCCTCCAGGTCTCCGTCGTGCACCGCCCCCACCGTCACCGTCAGCGCCGTGTTCCAGTTCGACGGCGTGAACGCGATATCCACAAAGCCACTCGACGGCCCGTTCACCGTCACCACCCCCCGGTCGCCGCTCTGGACCTCCACCACCACGGTCCCCGACGGCGGCTGCCCCAGCGCCACCGTGAACGTCCCGCTCCCCCCTTCCGTCAGCCGCAGCGGCCCCTGCTGGCTCACCCGGATCGTCGGCGTGTCGTTGTCCGTCACGTGTACCGTCAGGTGCGCGTCCGGCGCCGGGTCGTAGTCGTTCGAGCTCTGCGCGTCCTGCACGAAGTGCCGGATGCGCACCGTCTCCCCCACCACGTTCGCGTCGTCCCGCGCCGTCACCGTCACCACCCGCGCCGTGTTCCAGTTCGACGTGTTGAACACCAGCCCGCTCGGATTCGTCGAGACTTCGCTCCCGCTCGGCGTCCGAATCTGTACGTTCACGGACCCCTGCGGCTGCTGGCCCAACTGCACGTTGTACGTGGCGTTGCCCCCCTCGGTTATCGACAACTCCCGCGTCACCGTGGCCGCACTCGGACTCAGCGTCACCCCCGGCGGCGGCAACTGCACCCGGATGGGGCCGAAGGAGACATCACCGGAGCTGCCGTCGACGGCAAAGTTTGTACCGATGATATAAAGATTCCACTCCCTGGTGGAACTTCCGGTGGCCTGGATGACGAGGTTGGCCCGAGTACGACCGTGGGTCAGCTTCGGTTCGGCAGCGGTCACGACCGTGACGGTCACGCCTGCGGGCGCCCCGCTGGCGCTCCATCGGTCGTCCAGCGCGGCAGCGAAGCCGAACCTTCCGCCTGCGGGCGCCTGGAGCGTGACACTCGCGCCGTTCAATTGGGCCGCCTGCAGCACCGCCGGGTTCGGGGTCAGGACGGTCTGGGCGAACGCCCGCGGCGCCAGGAACAGCACGCCCGCGGCGAACGCCAGGACGACCCTTAAGATCACGATCCCGCGGCCCGCAGGCCGTACCCGTCCGCCATCCGCTGCGTGCATTGACAATCCTCCCAAATTATGCGGGGGGGGGGGGTATATCCATTGCTGTGGTGCTTCATCGACGCGGGGAACGACGGAAACGACATGGGAGCCTCACTCCGGTTGCTTCATGGTGCAGGGAGGGGAAGCGTCAGGGTGTGCCCTCCCGCGTTCTCAGGATGTATTTCCGTTCGTTCGCGCCACGCGCTTCAACCGCAACGCCGGCAGCCGCTTCAGCCGCTGGTTCACCGGGTCCACCTCGATGCCGGTGGATTCCAGGGCCGTGACTCCCAGCAGGGGCTCGACCCCCTCGTCGCCGATGATGACGCGCCCCGCCGTCACGTCGCCCATGAACTCGATGCGGGCGAGGGCGAAGTCCAACGCAACCTCACGACCGTCCGCGGTTTCGTACACCCGCCGCCCCTCGGGTTCCAGGCCGATCGCCTCGATGCAGGACCGCGGCACCAGCGAGTCCGTGGCGCCGGTGTCCACCAGAAACAGACCGTCCCAACTGCGCGCCGGGTCGGCGGGATTGCGGATGGTCACGGTGACCTGAGTCGTACCCATGAGGTTGGAGAATAGGGCGATGGCGAAAAGTTGCCGATAGATTCGACCGAAATAACAAGCGGTTAAGTCGAGAAAAGTCAAGTTGCGGGAGGGGTGCGGATCGAGGAGTTCGTCACCGCAGGATCGCATGCTCGATGAAACAGCACGGCCTGCGCCGCGGCTTCGCCACTGCGCACACCGTCGGCCAGCCCGACGCCGCGATACGCATTGCCGGCTAGGGCCAGCCCCGGATACCGCGCCACGCCGGCTTCTATCTCCGCCACACGATGCAGGTGCCCCACCCGATATTGCGGCATGGATTGCGGGTAGCGCGCGATGCGGGTGAACAGCGGCGCGGCCGGCACGCCGAGCAGGTCGCGGAGCTCGCGGCGGACCAGGTCCAGCAATGTTGGGTCGTCGCGCTCGAACAGTTCGGGTTGCAAGGCGCCGCCCACGAAGGCACGCAGCAGGACGCGGCCGGCCGGCGCCCGACCGGCGTATTTCACGCTGGAGAACGTCGCTGCCATGATCGAGCGGTTCTCCACGCGCGGCACGACGAAGCCGAAGCCGTCGAGCGAATGCGGAATCAGGTCGCGGCGGTAGGCCAGATTCACGGTCGCGGACGAACTGTACGGAATCGCGCCGAGGTGCCGGCCGAGCGTCCCGTCGAGGTCGCGGACGAGGCGGGCGGCAGTGTACGCCGGGGTGGCGAGCACCACGCCCGTGGCCCGAAACGTCTCGCCGCCGCGGGTTTCGACGGTCCAACGTGGGCCGGCGTCCGGTTGCGGGCGATACCCGACGCGCGTCACCGGCACGCCGAGGCGCACGGTTTCGTCTGCGAGCCGGTCGGCCAAGGCCGACACGATGCGCTCCACACCGGCGCGCGGCGTGACGAACAGGCTCCAGCGCGCCCCGCTCGTCCCCGCCGCGGCGTGCGCATTCTTCCGCGCCGCGCGCCACAACCCGTACGTCACGCTGCGATACTTTCGCTCCAGGTCGAGAAACCGCGGCATGGTCGCGGCCAAGCTGAGTTGGTCGGGGTCCGCGGTGTAGATGCCGCCGATGAGGGGTTGGGCGATACGTTCCAGCACTTCGTTGCCGAAGCGGCGGCGCACGAACGCGCCCAGGCTTTCGTCCTCGCCCGCCGCGGTGCGCGGCAGCACGAAATCGAGCGCCGCGCGCAGTTTCCCCCTCCGGGAGAACAGGCCGGAACGGAGCCACGGGCCGACCCGCGTGGGCGCCAGCAGCATGAAGCCGGCCGGAAGCGGCTCCAGCCTGCCGTTGTGGACCACGAACGTGGTGCGCCGGTCCGGGTTGGTGCCGATCAACTCCGATTCCAGCCCGAGCCGCCGGCACAGGGCCAGCGCCCACGGCTTTTCGGAAATGAACGAATCGGGGCCGCGTTCGATCAGAAAGCCGTCCCGCCGCTCGGTTTCGATCACGCCGCCCAGCCGGCGGGACGCTTCCAGCAGCGTGATGCGCAGCGTACGGCCGGTCTCGCGCCGCAGCTCGACGAGCCGATGCGCCGCGGCCAACCCTGCAATGCCGCCGCCGACGACCACGATGTGGGGGTCTGCCTGCGGACCATCACGGCCGGGCGTTGCGGGAAGGGACGGTCGGGGCATGAGGAAAGACGCCGGGCGCCGGCGGGCGTGGACGCGCTAACCCCGACCGGACGCGATCGCGCGGACCAGTTCCGCCAGCAGTCGGATGAACGACGGATGGTCGTTGACGGCCTCGGCGCGGATCATGTGGAGCCCGTTTTCCTCGGCGATCCGTCGGGCTTCGGTATCCAGATCGTACAGAATCTCGACGTTGTCGCTCACGAATCCGAGCGGCACGACGACCGCGTCGCCCACGCCTCCGCTTGCCAGCCGAACGAGGACGTCTCCGATGTCGGGCTCCAGCCACGGGACGCGCGGCGGACCGCTGCGGCTCTGGTAAGCGACCGACCAGGCCGTGCAGCCCACGCGGCCGGCTACCAGGCGCGCCCCCTCGTGCACTTGGCGGGCGTAGGCCGCGCTGCCCGGCGGCCCGGCCGGCAGGCTGTGTGCGGTGAAGACGACGTGCGCCGCGGCCCGCCGATCCTCCGGCAGCCGTGACAACGCCGCGGCCGTGCGGTCGGCCAGCGCGGCGATGAACGAGTCGTGGTCGTGCCAGCCCGGACCGAAATCCACCGCCGGCGCACGGTCGCCCAGCGCCGTTTGCGCGTCGTGCACGTCGGCCCGATACCGCTGCCAACCGGCCTCGCTCTGCTGCGCGGACAGGATGAGGCCCACGGCGCGGCGGATGCCGTCGTCCGCCATCCGCCCGAGCGTTTCCTCGAGAAAGGGGTGCCAGTTCCGCATCCCGACATAGACGGGCAGCCGCGGCCCGTCGCGTTCCAACATCCGGCGCAACGCCTCCGCCTGCCGCAGGGTCACGTCGGTCAGTGGCGAATGCCCGCCGAACACCGCGTAATGTCCCAGGACTTCTTGCAGCCGCTCGCGCGGGATGCCCCGGCCGCGCGTGACGTTTTCCAGGAACCGCGGCACGTCGTCCATGCTTCCGGGTCCGCCGAACGCGATCAGCAACACGGCGTCGGCCATCGTCGGCTCTCCCGGACGCGCCTCAGCGTTGCGACAGTTCATGGACCATATCGATCATCGCGCGCACGTTCTCGACCGGCGTTTGCGGCAGGATGCCGTGGCCCAGATTGAAGACGTGGCCGGGCCGGCCGGCCGCCTCGTCCAACACCCGCCGGACCTGCCGGCGCAATTCGTCGCGCGGCGCGAACAGCGCCAGCGGATCGAGATTGCCCTGCACCGCCCGGTCCGGCCCGATCCGTTGCCACGCCCTATCCAGCCCGATCCGCCAATCGACGCCGATCACGTCGCCGCCTGCTTCGGCGAGCAGTTCGAGCAGGCCGGCCGTGCCGGTGCCGAAGTGGATGACCGGCGTGCCGGGCGTGAGACCGCGGAACAGGGTCCGCATATGCGGCAGGAGAAAGCGGCGGTAATCGTCCGGCGCCAGACAGCCGACCCACGAGTCGAAGAGTTGCACCGCCTGCGCGCCGGCAGCGATCTGCGCGTTGAGGTAAGCCGTCACGAGGCGCACCAGCCGTTCCATCAGCGCGCGCCATGCGCCGGGGTCCCGATACAGTAGCCGCTTGGTTTCGAGATAGTGGCGGGACGCGCCGCCCTCGATCAGATACGACGCCAGCGTGAACGGTGCGCCGGCGAACCCGATGAGCGGCACGTCGTCCGGCAGGCCGCGGCGGATGCGGCGCACCGCCTCGAAGACGAACGGCACCGACTCTTCGGGATGCGTCTCGGCCAGCGCGTCGACGTCCGTGCCGCTGCGCAGCGGACGGCGAATCGCCGGGCCGTCGCCCGCGGTGAATTCCAGCCCGACGCCGAGCGGCTCCAGAATCAGCAGAATGTCGGAGAACAGAATCGCCGCGTCCACCCCGAGGCGTTCCACCGCCTCGATGGTGACCTGCGCGGCCAAGTCGGGCGTCTTGCAGAGTTCGAGAAACGGGACGCGCGCGCGCAACGCCCGGTATTCGGGCATGTAGCGGCCGGCTTGGCGCATGAGCCAGACGGGCGTGAACGGCGTCGGCTCCCTTCGACACGCCCGCAGAAAGACGGGAGTTTCTCGCGCCGCCATGCGCAGCCGGCGTCAGGGGCCGAACAGCGCGGAGACCGGCTCGGCCGGTCCCAGCGCCGGAATCACGCCGACCGGCGCCGGGGCTTCCGCTTGCGCGGCGGCGAAGCCGGCTTCCTCGAGGCGGCCGGCGAAGCGGAGGGTATCGATGAGGGTCTGCGTCATGGGGGGTGCCCCGACCCGCGGAACATAATCCGCCCCGCCGCGGAATGCCAGACCTTCGGGATTCGAGAGAAAGCCGAGCCGTCGCGATGGGGAATTTCCGGGCCGCCGCGTTGGCAGGCTTCGTCGCATCCCCTATAATCCGCGCGGTGGAGGTGAGGGTATGAAAAAGGCGGCGGTGGCGGAGCGGATTCTCACCACGGACCTGGGCGCCGAAGCCGAAGGGCGCTATCTCAATTACGCGCTGAGCGTCATTACTTCGCGGGCGCTGCCCGACATCCGCGACGGGCTCAAGCCGGTCCAGCGGCGGCTGTTGTACGCCATGTCGCAGAACCTGCGCTTGGCCGGCGACGCGCGGCCGCGCAAGTCCGCGGCCGTCGTGGGCGAGGTGCTCGGCAAATACCACCCGCACGGCGACCAGGCCGCGTACGACGCCATGGTCCGCCTGGCGCAGCCGTTCTCGCTGCGCTACCCGCTCGTGCAGGGCGAGGGCAACTTCGGTTCGCTGGACGGCGACGGCGCCGCGGCCATGCGCTATACCGAGGCCAAGCTCGCGCCGCTGTCCGACGAACTGTTCCGCGACATCGCCGGCGCTACCATCCCCTACCGGCCCAATTACGACGCGACGCTCGACGAACCGGTCGTGCTGCCGTCCGCCATTCCGCAACTGCTGCTCAACGGCGCGAGCGGCATCGCCGTCGGCATGGCGACCAACATCCCGCCCCACAACTTCGGCGAGGTGGTGCGCGCGTTGCTGGCGATGATCGACGACCCGCACGTCACGACCGCGGGGCTGCTGCGCCACGTCAGGGGTCCGGACTTTCCGACCGGCGGGGAAATCCTGACGCCCAAGCGCGAGTTGCGCGCCATCTACGAAAAGGGCCAGGGCGCCATCAAACTGCGCGGCCAGTGGAAGGTGGAGACGCTGCGGCGCGGCAAGCGGCAGGTGGTCGTCACCTCGCTGCCGTACGCGGTCAACAAGGCGCAACTCGTCGAGAAGATCGCCGAACTGGTCGCCGGCCGGAAGCTCCCGCAGGTCGTGGACGTGCGCGACGAGTCCACCGACGACGTGCGCATCGTGCTGGAACTCAAGGGGGACGCGTCCGTCGATCTGGCGATGGCCTATCTGTGCCGGCATACCCCGCTGCAAACGTCGGTCACGGTCAACCTGACGTGTCTGGTGCCGAGCGACAATCCCGATGTCGGCCAGCCGCTG
Source organism: uncultured Binatia bacterium (SeqCode) (assembly GCA_965200125.1). Lineage (GTDB taxonomy): Bacteria > Desulfobacterota > Binatia > Bin18 > Bin18 > Bin18. The sequence goes on along the minus strand of OZ241332.1, from coordinate 623,340 downwards.
CGCGCCACGCTGTCCGACCTGTGCCGCCATTTCCTGGATTTCCGGCTGGACGTGGTGACCAAACGGTTCGCGCACGAATTGGCCGAACTCGAACACCGGCTGCACGTGCTGGCCGGGCTGGCCGTGATCGCCGACGACCTCGCCACGGTGATCCGGCTGATCCGCGAGGCCGCGTCCCGCAAGGACGCGCGCGACGCCCTGATGCAGCAGTTCGCGCTCGACGAGGTGCAGGCCGACGCGATTCTCGACATCCGCCTGTACCAGTTGGCGCGCCTGGAAGTCGAAAAAATCCGCACCGAGCGCGAGGAAAAGGAACGCCGGGCCGCGGAACTCCGCACCCTGCTGGACGACGAACCCGCGCGCTGGCAGGTGATCCGCGACGAACTGGAGGCGCTCGGCGCGAAATACGGCGACCGCCGGCGCACCGTGCTGCGTGCCGGCGAACCACTGGCCTACGACCCGGAAGCGTACATCGTCCACGAGGAGGCGACCGTCATCCTGAGCCGCGACGGCTGGATCAAGCGCGTCCGCGAGTTCAAGGACTCGACCGGCACCCGTTTGCGCGAGGGCGACGCCGTGCAGGCCGTCTTGCAGGGCACGACGCGCGACCGCATCGCGGTGTTTACGTCCAGGGGCGGCGTGTACGTCCTGCGCAGCAACGCCGTGCCGGCCACGACCGGCTACGGCGAGCCCGTCCAGACGTTGTTCAATTTCCAGGACGGCGAGCGGGTGGTAGCAGCGCATCTGTTCCGGGAGGGGAGCTTTCGGGACGAGGCCGGGGGGCCTGTGGAACAATCCGGCGCCGAGGCGGGGAACAAAGGCACGACGGCGGACGACGCCTCGCAATCGACGAAACAATCCGATCTGTTCACCGGCCCTTCGGACCACGGTGCGGCGGCGGAACCCGCGACGTCTCCCAAAAGCGTCGATCAGGCCAACGGTACGACGCAAGGCCCGGTCTTCCTGCTGGCGACCGCAAAGGGCATGGGCTTCCGTTTCCGGCCCAACGCCGAGGAAACGACCCGCAACGGACGGCGCATCGCACGGCTGGCCGCTGACGACGAGGTGGTCAGCGTGAGACCGGCGGACGGCGCACACACCGTGTGCGCGAGCGCAGCCGGGCGGCTGCTCGCCTTCGCCACCGAGGAGACCGGCGAACTGTCCGGGGCCGGGCGCGGGGTCATTCTCATGCGCCTGGACGCCGACGACCGGCTGGTCGGCGCACTGACCGCCAAACCGGGCGTCAGCGTGTGCGTAACCACGACCGACGGCCGCGAGCGGAAGATCCCGCCCCGCGACCTGCCCCGGGGCCGGCGCGCCGCCCGCGGAACGCGCGTGGTGAAGCGGGCTCGCTTGGCAGGTATAACGCCCGCCCAGCGCGGGGCCGCGGGCAGGACCGAGGTGGAGGAGGCTGGAGGCTGAACATGGCGACACGGGGCAAGGCGTACACCGCCAGGGACATCACCGTTCTGGAGGGGCTCGACCCGGTACGCAAGCGGCCGGGCATGTACATCGGCGGAGTCGATGCGACCGGCCTGCACCATCTCGTCTGGGAGCTGGTGGACAACGCGATCGACGAGGCCATGAACGGCCACGCCGGCCGTATCGAGGTGACGCTCGGCAAGGACGGCTCGACCGTCAGCGTGCAGGACGACGGCCGCGGCATTCCGGTCGATATCCATCCGAAGTTCCAGCGTTCGGCGCTCGAACTGATCCTGACCACGCTGCACGCCGGCGGGAAGTTCGGCGACCGCAACTATGCGCATTCCGGCGGCCTGCACGGCGTGGGCGCGTCGGTCGTCAACGCACTGTCCGACCGGATGGTCGCCACGGTCAAGCGCGACGGCACGGCCTGGGAGCAACGCTTCGCGCGCGGCAAGCCGACCACCAAGCTGAAACAGGTCGGGCCGGCCCGCGGCCACGGCACGACGCTGACGTTTCATCCCGATCCGGACGTCTTTCCGTCCATCGCATTCGCGCCCGAACGAATCGCTGAGCGGCTGGAAACCAAAGCCTACCTGCACAAAGGCATCAGCCTCGTCTTTCGCAACGACACGCGGGGCGAGACGCAGACGTTCTGCTATGCCGACGGCCTCGAAGCCTATCTCGCCAAGCTGCTGCACGATGGCGGGGATCAGGCCGTCATCCCGAACGTATTCCGCATCGAACGGGCCGACGGCCCGCGGCTGGAATGCGTGCTGACCTGGACCGAATCGCCCCAGGAACGGGTCCACTCCTTCGTCAACGGCATTCCCACCCCGTTCGGCGGCACCCACGAAGCCGGCCTCAAGTCGGCCGTGGTCAAGGCCGTCCGCAACTACGTCAACGTCAACAATCTGACGCCCAAGGGTGTGTCGCTGACCGCGGAGGATACGCGCGAGGGGCTCGTCGCCCTGCTCAGCCTGTACCTGAAAGAGCCTCAGTTCCAAGGTCAGACCAAGGAAAAGCTGGGCAACCCGGAAATCACGGCCCAGATCGACACGCAGGTGCGCACGGGGCTGGAGAACTTTCTGCTCAACAACCGCACGCAGGCCACGGCCATCGCCCAGCGCGTGATCCTGGCGGCGCGGGCGCGGTCGGCGTCGCGCGCCGCAATGGAAACGGTGCGCAACAGGGGTTCGGTCTCGCACCGCCTCAACCTGCCGGGCAAGCTGGCCGACTGCTCGTCCACGCGCCCGGCGGACAGCGAACTGTTCATCGTGGAGGGCGACTCCGCGGGCGGCTCGGCCAAACAGGGCCGCGACCGCGGGTTTCAGGCCATTCTGCCGCTGCGCGGCAAGGTGCTGAACACCGAACAGGCCCCGCTCAACAAGGTCCTGACCAACAAGGAGTTGAACGACATCGTGTCCGCACTCGGCTGCGGCGTGGGCAGCGCGTTCGACCTCGCCAAGCTGCGCTACCGCAAGGTCTGCCTGCTGATGGACGCCGATTCCGACGGCAACCACATCTGCACGCTCCTGCTGACCTTCTTCTACCGCCACCTGCCCGAGCTGATCGCCGACGGCTGCGTGTACATCGCCAAGCCGCCGCTCTACAAAATCCAGATCGGCAAGACCGTCCACTGGGCGGACGACGACGCGGAGAAAGCGCGCATTCTGGCACAACAGAACGGCCACGCCGCCAAGGCGCAGGTCCAGCGATTCAAGGGCCTGGGTGAGATGAACCCCGGCACCCTCAAGGAGACCACCCTCGACCCGCGCACGCGCACGCTTCTGCAAGTCTCGATCGCCGACGCCGAGCGCACCGAAAGAGCGATTCAGACGTTGATGGGCCGCGACGTGCAGCCGCGCTTCCACTTCATCATGGACCGGGCGCCCAAAGTGGACGACGTGGACGTCTAAGCCGAGCTGGTTGAGGAGGGAAGATACACGCGTCAAGGCCCGGCTCAGAACCATTGCCGAGGACACCGACACATGGGCAGGGAGGACCTTCGATTGGACGATAATCGCGCTGATTTTCTTTGCGGGTTTCGCCTAGAGAATGACATACTTGAAGATCCCCCCAGTCGTCATTCCCGCGAAAGCGGGAATCCAGGGGACGGATACCGGCTTCCGCAGGGATGTCCCCCTCGTCACCCCGGCGAAAGCCGGGGTCTAGGGGAAAGGTGTCCTCTGGATTCCGGCTTGCGCCGGAATGACGAAGGGGTATGACGAGGAAAAACCGTCTTCGGATCGCCTTGTATATGATTCCCAAAAGTTGCCTACGAGATTCTCTTGTATGTAATTCCCTTCGCGTACACTTGGGAAACGAAACCGGACCTTCGTGCTCATACCAGAAATTTCCTCCGAACTGCCGAAATCCAGCCCCGTAGGTCGGATTAGCGAAGCGTAATCCGACATTCCCGACGGAGACGCACAGTCCGCGTTTCATTAGGAAATTACGTACAAGAGAATCCTAACGGTCAAAGGGCCGAGGGTGGGGTGCAAAGGCCGGGGTGACATCGGGGTTGGTTTCGACAGGCTCAACGAACTGAGGGTTGGGGAAGTCCCTGAACTTGCGGCGCCTCGAGCCCGATCCCTGAGCCCGGTTGGTGAGCCTGCGGTCCCTGAGCTTGTCGAAGGGTCGAATCATGCCGAAGGGTGTCGCAACGGACGCAGGATCCTCTTGTATGTAGTTCCCTTATCATACCGACTCATCTCGGCCTTCCCCCTCTTACCAGACATCCCGCCAACGTCGGATTACGCCTTTCAGGCTAATCCGACCTACCTCAATGGGAGAGGGCTGGGTTGAGGGTCTTCGCTCGCGGCGTTGCATCAGCCGAAAGTTGCGCCCCGAGATACGACTCGACAACGGTCTTCCTTGACAGCCGCGGCGCCGGCCCGATACGGGAGGCGGAAAGCGAGGGGACGCAGCCCACGACCCTCGCGCGGTGTTGGCTGACGTTCCCCGCTCACCGTACGTCAACGCCGAATCTCGGTCAGACGGCCATCGAATCCACACGAGTCCCGCTCGAAAAACAGCACGAGGAGGGAAGGCCCATGCAATTTCTGCACACCATGATTCGCGTCAACGACCTGGACGAGTCGCTGCGCTTCTACTGCGACGCGCTGGGCATGAAGCTGCTGCGCAAGCAGGACTATCCGGGCGGCGAGTTCACCTTGGCCTTCGTCGGCTACGGCGACGAAAAGGACAACACCGTCATCGAACTGACCCACAACTGGGGCACGTCGAGCTACAATCAGGGCTCGGCCTTCGGGCATCTGGCGATCGGCGTGGACGACATCTACCAAGCCTGCGACGAATTGAAGGGCCGCGGGGTCAACGTGGTCCGCGAACCCGGCCCCATGGCGCACGGCGGCGCGGTCATCGCGTTCATCGAAGACCCGAACGGCTACAAGGTCGAACTCATCGACCTCAAAGGGGCGCGCGGGTAGCGGCGCGCCGCCATCGGGAGGAACCCCATGCTCCACCCTGCCAAAGACTCGATTGACGTCGGCATCTTCGTCCGGGACATCGGACCGATGCTCGACTTTTACGGCGGTGTCCTCGGCCTGGAAAAAACCGAGGAAATGCCGACCGTGTTCGGCACCATCCACCGCTTCCGCCACGGTACGAGCGACATCAAGCTGATGGACCCGAAAGAAGTGCCGCCCGCGGTCCCCAACGGGTTCGGCAAGCGGCTCGGCATCGGCTACCTGACCTTCGTCGTTACCGGGCTGAGCGACCTGTGCGCCGCGCTCAAGGACAAAGGTGTCGAGTTCACGATCCCGGAAACCGAGATCCGACCGGGGACGCGCATAGCCATGATCGAAGACCCCGAAGGCAACATCCTGGAGTTTGTCGAGCGGAGTTGATCCGGGCTGTAATTCCCATTTAGGAATTACATACTTGAAAATCTCACCCGGTCGTCCGGCATATGAGGCGCTTCGTGGTCGGCATGGCGCATATCTACATGCTCAAATCACACGTCACATAGCCTAGGGGCGACGGGTTGCTTTACTTCAGAGTTTTCGTTAATGGGGTACAGCCCGTTCGTAAAAACTTCATTCAGGAGGAATCATGAACATGACCTCACATCCATTGACCGAGCTTCCACATCTCCCCAGATATTATACCCACTGCCCCTCCCCCCCCCCCCCCCGGAAATTTGGTAGGCCAGCCATGAGCAGCCCGCCTGCCCACATCGTCGACAGGCCAGCGAATCCGTTCGAATACAGAAACACGCTCTGGAGTGCACGCCTGTTTCCAGGAATGCTGGCGTTGGTGATCGTGGCCATTACGGCTTGACCTCACCGTCCAGCGGCTCGGCACAAACGGGGATAACTGAGCCCATATGGCTGACCAACGCCTACCGTGGAGAGGATCAGTGGCCTTCATGGTCGCCCGATGGCACGCGTATCGCTTTTAGCTCAGCGCGCGACCTCAACACCCGTGGCACCTTCTATATAAATGGCGAGATTTACGTCATGAATGCCGACGGTAGGAATCCCGTCCGGTTGACACATAATTCTGATTGGGACCGGGACCCAGCATGGTCACCTGATGGCACGCGTATCGCCTTTAACTCAACGCGCGACGGCCGTGATGCCATTTACGTCATGAATGCTGACGGCAGCAATCCCGTCCGGCTGAGCGGAGGTAGTGACCCTGCGTGGTCGCCCGATGGTACACGCATAGCTTTTGTGGCTGGCGACGCCAGCGCTCGTGGCACTGGCAGCACCGCCATTTGGGCCATGAATGCCGACGGCAGCAATCCCCTTCAGTTGACTCAACGCGCGAGTCACGGATCCAGCGAGGACCCCGCATGGTCGCCTGGTGGCACGCGTATCGCTTTTACCTCTCGCTCCGCCATTTACGTCATGAATGCTGACGGCAGCAATCCCGTCCGGCTAAGGGGAGGTTCTGACCCTGCGTGGTCGCCCGATGGTACGAAGATCGCTTTCGGCAGCAGCCCCCCACAAGCCGAAGCCGTCGGCATCCACGTCATGAACGTCGCCGGTAGTAATCCCGTCCTCGTCCAATTGACACAACCTAGGGGCACTAGACTGGCCCCCCATCATCCGGCGTGGTCGCCCGACGGTGCAAAGATCGCCTTCGTAGCTGCACGACGTTACCCCGACGACCCTAACAGCGTCGGTCGTCAACCTGACTCTGATATTTATGTGGTCCGCTTTGGCGGTATAGACCCCGGTGATCCCGGGACCGGCCTGCGGGTGAGTGCCGTCAGGTTTACGGGGACCCCGGCGAGCGGAGATATGCACCGGCTCGGCGAACAGATTCTCGTGGCCGTGACGTTCACCGAGGCGGTCACAGTGACCGGCACGCCGCAGATCGGCCTAATCATCGGGGCCGAGACGCGGCAGGCCACCTACGACGCCAGCCAGTCGAAAGGAACCCTTGTCGTGTTCACCTATGCCGTGCAGGCGACGGACGCCGACCCGGACGGGATCAGTATTGCGGCCGACGCGCTGGCGCTCAACGGCGGCACGATCAGCCTCGCCAGCGACACCACCGCCGCGGCTCTGGAGCACGCTGCGGTGGCGACGGACGGTACCCGCAAGGTGGACGGCAGCACGGACGTCGTGGAGCACGGCGACAGCCGGGAGCGGGCCACGCTGCTCGCCCTGACCGCGCGGACGACGGGCGAGGTGGGTGAGGTGGGTGAGGTGGGCGAGACGGGCGGCGACGACGGCTTTCAAGGCAACGTCGGCACGGCCCGAAGCGCGGAGATCGCCGGAGCGGTGGAACAGGCGGGCGATGCGGACTACTTCCGGGTGGAGGTGCCCGAAGCAGGCAGCCTGACGGTGGAGACGACCGGAACCACGGACACGGAGGGCGTGCTACAGGGCGCGACCGGCCAAACGCTGACCGAAGATGACGACGACGGAACGGGGAACAACTTTCGGGTTGAGCGGCAAGTGCAGGCGGGCACGTACTACGTCGCGGTGACGGGCGGGGAGAACGAGCAAGGCATCGGGCGCTACACCCTGTCCGTGCGGTTCACACCTGTAGGAGGCGGGACGACCGTCGGGGATGTAGTCCCGCCGTCGGGGAGCGGACCGCCGCCCGCGGGCAGCACACCCCCGGATGGGGGAGAGACCGGGGACGGAGCGGAGCGCCAACCGGCCCCGCTCCAGTTGAATACGGAGACTACGGGGAGGTTGGAGCGGAGCGGAGAAGTAGACTACTTCCAGGTCGAGATAGAGGAAGCCGGGACAGTAACGGTGGAAGCCACTGGCGCGGCGGCCCCGGTGGCGTACTTTGGGGCGAGGGACGAGCCGTTGCTGCACCAGAGTGCCGCCCGAAGTGCAAGGAAAGAAGAGCCCAATGGGGCAGCGTGGCCGGTGACGGCGGGCACGTACCAAGTGGCGGTGGTCGGGGGCGCGACGCGGACGCAGACGGGGGCGTACACCGTGGCGGTGCGCTTCACGGCGGCGAGCGAGGTCGGGCCATTGCGGGCGACGCTGCGGAACCTGTCACCGGCACAGGCGTGGGTCCACTTCTACTGTCGGCGCGCGCAGCAGCCCGAGGCGGCCTCATGCACCGCGCAGGTGCAATGCGGGCAACGAGACGGGCCGCCGGTGGCGTGGGCCGTGGAGGTCGCGCCGGAGACGATACACACCTACTGGCCGGGACAGACGCGGGCAGATGGGACGCCCGACAACGTGGCAGCCGCGTTGATCGCCGCGGGCATGGCCGAGGCGGACGCACAGCAGCGGACGACGTGTCGGGTGTTCAGTGCGGACCCGCTGGACGTGCGGGCGTACACGCGGGTCGGGCAGGACGTGGTGCCGGTAGCATCCCCGCCGGCCCCGGTGGACGCGACGGCCCCGACGCGGGTGGCGACGTTGTTGAACGTGGCGCCGGCGCACGTCCAGGTGCATCTCTCGTGTCAGAAGGCCCTCCCACCGGACATGGAGACCGTCGATCCGTGCGCCGTCCGCTTGCAATGCGGCCAACAGGAGGGGCCGCCGGTCGCGTGGGACGTGGATGTGGCCGCAGAGACGACGGTGACCTACGGGCCGGGCGGGCCGATGGGCGACTTGGCCGCCGCGTTGGTTGCGGCAGGCAAGCTCGAGGCGGAGGCGCGCCGGCGGACGACGTGTCAGGTCTTCAGCCGCGATCCGGTAGATGCCTGGGCCTATACGCGGATCGCAGGAGACGTGGTGTCCGTGGCGAATCCGCCGGCTCCGGTGGACCCCGTGGCCCCGACGCGGGTGACGACGTTACAGAACCTAGCGCCGGCGCACGCGTGGGTACATTTCTACTGTCGGAAAACACATCGACCGGACGCAGAGACTGTTGATCCGTGCACTGTGCGCCTGCAATGCAGGCAACGGGATGGGACGCCGGTGGCGTGGGACGTGGCGGTCGCGCCGGAGACGATCTTCACTTACTGGCCGAACCGGACGGCGGCGGACGGGACGCCAGCCGACTTCGAGGCTGCGCTCATCGCCGCGGGCATGGGAGAGGCCGAGGCGCGGCGGCGGACGACGTGTCAGGTGTTCAGTACCGATCCGGTGGATGTGCGGGGCTACACGCGGCTCAGCGGGGAGGTGGTGCCCGTGGCGAACCCGCCGGTCTTGCCGGAGGCCGACGCGCCGACGCGCATCGGGACGTTGCTGAACCTAGCGCCGGCGCACGCCTGGGTGCATTTCTACTGTCGGAAGGCCCATCAACCGGACGCGGAGACGGTTGATCCGTGTACCGTCCGCCTGCAATGCGGGCAGCGGGACGGCGCGTCGGTGGCGTGGGGCGTGGAGGTGGCACCGGAGACGCTCTTCAGCTACTGGCCGGGCCGGACGACCCCGGAGGGGACCTCGGACAACTTGGCGGCTGCTTTAATAGCGGCGGGCAAGACGGAAGCGGAAGCCCGGCGGCGGACGACGTGCCAAGTATTCAGTACCGATCCGGTGGATGTGCGGGGCTACACACGACTCGGCGAGACGATCGTCCCCGTGAAGAACTGAGCCGGCCCGCGGCACGGCGCCGGCCGGATATCCAAAGGTCGGGACGACGAGGGGGGAGCCGGGAGCGATTTCCGGCTCCCCATCGAGACCAAGCTGGACGTATATGATCGCAGTTTCCAAGCTCATGCCCAGCTGTGGGCTGGGCCCTTCTCTGCGGGAGGGTATGGTATCGGCTGAACGCTGAATTGAAGGCATGCCTGTGCCAACGGAGAGAAGCATGACAGATCAGACGGAACGCGGGACGCTGCTGAGCATCTTTACGATACTCTTCGCGGTGCTGGCGGTATCGAATTTGCTGAAACCCTTGCAAATCCTGGGAGATGAGACAGGTTTCGTCCTGTTCGGGACCCGCCTGACCGGGACGGCGAATCTGATCGCTGGCCGGAGTATATCTGCTGGCGTACGCTTAATTCCCGCGAAAGCGGGAATCCGGAGGATGGATACCTGCTTCCGCAGAGCCTGCCCCCGGCTTGAACGGGGGTATGACGAGGAAAAACCGTCTTCGGGATCGTATTGTATATAATTCCCTTTCATTTCTTCAATCCACGCTTCGACAGGCTCAGCGCCCCGCAATCGAAAATCCACGATTCTCCTACGCCGTCTGCCGCCGCCCGCCGCGCGGCCGGAAATGCCGGATGGAACCGCTGGCGATCCGCGCCCCGCGCGACGTATCCGGCTTTTCGTAGCGGCGGATGGTGAAGTGGGTCGGCTCGAACCCCTGGATCATCTTGCGCTCGATCGGCTTCCGCAGCAGGCTTTCGATGGCCCGCACCGCGTCCGCTTCCTCCGCGGCCGCGAACGTGACCGCGTTGCCCTGCGCCTCGGCCCGGGCCGTTCGGCCGATGCGGTGTACGTAGTCTTCGGGCCGGTGCGGCACGTCGAAGTTCACGACGTGTGAGATCCCTTCCACGTCCAGGCCGCGTGCCGCCACGTCCGTCGCCACGACGACGTCGAGTTTCGCGCGCTTGAAGTCGTTCAACACCTGCGTGCGGACGGCTTGGCTCTTGTCCCCGTGGAGTGCGGCGACGCGCCGGTGGGACTTGGCGAGCCGTTTGGCGAGCCGTTCGGCGCGCACCTTGGTCCGCGTAAAGACCAGCACGTGTTTGAGGCTCCGGTGCCGCAACAAATGGAACAGGAGTTCCGCCTTGCGCTCGGCTTCGACCAAGTACAGCACGTGCCGCAGGGTAGCGACCGGCGTCGCCCGCGGACCCACGTCGATGAGTTCCGGCTCGTGCAGCGTATCCTGGGCGAGCCGCTCGATTTCGCGCGGCATGGTCGCGGAGAACAACAGCGTCTGGCACCGGTCGGGCACCGCGGCCAGGATACGCCTCACGTCGGGCAGAAAGCCCATGTCGAGCATTCGGTCGGCTTCGTCCAGCACCAGGATCTGCAGGTCGGCCAGCGTCAGGTTGCCGCGATTCATGTGATCGAGCAGCCGCCCGGGCGTGGCGATGAGCAGATCTACCCCGGCTTGGAGACGGTCGATCTGCGGCCCGAGCCCGACGCCGCCGTACACCACGGTCGAGCGGACCGGCACGTATTTGCCGTACGTCCGGGCGCTTTCCCCGATCTGCACGGCCAACTCGCGCGTGGGCGTCAGGACCAGGGCGCGCAGGCGTCGGTCATCCGGGTCGCGGCGCAACCGCTGAAGGATGGGCAACAGAAATCCCGCGGTTTTGCCGGTGCCGGTCTGCGCGCAGGCGAGCACGTCGTTGCCGCGCAACGCTACGGGAATAGCCAGAGATTGGACGGGGGTGGGGGTGTCGTACTGGGCGTCGCGAATCGCGCGCAGCAACTCGGGAATGAGACCGAGTTCACCGAATTCGGAAGAACAGCCTACGTCGTTGTCTCGTGTCACGTCCACATCGCTTTCTCCGTGCCGCCCCGGTGCGGGACTCCATACGCGACGTCCGACCGGTCGCACGGACTGTTGGGGAACCTGGGAAACGTGGAACTCGAATCGGGGATGATCCGAGACCCGCTTCTGAGCGGGATTTCTTACCGGAGGAAAAGAGATCTGCTCACGGTTCGTTTTATGTTTATACTACGCCAAAGATAACGGGCTTTAGGGAAAAATGCTAGTCGGCACGTGCACGACCTTACGTATTCCAGGCATTTCGCCCGGGCCCGGCGCCATCGGTCAACGCAACTCGTGCTTCCGTTTCGTCAGGATGATCGCAGCGCCGGCCGAGACGCCGACCGCCACGATCGGGTAGGCGGCGAAGAACACACTCGCCATGACGCTCGGCGGCTCGGCCGCGTCCGGCGGGCCTTTGTACAGGAACAATAATAAATTCAGGACGACGTACAGCGCGTAGGCGTGCGCCATACCGACCGCGAAGCGCTTCATCTGCCAGATGCCGTAGGCGTACGCCAGTAGGTACAGTCCGGCCAGCGGACCGGCGATCAGATTAGCCGTCCCGGTCAGTCGAGTCCCGAACAGGACGAAGCCCGTCTCGTCTCCCAGGATTTGCAAGGGTTTCAGCAAGTTCGATACCGCCAGTATCACAAAGAGCACTGCAAAGACACTCAGCAAGGTCCCGCGTTCAGTCTGATCCGTCATGCTTCCCTTACCTTCCCATGAGATGGCCGCTCCCTACGACTGAGGCAGTCTAATGTTCTTTCAATCGGGCCGCAACGCCACACACCCCGCAGACAGCGTCGGATTGTCACCCCCGGCGCGTTCGGCTACCAATCGGGAAGGACGCACCGAGCGGCTCGTGACGTTTGAATCCTTCGAGGGGAGTTCTATGAGCATCCGTTTGCGGCAAATCTGTTTCGTGGCCGAGAAACTGGCGCCGGTCGCCGAGGATCTACAGGCCATTTTCGGCCTCGAGGTGTGTTTCGTGGACGAAGGAGTCGGGGTCTTCGGCTTGGAGAATTCCTTGTTTCCGGTCGGGACGAATTTTCTGGAAGTCGTCGCGCCGGTGCGGGACGACACCGCCGCGGGGCGCTTCCTGCAACGTCGCAACGGCGACGGCGGCTACATGGTGATCTGCCAGTGCGACAGCCGTGCCACGCAGCAAGCGCGTCAGGCACGGGCCGGCGAACTCGGGGTGCGGATCGCGTGGGAACGCGACATCGACGGGTTCCAATGCATGCAACTCCATCCCGGAGATACGGGCGGCGCCTTCTTCGAGTTGGATTGGGACCCGCACGACGAGCCGGAAGGGCATTGGGAGCCCGCGGGCGGCAGCGGTTGGGAGACCGCCCGGAACACCGCCATCGTCTCCCACTACACCGCGGTCGAATTGCAGTCCCACGACCCGTTGTCGATGGCGCAACGCTGGGCCGACATCGCCGGCATTCCGCTCGGCCAAGACGATCAGGGGCGAACGGTTCTACCGCTGGACAACGCTGGGGTCCGATTCGTCGAGGCGACGGATGGGCGCGGGGACGGATTGGGCGGCGTCGATATCGTGGTGAACGACCGCAAGCGTTTGCTTGACGCCGCGGCGGCGCGCGGCTGTCGTATTTCGGATGACCGCGTCGATGTATGCGGGGTACGTTTCTATCTCCACGACGCGGAGTAGGAGGAAAGGGAATTGCCGTTTCCCTTTTCCCCCTAAGTTCGTTGAGCTTGTCGAAGGGTCCAGGGGCCGGGGAGAGATGCGAGGGCTGAGGTGACATCGGGGTTCGTTTCGATCCTTCGACAGGCTCAGGACATCGCAGGCTCAACGAACTTAGGGGTCGGAAGGTCCCTGAGCCTGCGGTGCTCTGATCTTGCAGTGCCTTGAGCCGGTCGAAAGGTCGGAGGGTGTCGCAACGGGCGTGAGACCTTTCTGTGTAACTTCCATCAGTTTCCGTACTTCTGGTCGATCACGTCCCGGATCACGTCCGGGGGAACGCCCGACTCGAATAAGGAAGACGCATCCTGCGCCTCGCTCAGGCAGTGCGGTCAACCCGCGGCGTGGTCGTCCGCGAAACAGTCGAGCAGGTGCCGATGTCCCACGCTGCGGTCGCAGCCGCAGTAGCAGTGCAGTTCGGCCAGCACGTCCGGGATCGCCCGCGCGATGCCGTACCCCTCTTTCACCGCGCCGCTGAACCGATCTGGCGGTAACGTTTCCGGTAATTCCCGCGCGGCCGGCGCTGCTGCTTCCGGCGTGCGGGCCGTATCGGCTCGAAGGGGCGCGGTGAGGGCGACGACAGGCGTCAGGAGGAGAACGCCCAGGACTGCCGCGAGCAGGCGGACTTTCTCGATTCGCATGGGTCGGACGCTCCTTCCCTTATTTTCCTACTACTACGGGGCTGTGCCGCAGTGGCCGCGGGGAGACTGGGTTGTCCCGACGATATTCCAGAAAACGGCCCACCAGATCGTGGAATTGTGCGGCGCTGCGCAACTCCTTCATGGCTAGGCGCAGCGGCCGACACGGCCCGAAGGATTTGGCGTACCAGTCGATGGTCTTGCGGAACTGCGTGCAGGCGAGGTGTTCGCCGCGCTGCTGGACGGCGCGCGTGAAATGGCGGGTCATGAACGCGACCCGCTCGACGAGGCGCGGTGCGGGCGTCGGATCGGTCCCGTCCAGCCCGGCCCGGATCGAATGGAAGACCCACGGATCGGCGAGCGCGCCGCGGCCGATGACCAGCCCTGCACAGCCGGTTTCCTCCAGCATGCGTTTCGCGCTCACGGCGTCGCGCACGTCGCCGTTGCCGAAGACGGGTAGGCCCGGAACCGCCTCCACGACCGACCGGATGCCGGCCAAGTCCACCTGGCCGGTGAACGCGCCGGCGCGCGTCCGTCCGTGGATGGTCAGCGCGGCCACGCCGGCGTCCGCCAGCATGGGCGCCAGCCGCGGGGCCTGGAGTTCGGCGGCGTCCCAGCCCAGGCGGGTCTTCACCGTGACGGGAATCGTGACCGCGCGCGTGACCGCGGCGACGAACGCGCCCGTCCGCTCCGGGTCTTTCAGCATGGCCGCGCCCGCGCCCAGCTTGACGACTTTTTCCACCGGGCAGCCCATGTTGATGTCGACGGCGTCCGCGCCCCATGCTTGCAGCCGGACCGCGGCGTCGCGCACCTCCTCGGCAACCGGCCCGAACAATTGGACGCTGAGCGGGCGGTCTTCGGCGCGCGTCTCGATCAATTCGAACGCGCGGCGGTTGCCTTCCAGCAGCGAGCGGGCGTGTACGAGTTCGGTCGTCGCCCAGCCGAACCCGCCCACCTCGCGCATGCACCAGCGGAACGGCAGGGTGGTATAGCCCGCCAATGGGGCGAGCCGGAGATCGGTCGGCAGCGGTGAAGACGCGCTTCGCACGGGTGTCCTCGGAAACGTCCCGCCCGCTCAGCGGCGGTCGAACTGGCCTTCGAGTTGGCGCACGGGCAAGCGCACCACCGTCGGCCGGCCGTGCGGGCAGACGAACGGCGAGCCGCACGCCAACAGGCTCTCGACCAGGGCGTGCATGGCCGGCTGGGTCAACGTCTGGCCGGCCTTGATCGACTTCACCTTGCACGCGATGCGCGCCGCTATGTCCTCCTGCCTGGCCTCGACGGAATTGTCCGAACGGCCTTCGGCCGCGGCGTCGGCCAACTCGCGGATCAGGTCGGGGGCATCGTCGGGCCGGACGTACGCGGGCGCGGCCTGGACCTGGAAGCTGTTGCCGCCGAACGGCCGGACGTCGAAACCCACCCGTTCCAGAAACGTCTGCAGGTCTTCCAGCACGCCGGCCGCCGCGGGCGCCAAGTCGAACGTGATCGGCACGAGCAGCGGCTGCACCGCGGCGGGCGTGTTGCGCAGGCTGTCCAGCACCTGCTCGTACAGGATGCGCTCGTGGGCCGCGTGCTGGTCGACGATCCACACCTCGCCCTCGACCTCGACGACGACGAACAGGTCGTGGCTCTGGCCCACGACGCGGAACTCGGCGCCGTCGGCCCGCCGCCACAGCGCGGCCTGTCCGCCCACGGGAGTGAAGGGGGGCGTGGCGTCGTGCACTGCGGGTTGCGCCACGGTGCGCAGCTGCGCTTCGGCCCGCGCGGTGTAGGACGTTCGGCGCCCGTTCGCCGGCGTCCCGCGGCGCGGATAATCCGCGGGGTCGGGCACGGGGACGGAGGCATCCACGGCCACGCTCTCGGCTTGGCCTGCCGGAGCGCCCCGGTCGGCCGGCCCGGCCCGCGGGGCGGTGCGAGACAGCGGCATTTCCTTGAACGACAGCGCGCGGTCGAGGCCGTCGCGCACCGTGCGCACGACGGCATGCAACACGTGGCGTTCGTGGCTGAACTTCACTTCGCGTTTGGTCGGATGGACGTTGACGTCGACCCGGTCGGCCGGCAGCGTGAGCAGGAGGACCCCCATCGGAAAGCGACCGGCCGGCAGGAGTTCGCCGTAGCCGCGGGCGAGCGCGAACGACAGCGGCGCGCTTTTCACCAGCCGCGCGTTGACGAAGAAGTACTGGCCGGTGCGCGTGTTGCGGTGCCGGTCGGGGGGACAGACGAGGCCGGTCACGCCCACGCCTTCCTCGGCCAGCGACGCGTGCGCGCCCGGCAGCCGGATGAGGCCGCGCGTCCAGTCGCCGCCCAGCACGGCCCGAGCGCGGCCTTCCAGGTCCGGGTGCCGCGGGGCGTTGAACACCTCCCGCCCGTCCGCGCGGAAACGGAAGTGGACGTCCGGGTGCGACAGGGCCAGCCCGACCAGCGCGTCGTGCACCCGATGGCTTTCCGCGGCCGGCGACTTGAGAAAGGCCCGCCGCGGCGGCGTGTTGAAGAAGACGTGGCGCGCGGTCACCGTCGTGCCCGGCGGACCGCCCGCGGGCGTGACCTGCACGTCCGCACCGCCCTCGGTCCGCACGCGGACGCCCTCGACGGCCTCCGGCGTCCGCGACCGCAGCTCGACGTGGGTGACGGCCGCGATGCTGGCCAGCGCCTCGCCCCGGAACCCTAGCGTGGTCAGCGCGAACAGGTCGCCGCTGGACCGGATCTTGCTGGTCGCGTGACGTCGAAAGGCGTATTCGGCGTCCTCGGACGCGATGCCGTGGCCGTCGTCCTGCACGGTGATTTCGTCGATGCCGCCCCGCACGATCGCCACGCGGATCGATCCCGCGCCCGCGTCCAACGCGTTTTCGACGAGTTCCTTGACGATCGACGCCGGCCGTTCGATGACCTCGCCGGCACGGATCTGTTCGATCGTGGGCCGGTCGAGGAGCCGGATGCGATTCATGCCTCCGCTCCTCCGGCGTGGCCGAACAGCCCGAGCTGGTCCGGCGCCCGGCCCTTGGCCGCGGCCCCGCGCGTACGCGGGCGGGCCGGGCGCACCAATGCGGCCGAACCCTCCAGGTCGTGCAGGATTTCTTCCGCGCGGTCGGTCACGCTGCGCGGCAGGCCGGCCAGCTTGGCGACGTGGATGCCGTACGACTGGTCCGAGGCGCCGGCGATCACTTTGTACAGAAAGACGACTTCGTCCCGCCATTCGCGGACCGCGAACGTGGCGTTGGCGATGCCGGGCAGGCGGTGCGCCAGATCGGTCAACTCGTGGAAGTGCGTGGCGAACAGGGTGCGCGGCCGCGGCCCGTCCGCATCGACCAGAAACTCGATGATCGCGCGCGCGATGGACAACCCGTCCGCGGTGGACGTGCCGCGGCCGATCTCGTCCAGCAGCAGCAGGCTGCGGTCGGTCGCCGCGTTCAGAATCTGCGCGGTTTCGATCATTTCCACGGCGAACGTGCTCTCGCCCAGCGCCAGATTGTCCGACGCCCCGATGCGCGTGAAGATCCGGTCCACGATCCCGACGCGCGCCCGGGTGGCCGGCACGAACGCGCCGGCCTGGGCGAGCAGGACGATCAGCGCGGCCTGGCGCAGATACACGGACTTGCCGCTCATGTTCGGCGCGGTCAGCAACACGAACTGGTGGGCTTCCCGGTCGAGGCGGGCGTCGTTCTCCACGAACGCGCCCGGCCCGAGCAACGCCTCCACCACGGGATGCCGGCCGCCGACGATCGACAGTTCGGCCGCCTCGGTCATTGCGGGCCGCACGTAGCCGCGGTCCACCGCGGTCCAGGCGAAACACGCGAGCACGTCGACCGCGGCGCACGCCTGCGCCACCGTCTGCAATTGCGGCACGTGGCGCAGCACCAGCGCGCACAGTTCGGCGAACAACTCCTGTTCCAGCGCGACGGACCGCTCCTGCGCGGTCAGGATGCGGTCTTCGTATTCCTTCAGTTCGGGCGTGACGAACCGCTCGGCGTTGGCCAGCGTCTGTTTGCGCACGTAGCGGTCGGGCACCTTCGCCATGTGGGTCTTGGAGACCTCCAGGTAATAGCCGAACACGCGGTTGTAGCCGATCTTGAGCGAGGGGATGCCGGTCTGTTCGCTCTCGCGCGCCTGCAACTCGGCGAGCCACTGCTTGGCGTCGCGGGCCAAAGAGAGCAGCTCGTCCAGCGCGGGCGCATACCCCGCGGCGATCACGCCGCCGTCGCGCAGGTGGGCCGGCGGCGCATCGACCAGCGCCCGCCGCAGTCCGCCGGCCAGCGCGGCGAGATCCGTGGCGAGGGCGGCGTGCTGCGCGCACAACAGCGGGCTGCGCAGCGGCGCGAGCGCCTCTACCGCGGCCGGAATCCGTGCCAGCGAGTCGCGCAGCGCCGCGGCGTCCTTGGGCGTCGTCACCCGGCAACTGAAGCGCGCGGCCAGGCGTTCGAGGTCGCGTACCGCGGAGAGGCTCGCACGGACCGCTTCCAGCGCGTCCGGCGCGTCGACGAGTTCCTGCACCGCGGCGTGCCGTTCGGTGATCGCCGGCACGGACAGCAGCGGGTTGCGCAGCCACGCCTGCAACAGCCGGCCGCCCATCGGCGTGACCGTCTGGTCCAGCACGTCGAGCAGGGCCTTGCCCCGCAGGTCGGGATTGGCCGGCCGAAAGAGTTCCAGGCTGCGCTCGACCACCGCACCGAGCTGCATCGCCTCGCCGGTCCGGCGGCGTTTGGGCAACCCGATGTGCGGCAGGGCGCCACGCATGTGCCGTTCCAGGAAGCGCAGCACGAGCGCCGCGGCCGCGGTCGTCTCGGGGTCCAGTTCCAGGGCGCGCAGCGAGTCCAGGCCGTAGAAGTCGCGGATGCACGTCAGGCTGTCGTCCTCGCCCGCCCGCCAATCGTCCAGGCGGGTGACCGCGGCCTGCGGATGGTCGCCGCAGTAGCGCGCGACGACGCGGTGCTCGGCCAGCGTCTTGGTCGTCACGATTTCGTGGGGGGCGAGCCGGTCCAGCGCGTCGCCGAGCACGGCCTCGTCCTCGTTCCAGAACCGGAAGCCGCCGGTCGTCGGTTCCACCACCGCCAGCCCCCACCGCTTGCCGCGTGCGAACAACCCGAGCAACGCCGGGCTGGCCGGGTCGGTCTCGTTTTCGACGTAGGTGGACGGGGTGACGACGCGCACGACCTCGCGCTTGACCAGTCCCCTGGCGGTCTTGGGGTCTTCGACCTGTTCGCAGAGCGCGACTTTCTTGCCGAGCTTGACCAGCCGCGCGATGTAGCCGTGCACCGCGTGGTGCGGCACCCCGCACATCGGTACCTTGCCGCCCCCGCCGTCGCGCGCCGTCAGCGTCAGGTCGAGCCACTCCGCCACGCGCGGCGCGTCGTCGAAGAAAATCTCGTAGAAATCGCCCAGCCGGAACAGGACGACCGCGTCCTGGTGCTGCTGCTTGACCGAGAGGTACTGCTGCATCAGCGGCGTCAAAGCCATGAAGCGTTACTCCGCGGGGCGGGCGTGGCCGGATCGACGCGGGAGGAATCGGGCTGCGCCCCTCTTATCAGTTTCCGGGCCGCGGGACAGCCCGACGCACGCCCCGCCGGCCGCTCTTGATCTTGCCCGCCGAAACCGGACAATTGCCGCGCATAGTTCCACATCCCCCGATGCCGACCGCCTCCGGCTGCTTCCGAACCGGCCGGACCGAAGGAGCCGAACATGCCCGAACCGGACGCCGAACAACGGCAAATCCTGTCCACCATCCACCGCTTCGTCGAACGCGAGGTCAAACCCGTCGCCAGCGAACTGGAACACCGCGACGAATATCCGCACGCCCTGGTGGAGCGGATGAAGGACCTGGGCCTGTTCGGCGCGATCATCCCGGCCGAGTACGGCGGGATGGGACTGTCGTTCACGACCTATGCGCTGATCATCGAGGAAATCTGCCGCGGCTGGATGAGTCTGACCGGCGTATTGAACTCCCACCTGCTGTTCGCCCACATCCTGGCCCTGTTCGGTACCGAGGCACAGAAGCGGCGCCTGCTGCCGGCCATGGCCAGCGGCGAGAAACGCGGCGGCTTGGCGCTGACCGAGCCGCACGCCGGCAGCGACGTGCAGCGCATCCGCACGACCGCCAAACGGGAGGGCGACCACTATCTGATCAACGGCTCGAAAATGTTCATCACCAACGCGCGGCACGGCAACATCCTGGCCGTGGCGGCCAAGACCGACCCGGACGCGGACCCGGCCTACGCCGGCATCAGCCTGTTCGCCGCGGAAAAGGGCGCGCCCGGCCTGACCGTCAGCCGCGACATCAAGAAGCTGGGCTACAAGGGCCTGGACACCTGCGAACTCGTCTTCGAGGACTTTCCCGTGCCCGCGGAGGCGATGATCGGCGGGGAGGAAGGCCGCGGATTCAAGCACGTCATGGGCGGCCTGGAAGTGGGCCGCATCAACGTCGCGGCGCGCGCGGTCGGCGTGGCGCAGGCCGCGTTCGAGGAGGCCATCCGCTACGCCCAGCAGCGCGAGACCTTCGGCAAACCGATCTGCAAGCATCAGGCCATTCAACTCAAGCTGGCCGACATGGCGACCAAGATCGAAGCGTCGCGCCTGCTCGTTCGCCAGGCCGCGGAAAAGAAGGACGCGGGCGAACGCTGCGACCTGGAGGCCGGCATGGCGAAGCTGTTCGCCTCCGAGGCGTGCGAGGAAGTCGCCCTGGAAGCCATGCGCGTGCTGGGCGGCTACGGTTACACGCAGGAGTTTCCGGTCGAACGCTTCTACCGGGACGCGCCGCTGATGATCATCGGCGAGGGCACGAGCGAAATCCAGAAGCTCGTGATCGCCCGCAACCTCTTGAAGAAATACGCGGCCTAGCGCCGCGAGGGCCGGGCTTTTTCACGCGGGTGTCGTCCGGCCGCCGTTCGCCTGGGCACGGCCCGCTTGGAACGCCGCGGCCTTTTGTGTATTCTGGTCCGCAACGTCGAAACGGACGCCGGTCACGGCGCCGCGCGTCCAATCCCCACGTTATGGATTCCGTCCACCGTCTCCTCCTCCCGGGGCCGCGGTCCCACGCCGGCCCCGGCCTCTAACCGTCCGTGACATTGCGACGCCGCAGCGAGCGTCCGTCCCGGAGCCAGGCCCCGGGACGCGGAGAAGAACATGCCGACCCCTCTACACAGCATCCGCAACATCGGCATCGTGGCCCACGTGGACAGCGGGAAGACCACGGTGAGCGAACGCATTCTGTACTACACCGGGCTGTCCCACAAAATCGGCGAGGTGCACGAGGGCACCGCGGTCACGGACTGGATGCCCCAGGAACGCGAGCGGGGCATTACGATCACCGCGGCCGCGATCACCTGCGACTGGCACGACCACCAGATCAACATCATCGACACGCCCGGGCACGTGGATTTCACGACCGAGGTCGAGCGCAGCTTGCGCGTGCTGGACGGCGCGATCGTGGTGTTCTGCGGGGTCGGCGGGGTCGAGCCCCAGTCGGAGACGGTCTGGCACCAAGCCGACAAATACCGCGTGCCGCGCGTGGTCTTCGTCAACAAGCTCGACCGCGTCGGCGCGGATTTCCACGGCGTCGTGGAACAGATCCGCACGCGGCTGGGCGCCAGCCCGCTGGTCGTCCAACTGCCCATCGGCGTGGAAGACGACATGCGCGGCGTAATCGACCTCATCCGCGGCAAAGCCCTGGTGTGGGAGGAAGACACGCTGGGCGCCCGCTTTCACGAGGAAGACGTTCCCGCGGCGTTGCGCGACGATGTAGCTCGCTTCCACGACCTGCTGCTGGAGACGGTCGCGGACGCCGACGACGCGCTGCTGGAAAAGTATCTGGGCGGCGAACCGCTGACCGCGGAGGAGGTCGCCGCGGCGGTGCGCGCCAAGACTCAGGCGCTGGACGTCGTGCCGGTGTTGTGCGGCACCGCGCTGCGCAACAAGGGCGTCCAGCCGCTCCTCGACGCCGTGGTCGGCTATCTGCCGCCGCCCGTCCGTCCGGTCAGCGGCAGTACCCCGGACGGCGAAGCCCGCACGTGGGAGGTGACGGACGACACCTTGGCCGGCTTGGCGTTCAAGACCATGCACGACCCCTACGCCGGCCAGCTCACCTTCGTGCGCCTGTACAGCGGCGCGCTCAAGACGGGCGACTCGGTGTTCAACCCGCGCACCGGACGCAGCGAGCGTATCGGGCGCCTCGTCCGCATGCACGCCGACAAGAAAGAGGATTTGGAAGAGGCCGCGGCCGGCGACATCATCGCCGCGGTCGGGCTCAAGAACTTCACCACGGGTGACACCATCGTCAAGAAGCACCGGCCGGTCCTGCTCGAATCCATCTCGTTCAAGGAACCCGTGATTGCGATCGCGGTCGAGCCCAAGACCAAGATCGACTCCGAGAAACTCGGCTTGGCCTTGCAGCGGCTGTCGTCCGAAGACCCGACGCTGGTCATCCAGACCAACGCCGAGACCGGCCAGACCATCCTGTCCGGCATGGGCGAGTTGCATCTGGAGGTGATTCTCGACCGCCTCGTGCGTGAATTCAAAGCCGAGGTGAACACCGGCGTCCCGCAGGTGTCCTACCGCGAGACGATCACGCGCACGGCGGAGGCCGAGGGCCGCTACGTGCGCCAGACCGGCGGCCGCGGGCAGTTCGGGCACGTCTATCTCAAGGTCGAGCCCAACGACAACGAAGGCTTGGTCTTCGTCAACGCCATCAAGGGCGGTGCGATTCCCAGGGAGTACATCACGTCGGTCGAGCGCGGCGTGCGCGAGGCCGCCGGCAACGGCGTCGCCTACGGCTATCCGCTGCTGAACGCGACCGTCACGTTGTACGACGGCAACTACCACGAGGTGGATTCGTCCGAAGTGGCCTTCCACATGGCAGGCTCGCTGGGCTTCAAGGCCGCGGTGCAGAAAGCGGGTGCGATCCTGTTGGAGCCCATCATGGACGTCGAAGTCGTCGTGCCCGAGGACTTCATGGGCACCGCGATGGGCGACTTGCAGTCGCGCCGCGGCAAGGTGACCGAACTCGGCGAGCGCGGCGGCAACCAGCGCACCGTGACCGCCCACGTGCCGCTGGCGACCATGTTCGGCTACGCCACGACCATCCGGTCGCTCACCCAGGGGCGGGCGACCTACACGATGGAGTTCGACCACTACGGCAAGGTCCCGGACGGCGTGATCGACGAGGCCCTGGGCCGCAAATCCGAACTGCAGGTCGGCTGAGAACGACTCTCCTGCGGGCTGCCCCCGCTCCTTCGTAGGGGCGACGCATGCGTCGCCCCTACACCATCGCATGTTGCGTCTTATGTCGAGTTGGGACGAACGCCCGGAACAGGTCGCCTCTCCCTCCAACATGTTGCGTGGAACCGGCCCCCTGCCTAGAATCCGTCCAGCTGCCGGAGTGGTGGAACTGGCAGACACATGGGACTTAAAATCCCATGAGGCTTCGCCTCGTGCGGGTTCGACCCCCGCCTCCGGC
Organism: uncultured Binatia bacterium (SeqCode); assembly: GCA_965200125.1. Taxonomy (GTDB): domain Bacteria; phylum Desulfobacterota; class Binatia; order Bin18; family Bin18; genus Bin18. Next base: position 600,284 of record OZ241332.1, on the reverse strand, counting down.
ACCTTTTCATCTCAATATTTGGCATCTCAATACTTGGCGATCACGTGCGCGGCGAAGTCCTTATAGACTTCGCGGCTCGTCTTGAGTGGCGGCAGCAACGAGATTTCGCGCAGCCCCGACCGTTCGGCCGCGCGGATCTCCGCGATCAACTCGTCCGGCTCGCCCACCATGCACGAGCCCTTGATCGTCTTGGGGGTGATGAAGCGGCGTTCCTCGGGCACGTGGTAGGTGCAGTGTCCGTCGTGGATCTGCAGGTACCGCTTCTCGCGCGGCGTCTCCATGCGCTCGACCTGGTCGCGGTATTCCTCCCACACGTCGGCGAACGCCTCGGGTACGCTGCTCTCGTCTCCGGTCTGCTCGTAGATTTCGTACACGAAATGCAGGGCGCAGGTGACCCACGAGCCGCAGGCTTCGATCACGCGGTCGGAGGTCAATTTCTCGCCGGGCTTGAGCACCACCGCGGTCGTCAGCGCCGTGGTGTGGAAATCGTCCGGCAGCGTGCGGTCGGCCCGCTGCGCGCCCCCGCGTACCCGGTCCATGTTCGCCTGCAAGACCGCGCCCTTTTCGTTGAACAGCGACACCAGACCGTCGGCGTATTCGCCCGCGGTGCGCAGTGCGAGCGGGCCGTTGGCCGCCACGTAGATGGGAATCGGATGCTTCAGGTCGATGAACTTCAGGTCCTGATGCAGAAAGCCGATGGTCCGCGTGGTGCCGTTGAAGGTGTAGTCGACCTCGCCGCCGCCCAGCAGCGTGCGCACCACACGCAGATATTCGCGGAACTCCTTGATCTTCATCGGCTGCATGCCCATCACGCGCATGGCGGTATGCCCCGTCCCGATCCCCAGAAACACGCGGCCGGGCGCGATGCGGTTGATCGAGGCGATGGAATGGGCGGTGACCGGCGCGATGCGCGTACCGGGAATCGCCACGCCCGTGCCGAGCCGGATCCGCGACGTATTTTGTGCGGCCAAGGCGAGCGTGGCGTAGCAGTCCGACCAGATCATCTGCGAGTCGGGCACCCACGCCGCGTCGAATCCCAGGTCTTCGACGTATTTGAAGACGTCCCAATTGTCGATTTTGGTATGCGCGGTAATGCTGAACTGCATGGCGTTCCTCCTTCGAGCTTCCTTCGGCGCCCCGATGTAGCATCCGCCGCGGGCGGCGACAAATCCGGGCATGGGTGGGAATGTATCGGACCACAATTCGAAGGCGAGAACCGTCCCGAGCGAACGGAAGCGGTGTACCCCTCTCCCTCTGGGAGAGAGTCAGGGAGAGGACGCCCCGCCGCATCGCACCAGTCCGAGATTCGCAAGCGAAAGACGCAAACTCGGCGTCGTCCGGTTTGACTCGCTCGGACCGCGGCTCTAGGTTGGAATGCATATGCACGTCAAGCCCGACGTTCGGCTCCTGTTCTCCGGCGGCCTGAAGACGTGGTTGCTCCTGGCCGGTTTCGGGCTCGCGAGTCTCGGGCCGATCGGCTGCAGCGCGCGCCCGTCCGCTCCTCCGGTTTCCGAGGCGTCCGCACGAGCCGAACCGGCCCCACCTCGACAAGAAACCGCAGACCTCGCCGCGGACGACGACCGCCGCGCCGAACTCGCCTGGGAATTTCTGGCGCGCGTGGACGAGTCGGGACTGATCCAGCCGCGGACGGATGAAACGTCCGGCCGAACCGAATCGCCGCAGGACAGAGAAACAGCCGACGCCTCACCGCGGGACCGGACTATTCGACAGGCTCGGGGTCCTGGGCCGTCGCAGAATTCGCGGAACTCCGAGGCGGACGATGACTTGCCCCCCCTTCCCTCTCTCAGCCCGCCCGCAAGCGAGTCGGAGTCCAGTTGGCTGGCCTGGGTGCCGGGGCTGTCGGACGAACCCGCGGCGGCGAACGGGAACGGCCGCTACAAAATCGAGCACGACCTGCTGAGCGTCGTCGGCCCGTTCCAACGCTTGGCGAACAAGGACACCTACCGCTATCCGCTGCCCAAGGACGCGACCGGCGCCAGCGTGCACAAAGCCACGCTCGTCCGTCTCCGCGACTACGAAACCCAACGCCCCGGGGCGTATCCCGCCATCGTCGCCTTTACGCGCGGGCGGGCTTACGAGGCGCTGCACGCTTACGATCAGGCGTTGGCCGCCTACCAGCGCGTGGCGCAAGGCAGAACCCGTTTCAAGGATCGGGCCGCGCAAGCCGTCGAGGCGCTGACCGAGTTCCGGGATATGAAGCAACGTACGCCCGCGGGGACGACGCCCGTGGCGTACATTCAGGCCCTCGACGATCTGGGCGGGCAGTGGCGGGACGTGGCCCGAAGGTACGCCGGCACGCCCTACGAAGCCTTGGCGCGCGAGGAGGAAGAACATCTCGACCGGGCCAAGGTCGCCTTCATCGAAATCAACCGCCACCGCATCCAGGACGGCAACGAGAGCGTGATCCTCGCCTACCAGCAACTGCTCGATAAACACCGCGACAGCAAGCACCGCTACCGTTATCGGCTCGAACTGGGCGACTTCTACGTGGCGCTGGCGCATGAGTATGCGGCCCAGTATGATCCCGAAAGCCTGCGGTTCGACCGGCAGATCTTCGAGCGGCTGGGACAGGCCGCGCTTCAACACTACGCCGCGGTCGCCCAACAGGACGGCACGATCGAAAAGCTCGAAGCCAAGGGCAAGCTCGAAGCCCTGCAAGCCTACATGGCCAGAGTCGGACGCCTGGGACGCTGAGCCCCGAATGGCATTCTCCATGTGGCGCCGTCTCGTCGTTCTGCTGCTGTGCTGGCACGTAGCTGCGCCGACGCCGCTCGCGGCGCGCAGTTTCTCCGACCCCCTCGCCCGGCGCGTGACCGAATTCTTTCCGACCTACAACCCGTTCGTGCCGCGGCTGCCGCCCGAACGCTATTTCCCGGACAAGGTGGGCGAGCAGGTCGCGGGCGCGATCATCGACGGCTTTCTCGACGATCCGGGCGCACTGCGGAACCGCGTCGCCCGACTCGCATCGCACGACGCCCAACTCCGGGCGGACGGCGAACACCCGACCGGCGTGACCCCGCTGGTCCAGGCGCTGCTGTACCGGTCGGTGGACGCGGAGTCCGTAGCGTCGCTGCCGATCGCCGAAATGGACGCCGCGCCCGACGACATCCTGGCTTACGCGGACACGCTGTACGCCGCACAAACGCGCTACCGCGCGGCGCGCCTGTTCAACTGGCTGTTGTCCACGGTCGACGTCGCCCGCCTGTTCCTCGGCGCGCCCGCGGGACCGAGCCCGTACGCGGCCCAAGGCGTGCTGTCCACGGTCGGCAGCGGGGACGGGCCGAGCGCCCGCGAGCGCAAGGCGCTGGCCCTGTACCGCCTGTTTCTCGAACGCGCGCCCGACGACCCGCGCGTCCCGGAGGTCGAGGAGAAGATCAGCCTGCTGGACGGCAAGCGGAAACGCGCGCTGGTGCAGGCCGAACTGGAACGCGCCGAGCACGCCTTTGCCGAGCAAGACTACTGGGCGGCGAACTTCCACTACCAACTCGCGCTGCTGGTCGATGAAGGCGCCGAAGACGCCAAGGCCGGCGTTCGCAACGTCGAGCACCATCTCCGGCATTACGCAGCCATGGACCGGGACGCGGACGCCCGCGACCCGCTGGCCGACGTGAAGCAGGCCGAGTGGGAGCACAGCAAGGAAACGTTGACCTATCTGTTGCCGGGCAGCCGCTTCGTGAAAGACAACCTGGTCATCGCCGGCTTGCAGATCGGCACCGAAGGGCTGGTCGGCGCGGCCACGTTCGGCGGGCTGACCCTCGTCCAGACTCTGGGAAAAGTCTGGCATCTGCTGACCGGCCAAGCCGTCTCACAGCAGGGCATCATCACCGCGGGGGAAAAATATCTGCGCACGACTCCGCCCGAAGAACGCGACCCGGAAATCTATCCGACGCTGGCAAAGGCATACGCCGCACAGGGGCGGCTGGATCAGGCCATCCGCTACTACGAATTGGCCGGGGAGACCGACGAAGTCGCCGACCTCGAAGACGCCGCGGCCAAGGGACTGCTCAAGCAGGCCGAGGCCGCGGCGCATCGAACCGAAAAGGCGGCTCTCCTGCGTCGCGTCGTGGAGCGTTATCCCGACAGCGCCGCGGCCGAGGAAGCGCGCGAGGAACTGCGCGACGTCGAACGGCCCGAACGGCAGGGCTTGCGATTGAGCAAGCTGTTCCTGCGCGAAAACCCGGATCTGTTCGGCCCGCGGGGGCTCGGGCTCAAACCCGGCCTGTACGACGACGACTGGGACAACCTGGAATTGACCGAGGACGGCATCGTCCTGTCCCCGCGCGGCGACCTGACCCTGCTACTGGAAAGCGCCGACGGGCCGCGCACCAAAGTCTATGGCGTCCCGACCGCGTTGTGGCAGCAGTTCTGGCGCCGGTTCCGCGCAAAGGGCTATGCCGACGCCCTGGCCCGCGGTGATCTGAAGATCGCCAAGCTGGTGCAGGGCGTAGAGGTCGCGGACGGCACGCTGAAGAGCGAATTCGAAAAGCGGGACGAGGCCGGCTGGCGCCTGCTTCCCGAACTCACGGGCAGCGTGGGCGAAGGGTTCGACGTGCGCGGCCACGTGCCCGAGGACGTGTTGGGCACGAAGCTGGCGTTCGGCCGGGACGCGCGCAGCAGCTACGTCGGCGTCGAAGTGCCCATGCCGCTCGTGCCGGTCGATTTCCTGCTCGTCGGCCGCAGCGGCGTCCCCTCGCTCTACCCGCGCATCCGCCTGCCCGAGCACCATGTCGAGGACGCCGAACTGTACCGCTAGGCGTCCACGGCCCGATCCGTCAGCACTCGCCGAAGGCCGCCAAGACGGTCCACTCTCACCGTAGTCTCGGCTTGCGGAACCGGTCGTGACAGGTGTCGCAGGTTCCGAACACCGCCCGCAGATGAGTCCGGGCGGCTTCGGTATCGCCGTGCTCCGCGGCGACCGCGAGGGCATCGGCTTCCGCGATCAGGAGCTTCGCGGAGGCGAGAAACGCCTCCCAATCGCGCCAGATCTCGTCTTTGGCTCGGGACGTGGTTTCCCCGCTCCCCGCGGGAAACAAGGCTTCGATGCGCGTGGCGTGGATGGCAATGGCCGCGGCGTGCAGCTTGACCTCGTCGAGCTGGCCGGCTTCGACCTTCGCTTTCATGGCATCGGCGTTCTCGTCGATGTTCTCCATCACGTAGGCGCGGAACGCCACCACGTCGCCCGGATCCGGCAGACGGTCCGGGTGGTTTTCGTGCGCGAACCCCGGCTCGCTCAGGGCGTGCAGACATCCTGCCAGTACGACCGCGGCAGCCAATCCAGACGCTTTCATTCGTCACCTCCGAGGCAATGCGGGAAACGCGCCGCTCCCCCACAGACGCTCGCCATAGCGGAGTACGCGGCTCCCGGATACCCGGCCCCGAGCTCGGACGGCGGTGGGATTCCCGTTTCTGTATCCGCAGGGCCGCATCCCGACAATCGGGAACGCGAGTTTCCCCGCATCGGATCGCGATTCGGTGGACGTTCTTGGGCAACCGCAGCGGGGCTGGTATAGGTCGGCGTCATGTCCAGGGTACGGCTCGGTTTCGGGGTCGGCGGGTTCCTGCTGCTGGGAAGCGCCGCCCTGCTCTATCTGTTCACCGTCCTCGGAGAGTCGTCCCTGTACAGTGCGTGGGGGTATTCGATCTCCGCCGACTTCGAGAGCGCATCCGGGCTGGGACCCGGCGCGCCGGTCGAGATCGCGGGCGTGCGCGTCGGCCGCGTAGATGACGTGCAGTTGACCGGAACGCGCGCCACGGTGCATCTGACCATTCAGAACGGGATTCGGATTCAGGAAGACGCGATCGCGTCCATCCAGACCAAGGGCCTGCTCGGCGGGCCGTACTTGCAGATTTCGCTGGGCGGCTCGGACCGAGTGATTCCGCCCGGCGGCACGCTCCGCGAGACGGTCTCGCCCATCGACTTGCCCGGGCTGATGGCGGCCTACGTGGCCGACCGCAAACAGCAAGCTCCATCCGAACAGTACGATATCGAGGCCGGCGCGGCCCCCTGAACTGACGAGCGAGCCGCCCTGCCGATTCTACGGTCTCCTCCCAGACATCCGACGAGAGTGCGACCTCCGTCACTCGTCGCGCGTTCCACGTTGTTTGTTCCGGCGATAGCTGGCGGGTTTCATCCGTACTTTGCCACACCGCGGGCAGCGCCATTTCTCCTGCTTGTGCGGACGATGGGCATCGACCTGCATTTTGGTCCGACAACGTGGACACCGCATACGCTTCTCCGCTTTCCATCCCGCATATACCGAAGCCGCGCGGGACACCAAGCCGGGAGCAGGTGTCCGACGACGTTGTGGACAACAACCAACCCCTTTTCCCTCTCCCGGAGAGAGAGGGTATTCGAATCTATCCCCGCTCTCCCCCATGGAACAGGACGCATAACGATCCTAGCCGGTCGTCATACCCCTCCGTCCCCCCGCCCTCGTCCGGCCCCCTTCGTCATTCCGGCGAAAGCGGGAATCCAGAGGACACCTTTCCCCTAGGCCCCAGCTTTCGCCGGGGCCTAGGGGGATGCCCCTGCGGAAGCCGGTATTCATCCTCTGGATTCCCGCTTTCGCGGGAATGACGACCGGGTGGGATCTTCAAGTATGCAACTCCCAATAGAAAGCAGAATCCTCTCTCTCTCCGGGAGAGGGTGTAAGGCGCAATGCCTGCCTCAGTCAACCAAAATGATCCTAATGCCCGTTGCGCCCTCCCCCTCGACAGGTTCAGAGACCCCGCGTAACGGGCTATACCCTGAGCTTGCGATGCTTTGAGCCTGTCGAAAGGGTTAAGGGCCAGGGGTGGGAGGCGAAGGTCGAGGTGACCTCGGGGTTCGTTTCGACAGGCTCAACGAACTGAGGGATGAGAATGTCCTTGAGCTTATCGAAGGATCGAAAGGCTTTTAGCCAGGGGGCACGGCGTGGAAGCCAGGGAAAGCTCCAGGACCATCTTGCACGTAATTCCCATTTCAAACCGTTCCCGTACCCACGTTCGGCTGAAAATCAGGGCTTGCCTCTGCCGGTTCGGGAAGCTATGGGGGAAATCGTTCAGCAGCGGAACCGATATTCCACATACAGCCTTTGGAGCGTCACTGCATGTTGCGCCCGTATCGCGTCCTCGACTTGACTACCGAACGCGGGCTGCTCTGCGGCCAGATTCTGGCCGACCTCGGGGCCGACGTCATCAAGGTCGAACCGCCCGGCGGATCGCCGGCGCGCAGCCTCGGCCCGTTCTACAAGGGCGAGCGCGGTACGGAGAATTCGCTCTACTGGTGGGCGTACAACCGCAACAAACGCGGCGTCACGCTGGACGTCGGGAAACCCAAGGGACAGGACGTGTTGCGGAAGCTGGCGCGCAACGCCACGTTCCTGATCGAGTCCGACAACCCCGGCACCCTGCCCGCCTACGGCTTGGGCTATGCCGACTTAGCCGCAGAAAACCCCGGCCTGATCTACGTCTCCATCACCCCGTTCGGACAGGACGGCCCCAAGGCCAGCTACGCGGACAGCGACCTGATCGTGCTGGCGAGCAGCGGCCCGCTGGTCATCACCGGCGACGAAGACCGCCCGCCCGTCCGGCTCAGCGTGCCGCAAGGCTATCTGCATGCCAGTGCGGCCGCGGCCCCCGCGGCGCTGATCGCGCTGTACGAGTCGCACCGCTCGCAGCGCGGCCAGCACATCGACGTGTCCGCGCAGCAGGCCGCGATGCAGGCCGTCCAATCGACCGTCTTGTCCGAGCCGCTGGGCGACGCGGAAACGCGCCGTATGGCCGGCGGCGCGAAGATGGGGCCGCTCGCCATCCGCCTGCTGTGGCCGTGCAAGGACGGGCACGTGTCGATCGCCTACCTGTTCGGCTCGGCGTTCGCTCACTTCACCAAACGGTTCATGGACTGGATTCACGAAGAAGGCTTCTGCGACGACGAGGTCCAGCAGATGGATTGGGTCGGCATGGGCGGCCCGCTGTTCGCCGGCGATCCCAAGACCATCGAAGACTACGAGCGGCTCAAGCAGATCGTGGAGAACTTCACGCTCAGCAAGACCAAGGCCGAACTGTTCGAGAACGCTCTGGACCGCGGCCTGCTCATCGCGCCCGTAGCGACCATCGACGAGGTGGTGCAGAGCGAGCAACTCGCGTCGCGCGAGTACTGGACGCCGGTCGATCACGACGAGATCGGCAAGGCGTTCGCCTACCCCGGGCCGTTCGCCAAATTCAGCGAAAGCCCGATCACCTACACCCGCCGCCCGCCGCAGGTGGGCGAACACAACGCCGAGGTCTATGGCGAACTCGGCATGGACGACGCCGAATTGGCCGCGCTGCGCGCCGAAGGCGTCATCTGAGCGGCCCAACAGGAGGGACGGCATGGCGGACCACGCGGACACGCACGGCAGCAAGGCGCTGGACGGGGTGAAAGTCCTCGACTTCATGTGGGCCATGGCCGGCCCGGGCTCGACGCGGATTCTGGCCGACTACGGCGCGACCATCGTGCGCGTGGAATCCACCACGCGGTTCGACGCGGTGCGCATGGTCGGCCCGTTCCACGACAAGCAGCCCGGCCCCAACAGTTCCGGGCTGTTCAACAACATGAACACGGGCAAGCTGCCGGTCACCCTCAACCTGTCCAAACCCGAGTCGCGCGAGGTCATCCTCGACCTGGTGCGCTGGGCCGACGTGGTGACCGAGTCGTTCTCTCCCAAGGCCATGCGCGAGTGGGGCTTCGATTACGAGTCCCTCAAGCGGATCAAGCCCGACCTCATCATGCTGAGCACCTGCCTGATGGGGCAGACCGGGCCGCACGCCCATTTCGCCGGGTTCGGTAATCTGGCCGCGGCCGTGTCCGGGTTCTACGATCCGACCGGCTGGCCCGACCGCGACCCGGCCGGCCCGTTCGGCGCGTACACCGACTACATTGCGCCGTGGTACAACGCCGCGGCCATCCTGGCCGCGCTGGAACACAAGCACCAGACCGGCCACGGCCAGCACATCGACCTGTCCCAGGCCGAGGCCGCGCTGCACTTCCTGTCGCCCTTCCTGCTCGACCAGACCGTGAACGGCCACACCCGCTCGCGGATGGGCAACCGCGACCTGAACTTCGCCCCGCACGGCGTGTACGAGGCCGCGGGCGAAGACCGCTGGGTCGCCATTGGCGTGGAAACCGACGACCAGTGGCGCGCGTTGTGCGAAGCCATGCAGCGCCCCGACCTGGGCCGCGACGAACGCCTCGCCACGGCCGAGGGCCGCTTGGCGCACCAGGACGAACTCGACGCCGCCATCACCCAGTGGACCCGGCAGTTCGACCCGCACGAGGCGGAACGCACGCTCCAGGCCAAGCACGTCCCGGCCAGCGCGGTCGAGACCATCCCCGAGTTGTACGACGACCCGCAACTCCGGCACCGGGAGCATTTCGTCGATCTGGAACATCCCGACTTCGGCACCACGACGGTCGAAGGCACACGCTTCAAACTCTCCCGCACGCCCGCGCAGGTCGCCGGCGCGGCCCCGACTCTGGGCCGCGAAAACCAGAACGTCCTGGCCAACGTCCTCGGCTACGACGAAGAGAAGATCACGGGGCTGGTCGTCGCCGAAGTGTTGGAGTAGCGCCCGACCCTAAAGGCGTTGTTGTTTACGGAGGTCTCCAATCAATCTGCGCTCGCCACTACTGAGCGTATAGTGGCCGTGCGCCGACTGGTCAGCGTGGCAGAGTTTACAGAGACAAATAAGGTTGTCATCTCGGTTGTTCCGTTTGTCTCCGTCTTTGTGATGGACGTCTAACAGGCGGGAAGACCGCTTCAATTTCACACCACACCCCTGACAGGTGAAACCGCATGATTCACGGATGTCCCGGGAAATACGATTCCAGTCCCTTGGATATCCCGTTGGGGACGTAGCCGACGGGCGACCGGCCATTTGCTGGCGGAAAATATCGAAATGTTGGGATAGAAAGTCGAATGCCTCCCTGGCGTCGAACTCTTCAACGATTTTCGACTTTATATCCCTCGGAGAAGAGAAATCGAAACAACGGTAACGAAGTTGGTCAAGACAGTTTTGGCAAGGGAACAACCGGACGTCTCGCTCTACATATCGGCTCCCTTCCCTGACATCGACAAGATAAAGATTGTTGTCGTTTTCGGTCATTCGATATCTTGGGAAACGTCCAGTTCTTTGCATTTCTTTCAGTGTCGAACATACTGCAAAATGGATTTTCTTCCCCCCCTCCGGGAACTTGATGGTCCCTTGGCTGAAGGTATGATCGCGGATATACACAAAGACCGGACGGTTTCGGTGAACCAATAGGCCGCTTCGATCGAAGAGTCGTTCGACTTGGGCAACGCTGGTCAGGTCCGCGTTGATCCTTTCCCCGGATGGACGGGGAACGAACTCGACCAACTCTGCCCCGACTCGCTTTCGGATTTCTTCGAGTTCTCCAGTAATGTTTCCGGCTTCGATTTTCATGTGCTGCGAGCCTCGCCGGTCTCGTCGTAAACACCGGCCTTCCGACAGGATGCAGTCATCAGCCGGAACTCTACCCTTCGCGAGCGAGCCATGTCCTCCTTCCCGTCGCCGGTCAAGACGAGCTGGCTCGACGAGAGACCGTTGGCGGTGATGTGCGACTTCGCCCACTCGGCGTAGGACGCCGATTCGGGTAATTCCAAGACGAACCGCAAAATGGCCCGCGTACGCCGTTGTGACAAATCCATATTTCGGAAATAGGCGTCGCTCTCATCCCGTGCACCTTTCCACGGGCTGGACGTATGGCCCTCGATTCGTATCTCGCGGATGTCTTCCTGATATTCTTCGGACCGGACTACCTGCATATAACGCGGAAAAAACTGCCGGAGGATGTCGGCGAATCGTGGGCGGATACGATCTTCGCCCGACTCGAACAGAATTTCCGGATTACGGAACCGGATGGTCAGGTCCTCCAATAACTCCACGTCCCAATCGGCGAAATCGCTCCCGAATCCGGTTTCGAGGACTTGATACATCTTGTTGCATTCCTCCCCGTGCGCAACTTCGGCAGTGACGATCGTCCGAATGAATACGATAGAGATAAACAGGTCGGGCGCCTCGACCGGCGCGCACGAGGCGTGGGAACTGCGCGACCGCACCCGCAAACGCTGCGTAGGCAAAGGCGTGCAGAAGGCGGTCGCCAACGTGAACGAGGTCATCGCCCCACGGCTCAGAGGGAAATACACTGCACGGAGATACGTAGGGGCGAAAAATCTTTCGCCCCTACAGGCGTTGGGGGCGACCGTCCGGTCACCCCTTCGTGTCGCGCAGTTGGAGCATGGGAAACACGAACGGGCATCCTACCCCGGATTTCCTTCGTCTTGCGAACGGCCTATCGGCTCTCTACCCTTGCTCTCGGCAAAGAAAAGCGCCTGTCCAACGTCATGTCCCGGTTCGTTCCACGCGGAAGAACGGGCGCCACGATTGTTTTCGACCTTACGGCAAAAGATGGAACACTGCCTGGAGACGCAATCCATGCCCCACACCGACCTGTTGTCCCGCATCACCGTGCGCCCCGACGTCTTCGGCGGCAAGCCGATCATCCGCGACATGCGCATTGCCGTGGAACACGTTCTGGGAATGCTGGCGGCCGGGGATACGGCCGAGACCATTCTCGATGAATACCTCGGCCTGACGACTGAAGACATTCAGGCGTGCCTGCTGTTCGCCCACCGTTCAATCGCGGGCGAGCAGGTGCATGAGCGCGTCCCCGTTCGAGAACCCTCGTGAAATTTCTTCTCGACGAGTGCGCCGCATCACGAAGTCTGCATCGGATGTTGCTCGACCTCGGTCACGACGTCGTTTCCGCCCACGACGAATTTGCACGCGCCTCGGATGAAACACTCCTCGCGCTGGCATACGAGGAGCGGCGAGTCCTCGTCACGGAGGATAAAGACTTCGGTGAACTGATCTTCGTGCGCCGTCTGCCGCATCCGTGCATCGTTCGCTTCGTCGAAATGAACATCGTCGAGAAATTGGCTGCCATGCGCGAGTTGATCGAGCGGCACGCGGATGCCATGCACGAAGGAGCCCTGATTGTCGTGACACGGGACCGTGTACGCATACGCGGTGGAAGACCCTGGAACCCGAATGGACGAGATGAATGAGCGATTCGGAGCAATGCCAAGCGTGGACCGCGTTGGTATGGAGCGTGCCGCGGTGTGCCGCAGCAAATTCGGATCTTCGTCCGGCAGAGAGACTTGTATTCTCACCATGTCCGTCTCCCTGCTCCGTCGTCTGACATCTCTCAACGTCTGATCGGGGCTCACGTCTGGACACGCCCTCCCTCCCCCGGCACCATGCGCGGGTTCCATCGCTGCACAACAGAGGGGACACGCCGTGAAGATACGGAAGATCGTGGGGAGGGAGATTCTGGACAGCCGCGGCAATCCGACGCTGGAGGTCGACGTCACGCTGGCCGGCGGTGCGGTCGGACGGGTCGCGGCGCCGTCAGACGCCTCGACCGGCGCGCACAAGGCGTGGGAACTGCTCGACCGTACCCGCAAACGTTACACCGGCAAGGGCGTGCAGAAGGCGGTCGCCAACGTGAACGAGGTCATCGCCCCACGGCTCAGAGGGAAGGATGCTGCGCGCACGTATCACCGAAGATTACCAGCGGGTCCAGAAGTTCGAATTCCCGGCAGTGGGAGAAGGACACTGCACGGAGATACGTAGGGGCGAAAAATCTTTCGCCCCTACAGGCGTTGCGGGCGACCGTCCGGCATCCCTTCGTGTCGCGCAGTTGGAGCATGGGAAACACGAACGGGCATCCTACCCCGGATTTCCTTCGCCTTGCGAACGGTCTATCGGCTCTCTACCCTTACTCTCAGCAAAGAAAAGCGCCTGTCCAACGTCATGTCCCGGTTCGTTCCACGCGGAAGAACGGGCGCCACGATTGTTTTCGACGCTACGGCAAAAGATGGAACACTGCCTGGAGACCAATCCATGCCCCACACCGACCTGTTGTCCCGCATCACCGTGCGCCCGGACGTCTTCGGCGGCAAGCCGATCATCCGCGACATGCGCATTTCAGTCGAACTCATTCTCAGCCTCTTGACTCAGGGAGTTACGCCGGAGGCCATTCTGGAGGATTACCCCGAATTGGAGGCGGACGACATCCGCGCGTGTACTGCCTATGCCCACGCGGTCATCGCCAACGAGACTCTGTCTTCGGTCTCGGTTGTAGAGCCGTGAAATTTCTTGTCGATCGGTGCGCCGGCCACCGTCTGGCGGATTGGCTGCGCGACCAGGGGCAAGATGTTGTGGAGTCCCGTCAGCTTGGACTCGATCCAGGCGACCGGACGTTATTGGAACGCGCCGCTGCAGAAGGCAGGATTCTGGTAACGATAGATACCGACTTTGGAAAGCTTGTGTATTTGGAGAAGGCGCCGCATGCCGGGCTGGTCCGTCTTCCGGATGTGCCGGCAGAACGGCGCATTGCCCTGATGGCCGAGGTGTTGACGCGGCATAAGCGGGCATTGGAAAAGCAGCACGTCGTCACAATCCGAAGCGGACTGGTCCGTATCTCTCACCCTCCATCGTCGTAGTCATGGTCGATCGAGGCGCGAGCCGGAGCCCCATCCCAGAACGCAACCCGACCACTCGCCGTTGGCCGTAGCCAGACACGACGAATCGCTTCATGCACGAGGGCGGCCGGGTTCCGACCTGAGCGTGCATCGGTTTACCGATGCAAATTCGGATCTTCGTCCGGCAGAGAAACTTGTATTCTCACCATGTCCGTCTCCCTTCTCCTTTGTCTGACATCTCTCAACGTCTGATCGGGGCTCACGTCTGGACACGCCCTCCCTCCCCCGGCACCATGCGCGGATTCCATCGCTGCACAACAGAGGGGACACGCCGTGAAGATACGGAAGATCGTGGGGAGGGAGATTCTGGACAGCCGCGGCAATCCGACGCTGGAGGTCGACGTCGCGCTGGCCGGCGGTGCGGTCGGACGGGCCGCGGCGCCGTCGGGCGCCTCGACCGGCGCACACGAGGCGTGGGAACTGCGCGACCGAACCCGCAAACGCTACGCCGGCAAGGGCGTGCAGAAGGCGGTCGCCAACGTGAACGAGGTCATCGCCCCGCGGCTCAGGGGGAAGGACGCTGCACGGCAGCAGGAAATCGACGACCTTCTGATCGCCCTGGACGGCACGCCCAACAAGAAACGCCTGGGCGCCAACGCCATGATCGCAACGTCGATGGCCGTGGCGAAGGCCGCAGCCGCTGCGGCCGGGCGGCCGTTGTACCGCTTTCTGGGCGGCCGACGCATCGGGGCGCTGCCCGTGCCGCTCGTCAACGTGCTGAACGGCGGCGCACACGCCAGCAACAACCTCGACATTCAGGAATTCATGATCGTGCCGGCCGGCGTGCCCTCGTTCCGCGAGGCGCTGCGTATGGCGGCAGAGGTATTCGATGCACTCAAGGCACTGTTGCGCGCACGCGGTCTGTCCACCGCGGTGGGTGACGAGGGCGGCGTGGCCCCGGACCTGCGCTCCAACGAAGAGGCGTTCGACCTGCTGCTCGAAGCGGTCGTGCGCGCCGGCTACCGACCGGGCCGCCACGTCTGGCTGGCGCTCGACGTGGCCGCGACCGAACTGTTCGCGGACGGACGCTACGTCTTTCGCAAGGCCGGCGGCCCGCCGCGGGATGCCGAGGACCTGATCGCCCAATACGCGGACTGGGTACGCGCCTACCCGCTGCTCTCGATCGAGGACGGACTGGCCGAGGACGACTGGGACGGCTGGCGACTGCTGACCCGGGAGTTGGGCGGTCGGGTGCAACTGGTGGGCGACGACTTGTTCGTGACCAACCCGCACCGGCTGGAACGCGGAATCGCCGACGCCGCGGGGAACGCCATTCTGGTCAAGGTCAACCAGATCGGCACGCTGAGCGAGACGTTGCAGACCGTCGCGCTGGCCAAGCAACACGGCTATGCCGCGGTTATTTCGCACCGCTCGGGTGAGACCGAGGACGCCACGATTGCCGACTTGGCCGTGGCGCTCGACGCCGGCCAGATCAAGACCGGCAGCGTCTGCCGCGGGGAACGCACAGCCAAGTATAACCAGTTGTTACGCATCGAAGAGCAACTCGGACGCCGGGCGATCTACGCCGGGCGGCGGGCGTTTCGAAGGAGTTCGCTTCGACAAGCTCGAAGCACCGCACGCTCAGGGACAGCCCATCCCTAAGTTCGTTGAGCTTGTCGAAACGAACCCCGATGTCGCCTCGGCCTTCGTATCCCACTCCCGGCCTTTCGACTCTTCGACAAGCTCAGGGTCTAGCCTGATGAGCTTGGTCTCTGAAATTGCAGTGCCTTGAGCCTGTCGAACGGCGTGGTAACGGGCGCAGAACCCTCTATAATGTCTAAATTCCCTATCGAAGAGCGGGAGAGAGGCTGGGGCTGTGAGTCCGCCGCATCGCCTCTGCTCGGAAATCTCGAACCGTGACGTGCTTTGACGAGCGTATCCCCGGATTTTTGTTGCACCTGCGGGGCGCATCTGATAGGGAGCGGCGAGTCACGCACAAGTTCACCGTCTCCATCAACAAGGGGTCGCCCGATTCGGTCCGAAGGAGGTCCTTTCATGCCGACAGCGAGGAAGAAGGTCGCCAAGAAAGCGGCCAAGAGAGCCGCGAAGAAAGTGGTGAAGAAGGCGGCCAAGAAACGAGTCGCCAAGAAGGCCGTGAAAAAAGCGGCGAAAAAGCGCACAGCGAAAAAGGTCGTCAAGCGCGCAGCGAAAAAGGCCCCGGCCAAGAAGAGAGCCGCCAAGCGGGCCGCTCGCCGCCGCTAACCTCCGGGCCATCCGGCGGCAGACCTTGGAAAAAGGCCCCTTACGGGCCTTTTTTCTTTTCCGACTCCGAACCCGCGGCCATGCAACAACGGTTGGCCTCGCAGACCGCGCAGGTCACGCTCCCCGAACGCGAGAAGTTCACCGCCCCGCTGCTCCTGCTGCCCGGGCTGTGGACGGGAAGCTGGGCGTGGGACGAGGCGGCCTGGGCGTTTTCGCAGCGCGGCTGGGCGTGCTGGACCCTCGACCCGCGGGAGTCCGGGATACCCCACGGACGCGCGCAGGATACGTTGGACGGACGCGCGGCATGTATCGTCGCCGCAGCCGCGGCGCTCGACCGACCGCCGATCGTCATCGGCTACGATGTGGGTGCGCTGGCCGCGCTGCTGGCCGCGAAACGCATGCCGCCCGCCGCGGGGTTCCGGGCGCTGGTGTGTGTTTCGCCGCTCGTGCCGCGCAGCCTGTGCGGCGGACGAGGCTCACCTTTGCCGCTCGTACGGCTGGCGGCGTTGCCCGCGCTGCTCTGGAATCGCGCCCATCCCCCGCCCCCGCGTCGCATGGCGCGCACGTTTCTGTTTCACGCGCTCCCTGCCGCCCAACAAGACGCCCTGACCGCCAAGCTGCAATCCGACGCGGGCGCCGTCGTCCGCGAGCTCACGCGCAACACCATCGCCCTGCCCGCGGCGCCGCTCCGCTGTCCGGTCTCCGTCATCTGGGGCGAGGACGACCGCATGGTCACGTCGGACGCGGTGCGTCGGTTCGCCGAGACGCTCCAAGCCGGCGAGCATCCCTATATCGGCCAGGGGCACTGGCTCTTGTCCGGCCCGCCCGCGGCCGCGCTCGTAGGCGACGTCCACCGCTGGTTGGTCCACACGCTGGGCGACGCCCTCCTACTCCCGCCGGAAGAGGAACCGATCCCCGCGGAGCGCCGAGACTAGCACGGCGTCCGTCTCTCGCTTCGATTTTCGCCCCTCCCTTCAAGGCGCTGCAATTCCATGTTGCAACTCAGGAACGTCAGCCTGTCGTTCGGCGGGCAACAGGTGTTTCGCGGCCTGAACTGGCACCTCCGCAAGGGCGACCGGGTCGGGCTGGTGGGACCCAACGGCGCCGGCAAGACGACGCTGTTCCGCATGTTGACCGGACGGCTGGAACCCGACGCCGGGCAAGTACAGCGTGGCCGTGGGCTGCAGATCGGTCATCTGCCCCAGGAAGGGATCGAGGTGTCGGGGCGGGACGTGTTCACGGAAACGCGCGCGGCGCTGCCGGAGTTGCCCGCGTTGCAGGCCGAACTGGCGACGCTCGAGGCGGGGCTGCGTGAGGAAACGGACGGCCTGGAAGCACAGGCCGAACTGCTGGCGCGCTACGGCGAGGTGCAGCACCGCATCGAGGCGTTGGACGGGTTTCGCGCCGACGCCGCGGTCGCCACGGTGTTGAACGGCCTGGGCTTTCGCCAAGCGCAGCTCGCGGCGCGTACCGACACGCTGAGCGGCGGTTGGCAGGCGCGCGTCGCACTGGCCAAGCTGTTGCTGCAACGGCCCGACGTTCTGCTGCTGGACGAGCCGACCAACCATCTCGACCTGGACTCGCTGCTCTGGCTGGAGTCGTACTTGCGGGGTTTTCCGGGCAGCTTGGTCATCGTGTCGCACGACCGGGCGTTTCTGGACCGCATGGTGAACCGCGTCGCCGCATTGCACCACGCCGGCCTGACCGAATATCTCGGCGGTTACGCCGCGTTCGAGCGCGTGTTCGAAGAACGCCTGGAAGCCCAACGCAAAGCGTATGCGGCCCAACAGGACGAAATCGAGCGGATGACGCGGTTCATCAACACGTTCCGCTACAACGCCCGCAAGGCGTCGCAAGTGCAGAGCCGCGTCAAGCAACTCGAAAAAATGGAGCGACTGGAGCCGCCACACAGCGTGCCCAAAGGCGTCCGATTCGCGTTTCCCGCGGCACCGCGCAGCGGGCGGCGGATGCTCGAACTCAGCCGGGCGGCAAAACATTACGGCACGCTGCGCGTCTTCGCGGGGATCGACCTGGTCATCGAACGCGGCGACCGCGTGGCGCTGGTCGGCGTCAACGGGGCCGGTAAATCGACGTTGAGCCGCATCCTGGCCGGGGTGGAAGCGCCCGGGGCGGGCGACCGCCGCGTCGGGCATCAGGTCGTGCTCGACTACTACGCCCAACAGCAGGCCGAGCGTTTGGATGGACGGAACACGGTCTATGACGAGGTGGCGCGCGAGGCCGCGACCGACGTCGTGCCCCAGTTGCGCACGCTGCTGGGGGCGTTTCTGTTTTCGGGCGATACGGTCGATAAACCCGTCCGGGTGTTGAGCGGCGGCGAGAAGAGCCGCCTGGCGCTCGCGAAAATGTTGCTGCAAGCGTCCAACCTGCTCATTCTGGACGAGCCGACCAACCATCTGGACATTCGTACCAAGGACGTCCTCAAGCAGGCATTGTTGCAGTATGCCGGCGCCTTCCTGGTCGTCTCGCACGACCGCGACTTTTTGAGCGGGCTGGTGACCAAAGTCATGGAATTGCGCGATGGTGCGTGCCACGTGTATCCGGGCACGTTCGACGAATTCCTGGAGCGCAAGGCGCGCGAAACCGTCCGAGCCGATCAGACGGCTGATGCTGACGGCTCGGGTTCCAGCCGCACCGGGATTTCGACCGCTCCGGTTGCAGACGCCGAGGACCCCGCGGTGCAGGGAACGCTGGCCGCCATTCGGCACGCCGACCGTTTCAAGAAAAAAGGCAAGCGCGCCTACCAGCAACAAAAGGCGGCCCGCGCCGCCCGACAACGGCGCGCGAAGCGGGTCGCCGCTGCCGAACAGCGTATCACTGCTCTTGAAGACGAAATCCGGGAACTCGAACGCACGTTGGCGAGTCGGGAAACCTTTTGCGATGCCGAACGTGCCCACGAAGCCGCGGCCCGGCACGAACGGCTCCGCCGAGAACTCGACGAACAGTACACGGTCTGGACGGAATTGGCCGGCAAGACAGCCGACGAGCCTGCCTGAGTCGATAGCCCGCCCGACCGGAAACGAGGAGACACGCCGATGCGCATTGGATTGGGATTACCGCCCACCGGACACCATTTCGAGGTGTACAAAGCCGTGGCACGGCAAGCCGAGGACAGCGGCCTCGAAAGCCTGTGGTGCGGCGAAGCGTGGGGCACCGAGACGAGTACGCTGGTCACCGCGTTTCTGGCGTGGACGCGGCGGATGTCCGTGGGCACCGGGATCATCTCGCTCTATCTGCGCCCGCCCACGCTGACCGCCATGCAGGCGGCGAGCATGGACCTGGTCGCTCCGGGCCGGGCGCGGCTGGGGATCGGCGTGAGCACGCGCAACATCAACGCGTTTCACGGCATTCCGTGGGACCATCCGGTCGCCCGTACGCGCGAATACGTGGACGTGCTCCGCCGCGTGCTGGCGGGCGAGCGCGTCACCCATGCCGGACGATTCTACCGGCCGCAAGGTTTTCGGCTGAGCGCCACGCTGTCACAAAAAGTGCCGATCTATCTGGCGGCGGTGAATCCGCGCATGTTGCGCCTGGCGGGTGAAATCGCCGACGGCGTATTGCTGGCGTGGCTGCCCGCGCGTCAAGTGGCCGCATCGGTCGCCGAAATCGCCAAAGGGGCGGCGCAGGCCGGGCGGCGTGTCGAGGACATCGACATCGGCTGCTACGTCCACACCCTGGTCAAGCCGGACCACGAGCAGGCGCTGGCGCAACTCCGCCACGTCCTGGTCGGCTATTGCCAAGCCAATACGTACATTCAGGGGTTTCGGCGTTTCGGCTATGGCGACGTGCTGGACGAGATTCTGGCCCGCTGGCAGGCCGGAGACCGGACGGGCGCCGAGCAGGCGATTCCCGACCGCATGGTGGAAGAACTGTTCGTTTTCGGCACGCCCGCGGACTGCCATGCCCAACTCGGCCGCTTCGTCAATGCCGGCGTCCAACACCCGATCGTGGCCGCGCCGCCTACCAGCCGACTCACGGGAGACGACCTGCACGCACTGGTCGCCGCGTTTGCGCAATAAACCGCTCAGCCGACCAGCGTCTTCAACGTCCGCTCGTACGCGCGGGGGTCTGCGGCCTCGACATCGACCGTGTGAATATCGACTCCGGACTCGGCCTGGGCTTCCAGGCGGTCGAGACACTCTTCGGCCGACCCCGCGCACAGCGTCTCGTCCACGAGTTCGTCGGTGACCGCCTGGGCCGCGGCCCGCGAGCCGTCTTTCCAGGCTGTCTTGACCTTCTCGACCGTCTCGGCGTGGCCGAGCCGGCTGAGTTGGGCGGCATAGTACACGCCCATCCGGCCGATGTAGAACGCCGCGCTCGCAGCGTGCGCGGCACGGACTTTTGCAACGTCGGAGGTCACCGTGACGCCCCCCGGCGCGCGTACGCTGACGGCCTTGACAGGCCGGCCTGCGGCCACGCTCATGGCGCGGACCGAGGCGATCTCGGCCTTCAGTTTCTTCATGGGTAGCCAGATGGGCAGCCAGCCGTCGGCCAGTTCAGCGGTCAGTTTCAGGGCCTTGGCATTCAGCGTCGCCAAATAGATCGGGATACGGTCACGTACCGGCTGGAAGCGCAAGGTAAAGCCGCGTTGGAGATTGAACAGCGTGCCCTCGTAGTGCAGCTTCTCGCCTTTCAGCAGGGTCTGCATGATCTCGATGTATTCTTTGAGCCGGGTGCGTGGCGGCTCGAACGGTACGCCGTGAAAGTGCTCGATGACTTGCGCCCCGCTCGTGCCCAGGCCGATCATCATCCGCCCTTCGGACAACTCGTCCAGCGTCGCAAAATGTTGGGCCAACGCCGCGGGGGTGCGTGAATAGACGTTCACGATGCCCGTGCCGAGCCGGATACGATCCGTCTCGTAGGCCAATAGCGCCAGCAGCGTAAACACGTCGCGGCCCCACCCCTCGGGAATCCAGACCGAGTGGACGCCTGCGGCGTCCGCGATCTTCACGCGCTCGATGATCGCGGGGTAGTCGATGCGTCCCTGCCGATCGTTCCAATTGACGCCGATAGCAATGTTGCGAGCCATGTCTCCTCCGGTGGGTTGTCTTCAGGCGTAGGGGCGTAAAATTTTACGCCCCTGCACATCGTCATTGAAGGGAAAGAACATGCAAGGATCCTCAAGTATGTAATCCCCTTTTCTTTCGTGCCCTTCATTCCTGCACGTTGTGCCACGGTCCGGCCCTCCGTCAAGGTTCTCTATCGTCTTCAGTCCCGGGGAACGGCGGTTTTCTTTGCATCGTTCCTGCTTCCGTCTCGTCAAGAGGCAACGATGGCAAGTCGGATGGAATGAAGGAATTCGGAGCACCGTCCGGACGATCCACAAGGAGAATCGAGGCAGCCATAGGACATCCCTCACGCGGTCAGAGTTGGGCGTCTATGGCGTAATACCCCATTTGCGTAGGCGCGGTGAAATACTCGGCCAGCCGGGAGAGTACCTGCGGAAAGAACTCGCCCTCGCGGTCCGCGGCCTGCATCTGCTCCAGGCCGGTCCAGAAGCTGATCCCGCGTCCGCTGCCCTGATCGCGGTTGACCAACCACAGCACGCCCTGAAAGCCCGGTTGTCGTTTCAACAGCGGCAGATAATCGCTTTCATATACTTCGCGGGCCGGTTCGATGTGTCGGTCGGGGATCGGCAACGTGATGACGCGCGCAAACCGGCCTCCGACGTGTTGACCTGCTCGGACCAACACTTCGTAATTTTCGGGCCGCGGCGGCTCGGCCAGAAACGGGAGCAGTATGGAGGCGACGGCCTTGCGGCTGGCCGGCTCGGAGTCGGTCAACGCGCCTGGAGAATTCCACAAACCGATCAGAAAACCGTCCGCGGTATCAGTCCGTGACACCAGGAACGCCGCATCGAAGCCCTGCGCGTGCACGAGCGGCGGCAACACCGCCTGCCGGCAAACCGACACGAAGTCCGACAGCAGCCCCGGTTTGCACTGAAACGGAATGACTCGCGCGCGCATGACGCCCTCCTTCTCTACACCCGCGGGATGGATACCCGATTCGCGGAGGGAATGCAGCCGATACTGATTCAGCGGGGCCGGTAGGTTTTCGTTGGGAAGTACATACAAGGCGATCCCGAAGACGATTTTTCCTCGTCATACCCCTTCGTCCCCCCGCCCCCGTCCGGTCCCCTTCGTCATTCCGGCTCCCCTCGTCATTCCAGATCCCTTCGTCATTCCGGCGAAAGCCGGAATCCAGAGGACACCTTTCCCCTAGGCCCCGGCTTTCGCCGGGGCGACGAAGGAGGACGTCAGGGCGACGAGGGGGGACGCCGGGACGATGAGGGAAGGCGCCCCTGCAGAAACAGGTATCCATCCTCTGGATTCCCGCTTTCGCGGGAATGACGACCGGGTAGGATCTTCAAGTAAGTCATTCCCTTTTCGTTTCAGCTTGACGCGCGCGGCGGAACGGTGTCAGACAACGATCAGAACGGTCGGGAACGCCAAGCGACGGTTCGGACGCCCGCGAAGAGGTGCGAAATGAGCGATGCAGACAGGACTCCGCCGCATGCCCTGACACTCGCCGACGCCGCCGACCGCCTCCGCACGGGGCGACTTTCGCCGGTGACGTTGGTGGAGTCGTGCCTGGAGCAGATCGATCGGTTGGAGCTCGATCTGCGGGCGTGGGCGACGGTCGATCGCAAAGGCGCGTTGGATGCGGCCAAGCGTTGTGAGACCGAGATCGACGGCGGACGCTACCGTGGCCCGCTACACGGCATTCCGCTCGGGCTCAAGGACATCTTCTTCACCGCAGGGCTCAGGACGAGCATGGGTTCGCCGATCTACGCGGATTACGTCCCAGGGTACGACGCGACCGCGGTTCGTCGCCTCAAGGAAGCCGGCGCCGTGATTCTCGGCAAGGCGCACACGACCGAGTTCGCCGCGTTGGCCCCTTCGCCGACCCGCAATCCGTGGCATCTCGAACACACGCCGGGCGGTTCCAGTAGCGGCTCGGCCGCCGCGGTCGCCGCCCGATCATGTTTCGGCGCGCTCGGCTCGCAGACGTACGGCTCGACCGTGCGGCCCGCGGCCTACTGCGGCTGCGTCGGCCTCAAGCCGACGTTCGGGCGCATCAGCGTTCACGGCGTGTATCCGCTGGCCGGCAGCCTGGACCACGTCGGCATCTTCGCCCGCACGGTGACGGACACCGCTCTGCTGCTCCACGTCCTGGCCGGTGAGGACCCGAACGACCCGGTGAGTGCCGCGCAGCCCGTGCCCGACTATCTTCAGGCCCTGCAACCCGCGAAACCGCCGCGTATCGGCGTGGTCCGCGAGTTCTTCTTCGAGCGCGCCGACGAAGAAACCAGGCAACACGTCGAAGCCGTCGTGCATCAATGCGAGCGGGCCGGGGCACGGATCAGCGACGTGACGCTACCTCCCAGCTTCGCCGGCGCGCCCGAGGCTCATTTCAATCTCATGTTCGTCGAGGCCGCCTTCAGCCACCGCGAAGTCCATGCCGAGCATCGGGACCGCTACAGCCCGCAAATGCGCGACCTGATCGAAAAAGGCCGCGCGTTGTCCGGCGTCGAATATCTGCAAGCCCAGCGCCATCAGGACACGTTTCGGACCGAACTGGACGCGCTCTGCCGCGACGTGGACGTGTTGCTGACACCGGCCACCCCGGCCCCGGCGCCGCGTGGGTTTGCGACGACCGGCGACCCGACGTTCAACGGCCCGGCCACGTTCGCCGGCCTGCCCAGCTTGTCTCTGCCCTCGGGGCTGAGCCGCGGCGGCCTGCCGTTCGGCATCCAACTCATGGCCGCGGCGTTTGCCGAGCCCCGCCTGCTGGCCGCGGCCAAGTGGTGCGAAGACGTGATCGGGTTTTCCGCAACGCCGCGGCTTGCGGGATGAGATGAAAGGAGAGCGAGCGATGTCCGAGGAAGCACCGCCACAAACGTACACGCTGGATTTCTCCGGCTCCGCGGGGACCCTCTTCGGCATTTTCGTCCGCAACGTCTTTCTGACCCTCATCACGTTCGGGATCTATTATTTCTGGGGAAAGACGCGGGTCCGTGGCTATCTTTTCGGCCAAACATCCTTCGCCGATGATCGGTTCGTCTATCACGGAACGGGCGCGGAACTCTTCAAAGGCTTTCTCAAGGGCTTGGTCATTTTCGGCCTGCCGCTCCTGGTTCTGGATCTGCTGGGGAATGCGTCCTCTCTCCCCACCGGAGTCCGTGTGCTGGCGGGTCTGCTCTCTGTGCTGCTGGTGCTCACGTTGTCTGCCGTCGCGGTGGTCGCCGCACAACGTTACCGCCTGAGCCGGACTTCCTGGCGCGCCATTCGTTTCTCGTTTCGCGGCGGCATGAAAGCGTTCGTCAAACTGTTCCTGGCCGGAACGCTGCTCACGGGCGTGACGCTCGGCCTCTACTATCCCGTGTTCTTCATTCGGCAGATGCGCTTTCTCATTTCGCATTCCTCCGTCGGGAACCGGCGCTTTGAGTTCGACGGCTCGGCCGGAGGGCTGGTCGGTCCCTACCTGCTCGCCATTGCGGTTTCGGTCGCGGTCATCGTCATCGTCCCTTTCCCGACCTCGTTTCTCCAACTGCTGATCTGGGCTTTCGGACTGGTCGTCCCGTGGACCGCCTATCTCGTCAAGCAACAAACCTACGTCTGGAATCATACGTCGATCGGAAACGCACACTTTCGTTTGAACATCGAGGGGATGGACTATTTCGCACTCAAGTTCGGCAACCTGTTACTGCTCGTGCTGACGCTCGGTCTGGGCTGGCCGTGGGTCAGCGTGAGAAACGTCCGGTTCCTCTGTAAACACCTGACCCTCGCAGGCGCGCTGGATTTCGCGGCAATAGAACAAGACGCCCGCGCCGCCACGGCGACCGGTGAAGGACTCGCCGACCTGGTCGGTGTCGATACCGACGTCGGCATCGGCTAGGCCGCGGCCCATGCGGACGCACTGGCACGGGGTTTACCTCGATGGACGGACGGCCCGCCGCTCGACCGTACGCGTCCACCCGTCGCAAGACGGCCTCGTCATCACCACTGAAAACGGAGATACCCGACGCTGGGAGTATGCCGAGGTTCGCCAAACGCAGGGGCGCTACGCCGGGGAGCAAATCCGGATCGAGCGCCGCAGCGACGTTGCAGAAGCGCTGCTCATCGACGACGCCTCCTTCCTGAGCGCGTTGCATCACTTGGTCCCCGGCCGCGTGACGCATTTCCACAATCCGGCGCGGCGCTCCACCCTGGTCCGACTCACGGTCGCAGCCGGACTCCTGTCCATCGGACTGATGGGATGGCTGTACGTCTGGGGCGTGCCGGCTCTGATTACGGTCGCCGCCCCGTACGTGCCGGTCGCGTGGGAGGAAGGGCTCGGGGCCGCGGCCGTGGACTCTCTGATTCCGGCAGAAGAACGCTGTACCGCGCCGGAACACGAGGCAGTCATTCGGCGGATCATCGCCCGGCTCACCGCTCCCGTCTCGCCCCAGCCATACACGTTTCGCGTCCACATCGCCGACTCCCCGGACGTCAATGCCCTGGCTGCCCCGGGCGGTCACATCGTCCTGTTTCGGGGGCTCCTTCGACAGATGCGCACGCCGGAAGAACTCGCCGGCGTCCTCGCCCACGAGATGCAGCACGTCTTGCTGCAACACGGGACCCGCGCCCTGCTGGAGTATTTCTCGACCGGACTTCTCCTCGCCTTCGTAACGTCGGGAGACCCGAGCGGCGTAGCCGCGCTCGGACTCGAGGGGACGCACATCCTGAATCTTCTCCGGCATAGTCGCCAGCAGGAAGAGGAGGCGGACCGCGCCGGTATGGACATGTTGCGTGCCGCGCAGATCAATCCCGGGGGGATGATCGCGTTTTTCGAGTCGATCCGGCAACACGAGCATGAACAGCCCGGATTGCTGCAATACTTCTCCACCCACCCGGACACGGCCGGTCGCATGAGCGCGTTGCGTGTGCGTGCCGCGCGGACACCGTCTCAGCCCGCGGCCGTCGTCCCCGATTACGACTGGCACAAGATGCAGACCGTCTGCCGAAGCGGGGAATGACCCCGCCCCGCCTTGCCAAGAAACCGGCGGAACTGCTAAGGGAACGCCTCACATTCCCGCGTGGGCAGGTAGCTCAGTCGGTAGAGCAGAGGACTGAAAATCCTCGTGTCGACGGTTCGATTCCGCCCCTGCCCACCTTCCCTCTCTCCTTCATTCAGACCCTTCCTTCGGCAACCAACGTCGCCGCCAAGACACGGCGAGAGTCCGGAAAGACAGCCTGAAATGCCGCGCGGAGGCACCACACCGGGACCGCAGCGCCCGTTCGACATGAAATGGGTGGTGGGGAGTATGCTCGTCTTCATCGCCGCGGAGATTCTCTTCGGGGTGTTGCTCGCCAACGTCCTCGCCGGCCCCGTCACGTCGATGAGCCTGCGCTTCATGCTGCAAGGCGTGCTCAACCTGCTGGGGTTCTTCGTCGGCGGGGTGCTGATCGGCCTGTTCTCTCCCGGCCTGCGCATTCGGGAGCCGGCGATGGGCGCCTTCTTGTGCGTCGTGCTGATGATGGGGCTCACGCTCTTCACGCCGTACAGTTTCATCCGCTTCAGCATGACGAAGATGTTGATCGGCGGGGCGGTGGCGTTCTGGCTGGCCCTGGTCGGAGCGCGGTTCGGCGAGCGCCTCGCCGGGAACCGGGTGCACGGGGTCTAAGCGTCGCCCCCGTTCGTTTCGATCCTTCGACAGGCTCAGGACACCGCAGGCTCAACGAACCGAGGGTTGGGGAAGTCTCTGAATTTGTGGTGCCTTGAGCCCGGTTGGTCGCCGCGGCCCCTACGAACGGCTCGCCTTCACGTCGCCGGGGACACGGATCTCGTCAACGAGCGTCTGTACGCCCGCGGGCGGCGGCGCGGTCAGCCGCGAGAGGCCGAGCGCAACCGCGAAATTGAGCAGCATCCCGATCCCGCCGATCCCTTCCGGCGAGATGCCCCACCACCAGTGCGCCGCGCTGTTCAGTTCCGGGGAAACGAATTTGAAGTGGATGATATAGGCGCCCGTAAATCCTAAACCGACCACCATGCCGGCGACCGCGCCGATGCAGTTCGTCCGCTTGGTGAAGATGCCCAACACGATGGCCGGAAAGAAACTCGACGCCGCCAAGCCGAACGCGAACGCCACGACCTGAGCCACGAAGCCGGGCGGATGGATGCCGAAATACCCGGCCACCAGTACCGCTACGCCGGCGGCCAGCCGGGCGTAGCCCAACTCCTGACGCTCGGTCAGGTCGGGGCGAATGACCTTCTTCATCAGGTCGTGGGAAATGGACACGGACAGGACGAGAAGCAAGCCCGCCGCGGTGGATAACGCCGCGGCCAGTCCGCCGGCCGCCACGAGCGCAACCAGCCACGCCGGCAGCCGGGCGATTTCCGGGTTGGCCAACACGATGATGTCCCGGTCGATGTCCAGTTCGTTGCCCTGCCAGCCCCGCGCCGCGGCCTGTGCGGCGAACCCCGGGTTCCGGTCGTTGTAGTATTGAATGCGGCCGTCGCCGTTCCTGTCCGAAAACCGGATCAGCCCGGTCTCCTCCCATTTGGAGAACCATGCCGGCATGGTGACGTACTCGGCGCCGTGAACGGTCGTCAGGATGTTCGTGCGCGCGAACGCGGCGACCGCCGGCGCGCTGGCGTACAGGATGACGATGAACAGTAGCGCCCAGCCCGCGGACAGGCGCGCGTCGCGCACGTTGGGGACCGTGAAGAAACGGGTGATGACGTGCGGCAGACCCGCGGTGCCGACCATCAGCGACAAGGTGATGAAGAAGACGTCGACGACCGTCTTGTTGCCGCGGCCGGTATAGGCCGCGAACCCCAGTTCTCGGCTCAAATCGTCCAGCTTGTCCAGCAGCGCGACGCCCGGCTCGGCCGACAGTTCCGCGCCGAAGCCCATCTGCGGCAGCAGCGTGTCGGTCATCATCAGCGAAATGAAGAAGATCGGCAGCATGTAGGCGAAGATCAGCACGCAGTATTGGGCCACTTGGGTGTACGTGATGCCCTTCTGGCCGCCGGTTACCGCATAGACGAACACGAGCGCCATGCCGACCGCAACGCCCCACTCGACCGGCACTTCCAGGAACCGGGCGAACACCACCCCGACCCCGCGCATCTGTCCGGCAACGTAGGTGAACGACACGAAGATGGCGCACACCAGGGCGACGACCCGCGCGGTCTGCGAATAATACCGCTCGCCCACGAAATCGGGCACCGTGTATTTGCCGAACTTGCGCAGATACGGCGCCAGCAGCAGCGCCAGCAGCACGTAGCCGCCGGTCCAGCCCATCAGATACATGGCGCCGTCGCGGCCCAGCACCGACATCATGCCGGCCATCGAAATGAACGACGCCGCGCTCATCCAGCCGGCCGCGGTCGCCATGCCGTTGGCGAGCGCCCCGACCCGCGAGCCGGCCACGTAGAAGTCTGCGGTGGATTCGGCCTTGGCACGCCACGCGATGCCGATGTACAGCGCGAACGACAGACCGACGAGGACGAAGGTCCAGACTTTGACCGGATCGGCCGGCAGCAGATCGGTCACCGCGGCGCTCCGGTCTCGTGCGCGCCGGAGCGTTCCGTTTCATCCTGCGCGGCGTGGCGTTCGTCCAGGCCGTAGGCGCGGTCCAGCCGGTTCATCAGCCAGACGTAGGCGAAGGTCAGCGCCACGAAGACGTACATGGAGCCTTGCTGCGCCATCCAGAAGCCGAGCCGGAACCCGCCCAGCCGGATTTCGTTCAGCGCATCGACGAACACGACCGACAGCCCGAACGAGACGACCGCCCACACGCCGAGCAACGCGGCGACGATGCCGACGTTCGCGCGCCAGTAGGCACGCCGGCGCGTTGCGGAGGAAACGGGCGCGTTCATGCCGAGAGGCTATACCACAAGCCTGAACGGGATGGCACGGGAGTTGCGCAATCCCCGATCGACAAAATAAGCAACCAAGCCGGAGCACGAACCCATGCTGCGCGAGTTGCAATTGGCGAACTTCAAGGCGTCCGGCGAGAAGGTGAGAATCCCGATTCGCCCGCTGACGCTCATCTTCGGCGCCAACTCGTCCGGGAAGAGTTCGATCTTCCAGGCGTTGTTGCTCTTGAAACAGACGCTGGAGGAGGCGCAGAGCCCAGAGACCCTCCTGCTTTTCAAAGGAAATTTAGTGGACCTGGGAACGTATGGAGACATCGTACACCAGCACGATGTCGATCTGAATTTCGAGGTTGGAGTACAATTCGATCAAAAAAAATTTCAAGGATGCGGATATGGAAAAAGAAGTGTACGGGGAAGAATGGTCGCGAGCTTCTCGCCCGATGATGCGAGTAAATGGACCACGATCGTTACCCAACGCACGAGAAATTCTCAATGATGCAGACGCCTTGAGTGCCGGCATGACGATCAAGTTTTTCAAAAATTCAAACAAATTAGAAATGAGTGTCCATATCGGAAACGAATCCTTACCTTTGATTTCGTATGATAACGCTCGTGCTTCCAAAACGCACATGAATTTCGATTCAAGATTCTAGCATCCCTGGTGGAGGTTGATGAAAGATACGATTAAGGTAACCTTGCTCTCCGTGGCCCACTCCGTAGATGTCAATGGAGAAGAAATATATCGATCCGACGGCACTGGCAAATACAAGACTCGGACGGAACTTGAGCGGCTTCTGGACAATTATGAATGGAAGGACGTGACAAGAGATCTCGAGCGGATGGAAAAATTCCGTTTCGCTAGTTCTTACCCGTCTCAGTTTAGGACTGTGAAGTCCGTCGAACATGCCAAACTTTATATTCCTGCCGTCATGTTCAACGGTGGACTACCTACCCTAGAAGACCGTGGACTACCTACCCTAGAAGACAGTCCCCTCAATTGGAATATACGCACCCGGGCGGACTATTCCCGGCCTCCTGATTCAGAATCCATATCTGCAATAGCAGACTCCTGGAACGTTGGGGAGGAGTTAGGTCGTTCCATCAATCAATTCACGTCCGATGTAGTTCTCTTTTTCATCGGAGCCTCAAAGAATCGGTATATCTCGGTCCTCTGAGGAGCCAACCCGAGCGTCATTACCTATTCAGAGGGAATACGGCAGAACACGTCGAGCAAGCCGGAGAAAATCTTGCCGATCTTTTGTTCAAAATGTCACAAGATCGACAGGGCCATCTACAAAATGAACGTCTCGATAAGATCAATGACGACCTCAAGCTTCTCGGCATAAAATACGAACTCAGACTGTCAAGATTACAAAACGAGAATAAGACGCCAAGCAACATCTTCTCTCTGGTTCTCGTTGACCGCCAAGGGGTCGAAGCCAACGTCCGGGATGTCGGTTTTGGTATCAGCCAAGTGCTTCCCATTGTCGTACAGAGCAGACTTTCGGAGAAGCAGATGCTTTTGATCGAACAGCCCGAAATCCACCTGCACCCCGCCCATCAGGCCGAACTCGGCGACCTGTTCATCCGGTCCGCCCTCGGCGCACAACGCAACACCTTCTTGTTGGAGACACACAGCGAACACCTGATCCTCCGCATCCTTCGCCGTATCCGCGAAACGACGGAAAAGGGAACGCCCTCGGACTCGGACATCCCCCCGATCCGCCCGGAGGATGTGTCCGTTCTCTACGTGCAGCCGAGCAAGAACGGCGCCCGTGTTATCGAGATTCCGGTTACCGAAGACGGCGATTTCGCGCGCAACTGGCCGGGCGGCTTCTTCTCCGAGCGCGTCGAAGACCTGTTCTAGCCATGATCCACGAATACGCGTTGGAACCCGAAGTCGTCGCCTCGTGGCATGACCGCGACAAATTCAGGTTCTTCATTGACCAGTTCGGATGTGGAGCCGGGCGAGTGGTTGGGATGTATCCAAGCAAAACGAATTGGAGAAAACTCGTTTGGGCAGCGTTGGATGCCGACTTTTCTCCAACCGACAAAGATCGAACGAGAATGGTCGAGATCGTCAAGAAACTCATTGCGTCCAAGGTGCAACGTGTTGGGAGTGAATGGAACGGCACGCTCGATTGGCTTGCCAACGCGGAAAGCGAACATCTCCGCAAACCCTTCCACGCCATTCTTGCCCGTGAGAACCCACGCAATAACGAGACGGTCATGCTTGAAGCCGACATCCTGGAAGGAGAAGCAGCCGGTTGGGGTACTCCACACTCGACAGTTGTCCAACGGAGCGCGGAAAGCATGGCGGAATGCGTTGCGCCGATGTTGCGTTGTGCGACCCGCATCCTATTCGTCGATCCGTATTTCCGGGCCAACAAACAACGATTCAGAAAGCCACTGGCCGCGTTTCTTCGGCAGGTCAGCCCACAAGCCACGACGGAAATTCATGCCTCGGCCTCTTACGAAGACGCTCCGAGTGGGGAGTATTTCCGGAAGGAATCTGAACGCGATCTACAGCGTCATTCTGTCATTCCTGACGGACGAGAACTCAAGGTGTATCGTTGGCGAAACCGTGGAGGCGGCGAAAAGATGCACAATCGTTACGTCTTGACCGACATCGGCGGCGTCCAATTCGGCACCGGGCTTGATGAAGGGGAGGAAGGCACTACCGACACCGTCAGCCGCTTGAGCGCGGAGCCCTACGAAAAGCTGTATCAGGATTATGCCGGACCGGGCTTCTCCTTCGATCCTGATGGTGAGCCCTTCCGTATTCCATCCAACCAGGAACAAACATAGAGCCGAGCCGGAAAATTTGCTTGACCTTCCGAGGGAGAAGAACCTTCCCGGAATCCCGGCGCCAGCGATGAAACGTGGATTACGCCGCGTCCCGCGGCGGGGGCAGTTCGCGCGAAACGATGTACTGCAAGACGCTCTGCGGCGTAATCAGTCCCACCACGATTCCCTGGCGTACCACGGGCAGGTGATGGATGTGCTGCTCGCGCAGGATGCGGATCACGTGGTCCGCGGGGGTGAACTCGTCAACGGTCGTCACGGGCGCGGTCATCAGCGTCGGAATGGTGGCCTCGCCCGGCTGCGGCCCCAGAAAGGCGTCCAGCACGTCGCTTTCGGTGATGATGCCCAGCACGTGGCCGCCGGCGTCCGTCACCGGGAGCCCGGTGATGTCCAGACGGGCGAGGCGCCGCGCCGTCTCCGCCAACGTCGTCTCGGGTGTGACCACCACGTCGTTGACCACCATGAGTTGCCGGGCGTGTCCTCTCACTGAAGCCTCCCCGCGGGCGGCCGGGTCTGCCGAAGCAAGCCGCTGGGTCAAGCGGAGCCTATCAGGCGTGCGTAGTGTGGCATACCCGGCCGGGCCGGTCGAGTTTCCTGCTTGCCCCGTCGCTCCGTGACTCTCCTCCGATAAGCGGGTGACCGGCAGAGCGGGGCCATGTTAGGATATCTGCATTCGCTTGGTGCGGTTGCCCGTGCGAGAACGTATGGAACCGTCTCCCGGAGAATGTGAGAGCACGCCATCGCGCGAAGAGCCCCGCGGAGGAACGTCATGGCTGAACGACCCATGTCTTTTTTCGTCAAGGCCGTGTGGGATGCAGAGGCCGGCGTATTCTACTCCGATAGCAACATCGTCGGGCTCCACATCGAGGCGGAGACGATAGAAGAGTTCCGCAAAATCATGGGCGACCTCGCACCGGAGTTGATCCTCGCGAATCACATCACCGACCACGATCTGCTCACGAAGCCACTCAAGGACCTGATACCCCTGATCTGGAGCGGCACGAGTGGCGAGCAACTACTACAGCCAAGTCGTTAAGGCCCTCCGTGAACGCGGATGTGAACGAGTCAGACGCGGCAAAGGGTCGCATGAAATTTGGGCCTGCCCTCCGCGTGGAAGAAAAGTCACCGTTCCGCGTACGCTCAAGAGTCGTCACACGGCAAACGGCATCTTGAAGGAGGCGGGCTGCGGCGTGAGAGTGTGATCTGTCCCAGCCCGTTTCTTAAAAGGGATGACAGAGAAGACTATCGGGGACCGTTCCGACAAGCTCAACGGGCTGATCCCCCGGGCGTGGTGCGTGAGGCCGTCGGACTCGGCGAGAGATGCCCGAATAAAAGGAACTTGCGCGGTAGCGTGGCTGTCCCGTCTCTCTGTCGGCTTGCAGGTCATTCACACGTCTGCGTTTTCTCAGTATAGTAGCGGGCCACACCGGTCGGGTGCTCAATACACGCTGGGTCGCATGAATCGGATACGAACGACGAGATCGCAAACATGGCGCCGGGGGTTGCTGGGCGTGGCGGCGCTGAGCCTGGTCGAGTTCACGGCGCCGGTCTCGTGCGAGGCGCAATTCCTGAACCAAGGGATGCGCATGGGGAGCCAGCTGACGCGCCAGAGCCGGACGCGGTTGCGCCAGGAGAAACAGAAGCGCGGTACGGGGCCGGAAATCGAAGAAGTCGTCCGTCGGCTCGCCAACGACCGCCCCGAGACGCGCATGGCCGCGGTCAAGTCGCTCGGGGAAATGCAGAATCCCAAGGTCGTCGACTATCTGCTCAACGCGACCGCGGATTCCGACATCCGGGTCAAAGTCAAGGCCATCGAATACCTGGGGAAGATGCGCGCGACGGATGCGACGACCGCGCTGGCGCAGCAGTTGTTCCTGCGCGACGTGCATACCGGGGTCAAGAAGAAAGTGCTGATCGCGTTGGGCAAGATCGGCGACCCGCGCGGCGCCACGCCCATCATGGAGTTCATGAGCCGCGACCTGGACGAGCCCACGCTGGGCACCGCCCTGTTCGCGCTCAAGGAAGTCGGCACCGAGGACGTGCTGACGTTTCTCGACGAATTCTCGCGGATCGAAGAGTCCGTCCAATTGCGGCGGCTGGCCGCGGACGCGGCGATGGACATTCGGACGCGCCTGTCGCCGGAGTTCGCGCCGGTCGTTCCGTCGTTCGTCAAACAGGTCGAACTGCGCGAGAAGATGCAGAAAGGCGGCGAAGGCTGAGACCACGGTCTCGGGCTCCCCGATCACGCTGCCGAGAGGCGACAAACGCGAAAATTTCACGTCCACAAAAGGAACCCTGTCCATGTCAACGAACGTGTCGATGCGACGCTTCCGGTTCGGCTTCATCTCTTTCGTCCTGGCGGCCCTGTTCCTGGCGGACGGCGCGCCACTCCACGCCCTCGACCTGTTCGGCACGGCCGAAGCGGAAAAAGCCGAGGAAAAGCCGAACGCCGCGGCGCCGCAGGCTGCCCCGATCGGCCGGCTCCCGCATTTCACGGAGATTGCCAAAACCACCATGCCCGCGGTCGTCAACATCTCGACGACGCAGAAATCCATGCGGCGATCCCGGCGGGGTCAGCGGCCGATGCCCGGTCCGTTCGGCATGCCCGGCCCCTTCGGAGACGACCTGTTCGAGGAGTTCTTCCGCCGCTTCCGCCCGCCGCAACAGCGCCAGCGACGCAGCCTGGGTTCGGGCTTCATCATCAGCACGGACGGGTACATCGTCACCAACGAACACGTGGTCGGCGACGCCGAGAAAATCACGGTCCGCCTGTCCGACGAGGACGAATTCGAGGCCGAGGTCGTGGGCACCGACGACAAGACCGACCTGGCGTTGATCAAGATCGAATCCGATCAACCGCTCCGGACCGTCCCGTTGGGCACGTCGGCCAGCCTGGAGATCGGCGACTGGGTCATGGCGATCGGCAACCCGTTCGGGTTGGAACAGACCGTGACCGCGGGCATCGTCAGCGCCAAGGGCCGGGTCATCGGCGCCGGCCCGTACGACGACTTCATTCAGACCGACGCTTCCATCAACCCCGGCAACTCCGGCGGACCGCTGCTCAACCTGCAAGGCCAAGTCGTGGGGATCAACTCGGCCATCTTCAGCGGGAGCGGGGGAAACATCGGGATCGGCTTCGCGATTCCCATCGACATGGCGCGCGCCATCATCGACCAGTTGCAGAGCACCGGCAAGGTGACGCGCGGCTGGCTGGGCGTCGCGATCCAGACGGTCACGAACGAGTTGGCCGAGTCCTTCGACCTGGACGAACCGAGCGGCGCGCTGGTGGCCGAAGTCACCGAGGACGGCCCCGCGAAAAAAGCCGGACTGGCGCGCGGCGACATCATCACCCACTTCAAGGGCCGGAAGGTCGTCAAGTCGCACGAGCTGCCGGCGATGGTCGCCCGCTCCGCGGTCGGCGAAAAGGTCGAGATCACGATCCTGCGCGGCGGCAAATCGCGCACCCTCACGGTCACGCTGGGCGAACTCACCGACCGCATGGCGCGCGCCGGCGGGCAGGAAGAGATCGAAGCGGGCTGGGGGATGACCGTGTCCGGCATTTCGGACGAGCATCTCCAGCGTTACCGCCTGCCCGAGGATCAACAGGGTGTGGTAGTCACCGAGGTCGAGTCCGGCGGGCCGGCGGAAATGGCCGGCATCCGCCCCGGGGACGTGATCGAAGAGGTCAACCGGCAGGCCGTGAACTCGGTGGGCGACTTCACGAGCATCCTGGACAAATCCGGACAGACCGACACCCTGCTACTGCTCGTGCGGCGCGGAAACTTCACGTCCTTCTTTCCGCTCCGCAAGCGGAACTGACGCGGCGTTTCGCCGCGGGACGCGTCTCCGTCGAGCGAATCGCCCGGGAGCGACGGCCCGCGGCTCTCAGGCTTTTTCGTCTTTCAGGTCCTGGGCGAACTCCATGAGGTGCCCGTCGGGATCGCGCACGTAGGCGGTGCGTTGTCCCCACGCCCGCGTCGTCGGCGGGGTGACCGCCGCGGCACCGCCGGCCAGCACTTCGGCATACGCGGCGTCGACGTCATCCACCTTGAAGCCCAACTCGAAACCCGCGGCTCCGGCTGGCGGCGTGACGATCTCGAACCCCAGCGCCTCGGACATGGCCGACCGGGTGTAGAACCCGATCCGGGTGACGCCGGTATCGAGTTGGGCGTACTCCCCGGACCGGTGTCCCAGGCGCAGGCCGAGGACGCGGGTGTAGAAGTCCACCGCACGGTCGACGTCTTCGACGATCAGGATCACGTAATCCGCGGCGCGGAGTTGCATGGCTGAGTGCGCGCGCGGTTCACGCCGCGGCTTCGGCCAGAGGATACGGGTGCAGAACCTCGTCCATGCCTCGCACCCCCGGAAAGAACGACAGCACGCGGATCAGCACCTCGTCCACGATGGCGTCGGGGCAGGACGCGCCGCAGGTGAGCGCGACGTCCACCGGGCGGTGGGTAGGTAGCCAGTCCATGGTGGTCACGACCGACTGCGACGACAGGACGAAATGGTGGATGCGTCGAGCGGACACGATCTCTTCCGCACTCTGAATGAAATACGTCGGCATGGCTTCCTGACACAATTCGACGATGTGCGAGGTGTTGGACGAATTGTATCCGCCCACGACCAGCCCCAGGTCGGCGCCGTGCCGGATCAGCGCGTACGTAGCGTGCTGGTTCTCGTTGGTCGCGTAGCAGAGCGTGTCGGACGTGTCCGCGAACGTTTCGGCCAGCGCGGCTGCGCCGTAGCGGTCGGCCAGTGCGCTCCGCAGAATTTTGGCGACTTGGCGCGTCTCCGACGCCAGCATGGTCGTCTGGTTCACCACCCCGAGCCGGCGCAGGTCGCGGGCCGGGTCGAACCCCTCCGAGCACTTGTGGCCGAAGTGGTCGAAGAACACCGCGGGCCGCAGCCTCCCGCGGATGATGTCGCCCAGGACGTTCGCCTCTTCGCAGTTGAGCACGACGACCGTCGGCGCGTCCTGGATGCTGTGCGAAAACGTCGCGCGGGTTTCCTCGTGGGATGCCTTGCCGTGCACGACGACGGTGTAGCCCGCGTGTCCCAACTGGGCGCTGCGCTTCCAGACTTTCTCTACGAACGGGCACGTCGTGTTGTAGGTGTACGGGTCGAGGCCGCGGCGTGCCAAGGCTTCCTGCACCTCGATGCTCGCGCCGAAGGCCGGAACCACCACGATGTCGTCCGCGGTGAGTTCGTCCCACTCGATCAGGTGTTCGCCCGAGGATGAAAAAATGAACCGTACGCCCCGGTCCTGCAGGTCGCGGTTGACCGCGGGGTTGTGGATCATCTCGCTGAGGAAGAAGACCCGTTTGTCGCCGTTCTCGGCCAGCGTCCGATAGGCGATCTCGACCGCGTTTTCCACGCCGAAACAGAAGCCGAAGTGCCGGGCCAGAATGAAGCGCACCGGCCCGAAGTCGAGCACCGTCGGCAAATGATCCTGCTTGCGCGGGTCCTGGAGTTGGCGGGATTTCTTGACCCGGGAAATCACCGAGCTTTTGTAGAAGTCCGGGATGTCGAACTGGCGTGCCATGTTTCTCCGGGGTGAACGCCGAAGCCTCGGGCGATTCCGCCCGCCTTCCGAACGCTGCGAGAAATAGGGCTTTTGCCTACCAGATTCAGGCCGCGTCGGCAATTCTCCGACTCCCGCGTCCGTGCGGTTGTTCCGCTGCGGGCCGTATGGTACGGGGCTTTCCGAACGCCCGAGACACCGCCTCGTGGTGAGGGTGGACCCTAAAGGTCCCGAATCGAGCAGAAAGAAAGGGGATTGCATATCAAGATGCTTCGCCCGTTTCGACAAGTTCAACAGGCTGGTCCCTGAGCTTGTCGAAGGGTTTTCAACCTAGGGATACGGAACTCAAGTCAGAGAAAATTCTAGGATCATCTTGTATGTAATCCCCTAAAGAAAGGACCTGTCCATGAAAGCACGCGCCGCTGTCGCCTGGGAAGCCGGCAAACCGTTGGAGTTGGAGGAAGTCGACGTCCAAGGGCCGCAAGCCGGAGAAGTCCTGGTGCGGATCAAGGCGACCGGCGTGTGCCATACCGACGCCTTCACGCTCTCCGGCGATGACCCGGAGGGCGTCTTTCCCGCGATCCTCGGCCACGAAGGCGGCGGGGTCGTGGTCGAGGTCGGCCGGGACGTCACGAGCGTCCGCGAGGGCGACCACGTGATTCCGCTGTACACGCCCGAAGACCCGAACTGCCCGTTCATCCGCTCCGGCAAGACCAACCTGTGCCAGACCATCCGCGGCACCCAGGGCCGGGGGCTGATGCCGGACGAGACGTCCCGTTTTTCGCACAACGGCAAGCCGATCCATCACTACATGGGCACCAGCACGTTCAGCGAGTTCACGGTCCTGCCCGAAATCAGCACCGCGGTCATTCGGAAAGACGCCCCGCTCGAGAAAGTCTGCCTGTTGGGGTGCGGGGTCACGACCGGTATCGGCGCGGTCAAGAACACGGCGAAGGTCGAGCCGGGCAGCACGGTCGCGGTCTTCGGCCTGGGCGGCATCGGGCTGGCCGTGGTCGTCGGCGCAGTCATGGCGAAAGCCGGCCGCATCATCGCGATCGACACCAATCCGGGCAAATTCGACTTGGCGCGCAAGTTCGGCGCCACGGACGTCGTCAACCCGACCGACCACGTGGATCCGATTCAGGACGTGGTCGTCGACATGACCGACGGCGGCGTCGATTACTCGTTCGAGTGCATCGGCAACGTGCACACCATGCGCGCGGCGCTGGAGTGCTGCCACAAGGGCTGGGGCGAATCGACGATCATCGGCGTGGCCGGTGCCGGCCAGGAAATCGCCACGCGGCCCTTCATGCTCGTGACCGGCCGCGTCTGGCGCGGCACCGCGTTCGGCGGCGTCAAGGGCCGTTCCGAGTTGCCCTGGTTCGTGGAGCGCGCCATGACCGGCGAGATCCCGCTCGACGACTTCATCACCCACACCATGCCGCTGGACGACATCAATACGGCCTTCGACCTCATGCACGGGGGAAAGAGCATCCGCTCGGTCGTGCACTACTAGGTTCGTACCGTTCCACCGCGGAGACCGACCCTCGATGTGTCCTACCTTGAAGGGGCGGGCGAGACGCCCACATTCCCAGGGCCACGGCGTGGTGCCGGCCCTCAGCGGATCGCACCCTTGGGCGGCGGAATGAGTTTTTCGAGCAAGCTCAGACGCACCCGCGGTTCGGCATAGGTGCCCTTTATCTCGAACGGCAGCGCGGTCAGTTCATCCGTGCTCCGGGCGACGAGCTTGCCGGCCAGCGGCACCTTTTCGACGACGCTGGTAATGCCGCGCAGCGGAATGACGCGCGTCGTCAGCTCGACCGTTTCGTCCCGCAGCCGGACCTCGCCCCAGGCATCGAGCCGCACCGCCTGCCCGACCAGCGACAGGTTGTCGGTCGCCAGCTTACCCTGTCCGAGCGTCAGGTCGCCGCTGAGCGACGAGAAGCCGAGCCCATCTCCGGGAATCTCCGGCAAGGCGAAGCTCAGAATGCTTTGCAGGCTGAGCGCCGTCCACAGACGAACCAGAATCGGGATCTGTTTCGCCGCACCGTCCGCGAACGCAATGCGCAACGCGCCGGTCCAGTCCGCAGGTTCGTTCCACGCTTCCCAGTGGGCGATTTCCAGCGCGCCGCTCGCATCGAGCGTGCCCGACACCACGTCCGTGGGGTGTCCCAACGCGGAGAAAAACGGCCCGGCGTCCACGCCGCTGATACGCGGCGCCACGGACAGCGCGTTGGAGTCGAGCCGGAGGGTAGCGGTGCCGGCGACCTGACCATCCGCAACGCCGGCCTCGGCAAGATCGAAATCGACCTGCCGGCCGTGTCGGTGGACGACAAGGCGCACGTCATCCGCGGAAAAGTCCCGATACCGGACACGCGCACAGCGGGCTTCGAGATGGAGGTCGGGACGGGTATCTCGAATCCGAGCGTCCGACTCCGGGTCGTCTGCGTCGAACCGCAACACCGGTTCCAGATCCACATCTTCGCACGCCAGCGTGATCGATACGTCCACCGGGTCGAGGCTGCGGACCTCGGCGGAACCGCTGAGCCGATTGCCGGACAGGCTGCCGTCGGCCACCTCGACGCGACCCTCGGTACCGTTCCACGATACCTGTCCCGTTACGACGTCGAGGGGAGCAAAAGCGGGGGCAATCTCTACGCGCGCGTGGCCGAGATTGAGGCGCCCGCTGGTATGCAGCCCGTCGAATTTCGGGCCGAAGCGGGCGCGTAGTTCGCCGTCCAGCCGCCCGGACGAGGGCCACGGGCCACCGTCGGGTAGCAGCGCGGCAACGTCACCCATGCGCGCATGAGGAACGGCCACGTGAAGACGTCCGCGGCGGCCCGCGGCGAAAGGGTCGAATATCTCGCCGTTCAGCACGCCGCGCGACTCGCCCAGACGGAACGCGACGTCCTCCAGCACGGCTTGTTGCGGCGTGACGCGGACCAATCCATTCACGTCCGATACGACCGTCTCCCATTCCGGTAGCCGAAGATTGGCCGCCTGCCAGCGTAAGGTCGCTGCATAAACTGTCGGGCCGTGCCGGTCCTGCGGGCCGGAGAACGGCATCTCGGCCTGCAACTCCACGTCGATATGACCTGCCTCCGCGGCCACGGACGAAGCGAGCGCAGCGGCGCCGGATTGTTCAGCAAGAAGCCGCTGGAGAGAGGGAAAGTCGTCGGCGAGGTTCAGGGTGCCGGCCAATTTCAGCTTGAGCGTAGCCGGTCGGGGTGAATCCGCAGACCGCGGTTGCCAATCGGCGCGGATCTCGGTCAACGTCGAAGACCGACCGTAGCGACCCGCAAGCTGAGATACTCGCAGCGCGCCGTCCTCGAAGCGGAGCCGCCCTGCGGAAAGATGCAGGTCGGCGCCGGTCTCGACGAGGCGTCCGGTCAGCGCCTCGATCCGGCCATCGATCACCAGTGATGCCATGCCCGCCGCGGGCGGGGCGAACAATCCAACCGGCGACGGGGGGTCGGACCCATTGGACGTGCGCCCCGGGTGCGGCCAACTCAGTTCGTCAATCGTGATGCGCCCGCTTCGCACGTCGAGTTGCGGGAATTGCGCCGCGCGGACGTCCAGCACCCCGCGGGCGC
Organism: uncultured Binatia bacterium (SeqCode); assembly: GCA_965200125.1. GTDB lineage: Bacteria > Desulfobacterota > Binatia > Bin18 > Bin18 > Bin18. The sequence goes on along the minus strand of OZ241332.1, from coordinate 559,668 downwards.
GGATGCGGCCTTCCTCGGGCGTGACGTAATTTCCCGAAAAATCGACACTGGCCCGCGGCCAGTCCGCCTCGAACCATTCGCCGAGTTCACGCAGCGCGACGTTCTCCAAAACGATCTCCCCCTGCCATGTCGCGCCCTCCGTTTCTTCCGCCGCGGTTTCGTGCACCGCGGGCCGATCTTCCGACCTGGTATCAAGCGTGAGCCGGCCGATTTCGCCCTGTCGGCCGAGGTCCGCGGCGAACCGCGCAGAGAGGTCGCGCTGCTCGCCGACGGCGACTTGCAACCCGGCGTTGCTGAAGACGACCGGCGGCGTGCCGTACCGCCGCGTGAGGATGATCTCGGCCTGATCCACCACGATTCGCCGCACGCTCAGCCGCGGGGAGAACCAGCCCTCGTCCGTGGGTTCGGTCTTGACGGTCCCGCCGGCCGGAAGCGCGGACCATGCCGGGCCGGGGAACAGACCGGTGAGGAACGCCGCAGAAGGCAGGGCCGCGCCGTCGTGGTCGGGAGTCTCTCCGGACGGGGCCGCAAGACGGAGGCGCGGCTGCAAACAGTAGATGCGCCGAAAGAGGAGTTCACCGCGTAACAACGCCGCGAAATCGAGCGAGAGGTCGAGCCGCCGGGCGGTCACGGATTGGCCGGGCGCGCCCAGGTCGTGAACAGCCACATCCGCGAACCGGAGACCCAAGCCACGCCGGACCGAAAGGCGACTCGATCCGATCTCCACCTCCGCCTCAAGCCAAGTTTCGAGTTCGCGTTCCAGCACCGCCACGTATCGCTCACCCGACAGAAACCAGCCGAGCCCGGCCAATGCTGCCAGCACCAAACCGAAGACGACTGCAGCCGCGCCGACCAACCGCCGACGCCAGCGTGGGCCGCGGCGTTGCTCCGCGGAGGGCGCGCCGTCGGGGCGACGTGACCGAGGCATGTCTCCCGATGCCCGATCTACCGGGATGCCGTGCCGTCAGGCCGCGGGTCGGCGACGAAATCGGCGATGGTCTCGAAATACGCGTGGCCCGCGACTTCGTAGAGCCCCACGTGCCCGCCGGCCGGAATCGGGTAGAACCGTTTGGGCGCCGCGGCCGCCTCGTACAACGCGCGGCCTTGCGCGAACGGCACGGTCTGGTCCCGCGTCCCGTGCAGGATGAGTTTCGGCACGTCCAGTTCCGCGACGAGCCGCGCGGAGTCCAGTTCTCCTTTCACAAGAAAGGCCAGCGGCGGCAGGACGCGGCGTGCCATCGCGTGCAGCGAAGAGAACGGCGCTTCCAGAATGAGGCGGTCCGGCCCCCGAAGGGACGAGTCTTCCCCCCTGCTCTTTCGAGCGGCCCGACGTTCCGCGGCCAGCGCCACGGCGACCGCGGCGCCCAGGGATTCGCCGTGGAAGACCAGCCGCTTCTCGCACGCCCAGCCCCGCTCGTGCACCTTGTCCAGCACGGCCCGACCATCCGAGAGGATGCCGGGAATGGACGGCCGGCCGCGGCTCCACCCGTAGCCTTGGTAGTCGAACAGCACGTGACTGCCGCCGACGTGTTCCCGCATCAGGCGGACGTGTGTGAGCCGGTCCTGGATGTTGCCCGCATTCCCGTGGAACCAGACGAACAGCAGGTCCCCCGGTCCGGGGACGTACCACCCGTGCACGAGCGAACCTGCGCCGAACCGGACGTCTTCGTAGTCGAGTCCGTAGGCCGCAGGGGTGACTTCGATGCCGACCCGGGGGTGGAAGAGCAGCGCGTTCTTGAACCATTCGACCGGCGCCCCGAACACGGACGCCGCCAGCGTTCCCCAACCGACGACCGTCCGGGTCATCCCGCCCTGCCCTTCCCCGCGGCGGTCAGGCGGACTTGCCACGGGCCGGGCGGCGTTTCCCGGCATACAGGCCACTGCGGTCTTCCAGCAGGTCGCTCGGCGCCAAGGTGTCTTCGGGGCTCTCCTGACCGCTGACGAAGCGGTAACTGGCCAGGATAAAGGCGTCGGTCGCTTCTTCGTCGGCCAGGGTTTCGGCACCGAGGGCCAGATATTCGCGCATCGCGATCTTTCCGGAACCCGGCCGGAATATCGCACCGGCCCGGCGCGCACATGCCTGCGCAAGCTGGGCAGCCGGCAGCTTGAGCGCCAAGTCTCCGGCGAGCAGAAAGCAGAACGGGTTCCCGCCCGCGTAGTAGCACAAGCCGCCGAACATGCGGCGTCGGGTCACGCCCTTGAGCGCCAACCGCGAGAGCGCCTCGTCCAGGGTGAGTTGGTGGCGCGGCGGCGGGCGTTTCGTCGTGGCGCGGGTCGCTTTGCGTGCCATGCCGTTGCCGGACGGAATCCGTGACGGTGCCCGTTTCAGGTCAGCGATTGCGCCGTCTCCTCCTCGACGACGCCGGGCGCAGGCGTCAGGCCCAACCCGACCAGCAGCCAGAGCAGAATCAGACCGCACGCGACGCCGATCCCCACCGCCCCCCAGTGCGACGCCATCTCGCCTCCACGTTCGATATGCGCGGCAATCGCCCGCCCCTGCAGACGGGTTGCCAGCAGATACATGATGGCGATCTGTACCAGGACGAGCAGCGCCTCGATGAGACGCAGGTCGGACGGAATCAGGCCGCCCAGCGTGACCGAGGCACACGTCAGCAAGCCCGTCCACAGCAGGATGTGTGGAATGACGCCCGGTTGCGCCAGCCGCTGACAGTTGAGCGACAGGACGATTCCGCCCGCGACCGGCGAACCGAAAAAGGTCGCCAGCACGACGGCCAATACCGAATACAGCCGCTCTGACGCGACGTCGATCGTCCGGCGGGGCAGATCGGTAGGCGGCATGGCGACGTTCGGATCGTGGATGCCCGCGCCAGGGAGAGGCCACGCGGGGGTTGAGTACGCGCCCGAAGCTACCCGCTGCCCGGTGACAATTCAAGCGGAACCGGGGGCAATGCGTTAGTGGCAGGTGTGCGCCCTTTCCCGATGTCGTTTCCGCCGAAATGATGAACGGGAGACAGGCAAGGACAGCAAGGGGAGAACGGGAAGATTGCCGTTTGTAGGGGCGAAAAATCTTTCGCCCTTACGACCCCGCGTCCAGAATCTGTGCTGCGGTTGGTGAGATCGGTCCCCAAGCGTGATGGAGAGAGACGAAGGAGGGGGGCTCCGCAGGCAGTACTCACCCGGGGTTCGTTTCGACAAGCTCAACGAACTCGAGGAGGGTCTCTGAGCGCGGCGAAGGGACTTTGCCTTCTATCCCTTCTCCCTCTGGGAGAGGGTTCGGACGTGGTCCAGAGGACGCAGGCGGGAATCACGGATGAAAAGCGACGGGAACGACTTCGGTTATCAAGGGCGACGCATGCGTCACCCCTCCGCAACGAACCGGGGCATGACTCCAACCGGTCCCGCGACCGACCGGACCACCGCTTGCCAAGCTGTGGCGAATACCGCGCCGGGAAGGTATGCAGAACCCATCCGACAATCACGAAAGACGGGAGGCGGATCATGGGCAGCTTCGAGTATGCGACCGTGCTGAGTACGCTGGACGATCAAGGCGTGCGCACCATCACGCTCAACCGGCCGGAGCGCCTCAACGCCATGAACGACGCTCTGATGCGGGACATCGGCCGCGCCTTTACCGACGCGAACGCCGACCCCGACACGCGGGTAATCATCTTCACCGGCGCCGGACGGGCCTTTTGCGCCGGGGACGACCGCCGCGATCACCGGCAACCCGCGGACGCGACCGAGGCGCGCGCGTTCGTCGACGCCATACAAGCGGCGACCCGACAGATCATCTTCGGCGACGTGCCGGTGGTCGGCGCGATCAACGGCTGGGCGGTCGGCGGGGGGTTCGAGTTGGCCATCAACTGCGACTTTCCGATCTGGGCCGCGAGCGCCAAAGGCTTTTTTCCCGAGGTATCGTTGAACGCGTTCGTGACCGGTGGGGTCACCTCACTGCTGCCCGCACTGGTGGGGCTGAACAAGGCGCGCGAAATGCTGTTTTTCGGCGAACGGTACGACGCGGCCACGCTGCTGGACCTGGGCGTGGCTTGGCGCGTGGTGCCCGACGAGCGCCTGATGGAGGAAGCGCAGCGCGTGGCCGAGCAGCTCGGCGGGCTGCCGCGGCTGGCGGTGCGGGCCACGAAGCGCGTGCTCAACCAGAGCGCCGCGGGGAACATCGACACGGCGCTGCGGCTCGAAACGGACGCGACGGTCGCCAGCTTTCTCGACCCGGAGACGACCGCCCGGCTGCGAGATTTCTGACCGGAGCCGACCGGATACGAGAGACCCGGGAATGCGACCGATTCAACGCTCGGCTCCCAGCGGGCGCGTCTGGCCGCGGGCGGGGAACGGCGCTAGTATCCGCGGCTAGGAACAAAGGGAGTGGCGTATTGAATATCCTGAAGTAGGCCCCTTCTCGTCATACGTGCGCACGCAGGTGTCTATGACCTGGATTCCCGCTTTCGCGGGAATGACGATGGGGAGGCGGGAATCACAACGGGGTGGGACCGTCAGGGAGGTGATTTCCCAGGCGAACTCTGGTTCGTCCCGGCCTCGCCGTTTAGGTCAAGCAGATACAAGGGGGAAACCGTGAGCGCGCTCGATCATATCCGCGTCCTCGATCTGACGCAGTTCGAGGCCGGGCCGTCGTGTACCGAGATTCTGGCCTTTCTGGGCGCCGACGTCGTGAAGGTCGAACCACCAACCGGCGGGGATCAGGGCCGCTATCTGATTACGGACGAGCCCGGCCTGGATTCGCCCTACTTTCTGCTGCTGAACGCCAGCAAGAAGAGCATCACCCTCAATCTGAAAAGTGACGGGGGGATACGACTGTTCAAGCGACTCGTTCCCCATTTCGACGTGCTGGTCGAGAATTACGGGCCGGGCGCGATTGCCGCACTCGGGTTGGGCTACGACGCGGTGTCCGCCATCAACCCGCGGCTGGTGTACGCCCAAGTCAAGGGATTCGGCACGTACGGGCCGTATGCCGGCTTCAAGAGCTTCGACATGATCGCGCAGGCCACGGGCGGGGCGATGAGCGTGACCGGCACCCCGGATACGCCGCCGCTGCGTCCCGGTCCGACCATCGGCGATACCGGAACCGGGATGCACTGCGCCGTGGGGATCCTGTCCGCCCTGCTCCAGCGCGACAGGACGGGCAAGGGCCAGCGGGTCGAGGTCGCCATGCAGGACGCGGTCGTCAACCTGACCCGCATCGGCATGATGGGGCACTACTATGGCAACGTCCCGGCCCCGCGCTCGGGCAACCGGCTGGCCGCGCTGGCGCCGACCGACCTCTATCCCTGCGCCCCTGGCGGCCCGAACGACTACGCCTATCTCATCAACACCACCCCGGCCATGTGGGAAGCCACGCTGCGGACCATCGGACGCGCGAACCTGCTGGACGACCCGCGCTTCTGCGATCAAAAGAGCCGCAACCGGCACTTCGACGAGGTGTTCGAGACGATCGCGGCGTGGACCCGGCAACGCGACAAGTTCACGGTCATGCGCGCTTTCGGCGAGGCCGGGGTGCCGTGCGGCGCGGTGCTGGACAGCGGCGACATTCTAGCGAACGAACATCTGAAGGCGCGCGGCATGATTACCACGGTCGAGCACCCGACGCGCGGCAGCTTCACCATGCCGGGCTGCGCGGTGCAGATGTCCGACTCGCCCGCGGAGGTGCGTCCGGCGCCGCTGTTGGGGGCGCACAACGCCGCGATCTTCGGGACGCTGCTGGGGCTCACCGAGCGCGACCTGGCCGGTTTGAAGGACGACGGGATCATCTGACCCGCGGTCCCTGGTCCCTTTCCCTACAGTGGACGGGTATCGCCTCTCTTCCCGTTCCTCCCCCAGGATGGGCGACGCATGCGTCGCCCCTACGTCTGCCCCCCTCCGCAGGTTCTCCCGTTCGTCCCTGCGGACGTCGCCCGGGGACACTTGCGACCGGAACCCAAAGCTGACACAAAAACCGCGCAACAGGAGGACAGGTATGCAAGAGGTCACCCGGGAGATTCTGTGGAACATCTCGCTGGCGGGCAAAATCGTCATGTACCTGCTCCTGCTCACGACGTTCTTCGGCGCGCCGCTGGTCCTGGCCTACACGTGGTGGAATCGTATCCGGTTCGGCACGGCCGCCACCCGTATCGACAACATCCCGGAACGGACCAAACGATTTCTCCTGGAAGCCTTCGGGCAGGGCAACGTCGTCCGCGAGCAGCCCGGCGGCCTGTACCATCTGACCCTGTTCGTCGCGTTCTTCGGCCTGTTCGTCGGGACCGGTCTGGTCACGCTCGAACACGATACGCCCCTGAATTTCTATTTCGGCGCGTTCTACAAGGTGTACAAGCTGGTGCTGGACACCTGTGGGGTGCTGCTGATCGCCGCCTGCGGCCTGTTTCTGTACCGCCGCTACGTGCAGCGTCCGGCCGCGCACGCCGGCCCCGCCCCGGAAGACATGCTGGACAACTTCGAGAACCGCGTTGGCTACGGTCTGCCGCTGGTCCTGATCCTGTCGATCGGCCTGACCGGCCTGATGTTGGAAGGCGTCCGCATTCACACCGACCCGGCCAGCCATGCGGGCTGGGCCTACGCCGGTATGGCGTTCGCCGCCGTCTTCGCGTTGGCCGACGCCGGGCCGAATACCCACCAGGTCGTGTGGTGGGTCCACACCCTCATCATCAGCGCGTTCTTCGGCCTGATCCCGTTCACCAAGATGCGGCACATCTTCCTGGCGCCGGTCAACATCTTCTTCAGCAATCTGCGTCCGCGGGGCCGGCTGGAACCGATCACGGATTTCGAGACCGCGGAGACCTTCGGCGTGGCACAGGTCGAGGAGTACGACTGGAAGCAACTGCTGGACATGGCGTCGTGCCTGGAGTGCGGGCGATGCACGCTCAACTGTCCGACGGTGAATACCGACAAACCGCTCAACCCCAAGAAACTGGTGATGGTGCAGCGCGACCATCTGATCCAGAAGACGCCGTTTCTGGTACAGCTCGCCGCGGTCAAGGCCGCCAACGCCAAACACGATACTCAGACCGATCTGCCGGTCTGGGAAGGCCGGGACATGATTACCGAGGTGGCGACGGAAGACGTCATCTGGGGCTGTACGACGTGCGGCTGGTGCGAGGAGGGCTGCCCGGTCAACATCGAGCACATTCAGCGCATCGTGGACATGCGGCGCTACGACGTGATGATGGAAGCCCGCTTCCCGCAGGAAGTCGTCAACGTGTTCAAAGGCTTGGAGACGAACTCCAACCCCTGGAACCTGGGCTTCGACAAACGCGCCGACTGGGCCGCCGGCCTCGGTGTCAACACGCTGGCCGAGGACCCGGACGCCGAGGTGCTGTACTGGGTCGGGTGCGCGGGCTCGTTCGACGAGCGCAACCAGAAAGTTTCCACCGCAATGGTCAACATCCTGCAGAAAGCCGGCGTGCGGTTCGCCATTCTGGGCAAAGAGGAGGGCTGTACCGGCGACCCGGCGCGGCGCCTGGGCAACGAATACCTGTACAGCACCCTCGCCGAACAGAACGTGGAGACGCTGAATCGCTACAACGTGAAGGAAGTCGTGACGCAGTGTCCGCACTGCTTCCACACCCTGGCCAACGAATACCCGGACCTGGGCGGCACCTACACCGTGTACCACAGCACCGAGTACATCGAGCAACTCGTCAAGCGCGACAAACTGAGCCCGGATGTGATGAACGCCCAGGACGTGACCTTCCACGACCCGTGCTATCTGAGCCGCCACAACGGGCGCTACGCGCCGCCGCGCGAGGCCCTGCGCGCGATTCCCGGCGTCCGACTCAACGACGTTGCGCAGTCCAAGACGCGCACCTTCTGCTGCGGCGCGGGCGGCGGCTCGGTCTGGAAGGAAGAGACGCAGGGCTCGCGGATCAACGCCACGCGGCTCGATCAACTCATGCAAGCCGAGCCCGACACCATCGCGGTCGGCTGCCCGTACTGCATGATCATGATGGACGACGCGGTGAAGGGGAAGGACCTCGACGAGACGGTCGCGGTCAAGGACGTCGTCGAACTGGTGTCGGATTCCCTCGACGCCGCGCAAGAGAACGGAAAAAGCGGCGATCCGGCACGCAGAGAGGCACAAGAACCTGCGGCATGAGCGTCCCGTTCTCCGCGGCTGTTTTCTTCGGAGATTCCATACGAGACGCTCCCGCAGCGAGGCTCTCCTCTCATACCTGCGGAAGCAGGTAGCCACGTCCAGGATTCCGGCTTCCGCGGGAATGACGACGGGATGGGCAAGAATGCCCACCGGAGGGAATCGTTACGTATGTCACTCCCTGTTCTTCCTGTTCGTCGTCCTCTCCGCGTGCGCCCCGGATTCTCCCGCAGTTCTCATCCATCCAGAAAACGGCGCGCCGGTGACGGTACGCGTCGAGGTGGCCGACACCGAGGAGACCAGACAACTCGGGCTGATGTATAGAAACGAACTCCCGGCGTCCGACGGGATGCTGTTCGTGTTTCCCGGCGAGCGTCCCCGCAGCTTCTGGATGAAGAATACGCCATTGTCACTCGATATTCTCTATATCGGCGCCGACTTGCGCATCGTGCACGTCGCCGAGCGGACGACGCCCTACTCCACCGCGCCACTACCGTCCCGGCGGCCCGCCAAATTCGTGCTCGAGGTGAACGGCGGATTCTGCGCCGAACGGGACATCCGGGTCGGCGATCGGATCGAACTGCGCGACGTGTCGTCGCCCCTGTTGTAGTCACGGGCTCGGAGTCCGCGGGACGACGATTGGGAGCGGAACGAGTTCTCGATGTCGATTGCACGGGTTTCGGTCTTCGTCATCGCCGCGGTCCTGACGACCGGGGCTGAACGCGTACCGGGGAGAACTCCGTTTCAGCAGCCCGTCCAGTCCCCGCCCGGGGAAGAAGCGGAACCGGCTCCGCCCGCCCGGCCCCGTCCCGACCTGTCGCCCGCGGACGTCGTGCGGATTCAGGTTGCGGCGCTGGGCAGAAACGACGCGCCGCACATCGACGCGGGAATCGAGACGGCCTTTCGGTTCGCCTCGCCGCTGAACAAACGGTCGACCGGCCCGCTGGCACGCTTCCGGCTGATCGCCCGGTCGCCCACCTACCGTCCGCTGCTCGACCACGTCCGGGCGGAATACGGCGGCCTGCGCCGCCGCGGAGGCGAAGTCGCGCTTCCCGTCATCGTGACGACCCCGTCGGGGCGACGTGTGGGCTATACCTTCTTTCTCTCGAAACAGACCCGACGGCCCTTCCAGGGTTGCTGGATGACCGACGGGGTCATCCGCTTCCGGGTTCCGCAACACCGGTTACCGCCACCGCGAGCCATCTGACGGCGTTCCGAATGCCGACGGATTCCCCGATACCGCCACGTTGGAGACATCCCATGACGGTGCTAGGTTCCCCGGCCGCTTGGGCGTCTCCCGTTGGACACCGTTTCGCGGGCGACACTTTCCACCGCACGCAGGGGGGAGACGAACGCGAACGTCTTCACCGTACGGGGCAACCTGATTCGGGACTCTCAAGTGTAGGTCGAGGCTTCCCAACTCTAGCCGCCAAGTCGTGCGGCACGACACCGAGAAAAACGTCCCGTCAGGGCTGGTAAAGTCCATTCTTATTCGGTAAGGAAGCGGAATCTCGCTTCCCCCCGGAGGGGAACGGCCGTTCAGTTCTGACCCGCGCTATAGAGAAGCTATAGAGAAACAACACGAATGAGGTACGGCACCGCATGATCTCTCCTTCCTCCGTCGCATGGCTCCTCGTCTGGGCGGTCGTAGGTGTCTGGCCGGCCGGCGTCGCCGCCCAAGCGCTGGATACGACCCTCGAAACGCAAACCGAAACCGTGCAGGCCGCGATTCGCTCGCAGGACAAGATCGACAAGCTGGCGGACGAAACGCAGCAGGCGCTCGCCGCCTATCAGAGCGCCCTCCGACAGACCAAGAGCCTGGGCGTGTACAACGAACAGCTCGACCGCCTGCTCGCTTCCCAGCAGCGGGAGATCGAGTCGCTCGGCACCCAGTTGCAGGAGATCGAGGTGACGCAGCGCGAAATCGTGCCCCTGCTGGTCCGCATGTTCGAGCGCCTCGATCAGTTCGTCGCCCTGGACGTGCCGTTCCTGCCCGAGGAGCGACAGACGCGCCTGACGCGGCTCCAAGGCACACTCGACGATGCCGACGCCACGGTGGCCGAGAAGTATCGGGCGGTCATGGAAGCCTACCAGATCGAGGCCAACTACGGGCGGACGATCGAGGCATACCGCGGCACCATCGCCGTGAACGACGAGGAGCAGACGGTCGACCTGTTGCGGATCGGCCGCTTGGCCCTGGTGTATCGCAGTCTGGACGGAGAGGAAGTCGGGCAGTGGAACCACGAGGCCCGCCGGTGGGAACCCATCTCCGGCCAGTACCTGCGTGCCATTGACCGCGGTCTGGAAGTCGCGGAAAAACGCGCGGTACCGCAGTTGCTCGAACTCCCGATTCCCGCCCCGAACGCCGCGGCGCCGGTCCGAGAAACGGCCGAAGCGGAAGAAGCGGAAAAAGTCGAAGAAGAGGTACTGCCGTGAAGCTCATGCACTGGATTGTTGTCTGGCTGCTGTGTGTGGCCGCGCCGTCCGCGTTTGCACAGGAAGACGCGCCGGCGTCGCTCCGGGATCTGCTGGAACGAGTGCGGGCCGAACGGGAAGCCGATGCCAACCTGAACCGCGAACGCGAAGCCCGTTTTCTGGCCGAGCGTGACGAACGCCAGAACCTGCTCCGGCAAGCCCAAAAGGACCTCGCCGACGTCAAACGGGCGAGCGAACGGAAGCGCGCCGCATTCGAGCAGAATCAGGTCGAACTGGAAGAGCTACGCGCTCAACTCGACGACCGGGCCGCCTCGCTGGGCGAACTGTTCGGGGTCGTGCGGCAGGTCGCCCGCGATACCGCCGGCGTGGTCGAGGGTTCGTTCGTCTCCGCCCAGTATCCCGGCCGTACCGAATTTCTCTCCGCGTTGAGCGAAAGCACGGCGCTCGCCTCGTCGGAAGAACTCGAACGGCTGTGGCTCGTCCTTCTGGAAGAGATGATCCAGTCCGGACAGGTCGTCAAGTTTCCGGCGACCGTCCTGGACCCCGACGGCGCCGAATCCCGGCGCGACGTCGTCCGGGTCGGCGTCTTCAACGCCGTTTCGCAGGGCCAATATCTTCGCTATCTGCCCGAGACCGGCCAGCTCGCCGAGTTGCCGCGCCAGCCCGAGCGGGGTTTCCGGAACGCGGCGCAGGACCTCGAAGAACTGAGCGAAGGGTACGCCGCGTTCGGTGTCGATCCCTCGCGGGGAGCGATTCTAGCCGCGCTCGTGCAGGCGCCCGACGTGTGGGAACGGATCCAACAGGGCGGGGTCGTCGGCTACGTCATCCTGGGAGTCGGGTTGCTGGCCCTGGGGCTCTCGGTAGAGCGGGGGTTCTATCTCTGGCGCGAGGGGCAACGCATGGAGGCGCAACGCGTCTCGGGCACGCTGAAATCCGACAACGCGCTGGGGCGGGTGATGATGGTGTACGACCGGGAGTCGGTGCTCGCGCTCGAGACCCTGGAGGCCCGCCTGGACGAAGCCATCATCGAACAGACGCCGCGCCTCGAACGCGGCCTGTCGACGCTCGGCATCCTCGCCGCCATGGCCCCGTTGCTGGGACTGCTCGGCACGGTGATCGGCATGATCGAGACCTTCCAGTCCATCACCCTGTTCGGCGCGGGCGACCCCCGCATCATGTCGGACGGCATTTCCCAGGCGTTGGTCACGACCCAGCTCGGGCTGATCGTCGCGATTCCGATCATTCTCCTCCACACCCTGTTGTCCAACCGCAGCAACCGTCTGCTGCACGTGCTGGAAGAGCAGAGCGCGGGCATGGTCTCCATGATGGCGGACCGGAAAGAGATGGAGGGGATCGGTGCCTAGCCTGTTTCTCCATCTGCAGCAGTTCATGGCGACCGGCGGGCCGGCGCTGTGGGCCATTCTCGCGGCTGCGGCCGCGTTGTGGACGCTGGCGATCGAGCGATACCTGTATTTCCGGACGCGGCATGCCGCGGTGGAGAGCGAGTCGGTGACGCGCTGGAAGGCGCGCGAAGACCGGACGTCCTGGTACGCCAAACAGATCCGCCGCATGGAAATCGCTCAGATGTCCGACCGGGTCCGCCGCACCCTCCCCCTGATTCGCACGCTGACCGTCCTGCTGCCCATCCTGGGGCTGTTGGGGACCGTCAACGGGATGATCTTCACGTTCACGGTCATGGAGGTGTACGGAACCGGCAACGCCAACGGTATGGCGGGCGGGATTTCCGGGGCGCTGGTCACGACGATGGCCGGCTTGGTATGCGCCCTGCCCGGCCTCTACTTCAGCTTTTATCTCGACTATCGGGCCGAAGAGGCGGTCCGGAGACTGACCCTGCGCCTGCAGGTCGAGTAGGATGGGAAGGATGCTTCGGTCATGAGACGTCGCCACCGGGCCCGGGCCCAAGCCGACCAGGAGATCAATCTGACCCCGATGATCGACATGGTCTTCATCCTGTTGATCTTCTTCCTCGTCGCGTCGTCCTTCGTCAAGGAAGCCGGGATCGAAGTGACCCGGCCGGTCGCCCAGACCGCGGAGATTCAGGGTCGCGGCACGATCCGCATCGCCCTGTCGGAGAACGGCGAAGTGTGGATGGACCGCCGGCCGGTGGACGTGCGCGCGGTTCGGGCCAACGTGGAACGCATGCTGGCCGAAAGCCCGGAGGCGAGCGTGGTCGTCCTGTCCGACGCCGCGGCGCAGACCGGCCTCCTGATTCAGGTCATGGACCAGGTCCGGCTGGCCGGGGTGGACGACATCGCGGTGGCCGCGCGACAGGATAGTTAGCCATGCTCCGGCGCAGTGCTGCGTCGACCGCGGCCGGTCTGGTCATCGTCGTGGCGATGTTCATGGCCATGCAGGCCGTGATCGCCCGCTCGCAGGGCGGCAGCCTGCGGCGCGACACCTATCCGATCATCGACTTCGTCCGGTTGGCGCGGGAAGAAGCGCCGCCCGACCAGACGCGCCGCGAGCCGCCGAAAGAACCCGACCCGCCCGAAGTCCCGCCCACGCCGGACGTCGCCCTGCCTACGACGTCGGCCCCCCAGGTCTCGGCGCCGCGCATCGAGACCGCGTCCTCGATTGCCCCTGGACAACTGCTCGACATGCAGCCCCTCGCCGCCACGGGGCCGGGAACCGGGCAACAGACCATCCTTATGGGCCACGAATTGATCCCGCTGGTTCGTGTGCCGCCCCGCTATCCGACGCGCGCGGTCCGCCTGCAGATCGAAGGCTTCGTCACGCTCGAATTCACCATCAACCCGGACGGCAGCGTGAGCGATCCCGAAGTCGTCGAAGCATCGCCGGCGAAAATTTTCGACAAGGCCGCGCTGCAAGCCATCGCGCAATGGAAATTCAAGCCCCGCGAGGAGAACGGCAGAGCCGTGGCCTCGCGTGCGCTGCAACGCATCGAATTCACCCTGGGAGACGGCTAGTGGACGGCAAGAAGATGGGCAACGGGGCCGACCGTTTCCGGCTGTGCTTCGGCACCGCCGTGACGTGGCTCGTCCTGGCCGCCGGTGTGGGCGCCGCGGAACCGACGCTGTCGAAAGAAGTGTACGACCAGATTACCGGCGCCCAGACGTTGATGGAGCAGGAGCAGCATCGACAGGCCGTGTCGCAGCTTCGAACCCTTCTGCAAGACGCCAACGTCAGCCCGTACGAAACCGCGATGGTCAACCAGACGCTCGGCTATGCGTACGCGGCGATGGAGCAGTACGCCGAGTCGGCCGCGGCGTTCCAGCAGAGTCTCGACGTCGGCGCCCTGCCCGAGGAGAGCGCGCAGATCGTCCGCTACAACATGGCGCAGATCCTGATCGCCGCGGAACGGTATGCGGACGGGGCCGGTATCCTCGAAGAGTGGCTGGCCGCGGGAACCGAGGCCGAGCCGCGGGCGCGGGTCCTGCTCGCCCAGGCGTACACCCGTCTCGGACGGTACGACCGCGCGGAACGGCATCTGTTGCAGGCGCTCGCCCAAGCCACAAAATTCCAGGAAGAGTGGCATCGGCTGCTGGTCTCGATCTACGTCGAACAGGAACAATTCGCCAAGGCGGCCGGGGTGTTACGACAACTGCTGGAGCACGCTCCGGAGAAGAAGACCTACTGGCTGCAACTCTCGCAAACGTATTCCGGGGCCGAACGGCACGCCCAGGCGGCGTCCACCCTGGCGATGGCGTACAAACAGGGGCTGCTCCAAGAGCGCGAAGCCTTGCAAATCGTCAGCTACTATCTGCACCTCGGCCTGCCCTACAAAGCCGCGGAACTGCTGGAGGACGGACTGACGCGCGCCCTCATCGCAGACTCCGACGAACACCAGGAACTGCTCGTCACCTGTTGGCTGCACGCCAGAGAATATCAACGTGCCCTGAACGTGCTCGAACGGAACGCCAAGGTCGCGGAGACGGGCACGGCCGACATCAGACGCGCGGAAATCCTCGTCCAGTTGGAACGCTGGCCGGAGGCCGCGGCCAGCGTCGCCGCGGGGCTGAGCAAAGGCGGTCTGAAGGAGCCCGGCAACGCCTATCTCCTGTTGGGCATTGCCGAATATCAGGCAGGCAAGCTGGACGAGAGCACCGAAGCGTTCAACACCGCGACGTCGTACAAACCCGTTGCCAAACGGGCGCGGCAATGGCTCGTGCTCCTGAAGCGGGAGCAGGAGAGCAGGCTCTAACCTCCCAGGGCAACTCCCGATATTTTCCTCCCTCGCCTGCTTGAGTTCGCCGAAGGAGGGTTCTTTGGTTGGATACTCTCGTCGGCAACGTCAGGAACATCGCCGGGTCGGCGGCACCGACTCGTCGACTTCAGCCGTGTGGCTCTCAACCTTGCGGTCTCATCCAGTAGCTTGGTGTTTGTTGTACTCGGTTTTGATTGACCACTAGATGGCACATACACAATACCGAAAAATCAATTGGCTCGCTGAATTATAGGAAGAACAGTGTTCCCACGTCGTGAGGCATGTTGTCCCTAGCCGACGTTCAACTCATGAAGACTCATATGAAGTATGCTGATCGCTTCCTCGAATCTGTACGACACGACCTGGAAGCAGTTGAATCTTGACTGCTTACTCCATTGATAGAGACGTTTGGGTGGGCGCCTATGGGGAGGAAACATATTGCGGTTATATTCGGAATCATTGGAAACGAGAAGTGGAAGAGACGTGAAAAATCCGGTAGCGAATCTGGAATGGTGGCGTCCGCCAGCGCCACCGCTCGCCCTGTTGCTCCTGGCGCTGGCGACAGTGTTCCTCTTTGGTGGCGACCGCGGCCACTTCTATAAGCCCTTTATAGACGATCACATAACCTTGAATCACATGACGGTGGCCGAGAACTTGGCGCCGGAGCATCACTTCCTCGGCTTCTATCGCCAGATCCTGGACGCCGACGGCAACCTCTCCTACCTGCCGTACAACCGCTTCCCCGTGCTCGGGCACATCTTGATCCGACTCGTCACGCTTCCCTTTCCCGACGACATATCCGCCCGGTTGCACGCCGCGCGGATGCTGATGCTGGCGTTCTTTACCGCCGCCGCGACGCTCGCCTATCTCACCTTGTGCCGGCTGGTGGGCAACCGCTGGACGGCGTTGGCGGCGACCCTGCTGGCATTCTCCTCGTACCATTCCCTCTACTACAACGATCTGGTCGCCACGGAGGGCGTCGTCGACCTGTTCGGAGTGCTGCTGGTCTTTCACGGTATGGGGGTATCCGTGACCGAGCACCGACACGGGCAGCTGCTGGCGAAGACGTGCGTGGCCCTGCTGCTGGGTTGGCACGTGTATGCGATCCTAGGACCTTTCGTGCTGTTTGGGCTGATGACCGCATGGCGGCGCCGGGATGGGCAGGTTGCCCGCCGTCATGTGAGGCTGGGGGTGGTTGCCGTGCTGTTCGGTTCGATGGTTCTTGCGGCCAATTTCACGAGAGAATACATCGCGCTGGGCGGCGAGGTATCGCTGGCGGGACTGTCTTCTGCAGGGTCATGGCTGTTCCATACAGGGAGCAGCGGGCACTCGTACCAGATCGTCACGGCTCGACCGGAACTCTCTTCTATAGGGTCAATGCTGTACCGCGCCGGTATATTATTCGACGTTCGTAAGTTCCCGTGGCTGAGGGTGGCCGGACAAGAGTTAGACAACCTGGGCGTCGCATCGGTCCCTTACGCCATCAGTTCCTTCATCCGCGACGATGCTGCAGGCGTGAATGTGTACGGAGTGCTTGGCATCGTCGTTATTCTGTCGACCATGGTTCTCATATTCTCATCGACCATCTGCTCCCGGCTCCCACTGGTGGCGCTCGCCGTGCTCCGACCGTGTTGGCTGGTCATCATGCCCTATAATCAGGAGCTGAGATTCGAAAGATCGTTCTATGTCGGCGTTCCGCTTATGTTGTTCACGCTGATGCTTGCGCATCTCGATCGCTTGTGCCGGGGGAGAGGGCAGGTTGCGGGACTCGCAGGCGTCGCCTCGGTGCCGGTATTCGTATTGTCGAGTCTTCTTATGGCCCAGATCAACCATGACCCCGAACACGAAGTATTTGAAAAGGCTTTGACATCTGATGTCGAATCCATCCGTGCATTGACGGAACGAAAAGCGATCTTCCTCCCGGGGAATCAAATGACGACACTTTTGGACCGCGAGAAGTTCTATTTCAGGGGCAGTATCTTCGTGTCCTCCGCCAACAGACACCTCGCCGACTTCGTCGTGGCGGAGCGGCTCGCGGGTACTCGTTCCCTGACCCCTGACAACGAATTGGTGTTTCTCTACGAGCGCGCCAGCTACAATACCGGTATGAACGCCGCCTTGATTTCGTACAAGCAGCGCGTAAGGCACGACACTCCGATCATGCAATCCTCCGACTACGCCGTTTACTTCGTCAAGGGGGAACGGAACGAGGGGAAGGAACTGCTCTATCTCCGCAACGACTGCCCGGCGGCAGTGTTCCTGAAGCCTCAGCCACGGTTCTTTCTACACGTGGTTCCGGTCGACACAACCGACCTTCCCGCACCGAGACAACAGTACCGGTTCGACAATCTAGACTTCGATCACAGTTTGTACTGGAAGGTAGGAGACGAGTGCTACGTTGTGCAGCGTCTTCCTGCTTACCGCATCGCCGAGATCCACACCGGGCAGTTCATAAGGCATAGAAGACCTTATCGGCTCGAACGAATCTGGGAGGGCAGTTTCTCGCCGATTGAGGCGGCGGATAGCGTCCATCGTTCTTCATAGTCTCGCTTTGAGTGCTCGGTATGAATTTATTCATATGGAATCAACGGTGGCAAGGAAAGGATCGGGCAAGACGAATGCCATGTAGCGCGGTCGAATATCCCTTTTTAAGAGGGGAGCTTGTGTTGTTTTCCAGCGGACCCCAGAGCATGGTGTCCCTATGCCTAGCGCAAATTTCGGGATTCGGAATTTCCGGAAATCGATTGGGCGACTCGTACCGCCCGAGTGCGGCCCCTCCCGCCGCGGGGCCGGGAACCGGCCAGCAAGACCGTCCTGATGGGGCATGAGTTGATCCGAAACGAAAGAGAGATGAGCCATCCGGTAGCGAATCTGGAATGGTGGCGTTCGCCAGCGATACCGCTCGCCCTGTTGCTCCTGGCGCTGGCGACGGTGTTCCTCTTTCGTGGCGACCGTGGCTACTTCTACCTGCCCGAGACGGATGCGCATGTCACCTACAACCACATGACGGTAGCCGAGAACTTGGCGCCGGAGCATCGCTTCCTCGGCTTCTATCGCCAGATCCTGGACGCCGACGGCAACCTCTCCTACGATCTGTACAACCGCTTCCCCGTGCTCGGGCACATCTTGATCCGACTCGTCACGCTTCCCTTTCCCGACGACATATCCGCCCGGTTGCACGCCGCGCGGATGCTGATGCTGGCGTTCTTTACCGCCGCCGCGACGCTCGCCTATCTCACCTTGTGCCGGCTGGTGGGCAACCGCTGGACGGCGTTGGCGGCGACCCTGCTGGCATTCTCCTCGTACCATTCCCTCTACTACAACGATCTGGTCGCCACGGAGGGCGTCGTCGACCTGTTCGGAGTGCTGCTGGTCTTTCACGGTATGGGGGTATCCGTGACCGAGCACCGACACGGGCAGCTGCTGGCGAAGACGTGCGTGGCCCTGCTGCTGGGTTGGCACGTGTATGCGATCCTGGGACCTTTCGTGCTGTTTGGGCTGATGACCGCATGGCGGCGCCGGGATGGGCAGGTTGCCCGCCGTCATGTGAGGCTGGGGGTGGTTGCCGTGCTGTTCGGTTCGATGGTTCTTGCGGCCAATTTAACGAGAGAATACATCGCGCTGGGTAGCGAAACGTCGCCTGCGGAACTGTTTTCCGCGGGGTCGGCACTGTTCCACGCGAAGAGAAATGAACGATGGGATATGATCAACAGGGACTATCCGTATCTGTCTTCCGTAGGGTCAATACTGTACCGCACCGGTATATTCGACCTTCATAAGGTTCATAAGTTGCCCGGGCAGAGAGGAGCCGAAAAAGAGTTGGGGGAACTCGGCCGCGCGTCGGTCCCTTACGCCGTCAGTTCCTTCGTCCGCAACGATTCTACCGGTATGAGTGCGTATAGAGTGCTTGGCATCGTCGTTATTCTGTCGACCATGGTTCTCATATTCTCATCGACCATCTGCCCCCGGCTCCCACTGGTGGCCCTCGCCGTGGTCCGACCGTGTTGGCTGCTCGCCGTGCCCTACAACTTTCTTACAGAATTCGAAAAAGTGTTCTACGTCGGCGTTCCGCTGGTGTTGTTCACGCTGATGCTTGCGCATCTCGATCGCTTGTGCCGGGGGAAGGGGCAGGTCGCGGTTCTCGTAGGCGTCGCCTCGGTGGCGGTATTCGTCTTGTCGAGTCTTCTTATGGCCCGGGCCGGCCATGATCCCGAACGGGCCGCATATGAAAGGACTTTGACAGCCGATGTCGAATCCATCCGCGAATCGGTAGAAGGAAAAGTGATCTTCATCCCAGAGAATCAGTTCATCCCAG
Organism: uncultured Binatia bacterium (SeqCode); assembly: GCA_965200125.1. GTDB lineage: Bacteria > Desulfobacterota > Binatia > Bin18 > Bin18 > Bin18. The sequence goes on along the minus strand of OZ241332.1, from coordinate 540,651 downwards.
GGAGTCTGGCGGGGACACTTTGGAACCGCAGTGGCTTCTACTTCACGGGCAGTATCTTCGTGCGCTTCCTCAATCGACACCTCGCCGACTTCGTCGTCATAGCAGAGCGGCTCGCAGGTGTCCGCTCCCTGACCCCTGACAACGCATTGCTGTTTCTCTACGAGCCCGGCAGCTACGATGCTGGCGTAGAAGCCGCCTTGACTTCGTACAAGCAGCGCATAGGGCATGACACCCCGATCGCGCAATCCTCCGATTACGCCGTTTACTTCGTCGAGGGGAAGGGGAATGAGGGGAACGAACTGCTCTATCTCCGTGACGACTGCCCGGCGGTAGAGTTCCTGAAGCCTCAGCCGCGATTCTTTCTGCACATAGTCCCTGTTGATACAATCGACCTTCCTGTACCCAGACAACAGTACGGGTTCGACAATCTGAACTTCGATCACAAATCGTACTGGTACGTAGGAGGCGAGTGCTACGTTGTGCGGCGTCTGCCCGCATACCGCATCGCCGAGATCCACACCGGGCAATTCGTAACGTACAAGGGATCAAACTACGAAACCATCTGGGAGGGCAGGTTCTCGCCGGCCGATTGAGGCGGCGGACGGCGTCCACGTTCTTCATAGTTCGGCAGACCCAGAAATCGTGCAGGAGTGGTTGAGGATCCCGCTGCATACCGGCTGCGGCAAGCCCGTCTCGGCGCACTGTGGACGGCACCACACGGTTGGCGGGTGGGTGTACTGGATCGACGTGCATCGCCATCAACGAGGCTACGATCCTTTCGCGTACGATGGCCGGTTCTGGGTTCGTCGCGACCGAGCGACGGTCGCGGCGTCTCCGTCCGAGCTTCAGGGGTCGATGAATGCTTTCGGGTTCGTTCTCACCGAGAAGCCTTCGACACCGCGACATCCGAGAAGCCCGCCGCCGAGCGGGCGCTGCGATGACCCTTGCCCATGGAGCAGGGACAGGAGAGCCCCTCCCGGAGAAGCAGGGCATGGGGAGGGAAGATATCCCCACATGGAGATTCAAACAGACGGTCTGTCGCCACTCGGAATATCAGACGCCAGTTCGATGAGGTCGACGGCGGCCATCTCGTCGAGCAAGACCCCCACGTCGTGTAGGCAGGCTTCCTCGTCGACCTCGAACTCCTCGCACAACGCCTTCGTCAGCGCGCCCACCGTCGTCCAGGCACCCCCCTCGTCGATGAGTCGCCACGTCGCGATGCCGGTCTCCTTCAGGCAGTAGAACCGGCCCTCCCCGACATCCATGAAGACCAGTTCGCCGTCCACCTCCGCGTCGACGAACTTGTCGATGGTGCGCCGCACGCGGGTCGTCGAGGTTATCGTCATGATGCACCCCCGTCTCCGTTGTTGCCGCCGCCGTATCGCCGCGAATGGCCGGCTATTTTCCGAAGTATCTCCTGCGGGTCGTAGCCGAAGGCGGCCATCGTCTCTCCATGGATCCCTACGATCTCTCGTACCTGCGCCGCGGACAAGTGCCGCCGCCAATCGCCGGCCTTGCCCGAACGGAAAAAAGGATGCGGGCTCCGGGGATCGAGATCGCCGTAGCCGTGGCATTCCTCTCGGCCGCGCAGGCGGGCGAATGCCGAAAAGGCGGCGGCACGCCGCAGCCGCGGGGCCTCCGCCGCCCCTGCCAGCCGCAGAAAACGCACGATTCTTCCGAGCTGCCCCACCGTATCCGCCAGCAGATCCTCGTACCGCACGGCCAACACGGGAAACGGCGCACCGGTCCAGCTGCGAACGTGGCCCGACCAGTCGAGCAGGCGCTGGCGCAACTGCGGCTGCCCTTGGCCGGGCAGGGCCGCGCGCGGACCGTTGAGCATGGCGACGCTCCGCGCGACGTCTCCGTGGCCGGCGTAGTATGCCCACGAGACCGCCACGTCGAGCGGATTGCGCACGAGGTAGATGGCGCCAACGGTCACGTCGTCGGGAAACAGCGGCTCCGCGGCCCCGTTGCCGAGGAACGCGTCGTGGATGCGGCAGAACAGCACCTTGCCGGCATGCGCGGGCTGCGCCGCGTATGCCCGATACACGGCCGGGCGCAGCAGGTCGGCTTCTTCGTCCGTACAACACCCCGACGGAACGTCCGTCCAATCGTCGAATTCGCTCCGACCGTACAAGCCGGAGCCGATACGCGCACTCACCTCGCTGAAGGAAACGGCGGCGTCCGCGTCGGCCAGAAAATTCGCGAGCAACGTGCGCAGCCAGGAGTTGCCAGAGCGCGGCCACGAGGCCAGCCACACGATACGCCGCCGGCCGGTCGTCGGGCGGGCCGACGGCACAGCGGCTCCCCCGCCCGACGACGTTCGGGCGCGACGCATCCTCATCGGCGTTCGGCCTTGCGCCGAACCGGGCTGGCTCACGCCCGTCCGCTCCTCCCGTGCGCCCAGCGGATGAAGTGTCCGGTGGCGAGCGCCCCGTCGATGCCGTACTGCGCGAGTCGGTAGTCGGGATGGTCCGCCGACGAGAGCGGCGTGCGGGCAGGCCAGGTGTCCAGGACGCGCAGCAGCCGGTCGAGGTCGATCCGCCCGGCGACTTCGGGGTCGCTGCGCCAGCCGTCGAAGGTGTCCCGAATATGCGGCAGGTTGCGGCCGAGCCGCAGGTGCCAGTCCGCCCCCTGCCTGCCGGGGATCCCGGCCAGTATTTCCGCCGGCAGGCGGCCCGCCATGCACCGCCGGATCAGCCGCCGAGATACACCGCGGTGCAGATATTGCTCCTCCGGCAGCCCCAGACACCACTCCACGAGCCGCCGGTCGCCCAGAGGGTCGCGATCCGCCACGTCGTGGATGGTCCGCAGTGCCAGTCGCGTCGAGCGCCCGGTTCCGAGTCGATGGGGGTTGCACGACATGCGGATCTGTCCTTCCCGGCAGGATCTCGCGCCCCGGAAGTACGGTCCGCTGCCGGCGGCGCGGATACGCTCGGCCAGGCGCGTGTGGCGGGCGAACTCCGGATGGATGGGACTGCGTGGGCACAAGGTCCGGAGGTCGTTGCCGCGGCCGAAGACCCGACCGGGCCGCGGGGGAAGGAAAGGCCGGATTACGCTACGGGCGAGGGAATGCTGTTGTCTCGGCCATAACGCCGCTTCGCGCCATAACGTCGGCAAACGGCCGGTGCGCAGCAGCGACGCAAAACGCGGGAAACCCGTATAACTGAGCGTGGCGTTCCCCGAGGCGCCGGTCAACATCGTGCGTCTGCCGGCGGCACGCGACAAGCGCCGGCACTCGTGCAGCCAGTGCTGGTTGCCGGGGCTGTTGACCGGCACTTCCGCGTACTCGTTCATCCGCATCAGCACGGCGTCGGCATCGAGGCCGGTGGCGGCGACGAAGCGGGCGTCCAGCGCCGGCTCCTTCTCCTGGAGTCTGTGCACCAGGGGCGCCTCGTCGCCGATCCTCCCCCCGTGGACGCGGCCATCCCATTCCGGCGACGGGACCGCGGTGAAGGAGAGCAGCGGCGCCGCGCCCGCGTGCCCGGTCAGCAGATCCAACGCGACGACCGCTATCGTCGGAGAGTCGAGTCCGCCGCTGAGCAGCAGGGACGGGGTTTCGGAGGCGCGCAGCGCACTGCCGACGGCCCGCCGCACGAGTTCGCCGGCGGCCTCGACGTAATCCGAGTCTTTCGGCAAGCGCACCGGCGCGCCCCGTTCGGCCAGATCGTAATAGCGGCGAATCCGGTGCGCGTCGGGCGTGACCGTGAGCACCTCGCCGGGCAGCACGGATTGGACGTTCCGCCAGTAGGTCGAACGCGGCTCGCTGTGACCGAACGCCATGCCTTCGGCGACACGCACGTCGTCGAGGCGGCGCGGGAGGTCGCCCCACGCGAAGATGGCGCGCGGGACCGTGGCGACGATGGCCCGGCGCTCGGTGACGTGGAAGAACAGGGGCGGCGGCCGCAACGGGGAACAGAGCGCCGTCAAGACGCGCCGCCCGGGATCCCAGACCACGGCCGCGAACTCCCCTTCGACGCGGAGCGCCGCCTCGCGTTCCCAGCGCTGCCAGGCGCGAGCGAAGAGATCGGCATCCGCCAGCCCGCGGGCCTCGCGCCGGTCGAGCCCCAACGCCGCGATCAGGTCGCCGCGATATTGGAGGGAGCCATCGAACAGGATGCGTGAGCCGTCGCCGATTCGGCCGATGCCGGCGTCCGATCCGTCCTCCGGTGTGAAGCACGCCGGGATACGGCGCACCAAGCCGGCAGCCCCGACTGCCGACTCGACGGACCGTGTTCCGAATCGGTGGAGGGCTCCCGATAGCTCGGCGATACCTTCCGGCGCGGGCGCCCCGCCGTCGCGGCAAAAGATCGCGGCAATGGCAGACATCGCGTCCTGTCCGACGAGCTACGACGACGGACACGAGAGGTTCGGATCAATAAGGGTATTACCGGATGGGCTGTCCGCGTCCCCAGGGTTCGTCTCATGGCCTTGCCAAACCGACTCGACCTCGACCGTCTCAAGCCTCGGCGGCGCCCAGGGCTTGCGCGGGGGGGGGGGGGGGGGGGGGGTAGTGATCATGAGATGATCTCCCTCTTTTTTAATATCCCGGCTCGCATATAACCTTGAGGAGAGGGTGTCAAGCTGTCTCCGGAGGTTCGATAACCGGCGTGGCCCCGCACGCTGACGGCGACGTCGCCACACGATCAAACCGAGCGCGCCAGCGCCGTAGGCAGGTCCCGAGGGGCATAGCCCAAAGCGGCCATCGTCTCCCCATGGGCGCGCACCACCTCCGATACCTGGGCCGCGCTCAGATGTCGGCGCCAGTCCCCCGCCTTGCCGGAACGAAAAAAGACGCCCGGGTTGGCCCGCCAATTTCCCGTGAACCCCTCTTTTTCCTCGCGCTCGCGCAGGCGCGCAAACTCCGAAAAGGCGACGGCCCGCCGCAGCCGGTCTTCATCTCCGTCGAGACCCAGGAAAGCCACGATGCGCCCGAACTCGGCCACGGTGTCGGCCAGCAGGCTCTCGTACCGAACGGTCAGCACCGGAAACGGCGCCGCGGTGGTCCAGCTGCGGACGTGGCCCGACCAGTCGGACAGGCGTTGGACGAAATGGAACGGGGACGCCTGTCTGGCCCCCGGGTCGTTGAGTTTCGCTATCGACTCGGCGAAGTCCGCATGGCCGTCGTAGAACGCCGAGGAAACCGCCACGTCGAGCGGATTGCGCACAATGTAAACGGCCCCGATCGTGACGTCGGCCGGAAACAACGGCTCGCCGGCGGTCGTATCACGAAAGGCGTCGTGAACTTTGCAGAACAGCGGGCGGCCGGCATCGGCGGCCTGCGCCGCATAGGTTCGGTACAGCCCCGGGAGCAGCGTCTCGACTTCGTCGTTCGTGCAGTCACCCGGTGCCACGCCCATCACGTCGTCGAACCAGCCCATGCTGTACGAGGCGACACCCGGCAGGAATTGCCGGAGGGAGTTGATGGGAACCATGTGCTCCGCGTCGGCCAGGAAGTTCGCCAGGAGCAGGCGCGTCCAGGTATTGCCGGATTTCGGGTAGGACACTATCCAGACGAGGCGGCCCCGGCCGGCGGTTTGCGGAACGGCCGGCATGGTCTATGGAGATTCCGGGGGCGGCCACTTCCTGGCGATGACGCTTACGCCCTCGTCGAACAGGCTTCCGACGAAAGGACGGCGAAACCTGTACACGTCCGTCGTCCGGGCCAACGCCCGTATCCGCTCGAAGATGGGGGCCCTCCCCCCCAGGATCGCCCTGGCCATCCGCTTGCGGTGGACCGCCATGTACAAGGCCAGCAGCGCTTCGCGCCCGGCCAGAGGTTCGAGAGAGGGGGAAGGGAACACCCCACCGCGACGCATATCTCTGGACAGCACGCAGAGCACCTTGAGGCGCCCGGACGTGTGTGGGCCTTCCCGCGGCGGTTCGACGTAGCGTTTGTCGTATCCGGTCGTCTCGCGCACACGTCCCCCGGGTCGGAGACAGGCAAGCGTCGCGCCGGCGGGCCACAGCTTCAAATCCTTGTAGCCGTAACACCGTGTGACGTCGTCCGCATCGATCAACAGGCTGTCGTCGGCGAAGAAGGGATAGCCGCGCGTAGAGAGCGCCGCCCCGAGCGTCGATTTGCCGTTGCCCGTCGGCGCGGTGAACGCGTAGATGTCCTCACCGCGAGCGACGGCGCTGGCATGCAGCGGCAGCAGGCCGCGTTGCAGGGCCAGCGCCAGCCACGCGGTGCCCAACAGAAACAACCGCAGGTCCAACGGCCCGCAGTCCTCCGGCGCCGCGTAGCGGATGCGCTCGCCGCCCTCCACGAGGAAGCGCATGCCCCACGGGAACGCGATCAGCACCCGGTTGCCGGCGTACTGCCACGTCGGGCCTTCCGCTTCGCTGTCGGGGAGTTCGTGCGGCACTGCGCCGCGGCGAATCGTGACGTCCGCGCCGTGGGCACGGATCCAAGGGGCCGCGGCGCGGCCGAGGTCGAGGTCCGTGTCCACGGTGAACGGTACCGCCCCGTTCCGCGCTATCATGGGCGCCCTGCCACTTGGCGGGCGCGAACTGCCGTATCCTGTCGGCGATCAGGTGGCGGAGGCGTTCCGTTCCCTCTCTCCGGTCATCGTGTCCCGCAAACAGATGGTGCGCCGCGGTGCCCCTGCGTTCCCGGCATTCCCCGCGGTAGGCTTCGAGCGCCCGGTCGAGCCGGCGGTCCGTCGTCAGCGCCCGTACCATACGCTCGACGGTCGCGTCGTCGACCACCGCGGGGTGCGCGCGCACGTCGTACGCCATCGCGGCACGCAGCGTCGGATCCTCTTCCATTGCGAGTTGCACCGTCCGCATCATCAGATCGCCTACGGTCAGCGCAAGGAGGCTGAAAGTCAAATGGAGGGAATCCCCATGCTCCGTACAAGCGTCGTGCATCGTCCCGCGGGGCACGTAGAGCACGTCCCCCGGCTCCATGAGGATATCCCGCGAGACCTCGCCGGGCACGTGGCGGACATAGTCGTAGTCCATGATCGCCTCCGCCGGCAGGGCCCGTGTCCCGGCGTAATCCCGATAGAGCCGCCAGCGCTTGGTGCCCGCGCACTGGCACACCAGAACGTCATGCGTGTCGAAGTGGACATGGAGGCCGGTGTGCGTCTCCGGCGTCAGGTAGAGATTGGCCCCGACGTTCATGGCGAGCGCGGACGCCAGCGCATCCGCGAGGCTCGCCACCCAGGGCAGATATTTGTGCACGCCGACGATTCTGATCGTTGCCCCTTTCAGGAATCGCTCGTAGAAGTACTCGACCTTCGGGAAGTTGGCGCGAGTGAACAGGCGGCGGTCGTTCTTGATTGTTCGCCCATCGACGATCAACTGGACGTCCGACGGCAGAACCCCGACATGCGTAAGCATATAGTCGATGTCGGCCATCGCCGCCATGTCGGGGATGGCGAATCGGCGTGCCGCCTTGTACGGCCCGTGGACGGTTTTTTCGTGGACGTCCGACAGAAACGCTCGAAGCGACACGCCGAGGAGGTCCGGGATGAACGTATCTTCCGGATTCGAGTCGTCGGGGTTCGAGACCTTGGGACACCGGTGAGGAGGTGCGGATCCCTTCCGACTTTCGGTCGGAGTGGAGGGTTGGCTGTTTTCCAGAGGCTCCTTCCGCATATTCATTCCAGGGCGCTTTATATACGCTCATGTTGCCGGTGACAAACGGACACGGAATAGTCGTCGTGTCCCGGTCCGAGACTCCTGGGCTGATGCAATGCCGCGGTCGGCCCCCTCTCCCCTTCGACCTTTCGACCGGCTCAAGGCACCGCAGGCTCGGGGACCGATCTCAACGGGCTCATCCCTCGACCCATCACCGGTCCCATTGCGCTTCGCGGGAAGGATGGGAATGAAGCCAAGATGGAGACCGGCGCACCGCGTCCTTCCCGCCCCTTTCTTGATATTTTCTCCCCTGCGTAATACGAAGCCGGAGTATTGCGTTCCAGGGAATTCTCCGCATACGTGGAGACAGGACACGTCAAGGGTATGAAGGAAAATATCGACCGACACGACATGAACTCCGCCAGCCGACGAAACCGATGATGCCTTCGAAAAACTCGGGGACCAGCCCAGTTGAGCTCGGTCGAAGGGTAGAGAAGCGGTCCCCTAAGTCACTTGGTATCCGGTTCCCTTTCAAAAAAGAGGTCTCCAGGACGGGAACGGACGACGATGGAATGGCCTGACGTCGCGCGGCGCATCGCCGCCGGAGAAGACGCACGGACAGAATTCAAACGCGGAAGCGGCGACTTGCGGAGCGTCGGCAAAACGCTGTGCGCGTTCGCGAACGGCGACGGCGGCCTGATCGTGATCGGTGTTGACGATGCCGCCAGGACGGTCGTCGGAGTGGAAGCAGACCCCGAAACCGTGCAGGAGCGGTTGACGAGCCTGCTGCATACCGGCTGCGGCAAGCCCGTCTCGGCGCACTGTGGATGGCATCACTCAGTTAGCGGGTGGGTGCACTGGATCGACGTGCATCGCCATCAACGAGGGTACGAGCCCTTCGCGTACGACGGCCGGTTCTGGGTTCGTCGCGGCCGAGCGACGGTCGCGCCGTCTCCGTCCGAGCTGCAGGAGTTGATGAATGCTTTCGGGTTCGTCCTCACCGAGCAGCAGGTCGTGTCGTCCGCGACCGTCGACGACCTCGATTTCGGCGCCGTGCGCACCTTCATGCAAGCGCAGGGGATGGATACCGATCAGGCGCCACAACCGGCACACGAAGACGACTTGCGCAACGCCAGTATCGCCGAGGAACTCGACGGCGTGCTCCGTCCTACCCTCTACGGGTTGATGGTGTTCGGAAGGGACCCGCAGGCGTTTCCGCAGACCTTGAGCCTGTTCGTGCAATGCGCCGCGTATGCCGGCGCCGACCAGGCTGCCGCAGTATTGAGTGCGGGAGAAGGAAAGGGGCGTCTGGAAGATCAGGTGAACCGGGCGATGGGATGGTTCCGCAGCTTGGGCCGACGAGAGGTGTATCAAGGGCTCTACCGCCGGGATGTTCCACCGCTGCCGGAGGCCGCGCTGCGCGAAGCATTGGTCAATGCGGTCATCCACCGGGATTATGCCGTCACCGGATCCCAGGTTCTGCTGGAAGTGTTCGACGACCGCATCGTGGTGACGAGTCCCGGCGCGCTGCCGAACCACATGACGGTCGAGCAGGCACGGATGGGCGGTGCTCCGCGGTCTCGCAACGAAATGATGGCGAACGCTATGGTCGTGTGGGGACTCATGGAGCGGCGCGGGCGGGGTTGGCTGACGATGCGTCACGCCATGCGACGCTTCAACGGAACCGAACCGACGCTGACCAACGACGAGCGCAACCGATTCGTGCGAGTGACGTTCCGCCTGGAGCCGGATTCACCCGGGAACGGCACCCGAGCTGGAGAAAAGACGATTCCTCATCCTCCCGGCTGAAAGACGTGCCGTCCCTCCATACCTCATTCTGGGAGTTCGTCTCACGGAGCACCCGTCGCGACCCCCTTCGACCTTTCGACAGGCTCAAGGCACCGCAGGCTCGGGGACCGATCTCAACGGGCTCATCCCTCGGCCCATCACCGGTCCCATTGCGCTTCGCGGGCAAGGATGGGAATGAAGCCAAGATGGAGACCGGCGCACCGCGTCCTTCCCGCCCCTTTCTTGATATTTTCCCCCCTGCGTAATACAAAGCCGGGATTCCGCACTCCGGGGAATTTTCAATACACGCACGGACAGGACGTTACATGGGCCTGAAGGAGAACATCGACCGACTCGAAAGCCTGAACCGCCAGGCGCTCCAAGGAGGCGGGGAAGCCCGCGTCGCGCGCCAGCACGAACTGGGCAAGAAGACCGCGCGCGAGCGGGTCGAGGCGTTTCTGGATCCGGGCAGCTTCGTCGAACTGGACCGGCTCAAGACCCACCGCTGCACCGACTTCGACATGGCGGAGACGAAAATCCCGGGCGACGGCGTGGTGACCGGTTACGGCTTGGTGGACGGGCGCCAAGTCTATGTGTTCTCTCAGGACTTCACGGTGTTCGGCGGCAGCTTGTCCAGCGCGTTCTCGGAAAAAGTCTGCAAGGTCATGGACCTCGCCATGAAGACGGGCTGCCCGGTGATCGGCATCAACGACTCGGGTGGCGCGCGCATACAGGAAGGGGTGGACAGCCTCGCGGGCTACGGCGAGATTTTCCTGCGTAACGTGCAGGGATCGGGCGTCGTGCCGCAGATTTCCGCGATCATGGGGCCATGCGCCGGAGGCGCCGTGTATTCGCCGGCCATCACCGACTTCATCTTCATGGTCGAAAATTCCAGCTACATGTTCATCACCGGACCGGACGTGATCCGCACCGTGACGCACGAAGAAGTCACCATGCAGGAGTTGGGAGGCGCGGCCACGCACAACGCGACCAGCGGCGTCGCCCATTTCGCGTCGCCCACCGAAGACGAGTGCTTTCACTCGGTCCGCGAACTGCTGAGCTATCTGCCCGGCAACAACATGGAAGACCCGCCGTTCCATCCGACGACGGACGACCCCGATCGGCGCGACGAAAAGCTCAACGACATCGTGCCGGACAATCCGAACCGGCCGTACGACGTGACCGACATCATCCGCTCGGTGGCCGACGAGAACCATTTCTTCGAGGTCCACAAGGATTACGCGCGGAACATCGTCGTCGGGTTCGCGCGGCTCGGGGGCAAGCCGGTGGGCATCATCGCCAACCAGCCCGCCTTTCTGGCCGGGGTGCTGGACATCGACGCGTCAGTCAAAGGCGGGCGGTTCGTCCGGTTCTGCGACTGTTTCAACATTCCGATCGTCAGCTTCGTCGACGTACCGGGTTTTCTGCCGGGCACGTCGCAGGAGTACGGCGGCATCATCCGCCACGGCGCCAAGCTGCTGTACGCCTATTGCGAGGCCACGGTGCCGAAAATTTCGGTCATCACCCGCAAAGCCTACGGCGGGGCGTACGTCGTGATGTCCAGCAAGGCCATTCGCGGCGACGTCAACCTGGCCTATCCGACCGGCGAAATCGCGGTCATGGGGCCCGAAGGCGCGGTCAACATCATCTTCCGCAACGCCCTCAAGCAGGCCGCGGACGAGGACGCCGAACGCACCAAGCTGGTCGACGACTACCGGGAGGCGTTCGCCAACCCGTTCAAGGCGGCCGAGTTGGGCTACGTGGACGAGATCATCATGCCGGCCGACACACGCCCGCGGCTGATCCAGTCGCTCGCCATGCTCCAGAACAAGCGCGAGCAGAACCCGCCCAAGAAGCACGGCAACATTCCCCTGTAACAGACCCGCCGCCCCGCTTTCGGCGCGACGTTCGGAGCGGGGCGTTCCACGGAGCCGAGACGACCATGTTCAAACGGGTGCTCATCGCCAACCGGGGCGAAATCGCGGTGCGCGTCATTCGCGCCTGCCGCGAACTCGGTGTCGAAACGGTCGCGGTCTATTCGGACGCCGACCGGGCCTCCCTGCACGTCCAATACGCCGACCACGCCTATCCGATCGGGCCGGCGCCCTCCGCGGAGAGTTATCTCGTCGCGGACAAAATCCTGGACGCCGCGGCCAAGAGCGGCGCGGACGCCATCCATCCGGGTTACGGCTTTCTGTCCGAACGCGCGCCGTTCGCCGCGGCGTGTCGCACCGCGGGCATCACCTTCATCGGCCCGCAGCCGGACGCGATCGAGAAGATGGGTGACAAGGTCACCGCGCGCGCGATCATGCAGGACGCCGGCGTCCCGGTCGTGCCCGGCACCGACGTGCTGGGCGACGAGGACGAGGTCGTGGCGGCCGCGGAGAAAATCGGCTTCCCGGTCATGTTCAAGGCGTCGGCCGGTGGCGGCGGCAAAGGGATGCGCTTGGTGGATACTGCGGACGACGTGGTCTCGGCGCTGCGCGGCGTCCGTTCGGAGGCCAGATCGTCCTTCGGCGATGACCGCATGTATCTGGAAAAATTCGTGGAAAAGCCGCGCCACGTCGAGGTCCAGGTGTTGGGCGACGGCCACGGGCACATCGTCCATCTCTACGAGCGCGAGTGCTCGCTGCAGCGCCGCCACCAGAAGGTCATCGAGGAGTCTCCTTCGACTGCGGTGAGCCAGGACGTCCGCGAGGAGATGGGCCGCGTCGCGGTCGAAGCGGCGCGCGCGGTCGATTACGTGGGCGCGGGCACGGTCGAGTTTCTGGTGGACGCGCACCAGCATTTCTATTTCCTGGAAATGAACACCCGCATCCAGGTCGAACACCCGATCACCGAACTCGTCACCGGGGTCGATCTGGTCAAGGCGCAGATCGAGATTGCCGCGGGCCAGCCGCTCGCCCTGCAACAGGCGGACATCCAGCAACGCGGCTGGGCGGTCGAATGCCGCATTTACGCCGAGGACCCGGCGCGCGACTTCTTTCCCTCGCCCGGCAAAATCCAGATTCTCCGGACGCCGGGCGGCTACGGCATCCGCGACGATAGCGGCGTGTACGAGGGCTGGGACGTCCCCATCCATTACGACCCGATGATCTCCAAGCTGTGCACCTATGGTCGCACGCGCGACGAGGCCATCCGGCGCATGTTACGCGCGCTGCAGGAATACACGATCGAAGGCATCGTCACGAACATTCCCTTCCACCGCTGGGCGCTGACCCATCCGCGCTTTCTGTCGGGCGATCTGGATACCGGCTTCATTCCGCAGGAGTTCACCGGCCTGCCCGCGGAGGAGGATCATCTCCGCCAGGAGGTCGTGCTGGCCGCGGCCACGCTCGCCGCCTATCACCGGGATCAAGAGTTGAGCCAAGCTCCGGCCGGCGGACAACCGGGCGCGGGCGGCGTGTCGGCATGGCGCGCCGCGGGCTGGCGTGCCGGCTTGCGATAGCCGCCCCTCGGACTGGCTCCGGACAGGAAGACGAAGCTATGGCGTACAAGGCGACGCTCGAGGACCGGACCTACACGGTGGACGTGGAGGAACTCGACGAGCACCGCTACCGGATACGGATCGACGACGAGGAATACGTCATCGACGGGCGCCGGCTGGGCGGCCACATGTATTCGCTGATCGTCGAGAACCAGTCGTTCACCATCGACGTGGCGGAACGAGACGATACCTATACGGTCGCGTACGAGGGCAAGAGCTTCCAGGTCGGCGTGCTGGACGAACGCCGGGCGCGCCGCACGGCCGCGGGATCGGGTCTCGGCGGCGCCGGAGACAAGGAAGTCCGCTCGATGATGCCCGGCAAGGTCGTGGACGTCATGGTCGCCACGGGCGACGACGTCGAAAAGGATCAGGGGGTCCTCATCATCGAAGCCATGAAGATGGAGAACGAAATTCGCGCGTCCGTGGCCGGAACGGTCAAGGCCGTCCACGTCGAGGCAGGCCAGGCGGTCGAGTCCGGCGAGCTGCTGCTCGAACTCGAATAGGCCACCTTCCAGATCAATGCCCGCATAGCGGTCGATTCATCCGCCGTGGCGCGACATGAGCGACGCCTTCTCCCCGTCCGAGAAAAAGAAACTTCAGCCGTTCTTCACCGACCTGACCCGGCCCATTTTCGGGTTGCGGCTTCCGCAGGAGGTCGCCGGCGCCCTCTTTTCCCGCTACAGCCGTTCGTCCAAGAGCCTCCGCCGCATCTTCCTGGATGAATTCTACCGGGACCTGAAGCCGAGCGGCCTCAAAAGCCCGACCTCATCTGCGCCGGACCGGGAAACGCTCGAAAAGGCGCGCGCCTTCTACGACCGGGTCCTGGTCGGCTACGGCGACGACTCGGTCGCCCAACTCGGCGGGGCGCACATCGCCTGCGAGCACGTCTCCAACGTTGCGGCCAAGCTGCTCGAAGACGCGCGCATCGGCATCGCGCCGCTCGAAAAGTCCACGCGCTACGTCCGCTTCGACGCCAAGGGCGCGGACGGCGACTACCCGTTCTACAAAGAGCCGCGGCTGATGGGCTCGCCGCACGCCGAGGCGTACGTCTCGTGCATGCGGCTGCTATTCGAGACCTACGCCGCACAGATGGAGCCGATGCTGGACTTCGTACGGCACAGTCTGCCCATCGAGACGGTCGAGTGGAAACACCCGCGGACCGGCGAACCGCTCGCCTACCGCGACGCGGAAAAAGACGACACGCTCAAACGCTGGGCCGATTCGGCTTACCGCTCGACCGTCCGCGCCCACGCCTGCGACGTGTTGCGGTCGTATCTGCCCGCGGCCACGCTGACCAACGTCGGACTGTTCGGGGTGGGCCAAGCATTCGAGCATCTCCTGACCAAGCTGTATTCGCTCGACCTCGCCGAGGCGCAGGATATTGCCGAGCCGATGCACAAGGCCCTGAACGTGCTGACACCGTCGTTCGTCAAACGCGCCCGACGCAACGACTATCTGGTCGAGACCGCGGAGTCTTCCCGAAAACTGGCTGACGCCCTGCTCGCGGGCCACACCGCGGAACCGACGGATACGGTTACGCTCGTGGATTACGACCGCGATGCCGAAGAGAAGATTCTCGCCGCCGTCCTGTACCCGAACGGCCGCCTGCCCCTCGCCCAACTGCGCACCTTGGTCGAGAAGCTCTCATCCGACGAGAGAAACCGGATTTTCGAGACGTACATCGGGCAGCGCCGCCACCGCCGCGACAAGCCGGGCCGCGCGCTGGAACACGGCTATTACACGTTCGACATCCTGGGCAATCTGGGCTTATACCGTGACCTGCAACGCCACCGGATACTGACGCAGGAGCGGCAGGCGTACACGACGGTCCACGGCTACGATACGCCGCGGGAAATCGAGGAGGCCGGCTTCCGATCGGAATTCGCGGAGTGCATGGAACGCGCGGCCGGCTTGTACGAACAAATCGCCGCGGACTTTCCCGCAGAAGCGCAGTACGTCGTGCCGTTCGCGTACCGCGTACGCTGGTACATGAAGCTCAACCTGCGCGAGGCCATTCATATCGGCGAACTACGCACCATGCCGCAGGGACATCCCGACTACCGTTTCGTCGTGCAGGAGATGTGGCGGCTGATCGGTGAGGTCCACCCTACTCTGGCCCTGAGTGCGAAATTTCTGGATACGCGGACGTACCGCCTGGGTCGGCTTCAGTCCGAGTTGCGCACCGCATACAAGCAAGCGAGCCTCGGCAACGAGTAAGATCGGATTCGGCCGACCTTGCAATTGTGGAGTTACATACTTGACGATTCAATCAAGTCGTATGGACTCCTCTGTGGATTCCGCTTGCGCTAAGGAGCCGACGTGAACTAGTCTTCCCGCGTCCCGGAGGAGATCATCGAATGATTCGACTAGGACGCAATGGTGTCGAGTGGTCTAAAGATGACGAGTGGAGGGCATTGCAGGAAGAGATGCGGACGAGGCATTGCGTTCTGCTCAAGGATTTCCTCAGCCCGTCTTTCATCAGCTTGGTACGCCCTCTATTGACGACGGAGCGGTTCTTTCCTCACCAGGATGTCAATCCGAAGGGGAAGTGTTTCGCCCGGGAGATGCGGTTGGAGGCATCCGATCCGCTGGCGAGACTTTTCGCTTTCTGTTTAAATTCCCCGCGGCTGTATCGGGCGGCCGGCGAGCTCGCCGGGCTCGGAGAAGACATCCGATACTTTATCTCCAAAACCTATAAGATGTTCCCGACGAGCGACGATTTCGACTCTTGGCACGCCGACTCTGACGACGGAAGACTTTTGGCACTGAGTATCAATCTGGGAACGGACCCGACGCAAGGGGGCGAATTCCAGATTCGCGACAGGAGTGAGCCCAGGAGGCTTCATCGAACCATAAAGAATAATTTTGGCGATGCCCATCTTTTTCGAGTCGATAAAAGACTCATGCACCGTGTTTCTCCACTCAAGGGAACGGTGCCGAGGTTCTGCTCTGCGGGGTGGTTCGTCTCTCGACCGGATCTCCGGGACCTGTTTCGACCGGAGCCGGAGACCGACCGTCCGGCAATCCATCAGCGGGAAGCATCCCGCTCGTCCTCCTGTTGGTAGAACCACGTCAGCGAACGCGACACGTATTGGAAGCCGGAGACGACGAGCGTGACCGCGGTTGCGGCGAGGCTCGCGTTCCAGAGCAACGGGAACTGCCAGTCGGGGTCGTGCAGGCCGACCAGCGATTGACTCACCGTCAACAACTGGAAGAACGTGCAGGCTTTGCCGACCAGGGTCGGGCGGATCTCGATGGCGCGCCCGCTGACCAGGAACAGCACGATGAAGCCGAGCAGGATGATCAAATCCCGGCTTATGACGAGTACCGCCAGCCAGTTCGGGATGGAACCCACCCAGGCCAGGATCACGAACGAACTGATCAACAAGAGCTTGTCGGCCAGCGGGTCGATGAAGGCGCCCAGCGTCGTGCGGGCGTTCAGCCAGCGCGCCAGCAACCCGTCCAACGAGTCCGACAGACCCGCCAGAATGAAGACGACCAGCGCGTCGGTGTATCGCTCGTCGAGCAGGAAGATCACCAGGACGGGAATCGCCCCGATGCGCAGCAGGGTGATGAGATTGGGGAGCGTCAGCACCGGGACGACCCCGTGTTTCGGACGGCGACTGGGTCGTACGTCTCGCGGTGCGCCAGCCGCTTGCGGAGTTGCCCCGCCAGCTTCGGCGACACGCGGGCCGTGATCCGCACGCCCGAGTCGGTATAGTGCTCTTCTACCACGGCCCCGTTGCGCCGTAACCACGCCAACATCGCGCCGCTGCCGGGCGGTAGGAGGGCGTGCAACACTTCCTGATTGCGGCCGCACACCCGCGCGATGGCGCCGATCAGCGGGCCGATGCCCAGACCGTACTTGGCCGAAACGTGCAACGGGGCGGCCGGCCCGGGAGCATCGTTGACGTCGGCTTCCGGCGGTGTTTCACGGCCGGTCGGGGTCCGTCGCCCGGTCCCATCGATCTTGTTCAGGACCGTGACGACCGGCGTATCGCCCACGCCGAGGTCGTCGAGGACCCGCGCGGCGATGCGTTGGTGCGCGGCCCAGCGCGGGTGGGTCGCGTCGAGCACGTGGATCAGCACGTCCGCGCTGCGCACTTCTTCCAGCGTACTCTTGAACGCGTCGATCAACTGGTGGGGCAACTTGTGGATGAAGCCGACCGTATCGACCAGGATCGCCGGTTGACGGCCGGGAAGCTCCAGCCGGCGGCTGGTCGGGTCGAGCGTGGCGAACAGTTGGTCCTCGACGTGGACGCACGCGTCGGTCAGGCGGTTCATCAGCGTGGATTTGCCCGCGTTGGTATAGCCGACCAGGGCAACGCTGGGGAACGGGACGCGCTGCCGTTCGCGGCGGTGCAGCGTGCGCGTACGGTCCACCTCGTCCAGCTTGCGCCGCAAGCTGGCAATCCGCTCACGCACGCGCCGGCGATCCACCTCGAGTTGCGACTCGCCCGGGCCGCGCGTTCCGACTCCGCCGCCGAGGCGCGACAGGTGCACCCACTGCCGGGTCAGCCGCGGGCGCAGATATTCGAGCTGGGCCAGTTCGACCTGCAATTTGCCGGCCTGGCTGCGGGCGCGTTGGGCGAAGATGTCCAGAATGAGCTGGCTGCGGTCGATCACCTTGCATTCCAGGTCGCGTTCCAGATTGCGCTGCTGGGCCGGTGACAGGTCGTCGTCGAAGATGACCACGCCGGCGTCGAGTTCCTGCCGGCGGCGTTTGACCTCGGCGACCTTGCCCGCGCCGATGAACGAGGCCGGCCGCGGACCGGTGCGCAGCGTTTGCAGGGTGTGGCCGGTCACCGTCAATCCCGCGGTCGCGCCGAGGCGTCCGAGTTCCTGCAGCGACTCGTGTACGGTCAGCCCCGCGGGGCCGGCGCCCGGATCGCCCGACGGCCAGTCGACCCCGACCAGAAACGCGCGTTCGGCGCGAACGTCGGGGGTGTCTGCCCCGCGGCGGCGACGGTCCGTCACGAAACGCCTGCCCTTTTCGGCGCCGTACCCGCGGCTCAGCGAAACGAGGTCGCCACGCTGGCGAACACCTGCTTGATCGCCATCTGCATGGCCGGAGTGGGCGCGACCTTGAGCGCGTCGGGCAGCGAGATGACGGTCTCCGACTGGTCGGGCTGCAACAGGTGCAGAAACGTGCGGCACTGCCCGCCGTGTTCGGTCAGGACGTGGCGCAGCGCGACCAGGTCGTCACGGGACACGCTGTCGGTCGGGACCTGGATGTGAACCTGTTCGACCTTGGCCTCGGTTACCGCGTCGAGCGCGACGATCTCGGACGCGATGATCTGGCAGCGGTCGTCGTCGACTTCCAACGTGCCCGACAACAGCACCGGCTGATCGGACTGCAACGCGGCCTCGTGCCGGCGGTAGGCTTCCGGCCAGACGATGACCGACGCGCCGCCGGCCTTGTCTTCCAGGATCAGCGTGGCGTAGCGGTCGCCCTTCTTGTTGTTCTTGGCTTGGATCGACTGGATGACGCCGGCGACGCGCACCTTTTCCTGGTGGCGACGGGTGGCGAGTTGATCCGTCGTCACCACGCCGGTACCGGGCAGCCGGTCGGCGTATTTGTCGAGCGGATGGCCCGTAATGTAGAACCCCAACGTCTCGCGCTCCAGATTCAGCTTTTCGACGTCCGACCACTCCGCGGCCTCGGGTAGCGCGGGGTGCCCGGACTCGGTGTCTCCGTTCGCGAACAACCCCATTTGATCGGCGTTGCCGGCGGCCCGTAACGCGGCCCAACGCATGGCGTCCTCGACGCCGGCCAGAAGCCGGGCACGGGGCATGCCGAACGAATCGAACGCCCCGCATTTGACGAGGCTTTCCAGCACCCGCTTGTTGGTCACCGTACTCTGGACCCGGGTACAGAAGTCGTACAGGTCGGTGAACGGGCCGTCCTGACGCGCGGCCTCGATGACCTCGATCGCTTTCGAGCCGACGCCCTTGACCGCGCCGAGCCCGAACCGGATCGTCTGCCCGCGCACCGTGAAGCCGTCGCCGCTCTCGTTCACGTCCGGCGGCAGGACCGGAATGCCGTGCAGCCGGCACTCGGCCATGTTCTTGTACGTCTTGTTGGTATCGCCCATTTCCAGGCTGGTCAGCGCGGCCATGAATTCCTGTGGGTAGTGCGTCTTCAGGTACGCGGTCTGATACGAAATCAGCGCATAGGACGCGGCGTGCGACTTGTTGAAGCCGTACGCGGCGAACGTCTCCATGGCGTCGAAGATTTCACCGGCCAGCTTGGCGGGAATGTCGTTTTGCGCGGCCCCGTCCAGGAATTTCTTCCGCTCGGCCTGCATGACGTCCTTCTTCTTCTTTCCCATCGCGCGGCGCAGATTGTCCGCGTCGCTCAGCGAGTAGCCGCCCAGGAGCTGGGCGATCTGCATGACCTGTTCCTGGTAGATCGTCACCCCGTACGTGTCCTCGAGCACCGACTCCAGCCGCGGGTGCGGATAGCCGACGCGCTCCTTGCCGTTCTTGCGCCGGATGAACTGGTCCGCGGCGCCGCTGTCGAGCGGCCCGGGCCGGAACAGCGCGATCACCGCGAACACGTCCTCGAAGCAGCTCGGCTTGAGTTGGCGCATGAGCTTGCGGATGCCGTCGCTCTCCATCTGGAATACGCCGACCGTGTTGCCCTTGCTCAGCAGTCGGTAGGTCTGCGGGTCGTCGAGCGGCAGCGTGTCCAGATCGACCTCGGTCCCCCGGCTCTCCTCGATGCGCTGCACCACGTCCTGGATCAGCGTCAGGGTCTTGAGGCCGAGGAAGTCGAACTTGATCAGGCCGATCTCGTCGACGTCCGGGCCGGCGTACTGGGTCAGCACGCTCTTTTCCTTGTCCACGTACAGCGGCAGGTGGTCCACCAGCGGGGTGGGGGAAATGACGATCCCCGCGGCGTGTTTCGAGGCGTGGCGCAGCAACCCTTCCAGCTTGAGGGCGTGGCCGAATAGCTTCTCCTCCCGCTCCCCGCGGGCGCGGACCTCGCGCAAGCGGGGCTCCATGTCCAGCGCGGCCTCCAGCGGAAAGTCCTTGCCCTGCTTGGGCGCGGGATAGAGCTTGGCGATCCGGTCGGTCTCGCCGTACGAGAATTCCAGCGCGCGGCCGACGTCCTTGATGGCCTGCTTGCCCTTGAGCGTGCCGAACGTGATGATCTGGGCGACGCGGTCCTCGCCGTATTTCTCCTTGATGTAGCGGATGACCTCGTCACGCCGCTCGTAGCAGAAGTCGACGTCGATGTCGGGCATGCTCTTGCGCCCGGGGTTGAGGAAGCGCTCGAACAGCAACTGGTAGCGGATCGGGTCGATGTCGGTGATCTTCAGGGCGTACGCGACCAGGCTCCCCGCCGCTGAGCCGCGGCCCGGTCCGACCGGGATGCCCTGCGCCTTGGCGTAGCCGATGAAGTCGGCCACGATCAGAAAATAGCCGGCGAAGCCCATCTCACCGATGACGTGCAACTCGTATCCCAGACGGTCCTGATACGTCTGCTCGGCCGCGGGGTCCCAGTCGGCGCCGGCGCGCAGCTTGGCGAGGCGCGCTTCCAGCCCGTCGCGTGCGGTCCGGTCGAGACAGGCGTCGAGGGTCTGGCCGGGCTCGACCTCGTACGCGGGAAAGAAGAAGTTGCCGAAGGACAGTTCCAGCGTGCACCGCTCGGCCACGTCCAAGGTGGCCTCGACGGCCTGCGGGCAGTGGGCGAACTCGGCTTCCATTTCCCGCGGCGTCTTGACGTACAGTTGGTCGGTGCCGAGCCGCCAGCGGTCTTCGTTGGACATGACGTTGGCGCTCTGCACGCACAACAGCACCTCGTGCGCCTCGGCGTCCTCCGGGCTCAGATAGTGGCAGTCGTTCGTGCCGACCAGCGGCAGCGACATTTCGCGCGCGAGCTCGATGAGCGCGGGATTGATCTTTTCCTGCTCCGGCAGATGGTTGGCCTGGATTTCGACGTAGAAGCGGTCGTCGAAGATCGCAGCGTACGCTTCGGCCACGGCGCGCGCCCGCTTGGCGTCGTCGCGCAGCATGGCGCGCGCCAACTCGCCGCTCAGGCAGCCCGACAGCGCGATGATGCCGCGGTTGAGTTCGCGCAGCAGGTCCCGGTCCACGCGCGGCTTGCGGTAGAAGCCCTCGGTGAAGCCGGCCGTCACCAGCCGGCACAGGTTACGGTAGCCGTCCTGGTTCATGGCGAGCAGGATGAGGTGGAAGTTGCCGCCGTGCTCCAGGTTGTCGGCACCGTGTGCGTGTTTGTCGAAATGACTCTTGGACGCCACGGTGTGTGTGTGCGTGTGGGACATCTGTTTGTCGAAGCGGCTCTTGGGCGCCACGTACACCTCGCAGCCGATGATCGGCTTCACGCCGTGGCTGGCCGCGGAACGGTAGAAATCGATCGCGCCGAACATGTTCCCGTGGTCCGTGATCGCCACCGCCGGCATACCGGCCTTGGCGACGCGCGGCATGAGGTGCGCGATCTTGTTGGCCCCGTCGAGCAGGCTGTACTGCGTGTGCAGATGCAGATGTACGAAGCTCATACGTCCCCTTCCCTCTCATTGGGAATTCCATACCGGACGATCCTTCGCCCGTTTCGGCGCCCTTCAACCTTTCAACAAGCTCCAGGCATCGCAAGGTCGGGGACCAGGCTCAACGGGCTGGACCATGCTCTCGTCTCGAAAGTCTGCGGCTTGCGGCCACACGTTCGGCCTCCCGTGTCTTTCGGGCGAGCGCATCACACGGCCGGGGAAAAGGCCACGGGTCAAGGGGATGGATTCCGTGTAACGTTTGGAGAGGGAATTCTATGGAAAATGTATACAAAATGCTCCTTCGCCCGTTTCCACATCTTTCGATCCTTCGGCAGGCTCACCCACCGAGTCCGAGGTGACGCGCGCTCAACGAACTGAGGGGGCATTCCGTGCCTGCGTGCCTGCGGAAGGGGAGGGTCACGATGAGGAGCCGGGGGCGGGGGGAAACGACCGACCGCACTCTCTAACCACACTTTTCTGCCTGATCTCCGCCGGTGATGAATAGGCGCGGCCGACCATACAGTGGTGCCCATGAGTTCGCTCGCCTTCGACACCCACCGCGCTGTGAAGCCGGGGCCGCGGAACCGCTGGCCGAAGCGTTCGTCGAGACCATCGGCGACGCCCACCGGCAACGTCGCCACCAAGGCCGACATCGCCGCATCCGAGGCCGCGCTCAGAGCCGACATCCGTGAATCCGAGGGGGCGCTCCGTGCCGACCTGGAAGCCAAGATCGACGAGGCGCAGACCGGCCTCCGGGCCGAGATCAAGACCGAGATTGCCGCATCCGAAGCCAGAGTCCGAGCGAAGATCGACCAACTCCAGGCCGAAACGAAAGCCGACATCGCCGGAGTCCATACCAAGGTTGTCAACGTTCGGGCCGAACTGAAGACCGACATAGGTTTGGTCCGGGCCGAGATCGGTGCGGTCCAGGGCGACATCGGCAGCCTGGAGGCGCGGCTGTATCGGCAGTTGTGGCTCATGGCGGCAGGCATCGTCGGGCTGGCGGTCGCGCCGGTCAAGCTGCTCGGCTGAGCGCCTGCGGCCCCCCAAGCGGCGGCCACCAGCCCTAGAAGAACATCCCCCGCCCCGCATCCAGATCCGGAGACCGCCTTCTCTCCTTGACCCCTCTCAGCGATTTGGCCGGATTCGGGGACCACACAGGAGCGCGCTGACCGGCTGCCCACCTTCGCCGCGGGACGATGTTCAAGCCGCAGCCGCTGCTCCCGACTGGGCCGCATCGGATCTGTTCCGGATTTCCGCGTCCGCGAGACTGACGCCTGAATGGGGCGTCGAGTCCGGCATTCCGCTTGCTTGAGCCGGGTGTTCGGAGTGGGTAGGGTGCGCGGTCATGGAAGCGCCGGCCGCAGAGACGAGGACGCGCTATACGCTGCCCGCCGGCGTGGAGCCGGACGACGTGCTGCGCAGCCTGCTGGATCGGTTTCCCGTTGACGTCGCTCGCGTGGCAACGCAGACGCGGCGCTATTACGACACGTTCGACTGGGATCTGTTCGAGGACGCGATGGCGTTGTGCCGGGTGGGCGAGACTGCCGCCCTGTGGTCGCTGGACCGCCGGCCGGTCGGCGAACGCACACCGTTTCCGGTCGGTCGGCCATTCGTGGCGGATTGGCCGGACAGCCGGCTCAAAACGCGGCTTGCCGACCTCGTCTCGGTGCGTGCCCTGCTGGAACGCGCCACGGTACACGCGCGGCACGTCGAAATCTCGGCGCGGACGAACCCGCCGGGGCCGGTCGCAAACCTGACGTTCGAAAATACAGCGGCGCATGAGCCGGGCCTCGTCGTCCCTTTTGCGGCGCAGGTCGAGGTGGAGGCGTATCCCGGCGCGGACGACCTCCGTGCGTGGTTCGAATCGCTCTGCGGCGAGCCGGTCGAAACCGATGGGCCGCACACAAGTCTGTTCGCAGCCCATGAGCGGATGGCATACTCTTCCAAGCTGGCGTTCGATCTGGACCCGCAGATGCCCTGCGTCGAAGCGGCGCGCACGATTCTGGCCTTTCTGCTCGCCGTGGTGAAGCGGAACGTGCACGGCGTGCTCCACGACGTCGATACCGAGTTTCTGCACGACCTGCGGGTCGCGGTACGGCGCGCGCGGACGCTGATGGGACAGCTTCCCGGCGTGTTCCCGAAGCGCACCGCCCGGCGGCTGCGCCAGGATTTGGGTGCGTTGGGCGATCTCACCAACCGCCTGCGCGACCTGGACGTGCTGGCGCTTCAACGCGAGGACTATCTGGCAGCGCTTCCCGCGGTCGCCCGGTCGGACGTCGAGCAAACGTTCCGCCGTCTGCAGACGGAACGGGGCGCCGCCCATCACCGGCTGATCTCCGCGTGGCAGGCGCAGTGGTGCGAGACGATTCTCGAACGCTGGCACGCCGTGGCGACCGGACGGACGGATGTCGGGCCGCGCGGCGGACGCAGTCTGCGGAAATTCGTCCGCGGGCGGGTGCGTAAACAATGCCGGCGGCTGGGCGATCCGCAGCAGGATCGTGTGCTCGACTCCGGCGACGTCCGGCAGGTGCACCGGCTGCGCATCGAGGGCAAGAAACTCCGCTATCTATTCGAATGCTTCGCCGGCGTGCTGCCGCCCGACCGGACGGCGGAGTCCATCCGCCGGCTGAAGGCCCTGCAAGACGCGCTGGGCGACCTGCACGACCTCGACGTCCACCAGCGGATGCTCGGCGCGTTCGCCGCTCTCGCGACATCGCGGGGAGATGTGCCCGCGGGCGGACGGCGCGGGCGGCCCGACGTGACGGACCGGGCACTCCGTCGGATGTTCGAGGAGCGGAGGAAGCGGCTTCGCATGGAAGCCCGCGCGGCCTACGCGGAGTTCATCGACGAGGCCGCGGGGTGGACTTCGGACGCGTCGGCCGCGAGTTGACGACGGGGCGTGGTTCGATGCACCGCAAGTTCACGGATTTTCCCGACCCTTAGTTCGTTGAGCTTGTCGAAACGAACTCCGAGGTCACCTCGGCCGTTGCCCTCCGCCCCCGGCCTTTCGACCCTTCGACAAGCTCAGGACACCGCAGGCTCAAGGACCTTCCCCGTCTGCAGCGTCGAACAGACCCGGAACTTTCGAACCGAACTCTTGGGGCTTTTCTTAGATGTCGTGGGCAGGCTTCCACTGCCCGACGCCGTGCAGCAGGTCGAGCCCGCGCTGCAACTTGGTTGCGTGCGAGGGCCGCACGCGGAAATTCTCCCGGAGCAACCGGCTGAGCCGTTCGAGGTCGGCGCGGGCGCCGGCCTCCAGTTCGATCTCGACTTCGTAGAACGTCTCCGCCGGGTGTGCAGGAGAAGCCGGGTCACGCGACCGGGCCGTATCGAGGACGAGTTCGGCGCGCGCGGACGTCTCGCCGTCCGCGGCCCCGCGGTGCACGGCGAACCGCTGACGTTCGACCTCGGAGATCAGAATCGGGGCGAGCGCCGTGCTGCGGGCCGCGGCCGGCAATCCGTCGGTGAGTTCCGGTGAGGGCACGTACGGAAAGGCGGGTGGGCCGGGCAGGCGCAGGCTGCGTTCCGGTCGGGCGTGGATCGCTCCGGAACGCGCACCCGGCCCCTTGGTGGAGACTTCCCAGTCGGTGTTGCCGGTGCGTCGCAGGCGCAGCGCCAGCCCATGCCGCGTCAGGAGCAGGTCCGCGGTATCGAGATACGTCGTTGCCAGGCGGACGGTCGGCCGGCGGACCAGAAAGAACGGGCCGAGCCGGTCGCGCGCGGCGATGGCGGCCAGCACCGCGGCGTCTTCGGCCAGCAGCTTGGCCTCGACCTCCTGGAAGACGCTCCCGGCGGCCATCGTGACCGGCGGCGCTATTCGGGATGCGGATGATCGGCGTTACCGAGAAAGGAAATCAGGACGGCGACGCTGAAGGCGCCCAGGACTCCCAGGGTCAGCGCCCCCACGGACACGGATGCCCCGTCGCTGAACCCCGACGCCGACCACGTGCCGATGAACAAGACGATTCCGAGTACGATACCCACCAGCGTGCCGAGCATGGCGCCCTCCCCTTGCGTGCGATTCGTCGGACTTCGAGCGGCCCCGTTTATCAGTTCCCCGCGCGGCGTACCAGGGAGGGGGAGAATTTTTGATTGTGGATTGTGGATTTTCGATTGGGGAGGCGCGGTCTGCCCAACTGTCGGGTTTCTGCAATCCGCGCTTCGACAGGCCCAGCGCATCGCAGTCCGCAATCCACAATCAAAAATCCACAATTCCTCGTCTGGCAATCGGCATCGATTACGGCTACACGGAAGCAACGCACAACCCGCACACCATAAGGAGGGCATCATGTCGGAGGGGAACGGAACGGTCAGTCTCGCAGGCGCCATCGATTGCGACGGCCACGTGTTGGAGGTCCCGGACCTGTGGGAGCAGTATCTCGAAGCCGAGTACCGCGACCGGGCCATTCGGGTCAGGAAAGACGACGAAGGCTGGGAGTATTTCGAGTTCGACAACCAGCCGTCCAAGCTGAGCCAGAAGGGGTTTCCCGGCATTCTGGGGGCGATGGGACATCCCGACATCGTGCCCAGCCCGGAACGGTCGTATCTGGCCGGCGCGCCGTTCGGCTCCATGAACCCCAAGGAGCGCATCCAACGCATCGAAGGGGAAGGCTTGGCGAAAGTCATTCTGTATCCCACGATCGGGCTGCTGTGGGAATGCGAAATCGAGGACCCGGCCCTGTCCGCGGCGTACTGCCGCGCCTACAACCGCTGGATCGTCGACTTCTGTTCGGACTCCGGCGGCCGGCTCATCCCGATCGCCCACCTGTCGGGCAGCGATCCCGCGGAAGCCGCCAAGGAACTCCGCCGCGCGGTCAAGGACGGCTGCAAGGGCGCGTTCTTCGCCCCGTTCACGTGGACGCGCAAATCCCACGGCCACCCGGACTACGACGAGGTGTGGGCGACCGCCCAGGACCTCGACGTGCCGATCGCGCTGCACCCCACCTTCGAGCCGGTCCGGTTCTCGCATCTGGCGCGCTTCGACGAACTCATTCCGACCGAGCCCATCGACTTCAGTTGGTATCTCGACGTGCTCGTGGCCCAGGGCATGCAGCAGGCGTTCGTCTCGCTGTTCCACTACGGGGTGTTCGAGCGGTTTCCGAACGTGAAGGTCGTGGTGCTCGAATCCCAGGCCGGCTGGATCGGCTATCTGCTCGACCGCATGGACGCGGTGTTCGAGGGGCCGTTGGCGCATTCGACCATGCTCAAGGAGCGCCCCAGCTTCTACTTCAAGCGCCAGTGCTGGATTTCGGCCGACCCGGACGAAAAAGCTCTGCAAAAGCTGATCGAATTCGTCGGCGCGGAAAAATTCTTCTGGGCGTCGGACTTTCCGCACCCCGACCACAGCGCCGAGTACATGCCGGCCCTGCAACGCCTCGTCACCCCGCTGTCGGAAACCGCGCGGCAGCAGGTCATCGGCGCTAACGTCGCCCAGGTCTATAAGCTCGGCCAATAGGCCGCTCGAGAACGCCGTCCCGCGGGCGGCAGGAAGGAAAAGGTCCGTCCTCGTGCGGGCCTTCTTCCGCCCGTCGTTCCGGCCTTCCACTCGTCATTCCGGCGAAAGCCGGAATCCAGAGGCGCCCGTCCCCGTGTGGACCTCTTTCCGTATCGCCTTCGCGTATCGCGGGAGTCGGGTTGGAACGGGCGGGGAACGCGGACATCCGGCGTGCAGTACAAACTGGTCCTGGAATACGACGGCACCTGCTACCGCGGCTGGCAAGTCCAGCCCGCGGCGCGCACGGTGCAGGGCGAGGTCGAAGCGGCGTTGTCCCGCCTGCTGAACACGCCGACGCGCGCGCGCGTGGGAGGCCGGACCGACGCCGGTGTCCATGCGCGCGGCCAAGTCGCGAGCTTCCGGACGCCGCGGCCCCTCGATCCCGCGCGGTTCCGGCACAGCCTGAACTGCGTGCTGCCGTCGGACGTCTCGGTCAGCGACGTTGCGGAGGTCCCGGACACGTTCGATCCGCGCTCCGACGCGCGCAGCCGCGTTTATCGATACCGCATCTGGAACCAGCCCTACCCGTCGGCTTTGCACGCCCGCTTCGCCTGGCACGTTCCCCGTGCGCTGGATCGGGCCGCCATGCACGAGGCCGCGGCCCTGCTCGTCGGCGCACACGATTTCTCGTCGTTTCAGGGAGCCGACAGCGTGGAACGCACGCCGTGGCGGACCGTGCTCCGCAACGAGGTCGGCCGGGACCGGGGTTTTCTCGTGTACGACGTGGAAGCCCGTTCGTTCGCACGCCACATGGTCCGCAACATCGTCGGGACCTTGGTCGACGTCGGCCGCGGTGCCCTGAGCCGCGAAGAGTTCAGTAGGATTTTCGCCGCACGGGACCGCAGCCGTGCGGGAGCGACGGCCCCGCCACAGGGCCTGTTTCTGGTTGCCGTGAGGTATTGAGCATCGGGCATGGCCGCCGATTCCGATTCCCTTCCCCCTAGGGAGGGTCGGAGCCTGCCCCGGACGTGATCCGGGGGAGGACGTAAGGGCGATTCGAAACCGAGACACAACCCGAGTCGGAGGCGGGCGGGACGCCCGCGTTCCCAGATCTGAAGGCGTTCCCAAACCGTTCGTATCCGCATGGACTTGCTCGACGACATTACGCGGACGCTCGTGCCGCCGGGCCTCAACCTGGTGGGCACGACGTCGGTTGCCGACTACGACGCCCGGGTTCCGGCCGCATATCGCGTTGCCCGAACCTTTCCGCGGGCGCGTACCATCGTCGTCATCGGAAACGGTGGCCGACGATTCTGGAACGGTTTCCGCGCCCACGTTGCAGCGCGGCCGACATATCTCCGCAACCGCGCCCATCCCCTGGACGACTATACGGTCGAACGCATCGAGACCGCCCTGTCCCCGCGCCTCGACCGCACCGGTGCGTGGTATAGGCTCGTGTATCCGTTCCAGTTCTTCAGCGGGCTCCGCGTGTCGTTCCGGCATCTGGCCGAGGCCGCGGGGTTGGCCGGGCCGAGCATTCTCGGCATTCACCTGCACCCGACCTATGGGCCGTGGCTGGCGCTGCGCGCCGCGCTGTTCATCGACCGCACACTGTCCGCCCCGGCCCCGGCGCGTGGCTTCGACCCATGCACGACCTGTGTCGAGCGGCCCTGCATCGACGTCTGTCCGGCCCAGGCGATCACGTCGGACGCAGGTTCGGACGTCGCCGCCTGCATGGACCACCGACTCCAGAACCCGACCGGCTGTGCGGATCGCTGCCACGCCCGGCACGTATGCGTGTACGGCCGCGAACACCGCTATACGGACGACGAACTGGCCTTCCACCAGCGCGCGTCCCTGGCGACCATGCGCGCCCATTTCGAGAAGACATCCAATGAGCTAAGGAGGGGAGGATGACGACACAAGTTGTGGCCCACCCCGTTCAGCATCTCCTGTCGGTCCGGGATTTCTACAAGATGGGAGAGGTCGGCATTCTCGGCCCGGACGACCGGGTGGAGCTCATCGAAGGAGCGCTGATCGATATGGCTCCGATCGGGAGTCCGCACGCCGGCATGGTCACCCGTTTGAACAATCTCCTTGCCCAAGCGCTGGCCGGGCGTGCCGTCCTCTCGCCCCAGAACCCGGTCCGATTGGGCGAGCACTCCGAGCCGCAGCCCGACCTGACCGTGCTGCGCGCCCGAGAGGATTTCTATGCGGACGCGCATCCGGAGCCGGCGGACGTCCTTCTGCTCATCGAAGTCGCCGATACGTCCGTCAGGTTCGACCGGGAGACCAAGGTGCCGCTCTATGCCCGACACGGCATACCGGAAGTCTGGCTGATCGACCTGAACGCCCGCCGCGTCGAAGTACATCGCGGGCCGATGGGCGGGGCGTATCGGGAACGCCGGTTCCCGGAGAACACCGAGACGCTCGGCCCTTCTCTCCTGCCCGACGTCGCAATCGCGCTCGGCGCCCTGTGGACGTGAACCGCGCCGCGGTTCGGTAGTGCATCGGTTCGAGATTTCCTCGGGCGGAATATCCCTACCTCCGTCATTCCGGCCTTTCGCTCGTCATTCCGGCGAAAGCCGGAATCCAGGGGAGACCCTCCTCCCCACAGCGACATATCCGCCGGGGCGAGGTATTCCCCTCTCCCTCCAGGGGAGAGAAAACCGCGGTTCGGTCATTCTTCGGGCAGCAGATTGCCGTGCTCGTCCAGTTTGAGGCCGGTCTGCCTGGCCTGGTCCAAAACCTTGGGCGCCCAGGCGACATGGCCGGCGTCGGTGCCGCCCAAGATCGCCATCAGGTGGGCGGCGGTGTCGCCGACGTTCCTGAAGCCGCGCATGACGCCCGGGGGCACGGACACCGTGTCCCACGCGTCCAGGATCACTTCCTGTTCGCCTTCGTCCCCCCAATAGATCGACCATTTCCCGGACAGCGGGATGAACACCTCGACCGTGCCGTGGCTGTGCAGGGCTGCGCCCTTGCCCGGTTCGGCGCCCACGTAGGTGACGTTGAAGTCCTGGACCGCGGTGATCGCCGGGCTCAGGTCGGTATCCTCGGTCACCCCGCGGCCGATGATGTTGTAGATGTCGCGCTCGTGGCCGGGAATGTGACTGTCCACGAACGCGCGCGGACTGGACTTGAGGTCGCCGAAGCGGGCCACGCGCCCGAGCATTTCCTCCATCGAGACGTACACGTTGGGCATGGTTCCCCTCCTTGGTGCGCCGGTGCTGCGTTCT
The DNA here is from genome assembly GCA_965200125.1 of uncultured Binatia bacterium (SeqCode). GTDB lineage: Bacteria > Desulfobacterota > Binatia > Bin18 > Bin18 > Bin18. The sequence goes on along the minus strand of OZ241332.1, from coordinate 510,600 downwards.
GCATAGCCGGGCGCGTCCCGCGGCTGCAAGCGCGGTGGGGACGCCGCGGGCTCGAAAGGCCTGGGGCCATTCGCCGCTGCGGGCGACCCCCTCAAGGGGGAGAGGGTAGAGAGGCGTTTCCAATGCTTCCTTGCTGAACGGAAGCCTCCGCGTGCAGCCCCCTGGGAACGCGGGCTTCCAGCCCGCATGCCGTTCGCCTCCGTATGGAAAGGCAACCCGGCGGACCCCCCAACCTCCCTTGTCAAGGGGGCTTTTAGGGGAAAGGGCAGGCACCCTTCGGCAGGCTCAGGGACCGGGCTCAAGGCACCGCAAGCTCAGGGACTTTCTCAACCCTCAATTCGTTGAGCCCACGCTGCCCCCGCCCCCGGCCTTTCGACAGGCTCAAGGACCTCCCCCGCCTCCCCCCTCAGTTCGTTGAGCCTGCGGTGCCTTGAGCTTGATTGGTGAGCTTGTCGAACCATGTCGAAAGGTCGAAACGAACCCCGAGGTTACCTCGGCCCTCGCACCCCCCCGACCCTTCGACCATGAGGCCCCTCTTGTCTGTCATTCCCTAACTTTCGAACCGGGCGGTTCCTCGGCGGGGCGGCTTGCGCGGGCGGGCGCGAATCGGATAAGCCCCCGGCATGGCGAAACGGAAGGGGCACGGTCCCCGCGACAAAAAGGCCGTGCGCGAAGAGGCCCTGCTGCAAACCGCGGCCGACTGTTTCTGCGAATACGGCTATCGTGCGACCAACCTGGAAACGATTGCGGAGCGGATGGGGATTTCGCGGGTGACGCTGTACCGCTACTGCCCCAGCAAGAAGGAATTGCTCGTGCGGATCTTCGAGCGGGCCATGTCCTTCTATCAACACGACCTGCGCCGGATCTGCGCCCAGCCCATTCCGGCCGAGGAAAAGCTGCGCCAGATCATCCGCCATCAGATCCGCACGATCGTGGAGCGGCGGAACATCCTGGTCGTCTTCTTCAGCGAGGAAAGCCACCTGCCCCCAGAGATGGCCTGCCGAGTCCGCGCCGAACGGCGGGCGTACGACAAGATCATCGAGGGCGTGATCGCCGAGGGGGTGCAGACCGGGCGGCTCGCGCCGCTGCCGGCCAAGCTCCTCGCGTTCGCCATTCTCGGCATGTGCAACTGGCTGTACCAGTGGTACCAGCCCGACGGGCCGCTGTCCGAGGACGAAGTCGCGCGCAGCTTCATCGCGATCATCGAGGGCGGCTGTCTGCGCGCCGACCCCCAACGCGAAATTCTCGCCCGCCTGGACCGCGTGGAAACCGCGCTGTCGGCCATGCAGGGGGCGTCGCCCAAGGACGCCTGAGCCCCGCGTCAGGCGTCGTGCAGTTCGCGCCGCACGATCTCCGCGCCGCGGACCAGCGCCTCGAGCTTCGCCCGCGCCAAGCCGCGGGACGACGCGGAAAACCCGCAGTCGCAGGTCAGGAACAGCTTGTCCGGGCTGACGTGGTCGAGCGCGAGCCGAATGCGCTCGGCCACGTCTTCGGGCGTCTCCAGATACATCGACTTCACGTCGATCACGCCCGCGGCCAGTTCGCGGCCGTCGCCGGACCGGCTCCAGAGTTCCAGTTCCGCCATTTCGCGGTTGGCGTATTCCAGGGCGAACTGATCGACCGTGACGTCCAGAATGCCGGGAAACAGCGGCTTGTAGGTGCGCTTCATGGCCGGGCGGCCCTGGTTGTTGCCGAAGCAGACATGCAGGGCGCGCTTCGCGTCCACCCCGTCCAGCGTGGCGTTCAGCAGTTCGACGGTCTCGGCCACGGACAGGGCCGGCTCGCGCCCCACCGCGGACGGCTCGTCGAGTTGGACGAACGTGGCGCCCGCGGCGACCACGTCCCGGAGTTCGCGGTTGACCAGCGCGGCCAGGTCGTACAGCAGCGGACGATAATCGTGCGGCGCGTAGCCGTCCTTGAGCCGGATCGGCATGGCGAGCGTGAGCGGGCCGGGACAGCAGATCTTGAGCGGTTTGTCCGTCTGCCCGCGCACGAAGGTGAATTCCTCGACCAAGCCGAACCCGTTCGGTGCGCCGACCCGTTCGGTGGTGTCGAAACGCGGCGCGCTGTCGTAGCTGACGATGCCCAGCTTGCGCGGCGCGCGGACCCGTTCGAGTCCCGACAGTTTCTCCACCACGTTCCACAGGAACCGCTGGCGGTGCATTTCGCCGTCGGTCAGGACGTCCAGCCCGGCATCCTCCTGATCCCGGACGGCCATGCGGACCGCGTCCTCCAGGGCCTCCTCGACGTCCGCGGGGCCGGCGTCCCCGGCGCGCAAGGCGCGTTTGGTAGCGATCAGCCACGCGGGCGAGGCGTACGAGCCGGCGCCCATCGTGGGGAGCAGGCCCAGATGATCGACGTCCGCTCGAACCGCGGGGGCGGTGTTCTCGTGTCTCGGCATGGGTCTTCCTTTCCGGGAGTGTACCGGTTCGCAATCGTCTCCGCGTCGTTTTTGGGAATTACAGACTTGAAGCTCCCACCCGGTCGTCATTCCCATGAAAGCGGGAATCCAGAGGATGGATACCGGCTTCCGCGGGGGCGCTCACTCTCGTCACCCCGGCGAAAGCCGGGGTCTAGGGGAAAGGTGTCCGCTGGATTCCGGCTTTCGCCGGAATGACGGAGGAAAGCCCTTCCGACCGAGGAAGTCCCAAACCGATGTACTCCCTCCTTATCCGCGTCCGGTCTGCATCTTGGCCCTCACCTACAGGGCCTCGGGAAACAGGGCGAGCAGTTCGACCCCGCGCGGCGGAGTCCACGGGCCGCGCACCATGTACGTCTGGAGATTTTCGACCCGAAAGCCCGCGGCGAGCAGTTCGCGCAGCAGGGTGGCGTGACGCGCGGGAAACCGCATCCGCAGCACCCTGCCGGCCTCACGCCGCGCCGCGGTGTCGATCAGCGCGCGCAAGACCGCCTCGTCGATTGCCGCGGCCGGTCCCAGGAACGTGCCGGCCGTGGTGCGCAGAAAGCACAGATACCCGACCGGTCGGTCGTGCCGCCACGCCGCGATCTGCGGGGGCTTGCTCTGGAAGAAGCGCAGGTCTCCGGGGCGCGTAATGCCGGTCAGATGGGAGTCGATCTCGCACAGGGCATCGAGGTCGGCCGGCTGCCAGTCCCGAATTTCGAGGTCCGGTACCGATTCGTCTCCAAGCTCCGATCCGGGCGTCTCGGGGCGAACGAGGGAGGCGATGGTTCCGCACGCCGCGAACCCGAGCGTGCCGTACAGCGGAAACGACACGACGTTGAACGCATCCTGAACCAATCGGAGCGAGGGGCACTCGACGTCCATGACCGTGTGCATCAGGGCGCGGCCGGCACCGTGCGCCTGCGCCGCGGGATCGACCGTAATCGGGCCGATGCCCGCGGTAGCGCCGCGCGGATGCACGAACCCGGAACCGACGATCTCCCCATCCCGCACGGCGGTAAAGCAGTGCGCGGGTTCCAGCCGCAGATAGCCGGCGGCCAACGCCGTCCCGACCTCGACCGACGCGAACGGCTCCGGGTAGCCGTGACGCCGAAAGACGTCGTTGAAGGCGGCGACCATGATCGCCCCCACGCGAGGCACGTCGGCTTCCCGCATCCCGCGGACGGTCGGACGCATGATCGCTTCGCTCTCCCCGTCACGACTGCCAACCTGTTTGGGGTTCCGTTTCCTCTATTCCGACAGGTTGGCGTTTCTGGAAGGCTACCAAAGAAGCCGGAACCTGTCTTCCCGAAGCAGGCCCTTCCTACCCCCTCTCCCCTGGCGGGAGAGGGCTAGAGTCTACCCCAGACTCGATCCGGGGGGAGAGGGGGAAGGTGAGAAGCCTCTACGGTTCGATACTCGCCGAAACTGCCGGGGTACTGCATTTGGAATTTCCTTCATCCCTCGGGCTACACCCGGGGGACCCTCTCCCTAGCCCTTCCCCAGAGGGGGAGGGGATCGGACGGAGGGGGAGAGGCGGTAAATCTCATCTTCAGTCCTCTCCCTCCCTTTGACCCTTCGACAGACTCGGAGCACCGCAGATTCAGGCACCAAGGGAAGATGATCGCTCCCTTTTTTCTCTTTCTGTCCCCTCCCCCTCTGGGGGAGGGTTAGGGAAAGGGTCCCAGGCTGCCTCGCCGCCACAGCCAGACAATTGCAACCCGAAACTCCCGCATACGCCGCTCCCGCTTTCCCGGCCCGGTCCGGCGTGGTAGCGTTGCGCGGTTTTTCAACGCCCGCCCAATGTCACGCCAATAAAGAGGACCCGTATGGCCCCGTACGAGACGGAGACGCCGCGGCGTGTTCTCCTGGGACCCGGCCCCAGCAACGTCCATCCGCGCGTGCTGCGGGCCCTGTCCACCCCGCTGGTCGGCCACCTCGACCCGGTGTTCATCGGCCTGATGGAAGAAATCAAAATCCTCCTGCGGCAGGTGTTCCAGACCGGGAATGCGTTGACGCTGCCCATCTCCGGCACCGGCAGCGCGGGCATGGAAACGTGTTTCGTCAACCTCGTGGAGCCCGGCGACGAGGTGGTGGTCGGCGTCAACGGTGTCTTCGGCACGCGCATGGCCGACGTGGTCGAACGCTGCGGCGGAACCCCGGTCGTCATCGAAACCGAATGGGGCCGCGTCTTCACCCCGGACGACGTGCGGGCCGGGCTGGCGCGCTGCACGCGGCCCAAACTGGTCGCGCTGGTCCACGCCGAAACGTCCACCGGCGCCTGGCAGCCGCTGGACGGTATGGCGCAGATCGTGCACGACGCTGGCGCCCTGTTGCTGGTCGATGCGGTCACGTCGCTGGCCGGCTGCCCGCTGAAGATCGACGAGTGGGGCATCGACGCATGTTACAGCGGCACCCAGAAATGCCTGAGTTGTCCGCCCGGGCTGTCGCCCGTCACGTTCAGTCCCGCGGCACAAGACGTGATGCGCAGGCGGCAACACAACGTCCAGAGTTGGTATCTGGACCTGAGCATGTTGGAGAAATACTGGGGCGAGGATCGCGTGTACCACCACACCGCGCCCATCTCCATGAATTATGCGCTGCGGGAGGCCCTGCGTCTGGTCTGCGAAGAAGGGCTGGAGGCGCGATACCGGCGGCACGAACGGAACCATCGCGCGCTGGCCGCGGGACTCGCCGCGCTGGGGATGGGGCTCGCCGCGCAGGACGGGCATCGGCTGTGGATGCTGAACAGCGTCACCATCCCAGACGGCGTGGACGACCGCAGCGTGCGGCGGCAACTCCTGGAAACGCACGGCATCGAGATCGGCGCCGGCCTGGGGTCGCTCGCCGGCAGAGTGTGGCGGATCGGACTCATGGGCGAGTCCAGCACGCAAGCCAACGTCGAACTCGTCCTGGACGCCCTCGAATCCGTACTGGCGGCCCACGGCCATGCGTGCCCGCGCGGGGCCGGCGTCGCCGCGGCGCACGCAGTGTACGCTGGGCTGTGACGAAGCACCGTGCGTGAGACTTCCGACCGAACGTTCACTCCGATGGCCTGCGGGCGGCGTCCGACGTTGTTCATCCTGAACCGCGGGCCGCGCGTCGGACCGCGGCCCGCGATGCGTAGCGTTCTCGTCGTCCTCTGGCTGGCGGTTGGACTGGTAGCCGTCGGCCATGCGGAGCCGCGCCTGAGCCGGCTGCCGGCCGACGAGTGGCCGGCGTTGCAGGACGACCTCGACCGCGGCTCGCTCGCCACGGTGCTGCGGCGCAGCTTGGCCGCGCTCGAAAAAAAGCCGGGCTCCCGCACGGTCGCGTTCGTGGGGACGCACGTCACGGTCGGGCGGCTACGCGACAGCCTGACCGAGTTTCTGGCCCTGCTCGACCGCACTGCGGGGCTCTCATCCGATGATTTTGCACGCACGGTGCGCCGAGGCTTCGACATCTATCGCGTGCGCACCCCGGTGCGGTTCACCGCCTACCACGAGCCCGAACTGCCGGGCAGCGCGGTCCGCACCGAACGCTACCGCTATCCCCTGTACGCGCCGCCGGACGACCTGGTGCGCGGCGACCCGGAACCGCCGCGCAGCGGGAAAGAACGGCCAAAGGGATACGGGCGGCTGGTGGGCGGGAAACTCGTGCCGTATTTCTCCCGTGCCGAGATCGACGGCGAAGGCGTGCTGCGCCGACGCGGCAAGGAAGTCGTGTGGCTCGACGACCCGGTCGAGCGATTCTTTCTGCACATTCAGGGGTCCGGGAAAATCCGGCTGCCCGACGGCGGCGTGCTCCGCGTCGGCTATGCCGGGTCGAACGGCTGGCCCTACCGGAGCATCGGCAAACTGCTCCTGAGCCGGGATAAACTCGGTCCCGGCGGTGCGTCGGCCCAAGGGCTGCGCCGCTACCTCCGCCGCCATCCGCACGAGCAGAACGCCGTCCTGTTCCACAACCCGCGCTACATCTTCTTTCGCCCCGTTCCCGACGGGCCGCGGGGCAGCCTGGGCGTGACGCTCACCCCGGGGCGTTCGATCGCGACCGACCCGCGCTGGTATCCGCCGGGCGCGCTCGGCTTCATCGCCACGACCCGGCCTATACAGGACGCGGACGGGCAGATCGCGTGGCGGGAGTTCTCGCGGTTCGTGAGCTTGCAAGACCGCGGCGCAGCCATCACCGGCCCGGGCCGCGTGGACATCTACTGGGGCAGCGGCCCACAGCCCGAAGCCGGCCTGATGTCGCAACGCGGCGTCCTGTACATCCTGCTCGAAAAAGACCGGTGAGGTCCCCTTCCCCCCTTCGGATTCCCTCCCCCTTCGGGGAAGGGCTAGGGAGAGGGTCCCCGGATGCACCGGAGGAACTGAGACACCCCCGAGTCGCCCTACCCAACCCGGACGGGATTTGCCAGAATGCCGCCCGGATCGCGCAAGGATCGTTCGCCATGTCCGCTCGAATCCCCGTTCGCCACACCGGCCTGCGGCACGTCGCCCTCAACGTCGGCGACGTCGCCGCCGCGGTCGCGTTCTATACGTCCGTGTTCGACATGCGCGTCGTCTGGCAGCCCGACCCGGACAACGCCTATCTTTCGTCCGGGTGCGACAATCTGGCGCTCCATCGCGCCGCGGCCGGCACCGAGCCGGGACGCCTCGACCACATCGGGTTCGTCGTCCCCTCCCCCGACGAGGTGGACCGTGCGGCCGCGCTGCTGACCGACCGCGGCGTCCCGATCGTGAAGCCGGTTCGCACCCACCGCGACGGCAGCCGCTCGTTGTACTGCGAAGACCCGGACGGCACGCTGATCCAGATTCTGTACGAGCCGACCATCAGTCGGCAGCGCCTCGTCGCTCGTGACTAAGCCGATCGATCACTGCGCCCGCAGCCGGGTCGTCGCGGCCTGGGCGGTCCACGCCTACACCGCGTCCGGCGTGTTGGCCGGCTTCCTCAGCCTCCAGGCAATTTTCGCGCTCGACGCGCCGCGGGCGTTCGTCTGGATGCTGGTGGCCGTCCTGATCGACGCCACCGACGGCGTGCTCGCCAGAGCCGCGCGGGTCAAGCAGGTGTTGCCGGGATTCGACGGGGCGAAGCTGGACGACATCGTCGACTACTTCACCTACGTGATCCTCCCGGTGGCGTTGCTGTTCCGCTTCGATCTGTTGCCGGAACGGGGGACGCTGTTGTTCGTGGCCGCGCCGCTGCTCGCCAGCGCGTACGGGTTCTGCCAAGTCGAGGCGAAGACCCGGCGCGAGTCCGACCACTTCTTCACGGGCTTTCCTTCGTACTGGAACATCGTGGCGTTCTACCTGTACGCGGGCGGCCTGCCGAACTGGCTGAACGGCGCGGTCGTCTGTCTGCTGGCCGCGGCGGTCTTCATCCCCGTCCGCTACGTATATCCGACGCGGACGCGGACCCTGCGCGGGCTGACGAACATCCTGGGCGCCGTCTGGGCCGTCGTCCTGCTGATTCTGCTGGCCCAGATGCCCGAGCCGCGGCCGTGGCTCGTACTCGCCTCGCTGTCCTACCCGCTCTACTACACCGGCCTGTCGCTGTCCCTGCACGTCCGCACGCCGTCCCGGTAGGAGCCCTCCTTTGAGATTCTGCTTCGATTCGCGGATGAGGCTTGACATGCCGACAATCGGACACACGTTTCCCGTGTTCTCGTGAACCGTCATCTGCACGTCAGGATTGGAGACCGCTACATGGAACCCGCCAGCGGCCCTGAACAAAGGGCAACCGAACTTCTGCACAAAGGCTACCGGGCCCAACAACACGGCGACATGGCCGACGCGATGCGGTTCTACCAGGAGTCCATTCGAACCTACCCGACCGCCCGGGCGTACACCTCGCTCGGCTGGACCTACGGCTTTCTCCGGCGCTACGACGACGCGATCCAGGAATGCCGGCACGCTATCGCGCTCGACCCGGAATACGGCACCCCCTACAACGACATCGGCCTGTACCTGATGCGGATGGGCAAGCTGGACGACGCGGTACCGTGGCTGGAACACGCCGCGGAAGCCACCCGATCCGACGCGCCCCACTACCCCTATCTCAACCTGGGGCGCATCGCGCTGACCAAGGGCGACCTGCTCCGTGCGTCGCGCGAATTCGGCCGTGCCCTGCGTGTCGAGCCCCACTCCATGACCGCCCGCCGCACCCTGGCCGCCCTCTCCGCCCACCTCAATTGATTCCCCGGCCCCCACCCGGTTGGCTCGGTCCAACTCAAACCTCCATCTTCTTCCCAATCCCTCCCCCCTGGTCCCTTTCTCTGGCCGCGCCGCGGTGGGTGTGATACGCGGGGAGCCGATGCCGATCTACGACTACGTGTGTCGCGCCTGCGGTCGGCGGCAAAGCCGACTGTTCATGAAGCTGGCCGACGTCGAGCGATCGCCCCGCTGCAAATACTGTCAACGCCGCCGCCTGACCCGGTTGCTGTCCGGGTTCGCCTACCATCAGGGCGAGCAGGCACGACTCGATAATCTCGATACGGGGACCGTCCGGGACGAGTCCTTCTACCGCGATAACCGGAACGTGGGGCTGTGGGCCAAGAAGCGCGCCCGCGAAATGGGCGTCGATCTCGGCCCGCAATTCGACGAAACGGTCGAAAAAGCCCGTACCGGCAAAATCCTCGACGACCTGTAAGCGGGTGCAGGCAACATCTCCAGACCCCCGGACATGTTTCGCACGTCACGCAGTCGGCTCTGGCGGGTCTGCCGGATCGCGGGCGGCCTCGGCCTGCTGATCGTCGGCCTCTTTCTGAGCCTGCCCGGCATTCCGGGGCCGGGCATCGTGCTCGTCGTGCTGAGCTTCGGCATCCTGAGCCGCGACTTCAAATGGGCCGAACGCTGGCACACCCGCCTGAAGGCTCAGGCCCAGGCGTTTCTCGCCCGCCGCAAAGCCGCGCGGCAGCAAGCGAAAGAGCGGAATCTCTGATTATCCGACACGCCCCGGATTGCGGGAGGTGCGTATGTTCAGCGGCATCGTCGAAACCACCGCCACGGTCACGGAAATCGCGCAAACCGAAGGCGGGGCGCGCCTGACCCTGCGCAGCCCGCTTCCCGGGGCGGACATCGCTCCGGGCGAGAGCATCTGCACCAACGGCACCTGTCTGACGGTCACTGTGATCGAGGACGACCGGCTCGGTTTCGACGTATCGGCCGAATCGTTGCGGCGGACCAATCTGGGCGACCTGCAACCCGGCGACCGCGTCAATCTCGAACGCTCGCTGCGCCTTGAAGACCGTCTGTCGGGCCATCTGGTGTTCGGCCACGTGGACGGCGTCGGGCGCGTCGAATCCATCCAGCCGGAGGGCGACTCGTTTCTGTACACCTTCTCCATCCCGCCGGAATTGAGCCGATACCTGGTCGAAAAAGGCTCCGTCGCGGTCGACGGCATCAGCCTGACCGTCTTCGCGTGCCAGCCCGCGGCCTTCACGTGCGCAATCATTCCGCACACCCACGAAGTCACTACCTTACACCGGCGCCATGTCGGCGACCGGGTGAACATCGAGACCGACATGCAGGGCAAATACATCGAAAAATTCGTCACCGAGGTGGTAGATCGCGTCCTCGCCCCGCAACTCCAGGCCCTCCGCGCCGAGATCGACACCCTCCGCACCGCGGCCGGCCACCCTTCGTAACCACGCACATCATCCCTCCTGTGCAAACAAGAATCCACGGATCAGAATCAGCGAACGTTTTCGGTCAAGGGTTGTACATGGCGCCAACTGTACAATCGAAAGCCGCCTCTGCTATCATGCGCCCCGTTCGTCCCTCCCATGTCATGTCTGAATCCCGATCCGACACCGCCTTCGTCGAATTCCGCGGGGTGGACAAAAGCTACGACGGCCGCACCCTGACGGTGCAGGATTTCAATCTGGAGGTCGCGCGCGGCGAGTTCGTCACGCTGCTCGGGCCGTCCGGTTCCGGCAAATCCACCTGCCTCAAGATGCTGGCCGGCTTCGAGCACCCCGACCGAGGGGAGATCTGGCTGAACGGCCGGCCCGTGGCCTCGGTCAAGCCCCACAAGCGCAACATCGGGCTGGTCTTCCAGCACTACGCCCTGTTCCCCCACATGACGATTGCCGAGAACCTCGCCTTTCCCCTGCACACGCGCCGCCTGCCCAAACACGACGTCGAAGCCGGCGTCAAACGCGCGCTGGACATGATCCAATTGCAGGGCTTCGAGTCGCGCCGCCCCGGGCAGTTGTCCGGCGGCCAGCAGCAGCGCGTCGCGATCGCCCGGGCGCTCGTGTTCGAGCCCGACCTGGTGCTCATGGACGAGCCGCTCGGGGCGCTGGACCGCCGCTTGCGCGAGGAGATGCAGTACGAAATCCGCCGCCTCCAGCAACGCCTCGGGGTGACCATGATCTACGTCACCCACGACCAGGGCGAAGCGATGGTCCTCTCCGACCGGGTCTCGGTCATGGACGAGGGCCGCATCCAGCAGATCGCCGGACCGGAAGCCCTGTACGAAGAACCGGAATGCCGCTTCGTGGCCGGCTTCATCGGAGAGAACAACCTGCTCGACGGACAGATGGAAGACTGGAGCGAGGGCGGCTGCCGGGCGAAGGTGGGCGACCAGACCGTCGAAGCGTATCCGGTCGCCGTCGGGCCGGACGACACGCGCTGCACGCTCGCCATCCGACCGGAGCGGGTCGCCCTCAACCCGCAGCCGGGCAGTTACCGCAACACCTTCGAGGCGCGCGTGCTCGACGTCATCTTCGTGGGCGACGCCCTGCGCCTGCACGCCGAGTTGCTCGGTTGCGAGCAGTTCGTCGTCAAGATTCCCAACATCGTCGGCCACGGCGCGGTGCTGCCGGGGGATACGGTCACCCTGGGGTGGTTGGCGACCGACTGCCGCGCGCTCGACCCGAGGTGAATTGTGAATTGTGGATTGTGGATTTTTGATTGAGGATTTCGGAAGTGCCCGGTAAGCAGCGCCGTAACGATCGCCTGGGAGGTCAGCCATGACCACCGCATCTTCCCCAAATCCACAATCCACAATCCACAATCCACAATTTCCCCGCCGCTTCGCCACCGCGGCATTCCTGGCCGCCCTCCTGACGCCGCCCGCGGCCTCCGCCCAGCCGTCCATCACCGTGGTGTCGTGGGGCGGTTCGTACGCCCGCAGCTCGGTCGAGGCGTACCACGAACGCTTCACCGCCGAGACCGGCATCGAAATCAAGCTGGAAGAATACAACGGCGGCCTCGCGCAGGTCCGCGCTCAGGTGGAGACCGGGAACATCTCCTGGGACGTGGTGGACGTGGAGGCCGGAGATAATCTGCTGGGCTGCGATGAGGGGCTGTTCGAGGAAATCGACCGCACCGCAATCCCTCCGGGAGCGGACGGCACGCCCGCGACCGAAGATTTCTTCGGGGGGCTCGACGTCCCGTGCGGCATTCCGAACGTGATCGCCAGCGGGATTTATGCCTACAACGACGCGCGGGTCGGAGACCGCAAGCCCACCACGATCGCGGACTTCTTCGACCTTGAGACGTTTCCGGGCCGTCGCGGTATGCGCCGCGGACCGACCGTCAATCTGGAGTTCGCGCTGCTCGCCGACGGCGTGCCCGCGGAAGACGTGTATGACGCGTTGTCCACGCCGGCCGGCGTCGATCGTGCCTTCGCCAAGCTGGATACCATCAAGTCCGAGGTCCTGTGGTGGGAGACCGGCGCGCAGCCTCCGCAGATGCTGGCCGACGGCGAGGTGGTCATGAGCACCGCCTACAACGGTCGCATCTTCAACGCCTGGGCGCTGGAAGGCCAGCCCCTGAAGATCGTCTGGGACGGACAGATCCTCGGCGTCGGCTATCAGACCGTGGTCAAGGGCACGCCCCGCGCCGCACTCGCCCGGCGGTTCGCCGCGTATGCGACCTCGACCCGCTCCCTGGCGAACGTCACCCGCTACATCTCGTACGGCCCGGCGCGGCGGTCGGCCATGCCGCTGGTGGACACGTACGAGGCGACCGGCATCGACATCCGGCCCCACCTGCCCAATGCGCCGCAGAACGGCGAAAACGTGGTGTACGACAACCCCGCTTGGTGGGCGGACCACAAGGACGAGTTGAACGAGCGCTTCGCCGCGTGGCTGGTCAAGTGACCCGGCTGCCGGCCCGTTACGCTGGGAATCGCATGGGAGACCAGAGCCGAAGCGCGCGCCCGACCGTCCCGGGCCGCGGGCGAGCGATCCTGCTCGCCCTGCCGCTGGTCGCCTTCATCGGCGTGACGTTCATGGCGCCGCTCGCCAGCATGCTGCTGCGCAGCTTCCACGACCCGACGGTCGCGGACATCATGCCGGAGACAGTCGCGGCATTGCGCGCTTGGACGCACGAATCCGGCCACGCACCGGACGCCCTGCCGCCGGAAGCGGTCTATGCACTGGCCGCCGAGGAACTCGGCCGAGCCCGCGCGCAGAAGACCATCGGCAAACTCGCCACCCGCCTCAACCGCCAGATCGTCGGTCTGCGCAGCGCCGTTACGCAGAGCGGCCGGGCACTGGAGCGCGGCCGCGGAGCCCCGCCGTGGGCCGCGGCGCTGCCGGATATCCATCCCGCCTGGGGCGAGCCGCGTACCTGGCAGGCGTTATTGCTGGCCGGGCAACGCATCACTCCGACGTACTACCTGAACGCGGTGGACCTCCGGCGGCAGCCCGGCGCGGGCATCACCCCGCAGCCCGAGGCGCGCCGCGTCTATCTCATGCTGTTCGGCCGCACGCTGTGGGTCAGCCTGTTGATTACCCTGCTGTGTCTGGCGATCGGCTATCCGCTGGCGTGGGGCATCGCCCATGCGCCGCCGGGCCGCCGCAACCTGCTGCTGGTCCTGGTGTTGCTGCCGTTCTGGACCTCGCTGCTGGTCCGCACCACCGCCTGGATCGTCCTCCTGCAGCGGCAGGGCGTGGTCAACGACCTGCTCGTCTGGCTGGGACTGATCGCCGACGACCAGCGCCTGACCATGATCCACAACATGACCGGCACCCTGGTCGCCATGACCCACGTCCTGCTCCCGTTCATGGTCCTGCCGCTGTACTCGGTCATGAGCGGCATTCCCCCGGTCCAGATGCAGGCGTCCGCCTCGCTGGGCGCGAACTGGTGGCGCGGGTTCCGCACCGTGTACCTGCCGCAATCCATGCCCGGCGTGGGCGCGGGCTGCCTGCTCGTGTTCATCCTGGCGATGGGCTACTACATCACGCCCGCGCTGGTCGGCGGCCAGAGCGGGCAGTTGATCTCCAACTTCATCGCCTACCACATGCAGACCTCGCTGAACTGGAACCTGGCCGCGGCCCTGGGCTCGATCCTGTTCGTGGCCGTGCTGGGGCTGTTCGTGGTGTACGACCGGGTGTTGGGATTGGATCGGATGCGCCTGGGCTCATGAACACCCCGATCCTCTCTCGTGTGGCCGGCGCCGGCGGGTCGCCCGGACGCTGGGCGCTGGGCATCTACTGCGCGCTGGCCCTGATCTTCCTGATGGTGCCCATCCTGGTCATCATTCCGCTGTCGTTCAACGCCGAGCCGTACTTCACCTTCACGCGCGGGATGCTGACCCTGGACCCGGACGCCTACTCCCTGCGCTGGTACGAACAGGTGCTGCTCGGCGAGCCGTGGCAGCGCGCCGCGCGCAACTCGCTGCTGATCGGCCTCGCCGCCGCGGCCGTGGCGACTACGTTGGGCACCCTGGCCGGACTCGGCCTGTCCCATCCCGCCATGCCCTTTCGCCGCGGCGTGACCGCGCTGCTGCTGTCGCCGATGATCGTGCCCATCGTCATCGCCGCCTCGGGCATGTTCTTCTTCTATTCCGGTCTCAACCTGACGGGCACCTACACCGGCCTGATTCTGGCACACGCCGCATTGGGGGCGCCTTTCGTCGTCATCACGGTGACCGCGTCCATGGCCGGCTTCAACCGCGAACTGCTGCACGCCGCGGCCAGCCTGGGCGCGGGTCCGGTGCGCAGCTTCTTCAAGGTGCAGTTGCCGCTCATCAGCCCCGGCGTCATTTCGGGCGCGCTGTTCGCATTCGCGGCCTCGCTCGACGAGGTCGTCGTCGTCCTGTTCATGGGTGGCGTGGAGCAGCGCACGATCCCGCGCCAGATGTGGTCGGGCGTCCGCGAAGAAATCAGCCCGGCGATCCTGGCCGCGGCCACCTTCCTGATCGTGATCGCCATGCTGCTGCTGGCGGCCACAGCCCTCCTCCAGCGCCAGCGCCGCATCGGCTGACCCCCCATCTGTCCGGTCGTCTCTTGATTGCCAACTTCCCTGGTTGGGCTCTCTCCTTCCATCCTTATCTGTGCGAACGGAGACCCTGGGCAGAGACGCTCCCAGGACCCCGCTCCCCAGCCCTCTCCCGGAGGGAGAGGGAATGAAGAAGATAAAGGGAAGAGAGAGCAGAGTTCCTTTCCTTGGCCCCTGCCTGTCGAGGGCTTGATAGGTGCCGAGTACCTCTGTTTAACATTGATGTACCGGCTTCTTTTCTGTCCCCTCTCCCTCCGGGAGAGGGCTAGGGAGCGGGTCCGCGCCGCAACATAGAATCTAGCCGAGCATCTCGAACCGAGGCCACGACCGAAAAGTCACTTACCAGCGCAGGTGGCCGTGGAGCGTGACCTCGTGCGCGGCGCCGCCGGGCTGTTCCTCCCGCTCGCCCTCCAGGCTCAGGTCGACGGACTCGCCTACCGCTATGCGGCCACCGAGTCGGTAGCCGCGCCGGCTCGGCCCCGCGATGGAGAGCCCGCCGTACGTCGTCAGCAGGCCCGCGCCCTCGTGCGTCGCCAGCCCGTGCCCCAGGTCCAGCTCGAACCGTTCCGGTGACGGCCCCGCCGCGGCGTCCGGCTCCTCGCCCGCGTGCACCGCCTCCGCGCTGCCCCACATCTGTTCGACCCGGCTCGCCTCCGCGCCCCACACCGGCGCCAACGTCAGCCACAATCCGCGCTTCGCTTGGCCTGTGTCCAGCTTCAGCGTCAGGCTCGCGCCCCACTCGTCGAACGCCGATTGCTGGTGCGCCAGCAGATAGCGTGCCCGCGCTTCGATTCCCAAGCCGAGGGTCCGGTGCGCGTATTCCAGACCGCCGCCGAGTTCCGCTCCGAAGCCCGTCTCCGCCTTGCCGTCGTCCCAGCGCCCGCCGATCTCCAGGCTCGGCGTCACGTCCGAAACGTCCGACAATGCCCGGACGGTTCGGCCTTCCAGGGCCAGCCGTACCCGTTGGGCGGCGCCCGCGGTCTTCGACAACCCCTCGGCGGCGTCCGTCCGCAACTCGGTCAGAAACGCATCCGCCTTCGCCGCCAGGTCGATCTGCCGCCACGTGGGCACCTCCTGCCGCGCCCCCACCGCGGCCATGCGCATCTCCAGGCCCGTTCGCACTCGACCGTGTCCGTCCTCGATGGCCGCTGGGTCCAATGCGCATACCGCAGCACGCTCGTCAGCCGCAGGTCCACGTCGCCCCGGGTCGCGTCCGCGGTCTCGTAGTCCACGTCGCCGCGGCTGTGCGCGACCGCCTCGCTGAGGACCGACCCATCGAATCCGCGGAGCTCGTGCGCCGCGGCGGATACGGAGATAAAGAAGCAGGGCGACCGCGGCAGACAGGCCGAGGAACAGGGACCCCCGGCGCCGGCCGAGGGGGGAAGCGGACGTTTCTGCGGGAGTGCCGCTATCGGACGTCGGGGGCGACCCCATCGCACGTTCGCCGTTATGGCGGGAAGCCATCCGGCAACGAAGTAGCGATGGAATGTGACGGAGATGTGACCCACCGGTTAATTCGTCGTGCCGATCCGATGACGCCGGAAGTGCGCTCGGGATGGGTCAAGCCTGTGGAGCGGTGTGGGGCGCCATTCCCCTTTTTTCGTCCCCTCCCCCTCTGATCGTAGGGGCGACGCATGCGTCCCCCCTACTCCGAACCGCGGCGTACGCTCCCCCCTTCGGACTGCCCCTGCCGTTCTATGAAGACCGCTCTCGGATATTCGGTCCCCTTCGACCTTGCGACAGGCTCAGTGCAGCGCAATTCCCGATTCTCCATCCCGTTGACGAGTCGGCCCGCGCCGCCGGAGAGTGGCGCACATGAGTTTGCTGGCGTTCGACACGCACCGAGCCGTGAAGGCGCTCTGCGAGGCTGGTGCCGCGGAGTCGCTGGCCGAGGCGGTCGTGGAGACGGTGGGCGACGCCATCGGCGGCAACGTCGCCACCAAGACCGACATCGCCGAATCCAAAGCCGCTCTCAAAACCGACATCGACCGCGCCGAAACGACGATCAAGGCCGACATCGGCGGTCTGGAAGCACGGCTGTATCGGCAGTTGTGGCTCATGGCGGTCGGGATCGTCGGGTTGACGGTCGCGTTGGTCAAGCTGCTCGGCTGACCGAGCCACATCGAGTTCCCATCGCAGTGTGTAGCTCTGGCGGCGTATCTCCGTTCGAGCGGCTCCCCTCGAACTCTCTCCCCGACCGCAGACAGACGTCAACCAGAGAATCGCAAGTCGCCGCGCGCCGCCGGCCGTTTCCGATGCCTGGTCAGCGCACCTCGCGCCGCGCCGCGGTCAGGCTCCCGAACGGGTCCGCGTCGCGCAGCCGGCCGCGGGCGGCCGTGTCGTCCTTGAGATACCAGTCGAACCACGCCCGCGCGTACCAGTCGCGGATGACGTGCGGGAGATAGACCGGGCCGGCCTCGCCCGCCGCAGCCCAGCCCAACTGCGTGTACGTTGCGCCGGGCGGTGCGCCTGGATCGAAAGCGGCGGCGCCGGTGGGTTTGCGGGTGCGCCGCGGGGTCTGGCCGAACGGGAGTGCGCCGCGCTGGAACGCGGGCCACGGGAAGAGCCGCCCAAAATCTTCGGCCAGCGTGAAGTGGTCGGTGTCGCGCACGATCACCAGCACCCGGTCGGAGGCGGCCCGCTGCCACGCGCTCGATGCGACCGGCTGGGGGTTGTCCGTCCGGTCCGGCACGGCGCGCTCCGCAGCCAGCGGAAACGCCGCCGCGGGGTCGCCCCCGGCGCGGGCGACCACGGACTGGAACAGGGTGACGAAGGTCCGCTGCACGAAATCGTCCTCGTCTCCGATCATCAGCAGCACCGGGGTGCGGCTGCCGACCGGCAGGCCGTTGCGCGTCGTGTCCGCACTCTCCATTTCCTCGGGCGTCCAGGCCAGGGGCGGGGCGTTGTTGAGCCCCAGCGAGGCACGGATGCCGGGCAGATGGTCGGCCGCGAGTTGCGCAGTCATCGAGCCCAGGGAATGGCCCGCCACGCCTACGCGCCCGGCGTCGATACGGCCGGCCAGCAGGCCGCACAGGTGCCGGGCGGCGCTGGTCGCGCCCATCGCGGCGAGCGCGGGCCGGCAGGTCTCCTCCGCTTCACCGAGCAGGCGGACCGTCTGCAACACCAAGCCGAGGTCGGACACGCGCTGGCGGAACAGGGTGCGCATCATGGCCGTGGCGCGATCCACGCCGCGCGGGGCGAGCGTGGCCGCGGCCGGGTCGAAGCCGTCCGGCGGCGCAAATCCCCGGCCCCATTGCCCGAACAGCACGCGGTAGAAATAGGGGACGACCTTCACCTCGCCGAGCAGCAAATCGTAGGCGCGGCGCAGTTCCGCCGAGGACGTGCGGGCGGCGAAGGGCGAGTCTTCGTCGTGAAAGACCAGCGGCAGGCCACCGTCGGAAACGAAGGTGGGGGCCGCAACGACGTAGCCGTGGGAGGCGAGGAATTCGCCGAACGAACTCCACATGCCGTGGCTGCCGGCGAGGCCGTGGGCGAGCAGAATCAGCGGAAAGCGGCCTTGCGCGGGCCGGGCGTCCTGCCACGCGCCGCGCGGTGCATCGAGAATCCGCCGGCCGATGTCGTCGAGCGCGGCCTGCCGGGTCGCATCGTCGGCATCGGCCAGCACCCCGCCATCGCGCAGATGGATGAACTCCGGCAGCACGACCTGGGCCGCGGCCCCGAGCTGCCGCGCCATGTCGCCGGCCTGAAAATAGAAATCGTAGTAATTCGCGGGCCGCCCGCTGGCCGCGGGAAAGAGGGAGCGCGGGCCGGCCTGCCGGTCCCGGCCGGGGTCGCGCGCCGCGGGATACCACACCTGAAATACGACCGTCCGCGTCTGCCCCGCGGCTTCTATCCGCCGCAGCAGGGCGCGATACTCGGGCCGGCCGTAAACACTGTTCCAGGGATCGAATCGCTGAAGGTTGTCCACCGCGAAGCCGGTCGCCACGCCCACGGCATAGTCGCCGTAGGCGGCGCTCGGCGGCAGCGTCGGCAATTCGGCCGCGGCCGTTCCGCGGTCATGCGCCGTCAAGCAACACAGCACGAACAGCACCCCGGCACGGAGACGAGATGATCTTCTGGGGTGTTTCACGTGGATTTTTTCGGGCGGATCCGATGCGATGGGGAACCCTCACCCTAGCCCTCTCCCAGAGGGAGGGGGGAAGGAGGGAGAAGAATGGCAAAGACCTTGATTGCCGAGCCTCTCCGTCCTGAGCTTGGTTGGTGATCTGCGGTGCCCTGAGTCTGCCGAATGGTCGAAAGGTCGAATCACACCGAAAGGTGGAACTACACCGAAGAGACGAAGATGGCGGGGGCCTATCCCCTCTCCCTCTGGGAGAGGGCCAGGGTGAGAGTCCTCCGTCCCCGCGGCCCATCAGCCCGGAAGCCGCAACCCGAGACACTCCCCGCTCTGCCGTTCACCTCCGCTGCCCCTCAATCCATGCTTCGACAGGCTCAGCACACCGCAATCCACAATTCCTCACACCCGCAGAATCGCCCCCTGCCCTTCCAGCCGCCGCTGCAGCTCCGCCACGTCCACCCCCTTCGGCTCCACGCCGCGGCCCACGGCCAGCGCCGCGGCCACGCCGGCTGCCTGCCCGGTCGCCATGCAGGCCGGGATTTCCTTGGTGGCGTGGTGGACGCGGTGATCGACCGAGATGCAGCGGCCGGCCACGAGCAGGTTGGCGAATTCCCTGGTCAGCAACGAACGGTAGGGGATGTGGTACAGGCTTTCGTATTTGGTCCAGTGGCCGGTGACGGCGATCGCGTCGGCGCAGGGCCGGTCCATTTCTTCGCGGCCGAGGACGTGCTGGCCGACCAGGCGGCGGCTCTCGGTGATGCCGAGTTGATCGGCGATGTGGCCGATCGAGGCGTGGGCGAAGCCCGGCGCCTCGGCGCGCAGCCGATCCGCCTCGGCCATGACCTGCTTGCGGCAGGCCAGTTCGGCGTAGGTCAGGTCCTCCGGGTCGGTCGCATCGATCTTGCGCGCGACGCGCTCGGTCGCGCCCCACGGCAGCAATACCTTGTCCCTGCCGACGGTCTGGAAGCAGCCTGCGCCGGCCGCCCGGGCCGGGTCTTCGACGCCGCTCAGCGTGAACCAGAGCCAGGGCAACACCTTCTCGGTCGCGTGCGCGGCCCCGGCCGAGGCGAACACGTCGCCGTCGCCGCTGGCGTCGATCACCACGTCGGCCAGCACCGCGAAGCGGCCCGACTTGGCCTGGAACGTAACGCCGGTCACCCGGTCGCGGTCCACGAGCGCCTCGCACGCGTAGGCGTGCAACAACAGCTTCGCCCCGGCGTCTTCCACCATTTCGTTGAGGGCGAACTTGAGTTCCTCCGGGTCGTAGGCGACGGAATAGCGGACGCGGTGCGGGCCGTGGCCCCACACCAGCCCCCACGTCCGGTCGCGCGCCACGAGCGTCTCGTCCGGGCTGCCCCATTCGCGTCGGTCGGGAAAGACCGCGGCCCCGCGGCGGGCGAGGCGGTCGGTCACTTCCTGACACAGGCCGCCGACGACCTGCCGGCCGCGGCCGTCGTCGAGCGTCAGCAGCAGAATGATCATGCCGCCCGTGGCGAGTCCGCCCAGATAGCCGAGGCGTTCCACCAGCAGCACGTCCGCACCGGCACGCGCCGCGGCGACCGCCGCGGACACGCCGGCGGTGCCGCCGCCCACGACGAGCACCTGGGTTTCCGCCTTGACCGGGGTAGAGCGGGCCGGTTCTTCGATGAAGCGGAGCGGTTGGGGCATGCCCTACGTTCACCCTTCTCCCCGGCCCTCCCCCTCGAGGAGGAGGGAAGGAAGCAGGCTACCACATCTGCTGCAACAACTTGAGAAACGCCTCGTCCCCGCCCTTCTGGTCGTGCCACAGGGCGCTCTCCTTGATGACTTCTTCGGCCACGATGGGCAGTTCGTCCTGCTCGGCGCCCACGTCGCGCAGGCGTGTCGGCACGTCGAGCGAACGGATGAACGCTTCGACCGCGTCCGCGGCCGCCGCGGCCACGGCTTCGGGCGTGCGGCCCGCGGTCTCGATGCCCAGCGCCTCGGCGATCATGCCCTGCTGCGGCAGGGTCTGGGGTGCCAGAAAGCGCATGCAGTGCGGAATGGTGATGCACGAGGTGACGCCGTGCGGCACGTCCCAACGCGCGCCGATCTGGTGGCCGAAGATGTGACTGAGGCGCACGCCCACGTTGGTCAGCCCGAAGATGGACAGCCACGCCGCGACCTGACACTCGCCGCGTGCGGCGAGGTCATCCGGCCGTTGGAGCGATGCGGGCAGATGCCGGTGCAGGCTGCGGATCGCCTCTTTGGACAGCGCGTCGGTGACGGGCTGCGGGTTGACCGACCAGATCGCCTCGATGGCGTGGTCCAGCGCCTTCACGCCGGTCGCGGCCCAGAGTTGGCGGGGCGTGGGCACGGTCACCTCGGGATCGAGAATGACGGTCGTCGGGCAGATGCGCGGGTCGGTGCGCAGCCCCTTCACGCGCGTGGCTTCGTCGGTAATGCCGGCGAACGGCGTGAACTCGCCCGCGGACAGGGTGGTCGAAATGGCGATCTGGGGCATGGCCGATTGCG
Source organism: uncultured Binatia bacterium (SeqCode) (assembly GCA_965200125.1). GTDB lineage: Bacteria > Desulfobacterota > Binatia > Bin18 > Bin18 > Bin18. The sequence continues at coordinate 489,416 of OZ241332.1, read as the reverse complement.
GCTGGCCGTCTGCCAGCAACTCCAGGGCGACGATCTTGGCGGCGTCGATCGGGCTGCCGCCGCCGAACGCGATCAGCGCGTCCGCGCCCACCTTGCGCGCCTGGGCGACTGCGGCGTCCACGGTCCGGCTCGGCACGTGCTGACGGATACCCGCGTTGGTGCCGGCCCAGCGCGCGCCGAGCAGGGTTTCCAGCTTGCGCACCAGATCGGTCTTCGTCGCCAGACTGTTGCCGGTCAGGATCAGCGCCCGCTGCTTGCCCAGCCGGTCCAGTTCGTCGGTGACCTTCTGCAGCGCGCCGACACCATAGATCACCTTTTCGAGCAGGGGGAATTTGTATTCGCGGATCATGCTGGCCTCCAGGGGAACGGGGTTGAGAACGGCAGGCAGCGGCGTGGCTTGCCGCTGCCGTTACACGGCACCAGGAATTCCGAACGTCGTTTCCGCCTCGGACGTCGTCCGCGGCGAGGCGGGGGACACCGACGCGGATTTCCCCGCGAACGCTATTTGCTGTTTGCTGAAATCCAGGACGGCATTCAGTGCCGTCAAGCCCCGATCGGTCATGCCGAACCGGGTGCCTTGCTACCCACCCAGACAAATAGGCCAGACCTTGCACCAGTGCTCGGCCAGCGCCGCGGCGACATCGACGGCGAAGATCTCGGTCGCGTTCCGCCGGCGGGCCGAGTCGCCGGCGCTCCGAAGGAGTCGATGGACTGCGGGGCGAATCTTCAGGCGGATTTCCGCGCTTCCCAGCCGGTCGCCCGACAGGCCCCGTTTCGTCCATTCTTCTCCGCGGACGGACAGGGATTCGGCCAGGAGCACGTAGAGCAAGTCCACCGCGGCGTCGGCAACGGGAAGCGGGGCCGCGGAACGGACTTCCCGGTCCAAGGCTTCCCGGATCAGCCGGTCGGAGATGCGATCTGTTGACGGTGCAACGGATGTCGCGTTCATGCCCGGCCCCGTACCAAGCGTCCGAAGGGAAGTCAATCTTTCGGCGGGTCCGATGGCGTATCGGTTCGAATGTCACGCCACGGTTTGCTGCGGAGGGCGACGCACGCGTCGCCCCTACCGAAGAAGGCCGCGAGAAGTTCCGTCCCCTCTCCCTCTGGGAGAGGGCTAGGGTGAGGGCGGATGGGGAGAGAGGCCGCTTGGACAAAGCGACGTCTTCCCCTGTCCCAAAGGCGAGAATGTCTCGGTTCGGAGTTGGTGGCCGGTGCGGAAGGTAGGACGGACCCTCTCCCCAGCCCTCCCCCAGAGGGGGAGGGGACGGAATCGATCTGCCCTTCATAGGGGAGTTTGCGGCCTCTCTGTTTTTCGCTTTTTGGAAGGGGACATACGCAACGCTTCTGCCCTCGTCGCCTCTGCGGATGCAGGGTCCCTCCTTTCGGATTCCCGCTTCCGCGAGAATGACGAAATAATGGTGTAGTCGAGGACGTCATCGCTTTTTTGGGGAATTAGATACAAGACGATCCCGAAAACGGCTTTTCCTCGTCATCCCCTTTCCTCCCCTCGCCCCCGTCCGGCCCCTCTTGTCGTTCCGGCCCCCCTTGTCGTTCCGGCCCCCTCCGTCATTCCGACCTCCTTCGTCATTCCGGCCTCCTTCGTCATTCCGGCGAAAGCCGGAATCCAGAGGACACCTTTCCCCTGGACCCCGGCTTTCGCCGGGGTGACGAGAAGGGGTGCCGGGGTGACGAGAAGGGGTGCCGGGGTGACGAGAAGGGGCGCCGGGACGACGAGAGGGGACGCCGGGACGACGAGAGGAGGCGCCGGGACGACGAGAGGGGACGCCGGGGCGACGAGGAGGGCACCCCGGCGGAAGCCGGGGTCCATCCTCTGGATTCCCGCTTTTGCGGGAATGACGACCGGGTGGGATCTTCAAGTATGTCATTCCCCTTTTTTGTGTCTCTCCTTTCATTTCTTCCCGGTGAAAGGGTAATGTCGGGGCTTCCGAAATAACGAAAGCTGGAGGAATCGGTATGGGAACGCTGCTGACGTTTGCCGTGGGCGTGTGGCTGTTCGGCCTGCCGGCCGGGATCGGTGCGGCGGCGGAGGCGAACGCCATCGACGAAAGCAGGATCGTCGATCTGACGTATGCGTACGACGAGCACACCATCTCGTGGCCGACTGCCGAGCCCTACGCGCTGGAAGTCGTGGCCGCGCACCGGACCGACGCCGGATTCTGGTACGCGGCCAACAACCTCTGTCTGGCCGAGCACAGCGGCACGCACATGGACGCCCCGCTCCATTTCGCCGAGGGTGCCGATGACGCCGGCGCGGTGCCGGTCGCGCGGCTGATCGGCCCCGCGGTGGTCATCGACGTGCGCGAACAGGCCGCGCGCAACGCCGACTACCGCGTGACGCGCGCCGACCTGCTGGCCTGGGAAGCCGCGCACGGCCCGATGCCGGACGGCGCGATCGTCCTCATGCTGAGCGGCTGGGGCCGCTATTGGCCCGACAAGAAGCGGTATCTGGGAACCGACGTGCCCGGGGACGTGGACAACCTGCACTTCCCCGGCTTCTCCGAGGAGGCCGCGGAGTTTCTCGTGTCCGAACGGCGGGTCGACGCGATCGGGGTGGACACGCCGAGCCTCGACTTCGGCCAGTCCAAGGACTTCATCGTCCACCGGATCGTGAACGGCGCCAACATGCCCGGGCTGGAAAACGTCGCCAACCTGGAGAGCATCCCGCCCGCGGGCGCCACGCTGATCGCGCTGCCCATGAAGATCGCGCGCGGCTCGGGCGCGCCGGTATGGATCATCGCGATCCTGCCCTGACCCGAACCGGCTCCCCGAAGTGCCGGCACGTCCGATTCTCCGCGGACCGCCCGACTCGACATCCCTGTTTCATTCGTTTATTTTCCTATCCTTTTCGCACCGGAACAGGGGACGATAACCACTCCCCCCACTGGTACAGGGGGGAGACGTGTTACCCGTGTCGGAGGCAAGGTCGAGTGTTGTCGCCATGTTTTCTCGTTCCCCGTCCGACACCGAAGATCGAAAAGGGAGTGACATACTTGAAGATCCCGGCCGGTCGTCATTCCCGCGCAAGTGGGGATCCGGAGGATGGATATCTGCTTCCGCCGGGGCGCCCTCGTCGCCCCGGCGCCCTCACTCGTCACCCCGGCGCCCCCAACTCGTCGCCTCGGCGCCCCCCCTCGTCGCCCCGGCACCCCCCCTCGTCGCCCCGGCACCCCCCCTCGTCGCCCCGGCGAAAGCCGGGGCCTGGGGGAAAGGTGTCCTCTGGATTCCGGCTTTCGCCGGAATGACGAGGGGGGCCGGAATGACGAAGGGAGCCGGGCGGGGGCACGAAGGGGTATGATGAGGAAGAACCGTCTTCGGGAGCGTCTTGTATGGAATTCCCGTCGGAAAAGACCCGTTGCGCAAGGTGAGATGATGAAGATGAGTACCTCTCGTTTCGGCGTTCCCGGTACGACTCGCGAGCGAAGGCGCAGGCGCTCGGTTGGCGCCCTGCTCGCGCTCTGGGCTGCTGCGGCCGTGGTCTGGTGGGCCGCGCCCGCGGAGCGGGCCATGGCGCAGACCGTCCCCGATACGACGCCGGTGAACATCCCCGACGCCAACCTGCGGGCGGCCCTGGAAACCCAGCTGGGCAAGGCTGCCGGAGCGACGATCACCCGTGCGGAGATGGCGGCCCATACCGGGTTCCCTTGGGGGTCGCCCCCTAGGCGGACGCTGCGCCTCGACCACGCCGACTGGCGCGGCTATCTTTCTCCCCCTCCCCTGGCCCCCGCTACCGTCTTCAGGGATCTGACGGGACTGGAATACCTCACGGCGATCCAGGGGCTCAGTATGATCCGCCACCGGATCACGGACCTCAGGCCGCTGGCCGGCCTCACCGGAATGCGCCGCCTGTGGCTTCGAGAGAACCTGATATCGAACCTCTCGCCGCTACGGGGCCTCCCCCTGGACCACCTGAGCATCAGCCATAACCCGGTCTCGGACCTCTCGCCGCTGGCCGGCATGGTCCAGCTAGCCAACTTCTACTGCGACAGATGCCAAATCTCGGACATCTCGCCGCTGGCCGGCCTGACGCGCCTCACCGCCCTGGACCTCCAGAACAACTACATCAGCGACATCTCGCCGCTGACCCGCGTCAACGATCTGGCGGAGGTGTTCCTCTCGGATAACCGCATCTCGGACCTCTCCCCGCTGGCCAACCGCAACCTGCGGACCCTGACCGCCGCCGGCAACCGGATCACGGACCTCTCGCCGTTGCGAAACTCGCTGGCCATGGAAACGCTGGACCTCAATGGCAACCAAGGGCTCAGGGACGTTTCCGTGGTGGAGCGCATGGTCGCGTTGCGGGTCTTGAGGCTGGACGGGACCGATGTCAGGGACCTCTCGCCGCTGGTCGCAAACACCGGGCTCGGTTCCGGGGACCAGGTCAATCTGCGCAACCTCCCGAATCTGAACGCCGACGCCGAACAGCACGTCGCGACCCTGCGAGGCAGGGGCGTCAGCGTATTTACGAGCAATCCGCTGCGCCTGGACAAGACGGTGCGGAACGTGCGGGTGACGCCCGGCGTGGAGCGGCTGACGGTCACCTGGAACCCGGTGACGCCGACTGCGGGGTACAACCCCCGAGTCCTACGGGTCTATTGGTGGTCCGGGCACCAAGATCGTTCGTCGCGCTACACCCCACCCCAGCACCATGACGTCCCCGTCGACGCGTCCAGCTACACCATTCCGAACCTCACCCCCGGCGTCGTGTACAAGGTGCAGATTTACCCCCTGAGCCTCTCCCTCCAGGTCGTAGGGGATTTGTCCGCCATAGCCTCCGGCATACCGCTGGCGCCGGACCAGTATCCGTTCTTCTATCCGGACACCTTTCCGGCGCAACGGTATCGGGCGGACGACGAGATCGAGCCGGTGACGCTGCCCGCGGCCAGCGGAGGCGACGGACGGTTGCGGTACGCGCTGGCCCCGGAACCGGCGCTGCCGACCGGGCTCAGCTTCGACGCCGCGACCCGCACCCTGTCCGGCACGCCGGCCGACCTGCAGGACGAGACGACATATACGCTGACCGCGACCGACGCCGACGGCGACACCGCTACGTTGACGTTCTCCATCACCGTCGGGCCGGATCTCTGGCCGATCTTCGACCGACCTCCGGCCGACGCCGCATTTGGAGGTCAGGACTGCATGGGGCGTGACTACATCGAGAACGTCCCCGCCCCGCAATGGGTGCTGCCGCGGGCGGTCGGGGGCAACGGGACGCTGTCCTACGCGCTGACCCCGGCGCTGCCGCCCGGGCTGTCGTACACCGCGCCCGACGACCCGACGGCCGACGGCGGCATCATCGCCGGCACCCCGACCGAAGCGCGGCCCGAGACGACGTACACGCTGACCGCGACGGACGAGGACGGGGACGAGACGGACCCGCCGCTGTGCTTCCTCGTACAGGTCGCCGCGGACACGGTGCCCACGTTCGACGGCGTCACGATGGGAGCGCTGGACCTGTCGATGGGGGCCATGCGCGCGACCCCGCTCCCCGCTGCCAGGGGCGGCAACCCGGAGCTCGAGTATACGCTGGCCCCAGACCTCCCGGCCGGGCTCAGCTTCGACGCATACCGTCGCATGATCGGCGGCATGCCGGCCGAAACCGTGCCGGAAGCCATGTACGCGCTGACCGCGACGGACGTGGACGGCGACGTGACGGACCCGCCGCTGCGGTTCCCGCTCACCGTCTTCTCCACGCCGTTGCAGGTGACGCTGGAAGACGCCGCCGCGACGGAAGGCGACCCGGTCCGGTTCGCGGTGAAGCTGTCGCGCGCCTCGGTCGAGCCGTTGACGCTGACGTGGACGACGGGAACGGCCGGCAGCGCGACGCCGGACGAGGATTACCGGGCGGAGGCCGCCGGCGCGCTGACGGTCCCGGTCGGGGAGACGGAGGCGACGCTGGTCGTGCCCACGCTGCAGGACCGGCAGGTGGAACCCGCGGAAACGTTCACGGTGAGCGCGGCGCTGCCGGCCTCGTCGCCCGGAAGCCTGGCGCGATCCGAGGCGACCGGCACCATTACGGACGACGACGCGGCCGCGGCGCGGAAGCGGAGCCTGGGCATGGTGCTGGCCGGCGTCGGTCGGACCCTGGCCGCGGACACGGTCGACGTGATCGGCGCCCGCTTCGAGCGGCCGACCCCGGAGGCCACGGCGGTCCTGGGCGGAGAGGAATTGACCCCGCGCAACGCGGCGCACGCCGGGCGTTGGCGCCACGCCGCGGGCGCCGCGTACGGCGTGGCGCGGGCGCTGGGGCTGGAAGTCGGGATGCCCTGGGCGGGCGGCGTCGGTGCGTTGGGCGCGGCGGACGGGGCGGCGTGGAGCACGCTGACCCGCGCGGTGTCCGCCGCGGCGTGGGACGCGCCGCATGCCCCGGACGGCGAGACCGGGAGCGGGCCGGACGACGTGGGGCGGCGCGCGTCGAGTGCGGCGTTCCGCGAGGCGTGGGGCGGGTCGGCGCACGTGCCCGGGCTGGCCGGGTACGACGGCCTCGCCCAACTCGGGTTCGACCGCGCCCATGCGGCCAGCCCGCGGATGCGGACGGACGCGTGGCGCTGGCGCCGGCCGGTCGGCTTCCGGCGCGTGGCGGCCGCGGAGATGCTGACCCGGAGCCGGTTCGACGCGCCGCTGGGCGGCCGGGACGCGGCGACGGGCGCTTCGGACTGGACGCTGTGGGGCCGGGGGACGGCCAGCGGCTTCAACGGCCAGCCCAAGGACGGCTTCTCGATGGACGGGAACGTGTACAGCGGCTACCTCGGCCTCGACTACCGCATGCGGCCCGACGTGCTGCTCGGCCTGGCCGTGGCCCACAGCCGGGGTAACGTGGACTACGCCAGCGCCGGCGTCACCGAAGGCGCCCTCGACGTCGAACTGACGAGCGTGCTGCCCTACGCCCACTGGACCCCGCGGCCCGGACTCGGCGTGTGGGGCCTGCTGGGCGCCGGTTGGGGGAGCGCCGAACTCCGGGACGAAGCCGGCACCGTGAAACCCGGCCTGGAGATGCTGATGGCCGCCGGCGGCGTCCGGCAGGAACTCCTGAAGTGGCGGGAGATCGACCTCGCGCTGAAAGCCGATACCTTCCTGACCGAATTGGAGGCGGGCCGCGGGGACGGCTTGCCGAAGACCGCGGGCGACGCCCAACGGGTGCGGCTGCTGCTGGAAAGCCGGACGGCTTGGCACGTGTCGGACGAGTCGCACGTGACGCCGGTGCTGGAGTTCGGCGGGCGGTGGGACGGCGGCAAGGCCGAAACCGGCCTGGGCGCGGAGTTGGGCGGCCGGCTGGAATACGCACACACCCGCCTCGGCGTCGGGTTGGAAGCCGGGGGCCGCTATCTGCTGGCGCACCAGAGATCGGCGTTCGACGAATGGGGGGCGAGCCTGACTCTGCGCCTCGACCCGGGCGTTGCCAGGCGCGGCCTGTGGCTGACGTTCGCGCCGATCTGGGGTGCGGAGTCCAGCAAGGTCGCACAGATGTGGGACGGCGCGGAGGTGCTCCGCACCGGCGGCGCCCCCGACGACGCGCCGGGGCTGTCGCCGGCGCAACTCGAACTCGACCTGGGCTACGGCTGGGTCACGCACGAGGGCGCCGGCCTGCTGACGACCTACGGCGGCGTCGGCATGGCCGGTCCGGACACCCGCGACTATCGGCTGGGCGTCACGTCCGCGGTGGGCGATTGCGTGGACCTGAGCATGGAAGGCGCGCGGGGAACGCGCTTCGGCGGGGCCACGGCGCACGAGATCCTGCTCTCTGGCAGCGTCTGCTGGTAGGACGACGGTCCATTCCGCCCCGCTCGGACCAGACGGCTTCCGGCCCCCTCACCCTTTCCTGGGAACGCGGGCGTCTCGCCCGCAGTGGGCCGCAGGCCCACGATTCTCCATGCGGGCGAGACGCCCGCGTTCCCAGGCTCGTTCTCGAACATTCGACGCGGTGGGAAGGACGCTACAGCGTCCATATCGCCACGTTGCCGCGGTGTTGCCGGCGCTCGTGTCCATCCACTTCGCCGTCGCCGCGCCGCCGCTCCTCGCTGCGGCGGTCGATCAGCACCAGATGCCCTTCCTCCGCCTCGCACTTCGCCATGTATCCCAACGTCTGCTCGATGCCGTTCTCGATCGTCCGGGCGAGACTCTTGCGGTCCGAGTCGCGCAGCACCTTGCACTCGACCACGAACCGCTCCCACAGGTCCGACGGCTGTCCCGCCTCGCGCGGCCACAGCACCAGCAGGTCCGTCCGGCCGCGCCCCAGTCCGTACTCCCGTTCGATGCGTCCGCCCCCGTTCACCACCCGTTGCAGGTACGCCTGCAAGATGAGCTGCGGCCCGGCCTCGGGATAGTCGGCGAAGCGCCCCAGCCAGTGCTCGGAATGCTCCCCGAAGAAGGTGCGGAACGCGGTCAGCAGCTTCGTCATGTCCAGCCGGCCGGCGCCGTCCACGTACCACGCCGCCTGCAGGTCCAGGCTGCTTTGCAGGATGTAGCCCAGTTCCCGCGGCACCACCTCCGCGTAGATCGGGTTCGCCATGCGCGGCGGGTCGCCGGCGGCGATCAGTCCCAGGTCGCGCACGTATTCCAGGTCGCGGACATGGTGCCGCGCCTCACTGCCGCTCACGATGGGTTCGACGACGCGCCGCACGCGCTCCTCCTCCAGCTTGTGCGCCAACTGGTCGAGATGCGTGCGCCGCGCGAGGATCAACTCCTCCCGCGCGGCGTAGATGGCGTCCTCTTCGATGGGCCGCGAGCGGTCCCTGCCCGCCTTGTCGTCGAAGCAGGCCCCGGCGCAGAGCGCGTTCACCAGCCAGGGCTGGCCCCGCGTCTGCGTCCACACCGCGTCCAGCGCCGCCGGCGAGAAGCGCTGGCCGGTCTCTTCGGTGTGCTGGGCGACGAGCGTCCGGGTCTCCGCTTCGGTGAAGTCGCCCAGGCGCAGCGACTTCGCCGCGACGTTGAACGGGCTGCCGCCGGCGATGACCTCGCCGGTACTCGACCGGATGCGGTAGTCGCGGATGTCGCGCACCCCGCACAGCACGATGCTCTGCGGGAAGGCTTCGGGGCGCTGCTGATAGCCGGCGCGAAGCTGGCGCAATACCGAGAGCAGCGTGTCGCCGACCAGCGAATCGATCTCGTCCACCAGCAGCACCAGCGGCGTCGGGTTCGCCAGGCACCACTCGACCAGCAAGTCCTTCAGGGCCTCGTCGGGACCGGCTTGCTGCAAGATGTCGAGCCAGACCCGGCGCGGGAAGTCGTCGCCCAGCAGCCGCGCGCTGGTGGCCAGACTGCTCAGAATGGCACGCATGCCGCGCGCGGTGTCGTCGCGCGCCACCTGGCCGACCTCGACGTTCACGTCCACGCAGCGGAAGTCGCCGGCCTCGCCACCGTTCAGGAGGTCGCGCAGGGCGAGCAAGGCGGAGGTCTTGCCCGTCTGTCGCGGCGCGTGCAGCACGAAATAGCGCTTGCCGCGGATCAGCCCCAACACTTCCTCCACGTCCATCCTGTCCAGCGGCGGGATGGTGTAGTGGTCGTCTGGGCGCATCGGCCCTTCGGTGTTGAAGAAGCGCATGGGTCGTTTCTGGCACGGCCGCGCGGCGTCGGGAAGCCCCCTTATTCGATGGACACTAACACCTTCCCGAGCGCCGGGCCTTTGTGGGGATGCACCGGAGAACGTCCGGTGCCGTTCACGAAGTCTTCGGCACTATGTGTCCGATGAACGGATTCCGTCAAGCGGCTGGGCGTCTCGGTTCGAGGATTCCCCTGGCTCTCTCCCGAAGGGAGAGGGAGTTGGTCGTCATTCCCGCGTAAGCGGGAATCCAGCGCGGGTATGACGAGGAAAAAACGACTCGAGGATCGTCTCGTCCGTCATGCCTGAACAGAATCCCGGGAGAGGGTCGGGCTATTGCATCTCGATGGCGGTCTTGAAGGCCGGCCGCGCCTCTATGCGTCCGATGTATGCCTTCAGATTCGCCATCTCGTCCGTGACGCAGCCGAGCCGGTTGCTCATGTAGCAGGCGTGGCCAAGCATGATGTCCGCGGCGGAAAAGCCCCCGATCAGATAGTCCTTTCCCGCCAAGGCGTCGTCCACCGGCTGTAACGCCTTGCCGAGCAGGCGCTGCGCCTGGCCCAGGGCCGTCGCGTCCCGGCGCTCCGGCGGCAGGAGCAGCGTTTGCACGACGATGGTGTTGACCGGTGGCATCACCATGCCTTCGCAGTAGTGGAACCATTGCAGATAGGCGGGAAACTCCGCTGCCGCGACATCGGGCTTCAGGCCGCCGTTGGCGTGGCGTTCCAGAACGTACTCCACGATGGCGCCCGACTCGTAGAGTCGCACGTCGCCATCGTCGAGCACGGGGACGCGGCCGAGCGGATGGCGCGCGCGATGTTCGGGCGACTTCAGAGCCTGCGGATGAAACGCCATTTTGTTCGTTTCGTACGGCAGCCCGAGTTCCTCGAGCAGCCAGACGATGCGCCCGGCTCGGGAATTGGGCGCGAAATGTAGGACCAGCATGGGTGCGGTCTCCTTGTCGATGGTGAAGGACGTTGTCGTGTTGATCGAGCGTTCGACGTTCGGCGAAGCTCCCCTGGTTCGGCGCCAGCGCGAGATGACCGATGCTGGCGACGGACAGCGGCTCTTTAGACGATGGTCCGCATCGGCGCCACCCCGCCGCTCGGAAGGATGAGTGACCAGGCCGCGCCGGAGGGAATCCGCCCCGAAGTTTCGAACTCGGACGGGAGCCGGGGTGCGCCGCCGTTCCCGCGGGGCGGACTTTCTGGTAGGGTGCGCCGCATTCGGCGGAACACGACGGGAGGTGCGCAGCATGGGCGGAGTGAAAATCGGCATCGGCTTCGGGTTGTGGGGGCTCGGGCTGCCGAGTCCCGATACGGTCTGCGACTACGCGGAGCGGGCCGAGGATCTGGGCATTGACTCGATCTGGCTGTCGGATCACATCGTGGCGCGCAACCCGTCGTTCGACACCGCCTGCATCATGGCGCTGTGGGCCGGGCGCACGAAGCGGATCAAGATGGGGCCGAGCGTGCTGACCATGCCGGCGCGCGATCCGGTGCAGGTCGCCAAGACGTACGCCACGCTGGATTACCTGTCCGGAAGCTGCAACCGCGTCATCATGGCCGTCGGGCTGGGCAGCGACCCGCGCGACTGCCGGGCGTGCGGCGTGCCGCTGGAAGGCCGCGGCAAACGCATGGCCGAGGCCGTGGACGTGATGCGCAAGCTGTGGGCCGGCCCCAACGTCACCCACCACGGCGAATTCTACGATTTCGAAGACGTGACCATCGAACCGCGGCCCGCCAAGGGCGCGCTCGACGTGTGGGTCGGCGGCGGCAGCGATCTGGCCATCAAGCGCGCGGTGCGCTACGGCGACGGCTGGTTTCCGTCGCTCGTCACCCCGCAGGAGTACGCGGCCGGTTTGCAGAAAATGGCCGCGTTCGGCACGCAGTACGGCCGGCAGGTCGATCCCGACGAAACCGGCGTGCTCATCTTCACGCACGTCAACGACGACCGCGCCGCGGCCGACCGGGTGGCGCGCGCCTTTCTGTCCGACTTTCCGACCATGTCCGCGGAGCCGCTGATCGCCCGCTCGGCCATCGGCCCGGCCGCGGCCTGCCTGGAAAAGGTCCACGCCTACGTCGAGGAGGGCTGCAACAAGTTCGTGCTGTGGCCGATTGCGCCGCCCGACCAACTCGTCGGGCAGGTGGAGACGATCGGCCGCGAGGTCGTGCCTACGTTCGCGGCCTAGCCGCTTCCCGTTCGTTTCGCCCGCGGGCGCGCCGTCCGATTCCCGACGCTCTTCCCCGGCATGGACCGCATCGAGAGCAAGATCAAACCCGGCTCGGCCGACTTCCGCGACAACGCCGCCCATCTGGGCGCCCTGGTGGAGCGGCTGAACGCGGAGCTCGCCGCGGCCCGCGCCGGCGGCCCGCCGGCTTCGCGCGAACGCCATACCGCGCGCGGCAAACTGCTGGCGCGCGAGCGTATCGACGCGCTGCTCGACCCGGATACGCCGTTTCTGGAACTGTCGCCGCTGGCCGCGCACGGCATGTACGACAAGCCGGCGTCCGCCGGCATCGTCACGGGCGTGGGGCTGGTCGAGGGCCGCGAGACCGTCATCGTGGCCAACGACGCGACCGTCAAGGGCGGTACGTATTATCCGATGACGGTCAAGAAGCATCTGCGCGCGCAGGAGATCGGCGAGGAGAACCGGCTGCCGTGCGTGTATCTGGTCGATTCGGGCGGCGCCAACCTGCCGTTCCAGGCCGACATCTTCCCGGACCGCGACCACTTCGGACGCATCTTCTACAACGAGGCGCGCATGTCGGCGCTGGGCATTCCGCAGGTCGCGGTGGTGATGGGCTCGTGCACCGCCGGCGGCGCGTACGTGCCGGCCATGGCCGACGAAAACGTGATCGTCAAAGGCCAGGGGACGATCTTCCTGGGCGGGCCGCCGCTCGTCAAGGCGGCGACCGGCGAGGAAGTGACGGCCGAGGAGTTGGGCGGCGGCGACGTGCATACGCGGCTGTCGGGCGTGTCCGACCATCTGGCCGACGACGACGCGCACGCCCTGGACGTCACGCGCTCGATCATCGCCAACCTGCCGCGGCCCGAGAAATTCCCGCTGGACCGTGAAGCCCCGGAGGCGCCGGCGTACGATCCCGCGGAACTGTACGGCGTGATCCCGCGCGACACGCGCGTTCCCTACCGCGTCCACGAGGTCATCGCGCGCATCGTGGACGGCGGCCGGCTGCACGAGTTCAAACCGCGCTACGGCTCGAGCCTGGTGACGGGCTTCGCGCGCATCCACGGCTATCTGGTCGGCATCGTCGCGAACAACGGCGTGCTGTTCTCCGAGTCGGCGCTCAAGGCCGCCCACTTCATCGAGCTGTGCGGCCAACGCAAGGTGCCGCTGGTGTTCCTGCAGAACATCACCGGCTTCATGGTCGGCAAGCGCTACGAACAGGGCGGCATCGCCAAGGACGGGGCCAAGATGGTGCACGCGGTGGCCAACGCGCGCGTGCCGAAGTTCAGCGTCATCATCGGCGCCTCCAACGGCGCCGGGAATTACGGCATGTGCGGACGGGCGTATTCCCCGCGGCTGCTGTTCATGTGGCCGAACGCGCGCATCTCGGTCATGGGCGGCGAGCAGGCCGCGGCGGTGCTGTTGACGGTCAAGATGCAGCAGTTGGCGGCCACGGGAGAAACCCTGACGGACGAGGAGCAGCGCGCGTTCACCGCGCCGACGCTGGCCAAGTACGAGGAGGAAGGCAGCCCGTACTATTCCACCGCGCGGCTGTGGGACGACGGCATCCTCGACCCGCTGCAGACGCGCGACGTGCTCGGCCTGGGCGTCGCCATGTCGCTCAACGCCCCGTTCCCCGAGCCGCGCGTGGGCGTCTTCCGCATGTAGCCGCGGTTCGCCCCACGTTCTCAGTCCCGGGGCAATCCGATAGAGTACGCCTCCCCGGCGACGGACCCGTCTCGTTGCCGGGCGGAAAGGAGCACCCGCATCCGCATGCCTTCGTCACGTCCCACGCGCGCCCGCAAATCCGCGCGAAAATCCTCCCGTCGGAACGCCGCTGCCGAATCCCAACCGAGATCCCAACCGAGTGCGCCGCAGGGCATCGAAGCCAACGTGCGCCGCATCCTGGAACACATGGGCGAGGACCCGGACCGCGAGGGGTTGTTGAAGACGCCCGACCGAGTGGCGCGCGCGTTCGAGTATCTGACGCGCGGCTACCAGCAGGATCCCAAGGCGGTCATCAACGGCGCCTTGTTCACCGAGGACGCCTACTCGGAGATGATCGTCGTCAAGGACATCGATTTCTTCTCGCTGTGCGAGCACCACATCCTGCCGTTCTTCGGGCGCGCCGACGTGGCCTACATCCCGAACCGGCGCATCGTCGGCATCAGCAAGGTCGCCCGCCTGGTCGACGTGTATGCGCGACGCCTGCAAGTGCAGGAGCGGCTGACCACGCAGGTCGCGCATACCGTGATGGAGGAGTTGAAGCCGCGGGGCGTGGGCGTCATCATCACCGCGGAGCACCTGTGCATGCGCATGCGCGGCGTGGAAAAGCAGAACTCCATCGTCACGACCAGCGCCATGCTGGGCGCGTTCCGCACCCGTCAGGAGACGCGCGAGGAATTCATCACGCTGGTCAACCGGCGTCAGCGCTGAGGCAGATACGCCCGGGCGAAGACGCCGACCGCGTTGTCCAGCGCGAGCAGGGCGACCTGATACGCGTAGTTCTGGTCCGTCAGTTGCGTGCGAACCTGATTGAGCGCGGCCAGCGCCGTATTGACGTCCAGACTGGTCGCCAAGCCGACGCGGTACTGCTTCGAGGTGAGGTCGTAGGTCTCGCGCGCCAGGGCGACCTGTTTGCGCAGCGTCTCCAGCGTGGTGGACAGCGTTTCGACCGTCAGCAGCGCCTCGCGCACTTCCACCCGAATCCGCTTCTCCAGCGCGCGCACCCGCAACTCGGCCTGTGCGATGGTCTCGTCCGCCTCGCGCACGTCGAGTTCCCGGTTTCCGCCGTCGAAGAGGGACCAGCGCAGGTTGACCAGCAGCGTCCAGAATTCGTCGCGGTTGGCGAACGTCTCCGGGTCGAGCCGCGGGTAGGAGAACTGGGCGTTCACCTGCGGGAGGTAGCGCGTCAGCACGAGGTTTCGGCGCTCGCGGGCCAAGCCCACGGCCAACTTGCGCGCGCGCAGATCCTGACGCCCGTCCAGCGCGCGCGTGAGCAGCGTGGGATAGTCCCCGTCGCGCGGCGTGGCCGGCGACGGCTCGCGGACCCCGACCGGCTCGGCGACCCCCACCGCGCGGGCCAGCGTGGCGCGGGCGAGCTTGAGCCGGTTCACGTCGACGACGCGCGCCCGCTCGGCGCGCTCGACCGACACCTCGGCGCGCAGCACGTCGGTCTTGGTCACCTCGCCGACCCGGAAGCGCGTCCGGGCACGGGCGAGCTCGGCGCGCGACAGGGCGAGCGTATCGCGGGCGACCTTGACCTGCGCCTCGAGGCGCAGCACGTCGTAGTAGGCTCGGGCGACGCCGAACAGCACGCTGCGCACGGTGTGCGCGTAGCGTTGCTCGCCCTCGCGCACCGCGGTCTGCCCCAGGCGCCAGGACGGAAAGAAGGTCGGCTCGATCAACGGCTGGGTGACCGAAAACGTCGCCAGCCAGTTGTCGCGCGGCCGGATGACGGACGACCCGCCGAACACGCCGCGCATTTCGGGCGGGGCGTTGAACGCGATCGCGTCCTTGTTTCGCGTGAACGCCGCGCCGATCTCCCCGCGCGGCGTCATCAGCGCCACCGCACGCCAGGGCAGCAGTTCCGCCTTGGCGAGCTCGCGGGCCGCGATTGCGATCTGCTCCTCGTTGGCGACCGCCAGCCGGTAGGCTTCCTCCAGGCTGATGGTCCGGTCCGGGGCGGAATCTTCGCGCGACTCTTCAGCAGCCGGAAACGGGACTTCGGGTGCGTCCGCAGGGAGTCCGAGCGAAGACTCGGGCTCGGCGGCAACCGGCGCTTCTCCGACTGGCGCAACGAGCATGGCTGCCAGCAGCATGACACCTGTGCCGCGTCGATAGCACTGCGTCCCGTGGAACACCCCGTATCGCAACCGCGAACCGTTCATGGCGCTCTCTGCAACGTCGGAGTCGGGAAGCGGTGACGGGAGCGGCCGGCGTCGAACGGGGTTCGGAAGGCCGCGGGGGAGGAGATCGGTAAGCCGGATTCTGTTCCCCTCCGTAACGGGGAGGGGCAACGGCCATTCCTCTCGGCGCCGCGTTGCCGCGGCGCTCCAGCGATCGAACCCAGAGGCGGAGTGGGGCGACTCCTGCCCGTAACGCGGGCCCCTCTTGTTTGATCTTGCTCCGGGTGGGGTTTACCGGGCTTCCCCGATCGCTCGGGGAACCGGTGAGCGCTTACCTCACCTTTTCACCCTTACCGACGGGAGGTCGGCGGTCTCTTTTCTGTGGCACTTTCCCTGCCTCGCGGCAGGCTGCCGTTAGCGGCCACCCTGCCCCACGGAGTCCGGACTTTCCTCGCTCCCGCGCGCGGGACCGCGGCCGTTCGATCTCCTCCCCCACGTTGCGGCGCCGCACGCCCTACTCGGCGTCCAGACGCACGTACACGATCCGCCCGCAATGCGGGTGCGGGCAGTAATGGACGTCGTTGCGCCCCTGCAACTGGCTGCTCTGAATCTGGTTGCACAGATGCGGCGGGATGCGCATGTGGCAGCCCTGACAGGTCCCGTTGCGGACTTCCACCACGGCCAACGCCCTGCGCATGCGGAAGATGCGCCCGTAGCGCGTGCAGAGCGTGGGGTCCATGTCGGCCGCCAGCGATTCCCGCTGCCGGCTGCCGGCGCGCGACTCTTCCTCCAGCGTCGCGATCTCTTTCGCCGTCTGGGCGGTTTCTTCCGCGAGCCGGGCGTCGAGTTCGTCGATGTGGGTCTGGATCTCGGCCTGCTGCCCGCGCTCCTCGTCGAGTTGCTCCATCAGCGTCAGGACGCCTTCTTCGAGTTCGCCGTTGGCCTCTTTCAACAATTCGATTTCGCGCTGCGTGGCGAGCAGTTCGCTTTCGTTGCGCACGCGGTTCAGGCGCACCCGCTTCTCTTTGATCTTTTCCTCTTCCACCTTGAGTTGGCCGTCGAGGTCGCGTCGCTGGCGTTCCAGTTCGTCGATGCGGACTTGGCGTTCCTGCACCTCGCGCTCCCGGATTTCCTTGTCGGACGCGATGGCGGCGGTCCGCTGGCGCAGTGCTTCCAACTGCAGTTCCTTCTGGCGAAGGCGTTGGTCAAGGTCTTGCAGACTGACGAGCTGGTCGATCTGCGTGGTCAATGACGACCTCCTTTCGCGTCCGAAGCCGATCCGCGCCGGCCGGTGCGGCATGGGCCCACCAGGACTCGAACCTGGGACCAGCCGGTTATGAGCCGGCCGCTCTGACCAACTGAGCTATGGGCCCGGCACGTCGCCCGCGACGGCGCCCCGTATAGCACGCGGCCCGGGGTTTTCCTACGACCTCTCCATCTCGCCCAACATCCTGAGCCGTTTGCGCACCTCGGCGTCGTCCCCGCGCCGTTCGGCCTCGCGGATTTCCTGCTGCACGCGCGCCCGGTCGGCGCGGCGGCGGGCGGCCTCGATCCTGCGGATGCAGTCCCACATCAGTTGCTCCCGGACCCGGGCGGCGTCTTCGCCCGCATTCCGATCGTCCTCGGACGGGGCGTCGGCCATCAGTATGGTCGAGACCCGGTCGGCCATGGCTTTGGGCAGCCGGTCCAGGAACGCCGCCACGTCGATGCCGGCGTCCGCGGCGGGTAACGCCCGCCACGCCGCTGCCACGTCCGCGGCGGTCTCTCCCCACTCCGCGAACGCCGGCAGCAGGTCTCGCTCTTCGACGTGGGCGGCCACCCGGGCGTCCACCAACATGAGTTGGAGCAACTCGCCCTCCGCGGACGGGCGATAACGCTCCGCGGGCCGGTCGGTCGAGACGGATGCCGGACGTTCCGCGCGGATCGGCGTCCGCTCCGGACGCAGGCGGCGCAGTTCCTCTTCGTGCACGCCGAAGCGTTGCGCGATCTGGCCGAGCAGCACCCCACGCGCGACCGGGTCGCGGACCGGCGCCAGCACGGCCACGGCGTCGCGTGCCGCCCGTGCCCGCGCGAACGCCGGCGCTCCGGGCCGGGGCGCGTGCTCGGTGAAGTACAATTCCTCGATCGGCGCCGCGTCACGGATCAGTGCCTCCAGTCCCGCGGGGCCGTGTTGCTTGCCGAACGAGTCCGGGTCCTCGCCCTGCGGCAGAAAGATGCCCTTGCCCGTCAGGCCGCACTCGACGCACAGCGGAAAGGCACGCGCAGCGGCCCGCCGGCCGGCGTCGTCCCCATCGAAGAAGACGTACAGGTCGGTCGTGAAACGTTTGAGCAGCCGCAACTGGTCCAGGGTGAGCGCGGTGCCCAATACCGCGACGGTTTCGGGGAAGCCCTGCTGCACGAGCGACAGCAGGTCGGTATAGCCTTCGACGATCAGCGCCCGGCCGCGGTCGCGCAGCGCGGCCTTGGCCTCGAACAGGCCGTACAGCAACGCCCCCTTCTTATACAGGCTGGAATCCGGCGAATTCAGATATTTGGGCAGCGGGCGTGCCGCGGCCGACTGGCGGCGCGTATCGGCGATCAGGCGGCCCCCGAACCCGACCGGCCGGCCGGTCACGTCGGTAATCGGAAACATGAGGCGGTGCCGGAAGCGGTCGTACCACGTCGGGTCGCCCGAGCCGGACCGCCCCGCCCGAGTCGACTCGCCGATCAGGCCCAGTTCCGCGGCCTTGTCCAGCGGTGCCTTCTTGTCGGCGAGCAGCCGGCTGAGCCCGTTGCCGCTCGCCGGCGCATAGCCCAGGGCGTACCGTTCGGCCACTTCCGCGGCGATGCCCCGTTCGGTTACGTAGCGCCGCGCCACGGTGCCGACTTGGCCGAGGAGGCGGCGCCGGAAATACGCGCGCGCCACCTCGTTCAACTTGTACAGGCGTTCGTGCTCACGCGCGCGCGGGTCTTCGGGCGCCTGCGGCAGGTCGACTCCGGCCTTGGCCGCCAGCCGCCGGACGACTTCGGGAAAACTGAGCCCCTCGATGCGGCGCAGAAACGTGAACACGTCGCCGCCGGCCCCGCAGCCGAAGCAATGGAAGAAGGCGCGTTCTTCGTTGACGCTGAAGGATGGCGTCTTTTCGTCGTGGAAGGGGCACAGGCCGACGTGGTTGCGGCCTGTCTTGCGCAACGAGACGTGGATCGAGATTTCCTCGACGATGCTGACGCGCGAGCGAATCTCGGACAGAGTAGTGTCTGAAAATTTGACCGGCATGGCACGCCGCGGCCCACGGTAGCGGAAACGACGGGGGGACCATCTACAAGATAACGCGAGACCTTTCCCCCCTCAGTTCGTTGAGCTTGTCGAAACGAACCCCACTGGCACCGCAACCTTCGCCTCCACCCCCGGCCCTTCGACAAGCTCAGGGACCTTCCCCGCCTCCCCCCTCAGTTCGTTGAGCCTGCGGTGTCCTGAGCCTGCGGTGCCTTGAGCTTGTCGAAAGGTCGAAGGATCGAAACGAAGCCCCGAAACCACCTCGCCCCCGGCCCTTGGACGAGATCAGGGGCCTGCCCGTTGAGCTTGTTCTTGAACCTGCGGTGTCTTGAGCTTGGTTGGTGAGCATTGCGGTCCCTGAGCTTGTCGAAGGGTCGAACCATGTCGAAAGGTCAATGGGCCGAGGCCGGGGTGCGAAGGCTGGGATGACATCGGGGTTCGTTTCGACAAGCTCAACGAACTTGAGGGGGAAAGCTCTAGGATCGGCTTGAGTATCACCCCCAAACGAAAACACCCACCTGAACAAGGTGGGTGTCGGTTTCTCCGTCGGCCGGGTGGGCGGGGAGTCGCTAGTAGTTCGCCCGACTCGCCCGGCGCAGCGCCCGTTTGCGGGCCGCGATGGCTTTCCGCTTGCGGCGCACGCTCGGTTTCTCGTAGTGTTCGCGCTTCTTCAACTCTTGCAGAATGCCCGCCTTCTCGCACTGTTTCTTGAAGCGGCGGATCGCGCTCTCGATCGGTTCGTTCTCTTTGACCCGGACCCCTGCCATACGGTGTGCTCCCTTCGGCTCGGACGCGCTCGGTTCGACAGTAACGGCCCCGCCTATGCGATTTCGCCCGTAAAGTCAAGGGATTCCGGACGCGATTGTCTTCCCGTTCGCCCCCGACGTGATCCTGGGGAGAGGTCCGGACGGCAGCATTCCCTCCCCCCTTGAGGGGGAGGGTTAGGGAGAGGGGTCCCCCGACGGCGCACGGACGGAGAACCTCCCCGAAGCAGCCGGCCCGACCGACAAGGGCGCGTCAATCACCAGTGCAGGTGGCCGTGGAGCGTGGCCTCGTGCGCGGCGCCGCCGATTCGTTCAGTACGCCGTGACGGATACGAGCGTCGGTTGCCCGTTGAACAGCGTGTAGCCCCGTACGGCTATCGGGTCCGCGCTGAACACTTCGCACGTCGTCCGGCGGCGGGCTTCTTCCACCGGCTTGCCTGCGGCCATCAAGGCCGCTTGCAGGTTGGCGCTCATACCGTCCACCATCTTGTTCGGCCAGTAGGTGAAGATGGTCTTCGGTGCCACTTCCACCGGCCACGCGACCGGCTCCCCGGAGAAGCCGTTGCACTCGAACGTCACCGCGCACGGGGCCGGCGGGTCCGCGTCGGGCCCGGCTTGGTCTTTCAGGCAGTACAGATGCACCCACGCTTGCCACGGGGACAGGTTCGGCAACGTAGCCTGCCGTCGCCGTTCTCCCGGCTCGCCCGAGACGGCGGGGCGGGCCGGTTCGGCGACGGGTACGAGCGTCGGGTCTCCGAACAGCGTATAGCCCCGCACGGTCAGCGGGTCCGGACTGAATACTTCGCAGGTCGTCCGGCGGCGGGCTTCTTCCACCGGCTTGCCCGCGGCCATCAAGGCCGCTTGCAGGTTGGCGCTCATACCGTCCACCATCTTGTTCGGCCAGTAGGTGAAGATGGTCTTCGGCGCCACTTCCACCGGCCACGTGACCGGCTCCCCGGAGAAGCCGTTGCACTCGAACGTCACTGCGCACGGGGCCGGCGGGTCCGCGTCGGGGCCGGCCCGGTCTTTCAGGCAGTACAGATGCACCCACGCTTGCCACGGGGACAGGTTCAGCAACGTGGCCCGCCGGTCTCCCCGCTCGGTGTTGCCGGGGTCGGTCAGCCGCCAATCGAAGGGGCCGGCGCTCTGCCCGTCGCTGCACGTGTAGCTCGCCCTGCCGCTCGTTGCCGTCGTGAACGTGCTGCGGGTCGTGCAGGTCAGGCCGACGTCATAATTGAACACGGTCGTGCCGGCATTCGGCCCCGTCCTCTGGTACGTATAACTCCCGGAGTACGCGACTCCTGAGATGGTCTGGCTGAATCGCCCCGGGGACACCCATTCCACGGCATCGGCGGGTTCCCAGTCGGTCCGTTTCCCCACGACGAGAGTATCGAATGCCGCCTGGTCGGCGGGCGCGTATCCGGCCGTTTGGCCCCACCCCCCGGACGGCACGGCCAGCAGATACAGGAAGCTCAAAAGGAGAAACCGGCGAGAGAAACAGCAAATGGATGTACCGAACATAGTCCTTCCTTTCAGGTTGGAGATGGGTTCGTACGAGGCGGCTGTCGGAGGGGCCGTCCCACGAGGAACGAGGTTCGCCCGAACTACCGTCGTTGCCTGTCCGGGACGAAGTTCATCAAGCCTCGGCGGGAACGTCTCCTGTTTGTCTTGCATGTCTTCTTTCCTCTCCGTTGTCGGAACCCACTTCGACGGGTCTGCGCGGGGGTGTCCTGGGGGACGACTCGTTCACCTTCAGCACGCAGGCCGCGATGACGGCACTGCGGCTGTTGGAGGTCCCGTTGAGTGGATGCCCCTCACCGGGAAAGCTGATACGCCGGGACGGGCACGAGCGTCGGTTGCCCGCCGAACAGCGTGTAGCCCCGTACGGCTATCGGGTCCGCGCTGGACACTTCGCACGTCGTCCGGCGGCGGGCTTCTTCCGGCGGCTTGCCCGCGGCCATCAAGGCCGCTTGCAGGTTGGCACTAAGGCCGCCCACCGTCTTGTTCGGCCAGTAGCTGAAGATAGTCTTCGGCGCCACTTCCACCGGCCACGTGACCGGCTCCCCGGATTGGCCGTTGCACTCGAACGTCACCGCGCACGGGGCCGGCGGGTCCACGTTGGAGCCAGCCCGGTCTTTCAGGCAGTACAGGTGCACCCACGCTTGCCACGGGGACAGGTTCGGCAACGTGGCCTGCCGTCGCCGTTCTCCCGGCTCGCCCGAGACGGCGGGGCGGGCCGGTTCGGCGACGGGTACGAGCGTCGGTTGTCCGCCGAACAGGGTGTAGCCCCGCACGGTCAGCGGGTCCGGACTGAACACCTCGCACGTCGTCCGGCGCCGGGCTTCTTCCGGCGGCTTGCCCGCGGCCATCAAGGCATCTTGCAGGTTGGCGCTCAGGCCGCCCACCATCTTGTTCGGCCAGTAGGTGAAGATGGTCTTCGGTGCCACTTCCACCGGCCACGTGACCGGCTCCCCGGATTGGCCGTTGCACTCGAACCTCACCGCACACGGGGCCGGCGGGTCCGCGTCGGGGCCGGCCCGGTCCTTCAGGCAGTACAGATGCACCCACGCTTGCCACGGGGACAGGTTCAGCAACGTGGCTCGCCGGTCTCCCCGCTCGGTCGGTGGACCGTCGGTTAATGGGATTATGCGTATCCTGTAGAGGTTGCTATTGTAGTCTGGACTATAGCGGGCAGCGATCTTGGTGCCATCGGACGACCACTTGGGCCCTTGATGAGAGTATATTCCATTAGGGAAGGTAATTATACTTTCTTCTGTGAGGTTGACAGGTGGTGTGGCCCCGTCGACGTTTGCCACCTCGATGTCGGATACGTAGAAGTTGATAGCGTCATTTCTTCTCAAAGCGAACCTTCTGCTCGAATAAGCGATCTTGGTGCCGTCGGGCGACCACGCGATGGAATCACTGTCTGCGAATCCACTTCCACGTACCCGGAAAAGGTTGGTCCCATCGAGGTTCATCACAAATATCTCGTCTCCATCTTCAAAGCCCCAACCGGACCTCATGCCATAAGCGATTCTAGTGCCGTCGGGCGACAAGCTGGCAGAATATAGAAAAGTAGGTCCATAATCGTCATCGTCCGTTGGAATTGGAAGGTGACTTAAGTCTGCTAGCCGAACGAAGTTGGTCCCGTCCACATTCCCGGCATAGAATCCTGGGGTCCCGGATCGGGATTTGCCTAGGTAAGCGATTCTACCGTCGGGCAACCACGAGAGCTGGGTACCACCAAGCCATATGGGTGGAGGAGCATTTGGTAGTCCGACGATGTTGGACCCGCTGACGTTCATCACAGAGAGCCGTGGTCCAAAGCCAGACCGCTGACGACCGGGGACGCCTACGGTATCAACTCTAAAGAAAGCTATCCTGGTGCCGTCGGGCGACCATGAGATATAAGAGACAGAAGAAGACCAAACAACGTGGTTGCGGTAGCGAATATCGGTGGGCGGCCACAGGGGACCGGCGATCTCATGGATGTCTCTGTTTGGTAACTGGTGGACGAGGTTGGTCCCATCAGTGTTTATCAGGGAGATACGACGCTGCCATTCTTCTCCCCCATGGTTAGTACTGAAAGCTATCTTAGTGCCGTCGGGCGACCAAGCTATGGAGTCGATATTGAGCACGGTGGATGCCCCAGGCGGCGTCAATGTTATAGGCTCGCCGGCCGCCAAGCGGTCCTGTGTCCAACCGCTGGACGGCGCGACCGCAGCGAGGATCACCATCTCCAACCCCGACAGGAACGCCCGGTGTTTGCGGTACATGTTTTTTCCTTACCCTTCCTCTGCGGGAACCGACGTTCCCGATTTCGGCGGACCCGCCGATTCGACGGGTCCGCACGGGATTGTTGATGGGGACTCCCCGTTCGTCTTCGGCACGCAGGCCGCGATGACTGCGCTGCGACTCTCGGGCCCGGTAACGCGATGATCCTCACCCAAAGATCGGACTTCCACCTTTTTCTGACAGTTTTCTATTCTACTCGAAGTTTTGGAGGCGTCGCACATCATCTTCTTGACGGTCTCGGCTCGTTGACGGGAGAGCGTGTTGTTGTGGTCAGAGCCCCCGTCCCGACTCGCAAGACCATAGACCCTCCACTTCGTTGCTTTGTCATTCCATTTCGCCACGAACTCCCTTATCTTTTCTCCCCACTTCTCCCTCGACCTGGGTTCATCTCCTGCGGACTCATCAATCTGATCTCCCGTGGGATAAACGAATGGAACGAAATCTGACCTTTCAATCTTCGGGGCCTTGGGAGGGCAACCCATATCCTTGGCGATGTACTGGTCAACCGATTCCTCGAAAGATGTCGGTTCGCGTTTGGGATGTACAATTTTCTCCCCAACGGTGGCCTTGCAGAGCCCCTCACCGTTTCCCCCAATCTCGCTGATGCACGTAATTTTGGACAGCGGGACGACCAGGATGGGGTCCAGGTTGCCCTCGTCTCCAGCCCAAATACTTAGGAGCCAATCCGATACGATTCCCGGCCACGTGTCTATGTTCTTGAGCCCGGCCCATGCGGTTTCCAGCCCCACCTTAATTTTCTCGTCCCAATCCCCATCATCGTTGTTTGGGGCTGTACTCGGGACTGGGCATCCGCCTGCTTCCTCCCTGAGAAACAGGTATTTGCTGGTCGAACCGATTCGGACGTACTCCGGCTGGTATTGGAATGGGGGGTCCGTCACGATCGAGACGCAGTCTTGAGAGGGCGGCCAGATGTACCCTAACCACGCGGCACCCAGCAGCGAGAAAAGTACCCAGACGGTGCAGCAAAGGACGAAAAGCGAAGTCTTCGGAATCCGTTTTGCGAAAAACGACGAAACAGCAGCCAAAATTTCTACGTACAACGGAAGTGGGAGGATCAAGATTAACTTTACGAGATAGTAGAGCGTAAGCGGAATCAGGATGACAAGCACGGTCATCAGTATGAAGAAGGTCACCAAGCCGTAACCCGGCGCAAGCAAGTCTACGGTCTCCGCGTAAGAGAAAATGTTGACTCCGTTCGAACGAAAATAAGAGAATTGGGAGATAGCACCCAGCAAGACGGCGTATGCGTAGAAGCAGCCTGCCACCCCGGCGAACCCTGCCCATCTGCCGAACACCGTAATGTTGTCCGCGACCCGCTTCCAAGGAAACTTCAATGCTTCGGAGCTGACGCGCGAGGCGGCAATCCAGACGGCCCACCTCTTCTTGAGTGCAGTTTCCCAAGCCTCGCGAATTTGCTTTTCTGCCTGTTCTTCCTCCTTCTTGCGTGCCTCCATCAACGTATCCAACTCTCTTCGCTTCTTCTCCACATCCTCGATTGGGGTCTGTTCTTCCCGTTCCTTGTTTTCCAACCGGTTCTCCACGTCTTTCTGCTCGTCTTCTATACGCTGGTGAGAGTCATCTAGCTGCCCCGTTCCTTCCCTAAGTCGTTTGGTAGTCTGCCGTGTCCAAGCCGAACGCCATTCGAGATAGGCGATCTTGACTTTCAGCAGACGGCACAACATCAACCGAACCCTACCCTCCCGAGGCAATCTTTCGAGCCGTTCTTTGTCCTCCCTGATTCGTGCATCCATCTTCGCTACGGCGTGCTGCTTTTTCGCTGTCGCGATTATTTCTCGGGATGCTCGTCGTACTTTCACCAAATCCTGTTTTGCTTTGGACAAAGGCTCTTTAGCAATCTTCCGTTCGTCCTTGGCCCCTTGCAGACGCTTTCGTAAAGTGTCCAATTGGGTTTTCGTAGCTTCTTCTGCCATGATGTCCCTCCCCCACTCAGCAGGCACACCGAGTCACCGGCCCGGCGGCCGGACGATCGATGGAAACACGTACGCCGAGTTCACCGGCCTGCCCCTTGCAGGCGGCCGGGAAACACCGCGGTGTGGAAGATGGAACTAGGACGCTGGGCGACCCGCAGATTGTGCGGGGGGGGGGGGGGGCTCTTTCATTCTGATCCTTGTCGATTCTCGCATCATGCTATGCACCTGGGGTCCTTGGATACCCGCTTCGCAATTCAGCCCCGTTACCAGACAGAGAAAGGAAGCGCAAGGGAAGATTCCATCAGATCGATCATGTGCTTTCATCCCGCCTCCGTGGTGTATCAATCAAGCCGGAAGAGTCTCCACGATGGGGAATTTCATAGGGGACGACGTACTCGACGATACTGATACACCTTACTGGGGGAATTACATACTTGAAGACCCCACCCGGTCGTCATTCCCATGAAAGCGGGAATCCAGCGGATGGATACCGGCTTCCGCAGGGGCACCCACCCTCGTCGCCCCGGCGAAAGCCGGGGTCTAGGGGAAAGGTGTCCTCTGGATTCCGGCTTTCGCCGGAATGACGATGGGGGCCGGAACGACGATGGGGGCCGGAATGACGATGGGGGCCGGACGGGGGCGGGGGGACGAAGAGGTATGACGAGGAAATACAGGTTATGATGGGGAAAACCTGCCCTACGGGACCGTCTTGCTCATCTTTCCCCGAGGGTGCGGCTTGACTGTCGAAGCGCGCCTACGCTAAGCAGGCCCGACCGCCGCCCAGCGAGGAGCCCCCCACATGGAATTCAAGGAAGTCGTCGGCCGCCGCCGTTCCATCCGCTATTTCGTGCCCTATCGCCCGGTCGAGCGCGAGAAAATCCAGACGATCATGGAAGCCGCGCGACTCGCGTCGTGCGCGGTCAACGCCTCGTTCCTGCGCGCCGTCGTGATCGAACGCGACCAGTTGTCCGCGGACGACCTGCAAGCCCTCAAGGTGCCGACCACTACCTTGCAACTCGACATGGCGCCCGTCCACATCTACTTCTACGGCAACCTCAACGCCATTCAGGAGAGCCACGGCGACACCCTGCGCGAACTCTTCGACGTCGGGGCGCTCAACGCCACCCACGGCTGGAGCCACAAATTCATCGCGGAGACGGTCTGGCCGCAGATTCTCGATCCCATCTCCAGGGACCCGAACATCAACCCCATCGCGGTGTCCATCGACTGCGGGGTCGCCATGAACCAGGCGCTGCTGGCCGCGTTCGACGAAGGGCTGGGCGCCCTGCTGACCGCGTTCAACACCGAACGCGCCAAACAGGTCCTGAAGGTGCCCGACCACTTCCTGCCGCTGTACGCGATGCTGGTCGGCTATCCCGCGGAGTCGTGGGAGGCCGGCGGCCAGCGTCCGCGGCCCGCGTTCGAGAGCCTGTACTTCGAGGGCGAGTACGGCGTGCCCATGAAACGCGACCCCGCGGTGGTGGAGCAGCTCAAGCGCGACCAGATGATTCAGGACCCCGCGCCGCTGCCGTGGCGCAAGGACGAGATCCGCGCCCTGTCGCGCATGTTCGGCCTCCCCGAATAGCGTGCCCCGATTTTTAGGCTGCGCGGTGCCGGTTCGGATGCACAGGGCCGGCGACGTCCCACACGCGGACCGGGGTGCCCGGTCCGCGGCCGCCTGCATCCTCTCCGACACCCCACATCCCGATCCGCCGTCGTCCGATCCGGCATGATGTTCGCCGCGGTCCGCAACTCGATCGGCGCCGTGCTCCGGTCCCGCCGCGAGGGGATCACGATGGCGCTGGCCTGCGCGGTCGGACTGCTGGTCGGCGGCGCGGCGATCGCCTTTCACGAACTGCTGCACGCGGTGCAACGGCTGGCGCTCGGCGGGGATTCTCCGCTCGCGCAACTCCCCGACCTGGGGTGGTACTGGCGCATCGCTTTACCAACGCTGGGCGGGCTCCTGGTGGCGCCGATCGTCTACAAATGGGCGGTCGAAGCCAGGGGTCACGGCGTGCCCGAAGTGATGGAAGCCGTGGCGCGCCGCGGCGGCGTCATTCGCGCGCGCGTGGCGTTCGCCAAGGCGTTCGCCTCCGCGATCACGATCGGCACGGGCGGCTCGACCGGACGCGAGGGCCCCGTCATCCAGATCGGCTCCGCGGTCGGCTCGACCGTCGGCCAAGCCCTCGGCCTCACCCCGAACCGCATCCGCACCCTGGTCGGCTGCGGCGCCGCGGGCGGCATCGCGGCCACGTTCAACGCCCCGATCGCCGGCGCGTTCTTCGCGCTGGAGGTGATTCTGGGAAATTTCTCGATCCCCACGTTCGCGCCCATCGTGCTCGCCTCGGTCACGGCCACGGCCGTCTCCCGCCTGTATCTGGGCGACGCGCCGGCCTTCCTGATCCCGGAATACACGCTGGTGCACTACGCCGAGGTGCCGCTGTACGCCCTGCTCGGCGTCCTGATGGGGCTGGTCGCGGTCGCGTTCACCTGGACACTGTACAAGAGCGAAGACCTGTTCGAGCAGAGCCCCATTCCGCCGCTGGCGCGGACCGCGGTCGGCGGCCTGGGCGTGGGCGTGCTGCTGCTGCTGGCGCCCGAGGTGTACGGCACCGGCTTCGAGGCCATGTCCGGCCTGCTGCAGCACACGCGCGCCTGGCACGTGCTGCTGGCCCTGTTCCTCCTCAAACTGGCCGCCACGTGCATCACGCTGGGCTCGGGCGCGTCCGGCGGCATCTTCTCCCCGTCGCTGTTTCTCGGCGTGGTCGCGGGCGGGCTGTTCGGCCGGTTCGTGCACGCCTTCCTCCCCGGGGTGACGGCCTCGCCCGAGGCGTACGCCATGATCGGCATGGGCGCGGTCGTGGCCGGCACCACGCACGCGCCGGTCACCGCCATTCTGATGCTGCTGGAGATCACCGACGGGTATCACATCATCCTGCCCGTCATGATCGCGTGCACGCTGAGCACGCTGACCGCGCGCTACCTGCACCCGCTGTCGATGTACACCGCCAAGCTGGCGCGCCGCGGGGTGTCGCTGGCGGTGGGCCGCGAGGAGTCGGTCATGCGCTCGTTCCGCGTCGCGGACGTGATGCGCACGCCGGCGCCCACGCTGGCCGACGGAACCGCGTTCCAACACGTCGTCAGCCGGATTCTGGGATCGACCGAATCCCGCTATTACACGCTGGACGCGGACGACCGGCTGACCGGCATGATCTCGGTCCACGACGTCAAGACCTTGCTGAACGAGCGACCGCTCGACGGCCTGATCGTGGCACGCGACGTGGCGCGCCCGGTGCCGGCCGTGGCCCACGCCGACGAGCCGCTGGAGACCTGCCTGCGCAAATTCCGCGAGACGCAACTCGACGGCCTGCCCGTCACGCCGGACGCGGCCAGTACCCGCGTCGTCGGCGCGGTCACGCAGGCCGACCTGCTCGACCTGTACGACCGCGAGGTGTTGCGCCGGGAGATGATCAGCAGCATGCCGAGCGCCGACGCACAGGATGAGGGCCGGCTCGCCATGCCCTCCCGCTACACGGTGCTGACGCTGTCGGTGCCGGCCGGATTCGCGGGCCGGACGTTGCAGGAACTCGACCTGCGCGCCCGCTATCGGACGACCGTGCTGGCGATCCGCAGCCGGATCGGCGAAGGCTCGGAAGACCGGCTGCCCGAACCCGACCAGCCGCTGGTCGAGGGCGACACGCTGATCCTGGCCGGGCCGCGCGACGACATCGGCCGCCTGCAAGCGGAGGCCAAGGCACCCGTCGCCCCGCCTTCCCCGTCCTGACCGTGCGAGGAAATCGGAGCTATTGCGGAGTTGCTCAGCCGCCCGCCCATTGTCGGATTACGCTTCGCTAATCCGACCTATCAAACTGGTGGTGTCACCCTTTGGAATTCTGGGGCGGATTCGCGGTTGCGGGCTGAATCCTCTCCCCCGGATCAAATTCCCCGGATCGGGTCCAGGGCAGGCTCCAGCCCTCTCCCGGCGGTCCCTAGCTTGTCGAAGGGGGGAGAGGGCTGGAGCCCCAAACAGGACGGCTACTGCGCGATTTGCTGGGCGAACGTGTCCGGATCGTCGGTCGGCAACTTGCAGACGTGGCGCTCGCATACGTAGGCGGTGACCCGGCCGCCGATCGCGATCTTGGCTTCCAACCACGGAATGAGGCGTTGGTGGGCGGCCGAATCCTCTCCCTGTGTGACGACTGCCAAAACCCGGTTCGGCAGAAACGTGCCGCGTAACCGTGCAAGGAACGGTTCCACGTCATCGTGGGGGGCCGCCTTGACGATGGCGATTTCCTTGGGCCGGTCCAGTGCGAAGTCGAGCGCGATCAACAGCTTCGGTAAGCTGGCCGGGCGGTTCCTCAACTGCGCGGCAAACGCCGCAAAACATGCCTCGGCGCGCGTGCGATACTCGGGCCGGGTCGTGAACTCCGCCAAGCGCAGCAGATTGCCGACCGCGACCGCATTGCCGGACGGGAGGGCGCCGTCGTAGGCCGGCTTTTCGCGCGCCAGCAATCGCTCGGTATCGTCCGCGCTGAGGAAATAACCGCCCCCTGCATCATCCCAGAAGTGGGCGTCCAGCACCGTTTGCAGCGCAATGGCGTGATTGAGCCAGCCGGGATCGAAGTCGGCCTCATACAGGTCGAGCAGCCCGGCAATCAGAAATGCGTAATCGTCGAGGTAGGCGTCGCCGGTCGTTATTTCACCCAGCGCGCTGCGGCGGAGTCGCCCGTCGTGGTGCATGCGTTCCAGGACGAAGCGCGCCGCTCTGGCCGCGCGGATAGCATACGCCGGCTCGTTCAGCACGTGGGCTGCCTTGGCGAACGCCGAGATCGCGAGCCCGTTCCACCCCGCGAGCACCTTGGCGTCGGTCTGTGGCGCGGGCCGGCGGTTCCGAGCGCGCTTGAGCTTGGCACGGGCCGCTTGCAGTGCGCGCTCCGCCTCGACCACGTTCAACCCCAACCTTTCGGCAACGTCTGCGAGCGGGCGTGCGACGTAAGGCACATGGGCGTACGGATCGTCTGGAAATCCGTAATGGGACCGGAGCAGTCTGGACTGGGTCGGGCTGAGTAGCGCATCGAGTTCGTCCGTCCGCCAACCGTAGTACGCCCCCTCCTCGCCCCCGCTTTCCGCGTCGATCGCGGAAAAGAATCCGCCGCCCGGGGCGCTCATCTCGCGGTCGAGGTAGTCGAGCGTGTTCCGCGCGACGCGCGCGAATTCCGGGCGGCGGCTGAACTGGAAGCCATCCAGGTAGGCCACGGCCAATAGCGCGTTGTCGTACAGCATCTTCTCGAAATGCGGCACGCGCCACGCCCGGTCGGTCGCGTAGCGGTGGAACCCGCCCCCGATCTGGTCGCGAAGGCCGCCCGCGGCCATGGCGTCCAAGGTTTCGATCACCGCGGCGCGCGCCGCGGCATCGTTCGTTCGGCGTGCGTACCGCATCAGAAATTCGAGCACGACGCTACGCGGGAATTTCGGCGCCCTGCCGAATCCGCCGTGCGTTGCATCGAACTCGACCATGAACGCCTGCGCCCCGCTGTCGAGCACCGGGCCGAACGTCTCGGCGAGGTCCCCGCCTAGCCGCAATGTCCCCGCTTCACCGTCAGCGGGATCGGGCGCCAGCGCCGCGGGCAAGGCGTCCGTCAGGCGGCGCGTAACCGACGCCACCTCGGCCGGCGTCTCGTGATACACGGCCCGCAACCGCGCCAGCAGACTGAGCAGGCCCTCGGAGTGGCCGCGCACGTCGTCGCGCGGCGGAAAGTAAGTGCCGCCGTAGAACGGCTCGCGGTCCGGCGTGAGCCACACCGTCAGCGGCCAACCGCGGCGTCCGCTCAGCATGTGCACCGCGGCCATGTACAGGCCGTCCACGTCAGGCCGCTGTTCGCGATCGACCTTGACCGCCACGTAATGCCGGTTCAGGTAGGCGGCGCTCTCCGTATCCTCGAACGATTCGCGCGCCATGACGTGGCACCAATGGCACGTCGCATAGCCGACGGAGAGCAGGACGGGCTTGTTCTCGCGCTTGGCGCGGGCGAACGCCTCGTCCCCCCAGGCGTACCAGTTGACCGGATTGTGGGCGTGCTGACGCAGATACGGACTGGCTTCGAGAATCAGGCGGTTGGTGTAGCGCGGGCGCCCGTCGGGCAACACGTGGCGGGTACGCGATACGGCGTCATGTTCGGTGACGGCACGTTCCAACCGCTGTTGCAGTTCCTCGGAAAACCGCGGCGCTCCGGGCAGTCTGGACGCTCCCTCGTCCGCGGCCGCGTTGCCGCCGAAGACGAGGCAGGCGAGGACGGCGCCGCGACACCACGCCCGGCTCATGACACGGCCACGCCGTCCACCGGCTGCGCCGGGGCCGACGCCTCCAGACAACGCCGGAAAAGTCGGTGCCAGTTCGTGACCGTCCCGAATTGCTGGACGTAGGCTTCCAGCCCGAGCAGCGCGCGCACGAGCAACAGACGGTGGCCCGGCGCCTTGAACAGGCGGTGGCGCAGGCCGATGTCGGTCACCTCGCGCGTCTTGTCGAGCGAATGGAAATCGCGTGGGTCGTAAACCCGGTCTTCGAGCACGGGCTCGAAGATCAGATACATGATGCGGATGAGCGGTTCCGGGTCGGCGTCTGCGTCGAGATAGTCCAGTTCGACGAAGCACCCCGCCATTGCCGCCTCGTCCCGCTGCAACACGGCCGACGCCAAGCGCCGATGCGCGTCGCGCAGCGCGTCGGAGAAGAAGCGCACGCTGCCGAAGTCCAGCATGGCGAGCTTTGGATGATAGGTGACGAGATAATTGCCGGGGTGCGGGTCGGCGTGCAGCACCCCGTGGGAAAAAATCTGCTGCCACGTCACCTCGAAATACTTGACCGCCAGCCAGTCCTTGACGTCGGGATCGACACCCGGGGCGAGCGCGGCGCGCAGCGGGTAGCCCTCGACGTAGTCCAGAGTCAGGACGCGGCGCGAGGAAAACTCCAGGTACACGCGCGGGATGACGACGTCGGCGTCCGTGGCGAACAGCCGCCCGAACAGCGCGGCGTTTGCGGCTTCGTTGCCGTAATCGACTTCCTCGCGCAGGCGGGCTTCCAGTTCCCCGGCAATTTCCCCGGCGTCGAAATCCTGGCGCAGCACGTCGCGCAGGACGACGGTGAAGATCCGCAATACCGCCTTGAGGTTCTTCAGATCGTGCTCGACCGTCTCGTCCACCCCGGGGTACTGGACTTTCACGACGACGGGCTCGCCGCTGCGCAGTTCGGCCCGGTGGACTTGGCCGAGCGACGCCGCGGCGAACGCCTGTTTCTCAAAACGTCTGAACACCCGCTTCGGATTCGCGCCGAGTTCGCGCCGGAGTTGGCGCTTGATGAGCGGATACTCCATCGGCGGCACGGACGATTGGACGACCGACAGGACGTCCATGACCTCGGACGGGAAGAGTTCGCCGCGCATACTCAGCATCTGGATGAGTTTCATGAACGCCCCGCGCAACTCGCGCGAGCGTTCGACGATGCGCAATGCGTTCTTGAGGTGCAGGTCGAGCCGCGCCCGTTCGCCCGCCTCGGCCGACCGGAACGGTTGCGTCAGGGCGTCCCACGCATAACTGCCGCCCACTGAGGTCGCCAGCGTGCCGACGCCCAGAGCGCGTTTCGCCCGCCCTTGCGTCAGCCCGTTGGAGCCGTACCCGTTCGGCAAGTCGGAACTCGTCATGGATGTCCCCGAGCGGGAAGAATGAGCACTCAGGTCGCCCACCGGCTCAGCCGCGCAACCGCCTGGTTGATGCTGGTGGCCGCGGCCGCGGCACCGAAGCCGTTGTCGATGTTGACGACCGTCACGCCCGCGGCGCAGGAGTTCAACATGCCGAGCAGCGCGGCTACGCCGCCGAAACTCGTCCCGTAGCCGATGCTGGTCGGCACCGCGATGATCGGTTTGTCGATCAAGCCGCCGACGACGCTCGGCAACGCGCCTTCCATGCCCGCGACGACGATCACGACCGACGCGCCTGCCAGCCGGTCCAGCGAGTCGAGCAGACGATGGAGACCGGCGACTCCGACGTCGTACAACCGCTCCACCCGGTTCCCCAGCCACTCCGCACACACCGCGGCTTCCTCCGCCACCGGCATGTCCGCAGTGCCCGCGCTCAGCACGAACACCGGTTCGTCAACGTGAGGCGTGGGCCGTTCGCCGAGCGTGCCGACTCGTGCCGTGGCATGGTAGGTCAGCGCTGAAAGACGTTCCCGGACCACGCGGGCCTGGTCTGCTTCCAAGCGGGTAATCAGGGCCGGCTGCCCCTGTTCAGTCAGTCGGCCGGCAATCGCGGCGATCTGTTCGCTCGTTTTGCCCGGCCCCCAGATCACCTCGGGAAATCCCTTCCGCAGTGCCCGGTGGTGATCCACGCGGGCGAAGCCGAGGTCTTGGAAGGGAAGCTGCTTCAGCGTGGTCAACGCGCGCTCGACGGAGACCTCCCCCTTTTGCACTTGGGCGAGCAGCGCGTGCAGTCGGTCGCGCGTCATGTCGGCCTCGGAGAGAAATGGTCGAAGCCGGTGAACTCGTCCGCGGGATGAACGCCGTCGGGAAGCACGACGCCGACCCCGGCATCCCGCGGCCGGACACCGCCGATGCGCGTCAGCGGACATCCACACGCGCCGGCCACATTTCGTATTTCGAGTCGCGTGGCACGTGGCGCGCTGAACAGCAGTTCGTAATCCTCACCGCCGGTGAGCGCAGGCGTCCAGTCTGAGCCGACGACCGCCCGATAGGCGTCGGACAGCGGCAGGAGGTCGGCCTCTACCAGCGCGCCGACATGGCTCGCCTCGCACAAATGCCCCAAGTCTTGGAGCAGCCCGTCGCTTACGTCGATCATGGCCGTCGCCAGCCGTTGTACAGCGAGTGCACGACCGACCGATACGCGCGCGGTCGGCTGCAAGAAACGCTCGGTGAGATCGCGAACCGCGGTCGAGTCGGCGTTCGCACTCGGCTCGTCGGTCAGCAGCCGCAGCCCGAGCGCGGCGTCGCCTACGGTCCCGCTGACGTACAGGTCGTCACCGGAACGCGCGCCGGCTCGCGTGATGAGGCCGGCCGCGACGCGGCCCAGCAGCGTCACCGCAATCGTGAACTGCGGCGCCACGCTCAGGTTCCCGCCCACCAGCGAGGTACGATGATCGCCCGCCGCGGCCAGGAATCCATCGAACAACGCGTCGAGGGCTTCGACCGACGTGTCGGGCGGGAGACCCAGGTTCAACAACGCGAACGTCGGCTCGCCGCCCATGGCCGCCACGTCGCTGGCGTTGACGGCGAACGCCTTGCGGCCCAGGACGTCGAAGGGCGCCCACCCGGTGCGGAAGTGGACGCCCTCGATCATGGCGTCGGTGGTCAGCACGGTCGTGCCCGGCAACGCGAGCGCGGCGCAGTCGTCGCCTACGTCGAGTCGGACCTGCGATGTATGAAAGGCATCGGGCAGTCGTGCCCGCAGTCGGCGGAGAAAGGCGAACTCACCGACGTCCCGGATGGTCATGGCCGCTTAGCCGAACAGTTCCTTGACCTTTTCGAAAAACCCCTTGGAGATGGGGTGCACGTGGTCGCCGTTGAGCTGCGCGAATTCCTTGAGCAGCTTCTTCTCCTTGGCCCCGAGCTTGGTCGGCGTTTCCACCACCACGCGCACCAACTGGTCGCCGCGCAGGCCGCCGCGCAGATCGGCCACGCCCTTGCCGCGGAGGCGGAAAATCCGCCCCGACTGAGTGCCGGGCGGGATCTTCATCTTGATTTTCCCCTCCAGCGTGGGGGCCTCGATCTCGCCGCCCAGCGCGGCCAGCGGAAAGCTGATCGGCAGTTCGCAGACCACCTCGTTGTCGTGGCGCTCGAACAGCGGGTGCTCGGCCACGCGAATCGTCACGTACAGGTCGCCGGGCACGCCGTTCGTCGGCCCGGCTTCTCCCTCGCCGCGCAGCTTCAGCCGGGAACCGGTGTCCACCCCCGCGGGAATCTTGATCTGCAGGTTGGACGTCTTGCGGACGACGCCCCCGCCGCGACACTCCGGGCACGGGTCGGTAATCATCGAACCCTGCCCGCCGCACCGGTCGCAGGTGCGGGCGACGGTGAAGAAGCCCTGCTGGAAGCGGACTTGGCCGCTACCGTGGCAGGTCGAGCAGGTGCGGGGCTGGGTGCCGGCTTTGGCACCGCTGCCCTGGCACGGCGTGCACCGGACCCGCCGCGGCACCGCGATGGTCTTTTCCGTGCCGAACGCGGCTTCCTCGAACGACACGTTGATCGCATAGCTCAGGTCCTCGCCGCGGGCGCGCCGCGTCCGCCCGCCCCCGAAGAAATCGCCGAAAATGTCGCCGAAGATGTCCTCGAAATTGCCCGAAAAGCCGAAGCCACCACCCGCGCCCGGCCCGCCCTGTTCGAACGCCGCGTGTCCGAAACGGTCGTACTGGGCGCGTTTTTCCGGGTCGCTGAGAACCTGGTAGGCTTCGGACAATTCCTTGAATTTCTCCTCGGCGACCTTGTCGTCCGGATTGCGGTCGGGATGGTAGCGGAGCGCGGCTTTGCGGTACGCCTTCTTCAGTTCCTCGCCGTCGACGTCCCGGCCCACGCCCAGAAGTTGGTAATAATCGGCTTTGTTCGCCATATCCGGTGGTGCTCACTGCGCGGCCGCGCGCCGATACGAAAACCCCCGCCTTTCCGGCGGGCGAAACCCGACCGTAGAAGAAGCGGGGGCCGTGTGGCAAGGCGGGCGTCGGAATGCCGCCGCCTATTTGACTTCCTCGAAATCCGCGTCGACCACGTCGTCGTTCTTCTTGGCCTGCTGTGCGCCCCCGTCCGCGGCTCCGGGCCCGGCTTGGTCCCCGGACGCGGCCTGCTGTTCCTTGGCCGCCTTGGCGTACATCGCCTCGGCGAGTTTGTGCGACGCCTGGGTGAGTTCCTCGGTGGCCGCCTTCATGGCCTCGGCGTCGTCGTCCTCCAGCGCCTTCTTGGCTTTGTCGAGCGCGGTTTCGATACCGCTCCTGGTGTCCGCGTCCACCCCGTCCTTGTTGTCGACCAGGGATTTCTCGGTC
The DNA here is from genome assembly GCA_965200125.1 of uncultured Binatia bacterium (SeqCode). Classification (GTDB taxonomy): domain Bacteria; phylum Desulfobacterota; class Binatia; order Bin18; family Bin18; genus Bin18. Next base: position 453,019 of record OZ241332.1, on the reverse strand, counting down.
GCATAGATCAGCGAATCGAGCTGATTGTGCGCCTCGATGCGCGCCTTCTTGGCCTGATCCTCCTCGGCGTGGGATTCGGCTTCCTGGACCATGCGCTGAATCTCGTCCTCGGACAGGCCGCTGGAAGCCGTGATGCGGATCGACTGCTCCTTGCCGGTGCCGAGGTCCTTGGCGTTGACGTGGACGATGCCGTTGGCGTCGATGTCGAAGTTCACTTCGATCTGCGGAACGCCGCGCGGCGCCGGCGGAATGTCCTCCAGGTTGAACTGCCCGAGCAGCTTGTTGTCCGCGGCCATTTCGCGCTCGCCCTGCTGGACGCGGACGGTGACCGCGGTCTGGTTGTCGGCCGCGGTCGAGAAGACTTGGCTCTTCTTGGTCGGGATGGTGGTGTTCTTTTCGATCAGCCGCGTGAACACGCCGCCCAGCGTTTCGATGCCCAGGGAGAGCGGGGTCACGTCCAGCAGCAGCACGTCCTTGACGTCGCCGGTCAGCACCGCGCCCTGAATGGCCGCGCCCACGGCCACCACCTCGTCCGGGTTGACGCCCTTGTGGGGCTCCTTGCCGAACAGCGTGGCGACGCGTTGCTGCACCGCCGGCATGCGCGTCATGCCGCCGACCAGCACCACCTCGTCGATCTGCTGCGCGGCGAGTCCCGCGTCCTTCATCGCGGTCCGGCAGGGATCCCCCAGGCGGTCGAGCAGGTCGGCGCACAGGGCTTCGAGCTTGGCGCGCGTCAGCTTGGTGGTCAGGTGCTTGGGGCCGGACTGGTCGGCCGTGATGAAGGGCAGGTTGATCTCGGTCTCCACGGACGACGACAGCTCGCACTTGGCCTTTTCGCCCGCCTCTTTGAGGCGTTGCAAAGCCATGCGGTCGGTGCGCAGGTCCACACCCTGCTCTTTTTTGAATTCGTCGGCCAGATAGTCGATGATGCGCTGGTCGAAATCGTCGCCGCCCAAAAACGTATCGCCGTTGGTCGCCTTGACCTCGAACACGCCGTCGCCGACTTCGAGGATGGAGACGTCGAACGTGCCGCCGCCCAGATCGAAGACCACGATGCGTTCGTCCTTCTTCTTGTCCAGCCCGTAGGCCAGCGAGGCCGCGGTCGGCTCGTTGATGATGCGCTGCACGTTCAGTCCGGCAATGCGGCCGGCGTCCTTGGTTGCCTGGCGCTGCGAGTCGTTGAAATAGGCGGGCACCGTGATGACGGCATCGGTGACGCTCTCGCCGAGATAGTCCTCGGCCGTCTGCTTCATTTTCTGCAGGGTGAACGCCGAAATCTCGGGCGGGCTGTACTGCTTGCCGCGACTCTCGACCCAGGCGCCGCCGTCGTCGGATTTCACCACCTTGTAGGGAAGGAGACTTCTGGCTTTTTCGACCTCCGCGTCTTCATAGCGGTGGCCGATGAGGCGCTTGATCGAGAAAATCGTGTTTTCCGGGTTGGTGACGGACTGGCGGCTGGCGATCTGTCCGACCAGCCGTTCCCCGCTGTCGGGAAACGCGACGACCGACGGCGTCGTGCGGTTCCCCTCGGCGTTGGTGATCACCGTGGGCTCGCCGCCTTCCATGACGGCGACCACCGAGTTCGTCGTTCCCAGATCGATGCCGATGACTTTTCCCATGTCAGTCTCCTTGTGTCGGATGCCGTCGGAAAAACCGGCGCGAGAGCGATGCGGGTCTGTGGGCGCGATGGAGAAAGGACGCGCCGAACCCGCCTCCAGCCCGAGTTAATCATCCTCCGGGGCGTTGGCAACCGTCACGCCGATTTTTCGCCGTCGTCGGGCTGCGGTTCGGACGGCGCCTTGGCGACGCTGACCATGGCCGGCCGCAGCAGCCGGTCGTGGAAGCGATACCCGGACTGGTGCTCGTCGAGTACCGTGTTGGGCTCCGCGGCACCGTCTTCGACGTGGGCCACGGCCTGATGCACGCCGGGGTCGAACGGCGTACCGCACGCCGCGACCCGCGTGACGCCGTGTTTCTCCAGCACGTCGGACAAGGCCCGCAAGACCATTTCCACGCCTTCGACGAGGGCTTGGCCGGGACTTTCTCCCGCGTCCCGGGCGTGTCCGACGGCCCGTTCGAGGTTGTCCATCACGGGCAGGACGTCGCGTAAGAGCGGCTCCGCGGCGAAGCGGACCGCTTCGATCCTGTCGCGCTGCATGCGGCGTTTGAAATTCTCGAGTTCGGCGCGTTCCCTGAGCAACAGGTCGTCGTAACGCGCCGTAGTTTCCGCCAACTCGGCCTGCAGGCGCGCGACTTCCTCCACCGGGTCCGGCGCCGCGTGCTCCGATTCCCGAGCGTCCGCCTCTCGGTCCGTATCCGTTGCATCGGATGCGGGAGAGGCCGCGGGTTCGTCCTCGTTCTCCGGTTCCGTCGAGTCTGCGGCAGACGACCGGGGCTCCTGCGGACTCGGCTCGTCGGGGTGATCCGAACTCGCCTCCTGTTCGGCGTCGGGAGGGGCGACGCTCGCGTCGGGCGGCGATACTTCCTGCCGCGTTCGTGTCGGAGATTCGGGAGGCTCGACCGGGGAGGCGGTTTCCGTCGGCGTCGTATCTGTTGCCATTGGTGCGGGGTGCGGGTGCGTCCGCCCAGACCGGCGGCGGCCGTCTGTTCCGTTTTTTCTCGTCGTCTTTTCCCGTATGTCTGGGAGGCGGGCCGGAAAGTTTTCGGGAATCTAAGAACGACCATTCGGACTGTCAAGCTGAAATATGCACGAGGAACGCACCCTGGCCGTGGTGTTGCGGACCCGGCCGCACGGCGAGTCCGACAAGATCGTGACCTTCCTCACCCGCGACCGGGGAAAGGTCACGGGCATCGCCAAGGGGGCCAAACGTTCGCGGCGCCGGTTCGTCAACGTGCTGGAGCCGTTCACGCACGTCCGGCTCAGATTCCGGCCGAGCCGGACGGACGAACTCGCCTTCATCCTGGGGTGCGAGATGGTCCGGGCGTTTCGCCGCCCGAGTCGGGATCTGCACCGGTTCGCCCTGGCCAGCTACGTGGCCGAGTTGGCCGACGTCATGGTGGCCGGCCGCGAGGCCGGCGCCGAACTGTACGATCTGTTGCTCCGCGGCCTCGGGACGCTCGAAACACGGGACGAGGTTCCGGGGCTGTTCCGGCCCGCGTTCGAACTCCGCCTGTTGGCCGAGGTCGGCTATGCGCCCGATCTGGCCGAATGCCAAGCCTGCGGCACCGCGCTGGACGGCCCGCGCAACGGAGCCGTGCTCGGTTTTTCGCCGGGGTCGGGTGGCCTGCTCTGCCCTTCGTGCGCCGCCCGCGGCAGCGCAACGCTGCGCCTCTCTTGCGAGACGCTGGCCACGTTGCGGACATGGTTGGCGGACGCGTCCGAGCCGAGCGAGGCTCCGTCCCCGCGCGTATCCCGCGAAGCCCGGGCGCTCGTATCGCGGCTGTTGACTCGCCACTTATCGCGCCCGCTCAAGTCGCTCGCCTTCCTTGAACAGACCGCGGAGGCGCCGAACGAAGACGTGCTTGCCTCGACCTGAAGCGGGATCGGATTCTCGACAAGCGTTTCCCTGCGGGCTAGGCTGAGACGATTATCCGGTCACGGGACTCGCGTACGGAGGCGGAAGACCCCGACCTCGCACAGGAAAATTCGACGCACGCCATGGAACGGCAAACTGCAAACGGACCGGCGCCGAAACGCAAACGCGCGCGCCGCAAGCGCTACGTCTATGCGTTCGGCGGCGGACACGCCGACGGCAACGCCGGCCTCAACGGGCTGCTCGGCGGCAAGGGAGCGAACCTGGCCGAAATGGCCGGCCTCGGGCTGCCCGTCCCGCCCGGCATGACGATCACGACCGAGGTGTGCAGCCACTACTACGCCTACGGCCACACCTATCCGCCGGAGCTGTCGCAGCAGGTCCGAACGGGGCTGCACCGCATCGAAAAGATCATCGGCCGGCGGTTCGGCCATGCCGGCAATCCGCTGTTGCTGTCGATCCGCTCGGGCGCCCCGGTGTCCATGCCGGGCATGATGGACACGGTCCTGAACCTGGGACTGAACGACAAGACCGTCGAGGGGCTCATCGAGCAGTCCGGCAATCCGCGCTTCGCGTACGACTGCTATCGCCGGTTCGTACAGATGTACGGCGACGTCGTGCTCGGGCTCAAGCCGGAGTCCAAGGCGGAGCGCGACCCGTTCGAGCGGATCATCGAAGAAAAAAAGACGGCCAAAGGCATCGCGTCCGACGTCGAGTTTTCCGCGGACGACCTGCGGGAACTCGTCACCATCTTCAAGGGCCTCATTCAGGAGCGCCAGGGGGTTCCGTTTCCCGACGACCCACACGACCAGCTCTGGGGGGCGATCGGCGCGGTCTTCGGCTCGTGGAACAACGCGCGCGCCGCGACGTACCGCCGCATCGAACGCATCCCGGACGAGTGGGGCACCGCGGTCACGGTCCAGGCCATGGTATTCGGGAATCTGGGAGACGACTGCGCCACGGGCGTGGCGTTCACCCGCGACTTGGCGACCGGGGTCCGCGAACTGAACGGCGATTTTCTGATCAACGCTCAGGGCGAGGACGTGGTCGCCGGGATCCGCACGCCGCAGCAGATCACGCTGTCGGCCTCCCGCCAGCGGGCGCAGCGTGAGGGCCGTTCCGAGGACGAACGCAAGGCGCGCTATCCGGCACTCGAGGAACAGATGCCGGACTGCTTCGGCCAGCTCAAAGCCGTCGCCCAGACCCTGGAATCGCACTATCGCGACGCGCAGGACATCGAGTTCACCGCGGAGCACGGCCACCTGTGGATGCTGCAGACCCGCACCGCCAAGCGGACGGCCGCGGCCGCGGTCCAGATCGCCGTCGATATGGTCTATGAGGGACGCATCACCGAAGAACAGGCCACGTTGCGCGTGGCGCCCGCCCAACTCGACCAGCTTCTGCACCCCATTCTCGATCCCGACGCGCCCCGCGAAGCGATCGCGCGCGGGTTGCCGGCGTCTCCCGGCGCGGTGAGCGGCGAGGTCGTGTTCTCGGCCGAGGACGCGGAACTCGCGGCCGCCGCCGGCCGGCCGGTCGTGCTGGTCCGCGTCGAGACCTCCCCGGAAGACATCAACGGCATGAACGCCGCGGAGGGCATTCTGACCGCGCGGGGCGGAGCCAGCTCGCACGCCGCGCTGGTGAGCCGCGGCATGGGCAAATGCGCGGTGGTCGGCTGCGAAGCTCTGGAGATCGACTACGCCCGCCAGGAATTGCAGGTGCGCGGCGGGTCGCTCGTGTTGCACGCCGGCGATCCGATTACCCTGGACGGCTCGACCGGCGAGGTCTTTCCCGGCCGCATTCCGACGATCGAACCGAGCATGGAGAGCCCGGCCTTCAAGGCGCTGATGACCTGGGCCGACCGCACGCGCCGTCTGCGCATCCGGGCCAACGCGGACACGCCGCGCGACGCCCAGGTCGCGCGCGCGTTCGGCGCCGAGGGCATCGGCCTGTGTCGAACCGAGCACATGTTCTTCGAGGGCGACCGCATCGACGCGGTCCGCGAGATGATTCTGGCCGACGATACCGACGCCCGCATGCGCGCGCTGCGCAAAATTCTGCCCATGCAGAAGGCCGACTTCGTCGGGATGCTTCGCGCCATGCAGGGGCTGCCGGTCACCATCCGGCTGTTCGACCCGCCGCTGCACGAATTTCTGCCGCAGACCGACGCCGACCTGGAAACCCTGGCGGCGAAGCTCCGCTTTCCGGTCGATCGGCTGCGTACGAAGCGCAACGTGCTGCACGAGTTGAACCCGATGCTGGGCCACCGCGGCTGCCGGCTGGGCATCACCTTCCCGGAGATCTACGAGGCGCAGGTCACGGCCATCATGGAAGCCGCGTGCGAGTTGACGCGCACCGGCCTGACCGTGCTGCCGGAGATCATGATCCCGCTGGTCGGCCACAAACGGGAACTGGAGATTCTGCGCAAGCGCGTGGCGCACGTGTGCGCCGAGGTCATTTCCACCCAGGGCACCACGCCGCACTATCTGATCGGCACGATGATCGAAGTGCCGCGTGCCGCGCTGCGCGCCGACGAAATCGCCGGCGCCGCGGACTTCTTCTCGTTCGGCACGAACGACCTGACGCAGATGACGCTCGGTCTGAGCCGCGACGACTCCGGCAAGTTCCTGCCCGACTACGTTTCGCAGGGCATCTTCCCCCACGACCCGTTCGCCTCCATCGATCTGGGCGGCGTGGGCCAGTTGATCGCGCTGGCCGTGGAGAAGGGGCGGGCGGTGCGGGAGGGGCTGAAGATGGGCATCTGTGGCGAGCACGGCGGCGACCCGGCGTCGGTCGAATTCTGCCACAACGTCCGTCTGGACTACGTGTCCTGCTCCCCGTACCGGGTCCCGATCGCTCGGCTGGCCGCGGCCCACGCGGTGCTCAAGGAGCAGGCCGCCAACGAAGAACGGGCCGCCCGCAAGGGACGAAAATCCTCCCGCAGCCGCGCCAGGGAAGCGGCGGACGGCCCGGACGCGCCCCTGTTCGAGGCGACCTGACCCGTGCCTCCGTCGGGCCGCGTGACCGGAGCCACGCGCGTGATCGGCATCTTCGGCGACCCGGTCGCGCACAGCCGCTCGCCGGCCATGCACAACGCCGCGTTCCGCGCCTTGGGGTTGCCGTACGTGTACGTGCCGTTTCCGGTCCATCCCACGAATCTTCGCGACGCCGTCCGTGCGATCCGCAGCCTCGACCTTGCCGGCGTGAACGTGACCGTGCCGCACAAGGAGCGCATCGTCCGCTACCTGGACGAACTCAGCCCCGCGGCGGACTCGTGCAAGGCGGTCAACACCGTCGTCCACCGCAACGGACGGCTGGTCGGCGACAATACGGACGGACTGGGCTTTCTCCGCTCGCTCACCGAGCGCCGGCGCAACGTACGCGCCCGCGAGGTCGTGCTGATCGGCGCCGGCGGGGCCGCACGTGCCGTGCTGGTCGCGTTGATACAGGCCGGCTGCGCGCAGGTCACGGTGGTGAACCGCACACCGGCCAACGCGGCCCGGCTGATTCGAGCTTCCCGCACGACCGGATCGACGACGCTGGCCGCGGCGCCGCTCGCCGCGTTGCAGGACCCGAAGCTGCTCGCGCGGGCCGCGCTCATCGTGAACAGCCTGCCGCTCGGGTTGCACGGCGGCGACTTTCCCACCCTCGCCTATCGCGCGGCGCCGCGCACCTGCCTGTTCTACGACCTCGTTTACGGCGCCGAACCGACGCGGTTTCTCCGCAACGCCGCACGGGCCGGACGTCCGACGCTGGACGGACGCCGCATGTTGCTCCACCAGGGCGCCGCGGCGTTCGCGTTGTGGACGGGCCACCCGGCGCCGCTGCGCGTCATGTCGGGTGCGCTGTCGCGGGCGCTGCGCGGGGCTGACTGAGGCGCGCCGCATGCCCGTCTTCCGTTGGCAGGGCATCGGGCCGAACGGGCGCTCGGTGCGCGGCGAAATGGAGGCGCCGAACGTCTCCGCGGTTGCGGCACGCCTGCGTGGACGGCGCATCCGCCCGCTGCCCAACCGCATCCGGGCCAAGTCCCGCGGCCTGCGGACCGAAATCACGCTGCCCGGACTGCGTCCGCGCGTGAAACCCGCGGACGTGGTCGTGTTCACGCGCCAGCTCGCGGCGATGATCGACGCCGGACTCCCCATCGTGCAGGCGCTGGACCTGCTGGCCCGCCAGACCAGAAACCGGACGTTCGCCGGGGTCGTCGGCCAAGTCAAGCGCGACGTCGAGAGCGGCACGGCGTTCGCCGAGGCGTTGCGGAAGCACCCCGGGGCGTTCGGCGAGTTCTACGTCAGCATGGTCACCGCGGGCGAACTCGGGGGTGCGCTCGACCGCATCCTGACGCGGCTGGCCGACGCTCAGGAAAAAGCGGCCAAGCTCCGGGCGAAACTGCAAACCGCCCTGATCTATCCGGCGAGCATCGTCGGCGTGGCCGTGCTGGTCACCGCGCTGCTGCTGGCCTACGTCATCCCGGTCTTCGGGCAGATGTTCGCCAGCTTCGGCAAGCAGCTTCCCCTCCCGACCCGCATCGCCATCGCAGCGAGCGAATACGCTGCGGCCTATTTCTGGCAGGTCGTCGCGGGCGCAGGTGGTCTCTTCCTCCTGTTGCGTGGCTATGCCCGAACCGGAACCGGCCGGCGGCAAACCGACCGGCTGATCCTCGCGTTGCCCGTGTTCGGCGCCATCGCCCGAAAGGCTGCGGTGGCCCGCTTCACGCAGACCTTGAGCACGCTGACGTCCTCCGGCGTCCCGATCCTCGATGCGCTGGCCGTCACGGCCAAGACTGCTGGTAACCGCATCGTCGAGCAGGCCGTACTGGCGGCGCGCCACAGCGTCGGCCAGGGCAAACCTCTGGCCGCACCGCTGATCGAAAGTCGGGTCTTTCCGGACATGGTCGGCCACATGATTCAGGTCGGCGAGACCACCGGGGCGCTGGACGCCATGTTGGCGAAGGTCGCCGAGTTCTACGACGACGAGGTCGAGAGCACCGTGGCGAATCTCACCGCGTTGATGGAACCGCTGGTGATCGTCTTCCTGGGCGTCGTGATCGGCGGGCTGGTCATCTCGATGTATCTCCCCATCTTCCAACTCGGCACCGTCCTCAATTAGCCCGGCGACCGCCCCGCATGAAGCGGATTCGGCCGGGTGTCGATTTACCTGTTGCCTCTCAATGAAGCGGAGTCCCCGACCGGCCCGCCGATCCTCAATAGAGAGCTAGAGAGAATATAAGCGGAGAAGAAGAAAATTCCCTCCCCCCTTGAGGGGGGAGGGCTAGGGAGGGGGGTTCGCGGGGCTGACAGCACCCCGTCCCTCGTCGGCAACCCAACCGGGTGATCGTCGGTATCGCTTCACAGACTGCGGGCTTCTTGTTACCTACGCGGGACGCCGCGGACGAGCATCTGACGCGAGCGGCACCAACCCAGCGGACAGCGAGAGGACGACGCCATGCCGGAATTCCCGAAGGATCAGACGGGTATCACGCTGATCGAGCTTCTGGTCGCCATCGCCATCATCGGCATTTTGGCGGCGATCGCCATTCCGCAGTTCGCGTCGTATCGCGGGTTGGCTTTCTGCACCCGCGTGGAATCGGACGTCCGGAATACGGTCATCATGCAGGAGGCCGAATTCGCCATGAACCAAGCCTACGACGCCGACCTAGAGGTGACCAGTGAGGGGGTCACCATCACGGTGACGGTGAACGACACGGATCTGGACGTCAGCGGCTCGCACGCCGACTGCGACAAAGGTAGCTTCACGTTCGACGGCGGAACCGGCGAATACGACTGGGTTGATCCGGAAGATACGGCCGGCAACACCGGGACGGGCACCCCTTCGTCAAGCGCATAGAAAAAGACAGCCGTCAAGACATACAGAACCAGCGTTCGACCCTGGGAGCGCGAGCGTCTCGCCCGCTTCGGATGCGGGCCGGAGGCCCGCGTTCCCAGGATACATGCACCTGCGGGGATCAGCCCGATGCGCGCGCCGGAGCCGGGTCTTCTCTTTGTGTGGGCTGAGATGGAGTCGTCGAGCCCAGCGGGACGGTCTCGACGACTTCCAAGCCGTAACCCGGCAGGCTGACCAGACGCCGCGGAGAGTTCGTCAGCAGGCGCATCTTGCGCACGCCCATGTCGCGGAGGATCTGGGCGCCGATGCCGTAATCCCGGAAGTCGCGGAGTTGGGAGCCGGGATTCTTGCCGGCCGGGTCCGGCCTGCCGCCCGCGCCGTGCACGTCCCGGGACAGGTGTTCGCCCTGCCTGCCTTGCCGCAGGTAGAGGATGACGCCCCGGCCTTCCTCGGCAATGCGTGCCATCGACTGTTCGAGCAACGCGCTGGTGTTGCCGTAGGTGTAGCCGAATACGTCGCCGGGCACGTACTCGGCGTGCGAGCGGACCAGAACGGGCTCGTCCGGCTCGATCTTCCCTTTCACCAGCACGAAGTGTTCGGCCTCGTCCACGTCGCTGGTGTACACGTGGGCCGTGAACTCGCCGCCGGAATGCGTGGGCAGGCGCGCTTCCGCCACGTGGTGGACCAGGGAATCGTTTTGCAGGCGGTAGTGGATCAGGTCGGCGATCGTCGCGATCTTGAAGCCGTGCTCGACGGCGAAGGCTTCCAGGTCGGGCAGGCGCGCCATACTGCCGTCTTCGTTCATGATCTCGCAAATGATGCCGGACGGCCCCAAACCGGCCAGCCGCGAGAGGTCGACCGCCCCTTCCGTCTGGCCGGTGCGCACCAGCACGCCGCCCTTGCGCGCGCGGAGCGGAAACACGTGACCCGGCACGATGAAATCTTCGGGTCGCGCATCAAGCCGCGTGGCTTCCAGAATCGTTGTGGCCCGGTCTTCTGCAGACACTCCGCGCGTCACCCCCTTCCGCGCATCGAACGACACGGTGAACGCGGTGCCGAGCGGCGCGGTATTCTTGTCCACCATCATCGGCAGGCCCAACGCGTCGATGCGTTCCTCGGCCATTGGGAGGCAGATCAGCCCCCGGCCGTATTTCGCCATGAAGTTGATGGCTTCGGGCGTGACTTTCTCCGCGGCCATGCACAGGTCGCCCTCGTTCTCGCGGTCTTCGTCGTCCATCAGGACAATCATCCGGCCGGCCCGAATTTCCTCGATCGCCTCCTGAATGGACGCGATATGCGGGCTTTCATGCTCGGGAGGGCGGGTAGGCATCGAAAACATGGGCCGCCTCGTCTCGGTACAGGGTTCTCACCGGGCTTATACCGGGCAAGTCGCGGCGCTGTAAAGCCGTCACCCGTGGAGCGCATGCTTCGCCTCCCAACCGTACAATATCGCCTCTACGGAGCGTCTATTTGGGCGGCGATGGCCGCGCTGCGGCTTGACCATCTGCAAGGGGGCCGGTACATAACACGGACGCTGCACCGCGGAGTGGAGCGTCAATCGCGTCGGGTGAGTCAGACCGCCGGCCAGGATGGAGAGGGGCTTATGCCGAATGTCACTATCCAGGGATCGCTCGACTTGCGTCAGATCATCATCCGACGGCCCGAGATGTTCCTGCGTGACCCCGATGGCATCAAGCGCGTCAGCGAGTACTACATCAATACCGGCTGTACCAAGGTGTTGCTCGAAGCCCTCGTCATCGAATCCGGCAAGAAACAGCAATTCTTCATTCAGGTGTGTAAACGCGAGGCCAGCGTGACCGTGCGTCTCGACCCGACCTGCGCGGTGGAGAAGACGCCGGGCGTCAAACGGCTGATGGGGCAGGTCGCGGCCGCGGTTCGGTCGCTGTTCCCCGGGGCCCGCTACGCCAAGACCAACATCGCCCAGCACCTCCCCGACTACGACGAGGCGAAAGTCTCGGCACGCAACGGCAAGAAGCTGCGCGCCGTCGCCTGAGCCGTCCCTTCGCGCGGATCTTCACTTCCCCACGTCCGGCACCAACCCGCGTTTCTGTTACGAAAACGGCCGTTGGCGGCGTGCCCACGCGGTCACGGCCAGCCCCAGCTTGTAGGCGGCGGGCAGCGTGACCCGACGCGCGAACACGTCGTAGCGCCGGCGTGCGATCTTTCCGAGCAGGCGGAAGTAGATACACCGCATGGCTTCCGCGGCCACGAGCGACCCGCGATCCCCACGGTCGAGGTAGCCCACGGCGGAGCGGTAATACTCCCGCGCGCGCCAGTCCTGGAACTGCATCAGTTCGACGAACGCCGGGGTGTACGTACAGGCCAACAGATCGGCTTCCGCGCACCCGAAGCAGTCCAGGTCCTCCAGCGGCAGGTAGATGCGACCGCGCTGGGCGTCCTCGCCCACGTCGCGCAGGATGTTCGTCAACTGAAATGCGACGCCGAGGTCGACGGCGTAGTCGCGTGCGCGCGGCGACCGGTATCCGAAGATTTCTATGCAGACCAAGCCGACGAGCGACGCGACGCGGTAGCAGTAGTCGTACAATTCGGCGAACGTCCGATAGCGCGTGCGGCCTAGGTCCATCTCCACTCCGTCGATGATCCCGGCCAAATCTTCCTGCCGAATGGGGAACCGCCGCACCGTATCGGCCAAGGCTTTGGAGATAGGGTGCCGCGGGGCACCGCCGTAACAGTCCGCCAACTCATCGCGCCAGCGTTGCAACAGGTTGGCGAGATGGTGCGCCCGGTCGGGCCGCGGCGCGCCGGCCTCCTCCATGCGTTCCGTTTCGGGCGGCGCTTGATCCGCGATGTCGTCGACGAACCGGCAGAAGGCGTACACCGCGCACAGCGCGTTGTGCCGCTCCCACGTCAACAGCCGAAAAGCGTGGTAGAAGTTCGATGAACTCTCGCGCGTGATGCGCCGGCAACAAGCGTACGCTTCGGCCAGCGAGGGTGATCCGGTGTCGCCCTGACTCGGAACGGGGTCAGCGCTGTCGTCCACGCTGTGCTCCACTCGGATGTACCGGAACGCGGCCCGCGGGCGGACTCAATGACCGTCAGAGGGGCGCGGACTCAGGCCGCGGCAGTCCGTTCGGACAGACTCGACCGCTCGTCGGCCAGGGCTTCCGCGCGTTCACGCGCCCATGCATCCGCGGCCAGAATGCGGTCCAGATCGTCTGCGGTCCGAGGCTCGTGGGCAGCCAGCACCCGCGCATTGACGTTCGCGATGTCGGGAAACGCGAGCCGGCCTGCCAGAAAACGGCCCACCGTCACCTCGTTCGCCGCATTCAGCACCGCGGGGCACGTTCCGCCGCGCTCCAGTGCGGTATAGGCCAGCCCCAAGCACGGAAATTTGTCGAAGTCCGGTTCGAGAAATTCCAGGCGTGCGACCTCCGCCAGATTCAGCGACGGCAACGCTTCGAGCGGCAAGCGCTCGGGATAGGCCAGCACGTAGGAAATGGGCACGCGCATGTCGGGGATACCGAGTTGGGCCAGCACCGAGCCATCGACGTATTCGACCATCGAATGGACGATGCTCTGCGGATGGACCATGACGGACACCTGCGCCGTCGGCAGGTCGAACAACCAGCGCGCTTCGATGACTTCCAGCCCCTTGTTCATCAGCGTGGCCGAATCGATCGTGATCTTGTCGCCCATCTTCCACGTCGGATGCTGCAGGGCGTCGGCAACCCGGATGCAGGCGAAGTCGTCGGCCGATCGGTGCAGAAACGGCCCGCCCGACGCGGTCAGGATGATCCGCTTGACGTCTGCGCGGCGGTGGCCGTGCAGGGCCTGGAACACGGCGTTGTGTTCGCTATCGACCGGCAGGAGCCGCACTCCGCGGCGGGCGGCCTCGCGCGTCATCAATTCGCCCGACACGACCAGCGCTTCCTTGTTGGCGAGCGCCACGTCCTTGCCCGCGCGGACCGCGGCCAGCGTCGGGGGCAGGCCCAGCGCCCCGACCAGCGCCGCCACGACCAAGTCCGCGGGCACGTGCGTCGCGACGTCGTGCAAACCTTCCGTACCCCATACGACGGCACCTCCATAATCCGGGACTGCGCGGCGCAGGGCCGGGACGTCGTCTTCCCGTGCCACGGAAACGAGGCTGGGCCGGAACGCGCGGATCTGCTCGCCGAAGCGAATCAGATTCTTGCCCGCGGCCAGCGCGGTCACCTCGAACCGGTCGGGGAACCGCGCGACGACGTCGAGCGTCGAGACGCCGATCGAACCCGTCGAGCCGAGAATGGCGAGCCGTTTCACGTCCGCCGCTCCTCCGCTCGCCCGCCTGATCTGGATGCGGGTGACATCCAACGGCTTTGCATGGCGGGCATTCGTACCCAACGCGGTCCAAGCTCGTCAAGCACGCAGCCGAATATGGTGAATACTGGGAACGTGAGCCTCTGGCCCGCACCAAATGCGGACGATGACCACCACGCTCTCAATCCACTCCCCTCCCGTTCCTGAGCCTCTCCCGTCATTCCGGTGAGAACGGGAATCCGGGCAGAGAAGTGCCTCTGTCTCGGTGAACCCCCGACAGCGTCCTCTCCCACGGGGGGGAGGAGATTGAGGAAAGAGAAAGTGAAGCGGAAACGGGTGCCGGCGAGTCATACATTCAGGCGCTCTGCACGAAGAGTTTCGGTTGTCTCCGGCACGCCTATTTGTTAGGGAAAAGAGGTTTCAGCCAGGATTTCTCTCTTGAATGCAACGTCAACCATGTCGTCCCGGAGGCCGAACCGACGTCACTCCGGGTTTCTTACCTTAACGGAACGGAAGCGGAACCAAGGAGGATACGTATGGCAGGATCGCGTCGGAGAGGCGGCGGCGGGCGTCGCCGCAAGCGCAAGGAACGCAATACCGAACCCGCGGCCGACAAAGATGTGATCGAAATGAACGGGAAGGTGACCGAAGTGCTGCCCAACGCGTTCTTTCGGGTCGAACTCGAGAACGGCCATTCCATTCTCGCCCACGTGGCCGGCAAGATGCGCAAATTCTTCATCAAGATCATTCAGGGCGACAGCGTGACGGTGCAACTCTCGCCCTACGACCTCGAACGTGGCCGGATCACGTTCCGTCACCGCTAATCCTCCTCACGATGGCGGTTGCTTCGGCGCACTGCATCCTTTCGGTTTCGCTCACAGAGCGCACCCCTTCGGCGGGGTCGGAGGCCGTCGGGGTCTCAGCCGAAGGCGTCCAGGATGCGACAGAGTACGCGGAAGCCGTCCTGCATGTCTGACAGGTGCGCAAATTCGTTGGGTGCATGGTAGGCTTCGTCGCGGCCGAAGCCCGTGATCTGTACGTCGAAGCCGTGCTCTTGCAGGAACTTCACGTACGGCAGGCTGCCGGTCAGCGCGAACGGGCATGACGCGGGCCGGACCGAGGCGACCGCGTCCGACAGCGCCGCGTAGCCGGCCGAGTCGCGGTCGCAGGCCATGCCGCCGGACGGCGCGCCCAGCAGGTCGAAGCGTGCCATGCCCACACGGCTGCCGAGCGTATAATTCCCCGGCCCGAAGGTCGGCAGTCGGTCGATCCGCAGCGTCTCCAGAAATGCGCGCAATCCGTCGCGCACTTCGTTGGGGTCGTACCACGGAGTCAGCCGGATGTCCCCTTCCACGATTGCGCGACCGGGAATGGCGGTCAGCGTCTCGTTATCGACCCGTACTCGCGTGGGCTTGAACGACGACGGCGCACGAAAGCCGTACGCGGCCTCGTTTGGATGCGCCGGATAGTGTGCGTAGAACCAGGCTTGTAAGGCGCGCGTCACCTCGGTTGCCAGTTCCGCGGCGTTGATCCCGTTCTGGGGAAAGCCGGAATGGGCCGCCTGCCCGTTCACCGCGAGGCGCCACAGTCCGAGACCCGCGGTCGCCGTCGTCGGCCCGAAGTCCGTACTGTCGATCCAGTACAGCGGCCCGTTCTCGAGCGCGGCCAGCCGCCCGTCCCTGACCAGCCGGCCGATGCCCACGCCGTGCGTATTGGACAATTCTTCGTCCGCGATCAGAACCGCGACCACCGTATGATCGAGCATGCGACCGGAATCGGCTAGTTGGGTGAACAAATCGGTCAGGACGGCAACGTGGCCCAGGCAGTCGCTCACCCCGCGGCCGAACAGCCGGTCGCCTTCTACCTGCAACGCGAAGGGGGGGCGCTGCCAGTCCTTCGCCTCCGCGGGCACCACGTCGAAGTGGGCGCCCACGAACGCCACGCTGCGTTGCGTACGGCCCGGGTAGCGCAGGATGAGGTTGCTGCGACCGGTGGCGTAGCTGACCCGCTCGACGTGCAGACCCCCACGGCCGGCGTACGGTGCCAACTCGCGGAGCACGAAGTCCGCGGCCGCGTCTTCCCGCGGTGGAGAGAGCGAGGGCGCGTTCTGCAATCGTTCGCCGACCCCGACCATCCGGTCCAGCAGACGCAGAAACCGGTCCGTATCGAGCGTCCATTCGCCGAGCGGCCGCGGCGTGCCAGCCGGTGGCGGGGACTTCCGCCGCGTCCACGGCCACCTCACGCCCATGCTCGCCTGCCACTCTCTCGTTTCATCGCGCGCGTGCGTTCTTCATGCCCGTCCGTCCGTGCGGACTGTTCCGGCACGAACGGGAGGCTTGGCGGGGGACTATAGGGGCGGCACGGGGCCGGGACAAGGAGACGGGCCGGGGAAGGCGCGCGTTCTTGACAGGCATTCGCGGGGCGTGCTCAACACAAGCAGAGACTCGCTCGAAGCCCGTGGGCCGGAGAGCGCGGCCCATTTAAGGAGAGAATCCGTGAGATTCGGTCTGTTCTATCAGCTGCCGTGCGCCGATACGCAGGCGCCGACGACGCGCTACACCGAAACCATCGAACAGATCGTTCACGCCGAAGCGCTCGGATTCGACTGCGCCTGGCTCGCCGAACTCCACTTCTACAAACACTTCTCCATCATGTCGGCGCCGCTGATCGTGGCGACCGCCATCGCCCAGCGCACGCAGCGCATCCGGCTCGGCATTGCGGTCAACCTGCTGCCGCTGTGGCATCCGGTGCGAAACGCCGAGGAGGGCGCGACCGTCGATATTCTGAGCAACGGGCGGCTCGAGTTCGGCGTCGGCCGCGGGACCATTCCGCTCCATTTCGCCGGCTTCGACCGCTCGCGGGACGACAGCCGGGAGCGGTTCGAGGAAACGTTGGACATCATTACACGGGCGTGGACGCAGGAGTCGTTTTCGTACGATGGCACCTACTACAAGATTCCCGAAACCAGTGTCGTACCAAAACCCGTGCAGCGGCCCCACCCGCCCATTCGCGTCGCGGCCAACAGCCCGGAGACCGCGGTATTCGCCGGCCGGACCGGCTACCCCATCTTCGTCGCGTCGGTGACGAACCCGCTCCCCAAGATGTTCGAGCAGGTCGCCACCTATCGCCGCGCGTGGGAAGATCACGCCCCGCGGAACGGCTCGGGCGGCGTGCCCGCTCAGGACGTGTCGTCCATGTTCTTCATGCACCCCGGCGACAGCCTCGCCCAGGTCCGCGAGACGGTCGAGCCGAGCATCCAGAACTATTTCCGCAGCGTGCTCGGCATGATGACGGGTGCCGGCGGACGACAGGAGGACGCGGAGTCGTACCGCTATACGGAAGAGTTACGCAGAAACCTGGAGCGCGTCACGTTCGAGAACGTCGTCGAGAGCATGGCCGTATTCGGGTCGAGTGACGAGTGCGTGGAACGCATCCGCGGCCTCCACGCCGAGTTGGGCATGAACGAATTGATCTGCTGGTTCAATCCCGGCGGCCTGGTCCCGCACGCACAGGTCAAGTCGGCCATGACGCGCTTCGCGTCCGAGGTCATGCCGGCGTTGAAAACGCTGTAGATCCGCGGGCGCCGGATCCGCGTGGTTGTAGCCGCGGCGGGCGATACGCTAGGGAAACGGACAGAACGGTCGGCCGCCACCGACCGGCCATATTCAAGGAGGGCACGCGCATGGCACGCATCTTTTTCCGAGGCGTCAATCTGATCGACGGCGAACACAAGCCGCAACCCAATTCGACCGTGGTCGTCCAGGGCAAACGCATCAGCGCGGTCGCCAAGAACGGCGCGGCGCCCAAGCCGACCAGCAAGGACGCGGTGTACGACCTGAACGGCAAATCGCTCATGCCCGGCATGGTGCAATCCCACTATCACGTCGCGTACGCCAACGTGGGCAACATGAACGACATCGACATGAAGTATCCGCCCACCTATCTGACCCTGATCGCGGCCAAGAATGCCGAGTTGCTGCTGAGTTGCGGCTATACGGGCGCCGCGGGCGCGGGCACCATGCACAACATCGACGTCACGCTCAAAAAGGCCATCGACGGCGGCATGATCCCCGGCCCGCGGTTTCTGGCCTGCGGCCGGGACGTGGTCACGACGGGCGACTCGGTCGATTGTCATCCCGACTTCTGGAAGCTGGGCATGGACGGCTTGGCGCGCATCTGCGACGGCCCCGACGATTTCCGCAAGGCCGTCCGCGAGGAGATCAAGCTGGGCGTGGACATCATCAAACTGTACCCGACCGGCGGCCACGGCCTGCTGTGGGACGAGGACACGATGACCATGAGCCAGGACGAGATCGACGCCGCCACGAACACGGCTCACGAGCGCGGCCGCAAGATCCGCGGGCACATCATTTCCAAGAAGGGCATTCTGGCCGCGCTCGACGCCGGAATGGACCTTATCGACCACGGCGACCGCATGGACGACGAGTGCATCGACCGGATGGTCGCACAAGGCACCTTCGTCACACCCAGCCTGTACTTCCCGTGGAAGGTGGTCGATGAAAAACGCCGCACCGGCAAGAGTGGCTGGGGCGGCGTGGAGAGCATGGAGCGCAACCTGGAGCACTCCTACGAAATGATCCCCAAGGCGAACAAGGCCGGAGTCAAGCTACTGGTCGGCGACGACTTCGGCGTGGCCGACATGCCGCACGGCGACTACGCGTGCGAACTGGAAGCGTACGTCGACGGCGCGGGCGTGTCCCCGGTCGACGTGCTGCGTTGGGCGACCAAGCACGGCGCTGAACTGCTGGGCCGGGGTGACGACCTGGGCACCATCGAGCCCGGCAAGATCGCCGACCTGCTGATCGTGAAAGGGAATCCGGCCAAGGACATCACCATCCTGCAGGACCGGAAGAACCTGCACGCGATCATGAAGGACGGCGCCTTCTACTCCAACCAGTTGACGCCTACGAACACCCGGCTGCGCAAGGCCGCCTAGACAGGCGGGGAGAAATGCGTGTCGGAGTGGATACACGCCCGAAGGAAACGGGAGATACACCATGAGCGCCGTCGTTGACGCGGACAGCCACTTCATGGAGCCGCTCGACCTGTGGGAACGGTACATCGAGCCCAAGTACCGGTCGCAGTGCCTACGTTTCGCGCCGGACTCGGACACCGGCCGGCAGGTCATGCTGGTGAACGAGGACAAGCGGGTGCGCGGCGTGGGCGAGTTCGGCATGGAGGACCTACTGGGCGTCGGCGTCGGCTACGGCCAGAAAGAAGCGGGCTCGGAACTGGGCGCGTTCGACTTTTCGACCGCGTTCAACCACAGCCTGGAAGACATGGAACGGCGGCTGGCCTTTCTGGACGGCGAGGGCTTCGACCGCCAACTCATCTATCCCACGCTCGGGTTGCTGTGGGAGGGGCAGGTGGACGACCCGGACTTGGCCGCGGCCCACTGTCGCGCCTACAACACCTGGGCGTTGGAGGTGTGCGCCGGACACCGCGACCGGCTGTATCCGGTCGGCCACATCTCGCTGCGCCAGCCCGACTCGGCCGTGCGCGAGATCGAACGGCTGGCGAAGGCCGACGTCCGCACCGTGTTCGTCGGCGCCCTGCCAGTCGGCGGCAAAAGTTTCGGCAGCCCGGACTACGACCCGATCTGGGCCGCGGCCCAGCACCATGACATCGCGGTTGCCCTTCACCTGGTCGTCCACCGCGACTACACGGGCCACGACTGGTACACCGACCGCAAGCCGGGGTTCATGTTCCTGAGCATGAACGTCATTCAGGACCCGCGCATGGCGCTGACCACGATGGTGTACGACGGGGTGTTCGAGCGTTTTCCGCGGCTGCGCGTCGCCACGGTCGAGGCGGCCAGCGGCTGGGTGGTGGAATGGCTGGACCGGCTCGATTATCGCTACAGTTACATGGGCCGCACCTGTGCGATGGAGCGGCCGGCCAGCGAATATTTCGAGCGCAACATCTGGATTTCCGCGGACCCGGACGAACGCTTGCTACCCTACATGGTCGAACTGCTGGGCGACCACAAATTCTTCATCGGCTCGGATTATCCGCATGCCGAGGGGTTCACCGAGCCGGTCGCCAAAGCGCGCCGCGCCCTGGGTTCGCTGCCGGAAGCCTCGGTGGACAATATTCTGGGAGAGAACGCGGTCCGCTTCTTCGGGCTGTGAGCTCTGGACATCGAAAGAACGGCACGCATGACCGCCGGAGCAACCGCGGCCGGGCAAAGGAGGAGACCATGCAACTCGCAGAGATCGAACGGCGGGTCCGAACCCTGGAGGACGTCGAAGCGATCAAGAAGCTGAAGGCGCACTACTGTGCGGGCGCCGATGAGCGCGACGAAGACAAGTTCGTCGGCTGCTTCACGGACGACGCGATCTGGGACGGCGGCAACTTCGGACGCCACGAGGGCAAGCCGGCGATTCGCGCGTTCTTCCGCTCGATTCCCGAAATCCTGTCCTACGCCATTCACTACGTGATGAATCCGCGTATCGAGGTGGACGGCGACAGCGCCGTCGGCCACTGGTATCTGCTGGAGCCCTGCACGATGGTGGAGGGCGGCGCGCAGGCCGTGTGGGGAATCGCTAAATACGAAGAGCGTTACGTCCGGGTGAACGGCGAGTGGAAGATTCAGAATCTCGTTCTGATGCCCGAGTGCTGGACGCCGTTCGAGGCGGGCTGGGTCAAGCAGCAATTCGTCGGCCAGTAGATGCGCTGCGGGCTGCCTTTGGAACAGGCAGCCCGATCTCCCGGCTCGGCCGTGCCCCAAGCCGAGGCGTTTTGCCGAAATCCTCTCCGTCCCCTCTCCCCCTGGGAGAGGGCTAGGGTGAGGGAATTCTCGAACCGGGACACTCACGATCGGCCTGGAACCACGCGGTTCCGTCAATGTACGTGCGCGGGACGAGGACCGAGCCTTCCATGATCCGCCGCGCCGTCCGTTGCGCGGTCACTCGCTCCGCAATCCATTTCCCGTTCCGGTGCGATACGGTCGCGCCGATCGCCATGATCCCCGCGGGATGCCCCAGCCGCATGGACCGAGGATCGCGTGGGCGGGCGACCTCGTGCACGACCGTGTCTTCGATCTGCGCCGCCACCGCCAGACACATCGCTACCGTGCCGGGCACCGTGCGGTGCGTGGTACGCATGGAGATTGCGCGGACGACGACGTCAATGTCGCCGGCTTCGACGGACCGCCCGCTGCTGGCGGTATAGCCGGCCGGCGGCGCGACCAACACGACCTTCGGGGTATGCTCGTGCGCGTCGTGCGGGTTCGAAGCCAAGCCGAGGCGCACCGCTGCCCGACAGCGGATTTCTTCGAGCGTTTTCTGGAGTGTCCTGTCAGCGTCCAGTTCGGGGGCGAGCCGCCGGACGTCGCATCCCGCGTCCCCGGCCCGTACGAAAACCACGGGGATCGCCGCGTCGACGACCGACACCGTGAACTCGCGTCCGTCGGCCAACGCGCACGCTTCGCGCGGCGTGCCGGTCGGCAGGACCGCGCCACCGAGGGACCCGCCGGGATCCAGATATTCCAGGCGGATGCACGCACCCGGTGCCGGTACGCCGTCGAGCCGGTAATCGCCTTCGACCGCGGCCCGCCCGCCGCACACCGGGACGTGAGCGACGTACCGCTTGCCCGTATTCGTTGCCAGGACGCGGACCCGCGTGACCGGTTCGACCGCGGGGATCATGCCTTCGTCAATCGCAAAGGGGCCGACCGCGGCGGACATGTTGCCGCACGTGCCGCTCCAGTCGATCAGCGGCGTGCGCACGTCCACCTGGCCGAACGTGAACGTCACGTCATGGTCGGCTCCGCGCGCCGGACCGACGATCACGACTTTGCTCAGGGACGAGATGCCGCCCCCCAGGCCGTCGATCTGGCGGCCATCCGCGTCCGGACTGCCCAGCACGGCGAGAATGATCCGCTCACGGACGTCCGCGGGATACGCTGCCAGCACGTCTTCGCGGAAACAGACCGCGCGGCTGGTCCCGCCACGCATGAACACGGCCGGGATGCTGACCTGCATGGCGCCTGCCCCGCGGCTTACGCCTCACGGAACGCGGGCAGGACGTCCGTAGCGAACCGGCGCAGCGCCGCTGCATCGTAATCGGGGAACATCGACACGATGAAATACCGGACGCCGAGATCGGCGTAGGTCCGGATCAGGGCGCGCAGTTCGTCCGCTGGTAGCTTGAGTTGATCCAGGGAGAGCGAGGTCGATTTCTGGATCTCTGCCGGGTCGCGTCCGACCTTTGCGCAGACGCCGTCGAAGTGGGCGACCAGCTTCTTCGCGGCCGGCATTCCGCCCTCCCGCACGAAGAAATGCCAGATGTCGGCGTGCCGTGCGACGAGCGGCTGGACCACCTTGGGCCCCACGCCGCCGATCAGGATCGGGGGATACGGTTTCTGCAGCGGCTTGGGTTCGAATGGCGCGTCGGTGATCTGATAGTACTTGCCCTGATAGGTCGTCTTGTCCTGGGTGAAGAGCGCCTTGATGAGTTCGACGGCCTCGACCAGCCGGCGGGCGCGCCCGCCGGGCGTGTAATACGGAATTCCGAACGCGTCGTGCTCCAGCTCGAACCAGCCGGCGCCCAGCCCGAGAATCAGCCGTCCGCCGCTGACGTGATCGACCGTGGCCGCCATTTTGGCGACGACCGCGGGATTGCGATACGTATTGCCGGTCACCAGTAGGCCGACCTTGAGCCGCTTGGTCTGGGCGGCGAGTGCGGCCAGCAGCGTCCAGCCCTCCAGACAGGGGCCGGTCGGATCGGAGAAGATCGGCAGAAAGTGGTCGAACCCGAAGGCGCTGTCGTAGCCGAGTTCGTCGGCCTCCAACCACAAGTCACGCACTTGTGCGTAGGAGACGTGCTGCGGCGGGGTCTGCACGCCGAAGCTGAGGCGGTTGGCCGTTTCCGTGGAACCGGACGGCTCCGCGGCAAGCCCCGCCCGCGGCTGCGACAGCTTGCCCGCCACCGCGGCCGCGGTCGCCAGCGTCCCGGCCTGCTTCAGAAAATCGCGGCGAGAGAAATCGTCGTCCGGCATTCGAGCCTCCTTCCAGCGTCGTCGCGGCGCCCGGCGTCACACCGACCACGCCTCAGAGCTTCGCCATCACGTCGTTGGCGAACGCTTCCATCTGTGGGTACAAATCGGTCTGGAACTTGCGCCGCGGCGTCCACCCGGGCGCGAACACGAACAGACGGTGCACCCCGGCTTCGGCGAACCGCTGGACGGTGTCGCGCGTCGGACGCAGCCCCGGCTCCAGGCCGACCGTGATCTCGAACCGTGAGAAATCCCGGCCGGCGCGCTCGGTCATCTCCTCGAGTCGCTGCACGTACGGCTTCACGCTGTCCGGCGTGTAGCGGATGCCGCACCAACCGTCGGCCAACTCGGCTGCGCGCCTGAGCGCGGCCCGGCTCTCGCCGCCGAAGACCAGCGGCGGATGCGGGCGTTGGACCGGCTTCGGGTTGAAGCCGACCGGCTCGAAGTCGTGGTAGGTGCCGGAGAAGTGGGGGGTCTCCTCCGTCCACAGCGTACGCATGACGGCGACCGCCTCGCGGGTCCGCCCGGCACGGCCCCGGAACGGCATCCCGACCGCATCGAACTCCTCCTCGCACCAGCCCACGCCGATCCCGAAGATCAACCGTCCCTGCGACAGCACGTCCAGGCTGGCTACGGCTTTGGCGACCGTCAGCGTATTGCGCAGCGGAAGGACGAAGACGCCCGTACCGAGCTTGATCGTTTTGGTCTGCGCCGCGACGAAGGCCAACGCCACGAACGGGTCGTGCAGGTTGACGCCCGGCCCGCCGGGGAATTTTCCGTCCTCGGCCCCGGGATAGCGATCCTGCATTTCCACGGGGACGGCCAGATGTTCGGGAATCCAGACCGACTCGAAACCGAGCCGTTCCGCGGTCTGCGCCACTTCGGTCAGGGGCTCGGGGCGGACCGTTGAGCCGCTGCCCACACCGACCAACGCGAATTTCATAGACTGCTCTCCATTGTTCGTCCGTTTTTGTTCGAGCGTGCCGAGGCCGCGGCTCAGGCGGGAGCCATGCACATCCGTTGGACCACCGACAGAATCCGGCGCGTGCCGTCCTCGAACGCAGCACGGCGGATACTTTCGTTGGGTTGATGGGCTTGATCCAGGTCGCCCGGCCCGCAGATCAACGACGCAATGCCGCCCGCGGCGAACTGACAGCCGTCGGTGGCGAACGGCGCGCCGCCACTCGTGCGCTCATCCATCACGTCGAACAGCGCGGCTTCGAGCGGGGTATCGCGCGGCGAAAACAGCGGCGGCACCACCAGCGGGTCGGTCAATTCCACGCGGGCGCGATGCTCGGAACCACTGAAATCCGCCAAGTCGAGTGCGGCCAGCCGATGCTCGATTTCGCGGTAACAGGCGAGCGGCTCGGTGCGCGGCAGCGGACGATAGCTCACCTGGACCGAGCACTGTTCGGCGATCATGTTCCCCGCGGTACCGCCGCGCACCAGTCCGAAATTCAAGGTCGGGTACGGCGCCTCGGGGAACAGCGCGGCGAATTCCTCCGCGGGCGCGGCACGCATCTCGGCTTGATATGCGCCGATCTCCGCAATGGCCTTGCCAGCGACCGCAATCGCGTTGACCCCGGTCTCCGGCGTGCTGCTGTGGCCGCCCAGGCCGCGGACGATCACGGAGAACACGACGACGCCCTTGTGAGTATGGAACACTTGGTAAGAAGTCGGTTCGCCGATCCACGCCAGGCCCGGCCGAGGGACATCCCCCAGAAACTCGGACAGTGCGGGCATCAGCCGCTCGGCCCCCAGACAACCGACCTCTTCGTCCGCGGTGAACAGCAATACGACCGGGCGAGTGAGGCGTGGAACGTCCAGCGCAGCCGCGGCGTCCACGCACTGGGCCAGAAACACCTTCATGTCCGAGGTGCCGCGGCCATAGACTCGGCCGTCATCGACCTCCAGTCCGAGCGGATCGCGCGTCCAGCCAGGTTGGTCGACATAGGGAACCGTATCCACGTGTCCGGACAGAATCAGACCGTCCGGCTCGGCAGGGCCGGCGACCGCGACGAGATTCGTTTTGACCGTCCCGGCCACATCGGTCTGTTGCAGGCGGACCCGAAAACCATGTCCGTCCAGATGGTCTGCCAAATAGGACATGGCCTCGACGTTGCTCTTATGGCTGACCGTATCGGAGCCGACGAGCTTGGTCGCGAGCTCGTGCAGATAGCTGCCCATCGTCGTTCGGCGTCCCTTTCCATTCGTGCGGGCTGGCCGTAATACTAGAAAAAACGGTTTCCGGCGTACAGAGCTTTTTCTGTCCGCTTTGCGCGGCTCCGCGGATGATCGCCCTCAGCGTCAACGTCAATAAAATCGCCACGCTGCGCAACGCGCGGGGCGGTGACCGGCCCAACGTCGTCCACGCCGCGCGTACCTGCATCGCCGCGGGCTGCCACGGCATCACGGTGCACCCGCGGCCCGACGGCCGCCACGTTCGCTACGCCGACGTGCACGATTTGGCCGCGCTGCTGGCCGATTACGACGGGATCGAGTTCAACATCGAGGGCTACCCCTCGCCCGCCTTTCTAGACCTCGTCTGCGAGGTGAAGCCGGCGCAATGCACGCTCGTACCCGACCCGCCCGACGTGTTGACCTCGAACGCCGGTTGGGACCTGGAGGACGATGTGGACAAGCTTGGCGCCGCGCTCGCGCGTTTACGCGGGTACAGGATTCGGACCAGCTTGTTTCTCGACCCCGTCTGCAAGCAGGTCCACCGTGCGAAAGAGATCGGGACCGACCGCATCGAACTATACACCGAACGCTACGCCCGAACCTTCGGCGGGGCAGAGCAGGAGCCGGTAATCGCCGACTACCGCAATGCCACCCGCGAAGCCCAACGGCTCGGCATCGGGGTCAACGCCGGCCACGACCTCGACCTGAACAACATCCCCTGTTTTGCGGCGCAGGTGCCCGGTCTGCTGGAAGTGTCCATCGGCCACGCCCTGATTTGCGACGCCCTGTACCGGGGTCTGGACGCGACCGTGAAAGCGTATCTGGCGGCGTTGGGTCACAATGCGCACTGAGCCTGTCGAAATTTATGTGATTCGCCAATCAAAGGAGCCGACCTATGGGAGACCACCAGATCTTTTCACTCGGAGATTTTCGGTTGGAAGGCGGCATGGTGCTGCGCAACGCGCGGCTCGCCTACCAAATCTACGGACGACTCAACCAAGCTCGCGACAACGCCATTCTGTTGTGCTCGTGGTATTCCGGCACACACACCGGCTACGAATTCCTGATTCAGGAAGGCAAATGTTTCGATCCGGCCAAATACTGCGTGATCGCCGTCAACCTGTTCGCCAACGGGTTGTCGTCGTCGCCCAGCGACACGCCGCTGCCCATGAACGGCCCGCATTTTCCAGCCGTCGGCATCCGGGACAACGTTCGCGCCCAACATGAACTCGTCCAGAGCTTGAGCATCCCGACGCTGCGTCTGGTCTCCGGCTATTCGATGGGTGCGCAGCAATGTTTCCAATGGGCGGTCAGTTACCCCGATGTGGTCGAGCGCATTGCGCCGTGGTGCGGCGCGGCGCGCACCACGGCGCATACCCACGTCTTCATCGAAGGGTTCACCTCTGCGCTCAAGGCCGATGCGGCGTGGAACCGCGGCGCATACCCGCACGCGCCGGAGACCGGCATCCGCGCCATGGCGCGCGTGTACGCGGGCTGGGGCTTGTCGCAAGCGTGGTACCGCGAGCATCTCTACACCCGGCTCGGCCATCCGAGCGTGGAAGATTTTCTGGTCGCGTTCTGGGAACATTTCTTCTTGCAGTGCGACGCCAACAATCTGCTGTCGCAAGCCCGGACGTGGCAGACGCACAACGTCGGCGATTCGCCCGGTTTCGACGGCGACTGGCAAAAGGCACTCGGCACCGTCTCGGCCAAGGTCATGCTCATGCCCGGTCAGACCGACCTGTATTTTCCGCCCGAAGACAGCCGAGCCGAAGCCGACTGTTTGCAGAACGTCATCTATCGCCCGATCCCGTCTATTTGGGGCCACTTGGCCGGCATCGGAATGAACCCCGAAGACAATGCTTTTCTGGACGCCGCGATTCAGGAGTGTCTGGCGTCGTAGGAATTAGCAGTCAGAGAACTTGCTGCTTAGAGCAGCTTCACTAATGCCGGGACTACTCCGACCGTGACGACCATCATGGAGCCGAGGCGGATCGTCAACCGTAATTCCAACTCCTTCAAGTCTTGTTTGGCGGCCAATTTCTCATTGATCAACATTGCTTGAGACCGGGCCAGCACCTCGGCCTGTCTTTCCGGCATTCCGACTTGCGTCAATTCTTTCACGAAGGCGTAGGTGTCGAAGACAAGTGGGCTCATCTGCCGTAACTCCTGTCTCCGTATCCTGATTTGATAGTTAATTTATTTCCGATCGAAACTACTCCCTCATTCTCACCTTCTCCGACAGCGACGTATAACCGACCCCATCGCCGTTCTCCGTACTGACCGGCAGTCCCTCTGCCTGCCAGCCTGGCACGATCCGGCCAAGGTCGTCCTGGCCGCCGCCGAAGCCACCGACCATGTTGGCAAGATTGGTGTAGCCGGCCTGCTGCATCAACTCCGCGGCGTGTTGGGAACGGACGCCCGCCTGGCAGCCGAGGATGACCGACGCATCTTTGGCAACGTTGGCTTCGACGACCGTCAGGAAGTGAGGGTTCGGGGCCGGTCGCCCGCCGGCCGGGGGAAAAAACACCACGGGGACGTTGATCGCACCCGCGGGATGGCCGGTTTGAAATTCGGCTTCGGTGCGAACGTCCAGGAAGACGACGGTCGCATCTCGGCTCAGGGCAGTCTGCACCTCGGGCGGGGTGAGTTGTTCGATTGCCACGCTGGAGCCTCCCTTTCGTTATCGCGCGGGGGTCTGTTATGAAAACGGACTTTCGTGCCGATGCAAGGGTAGAGAAAAGCGGGATAGGCGGCAAGAGAAATCGCCATCTCGAAGACCGGAAGACGGACAGAAAGGACGAACGCATCATGGAAGACGCCGTACTGCGCAGCCGTGAGGGCAACGTGGCGACGATTACGCTCAACCGCCCGGAGCAGTTCAACGCCATGAACAGCGAATTGTCGGATGGTTTGCGCCGGGCGCTCATGGAATGTTGGGATGACGCCGAAGTACGCGCCATCGTGCTGACCGGCAGCGGACGGGCGTTCAGCGGCGGCGGGGACATCAAGTTCTTCGTCGAGAAGCTGGCCGAACGGCGACTGGTGCCCGCCCTCGAAAAGATGATGCCCGTCCTGCACTCGGCGATCGCCATGATCCGGGAAATCCCGAAGCCGGTCGTCGCAGCGCTGAACGGCGTGGCCGCGGGCGGCGGGTTCGGCTTGGCGCTGTCCTGCGACTTCCGTATCGCCTCGCCACAGGTGACGCTGCTGACCGCGTTTCTCGGTATCGGCGCCAGCCCGGACTCCAGTTCGACCTTCTTTCTGCCGCGCTACGTGGGTCTGGCAAAGGCGACCGACATGTTTCTGCGCAACCAGCCCGTCAGTGCGCAGGAGGCGTTGGACCTGGGCTTGCTGACCGCGGTGGTGGAGCCGGATCAAGTCATGGCCGAGGCGCGCAAGCTTGCCGAGGAACTCGCACAGGGTCCGACCGCGGCATTCGGACGCACCAAGCTGCTGCTCAACCAGAGTCTGGGCAACTCGCTCCACGAACAACTTCACAGCGAAGCGCGTTCCATCACCCTTTCGACGGGCACGCCCGACTTCGCCGAAGGCGTCACCGCGTTCGTAGAAAAACGGAAAGCCAACTTCAGCGGTTCGTAAAATCGGACGTCGAGCACAGGCTCGGAGTCACGAAGATCCGGTGAGAGAAGCGACGCCATGCAAGCAGTCGTCTTCGACGAACCCGGCGGGCCGGAGATGCTCAAGGTCGGACAAGTCGCCGACCCGGTTCCCGGTGGAGATCAACTTCTGGTTCGCGTTCGAGCGACTGCGTTGAACCGCGCCGACACGTTGCAACGGCAGGGGCTCTATCCGCCGCCACCGGGCGAGTCGGACGTTCTCGGACTCGAGTTGGCCGGAGATGTGGAGGTTGTCGGTTCCGCGGTCCGCAACGTGCACGTCGGCGACCGCGTGTTCGGTCTGGTGGGCGGCGGCGGGTATGCGGAAAAGGCAGTGCTCGACGCCCGCATGGCCATGCCTATCCCCTCTGGCTGGAGCTTTGCGGAGGCCGCGGCCGTGCCCGAAGTGTTCTTCACCGCGCAAGAGACGCTGTTCACCTTGGCGCAACTTCGCGCCGGCGAAACCGTCCTCATCCATGCCGGGGCCAGCGGGGTCGGCACCGCCGGCATTCAGATGGCGCGCGAGACCGGGGCGAACGTCTTGGTCACCGCGGGGTCGGCCGAAAAGGTCGCGCGTTGTATCGAACTCGGCGCTGCCGCGGGTTGCAACTATAAAGAACGCGGGTTCCCCGATTGGGTGCACGAGCGCACCGAAGGCCGCGGCGTGGACGTCATCGAAGATTTCATCGGGGCCGCCTACTGGGACGACAATCTGAAAAGTCTCGCCACTGATGGCAGGCTCGTCCTGGTTGGGTTCATGGGCGGCACGAAGGCAGAAACGAATCTCGGACTGATTCTCATGAAGCGGCTGCGGATCTTCGGGTCGGTCCTACGCAGCCGGCCGTTGGCCGACAAGATCGACATCACACGCCGGTTCCAAGCCGATTGGCTGCCGTTACTCGAAGCGGGACGGATCAAACCGATCATCGACCGCAGCTTCCGTTTGCACGAAGCCGCGGACGCTCACCTCTACATGGAAGCCAACAAGAACGTCGGTAAGATCATTCTGGACGTCCCCTGACGCCGGAGGGGGTCGGCAAACGATTCGGGCCGCACGTCATTTCCGGCTCAGGTCCGTGTAAGCGTCAAGACGCTCCCTTCGCCATCCGCGGCAATATACACAGTGCCGTCCCCGCCGACCGCCAAGCCGGAAAAGGGGGTGAGGGGACCGGGAATCAGACCGACGATGCCGTTCAGAGGTTTGGGCGTCACACCCGGCTGGGCGCCGATGGGGAGACCGGTCGCCAAGCTGGAGCGTTCGCGCGTGGCGAGCGAGACCGCCAACAACTCTTTGCTGCCCGCGTCCAGAATCATCAGTTGATCTCCAAGCAGGGCCAAGCCTTGCGGCGACGCCAAACCCTCGGCGACCGTCGTCGTGCCGCCGTTCACCTGCGACACGCGACCGTTGCCCGGCTCGCTGACATAGCAACTCCCGTCAGCGGCCACGGCGACCCCCGTCGGGCGGCCCAGATTTCGCGCCAGCACGGTCACGTTCCCGTCGGCGTTGACGCGTAGCAGGCGTCCCTCGCCTCCCTCGGCCACCACCACGCTACCGTCCGGTACCGTGGCCAAGCTGTACAACTCGTTGAATCCGTCTGCCCATGTCTGCGACGTGCGCGTGGTGAAATCGTACTGCACGACCTCGCCGGCCGATGTCGTCACGAATACGTTCCCGTCCGCACCCGCGGCAATCCCGCGGATGAATCCCGGATAGCCTTCCTGAGTGAACATGGTCGGCCGGCTGACGCTGCCGTCCGAGGCGACCTCGATCATGCTCATGCCATCGGCCGCATAGACCCTGCCGTTTCCGGTCACCGTAATGCCGAACGGTCCCAGCAACCCGGCCGTCACGAGCGCGCGCTCGGACCCGTTAGTCTGAATCTCGGCCACGCCGCCGTCGATGAAATAGGAAATGAAAAGCCGGTTGTCCCGGGAGATTTCCAGGTTGTCGATACCCCGCCGCACGGTCGCCACGACCGTCTTCTCCCGGCTCTGGATGTCGATCTTGGCGATTTCTCCGTTGGCCGCCTGCGTGGTCGTCAGCAGGCCGTCCGTATCGAACTTGACCGCGGTCGGCACCGCCAAGCCGTCGAAGAAGCGTTCCGGCGCGCCGCCGTCCGGCGAGACGCGCCAGATCTCGCCCGCGGCGATCTGGGGGAAATAGAGATTGCCGTCGGGCCCCACAGACAGCGCGTTAGGCAACGGCAGATTGTCGGCAATCACCCGCGGCGCACGACCGTCTGGGTACAACTCGAACAGCCGGCCTCCCGGCCGGCATTCGTCCATGAACAAGCGGTCCTGATGTGCCGTGATGCCGTTGGCCGCGGGCACGTCGTCGGCAATCACGCGCACCGCACCGTTCGGGGAGCGTGCGCTGACGCGCCCGTTCATCACCTCGGTGACGTACATCACGTCGTGCGAGTCGAACGCGATATCGTCGGGCGCCACGATCGGTCCGCCCACCTCGGCGATGGTCTGGCACACGCCGCTTTCGACATCCAGCGCGCTGACCTGACTGCCGAATGCCTGAACGACGTACAGCCGGCCGTCCGGCCCCAGCCGCATCCCGTTCGCGCCGAACAGCGCGCTCGGAGCACTGAGCCGCGCCAGCCGCCATCCGTCCGCGGTCTGTGGTTGCGTGTTTTCTGCAAAACGATTCATGGCGCCCTCCCCGTCGATCCGAGAACTTTACCGACTCGCTGCTCCTGATACAGGAATCCGGTTACGGCGCAAAGGGTAAAATCGATAGCATTCCCGCAAGAACCTATGGGGCTAGGGGACGACCGAATCGTTTGTTTGGCTGGTTCGTCGAGGTAGCCGAAAAACCGAGAGCCGCGTCTTGACACATCGAGCCGAGACATTTATACACATTTCTATACACATCTGGAGGTGTGCACATGAGAACCAACATCGACCTTGACGCCGAGCTCGTCCGGGAGGCGCAAGAGTTGAGCCGCATCCCGACCAAAAGAGAACTCGTCCATCAAGCGTTGACGGAATTCGTCGAGTATCGAAAGCGGCTCGACCTGCGCGAATTGGAAGGGTCGCATCTCCTGGACCCGGACTACGACCACAAGCCGCTTCGCGCTACGAGGATCTGACGTGGCATGTACATCGTGGATACTTCGGTGTGGGTGGACTACATCCGAGGTAGGGACGGTGCGCACGTCACGTTCTTGCGGGATTTGCTGGACAATCCCCTCGCCGTCGGTATCACGCACTTGATCTACATGGAGATTCTCCAGGGAGCGCGTGACGCCGCGGCGTTCGACCGGTTGCACAGCTATTTCTGCGCACAGATTTTCTATTCGTTCCGCGACCTGACCGATGGTCACGCCGCCGCAGCCCGCATCTATATGGACTGCCGGCGCCGCGGCGTCACCGTGCGTTCCACTGCGGACTGTCTGATTGCGGCGTGTGCCCTGGAGTCCAGAAAGATATTGCTGCACCACGACCGGGATTTCGAGCGCATCGCCTCCGTCGTTCCGGCTCTCAAGGTGAAGAGTTTTCTCGGCTGAGGGCGTCGCTTTACTCCCTCCCCAACCGTGCCATCTTGCCGGCGTAGTCGCGCACGCGCTGCCAGTCGTATTCGCGGTAAAGCTGCATCTTCTCGGCTTCCATTGAACCCTCGGCGTGCAACGCCAAGACCGCGTTGTAGCCACCGAAATCCGAGGTGGTGATGTCCTGGATCAGGTTGATGACCTGTAAACGTTCCTTGCCGGAGGTGCCCTTCTTGCCGGTCAGGTATTTTTCGACCAGCGGGCCGGTCTCTTCGCTGCGCAGGTCCTCGACCGCGGGCGCGGTGACGAGAATGCCGCCGGCCAGGTCCTGGACGTGCGACAAGGCTTGGTGGAAGTCCGCGGCGAAGTGGTGTTTGGCGATGTTGACGGTCGGCGGGTCGGGAATCACCATGCCCAGGTCGGTGGGACGCGCCTTCATACACGCCATGTGCGTCAGCGCGCGCGTCGTCTCGGCGTAGCTGGCGAGCCAGAACAGTTTTTCCTTGACGTGCGCGGCTTTTTCGATGCCGTTATATTCGGCCATCAGCCGGCCGGCACCGGCCAGCAGGTCCAGAAACGGCAATTTGTAGGAAATGGCAGTCAAGCGGTGGTATTCCACGAACGACAGGGCCAGCGGG
The DNA here is from genome assembly GCA_965200125.1 of uncultured Binatia bacterium (SeqCode). Taxonomy (GTDB): domain Bacteria; phylum Desulfobacterota; class Binatia; order Bin18; family Bin18; genus Bin18. The sequence continues at coordinate 420,448 of OZ241332.1, read as the reverse complement.
CCGGCGAACTGCCATTCGCCTTGCAGGAAAATCCGGTCCTTGGGCACGAACACGTCGTCGAAGACGGTCAAGGTCTCCGTCATCTTCACCGCGGAACTGACGGGGTGGTCGAAACTGTTGCGCTGCGTGTACGAGCCGTATCCGCTCATCAACAGCTTGAGGCCCTTGGCGTCGAGCGGAGTAGCGAACGACACCGCGTAATCGCGGTCGTCTTCGCCCATGGCGCGCGTGGGCAGGACGATCATCTCGTTGGCGTGCGTGGTGTTCGAGGTGTGCACCTTGGCCCCGCGCACGACGATGCCGTCGGGCCGTTCTTCGACGATGCGCAGATACAGGTCCGGGTCGGCCTGTTCAGACGGACGGAGCGAGCGGTCGCCTTTGGTGTCGGTCTGAGCCAAGGCGAAGCTGACGTCCTCGGTACAACAATAGTCGTAGAACCCCTTGACCCGTTCGGAATATGCCGTGCCTAACGCGGCATCCATTTTCCTGGCCGTCCGCATCAGGCCGAACAAGGCGTCACTGCCGACCACTTTGGCGAGCACGACCAGGGTGCCGCCCTCGCGCGCCGCGGTTTCGATCAACTCACTGCGTTTGAGGAGTTGATCGGCGTTCTGCGACGGCAGGAAATAGCGGCTCATCTCCTGTCCGGTGTCGGGATTGGTCACGACGGCCAAGTCACGAAACTCCGGATCGTGCATCAGCCGATAGTCGGTCGCCTCGTGGTCTATGGCAGTCTGAATGAGCGGATGCCGGGTGACGTCCGCGACCCGTTCGCCCCGGAAATAGACGAGGCGGTCGTCCTGCAGACTGTTTTTGTATTGCTCGACCGTACGTAGCGGCATAGGATACTCCCTTGACTCGGTTGGCGTTCACGCGGCGTTCCCCTTCATAATGACCCCATCTCCAAAGCTCAAGGAGGCTGTCCGGCTGTTCAACCGGCGCGCCTACTTCGACTGTCACCAGCTTCTGGAGGAGGTCTGGCAAGCCGCCGACGAAGCGGACAAACCCCTGTACGAGGCGCTGATCCGCCTCTCCACCGGCTTGCATCTCTGGTTTCACCGCGGGGGCGGCCAGGGTGCGGTCAATCTGCTGACGCAGGCGATCATGCGGCTGGAGGATTTTCGACCGGAAGCCGGCGGGGTCGACGTGGCGCGCCTGTACCGCGACGTGGACCGCCGCGTCCAGGACGTGAAGGCCGATCCGACCCCCGGCGTCGGACTGCTCGAACGCTGGAAAGCGCCGCGCATTCACCTGACCGCCTGACCGGCGCCCAAGATGCTTCCGACGGCCATTCGAGTATGTCCACCATGCAGAAAGAGCAGGTTCACCTCTTCTACCGTGTCGTGTGGGAAGCGATTCTCACCAAAGGGCGCGAAATGGGTGAGGACGAAGGGCGAAACCGTAACGGGGAATGCGCCCAGTACTTTCGAACCGAGACGCTCCCGGAGAGAAGCCCGGCTTGAACGTCGGCCAGCGGAAAGCTACAAGGTGCCGCCCACAACCCCGGCGGACCATCTCCGCAAGCAAAGGAACGTCACTATGGATGCCGACGCAAAGAAAACCGCCCTGCGCATGATCCCATACGGCCTGTACGTCCTGACCGCTGAAAAAGACGGTGAAATCGCCGCGGCGACCGTCAACTGGGTCACCCAGACGGCGTTCGAGCCCCCGCTAGTCGTGGTGGGCGTCAAGGCCGACTCGGGCGCGCACGAACTGGTCAAGAAAGCCGGCGCGTTCGCCCTCAACATACTGGGGAAGGGACAACAAGGCCCCGCCTTCGCCTTCTTCAAGCCGGTCGAGAAGGACGGCGACAAGATCAACGGCGAGGCATACGCCGCGGGCGCAACCGGCGCACCGATCCTGCACAGCGTCCCGGCGTACGTCGAGTGCACACTCGAGCAGACTATAGAGAACGGCGACCATTCGATCTTCGTCGGAAAAGTCGTGAACGCGGTCGTCCAGAAGCAGCCCGACGGTCGTGCCGACTTGGCGACGCTGCACATGGCCGACCTCGGCGAAAAAGTCTTTTACGGCGGCTGATCTCAACCCGTTCCGTTTTACGGCCCCGCCGTAACGGTCATCCCGTAGCGGTGGGGCTTTTTTATCCGCGCGACGGAGCCCCCGAACTTGCGGGGCTATCGGGAATTTGGTTAATTCGCGCATATCCGCGAAACGCAGGAGGACACGCATGGCCGAGTTCGTAAAGGTGGCCGCGACGGGCGACATCCCCGAGGGAGAGGGCCGCTGTTTCGAGGTGGGCGATCAGCAGGTCGCGATCTTCAACGTCGAGGGCACGTATTACGCGCTGGACAACGTGTGCCCGCACCAGGGTGGCCCGTTGGGCGAGGGCGAACTCGACGGAAAGATGGTTACCTGCCCGTGGCACGCCTGGGATTTCGACGTTACGACCGGCGAAAACAGCGAAGACCCGGACGAAAAACAGACGGTCTTTGCCGTCAAGGTCAATGGTGACGACGTTCTCGTCGAAGTGTAGGTGGGCATTATGTCCTTCTTCGAGCCCATGCTGGCGGAAGGCCACGAACAGGTGGTCTTGTGTACCGACCGCGGCGCCGGACTGACCGCAATCATCGGCATTCACGATACGACCCTGGGCCCTGCCCTGGGCGGTATCCGCATGCGCAGCTACGCCGGTGAGGACGAAGCGTTGACCGACGCACTGCGGCTCTCACAGGCCATGACCTACAAGGCGTCGCTGGCCGGGCTGAGCTACGGCGGCGGCAAGGCGGTCGTCGCCGTTCTCGGCGAACCGCCGGCAAACCGCGAGGTGCTGTTCCGGGCGCTGGGCCGGGCCATTCAGTCGTTGGGCGGCCGCTACATTCCGACCGAAGACATGGGGACGACGACAGCGGACCTGGAGCACGTTCTAGCCGAGAGCCACTTCGGGGCGGGCCGCGGCGAGGTGTTCGGCGGCGGCGGAGACCCGTCGCCCATGACCGCCTGGGGCATCCTGTGCGGCCTGCGCGCCTGCCTGGAAGAAACCGACGGGCGCGCCGATTTCCGGGGGCTCAAGGTCGCCCTGCCCGGACTGGGCAAAGTCGGCTTCGCGCTGGCCGGGTATCTCCATGAGGCCGGTGCGGAGTTGATCGTCGCAGACCCGGACGAGGCGCGGACGCAGAAAGCCGAAAGCGAACTCGGCGCACGCATCGTCGATGTGGACACCATTCTCGATCAAGACTGCGACATTCTCGCCCCGTGCGCCGCGGGCGGCATTTTCAATGCGGACACGATTCCCCGACTGCGCTGCCGGATCATCGGCGGCGGCGCCAACAACCAACTCCTGACCGAGGACGACGGCGACGCCATTCACGCACGCGGTATTCTGTACGCGCCCGATTTTGCGATCAACGCGGGCGGGCTGATCAACGTGGCCGACGAACTCACCCCGGGCGGCTATCGCCGCGAACGCGCCAAGGCCAAGACCGAGGCGATTTTCGACACGCTGAAGACGCTTTTCGCGCAGGCCAAGCAGCGCGACGTGCCTCCGCATCGGTTGGCCGTCACCCTGGCGCAGGAGCGGATTCAGGCCGTGCGCGAATTACGCCGTTTGAATACAGCCGTGTGAAATCCACCTTTTTTGAAATATCTTCCTGATATGACCGAACGCATCAGATAGGGGTTTACATACAAAACGATCCTGGAAATTCTTCCGACTTGTATCCCGTGTCCTCCCGATCCGAAACCCTTCGAAAAATTCAGGGACCTTCCCATCCCCAAGTTCGTTGAGCCTGCGGTGCCTTGAGCCTGCCGAAAGGTCGAAGGATCGAAACGAACCCCAATGCCACATCGGCCTCCGCACCCTACACCTAGCCCTTTGACCCTTCGACATAGTTCGGCAGACTCACCAACTGAGATCAGGCACTGAAAGCTCAGGGTCTCGCCCGTTGAGCTTGGTCGCTAACCTTATGGTGCCTTGAGCCTGTCGAAAAGCCGGAAGGTTTCGAAACGGGCGCGGGATCGCTTGGTCCGGAGTTCCTCATAAAAACTTGGATCTTCGACGGGGTTCGTTTCGATCCTTCGACAGGCTCAGGACACCGCAGGCTCAACGAACTCAGTAGAAAACCGCGGTGCCGGTGTACGGCGTCTGCTTCGGCCACCAGCATCTGGCGCGCACGTTCGGCGGGCAGGTGGAAAAGAGCCTGGCCGGCTGGGAACTCGGCACGGTCGGCGTCACCCTGACCGAGGAGGGCCGGCGCGATCCGTTGTTCGCGAGCATCCCCGCCACGTTCCCGGCGCAACAGAGCCACGGAGAAATCGTCGCCGAACTCCCGCCCGGGGCGCGGACGTTGGCGCACACCCCACACACCGCCTGCCAGGCATTCGTCCTAGGTGATGCGATCTGGGGTACGCAGTTCCACCCCGAATTCACGTCCGAGGTCGTGCACGCCTTGATCGGTCTGCTGGCGGACAGACTCCCGGCCGGCTCCTTTCCGGCATGGCCGGCCGATGAGCAACCGCTCCAAAATTGGCTTGGCAAAAGCGTCGGAGTCACACCTGCGGCGCGGCGCTGTCTCGACAACTTCGCGGCGATTGTCCGGCAGCGCGCACGTTCGGAAGGCTCGGACGAATCGGATTGACGGCGGGCCAATGTTTCGGTAGGACTCGCTCAAACGTGAAGATGCCCTGTCTCTGGAAGGATTCTCCCATGCCACTCAATCATCCGATTTCCGCTGCATTCGACCCCCCCAACAGATATGCCCCGCCCGCAAGATTAGGAGACCAGCGATGAGTGCGCTGCTTGCCGGCGTGGCAATACTCTTGCTGCTCGCTGCACCGATGGACGAGGCTCGGGCACAAGACGCTCCGACGGTGACAGCCCTCACCTTCGAGAGTCTTCCGAAGAGCGGCGACACCTACAAGCGGGGCGAAGAGATTCGGATGGCCGTGACCTTCAGCGAGGCCGTCGTGGTCACCGGGACGCCGCAGATGGGCCTGGGAATGGGACCGAATGGAAGGCTGAGCGTGCAGCGATGGGCGGATTACAAAGTCGCCTTGTCGTCGAGCAGTCGACTCATGTTTGTCTATACCGTGCAGGAAACGGACCGTGCAGGAAACGGACCGGGCTCGAAACGGGCTGATGGCGTCTGGGGGTCTCGCCCTGAACGGCGGGACGATCAAAGCGATGGACGATACGACCGACGCGGATCTGAAGGTTTCGTATAGCGTTACGTCTGGCTATTTGATTACACGCAGAAACGCCGTCAAAGTCGACGGCGGTCAGGTCGATAGTAGTGCAGCGGCGGCGCCGACGGCCCTCACGGCCTCGGTCGTCAGTACGCCCGCCACTGGCGACACCTACAAACGGGGCGAACAGATTCGCGTCGCGCTGGACTTCGATGGCGCCGTGGTCGTGAAGGGAACGCCCCAGATAACCCTGTACCTTGGCACTAATGGACGGGCGAACAACAACTATCGGTGGGCGGACTATGACAGTGCGCCATCCACCGCACGCAGGCTCGTTTTCTCGTACACCGTGCAGGAGGCCGATTATACCAATGCTCTCGAAATTATGACGGCTCACTTTAATCTCAATGGCGGGGCGATCAGAGCATCAGCCGACGAGAGGGAGGCGAACATTCACCGCGCGAACTCCAGCGGGACCGGGGGCAAAGTCGACAGTTTTCTGGGGGTCAGCACCCCCACGGTGCCGGCGGTAAGCAGCGTCAAGGTCGAGCGGCAGGTACAGGCGGGCGCGTACTACGTCGCGGTGACGGGCGAGGAGAGCGAAGCCCTGGAGAGCGGCGACACCTTTGCGCGAAACGAAACGATCTCTGTGGGCGTAAAGTTCTCCCCCAGAGTCAGAGTAACCAGGGGAAACGGAAGGCCGGTGTTGGCACTGAGCATCGGGACACAGGTACGGGAGGCATACTACGCTTATACGGCCCCGTATGGGGATCTCGTGTTTACCTACCGAGTACAGGCTGCGGATCGCGATCTGGACGGGCTCAGTATCGCAGTGAATGCCCTCACGCTGGTCGGGAACAGATCGATCGTCCACGCCCGTAGCGCGACGACGGCTGCGGATCTGAGCCTCGGCAGTTCTTCCGTCTCCAACGATGCGCGCTACAAAGTGGATGGTTCGGCTGTGAAGCCGGCAACAGTGGAGAGATTTTATCTCACATCAAGGCCCTGCCTGTCTTCCGTTCTTGAATTAGGCTGTAGGGTGCAGGTCGGTGTTGCTTTTGACCAAGCCATCGAAGTAACGGGACGACCGCAGTTGACGTTGACCATCGGGACACAGACGCGGCGGGTCGACTATTCTGGTGGCGGCTATATTAACGGAGTGAATAGAATTCTGTACTTCTACTATATCGTCCAAGCGTCTGATCGCGACACGGATGGAGTCAGCGTAGCCCAGGATGCTCTTTCCCTGAACGGCGGATCTATCGTTGTCGCGGGGAGCAAGGTTCCCGCGAATTTGAAGTTGCGCCGCTCCAGCGAAATCATCACGCCACCTGTGGATGGCAGCCGAATCACAGCGCCGTCGTTACGCTATCTCAACATCGTGCCAGGCAGCTCAGGGGATACAGGGAAGCCGGCGCATGACGGAACCTATCGACTCGGTGACGAGATTCGGGCCACGGCACGTTTCTCTCGATACGTGGTGGTGACGGGAACACCTCAGGTGGCGGTGGTTATCGGGTCACAGACCCGACAAATGAATCTGTGCAGCCCCGTGAAAGAGGGCGGGGTGACTGTGGCGAGCCTCTCATTCTGCTACAGCGTGCAGGCAACGGACCGTGACTCGGACGGGATCAGCATTGCCCGGGACGCCTTTTCCGTGAATGGCGGGGCTATTGTCATCGCAGGGGGTACGACGGCTGCGAATCTGACCTTTCCCTGGACCCCCTACTCTAACGATACGCGCTATAAGGTCGACGGAAGCACCAGGACCGATAGCCTTTCCCTTCGGGCAAGCGGTCTCGCATTTTCCGGATCCCCGGCGAACGGCGATACCTATCGACTCGGAGAAGAGGTCCGGGTGGCCGTAACGTTCGACCACGACGTCACGGTGACCGGGGAACCCCAGCTCCCCCTGACCCTGACAATGTGGCCTTGGGCGAGACGGGCGACTTACCAAGCGGCCCTGTCCACGCCTCGCCGGCTCGTGTTCACCTACACGGTAGAGGCTTCGGACCGTGACACGGACGGCCTGAGTGTCCCCCTCCACGCCCTCAGCACATCCCGAGTCTTTGTGCATAATGCTGGAAGGATACGCAAGACCGGCACTTCTTCCGTCCCCCTATTCGTGAGAAGCCCGCGGGTCGCCCCTGATCCAGCCCGCAAGGTAGATGGCAGCTACACGAATCCGGGAGGGGGCGGTACAAATCCCGGCGGGGGTGGCCCGAACCCCGGCGGCGGGAGCAATCCCGAGCCCAGCCTGCGGGTGAGCCGCGTCACGTTCACGGGGACGCCGGCGAGTGAGGAGACGTACCGCCTGGGCGAACAGATTCGCGTGGCGGTGACGTTCAGTGAGGCGGTGACGGTGACGGGTACGCCGCAGATCGGGCTGACCGTCGGAGCCGCCACGCGGCAGGCGGCCTACGACGCCACGCGGTCCAAAGGGACCTTGCTCACATTCACCTACACCGTGCAAGCGACGGACGCGGATGCGGACGGCATCAGCATTGCGGCCAACGCGATGACACTCAACGGCGGTACGATCAGCCTCGCCAGCGACACCACCGCCGCCGCTCTCGGACACAACGCGGTGGCGACGGACGATACCCGCAAGGTGGACGGCAGCACGGACGTCGTGGAGCACGGCGACAGCCGCGAGCAGGCGACGCTACTCACCCTGACCGAGCGGACGACGGGCGAGGTGGGCGAGACGGGCGGCGACGAGGGCTTTCAGATCAACGTCGGCACGGCCCGAAGCGCGGAGGCTGCCGGAGCGGTGGAGCAGGCGGGCGATGCGGACTACTTCCGGGTGGAGGTGCCCGGAGCAGGCCGCCTGACGGTGCAGACGACCGGAACCACGGACACGGGGGGCGCGTTACAGGGCGCCACCGGCCAAACGCTGACCGAGGACGACAACGGCGGAACGGGGAGCAACTTTCGGGTCGAGCGGCAAGTGCAGGCGGGCACGTACTACGTCGCGGTGACGGGCGGGGAGAGCGAGCAAGGCATCGGGCTCTACACCCTGTCCGTCCGGTTCACGCCCGTGGGCGGCGGGACGACCGTCGGGGAGGTGGTCCCGCCGTCGGGGAGCGGATCGCCGCCCGCGGGCAGCACACCCCCGGATGGGGGAGAGCCCGGGGACGGAGAGGCGGGTCAGCCGGCCCCGCTCCGGTTGAATACGGAGACGACGGGGACGTTGGAGCAAGCCGGGGAAGTGGATTACTTCCGGGTGGAGGTCGAGGAAGCCGGGACGCTGACGGTGGAAGCGACCGGCGCGGCGGCCCCGGTGGCGTACTTTGGAGCGGGGGACGAGCCGTTGCTGCATCAGAGTGCCGCGCAGAGTGCAAATGGTAGAAGTAGAGAGGAGCCCGGTGGAGCAGCGTGGCCGGTGACGGCGGGCACGTATCATGTGGCGGTGGTCGGGGGTGCCGCGCGGACGCAGACGGGGGCCTACACCGTGGCGGTGCGCTTCACCGCGGCCAGCGAGGTCGGGCCATTGCAAGCCACGCTGCTGAATCTCTCCCCGTCGCAGGCGTGGGTCCACTTCTACTGTCGGCGCGCGCAGCAGTCCGAGGCGGCGGCGTGCACCGCGCAGGTGCAATGCGGGCAGGGAGACGGGCCGCCGGTAGCGTGGGCCGTAGAGGTCGCGCCGGAGACGATACACACCTACTGGCCGGGACAGACGCGGGCAGATGGGACGCCCGACGACTTGGCTGCCGCGTTGATCGCCGCGGGCATGGCCGAGGCGGACGCGCGGCAACGGACGACGTGCCGGGTGTTTAGTCCGGACCCGCTGGACGTGCGGGCGTACACGCGGGTCGGGCAGGACGTCGTGCCGGTAGCATCCCCGCCGGCCCCGGTGGACGCGACGGCCCCGGCGCGCGTGGCGACGTTGTTGAACGTGGCACCAGCGCACGCCTGGGTGCATCTCTCGTGTCAGAAGACCCTTGCACCGGACGCGGAGACCGTCGATCCGTGCGCCGTCCGCTTGCAATGCGGGCAACAGGCCGGGCCGCCGGTGGCGTGGGAGGTGGAGGTCGCTGCAGAGACGACGGTGACCTACGGGCCGGGCGGGACGGCGGGCGACTTGGCCGCGGCGTTGGTCGCAGCGGGCAAGAGCGCGGCCGAAGCCCGGCAGCGGGCGACGTGTCAGGTGTTCAGCCGCGATCCGGTAGATGCGTGGGCCTACACGCGGATCGCAGGAGAGGTGGTGTCCGTGGCGAATCCGCCGGCGGCGGTGGACGCTGCTGCCCCGACACGGGTGACAACGTTACAGAACTTGGCGCCGGCAGACGCGTGGGTGCATTTCTATTGTCGGAAACCGTATCGGTCGGACGCGGAGACCGCTGATCCGTGCACTGTGCGCCTGCAATGCGGGCAACGGGATGGGGCGCCGGTGGCGTGGGACGTGGCGGTCGCGCCGGAGACGATCTTCACTTACTGGCCGGGTCGGACGGCGGCGGATGGGACGCGAGCCGACTTCGAGGCCGCGCTCATCGCCGCAGGCAAGGCGGAGGCAGAGGCGCGGCGGCGGACGACGTGTCAGGTGTTCAGTACCGATCCGGTGGACGTGCGGGGCTACACGCGGCTGGGCGGGGAGGTGGTACCGGTAGCGAACCCGCCGATCATGCCTACCGCCGACACTCCGACGCGCATCGGGACGTTGCTGAACTTGGCACCGGCGCACGCGTGGGTGCATTTCTACTGTCGGAAGGCCCAGCACCCGGATGCGGAGACGATTGAGCCGTGCAATGTCCGCCTGCAATGCGGGCAGCGGGACGGCGCGTCGGTGGCGTGGGGCGTGGAGGTGGCACCGGAGACGCTCTTCAGCTACTGGCCGGGCCGGACGACCCCGGAGGGGACCTCGGACAACTTGGCGGCCGCGTTAATAGCGGCGGGCAAGACGGAAGCGGAAGCCCGGCGACGGACGACGTGCCAAGTGTTCAGTACCGATCCGGTGGATGTGCGGGGCTACACGCGACTCGGTGAGACCATCGTCCCCGTGAAGAACTGAGCCTGCCAGGGACCCAGAGCCGCGGAGCGACATATACGACGACGTAGTCGCGTATGTCGCTCCGCTCGCATGGAGCCGAACGTTGTGAAAGAGGGCTTTCCGGCGGAATGGCCTTCGTCTCTGCCTATGGACGTAAATAAGAGAGGCGGAGGCGGCCGGAGGTCAGGGCTCCGGTCGCCTCCGCCACACCGTCGGCGTCATCGACCACCATCCACGTCCCGGTGTGTTGCACGCCGAACAACACCTTCCCTTTGCGGATGAGCCGCGGGTACAGGTCGTGCGTGGTGCTGAATGCACAACCCGCGGGCATGTGATCGAAGATTTCCGGCTCCAGGATTTGGCAGCCGGTGAACATGGCGGGCGACAACTTCTCGGTCGCCGTTACGTCGTGCGGTTCGCCGCGGATGCGGCGGATCAGGCCGCGGCGGTCGGTTTCGATGAGGCCGAAGCGTTGTGGGTCGGGATTCGGTCGCAGTAGCAAGGTCCCCAGCGCCCCGGCCCGACGGTGCGCGGCCAGAACGTCCGCCAAGCCGAAATCGAGAATCGTGTCCGCGTTCAGCACCAGGAACGGCGCGCCGTCCAACAGCGGCTGCGCCCGTTTGATCCCGCCGCCCGTGTCCAGAATCGGGGCTTCCGGTGAGTACCGAATCCGCAGGCCGTACGTGCCGCCGTCACCCAGGGCGTCACGAATCCGGTCGCCCAGGTGGTGGAGATTCACCACCACGTCCTTGATCTCGTGAAATTTCACGAAGCGCAGGGCGTACTCGATCAGCGGCCGGCCCGCGACCGGCACCAGCGCCTTGGGCAGCCGGTCGGTTAACGGTCGCATGCGGGTGCCGAGGCCCGCAGCCAGGATCATCGCGCGCATGGCAGCTTCGGAGAAGGAAAGCGCACGGTCGTCAGCAGTGATCGGGGAAACGGGCGTCCAGCACTTCAGCCAATGTCCTGAAACCTCGGGTATCGGGCAGCCGCGCCAAGACGCGGCGAATGGTCGCCAGCGTGGGGGGGATGTAGCGCAGATAGCCGGATTTGCCCTTTTCCAGTTCGAGATAATAGAAGCGCCCGACGACCTTGCACGCCTTTTGCAGCAGGCACAGGTTGTATTCGTCCCACACGCCGGCGTACGCGCGCGGCGTGTCCGCCTGCCGATTCCAGGCGTCGTGGTAATAGCCGACGAGTGCCGTCTCGAGGTTGGGCGTGACGACGGCCGGGGTGTCGCGGTCGTTCAGCAGCGTGGCGAGGTCGTAGGCCGCGGGCGCGAGCAGGGCATCCTGAAAATCGATGACGCGCACCGCGTTGCCCGCCTCGGTCTGCACGAACAGATTCCAACTGTGGTAGTCGCGGTGGTTGAGGACCGCGGGCGCGTCGGCCAAGCGGGAAGATATGTCGTCGAACAGCGCGCGCAATCCTTCGGATTGGTCGGGCGGTAGGCTGTTAGCCTCGCCCCGGTTCAGTCCCCATTCCATAAAGTGGTCGAATTCCCACAGGAAAAGCCGTTCGTCGAAACGCTGCTTGAAGGCGATACACGCGTCGTTGCGGGCGCGCGTTCCCGCGATCTGGATCAGCAACAATTGATCGATCGCGCGTCGATACCAGGCTTCGACCTCCACCGGGGAACATTCGTTCACCGCGTCGCGCAACGCCGAGTCGCCGACATCTTCGAGCAGCAGAAACCCATCCTGCACGCCGTCCACGTACACTTCCGGGACGCGCACCCCGATCGGTTCCAGGAATTTATGCAAGTTGAGATAGGGCAACTCGGTGGGCGGCGCGTCGAATACGGCCAATTCGTCCGACGACAGCGCCAGTCCACTGCCGGCCAATATCATGACCACCGCGGACCGCGGCACGTTTGACCCAGTGCGACTCAGCGACAGACGAGCGTAGCTGCGGCTCGACGCATCTCCGGCCAAGTCCGTTATCTGCGCAATGCGGGCGCCGTTTCCCCACTTGTCGGTTACTGCCTTCTCCAACGTGCGGCGCAACTCGGCCTTCATGGTCTGCGGACGTACCAAGCGCGTCGGGCGCTGTCAAAACACGAGGGAGTCTCGGTTCGAGATTTCGGACTGATTCCATGCGCTTTACGCCAACCTCTCCCCAGGCCCTCTCCCGGTGGTCCCTGAGCTTGTCGAAGGGGGGAGAGGGGGACAGAAGGCGGAACAGGGAAAAGGCAAATCGATACTACCCGAACTGGAGCACCCACGCCCTCCGCATCTTTACCCGAAAAGCAGGACTGGCTAATCTGAACCGTCCAAGGAGACCGGGATGGATTTCAACTTCAGTGCCGAAGAAGAAGCCTTTCGTCAGGAGTTGCGCGCGTGGCTCGCCGCCAACCTGCCCGCGGGCTACAACCCCGCACATTTCGACGAGATCGACGCGGATGCGCGCTTCGAGTATCAGCGCGCGTGGCAGAAGGCGGCGCACCGCGACCGCTGGGTGGGCATTCACTGGCCCGAGGAATACGGCGGCCGCGGCGCCAGCCTGATGGAGATGTTCATCTTCAATCAGGAGATGCAGCAGGCGCACACCCCGCGTTTCGCCAATACGTTGGGGCTCATGATGTCGGGTCCCACGCTGATTCACTGGGGCACCGACGAACAGAAACGGCGCTATCTGCCCGGCATCCTGTCGGGCGATGAAATCTGGTGCGAGGGCTTGTCCGAGCCCGACGCCGGTTCGGACCTCGCTTCCATGCAGACGCGCGCGGTCGAGGACGGCGACGTTTTCGTGGTCAACGGCCAGAAGGTGTGGACCAGCTTCGCCCACCGCGCGGACTTCATCCAGTTGTTCGTGCGCACCGACCCGGACGCGCCCAAACACCGCGGCATCAGTTGCCTGGCCGTGGATATGAAGGCCCCGGGCGTGAGCGTCCGACCGCTCGTACAGATGACCGGGGACGCGGAGTTCAACGAGGTGTTCTTCGAGGACCTGCGCGTGCCCAAGGCCAATTTGATCGGGCCGAAGAACGAGGGGTGGAAAGTGCTGGTGACCACGCTCATGCACGAGCGCGCCGGCATCGGCTCCGAGCTACCGGTGCACCGCCAGTTCGCGGAGTTGCTCAAGCTGAGCCGGCGCGTCGAAGTGCACGGCCGCCCGGCCTGCGAGGACCCGGCCGTGCGGCAACGCCTGGCGCAGTTCGCCATCGAGTGCAAGGCCATCACCTACAACATGTTCCGCAGCTTCAGTAAGCGCCTCAAGGGGGCGCCGCCGGGACCAGAGGGATCGGTCAACAAGCTGGCCGGCTCGGAACTCAACGTGCGGCTGGCCATGTTCGCCACCGAGTTGCTGGGGCCGTACGCCCAACTCACGCAAGGCTCGGCCCATACCGTGGACGGCGGGCGCTGGCCCAAGGCGGCGCTGTGGTACCGCCTGCTCACCATCGGCGGCGGCACCTCCGAAATCCAGAAGAACATTCTGGGCGACCGGGTGCTGAAACTCCCCAAGGGCTGAGCTCGGCACGACGACGCATCAGAGGCAACAAGCATTTCGGTACAGGAAAGGAATACCAACATGGACGAATATCAAACCGCCATGTTGGCCTTGGAGAAGAATTCTTTGGCCTTAGAGGAGACATCTCTGAGCTTGCAGAAGACTTCTCTGGCCTTGCAGGAGGCGGCGTTGACCGCCGGTCATTGGCACACCGCGATTACGTTGGCCGTGTCGTCCTGCCTCGTGCTGTATGGGTTCCGGATCATGCGCCAGAGCACGGAAGCGCGGAATGCCGCGTTGAAGGCCGACCAGGAGCAACGCCGCCAAGAGCACACCGAAACCATGCGCCGCATGGAGCAGCAGCACGCCGAAGCCATAGGCGCCTTGCACGCCACCATTCACGGGCTGGAAACCACGATCGAGCGGACTGCGCCGAAGGAAGAGGGAAACCGCGCCGGCGTCTGACGCCTTGACCATGCCGAGATCCCGAGGCCGCTATGAACTGGGGGCTGGCCTCTCTGCCCGCGTGGCTGGGGCGCATCTCCGAAGCATGGCAATGACGGACGTAAAGGAGGCAGACCAATGGGGAAGCTGGATGGAAAAGTTGCGATCGTGACCGGCTCGGGCCGCGGCATCGGCCGGGGCATCGTGCACCTCATGGCGCAGGAAGGCGCCAGGGTAGTGGTGAACGACCTGGGCGCGAGCGTCGACGGCGAAGGAGAAGACCGTAGCCCGGCCCAGCAGGTCGTGGACGAGATCACGAGCGCCGGCGGCGAGGCGGTCGCCAGTCCCGACAACGTTGCGACGGTCGCCGGCGGCGAGCATCTGGTGCAGACCGCGCTCGATACGTTCGGCGGGCTCGACATCCTGGTCAACTGCGCCGGGATTCTGCGTGACCGCATGATCTTCAACATGACCGAAGAAGAATGGGATGCGGTGATCGCCGTCCACCTCAAGGGTCACTACTGCACCATCCGTCCGGCCTCGGCGCACATGCGCCGCCAGAAGTGCGGGCGCATCATCAACTTCTCGTCGAATTCGGCGCTGGGCGCGCCCGGCCAGCCCAACTATGCCGCGGCCAAAGCCGGCATTCTGGGTCTGACGTACAGCAGCGCCAACGCGCTGGCGAAATACAACGTCACCTGCAACGCCATCCTGCCCGGTGCGGCCACGCGCATGACCGACACCATCCCGGCCAACTTCGCCCAGGAGATGGGCCTGTCGGGACCCAGCGGTGCGGCCCAGGGCAGCCCGCTCGACCCGTCCAACGTGGCCCCGATCGTCGTCTTCCTCGCCAGCGACGAGGCCCAGCACGTCACCGGCCAGGCGTTCGGCGCGAGCGGCTACAAAATCTCGCTCTACACCCACCTGGAGCCCGAAAAGACGATCTACAGCCCCGGCCCGTGGGACCTCGACCACCTCTTCAAGGTCTTCAAGAGCACGCTGGGTTCCAACCTGAGGCCGCTGCGGATGTGAAGCCGACGTCATCTCTCCCCGCTGATCTCTGAGCTTGCGGCGCCTTTCGACAGGCTCAAGGTCCCGCAAGCTCAGGGACCAGCCCGTTGAGATCGATCCCTGAGCTTGTCGAAGGGTGTCGAAACGGGCGGTGGATCATCTTGTTAGGTACTTCCCCATCGTTCGATGCGAGCCAGAACCCTGTGGATCAATCCACCTCGCTGTGACTCCGTGAAACCTGCCCAATAAGGGAAACCCATGCCACGTAGCGACCTCCCGTTCGGCAGCGAGTTTTCTCCGGCACAAATCGGCCTTCCCGTCCTCCTGGAATTCGCACATGAGTATGCCGCGGATTGGAAGGCATTCGAGGAAGCCGTCTGCGCGCGATACTTCAGCGAGCACCAGACCGGCGACTACAATAAACGGAAACTGGCGAACAATACGAAGCTCTCGATGCGGGCGTATGGCTTGATTGAAGCCGACGATACGACTCTCACCGAGACCGGCGCGAGTCTGTATGCCTTGCGTAACGACCCGCAGGCTCTTTACGAGGCTTTCGGTCGCCACATTCTGAAAACCCGGCAAGGGATGATTTTCGTCCAGTGTATCCTCGATATGCACGCGGCCGGGGAAACCATCGATCTGAATAAGCTCCGCGCGTGGCTTCAAGAGCGGGGCATCGCCGTTCCCCGGGGTGGCAAGCATATGAGCACGCTCCGGCTGTGGTTGGAAAAAGGCGGCGTTTTCGTATCCGGCTATCGCGTGGACCAAGCCAGGCTCGGCAGTCTTCTCGGTCTCGGCATGGACGAGTTCGAGGAATTGGCGGCGCTTTCGCCCGAACAATGCGCGTATCTCAGGGCGTTCGCCAACATCGGGGGCGGCGGTCCCTATACCTCCAACGAGATTGAGCGCCTTGCGGCGGCGACGTATGGTGTGTCGTTCAATGAGAAAAACCTCCCGAAACAGGTGCTCTATCCACTTCGTGATGCAGGCTACCTTACACTTGAACGAGGGACGAAAACGCCGGGACGCGGGGCAAAACCTTTCCTCGTCGCGGCAGCCGAAAAGCTGGTTATCGACCTGGTCAATCCGCTGCTCAATCAATTGGAACAACAGACGCAAGCGGATATTCGCCCACTATTGCGCAAGCCGCTACAAGAAATTCGGGCCGATCTCGAAGTCGAGAGTCGTCACGCGCGGGGTCTCGCCTTGGAAGCACTCGCCTTCAAACTCATGCGCCTGATCAACCTGTCGTACGTTGCCACCCGCCTCCGCGGCGTCGTGACCGGGGGCGCGGAAGTCGGTCTCATCTTCGAGAGCAGCCGCCTCGTGTTTTCCCGATGGCAGGTGCAGTGTAAGAACACGGCACGCGTGGCACTCGACGACGTAGCAAAGGAAGTCGGCCTTACGCACTTTCTCAAGAGCAACGCCGTCGTGATGGTGTCAACCGGTACCATAGGGAAGGAAGCGAGGCGGTATGCGAACAAAGTGATGACGGACTCCAATCTCTGTATCATGGTGGACGGCCAGGACCTCGATTCCGTCGAGACGCACCCCGCTACCATCGTCGATGTGTTGAACCGTGAGGCGGGCCATGCGATGGATTTGAAAAAGTTGGAACTTCAAGCAGGGCAACAGGACATCCTATGACGACGAAAATTCCCGGCACCTTCCACGAGACCCGCGTCGGGAAGATCGTCCACGGCGACAGCCTGGACGTCATGGCACACCTTGCCGACGACTCCGTCGATTTGATCGTGACGAGCCCGCCCTTCGGGCTGGTCAGGAAGAAGGACTACGGTAACGTCGAGGCCGACCGATACGTCGAATGGTTCAAACCCTTCGCCGTCAACTTTCACCGTCTCCTGAAGGACAACGGCAGTCTCGTCATCGACATCGGGGGCGCGTGGAACAAGGGCTATCCGACGCGCAACCTGTATCATTTCAAGCTGCTCATCATGTTGTGCGAAGAGGCAGGCTTCCATCTGGCCCAGGATTTCTTCTGGTGGAACCCCTCGAAGCTCCCCACACCGGCCGAATGGGTCACCGTGCGCAGAGTGCGGGTCAAGGACGCCGTCAATACGGTGTGGTGGCTGTCCAAGTCGCCGTGGCCCAAGGCCAGCAACCGGCGCGTCCTGCAACCCTACAGTCCGAGCATGAGAGACCTGCTGCAGAACGGATACCGGGCGAAGAAGCGGCCGTCGGGGCACGACATCAGCGCCAAGTTTCGGAAAGACAACGGAGCGGCGATTCCGCCGAATCTGATTGCGATTCCGAATACGGAGAGCAACAGCTTCTATCTCCGCTATTGCGAAGAACACGGTTTGAAACCACACCCGGCACGTTTTCCCGCCGAGTTGCCCGAATACTTCATCAGGATGTTGACCAACCGAGGCGATTTCGTCCTCGACCCGTTCGGCGGCAGCTGCGTCACCGGCGAAGTCTGCGAAAAATTACATCGGAAGTGGACGTGTATCGAACTGATGGAAGAGTACTGCGAAGCGGCCTTGGGGCGGTTCGTCCGCGACCCGCAGGAGCATGGAAAATCAACGGTCGATCCGGACGATTCGTCGAACTACTATCGCGTACCCCGGCCGGGCATTCTGTGGAACGGAAACGACGGTTCGTCGCTTCCCGCGGACGGCGGCATGCGAAGACCCGAAGGCGGCCACGCGGATATGCGGGATAATAAGGACCTGCGAGAAACCTGAGCGGTTGCCCGGCGGAGTGTCAGGCTGAGAACGTCGTCGAGAGACGCTCGCCGCGACCGATCAGATCGCGTCCTCTCCTTCCGGCAAGATCGCGTTCATCCCGACCTCGCGCAAGATGCGTGTCCACGCGCCTTTTTCGTCCTGCGCCAAACGCTCGACCGTTTCGGCAAACAGGTCCTTCTTGGAGGCCAAGATCCGCTCCAATGCTTCTTCGATCGTTCCGCGGCAGCAAAAGCGATAGACGCGCACGGCGCGTCGCTGGCCGATCCGCACGACCCGGTCCCGCGCCTGATCGTTGGCGGAGGGATTCCACCACTGGTTGAACAGGAATAGGCTGGCCGCCGCTCTGGGACAACGACGGGAGCGGAGCAAAGGAGCCGAATCATGCGGAAAAAAGACGACGGGGGCGGGAAGCAATGGCGTCGGGCCGCGGCGCTGAGCATCGCCCTGCTATTCGGTGCGATACCGGCCGCGGCGCAGGAAACGGTCGCCGACGGCGCGCGGGTGTCGTTGGAATATACGGTCAGTCTCGCGGACGAGACGGTGTTCGATACGAACGTGGGCAAGACGCCGCTGGTTTATACGCACGGCGCGGGGGAACTCGTGCCGGGTCTGGAACGGCATCTCGCCGGATTGAAGGCCGGCGACACCAAATCCGTAGAAGTCCCGCCCGAAGAAGCCTACGGCGCGGTCGATCCGAACCGATTTCAGGAAGTGCCCAAGGAGAACGTGCCCGAGGCGTCGCGCGCCGTGGGGAAGAAGTTGCAAGGCCGCGGCCCCAACGGGCGCATGATGTACGCGCAGGTCCGAGAGGTGAAGGACGACACCCTGGTGGTGGACCTGAATCACCCGCTGGCCGGGCAGAAGCTGTTTTTCTCGGTCAAGGTGCTCAAGGTGGAGCAGGCGCCGCCGCAGACGGTGGAGATGCCGGGGGACGCGAGCAAGCCTTGACTATGAATTCGAGGCACTCGGTACCGATTAGGGTTGGATGTCCCCTTTGTAAGACCGATGTTCGTTCCTCTGCTTCCCCTTCCTCCTCCGGATCAAGTCCGGGGCAGGCTCTAGCCCCCCAACTAGGGGGGAGGGGATGAAAAACAAGGAAATTATATACAAGAGAATGCGACGCTCGTTGCGACATCCTTTGACAAACTCGATACGCCGCAGGCTCAACGAACTTAGGGATGGGAAGGGGGATTATATACAAGACGATTCCGAAGACAGTTTTTCCTCGTCATACCCCTTCGTCATTCCGGCGCAAGCCGGAATCCAGAGGACACCTTTCCCCTAGGTCCCGGCTTTCGCCGGGGCGACGAGTGGGAGATCCCCTGCGGAAGCCGGTATCCATCCTCTGGATTCCCGCTTTCATGGGAATGACGACCGGGTGGGATCTCCAAGTATGTACTTCCCATGGGAAGATCCCCGAGATTGTCGAAGGATCTTTGCCTGGGGGAGCATGACACATAAGGCAGGAAAAACTCTAGGACATCCTTCTATGTGATTCCCAAATACAAGGACGGAGAAGGATTGTAGGTTAGAAAGACGAGCTTGTCCGATTCCGCTCCCTCTCCCCTCGTGGGAGAGGGCTGGGGAGAGGGGGAATACCGGTGGGCCACGCTGCCGGTCGTTTGTCCAGAGGATCGCGGGCGTTCAACTTCGCGCACGCGCTGACCGGCGTGCGGTTGGTCCTGACGCCCGTTTTTCTGGTGATGGTCGAGGCCGCCATGCAGCAGCCTACGCTCGGACGCATCGGCTGGGTGGTCGGATTGTTCGCGGTGATCTGCGCAAGCGATTATTGCGATGGGCCGTTGGCGCGCGCCCTGGGCCGGAGTTCCGATTGGGGCAAACTGCTCGACAATGGAGCGGACCTGACGTTTCTGCTCATGACGCTCGGCTATCTGACGGCCCGCGGGGTCGTGCCGTGGTGGATTCCGGCCGCGGTGAGCGGCGCGTTCGCCCAGTATGTGCTCGACTCGTGGTGGCTGTCGCGCAAGGCGCCGCGCGTCACGTTGGTGCCCAACCCGATCGGCCATTGGGCCGGGGTGCTGAATTATGCCGGCACCGGCGTCATGGCGCTGCACGCCGCCACGCAGGCGCGGCTGTTCGCAGCCCCGTTGGTCCAAGCGTTGCTCATGGTGTGGCTCGCATATCTGCTGCTCGCCGTGGGCATGCGGCTGCGGTTCTTCCTGCGCGCCCGTGCTGCCATACACAGCGATGGGGCGACCGGCTG
Organism: uncultured Binatia bacterium (SeqCode); assembly: GCA_965200125.1. Lineage (GTDB taxonomy): Bacteria > Desulfobacterota > Binatia > Bin18 > Bin18 > Bin18. The sequence goes on along the minus strand of OZ241332.1, from coordinate 400,473 downwards.
AAGCGTGAAAAGAAAGTCGAAAGGGTGCGGTGCGAAGGCCGAGGTGAGATCGGGGTTCGTTTCGATCCTTCGACATGGTTCGACCCTTCGACAAGCTCAGGGACCGCAGGCTCACCAACCGAGATCAGGACACCGCACGCTCGACGAACTCAGTGGTGGGAAGGTCTCTGAGCTTGCGGCGCCTTGCGCGTGTCGAAAGGTGAGAGAGAGTTGGGGTGAGGGGGCCGTGAATCGGTCGGGAAATGGCCCATCGAGCCCCTACCCACCGGTTCTTTCCTCCGGCGGAAGGGCTGCGCTATAAGGGGAGGGCTTGCCGCAGCCGACAGGAGGGGGCGCATGAGCTTGCGAGGGACCGCGGCCATTTCCGGGTTCGCCGAAATGGCGCCGCAAAAAGGGGCCGGCGATAGGACGCCGCTGGGGATCATCGCCAACGTGGCCCGCGACGCGATTGCCGACGCCGGGCTGAAGAAATCCGACGTCGACGGCCTGCTGACCGGCTGGGCGCTGTCCGATTACAGCGTGCTGTGGCCGTCGGTCGTGGCCGACTATCTGCAAATCCACCCCTCATACGTGAATCAGGTCGAACTGGGCGGGGCGTCCGCGGCCGGCATGGTCTGGCGCGCGGCCGCGGCCATTCGGGGCGGCATGTGCAATACCGTTCTGTGCGTGCTGGGCGACCGACGCGCCCGAGCGCGCCAGATGCCGCCGTTTCCGAGCATCGAGGCCGAGTTCGACGCGCCGTACGGCTTGATCGCGGCCAACCCCGGCTACGCGCTGATTGCCCAGCGCCACAAGCACGAGTACGGCACCACCGCGGAACAGATGGCCAAGGTCGCGGTCGATCAGCGCAAGAGCGCCTGCCGCAACCCCGCGGCCTTGTTCGGCCAGAGCGAGATCGACGTCGACGACGTGCTCGACTCGCGCATGATCGTCGACCCGCTGCACCTGCTCGAAATCGTCAGCCCGTGTACCGGCGGCGGCGCGTTCGTCGTCACCAGCCCGGAGCGCGCCAAGGACGGCCCGCATCCTCCGGTCATGCTGCTCGGGGCCGGCGAGGCGGGCGGGCATTCCAGCATCACCCACGCCCGCAGCCTGACGACCTCGCTGGTCGAGCCCGCGGCCGGGGCCGCATTCCGGATGGCCGGCGTCGGGCCGCGGGACATGGACTTCGTGCAGCCCTACGACTGCTACACGATCACCGTGATCGTGACGCTGGAGGACGCCGGCTTCTGCGGCAAGGGCGAGGGGGGTCGCTTCGTGGCCGAGCACGACCTGTCGTACGCCGGCGACTTTCCGTGCAACACCCACGGCGGCCAACTGTCGTTCGGCCAGCCCGGGTTGGCCGGCGGCATGAGCCACGTGATCGAGGCGGCGCGCCAGTTGATGGGCCGCGGCGAGGCACGCCAAGTCGCAGGGGCCCGGATCGGCTACGTCAACGGCAACGGCGGCATCATGGCCGAACAGTGCAGCCTCGTACTCGGCGTCTAGGGGTGCGTGGAGCGCGCCCGGCGCTGCGGAAGGCGGCCCCATGAGCAAACATGCGAAACCCCTCCCCCATCCGACCGAGGTGACCCGGCCGTTCTGGGACGCGGCCAAACGTCACGAACTGCACGTGCAGCGCTGCGCCGCATGCGAGACGCACGTCTTCTACCCGCGCGAGGCGTGTGCGGCCTGCCTGTCCACCGATCTCGACTGGGTGCGCGTGTCCGGCCGCGGCACGCTGTATTCGTACACGATTGCGGAAGCACCCACGCATCCCGGGTTCGCGGACGAGGCGCCGTACGTGATCGCGATCGTCGAGCTGGCCGAGGGGCCGCGCATCACCACGAACATCGTCGGCTGCCCGCCCGGGGACGTGACGATCGGCATGCCGGTCACCGCCACGTTCGAGGACGTGAACGACGAGATCGCGCTGGTGAAATTCCGTCCCGCGGCCGACGCCCCTCCGGGGGGACGGTAGGACGTATGACGGAGCACGCCGGACGGCACCGCCGGCGTCGGCCCGCAGGCTTACGCACCCGCCCGAAAGGCCGCCACGTCGATCCGCAGGCGCTCGACGAGATTCGCCGGCTGCTGGCCGACGCCCCGCGGCGGCGCGACCTGCTGATCGAGCATCTGCACAAAATCCAGGACCGCTACGGCCACCTGTCCGCGGCACACTTGGTCGCGCTCGCCCACGAAATGAAGCTGGCTCCGGTCGAGGTGTACGAGGTCGCCAGCTTCTACCACCACTTCGACGTGGTGAAGGAAGGCGAGACCCCGCCCCCGCGACTCACGGTGCGGGTGTGCGATTCGATCAGTTGCGAGTTGGCCGGCGCGCAGTCCTTACTCGCCAATCTCGAAGCGGCACTCGGTCCGGCCGTCCGCGTCCAACCCGTGCCGTGCGTCGGCCGCTGCGAGGCCGCGCCGGTCGCCGTCGTGGGCCAGAACCCGATCGGCGGGGCGGACGTTGCCGCGGTGCAACGCGCGGTGCGACGCAACGAGACCGCCGCCCCGCGGCCGGGCGATACCATCGACTTTGCCGCGTACGAACAGAACGGCGGCTACCGCGTGCTGCGCGCATGCGTCGCCGGCGACCACGACGTCGAGGCGGTCTTCACCGCGCTGGAAGACTCCGGCCTGCGCGGCCTGGGCGGCGCCGGGTTTCCCGCCGGGCGCAAGTGGCGCATCGTGCGCGGCTATGCCGGCCCGCGGCTGCTGGCGGCCAATCTGGACGAGGGCGAGCCCGGCACGTTCAAGGACCGCGTGTATCTGGAGGCCGACCCGCACAGGTTTCTGGAAGGGATGCTGATCGCCTGCTGGGCGGTCGGCATCGACGCGGCCTATCTCTACGTGCGCGACGAATATCCCGCAGGGCGCCGGATTCTGCACGACGCGCTCGCCGAGCTACGGGCAGCGCCGCCGGCGCCGCTGCCGGAGATACACGTGCGGCGGGGCGCCGGCGCGTACGTGTGTGGGGAAGAATCCGGCATGATCGAGTCGATCGAGGGCAAGCGCGGCATGCCGCGGCTGCGCCCGCCGTACGTGGCCGAGGTCGGCCTGTTCGGCCGCCCGACGTTGGAGCACAACTTCGAGACGCTGTACTGGGTGCGCGACGTTCTCGAGAAAGGGCCGGACTGGTTCGCCGGCCACGGACGCCGCGGGCGTCGCGGGCTGCGCTCGTTCTCGGTCAGCGGGCGGGTGCGGAAGCCGGGCGTCCGTCTGGCGCCGGCCGGCATCAGCCTGCGCGAACTGGTGGACGAATACTGCGGCGGCATGCTGCCCGGTCACACGTTGTACGCGTATTTTCCGGGCGGGGCGTCGGGCGGTATCCTGCCCGCGTCGCTGGCCGACCTGCCACTGGATTTCGACACCCTGCAACCCCACGACTGTTTCATCGGCTCCGCGGCGATCATCGTGCTGTCCGACCGCGACAGCGCCAAGGCCGCGGCCCTCAACGCCATGCGCTTCTTTTCGCACGAGTCCTGCGGCAAGTGCACGCCGTGCCGCGTGGGCACGGCTAAGGCCGCGGCGCTCATGGCCGGCGACCGCTGGGACACTACGTTGCTGGAAGAACTGGCCCAAGTGATGGGCGACGCGTCGATCTGTGGCCTGGGTCAAGCCGCGCCCAACCCGTTGCGCAGCGTGGTCAGATACTTCGCGGAGGAGCTTGCCTGATGGCCGCCGCGCCCGACACCCCGCGCAACGGCGCCGCCCCGCCCGAAGGGACGGACGTCATCGCCTTCCATCTGGACGGCCGCGAGGTCGGCGCCCGCCCGGGCGAAACGATCCTACAAGCTGCGCGTCGCCACGGCGTGGAAATTCCCCACCTGTGCTACACGGACGGGCTGCGGCCGGACGGCAACTGCCGCGCCTGTGTGGTGGAAATAGAAGGCGAACGGCCGCTGGCCGCGTCGTGTTGTCGAACCCCGCAGGCCGGCATGCAGGTCTCCACACGCAGCGAGCGGGCGCGACATTCCCAGAAACTCGTGCTCGAACTGCTGCTGTCGGATATGGGCGTAACCGCGCATACGCGGCACTCGGAACTGGACGCCTGGGCCGAGGCGCTCAAGGTCGGAACGCCCCGCTTCCCCATGCGCCGGCAGCCCGAGCCGGACGTTTCGCATCCCGCGATTGCCGTCAATCTGGACGTCTGCATCCAGTGCACGCGCTGCCAGCGCGCCTGCCGCGAAGAACAGGTCAACGACGTGATCGGCTACGCCCACCGCGGGAGCGAGGCCGCCATCGTCTTCGACGTGGCCGACCCGATAGGCGCCAGTTCCTGCGTGGGCTGCGGCGAATGCGTGCAGGCGTGCCCGACCGGCGCGCTCATGCCGGCCCGCGGCGTGGGGCTGTTGGAACCCGACAAGACCGTCGACTCGGTCTGCCCCTACTGCGGCGTAGGCTGCCTGCTCACCTATCACGTCAAGGACGACAGGATTCTGTACGTCACCGGGCGCGACGGCCCGTCCAACCGCGGCCGGCTGTGCGTGAAGGGCCGCTACGGCTTCGATTACGTGCACCATCGGCAGCGGCTCACCACGCCGCTGATCCGCAAGCCGGGCGTGCCCAAATCCGCGGACGCCGCGCTCGACCCGCACGACATCGCGGCCGCGTTCCGCGAGGCGAGTTGGGACGAGGCGCTCGACGCCGCGGCCGGCGGGCTGGCGCGCATCCGCGATACGCACGGCAGCCACGCCCTGGCCGGCTTCGGCTCGGCCAAGGGCAGCAACGAAGAGGCGTACCTGTTTCAGAAGCTCGTGCGGACCGGCTTCGGCACCAACAACGTCGATCACTGCACGCGCTTGTGTCACGCCTCGTCCGTGGCCGCGCTGTTGGAGGGCATCGGCTCCGGCGCGGTCTCCAATCAGGTGGCCGACGTGGCCGAAGCCGAGTGCCTATTGGTCATCGGCGCCAACGCGACCGAGAACCATCCCGTGGCCGCGACGTTCATGAAGAACGCGGCCAAGGCCGGCAAGACACTGATCGTCATGGACCCGCGGCGCACCGACCTGGCCCGCCACGCGACGCATTATCTCCAGTTCGCGCCGGACACCGACGTGGCCCTGCTCAACGCCATGTTGCACACCATCGTCGAAGAAGACTTGGTGGACCGCGCGTTCGTCGCGCGACGTACCGCCGGCTTCGAGGAGATCGAACGCAACGTGGCGGCCTTCAGTCCCGAAGCCATGCAGTCCGTTTGCGGCATCCCGGCCGAGACCATCCGCGAGGTGGCGCGCCGCTACGCGACCGCGTCCGGCTCCATGATCTTCTGGGGCATGGGCGTCTCGCAGCACGTCCACGGCACGGACAACGCCCGCTGTCTGATCGCGCTGGCACTGATGACCGGCCAGATCGGTCGCCCCGGCACCGGCCTGCATCCGCTCCGCGGGCAGAACAACGTGCAGGGCGCGTCCGACGCCGGCCTGATCCCGATGATGTTCCCGGCTTATCAGCCGGTGGACGATGCGGAGGTGCGCACCCGCTTCGAAGCGGCTTGGGGCGTGCCCCTCGATCCGCAGCCCGGTCTGACCGTGGTCGAGATCGTGGACGCGATTCTCGCCGGCACGCTGCACGGCATGTACGTCATGGGCGAGAACCCGGCCATGTCGGATCCCAACCTACACCACGCGCGGCAGGCGTTGGCGCGGCTCGATCATCTCGTCGTTCAGGAATTGTTTCTCACCGAGACCGCGGCCTTCGCCGACGTCGTGCTGCCCGCGTCCGCCTTTCCGGAGAAGACCGGCACGGTCACCAACACCGACCGGCGCATCCAGCTCGGCAGGCAAGCCCTGAACGCTCCGGGCGCGGCGCGGCAGGATCTGGACATCATTCAGGAGATGGCCCGCCGGTTGGGGCTGGACTGGCATTATCCCGACGCTGCGGCCGTCTATGAAGAAATGCGCTGGACCATCCCGGGCATCGAGGGCATCAGTTGGGCGCGGCTCGAACGCCTGGATTCCATCACCTACCCCTGCTGGACCGAAGACGACCCCGGCCGGCCGGTCGTCTTTCAGAAGAACTTTCCGACCCCGGACGGCCGCGGCCGCTTCGTGCCGGCCGGCCTGATCCCGGCCGACGAACGGCCCGACGCCGACTATCCCTTCGTCCTGATCACCGGCCGGCAGCTCGAGCACTGGCACACCGGCGCCATGACCCGCCGCGCCAGCGTCCTCAATGCCCTGGAACCGCACCCGGTGATCGACATCCATCCCGCGGATTTGGCCGAGTTGGGCGGCAGTGCGGGCGACCTGCTGACCATCGCCTCGCGGCGGGGTGCGATCACCGCCTACGCCCGCGCGAACGACGGGTTGCGCCGCACCGAGATCTTCGTTCCGTTCTGCTATCGGGAAGCCGCGGCCAACCTGCTGACCAACGCGACGCTGGACCCCGACGGCAAGATCCCCGAGTTCAAGTACTGCGCGGTCGAAGTGGCCGTGAACCGCACCGAGCCTGCGCACAGGTGATGCTCCCGAGCAACAAAAGAAGGGCTATTGATGATTGTTCCAGCGCGGCACGCCATGATGACGCCGAAGAACTGTTCGGCCTGCCCGACGACAACTCCAAATAGGATCTCGTCGAAGGAGAATAGATTAGGAATTCCATATAAGATGATCCTTTGCCCGTTTCGACCCCCTTCGACCTTTCGACCCCTCCATAGGCTCAGGACATCGCAAGCTCAAGATGCCCAAGCCAGAAACCGGGGAGAGGGCTGGGGGAGAAGATTAGGAGGGGAAGGAATTCGGAAGCAAAACTTTTCCTCTCCACCTCTCAAAGGAGTAGGAGATGTCGCGGCGCTCTCGAACGCGGCTCTAGAGCCTGGATTTCTGACCAGCGCGTTTCGCAGTATTGAACTCCCGTGTATAAAAGCATAGTTGCTGTCGACGGAATTGCGGAGTACGGTGGGGGGGCGGAGAAGGAACGAACCATGCCTGTCAAAAAAGGACTGCTGATCGCGCCGGAATTCCCGGCCGACTCCTTCTGGAGTTACAAGTACGTGATGAAGTATATCCGGCGGAAAACCCCGTTTCCGCCGCTCGGATTGCTCACCTTCGCGGCCCTCATGCCGCAGGACGAGTGGGAATTCGATCTCGTGGATCTCAACGTCGAGAGCCCGTCCGACCAGACGCTGCGCCGAAAAATTCAGGACAGCGACGCGGTGTTCGCCGGCGCCATGAACGTCCAGCGCGATTCGCTGGCGCATCTGCTCCACGGTCCGGCGCACGGCACCGACACGCCGTGGGTGCTGGGCGGACCGCTCGCTTCGACTTATCGCAGTTCGATCATGGAGCCCCGGAACGATCTGGACGAAGCGCTGTACCGGGGACTCGACTATTTGGTGTGGGGCGAAGCCGGGCCGTGGATCGCCGATCTCGACCGGCGGCTGGCCGAGTCGCCCCGGCACAGCGACGCGGCGCCGTTCCTGTTCATTCCGCAGCGCGTGCTCGACGAGCCCGAGGCGTCTCGCAAATATCTCCAGGACCGCACGATCTTCGAGCCGTTCGACGGCTTGTCCACGCCGCGCTGGGACCTGATCGACATCCGCAACTACCGCGCCCTGATGTTGCAGACGACGGCCGGGTGCCGCTTCCGCTGCAACTTCTGCGACATCATCCAGTTCAACGGCGGCTTTCCGCGCGCCAAGGGCCACGCCGACGTGACCCGCGAACTGCAAGCCATCTACGATACCGGCTTCCGCGGCGGGGTGTTCACGGTGGACGACAACTTCGTGTCGGAACCCGCCGCGATGGAAGAAATTCTGGACGCCATGACCGAGTTCCAGCGCCGCCACGACTACCCGTTCGATTTCTTCACCCAGGCCAGCATCGACCTCGGCAAGGAGTCGCTCGCCTATCTGGTGCCGCTGATGCAGCAGGCCGGCTTTGCGACCGTCTTCCTGGGCATCGAGAATCCCGACCCGGTAGCCCTGCGCAAGATGAACAAGATCCAGAACATCAAGACCGCGCCCAAGGACACGGTGCGGCTGCTCCAGAATTACGGCATCGAGGTCCAGGCCGGGTTCATCTACGGCAGCGATACGGACACGCCGCGGACGGCCGACGCCATCGTCGACTTCGTGGAGAAGAACGGCGTGTTCTCGGCCATGACCGGCACGCTGACTCCGCTGCCGCACACACCGCTCTACGTGGAACTCAAAGAGCAGGGCCGCCTGATGGATGCCGACTTGGCGTGCAACAACGTGGACGACACGGTGCACTTCAAGCCGCTCATGGGGGCGGAGAATCTGCAGAACGGCTTCCTCCACATCCTGGAGTCCCTGTTCAGTCCGCAGGCCATGTACCGCCGCGCCGAGCAGTTGATCGGCCGGCTGGACAACCACATCTTCCACAGCAGCCACCTGGACAGGAACTCGTTTCGGGCCGCAGTGATCTCCTTCGTGAAACAGGGCTTGAGCCGGGCGCCGGCCGAGGCCAAGCGCGGGTACTGGCGGCTCATGACCCGCGCGGTCCAGCTGGACAAGCAATTCCTGCGCGACCTGCGCGCGGAAAATCTGAAGCTGGGCTCGTATTGGGAAAAAGTCAGCGGCACCGCCAAACACGCCATCGAACTGGATGGGCCGGACGCCAAGCGGTTCGGGGAGATGTTGGCTTACGCGCAGGCCGCGCTGGTACGCTGCCGGCCCGACATGAGGCTGGCCGAGGTCCAGGACTTCGTCCAGCGCGTGCGCGACGCCGTGGCCGCGGGCGTTCTGTCGCGGCCCGACGCCCAATCCGTGTACGACGCCGCACGCCAGTACATCCAGGCCAAACGCGCGCTGTTCACCTTCCCCGGCTCACATCTGGTGAAGGCGATCGAGTTGTCGATTGCGGGTATTCATTACGGCACGGTCGTCGATCACGTGCTGACCAAGCTGCGCACCGAGGGCCGGTTGATGCTTTCGACCGAGCCCATGAGTAGCCGCCCGGCCTAGGCCGCGGGCCGTCTCTGCCAGTCCGAAGTTTTCCTGCCGCCGCGGGAGAGGGCGTACTTCTCCCGCGGGGCAGGTCTCCTTACCGCCGACCAGCCTTCGTTTCAGGCGCGGGCGTGCACGATCCACGTGGCGCCGCCCAGCCGGACGGTGTCGCCGTCCACGTAGGGCGTCAACGTCTCGTGCAGGGCGTGGCCGACTCGTGTGCGCGCCTCCGGCGGGGCGTCGCGCAGCAGGCTGGCGACCGGCCCGATCGTCAGCAGAAACTCCACGGCGCCCTCCAGGCCGTTGGCGCCGCCGATGCGCATTGCCTCGACGTGCGGATCGAAGCCCACATCCCGGAACCCCGCGGTTTCCAGGATGCCACGCACCCGTGCGCGGTCGGCGAACGCGAACGGTCCCGGTGCGCCGGGAGGCGGAGGTTCGGGCCGCGGGACGTGTTGGAACGCGGCCCCGAGCGGGACACGCGCCCAATCGTTCTTCGGCAACTCCTGCCAACACACGAAACACAGCCGCCCGCCGGGACGCAGTGCGCCGTGCAGATTGGCGAACGCGCGGCCCGGGTCGGCGAAGAACATCACGCCGAAGCGCGAAAAGATCAGGTCCACGCCGCGGGGGGTGAACGTATGCGTCTGGGCGTCGGCCGCAACGAACGTGAGGTGCGACAACCCGTGTTGTGCCTGCCGTTCGCGCGCGCGTCCGAGCATGGGCCGCGACACGTCGATGCCCACCACCGTACCCGTCGGCCCGACCCGCTCCGCCAACTCCAGCGACGTGTGGCCGCAGCCGCAGCCTACGTCGAGCACGGATTCGCCCGGCTGCGGCGCGGCGCGTTCCAGGGCGACCTGCCCGAGCGGGCTGATCTGTGCGTCAAGACGTTCCTGAAACGCCACCCATTGCGGGCCGCCGCGCTCGTTCCAATACTCGATCTGTTCCGCGTTGGACCGGTCTTCCGGCATGGTACGTTCCCCGTTGTCCTTCCGTATGGAAATTCCAGACAAGATACTTCTGGAACTTTCCCTGACTTGCGTTCCGTCTCCCTCAGTTGAAACCCCTTCGACATGTTCAGGACACCGCAGGCTCAAAGCACTGCAAGCTCAGGGACCAGCCCGTTGAGCCCGGCCCCTGAGCTTGTCGAAGGGTGTCGAAACGAACGATGGATCATCTTGTATGTAATTCCCTTCAAAAACGCCTTCTTCCCCGGACTTGATCCGGGGGAGAAGGTCCCCCCGCAACAGTCCATCAGCCCGACAATCGCCAACCGATACTCTCCCCGCTCAGTTGCCCGTAAAGACCGGCTCGCGCTTCTCGCGGAACGCGCGCACCGCCTCCTGGAAATCCCGGCTGGCCGACGCACGGACCAGTCGGTCGGCCTCCATGTCGAGACAGGTGAACAAATCCTGCGTGGTCGCCCGGTTCAGATTCTCCTTCATGTAGCGCAGCGCGATCGGCGGCCCCGCGGCAATCCGCCGGGCGAAAGCCAAGGTGTCGGCCTCGAAACGCTCGTCGGGAAACACGCGATTGAAGATGCCCAACCGCTCGCACTCACGCGCCCCGATCCGCTCCGAGGTGTAATAGAGTTCGCGCGCCTTGGCCGTGCCGACCAGTTGGGTCAGGAACCAGCTGCCCCCGTAGTCGCCGGGCAAGCCGATCTTGCCGAAGCCGGTCGTCACGAACGCGCGTTCCGCGGCGACCCGCAGGTCGCAGGCGAGCGCAATGGACAACCCGGCGCCGGCCGCGGGGCCGGGTAGCGCGGCGATGACCGGCTTTTCGAGTTCGAAGATCATGCCGGTCAGCGTGCGTTGTCGCCGGCGCAGCAGTTGGACCTTTTCGTCCGGGGTGCGTTCCTCCTGCGACCAGGCGCCGAACGTCTTCACGTCGCCGCCGGCACAGAACGCCTGTCCCGCGCCGGTGAGCACGATGCAGCCCACGTCGCGGCGCACCGCCAGCTCGGGCAGAACGGCACGCAAGGCCGGCGTGAGGACGTCCGATAGCGCGTTGCGCGCCTCGGGCCGATTCAGCGTCACCACTCCGACGCCGTCCTCGACGTGGCAGAGAAGTTGATCCGTCCCGGTGTCGATAATCTGCCGATCCGCGGATTCCGTCATGCATGCTCCTTCCGAGGGTTCCCGCCGACCTGCGCCTTGTGCAGGCGCGGCGGATTATAGGGAAGCCCGCGGAGAACGGCCAGTGTTCCCGATCGACCGAGGCACCTCATAGCCGCGGCTGAACGTCTCCCGGCCAGCGTTGCGAAGACGGGCGGTACGACCGTCTCGCTGAGTTCCACCAGCGGTGAGCTCGACCTTCACCGCGCCGAGCAGCCTGACGGCCACCGCGGTGCTGACGTTCTCGCTGACGGTGCCGGCCGGCTCGACCGCGCCGACGGTGGAAAGCGTGGGGTTCGTTGCCAACCCCTATCATGCCGAAGGCCGACACACATACTTTCGGTATCGGGTCCGGCCGGGGGACCGAGACACGAACGGGATCGCCATTCCCCAGAATGCCATCCGCCTTAATGGCGGGATCATCAAGGACTTCGTCGCCACCAACACGGATGTGGTACTCACGCACACCGCGGAGGACGCGTCCACCTCGCAGAAAGTGGACGGCAGCCTCGCACCGGCAGTGCATCGCATCCGATTCCATGCCTCGCTCCTCCCGGCGGGCGGCACCTACACGAAAGGCGACACGATGTGGCCGGAGGTGTGGTTCGATCAAGCCTTGGCGGTGAGCGGGATCCCGCAGTTGGCACTCGGCATCTGTAGCCGCACACGGCAGGCCAACTGAGCACTTCGAATGCCCGGCTGATGTTCTTCATCTACTTGGTACAGGCAGGAGACGTCGACATGGACGGGGCCAGCATCGGGGTGAACGCGCTGACCCTGAACGGGGGCAGCATCGCGGCGGCCGCAGATGGGACGGTGAATACGGTGCTGACGCACGACGCCGTGGCCGCGGACGTTACGCGCAAGGTGGACGGCGGGCCGGCCCCGCCGTCCATGTCGGTGGATCGGCAGCCGTTCTTCACAGCCGAAGTCGCCGAGCGAATCTACGAGGTGGACGCCCCGGTCAGCATGACGTTGCCGGCCGCGGTCGGCGGCGACGGAGTACTGAGCTACGCCCTCACGCCGGCGCTTCCCACGGGGCTGGCGTTCGCCCCGGAGACGCTCGGGCTGTCAGGCACGCCGCGCGGAAGCAGCCATGCGGACATACACGCTGATGGCGACGGACGAAGACGGCGATACCGGGGCGTTGACGTTCCCCATCGAGGTTGCGCGGCTGGTGGTGTCGGTCGCGGACGCCAGCGCCTTGGAAGGAGCCGCGGCAGAGTTTGCGGTGACGCTGTCCGAGACCGTGGCCGCACCGGTGATGCTGAGGTGGTGGACGTGATGGGTGGATGGTTCCCACGTCCGGCGGCAGAGCCCCAGGTCGCGTTCGGCGGGCAGGAATTGCGGCTGTGCCTCGCAGCGGGAATCGGACGCGGGCGGCACGCCGCGGGCGTTGAGCGTGGAGGTCGACTCGCCGCTGGGCAGGAGCGGGTTCGACCTGCCGGGCGGTGCGACATGAGCCTGTTGACCCTCTCGGAAATCGGGTCGCCGGAGCGGACTCGACCCGCGATGTCCTCCGAACCGGGCGAGATGTTCGCAGAGTCGTTGGGTAGCCTGGCCGGATACGAACAGGGTCTCCACCAAGTCGGGCTCGACCACGCCCATGCCGCGGACCGTGCCGCGCGCTCGGAACACGGACTCCGCATGCCGGTCGGCTTCCAGTGCGTGTCTGCGCGGGAGATGCTGACCCGAAGCCGGTTCGAAACACCGTTCGGCTAGCGGGACGCCGAAGGAATACCGGCCTGGGTCTGTGGGGGCTCGTGGGTGCCGGTTGGGGCGACGCCGAGGTTGCAGGACGAGGCCTGCACGGTCGGGATCGACCTGGAGATGTTGCTGGCTGCGGTCGGCGTGCGGCAGGCAATGCTGAGGTGGCGAGAGGGCGGCGCTGAGCGGCTGCGGCTGATGTTCGAAGGCCGCACGTAGTGGACGCTTTCGGACGGCTCGCAGATGACGCCGCGCCTGGAGGTCGGCGGACGCTGGGGCGGCGGAGACGGGCGTGGGCGGAGAACTCGGCGACGGCGTAACGTACCATCACACCCGCCTTGGTGTGGGTACGAAGCGGGCGGTCGGTATCTGTTGGTCCACCAGAAGGCGGCGTTCGACGAGTGGGGCGCCAACCTGCCGTTCACGCTCGACCCGGGGCAGGCACAACGCGACTGGTGGTTGACGTTCGCGCCGGCGTGGGGCGCGGAGGCCAGCCGGGTCGTGCAGATATGGAAGGGTGCGGAGGCGTTCCATGGCGGGCACGATCGGAACGGCGGCGTGGCGCCGAACCGGCTGGAAATGGAGTGGGGGGTACGGACTGGTAACGCACGACGGGACGGGGCTGATGACCCCGTATGGCGGGCTGGTCCCTGAGCGTCGGCAGTGAGCTTATCGAACCATGGCGAAGGGTTTTTGACTAGGGAAGCACGGTATTGGAGCTGGGAAAGGGAAAAGGATCATCTTGTATGTAGTTCCTAAAACCCAGGGATGGCGGGGAAAACCGTCTTCGTGATCGTCTTGTCTGTCATCCCCGCGGAAGCGGTGTGGGAGGGACGTTGCCCTGAGGAATTCTTGCGCCGCGTGTAATCGAACTGATAGGGTCCGCCGCGCTGCTGTGGTCCCGAGAAACGCGGCACGAAACCAGACGCCGGAAGGAGGCAGACGATGGATTACGGCGTGATCTTCTTGTCCCACGTGGAGTCTTACAAGGACGTGATGCTGGCCGAGGAAAAGGGCTATACGCACGGCTGGTTCGGCGACTCGCAGATGGTCTGGGGCGACGTCTATCAGTGCATGGCGCTGTGCGCGACGCACACTTCCAAGATCAAGCTGGGCACCAACGTGACGAACCCCAGCTCGCGCATCGCGCCCGTCACGGCCTGCAACTTCGGCACGCTCAACATGCTGGCGCCGGGCCGCCTGATCATGGGCATCGGAACGGGCAACACCGCGCGGCGCACGCTCGGCATGCCCGCGGCGCGGCTCGCTACCCTCCGGAACCACGTCGAGGTGTGCCGCGGACTGCTCAAGGGCGACACCGTCCCGTATCAGGAGGGCGAGCGCAAACGCCAGATCAGGTTCCTCAACCCGGACGCCGAATTCGTCAACCTGAAAGACCCGATTCCGATCCACATCGCCGCCAGCGGCCCCAAGACGCTGGAGCTGGCCGGGGAGATCGGCGACGGGGTGATTCTGTTCGGCACCGCCGGCGACAGCCTGTTGGGTTACACTCTCAGCCACGTCCGTCGCGGGGCCGAACGGGCCGGCAAGCGCCTGGAAGATCTGTACATCACCGTACTGACCGACTTCCATCTCACACAGCCGGGCGAGAGTCTAGAATCCATGCAACAGGCGGTCGGACCGCTGGTCGCGTCGGAGTGCAACATCTTCGCCTTGTCCGTGACCGACCCGCACCAGCTTCCGGGCGACATCCGCGACGATCTGATGGCCTTCAAGGCGGCCTACCGCAAACCGGACGACCCCATCGAGACCCGCCACCTGCATCTGTATTCCCGCTACTGCGAGGAGTTCAAACCCGAACACGCCGCGTTGGTCACCGAAAAGATGATCAAGGAGACCACGCTGACCGGCACCGTCGAAGAGGTTCGCGCGCGCGTGCGGCGGATGGGGGAACTCGGCGTGTCGCAAGTGGCGATCACCGGCCGCCGGCAGGAGATCGTCGACTTCGCCGACAACATCATCGCGTAAGAGCAGAAGACGCGGAAGCCGGGGGCATGCCGACCGGGCAGCCCTCGTGCCGCAGCAGCCAGCGTTTGCGGTCGAGCCCGCCGGCATAGCCAGTGAGGCCGCCGCCCGCACCGATCAGCCGGTGACAGGGGACGACGACCGCAATCGGGTTGCACGCGTTGGCCGCGCCCACGGCCCGCGCCGCCTTCGGCCGCCCCAACGCACCCGCCAGTTGCGCATAGTCGCGCGTCGTCCCGGCTGGAACGTCGCGTAACGCGGTCCACACCTGCCGTTGGAACGGTGTCCCGCCGAGATCGACGTCCAGAGTGCGAATAGCGTCCAGTTCACCGCTGAAATACGCGGCCAGCGCGGCCACGACCGGATGCGATCCCGCTGCCTTCCGCAACCGGAACGCCGCGTACCGGCGGTGTAGCAGACGCTCCATGCGCGCGGCGCAATCCGCGAAATCCAGCGCCACTATCCGGCCGCCGGAGCAGACGGCGACCATCTCGCCGATCGGCGAGCCGCAGCAGTAGGTCTGAAGTTCAGTCATATCCATCCGTTATGGGAAAGGCGCCGGCTCAACGGTGCCTCAGCAGCTCGCTGTTAGGCGGCC
The DNA here is from genome assembly GCA_965200125.1 of uncultured Binatia bacterium (SeqCode). Taxonomy (GTDB): domain Bacteria; phylum Desulfobacterota; class Binatia; order Bin18; family Bin18; genus Bin18. The sequence goes on along the minus strand of OZ241332.1, from coordinate 385,169 downwards.
AGCGGCGGCTCGTCCAACAGCCGGACGATCGGCTCCAGCGAAGTCTCGGAGTGCCCGCCGATTTCCCGTACCGTGAATTCGAGCAGCGTGCGTTCGTGCCGCGTGATCGCCCGGGCGACGTCGATTCCGTCCGCAGGGGCCTGCGCCTCACGTTTCTCGAAATAACGGACGTATTTTTCGATGACCGGCTTGAGCGCGGCCATCGCCTCATCCCAGGGCATGGCGCCGTAGCGGTCCGCCCATTTCTCGGCCTCGGCGAATTGTTGCGGATCCTCGCGGACGGTCTCGCCGCGTGCTTCGAGCGCCAGACGAATCCGCTCCTTGGTTTCGCGTTCGAGATGTTCGAAGGCCCGCCACTTGCGTCGATGGTCGGGGTCGGACGCCGACCCGGCCAGGGCTGCGCCCAGCGCCTCTCCGAGCACTTCCCCCTGAAAACACTCGTGCAGAATTAAGCCACATAGTCGTGCACGTCGTACCCTCCATGACGCCCGTAACTGGACGTTTCTTGGAAACGCCTCGATTTTAGCGCCCCGATTACGCCGAAGACAACCCGCGGCTAGGTATGGATCAACCGGAAAGGGGATAATCTACAACAGGAAGGACCTTGGAGAGTTGGAGCAGGAACTCGGGGAACAGGGCGAAAGGCAGAGCACTCTTCAATCCGACCCCTCTACTACAATTTACCTTCTCACGACTTTACCGTTGAGCGACAAACCTCTCCGAAAGTCTTCTGCCGTAGGCCGACATTCTTCAGCCTGATGGGCACAACCTACGTCACCGTGATCATTCGCAACCCCGCCGGCCCGGCGCGCAGTTGGGACGGCCTGTTTTGGGAATTACATAATAAGATGAGTGTTGTCCCTGCCTCGGCTCTCGTACCGCGCCTCCCCACTCAAAACCCTCCGACATGGTTCGAAGGGCTCACCAACCAAGCTCAGGGACCAGCCAGTCGAGCTCGGTCCCTGAGCCTGCGGTGCCTTGAGCCTGTCGAAAGGTCGAAGGGAGTCGAAACGGGCGTAGGATAGAATTCCCTGCGTTTTCCTCGTCATCCCTGCGCGCGCAGGAATCCATACCTCTGATTCCCGCTTCCGCGGGCGTGGCGACTGGGTGGAATCGCCGAGCAGCGCATTCCGCTTCCTAGGCTATGGAGTTCGGCGGCGGGACGGACTATAGTTCGCGGGCCGGAACGTTCCCCATGAGCCAGACGCCGATCAATACCCTCCGGTTCGCCGACCGCCTCAAGGCGGCGGGGTTCCCGTCCGCACAAGCAGAGGCCCTGGCGCGGTCGCTCGGCGACGAACTGACCGAGCAACTCCCCGCCAAAGCCGACTTCCAGAACCCGTCGGCCGACTTCACCCCCGCGGACGCCAATCTCAACCCTCTGAAGTCCGCACTGGATGGCCGCATCGATACCCTGGAGAGCAAAATCGACGGGCGGAGCGATACGCTGGAAAACAAGCTCGCCGGTCGTATCGACGCCCTGGACGTCAATCTCGGCCGCCAGATCAAGACGCTGGCCGCCAGGGTCGACGGCCAGCGAGTCGCCTTCAACCTGGTCCTGGTGGCGCTCGGCGTGCTCATCGCGCTGGTCGGCGTGCTCGTGGCGCCCGAGCTGGGCGATCTGGTCGAACGGGTCTCGCACCTGTTGGGCTTCTGACCGCGTTCCCTCGCGTATGCGCCGCACCTGCATCGCCCTGCTGGCTGCGCTGATGCTTCCGAGCGCGGGTTCGGCCGCGACCTGGAAGAGTGACCCGAGCCACGCCAGCGTCCAGTTCGCGGTGTCCCATCTGATGGTCTCCACGGTGCGCGGCACCTTCGACGCGTTCGACGTGACCGTCGTACTGGACGAAGACGACGTCGAGCGATCATCGGTCACGGCGACGATCGACACGGCGTCCGTCAACACGCGCGACGAAAAGCGCGACGCGCATCTGCGGGGGCCGGACTTCTTCGACGTCACCGTCCATCCGACGATGACGTTCCGCTCCACGCAGGTCGAGAAAATCGCAGACGCCCGCTACCGCGTCACGGGCGACCTGACCCTGCTAGGCGTCACCCGGCAGGTCGTGCTGGACGTGCGCGGCTCGCCGCGTCCCATCACCGACCCGCGCGGCATCCGACGCATGGGCGGCAGCGTCACCACCACCATCCACCGTCCCGACTTCGGGTTGACCTACAACTCGATCCTGGACACGGGCGGGGTGTCGATCGGCGAGGACGTGGACATCGTCATCGACCTGGAACTGGTCCCGGCACCCTAGGAGGGGCCGCTCCGCCCGATTTTCGATCCGAGAGCCGGCCGCGGCCGGACGTTGTCCCGTGCACCCCCCATCCTCCCGAGACGGCGCGCCGACGCCCTGCAGCGGAGCGCGGGCATGAAGCTGCTCGTACCCCAACTCGCTTACTTCCTGCACGAGGGGGAAACGCGCCGGAACATCCGCGCGCTGCTCAAGGTGGTCGTGCTCATCGTCGCGATCATCGCGGTCTTCTCGGTCGTGTTTCACGTCATCATGCTGCACGTCGAAGGCCGGCAGCATTCGTGGCTGACGGGCGTGTACTGGACGTTGACCGTGATGAGCACGCTCGGATTCGGCGACGTCACCTTCCACAGCGACCTCGGCCGGCTGTTCAGCATCTTCGTCCTGCTGTCGGGCATCGTCCTGCTGCTCATCGTCCTGCCCTTCACCTTCATCCGCTTCTTCTACGCGCCGTGGCTGGAGGCGCAGGTCCGGCTGCGCGCCCCGCGCACCCTGCCGGCCGACACGCGCGGCCACGTCGTGATCTGCAGCTACGACAGCATCGCGCCCGGGCTGATCGAGCGGCTGCGGCTGCTCGGCGTGCCCTACGTGGTGATCGAGCCCGACCCCGCGGTCGCCGCGCGCCGACACGAGGCCGGCGTGTCCGTCGTGACCGGCGACATCGACAGCCGCGCGACGTACGACGACGTGCGCGCCGCACAGGCGCGGCTGATCTTCGCCAACTGCGCCGACACGCGGAACACGAACATCGCGCTCAGCGTCCGCGAGGCCGCGCCCGACGTGCCGATTCTGGCGACCGTGGAGAGCGACGCGTCCGTGGACATCCTGGAGATGAGCGGCTGCGCCCACGTTCTGCCGCTCAAGCGGCGGCTGGGCGAGCGGCTCAGCAACCGCATCAACAGCGGCTCCGCGGAGGCACACGAGATCGGCCGTTTCCGCGACCTGCGCGTGGCCGAGTTTCCGCTGCACAACACGCCGCTGGCCGGGCGCACGATCCGCGAGACCGGGCTGCGCGAGGCCATCGGCATCAACATCGTCGGCATCTGGGAGCGGGGCCGCCTGCAGCCGGTCTCGCCCGATACCTACCTGTCCAAGACCGGGGTGGTAGTCGTGGTCGGGACCGAAGCGCAGATGCTGGAGTTGAACACGCTGCTGGTCATCTACGACATCAACGCCAACCCGGTCGTGGTGATCGGCGGCGGGCGGGTCGGCTGCGCCACGACGCAGGCGCTCAAGCGCAAAAACGTGCCGGTCCACTTGGTCGAGCAGGACGCCACCCTCCGTCCGCGGATCGGCCGCCTGCCGAACCGGCTGTTCATCGGCGACGCCGCGGACCGCGCGGTCCTGATGCGCGCCGGGCTGTCGGACGCGCCGGCGGTGCTGCTGACCACCAACGACGACGCCATGAACATCTATCTGGCCGTGTACTGCCGCCACCTGAATCCCGACTTGCGGATCGTGAGCCGCATCACCCACGAAAAGAACCTGGAAGCGGTCCACCGCGCGGGGGCCGACTTCGTCGTGAGCTACGCCGCGCTGGGAATGGAATACGTCCTGTCCCTCGTCCAGGGCCGCGAGCTGGGCGTGCTCGGCGAGGGGGTGGAGCTGTTCGCGGTCCCGCCACCCGCGCCGCTGGTCGGGTCGACTCTGGCGCAGAGCGGAATCGGCGCCCGAACCGGGCTGAGCGTCATCGGCATCCAGCAGAACGGGCAAGTAGTGACCAACCCGCCGTCCTCGACGACACTGCTGCGCGAAAGCGAACTCATCATGCTGGGCAGTACCCAGCAGCGGCAGGTCTTCACCGAGGCGTTCGGCTAGGCCGCGGTGGGCGATTATACTGGGTAGATACGGACGCCCGGCCTTATCTCAGTGGCAGGGACCCTCACCCTAACCCTCTCCCAGAGGGAGAGGGGAAAGAAGGAGAAGAAAAAAAAGCAGGCAGAGCCTCTCTCCCCCTGGGAGAGGGGTTGGGGGGAGGGTGTCCGGTGTAGCGGCGGTCTCCGAATCGCAACTGGACAGACGCCCGAATGCGTGTGGCGTTAGGCGTCATCAGACCGTTGCGTCAGGTGGAAGACGACCAGTAGCGCCGCGGCCAGCGCGTACGCCGCGGCGAATTCCGGCGCCGCGGGAAAGCCGAACGCGTTGCGGATGCCGGCCGGGGTGAGATCGTACGCGTGAATCACGCCCAGCCATGACAATCCGGCCGCGGCGGCCAGCCACGCCGCGGCGCGCAACAAACGGCGCTCGGTCAGATGGACGACCGTGGCCGCGAAGATGACCGCGGTCAGCAGGAACCCCTGACTCAGAGCAATCGCCCCGTGGACGGACAGGTCGCCGCCGAACCGCGGGGCTGCCGCGTGCAGCGTCGCGCCCGCGGCACGCAGGCTAGTCTCGATGAGTTGCACCGCCCACGCGGCCAGCGACGGAATCAACCCGAAGGCGACTGCCAGGGCGTGTGGCTTCGGCACTTCCTGAAACGCCTGCGCGGTAATCATGATGCCGATCCAGACCAGAATGCCCAGCGTGGCCTCGATCGGCACGACGGAGAGGACCGCGGTCATGCCGCCGACCAGGCACAACAGCGTGACGACTCCGCCGTTCAGCACCGAGTAGCCCGCGCGTGCGCCCATCGCTTTCCAGGCCGGGTGGCCGATGTAGATCGTGGTGGGAAACGGGCTGCCCAGAAATGCGGCTACGACCGTGCCGGTGCCGTTGGCCAGCAGTGAGGGCCGCGTCTCGAAGCGGTCGCCCGCGGCCTCCGCGCTTTCCAGGTTCTGTAGCGAGCCGACCACGTTGAACAGCGTCATGGGGAGGATCACGGCGAGATACTGCCAGCCGCGGCCATCGGCCAGCAGGGCCAGGGCATCGGACGGCACCGGCCAGTACAGCCCGAACGTCCACGCCTCGGCCTGCGGGGCGAAGACCGGCAAGCCAAACAGGCGCAGTCCCCAAGCCAATCCTACCCCAGCCACCACCGCGACCAATCCCCCGGGCAGCCCGACCGGAAACCGGTGCCGCGCCGCGTACGCGACCAGCACGAGTAGCAGCGGGACGACCGCGATCAACGGATGGGCGAAGATCTGAAAGAGGAACATCGCGGCCAGGAACGTGATCGCGATTCCGGCCAGCGCGGCCAGCAGCGCGGCACGCGGGGTGTGACGGCGCAGCCAGTCGCCGACGAACGCGCCGCCGGCCTCCAGCACCCCGCTCAACAGGCAGGCGAACAGCCCGAGCTGCCACGCGAGCCGCGCATCCTGCGTCTCCTGGTACACCGGCCCCATGACCAGAAAGACGTAGGCGAACAGGCTGGGCGTATTGATGCCGTACGGCAGCGCGGTCACGTCGGTGCGCCCGGTCCGCTGCATCAGCCGGCGCGCCTGCCACGCGTAGAACACGTTGCCGACCAGGATGGACACCGCGGCTCCGGGCAGGATGCGGCCGATCACCAAGTCCTGGGGAAACCCGCACACCAGCGGCCCCAGAACCGCGATCAGCATGAGTTGCAACAGATTGTCGACGAACAGGCCGAAGAAGCCGTCGACGTCGCCGCGCACGAAGTACGCCGGTCGCGTCGCGGCTGAGGGTGAATCCGGCATGGCCGCGAAACCTAGCAACTCGGCATATTCCGAACCAGTCCGGCGCGGGCCCGCAAGTGTGTCGGTTCGACGATGCGGGGGTCGGAGCGGCTCCGGGACGCCCTCACCCTCTCCCGGTGATCCCTAAGTTCGTTGAGCCTGTCGAAACGAACCCCGACGTCACCTTGACCTCCGCACCCCCCCGGGCCTTCGACAAGCTTAGGGCTCACAGGCTCACCAACTGAGATCAGGACGCCGCAATCTCAGAGACCATCGGGAGAGGATCCGCTCATACCGCCGAATCCACCCGAGAATTCCAAACTGATACATGCATGCATCTATCTATATCCTTTCGTAGGGGCAGGCCCTCATACCTGCCCATCCCGGCCCAAGGGCAATCACGGAGTTACCCCTACACACGGAGTGACGTCGTGAGAATCCGTATAAAACACCACCCGCGCGTCATCTTCATTTCCCCGCGGCGTTTGGCTATCTATTGGGCGCAAACGCGAGACCGAAGACCGTTTCGGAGAGGAATCACGGAATGCTGAAGCGTGGAGGCCGAACCGCGGCGATGCTGGCGTTGGCCGCCTGTGGCTTGTTGGCCGCCCCTGCGACCCGGGCGCAGGACCTGGACGAAATTCGGCAGGCCGCGGAGGCCGGGGACGCGACGGCGCAGAACAACCTGGGCGTCATGTACGTCAAGGGCGAGGCCGTGGAGCGCAGCGCCAAGGACGCCGTCACGTGGTTCCGACGCGCCGCGGCGCAAGGTCACGTCGGGGCGCAATACAATCTGGGCATGTTGTACATGGCGAGCAAGAAGGCCGGCCGGGCCCAGCAAGAGGCCGCCAAGTGGTTCCAGCAGGCCGCGGAGAAGGGGCACGCCAAGGCGCAGTACCGTCTGGGGATGCTCTACGTCCGGGGGGCGGGCGTGGAGCAGGATTACGCCACCGCCGCAATCTGGCTGCGGAACGCCGCGGACGAAAACAACGCCGACGCCCAATACAACCTCGGCGTGCTGTACGACAACGGCTACGGCCTGGAGCAGGATTTGACCAAGGCGCGCGGCTGGTATCTCAAGGCCGCGGACCAGGCGCACGCCCTGGCGCAGTTCAATCTGGGCACGATGTATTTCGCGGGCCGCGGCACGCCGCAGGACGACGCCGAGGCCGCCTACTGGTTCCGCCAGGCAGGCGAACGCGGCCACGCCGGCGCCCAATACAACCTCGGCGCGATGTATCTGGAGGGCCGCGGCGTCGCCAAGGACGACCGGGCCGGCATGGAATGGCTGCAAAAGGCCGCGGATCAGGGCCACGCCAACGCCCGGCACGTCCTCGACCAGATTCGCACCGCCAGCCCGTAGGCTCCCGGTGGGCGCCGCGCCTCCCGGAACGCACCCACCATGTGCCACGTCACCAAACGTGCCCGGCTGCTGCTGGGGCTGCTGATTCTCGGCGCCGGCGTCGGTGCGGACCAGGCCACCAAGCGGCTGGCGGTCGAACGCCTGCGCGGGGCGCCGCCGGTCTCTTTTCTGGCCGATACCGTACGCCTGCAGTACGCCGAAAATACCGGCGCGTTTCTGGGACTCGGCAAGGCGCTGTCCGCCCGCCAGCGATTCTGGGCCTTCACGGTGGCGACCGCGGCACTGCTGGCCGGGCTCGGCATCTTTCTGGCCCTGCACTGGGATACGCACCGCCTGTCTTTCGTGGCGCTCGCGATGGTGCTGGCCGGCGGGGTCGGTAACCTGCTTGACCGGCTGTTTCATGACGGGCGCGTCATCGACTTCCTGAACCTCGGCATCGGTCCGCTACGGACGGGCATCTTCAACGTCGCCGACGTGGGGATCACCGCGGGCGTCGTCCTGCTCTGGATCGGCACCCTGCGTACGCGCCGCGGCCCGCAGACCGGATCCGCGGCGTGAATTTATCGCGGACACACCGTGGCCCTTCGGTTGCGGGCCGTTTCGGCAAGCTGCTACTGTCCCGCCGGCTCGGTCGGGAGAGCGTCTCTCCCATTCGACCGCCGCACCGCGCATCGCAATTCCCCGGACCTCAACCCGCACGAAAGGAGCCTCGCATGTCTCGAGACGTCGTCATTCCCAAGGGGATGGAAGGCTATTACAACGATTTCCACTTCTCGCCGGCCAGAAAGGACGGCGACCGGCTGTTCTGCTCCGGCCAGATCGGCGTGGGCGAGGGCTACAAGTGTGCGGACGACCCGGAAACCCAGTTCACCCAGGCGTTCGAGCACTGCAAGACGACGCTGGAAGCCGCCGGCGCATCGTTCGACGACGTGGTCGAAATGACGACGTTCCACGTCGGACTCCAGCAACACATCGCCGCGTTCATGAAGGTCAAGGACCGCTATATGAACGACCCCTACCCGGCCTGGACCGCGATCGGCATCACCGAGCTGGCGTTTCCCGGCGCGCTGGTCGAAATCAAGCTCACCGCACGCCTGAAGTCCTAGACCGGCCCGCCGCGGCCGCCCTGCACGGGCGGCCGTTCTTCGTATGCAGCGTAGTCACGCCCGGCGTGCCGTTCCGCACGCGCCCGACATCCCGTTCTGGAAGACCAAGTCGCTGGCCGAGATGAGCCCGGCCGAGTGGGAGTCGCTGTGCGACGGCTGCGGGCGCTGCTGCCTGAACAAACTGGAAGACGTCGAGACCGGCGCAATTCGCTACACCGACGCGGCCTGCCGGCTGCTGGACCTCGCAAGCTGCCGCTGTAAGTCCTACGCCGACCGCGGGCGACTCGTGCCGGAGTGCGTCCAACTCACCCCCGAGGACGTACTGGCCGTGGGTTGGCTGCCACACTCGTGCGCGTACCGCCGCGTGGCCGAGGGCCGCGACTTGGCGTGGTGGCATCCGCTGGTGTCGGGCACGGCCGAGACCGTACACCGTGCCGGCGTGTCGGTGCGCGGCAAGGTCGTGTCCGAGGAGGCGCTCTCCCCGGACAGGCTGGAAGCCCACATCATCGACTGGATCGAACACGACTGAAAGGAAACGCGCATGGCTCGAAAACGCTGGTCGCTGTCCGTGCCCCTGGAGCAATTCAGCCTGACGGAACACGTCGAGATCGCCCGGGAGGCCGAGGCCGCGGGCTATACCGACGCGTGGTCGATGGAGGTCGACGGCGTCGACTGCTTCGCTCCGCTGGCGGCGTTGGCGCAGACGACCGGGCTGCGGCTCGGCTCCGCAATCGCCAACGTATATACGCGCGGGCCGGCCACCCTGGCGATGAGCGCGGCAGGCATGGCCGAATTGGCGCCGGGCCGTTTCTGTCTGGGCATCGGCGCCGGGTCGCAGCCGATCGTGGAATTCTGGAACGGCGGCCGCTTCGCCCACCCGGCCACGCGCGTGCGCGAAACCCTGGATTTTCTGCGCCGGGCGTTCCGCGGGGAACGGGTCGTCTTCGAGGGCGAAACGTTCACGGTCAAGGGCTTTCGCTTCAGCCGCCAGCCTGCGCACCCCATCCCCGTCCATCTCGGCGCCTTGCGACCGATGATGCTGCGCATTGCCGGCCGCCACGCGGACGGGGCCATTCTCAACTGGCTGTCGGCAGACGACGTCAAGCAATCGGTCGCCGTCGTGCACGGCGCCGCCCGGAAGGCGGGCCGCGACCCGGCCGAAGTCGAAATCACCGCACGCATCTTCATCTGTGCCGACCCGCCCGGCCCGGCGACGGATACCGGCCTGCGCCGCCACGTCAACACGTATTTGAACGTGCCGGTGTACAAGGCGTTTCACGAGTGGCTGGGCCGCACCGCATTGCTGCAACCCATGTGGGACGCCTGGGCCGCGGGCGACCGCAAGGCCGCGGTCGCCGCGGTGCCCGAACGGGTCATGGACGAACTGTTCATCCAGGGCGGTCCGGCGGAGATGCAACGCCGCGTACAGGCGTATCTGGACAACGGAGTGGACACCGTCTTCCTGCAGATGCAGTCGTTCGAGCCCGACCCTGCAAAGAAGCGCGCCAACATCCTGGCCGCGGTCCGCAATCTGGCCCCGGCCGGCTGAGGACTCCCTGACCGCTCGGGCTGGAACGAACTTAGGGGAAGTATGATACAAAAGTCGAACATGGATACTGAACGCGTCCTCTCCGACCCTACTGTCATGATGGGAAAGCCTGTGGTTGCAGGCACACGCATCCCCGTCGAGTTGATCCTCGAAAAACTCTCCGCGGGCGAGACGTTCGACCAGATCATCCAGGCACACCCCCGTCTGACCCGAGAAGGGATTCTTGCCGCGTTGCGTTTTGCGGCCCAAGCCCTGCGCGCCGACGTCGTGTATCCGACCGTTGAGAAAAGCCCGTGAACCTGGTGGCCGACGAAAGCGTGGATCAACCCATCGTCGACCGGCTGCGTCAGGACGGCCACACCGTACTGTCCATTGCCGACCTGGACCCGGGCATCGCCGACAATGCCGTATTACGTCTAGCGGATCAGAATAGTGCCTTGTTACTAACGGCAGACAAGGACTTCGGCGAACTCGTTTTCCGGATGGGGAATATCCATACCGGGGTCGTCCTAACCCGCTTGGCAGGGTTGTCTCCAGAAACGAAAGCACGAATCGTCTCGGCGGCGTTTGCTGACCACGGGAACGACCTTCCATCTGCTTTTAGTGTCGTTTCCCCTGGAAGAATCCGGATTCGCCGCCGTGCGGTTGATTCCGATAGGGCTTAGGATGCGTCAGCGCCGCTCGAAGGCCGACAGAAGTAGGAACGTCGCCCCCGTCGCCAAGTTGGCTTGACCAGCGCAGTGTAGCGCTCGTGCAGGCGGGTGAATTCTTCGAGCAAAGCGCGCGCGTTGCGGCCCGCGGGGCTCGATCCCGGGGCGTCAAAGTTCAGGACGAAACGCTCTGTATAAGCCTCTCAGGACAACATCGTCTTCCTGCAAGTGCCATTGTCCGAATCCGACCCGGCAAAGAAGCGCGCCAACATCCTGGCCGCGGTCCGCAATCTGGCCCCGGGCGGTTGAGTCCTTCACCGTTCGCTACACAGGAATCGGGGCGGCGGACCGTTATTGACTTGGCCCGACAAACGGGTTCAGGACCTGCACGGAACCGAACTTCTGTCCATGATTGAAGTCCTCGGAATAGATTACTGACGCGCCGCTCTTTGTGGCGGCGACCACAATCAAGGCGTCCCAGAACGAAATTCGGGAACGGCGGCCGACGTCAATGGCTTCGAGCACCGCCGCGCCGTCGTTCACGATCGGTTCCCAGGCGAGATAGTCCGCAATGAGTGCTCTGCAAACTTCTTCCGAGATCGGCTGCCCCGACTTGCGCCGGACGTTGACGTAGAATTCCTGTAACACTTGTGTGCTCAACGTGCCTCGTCCGTCACGCCACAACTCTCCGACAAGCTGCCGCGCCCGCTCGTGCTTTGATCCCGCCTGCAGGTCGTAGGCGTAAATCAGCACGTTGGTGTCAACGAAGGCTTTCACGATCATGCAGCGCCGCACGGTTCGCCGACCGCTTCCATCCCAGATCGTAGCCGCGACTCAGCCGGGCGAGTGCGCGCCGCTTGGCCGCGGCGTAGGTCTGGTCAGCGCGGACCAGCCTTTCCAATTGCTCTGCAAGGAGACGGCTGAGAGAGGTTCCGCGTCGCGCCGCCAACACTTTGCCTTCCTTGACGAGATGGGAATCAACCTTGATGGTAATGTTCGACGTGCTCATAGGCCAAGTCCTAATGGATGCACGGAGACTGTGCAAAACGGCTTCCGTGCATTGAGGATATTCGTCGGTCGTTCCGATCTCCGGCGGGCGACTTGAGCGTAGAGAGATCGTCACGACGGGTCAGCGCCGTTCGAAGGCCGACAGAAGCAGGAACGTCGCCCCCATAGCCAAGTTGGCCTTGACCAGCGCGGTGTAACGCTCGTGCAGGCGGTTGAACTCTTCGAGCAGGACGCGCGCGTTGTGGCCCGCGGGGCTCGATCCCGGGGCGTCGAAGTTCAGGAGGGCGCGTAATTCTTCCAGGCGGTCGCCGATGAACAGCGCGTAATACAGCAGCGTGACGACCATCGCCACCACCAGCACCGTCTTGACCAGACGCAACGCCGTCCACCACTCGGCCCGCAGCAGAAAGTAGATCGCCGGGACGGCCAGACACGCCGCTGCCGCGAACTCGAGGCGGTTGAGCTTGGCGATGATCGCGGCGTTGACGTGACCGGCCAGGTTGACGGTCGGCAACTCGCGGAAGACGCTGCCGGCCACGGCGTAGCCGAAGCCGATCAACGCGCCAAGCCAGACGCCCGCGCCCACGGTCTCGATCCAGATGAAGACGCGGTCGAAGAAGTATTTCATGGCGGGATGTGTATGCGAACCGTGAGGGTGATTCGATGCAGGTTCTATTTCCCGATCAGGTGCCGCAGCGCGCCTTCAAGCGTGGGGTAGCGGAACGTGAAGCCGGTCTGCACGAGTCGGGCCGGTTCGACGCGCGTGCTCGCCAGCAGAAGCGCGTCCGCGGCTTCGCCCAGGGCGAGCCGTGCGGCGAACGCGGGCAGCGGCAGCACGGTCGGGCGCGCCAACACCGTGCCGAGCGTGCGCGTGTAGTCGCGGTTGGTGACGGGCTGCGGGCTGACGACGTTGACCGGGCCGCTGACCGATGCGGACTCCAGCGCGTGCCGAATGGCGCCGGCCACGTCGTCGAGCGCGACCCAACTCAGGTATTGGCTACCGTCGCCGATCACGCCGCCCAGCCCGAGCCGGAACGGCAACAGCATCTTCTTGAGCGCGCCGCCGGCCGGGCTGAGCACGACGCCGATGCGCAGCAGCACGATTCGCGGGCCGGTTGCGGCGAGGGGCTCCACCGCGGCTTCCCAGTCGCGGCACGCGTCGGCCAGAAACCCGGCGCCCGGCGCGCTCTGCTCGGTCAGCACCTCGTCCCCGCGGTCGCCGTAGTAGCCGATGGCCGAGGCGCACAGAAACACCGTGGGCGGCTGGGCGCAGCGTGCCAGAACCTCGCATAGCCGGCGCGTCCCGACGACGCGGCTGTCCCGGATACGGCGCTTGAGACCCTCGGTCCACCGCCCGGACGCGATGTTCTCGCCCGCCAGATGAATCACGGCGTCGAAACCTTCGAACGCGTCGGGATACACCTCTCCGGCTTGCGGATTCCAGACGACGGGCGCTTCATCCGAGCCGCTCCCCTTGCCGGAAACCGTCCGGTCGGACGACTCGGCGCGGGTCAGACGCACGACGCTATGCCCACCCGCGGCCAGCATCGGGACCAACGCCGAGCCCACCAGACCGCGGGCACCGGAGACGAGAATGCGCATAGAGTTTCTCCTACGTTTCCGGGAGCGATGGCTCAGTATGGGCTTGAAGTTCCCCTGGTGTCGAGAGGCGGGGCGTGGGGAATTGTGGATTGGGGGAGCTTCCGCCCTCCCCGCACACGCCGTTCTTATTCGTTTCGATACCCTCCGAGATGATGACAGACGTTCGCTCCGAATTTCCTTCAATCCACAATCAAAAATCCACAATTCCCCCCTCACCTTTGCCCGAACCGTCCCCCAACGGCTCCGTCCGCAGCTTCGGCGTACCCTGTCAATTCGACGTACCCGTGTCCGGTCACCCGTCGACCGGCGACTTGGCCCTGCACGCCGACCGCGCCTTCCCAATATCGGATGAGCGTGTCCATTTCCTGGTCGGCCAGCAGCGGCGTCACGATCACGTCCACGGCGTGCCGCGGAATGCGGATCCGCCATTCGGCCGGATACGGCGTGCCGTCGCGCGGGCTGGGCCACGTGTCGAGCACGTCGATCCGAAAGTCGTCCGCGGCCAGCGCGTACGCAACGGTTTCGGCCGGCACCCCTGGGAGCGCGGGCGTCCCGCCCGCATCCTCACGAGCAACCGGCGCGTGCGCGGCGCCTTGGGCCGATACCAGCGTACCGCCGCCGGGGCGGTTTGCCGGTGCGGCGTCCGCGGGGCGCATGCGATACAGCATGACTTCCTGCCCGTTCGAAAGCTGCATCGAGAACCAGTCCCAGCCCTGCACGTCACCGCCCAACACGCCGGTGCCCCATTCCCGATCCATCCAACTCAGGCCGTCCACCACGAATTCCCGGCCACCCACGCGCAGCACCCCGGACGACCGGAGCCGGGTCAGGGAGTAGTAGTATGAGGCATGGCGCGCGTCCTTGCGGCTCAGGCCGCGCTCGCCGTGCGCCACGACCGGCTTGGCGGCCCGCAGGGTCAGGTCCAGCGACACGTCGTCCTGCGCGGCCCGCAGCCGCAGTGTGGGCTGCCGGCCGGACGCGCCGCGGTCCGCCGCGGCCACAGACCAGTCCTCCAGCCACACCCGGAAGGGCACGGCTTGTGCGCCGGCCAGCCCGAGCGCACCACGGTTGAACCGTTCGAACTCGTGGAACCCACCGGCGGCCACGTCGCTCACCGCGAAGTGGGCCATGTACACCTGCTCCGCGGCCCAGGCCGACGCCCGCTCCGGGCGCTGCGCCGGCGCGCGTAGTGCGCTGCGGAAGAAGGTCAGTTGGAATCCGAAGCGGCGCCCGTCCGCGGAGCGCAGATTGCCGGTGTAGTACCACCACTCGGTCCGGTAATCCGGGTGGGGGCCGTGATCGTCGGGAAACCGGAACTCCCGCGGCTGCTCGACGTGCGCAAACCCGGTCAGATCGATGCCGCGGCCGAACGCCTGACCGAGGGACATCCGTTCCTCGTGGCCGCTGTCAGATCCGGGCCGGGGCATGGCGTACCAGCCCATTGTGCCCCCCGATACGGCCAGCAACGTCAGCCAACCGGCCAGCTTGCGCGACATCGCAACGCCTCGGTTCCCGGGACCGGCCTATTCTTCCCGCAGCGCCTGCGCAGGCGGCGTCCGGGCCAACCGCAGCGCGGGATATATTCCGGCCAGCAGCGCGGCCACGACGGCCATGACCACGGCTTGGACCAATACTTCCGGGGCGATCTCGATCTGGAGCGTCCAGCCGAACGAGCGCCGGTTGATGACCAGGACGAGAATCAGCGCCAACCCGATGCCGACCGGCAATGCCAACACCCCCGCAACCAAGCCCATAAGCCCGGTCTGGGCGGTGACCATGCCCCAGACCTGGGCGGGCGTGAAACCCGTGGCGCGCAACACGCCGAATTCGTGCGCGCGTTCGAGTTGCAGGGCCATCAGCGCGCTCAGCACGCCGACGAAGGCCACGACGCCGGTCAACAGGTGCAGGACGGTCGTGATCGTGAACGTGCGGTCGAAGATCTCCAGCGAGGCGGTGCGCAGCCCGCGGTTGGAGCGGACGACGATCCCGGACTCGGTCCCGGCGTGGCGGCGCAGCGTGGCGACGAGCCGGTCGACGTCGGTCTCCGCCGCGGCATGCAGGCTGAGCGAGGAGACGCGCGGGTCATCCCACCACGCGTCGTACACGCGCCGGCTCAGCATCACGATGCCCTGGTCGGAGCCGTAATCGACGAACACGCCGGCGACGCGGAACGCCTGCTCGCCGCGGTCGGTGCGCAGGCGCAGCGTGTCGCCCTCGGTCAAGTCGTGGCGATATGCGTACGGCTCGGAGACGATGACCGCCGGCCGGCCGTCGCGGCCGGCCGGGCCGTCGAAGTCCGGCCAGATCGATGCCGGCCGGCCGGCGATGAACTGGAACGACGCCTTGCCGCGGGCGCCCAGGTCGATGGCGATCACCTGCGTCAGCCCCGTCCGGGATTCGACCCGCGCCCCGCGGTAGGTGTTCATCCGCTCCACCCCGGGCAGCGCCGCCACGCGCTCGATCAGTTCCGAGGCCAGGACCGCGTCGCTGCGCCACACCAGCGGACTGGCCGGCGCCACGTACACGTCGGCGTGCAGCGAGGCTTCCAACCAGCGCACGACGGTCTGCCGGAAACTCTGCACCATGATCCCGACCCCGACCGTGACCGACACCGCGACCATCAGCGCCGCGACCGCCACCGCGGTGCGACTCAGCGCGGTCACCACGCCGAGCCCGCCCAGCCGCACCGGCAACCCACCCCATGCGGAAAGCCCGGGTTGGACGAGACGCATCCCACCGACGGTCGCCAGCGGCGTCAACAACACGCAGCCCAGCAGCACGCCGAACAGCGAGCCGAACGTCGGCAGCAAATGCGGCCCGGACAGCCACAATCCGCCCAGTCCGACGGTCAGCGCCAGTAGGCCGCCCGCCGCAGCACGCGGCACCCCGCGGCGCGCCCGCTGCTCCAGAGTCGAGCGCGCCAGCGTGACGCGCGGCGGCGTGGCGGTTGCCTCTCGAGCCGGGGGGAGCGCCGCGAGCAGGCTGGCCCCCACGCCCAGCAGCACGCCCTTGGCCAACACGCCCGGGGTCACGGCGAGATCGCGCACCGCGAGCACGTAGTACAAGTCGCTGATCGTCCGGGTGACGAGGTGCACCAAGCCGTGGCCGAGCATTACGCCCAGCCCGATGCCGAGCAGGGTCCCGACCGCGCCGAGCGCCGCGGCCTCGCACAGGATCAGCGCGAACACCTGGCCGCGGGTCGCGCCCTGCACGCGCAGCAGACCGATCAACTGCCGGCGCTGCACGACGGAGAACGTCAGCGTGTTGTAGATCAGGAACACGCCGACGATCAGCGCCAGCAGGCTCAGCGCGGTCAAATTCAGGTGGAAGGCGCGCGTCATCTGCTCCAGGGCGTGGGAACGTCGGCTGGCGCGCAACACCTCGGCCCCCGCGGGCAGCCGTTCCCCGATTGCGGCCAACACCTGTATCCCCGCCGGCCCGTCGGGCACGCGTACGTCGATGCGGCTGAGCCGGCCCGCGAATCCGAGTAGCTCCTGTGCCGTGGCGATATCCGTCACCAGCAAGTGGTCGAGCGCCCGCGGGCCGGACGAACCGCCGTGGGCGTCGGGTTCGAGCAGGCCGACCAGCGTCACGTCGTGGAGCCGCGTGCCGGCGCGGACCCGCAGCGTATCGCCGCGGTCGAGCCCGAGTTGCCGCGCCGTTGCCGCGGCGATCAATCCGGTCGCCGGCGTAGCGAGAAACGCGGCGACGTCGGCCTGCGTCCCGGCTCCGAGGCGCGTCACGTATGGCCGGAACGGCGCTTCGGCGAACGGGTCCACCCCCAGCAGGTGAAACACACGGCCCGGTGCGTCGGCCGCGATCACGTGGCTCTCGACGACCGGCGCGATTGCCCGCACGCCGCCCGCCACGCGCAGGTCGGTATACACCGTTTCGGGCAACCCGTTGGGTCCGCCGACGATCTGGTGCGTGGCCCGGCCGACGACGCTGTTGGTCGAGAGCGCGAACGACCGCCGTGCGCTCTGATTCGCCAAGTCGATGGCGACGACGACTGAGACGCCCAATGCGACCCCGAGCAGGGCCAGCACGATCTGCCAGGGATGACGACTCAGGGCGCGCAGGCTGGCACGCCCCAGCAACGGGGTCACCGCCCGTCCCCGCTGCGGTCGGCCCCGGGCGCGTATTCGACGAGCCGGCCGTCGCGCATGGTCAGGACGCGGTCGGCCACGCCGATCACCTCCGGGCTGTGGGTGACCATGACCAGCGTCTTGCTGCGCTGGCGGACCAGCCGGTCGAGCAGGGCGAGCACGGTCCGCCCGGTCTCGATGTCCAGATTCCCGGTCGGCTCGTCCGCAAGCAGCAGCGGCGGGTCATGGACCAGGGCCCGGGCAATCGCCACGCGCTGTTGTTCCCCGCCGGACAACTGGTCGGGAAAACTCGCGCCGCGGTCGGCCAGTCCCACCGCGTCCAGGAGATCCCCGGCCCGTCCGGCCTGCGCCGCGCGGCCGTGTCCGTTCAGTTCCAGCGGCAGGTGGACGTTTTCCGCCACGGTCAGCGTGGGAATGAGATTGTAGAACTGGAAGATGAAGCCGATCTGCTTGCGCCGGAACAGGGTGCGCTCGCGCTCGGTCAGCCGTGCGAGACTCACCTCGCGCCCGTCCACACGCACACGCACATCCCCGCCGGTGGGCAGATCGATGCCGCCGATCAGATTCAGCAGCGTCGATTTTCCCGACCCGCTGCGCCCGAGCAGCACCACGCACTCTCCCGCGGCGACCTGTGCGTCGAGCCCGCGGAAGACCGCACGCGGGCGCGCGCCTTCTTCATAGACCTTGGTCAGGTCGCACAAACGGATGAGAGGAGGATCGGCGGGTTCCACTGCCCGGCAGTATAGAACCGCGGCCCGCGCTTTTCTTCCCCCTTCTTCCCTCTCGGTGACGTCTCGGTTCGGAGACTTTCGATAGTGGCTCGGTTTGCGATTCCCGTCCCAATTCACGCTGCGGTCGGACCCTCACCCCCCGGGTCGAGTCCAGGGCAGGATCCAGCCCTCTCCCTGGGTCCCTGAGCTTGCGACGCCTTGAGCTTGCGGTGTCCTGAGCTTGTCGAAGGATCGAAAGGTCGAAGGGGAGGGAGAGGGCGTAAACACTCAGGCGTCGCAAGCTCGGGGTCCTCGGACATGTCCCTGTACGTGAGGGACAGCCGCAGCGGCTGCCACAGTTCAGTCGAATAGCTGCGCGTGCGAACCCAAGCGGATGAGTTGGAGCGTGGCAATCCGGCTTCCTTCTTTTCTGGAACGGGACGCCCCACTCTCTGGTTGGGGGCTCTTGCGGTAGATCAACAAGAGATCCGGGCGTAAGTGACACTCCCGATGACCTTGCCACGGCCCTTTGAGCGGATGATCGGCGGAGCCGACCGGAAAAGGCGTGTCCGCGGCGAGCAACTCAACCACGTGTGGCAACGAATCTCGGATGTGCACGCCGTGGCTGCTTCGCAGCACCTGGCGGTAGTCGCGCTTGAATGCGGCGGTGCGAAAAACTTGCCGCATTCAGTCGGCGTCCAAATCGGCGATAAGGTTCGATGGGGAGCCGATGTGGACGAGTTCCCCCTGTTCCGCCGCTCGAATGCCTGCGATGGTCTCGTCGTTCGGTGTATAGGGCGGCGGGGGGAACGGGCCGGCATTCTCGGAGGGATCGAAAGGTAAGGCGCGTTCCCTGGCGACGCGAAAAAGGAACATCCGTACAGCGGTGGGGAGGTCGAGGCCGACATCGGCCAGAACCGACACCGCTTCGTCCTTCACCCTTTCGTCAAGACGGACTTCTATCGTCACGCTCATGCGACTCGACCTCCTTGAAATTGGATGTGCATCGTAGCCGAATGTCCCGACAACCGGCAACGGAAGGGAATTCCATCCAAGACGACCCTCCGCTCGTTTCGACACCCTTCGACAGGCTCAGGGACCGAGATCAACGGATTGGTCGCTGAGCTTGTCGAAGGGTTTTCAACCAAGGGGCACGGGATAGAAGCCAGGAAGGAGTTCCAGGATCGTCTTGGATGTAATTCCCCAACGGAAGGCTCGACCGGGCAGCGAATCGCACAACACCCGGCTTCCTCTCCGTCTTTCCCTTCTTCTCCCCTCCGCTTTTCCGGCCTCAACGCGCCGCCCCGACTTTGATACATCGGAACACCGCCACCGAATGGTGCGCCCCCTCGCATGGGGTATCCCGTTCTGCCTGTCGCGTCGTCGCTATGACCGCCCGTGATTCGTCGTCCCGCCGTCCGCGGCTGCGCCGGGCGCTCCGCGTGGCAGGCCGCTGTCTGCGGTTGCGTTGCCCACGCTGCGGCCGCGGGCGGATGTTCGTGCGCAGGTTCACCCTGCACAACGGCTGTGCAGACTGCGGGCTGTCGTTCGAGCCCGAGCAGGGCTACTACGTCGGCGCGATCTATCTGAACTACGCCGCCACGGTGCTGATCGCCACGCCGGGCTTCCTCATCCTCGATCATTGGGCGGATTGGCCGCTGGCGACGCAACTCGCGGTGTGGGCAGGCTTCGCGGTCGGCTTTCCGATCCTCGCCTTTCGGCACACCAAGAGCGTCTGGCGGGGGCTGGATTATCTCGTCACGCACCCGGCCGCGGACGACCAGCTCGAGTCCGAACGCTAACGATCTATCCTCGGATAGGATAGACCCAGGACAAGGTAGTGTCACTTGTTGTCTGAGGCCATAGTAGGTAGGTTCCCCGATGTAGTAACAGATGCGACCAGTCCTTGGGCAAAGACATGTCTAGACGGCGGGAAAATATGCCTACTATGGTGTCCCTTTTTACGGGAGCTATGGGGCTGGATCTGGGTTTGGAGAAAGCCGGGTTCCGAACTGCCGTCGCAGTAGAATGTAACCGCGAAGCTATCGCGACAATTCGTACTAATCGACCCGAGTTACCACTCATCGATAGAGCGATTGGGGAAGTTAAGACGGAGCAAATACTTGAGGCGGGTGGCCTGAAAGTCGGGGCCGTCTCACTCTTGGCAGCCGGACCTTCTTGTCAGAGCTTCAGTACGGCGGGGACGAGGGGTTCGCTCAAGGTCAAATCGGGTCTCTTGTTGTACGAGTTCCTAAGAGTGGTGAAGGAAGCACAACCCGATTTCTTCATACTCGAGAACGTCCGTGGACTGCTTTCGGCAGCCATAAAACACCGTCCCTTGAGGGGGCGTGGTCCAGGCTGTCCGCCACTGGATGGAGATGAAGAGCTCGGGTCTGCTTTTAGGAGTGTCGCGGAACGTTTACGTAATCTCGGCTACTCCGTCGTATTCGACATCCTCAACGCTGCTGATTTCGGCGTTTCTCAGACGAGACAACGCCTTGTCATACTCGGAAGCCGTGACGGTATCCCACTCACCATGCCGGCCCCCTCTCACAATAGGGACGGCATGGGTCGCCTCCCACGGTGGAGAACGCTGCGCGATGCTTTGAGAGGGCTCAGCGAGAATGAACCTGAGTTCATGCAGTTCGTCCCTTCACGACGACGGTACTTCAAATATGTGCCGCCCGGCGGGAACTGGCGCAATTTACCGGACAACTTGAAAGCCAAAGCGCTCGGGGGGGCATATGAGTCATGGGGAGGGAGATCCGGGTTCCTAAGACGGCTCTCCTGGGATTACCCGAGTCCGACACTCAATACAAACCCGGATTCGAAAGCCACAGCGTTGTGCCACCCGGATGAACTGAGGCCGTTGACCGTCAAAGAGTATGCCCGAATCCAGGGCTTTCCAGATGACTGGCGAATCTGTGGAGGGATCAGGAGCAAATATCGACAGCTAGGGAATGCAGTCCCCCTGAGACTGGCGGAAGCGATAGGAAAATCCATCCTCGCTGTAAGGGAAAAACGACCAGATCGGAGCCTTCGAGGAAGAGTCGAGTGCCACAACCTCGATCTTTTGAACTCTCTGGTTGCGAGAAGGCGTACTAGACTCAATCCTCCAAGGATGAGACAGGCTGTGCCCCAGGGCATAGCGGATCCGTGGGACGTCGGAGTCAGTCCGCTCCGGGATGACGCGACTGGGTACGTCCCAGGTCATCTGGTCGGGTCTGTTGGTAAAGGGAAGATCATCAGAACTATTGTTCAGAAGCTAAAGGGGGCGTACGGGTCACCCGACCTTGGAAACTATCTCGATCCGATTGACGAACTCTTTTTCATCCTGCTCTCGCAACGCACTACCGGACCAAGTTATGAACGCGTGTTCCGACGTTTCAAGAAGTGGGTAGGTTATTGGGACGCCTTACCTCGAAAACGGGTCAGAACCGTCGCAAAGGTCGTCGCGGATGGCGGACTTAGCACACAGAAGGCAAGACACGCCGTAGCGATGGCAAAACAGCTACGAGAGGACTTCGGACGTGTCACGCTCGACCCGCTACAAGGAAAACCCGACGAGGAAGTAGAAACTTACCTCACGTCACTCCCGGGCATTGGCGTAAAAACGGCCAAGTGCGTGATGCTGTTCAGCATGAATCGGCAAGTCTTACCTGTGGACTCTCACGTTGGTAGGTTTGCAGAGAGGGTAGGAATTGTGGATACTAGAGCCGCGAAATCGCGGACACACGAAGTGATCGAGGCGGTGGTGCCTACCAAGTATCGTTACGATTTCCATGTCAACGTAGTGGCACACGGACGCGCCGTTTGTAGGGCACCCATCCCGAAGTGCGGAGAATGCCCCATAAGTTCAATGTGTGCTACACGGAGTGTGCATGAACAGAAAGGCAAGCGAGGGTGATGTCCGTGTCCCCAGACAGACGTCGGACCCACAGGTCGCCGACCATAAATAAACCTGCCTCATTGACTAAGTCGCGGATAAGGGCTACCCACATGCAACCGCTGTCTGGGGCGTGGATCAAAGCGAAGAAGTGTGGTGACCGAAACCTGGATGAGACCCCGCTCAGCCAACCGAGGTAACCGAAGAGCCTCGCGGCCGTAGCACGGTCAGACGGCTTTTCTGCGTGCTTAGCGTCACCCAAGAAGAGGGTGTGCGCGTCCGGGTGAATCAACAGAACGTCGGGACGGGTCCCATCGGGCAAGATAAACGGGATGTGGAACCCGAGAAGGCGGGCGAACGTTTCCAGATCATGGCGCCGGCGTTCGTGGCGAGCGCTAGGCCCCGAAGACTGATAGAGTTGGGCCACTGTACCTTTCACTGAGCTCTCCGATTGTATGATAACAGGTCAGGGTAAAGGTCCCGTAAGAATCCTTCCCTCGTCACAGGAAGGACAGTGTCGTCGCCGAGCAAATTTTCAGCCATGCGTTGCTTCCTCAACAACCGCTCATACTCCATTATTTCGAGTGTATCCTCACAGAGCAACACAACGTATTCCACTTCCCGCACCTGACCTCGCCGGTGTATCCTATCCAAACTCTGGAGGTAGTGCGCAGCTTGGTTGGACATTGATTCGTATACGGCGATACGGGATCGATGGAGAGTAAGACCAGCCCCGGCGGCGGCCGGGTTAGCGACTAAGAGGCGGAAGTCGTCGTCTTCCTGAAACCGTCGTACCGTCTCACCTCGTTCCAAAGCGCCAGAGACGCTTCCGTCGTACCGGAGTGTTCCGAACCGAGCGTAACGTTCGACCATCACGTCGATCGTTGCAGTATAGAATGACCACAAGACAACCTTCTCACCGTTCCGGCGGATGAAGCGGTCTAGCAAATCGTCAAGGAGGACTAGCTTTGCGGGTATTTCAGTATGACCTTCCGCCACGGTAGCAGGACTCGAACAGACCTGTAACAAAGCGGTACGACGCGCGAGGAACGTATGGTATTCGCGTTGAAACTGGGTATCAGTTGCGGAACGTAGGTCTTCTGCGAGGCGATCTCTCAGCTTCTGGTATAGGACACGTTGCTCCGGTCGGAGATGTACATAGAGACGATGGAACCTTCGGCTGGGAAGGTCAGACAAGACGGCGGATTTAAGATGCCTGATATAGAGTCCCCTATCTTCTACAATCTGTCGAACGACAGGCATTGCTTCTTTACGTCCACGAGGGAGGATCGCGCCATCGAAAGCAAGACCGAGGTCGACCAGGGTGAACTGTTGCACGAGATCTTGGGGAGCATTTGGGGCGGGCGTGCCGCAGAGCACGAAGGCTCGTCCACACCATTCCCGGAGCCTTCGCAAGGCAAGTGTCCTTTTAGCGTCCGGGGACTTGATGAAAAAGGACTCGTCTACTACGAGCACACTACGATCCGGTCTGAGGCGGAGTAAGGACTCGAAGTGTCTTTCCATACTGACGATTGTCTCAAAATTAGTCACGTAGACGTCCGAGCGGTCTTTGACCGCTGCCCGCTTCTCTCGACCAGACCCACTGACGGACGTAACGCGGTACAGACCCCCACAAAAGCGTTCGAAGTCTTTCGGCCACTCTGACAGCATGCTCTTGGGAGCGACGATCAGCATCTGGTCCACCTCGTCTCTTGCAGACAAGAGATCGAAGGTGAAGATCGAGGTCACGGTCTTCCCCGCTCCTTGCTCGTCAAAAAGGCAAAGCCCGAATCCGTCCGCGACGGTCATCGCAGCGACGTTCACTATCTGGTGTTGGTCCAGTATATGGATACCGCCGCTGTCGGAGATCATCTGGCGCGCCAGAGTTTCCCCCGACTGCTTGATCTCATGAATGGTCGCGTGGACCTTGGGGTAAGCCTTTCGAACTCGTTCCCGGTTAACTAGGAAACGCTGAGACTCCTCAGTCCAACGCACCTCAATGCTGGACTGATGGGAGTGAAGTAGAAAAGCGTCTTCAGGGGCAACCCGTATACCGGTAGAGGACATCCGGATTTTTGCAGCCGCCGGTAGTTCCTCTCGTAATGCCTGGGTTGCTAAGAATGGGTCGGTGCAATCACGACACTTGAGGAGAAGCGCGTCGAGATTCTCCGATACTCGGACGTCAAAAGAGAATGGAGCCGGATTTCTCATAATCGATACCTAAAAGAGATGGAGTTCAAAGAGCGGTTCATTAATTGACTCCACGACGGAGACCGTCAGGGAGATACCTTTCGACGAGTTTCAGGGCTTCGTAGAGACGACGCAGATTGTCAGGTTTGATAGCCCCCGGTTCGCCGACGGAGAAGAATTCAACCGGGGCCTCGCGTAGCCACTTTACGAATGTCTCTATCCGCTTATTCCCGCCGATCTTACGCTCTTGTGCACGTGCAGTCCGTGCCGCGGACAGACCATCGTCCACAAATTCCTTAGCCCGATCAACGTCCTCTATTTTACGAGCCTCGGTTAATAGTTCTGTTGCCTCATCATTTTGGTAGACATATTTGAGATCCCGTATCTGGGACCAGTTCCGGAACTTGCCTGTATGAAGCAGGTCGAAAACAAGATGTTTGAACGAGTCGTCCTGATTTATAGACCAGTTTACGCCGCCAGAATTTCGCCCTTTACCGAGTTCGTCGAAGTATTGGAAATATCGATCTGCGGCGTGTTTGACTTCGTACTCATCACGGCTCTGTTCATTCCTCTGATACTCCTCAAATTCAGCGGCGAGTTCGGCCATATCGATGTAGCGTGTGACTCGGTGGGGGGTCAATGCGAAACGACGCGCCAGATCTTGCCGAAGCTTCTTCTGCTGAGCGGCCGTAGGGCGCCGCTCAAGTGATAGAAGACCTTGCCATTCCTCGTACACTTTCCCAGCCTTAACGTATTCCGGCCAGTCCTCCTTGTAGTCTGGCTCAAAATTGAGCGCTACAACCACCGCGTTCTTCTCGTCCTCCCCAGCGGCCTCTGGCAGTTGCCACACCCGGATCGTCTTGACGCGCTCTTTCTCCTCTGAACTGAAGTCTTCGCTGTTCAGGACGTGGAGGCAAGCGGCGACACGTCGATTGCCGTCCAAGAGAGTACCGTCATAGGCGATGACGGGGGCGGTACGGACGCCGTTCGTAGCGACGCTCCTCGCCAAGTCCACAATCTTAAACTGGTCGTTGCCGTCCAGACCAGGCACTGGGAGCTGCGCCTCGCTGCGCATGATAGCGACTAAGTCGTCGGCGGTGGGGGAGCGTCCATGCGCCTTTTTGAACTGCTTTACATGGATCGTCAAACGCTCGTTTTCGTCCCACAGACGGATGTCATTCACGTTGACAAATCCCTCCATCACAAGTATCTGACGACCGTGGAAAGTCGGCGTAGGGTGAACGGGACGTGGCTCTACACCTTTGTGTCTTCGGAGATGCAATTGGCCGTTAGACAGACTGGCTGCGCCCGCTCTCCTTGTAAAATATTGGTGGGCCTTCAGTATCACTCTTTCCATAATTGTCTCTCTCTCAGATTCTAAGTAAGACACGACGCCAGAGTCGCCACGCTGACGTGCCTTCTCGATAATGGCGTCTATTGTCTTGGCGAGAAGTCGGCGGGTTTCTTGTTCCGTCAGAGGATGTTCATGACCGACCCGTTGGACACGGTCTACCGCCGCTCGAGGGACCTCGGAGACGACGTGCCGGATTTCGTCGAACAGGAACTCCATCGAGCGTTCGGGAATCGTAGCTGAATCTAGCGTCATTTTTCTTCTCCTTCCTCGATCTGTATGGAGAGCCTCTCCTCGATGGGTTCGTATTTATCGATTTTGTCCGGGTCCAAAGTTTCGGGAAGTCTGATACCTCGCCGGTCGGCCGCACGACGGAGCCTAGCTAACCCGCGGGAGAGCAAGGTGCGAACCGCTCCTGGCGAAATATTTAAGGTGTCGGCAACAGTCTGCGCTGGTAGATCTGGAATACCATCTCGCACAGCCTCAAGGAATATCTCCAAGACGTCCAATACTTTACCTCTACCAACGCCGGGTAGCAGTTCGTAAGCCAATTCGAGCGCGTAGGTGACGGCTTCTTTTCGGCGCCGCTCATACGTTTCGATCTCACCTGTACATCTTCGTTCAGTATGCAATGATATACTAACGTTATCTTGGTGCTCTCGCAGTGACTTCTGGTCTTGATACCATGCATATGCCTTTTTCTCAGCGATCTTCAGAATCCACCCAGGAAGATTACGAATCTCGTGGCCTTTCAGTAGGGCCTCAGCGGCGTCAACAAGCGCTTTCGACACACATTCGTCTGCGAGGTCCGTAGGGAGCCTCGACCACTTGCTCCTGAGGGCTGCTTTCAGCTTCCACAACACTCCGTCAACGCTGTGGTCGGACCACAGACGCCACAAAGGTTCGAGCTGATCCGCCGCCCGATTTGTGCCTTCCGATTTACTCAGCACGCGCTACCGCCCGTCGCCACATAGTGATCTCGGTACCGAGACGGATACGGCTGCGGCCGCCCCGATACCTGTAAGTGGTTGGGGCGCAACAGGCAGCTAGATTAGAGACCCTGATAGGGGCTTGGTGAGGCGGCGGAGGGTTCCTTAAGGGGGGTACAAGAGAACTTCTCCAGATAAGCACAGGTACAGCAGCAAAAACATGATATGTATTTTAGGCTTAGCGACCCTCCTATGGATCTTCGGCTGGAACGCCCTGTGAAGGTTCTATGGACGCTGTGATACGTTGGCGCACCTTGGCCGCCAAGCGTTCCAGGTCCTCCAGGATCAGGTAGGAGGCGGGCAGCAGGACGAGGATGATCGCGGTCGCGAACAGGATGCCGAAGCCGATCGAGACCGCCATCGGGATCAGGAAGCGGGCCTGGGTCGACGTCTCGAAGATCATCGGCGTCAGCCCGAAGAACGTGGTAAGCGACGTGAGCAGGATGGGCCGGAAGCGGCGCCGCCCGGCCTGTGCCACGGCCGCGGCCGCGGACAGGCCCTGCGCGGCGCGCAGCCGGTTGGCCGTGACGACCAACACCAGCGAGTCGTTGATGACGACGCCAGCCAGCGCCACGATGCCGAACATGCTGATGATGCTGAGGTTGAATCCCAGCAGCAGGTGCCCGATGACCGCGCCGATGACCCCGAACGGGATGCTCAACATGACGATCAGGGGTTGCGCGTAGCTCCCGAAGGGAATCGCCAGCAAGGCGTAGATGCCGAGCAGGGCGAACAGAAACCCGATGCCGAGCGCGCCCATCGACTCCTGCTGCGACGCCTGCTCGCCCTCCAGCACGTAGCTCAAGCCGGCGTACTTGCGCGTCAGCGCGGCCAACTCCTTGCGCTCCAGCTCGGCAATGATCGTATTCGCGTTGGAGACGTCCTGGTCGACGTCCGCGGTCACCGCAATGATGCGGCGTCCCTCGCGCCGGCGGATCTCGGTGTACGCGTGGCCGCGTTCGACGTGCGCCGCCTGGACGAGCGGAATCTCGCCGCCCCGCTCGGTCCGCAGGACGAGCCGCTCGACCGTGTGCGCGGTGCGCCGCTCGGCTTCGGGCAGCCGCACCATGACGCGCACCTCGTTACGCCCGCGCTGCTGGCGCAGGGCCTCCGCGCCGTAGAACGCGCCGCGGACCTGACGCGCCAGATCGGTCGCGTTGAGCCCCAGGCTGCGCGCCTCGGGCTTGAGGGTCAGGCTGAGTTGGGGTTTGCCGCGCGCGAACCCGTCGTCGATGTCCTGAACCCCGGCGTAGCCGGCCAGGCCGCGGGCCAGGTCGGTCGCCGCGGCCTCCAGGGTGGCGCGGTTGCGGTGCGTGAGATGGATGTCGATCGGGGCGCCTTCCGAGACGTTGGTCTCCGCATCGAAGCTGATCGTTTCGACGCCGGCGATGTGCACCGCGGCGGCGCGCCACGCGTCGGCCACGACCGAGCTGCTCACCTCCCGCTCGTCGGCCGGCACGAGCCATAGCGTCGCCCCGACCAGGTGGCTGCCGGACGGCCCCCCGCCGCCCGCGGCCGGCGGGCCGACGGATTCGATGCGTCCGCCGATCTGCGCGTACGTCCCGCGCAGGATGCGCTCTCCCCCGTGGGCGGCGACGACCGCCGCGGCGGCGTCGAGCAACTGTTGCCGGACGCGGCGCGCGGTCTCCATCGGCACGCCGTACGGCAGCGTGGCCTGGGCGTTGACCAGGGGCACGTCGATGCGCGGAATGAAGCTGAACTGCAAATACCCGCCGCCGACCACGCCGACCGCCAGCGCCAGCATCGCTACGCCCGCGGCTACGGTCACGTAGCGTTGCGCCAGCGCCACGCGCAGCAGCGGCGTGTAGCCGTCCGCGATCCCGCGCTCCAACAGGCGCGCGAACATTCGCCGCGGCCGGCCCAGGGCGTGCCAGAACCGGGTCTCCGCGGACTGGTGCGACAGGTGGGCGGGCAGGATGAACAGCGACTCGACCAGCGACACCACGAACACCGCGACCACCACGGCCGGAATCTGCATGAAGAACTTGCCGGTCTGTCCGGGGACGATGAACAGCGGAAAGAAGGCCACGATATTGGTCAGCACCGCGAAGCAGACCGGCCCGGCAATCTCCTTCGCCCCGTCAATGGCCGCACGCAGGAACGGCACGCCGCGCTGGCGGTGTTCGTACACGTTCTCGCCCACGACGACCGCGTCGTCCACCACGATGCCCAGCGTGACGATGAAGGCGAACAGCGAGATCATGTTGATGGACGCGCCCGTGAACGGGATGAACAGGAAGGAGCCCAGAATGGAGATAGGAATGCCGAGCGTGACCCAGAAGGCGAGTTTCGGGTCGAGGAACAGGCCGAGCAGCAACAGGACCAGCACGAGCCCCAGGCCTGCGTTCTTGAGCAGCAGATTGACGCGCCCGCGGTAGATTTCGGACCGGTCGCCCCAGATCGTCAGGCCGACGCCGCCGGCCAGCGCGGGCGCGGTCTCGGCCACGTACGCGGCCACGCTGTCGGAGACGGACTGCGGGGTTTCCTCGCCCACGCGATAGACCTGCACCCCGATGGCGCGCCGGCCGTTGTAGGTCGCTTCCTGGTCCGTGTCCTCGAAGCCGTCGACGACGTCGGCGATGTCGCCGATCAGGATGCGCGAGCCGTCCGGCGCGGAGGCGACCGGGATGTCGGCGTATTCGCGCGCGAAGTCGCGGCGCTCCTGCGTGCGCAGCAGGACTTCCCCACCGGTCGTCTTCAGGCCGCCCGCCGGCAGTTCGATCGCGGCTTCGCGTACCTCACGGGCGACGTCGCCGAGCGTCAGGCCGTAGGCGCGCAAATGCCGCTGGGGAACCTCGATGGCGATTTCCAGCGGCCGGGCCGCGGACAGTTCGACCAGCGTGATGCCCGGCCGCTGCAACAGGTCGTCGCGCACCCGCTCGGCCACGTCGCGCAGGGTCTGCTCGTCATGGTCGCCGTGCACCAGAATGGTGAGCACGTGGTTGCGGATCTCGACCAGACTCACCACCGGCCGCTCGGCTTCCTCGGGAAACGACAGGATGCCGTCCACCGCGTTCTTGACGTCCTGCAGCGCCTTGCCCGTGTCGGTGCCGCTCAGCAACTCGACGGTGACCACGCCGCGGCTTTCCGTCGCCACCGCGGTGACTTCCTTCACGCCGTCCAGCCCGCGCACCTGGTCTTCGATGGACAGGATGACGCCCTGCTCGACCTCGGCCGGGCTGGCCCCGCGGCGCAGGACGGACACGGTGATCGTGTCCGCGCTGAACTCGGGAAAAATTTCCTGCTTGACGCGCGTGCTGACGACCAGTCCGCCGGCCAGGAACAGCAGCATGAGCAGGTTGGCGGCGACGCGGTTGCCGGCCATCCAGGCGATCGGCCCCGCCCGCGGGCCGCGACGCGCCGTTCCGTCCGCGGGAGGAGCTTGGTCGGCCATGCGCCTGACTATCCTTGCCGGTCCCGATCGGCCGACCCGGCCTCGGGCTCTGCGGAAGTCGGCAGGGCGTCGTCCGCGGCTTGCACCCACAGGCCGGGCAGAGCCGCGGGCAGCGGGCTGACGATCACCCGCTCGCCGGCCGCGACCCCGCGGCGGACGATCACCGTGTCGTCACGGCGCAGCACCACGTCCACGTGCCGCACCTCCAGCCGGTCGTCGGCGTTGTGGACCCAGACGTGGTCTCCCTCGCGCAGGGCGCGCCGCGGCAGGCTGAGTGCGTCTTCCAGCCGCGGGCCCATGATCTCGACCCGCACGTATTCGCCCAGCAGGAGTTGGGCGTCGCCGGGCGCGTGCCCGAGCGGGTCCGGGACGAGGACCAGCAGCCGCGCCATGCGCCCGTTCTCGGTCACGTCCCCGAGCAGCCGGTCGACCCGGCCGGTCCACTGCGCGTCCTGCGCGGCGCCGAGGTCGCGTCGGATGCGGACGGCCGAACCTTGCTGATCCTCGGGACCGTCCTCGCCCGCGGACTCCGCGTCGGCCGGAAACGTCACCCAGTGCAACCGGTCGAGCGCGAGGCTCACCTCGACCCGGAACACGTCGGTGCAGACCAGGGTGGCGACCGGGCTCCGCGCGTTGACGAGTTGGCCCGGTTCGACGTCCTCGTCGAGCACGAGGGCGTTGCACGCCGCACGGACGCGGGTGCGTTCGAGATTCAACTCGGCCTGCGCCAACCGACTTTTGGCCGCGGCGACCGCGGCGCGTTTCTCGATCAGATGGGGCTCCCGCAGCGCCAGCCGGCGGCCCATGTCGCTGGTCTCGATCGACGGCTCCAGCAACGCCCATTCCCGTTCCGCGACCACCTGGCTGCCCTCTTCCACGCGCAATTCGAACTCGGCCCTGGCCAGATTGCCGCGCTCGGTTTCGACCGCCAGTTCGTAGTCCCGCGCGTCCACGTCGATCAACGTGTCGCCGGCGCGGACCATGCCGCCGCTGATCAGATTCTCGTGCTGCGCGGTCACGTAGCCCTCGACGCGCGGAAACACGGTCAGTCTGCGGTGGGCGCGCACCGTGCCGTAGGCCGGAATGACGGCCAGATCGTCGTGCGCGCGCACGGTCACGGTTTCGACCAGCGTGGGCGTCGCCCGCGGCTCGACCTTGGGCACCTCGGGCCGGCTGGCGATCATGACCCGCGCGCCGAGCACCCCGCCGGCGAGGATGAGCACCGGCAACCCGAACCGGACCAGCCTGGAGCGCCGCGGCGTCGCGCGCAAGCCGCCCGTCCGCGGGCGCGTTTCGGACGTCACGACTGGCCTCCGCCGGCGAGCGTGACCGCGGGCGGCGCTTCCAGCCGTTCGGTCCACTGCCCTCCTAACGCCCGATAGAGTTCGGCGCGGATCGCGAGCAGGGCGCGTTGCTCGCCGATGAGCCGCCGCTCCAGCGCCTGGAGCGACTGCACCGCGATCAGCACGTTGAGATAGTCGATCTGCCCGTTGGCGTAGCGTGCGCGCGACACGTCCAGGGTGGACTGCGCGAGGGCGCGTTGTTGCTCCAGGTTGACCAGCAGGGCGCGCTGCTCACGCTCGCGCACGAGCGCGTCCTCGATCTCACGGAGCGCCGCGGCGTACGCGCGCCCGAAGCCGTCCAGCAGTTCCCGTACGACGGCCTTCCACCGCACGACTTCGTTGCGCCGGCGGCCGCCGTCGATCAGCGGGGCGAGGACGTCGCCGATCACCGAGCCCATTTCCTGGCGGAAGAGCGAGTCCCAACTGCGCGCGCTGAATTCGTACGACAGGTTCAGGGCGAGGCGCGGCAGGCGGTCGGCTACCGCCGCGGCGACGCGATGGTCCGCGGCGTGCAGCCGCAGCTGCGCCGCCCGCAGATCGGGCCGCGCGTCGAGCAGGGCGGCCGGCGAGACCAGCCGCGGAAACCGCGGCAGCGCACGCAAGGTGCCGTCCGGCGTCAGGGCGTCCAGCGACCCGGGCGCCTGCCCGAGCAGGACGGCGAGCAGGTTGAGGGCGGTGTCGAGCCGCGACCGGACGACCGGCATCTGCGCTTCGGTATCGGCCAATTGCTGGCGTTGCTGCAACACGTCCAGGGCCGAGTCCGCACCCACGCCGAAGCGCAGTTCGGTCAGATCCAGCAACGTCCGGCTGACCTCGGTCTGTTCGTGCAGCAGGGCGAGCAGCGCACGCTGTTCCTGGGCGACGAACCACGTCGTGACGACCGATCCGCTGAGCAGCAGCGCGGTCGCCTCCACGTCCTGGCGCGAGGCCGCGTAGTCGAGTCGCGCGGCCCGCCGGCGCGAGGCGATCCGCTTCCACACGTCGATTTCGTAGCGCAGGCCGGTCGAAACGAAATACCGGTCCGGGTTCGCGGTCCGCGTCGTGCGTCCGCCGCTCGGGCTGCGTGCGTCGCGGTCCACGGTGTGCAGCCGGCCGGCGCCCGTCCGCAGTTCGAGTTGCGGATACAGTTCGGCACCCTCGATGCGTGCCCGGGCGCGCGCCTGCTCCAGCCGCGCCCACGCTTGCCGCAACTCGAAATTACCGGCAAACGCCGCTTCCACCGCGGCATTCAGCCGTTCGTCGCCGAACTCGCGCCACCATTCCCCGATTTCCCGTTCCCCGACCTGGCCGTGCTGGTACGCCGCAGGCGGCGACAGCTCGGGCTGCGCCGGCGTGCGCACCTGGTACAGGCTACACCCCGCGGTCAGCAGAACCAGCCCGCAGACCGGTCCCGCCGCGGCCCGAAGCCGGAAATGCGCCGCGCGCTGCATGGCCGACATGCGGCGTATTCTAGCTTGAACCGTCGGATCAAGCACGGCCCTACGGCTCACGGAGTCTCTCCCATCGGAGGATGAGGAGGGGAGGAGTAAACAAGAAGAGCTTTTGCCATGCCGGTCTCTGCGTATCAGGGGAACCCCTGAGTACGTTGAGCTTGCGGTGTCCTGAG
Source organism: uncultured Binatia bacterium (SeqCode) (assembly GCA_965200125.1). GTDB lineage: Bacteria > Desulfobacterota > Binatia > Bin18 > Bin18 > Bin18. The sequence continues at coordinate 352,462 of OZ241332.1, read as the reverse complement.
CATGGTCCCTGAGCTTGCGTTGCCTTGAGCTTGTCGAAAGGTCGAAGGGTGTCGAAGGATCGAAACGTACCTGGTGCCGTCCTCCACGTGGAGGGCCGCCTCGGATGCGGGCGGGATGCCCGCGTTCCCAGGGGAAGCAGGTCAGCCTCCCTCCCCGGCCCTCCCCCTCAAGGGAGGAGGGAATGAGGAACGAAGAGCAGCTTGACAGGCCGGGCGGTTCCGCCGACTGTGGCGTTCGTTCTCGGAGACGCGAACGGGCAGGGTACGGCGGGGCAATATGGTGAAGACGACGTATTTCGAGGAGTACGAAATCGGCGCGGAGCGCGAGACGTTGGGCCGCACGATGACCGAGGCCGACATCGTCGCCCACGCCGGACAGACGGGCGACTTCTTTCCGCACCACGTGGACGCCGAGTGGTCGAAACGGAACGCGTTCGGCCAGCGCATCGCCCACGGGACGCTGATCCTGAGCGTCGGCGCCGGCATGACGGCCGGCGAGATCAATCCCGTCGCGTTCTCTTACGGGTACGACCGGGTGCGGTTCGTTCGGCCGGTGTGCATCGGGGATACGATCCACGTCCGGCTCACGGTCAGCGACAAACGCGAGTACCCGCGGCGGGCGAGCCACGGCCTGGTCGTCGAGCGCCTGGAGGTCGTCAATCAGCACGGGCAAGTCGTGCTGGCCTGCGAACACCTGCTGCTGGTGGAGCGGAAGGCGGGCGTCGCGGGGTCGGCGCGAACCGTCGTGACCTGACCGTCGCATCTCCGCGGCCCGCCATGCAGTTCGGCGTCTTCTACCAACTCCCCTGCGCGCCGGGACAATCGGTGCCGCAGCGCTATCGGGACACGCTCGCACAGGCCGAGTACGCTGAACGGCTCGGCTTCGATTCGGTCTGGCTGGCCGAGGCGCATTTCGACGCCGGTTTCTCCACTATGCCCGCGCCGCTCGTCGTGGCCGCGGCCCTGTCCGGCCGCACCCGGCGCCTCCGACTGGGTATCGGCGTCAGCCAGTTGCCGCTGCACCACCCGGTCAGCGTGGCCGAAGAAGCCGCCACGGTGGACGTGCTCAGCAACGGCCGGCTCGACTTCGGCGTGGGCCGCGGCACCTGGAACCACAACTTCGCCGGGTTCGGCATTCCGTGGGAAGAACGCACCAGCCGCCTGCACGAGGCCGTCGATATTCTGGAGCGTGCCTGGGCCGCGGAACCGCTCAGCTTCCACGGCCGGCACTATCGGTTCGACGCGATCGACGTGGTGCCCAAACCGCTTCAACAACCCGGCCCGCCACTCTACGTCGCAGCCAACAGCCCGGAGACGGCCCGCTTCGCCGGCGAGCGGGGCCTGCGTCTGCTCATGGCCGCCCCCATCCATCCGTGGCCGGACGCCTTCCTGACTCACCTGTGCCGCTATCGGGACGCCGCGGCCCGCGGCGCATCAGCCGACGCCACGGTGACCGCGGTCTTCTTCGTCTTTCCCGCGGATGACCGCACCGCGGTGCGCGCGCAGATGGAAGCCAGCTTCAGCCGCCATCCCATCGGCCGCAACACCTCCTACGAAACCGCGGAGCGGAGCATGGCTATCTTCGGCAGCCCGGCCGAGTGCATCGACAAGATCGCGTCCATCCAGCACCGCGCCGAGCTCGACTGCCTGCTGTGTTCGTTCAATCCGGGCGGCACCGTTCCCCATCCCCACGTGAAGACCGCCATGCGGCGCTTCGCCGAAGAAGTCATTCCGCACGTGCAACATCTATAAAGTCCTTCAACCGACCATTCGCCACCGACCCCTTTCCCTCACAGCTTGTCCGGCATCCCGTCCACCTTCGGCACGTCGGGGTGCATGAGGTCCCACGGCTGGGCGCGGTCCGCGTAGATGTCGCGTTGCGGGCGATACCAGCTCGGGTCGTCCAGGCTGCCGGCGTACAACACCATGATGTGCGGGGCCGCGCCGTTGCGCAGAAAGACGGGCGAGCCGCACATCGGGCAGAAGCCGCGGCGCATCGTATGGCCGGCGTCGGCCGGCTTGTCGAACCACGCCGGCTCACCGCTGAGCAGCGAGAAGTCGGAGTCCTTCACGATCACCGCGGCGAAATATGCGCTGCCGGTCGCGCGCTGGCAGTCGCGGCAATGACAATTGCCCATGTAGATCGGCTCCGCGCGGCACTCGTAGCGAATCGCGTCGCAGGCGCAGCCTCCGGAGAATTGCGTCGGCATGGTGGGGCTCCTTTCCGTTCGGGAATTCCATATAAGATAATCCTTCGTCCATTTCGACACGGTTCGGCCTTTCGTCACCCTTCGACCCTTCGACACCCTTCGACAAGTTCAGGGGCCGAGCTCAAGGCAACGCAAACTCAGGAACCACAGACTCACCAACGGAGCTCAGGGTGTGACGAGCGCAACGAACTGGGGGCTGTCCCCCTCCGCACTTCAGCCCATTCGCCACGCACTGACCCCCACGCTGGCGATCAGTCCGACCATCCCACGTAGCTCCGAGTCCGAATAGCATCTCCAGCGTCGTGTCCTCATTCCTGGGAACGCGGGCGTCCCGCCCGCATCCGGGTCGCCCTTACCGGCGACCGGGGTCGGGTGCGTTTCGATCCTTCGACAGGCTCGACGCAGCGCAAGCGCAACGGACTGATCTTTTCCCCCTCTCCCACGAGGGGAGAGGGGGAGGGAGAAGTCCGGGGCTTAACAGTTGGGAGTCCCGAAAGGGAGATGTTCGCGCGTCATAGCCCGTAGAACGTGCGGCCGTTGCTGCCCAGGATCTTATCGACCGACTCCGCGGGGAGTGTGGACAGGACGTTGCGGATGGATTGGACGGGTTGCACGAAGCCCTCGGCGTGCGGATAGTCGGAGCCGGTGAAGAATTTGTCGTCTCCGATGAACTGCACCATGAGCGGAAACATCTTCTCCTCCGGGTCGCCGTTGATCCAGACGTTGCGCGCCAGATACTCCGTGGCCGGCCGTTTCATCTGCGTGGTGTGCGCCATGTACTGAAAACGATAGTCCAGCCGCTCCACCCATTCGCCCACCCAGCCGGCCATCGCCTCGATGGTCGCCACGCGCAGTTTGGGAAACCGCTCGAATACCCCGTCGTACACCATCGTCGTCAACGCTTGGCGCGGGTCCTGAATGACGTTCATGGTCACGTACATCAGGCCCGGGTTGACACCCTCGTAATACTCGCTGCCGGTGTAATTGCCGTGCACGACCAAGTGCAGGCCGATGCTCAGGTCCAGGCTCTGGGCCGCGGCCCACGCCGGGTCCAGGTCGGGATGGCCCAGGCTGCAGCGCGTACCCTGCGCGTTCACGACCGGCGCCGCGGCCACGAAGATCGTGCGGCAGCCCAGCTTGGCGACGCGCTCCATCTCGCGCACCGCCAGCCCCGGGTCGCGCAGCGAGATGTGCGCCGCGGGGATGAGCCGGTCGAGCCGCCCCGCGCACGTCTCGAACGCCCAGGTGTTGTAGGCGCGGCACAGCGCGTCGGCCAGATACGGGTCGGCCACCGACCCTTCCCAGAACAGCCCCAGCGTCGGATAGATCACCTGATGGGCGAACCCCTCGTCGTCCAGGAACGTGACGCGCTTGCCCATGTCCTGCCAGTCGTTGCTATAGGCCAGATAGCGGTCGAACGTGGACAGGTCCTTGCCGGCTTCCTTCTGGCCGTAGCCCACCAGGGCGGACAGCACCTCCTCGACGTCGATCAGTTGCATGGGCTGCCCGTCCACGAGAATTTGCTTGCTGCCGTCCGCGGGGTCGTCGCGGATACACATCGCCCGCTCCCGGAACTGCGGGTCGATGAACCGCTCGAACAGGTCCAGCGGCTCGATGAAATGGGCGTCCCCGTCGATGAATTGCATGGCGGCTCCTCCGTCGTGTACGGGCCGGGCGTGGCGACGAACGCCGCCACAGGAACAGACGCGCCGAAGCCGTGTCAAGGGATTCCTAAGTGGATTAAGGGCGCCATTCGAAGACTGCCGGGCTGCTGCAATACGACGGGGGACACTCTCCCCCGGATCGAGTCCGGGGCAGGCTCCGTCCCCTCTCCCTCCGGGAGAGGGTCCCCAGACCGTGCCTCTTCCGGCGCTTTAACATCACGCCGTCACCGTGCTACCGTCGCGCTCCGAGGAGGTCCCGAATGAATCAGATGACAAGGCGTTCGACCATCTATTTCGAGCCCGCCATCCACCAGGCATTGCGTTTCAAAGCCGCAGCGACCAATCGGTCGGTCTCTGCACTGGTGAATCAGGCAGTTCGGGAGGCGTTGCGGGAAGATCAGGAAGATCTGTCAGCCTTTGAGGAGCGGGCATCCGAGCCGACACTGTCATACGAAGATGTGCTCAAAGACCTCGAAGCGCATGGCAGGATTTGAGATCATCTTCCGGCGCTCTGCAGCCAGAGACCTGCGACGTATTCCCAAACGGGATGTTGGGAGAATTCTCTCACGCATTCGATCACTGACGACCGAACCCCGTCCCCGTGGTGTGGAGAAGCTGGCCGGTCAACAGCAACGCTATCGGCTCAGACAGGGCAGGTATCGGATCATCTACGAGATTCAGGACGAAGCGTTGATCGTTGTGGTCGTCAAAGTCGCCCACCGTCGAGACGTGTACAGAGGCGGTTAGGCACCATCGCCATCGTGATATGGACGACCGAAAAGTATCCCGTAGGTCGGATTAGCCGGAGGCGTAATCCGACATCCTCGGTAGGAGCTACCGCCCTGTGTCGGATTACGCTTCGCTCATCCGACCTACGGAATCCGCGGAATCCGGCAGAAAACCGGCAACCGATTGAGGCAACCCCGTGCTGAAGCTGTCCGATCAGGAGAAGCAGGACGTCATCCGCTATCTGGAAGCGGACAAGCCGCTACCGGACAAGTATCGCTTCCTGCTGTTCGAGGACAAACGCGAAGTCGAACTGGTCTGGAACGGCAAGACCAACGACGTCTGCTCCGTGGTGCTGCCGTTCCAGACCATCGAGCACGTGGACGAGCCGCGCCGGGAAGCCCCCTCCGGCTCCCCCTCGTCAGAGGGAGAGCAATTGGCGTTCTTTTCGACGGATGCCCGCGGCCGGCAACTCAAGGGATGGACGAATAAACTCATCTGGGGCAACAACAAACTGATTCTGTCGTCGTTGAAGAACGGGCCGTTGCGCGAGGAAATCGAGGCGCAGGGCGGCCTGAAGCTCATCTACATCGATCCGCCGTTCGACGTGGGGGCCGATTTTTCGATGGACGTCGAAGTGGGAGGGAACCCCCCTGATAAGGGGGGCAAGGGAGGTTCTTCCGGCAAAGTCGAGACCTTCACCAAGAAACCCAACATTCTGGAGGAGATTGCCTACCGCGACACGTGGGGCAAAGGTGCCGACTCGTTCATCGCGATGATCTACGAGCGGCTGACGTTGATGCGGGATCTGCTGGCCGAAGATGGAAGCATTTATGTCCATTGTGATTGGAAAGTAAATAGTCTGATCAGAATCGTTCTTGACGAAATTTTTGGGGCCGACTTCTTTCGAAATGAAATAATCTGGCACTACCCCGGCAGGGAAATGCACATCAGTAGTAAATTCAATTGTAAGCACGACGACATTTATTTTTATGCAAAATCCATAAACACTGAAATTTTGATGCAGAATGTCGCCGTTCCGTATGATAAAGATGAACGATTGAAAGGGTTGAGAAGAAAAGTTCATGAGGACGAAGACGGGAGGGAATGGGTCTGGGAAACGAGAGGACAAGCGTCGGGGCAAGAGCCCTACAAAAGGCACGTTGACGAAATCCTTTCTCAGGGCAAACCCCTCAGCGATGTTTGGTCGGATTTACAGTTCTTGAGAGGGAATCATCCTGAACGTGCAGATTATCCGACTCAAAAACCTGAGAAACTCGTCGAACGCATCATCAAAGCCTCCTCCAACGAAGGCGACCTCGTCGCCGACTTCTTCTGCGGCTCCGGCACGACCGCGGCGGTCGCGGAAAAACTGGGCCGCAAGTGGATCTGCGCCGACCTGGGCAAGTTCGCCGTCCACACCACGCGCAAACGCATGATCGGCGTGCAACGCCAACTCAAGGCCGACGGCAAGGACTACCGCGCCTTCGAGATTTTGAACCTCGGCAAGTCCGAGCGGCAGCACTTCGTCGGCCTCAATCCCGACCTGCGCGAAGACGAGCAGCACCAGCAAGTGGCGGAAAAGGAAGCCGCCTTCCGCGACCTGATCCTGCGCGCCTACCGGGCGGAGAAGGTGGACCACTTCGCCGTCTTCCACGGCAAGAAGGCCGGGCGGCTAGTCGCGGTCGGGCCGGTGAACCTGCCCGTGACGCGGCTGTTCGTGGAAGAACTCATCCTGGAGTGCCGCAAACAGCACGTGACCCGCGTGGACGTGCTCGGCTTCGAGTTCGAGATGGGCCTGTTCCCCAACGTGCTGGACGAAGCGCGCACCAAAGGCATCGACATCGCCCCGAAGTACATTCCCGCGGAGGTCTTCGACAAGCGCGCCGTAGAGCGCAATCAGGTCGTCTTCCACGACGTAGCCTTCATCGAAGTCAAACCCATCATCTCCTACCCTTCTGACGAGGGAGGCAAATCCTCCCCCCCGACAGAGGGACTTCCGAGCGTGGCCGTCCAACTGACGGATTTTTCGGTCTTCTACTCGCAGGACTCCATCGCCAACGCCGAAGCCGCCCTGTCCGCCGCCAAGAAAACCGGCAGCCGCATCGTGGTCGAGCGCGGCCACGTGGTGAAGGTCGCCAAGGACAAAGACGGCCTGCTGACCCGCACCCCGCTTACCCGCCACTGGACGGACTGGATCGACTACTGGTCCGTGGACTTCGACTTCGAGAGCAAGCGCGAGATCATCCGCGTCAAGCGCGACCCGTCGCCCGACGCGCAACCCACGCCGGAAAGCGCGGGCAAGGCGCAGCCCCCGTTGCCCGTATAGGAAGAACGCTGGACGGGCGACTACGTCTTCGAGAACGAGTGGCAGAGCTTCCGCACGCGCAAGGACCGCTCGTTGGAACTCGTCAGCGCCGCGCACGAATGCACGCCGGGCCGGCGCAAACTGGCGGTGAAGGTCGTGGACGTCTTCGGCAACGACACGATGACCATCGTGGAGGTAACGGTATGAGTATCCGAAAATTGATTATCGAGGACGTGCGTTGTTTTGCCGGTCGGCAGGAGTTCAACATCCGTCCCCTGACGTTCCTGGTCGGCGAGAACAGCACCGGGAAGTCAACTGTTCTTGGCTGTTTTCAAACGCTGAATATATTTACCAGGACGGGAGAATACATGAACTTCAACGTCGAACCATATCAGATGGGCGCCTTTACCGATATAGTGAGAAGATCAAATCCACAAAAGAAAAATTTTATATTAGGGTTCGAATTCAAATATGGAAAGAAAGGAAAGAGAATTAAATATTTCATGAAGCTAACGGAGAAGGAAAGAGGTTCCGGACCAATTATTCAGGAACAGAAAATTATTTTCCCGGAAAACGAAATCACCATCGTCGGAGAGAAACAAAATGTTGAACCGTATGACGTCAACGACAGATGGGAAATCATTGACTTTTCGGAAGAACATGGAAACAAAAAATTCCGCGTAAGAATGACTTCATCACTTTTCGATACGCATGCCTTCAAAAATCTTGACCTCGCGCGATCTCTATTACAGAAAAATCAAGATAAGCTGTCGCCCGTAGAAAGAAAATTTGGTGAATGTGTGGAAAGACTTCATGAGTTCAGTCTCAATTGGTATACTTTAGGATATAGCTACAGCTTTGCACCAATACGTTCTAAGCCCCAGCGGACCTACAATCCGTTGGATGAGAATATCAGCCCCGAAGGTAGTGATGTTCCAGTAGTGCTTAGGAATATATCTCGGACGGACCCAAAAGCATGGAACGAGCTTAAGGAAAGGTTGGTTGAATTTGGTCAGTCGTCCGGATTGTTTACAGATATTCACGTCAGAAGACTCGGAAAGTCCGTGGGTGATCCTTTTCAGCTACAAATCAAGGTAAGAGGTCCGAAGGTCAATATGATAGACGTTGGTTATGGCGTAAATCAGTCACTGCCTATCTTGGCCCGACTCATGACGTCGGAAAAAATTTTCGGTGAGAGGATCATTTTTCTGATGCAACAACCAGAGGCTCATCTCCATCCCAAAGGGCAAGCGGAATTGTCCTCACTGATGGTTGATATCATCAAACGTCGGAAGCATAATTTCATCATCGAAACACACAGTGACTACATGGTTGATCGCGCCCGCATTGAGATAATGAACGGCAAAATACTGCCGGAAGATGTTTCGCTCATTTACCTCGAGCCGAAGGGTAATCATGTCGAGGTTCACAACATTACCTTCGACGAACAGGGGAATCTACTTGGCGTCCCCCCCGGCTACCGTGAATTCTTTCTCAAGGAATCGGATAGACTGCTCAGTTTCGACCAGGGGTGAGCCATGTGTCTGATTCTGGATACGAATATGTACGGCTTGTTTCTCGCCTCGGACAACGAAGATGTGAACCCCGTAAGAGACTGGATAGACAACAAAACCGGCAAAATTGCCCATTCCCCAATGGGCAAAATGAAGGATGAACTAGACAAGTATCCGAGAATGCGGGACCGCTTCGAGCAATACAGTCGGGCCGGAAAACTCAGGACTTTCCCTAGGGAAAACGTTGAGCGGGAGAAGAACAGCTTGCCACACCTGAAATCCGATGATCCAGACATCATTGCGCTGGCTCGAGTCTCCGGCGTCAGGTTGCTCGTCTCAGGCGATGAAAATCTGCACGCCGATTTCAAGCAGATCGTTGGAGGAAGCATTTACCAGACCCGGCAGCATACGCACCTGCTCAAGAGGGACATCTGTCCATAGACGCGCTCGACCGTGAAATTCAGCTATGGCCCTGCACCCCGACTTCCCCGACTCGCCCCATGCCGTCCTCGACCCCGAGGTGCGCTGGTTCCCCACGGCCGAAACTCTGTGCGAAACGCGCCCAGAAAAACTCATGCCGCCGCTGGTGGCGAAACTGCGGCGCGAAGTCAAAACGTTCCGCGATAGCGGATACGCCGACGCCAGCCCGACTAGCCGGAGTCTGCTCAGGTGGTGATTCCGGGAGCCGCACCTGCTTGAACGGACCGACGGCCGGCGCGAGGAGTTCCGCTACTTCTTCGCGCAGCGGGAGGCGGTCGAAACGGTCGTGTATCTGTACGACGCCGCGGGCGTGCAGGACAAATACGACCTGATGCGCTTCGACGGCAGCGGCGCCGTGTCCGCGGGCATGTTCGACGAGACGTGGCGGCGCTTTGTGGTGAAAATGGCGACCGGCAGCGGCAAGACCAAGGTGCTCAGCCTGGTGCTGGCGTGGAGCTATTTCCACAAGCTGTACGAGCCGGACTCCACACTGGCGCGCAACTTTCTCGTGATTGCGCCCAACATCATCGTACTCGACCGGCTGTACAAGGACTTTCGCGGGTTGCGGATCTTCTTCGCCGACCCGGTGCTGCCCGACAACGGGTTCGACGGTCGCAACTGGCGGGACGACTTCCAGTTGCGGCTGCACGTGCAGGACCAAGTGCGCGTCACCGCCCCGACGGGCAACGTCTTCCTGACCAACATCCACCGCGTGTACGCCGGGGACGACACGCCGCCGTCGCCGGACGACGACAACAGCATGGACTATTTTCTGGGGCCGCGGCCGACCGGGGCGACGACCGACTCCAACGTGGACCTGGGCGGCCATCGTGCGGGACGTGGACGAACTGGCGATCCTGAACGACGAGGCGCACCACATCCACGACGACAAACTGGCGTGGTTCAAGTCCATTCAGGACATCCACCACCGCCTGCTGCAGAAAGGCGGCGCGCTGAGCGTGCAGGTGGACGTGACCGCCACCCCGAAACACGATAACGGGGCAATCTTCGTGCAGACTGTGGCGGACTATTCGCTGGTCGAGGCTATCTCGCAGAACGTCGTCAAGCATCCGGTGTTACCCGACCTCCAGAGTCGGGCCAAGCTCGGCGAACGGCCCAGCGCGAAATACACCGAGCGGTACGCCGACTATCTCGACCTGGGCGTGGTCGAGTGGCGCAAGGCGGCGGCCGCGCACGCCAAGCTGGACAAGAAAGCCATCCTGTTCGTGATGACCGACGACACCAGGAACTGCGACGAAGTCGCCGCGTATCTGGAAGGCCGCCATCCCGACCTCAAGGAGGCGGTACTGGTCATCCATACCAAGCGGAACGGCGAGATTTCCGAGTCGGCCTCGGGGAAGAAGAAAGCGGAACTGGAACGGCTCCGCAAACGGGCCAACGACATCGACGAGCCGGACAGCCCGTACAAGGCGATCGTCTCGGTCCTGGTGCTCAAGGAAGGCTGGGACGTGCGCAACGTCACCACCATCGTCGGCCTGCGCGCGTACTCGGCCAAGAGCAATATCCTGCCCGAACAGACGCTCGGGCGCGGCCTGCGCAAGATGTACCCCGACGGCGTGGAGGAGAAAGTCAGCGTCGTCGGCACGGACGCCTTCATGGAGTTCGTCGAATCGATCCAGGCCGAAGGCGTCACGCTGGAACGCGCGGCCATGGGCGAAGGCGCCCCAACCCCGGGGCCGCTGGTCATAGAAGTCGATACCGACAACGACCGGAAGGATCTTGCCGCACTGGACATCGAAATTCCCGTGCTCACGCCGCGCACGTATCGGGAATACGCGCACCTCGCCGGGCTGGACGTCACGAGCATGGCGCACCAACGCCTGCCGTACCGGCAGTTCGACGCGGAGGAGTGGCGCACCATCGTATCTCGGGACGTCACCACCCGGGAGGCGGCGCACACCACGACCCTCGATCCCGCCGGCGTGGCCGACTATCGCAGCGCGATCGGCTATTTCGCCCAAACGCTGATGAAGGAACTCCGGCTGGTCAGCGGGTACGACGTGCTGTTCGGCGCGCTCAAATCGTTCGTGCGCACGGAACTGTTCGATCGGACCGTTGATCTCGAAGACCCGAACACGTTACGCAACCTGTCGGAGCCGGCCGCGACCAAGCGACTGATCGACACCTTCACGAAAGCGATCAACGCCCTGACCGTGCGTGATCGGGGCGGCGCGGAAATCCGGAACACGATCGCCCTCAGCCACACGCGCCCGTTCGTTGCGAAAGACCAAGCCTATCTCCTGCCGGAAAAGAGCGTCTTCAACCGTCTCATCGGCGACAGTGCATTCGAGTTGCAGTTCGCGCAATTCCTGGAGCGATGGGAAGACGTAGCCGCGTACGCGAAGAATTATTTGGCGATCGGCCTCAAGCTGGATTACGTCACCGCAGCCGGCGACATCGCCAACTACTACCCGGATTTCCTCGTGCGGACGGAAGACGGGGCGGTTTTCATTATCGAGACCAAAGGCCGGGAGGAGTTGGACCTTCCGTCGAAGATGGCGCGGCTGCGGCAATGGTGCGAGGATGTGAACCGCGCACAATCCGCCGTGCGCTACGACTTCGTGTACGTGGACCAGCCGGCCTTCGAGGACTACCGGCCCGTCTCGCTACACGCCCTAGTCGAGAGCTTCACCGACTACAAAGAAGCGGAATGACAGACCGGATGATCTTGCAGTCCGGTTCTCCTCGTCATACCTGCGGAAGCAGGTCTCCACGTCCTGGATTCCCGCTTGCGCGGGAATGACGGTCCGGTGATCCCGTCAAGGCTGTCATTCCCATTCAGAACACGGCTGGTCAATAGGTCAGGAGCAGCCGGTCGTGAACGACCTCGTCTTCCAGCGATTCGCCTTCCCTTTGGAATCTGCGGAGCATACTCCGTCCGCAGTTCACGAACACTTCTCGTTCGAACAACCCGTCGGGCATATCCAAACGACAATACACCCGGCCCGATTTCTTCTTTCCATCAATACTGAGCGCGACACGGACTCCCCGTTCCTTGCAGGACGCGATTTCATCCATGAGACGGTCCAGATCGAAGTCCTGCCCCTGGTAGAGGATCGTTTGGCTGTGGGGGTAGGGCGGGTCGCAATAGACGAGGTCTCCGTGTCCGGCTCTCTGCATGGCCTCACGGAAATCCAATTGTTCGAATGTCGTCCCGGCGGTTCGTCGCCTCCATACTTGGACGCGCCGGGCGAAAGACTCCGGAGTGATCGGCGTATGCACCCCGCACGGCGTGGACATGTATCCGTCCGATTTGCGAAACCGCACAACGCCGCCGTAACAACTTCGGCACAGGAACAGTAAATCCGCCCCGTTCGGCTCGGTGTTGTACCTTGCCTTGATCCGCTCGTAGCCGCCTTTTCCGCCGAAGTCGTTGTACTCCTGATGACGTTTTCCATACCAGCGCATGACCGTTTCGGGCTCGGCGGCGAACGTCTTCCAGATGTCCATGAGTGGCCCGAACGCATCGGACCCGAGGGCGCGCCGGGGTTGCAACGCCGCAAGAACCGCCCCGCTCCCCAGAAACGGCTCGAAATAGGTTTTTACGTCCGTCGGAAAATACGCGGCTATTTCGTGGGCGAACCGCTGCTTGTTACCTATCCACTTCAACAACTGCGTACGGAACGGCGCGACGTATTGAAACGCCGTGCCGGAGAAGATGTCCAACGTGTGTTCTTGGGTTTGCATTGTCCTTAAATTTATCCTGTTTTGGGATATTTCGCAACCACATTCTATACTGGAAGCAATGAAGCGAGGACGATTTTCCTCAGACGAGGAGACATTGCGCAGGCTCCTGCGGGATCAGCGCATCCAGGTTGGACTTCGCCAGGAAGAACTTGCTCGGCAATTGGGGACCCATCAATCCTTCGTGAGTAAATACGAGTCGGGGGAACGGCTGCTCACTTTTGTCGAGACCATAAACATCTGCAAGGTCCTCAACCTTGATCCTCAGATGCTGCTGATGGAATATCTGCAACACCATGACGCCTGATCCGCGATTTCTGAAACTTCCAAAGTCTTTCTGGGCTTACGTGCGTCTCATCGGACAAGAGTGCGGCTACACCGAGAGAACCACCGGAAAAATTCTCGTCCCTTCACGAACAAACGTGGAAAGCCGCCTGGAGAAAATCAATATTCTCCCCCATAGTCTCGATACGGTCTTGTTCCGCGGCTTATCCACCTGGGACAAACTTCGGGAGTATTTTGAGTATCGCGCCAACGTCCTCCATGAACAAGTCGAGCCATTCTTGATGGATGCGAAAGCCGCCAACAGGGAATACCAAATACTCAAGAAAAGATTGAAACCGAGGTGTCCTCTCCCCATGAACAAGCAGAGAGGCGAAAAGAAGGCTCCTGCATATTTAACTTGTATCGTGAACATGTTGATCGAAGCTGAGGCCGAAGGACGGACATGCGATTATGATCCGCGCGCTTTGACGATGGTGACCGATGGCGGCAGGCCGTTGCGAACCTTCGCGCGCCGAATGGACGGAGCCTTCCCCTCCGTGGTCGATCCGATCGCTGTCTGGGAAATCAAGGAATACTACTACACGACGACTTTCGGCAGCCGAGTCGCCGACGGTGTGTACGAAACTCTACTCGATGGGATGGAAATCGAGGAGCTTGCAACACCGGAGAACGTCAACGTCCTCCATTACCTCATGATCGACGCTCATTATACGTGGTGGGGCTGTGGCAAGTCCTATCTCTGCCGGATCGTGGATATGCTCCATATGGGCTACGTGGATGAGGTCCTTGTAGGGAGGGAGATCGTCACTCGCCTTCCTGTGTTGGTGAGAGACTGGATCAAACAAATTACTTGATATGCCAGCATTCACCCGCACGCGGCGAATCGCTCCAGGTGGTGGGCGGCATCACCGAAGATCTGCGCCAACATGGTCAGCCGGCGGAAGGTGTGGCTGACTTTGAGTTCCTCGGTCATGCCCATGCCGCCGTGGAGTTGGACGGCCTCCTGGCTGATCGTCCGGCAGGCGTCGGCAATGTGGATTTTCGCCGCGGACACGGTCCGGCGGCGCTCCGCGGCGTCCGCGGTATCGACCTTCACGCAGGCCAGACAGGCCATGGACTTGGCCTGCTCGCAGACGATGGTCATTTCGACCATGCGGTGCTGCAACGCCTGGAACGAGCCGATGGGCACCCCGAACTGCTTGCGGGTCTTGAGATAGTCGAGCGTGGCGGCGTTGGCGGACTGCATGGCCCCGACCGCCTCGGCGCACAACAGCGCGGTCGCATAGTCCACGACTTCCTCGATGATCGGCAGGCCCTCCCCCTCGGTCCCGACCAAGGCCGCAACCGGTAGCCGCACGCCGTCGAAGCGCACATCCGCGGCGCGCAAATTGTCGAGCGTGCGATACGGGGTGAGCGTGACGCCCGGAGCGTCGCGTTCGACCGCGAACAGGCTGATGCCGTGCGCATCCGTGACGCCGCCCGCGGTACGTGCCGAAACGACGAGAACGTCGGAGCACGGTGCATGCAGAACGACGCATTTCTCGCCCGACAGGGTGTAGCCCGCGTCCGACTTGTCGGCTTGGCAGCCGACGTGGCACAGGTCGTACCGTGCCCCCCGCTCGGTCTGCGCAAACGCCAGTTTGGTCCGCCCTTCGATCAGCGCGGGCAAAATGTCCCGCCGCTGCGTCGAGCTACCGGCCCGCGCGATACACTGGCCGCCCAGGCCGACGGTCGCCAGATACGGCTCCACCAGCAGCGCCTCGCCCAGCACCTCCATGACCGGTAACAGGTCCACCGCGCCGCCGCCGAACCCGCCCGCCTCGCTCGGAAACGGCAGCCCCAGCACTCCCATGTCGGCCAGCTTGGTCCAGACCGCTTCGCTGTAGCCGGCTTCGGAGGCGACGATCGCGCCCCGCGCCTCGAACGTGTACTCCTTGTTCAGGAATTGGCGCAGGCTGTTGGCGAGCAGTTGTTGTTCCTGGCTGTACTCGAAATCCACGCTGCCTTCTCCTTCGATTGTGATGGACGGTGCGTCCGTCGCACGCTCTATCTTTCTCGTAGGCCGTCCGCCGAATCTTCTTCCGGTGCCGCGAGTCTGATACCGCGCCCGCGGCCGGCTACAGCCCCAGCGATGCCTTGGCGATGATGTTGCGCTGAATCTCGTTCGACCCGGCGTAGATCGAGGTCTTCCGGTAGTTGCAATAACGCGGGGCGAGACTGGTCGTCAGGCGGTCGAAGCTCGTCCCGTCCGTGCCGGTCAGCGGCGTGGTCGCCTGGCCCAACGGGCCGACCGCCTCCAGCATCAACTCGGTGATCGACTGTTGGATCTCGGTGCCGCGGATCTTGAGCAGCGACACTTCGGCGCCCGGGTCGCGTCCGCCCCGCATCCGATCCACGAAGCGCAGGTTGGTGATTTCCAGCGCCATCAGTTCGACCTCTACGCGCGACAGCCGGTCGCGGAAGCGCGGGTCGTCGAGCAGCGGCCTGTCATTCTTCTGCCGGGTCGCGGCGAGTTGTTTGAGGTGCGCCACCTCGCGCTTGGAGGCGCCAGTGTTCCCGGTCCCCAGCCGCTCGTAGCCGAGCAGGTATTTGGCCACGGTCCAGCCGTCGTTCTCCTCGTGCACGAGGTTTTCGGCCGGCACCCGCACTTCGTCGAAAAAGACCTCGTTCACTTCGTGTCCACCGTCCATCAGCATGAGCGGCCGGATCGTGATGCCCGGGGTGTGCATGTCGATGAGCAGAAACGAAATGCCCTGCTGCCGTTTGGGGAAGTCCGCGCTGGTGCGCACCAGGCAGAAGATCCAGTCGGCATACTGCGCCCACGTGGTCCAGATTTTCTGGCCGTTGACCACGTACTCGTCGCCCTCGCGCCGCGCGCTGGTCTTGAGCGAGGCCAAGTCCGAACCCGACCCCGGCTCGGAATACCCCTGACACCAGAACACGTCGCCATCGTACATACCGGGCAGAAAGCGCTCTTTCTGCGCCTGGGTGCCGAACCGGAGCAGGACCGGCGCGCACATGGAGATGCCGAACGGAATGCGCGGCGGGCAGCCGATGAAGCCGCACTCCTCCTCGAAGATGTGACGTTGGACGAGCGTCCAATCCGTGCCGCCCCACTCCGTGGGCCAACTCGGCGCGCCCCAGCCTTTTTCCGCGGTGATCTTCTGCCAGCGCAGCAGGTCGGCTTTGGTCAACTCCTGGTAATTGACGACTTTGTCGCGCAACTCATCCGGCAGGTTGTCCTCGAGCCAGGCACGCACTTCGTCACGAAAAGCACTCTCCTCCGGAGAATAGTTGAGGTCCATGGCGTCCTCCTCGGCCGGCAAATTCTTCTCGGAAATGCAGGGATGGTTCGTGCCGTCCCGACGCGCCGGCCGCGGGATGTATGTATCAGGCTGCCGGTGAAATCCTAGACCGCTCCCGGTAGGATTTCGGTTTGAAACTGACCCTCTTATCCCTTCTCCCTCCGGGAGAGGGCTAGAGCCTGCCCCGGACGTGATCCGGGGGAGAGGGGCCGATGCCCGCCACGAACTTCAAACTGAGACACGCCCCGGTTCTCAGCGGCCGCCCATCCAAGTCCGTCTTGCCCGGGAACGCCGTGATCCATCCTGCGGCGGAGCGGACTACAGGCCCTGGCCACCCGGATACGACACGGAACACGCCGGGCATACACGCCCCGGCGGGTTTGTTATGCTGCGCGGCCATACGCCGCTCCCGGCCTGTTTGCCGAAGCGGCGGTCCAGAAGATCGACATGCCTTCCCCCGACGCACCGACGACACCCCACACGCACGCGCACTCCCTTTTCGGGATGCAGAAACCGTTCATCTCCGAAATGACGCCGCCGCCGGAATTGTCGGGCGCGGCGTGGTGGTTCGGCTTCCACCGCAACCTCCTCCTCTTGCAGAAAACGGACGGGCAGAACGGGCAAAAAGAGGGCGGGACTCTGGCCGTTCCGTATCTGGAACGCTTCGAAGACCTCGGCGTCGAAGCCGGTACGCGCCACTATCTGGGCCGCTACGACGGACGCGCCTGCCACGCCGTGGACCTTCCCGACGCCGCGGTGCCGGACGGTCTGGCATTGCAGGATCTGCGCCAAGCCCACGCCGGCATCCCGGAAGACCTGTTCGTGCTCGGCGGGCGTGCGGTCCAGATCCTGGAGTGGGACCGCGCCCACCGCTATTGCGGACGCTGCGGCGCGGAGAACGAGGCCAAGCCGGACGAACGCGCCAAGCAGTGCCCGCAATGCAGGCTGCTCAGCTTCCCGCGCCTGTCCCCGGCCATCATCGTCATGGTCGAACGCGAGGGGCAGATTCTCCTGGCGCGTTCCCCGCATTTCCCGCCGCGCATGTTCAGCGTGCTGGCCGGCTTCGTGGAGCCGGGCGAGACCGTGGAGGAATGCGTCGCCCGCGAAGTACGGGAAGAAGTGGGCATTCGCGTCGCCAACGTCCGTTATTTCGCCAGCCAGCCGTGGCCGTTCCCCCACTCGCTGATGCTCGGCTTCACGGCCGCCTACGCCGGCGGCGAGATCGAAGTGGACGGCGTCGAAATCGAACAGGCGGCTTGGTTCCACCACGACGCCCTGCCGACCATCCCCGGCCGTCTCAGCATCTCCCGTCGCCTGATCGACCACTTCGTCGCCACGCACCGCGCGTCCCACACATAGAATCTGGGCTTGAACATCGAACGACAGGCTCAGGTGATACCGCGGCAGAGTGAGTCGGAGTTTTGCTCAGCACCCATCGGGGAATGAGGAAGGCCGAACTTCAAGGCGACACCTTACTCCGTGTCTTCGTTCAGGATGGACATATAGCGGTCGTAGGCGAACAGGCGGTTGCGACGCCGGCCCGTGATTTCGCGCGCAATCTCCTGTTTGACGAGGAGGTCCATCGCCAGTCCCGCTGCGCGAAAGGAGAGTTGCGCGTTGCGTGCCGCCGAGGACAGGGACAGGAGCGGCTGCGCCATGAGCGCAGCATGAATGCGCAAGGTCGACCCGGCCCGGCGCCCGGCATCCTTTTCGATCCGGTCCCGGTCGTCCTGGAATATGCGGTCGAGCCGCTGGGCGGTCGCAACCGCGGCCTCCGCGGTTTGCCGCACGCCTTCGAGGAAGAAGGCCAGCCACGCCTCCCAATCGCCGGTCCGTCGCACTTGGTCCAGCAGGTCGTAGTACGTGGCGCGGTGCTGCTTGAAGTACAGACTCAGATACAGCAGCGGCTCGCCCAACACGCCGGCGTGACACAACAGTAACGTGATGAGCAGCCGCCCGACCCGTCCGTTGCCGTCCAGAAAGGGGTGGATGGTCTCGAACTGCACGTGCATGAGTCCCGCGCGCAGCAGGACGGGTATCCCGTCGTCCGTGGCGTGGAGAAACCGCTCGAGCGCCGCCATGCAGTCGGGCAACGCGGTGTGCGGGGGCGGCACATAGACGGCGTTGCCCGGTCGGCTGCCGCCGATCCAGTTCTGAGAGTGGCGAAACTCGCCCGGGGCTTTGTCGCGGCCCCGTCCCTGCGACAGCAACACCCCGTGGATCTCCCGGATCAAACGGTTCGAGAGCGGGAACCCCTCCCGCTGCCGGCGCAACCCGTGCTCCAGCGCCGCAACGTAATTCGAAACTTCGACTACGTCGTCCAGCGGAGTCCCCGGAGCTTGCGCCTGTTCATAGAGCAGCAGATCGGACAACGACGACTGCGTCCCCTCGATCTGAGACGAGAGCACGGCCTCCTTGCGCACGTAGGTATAGAGGAACAGCGCCTTGTTCGGCAGAAATCTGGTCACGCTGTCCAATCGGCCCAAGGCGAGCAACGCGGACTCGAACGCCTGTTGCAGCGGGCCGTCCAGCACCAAGGTCGGCTCCGGGGGGAGCGGAATCGGCACGAAGGCGCGTACCTGCTCGCCCATGACGCTCGTTACTTGGTATCTGCCGCTTCCCCCGCGCTGCATCGCGGATGCTCCTTATTGAACGACTGGTAAATAAGACAAATGTCTACTGTCTTTGTTTGTAGAAAAATAAAATTACAAGACGTTACCCCCACGCCTTAATGACTTTTGGAGAATAAGGCTAATGGTTGTTGAATTATCTACAATAAAGTAAAACAACAAGGCGCTACAACGTCTTTTGTTGATTTTCGGAAAAGAGAGAATCTCCAGGGGGACCGGCGTGGCCCCGACTTCAAGCCTGCGTGTTCGTCACACCGGCAGGCCGGTCGTTTCGGATAGGCCCAGCATTAGATTGAGATTCTGGATCGCCGCACCGCAGGCGCCTTTGCCCAGATTGTCGAGGATGGCCACCAGCAGGATATGACCTGCGGGGTTGGAGATGACGTGCAGTGTGATCCGATTCGTATCGTTGCACGCACGTGGGTCAAGAGTGTGTTCATCGATATGCGCTGCTTCGGGCACGACCGTAACGAACGGTTCTCCGGCGTAGCGCGAGGACAGGACGTCGCGGACCGCGGCACCGTCGTGGCCGCACAACTGCCGGGCGTGCAGCGGCACCTGCACGCGCATTCCGCAGCGGAACGGGCCGACCGCGGGGACGAACTGCGGCACGGTCTCAAGCCGGGCGTGGACCGTCATTTCCGGGACGTGCTTGTGGACTCGGGCCAGCGCGTACGGCGCTTCATATGCCAACGAGTTCAGGCTGAGGGTCAGGTTCTCCCACTTTTCTATGAGTGTCCGCCCGCCGCCGGAGTAGCCGGACAGGGCGTGAATCGAGAGCGGGACGTCAGGTGCCAGCACGCCCGCATCGATCAGCGGGCGTACTAGCAGGAGGAACGCGGACGGGTAGCAGCCCGGATTGGCGACCCGGTCGGCGTGCCGTACCGCGTCTCGCTGGCCGGGCTGAAGTTCCGGCAGGCCGTACACCCAACCGTCCGCTATACGGTGCGCCGTACTGGTGTCGATGACCCGCGTACCGGCCTCGACCGCCCATGCCGCGGCCTGTTCGGCGGCCTCGTCGGGGAGGCACAGAATGGCGACGTCGGCCTGCGTTATCAACTCGTGCCGCGCCGCCTCGTTCTTCCGTTGCGCTTCGGGCAGGGTCAGCATGTCCACATCGCCGCGCCTAGTCATCCATTCCCGAATGCGCAAACCCGTCGTACCGACATGGCCGTCAATGTACACCTGCGGCGGCATGGCATTCCGTCTTTCTGGGTTATGTGTGCGAACCGTGAAGCGGGTATTCTATGGTTGCCATCGCCTCTTCGGCAACCGACCTGGTCTGATCTCGTGTCTCGGTCGGGAATTTCGGGATCGATATCCCGCTGCAGGAGGATCCTCTCCCCCGGATCAAGTCCGGGGCAGGCTCCAGCCTTCTCCCGGAGAGAGAGGGAATGAGAAGGGACGAGCTTGACAGACCGTTTTTCGATATGTCACAGGCAGACACGGAGGAGCGCAACTACCTCGACATCGCCTTTTCATTTCGACCAACCGGAGTTCTCCAAGGAGGGGATCATGGACCAGCTACGTGTCATTTCAGCCGACTCGCACATGATGGAGCCCGCCGACCTGTGGCAGGAACGTCTGGACAGGAAATTCCGGGACAAGGCGCCCAAGGTGGTCGAAAACCCGGACAAGCCGGGGTTCGTCTTCGTGGCCGACGGCATCGAGCCGTTTCCCGTCGCCGGCGGGTTCGGCGCCGGCCGGTCAGGGGAAGAACTCAAGGATCACATGAGCAAGGGCTACGAAGCCGCGCGCCCGAGCGGCTGGGACCCGGTGGAGCGCATCAAGGATCAGGAGATCGACGGCGTGGAGGCCGAGGTGCTGTACACCACGCTGGGCATGCCGCTGTTCGGCCTGCCGGACGCCGACCTGCAACGCGCCTGCTTCCAATCCTACAACGACTGGGTGGCCGAGTTCTGTTCGCACGCCCCCAAGCGGCTGTACGGCATCGGCCTGATCTCGCTCGAAGACATCGACGCGGGAGTCGAGGAATTGGAGCGGACCCACGCCAGGGGGATGCGCGGGGCCATGATCTGGGGCTCGCCGCCCGAAGACAAACCGTACAACAGCCGCGTGTACGACCCGTTCTGGCAGGCCGCCTCGGAACTCCACATGCCGCTCTCGCTGCACGTCATCACCGGCAAGAGCAAGGAGAGCAAGGTCGATTTCTCGCAGATCAGCCTGTTCTACATGAACGTCATCCACGAGGTGCAGCGGTCGCTGTCCACCCTCGTGTTCGGCGGCGTGCTGGAGCGATTCCCCGAACTCAAGATCGTGTCGGCCGAAAACGACACGGGCTGGTTTCCGCACTTCATGTACCGCATGGACCACGCCTACGACAAATTCCACGCCATGGAGAAAGAGCCGCTGCCCATGCAGCCGAGCGAGTACGTCAAGCGGCAGGTGTGGGCCACGTTCCAGGACGATCCGGTCGGCCCGGCGACCTACAAGATATTCGGCGAGGACAACTACATGTGGGCATCGGACTTTCCGCACACCGACTCGACGTGGCCGGAATCCCGCGAATGGATCAAGAAGGACTTCGACGGCGTGCCGGACGACGTGACCCGCAAGATCGTGTTCGAGAACGCGGTCGAGGCGTACCGCATGGACGTGGACTGAGCCTGCATGATGCGCCGAGTCGAGTTATATAGTGGCGAGGGCCGGGAGGAGACTCCCGGCCTTTTTTGCGGTACGGATATATCACTCCGAGTGAATACATCCGCGCCCGCGTCTTGACGCTCCCCCAAGTGAAAGATAGCTACGTGCCGGTGCTCCGTCGGCTTCGCTGCTACACGTGAAGGAGTCACCGCCCGCATGTCCCAGGAAGCGCCGTTCGACTTGGTCCGCTGGAAGTACCACGCCATAGGCAACTATGCGCTCAACCGCGTTCCACCTCCGCGACACGTCTGGATATAGCCCCGGCAAATCACCGTACCGACCCCCCACGGAGCCTGCATGAGCCGCGCCGCCTCCCTATCTGCAGAAAATCCGTCCGCCCCGGTGGCCGAACCTATGCCCCGCGTCGTCGCGCCTGCGCACCGTATTCGTGACGACGTCGAAGCTCTCACCGTCGCCCGGAAACTGGCCGAGCGTTTTGCGCCCGAGGCCGCGGCGCGCGACCGGGAACGGCGCCTGCCGCGGCGCGAACTGGACGAGTTTTCGCAAAGCGGCCTGTGGGGCATCACCGTTCCCAAACAGTACGGCGGCGCCGGCGTGTCCTACGCGACCGCCGCGGAAGTGACCGCGATCATCTCCGCGGCCGATTCGTGTCTGGGCCAGATTCCCCAGAATCACTACTACATGATCGAGGCGCTGCGACTCGACGCGAGTGAGGAACAGCAGCACTTTTATTTCGGGCGCGCGCTGGACGGCGACCGGTTCGGCAACGCCTTCGTCGAACGAGGCTCGAAGACCGCCTTGGAGTTCGAGGCGCGGCTGACGGCCAGGGGTGACAAGTTCCTCCTGAACGGCAAGAAGTTCTATGCGACCGGCGCTGCGTTCGCGCACTGGGTGCCGACGGTCGCTCGGGACGACAACGGGTGCGTGGTCATCGTGTTCGTCGAGCGCGATGCCCCCGGCCTGACCGTCATCGACGACTGGTCCAGCTTCGGCCAGCGCACCACGGCCAGCGGCACCGTGCTGTTGGCGGACGTCGAGGTCGGCCCGTTCTCGGTCATCGACCATCATGCTGCCTTCGAGCGCCCGACGCCGATGGGCGCCGTGGCCCAGATCATCCACGCCGCGGTCGATACCGGCATCGCTCGTGGTGCGTTGGCGGACACGGTCCGCTTCGTCCGCCGATACACCCGGCCGTGGATCGACAGCGGCCAGGAGCACGGCTACGAGGATCCGTTTACCATCCACCAGATCGGCGAGGTGCAAGTCTGCGTTCATGCTGCGGACGCGCTGCTGAAACGGGCCGGAGGTTTCGTCGACGCCGCCGTGGCCGGTCCCAATGAAGAAACGGTGGCCGCGGCCTCGATTGCCGTGGCGGAGGCCAAGGTCATGTCCACCGAAGCGTCGCTACTGGCGAGCAACAAGCTGTTCGAGTTGGCCGGCACGCGCGCCACGCTGGAAGAACACAACCTCGACCGCCACTGGCGCAATGCCCGCACCCACACCCTGCACGACCCGGTGCGCTGGAAGTACCACGCCATCGGTAACTACCGCCTGAACGGCATTCACCCCCCACGCCACGGCGCGAGCTAAGTGCTCTGTCGTACGCCGTCGGAACTCTGAACTGTATTCCTCAACCCCTCAGTGGCAACCGCAAGGAGCATCCCTATGGTGGCTAACCTTTTCCTCCTGCTGGTGTCCTGTCTGGCTGGGCTTTCCTTGTGCGAACTCTCCCTGCGGATTTTCTATCCAAAGTATCAGAATGTAGCCGAAGCGCAGTTCAACCGTGACGCGATGCGAATCTGGGCCCGTAAGCCGAACTCTCGAAGTTCGATGACCCACCCGGATACTGGACTTCGCCACCTTATCTATCATAACAATCTTGGCTTGCGACAACACCGGAATTTCAGTGCGGCGGACCTTGCCTCGGCCACCAACATCGGCTTCTTCGGCGACTCTTTTACCGAGAACGTTTATCTGCCGGTGCAGTACTCCTTCACGGAGCCCCTATTTTATCTATTGAACCAGGGACAAAAGAGATTCAACGTCCTGAATTTCGGAGTGAATAACTACGGTACGGACCAGTCTTTTCTCCACTACGAGAATTTCCACTATGCCGAGAATCTCGACCATGTCATTTACGTATACTGTGGCAATGATCCGCTCGATATCTTTCATAACAACTTATTCCACCTGGATGATGCAGGACGCCTAGTCCTGAACGAAGCGATTCGGCCTTCTTGGTACGGACCCCTGATCTCCCGGGCGCATCTTTCCTATCTGCTCCTTCACGTGAGCGGACTCTTCTCCTCCTTCGTGGAAGACTATTATATAGTTTCTACCTCCCGGAAACTGGGCAAGGAACGAAACAGAAGTCTAAAAAAATGGGGCTGGGAGATCTCTGATAGAAAGCGAGAATTTAGCCTAGCGATCTTTTCGCAGATTATCCGTCGCTGGAAACATCTCGTCGAAAAGAAGGGGGGGACATTCTATGTCGTGCTGCTCCCGACCGATCCAGAGTATCCGGATGTCACCCCCCTCCTTCTGGAAGAAAACATTAACGTCCTCAACCTGTATGATTGCTTCGGGGACCATGACCCAACCCACCGTCAGCGGCCGTGGCGCCACTCACCATACAAATTCAAGAGCAACGACCATTGGAATGAACGAGGCAATAAACTCGCAGCGGCCTGTCTCTATCGGTTTCTTGAAGAGGAAGTCGGGGCTCCAGATATTTCCAAGGATGAGATACAGGAGGCTTTCTCTCGGTATTACGCAGCCTTCGGGGAAGGGCTTCCCATGAACGCAGGCGGGGGGGGGGGCACAAGGACCCCTGTCTCTTTGCAGGCGTCAACCCGGATAAGGGATATAATCCTGTCTTTTGAGGCTGTTGACGCCACCGCCATCAAGGAAAAGATGAGATCGAAGGGCAAGCGGATCATCCGTTCCGTCTTTGATGTTTACCTCAACGGAAGAGAACTCCTCTACGTCAAGGAGGATTGCAGTCCGGCCGACCTGCAAGCACGGTTTCTATTGCACGTGTACCCGGTCAACATAAAGAGCCTTCCTGCGCGTGCAGCGGAACATGGCTTTCACAACCTGGATTTCGGCCATCCAGGCTTCAAGATCAACGACAAGTCATGTGCCGTACCACAGCGACTACCCAGGTATGCGTCCAAGCGTATCCGAACCGGCCAGTTCAGACCGGACGGCGTCCAAATCTGGGTAGCTGACGCCGCTATTGAGTAAGACATCCCCCTCCGATCTTAGTGTGGGGTATGTTCGGTGAGGAATTCCAGGACGGCCCGCATGGCCGCGGGCCGATGTTCCGGCTCTTTCCAGTGGTCGACGAGCGTGGCGGTGGGATCCAGGACCTCGACCTCACGCGAGGTTTCCTGCGGGTGGTAGAGGTCGTCGCCCAGCAGCACGAGCAGCGGCGTTTGGCAGGCCGACACGAACTCCCTGGATACGTTGAACAGGAATTCGCCGTCGAACATGTTGGTCTTGAACGCATCCTAGGTGTCGCGGGTCACCTCGGGGTGGGCGGGGTGCTGTTCCGCGGTCCAGCCGTCGAACATTTCGTAGAACGCCTGGCGGTTGTCGGACAGCCCGATGGTCTGGAACAGCACAGCGGACGCGACGCGCTCGGGCGCCGCCTGAATCAAGCCCAGAGCATAGGGGCCACCGATGCACATGCCGGCCACATGGAACCGGTTCGCGCCCACGTGATCCATCAACGCAAGCTGGTCTTCGGTGAAGACGTGCCAGCCGTCCGTAGGGCTGACCCGGGCGCTCGATTGGCCGGCGTTGCGCTGGTCCATGGCGATCACTCGATAGGTCGGCGCAAGCTGGTCGATAGGGTTCCAGGGCGTCTGCTTCAATCGGAAACGGCACGAGGGACACGCGCCGCGGGTCCGCCCCGGCCGCGTGCAGCGCCGCGCGGATCATCCGCTTATTCCTGCCCCTCAACCTTTCGACAAATCCAGGGACCGGGGAGCAAGCGAGAGCCGACCGGACGTGATCCGGGGGAGCGGGGCCGGGGACCGCGGTCTTGAAAGGGGGGTGGAGGGGCGCCGCATGCGGCGCCCCTCCGAAGATGAGGACGATAGGCTACCAGCCGAGGTGGCCGTAGAGGGCGACTTGGTGCTCGGCGCCGCCGCCCTGCGTCGTGCGTTCTCCCTCCACGCTCAGGTCCACCCATTCACCGAGTGCGAGGCGCCCGCCCAACCGCACGCCGTGACTCTCCGGCCCCAGCATCGACAGGCCGCCGTAGGTCGTCAGTAACCCCGCCCCCTCGTGCGTCACCATGCCGTAGCCGAGGTCGAACTCCACCTGTGCCGGGGAGAAGCCCGGCTGTGTGTCCGCCTCCGCCCCGGCGCGTAAGACGTCGGCGCTGCCCCACATCTGCTCCACTTGGCTCGCCTCCGCGCCCCACACCGGCGCCAGCGCCAACCACAATCCGCGCTTGTCGGCGCCCGGGTCCAACCGCAGCGTCAGACTCGCGCCCCATTCGTCGAACGCCGATTTCTGGTGCGCCAGCAAGTACCGCCCGCGGGCTTCGATCCCCAAGCCCAGCTTCGTGTGCGCATACTCCAAGCCGCCGCCCATCTCCGCCCCGACCCCCGTCTCCGCCTTCCCGCCGTCCCAGCGCCCGCCGACCTCGAAGACCGGCGTCAGATGGGAGTCTTCCGACAGCGCCCACGCCGTGCGGCCTTCCACCATCAGCCGCAGCCGTTGCGCGTCGCCCGCCGTCTCGGGCAACCGATCATCCGAGCCCGCTTCCAGCTCCGTCAGAAAGGCGTCCGCTTTCAGCGCCACGTCGATCTGCCGCCACGTCAGCACTTCCTGCCGCGCCCCCACCGCCCCCAGCAGCAGCTCCAGGTCGGTCTTGACTCGGCCCGCCTCGTCGCGGAGTTTGAGGTCGCCCCAGCCCGCGCCGAACAACCCCCACACGCCCAACCCCGGCCGCGGACTCCAGTGCGCATACGGCAGCACGCTCGTCAGCGTGACGTCCACGTCGCCCTTGGTCACGTCCGCCGTCTCGTAGTCCACGTCGCCCTGGCTGTGCGCGACCGCAAGACCAAGCAACACGTTCGGCTGTAAGCGGTAGTCCACGCCCAGGTAGCCGGTGAACACGTTGCCGTCCATCGAGAAGTCGGCTTTGGGTTTGCCGTTGAAGCCGCTCGCCGTCCCCCGGCCCCACAGCGTCCACGCCGCCGCCCCGGCCTGCGCCGCCGGGTCGATCGGTGGCCCGGCGGCGGGCGTCCCCTCAGTGGCGCTGGCGACGGCGTGCGGTGCCGGTCGGCTCAACGGCAGCTCGAACGCGCTCTGCGCCAAGACCTCCGCCCCCGACACCCGCCGGAACTGCACCGGCGCCCGCAACGCGCCGACCTGCACGGCCTGCGGCGTCGCCGCGTGCGCGCGGTCGAAGCCTAACTGGCCCAAGCCGGGGCCGTAGCCGGCCACGCCCCTGGGAACGCGGGCCTCCGGCCCGCATCCGAGTCGGCCGAGCCCATCCTCGCAGCCCGCTCCGCCGGGGAAATGAAGGTGCCCGAAAGGCGTGGCGTCAGCCGGGCTGCCCCATGCGGGGAACCCGCCCCCTAGCCCCCTCCCAGAGGGAGGGGGGACCGAAAGGGGCCACCCCGCGGAGGCCGGGCCTTCGGGTTCATGCCCCAGCGCGCCGGCCACGGCGCCCGGCGCGTCCCAGGCGCTCAGCGGCGGGGTCGGAGCGTGCGGGTCGCGTAGATGCCGCGTCAACGTGCTCCACGCTGCGCCGCGCACCTGCCCGAATTGCCCGTCCCCGCCTTCCAGTGGCGAACCGACTTCCACGCCCAGCGCTCGCGCCACGCCATACGCGACACCCGCCGCGTGCCGCCAGCGCCCGCGCTGCGGACCGCGCTCCAGGTCCACCGCCTGCCCGCCCACCGTCGCCTGTGCCGCGGTCGGCGGCCGTACGAACCGGTCCCCGATCACATCTACCGCGTCCGTCGCCAGTGTGCGCCCGACGCCCGCCAGCACCATCCCCAAACTCCGCCGCCGCGCCTGCTCCGTGTCGTCGTCCTCGATCCGCCCTTCCGCCGTCCCCTTCGTCAGCTCGATCGACGTGTCCGCCGGCAGCGTTACCGTCACCGTGAACGTCTCCACCGGCTCGACCCGCCGGTCATCCAGCGTCGGCACCACCAGCGTCCCTGCCGTCGTGCTGGCGGCCAGCGTCACGTGGCCCGCCGCGGCTGCCGGATAATCCTCGCCCGGCGTCGCACTGCCCGGCCGCCCCGCCGTCCAAGCCAGCGTCAGCGGCGTCGACACCGCCCGCGACAGGGTCACCGCAAACTCCACCGGCCGGCCTTCCACCGCACTCGCGTCCGCGAGCGTTACCCGCACCGGCGTACGCACCACGGCAATCGTGAACGTCAGGGTCGCCGCGTCCCCGTCCGCGTCCGTCGCCGTCAGCGTGTACGGCGTCACTGCCTGCGCCGCGGTCGGCGTGCCGCTCAACGTCCCGCCGTGCGGCTCCTCCACCGGCGGTGGCGTGTACCTCAGCCCCGCCGGCGGATCCGCCCCGGCCGGCCCGCTCAGCGTGTACGTCAGCCGCCCGTCCCCGTCCGTCGCGGCCGGCAACGTCAGCAGCGGAATCGCCGTGCCGACCGTGTACGTCTGGGCCGCCACCGTCTGGTCCCCGAACGTCGGTGCCGTGTCCACCGCGCCCACTTCCACCGTGAACGCCAACGTCGCCGTGTCTCCGTCCGCGTCCGTGGCCGTCAGCGTGTAGGTCGTCTCGGCCCGGACCGCCGTCGGGGTGCCGGTGAGCGTCCCGCCCGTCACGGCCGCCGCGGCCGGCGGCGTGTACGTCAGACCGGCCGGGACGTCCGCGGGCGTCAGCGTGTACGTCAGCGGCGGGTCCCCGCCCGTCGCCGCCGGCAACGGCAGCGTCACCGCCGTGCCCACCGTGTACCGCTGCACCTCTACCATTGCGTCCCCGAACGTCGGCTGCCGATCCGCCAGCCCCGGGTCCGGCGACACCGCCGCCGCGCCCGTCGCCAACGCGAACGGCAACCGCGCTTCGTTCCCCTGCCCGTCCACCACCGTCAGCGTGTAGCCCCGCTGCGGCGTCGCCTCGGTCGGCGTCCCCACGATCCGCCCGCCGTGCGGATACGTGTTCACCCCTTCTATCACCTGCCGCACCGGCGGCTCGTACGTCAGCCCCGCCGGCAGCGCCGGCGTCACCACGAACGTCAGGATCGGGTTGCCCACGACCGTCGGCCGCGGGAACTCCTGGGGCTCCTCGATCGCCCGGTTCAGCGGATACCGTTGCAACGCGACCGTCGCCGTGCCGAACGTCAGCGGGTTCGCCGCCACCGTCAGCGCGAAGTCCCGCGTGGCCGTGCTCCCGTTCACGTCCGTCACCGTCAGCGTGTACGTCGCCGCGGGCGCCGCCGCCCCCGGCGTCCCCTGCAGCCGCCGCGTCGCCGCGGCGAACGACAACCCCGTCGGTAACGTCAGGGGCGGCGGCGTCCCCCCCGTCAACGCGTAGCGCAGCGGCGGGTTGCCCCCCGTCGCTCCCGGCAACCGCACACTCACCGCCTGCCCCGCCCGGTACGTCTGCGCCGCCACCGCCCCCAGCGTCGGCGTCACGTCTTCGACCTCATTCACATTCACGGTGCGGTCGTTCGTCGTCCCCCCGTTATAGCCCCCCACCGTGTGGAGGATCAGCGCCGTCCCCGCCACCGCATTCGCCGGGTCTTCCACCGCCGCCGTCACCGTCACCGGCTGCGCCGTCCCCCAATTCCCCGTCGCCCCGCCCGTGAACGTCAACACCACCGGCGCCCCGCTCACGCTCACCGCGTGGTCCGCCCCGCTCACCGCCCCCACCGTCACCGTCGCCGTCCCGGTCGGGTCCGTCGCCAACCGCACCGTGTACGTCCCGCTCGGCCCCCCTTCCAGCACCCGCAGCACCTGCGGATCGATGAGCAGGCGCGCCCCCGTCGCCGCGACCACCACGCTGACGGGGTCTGCCGCCGTCACCCCGCCGTAGCCGTCCACCCTATGGTTCAGCGTCAGCGACGTGGTCACCGCCACCCCCGTCACCGTCACGACCTGCGGCGTCTGCCAATTCCCCGCCGTGAACACCAGCGCCCGGCTCTCCGGCGTGCCGTCCGTGTCCACCGTCACCAAGTTCGGCAGCGCGGGGGCCGCCGTCACCGTCACCGGCCCCGCCGGCTGCGCCGTCAACATGATCGTGTACGTGTTCGTCTCCCCCATCACCACCGTCAGCCCCTGCCGACTCACCGCCACCCCCGCACTGGTGTCCGTCACCGTCACCGCCAGCGTTTCCGCCGCCAACCCCGTGTAGTCGCCCCCCGCCGCGGTGTGCGTCAGCGTCGCCATGTCGGCCCGCGCGTCCGCATCCGCGTCCGCCCGCACCGTCACCGGTTGCGCCGTCTCCCAACTGATCGCCGTGTACTGCAGCAGCCCCGGCATCGCGTGCACGTCCGTATTATCGCTCCCGATGCGCACCACCACCGGCGCCGTCGGCTCGCTGTCCAACACCACCGTGTACGTCCCCGCCGCCCCGTCCTCCGCCACCGTCACCGCCGGCGGGTTCAGCGTCAGCCCCTGCTCTTCGGCGTCCGCCACCGTCACCACGACGTCCGCCACCGGCACCCCCGCCACTACCGGCGGCCCCGCACTCCCCACGTATTCCACCGCCCCCGTCAGCGTGTGCGTCAGCGTCACCCGCTCGTCCACCGCGTCGGCGTCCGCCACCGCCGTCGCCACCACCGTCTGCGCCGTCGCCCAATCCGTGGGGCCGAACGTCAGCGCCCCCGGCGCCCGGCTCACCGCCCCCGTATCGTCGCTCGTGATCGTCACCGTCACCGGCGCGCTCGGTTCCGTCCCCAACACCACCGTGTACGTCCCGCTCCCCGGCCCCGTTTCCGGGAGCGCCAGCGCCCCCGTCTGCACCCCCACCGTCCCTACGTCCGTGTCCACCGCCACCCCCGCCCTGTCGTCGTCGGTGATCGTCAGCGTCACGGCCGCCGGCGCGGCCACCCGGTCGTCGGTGCTCGCCACGGTTCCCGTTACCGTCACCTGCTTGTCCGCGGCGTCCACCGCGTTGTCCACCGCCGTCAGCGTCACCGTGCCCGTGCTCGTCGTCGCCCCCGTCTCGAAGGTCAGCGTCGGCCCCGCACTCAGCGTGAAGTCTCCCGCGACCGCCGGCGATACCGCACTGGCCGCCACCGTCAGCGTCACCGCCGCGCTCGGCGCGCTCGACAGCCGCGCCGTCACCGTCGCCACCCCGCCGGCCTCCGTGATCGTCGCCGGCGCCAGCACCAGCGTCGGCGTCTTGGGCGTGTCCAGCGGGACCCACTTCGTGTAGAAGAACCGGTAGGCGAACGACGTCGATGAATTCCCGATCCCGATGACCACCCCGCCGTTGTCCAACATCGCCTGCGTCGGGGTGATCGGCGAACTCAGCGTCAAGCCATTCACGTTCGGCCGGTCGTTGATGAGCGTACACCCGGCCGGCACCGCGGTGTTTAGGGCGGGGATCGGGCGCACCGCCGTCCAGGCGCAGGCCACGATCCGGCGCGTACTCCAACTCTGCACGAACGGCCCCTGCACGACCACGGTCTGCGCCCTCGGCGGCGTGTAGGTGAAGAGGACCGGCGTGAGCACGTCGAAACTCAGCCCGCTGCTCGTCCACGTCTGCCGGTCGTCGTCGCGCACCTGCACCGTCACCGTCACCGCCGCCAGCGTCGTCGGGTACGAGGTCGTATCCGCCGTCCCGCTCACCGTGTGCGTCACCGTCACCGTCTCCCGGTCCCCCTGGTCCGCATCGGCCACCGCGGTCGCCGTCACCGTCCGCGCCGTGTTCCAATTCGTCGCGTTGAATACCAGCGCCGCCGGGGCGACCGTCACCTCGGTCGCGTCCCCGCTCGCCACCCCCACCGTCACCGCCCCGCCCACCGGCTGGGCCGTCAACACCACCGTGTACGCCGCCCGCCCCAGCGTCGCGTCTTCTTCCGTCACCACCAGATCCCCCGTCTGCACCCCCATCGTCCCCGGCGCCGTGTCCACCTCGATGCCCGCGGTCTCGTCGTCGTTCACCGTGAACGCCAACTCCGCGGCCGCCACGGTCCCGTAGTCCGCCCCGCTCGTCGCGTGCGTCCACGTCACCGCGTCGTCCGCCGCGTCGGCGTCCTCTCCCGCCCGCACCGTCACCGCCTGGGCCGTCGCCCAACTCGCCGTCGTGTACGTCAGCGTCGTCTGCGCCCCGTTGCCCGCGTCCCCGTCCACGTCCGCCGGCACGTCCGCGTTGTCGCTGCTCACCGTCACCGTCACCGTCTGCGGCCCCGTCCCCGTCGGCTGCGTGTTCAACCGCACCGTGTACGTCGCCGTGCTCCCCTCATTCACCCCGTTCGTCGTCAGGTCCGTCGCGCTCACCACCAGCCCCGGCGCGTCGTCGTCCGTCACCGTCACCGTCACGTCCGCCCCCGTCAGCGACAGCGTCGTCGGGTACGACGTCGGGTCAGCCGTCCCGCTCACCGCGTGCGTCACCGTCACCGTCTCCCCGTCGTCGTCCGCGTCGGCCACCGCGGTCGCCGTCACCGTCTGTGCCGTGTTCCACGTCGTCGCGCTGTACGTCAGCGATGTCGGCGCCACCGTCACCGCCGCGTCCCCGCTCGTCACGCTCACCGTCACCGGCCCGCTCGGCAGCGTCGCCAACGCGACCGTGTACGTCCCGCTCCCCGCACTCGCATCCTGCTCCGTCAACATCAGCGTCGTCGGGTCCACCGCCAACCCCTCGTCGTCCACGGTGGTCACGCTCACCGTCCGGGCCGCCAGCCCGCTGTAATTGCCGTCCGTGCTCGTCGGCACCCCCAGATCGACGTCCCAGGTCTGCGTCCCGTCAGGCACGCTGTCGTCCACCCCGGTCACCGTCACCGTCTGCGCCGTGTTCCACGTCGTCGTCGTGAAATCGAGCGCCGCCGGCGCTACCCGCCCCTCCCCCGAATCCCCGCTGCTCACTCCGATCCGCACGTTCGCCGAAGGCGGCCCGGTGAGCCGCACCGTGAACGTCGCCGTCCCCCCCGCCTCCGTCGCTTGCCCGCTCACCGCGCCGACCGCCACGCCCGCCTTGTAGATCGTGACGGTGAACGTCTGGAGGACGGTCGTGAGTCCGTCCCGAATCTGCACCTGGATGACGGTCGCCCCGGTAGTACTCAGGGTATGGTCGGCATCCGTCCCGGCACTGAAACTCCCGGTGAGCCCCTCCCTCCGGTGTATCCCGTGTGTGGAGCCGCCTCTCACGCGAAGCTGGACCGCGGTCACCGTCGCGGGGACGGTGGCCGTGTAGGCCGTCCCGCTGCAACAGGCCGGCGAAAAGCTGAAGTCGGTGTTCCCCGTCCGGCCCGGCGTTCGGTCCTGAATGCGCAGTAATGTGAGCGAGGAGGACTCGTCGTCGGTGAGCGTCAGCGTCACGGCCGCCGGGGCGACGACGAGGCCGTCGGTGCTCGCCACGGTTCCCGTCACCGTCACCCGTTTGTCCGCGGCGAACACCGCGTTGTTCACGGCCGTCAGCGTCACCGTGCCCGTGCTCGTCGTCGCGCTCGCCGCGAAGGTCAGCGTCGCCGCCGTGCTCAGCGTGAAGTCTCCCGCTACCGCCGGCGCCACCGCCGCGGCCGCCACCGTCAGCGTCACCGCCGCGGTCGGCGCGCTCGACAGCGTCGCCGTCACCGTCGCCACCCCGCCGTTCTCCGTGATCGACGTCGGCGACAGCACCAGCGTCGGCGTCTTGGGCGTGCTCAGCGGCACCCACTGGCCGAAAACAACACTGCTGGGGTTGAGATACTCAATCGCGAGGACAAACCCGCCGTTGTCGATCATGGCCTGGGTCACGCTGACGTTCGTAGTTATGTTGGAACTCGCACCACTCGAGGGTTGAGGAGAAGTTTGTACACATCCCGACTGCAGATAGGAGCCCTGAGGGCTTGTCGGCGTCGAAGTTTTGGTGCAGGCGTGAAATCTCGTGTTATTCCAGGAAACAGTAGCTACGATAGTGATACTCTTTGAACCCGTCGTGGCCGGGACGCTCCCGGAGACGCCGGTTATGAAGCTCCCGAAGCTACTCTGCCATGTACTTCTCGGCGTGTTCCTGTCCGTCACGTTCACGGTGAACGTCACGTCGGGCGCCGGGTCGAACTCGTCCGCACTCGCCCCGTCGTTCACCGCGTGCGTCACCGTGACCGTCTCGGCGTCGCTGTCCGCGTCGCTCACCGCGCGCACCGTCACCGCCTGCCCCGTGTTCCACGTCGTCGCACTGTACGTCAGCGCCGCCGGCGCCACCGCCACCGCCCCCGCGTCGTCGCTCGTGACGTCCACCACCACCGCCCCCGTCGGCTGCCCCGTCAGCGCCACGGTGTACGCCGCATCGCCGTATTCCGTGAGCGCCAGCGCCCCGGTCCCCCGACTCACCGAGATCGCCGCGTCGTTGTCCAGGATCGTCAGCGTGGCGCTCGCAATGACGTGATCGGTATCTCCGACGGAATAAAAATAATCATTGTTGGCGTACGGCAGAGTTCCCGAGACCGTCACCGTCCGGGTTCCGGTGACGTTGTTGTCGTCCACGGGGGTGATCGTCACCGTTCCGGCGTGGTTGTTTGGAAAACTTCCTTCGCCTAACCCATTATCATGCCTGTTTTCCAGGTACGTCTGCCAACTCCACCGTGTGTTGCTACCGAAGTTGACGGCCCCGCCGCCGGTCGGGGATGCCGCACTTTTCGAGAGTTGTATGTATGCGCTGGCGTATCTGTTCCCGCGGGCTCCGGAAAAGATATTCGCACCGGGCCCGGAGTAGCTGTAGGAGACGGTGGTGGTTTGCCCTTCGGTAATCGTGCTGGGGGTCAGACTTATGTTGAAGTGGCCATGTCGGTCACCGCCGCGACTATGCGCCGCCGCCGGTGACGGCGCGCACAGCAGTGCCGCGGCCAGCAGCGAGAGGGCGAGCCAGAAGCTACGAGGGAGACGGGCTATCCGTCCGAGTCCGAGGCAAGCTGGGGTCGCTGATACGTTCTCCGAGGTGCGCGTGGTATTCATCGGCGTCTCCCCTGCGGGCTAGAGTGAGAGGACCTCACCTGCTGTGAGAACCAGCGCCGGGAGCACCATGCGTGTCCCGGCGGCTCCCCCGCCCGCCGCCCTTATTGACAATCCTCCGAAATCGTGCAGGGGGGGGTACATCCACTGCGGTGGTGCTTCATCGACGCGGGAAATGACATGGTTGCCTCACTCCGGTTTCTTCATGGTGCAGGGAGGGAAAGCGTCAGGGTGTGCGCCCCCCTGCCCCCCTGGGAACGCGGGCGTCTCGCCCGCATGCGGGCCGGAGGCCCGCCCCGGGAGGATGCGGGCAAGATGCCCGCGTTCCCAAGAATCCTCGCAGTCGAACCGCGGGCAACTGCTTCAGCCGTTGATTCTGTGGATCGACCTCGATGCCCGCGGACTCCAACGCCGTGACCCACAGCAACGGTTCGGCGCCTTCGTCGCCGAACACGATGACTCCCCCCGAAAGCGCCCCCATGACATCCAACTCGCCCACCGTGACGTCCATCTCCACTTCCCGACCGTCGGCGGTCACGTACGTCCGCCGCCCCGCAGGGCTCAGCCCGATCGCCTCCAGGCTTCGGCGCGGCACCAGCGAGTCGATCGCGCCGGTGTCCACCAGGAACGCCCCGGTCCAGGCGCGCGACCGGTGCGCAGGGTTGCGCACCGTGACGTCGACACAGGTCACACCCATACACGGACTCCCTTCAGCAACGCCACCGCTGCGGGCGAGACGCCCTCCTTGAAGTCGGTTGCACCAAGGCGTTCTCCATAACAGCGACACGAACCGACCCCACCCATTGGTTCGAGCCTTTGGCGGGACCCCCCCAGGTCCCCTTGGCGAGGGGCCAGGCAACTCCCCTCCACCGTTGACGTATCGGCGTCTCCCGCCGTACAGTGGCGTCCATGAGTTCACTTGCCTTCGACACCCACCGCGCCGTGAAGGCTCTCTGCGAAGCAGGCGCCGCGGAACCGCTGGCCGAAGCGTTCGTCGAGACCATCGGCGACGCCATCACCGGCAACGTCGCCACCAAGGCCGACATCGCCGAAACCGAGACTGCGCTCCGAGCCGAGATCAGCAAATCCGAGACTGCGCTCCAGGCCGAGATTGCCGAAGTTAAAGCCGACGTCGCCCGCATCGAAACCACACTCAAGGCCGAGATCGGCCGCGTCGAAACCACACTCAAGGCCGAGATCGGCCGCGTCGAAACCACACTCAAAGCCGAGATCAGCGCCTCCGAGGCCGCGCTCAGAGCCGAGATTGCCGAGGGGCGAACCGAGATCGCCAACGTTCGGGCCGAACTGAAGACCGACATCGGTCTGGTCCGGGCCGAAATCGGTGATTTGGAGGCACGGCTGTATCGGCAGTTGTGGATCATGGCGGCAGGCATCGTCGGGCTGACGGTCACGCTGGTCAAGCTGCTCGGCTGAGATCCTGCGACGCGGTCCACCAGACCAAGACGAACATCTGGCCCTCCCCAGCCCCGCATCCAGATCCGGAGGCCTTCTGCTCTCCTCGACATACCTCAACCCCTTGGCAAGCTCAGGGACCACGAAGGGACACGCTGACCCGCAGCCAACCTTCGCCGCGGGACGATGTTTAAGCGGCAGCCGCTGCTCTTGACTGCGTCGCTTCAGATTCGCCGCTGCGCCACGCGCTTCAACCGCAACGCCGGCAGCCGCTTCAGCCGCTGGTTCACCGGGTCCACCTCGATGCCGGTGGATTCCAGGGCCGTGACTCCCAGCAGGGGCTCGACGCCCTCGTCGCCGATGATGACGCGCCCCGCCGTCACGTCCGATGCGGGCGAGGGCGAAGTCCAACGCAACATCGCGGCCGTCCGCGGTTTCGTACACCCGCCGCCCTTCGGGTTCCAGGCCGATCGCCTCGATGCAGGACCGCGGCACCAGCGAATCCATCGCGCCGGTGTCCACCAGAAACAGGCCGTCCCAACTGCGCGCCGGGTCGGCGGGATTGCGGATGGTCACGGTGACGTGGGTCGTGCCCATAACGTTGGAGAATAGCGGTCGGTGGGAGAAAATTTCTATGGAGCAACAGACCAGTTGCGTCAGGAAACGTCAAGTTGCGGGAGGGGCTCGGATTGAAGATTTCCCCGACTTCTCCCCTGTTCTCTGCGTTTCTGCCGTACTCTCCAAGGTCCTTCATCAGGTCGTCCCCTTTCCGATCGGTCCATGGCGGGCCGCGGGTTGTCTGCGACGGACCGGGGCGCTAGAACCGCGGCGTTCCGAAGAATCGCCCCGCTACGGGCGTATAGGAGGACCGGACATGGACGACGACTACGTCACGTATCTGCACGAATGTTTTCAGGGGGAAGTGCTCGGGGAGGCGTTGGGAACCGCGCTGGCCGAATCGGCGTCCGACCCCGATCATCGACGCAAGTGGCGGGCCTTCGAACGGCTCGAGCGCGAAACCAAGCAGCGGATTCGTGTGGCGCTCGAAGCCCGCGGCGAGACCGTCCGCGAGGATCCGACACGATTCGCCGAAGCCGCAAAGTGGGCCGACCGCTACGGCGCCATGCCCTGGGACGAGGCCATGTCCGCGCTCAGACCGGTCATCGAAAAATACGTTCGCTATTTCGAGAAACGCGAGGCACAGGCCCCCGCGGACGGAATGGACGTCGCCCAGGCGATCACGCGACACGAACGTGCGCTGCTCGAATTCACGGTGCGGGAACTCGGCGGGCGACCCGAGACTTCGCTGGAGCCGATCATCCGGCTGTTGGACGAGCCGCCGCTGGCTGCCTAGCGGCGACGCCGCCTGTCACCGGCTGATCGGCGCAAGCGGCGGCCTCACCGGTTCTCCCGGCGGGCCCGACCGCAAACGGCTGCTGCGGCACGAAGGCGGCCCGGTCGGCAGGCTCTCGGCTGCTGCGTCTTCTGCTACGACGCGATGACGTTGCCGGCGAAGTCGACGACCTCTTGCCGGCGGTCGGTGATCCGCCCCACGACAACCGCCCTTCGATGGGGTTCGCCCCTTCGCCTCTCATTCCCACTCGATGGTTGCCGGCGGTTTGGACGATATGTCGTACACCACCCGATTGACGCCGCGGACTTCGTTGATGATGCGGTTGGAGAGCGTGCCGAGCAGCGCGGACGGCAGCCGCGCCCAGTCCGCGGTCATGCCGTCCACGCTCTGCACCGCGCGAATCGCGATCACGTGCTCGTACGTGCGCGCGTCGCCCATTACGCCGACCGTCCTGACCGGCAGCAGAACCGCGAACGCCTGCCAGAGTTTCTCCGTATAGCCAGCGGCCCGGATTTCCTCGTCCACGATGGCGTCCGCGGCGCGCAACACGGCCAACCGCGGGGCATCCACACCGCCGAGCACGCGGATGGCCAAGCCGGGGCCGGGAAACGGCTGGCGGCCGATCACATGGTCCGGCAGCCCGAGCACGCGGCCGAGCGCGCGCA
The DNA here is from genome assembly GCA_965200125.1 of uncultured Binatia bacterium (SeqCode). Taxonomy (GTDB): domain Bacteria; phylum Desulfobacterota; class Binatia; order Bin18; family Bin18; genus Bin18. The sequence goes on along the minus strand of OZ241332.1, from coordinate 314,489 downwards.
CCTCGTCCTTGAACAATTCGCGGAGCGGCTCGACCAGATCCAGGCGCATGCGTTCCGGCAGGCCGCCGACGTTGTGGTGGCTCTTGATCGTGGCGGCCGGGCCGCGGAACGAGACCGACTCGATCACGTCGGGATACAGCGTGCCCTGCGCCAGGAAGCGGACGTCCGGCAGGGTCGCGGCTTCTTCCTCGAACACTTCGATGAAGGCGTGGCCGATGATGCGGCGCTTCCGTTCCGGGTCTTCGACGCCGGCGAGCCGGCGCAGGAAGCGGTCCGCGGCATCGACCGGGCGCAGACGTAGGCCGAGATCGGAGAAGACGCGCACGACCTCGTCCGCCTCGCCGGCGCGCAACAGCCCGTTATCGACGAAGATGCAGGTGAGCCGGTCGCCGATCGCGCGGTGGACCAGCATCGCCGCGACCGCGGAATCCACGCCGCCGCTCAGCCCGCACACCACGCGGCCGTCGCCGACCTGCGCGCGAATCCGCGCCACTTCGGTTTCCACGAATCCCCGCATGGTCCAGTCCGGCGCGCAGCCGCACACGCGGAACAGAAAATTCCGCAGCACGTCCCGCCCGCGCTCGGTATGCACGACCTCGGGGTGGAACTGGACGCCGAAGAACCGGCCCGTGGCGTCGCGGCACGCGGCAATCGGCGAATTGTCCGAATGAGCCAGCACCGTCCAGCCGGCCGGCAGCGATTCCATCCGGTCGCCGTGACTCATCCATACCGGGGTCGCGGTCCCGCGCGGAAAGCCGGCGAACAGGTCGGCGGTGTCGTCGATCACGAGTTGCGCCGGCCCGAACTCGCGCCGCTCGGCACGGGCCACGCTGCCCCCCGCGGCGCGGTGCAGCACGCCCATCCCGTAACAGACGCCCAGGAAGGGAACCGGGAGGTCGAAGACCGCCTCGGCGAGTTCGGGCGCGTCGTCCTCGTACACGCTGGCCGGGCCGCCCGACAGGACGATGCCTTCGGGTTCCAGCGCCCGGATGCGGTCGAGCGCGACGTCGTAGGGGTGGATTTCGCAGTACACCCGCGCCTCGCGGACCCGACGGGCGATCAACTGCGTATATTGGCTGCCAAAATCGAGGATGAGAATCATGGACCGAAGGTCGGACGGCCGATTCGGATAACGGCCGGCACTCCGCGCGGGCGGCCCTATTCCAGGCGGTAGTTCGGCGCTTCTTTGGTGATGATGACGTCGTGGACGTGGTTTTCGCGCAACCCCGCAGGCGACACGCGCACGAATTTCGTCTTGCTCCGCAACTCGGCGAGGCTCCGGCAGCCGGTGTAGCCCATGCCGGCCTTCAATCCGCCGACGAGTTGATCGACGACGCCCCCCAATGGACCCTTGTAGGGGACGCGCCCTTCGATCCCCTCGGGCACGAGCTTGTCGGCTTCGCTCCCGTCGTCCTGAAAATACCGGTTACGGCTGCCTTCCCGGTCGCGCATGGCTTCCAGCGAGCCCATGCCGCGATACTGCTTGTACGAGCGGCCCTGATACAGAATCGTCTCGCCCGGGCTCTCCTCGGTGCCGGCGAACAGGCTGCCGATCATGACCGACTGAGCGCCCGCGGCCAGCGCCTTGACGATGTCGCCCGAAAAGCGGATGCCGCCGTCCGAGACGACCGGTACGCCCGTGCGCGCGGCCACGCGCACGGTTTCCGTCACCGCGGTGAGTTGGGGCACGCCGACCCCGGAGACCACGCGCGTCGTGCAGATGGAGGCCGGGCCGATGCCGACCTTGACGGCGTCCGCGCCGGCGTCGATCAGCGCCTCGGCCCCGTCCGCGGTCGCCACGTTGCCGGCGATCACCTCGACGTGCGGAAAATCGCGTTTGAGCGTCCGCACCGCGTCGAGCACGCCGGCCGTGTGGCCGTGCGCGGTGTCCAGCACCAGGACGTCCGCGCCCGCCTCGACCAGGGCCGCGGCGCGCTCCTCCCGGTCGTCGCCCGTGCCGACCGCGGCGGCGACCCGCAGCCGGCCGTACTCGTCCTTGCACGCGTGGGGATGACGGCTCGTCTTCTCGATGTCCTTGACCGTGATGAGGCCCTTGAGATGCCTGTCCTCGTCCACGACGAGGAGTTTTTCGATGCGGTGCCTGTGCAGGATTTCTTCGGCTTCGTCGCGGCCGATGCCCGGCCACGCCGTGACGAGATCGTCTTTGGTCATGACCTCGGAGACCAGACGGTCGAGCCGTTTCTCGAAGCGGAGGTCGCGGTTCGTGAGGATGCCGACCAGCGTGTCGCCCTGCGTGACCGGCAATCCGGAGATGTGCGAGCGGTCCATGATCTCGCGCGCCTGGGCGATGGTGATGTCCGGGCGGATCGTGATCGGGTCGGTAATCACCCCGCTCTCGTGTTTCTTGACCCGGGCGACTTCCGCGGCCTGCGCCGCGACGTCCAGATTGCGGTGGACGACGCCGATCCCGCCGGCCTGGGCCAGGGCGATGGCCGTCCGCGACTCGGTCACCGTGTCCATGGCGGCGCTGACGAGCGGCGTGTTCAGGCGGATCGTGCGCGTCAGCGACGTCGACACGTCGGCGTCCCTGGGCATGAAGTCCGACTGCGCCGGCAACAGCAGGATGTCGTCGAACGTCAGACCTTCGGGGATTTCCGCACGGGGCATTGCGCCGGTTCCTCGGGGGACGGTCAGGACCGAAGATACAGCAGAGCCCATCTCGTCCGGAGAGAAGATGGGCTCTGGTGCCGAACCGCCGGAAGCGACATGCGTTCTCCTACCAAGCCCGTACCCGTTCGGCAAGGCGAAACCGCGGCTCCCGGATAGCGTGGACGGTCGGGGAACGGCGCGGATTCCGCGGCCGGCGTTCGGGCGGGCTGTCGCTACGGTCTAGGCGACCTCCTTCAGCTTTTCGTAGGTCGGATGGTTCATCCAGCCGGCAATTTTGCGCGGGTTGGTTTCGACTTCGACGTCGTCGAGAACCAGGGTCTGACACGCCAGACGATACGCCTTACCCTCCCACGTCACGTGTTTCTCTTCCTTGACGGTCGGGGGCGACAACGCCCGGTGGTCGTTCACCTTGACGCGGCAGGTGCCGCAGAAGCCTTTGCCGCGGCAGTTGAGCAGCTTGGCGGGAAACGGCATGCCGGTGAACGGGTCCGGGCCGAACAGCGGATACAGGTCCACCTTGTTGGCCAAGGCGACGTGGCGCAGATTCGCGCCCTTGGCGACTTCTACGGTCAAATCCTGCTTGACGAACGTGACTGACGGCATCCGCTTGCGGCCTCCTTCGCCCTCGTGGTAGGCGGTCTCGTGGTGGGCGGAGATGTATCCGTTCCGCGCACGCAAATCCAGAGGTCGGCATGTACGTGGACGTCAGTTGCAGGAAATGCGGACGGCGCAACCGGATGGACATCGGCGCCCCGAAAGACGGATCGCTCGAAGACCACGTCCACTATCTGAAGGAACGTCTCACCCATCAGCCGAGCTTCCAGTGTTTCGGCGGGCATTTCGAGCTGTCCGCGCCGCTGCCGGACTACTGGCAAGTCCACTGGGAGACGATTGCGGAGACTTGAAACGCCCGGAGTCGCCGCCCGCGACGCCCTTCTCCACGAACGGCAACCCGGGTCGGACGGACCCGAACGAACGGAATCCTCGACACACGACGAAAGGGAGCATCTCATGGCAACGGGAACCGGACGGAAGAAGGCGGCCGAGACTCCGGCGCCGGACTGGCACTATCACCGGCCGAGTTGAGCGACGTGCAAGAAAGCGCAGGAGTTTCTTGCGCAACGCGACGTGACGCCCACGATGCAGGTGAACGCCCGAAAGGAGCGGCTGGACGCCGACGCGACCCGCGCCCTGTTGTCCTCCGTTTCGGACGTCGTGGCCGTGAAGGGAAAAAAGACCTTGCGGTTCTCGCTGGACTCGAACGCGGCACCGTCCGACGACCTGCTCGCTGCGGTGATGGGGCCGTCGGGCAATCTGCGCGCCCCGGCCCTGCGCGTCGGAACGACGCTCGTCGTGGGCTTTCACCCCGACCTGTACGAAGGGATTTTCGGGCCGTAGCAGCTTTTCTTGTGGACCGATTCTCGGTTCCGCCCCATTTTCGTCATGGCAAACCGTAAACGGAATCGGAAGAACATACTTCCAGCCGGTCGTCCGCAAGCTCTCTCGGAAAAGAAATGGATGTTCATATTGGATTGGCTGCGTGCACACGGACTCGTCCAGAAGGATGTGACGTTGGAGGACCTGTTGAAAATACCGGGGATCGGCCCGCGGACGGTCGCAAAATTGAAGGCGCTCGAGCCTGACGATCCCCGTAAACAACAAAACGACGTGCAACGCGGAATCAAAAAGATCAAGCGCCGGCAGCGAGAAGAAAATCTCGCCGCCGGACGCACGCTCCACTAAGGCCGACGATCCCGCCGCCTTTTTTGGGGGAATTCCATACTTGAAGACCCCACCCCTATCGTCATTCCGGCGCAAGCCGGAATCCAGAGGACACCTTTCCCCTAGGCCCCGGCTTTCGCCGGGGCGACGGGTAGGGGCGCCGAGGGGGGCACCCCTGCGGAAGCCGGTATCCATCCTCTGGATTCCGGCTTGCGCGGGGACGACGAAGAGGGCCGGATGGGGGCCGGGTGACGGAGGGAGATGACGAGGAAAAACCGTTTTCGGGATCGTCTTGTATATGATTCCTTTTTTTCGGCGTCGGGCCGGAGTCGATATCCTGCTCCTTCAAGCATCCGACCCGGCCGTCATGCCGGCCGCGGGAGAGGCGTGCCCCACCGGTCGAGGCACGTCACGTCTTCGACGGCCTGCCTGCGCACCGGTCCGAACCGGCCCAGCGGATAGCCGACCGGCAGCAGCGCATAGGTCGCAACGTCGTCCGGCAGCCCGAGGATCGGTTTGAGTTCGTCTTCATGCAACGAGCAGACCGTGGTGAGCGTGGCGCCCAGCCCGAGTGCGCGGCACGCCAGCAGCATGTTCTGCACCGCCGGGTAGATGCTGGAGCCCGACAGCCGGACCAGTGCCGCGGCCAGCTTTTCCCCGACGGCTCCCGCGGGCATGGGCCGTTCCTTGAGGCAGGCGAAGATGTGGACCGGCGCTTCGGCCAGATGCTCGGCGAGATAGGACGCCGCGTCCAGCAGGCGCCGGAATTTTGCGTCTTCCATGTGCGCCGGGCCGGGCCGACCGTCGTACATGGTGCGCACCTGCGCCCAGCCTTTTCGATAGACTCGTTGGACATCCTGCTTGACCGCGGCGTCCTTCACGACCAGAAACCGCCAGTGCTGGCCGTTCCCCCCGCTCGGCGCCCGGATGCCGGCGTCCAGAATCCGGTAAATCGTCTCGTCCGGGATCGGGTCGGTATGCAGCCGTCGCATGCTGCGGGTGGAAAACATGACGTCGAACAGTTCGGCTTCGGCCATCCTCGGCCTCCTTCCTTCGTTTCGGGTCTTTCGAGCCGGTCGCGGTGCCGCGTCTCTTTCCAGACACGGAACCGAGCCCTTCGGACTTGTCCGCACCGGGCACCGCGGCTAGAGTGCCCCGCCGGAACTTTGCGGCGCGGCGCGCCCCGGATTGTGCGTGCCGGCGGGCCGTCTGTCAAATTCACCCGCTTCCCGAAAGATCGCGGCAAGGAGTACCCAATCGATGAACGGTCTGCATCAAGGCGCAGGAGGATACGCGCGACGCCTGCTCACCCTCGGCCTGTTCATGCTGGTCGCCACGGGCTGCGGGTCGTCCGAGCCCCCGCTCAGCGGGGCGCAACTCAGGGAACGGCACCCCGGCCACACCTACGTGGAAATCGACGGCGTGAGCCTGCATTACCGGCAAACCGGACTGGGACGGCCGCTGATCTTCCTGCACGGCCTGCTCGAAGATTCCCGCATCTGGCGGCACGTCACGCCCGGGCTGACGTACGGCAACACGGTCTATGAACTGGACCTGATGGGATTCGGGCTGTCGGAGAAGCCTCGAGACAGAACCTACGACCTCGACACCTACGTCGCGCAACTCACCGCCTACATCGACGATTTCCATCTCGAAAACCTCATTCTGGCGGGCCACGACTTCGGCGCCGCGGTCGCGGTGACCTATGCGTTGCGGAACCCGGACAACGTCCACAAACTGATCCTGATGAGCGCGCCGCTGTCGCTGAACGAAAGCCTGCCGCTCGACGTCCGCCTGCTCGGCCTCCCGCTGGTCGGCCCCATGTTCTCCGGCGACTGGATGTTGACGCGCATTCTTCAAGCCGGGGTGTACGACCGGCGGACCATGCACGAGGCGATGGTGAAACAGTATCTCCAACCCTTCCACACCGACCCCGGGGCACGCCCCGCGCTGGCGAAGTTCCTGCGCGAATTCGACCTCGCCCGCGCGCTGGAAGACGAAATCCTGCCCGCGCTGCACACGCTGACCATGCCGACGCTGCTGCTGTGGGGCGGCCAGGACAGGTTCACGCCGATGGACATCGGCCGCGAACTCGATGCCGTCATCGAGAACGCCGACCTGCAAGTCGTGACCAGCAGCGCGCACTACATCCTCGAAGACCGCCCCGAAGACGTCCGCGCCCAGATCAAGGAGTGGATCGACCGGGAGTAGCCGCGAACGACGCCGGAACCCGCGCCGACCGTTCACGACACGTCCGGCTGGGGAACTCCCTATCGGTTCGAAAATAAGGTCGAAGGATCGAAACGAACTCCCGAGGGGACTCCCGCGCTCACACACTGCCCCCCGCCCCCGGCCTTTCGACAGGCTCAAGGACCTTCCCCGCCTCCCCCCTCGGTTCGTTGAGCCTGCGTCGCCTTGAGCTTGCCGTGTCCTGAGCTTGTCGAAGGATCGAAAGGTGGGAACGACCCCCGCTGTCACCTTGGCCTTCGCCCCCAATCCCCGATCCTTCGACCAATTAGGATCCTTACTTGTACTTAGTTCCCGAAATTCTCCCTTACCGAAGGGGATTCCATACTTGAGAATCCCACCCCTTCGTCGTTCCCGCGAAAGCGGGAATCCAGAGGATGGATACCGGTTTTCGCCGGGATGACGATGGGGGGCGGACGGGAGCGGGAGGACGGAGGGGGATGACGAGGAAAAACCGTTTTCGGGATCGTCTTGTACATAATTCCCTGACCGAACGCAGGATCCGAGTGGGGGGCAGGTCCCCGTGCCGCCCTTCTCCTTCCCTGCCCGAACAACCGCGGGAGACTACATCTACGGAGCAAACGCCCCCGCCCGATTGACAACTTGGACCTTACACGTCTAACTTTCGGAAACGCCCGGCCGACCCGCGGCGGCGAATCGCGAAGGAGTGTTGCATGAGCTACGAGGAAGTGGAATTCAGCCGCGACTGCGAAGCCATCCAGATTCCCCAGGGTCTGAAAGTCACCATCCCGCAGGGTACCCCGGGAGTGGTCACCCAGGCGTTGGGCGACACGTACACCCTCCAACTCCCGACCCTCGGCGGCCTGTATCGCGTGTCCGACAAGGACGCGGACGCCATCGGCAAGGAACGGCAGGCCCCGGTGACGGTCGGCACGGTCCCGGCCGCGGACGGCAGAGTGACCGAGGACCTCGTCTGGGATCAGTTGAAGAACGTGTACGACCCGGAAATTCCGGTCAACATCGTCGATCTCGGCCTAGTCTATGATCTCGCAGTCGACGATCATCCCGAAGGCGGCTCCAAGGTGGGCGTCAAGATGACGCTCACCGCCCAGGGCTGCGGCATGGGTCCGTCCATTGCGATGGACGCCCAGATGCGGATCGAGGGCATCCCCGGCGTGGAAGACGCGAACGTCGAGATCGTGTGGGATCCGCCGTGGACGCCGGCCATGATTTCGCCGGCCGGCAAGGAAAAACTCGGCCTCGAATAATTTCCGCACGGAGCCGCGGTCGGGCGGCTCACTCTTCGATGATGGCGGCCAGCGAGGTACGCCAGCCCGACATGGCGAAACGCTGTTCCAGCCCGTAGCGTTCTATTTCGCGGAGTTCGGGCATCCGCGCAACCTTCCAGCCCTCGCACTCCGCGGCGCCGCACGGACACGCAACGGTCATCGCGTCGAGCAGCGCGGCCGGCATGTCCAGCCCCTTCGCCAGACGCGCCACGAATTCGCGTTTCGGAATGTGGGCCACGGCCTTCCGGCTCAAGGAGTTTTCTTGGCTTCCGACACCGCAATGACGATGCCGGCGATCACCACGCCGATGACCGCGCCGACCATGATCGGGCTATTGGAAAACAGGTCGTACAGCGCCCCCATGCAGGTCCCCTCCCGACGTTCGGCAACCGGCGCTCAGTCGGGCGCCGCTATCTCCTCACATAGCATGACTTGGTAGTTCACGCCGGCGTATTGCTCGTCGCTGCCGTGGACGGACCAGCGGTCGGTCCACGCCTTCGCGAAGGCTTGCAGTTTCTCGTTGCCCCAGACTTTTTCCCAAGCCGCGAGGTCGTCGATCTCCAGCAGGTCGTAGTGCGTGAAGGCGACGTGGCCCAGCTTTTCGTCCAGCACCTTCCAGTTGGCATAGCGTTCGACGCCCGGCACGGCGTTGAAGAACGGATTGTCCACGTCCCGCAGCCACTGCTCGTATTCCCGTTCGTCGACGTGGTCTCCGAGACGATAGGTCAGCAGCAACATCGCGCGTCGTCCGGCCATGGCGGTCTCCTTTTGGGCCGTACATCCGCCGTGGACGATAGCCCACCGGCGCGCGCAGCGTCAACGCAGCCGCGGCTTTCCAACGGGCATCACAGGCGAGACGCTCCGTCGTCCGTTTCGATGTTTCGACGAGCTCAACACAGTGCAAGCTCAGCACACGTGGGGGGGTGGGGCAAGGACCTTGAGCCTGTCGAAAGGTCGAAGGGGCGGGGGGCGAAGGCCGCGATGGTATCGGGGTTCGTTTCGACAGGCTCAACGAACTTGGGGATGGGAAGTTCCCTGAATTCGCGGTGCCTTTGGATGGCAATGTCCTGAGCTTGGTTCGTGAGCTTGTCGAAACGGGCGACGGAGCGCCTGATATGTCGTTCCCTTTACAATCTCCGCGGGGCCGGTGTACCATCCTGCGCATTCAGCCGGAGACGAGGACACAGCATGCACTCCCTCAAGGATCGGGCGTGTATCGTCGGCGTGGGCGAGACCGACTATACGCGCGGTTCGGGCAAGACCGATCTGGCGCTGATGCTGGAAGCGTCGGTCAACGCCATCCGCGACGCGGGTCTCAGCCCGCACGACGTGGACGGCATCATCCCGCCCCCGCTGCAGTCCACCTCGGAACATTTCGCCGCCAACCTGGGCGTCGAGGACTTGCGCTACGCCGTCACCGTCCACATGGGCGGCGCCAGCCCGGTCACCTCGCTGCAGAGCGCCGCGATGGCGATTGCGTGCGGCGTAGCGCACACCGTCCTCGTCCCGCTGGGCTGGAACGGCTATTCCAGTATGCGCGTCCGCAACCTGGGCGGCCGGAAGAAAGGCAACGGCGGTCCGGCGCCCGGCAGCGGGGCCCCGGGGGCGCTGGCGACGACGATCGGCGAATATTATCTCCCCTACGGCGCCAACGTGCCGGTGCAGTGGTACGCGTGGCTGGCGACGCGGCATCAGGAACTCTACGGCACCCCGGAGGAAGCCCTCGGCACGGTCGCCGTGACCTCGCGCCGACACGCCCAACGCAACGACAAAGCCTACATGCAGGGCCGCCCGCTGAGCATGGAGGATTATCTCAACGCGCGCTGGGTCTCCAAACCGTTCCGGCTGTTCGACTGCTGCCTGGAGACCGACGGCGCCGCGGCGGTCGTGCTGACCTCGGCGGAGCGCGCCCGCGACCTCGAACACGACCCCGTGTATATTTCGGGCATTGCCGAAGGGCATCCCTACCCCGCGGACGACATTCCGGCGCGGCCCGACCCGTTCACGATCGGGCTGAGCTTCGCCACGCCGAACGCCTTGCGGATGGCGGACGTCGACCTCAAGGACGTCGACTTCGCCGAAATCTACGACTGCTTCACCTACGTCGTGCTGCTCCAGATGGAAGCCCTGGGGCTGTGCGGCCGCGGGGAGGTCGGCGACTATGCGCGCGGCGACCGCTTCGCGCTGTCCGGCGAACTGCCCCTCAACACGCACGGCGGACTGCACTCCGAAGCGCACGTGTGGGGAATGAACCACATCGTGGAAGCGACGCGCCAACTCCGCCACGATGCCGGCGAGCGGCAGGTCGAAGACGCGCGGCTGGGGCTCGTCACGGGCTGGGGCGATTTCGGCGACGGCAGCCTGGCGATTCTGCGCCGCTGAGCCTGGAAGGACGCCCGCATGCCGGAGACGCCCGACTATCCCCGCCCGCTGCCCCGCCTGCGCGGCTTCGCGGCCGACTTCTACGCGTACTGCCGGAAGCACGAGTTACGCTTCCAGCGCTGCGCCAACTGCGGGCGCTGGCGCCACGTTCCGCGCGACATGTGCGCCGCATGCGGCTCCTTCGACTGGGAATGGGCGCGGTCGTCGGGCAAGGGCCGCCTGTTTTCGTGGACGACGACCATGCAGCCGATGATGCCGCAGTTCGCCGACCTGGTGCCCTACAGCCCGGTCGTCGTCGAACTCGAAGAAGGCGTGCGCATGTTGAGTTGGCTCGTCGATGTAGATGCGGACGATTTCGCGCTCGGCCTGCCGGTCGAGGTCGTGTTCGACGACGTCACCCCGGACGTGACACTGCCCAAGTTCCGCCGGGCGAGTTGATCGGACCGGGCAGGCCCCTTCGTCAACGGCCAGCGCCCGTCACCGTTTCCGTCACGAGAACGGGCCGGGAACACCCCATGCAGAATTTCGCCGGCTATACCCTGCCCCCGGAACTCGAACTGCTCCGAACCCAGGTTCGCCGTTTCATCCGCGAGGAAGTCCTTCCCGCGGAAGCCGCGGGCGACCCAGACGCCGCGGACTTGCCGGATGCCGTGTACGCACGGCTGGCCGCGAAGACCAAGGCCGCGGGGCTGTGGTGTCTCGGCGCGCCCGCAGAGTATGGCGGCGGGGGACTGAATGCGTTCGGGATGTCCGTCGTGCTGGAGGAAATGGCCCAACACCGCATGGGGCTCTACAATCCGGGCTGCGGAACGTTCGGGCGCTATCCGCCGACGCCGATCTACGCCGGCACCCCCGAGCAGATTCGGAAGTACGCGGTGCCGACGCTGGAACACGGTCGGTACACCTTCTTCGCGATCACCGAGCCGAGCGGCGGTTCCGACCCGGCCGGGGCAATCCGCACGCGCGCGGTCCGCGATGGTGACGCCTGGGTCATCAACGGCGCGAAAATTTTCATCTCCCACGCCCACGAGGCCGACTGGGGCATGGTGTTCGTTCGCACCGACCCGGACAAGGGTCGCAACGGCATCAGTTGCTTCATCATCGACAAGGACACGCCCGGCTTTACGGCGCGTCCTTTCCAGACCATCCGCACCGTCTCGCTGCCCAACGAAGTCGCCTTCGAGGATTGCCGGGTGCCGGCGGAAAACCTGATCGGCGAGGAGGGGCAGGGTCTGTCGCTGTGTTTCGACTTGCTGACCAAAGCGCGCTTTCCCTATTCCGCGGCGAACCTGGGCGTGGCGCTGGCCGCGCACCGTATGGCCGTGGAGCACGCCAAGCAGCGCGAAACGTTCGGCGAGTTGTTGAGCCGCCGCCAGGCGGTCCAGTGGATGCTGGCCGATGCCGAGGTCGAATTGCGCGCCACGCGCTGGCTGATCTGGGACGGCGCCTGGAAAGCCGACCGCGGCGAAGATGCGCGCGTCGAAGCGTCGATCGCCAAGCTGTATTCGAGCGAGGTACTCGGTCGGGTCATCGACAGCGCCGTCCAGATCCACGGTGGATACGGCGTGTCGAAAGAGTTTCCCCTGGAGCGCTGGTACCGCGAAGCGCGCGTCCGGCGCATCGGCGAAGGGCCGTCCGAAGTCCACCGGATGGTCATCGCGCGGGCCTTGTTCCGCTGATCATGCCGCACGTGCCGCGGGGCGTCCGGGACGGGCGAAAGGCGTCTCGAACGCCCGCGAAGCACTCCCCCATCCCACGGCTTCGATGGCGTAGTGGATGGCTCGCCCTCTGGCTCGTTCCGTTCGTCAGCGCGGGATGGCTGTCCGTCTCGGGGATCGAACCCGCCTACGCCGAACCGCACGGCGGCCGGCAGGACAGCCGACTCGCCCGCCTGCTCGAACGCCACCGCCTCCGCGCGCGTGACGTTGGGTATTACGTGTTCCGGCTCGACGACGGTCGGACGGTAGCCGCTCACGACCCGGACACGCCGCGCATTCCTGCCTCGACCACCAAACTGCTGACCGGCTTGGCGGCCTGGGAAATCCTGGGGCCCGACTACCGATTCGAGACCAAGTTTCTGGCGACCGGCGAGGTCCACGGAGCCGATCTTCATGGCGACGTGTATCTCGTCGGAGGCGGCGACCCGAGTGTATCGACGCCCGACCTGTTGCGCTTTATCGAAGCGCTGCAAGCCGCTGGCATCCGGCGCGTGCGTGGCCGGTTCGTGTTCGACGAGAGCCTGATTCCGTCTGCGTCGGCCGTCAATCCCCGTCAGCCGGCAGCGGCCGTTTACAATCCGGGGTTCAGCGCGCTAGCGCTCAACTACAACCGCGTGCGCCTGCGGTGGACGGACCGGCCCGGCACGTCCGGGTTTCGCAGCCGGCTGCACTCGCCGGCCGATGGGGTGCTGCTGCCGGTAAGCGGTGCGGAGATCGCCGTCCTGCCCGCGGACGCCGGCCAGACCGACTCTTTCGTCCTGGACGGCGGGCCGGGAGACCGCTGGCTGTTGTCTCGGGCGTTGCCCGCGCGCGGCGTGCGGCAACTTCCGGTCAAACGCACGCCGGGCCGGCTGGCCGCAACGCTTTTTCGCACCTACTGCCGGCAGCACGGCATCGCCCTGCCCGCCCCGGAAGCCGGCGTAACGCCGCCCAACGCTACGCCCCTCGCCGTTCACCCCAGCCGTCCGCTCACCGACCTGCTGGAAGGCATGTTCCGTTACAGCAACAACCTGTCGGCCGAACTGATCGGCTTGGCCGCCAGTCGCGGCCTGGGCGGCGGCCGGTCGTCTCTGGCCGCGTCCGCCCGGTCCTTGGCGGCTTGGTACGCGCGCCGGATCCCGCAAACCGATTGGACGGGCTTCGTCAACCACAACCATTCGGGCCTGAGCAGCCGGTCGCGCCACACCCCGCGCCAGCTTGCGGGGGCGATCGCCTATGCGGCCACACTCGACGCGGACCCGAGCCGCTCCGTCGCAGACGGCCAGCGGGGCGACCTACTTGATTTGCTGTCTCATCCCGACTGGAAGTCCGCCGCCGTCCGCGAACGGGTTCGCGCCAAGTCGGGAACCATGCGCTACGCGGACGGCTTGGCCGGCTGGCTGACGACCAGGGCAGGCACGCAATTGGGCTTTGCGGTTCTGCTGACCGATTTTGCCGCCCGCGAGGCGTTCGATGCATCACGCGCGGCCCGGACGACTATTCCGACGGTTGGAGCCCAGGCATGGACCAGGCGAGCGAAGGCGTTCCAGCAAGACATCATTGCGGGCTGGATACGCGACTACTGAATCCCGCGCACCCTTCACCAGCCGTCCGACGGGAGAGCGCACCGCGCCTTCCCCCTCTCCCCCGGGTCAGGTCCGGGGCGGGCTCTAACCCTCTCCCACCAGGGGAGAGAGGATCGAACTCACAGTTGCAGCGGAATGACGAGCAGGACCAGCAGGTTGAAGGCGGCCATGCCCGCGGCCAGCAACAGGCAGTAGCCCATGATGTCGCCGAAACGCAGGCCGGCCACGGTCAGGATCGGAATGGCCCAGAACGGCTGCAACAGGTTCGTCGTCATGTCTCCGTACGCGTAGCTCAGCGTCACCGTCGGAATGGACAGGCCCAACGCCTGCCCGGCCGGAATCAGATACGACGCCTCGACGATCCACTTCGAGCCGCCGGACGGTACGAAGTAATTCAGCACCCCGGAATAGAGATAGACGATGGATGGAAAGCTGCGCGGGGAACTCGCTTCGACGAAGAAGCCGGTCAGCACCTCGCCCAGCGCAGTGTACGACATCAGTCCGAAGATGCCGGCGTACAACGGATACTGGATGACGATGCCCCAGGTGTTGCGGATGCCCTGTTCGCAGGCGCGCAGGAACGACTTGGGATACCAGTGCAGAAGCAGGCCCAGGGCCAGAAAGATCAGGTTGTAGTTGTCGATCGTCCACGTGCGGCCGAAGCCTTTGTCGAGCACCTGCGTGCCGAAGTACAGCAGCATGGCGCCGCTGGCGATCAGCGACCAGCCCGGCCACCATTCCAGCCGCTCGGCCGGCCGCATGGACGCGGGCTTGGCGACGGGGTCGTCCAGGCTTTGCAGCCGGTCCGCCTGTACGGGCGTGACGGTCAACGCCGCGGCCGCGGGGGGCACCAGCAGGCCGGCCAGCAGGATTCCCACCAGCCCGGCCAGCAGCGCGTAGCCCAGGTTGAACGTGGCGAACATGGTCCGCGTGGTCGGCACCGTGTCCGACAGCACGCCGGCCTGGATGAGGAAATTGTCCGGCGTGGCGATGATGAGCGGCGCCGAGCCCGACAGGCCGGCGTGCCAGACCGTGCCGACGCCGAGGTAGGCACAGGCGACCAGCAGGCGAAAATCGACGCGCGGGTTGAACCGCACGACGAACGGCAGAAACGCCGCGCACGTCACCAGGCACAGCGCCCAGTTGAGCCACGCCGCGACGGTCGAGAACACGGCCATCAGCAGAATCGCCTGCCGCGGCTTGTCTGGATTCGGGCGTGAGGCGAGCCAGACGAACGCCCGCTTGAGCGGCGGCGACACCGCGCACGCGTACGCCACCACCATCATCACCGTGAACTGCATGGTCAGGCTGAGCAGCGCCCACAGCCCGTCGCCCCACGCCGTGAGGACGCGCCCGGGCGGTGCGCCGCCGACGGTCAGTGCCAACAGCGCGACGACCAGGGTCAGGATGACGGCGATCACCCAGGAATCGGGGATCCAGCGCTCCGTCCAGCCCGTGAGCAGACGGCCCAGGCGCGCAAGGACGTTCATAGATCGCCTCCGTGAACTTTTCCGTGCATGCAGCGCAGCCGTCTATCGCGCCAGCCCGAATTCACGCAACTTTCCACGGCTGTTCGTCCATCCTTTCGAGACCTTCACGAACAGTTCCAGATACACCCGGCAGCGGAAGAAGTCTTCCAGCCGCTGGCGCGCGGCTTGGCCGATCTGTTTGAGCCGTTCCCCCTTGTGGCCGATCACGACCGCTTTCTGGGACGTCCGCTCGACGTGGACGCTGGCGTAGATACGCAGTAACGGACGGTCGGGCACGTCCTCGAACCGCTCCACCATGACGGCAGTCGCATACGGAATTTCCTGTTGGGTTTGGAGAAACAGTTGTTCGCGGATCATCTCCTGGGCCAGTACGCGTTCGCTCTGGTCGGTGAGGTCGTCCTCGGCGAACAGGGCCGGGCCGGCCGGCAGCACCCGACGAAGCGTGTTCAGTAATTCGTTCGTGTTCTCTCCGGTGCGGGCACTGATGGGGACGACGTCACGGTCGGGGAGAAGCCTGCTCAGGCGTTCGAGGAGCGGGATCAAGGCGGTCTTGGCAGCCAGGTCGATCTTGTTGAGGCCGATGCAGATGCGGGAAGACGTTCCGCGCAGGCGATCTGCTATCTGCGTGTCTGCCCCGGTCAGCCCCTGCCCGACGTCCACCACAAAGAGGGTGACGTCCGCGTCGTGCGGTGCGCGCAGGGCGGTGTCCACCATCTGCCGGTTGAGCAGGGAACTTTGCCGGCGGTGGATGCCCGGGGTATCGATGAAGATGAATTGGGCCGCGGGTTCGGTGCGCACGCCCAGCACGCGCGTACGCGTGGTCTGCGGCTTCGGGGTCACCAACGCGACCCGCGCGCCGACCAGCCGGTTCAGCAGCGTGGATTTTCCGACGTTGGGACGACCGACCAGCGCGACGAAGCCGCAGCGGTGCCCGCTGGAATCCGGAGCCGCCATGACCGCGGTCAGGGATTCGCCGCGGGCGGCGGGGCGAACACGACTTTGAGGATGCGCCGCTTGCCGACCTGCACGACCGTTTCGCCCGCGGCCGGGACGTGCAGTTCCGGGTCCGTGACCCGCTCGCCGTCGAGCCGGACCCCGCCCTGCCGAATGAGCCGGCGCGCCTCGCTGGTGGACTTCGCCAGCCCGGAGGTCTTGAGCAGACGGCATACCCAGACGTTCGGGTCGTCCGCGGCCCACGCGTGGGTCGGCATCTCGTCCGGCTGCTGCCCCTGCTGAAAGCGGCGGGCAAATGCGTCGGCCGCCCGCTCCGCGGCCGCGACGTCGTGGAAGCGGGCGACCAGTTCGGCTGCGAGTTTCTTCTTCGCCTGCATGGGATGCACGTGCCCGTCGGCCACGCTGCGGACGTAGTCCGCGTCCACCGTGCTGAGCAACTCGTAGTAGCCGAGCATGAGTTCGTCCGAGATCGACATGAGCTTTCCGTACATGTCGTCGGGCGGGTCGGCGATCCCTACGGCGTTGCCCAGGGACTTGCTCATCTTCTGGCCGCCGTTGATCCCGTCCAGTATCGGCGTGGTGAGAATGACCTGCGGCTCCTGCCCGAAGCCGCGCTGTACGTCGCGGCCGACCAGCAGGTTGAAGTGCTGGTCGGTGCCGCCCAGTTCGACGTCGGCGTGCAGCGCGACCGAATCGTACGCCTGGACCAGCGGGTAGAGGAACTCGTGCACGTGAATCGGGACGCCGTCCCGAAAGCGCCTCGAGAAATCGTCCCGCTCCAGCAGGCGCGCCACGGTATAGTGGCCGCACAGGCGGACGATATCGGTCGGCGTCAGCGCGTCCAGCCACTCCGAGTTGAAGCGCAGTTCGGTCCGGTCGGGGTCCAGAATCCTGAAGACCTGCTGCGCGTACGTCTCGGCGTTCGCCCGTACCTCGTCGCGCGTCAGCGCCTTGCGCGTTTCCGAGCGGCCGGTCGGATCGCCGATCATGGCCGTGAAGTCGCCGATCAGAAAGATGACGGTGTGGCCGAGCTCCTGAAACTGGCGCAGCTTGTTCAGCACGACGGTGTGGCCGAGATGCAGATCCTGGGCCGACGGGTCGGCGCCCCACTTCACCCGCAGCGGTTTCCCGCGGCGGAGTTTCTCGATCAACTCCTGCCGCGGGATGATCGCGACGGTGCCGCGCTCGATTTCCCGGAGTTGGGCTTCGACGGACAGCGGCATGAGCGTTGGCGCGCCGGCCGGTCTAACGCGCGTACTCCGTGGCCCGCGACTCGCGGATGACGGTCACCTTGATCTGCCCCGGATACGTCATGTCGGTTTCGATCTGTTTGGCGACCTGCCTGGCGATGTTCGACGCAGCGCCGTCCGACACCGCGCCGGGATCGACCATGATGCGCACCTCGCGCCCGGCCTGGACCGCGAACGACTTTTCGACGCCGTCGAACGCGCCGCTGATGCGTTCCAGGTCTTCGAGCCGTTTGACGTAGCTTTCGAGCACTTCGCGGCGCGCGCCCGGCCGCGCCCCGGACAGGGCGTCCGCGGCATCGACGATGGGCGCCAGTACCGTTTCGGCCCGCACTTCCTCGTGGTGCGCGGCCACGGCGTTGACGATCTTGGCCGACTCGCCGTATTTGCGCGCGACCTCTCCGCCGATGATCGCGTGCGACCCCTCGATCTCGTGCGACACCGCCTTGCCGATGTCGTGCAGCAGGCCGGCCCGCTTGGCCTGCTTCTCGTTCAGCCCCAACTCCGCGGCGATGATGCCGCAGATGTACGCGGTTTCGATCGAGTGCATCAGCACGTTCTGGCCGTAGCTGTAGCGGTACTTCAACATGCCGATCAGCTTGACGATCTCCGGGTGCACGCCGTTGACCCCGAGTTCGAGGACCGCGCGTTGCCCGGCCTCGCGCACCGACTCTTCGACCTCGGATTCGGCTTTCTTGACGACCTCCTCGATGCGGCCCGGGTTGATGCGGCCGTCCGAGATCAGCCGTTCCAACGCGACCCGGGTGATTTCCCGCCGGATCGGGCTGTGGCTGGAAATCTGTACGGCTTGCGGGGTGTCGTCGATGACCAGGTCGACGCCGGTCGCCGCCTCGAACGCGCGGATGTTGCGCCCCTCGCGCCCGATGATGCGACCCTTCATGTCGTCGCTGGGCAGATGAACGACCGACGCGGTGCGTTCGGACACGAACTCCCCGGACAGGCGTTCGATGGCGATGCTGATGATCTTCCGCGCGCGGCGGGTGGCTTCCTCGCGCGCTTCTTCTTCGATGGTCATGATCCGCCGCGCCGCGTACTGGCGCGCCTCCTCGACCATCTGATCGACGAGCATCTGCTTGGCCTCGTCGCGGCTCAGGCTGGCGACGTGTTCGAGCTTCTGGCGCGTGTCGTCGATGAGCCGCGCGTATTCCTGTTCCTTCTTCTGGCCGGCATCCTCTTTGGCCTTGACGCGCTGTTCGCGCCGGGTCAGGCCGTCTTCCCGGTCGCCGAGCGCCTGCTGACGTTTCTCGATGGTTTCCTCGCGGTGCTGCAGCCGCCGCTCGGTCCCCTGCATCTCCTTGCGCCGTTCGGCGATTTCCCGTTCCGCCCGCGTCTTGGCCTGCAGTAACGTATCCTTCGCTTGAACCTTCGCCTCACGTGTCACGACCGAACGTTCTTTCTCGGCCTCCTCGATAATCTGGCGGGCTTCCTCCTCTGCGTTGCGTACGGTCGCTCGATTCCACCTGCGGCGCACGAGGGCGAAAGCCCCGACGCCGCCGGCGCCTATCAGCAGTCCGATGAACAGTTCCATGCGTACCCTCCTCACCGAGCCCCGGCCGGACGGCCGCGGCTCGGGCGCTACTCCCCCGGCAACTCATCCGCGGTATTCGGTTCCTGGCCGTCAACGGTCGGACATCCCCCCAACCGCGCGGAGCGGTCGGCGGAAGCCCAATTGCAACGGACGCTGATGAACCGATGATCGGCGTAGGCGTTCTCCTTCCCGGGTTTCCCCTCGGGTGGAAGGAGCGCCAGTGGTGGGAAGCGTCGGGTCGGCGGCTCGTCGTCAGGACGTGAGCGAGGCCGGTGCGGGTTCCTCTGGGGCCGGAGTCGGAGACGCTGGGCTGGCGGATTGGGGCCGCGGCACGGGGCTGACGCCGTTGCCGGCGTGTTCGGCGCGTTCCAGACGCGCAAGGAGGCGGCTCGAAATCCGCTCGGCTTCTTCTTCTACGACGACCGTCGCCTGCTGGTCGGACTTGGCCGTTTCCAACTCGTCGGCAAAACTCAGCGCCGCCATGATCGCGACTCGGAGAGGAACGGTACCCTTCGTACTTCCCTCCATCTGGCGCATGCGCTGGTCGACGACCGCGGCGATGTTGCGGACGTACTGCTCGTCGTCTTCACTGGTGACAGTGAACGTCTGTCCGTAAATCTCCACGTCCATCGCGCGTTTCATCGTCTAGCCCTCATCCTCCCAGGCAATGCCGAGATGGCTGAATTGAGTCAGGATTCTGGTCAAGCGGCTGCGGATCTCGTCCCGTTCGGCCTCGTATTGCTGCACCCGCTTCGCCAACAGGACGCGTTCGTGCTCCTGTTCTCGCATCCGGACCGCCAACGCGGCGTTTTCACTGCAGACCCGTTCGTGGCGTTCCAGGAATCCACTCAAGCGTGCCTCGAGAAGTTTCAGGTTTTCCAGCGCCATACCACCCTGGAATAAAGCAAAAGTCTGAGGGCACCTTATGGCCTGTCGGTCGGAGCGTCAAGCGAAGGTTCGGCGTCGCCGAAGATCGCGTCGATGAATGCGTCCGCGGAAAACGCTTCCAGATCGTCGAGCCCTTCTCCCAATCCGACGTAGCGGATAGGTACGCCGAGCCGGCGGGCCACGGCCACGGCCACGCCGCCCTTGGCCGAGCCGTCCATTTTGGACAGGATCACGCCGGTGAGCGGAAACGCCGCCTGAAACGTGCGCGCCTGACTGAGCGCGTTCTGCCCCGTCGCGGCGTCCAACACCAACAGGACCTCGTGCGGCGCCCCGGGAATCTCACGCCCGATGACGCGATACATCTTCTTCAGCTCCTCCATGAGCGGCGTCTTGGTGTGCAGCCGGCCGGCCGTATCGATCAGGACGACCTGCGTATCTCGTGCCAGCGCGGCGCGGAGCCCGTCGAACACGACCGCGGTCGGCGACGCGCCGTGCTCGTGCTTCACGACGTCGACACCGAGGCGGCCGGCCCAGACGCCGAGTTGTTCGATCGCCGCGGCGCGAAACGTATCCCCGGCCACGAGCAGCACCGTCCGGCCGCGGCGTTGGTAGCGCGCCGCCAGCTTGGCGATCGACGTGGTTTTCCCCACGCCATTGATTCCGACCACCAGCACGACGCGCGGCCGCGGACCGTCCGCGCTATCGGCGGGCGCGCCTTCCTGTTGAAGCGCGTCGTGGAGTTCCCGTTCGAGTTGGTCACGGACGACGTCCGCCGCGGGCCGGCCGTCACGCGCCGCGGTCTTCATGCGCATGCGCACGCGGGCGATCACGTCCAACGCGGTCTCGACGCCGACGTCGGCCTGAATCAACGCTTCTTCCAGTTCCGTAAACAGGTCTTCGGACGCCTGCCGTGCGCCGGCGGCCCGTTCGAATGGCCGCCGGAACGCGGCGCGCAGCCGGGAGAGCCCGCGGCGCCAACGCGTGGTTTGCGGGGCGGGGACGCCGGCTTCCGCGTCCGCGGATCGCGGCGCCGACGCGTGCGGCTCCTTGTTCCGGCGCCAGAACCGCCCGGCCATTACACGACCCGTTCCACCGGGGAGTCGCCGGCGGGATCCGAATTCGGGTCCGAGACCTGGACGGACACGATGGTCGAAATCCCGGGCTCCTGCATGGTCACCCCGTACAGCGTATCCGCGGCCCGCATGGTGCGCTTGTTGTGCGTGATGAGCACGATCTGCGTGGTCTCACTCATCTCTCGGAGCAACTGGTTGAAGCGGCCGACGTTGGCGTCGTCCAGGGGAGCGTCCACCTCGTCCAGAATGCAGAACGGGCTCGGCCGGATCAGGAACAGCGCGAACGTGAAACTCAACGCGGCCAACGCCTTCTCCCCGCCGGACAGGAGTTGCATGGAACGCAGGCGTTTCCCCGACGGCTGGACTTCGATTTCGACTCCGGCCTCGGTCAGGTCGCCGTCATCGGTCAGCACGATGCGCGCTTTGCCGCCTTCGACCAAGCGGGCGTACACGTCGCGGAATTTTTCGTCCACCCGCCGGAACGTGTCCCGAAAGCGATCCCGCGACTCGCGGTTGAGCTTGTCGATGGTCGTCTGGAGGTCTTCGATCGAGCCTGTCAGATCCGCTTTCTGGGATTCGACGTCCGCCACCCGTTCCTCGACCTCGACCAGTTCCTGGGCCGCGTTCGGATTGACCTCGCCCAGCCGCGCAATGGCGTCGCGCAATTCCTCGCGGCGCGTTTCGGCTTCCGCCTGGTCGATGTCCGAGGACCGATACTCGTCCACGACCCGGGGGAGTTCGAGATGATACCGCTCCCGCACGGTCGCTTCGAGATGGTCGCGGCCGACCCGCCGTTCGGCGAGGCTGACGTCGAGTTGCGCTTTCTCCTCGTGCAGTTTGGAGGCCGCCTGACGGTTCTCTTCGATCTGCGCGTCGCACTGCCGGCACGCCGCGGCGAGTCGGTCGCATTCCGGCTGCTGCTGAGCGCGGGCCTGCCGTTTCGCGTCGAGGTCGGCCGTGAGGTGCGCCGTCCGCTCGGCCAGCGCAGCCGCGTCCGAGCGGACCCGTGCCGCGTCCCGTTCGGCCGTCTGGATTTCGGCTCGGCAGGCGCGTATGCGCTGGTCGAGCTCGCCGAACTGCTGCGTGAGTTGGGCGAGTTGCGCCTGAATCCCCTCGCGCCGTTCCCGCTGCTCCGCGACCCGGACACGCAGGTCACCGACTTGGCTGCGCTCCCGGTCGAGCGCGAGCTTGGCGTCGGCAAGTTCGGCCTGTGTGGCGGCGAGCCGGGCTTCGCATTCCTGGCGCCGCGCGGCAATTGCGGACGCCTCGGCTTCGGCCTTCCGCCCGTCCTGTTGCAACGACGCGCGTTCTTGTTCGAGGACGTTCCGCTCGAACACGACACCCTCGCCTCGTTCGCCCGCTCGCCGCAGTTCGCTTTCGAGCCGTTCCGCCTCGCGTCGGTTCGCTTCGCGCTCCCGGTCGAGTTCCTGAGCGCCGGTTTCGAGCGCGCCGAGTTCGGCCTCTCCGTCGGTTTGTCTTTGTTTCAACGTTTGCTGCTCCCGAACCAGCCGGGCGACGCGCGCTTCCTGTTCCTCGAGCGTCTGCCGAAGATCGCGAATTTCCCGGCGGCGGCCCAGAAGCGAGGCTTCCGTGACGTCCCCGCTCCCACCGCTGACTATGCCCGGGGCCGAAATGACCTCCCCGCGTGGCGTGACGTAGGTGTACGACCCGCGGCTCCGATCCCACAGATCCAGTCCGACCTGCAGGTCGGGCACCAGCACCGCGTCGCCGAGCAGTCGTTCCAGCATGGGGCGGTATTCGGCCGCGATGCCGACGTGTTCGATGAGCCTGGAAACCCCGGACGTCGCCCACGGTTCCGACTGCGGAACGTCGTTCCCGCTGGCGGTTCGGCCGTCGGCTTTCGATTGCAGCGGGACGAAACTCCCGTAGCCGGCCTGCGCCGTCGTGAGGTGGTCCACGGCGACGACGCCCGCGGCAGCGTCGGCCACGACCATGTATTCCAGCTTCTCCCGCAATACGGCTGCGACCGCCCGCTCGTACGCGTGCGGAACGTCGATCACTTGGGCGACCACACCGCGCACGGACGCGGGAAACGCGGGGTCGGCCATGACCGCCTGTACCCCCTGCCCGTAGCGTTCGTACCCGCGTTCCAGGTCCTGCAGCGTCTGCAACCGCGCACGCAATTCCGCGCGGGTGTCGCGCGCCGCGGACAGGTCGCTTTCGATCCGCTCGGCGTCGGCCAGCAACCCGCGTAACGCCGTGCGTTTGTCTGCGCATCGTTGTTGCCGCTGCTCCGCTTCGGCCGTCAGCCGGACGGTTTGCTCGTGCAGCGCCGCGGACGCCCGTTCGGCGTCGGCGCGGATTTTGTCGAGTTGATCCGACTCCTGCGCCAGCGTCGCCAAACGCTTGGCGACGTCCTCGCCCCGTGCACGGGCGTTGGTCAGCGTATGTTGCACGTTCGTCGCCCGAGTGAGCGCCTCGACGATGTCGGTCTTGCATTCCTCCACCTGCGCTTCGTGCCCCTGCATGGCTTCGTGCACGGCATCCAGAGTGCGTTCCCGGTCGCGGAGTGCGGCCTCGGCCTGCTCCTGGCGTTCGGATACCTGCCGGCCCAGGGCTTCGCGCTCGGCGATCTCCCGGCGCAGGTCGTTCTTCTTTTCGCGAATCGACGCGCCTTCTTTCTCCGCGGCCGCGATACGCGCTTGAAACTGGGCCTGCTGCTGGGACAGAAACTCCTGACGCTGCCGGGCTTGCTGGATCGTATGCTCGAGCTGCCGGAGGTCTTCCTCCAGTGCACGCAGCGCGGCCTGCGCGACCGTGGCGCGTTCCGCCGCAGCCGTGCGTTCGGCGTGGAGCGTTCGAGCCTGCGCATCGAGGCGGGCGCCGTCGCGCTCGAACGCACCCCGGCGTTCCTGCAATCCACGGATCTCGTCGAGCAGGGCCGAATAGGCCCGACACGACAACGTCAGGTCGATCGTTCGGAGTTCGTCTTTCAGCGTCCGGTATCGCTCCGCCTTTTTCGCCTGGCGGCGTAACGAGCCGAGTTGACGGCCCATTTCGTGCAGCAGGTCGGCCACGCGCGACAGGTTGTCGCGGGTTCGGTCGAGTTTGCGCACCGCGGCCAAGCGCCGGCTGCGGAACAAGCTCACCCCTGCCGCTTCCTCCACCAGGGCGCGGATTTCGTCGGGCTTCGCGTTGATCAGCGCCTCGACGCGCCCCTGCTCGATGATCGAGTACGCTTTGGTGCCGGCACCGGTGCCCAGAAAGAACTCGACGATGTCGCGGAGCCGGCACGGGAGTTTGTTGAACAGATATTCCGCGTCGCCCGACCGGAAGTAGCGGCGCGAGACCATGACCTCCGTCCAGTCGTGCCCGTTTCCGGCGATCCCTACGGACCCGTTGTGACCATTGAGCCTAGCGGGAGAGGGTTGCCCGTTGGTTCCGTTCGCCGCCTGCACCGGAACGGGAGGGACGTTCTCCAGCAACAACGAGACGTCGGCCATACCCAACGGCGCGCTCTGCTCGTTCCCCGCGAAGACGACGTCGCTCATCTCCTGGCCGCGCAGATGTTTGGCGCTCTGCTCGCCCAACACCCAACGCAGGGCGTCGACGATGTTCGACTTGCCGCAGCCGTTGGGACCTACGACCGCGGTAATGCCGCGGGGAAAGGTGAGCGTGGTCCGGTCCTTGAAGGACTTGAACCCGACCAGTTCCAGTTGTTTGATCCGCATCGGCCCCGCCTCCTCCCCGTCCGCCGTCTGCTTCCGCTGCGTTACGGCACCGGTGGGCAGTGTCGGCAACACAACCGGAAGGGATCGGGGACGGTGTCACCCCCTATATCTGGTAGGCGCCGCAAAATCCAGAGGTTCTGCGGAACCCAACGGCCGCGGTGGGATCAGTGTTGCAACTCGGTGTTCCAGTAGGCGGCATCGACCTCGTTCAGAAACGGCACCCAGTCCTGATACCGCCGCAGGCTGAACGTCTCCAGCATGAACGGCGTCCACTCGGGCTGGACGGGTTTCTTGATGAGGCGCATACCGGCCTCCTCCGGCCGGCGCCCGCCTTTGATGCGGTTGCAGACGAAGCAGGAACACACGATGTTCTCCCAGGTCGATTCGCCGTTCCGGGAACGCGGCACGACGTGGTCGAGATTCAATTCGTTACGCGCGAACCGGCGACCGCAGTACTGGCAGGTATTCTTGTCGCGGGCGAACACGTTGAAGCGGCTGAACCGCACGCGCCGCCGCGGCACCCGGTCGTAGGACACCAGGAGGATGACGCGCGGCACGCGGATCGCCCGCCCGATGAGCCCGACCGTCTCGTCGTGGACGGACGTCGACAACGCGCTCCAACTCTCGTAATCGAACGTCCGGTACTGGGCGTCAACCGCCTTCGCGATGCCCTGATAGAGCAGGGAAAACGCGCGGCGCACCGAAGTGACGTGCACCGGAAAATAGGAGCGGTTGAGGACGAGCACTTTGCTGTTCAAAACGCTCATGCGCTCCGCACTACGAGTTGAGGAAGTTAAGGTTGGAGGGAGAATGAATTTCGCCCCGTATAGCCAGCGCTTCCGACCGTGTCAAGTTTGCGCGGTGGATTGATGTGTATCGGTTTACAGGTTTCGGGTTGATGCAACGCTGCAGCCCGGGGGACCCTCTCCCTAGCCCTCTCCCAAAGGGAGAGGGGATGATAAAGAGGGAGAGGCAATTCAAGAAGGTCGCATTCACCTTGCACCTGCGCCGGGATTTCCGGTATAGTTCGCGGGCGGCGGGAGGTATCTATTGCGTAGAGCCACGGAGAAGGACACCGACCTGAGACGGGCGTACGCCGCAATCCTTCCGCTGGTCGAACATCCTTCCCGCTATACCGGGGGCGAACTCGGCACCGTCGTCAAAGACCCCGGAACCGTTCGTCTGCGCTTCGGCCTCGCCTTTCCCGAAGTGTACGAAATCGCGCAGTCGCACTTCGGCCTCCAGATTCTGTACAACCTGCTGAACGGTCGCGCCGACGTGCAGGCCGAACGCGTGTACGCGCCCTGGCCGGACATGGAGCGGCAACTGCGCGAGCATGACGTTCCGCTCGTGTCGCTCGAAACCTACCGTCCGCTGGACACGTTCCACATCGTCGGCTTCAGCCTCCAGTACGAACTCACCTATACGAACGTGCTGGCGATGCTCGAGCTGAGCCGCATCCCGCTGCTTGCACGAGAGCGCGGTCCGCACCATCCGCTGATCGTCGCCGGCGGGCCGTGCGCGTTTCATCCGGAGCCCATCGCCGACTTCATCGACGGCTTTCTACTCGGGGACGGCGAAGAAGCGGTCTTCGACATGTGCGACGCCTATCTGGCGTGGGACGGACGCGACCGCCAGCATTTGCTGCGCGCCCTGGGCCGCGTTCCGGGCATCTACGTGCCGGCGTCGTTCGAACCGGAATACACCGCGTGCGGGCGTCTCGCCGCGGTTCACCCACGCGATCCCGATCGACCCCGCGTGGAAAAGCGCGTGGTCGAGGATCTGAACAGCATCCCCCAACTCACCGCGCAGGTGGTGCCCAACGTCAACATCGTGCACGACCGGGTGGCGGTCGAGGTCATGCGTGGCTGCGTGCGCGGCTGCCGGTTCTGCCAAGCCGGCTACATCTATCGGCCGCTGCGCGAACGCGACCCGCGCGCCCTTCAGGAACAGGTGGAACAACTGGTCAGGCAGAGCGGATACGAAGAAGTCTCGCTGCTGAGCCTGAGCACCGGGGATTATAGTTGCGTCAACCCGCTGCTGCGGTCGGTCATGAACCGCTTCTCGGACCTGAAAGTGGCGGTCTCCCTGCCGTCCACCCGTGTGGATGCGCTCTCCCCGCACATCCTGGAAGAGATCCGCCGCGTGCGCAAAACCGGCTTCACGCTGGCGCCCGAGGCAGGCACCCAGCGGCTGCGCGACGTGATCCAGAAGGAATATCGGGAAAGCGAGTTGATCGACGCGGCGCGGCTGCTGTTCGGCCTCGGTTGGAAGAGCGTGAAGCTCTATTTCATGCTCGGCCAGCCGACCGAGACCGAGGAAGACCTGCTCGGCATCGTCGATTTATGCCACAAGGTGTCCGCGGCCGGCAAACATCAGCGGCAGGTGACGGCCAGCGTCTCGACGTTCATTCCGAAACCGCACACCCCGTTTCAGTGGGCGGCGCAGGTGGACCTGGACGAAACCGAGGCGCGCCAGCGCCTGTTGCGCCGCGAACTGCGCCGCCACGGCATTCAGTTCAAATGGCACGACGCGCGGCTGTCCTTTCTGGAAGGCGTCTTCGCGCGCGGCGACCGCCGGCTCGGAGCACCGCTGTTGACGGCCTACCGCGCAGGCTGCCGCTTCGACGGCTGGACCGAGCAGTTCCGGCTCGAACTGTGGGAGCAGGCGTTCGCCAGCCACGGCATCGACCCGAACGATTATCTCCGACGCAGGCTGCTCGACGAGCCGCTGCCCTGGGATCACCTCGACAGCGGCGTAACCAAGAAATGGCTGCAACGCGACTTGGCGAAAGCCCTCGAAGGCAGCCTCACCCCCGACTGTAGCGTGGAACGCTGCTCCTACTGCGGGGCGTGCGATTTTCAGCGCGTGCGCAACGTCACCTATCATTTGAACGGGGCCAAGGGTGCGGACCACCGCGGGCCGGCGGTCGACGGCTGGGCACGCACCGCGCTGCCGGAACTCGACGCCTGGGGAACCCGGCAGTGGCAACTCACGCGGGACAAGGACAGCAACCGGTCCGCGGCGGCAATGCCATCCGGCCGGCCGGCACCGGACGACGCGCCGGTGAAGATCGCCGCGGAGAAAAACCGCACGTCCAGAGCGCAGACCGAGGCGGACGCGGGCGCGTCGGGCAACGCCGACGAGTGGCTGGCCGGCGACCCTAACACCATTGCCGTGAGCCGGGGGAGCCGCAAAGCCGCGGTCGGGCGGCATCGGCTCTGCTACAGCAAACTCGGCATGGCCCGCTTCCTGGGCGCCAAAGAGGTCGCCACCCTGTTTGCGCGGGCCTGCCGTCGCGCGGGTCTGCCGATTGCGTACAGCCAGGGTTTCCATCCCCTGCCCCGCCTCAGCTTCGGTCCCGCGCTCCCGGTCGGTATGGAGAGCGAAGATGAGTTTCTGGACGTCTTCCTGGTCGAAGAAGTCGAACCCGCAACCCTTCAACAGCGACTGAACGACGAACTGCCGGACGGTTTTCACGTCCACGCCGCGAACGTCATCGCTCTCGACGAGCCGAGCATCGACGCGAGCATTGCCGGCCAGTGCTACCAGGTCGCCCTCAATGCTCTGTCGGACGAACACCGTGCTCCCGCTTTTCTCGCGGAACGTCTGCGGGGTTTCGCCGATACGGACAGCTTTGCGATCCGCCGCCGCAACCGACATAGAGAACGGACGCTCGACGCCAAGCAGTTCGTCAACGACCTCGCTCTCGTCACCCCGGCCCTGCTGAGCGTGGACATCGCCATGACCGACCTCGGCACTCTCAAGCCGCACGAATTCGTCGGCTGCCTGCTGGGTCTGTCTCCACACGACGTCAAACTGCTGCGCGTCACGAAGACGGCGACCCGTTTCCATCCCGGCGCTACGCAGCGCGCAGCCGCACAACCGGAGCCCGAACGGCTCTCCACAATAGGATAGAACCCGTGCGTCAGAGAATCATCATCAATTCGACACCCCAGGAAGCCCGCGTTGCGCTGCTCGAAGACGACACCCTGGTCGAAATCCACATCGAACGCGCCCAACAGCGCCACATTGCCGGCAACGTCTATCTCGGGCGCGTCATGCGCGTCATGCCCGGCATGCAGGCCGCGTTCGTGGACATCGGGCTCGAAAAGTCCGGCTTCATTCATTCCTCGGACGTGTTCGACGGGTCCTTGCCGGCGGGGAACGGGGACGACCTCGACGAAGGCGACCTGCTGAGCGATTTCGACTTGGCCGACACCGAATCCGCCGACGATACCGGAACCGTGCCACGGCGCGGCGGACACCGACGGCGGAGCCGTGCCGAACCCCACACGCCGCTCGAGCACAAACTCAAGAAGAACGAGGAAATCCTCGTGCAGGTGACCAAGGACCCGATCGGCACCAAGGGGCCGCGGCTGACCGCGCACCTGTCCCTGCCCGGACGCCAACTCGTGTACACGCCGACCATGGGCCACATCGGCGTGTCCCGGCGGATCGCGGACGGCAGGGAGCGCAAACGTTTACGCGAAGCCGTGGAGAGCGTCAGGCCGGCCGAAGGCGGCTTCATCGTCCGTACGGCCTGCGAGGGGCTGACGAAGAAAGAAATTCAGGACGACATGAAATTCCTGCTCAGACTGTGGGGCAGGATCACCCAGAAACGCGAGGGGCGCGGTGCGCCGGCACTCGTCCACGACGACATGGACGTGGTGCTGCGCATCATCCGCGACGTCTTCACGCCCGACGTGCACGAAGTCATCATCGACGACGCGGACGACTACGCGCGCATCAACGAGTTCATCACGACCTTCATGCCGCGGCTGACCGGCCGGGTGAAGCTGCACGATCTGCCGGCGCCCATCTTCGACCACTACAAAGTCGAAGCGCAGATCACCAAGGCGCTCGACCGGCGCGTGCCGCTCAAATCCGGCGGCCACATCGTCATCGACCGGACCGAGGCGCTCACCGCCATCGACGTCAACACCGGACGCTTCGTCGGCAAGCGCAACCAGGAAGAGACGATGTTGCAAACCAACCTGGAAGCCGCCGAAGTCGTGGTCGATCAACTCCGCCTGCGCAACATCGGCGGCCTCATCATCGTCGATTTCATCGACATGGAGCGTGCGGCCAACCGCACCAAGGTCACCGACGCGCTACGCGCCGCGCTGAAGAAGGACAAGACGCGCAGCAACGTGCGCAAGATCAGCGAACTCGGCCTGGTCCAGATGACGCGCAAACGCACGCGCGAGAGCCTGCAACAACAGCTGTGCGCGCCCTGCGAACATTGCGAGGGAACGGGCCGCATCCAGTCCGTACCCACGACCGCGTACCGCCTGCTCCGCCAGTTGCGCAGCCAAGTCTCCCGGCAGCCCCACGCGCAGGCGGTCGCCGTGCGCGCCCACCAGCAGGTCATCGATTTCCTGTACGCCGAGGCGGAATGGCTCGACGATCTGGAAGCCCGGTTGCACACCCGGTTCTTCTTCCAGACCGATTACGATTTGCACCGCGACCAGTTCGAGATCACGGTCACCGAGACGCGGCCCAAACCCAGACCGGCCAAGCGCACGCGCCCTTCGAGACGCCGCACGTCCCGCAGACGCCGCACCTCCAAGCCGGAGACCGACGTCCCCGCGGCCGAGCCTGTGACGGCCGGCGCGCCCGGCTGACTTCCCGCCGAACACGAAGAAACAGGGAATTCCCTACTAGACGATCCCCCGGTCGACATTCCTGCCATCCCCCCATCATTCCCGCGGAAGCGGGAATCCAGGGCATGAATACCTGGCTTCCGCAGGTATGACGAGGAAAAATAACTTCCGAACCGTCTCGTATGAGTTCCCAAAAATAAAAAAGGGACTCGATACGAGTCCCTTTTTTCGTTCCGAAACGGTAACGCACGGCATCAGCCGATCCCCAACTCCTGGAGCTTGGCGGCCGTCGGTTGGCCCTGCGCATCCCATCCCCGGAGTTGGTAGTACTCGTCCAACATGGGTTGCAGGTCCACGACGTGACCCTTGCTGGCGCCTTCGGTCAGCGGTTCCGACGTGATCCGCGGGGGCAGGCTGTCATCCGCCCGGGTCAACCCGGCCGCGTTGTTGAAGAGGCGTTCCAGGTTCCAGACCCGCTCGCCGATCTTCAGCATGTCCTCCGGCGTGCCCATGTCTTGGCCCCACACCTCGCTGACCATCGACATGACGTCGGTGCCCGGGTCCATGTCGAACGTGGAGAACAGGCAGATGCCCGCGGAATCCACGAACGACGTGGTGTTCTGCATGATCGACAGCCAGTACGGCTTTTCTTCCGTGGTGAACGGGTCGAGTTTGACCGGGTTGCCGAAGTGTTCGACCGACACGGTGTAGCCGCGCAAGTGGCAGGCCCCGCGGTTCGAAGTGGCATACGCCAGCCCCATGCCGATCGAGCCGCGCGGGTCGTACGCGGCGAAGCCCTGCTTCTTGGACCCCATGAACAATTCCGGGTGGCCGTAATGTTCGGCCAGGCGATAGCCGCCCTCGGCGAGCAGGTTGCCCAGCGTCCCGGTGCGATACGCCTGCGCTTCGAGCAGTTTGATGACCGCTTCGGGATCGCCGAACTTGAGCGGGAATCCCACGTCGCTTTCTGGCAGATGACCTTTCTCCGCCAACTCCATCGCCGTCGCAATGGCGCAGCCCGCCTCCAG
This sequence comes from uncultured Binatia bacterium (SeqCode), assembly GCA_965200125.1. Taxonomy (GTDB): domain Bacteria; phylum Desulfobacterota; class Binatia; order Bin18; family Bin18; genus Bin18. The sequence goes on along the minus strand of OZ241332.1, from coordinate 283,447 downwards.
GGTATCCAACCCGTACTCGTTGCACAGATAGTTCGCCTTGATGACCGCGGCCAGATTGCCGACTCCGCAGTCGGTACCCAGCCCGTAGATGGTTTCGTATTCGGGACCCTCGCCGTGGCCGTCGAACTGTCCGTGTCCCGTGATCTTGGTCACACGCCCGCAGTGGATCATGCAACTGTGGCAGCCCCGGTTGCGCGTCATGAACTGTTCCTTCACGACCGGCCCGTCCACCGCTTCGGCCTCCGCGAATACCCCTTGCTGAAAATTGTTCGTCGGCAGCATCCCGACCATGTTCATGTACGAGACGGTGCCGGCGGTACCCAGCATGGTCAGTCCGCTGGTCGTCGGTCCGGCCACGAGCTTGTCGCGGCCCTTGAGCACGGCATCCTTGAATGCGCCGGGGTTGGCGATGGTGAGGCCCTTGGAGCCGAGCACGGCCACGGCCTTGAGCTTCTTCGCCCCCATGACCGCGCCCACGCCCGAGCGGCCGGCGGCCCGGCCCTTGTCGTTCATCACGCACGCGGTGCGCGCCAGATTTTCCCCGCCGGGGCCGATACAGGCGACGCGCGCCTCCGGATGCGTCGCTTCCCGGACCATGTTTTCGGTGTCGTCGACGATCTTCCCCCACAGGTGTTTCGCGTCGCGGATCTCGACCGTGTCGTCGTTGACGTAGAGATACACGGGCTCTTTGGACGCGCCCTCGAACATCAGGTAGTCGTAGCCCGCGTAGCGCAACGCCGGCCCCCAATAGCCGCCCGAGTTGGACGAGGCGACCGCGCCGGTCAGCGGCGACTTGGTCACCACCATGTAGCGCCCTGCGGTTGGTGCATAGGTGCCGGTGACCGGGCCGGTGGCGAAGATGAGCGGATTGGCCGGAGCAAGCGCGTCGGCGCCGGGATCCGTATTGTCCATCAGCAGCTTCGTGGCGACCCCGCGTCCCCCCACGTAGTCCCGGAGAATCCGTTCCGGGACGGCCTCTTTCTTCACTGTTTTGGTGCTGAGATTCACCCGTAGAAGCGTTGCGCTCGGCATATCGGCCTCCCTCTTGCTGGCAGGGCGTCTCCCCGCTGCGAGTTTGCGCGCCGTGTACCACTTCTTCCGGGAAGACACAAGGACGCGCTTGCATCCATCCGGCGTCTCAGCGAAACGTGTCGTCATGTCTTCTTACATCTTTCAATAGCTCGGCTCGAGCCACAGGCAACATCGTTGGAATTTAACAGATCACGGAGTCTTCCATCAGCCCACCCTCCGATGTTGACCTCGGCTCATGGGTTGCGTTACGGTCTCCTGCATGAATACCGTCGCCTTCGATACACACGAAGCGGTGAAGACGCTGACGAAAGCCGGGGCCGGAGAATCTCTAGCCGAGGCCGTGGTCGCTACCGTCAGCAACGCCATGAGCGAGAACGTCGCGACGAAGGCTGACATCGCCGAACTCCGAGCCGACATGTATCGCCATCTCTGGCTGACCGCAGCCGGCGTCGTAACGGCGACGGTCGCGCTGGTGAAACTCATTCCCTGACCGAAAAGTCGCCACACACAGGCGTTCCTTCAAAAAGAGGAATTCCCTATTTCAATCATTCCTCCCGATCAATATTCCGCGGAAGCCGGAATTCAGAACATGGATACCTTCTTGCGCAGCCATGACGGGGAGATGAATGCCCCTTTGCATTGAAGAAGCGGAGATATTGAAAGAATCGAGAGTTCGAGATAAAGGAAACAGAAGAAGAACATCTAGGAGGAGAGATGGACACCAATCAAAGCCCCCCCCCCCCCCCCCCGCTAAATCTCCAAAGGCCGTAGCAGCCACGCCCCTCCCGAAGAAGAAGCCGTGGTCCAAGCCGACCATCCGGGGGAGTGACGGCGTATTGTGGACGAGCAGCGGGACGAAATTCCACACTCAAGCAACCGAAAATACATTCTACACCAACGTCTCGGCATGACAGCCGGACGCGCCCGCGGTGCTCGTGTCCGGCGGGCTGAGCCGCGGAGAGCCCCCTTGGACATGGCTGAACGCGTCGGGCTCCGGCCCGCCCGCAAGCCGCACTCGGTCCGCCGCCTCGGCCCAGTGGACGTCGCCCCCTTGCGGGCGCTGGTCGCCCGGCTCTCCGACAAGGCGTGGAACCGGGAGAACGCCGCCAAGGAAAACGACTTCTCCTGCTTCACCCACACCCGGCACATCATCTTCCGGTTCGTCCCCAGGGACTCGACGCGACCCTGCTTCTACTCCATGCCGCTGTGGAACCTCTGGCAGCGCTGGCTGCTGCCCGTCATGACCCGGGCCGCCGCGCCCTACGGCTTCACCGCTCCTGTGTATCCCAAGGCCATGCTCGCCCGCCTCGCCGCCGGACGCGGCATCGACCCGCACATAGACCACGGTGGCATGAACCCCCTCGTCCACAAAATCCACGTGCCCCTGGAGACCGGCCCCCGGGCGACGCTGACGGTGCGCGGCGCCCCCTTCCACCTGCGAGCCGGTCACGCTTGGGAAATCAACAACCTCACGCCCCACGGTGCCTTCAACGGCGAAGACCACGACCGCATCCACTTCATCTTCGAGGTCTTCGAGGGCGCAGGCGTGGAATGGAACCGCAGACCTTTCACCCCCGAACGCGCGGCTGCCGATGCCGCGGAACGCCCGCCACCGTACGGCACAACCCTCCTGGGACAACGGTTGTGAAACAGCCCTCAACGCGCCCTCCGATGCGCGGGAGTCCCATGAGCAGCCCGGCGTACGCCTACCGTGCCTACGGCCTGCACGTGCGCTCCGACGTCCCTCTCCCCTTCGACCCTCTCCCGGAGCCCGCCTCCATCGACACCTCCGAACCGCCGGACGTCACCGTGCGCCGCGGCGCCGTTCCCGAGACCCTTCCCGCCGACCCCGGCCACCCCACCCGCACCCCCCTCTGGCAAGCTCGGCCCGGGGCCTTTCTCATGCACGAGGGCCCCGTCCGCTTTCTGGTCACCGGCGGCCGGGACGTGCTCATCGACCCGCTCGGGAGTGACGCTGACGACGTCGCCGCCTTCTTCATCGGCTCCCCGTTCACTGCCCTGCTCCAGCAGCGTGCCGTGCTCACCCTGCACGCCGCCGCCGTCGCCACCGGGGCCGGCGCGGTGCTGCTGCTCGGCACGAGCGGCAGCGGCAAGTCCTCGCTGGCCATGGCGCTGGGCGAGCGCGGCTACCCCTTACTCGCCGACGACATAACCGGCGTGGTGCTGGACACCGGCCAGCGTCCCGTGGCACTGCCGGCGTTTGCGCGCCAACGCTTGTGGGCGCACACCCTGGACAAGATGCGCTGGCGAGGACGGGCGCATTCTCCGGTGCGGCGGGGTCTGGACAAGTACTGGGTGCCGGCGCAACGCGCCTGCTCCTCCCCGCTGCCGGTCCGCGCCGCCTTCGTGCTGGAATCGTCCCCCCGCCAGCAGGGCATCGGCATCGAACCCTTGCCGCCCGGCAGCGCCTTCTGGGCGGTGTGGGAGGCTACCCACCGCAAGCGGGCGATGGACGCGATGGGACGGCGCCCCGCGCATTTCCGCACCGCCACCGTGATGGCCCGGCGCGTGCCGGTGGCGCGGGTGACGAGGCCCGAGTATCCGTTCCTGCTGGAGGCGCTGTCGGACTGCATCGAAGCGTACCTACGCGAGGCAGGGCCGGCCGGTGGCGCGCAAGGCGTGGGGGCAGGGGCGTCCGGGGAGGCCGGGCCTTTCTCGTTGCGCTCGGAGCCCGATTCAGCAGGGGAAGGCACAGCGGGGGAGGCAGCGCTACATCCTCCGCCGGCCATGTCGCCCCGCCCGAACGTTACGCCCGCCTCCAGGCCGGGCATCGTCTGGCTCGCCAGCTACCCCAAGTCCGGCAACACCTGGCTGCGGGCGGTGCTGACCAACTACCTGCGCGAGGACGGCGAGCCCGCGTCCATCAACGCTCTCGTCGGCGGGCCGCATAACGGTCGCGAGGTGTTCAACGAATATCTCGGACTCGACTCCGCGGACATGACCGACGACGAAATCGCGTGCCATCTCCCACGATTCCGCGAGGTGCTGGCCGAACGGATCTCCGCCCAGCCGCCCCTGGAGCGGGGGCTTCTCCCGGAGCAACGGCTTCGCCGCAACCAGCCGGGGTTCGCCAAGACCCACGAAGCGTACCGCCTGCCGGGCGCCCCCGCGCGGTTCCCGCGGACCGGCGGCGTGGTCTATCTGGTCAGAAACCCCCTCGACGTGGCCGTCTCCTACGCGCACCACCTGAACTGCTCCCTCGACCGCATCATCCGGCTGATGGACGACCCGGCAGCCCACGAATCATCCATCCCGGGGGGCATCTTCGACCGGTTGCCGGAACCGATGACGACCTGGAGCGGCCACGTGGCGGGCTGGACCGAGCAGACCGACCTGCCCCTCCACGTCGCCCGTTACGAGGACTTGTTGGCGGACCCGCAGGCCGGGTTCGGAAAGATCGTCCGCTTCGCCTGCCTCGCATGGGACGAGGCGCGACTCAACCGAGCCATAGATCACAGCGCGTTCCACCGCCTGCAAGCGCAGGAAGCGGAATCCGGGTTCACCGAGAAGCAGCCGACGGCACCCACCTTCTTCCGCGCTGGGATGGCGGGGTCGTGGCGCACCGCGCTCACACCGACGCAGGTGCGGGCGATCGTGGAGGCCCACGGCGAAGCAATGACACGCTTCGGCTATCTGCAGGAGGCCGAGGCGTTTCTGCGCGCCGGAGGACGGGGCGAATAGCCCAGCAGTGCGAAGTCGCGGCGATAGAAATCGGTCACCAGCCGCCGCAATTCATCGTCATAGCAGGTGTCGTGCGCGCTCCGCGCCGCTGCGTTGAGGGTGGGGAGCCGCTGCTCCGGGAGGCCGATGCGGCGGCAGATTGCCGCGAACGAATCTTGCAGGTTCTCGTAGCGGCCCAGGAAATCGACCCCGAGCCGTCCATCCGCGTCCACCAACAGGCCCGTTTGCGTTCGGAGCAGCATCAGCATTCGAAAGTCGCCGTGGTTCACTCTCCCTCTCAGATCGGCAAGCGCCCGTTTCATCCACACCGTCGCGTTGCCGGCATAGCCGGCGTTCTGCATGTTCAGCATGGCACAGGCGGAGACGAAGCGGTCGTAGGGGTTTCGCACGACGGCGAACTTGAAGTACGAGCGCCAGACCGTTTCCGGCAGGTGGGGGCGGGCACGCCGCAGCGCGATGTGCCCGTGCCGGATAGGCGCCAGCGCTGGCAGCGGGCTGCGCACGCGCTCCATCAGCCCTTCCTGCTCCCAGTCATCGGGGCCCAAGAACGGGCGCAGGGCCGCGCGGATGGCGTGGGTGCCGGTGCGCGGCACCGCGAAGAAGATGAATTTGTGCCGATGCGAGACGATCATCGCGTCGTCTTCCGTAAGGCAGACGAACGTCGGCCTACAGCAGCGTGACGCCGCCGTCCACGACGATGTTCTGGCCGGTCACGAAGTCGGAGGCCGGGGAGGCGAGGAAGATGGCCGTCCCGACCAAGTCCTGCGGCTCTCCGAGGCGGCGCAGCGGGGTCTGGCGGAGCATTTCCCGTTCCACCTCCGGCCGCGTCAGATGCGGCGCGGTCATTCCCGTGCGGATGTAGCCGGGGCTGAAACAGTTGACGTACACCCCGCGGCGCGCCCAACGGGCCGCCAGGACTCGCGTCAGTTGAATGACCCCGGCCTTGGCTGTCGAGTACGTCAGCCCGGAGTTGACGACCAGGCCGGAAATCGAGGCGGTGTTGACGATTTTGCCGCCGCCGTGTGCGAGCATGTGGCGGCCCGCGGCCTGACAACACAGAAAGACGCCGCTCAGGTCCACGTCGAGTTCCGCCTGCCAGTCGGCTTCGGTCACGTCCTCGGGCTTGCCGAGCTTGAGAATGCCCGCGTTGTTGAAGGCGAAGTCGAGGCCGCCCAGTTCGTCCAGCGTGGTCCGTATCAGCGCTTCGATCTGATCTTTCCGGGAAACGTCAACGCTCGAAGGAACCGCGCGCCCGCCTGCGGAGACGATTTCGTCCGCGGTCCGGCCTGCGGCCTCCTGATTGATGTCGGCAACGACGACCGCGGCGCCGGCTTCGGCCAACCCCTGCGCAATCGCGCGACCGAGCCCTGAACCCCCGCCGGTCACGTAGCCGCGCCGCCCCGACAAGTCGAACAACCGATGTCCGCTCATACGCAATGCCGCCGCTCTCCAGCGTTCTCGCCGCGGCGTTTGCGCGTCTGTCTAGCCGGCTCTGCGGACGGGAACAAGCGCGGCCGCCTGGAACCGTAAGATTCGAACCGAGACCCTGCTCCTCCCGCAGCCGCGTTGAACCCGCTCGTGCGCTGTGACATATCTGCGCCGGACCCGCGCTTCGAGAGAATTGCCGACCGTCGTACCGCCGGACCAAGGAGACCCAGACATGGCTCTCGACCAGGAATTGCTCGACATTCTCGTCTGCCCCGAAACCAAACAACCGGTCTCGCTGGCGGATGCGGCTCTGCTGGACCGCCTGAACGCCCACGTCCGGGACGGCACGCTCAAGAACCGGGCCGAGCAAGTCGTTACGGAACCCCTCGACGCCGCGCTCGTCCGCGAAGACCGCGCAGTCTGTTACGCAATCCGCGACGACATTCCCATCATGCTGATCGAAGAAGCCATTCCGCTGGACCAACTCGACGGGACGGACGGCCCGCAGCCCTGAACCGCCCTACCTTCCCTCCTAGTCAGAAGGTCGTCCGCCAGCCGACCGTGACGACCCGCCCGGGTTCGGCGACTTCCCGCCCGTCGAACGGATTTTCGCGGGTGACGTGCTCGTGGTAGTGCTTGTCGAACAGGTTCTCGACGAGAACCGTCAGTTCGTGGCGACCGAGAAATCGCCAGCCTGCCGCAAGGTCCACGGTCGCAAAACCGTCGGTGACGTTTTCGCCGAGCGCCGTATCGATCCGATGTTGGCTCTGCACGAGGCGCGCGCCAGATTCTCCCCGCCGGGGCCGATGCAGGCGACGCGCGCTTCCGGGTGCGTGGCTTCCCGGACCATGTTTTCGGTGTCGTCGACGATCTTCCCCCTCAGATGTTTCGCGTCGCGGATCTCGACCGTGTCGTCGTTGACGTAGAGATACACGGGGTCTTTGGACGCACCCTCGAACATCAGGTAATCGTAGCCCGCGTAGCGCAGCGCCGGCCCCCAATAGCCGCCCGAGTTGGACGAGGCGACCGCACCGGTCAGCGGCGACTTGGTCACCACCATGTAGCGCCCGGCGGTGGGCGCGTACGTGCCGGTGACCGGGCCGGTGGCGAAGATGAGCGGATTGGCCGGAGCAAGCGCGTCGGCGCCGGGATCCGTATTGTCCATAAGCAGCTTCGTGGCGACCCCGCGTCCCCCCACGTAGTCCTGGAGAATCCGTTCCGGGACGGCCTCTTTCTTCACTGTTTTGGTGCTGAGATTCACCCGTAGAAGCGTTGCGCTCGGCATATCGACCTCCCTTGCTGGCAGGGCGTCTCCCCGCTGCGAGTTTGCGCGCCGTGCACCACTTCTTCCGGGAAGACACAAGGACGCGGAGGCAATCTCCTCGGTCCATGTGCTTGTCGCAAGAGCCTGCCCTTCCCCGCCAGGGCAACCACAGGGGGGTGCCCCTACACTCGCGAGATTTAAGCGGTGGCGGCTGATGGAGAGCCCGAGAGATTGAGTCGCGGCGATAGAAGTCTGTCGTCAGTCCCCGCAGTTCAGCGTCAGAGCAGGCGTTGCACGATCCTACAGGTCGCGGTGCCCTCGGGTGACGCTATCGACCCCAGCCCCGCCGGCATGTTTCCTCGGACAGCGCTCGGTCGCACGAGGACTTGCACGTGCCGCCGGTCGAAAGAAACGGTGGCGTTCAGGCGGTGAATTGCCCCGCGCGGTGCTCCATATGCCTGCGTGGGAACGGCCAAGACGAAGACCTACCCCCGCCAAGGAGACTTCAGACCCGTCGGTGTCACGTACCGACGGTCGGAGCCGGATCGGCAATCGGACAACCGGAGCAACGTCTGCGAGAGCCACGTAATCAACCTCCGGCCATCCGGATAAAATAATCCGTCAGTGGCGGCTAACTTCCGACCCAGGTAGCTTGCACGGTCGAATACAGTTCGGAATCCCTCCCGGAAGGAGACCGGAGGCGCTCCGAACGCATCGGTGGCATTTCCTGCACGTTCGATACGCGCGAAGAACAGCGCGAGATGGACGTACACGTGGAAGGCGGCGAGCGCATGATTGACAGACCAGTCCAGCCCGTTTCCGAGCGGGTCTTTCCTCCAAATCACCGGGATCCTCGGGTGCACCGTCTGCACAGCATCCCTCCACCGGAAGATCAGTCGGGGGGCCATCAAGTTTATCAGCTTGCAGTGCAGGGCTTCGTGGAGCAGTGCTTCCGCCGTTTTCCACGGAGATTGTAAAACCCCCGTTGAGAGAAACATCGTTGACGGGAGATGGCGCGTGAAGCCATTTTTAAAATGCCACCAATCAGAGGGGACGCCAATCAGATGGACGTGGGCTAAAGCCGACGTAGCTAGGGCGGGGAGAAGCCGCGCCAGCAGATCGCGTCCCTGCAGGACAGCGTCGACGAAGGCAGGCTCGGGACGCCGAAAGTTCGTTAAACGGGATGGTCGGCCATACCTATTGGCAAAGACAGACTCGAAGCGGCTTGAAAAGATGGATTCTGGAACATCCGGATCATACAGGACCATCGCGGGCGATCCGTAGTCCAGAGGGACGCGGAACGCGCTTCCGGCCGCCGTGGGCGGGCCGGACAGCCCGTTCCTCCGGCAGCGCAGCACGGCGGCGAATACCTCCTCGGATTCGCTTGGCGAAGAATCGCCCCCATGTCGGATCGCATTACGCAGATCGACAATGGTCTTCAACACAATCGGATCAACGAGGATACGGCCGGCGGCGCCTCTATACCCCCCCCCCCGGTGCGGACTCCAACTCATGACAGAGCGCCCGCGCCATGGTCCGGTTCGGAGGCGCGGCTTGCAGGACCATGAACAAGAAGGTGCGGACACGGACAAGAATCCTGCGCGTGTCGCCGAATATCGGGTCTCCGACCAGTTCGGCTTCGATGTCATCTAGCACGTTCTGCATAGATTTCGTCTCAGCCGCCCCTAGTCTCATTCGACAGAGATCCCGCACTACTCCACCGACACTGCGGTGATCATCCAGGTACAGGCGGCAGTTTGGCGCTCTTGGGATTGTCTGGAACGATCTAGTTACAGCAGCGTGACGCCGCCGTCCACGACGATGTTCTGGCCGGTCACGAAGTCGGACGCCGGAGAGGCGAGGAAGATCGCCGTCCCGACCAGGTCCTGCGGCTCTCCGAGGCGGCGCAGCGGGGTCTGGCGGAGCATTTCCCCTTCCACCTCCGGCCGCGTCAGGTGCGGCGCGGTCATTCCCGTGCGGATGTAGCCGGGGCTGAAACAGTTGACGTACACCCCGCGACGCGCCCAACGGGCCGCCAGGACTCGCGTCAGTTGAATGACCCCGGCCTTGGCTGTCGAGTACGTCAGCCCGGAGTTGACGACCAGACCGGAAATCGAGGCGGTGTTGACGATCTTGCCGCCGCCGTGTGCGAGCATGTGGCGGCCCGCGGCCTGACAACACAGAAAGACGCCGCTCAGGTCCACGTCGAGTTCCGCCTGCCAGTCGGCTTCGGTCACGTCCTCGGGCTTGCCGAGCTTGAGAATGCCCGCGTTGTTGAAGGCGAAGTCGAGGCCGCCCAGTTCGTCCAGCGTGGTACGGACCAGCGCCTCGACCTGATCTTTCCGGGAAACGTCAACGCTCGAAGGAACCGCGCGCCCGCCTGCGGAGACGATTTCGTCCGCGGTCCGGCCTGCGGCCTCCTGATTGATGTCCGCAACGACGACCGCGGCGCCGGCTTCGGCCAACCCCTGCGCAATCGCGCGGCCGAGCCCTGAACCCCCGCCGGTCACGTAGCCACGCCGCCCCGACAAATCGAACAACCGATGTCCGCTCATACGCAGTGCCGCCGCTCTCCAGCATCCTCGCCGCGGCGTTTGCGCGTCTGTCTAGCCGGCTCCACAAGCTGCGACAAGCGCGACCGCAGACAGCGGAAGGCACAAGAGACGGGAAGCCGTACCGTACGTATGACCAAGCGATGCCATGAAGCTTCTTTCGATACTTACGTGGTTTCATCGTTCATGCAGAGGTGTACCCCCACAGCGCGGAAGGAGACCGTCAATGCAGAAAACGTGGATGATAATCTTGGTGGCCCTCGGCATTGAGTTGTTCGTACCCGTGACGACACAGGCACAGGACGATCATGGAGACACTCTCGCAACCGCGACCCCGTGGTCTCCCACTTCTGGAACCATCGAGGCAACCTTAGATAGTAAAAGCGACGTAGACTTTTTCCGGCTTACTAGTCCGGGCGTGGGACTGCTAACGGCTCTGGCGACTGGGCCAGCAGAACGGCGAGTACTGTTTCAAACAGGCGTCCGTTTCCGGGTGTATGACGGCAACGGGCATCTTCTCGGAACCAGTAGAGAAACCTTTGCCGCCTATAATAGCCTCACTATAGAGGTGACATCCGGAACGTATTATGTAGCGTTCAGTAGTTATACTAGTTCTGGCTATCCTAACCTGAAACCAACAGGCCGGTATGAACTACAAATTGGATATTCGTCCGTCGGGAACGACGATCATAGCAATATCCCCATCGTATCGGCTGCTACCCCTGTTCGGTTGAATTCTCGAGTAACTGGAACTTTGGGAGACGAGGACGACGGCGATAGATTGGAGACCGACTTCTTCCGAGTGGATGTCGTGCAACCAGGAACCTTAACGATATACTCGACTGGCCAATTTGTTGGCGGGGATCCGCATCCCCAGACGAAAATTGAGGGTAGGGTGATGGAGGGATGGGGGAGGAATAAAGTGATAACGGACGACATTGGCAGCTATGATGGACGCAATTTTTATATTCAAAGCGAAGTAGATCCCGGAACATATCTATTCTTCATACGTGGACCCTCTTTCTATGGAGTCAATCCGTCAGGGTTTGTCGCTCACGGTACGTTTTTTATCACTACACTCTCCACGTTGAGTTTTCGGCTAAAGATGCACAGATGCCGGATGAACCGGATGAGCCGTCGATTGTACGGGGAGACCGGTGCGCAACGTTGTTGAACCTGTCTCCGTGGCAAGCGTGGGTGCATCTCTACTGTCAGAAAGATCGTCCCGCATCCGACGCAGATCCCGTGGCCCCGTGCAGAGTGACGTTCGAGTGCAACGGGATGCAGGGGGAGCCGGTCGCATGGACCGTGGACGTGGCATCAAAGACTATTTTTTCCTACTGGCCGGACAAAACAGCACCGGATGGCACGTCTGCCAATTTGGAAGCAGTGCTGATAGACGCAGGTAAGACGAGGGAAGAAGCTCGGCGCCGGACCACGTGCGAAGTGTTCAGCCTGGACCCGATAGCCGTGCGGGGCTATACGCGATTCGGTAGTGACGTTCTGGTGCCGGTCGCGGTGTACGATTAGGGAGGCTCTATAAGAACAGATGGAACGTGTCGCGTTGAACCCACTTGCCTGCCGTGACATCCCCGCGCCGAATCCGCCCCGCGAGGCCACGTTCGCCCGAATCGTAACCGTAAGGAGACCCAGACATGGCCCTCGACCAGGAGTTGCTCGACATTCTCGTCTGCCCCGAAACCAAACAACCGGTCTCGCTGGCGGATGCGGCACTGCTGGACCGCCTGAACGCCCACGTCCGGGACGGCAAGCTCAAGAATCGGGCCGAGCAAGTCGTTACGGAACCCCTCGACGCCGCGCTCGTGCGTGAAGACCGTGGCGTCTGCTACGCGATCCGCGACGACATTCCCATCATGCTGATCGAGGAAGCCATTCCGCTGGATCAACTCGACGGGACGGACGGCCCGCAGCCCTGAACCGCCCCATCGGCCCTCCCGGTCAGAAGGTCGTCCGCCAGCCGACCGTGACGACCCGGCCGGGTTCGGCGACTTCCCGCCCGTCGAACGGATTTTCGCGGGTGACGTGCTCGTGGTAGTGCTTGTCGAACAGGTTCTCGACGAGAACCGTCAGTTCGTGGCGACCGAGAAACCGCCAGCCTGCCGCAAGGTCCACGGTCGCAAAACCGTCGGTGACGTTTTCGCCGAACGCCGTATCGATCCGATGTTGGCTCTGCACGAGGCGTAGCGTCGGGTTGAACCACATCCCCCAATCGAACCGGTCGTACCGGAACCCGAGCCGGCCCTCCAAGGGCGGCATCTCGGGCAGCGGCGTGTCGTCCTCCTCGTTCTCGCCGCGCACGTACGCGAACGACCCGTACAGGCTCAGGTCGTCGCGCAGCGCGTAGCGTGCGCCCAGGTCCATTCCGAGTAAGGCGGCGTGGTCGATGTTCCGAAAGCCGCGCAGATTACACGGCCCGTGCGGACAGGCGAACCGGTCGTCCACGACGTATTGCAGGATGTAGTCGTCGATGCGGTTGTAGAAGAACGACCCGTCGAACCGCAGCCGGCCCCAGCGTCCGCTCGCGCCGACGTCGATCTCCAGGCTTTCCTCCGAATCCAGCCAGGGGTTGCCGACGTAGAACCCGCCCGGCCCCGGCCCCAGAACGAAGTACCGTTCGGTCGCGTCGGGCGTCCGTGCACTCCGTCCGAGCCCGACGAACAGGTCGAGCGAAGGCAACGGAGAGTAGATGAGCCGACCGTTGGCGCTGACGTTCGTCTCGAATTCGTCGACGTCCTCGTGTGCACCGGCGCCCTTGTCCCGCGGCCCGCTGCACGTCCGGTCACCGGGTCCGTGGCCGCCGCCGGCTCCGGAGCAGGGCCTGATCGGCCCATGCCCGGCATGCGCGTCGCCCATCGTCTGCCCGTGTCGGTTGCCGCCCGTCCCATGCCCGCCGTGACCGCTTCCCGGCATCGGAACGTCATGGCCGCCGCTCCCCGCGGCGCGGCGGTGGTTGTAATAGCGGTACTGCATGCGTTCGTCGAAGCTCGGATTCGCCCCGGCATCGACGAAATCCACCCGCGCGCCGACGACCAGCCGCCACTTGGGGGCGATCCGATAGGCGTATTCCCCGAAGAGGCCGCCGTTCACGATGTGCGTCTCCGGCCAGATGTCGAAGAATCGCGTGGTGCCGGGCGGCACGCCGCCGCCGCTGACGAACGTCACGTGATTGGTGCCCTCGCGTTCGACCCGATACACGTCTCCCCCGACCGATAGCCGCCCGCCCAACCCCGGCAGGACGTTTGCCTGCACTCGTCCGCCGAACGTCCGCGCGTCCAGCGGAAACACGATGCGCGTGACCGGATGTCCGGCATGTCCGTCGGCCATGTGGCCGCCGTGTCCCCCGGTCGTATGACCGCCTGACGTATCGGGTTGCACACGTCTGCCGGCCATCGGACGGTTCGGCTTGTGTTCGTTCTTCATGCGGTGGTGCACGTAGTTGTAGTAGCCGGTGAACTCCAGGCTTTCGACGGAAGGGAACGGGTCGGCAATGGTGTACGTCACCGAGCCCAGATAGGCGTCGTCCTCTTCCAGGTTCAGCGGCAAGGTGGCGAACCGCGCGTCGCGGTCCGACTCGCGGCCGAGGGAGAGATGGAACCGGTGCTTCCGGTGAGGTTGCCAGAGTAGCGCCCCCGAGGTCGCCTGGCTCTGAAATCCCGACTGGACCCGTTCGCCGCTGCCGGCCTCGTAATCCTGATAATCGCGGTAGCCCGCGGACAGCCGGAAGGCGACGCTCGGCCCGCCGGCGCTGACCGACGCCTGGCCGGCATAGCCGTCGAAATTGCTGGCGTACAGGCCGCCCACGCTGCCGCGCGCGTACCATCGGGGCGACAACTCGGGCTTCTTCGTCACCAGATTGATCGTCCCGCCGACGCCGCTGGGGCCGCGCGTCACCGAATACGGCCCCTTGATGACCTCGATGGCTTCGAGTTCGCCGGCTTCGAGCAGCGAGGTCGGCGGGTCCATGCGGAACGGCCCGGCGCCCCATATCTTCGTGCCGTTCGTCATGACGCTCACGCGGTCTTCGCGCAGCCCGCGCACGATCGGGTCGAGATTCATCCCGCCGGCGCGTTTCCCGGTCACGCCCGGGACCGCGGCCTTCAAGACCTCGGCCACGTCTTTCGCCTGACGTTCACGCATCTCATCCGCGGTGACGACCGCGCTGGACGCGCCGCTGACCGGCGTAATCCGATCGGCCGAAACCACCATCTCTTCGAGCGCAACCGGTTCGCGCTCTCCGTCAGGTGTGGTTTCTTGTACGGCGTCGGTCGCTTCGCCCGAAGCGGCCCAGGTGTTCGCCACACCGGAATTTCCCGTGCCGTTCCCGACAGTCAGGCCGAGAACGATCAGACTCCACATCCACGTTTTTCCTGGCTTCCGCCGCGGTTCGAACATCCTCCAACCCTCCACGGTAAACCGCCCGGCCGTGCTTGGAGCGTGGCCGGGCGAACGGTCTGCCCCGAACGCCGCGGCGGTACGCGCAGCGTTCGGGTCCGCACATTGATGAGGAACGGACGGCCGCCGGCTGCGCGGCCGCACCGAGAGTCAGACCGGGAAGGGAACCCGTGGCGGGGGCGTTGGTGGAAGGAGCGTGACCTCAACCGGAGGCTGGCGCGTCGCAGGGCGATGCGACCGGTCGAGGGGAAACGGCGTCAATCGGGCGACTCGGGTCAAGACGTAGCGGAGCGACTCGTGCGACGTGACCGCGGTCGGTTCCGACGCATGGCAGGGTTGCAGGCTCAGCACCGGATCGTGGGCGGCGTGCGCATGGCGTCGGTGCGGACAGTCCCGTCCGTGCGGCACGTGATGCACCCCGACGTGCGGCGTCTTCGCGTAGCGAATCGGACAATGCTGCCGCGCGTTGCAGCAGACGTGCGACCCCGCGGCGAATAGCCCTGACGCCTCGCGCAGCAACCAGCCCGGTGCAAGCAGCGCCACCACCAGCAAGACGCCGATACAACGGTGCGTAGCGCCACGGTACGACATCGGCCGCCTCGCCCGCTTCCCCTACCCTACTTCGCCCGGCCACCGCGACGCTGCGCGCCGGCCTCGGCGAACGGATAGTCGTAGTCGATGGTCAGCGGGGCGTGATCGGAAAAATTCTCGTCTTTGTAGATGAACGCCTGGACGGCGCGTTTCCCCATGCCGGGCGTGACGATCTGATAGTCGATGCGCCAGCCGACGTTCTTGGCCCGCGCTTGGCCCCGAAACGACCACCACGTATATTGGCCGTCTTCCTGGTTCAGACAGCGAAAGGCGTCCACCATCCCCGCCTCGCCGAACACGCGCGTCATCCAGGCCCGTTCTTCGGGCAGGAACCCGGAGTTGTTCTGGTTGCCGCGCCAGTTTTTGATGTCCTTCTTGGTATGCGCGATGTTCCAGTCGCCGCACAGCACGACGTTGCGCCGGCTGGCACGCAGCGCGCGCAACTCCCCATAGAGGGCGTCCATGAAGCGGTATTTCACGGCCTGCCGCTCGTCGGAACTCGTCCCCGACGGCAAATAGATGGAAATGACCGACAACCGGCCGAAATCGGCGCGCAGGTAACGCCCTTCTTTATCCGCGTCCGGCCAGCCCCAGCCGACCGTGAGTTTGTCCGGCTCGCGACGGGCGTAGATGCCCACCCCGGAGTAGCCCGGCTTTTCCGCGTAATGGAAGGATCCCGTCAGCCCGCCGACCTCTCGATAAGCCGGGACGACCGCGTCGGCCTGTGCCTTGAGTTCCTGGACGCACACCACGTCCGCGGCCTGCTTCTCCAGCCAGGAGAAGAAGCCCTTGCGCGCCGCGGACCGGATGCCATTCAGGTTGCAGGTGACGATGCGCATACGTCCGATTGCCGGATCAATGGGGAAGTCCCTCCGAGATGCTCCATCGCCCGTTTCGACAGGCTCAACGGGCTGGTGCCCGAGCCTGCGAAGGGTTCTCGACCGAGGGACGCCGAATCCGAGCCGGGGCGGGTTCCAGGATCATCTCGGAGGGAATTCCGTATCGGTCCGGCCCGCGGCGTGCCCGACGCACGCCGCGGAACGGGATGCCTAGCGGGTGTAATTCAGCTTGAGTCCGGGCCGCGGCCAGTCCATCGCCAGCAGCTTGCCGGTGCCGGACACCGTGATGTACGCGGTCTGCAGATCCGGGCCGCCGAAGCAGATGTTCGTCACGACCGGGTCACCCGGTACGGGCACGTGTTCCACGGACGAGCCGTCGGGCGCGAAGACCGTGATGCCACCGTTCAGGATGGTCGCCACGCATACGTTGCCGTTGGCCTCGACCGCCATCGAGTCCAGCAACTGATAGCCGGACAGGCCGGCGACCAGCACCCCGCCGCCGGGACCGGCCAGCAGCGGGCCGCCCGCGCCTTCCACGCGTTCCAACTCGCCGGGGCCGGTGATGTTCCACTTCCAGACGCGCGCCTCGAACGTCTGCGCGGCGTACAGCGTGGCGTCGCCCGGAGCCAGCCCGATGCCGTTCGGCCCCTGGATCGGATAGACGACTTCCTTGATGAGCGAGCCGTCCGGCTTGGCATAGTACAGGCCGCACACGTCGCGATCGCGGTCGCGGATCTTGCCGAAATCGCTGAACCACATGTCGCCCCGGGCGTCGAACACGATGTCGTTCGGCCCGCACAGCCTGTGACCGTCGCAATGGGTGTAGATGGTTTCGCACGCGCCGGTGTCGAGGTCCACGCGCTGGACGTAACCGTTGGTATAACTGTCGGGGATGCCGTGCGGCACGGTCAGGCCGCCGGCCTCCATCCACTCGAAGCCGCCGTTGTTGCAGACGTAGCATTTGCCGTCCGGGCCGATCGCGGCGCCGTTCGGCCCGCCTCCGGTTTCGGCCACCACTTCCTTGGACCCGTCGGGTTTGACCCGCGTCAACGTGCCGCGCTTGATCTCGGTCAGGATGACGCTCCCGTCGTTCATGGCGATCGGACCTTCGGGAAATTCGAGGCCCGAGGTGATTTCACGTATTGCCATACCGGTCTCCTTTCTTTCGATCGACCTTGCTGCGAATTGGCTCACATACCACACTCGCCTGCGCCGCGCCATGTTCGGAGGGAATCGGTTTGCGGTTACCCCGTCCCACGATCGAGTCCGGACCCTCTCCCGAGGGGAAGGGGAATAGAAACAGTGCACCTTGTTCTTTGTGAATTACAGACAAGACGATCCTTCGCCCGTTTCGACAAGCTCAACGGGCTAGTCCCCGAGCCCGTCAAAGGCTGCCGAAAGGGCAAGGAGGAGAGCCTGTCGAGAGAAGAGGAGCAAATGAACAGCAAAATCCCCTCTCTCTCCGGGAGAGGGTTAGGGTGAGGGTCCGGACTCGATCCGGGAGTGAGGGTCCCCTCCGCGGCGCGAACCGATCTGCGGATTTCACACCGGGACGGTTCGAACCGTGGGTACGGGGCCTGCCTATGAGAAGTGGCAGGGCCGTGTCAGTCGCGAGAAACGAACCGGAAGGCGAGGTGCAGGGTAGGGACGAAACAGAAGAAGCCATTGCCCTTGACGGCGTTCTGTCGCTCCCACACCTTGTCGGAGAGCCGGGCGACCGGCGCCGCAAGGTCGTAACGTCCACGGGTCCGAGGCGGCGCACTGATCGCAGTTTCTCGACGCGCCGGAGCCCGGGGCGTTCAGCCATGTTCCGGGGGGATTCTGTGCGGCCCGGCGTGCCGGACCCCGATCATCGCGGGCGCGTCCGCTGTCACGACAGGATGTTGTATTGGACATCTTTCTCAAAAGACACATGAGCAACGCCGCTCTCGACAATTTCCAATTCGCCGTCGCACACTCGTATGGTCGGCTTGGACCACGGCTTCTTCTTCGGTAAGGACGCGCCTGCTACGGCCTCCGAGATTTCGCGGGGGGGGGGGGGGGGGGGGGGGCTGTTGTTTTCGTATCCACAATCCTATCCTCCGTTGGTTGTCTCGACAAACGTCGGCGGCCACATCGCGTCTGGAACGTTAAGCATGTCGAAGGCTGAGATACAACCGGCCGGATTCTCCGCTTCTCTGACCGGACCCTCGGTCCTGCGTGCGACCGAACTCCGGGGAACGACGTTATGGACGGCGCCTTCTTTCCTCGTGCATTGTCTGCCAAAGGCGGAGTCCCATCGTTGAAGTCCTGCGCCAACCATTCCCTAGAAGTCGAGTAACTGCAACGCTTTTATCATTGGGCCGGGGACCGGCTTCGCCCGGAACCGGGCCGCGTCCAGGCGATCCAACAGACGCGGCATATCGACGTAGCTTGCGCGCGATGGCCGGCGGGCGACGAGCAGTCGCCGGATCGCGGGAAACGCTTCAACGAAGGCTTCGATCAGGGGACCAGCCCGAGCCGGGTCGGCCTTGCACCGATTCCAGCAGACTTCGGACGGCAGTACCGCCCGCAATCCGTGGCGAAACAGCCAGCGGCCCCAGCGTCCGCGCCGGAACTGTTCGGGCGGCAGCCCCAGGGCGAACTCCAACAGCCGCCGGTCCAGCAGCGGATAGCGGTATTCGATGCCCCATCGGGCGCCGCTCGCCGCCCACCCCTCGATGCGCGCGCTCAGATGCCCGGCGTACAGAAGCTGCAATTGCGCGCGCCGCACCCGGACCTCCCGCACCCACGATGCGGCCAGGGGCTTCACCCGCCGTGCGAACGCCGGGTCGATGAGCCAGCGTCGATATCCTTCTTTGCCTTCGCGCCATTGTCCGAGGAGTTGCGGAAGGGCGGGATGCAGCAACGGCAGCACGACCCCCGCCAGAAACCGCAGCGCCGAAGCGTCCTGATCGCGGTATTCCGCGGCGAGCTGCCGCCAGCGTCCGCTCAGCAGCAAATGCTGCCAATGCCCTCGACCGTGAAACGATACGCACTCATCCCCGCCCCAGCCGGACAACAGCACCCGCACGCCCTGCGCTGCTGCGTGGCGCTGTACGATTGCCTCGTTGATGTGGACGTGTACGCCGGGCAACGTGCCGTCGAGCCGCAGCACGTCCAGGACGTCCCTGGCGGTCGGTGTGCCGTGGCAAACCGACATTCCCTCCTGCGCACAGACCGAGTCGACCAGGGCGTACTCTCGCATGTGCTCCGGCTGCGGCGGCATGGTGCCGGGCTCCGGCAACCACGTGAAGAGGCGCGGCCGCGGGCGGTTCTGGCGTCGCAACTCGCGGGCGGCGAGCACCGCGATGCTGGACGAATCCAGGCCGCCACTCAGATGTGTGCCTATGGGGCCGCCGCTCAGCCGGTCGCGCACGGCCCGCGTATAGAGGTGCAGGAATTGTTCCGCATAGGCGTCGTCCGACGCGGGCCGTGCCGACGGCGCTTGCTCGGGATGCCAATATCGCTCGATGTGCGCCCGCAGGCGGCCCGGCCCCTCTTGGGCCGCCTGCGTTTCGATGGTGAGCGTATGGCCGGGTGGCAGCTTGCGCACCGCTGCATAGAATGTACGGGTCTCGCTGAACACGCGACTCGTCAGATGGGTGGCCACCGTCACTTCGTCCAGCGCGTTCGAGACATCGGGCGCGGCGAGGACCGCTTCCACGGCGCTGGCGAAGACGAACCGTCTCCCGTTCAGCGCATAGTAGAACGGTCGGACGCCGATGTGGTCCCGGGCACAAAACAGGGTGCGCTGGCGCGCGTCCCACACGGCGAAGGCATAGTCGCCGAGCAAGCGGCGCGGGCAGTCTCGGCCCCAGCGCCGGTAGGCTCGGAGGATCAGATCGTCGTCCCTGATGGTGGCGCGTTCGGGGTGCGGTACGTCCAGCGCGGCGCACAGCGTCGCCCGGTCATCGAGCCGGGTATCCGCGGCCAGCGTAAGACCGGCGTCACCAGCGAAATACAGCAGCGATTCGGCCCGGCGTTCTTTCGTCCACGGGGAACGGACAGCAAGGCCGACGGCGCTCTCCGTCCACGTCGCAGCGTCGGTGTCCCAATCGGTGAGGGCCGCCAGTAGGGTATCGAGCCCTTCCGCGACGTGACCGAGAATCCCGCAGATCGCCGTCATCGGTCGCTTCCAACGCGTCTTCGTGTTATCCTCTCTCCCTCTGGGAAAGGGTGAGGGCTCCTCGCCGCGGCGCCGAACCGATCCGCGGATTTCACACCGAGACGATCCGAACCGTCTGCCCCGCAACCCTATCGCCGCTGCAAGGCGTACACCGCGGTGGTCGCGCGCAGATTCTTGTACAGCATGAAGCCCAAGCGGCGGCTGTGCGACAGATGGATGGCTTCGAGAACGTCGATGCTGAGCCGCCGGCAGAAATCGCCGAAGTCGGCCACGGTGAACGCCTGCCAACGCGGCGCTTCGTACCAGCGTTCGGCCAGATCGACGACGTGCGGAATGCGGCCGGCGAACAGCAACTCCAACCGGCAGCGCCAGAACCCCCAGTTCGGAAAGCTGACGATCGCGCGGCTGCCGACCCGCAACATCTCGCCCAGGATCATGGCCGGATCGTTCAGAAACGGCAGCGTCTGGCTCAGGATCACCGAGTCGAAGCTGGCGTCGGGATAATCGGCCAAGCCCTCTTCCAGATTACCCTGCCGGACGCTGAGCCCGCGGCGCACGCAGGCCAGCATGCCCGCCTCGCTGCGCTCTACCCCGCGGCCCGTCACCTGTTTGCTGCGCACCAGATGTTCGAGCAGCGCGCCGTCCCCGCAGCCCAGGTCCAGCACGCGGGACCCGGCCGGCACCATGTCGGAGATCGCCAGCAGGTCGGGCCGCAGCAGCCCGGCGTCCTCTATGGCGGAGATTCCTTCCGCGGCGGGAGGAGACCCGCTCTCCTCGGTCATGCCACGGCCTCGGCCGGTGCGGGACCGGCTGCCGCGGGCGGGGCGACGCCCTCGGTCTGGACCAGCCGGTCCAGAAACCCACGCAGCAGTTTGGTCATGGTCCCGACTTCGAGCAGGAACGCGTCGTGACCCCACGAACTCTGCACGTCGAGATAGGTCACGTCTGCACCCGCGGCGGTCAGCGCGCTGACCAGCGCCTTGCTGTGGTAGCTGGGGTACAGCCAGTCGCTCGTGAAACTCAGCACCAGAAAGCGCACGTGCGCGGAGTTGGCGAAGGCCGCGGCGACCGACCCGGTCTCGGCGCTCAGGTCGAAATAGTCCATGGCCTTGGTGACGTACAGGTAGCTGTTGGCGTCGAACCGGCGCGTGAAATTGTCGCCCTTGTACTTGAGGTAGCTCTCGACCTGGAATTCGGAGCGGAATTCGTAGCCGTAGCGCACCTGGTCTTGCAGCCGCCGGCCGAACTTCTGCTGCATGGACGCTTCGCTCAGATAGGTGATGTGGCCGACCATCCGCGCCACGGCCAAGCCGGCGTCGGGCTTGAGTGCGGCGTCGTAGTAATCGCCGTTGTTCCAGGCCGGGTCCGCGTAGATCGCCTGCCGGCCGACCTCGCTCAGCGCGATCAGCATCGGGCTGTGGTGCGCGGTGGTCGCGATCGGAATCGCCGCCTTGAGGCGCTGCGGATGGTGCGCCGCCCATTCCAGGGCCTGCATGCCGCCCATCGAACCGCCCGCCACGCACAACAACCGTTCGATGCCCAGATGGTCGATCAGCCGGACCTGCGCGCGCACCATGTCACCGATGGTGACGACCGGAAAGCGCATCCCGTAGGGCTTGCCGTTTGCGGGATCGACGTGCGCCGGCCCGGTGGACCCGGAGCAGCCGGCCAGCACGTTGCTGCAGACGACGAAGAAGCTGTCGGTATCGAACGCCTTGCCCGGGCCGATGCAGTCGTCCCACCAGCCCGGCTTGGTCCCGTCCGAGGCGTGATGCCCGGCCGCGTTGGCGTTGCCGCTCAGCGCATGCGTAATCAGGATGGCGTTCGTGCGTTCGGCGTTGAGCCGGCCGTAGGTCTCGTACGCGAGCGTGACCGGCCCCAGGCTGGCGCCGCTGTCCAGCGCGAAGGGTTCCGTCTCGGCGAAGGTGAACTGCTGCGGGCGGACCAGCCCGACCGAACCCTGCGTCGCCATGATGTCAGGTCAGTCGCGTTCCCGAAGCGGCCGGCAGCTCCGCCGCGGCTCAGCCCCGGGCCGCGGCCAGCGCCTGGTCCAGGTCCCACAGGATGTCGTCGGCGTCTTCCAGGCCGACGCTCAACCGCACGAAATCCGGGGTGACGCCGGCGCTCGTCAACTCCTCGTCGTTGAGTTGGCTGTGCGTGGTACTGGCGGGATGAATGGCCAAGCTCTTGGCGTCGCCCACGTTCGCCACGTGGCTGTGCAGCTTGAGCGCGTTGATGAATTTTTCGCCCGCGGCGCGTCCGCCCTTGATCTGGAACCCCATGATCGAGCCGGCCCCGAGCGGCAGATACTTCTCGGCCCTGTCGTGGTCCGGGCTGCTCGCCAGTCCGGGATAGGCGACCGAATGCACGCCGGCGTGGCCTTCGAGAAACTCGGCGACCTGCCGTGCGTTGGACACGTGGCGCTCCATGCGCAGGCTGAGCGTCTCGACGCCCAGCAACGTCGTGAAGCTGTCGAACGGCGCCTGGCAGCCGCCCACGTCGCGCAGAATCTGTACGCGGGATTTGAGGATCATGGCCGGCGCGCCCAGGTCGGCGTACACCAGCCCGTGATACGAGGCGTCGGGCTCGGTGAAATTCGGAAAGCGCCCGCTCGTCCAGTCGAAATTGCCGCCGTCCACGATCGCGCCCCCGATCGCGGTGCCGTGTCCGCTCAGAAACTTGGTCGTGCTGTGCGTGACGATGTGCGCGCCCCACTCGAACGGGCGGCACAGGTAGGGCGTGGCGAACGTATTGTCGATCATGACGGGGATGTGGTGCGCCTCGGACAGGGCCGCCACCTCGTCGAACGGAAAGACGGTGATGTCCGGGTTGCCCAGCGTCTCGCCGTACAGAATTTTGGTATTCGGCCGAATCGCCTCCTCGAACGCGCCGGGCTTGGTCGGGTCCACGAACGTGGACGTCATGCCCATGCGCGGAAACGTATGCGCGAACTGGTTGAACGTGCCGCCGTACAGCCGGCTGCTGGTCACGATGTGGTCGCCCGCGCTGCACAGCGCCATGATCGCCATCATCTGCGCGGCGTGCCCGCTGCTGGCGACCAAGCCGCCGACGCCGCCTTCCAGTGCGGAAATGCGCTGTTCCAGCACGTCGTTCGTGGGGTTCATGATACGGGTGTAGATGTTGCCGGGTTCCTTGAGCGCGAACAGGTCGGCCGCGTGCGTGGTGTTCTGAAACTGATAGCTGGTGGTGTGATAGATGGGCACCGCGCGGCTGCCGGTCGTGGGGTCCGGCATCTGGCCGGCGTGGAGTTGGCGGGTATTGAAGCCGAATTTCCGTTCTTCGCTGCTCATGCGATGTTCCTCCGTTCTCTCCCGCTGCCAGGTCGAATCCGGCGTCGGGTCCCGCGGCACGGCGGGCGGCTGGAAGCGCCGCTCGTCAGGCGGCCCTTACCACATCCTTCCCGCGGACTCCACTGCCCCGCCGGCCGGGATATGCCCTGATTGCAATGCTTTCCGACCACCGTAGGCTGAGGTGTAACCCTAGCATGAGCATTTCTCTCCGATTCGATCTCTCCCAACAGCAGAGCCTCTGAGCGTGTCGAACTCGATGGGCACAATGAGCGATCTTGCATCTCGCCTACCAATTTCACTCGAAATATACTTCGGCCTGAGAGCTGCACGTTGTTCGGACGCGCGTCTTGGCTTATTATGCTGTCCGCCCGTCGCGGCTGATTGCGCTGCCGAAATTCCGACCGATCCGGGAGGGACTCCCTGTATGGCCTTTCGATGTGCGTGCCTGCTGCTCCTCGTCGTGAGTCTGACGGCGTGCAGCAGAAGCCTGGTTCCGAAACTCAAACGGCCTGCGGCAACGCCGCCCGCCGCGGCGCTGGCCGAAGAAGGCAAGATCGACGAAGAAACACAGACCGCGCGCTTCTCGGTCCCGTCCCAGCAACTCGCGGCCCTGCTCATCAAGACGGCGAAAGCCGAGGGCTGGGCGCCCAAGCAGAAAGCGGTGGAAAACGACGACCGCTGGGTCGTCACCGTCCGCAACCCGGACAAGCCGCTGGGCCGCTCGGAACAGAACGTGTTCGTCGAAACCGATCCCGACGGCGGAAGCACGTTGCGCGTGGGCGCGGGCGTGGCCGCCCTGCCCACGGCCCTGCTCGGCCCGCTCAAGGCCAACGTCACAACGCATTATCAGCCGCCCAAGCGGGCTGCCGTGGCCGCGGCGCCGGAACTCGCCGATGTCGGCAGGAAATCCCCGGGCGAAGTGGTGGTGACCAAAGGGACGCCCATGCGGCCCTATAGGCGGCTGGGCAAAGTCCGCTCCAGCGTGCGGCTGAACGAGAAGACGCTCAAGGAAAAAATTCTGGACGCGCCGTTCGCCTGGATGCGCAGCGACGAGGAAAAGGAACGCACGAGCGAGACGCGCCTGTTCAACATCCTGAGCGCCAACGCCTTGCGCAAATACGGCAGCCAGGTCGATGCGATCATCAAGGCGCGCTACAAGACGCGCACCGACGGCAGCGCGTTCGCCTCCGGCTTGGCCGTGCAGTACGTGGCGACCGAAGAGCGGCTCGAAGAGATCCAGCGCCTCCACGAAAGGGGCTATCTCACCGACGTGGAGTACGAGGAACGGCGCGCCAGGATCCTCGACGGCCTCTGAGCCCCGCGCCCATCCTCTTGCCAGCGCGCCGGCCGCCGCGGCCTATTTGACCACGATCGGATTGATCGGCGAACCCGCGGCGCCCACGATCTTGAGCGGCGTGCAGGCGTACAGAAACGCATACCGGCCATCGTCGGCGCAGTCCGCGGCCAAGTCCTCCAGCCAGTTGATCTCGCTGAACAGCACGCCGAGGTTGCGCATCAGCGCGGCGTGCAGCGGCACGAAGCAGCCCGACTCCGGGTGCACGGTCTGTTCGCTGGCGAGCGTATCGCTGCCCAGGCTCGGAATCTCCATCTCGTGGAACCAGTCCACCAGTTCGGGGCTGTAGGCGAGGCCCGGTTCGCTCATGGACCGGACCGCGGTGTCCGGCGCGTCGTCGGTCGAATCTTCCCCATAGTAGGCCGCGGGCCCTTCGGTAAAGAAACGGTTCAGCCAGCCCGTCCGTACGAGCAGGATGTCGTGTTGTTCGATCGTGAGTCCCTGATGGGCCGCGGTCTGGTGCAACTCGTCCAGGCCGATGCCATAGCCGGCCGGCAGATAGGGAAGGTTCTTGTAGCGGGCCACGTCGAGCAGCACCCCGCGGCCGACCACGCCGCGCTCCGCGACCGGCAGGATGCTGTCCTTGCTCAGCCCGCCGCCCATCGTCGTCCGCGCGTCGTAGCCGTTGTACAGCCGGTCGTCGAACCAGACGTGGCCCAACGCGTCGTACTGCGTCGTGGCCTGGAGATTCGTCATCATCACGTCGTCGGCATATTCGATCCCGCCGGGAAACGGTTGGGCCTTGCCACTCAGATAATGGCCCTTGTCCATCACCATCATGCGCACCGGCTGGCTGCGTCCCTTGTAGCCGGGGTCGCCGTCCGGGTGGCACATGCGCACTTGCAGGGTGAACACCTTGCCGCTGCGCACGGCTTGCACGCCGCGCAACACTTCGGTTTGCGTCAGAAAGTTGAGCGCCCCGACCTCGTCGTCCGCGCCCCAGCGCCCCCAGTTCTTGGGCGCATCCTTCAACAATTCCGTCAGGTTCGTAGCCATGCTCCCTCCTGCATCAGGAACGACATCCAAGACGACCCGAGTACTTTCCCCGGCTCGTATCCCGCGGATTTGAGTTGAACCCCCTTCGATCCTTCGACAAGCTCAGGGCCTTCCCGTGCCTAAATTCGTTGAGCCTGCGATGTGTTGAGCTTGTCGAAACGGGAGCGGGAGCATCTTCATGGAGTTCCCACCGCTTACGCCAACCCGTAGAACCGCACCGCGTTTTCACCGAGGACCAACCGTTGCTGATCGTCGGACAGCGGGCTCAACCGCTCCTGCATTTCCGCCACCACCCCGAACGACGCGTCCACGTGCGGATAGTCGGACGCCCAGACGAAATACTCGGCACCCATCTGCTGGATGATCGCCGCAGTCAGCGACTCGTCGGGGTCGGCGGAGATCAGACACTGGCGGTAGAAATACTCGCTCGGCTTGAGCGTGGTGGGAACGTACTCGCCCATCACCTCGTATTTGTGGTCCATGCGGTCGAGCCACGCCGAAATCCAGTTGGCGCCCGCCTCCAGGACCGTGCACTTGAGGCGCGGATATTTCTCGAACATGCCCCACGAGACCATCTGGGTGAACGCGGCCATCACGTCGATGGCGAGAAACGAAAACCCGAACAGGCGGTCGCGCTTGTCGTTGTGGAACCAGTCCGCGAACGCCGGCTTGTCGCGCACCACGACGTGGAACCCGACCGGCATGGCGAGGTCCTGCACGGCCGCCCAGAACGGCTCGAATTCCGGATGGTCGAAATGTTTGTTCCCGCGCGCCGCCATGTCGGGCGACAGGTACACGCCGACGCAGCCGTCCTTCCGGGCGCGGGCGACCTCTTCCACGGCCCCTTCGGGGTCGAGCAGCGAGACGTGGGCGATCGGTTGCAGCCGTGCCGGGTCTTCGCGGGCGAAGTCGGCGATCCAGCGATTGTAGGCGCGCGTATAGGCGGTCGCCAGTTTCGGGTCCTGCACCGCACCTTCCCAACAGATGCCCAGCGTGGGGTAGAGCATGGCGACGTCGATGCGCTCGTCGTCCATCACCTCGAGCCGCGCCCGCGGGTCGTAGCCGCCCTGCGGACAGCCGTCCGCGTACGTCAGCTTGCCGTTCTCCTGCAGCGCGACCGGGTCCATCCCGATTCCGCCCAGCACGCCCATGTGTCCGCGCACGAGTTCCAGCGGGCGGTTGTCGATCAACAGCACCTCGTAGTCGTTTTCGTCACGGTCGATGCGAATGGCCCGGTCGCGGTACGCGGGGTCGATATAATGGAGCCACAGGTCCGCGGGTTCCATCACGTGGCCGTCGGCATCGACCACCGGACTCTTCGGCAACTTCGTGGCACGGTCGCGCATGCCGTCCTCCCTCTCTTGCATTTCCACGCAGGCTTCCCTGCGTCGCTTCTTCGTCCAGACGCACGGTTCGGCGTCGCTCTTTTCGCCTCTACCAAAGGCACTCCCACGGCACCAGGGCGCGTGCACATCCAGGAAGCGGACATCTTTCAGTAGAGAGTCCGCCCCCAACGGGTTGGTCTCAGTTTCAAAAAGAGAATGGCAAACAAGAGGATTCGGGGACCGTTTCG
The DNA here is from genome assembly GCA_965200125.1 of uncultured Binatia bacterium (SeqCode). GTDB lineage: Bacteria > Desulfobacterota > Binatia > Bin18 > Bin18 > Bin18. The sequence continues at coordinate 256,245 of OZ241332.1, read as the reverse complement.
ACGGACTCAACGGGTTGAACCCTGAGCTTGCGGTATCTTGAGCCTGTCGAAAGGTCGAAGGGCCGGAGGCGGTGCGAAGGCCGAGGTGACCTCGGGGTCCGTTTCGACAAGCTCAACGAACTTAAAGACTAGGGATAAGGGTTAGACCCGCAGTGGTGAGCCTGTAGAATTTCGAACTGAGCCACTCCTTATTTTCAAGCCATCAGCCCGCGGATGTCGCTGTCCAGACCGTTGAGGATTCGGTCGGCGAGAGCGCCGCGGGCGCGCTGCTTGGTGCGGGCGTAGGAGGGCAGGTGGAGCGCCGCGAGCCGGCGCGCTTCGGCCACGGCCTCGGCGATCACGTCGTCGGGTAGGCAGACGCGGTCCAGAAAGCCGGCGTCCACGGCTTCGCGCGGATTGAACAGGCGAGCCTGCATGGCCGCGTCGGTGAAGTGGCGTTTGGAGATCCGCTCGCGCGCGAACATCAGGCCAAACTCCGGCAACGTCATGCCGATCGCCACTTCGTTCAGGCCGATCTTGAAATCGCCGTCCGCCCCGAGCCGTGTGTCGCTGGCCAGCAGCATGAAGCCGCCCGCGGCAATCGCGTGGCCGGTGCTGGCGGTCACGACCGGCTGCGGGTGCGTGAATATCTTGAGCAGCATTCTGGCCCCCGCGGTCACGAGGGTGAAGCCGGCGTCGCGGCCCGAACGCAACACGTTCAGGTCGAAGCCCGCGGAAAACCGGCCCGGTCGCCCGGTGATGACCACGGCCTTGGCCTCGCGTCCGGCCCGGTCCAACCCGTCGGTCATGCCGTCGATGAGCACATGATTCACCGCGTTCGCCTTGCCGTCGTCGAGCCGGATCAGGGCCACTTCGCTGTCGAGTTCATAGTGTACGGTCTGGTCTCGCATGGGGACCGTCCTCCTTCCGAATGTCAGCGTGTCTTAGCCCGTCGTCCGTCTGCTGGGTAGTGTCTCCGTTTGAAAACGTCCCTCACCCCTTTCGACCTTTCGGCACCTTTGACATGTTTCTACAGGTTGACCAACTGGGCTCGGGATCCAAGCTCAAGGCACCGCAGATTCAGGGACCGGAGAGAGAGCAGTTGAGGTTACCTCAAACCCCTAATGTTTATCGGAGGCCAGCGCAGCCCCGCCTGGATTCCCGTTTCCGCGGGAATGACGAGTAGGAAGGACGGAAAGGACAGGGATGGAGAGCCGGAGGTACGAAAGGGGATACGGAAATGGTGGAAGATGAAGACGGATAAGGACGAGGGAGAGGCGGGAATAACGGCGGGATGGGATCGGGAAGGACGGCAAGGGTTCAGCGGCTCGGTTGTAGGGGCGAAAATTTTTCGCCCCTACGAAAGAGGGGATTCGTCTCGACGAAGAAGCGGGGAATCAGGGAGGGCCCGGCAGGACGATGGCAAGGAGGTCGCCTATTCCTTTCCCCGTCTCCCTAACCCCCTACCAGGGGAAAGGGGTAGGAAGAGGGGACCTCCGACTACACCGCAGCATCCCGAGAAAGGAAACCTGCGCTGCTCCCGAAACGAACCACGCTTTGCGCCGGCCATGAAATCGCTTATATTTACAGGCCGTTCGACCCACCCGCGGAGAGGTGGCAGAGTCCGGTTGATCGCGCACGACTCGAAATCGTGTATACCTTCGGGTATCGGGGGTTCGAATCCCCCCCTCTCCGTGCTTCCCCGACTGCCCCATCCCCGATGATCCGTTGAGGCGCAGCGGATGCCCAAGCCCCCTCCGGCGCCCGTGGCCCGGAATCCGTTCTGGAACGGAGCGATGATCGAAAGGGAACTCTCTGCGAGATGCTCCGGTGCCCGTTTCGACACCCTTCGACCGAGGCAGCCGAGATGCACGCTCGGGCAAGTTTCAGGATCATCGTGTCTGTCATTCCGATCGAAAGGAGAAACGCTCATGCAGCCAGTCTGGATCGAGCGAACATGTCCCCGCGCCCGACTCGTGAGGAACCCCTCCAACCCCCCTTATCAGGAGGGGGCAATACGGATCGAACGCATACGTCAGCGTGCCCGATGGTTCGGCCGGCTGAGTGCGGGTCTGCTCGGCGCGGTGCTGATGACGACGAGTGCCGGAGCGGCGCCCGAGTCGGAATTGCTGGCGGGCTGGGACGCGAGCGACGAAACGAACACCGCGCGCATCGACCACAGCGCCTGGCAGGGGCTCCTGGACGCGTATCTCAAGACCCATCCGTCGGGCGTGAACCGCTTCGACTACGCCGCACTCAAGGCCAACGCCGAGGATACCGCCACGCTGGCCAGCTACCTTACGGCCCTGCAGTCCATCGATCCGAGGACGTACGCGCGCGCGGAACAGCAGGCGTACTGGATCAACTTCTACAATGCGCTGACCGTGCACGTGGTGTTGGGCGCGTACCCCGTGGATACCATCCGCGACATCCACGAAGGCTGGATCCCCAGAACCGGCCCGTGGAACGACGTGCACGCCAAGGTCGCCGGAAAGGACCTGACCCTGAACGACGTCGAACACGGCATTCTGCGGCCCATCTGGCGCGACAACCGGATTCACTACGCGGTCAACTGCGCCAGCTACGGCTGCCCGAATCTGTCGGCGGCCGCGTTCACCGCGGAGAATACCGAGGCGCTGCTCGACGCCGCGGCGCGCGCCTACGTCAACCATCCGCGCGGCGTGGATTTCGTGGACGACGACTCCCTCGTCATCTCCAGCATCTACGACTGGTACGCCGCGGACTTCGGCGACAGCGAAGCCGCTGTGATCGAACACCTCGTGCACTACGCCGAAGCCGATCTGGTGGCGCGGCTCAAGAACTTCGCCGGTTCCGTGGATTACACATACGACTGGAGCCTGAACCAGCCGTAAAGTACGGGCATGACGTCCAAGACGGTCCTAGGACTTTCCCCAGCTTGCATCTCATGGGCCTGAGTTGAAAACCCTTCGACAAGCTCAGGGACCCAGCCCGTTGAGATTGGTCCCTGAGCCTGTCGAAGGGTGTCGAAACGGGCGGGAGGAGCGTTTTGTATGTAATTTCTCCAATTTTCGTCGCGCCTGCATATTTTTCGTCATGCATGCGAAAGCAGGTATCCATGCCCCGGATTCCCGCTTGCGCCGGAATGACGGCCGGGCGGGATATTCAAGGACTTCATCCCCTCAAGCCCCCGCCCGTTCGTCTCGGCTTCGCGGGAGACTCGGACGGGGTCTAGCGGCGCCAGCGGTGGAATTTCTCCACCCAATTCAGCATGCCCTGCGGGGCGTTGTTCCGCCGCCAGACGCCGGCCGCGAATTTGTTCGCTTCGGCCAGCGTCGGGTAGATGTGGATCGTGCTCATGATCTTCTTCAAGCCCAGTCCCCATTTCATGGCCAGAATGAACTCGGCGATGAGGTCGCCGGCGTGGTGGCCGACGATGGTGACGCCCAGGATGCGGTCCTTGCCGGGCGGCGTCAGCACCTTGACGAAGCCATACCCCTCTCCGTCGGCGAGGGCGCGGTCGAGATCGTCCAGGTCGTAGCGCGTCACTTCGACGGGAATACCCTGGTGCGCGGCGTCCCGTTCGTTCAGGCCGACGCGCGCCACTTCCGGGTCGGTGAAGGTCGTCCACGGAATCACCGAGTAATTCGCCTTGAAACGACGGAAGGGACTGAACAGGGCGTTGACCGTCGCGTACCACGCCTCGTGCGAGGCGGTGTGTGTGAACAGGTACGGCGCGATCACGTCGCCGCAGGCGTAGATCGTCGGCACGCTGGTGCGCAGGTATTCGTCCACTTCCACGGCCCCGCGTGCGCTCAGCGTCACGCCGACCGTTTCCAGGCCGAGCCCCGCGGTCGTCGGTCGTCGTCCGACCGCGACCAGCGCGGCGTCGAACGGCACGGTCACTTCCTGCCCGGCGTGTTCGCAGACGAGACGCTTGCCTTCGTCCGCGGGCTCGACGCGCAGCGCGGCGTGGTCGGTCAGGATGCGGATGCCTTCCGCGGCGAACCGTTCCTGCACGCACGCGACCGCGTCGTCGTCTTCCCGCATGAGCAGATGGGGATTGCGCTCGACGATCGTCACGGACGAACCCAGGCGGGAGAACGCCTGCGCCAGTTCGCAGCCGATCGGGCCGCCGCCGAGGACGATGAACCGCTTGGGCAGGGTGCGCAACTCCCAGATCGTATCCGACGTGTAATAGTCGGCGTCGCGCAGGCCCGGGATGGGCGGCACGAACGGCGCGCTGCCGGTCGCCACGATGATGGTGCGCGTAGCGATCTCCCGGCTGTTCACGCGCACGCAATAGGGCGAGACGATCTGGGCGTCGCCCCGGATGCAGTCCACACCCAGCCCGGTGTACCGCTCCACGGAGTCCTTGGGTTCGATCGTCGCGATGATCCGCTGCACGCGCTCCATGACGTCGGCGAAGTCGAATTCCGCGGTCGCGCGCTTGAAGCCGTACTCCTCGGCGCGTGCGATGTAGTTCAGCATCTTGGCGGAACACAGCAGGGACTTGCTGGGCACGCAGCCGGTGTTCAGGCAGTCACCGCCCATGCGGTTGCGCTCGATCAACGTGACCTTGGCCTTGACCGCGGCCGCGATCAGCGCGCAGACCAATCCCCCGGAGCCGGCTCCGATCACGACGAGGTTGGTGTCGAACCGTTTGGGTTTCTCGAACCGGCGTAACACGGCGCGCGCCTTGGCGGCGTCCAACGCCTTTTTGGCGAGCAGCGGAAACAGACCGAGCAGGGCGAACGAGACGATCAGCCCCGGGGAGACGATGCCGGCCACGGACGTGATCTGCCCCAACTGCGCGCCGGCGTTCACATACACCACGGTGCCGGCCAGCATTCCGACCTGGCTGACCCAATAGAACGTCCACGCCGACAGCGGCGTGACCGACATGGCCAGGTTGACGGCAAAGAACGGGAAGGCGGGCACCAGCCGGAGCGCGAACAGGTAGAAGGCGCCGTCTTTTTCGACCCCGCGGTCGATGGCGGCGAGCTGGCGCTCGAAGCGGGCGCGCACCGCATCGCGGAATAGATAGCGGGCGATGGAGAACGCCAGCGTGGCGCCCAAGGAACTGGCGAACGACACGAGGACGACCCCCTGCCCGAACCCGAAGATCGCCCCGGCGATGAGGGTGAGCAGCGCCGCGCCGGGCAGGGACAGGCCGGTGACCGCCACGTACAGGGCGAAGAACGCCCCCGCGGTCGTCAGCGGCGCCCAGGCGTGGAACGCGGCGATCGCGTTGCGTTGCGCGGCGAAGTATTCGAGCGTCAGAAACCGCTGCAGGTCGAACGCGAAGAACGCCGCGATCGGCAGCACGAGCACGCCCAGCAGCACGGCTTGTTTGCGCTTCATCCTGCTCTCCGCTTGCTCAAGGAATCAGATTTTCGACAGGCTGAGGAAGCTGATACGTTCCCGCTTCCGGTCGGCCTTTCGCCTCGCTCTGAATAGGGTTATGAACCCGAATGTTCAATCGGCACCGTCCATGCACCTCGCTTTCGAAAATCTCCCTTCCGCGCGTGGGAAGGGCGGGACAGGCTGAGTATGGAAATCGGACTGGGCATCGCGCTGCTGGCCGGCGTGCTGTCGTTCGCGTCGCCGTGCGTGCTGCCCATCGTGCCGGGCTATCTGACGTTCATCACCGGCCTGAGCTTCGAGCAACTGACCGAACGCCGCGGCTCGTCCCGGACGGCGGTGAGCGCGCTGCTCAAGAGCGTGCCGTTCGTGTGCGGGTTCTCGCTCGTGTTCATCGGCCTGGGCGCGTCGGCCTCCGCGGTGAGCGGGCTGCTGCGCGCCAACCTCGGCATCCTGCAGAGCGTGGCCGGGCTGGGCATCATGCTGCTGGGGCTGCATCTGGCCGGGCTGTTACCGATTCCGGCGCTGCTGCGCGAACGCCGGTTCCAGCACGCCGGGAGCGAGCCGGGCATGATCCGCGCGTTCGTCGCGGGCGTGTTCTTCGCCTTCGGCTGGACGCCGTGCGTCGGGCCCATTCTGGCCGGTATTCTGGCGGTTGCCGCGACGACCGAAACCCTGGAGCAGGGCGTGCTGCTGCTGGCGGTCTATTCGCTGGGGCTGGGCATTCCGTTCATGCTGTCGGCCGCGTTCCTGAACGGGTTTCTGTCCGTTTTCCGGAACGTGAAAAGTCATCTGCGCCAAGTCGAAGTGGGCGCGGGACTGCTGCTCGTGGGGGTCGGCCTGCTGGTGTTCACGGACAAGCTGGCGTGGGTGTCGGCGCGGCTGAGTTTTCTCAACCCGGAAGCCCTGCTGGTGCGCGAGTCCGCGGGGCTCGACCCCCCGGTCGGATCCGCCGCGGCCCCAGGCGCGACCGGCGCGTCGAGCTACGGAAACTACGACTTCACGTTGACGACGATAGACGGCGACCGGGTGCGCCTGTCCGACTACGCCGGCAAGGTCGTGCTGGTGAACTTCTGGGCGACGTGGTGCGCGCCGTGCGTGATCGAAACGCCGGCCCTGGTGCGCCTGTACCACAAGTACAAACGCCACGGGTTTTCCATCATCGGCGTGGCCGTGCAGAGCGAGGACGACGGGGTGCGGGATTTCGTGCGCCGCTTCGACATTCCGTACGCGGTCGCGCGCGACGCCTCGGACGAGATCGGCTTGCGCTATCAGGTGTTCGCGCTGCCGAGCAGTTTCCTGTTCGCGGGCGACGGCTCGGTGCAGCGTGCCTTCACCGGCTACGTGGCCGAAGCGGAACTGGATCGTGAACTCTACGAGACGTTTCGGCCGCGACCTCCAGGAGCCGGCGCGCCCGGGGTCGACGCGGTCGCCTATCCCCCCGCATGACCAGCCGTCCAGCATCCTCCGTCCCGGACGGATTCCGCCATCCCGCTGCCGTGCTGGCCCGCGGCTCGTGCACGGTCGAGCTGCACGCCGGGCCGTACGCATGGACGCTGGACGAGCCCGCGGAGCTGGGTGGCACCGCTACGGCGCCCGATCCGGTGACTGCCTTTCTGGGAAGTCTGTGCGGGTGTCTGCTGATGTCGCTGGAGATCACGGCCCGGGCGCGCAACGTGCCGCTGGCCGGGGCGTCGGCCTCGGCCCGGGCGAACGAAAAAGGCTTCGTGCGCACGATTGCGGTCAATCTGACGGTGCGCAGTCCCGCGCCCGAAGACGTGGTGCGCGGCGTGGTCGAGCGCGCGGAAAAAGGCTGCTACGTGCGGAACCTGCTCAAGGACGACATCGCGTACTCCCTCGCCGTGACCGTCCTGCCCGACGCCCGTGCGACGTGACGCGCCCCCCGCGGCTTTCCTCCGCGCCTTGCGTGGCCGGATCGTCGTCCGCACGGGCGTCGTGCTCTGCTTATTGCTGGGCGGCGCGGAGCCGGGGTTCGCGGACTGCGGCGAGGGGCTCGACGCGGTCAAGCGCGCCGTGGGAATCGAATTGGCCGGATTGCGCGTCGACGCCGAAACGGCCAGAGAAGCCGAGGCACTGACGCAGGGCAGCGAGACCGCCTTTCAGGCCCTGCATCGTTATCGTCCCGAAAAGTATCCGCCCGACTATGACGTCGCCCTCCACCGGCGGGTTCGCGCGCTGTATCGGGAAACCGTTGCACCCAAACGCCAGCGGCTGACCGAGCTTCGAGACCGGGCCGAGGCGGCTTGGCTCATGCAGGAACGGCACGTGCGGGAACGTCAGACCTCCTTCTTCGACGCAGCCGCGGCGTACCGCGAGGAACGGCTGGACCAGACCGGATTCTGTCGGGTGCGCGCGGCGTATGCCGCGGGGCTGGACCGCTATCGGATCGAGTTGGCGCGGTATCGGACCGGGCTGCAAACCTATGCCGCGGGGCTCGGCGCCTATCGTGAACAATTTCTTGACCCGGCGAGACGCGGGTTCCACGCCCCCGTAGTCTGGACGGCGTTGATCGCACGGTTCGAGACCGAGGGCACCGCCGCGGCGTTCCTGCAAAGCCATATCGACGTCCTGTCCGCAGACGTGGAGGCCGAGACGCCGCCGGGCGGAACGTCGGACGCGATTCCCGACGCGCGACCGGACGCGAGCCCGGCTCCCTGAATCCCGACGTGGCTATGCCGACTCTGTATCTCGTCCGTCACGGTCGGGCGCGCGCCGGTTTCGATGAGGCGCGCGACCCGGGACTCGACGCGGTCGGCCGGGATCAAGCCGCCGCGGTCGCCGAACGGTTGGACGCCGTCGGCCCGTTGCCGGTCGTCACCAGCCCGCTGCTGCGCGCGCGGCAGACCGCCGCGGCGTTCGAAACGCAATGGAACGTACGGGCGCGGGTCGAGCCGGCCGTGACCGAAATCCCATCGCCCGAACCGGTCGCCGCGGACGTGCAGGCGCGCGCCGCCTGGTTGCGCGCCGCCATGCGCGGAACGTGGAGCGATCTATCGGCGGAGTATGCCGCGTGGCGCGCCCGCCTCGTCGCGGCACTTGTCGGTATCGAGACGTCCAGCGTCGTCACCACGCATTTCATCGCCATCAACGCAGCCGTGGGTGCGGCCACGGGCGACGACCGGGTCGTGTGTTTCGAGCCGGACAACTGTTCGTGCACGCGACTTCGGGTGGAAGACGGCCGGCTCGTGCTGATCGAACCGGGACACGAGCGCCCGACGCAGGTCGGCTGAGCCCGGTGAGGGGGGACGTCTCAGCTTGCCATTACCGGGCTGATTCGTCGCGGCCGATCCGACCCTCTCCCCCGGATCAAGCCCGGGGCAGGCTCTAGCCTTCTCCCAGTGGTCCCCGAGCTTGCGGTGCCTCGAGCCTGTCGAAAGGTCGAATGGGGGAGGGGATCGAACGGCAAACTCCTCTCTTCCATGACGGAGCCGCCCTTGCACATGCCGGACGTGAATGTTTGAACGGGCCGACGAACGGCGGGACCGCACGCGGGAGAGGGAGCCATGACAGCAGCCGAAACCGACCTGATGATGACGCCGCGCACGTCACTGACGACCGAGACCGCGGACGTACTCGACCAGCACCGCTTCGACGAGACCGCGCTCGAACGCTACTTGCTTGACCACGTCGACGGCTTTCGCGCGCCGCTGCACGTCGGCCAGGTGCGCGGCGGCATGTCCAACCCGACCTTCGTGCTCACCGACGGTGCCGGCCGGCGCTACGTGCTGCGCAAGAAGCCGCCCGGCAAGCTGCTGCCGTCCGCGCACGCCGTGGATCGCGAGTTTCGGGTGATCTCCGCGCTGTGGGAAACGGACGTGCCGGTCGCCAGACCCCGCGTCCTGTGTCAGGACCCGAGCGTCATCGGCGTGGACTTCTACATCATGGATTTCGTGGACGGCCGCGTGTTTCGCAGTTACGAACTCGCCGACCTCGCCCCCCCGGAGCGAAGCGCGGTCTATCGGGCCATGGTCGACGCGCTCGCCAAGCTCCACCGCGTCGATTTCGAGTCGGTCGGCCTGACCGGTTACGGCAAGGTCGGTGGCTACATGGAACGCCAACTCCGCCGCTGGTCCACGCAGTACGAGGCCAGCAAGACCGAGGACCTGCCGGCCATGCAGAAGTTGATGGACTGGCTGCCGGCGCATCTGCCCGCGGATCAGGACACCACCATTGCGCACGGCGATTTCCGGTTGGAGAACATGATCTTCCACCATCACGAGCCGCGCGTGCTGGCCGTCGTGGACTGGGAGTTGAGCACGCTGGGCGCGCCCCTGTCGGACTTGGCGTACAACTGCCTGCCGTACCACGTGCCCGACGACATGCGCGGCGACCTGACCCGGCTCGACCCGGACTCCGGCATTCCGTCCGAGGCGGAGTACGTGGAATGGTACTGCCGCCTGGCGGGCAAGACCGACATCCCGGACTGGAACTTCTATCTGGTCTTTTCGCTGTTCCGGCTGGCCGCCATCGTGCAGGGCGTGTACAAGCGCGGCCTGGAGGGCAACGCCAGTTCGCCCGAGGCCATCACGCGCGGCGAGAAGTGCCGCGAACTCAGCGACATCGGCTGGGCGCTGGCCGAGCAGAGCGGGTGACGCCGCCCACGGTTCCCCCCCACTACGCCGGACCCTCACCGTAGCCCTCTCCCAGAGGGAGAGGGGATGAATTAAGAAAAGGTAAGGGAATTACATACAAGAAGATCCCGTACCCGTTGCGACACCCTTCTGCATGGTTCGACCCTTCGACAAGCTCAGGAATCGCGGGCTCACCAACCGGGCTCAAGGCACCACAAATTCAGGAATCTTCCCAACCCTCAGTTCGTTGGGGCTATGGTGTCCTGAGCTTGTCGAAGGGTCGAAGGATCGAAACGAGCCCCGAGGGGACTACCGTCTTCACACGCTGCCCCCTCCTACCCCCGGCCTTTCGACAGGCTCAAGGACCTTCCCCGCCTCCCTCCTCAGTTCGTTGAGCCTGTCGAAACGAGCCTCAATGTCACCTCGGCCTTTGCATCCCACCCCTGACCCTTTGACCATTAGGGTCCTCTTGTATGTAATTCCCAGAGGTAATGACGTACTTGACGTTTCAATCAGATCGTCATTCCCGCGGAAGCAGGAATCCAGGGCATGACGAGAAGGAGTCGGCTTTAGATCGGCTCGTCCGCGATCACCCTTGCTTCCGATTCCTTCTTAAATCCCCTCTCCCTTTGGGAGAGGGCTAGGGTGAGGGTCCGAATCGCAAATTGACTCGCCCCTCCTCATCACGGCAGTGGCGAAGCAAAGTACAGAGCGGGTCACCTCACGTCGCGGACCGGCGTGACGGTCACATTCGGCGGGGACAGAAAGAAGGCCGCGGCCGAACGGATGGAGGCCGGGTCGTGGCCGTCCAGTACGACCGCGAACAGCGACAGATGGTAGGTCCCGGTGTCCAGTGCCGAGATGTTGGAGAAACGGAAGCCGAACGTCGGCTGCCCGCGGCCTGTGGTGGAAAAATGTACCTGCTGGTCGAGGCGCTGAAGCGTGCCTTCCAGGCGGGTCGCCAAGAGCAGCGTCCGTTCGTTCGGCATTTGTAACGCCGCCCACCGCTCGGTTCCGCCGGCTTTGGGGAGCCGCCCGTTCTCGGTCGCAGCGGGATGGATGAGGTCCGCGGCCCCGAAGTCGAGAAAGTCGAACGACGTGCGCACCCAACCGTCCCCCAGAACGTAGCGCGGCGCGATTTTGATCCTGACGCGGGCCGTGCCTTCCACGAAGTCGGGATAGAACAGCAGGTCCACGCGCCCTTTGGCGCGCAGCCCGAACGGAAGGGGGAGCCAATAGCGCGTCCGCCGCGTGAGGCGCACGACGCCCGGGGAATGGCCGCGCACCTGATAATCCAGATCGTCCTGAGTGCGGTGAATCCGAATCAGATTGCCGAGAAAGCTGACCTCGCCCACGAACGACGACTCCGAGACGATGTTGCGGCCGTACTCGCCGAGCGACGCGACGAACGCAACGTGGCTGGGCAGCGGAGCGTCGAACCCGACCGCATAGCGTTCGGCATAGATGCGATCCCGTGTTCGATCGTAGCGCACCAGCGGCGCCGCGGTCCGTGGCGGTGTCTCGCCCAAGCCGACGTACACGAAGCCGTCTGGCGCCGCGGCCGAACCCAACCGCACCTCGTGCCAACCCTCGACACCGGGAGGGAAGGGGGGGGCGCTCGCTCTCCCGCCAAGGTCCCGGCGCAGGAACACGACCGCGTCGTTGGCGTCGAACACGCCGGGCCGGTCGTCCCGCGTCGGTTTGGTGCCTTCGGAGAGCACCCATCGGTCCCGTCGGTCGCGGGTGTCCACTTGAAACGGAATGGCCGCCAACACGTTTCCGCGCACGGCGAAGACGTGGATGCGGCCTTCGGGCTTTCCGTCGAGAAACGGAAGGTCCTTCGCCTCGAGGACGATCGCCCCGGGCAGGGTAGAAGGCGCTTGGAGCGGAAGATCGAGACCCGCCCGTACCGGGGCCGGACTGAGGAGAAGAAAGGCCGCCAGACCGAGGATCGGTCCGAGGCGGCATTGATCCGGGCAACCAGCGTGGCGGTGGGGGGACGGAGACCCGGGCCGCCACACGGCCGCCGCGGCCCGGGTCCAGAGGCGTCGGGAAAGGACGGTCGGCAGACTATTTGCCACTGGCCTTGCGCCACTCCCCATCCAGTTCGTTGCCGACCTCCAGAATGGCGCCGCGCAACGTGTCCACCATTTCGTCGATCTGCCGTTCGGTGATGATGAGCGGCGGACACAGCGCAATGCTGTTGGCGCCGGCCACGCGCGTAATCAGACCGTTCGCCAACGCCTTCTCCCAGACGCGCAGGGAAACGCGCAGGTCCGCGGCGAACGGTTCCTTGGTGGCTTTGTCCTGAACCAGTTCGACCGCGGCGATGAGGCCCTTGCCGCGCGTGTCGCCGACCATCGGCAGGTCGTGCAACGCTGCGAGCCGCTCGTGCAGATAACGGCCCTGCTTGCGCGCGTTCTGGACGAGCTTTTCGCGTTGGATGATCTCCAGGTTGGCGAGTGCCGCGGCGCACACGGTCGGGTGCCCAGTGTACGTATAGCCGTGCCAGAAGGCGTAGTCGTCGCCCGTATCCAGAAAGGTCTGGAACATCTCGTCCCTGAACAGCACCACGCCCAGCGGCAGGTAGCCGCTCGTGACGCCCTTGGCCGACACCAGAATGTCGGGCGTGACGCCGAAGCCCGTACAGGCGAACATCGTGCCCGTGCGGCCGAAGCCGGTAATCACCTCGTCGCACACCATCAGCACGTCGTGGCGCGAACAGATTTCGCGGATCTTCGGCCACCAGCCGTCGGGCGGCACGATGACCCCGCCCACGCCCTGAATGGGCTCGGCCTCGAACGCGGCAATCGTGTCCGCGCCTTCGCGTTCGATGATCTTCTCCAACAGTTCGGCGCCGTTGTCCTCGCGGTAGGTGTAGGGCCGCGGCATGTGGATCACGTCGGGCAGCCCGGGCGCGACCTGATCGTTGAAGACCGGGATGCCGGTCAGCGACGCCGCCCCGCTCGACGAGCCGTGATACCCCTGTTCCAGGGTGATGAACTTGGTCTTCTTGGGCTGGCCCTTGGCTTTCCAGTAGGCCCGCACCAGCCGGATCATGGCTTCGTTGGACTCCGAGCCGCCCGACGTCAGCATCACCCGGGTCAGGCCCTTGGGCGCGATCTTGGCGAGCTTGGTCGCGAGCTGGACGGTCGGCACCGACGTCGGGCCGATCAGCGTGGGCGCAAAGGCGAGCTTGTTCATCTGCGCCGTGACCGCGCGGTTGATCTCCTTGCGGCCGTGTCCGACGTGCACGTTCCACAGTGACGACAGACCGTCGATGTACTTCTTGCCGGCGGTGTCCCACAGGTAGATGCCCTGGCCCTTGACGAACACCGGCACGCCTTTGTCCTGCTGCAAGTGGAGTGGCACGAAGCCGTGCACGAGGTGGGCGGCGTCCTGTTTGCGCAGGGCGCGCGCTTGCTGTGGGCTGAGAGCGGCGGACGCCGCCTTCTTCGATGAACGGAACGGAACGACCTTGCCCCGTGTCTTCGCGCGTTGTGCCATGTCGGACTCCTTTCGTGGTGCCGCGATGGGGCGCGGCGCCGATCTTTCCAGACTCGCGGCCGGGATGGTAGGGAACGAACGGCAGAGGCATAGCACCATCGCGCGGTCGGCGCAAAATCCAGGAGGGCACCGGCTTCCTCGCTTTAGGTCTTCCCCTTCTCCCCTCGTGGGAGAGGGCTGGGGAGAGAAGGAGAAGACAGTTGCCCCAATAATGAGGAGGACGGGAGCGACCATGAAGACGAAGCGCATGGGACGAACGGGCTTGAAGGTTTCGGAAATCTGCCTGGGCACGATGACGTTCGGGCGACAGTGCGACGAGGCCACGAGCTTTGCCGTCATGGACACGGCCTTCGAACACGGCGTCGATTTCTTCGACACCGCGGACGTCTATCCCGCGGGCGGAGGCGTCGAGACCGCCGGCCGCACCGAAGAAATCGTCGGCAAATGGCTGAAAGGCCGACGCGATGACGTCGTGTTGGCGACCAAATGCTGGGGCGCGATGGGCGACCGGCCCAACGACAGCGGACTGTCCCGCAAGCACGTCTTCGCCGCGGTCGAGGCCAGCCTGCGGCGCTTGCAGACCGACTACATCGATCTCTACCAAGTGCACGCGCCCGACCCGCGCACCCCGATCGACGAAACGCTGGGCGCACTGGACGACCTCGTCCACCGAGGGAAGGTGCGGTATATCGGCTGCTCCAACTTCCAGGCGTGGCGCCTGGCCCTCGCCCTGTGGCAGAGCGACAAGCTGGGCCTGGCCCGCTTCGAGTGCGTGCAGCCGCGCTACAACATGCTGTTCCGCGAGATCGAGCACGAACTGTTTCCGCTGTGCCGCGAGCAGAACGTCGGCATGATCCCTTACAACCCCTTGGCCGGCGGCTTTCTGACCGGCAAGCACGCCTCCGACGCACCGCCGGCCGCAGACACGCGCTTTGCCCTGAGCGGCCGGGCCGGAGAAACGTACCGCGCCCGCTACTGGCACGACGCGCAATTCCACGCGGTCGAAGACCTCAAGCAGTTCTTCGCGGCGCGCAACCGCTCCATCGTCCAGGTCGCGATCGCCTGGGTCCTGGCACAACCCGAGGTGACCGCGCCGATCGTGGGCGCGACCTCCGCGGCGCAACTCGAACAGTCCCTGCCCGCGGTGGACCTGAAACTCGACGACGAGGAGATGGACGCCTGCAACGACGTTTGGTTCCGGCTGCCCCGCGCCCGCGACAAGGCCGTGGCGTTGCGCTAGGCGGGGCCGCATACCGGTCTCCCCTCTCTCCCTTCGACAGGCTCAGGGACCGCAGGGGCCTGCCCCTACACGCAGAGGTGAGAGTGTTGCGGTTTGTGGTTTTCGATCCGGTTCGACGCTGCGTGCCGGACCCTCTCCCGGAGGGAGAGGGGATGGAAAAGGGAAGATGCGACAAATTCCCCCGCCCGCTCACAACATCTCGTAGAAGCTGCCTTCCCCGGGCACGAACAGGCGGCTGTAGAAACGCATGGCGTACGAGTCGGTCATCCCGGCCAGAAAGTCGCAGATCACCCGTTTGCGCGCAGTCTCGTCTCGGTCGAGTAGTGCCTTTTCATAGTGTTCGCCGTGGTCCTCGGGGAATAATCCGACCGACTCGCGGCCCTGATCGAGCACGGCGAACAGCCGTTGTAACACTTCCTTGCCCTTGTGGCCGAGCGTGGTTACGCGCGGATTGTCGATGACCTTGTACAACTCGAATGCCTTGAGCGCCTCGATCCGCAGACGGTTCGCAAAGTCGGTGTCGATGCGGCCATGCGGCTGCACCGCGACCGTGTTGGCGAAGGCGTGGATCAGGTCGCGCGTCAGCATCTTCCGCCCGGCGCGGACCGACCGTTGCTCCAACTGTTCCAGCCGATCCGCAATGCCTGCCAGTTCGTCGTGCACCGCGGCTTCGTCGACGGTCCGCTCCCAAGCCGTCAGTTTGGCGTTGACCGCCGCCACGACATGCCGCGGCGGTTTGCGGCGCAGGTCCGTGGTGGTCAGCAGGCCGGCCTTGAGGCTGTCTTCCAGGTCGTGCACCGAGTAGGCGATGTCGTCGGCTACATCCATGATCTGCCCTTCGAAGCTGGAGCCGTCCCCGCTGCCGGTGCGCTGCGTGATCGTCTCGACCAGATCGCGGTCCCAGGCGTAGAAGCCCTTGACCGGCTGGCGCGGGGCGTTGGCGGCAATGGCCGACGCGTCGATGCAGGTCTTGTATTTCAGCACCCCATCCAGGGTTTGATAGGTCAGGTTCAGGCCCATGTAGTCGGCGTGTTTCTGTTCGAGATAGGTCAGAATGCGAAACGTCTGCGCGTTGCCCTCGAAGCCGCCGTACGGGCGCATGAGTTCATGCAGGGTGCGTTCGCCGTTGTGCCCGAAGGGCGGGTGGCCGAGGTCGTGTGCCAGACACACGGCTTCGACTAGATCCGGGTCGGCGCCGTGGGCCAGCGCAATACCCTTGGCGACCTGCGCGACTTCGAGCGAGTGGGTGAGCCGCGTCCGAAAGAAGTCCCCTTCGTAGATGCCGAACACCTGCGTCTTGCCCTGCAAACGGCGGAACGCCGCGGCATGGATGATCCGCGCGCGGTCGTGCTCGAACTCCGAGCGCCGGTCGGTCGCGGCGCGTGCGGGCTCCGGCGTATGGCGGGTCGCGTCCGCGGCGCGGACGGGGGTGACGGTGTGCATAGTTCCAAGGCCGTCAACGGCTCGTTTCACAGAGGGATAAAGAGGCGGGTGTCTGCATACCACGCCAGCCGTGCCGCGTCATTCTGCCGAATAATAAGGTCTCGCGGCTGTAGGGGCGACAAATTTTTCGCCCCTACACCTCCCCCCGGTCCCTGAGCCTGTCGAAGGGACCGATGAGGGGGCAGCCGAACGGAGACCCCCCCTATTTGACAAAAGCGACTTCATTGTGAAAGAAGCCGCATCGCTAACTTCATGTAGGGACCTGCTGAGTCGGGTCGCCTGCGAAATACAACAACCATCTGGACGGGGTTTGGCCACCACGTCCCGGTGAATACGCGGGGAACCCTCATATCCCTATGTGGAGTTAGCAACGGCCCGGCGACGGAGCCGGACCTAGCGAACACACAAGGGGGTGTACGGTGAGGGAAAGACTTAACGTTATTTCGACTTACGATTTGACGTCAGTCTCGGGGCGTCGAACTATCTATCCGCAGCCCCACACGGAGGAAACTAGAGAGAAAGGAAGGGTTATGCGTACAAGGAATTTTTATTGGGGATGGGTAGCATCTGCCACCTTCGTCCTGTTGTTGAACGGGTGTAGCGCGGTCAAGCGAGCGACGCCAATGGGCGGAAGTCGAGCCGATGGAACGATTGAAATGGGATATGAGCAGGGGGAGTTTCAAACGGTCGAAATTGATTGGGCGACCGCAGACCGAGAGGCAAAAGCTCGGTGTCAAAGCTGGGGCTATACCGACGCGCAACGATTCGGCGGGATGAAAAGAGTCTGTAATCAGCCTGGGGGGTTCTCAGGTTGCGCCCGTCACATGGTCAGCGTTCAATATCAGTGTCTGGGCGACGACATTGAGAAATAGTCAGGGAGGGGGATGGAATCGGACACTCCCCCTGACAAGTACTAGCTGATCCCGGTTTTGCTACTGGCCGAACAAAACGGTGGACGGAATGAACGCCAACCTGCAAGCAGCCCTGACGGACGCGGGCAAGACGGAAGAAGAAGCCCGGCACCAGACCACGTGCGAAGTGTTCAGCCCGGACCCGCTTGCCGTGCGGGGCTATACGCGCTTCGGCAACGACACGCTGATTCCCGTAGCGATATATTGAGCGGCACCAACCTGACATCCGCGCGCTCGACCGTCTTTGCCAAGGCTCCGTAGCCCGCTTGGCTGAACGCGCCATCAAGCCACAAGCGGCCTGATCCAAGCGGGTTCTAACGATCGGCTGTATGTGTAATACGCCTCTTTCGTGGCGCCCTCGTTGTCAGAGGCTCTCATTGTATCGAGGGTCTCCGGGTGTTGGCCTGCCCCGCATCTTGGGATTTCGAGCGTGTGGTGGTGTCGGCGTTTGATTCTGGTGATTACTGGAGTGGGCATTGCGGTTCGCCTACTCTTTGGGGGGAGTGGTTCGTTCGATGAGTGTCCGTAACGCGGTCATGGCCTCGACGTGGCGGTCGGCGTGTTCTTGTGCACGGGCGCCGCCTTCCCAATGTATGAGAGCCAGCCCAAGGAGGATGACGACAATCTGTCCAAGGCCGATCCAGAACATCTGGGCACTGGCGGTTTCTTGTAAGGCAAGAGATGCAGCTTCAAAATCGGTCATGGTTTCTCCTTTCAGTATCTGCGTGCTATACCCGGAAAATATGGGGGAGATCTCCAAAAAGAAATACTACTCAGCTACATGGCCTGGACCGTCTGTAATCTGCGCTGCAAATTCGCCGCTGAGCTTCTTCGCCTCGGCAAGCTGCTCGGCGGTCAGACTTTTTCGTATCTCGTCGCGGTTGCGGCCCGCCTCCTCGTCGCCCTGCGCCGCGGCGAGGTCGAACCAGACGTAGGCGCGGACGGCGTCCTCGGAGATGCCTTCGCCTTTGGCGTAGTGGACCGCCAGATTGAACTGACCGTCAGGGTTGCCTGCCGCCGCGGCGCGCTGGAACCAGAACACGGCTTGGCCCGGGTCTTGGGGAACGCCCCGGCCCTTGGCGTACATGGCGCCCAATTTCACCTGAGCCGGGACGTATCGCCGGTCGGCGGCCCTGCGATACCAGTCCGCGGCCTGCTCGTCGTCTTGGGGGACGCCGCGACCGTTGGCGTACAGGAAAGCCAGATTATCCTGTGCTGCGGGGAGTCCCTGTTCCGCGGCCTTACGATACCAAGTCGCAGCCTGAGCGGAATCTTCGGGTACGCCGCGGCCCGCGGCATACATCAGACCAAGGTTGAGTTGGGCCGCCGCGGCTCCCTGCTCCGCGGCCTTGCGGAGCCAATGCACGGCCTGTTCGTCATC
Organism: uncultured Binatia bacterium (SeqCode); assembly: GCA_965200125.1. Lineage (GTDB taxonomy): Bacteria > Desulfobacterota > Binatia > Bin18 > Bin18 > Bin18. The sequence goes on along the minus strand of OZ241332.1, from coordinate 237,849 downwards.
CTGCTCGACGTTCCGACCGTTGGCGTACATGAGTCCCAAGGTGAACTGCGCGGGAACGTCGTTCTGCTCCGCGGCTTTGCGCAGCCAGCGCAATGCCTGCTCGACGTCGCGGTCGATACCCTCGCCGTTGGCGTATCGAACCGCCAGGTTGTATTGCGCCGCGGCCAAGCCCTGTTCCGCGGCCTGCCGAAACCACGTCACGGCTTGGCCTGCGTCCTGTTCGACGCCGTGACCGTTGGCATACATGATTCCCAGATTGTACTGCGCCGCGGCGAGTCCATCCTCGGCCAACGGCTGAAATTCTCGCATGGCCGCGGCATAGTCGCCCCGCTCGTATGCCTGCATCCCCGCGTCGAAGTCCGCGGCTAGTACCGACGTTACCGTCAGAAGCAGCAGTGCTGCTGTGATTCTATAGATAGTCACGTTTCTCCCTCCATTCAGTTCGAGACGACATAACAAAGCGGGGCCGGAGGGCCATTCAACATGGTTCGACCCTTCGACAGGCTCAGGGACCGCAGGCTCACCAACCAGGCTCAAGGACCAAGCTCAAGGCACAGCAAGCTCAGAGACCGAGATCAAAAAGCTCATCTCTGAGTCGAAGGGCATCGTACTCTATTGCCGATCAGTTTGTCTGTTGTTTCCCATTCGTTCGTAACCGTTTCATAAATGAGCGGATTGTGGCTACTTACCACAGGTGGATGCCGAGGTGGAGATGAGCGACGAAGACTTGTACGATCTGGCCAAAGTAGAGGGCGGCGAGTCTTTTCCTATTGCCCTGGCCGATTGTCTGCTGGCAAGAGAAAGTGCGTCAGGGTATACCGCGATCATCGCGGCATGATACAGAAGCAATTAGCCGAAGCCGCGGGTATCAACGCGGTCTATCGGTCGCAGATCGAAACGGGGAAACGCACAGACTCAGCCCGCACCTCAGCCGCCTTCGCCAGGGTCCTCGGCATTGATGTGGACGACTTGCTCTAATGTTACCTGGGCAAATCTGCCAGTCGAGGACACATAGCGTTTCTGACCTGCGGGAATCGGTCAGCCTTGCGCAGCCGCCTTGTCCAGCACTTTGACTACCCACTGCTTGGTACTTTTCCTTCGAATTCCGGCAGTCGTCGCTAGGGCCTCGTGGGCGCGCAGCGCGGAATGAGATCACCTCGCGTCGTTCTCGATACCATCGTCTTAGTTTCGGCCCTGTTGTTCCACGCGGGAACTCTCTCTTGGCTCCGTACGGCTTGGCATATGGGCTCGGTTCGTCCGCTCGTCAGCCGTCATACGGTGGGGGAGTTGATCCGCGTACTGGCCTATCCGAAATTCCACCTCGGGAGCCGAGACCGGGAAGACCTGCTGGCCGATTATCTTCCCTGGTGCAAGGTGGTCATCGTGTCGGAGGCGCCTCCGGTTCCACACTGCCGCGATCCTTTCGACATCCCCTTCCTTGAGCTTGCCTTGACCGCTCGGGCCGATGCCTTGGTGACCGGTGACCACGACTTGCTCGTCCGTGCGTCCCGATTCCCGGTTCCAATCCTTACCCCACCGATGTTCCGCGAGCGTTTATGCTCAACGGAATAGTATTGGCGGACGAGGCCAGCGACAACTAATCTGGGCAGACACCCCATCTTGAGGGAGAATGACGTACTTGAAGAGCCCCACAGTCGTCATTCCCGCACTCCCCTCGTTATTTCCGCGGAAGCGGGAATCCAGGGCGTGGATACCTGCTTGCGCAGGTTATGACGAGGAGAAGCTGCTTTCGGGATCAACTTGTAAAGAATTTCCTTTTGCAAGCAATCCGACCTGACCGCCTCATTTCTGTTCAGCTAGAAGTTCCCCCGCAGCCCGCAGGTCGGTGGTGTCCAGCCCCTCGCGGAACGTAGCGTGGAATTCGGCCAAGCGGCGGTAGCCTTCGGCCTGCCGGTCCGTGCCTCGCCAGAGTTTGGCCAGGGAGACCGAGGCGCGGAGAGCCAACGACGTGGCTTGCTGGCGTTGGGCGGTCTCGATGGCCCGCTCGAAATACGCGGCCGCTTCCTGGAGACGCCGCGGGGCGGAGGTCGGGTCCGACAGGTGCCGGACTTCGCCGCGCACGCGCATCAGCTCGGCTTCCCACCAGCGTTCGTCGCTCTCGTTGATCTCGGCTTCCGAGGCGTCCACGATCGCGAGGGCGTCCGACACCCGGTCCGTGGCGACGTAGGCTTCGGCCAAGAGCAGCGAGACTTGGCCGAGTTGGCGGGTGCCCGACTCGCGCCACAGGCGCAACCCTTCTTCCATCTGCACGATGCCATCTTCGCGTCGCCCCTGAGCGGCGAGTGCCCAGCCGCGCAGAAAGGTGCCGCCGGACCGAAAGAAGGGGAAGCCGTGTTCCTCGGCCAGACGCATGACGACTTGCGCCTGCGCTTGCGCCCGCGCGCCGTCGCGCCGGAAGCGGTGCACTCCGGCGTTGAAATGCAGGGCGAAGACGAGGCTGTACGGATGCGACAGGGCGCGCGCCATTTCGATGGCTTGGTTGCTGCGTTGCAGGGCTTGGTCCGGGTAGCCGAGATGCCAGAGCGTCCAGGCCAGGAACGATAGACTGCTCACGCCCGGGTCGAGGTCGCCCTGGGTGAAGGCGGGGTGATCGGCGTCGGGGCGGTCGGCTTCGTACAAGGCCACGCTGCGTTCCAGGTGGGTGCGCGCCTCCACGAAAGAGCCGAACCGGAACGCGGTCAGCCCGAGCGCCTGCTGTGCGGGCAGGAATCGTTCCGAGTCGGGCACGTCCTCGGACAGGGCACGCAGGTTCTCGATCATCCGGCCGGCTTCGGGATATTCCCCGCGCGCCACGTAGAAGCGCCACAGGGCGAACATCGCTCCGAACGTCTGGGGCACGTCGCCGAGCGTCCCCGCCAGCTTGCGCGCGCGCGAATAGACCCGCTCGACTTCTGGGTCGGTGTGCCCCTTGGTCGCCATGAGCGACATGCCGAGCGCGATCAGCAACGACAATTCCTGTTGTTGGCGCGCCGGCGTCTGGGACAGGGACGGGAGAAGGTTCAGGGCGCGGGTGAAGTCGTGCATCGCCTCAGTGTACGACGACCGGTGTAACGCCAAGTCGCCGGCCTGCTGGTAGGAGGCCGCGGCGCGTTCCGTGTCGCCGCTGCGCACCGAGTGGTAGGCCAAGTCCCGCAGCCCGGATTCGTCGAGCGGGTCCGCGGCCTCGGAGATTGCGGCCGCGGTACGCGCGTGCAGTTCCTGACGGTGCGCGGAGACGAGCGTGCCGTACGCCACTTCCTGGGTCAGGAGATGCTTGAAGGTGTAGGCGACGTCGGGGAACGCGGGCTGTTCGTAGATGAACTCCGCGGATTGCAGCCGGGACAGGGCCGGCGCGAGGTCGGCCTCGGATTTCCGGGCGACGCGACCGAGCAGCCCGAGTGGAAATTCGCGCCCGATGACGGCCGCGGTCTGAAGCAGGTCTTTCTCCTCGCCGCCGAGCAGGTCGATACGGCCGGCCAGCACGCCCTGCACCGTGTCGGGAATGCGCAGGTCGTCCAGGGCCGCGGTGAGCGTCACGCCGCCCAGCCCGTGCGTCAGGATGCCCTGGTCGAACAGGGCGCGGATCATCTCTTCGATGAAGAACGGCGTGCCCTCGGTCTTGTCCAGGATGAGGCGCTTGAGCGGGTCGAGGGCGACGGACGTGCGGACCGCATCCCCGAGCAGCGCGTCGATCAGTTCCCGCGCGTCGTCCACGCCCAGGGCGTTCAGCCGGAGTTGGCTGTAATAAGTCTTGCGGCCCCAGTCGTGGCGGTAGCCCGGCCGGTAGTTGGTCAGCAGCACGACCGCGGCGGTCGCCACGCTGTCGGCCAGCGCGTCGAGGAACGCCTGCGTCTCGGGGTCCAGCCATTGCAGATCCTCGAAGATCAGCAACAGCGTGCGATTGCGGCTCTCGCGCAGCAGGAGCCGTTTGACCGCGTCGAACGAGCGCTGCCGGCGGATGTCGGGGTCCATCTGCTGCAAGGCGGCGATGAACTCCGTATGGCCGAGCAGGGCCAACACGTAGGGTAACCCGTCTTCCAGGTCGCGGTCGAGCGCGACCACGCGGCCGGCCACTTTTTCGTGCAGGCTCCGCTCGTCGTCCTGCGGCTGCACGCCGAAGTAGCCGCGCAGGAGTTCGATCAGCGGCAGATACGCGGACCCGCGGCCGTGGGCCTGACAGAAAGTGGCGAGCACGAGGCAGGTCGATTCCGAGAGCAGCCGGAACTCGTGGAACAGCCGCGACTTGCCCACGCCCGGCTCGCCCACCACGCCCACGATCTGCCCGCGTCCGCCGCGCGCCTGTTCGCGGAGCTGCTTGAGGTCGTCGACCTCTTTCTTGCGGCCCACGAAGCGCGACAGCCCGCGCGCCGCGGACACTTGCAGGCGGGTGCGCAGCGGCCCGACCCCGAGCACCTCGTAGATGTGCAGCGGCCCGCTGACGCCCTTGATCTTGGCCGCGCCCAGATCGCGGAACTCGAAATAGCCCTCGGCCAACTTGTGGGTGTGCTCGCTGGCGACGATGGAGCCGGGAGTGGCGAGCCCTTCCAGCCGCGCGGCCAGGCTGGTGGAGTGGCCGACCGGCACGTAATCCGTGTGCAGGTCGTCCTTGCGGATGGAGCGGACCACGACCGCGCCGCTGTTCACGCCGACGCGGATCTGCAGGTTGATACCCTTCTCGCCGCGCAGCCGTTCGGCGTAACGCCGCCCACGCTCCTGCATCCGCAGCGCGGCGAACAGTGCCCGCTGGGCGTGATCCTCGTGGGCCAGCGGCGCGCCGAACAGCGCGAAGACACCGTCGCCCATGGACTGCGCCACGTAGCCTTCGTAACGATGGACCGCGTCCATCATGAGTTGCAGCGCCGGGTCGATGACCGAGCGTGCGTCTTCGGGGTCGAGGTCTTCGATGAGCGCCATCGAGCCCTTGATGTCGGCGAACAGCGCGGTGATCGTCTTGCGCTCGCCGTGGGCGCCTCCTCGGGCTTCGAGCGCGGCCTGTTCGGCGCGGATGCGGTCGGCCAGATGTCGCGGCGGCGTAACCGGCACCGCCGGCGCTGAGACCTGACTCCGCTGCGCAGCGGACTCGATCGGGGAGTCGAGCGCGGTGCCGCACTCGGCACAGAATTTGGCCCGCGCCGGCGCGGCAGCCCCACAGTTCGGGCAGTGCCGGCCGAACGCGGCGCCGCACTCAATGCAGAACTTTGCCCCGTCGGGATTATCGGTGGCGCACCGCGGGCAGCGCATGGCCGGTTTCGACGCCGGGATCGGTCACAAACGGTAGAGACGCTGGGCGTTGTCGCGCATGATGGCGCGTTTGGCATCCTGCGACAGACCGTCGAGCGCAGCCGTGGCTTTTACGGTGTCGGGAAATTTCGCGTCCGGGTGCGGATAGTCGGACGCGAACACGATGTTCCGGTCGCCGAGCAACTGCACGACCTGAGGGAGCGACTCCTCGCCGGCCTCGCAGCCGATGTAGCACTGGCGCAGAAAATACTCGCTGGGTTTCTTCTTCAGCCAGTTCACCCCGCCGACCCATTCGGTGTGCTCGTCCATGCGTTCCAGCCAATACGGCAGCCAGCCGCAGCCAGCTTCCAGAAAGGCGACCGTCAGGTTGGGAAACCGTTCCAGCACCCCGCCGCCGACGATGCTGAGACAGGCCAGCATGGTCTCCATCGCATGGGAACAGATGTGGCTGAAGTAGGAGTGCGTATAGCGGTCGGCGCCGGCCGTGGGGAGCAGCGAACCCATGCCTTCGTGCGTACCGAGCGGTACGTCCAGGTCTTCCAACGCCGCGTACAGTGGGTCGTAGTAGCGATCGTCGAGCATGCGTCCGCGAATGGGATTGGGCCGGACGAAGACGGCCTTCATACCGAGTTCGCGCACCGCGCGGCGCGCCTCGGCGACCGCCTCGTCAACGTCCTGCAACGGAATCATGGCCGCGCCGAAGAACGTGCCGGGCGCGTGGCCGCAGAAATCGGACAGCCAGTTGTTGTACGCCCGCGCGATGGCCGCGGCGAACTTCGGCTCCAGATCGTCCTGGGCGAGCGCGAACAGCCCTTGAGTCGGATACAACACCGCTTGGTCGATGCCCTCGCGGGTCATGTCCTTCAATTGTCGTTCCGGGCTGAACTGCTCGGCCACGGCGTCCTTGAACTTGCGCAGAAACAACTGTTTGGTCTCGTCGCCCATTTCGGGCACGACGCGGTTGGTGCCTTCGCGCTTGGGCGCGATGCGGTCGTTCACCACCAGCGAGAACGCCCCGACGCTGCGCGGCGCCCGGCTCTTGTACGGTTCCTCAATGTAGTCGTGCCACATGCCCTTCGGCTCCACGACATGCCCGTCCGCGTCGATGACGTTGAAATCGGTGTACATACGGCTTCCTCCGTGAACGGTTCTCATACTTGCGGGCATTATGTCCCAAAACCCCGCACCGCGAAATGTCGTGCAGTAGCTCAGCTTGCCTCCTCACCTCGACTCGCCCTCTCCGAGGATGAGAGAAACCAGCCGCCTCCGAGTATCTTCTCTTTATCCTTCCCTCCTTCCTTGAGGGGGAGGGCTAGGGAGGGGGTCTTCTGGGAGACTTCCAAACTTCTGGACGCCTGCCCCTACCCTGCGCGCAGCTTGTATCGCTGGATCTTGCCGGTCGCGGTCTTGGGCAGGTCGGGGACGAACTCTACCCACCGCGGATATTTGTGCGGCAGGGTACGTTCCTTGACGAACGCTCTGAGTTCCCGGGCGAGCGTCTCGCTCGCAGACTGCCCCGCTTTGAGGACGACGAAGGCTTTGGGTTTGATCAGCTTGTGGTCGTCTTCCCAGCCGACGATCGCGGCTTCCAGCACCGCGGGATGCTGGAACAGAATCCCTTCGACCTCGGCCGGCGCGACCCATTGGCCCGACACCTTGAGCATGTCGTCCGAGCGGCCGCAGTACACGTAGCGTCCGTCCGCGTCCTGCAGATAGGTGTCGCCGGTGTTGATCCAGTCGTTGCCGAGCATGGTCGCCGCGGTCTTGCCCGGATTCTTCCAGTAGCGCGCCGCCGCGGACCGGCCCTGAATCAGGAGCCGCCCGACGTCGCCCCGCGCGACCTGATGGCCGTCTTCATCCACGATTTTGGCTGCGTAGCCGGGGACCGGACGTCCGCTGCTGCCCGGCTGCACGTCGTCCGGGCGGTTGGAGATGAAGATGTGCAGCAACTCGGTCGAACCGATGCCGTCCAGAATCGTCAGGCAGGTCCGCTCCTGCCAACGGCGCAACACGTCCGCGGGCAGGGCCTCGCCCGCAGATACGCAGGCGCGTAGTGAGGACAGATCACGCGGCGTCTGTTCGAGCGCCGCAAGCTGGCCGGCGTACAGCGTGGGCACGCCGAAGAACAGGCTGGGCCGGAAGCGTTCGATGACGTCGAACGTCAGCGCCGGCGTGGGCCGCGCCTCGTTCAGCACCGTCGCGGCCCCGCACCACAGCGGAAACGTCATGGCGTTCCCCAGGCCGTAGGCGAAGAAGAGTTTAGCCGCGGAAAAGCACATGTCCGTGTCGGTCATGCCGAGCACGCCTTGCGCGTACTGCACGCAGGTGACGACCATGTCGCGCTGGCGGTGAATCGCGGCCTTGGGCTGGCCGGTCGAGCCCGACGAATAGAGCCAGAAGCATTCGTCCTCCACCGCGGCGTCCGCGGGTTCGAGTGCCGGGGACGCCGTGGCCATCAGCGCGGCCAAGCCAGCCGGGCCGTCGTCCAGAAGCAGCAGGCGCGTTGCATGGTCGGCGTCGGCGACCGCGGTGCGCAGCGTGGGCTCATCCTCGGGCGCGCAAACGACCAGCGCGCATTCCGAGTCGTCGATCAGGTAGCGGTAGTCGGACGCGCCCCACAGGGTGTTGACTGGCACCGGCACGATGCCTGCCTTTATCGCACCCCAGAACAGAAAGAAGAATTCCGGGCGGTCCTTGACCACCATCAGCAGCCGGGCGCCCGGTTCGACGCCGAGTCCGAGCAGCGCGTTGCCGCAGCGATTGACGTTCTCGGCCAGCGCGGCGTAGCTTACCTGCATGTCGGGGGTGTGAATCGCGATCTTGTCCCAGCGGGACTCCGGGCCGGGCTGGACGTGACGGTCGATGAACGGGACGGCCACGTTGAAGCGCGGCGCGAACGTGATCGCCGGCGGCGTGACGGTCGGGTCGATGCTGACGGTATTGGCCTGCATGGGACGGCGCCTTTCGGTCGGATCGCTGTTCGAGATTTCGGGGGTGGCAGCGGGCCCACACTCTACGCCTGCGGAAACTTTACGTATGGGAAGTCGAGCGATTGGTTGTCGATGCCGCGGTTCGGCGGCGCGATCCAGCCGGCCATCTCGCTTGGCGCGGTGACGGGCTGCATGAGAGACGTGACGAAGGCGTGATCGTCCTCGGTCGGCAGCCAGTGCGGCGCCTCACGCGTCCACTCTGCTTCGGCGACGATCTGCCCGTCCGGGGTGACCGGAATGCCGGCGAACGCGCCGATCCGGCGGTGAAAGCCGCAGTGCGGCAGGCTGAGCCGCTGCTCCCACCCGTGCCGCGCGATGACACGGTTCCAGCGGTCCAGCCCGCGCTGCGAGTCGGCGATGTAGTCGTCGCGCAGGCGCTCGTTGACGGCCAGCAACGCGGGGGCGTTCTGGCACGCGATCTGCCCCGCCTCGGGCACGGACACCGGCCACGTGGCGTCGTGGAGTCGGTGGTCGTCCGCGATCCGCGTTTCGCGGTAGCGGCCTTTCAGGCCGGTCGTGAAATAGTCCGCGGCGTTGGTGGAACGCTCCTGCCCGAACAGGTCGAGCGACACGCTGTAGTGGAAGTTGACGAAGCGTTGCAGCGTCGGCAGATCGACGGCGCCCGCGGCGCGCACCCGTTCCTGGTCGTTGGTGCCGAGTTCGTCCATCACCTCGCACGTCCGTTCGATGATCCGCATGACGCCGGTCTCGCCCACGAACATGTGATGGGCTTCCTCGGTCAGCATGAACTGGCAGGTGCGCGCCAGCGGGTCGAAGCCGGACTCGGCCAGGGACGCGAGTTGATATTTTCCGTCGCGGTCGGTGAAGAAGGTGAACATGAAGTAGGCCAGCCAGTGCGGCGTGGCTTCGTTGAAAGCGCCCAGAATGCGCGGTTTGTCCGCGTCGCCGGAGTGCCGCTCCAGCATCATCTCCGCCTCTTCGCGACCGTCGCGCCCGAAGTAGGCGTGCAGCAGATAGACCATCGCCCACAGGTGACGGCCCTCCTCCACGTTGATCTGGAACAGATTGCGCAGGTCGTACAGCGACGGGCAGGTGGCGCCCAGATGCCGTTGCTGTTCGACCGAGGCCGGCTCGGTATCGCCCTGCGTGACGATCAGCCGGCGCAACTGGCTGCGGTACTCGCCGGGCACCTCCTGCCAGGCGGGCTCCCCGAGGTGATCGCCGAAGGCGATGCGCCGGTCCGCGGGCGGCGGGGCCAGAAAGATGCCCCAACGATAGTCGGGCATTTTGACGTAGCCGAAATGCGCCCAGCCGTCGGAGTCCACGCTGATTGCGGTCCGCAGATAGACGTCCAGCGCACTGCTCGACACCGGTCCGAGATCGTCCCACCAGCGCAGATAATTGGGCTGCCAGGATTCCAGGGCGCGCCGCAGCCGGCGGTTGTCGGCCAGCCCGACGTTGTTCGGAATGCGCTCGGCGTAATCGATCGTCATGGCGTGCTCCCCGTCTAGGCCCGGTATTTCCCGAAGCGGCGCTGTTGGCCGGTCCCGTACACGGTCAGGGCGCCGGCCGCGCCGACCGCGTTGGGCCGCTGGAAGATCCAGTTCTGCCAGGCACTCAGCCGGCCGAAAATCTTCGTCGTCAGAGATTCGCGCCCGCCGAAGCGGAGGCTGGCTTCCATGCCGGTCAGGGCGTCGGGCGAAAAGCTGGCGCGTTCTTCCAGGGCCAGGCGCACCTCGTCTTCCCAGTCGATGTCGTCGGGCGTGAACGTGACCAGCCCGAGCCGGTCCGCGGCCGCGGCGTCGAGGTCCTGCCCCAGACACGCCTCCAACGTCGCGACCCGTTCGGGCCGCGTGGGAAAGCGCGCCGCCACACGGGCCGAACCGTTGTGCGTGGCGAGCGGGCCGAAGTTCATGGGCGTCAAGCGCAGACAGGCCGCGGGCAGGTCGCCGTCCTCGAACGTGCCCTCCAACATGTACGACCGGTCGGCCGCGAGCACGAGTTCCAACAGCGTACCGGCAAAGCAACTGCCCGGCTCGACCAGCGCGATCAGGCTGCGCGCGCTCACGTCCAGACGTTGCAGCGTCCGCCTGAGATACAAACGGATCTCGCGGGCCAGCCAGTCGTCGGCATGAGCGACGAGCAGCGCGTCGGCCGCGGCGACCGCATCGAGGCTGCCCTGCGTGCGAAAGACCCAGGTTCCGATGGTCTCCTCGTTCAAACGCAGGTGCAGGATGGCGTCGTCCAGTTCGCGGGCGAGCGCCAGCGGCCAGAAATCCACACCCGCGGCATGGATACTCGCCGCCCCGTCCGGGAGACCGGCATCCGTCTCGTTGTTCGGTCCGCGGATCGTGAAGAACGCGGCGCCCAGTTCGCGGTCCAGTCGGATATCGACGTAGCGGTAGGATAGACGGTCTTCGGCCAACGTTCGGGGCAGCGGGGTAAGCGCGATCCCGCGGGCGGCGGCAGGCCGATCCGAACGCGCCACGTACACCTCGGCCTGTTCGCGGACGACCTCGTCGAAACGTGAACGCGGGGCGAGGACGTCCACGAAATTCCAGTCCAGGGCGCGGGCACCGCGCACGCCTTCCGACGTGGTGCAGAAGAAGTCGGCGTGGTCGCGCCGCACGCCGCGTTTATCCACCAACCGCGTCAGGCCGCCGGTGCCGGGCAACACCGCCAGCAGCGGTACCTCGGGCAGCGAGACCGCGCTGGAACCGTCGTCGATCAGCACGATCCGGTCGCACGCCAACGCCAATTCGTAGCCGCCGCCCGAGGCCGAGCCGTTGATCGCGCACACGTATCGCTGGCCGGATTCGGCGCCGGCTTCCTCGACGGCGTTGCGGGTTTCGTTGGTGAACTTGCAGAAATTGACCTTGTGGGCGTGGCTGGACTGCGCCAGCATCCGAATGTTGGCCCCGGCGCAGAACAGGCGCGGTTTGGCCGACCCGATCACGACCGCGGCCACTTCGGGATGCTCGAAACGGAGACGTTGCAACGCGTCGTACAGTTCGATGTCCACGCCCAGGTCGTAGGAGTTGAGCTTCAGTTCGTAGCCGGGCACGAGCGGCGCGTCTTCGCGGACGTCCATCAGCAGGGAGGCGATGCGACCGTCAATGGACAGTTTCCAGTGGCGGTATTCCTCGGGCCGGGTAGAGAAGTCGATCTGTCCGCCGCCCCGTCGTCCTGCGTCCTGCGTTTCGGGCGGCGGTTGGAGGTCAGTGACCGGTGGGGATGCGTTCGCAGACATCGGGACCTCGGAGCGACCGTACCCTGATTCGGGCGCCCAACCTACCGCTATTGAAACCGTGGCGCCAGCGCGCAGGCCGTCCTACGATTGACGTAGGGGCGACCGGCCGGTCGCCTCTCCCCCTCGGGAATAAGGGTTGGGGTGAGTCCTATCCGAAGCACCGAGACACGACCCACGGCACCGTTCGGCTGCGGCGGACACCGGTTTCATGCTAGGCTCCGCTCGCACAACCGGAGGAAGTCATGTCGTCTCAGGTCGGCCCGAGCCCAGAAGAACTCCGTCAAGCTCTGCACGCCGCCGCGGCGTGGGTGGCGGACTATCTGCGAGACGTAGGCGAACGGCCGGTGCTGGCGCGGGTTGCGCCGGGCGAGATTGCGGCGCGGCTACCCGACCGACCGCCCGAACGGGGCGAACCGCTCACGGACATCCTCGAAGACATGGACCGGCTCATCATGCCGGGCATCACGCATTGGAACCATCCCGCGTTCTTCGCCTACTTCGGCATTACGGGCTCGGGGCCGGGGATCGTGGGCGAGTTGATCGCCGCGGCGCTCAACGTGAACGCCATGTTGTGGCGCACCTCGCCCGCGGCGACCGAACTGGAACAGCGCACCCTCGGCTGGGTCGCCGACCTGCTCGGCCTACCATCTGGCTGGTTCGGTGAAATTACCGATACGGCCTCGGCCTCATCGCTGTACGCGCTGGCCGCGGCGCGCGAGGCGCTCGGCCTCGACATCCGCGAACAGGGCATGGCGGGACGCACCGACCTGCAACCGCTGGCCGTGTACACCTCGGCTCACGCTCATAGCTCGATCGACAAAGCGGCCATTGCGCTGGGCATCGGCCGGCGCTGGACACGGCATATCCCGGTCGATGGCGACTTCCGCATGCGCCCCGACCTGTTGGAGCAGGCGATCCGCGCCGACCTGGACGCCGGGGTGACGCCGCTGGCAGTCGTCGCGACGGTCGGCACCACCTCCTCGACCAGTATCGATCCGGTGCCGGCGATTGCCGACGTCTGCGAACGTTACAAGGTGTGGCTGCACGTCGATGCGGCCTACGGCGGCCCCGCGGCGCTCGTGCCTTCGCACCGGCACGTACTGGCGGGCTGCGACCGTGCCGACTCGTTCGTGACCAACCCACACAAATGGCTCTTGACCCCGATCGATTGCAGCCTGCTGTACACGCGGCGGCCCGACGACCTGAAACGCGCGTTCTCACTCGTGGCCGAATATCTCGAGACGGACGAGCAGGACGTGGTCAACCTGATGGACTACGGCCTGTCGTTGGGCCGCCGCTTCCGCGCTCTCAAACTGTGGATGGTCATTCGCGCATACGGACGCAAAGGCTTGGCGGAGATCATCGCCGGGCACGTGCGGGAGGCGCAGTGGCTGGCCGCACAGATCGACGCGGAACCGGGTTGGGAGCGACTGGCGCCGGTCCCCTTCTCCACCGTCTGCTTCCGTCACCTGCCGGCCGGGGATGCGGACACGACGCAGGCAGAAGCGCGCAACAAGGCGATTCTCGACGCGGTGAACACGAGCGGACAGGCGTTTCTGTCGCACACCGTCCTGAACGGTCGCTACGCTCTACGCGTCGCCATCGGCAATCAAGCGACGACGCACGTTCACGTGGAGCGGGTCTGGCGGCTCCTGCGCGAGGCCGCGAATGATCGAGACGAATCTTCGGGAGGCTCGTGACGTCACCGCTTCTTCTCCCGCACGCCCGATTGAATGATCGATGATCGGCCCCATTGGTACTTCCTCATCAGGCAGTCGAAGTCTCACATACGGATTCATGACTCCCTTACTTCGGCGCGGTTCGCTCGATCAGGGCTTCCAGGGCACGGCTCTGCCGATCCAAAGCACGACTCTGCTGGTCTAAAGCGCGGCCCTGCTGCTGCAACACGGTCATAGTTTCGATGTGGCGCTGTTCGGCGGCCTTGGCGACGGCGTCCATCTCGGCACGACGGGCGTCCGTCCCCCGGCGCATGAGTCGGAAGCCGTAGAGCACCAGACCGGACGATACGGCAAGGGTGATCCCGGTCTGCCAGTAGGACGCGGTCAAGGCGGCCTGCTGGAGGGCGAGGTTGGCTGTTTCGTATTCAGTCATGGTGGATTCCCTTCGTTCCTGTATCTGAATAATTGGCTTTTTCAAAACAATAAAGCCGGTCACGAGGTTTGGCGCGCGGCACCGTTGCGGTCGGGTTCCTCCCCCGCGGGCGGACGCTCGCGCAGGCGTACCCGGACGGTGGACGGGTCCATGTCTGCCACTTGGAGACCGAGCGGAACGTTGACGTCGTCGTCGGTCAGGCTCAGGCGGCTACGGCCGGCCCGTGCGCTGGACAGATCGACCTGGGCACGCAGACCGCGCGCGTCGAGCAGGGACAACAACTCCCGCGGCCCGCGCAGGCGCAGATACACTTCCTGGGTGTTGGCCCCTACCAGGTCCAGATGACGCGGGATGTTGGAGTACACGACCGGCACGCGGAACCCGACCTCGCTGTTCTGCGGCCCGACCAGCACGAGCCACAGAACGCAGACCGAAGCCAACGCCCCGATCTTTGGGCGCAGGTTGGCGGTCAGCATCTCACGCCGCCAGGGAACGGCCCGGCCCTTCCGCTTCGCCCCGGCCAAGCGCGTGTTCAGCCATTCGAGCAAGTCGGACGCTTCGACCAGCGTCACCATGCCGCCGCGCTCCACTACGGAGACCGAGCCGCGTTCTTCGGAAATCACCACGGCCAGCGCATCGGACCCTTCGGTAATGCCCACCGCGGCGCGGTGGCGTGTGCCGTAGATGTACGGCAGCGAGCGGGTTTCCGACAGCGGTAGCACGCACCCGGCACGGCGAATGCGTCCGGCATCGAGACACACCGCGCCGTCGTGCAACGGGCTGGGTGGTGCCACCAGATTGTCGAGCAGAGGGCCGCTGATCTCTGCATCGATCGGCACGCCTTGTCCACGAAGAAGCGGTTCGACCGGGTCCTGCCGCTCGAAGACGACGATGGTGCCCCAGCGCTTTTTCGCCAAATCGAAACAGGTCCGTGCAACGTCCGTCAGGAATGCCGCGGGTTTCGGTGGATCCGCCGCGCGCCAGCGCAGAACGTCCGGGAGGGACGCTACCGGATTGACCTGCATGAGGATCTGACGGATCTCCGCTTGAAATACGACGACAACGAGAATGAACGCCGCGGCCCAGATGCCGCCCAGCATCCAGGTGGTGAGGAACAAACCGGTCTGACGCGCAAGGAAGTAGAACACCCCCAGCACGACCAGCCCTGCGGCAATGCGGGCGGCGCGCGTGCCGCGAAAGCGCATGTAGGCGTGATAAACGATGAACGACATCAGAGCGACGTCCACCGCGTCCCGCCACCGAAATTCCCAGCCCAGGCCCCAACTGTCCGCTATGAAATCGAAGAATTCCATTGCGACGTTCTTTCTTTTCACCGGATGGTCTCCGGGATTGCCGACATTCTGCGTCGGCGAGGGTTCTCCGTGACGGCTTCGTAAAAATTCAGGGTGCAGCGTAGGTGATCCGACCAGAAATATCAAGAAAAATCAGGGTGATAGGCACGCTTCACGAAAATTTCATTGAGATCGTGCATCGCAAACGGCTGATTTTCAGCATATTCCGGGTGTGAGACTATAGGGTTGACCCTCTGTGGTTGCGCTAATCCGAGCAAACCCGCGGGCTGGGTAGGCACAGGGGCCTGCTCCTACAAACGGCACGAAGGCTGTGGTTTGGACGTGTGCGCAGGAGACGTTTCCGTTCGTTTCAAAGTGATACACGGGCTCTCCATCTTGACCGGTCTGCAGGGAGCGACTAGGCAGCGGAGAAGGCAGGAAAGACGCATGGCGGTGCCCCTACTTGACCTCAAAGCCCAGTACGCCGCGATTCGGGACGAGGTGCGCACCGCGGTGGACCGCGTGCTGGAGTCGCAGGAGTTCATCCTCGGCCCGGAGGTCGCGGCCCTGGAAATGCAGGTCGCCGAATACTGCGGTTGCGAGCACGCGGTCGGCGTCTCGTCGGGCAGCGACGCGCTCCTGGCAGCGCTGATGGCGGTCGAACTGCGGCCCGGCGACGAGGTCATCACCTCGCCCTACACGTTCTACGCCACGGTCGGCAGCATCGTCCGGCTGGGGGCGAAGCCCGTCTTCGTGGACATCGACCCCGACACCTATAATCTCGACCCCGGCCACGTGGAGGCCGCGCTCTCGCCGCGGACGCGCGTGATTCTCCCCGTTCATCTGTTCGGGCAGATGGCCGACATGAACCCGCTGCTGCAGTTGGCCGCGGCCTGCGATCTTTTGGTTATCGAAGATGCCGCGCAGGCGATCGGCGCCGAATATAAAGGCCGTCGGGCCGGCTCACTGGGAGATATGGGCTGCTTCAGCTTCTTCCCGTCGAAGAATCTGGGCGGCTACGGCGACGGCGGCATGGTGACGACCAACGATGCCGACTTGGCCGAGCGCGTACGCCAACTCCGCAGCCACGGCACGCAGACGAAATACACGCACACCCTGGTGGGCGGCAATTTCCGACTGGACGCGCTGCAAGCCGCGGTCCTCGGCGCCAAGCTCCCACATCTGGACGCCTGGACCGCGGCCCGCCGGCGCAACGCCGACACGTACCGCGCGCTGTTCGCCGACGCGGAGCCGGGCCGCGCCCCCTGCCCTATCTCGTTGCCGGCCGAAGCCGTGGCCCGCCGCCACGTCTATCACCAATTCGTCGTCCAGAGCCCACGGCGCGACGCCCTGCTCGAATACCTACGCGAGCGACAGATCGGCGCCGCGGTGTACTATCACACCCCGTTACACCTCCAGCCGTGCTTTGCCGGTTTGGGCTACAAGGCGGGAGACTTCCCATGCTGCGAAGCCGCCGCTGCACGGAGTCTGGCGTTGCCCATCTACCCGGAACTTACACACGCCATGCAGGAAGAGGTCGTATGCACTGTCTCTGAGTTTCACACGAAGTGATCAGGAAACTACGAAGCCGCCCTGCGCCCGCCCGGCGCGCCGAGTTCTGGGGCATTCGGCAGCCGCGGGCGAACCTGACGGACGGCCCGTTCCCGGCTGTGTCCTACCGGTGAGAGGTAGGGGCGACGCATGCGTCGCCCCTACGGTCGAACCCTACCCGTTTGGCCGACCGGCACCCCGCGGACCGGCGGTTTTCGCGTTGACAGCCTGAAACCGCGGCGCAATAATTTCGTGTCTTTCCACCGTGGTAGGAAGACCGCACAGTAAGGAGATCCCACCATGATGCGCTTCGGTCTCGGCCCGTTTTCCATGCAGTCGCCGCCCGGCTCCAGCCTCTCCCATGCCCGACTCTACCGCGAAATGCTCGAACAGGTCGTGATCGCCGAGGAAATCGGCTTCGATTCGGCGTGGCTGGTCGAGCACCACTTCATGGACGATGGCTTATGTCCGTCGCTGCTGGTGACGGCCGCGGCCATGGCCGCGCGAACTTCGACGCTGACCATCGGCACCAGTATGTACCTGCTGCCGCTACACCGTCCGGTGCAGACCGCGGAGGACGTGGCCGTGCTGGACAACATCGCCGAGGGGCGTTTCATCTTCGGCGTGGCGACCGGCTATCGGCCCGAAGAATACGCCGGTTATCAGGAACGGCGCACCGGACGTGAAGCGCGCATGGAAGAACAACTCGACCTGATGCTCAAGTGCTGGACGACCGACGGTTTTTCGTTTTCGGGCGAGCATTACCAAGTCGACGATTTGACCGTGGAACCCAAGCCGCACCAGAAACCCCATCCGCCGATCTGGATCGGCGCATCGACTCCGGGCGGCGTCCGCCGTGCGGCACAATGGGCGTCGGCCCTGGTCGCCTCGCCGCGGCATCATCTGAACGAGATCAAGGAACATCATCGGCTCTACCGTCGCCAACTCGAACGGTTCGGCAAAACGCCCGCGGCGGTTCCCGTCATCCGCGAAGTCTATGTGGCCGAAACCACCGCGCAGGCCGAGGACGAGGCGCGCGAGGGTATTATGTACATCCACGGCGGCATGTACGGAAAATGGTCGAACGTGCGGCCGCTCAAGGACGATTCCGGCCAAGTCGTCAAAGACCCGGCCAGCGTAACGTTCGAGTCCCACCGCGAACGCTTCATCATCGGCGACCCTGACCACTGCATTCGGGAAATCGAGACCTATCGACGCGAACTGGGCATGGATTACCTGATCTGCTGGATGCACTACCCGGGCGCCGACCACGCCAAGACCGTCCGCGCGATGCGCCTGTTCGCCAAGGAAGTCATGCCCCATTTTCGGGATTAGGCCCGCCGGAACGGAGGACAACATGGGCAGAACGTGGATCGATCTCAACAGCGACATGGGCGAGTCGTTCGGCAACTTCGTGCTCGGGCGGCCCGAAGAGGTGATGAAGCGCATTGCACACGCCAACGTGGCGTGCGGCTTCCACGCCGGCGACCCGAGCTGGATGAGCCGCACGGTCGGCTGGGCCAAACAGTACGGCGTGACGGTCGGCGCCCATCCCGGCTTTCCCGACCTGATGGGCTTCGGGCGGCGGCTGATGAACGTGACGCTGCAGGAGGCGACCGATTACGTCGTGTATCAGGCCGGGGCGCTCAAGGGGTTCTGCCAAATGCACGGCCTGCGCCTGGAAGCCGCCAAACCGCACGGCGCCTTCTATTCGTGGGGTATCCAGTCCGAGGATCAGGCCCGCGCCATTCTGGAGGGCTTTCAGGCCGTGGACCACGACCTGACCGTGTATCTGCCTGCGCTGCCGCACGCGCCGCTGGTGTCCACCGCGGAAAAGATGGGCTTTCGCGTGGTGAAGGAGTTCTACCCCGGCTTGGCCTACGACGCGACGGGCGCGATTACGGTCAAGCGGACCTACGGCACCGAGGACGTGCAGGAGATCGTCGATCTCGTGCTGCTCTTTGCCGTGGACGGTAAGACCACGGCCACGGACGGCAGCGTCATCGACGTGGAGGGCGACAGCGTGTGCGTGCACGGCGACGTAGTGAACGCGCCCGAAGTGCTCGACGGCCTGCACGCCGCGCTGCACCGCGAGGGCATTCAGGTGCGCAGCGCCTTGCGCACGCAAGGTGCGGACGTGCTGCCGTTCACCGCCCGGGCGTAAGCCGCAACGGACGCTCCAGAACCAACGGCGGACGTCGCCACGGAGGAGGCGGGCGTGTCGGAGACGCGGTACGACTACGGCGGCGACGAGTACGTGCTGGTCGTGTTCAGCGAGGCGATGGACCTCGCCGTCAACTTCAAGCTGCTGTCCATCTGCCGCGAGATCGAGCGCCGCACCGTGCCGGGCGTCATCGAAGTGTGTCCAGCCAACGCCTCGTATCTGGTCCACTTCCGGCCCGAAGCGGTCCACCCCGACCGATTGATCGCCACGCTCAGGGACATCGAACGCGAAATCGAATCCGCGGAGACGCTGCCCTCGCGGCTGGTCGATATTCCCGTCTTGTTCGACGACCCGTGGACGCGCGAATGCGCCAAGCGCTTCGGCGACCGCCATCAGGACCCGTCCGTATCGAATCTCGAATATCTGATGCGGGTCAACGGCTACACGTCGAAAGAGGAATTCATCACGGCCTACTGCGACCGCCCGTACTGGATTTCGATGGTGGGGTTCGTGCCGGGCACCGCGTGGTGTTATCGCATGTGTCCGCCCGACCAGGCGATTCAGGCCCCGAAATACATCCGCCCGCGCACGGACACGCCCGAACGCGCGGTCGCCCATGCCGGCGTCTTCCTGTGCATCTATCCGGTCCAGGGGCCGGGCGGGTATCAGATGATCGGCATGTCCGCGGTGCCGGTGTACGACCCGGAGGAGCGGCTGGCCGACCTCGAGGGTCACCTCATCCTGGCCGCGGCGGGCGACCGCTGGCAGTTTCGGCCGATCGATCTGGACGAGTACAACGACATCCGCGTCCAGGTGGAAGATGGGAGCTACCGTTATCGGATCGTCGAGCAGGACTTCCAGCCGCAGTGCTATCTGGACGATCCCGCGGGCTATCTGAAACGCCTGCAAGAAGAAGCCGCGAGATGCTGAACGTCGTCGAGTCCGGCCTGTTGACGACCGTCCAGGACCTCGGTCGGCGGCACTGGTATCGCATCGGCATGCCGCCAGCGGGCGCGCTCGACAACTTCGCGTTCCGCGTCGGCAACCTGCTCGTCGGCAACCCCGAGTCCGCCGCGGGACTGGAAGTCACGTACGCCGGTCCCACGCTCGACGTCGAGGTTGACGGCGTGGTCGCCGTGACCGGCGCCGACATAGACTTTACCATCAACGGCCAGCCCGCGGCGCAGTGGCGCGCTTATGCGTTGCATGCCGGTGACTACCTCGACTTAGGCGGGGTTCGCCGCGGGGCGAGGGCGTACGTCTGTCTGGCCGGCGGAATCACCGTACCCGAACGGCTGGGCAGCCGCGCGACGTACATGCTCGGTCGCTTCGGCGGGGTGGAGGGTCGTAAACTCGCCGCGGGCGACCGACTTCCCCTCGGCACGCCGACCACGCCACCCGACGCCATGCTGGGGCGGACGTTCGATCCGGCGTCGATTCCCATCCCGCAGAAGCAACTCGACGTGCGTGTGGTGATGGGCATGTGCAGCCACCGCGTGACGCCGGACAGTCTGGCCGAGTTCTTCCGCGCGGAGTGGGAGGTTTCGACCGAGGCCGACCGGATCGGCTATCGCCTCAAAGGCCCCACGCTCGCGTTCAACGCGGGCGAGCAACCGTTCGGCGCTGGCGCCGACCCGTCCAACGTCGTAGATCTCGGCTACCCCATCGGATCGATCCAGATTCCGGGCGGCCTGGAGGCGATCGTGCTGTTGAACGACGCGGTGACCGGCGGCGGCTACACCACCATCGGTACCGTCGTCAAAGCGGATTTGGACTTGATCGCCCAAGCGTCGCCCGGCTGCCACGTTCGCTTCCACGAGGTCGGCATCGATGGGGCGCTGCAAGCGCGCCGCGACCGCGAAGCCCGTCTGGAACAGATTCGCATGGAACTAGGGCTGTTCGATAGGACGGGTACGTTGGGGCAATGAAACGGCAGTCAGAGAAGGAGCCGAAAATGGACTGGCAGGAAGCGTGCAATCGTCCCGAGCTGCAACATCTCCCTTACAAAATCGAACTCGATGAACGGGGAAGAATCATCATGTCGCCCACCAAAGTCTATCATTCCGTCCTGCAAGCCAGAATTGCCGCACGTCTGGACGTTCATGGTCGGAACGGAGTCGCCCTCACCGAATGTGCGATTCGGACCCGTAAAGGGACCAAAGTCGCCGATGTCGCGTGGGCGTCAAGCCTGACCTATCAACAGATCAAAGACGAAACCGAATGCTCCGTCGCCCCGGAAATCTGTGTGGAGATCATATCGGCGAGCAACACCGATAAAGAAATCGAAGAACGGCGCGAATTATTCTTCGAGCAAGGGGCGCAGGAGTTTTGGATCTGCGACCAGGACGGCCATCTCACCTATTTCACTTCGGGCGGACCGCTTCCCCACTCCGTACAATGCCCGGCATTCCCTGACGCGGGTCTGCTCGATTCGTAACGTCGCCGGACGGACGCGCAAAGGCCCTGAGTGAGCAACGATGGTCTCCCTGGCTCTGCTGTGCGGTCTGTTGTTCTTCGGCGGTTGTACAGGTCAAATCAACGCCGGCCCGAACGACTTGACCAAGCAGAACCTGACGCGCTTGCTGCAAAATCCTCTGGCCGTAAGGAGTGTACTCGTCCCCGGGTCGTACACCGGGTGTGAGCATCTCCCCACCCCCGATCCAACGTCCTCCTACTCCGGTATCGAAGTCACGGGGAAATCCTGCGAAGTCACGGTCAAGGAGGACGGCCGCGTGGCCGTCAACTTTCTTTCCGAGGATGTGCTGGTGGTCTTCTTAGCGGGGTCTGATACGCATCTCGGGGAGTTTCGAAACGGTGGGGTGCTGGTCGTGCAGTCCGACCGAAGCGACCGGCCCATATACGTTACGCAAACCACGTATGATGCAAACGAAGAGATTATCTACGGCTTATCCGGTGAGGGAGACTTCATCCGGGCCTGCGCTGATCTGGGAAATTTTCCCCAAACCTGTCGAAAAGCAAAATTCTATCCATAGAATTCACGCGGGTGGCAGCAGCGAAGCCGTTTGGAGCGCGTGCGAATCGAGTTGGGGCTGTTCGACCGGACGGGCGCGCTGGGGCAATAAGTGGTCGCTGCCCTTTATTCTTCGTCCCTCTATCTGGATTTTCTCCTCGTGTTCATTTGTTCTCCGAATAGCGTCATAGCCGGCTGTCCTGACGTCCGCTCATTCCAGGTTCAACTTCTCTGCGGCCTCGAATTCTGCAAGCTCTCCGGTCACGCCAAGAGGGCGTTGGTTAGCCTATAGTATTCGACTGCAAGGCGTCTCACATCCGCAGGGATGGATATCTGATTACGCCGGGAAGTGGGGGCCATGCCCATATTTTCCTTTGGATGCTTGTCTCTCGTGGCCTTTATAGTCAGAACCTCATGCATCCAAAGTGGTCATGACGTACACCCCCGGGTCATCCAGGCGGACCTGCCAGCCGGGGAACACGACGACCGACGTGGTCTCTTCTTCGATGATTGCTGGGCCGACGATACGGTTGCCCGCAAGCAGCCGCGCGCCGTCGTAAACCGGCGTGGGGGCGAAGCCGCCGGCATCCGCGAAGAACGCCGGGCGCTCGCCGATCTGCGCCGCGGAGGGATCGGCGCTTCCTGCGGCCAGCGCCGGCAGTCGCGGCCGCGGCACGCGGCCCACCAGCGTGGACTCGGCATTCATGATCTCCACGGCGTTGTCGCGCTCGCAATAAGTGAACAGTTCTTCGTGGCGGCGGTGGAATGCCTCGGCAATCGTGTCGATGGTGTCCGGGGACACGTCGGCGTTCGGAATATCGACTTGGCACTCGTGAACCTGATCCACGTAGCGCATGTCCAGAGAGCGGGCGACTTCAATCGCCTCGGGAGCGAGGCCGGCCAAGCGTAATTCAGCGCGGCCGCGGCGCTCCATACCGGCGAATAGGCCGTTGAGGTGGGCGTAGTCGATGCTGTCCATGCGAACCGCGCTCGACGAAAGATAGCTGTGTTTCATGTCCGACAGGATTTCGCCGAACGCGCAGAATGCGGACGACACCTTGGGAATCAGGATGGTCGGGATGCCGAGTTCCGCGGCGAGGCGTCCGGCGTGGGCCGGACCGGCGCCGCCGCCCACGACCATGATGAAGTCGCGCGGATCGTAGCCCTTTTCGATGGACACGCGCCGGATGCCACTGACCATGTTCGAGTTGACGACCGTGAAGATGCCGTGCGCGGCCTGTTCCACGTCGAGCTTGAGCGACCGCGCCACGTCCGCGGCAATGGCGTCGCGGGCCGCCGCGGCGTCGATCCGCAGCCGGCCGCCGAGCAGCGATTCGTTGTTCAGATAGCCCAGCACGACCAGCGCGTCGGTGACGGTCGCCCGCCGGCCGCCGCGGCCGTAGGCCGCGGGCCCCGGCTGTGCGCCCGCGCTTTCCGGGCCGACCTGCAGCAGTCCCAACTGGTTGACGAATGCGATGCTGCCCCCGCCGGCGCCCAGCGTCTCCACTTGGAGCATGGGAACCCCGATTCGGTAGCGCAGGAAATCGAAGTCCTTGAGCACGTTCGTCTTGCCGTCCTTGCTGAGGCTGATGTCGAAACTCGTGCCGCCCATGTCCACGGTAATCACGTCCCGCGCGCCCATGCCTTCGGCGAAGAACAACCCGGCGTTCGGCCCGGCCGCGGGTCCAGAATTGAGCGCGTAGATACCTTGATCGGTCAGAAACGGCCCGGTCGTCAGGCCGCCGTTGCTCTGCATGTAACGCACTTGCCCGGCATAGCCGAGGTCGCGGAAGAAGCGTTCCATGCGTTCGACGTAGCGCCGGATGATCGGGCCGATGTAGGCGTTGACGACGGTCGTACTGGTGCGCGTGTACTCGCGGATCTGCGGAAGCAGATCGACCGACAGCGTGACGTACGCCTCCGGCATTGCGGCACGTACCATCTCGGCAATCCGCCGCTCATGGTCCGGGTGCAGAAACGACCACAGCAGCGAGATGGCGACCGCCTCGACCCCTTCGTCCTGGAACAGGCGGATGCCGCGGCGCACGTCATCCTCGTCGAGCGGCGTGCGCACCTCGCCCGTACTCAGCACCCGCCCGCGGACCGGAATCCGCAGCGCGCGCGGCACGAGCATGGTCGCCTGCGGAAAATCCGCATCGTAGCGGTGCCCGTCTTCCTTGTGGCCGAGCCGGATTTCGAGCGAATCCTCGTGGCCCGCTGTACAGAACAGGCCGGTCTTGGCGCCTTTGTGCTCGATCAACGCATTCACGCCGACGGTCGTACCCAGAATCACCAAGTCGCACCGTTGCAAGAACGCGGCGACGTCGCAGCCGAGGCCCGCGGCGATCTGCTCGATCCCGTCGTGCACCGCCGCGGTCGGATCATGCGGAGTGGAGGGCGTCTTGTAGAGCCGGATCCCCTCCCCCGCGGAACTCAGAATGAAGTCGGTGAACGTCCCGCCGGTGTCGATACCGAGGCGGTAAGCGTGGCCGGGATTGGCAGCGTGGCGTGACATCGGCCGTGTTTCGTCAGGCACCGGGAGCACTCTGGGGCGCGGTGCGCTCGATGAGGGTGTGGAGCGCAGTCATGGCTTCGGTGTGCCGCTGGTCGGCTTCCCGCGCCCCCTGTTCGGTGCCGCTGATGAGGGTGTGGAGCGCGGTCATGGCTTCGGCATGCCGCCGGTCGGCCTCCCGCGCACTTTGCTCCGTGCCGCTGATGAGGGTACGAAGTGCGGTCATGGCTTCGATGTGCCGCTGATCGGCTTCCCGCGCACGCTGCTCCGTGCCACGGCGCATGAGCCGGAATCCGTAGAGGACGAGACCGGACGAGATAGCCAAGGTGAGCAGACTCAACCCCGCGCTGATGCCGGTCTGCCAATAGGTCGCCGTGAGGGCAGCCTGCCGGAGGCCGAGGCTCGCAACTTCGTATTCGGACACGACGTACCCTTCCTTCCGTCTTCCGGTTTCTCTTGCCACGTTATTTTGGGCTGTTCATTTGCCGACGGCGAGTTTGCGGGGTTCATCGGCTTCGACTCGGACGCCGTACTCTTCCCACGCGGCCTGGACGGAGACGAATCCGTTCTTCACGTCTTCGAGGACTTTATCCCGGTCGCGTTCGCGTGGGTCGCCCACGCCGCCGCCGCCCGGATTCTGGTTGGCGAAGCGCTCGCCGGGTTCGATTTCGACGATGCGGTTGGTCTTGATCTCCTCGACGCTGGCGTCCTTCTTGGAGTACAACGCGCGCCCGACCTTGGGCTCTTGCAACGTGGAGGTGGCGCCCAAGGCGCCTTGCGCCGGATAGCGGCGGCCCTCGCCGAACATGACGACCGTCATCGGGTCGCGTAGCGGCTCGACTTCCCAATGCGTGCCCGAACCGCCACGCAGTTTGCCAGCGCCGCCCGAGTCGGTCATCAAACCGTAGCGGTGGATGACGATCGGGTATTGATATTCGAGGATCTCGACGTCACCGCTGGTGAGCGCGCCGAAGCAGCACTGCGGGCCGACCGCGGGCCAGCCGTCGGTCTTGTGCGACGCTCCGCCGCCGCTGATGATCGTCGCCAGAATCATGGACACGTAGTCTTCGCCCGACCGATAATCTTTCCCGGCGATGTTCAGTCCGTTGGAGTGGCCCCACGAGGCGACTGCGCGTTCGGGCAACGCCTGTTCCAGGGCCATACGCACCGCGTCGGTGATCGATTCCGACGGGGTGGTCGTGCAGTTGCAGTGCGGGGCCGGCTCCTTGGCGTTGGTGAGCGTACCCGGCGGGCCGACGTCGACCGATAGCGGACGGTACAGACCCGCGTTGTACGGCGGCGGAAGCTGCGCGAACATCATCAGCCCGAGATACACCCCGGACAGCGAGTTGGCCGCGTACGAATTGATGAAATAGGGAATCTGCGGCGGGCTCGACAGGATCACCTGCATACGGTCGCCCTCGACCTCCACGTCCGCGGCGATTTCGATGTCGCCGCAACCGTGGCCGGCGTCTTCGAGCACCGAGCTTCCGTGATGCCGCCCGTCCGGGATCTCGGCGATGAAGGCGCGCATCTGCGCCTCGGCCAAGTCGAGCAGTTGCGCCATGCCGGCCATGACCGTGTCCCTGCCGTATTTGTCGAGCAGGTCGAGCAGGTTGCGCTCGCCGATGGTGACCGCGGCGAGCTGGGCGCGCATGTCGCCGGCCTGGAGGCGGCGCGAACGCACGTTCGTCAGAATGAAATTCACCACGTCGCGCCGCTCGGTGCCGCGGTCCCAGATCTTGAGCGGCGGAATGCGCAGCCCTTCGGCGTAAATCTCCTTCGCGTCGGGGTTGTAGCCTGCGGGCACCGGCCCGCCGATGTCCGTCACGTGCCCCTTACTGACCGTCCAGAACACGAGTTCGTCGCGGTAGAAGACCGGCTTGTACATACAGCAGTCGACGATGTGCGAGCCGCTCCAGGCCGGGTCGTTGTGGTAGAACACGTCACCCGGATGAATGTCGTCGGCAAAATAATCGGCCACGCTGCGCAGCGCCGGCATGAGCGAACCGAGATGGATAGGAATGTCCTGACCCTGCAACACCATCTCGCCGCTGCCATCGAACAACGCGTTGGAATAGTCGCGCGCGATGTTGAAAACCGACGAGCGCGAGGTTTTCTCGATGGTGAGCGTCATCTCGCGCTGCGTGGATTCCAGCACGCCCTGAATGACGGCCAAGGTGATCGGATCGATCTCCGCCATGATTCACCCCTTCGTTATCTGGTGCATCCGGGTCTGGAAAATAACAACCTGTGACGTTCCCGCGAGTCGCGGCCCGAAATGAACCGACACAGCCGGGTGGTTCGCGTCGGCTAGTCAATGAAACGTAGAGCAACGTCATCTTAGGTGACGCGAACGGCAGCATACCCAGGCCCTTCCAGCCCGGCAAGTCTCGCGCGGCCCCTGATTCCTCCGGGCGGGGTCCGTCGTCTTAAACGCCTGCGGGACCGAAGCGCCAAGGGAACCGGTGCACTTCGCACGCGACCCGTGCACGGGCAGAGAAAACGGATAGCAGACGCGGATTTAAAGCTGTTCGGGCGTGAGAATGGCAAACCCTTCGCGCGACGCGGCCTGATTCAGCCGTGTGTCGAAACAGACGAAGCCGATGCTCGACGGATCGTCCTCCGCGGCGGCGAGCGCAGCCGCGAGTTGAAGCCCATCCGCGGCCCGAAGCGGGTGGACGCGCAGGAGGCGTTGCGCCAAGGCTTTGATCCGCTGACCGGGCTGTACTTCGTACCACACCTGCGATAACCCGCCGAAATGATTGAGGAGCTTTGCGACCTCGTCCGTCTTCAAACTTCCATCACGCTCCCGCCGTGAGACCGCGGCCACGTATTCAACGGCGGTGCCCCACCACACGACGACTTGATCGTCCTTTTCCAGAACGCGGAGCGCACGCTGCCGGTGCGGTTCGTCCACGCCCAGAGCGACAATCGCTGAGGTGTCCCAGAAATTCACCGGGAACCCTCGTGACGCTCTTCGGAGCGCTCTTCGAGCAAGGCTTCCAGAACTCCGACGCCTTGGCGCACAGGCGGCCCTAAAACATCCAAGGGGCTCTCCAAGCTGCGACGAACGAGGATGCCCGCCTCTTCCAGCCGCGCCAGTTTGGTTTCTTTTTCTATGTCACCCATTTCTCGAATCCCTCCTGTGTCGTGACCGAGCGGGACGATGCGCGCGACAGGCGTGCGGCGCTCAGTGACCAATACGGATTCTCCCGCTTTGACTCGGCGCAGATAGGCGCTCAAGCCGTCCTTGACCTCGGAGATCGTCGCTCGAATCATTCCGGTTCCCTCCCTGTTTTTCCGTAAGGCTATGTTAGCCTGATCGATCCGGCCGATCAAGCCTTCTTTAAAACGAGAGCCGAGCCGGCCAAGAGCATCTCCCTGCACCCATATTTGGCGAGCCGAACGAGTTTCTGATATGGTTCGGGGACAACCCGCGGCTCGGATTGTGGGTGGAGGGTTTTTCAACTTTTTTAACTAAGGGAGAATAGGGTGTAGACTAGGGAAACTTCTAGGATCTTGTGTAATTCCCTTTTCAATCCATACAGAGCCGCCGGAAAAAGAACCTCAGCCGGAAAGAAAGGGTACGAAGCATGGGGCGCTTGGATGGAAAAGTCGTGATCGTTACGGGAGCCGCACGCGGCCAGGGAGCCGTTGCGGCGCGGACGTTCGCCGAGGAAGGTGCCGCGTTGGTCCTCAGCGATATTCTGCCCGATATCGAAGGGACCGCGGCAGACATCCCTTCGGCCGGGGGACGTGTCGAATGGGTACAGGCCGATACCGCGGACCCGGACGGCATCGTTTCGGTGGTTGACAAGGCCATCTCCAGCTTCGGCCGCATCGACGTGCTGTACAACAATGCCGGGGTCATTCTGGGCAAGCCGTTTCAGGACATCACGCTCGCGGAGTGGGAGCGGATTCTGCGCATCGATCTGACCGGCCCGTTTCTGATGAGTCAGGCCGTCGTGGCGCACATGCAGAAGCAGGGCGGCGGTTCGATCATCAACGTCTCGTCCGTAGGCGGCATCCTCGGTTATCCGCAAATGGCGGCATACGGCGCGGCCAAAGGCGGATTGGTGAATCTGACCCGCTGTATGGCCGTCGATCTCGCCGAGCACAACATCCGCGTCAATGCGATCTGCCCGGGCGCCATCGATACGCCCATGCCGCGCGAATACATCAAGGACATGGAGAACAAAGAGGCGGTCTGGCAACAAATCGCGGACGTGCATTTGCTCAAACGCTTCGGACACTCGCGCGAAGTGGTGGGCTTGGCGCTGTTTCTGGCGTCGGACGAGGCGAGCTTCATGACCGGCGCGGTCATTCCGGTCGACGGCGGCCACAGCGCCCACTAGACCCGACGCCGCGGGCCGCGATAGTTCTGCGCCATCCCGTCGAGACACGGTTTTTTCACCAGCCGACTCGAGCACGCGTTCGCCATGATCAAAGCCGCCGGTCTGACCAAACTGTACGGCACGTTCCGCGCCATTTCGGACGTGAGTTTCTCGGTCACGTCGGGCGAGATCGTCGGGTTGCTCGGTCCGAACGGAGCCGGCAAGTCGACCACCATGCGCATTCTGGCCTGCATCCTGTCGCCCACGTCAGGCACGGCCGAGGTGGCCGGGCACAGCGTGCTGCGCGAGTCCTTCGCCGTCCGCCGCCGGCTGGGATACATGCCGGAGAACATTTCACTGTATCCCGAGATGGAAGTCCGCGGGTATCTCCGCTTCGTGGGCAAACTGAAGGGCCTGCGCGGCGCCGAGCGGGCGCGGCGTGTCGACCGCGTCATGGAGGAACTCGCCCTCGGGTCGGTCGCCCGCGTGTACGTCGGGACACTGTCCAAAGGCTACCGGCAGCGCGTCGGCTTGGCCCAGGCCCTGCTGCACGACCCGGAGGTGTTGATCCTCGACGAACCCACCATCGGCCTCGACCCGGAACAAGCGGCCGAGTTCCGCCGACTGATCGCCGACATGCGCGGCCGGCGCACCGTCATCCTGTCCACGCACATCCTGCCCGAGGTCCGCCTGACGTGTGACCGGGTGATGATCATCGCGCACGGCCGGCTGCTGGCCCTGGACACGCCGGGCAACCTGACCCTGCGCCTGCGCGACGCCAGCGAGGTCGTCGCCCACATCGCGGGTCCGCGCGGCGAGGTCGAGCGCCTGCTGCGCGGGATCCCCGGCGTGGACGACGTCCGCGTCGAAACGCACGGGGCCGGGGCTTCGGACGACGGCGGCCCGGCCTCCTACACGATTCGGGCCGCGCGCCACGGCGACGTGCGGCCGGCCGTGGTCGAAGCGGTCGCCGGCCACGGTTGGCAGTTGTTCGAACTCCGTTCCCGCGAAATGGACCTCGAAGAAATTTTCCAGCGCGTCATCGACCAACCCGCGAACGGCGCCTGAGCGTGCGCGGGTCCGAAACATCGAAGAGACATCGCATGGTTTTCGGGGCTGTTTTCGTCAGGGAACTGAAAGCCTTCTTCGGGCTGTTCCTGGCCTACGCCATCGTGGCGGTGGCACTCGCCCTGTGCGGGTTCTTCTTCTACACCGACATCAGCTTCTTCATGATGTGGGGCGGCCAGAGCCTGGAGCGCGGGCTGTGGGAATTCTTCTTCCACGATCTGCGCTACGTCCTGCTGCTGCTGGTGCCGGCCATCACCGCGCGGTCGTTCGCCGAGGAGAAGAAACTCGGCACTCTCGATCTGTTGTGGACCTATCCGATCCCAGAGCGGAGCGTCCTGCTCGGCAAATTTCTCGCCGCGGCCAGCCTGCTGCTGGTCGTCCTCGGACTCACCCTGCTCTACCCGCTGATCCTGTCCGGCTGGAATGCGGACGTCCACTGGCCGGCGTTGGTGCCCGGCTATCTGGGGTTGTTCCTGATCGGCGTGGTGTTCATCAGCGTCGGCCTCCTCTTGTCGTCGTTGACGGACAGCCAAGCCATCGCCGCCATGTCCACGCTGGGCGTGCTGGTCCTGTTCTGGTCGTTGACCTGGAACGAACAGGCGATCAGCGAGGCGTGGCTGAACACGCTGCTGCAGATTTCGCTGTTCGACCGGTTCTACAATTTCGCACGCGGGGCGATCGACACGCAGGAAATCAGCTTCTTTCTGTTCTTTGCCGGGTTCTTCCTGCTGCTGACGTGGCAGGCGCTCCGTTCGCGGCGCTGGCGCGGACAGGGCGAATTCTCGTCGCTGAAGACCTTTCTCTCGACCCCGAGCCGTAACCAATGGCTGGCGGTCGCCGTCCTCGACCTCCTCATTCTGGCCGGACTGGTCGGCCTGCAAACCCTGTCGATCCGGCACAACGTCCGCTGGGATCTGACGCCGACCAAGACCCTGTCGCTTTCTCCGCAGACCAGAGGCCTGCTCGCCGACATCGAGGAGGACGTGCGGCTCACGCTCTTCTTCGGCGGCTCGCCGGACGCCTATCAGCGGTATGAAGACGTGCTCAGACGCTTCACGGCCGAAAATTCCCGCTTCGGCTACCGCATTCTGCACCGCGACCGGAACGTCGGCTTGGCACGCGAATACGGCGCCACGCACTACGGCACCGCGGTGCTGGAATACGCCGGACAACGCAAGCTGCTGTCCGGAGCGAGCGAAAAGAGCATCGCCGAAGGGCTCTACCAATTCTTGCGCGAGGAGAAGAAGACGCTCTACTTCGTCGGGGGTCACGGCGAAAAAGACCCGACCAGCGGACAACCGCAACACGGCTACAGCGAGGCGGCCGCGGCGTTGCACAACGAAAACTTCGTCGTCCGTCCCCTGATGTTGGGCCGCGTCGAGCGTGTACCGGACGGGGCGGCCGCGGTCGTCGTCAGCGGCCCGCAGGCCGACCTGTTGCCCGACGAACTCGCCCGGCTCGGCGCCTATCTGGAAGCCGGGGGCAGCTTGCTGTTCATGCTCGACCCGATGCCGGCCCCGAACCTGACCGAGTTTCTGGCGCGGTACGGCGTCCGACTCGCGCAGGACGTGGTGTACGATCCCCAAAACCGTCTATTCGGCGGCGACGCGCTGAGCCCGCTGGTGTCGCTCTACAACACCGGCGTCCCCATCGTGCGCGACTTCCGCGTCAGCACGATCTTCCCGCTCTCGCGGTCGGTAGAGCCCGCAGCGGACAGGCCCGACAACGTCCTGTCCGCCGAACCGTTCTGCCGCACCGGACCCGGCGCCTGGGCAAGATTTCGGGCCGGGGCCGCTGCCGCGGACAACGCCGTGGATTTGGAGGGGAGCCGAGCCCGGCCCGGCCCGGTCTCACTGGCCGTGGCCGTGACCCTCGCCACGTCGGACGACCAAACCGGAGAAAGAGACGACACGCCGGCGCCGCGGCTCGTGGTGTACGGGGACAGCGATTTTGCCAGCAACGCCCGGCTGTCGCTGCTGGGGAACCGGGACTTGTTTCTGAACACTGTGCAATGGCTGGTGAAGGACGAGGCGTTCATTACCGAACGGCCGCGCGACGCCTCCATCCAAGGGAAAATTTCGAGCCTGGTGCTGACCGCGGAACAGACGCGCCGTTTGTTCCGCGTCACGATTCTGGCACAGCCCGGCGTGATTTTGCTGATCGGCGGGCTCGTCGCCTACGCCCGGCGCCGGCACCGGCGCTAGGCTGCGCCCCCTCTCCCAGAGAACGATTCCAAACCGACATCCGGTCAGAGGGGGATTTAGCGGGCTCGACCCGGCGGTGCCGGTTCCCATTCCGACAGCCAGAGACGCACTCTGCCCAGACGGGCGCCAGCGGCGGAGTCCAGTGCCGCGGAGTCATTCGGAAACGCCGCCGCCGTTCCGTCCGATCCCAATCCCCCGAAGATCGTAAAGGTTTCGTCGCGCCAGACCATGCCGACACCGGGTGCGTACGAGGTCACGGTTGCGGCCTGCCCGTTGTGTGCCCAGAAACGCACTTCCAGACAGCCTTCGAACACGCCCGCAGGCACCACGACCGACTCCGACAATCCGGTGATCTCGAAACGTCCGGCTCCGGTTTCCCACGTCGTGCCGACGCGCACCGGCGACTTGATGACGAATTCGATCGGCGCGCCGGTCCGCGGCCGCCCCGCTACGCCCGCGGGCGACACGGACACGAATTCGCTCGGCAACACGCCAGCGAGCAGGCTCTGGCGAATCTCCAATACGTAATCGCGCCCCCGGCGTTCGACGATCCGCCAGGTTTCCGTCACCGGCGAAAACCGATCTCCCTCGCTCGACTCGTAGTGCCAGCGATTCCCGACCGCCAACGGAAAATAGTCGGCGGGAAGCGGCGCGGCTCCCGTTTCTCCGGGGAGGTCGCGCGAATCGGTCCGCGCCGGCCCGCCGCTCAGCAACCACACGCCGAGGATCAGGGCGCACCAGCCGCGCGACCCGAACTGCAACCGGCGGTCGTCCGGCCTCGTGGCATTCGCCGGACGCCCAGGGCCGTTCCGCTGCACAAAGCTACGCAACGTCATGTCGTGCGGGGTTCAAGTACGAACCTGTCCAGTCTTCTCCGCCTCCGGCCTCTTTGTTTGAGGCAAACGCGGCGTGCGAGTCCCCCCGCCGGAGATTTCCCACACCCACCGAAGGCGGCTCGGCAGAGCCCATTGACGCGCTGCCCCAAGCCGGTCATCGTTGGAAAACCTCCTAGCGACGGAACGTACATCGTTCCCACCACCCTGCCCATGCCGGCCGCCATCGACATCGTCTGCAATCTGTTCACGCCGGAGGAAGTGGCCAACGGTCGAACCGGCGTGGACGAGTCCTTTCTCGACCAGGTGCGCTTTCCCGCGGTGCTCCGTGCCGGCGTTCCGCTGGAGACCTATCTGGAAAAAATGGACCGCGCCGGCATTCAGCGGTCGCTATTGATCGCGGTGCGCGCGGGCGACCTGCGAATCCGGGGTTCGTTCGAGATTCCGTATGCGCGCGTGGCCGACGTGTGCCGCCGCTACCCGAACCGCTTCTCCGGCTTGGCCGGCGTCGATCCCACGCGCGGGATGCAGGGCCTGCGCGACCTCGAAGCCGCGGTCAAGGAGTACGGCTTCGTCGGCGCGCATCTGTATCCGCACTGGTTCGGCCTGCCGCCGGACCACGCCCGTTACTATCCGATCTATGCGAAGTGCTGCGAGTTGAGCATTCCGATCATGCTGCAGGTCGGCCATTGTCTGCGCTATCAGCGCGACCGCGTGTTGCCGAGCGTCGGGCGGCCGATCACGCTCGACCGGGTAGCGATCGACTTTCCCGAGCTGGTCGTGATCGGCATTCACCTCGGCTATCCGTGGACCGAAGAAATGATCTCGGTGGCCTGGAAACACGCGAACGTGTACGTCGGCTCGGACGCGCACGCGCCGCGCCACTGGCCGGCCGCGTTCGTCCACTTCGTCAACAGTTGGGGGCAGGACAAGGTGCTGTTCGGGACGGACTGGCCGGTCATCGACCCCGAGCGCGCCCGACAGGAAATCGCCGGACTGCACCTCGGACCCGAAGCCGAGCGGAAACTCCTGCACGACAACGCGGCACGGATTTTCCGGCTGCCTGCCACATCGACCGGCGCGGCAACGCGCGAACGGGCCGCGCGCTGATCTCTCGCACACGTCGCCATGACCAGACCGTATCCCGATCCGCCCTCGACGCCGCCCGGCGACTTCATCCGCACCATCGTGGCCGCGAACCGGAAAGCGGGGAAACACCGCGGCGCGGTCGTCACGCGCTTTCCGCCCGAGCCGAACGGCCACCTGCACATCGGACACGCCAAATCCATCTGTCTGAATTTCGGCGTCGCACTGGAAAACGACGGGCGGTGCAATCTGCGCTTCGACGATACCAACCCGACCAGGGAGAACGCCGACTACGTCGAGGCGATCAAGCGCGACGTGGAATGGCTGGGGTTCGACTGGGGAGCGCGGGCGTATTACGCCTCCGACTATTTCGAGCAACTGTACGACTACGCCGTGCACCTCATTCGTGCAGGCAAGGCGTACGTGTGCAGTCTGAGCGCGGATCAGATCCGCGCCTACCGCGGCACGCTGACCGAGCCGGGCCGCGAAAGCCCCTACCGGAACCGGACGGTCGAAGAAAATCTCGACCTGTTCGGGCGGATGCGCGCCGGCGAGTTCGCCCAGGGCAGCCACGTGCTGCGCGCCAGGATCGACATGGCCGCGCCGAACATCAACATGCGCGACCCCACGCTGTACCGGATTCTGCACGTGCCCCATCACCGGACCGGGGACCGCTGGTGCATCTATCCGATGTACGATTTCACGCACTGCCTGTCCGACGCGATCGAGGGCGTCACGCATTCCCTGTGTACGTTGGAGTTCGAGGACCATCGGCCGCTGTACGATTGGGTGTTGGACCAACTCCCGGTGCCGTGCCGTCCGCAGCAGATCGAGTTCGCGCGCCTCAACCTCACCCATACGCTGATGAGCAAACGCAAGCTGCTGCACCTGGTCTCCGAGGGCTACGTCAGCGGCTGGGACGACCCGCGCATGCCCACCTTGGCGGGTTTGCGCCGCCGCGGCTACACGCCGGGCTCGATCCGCGCGTTCTGCGCGCGCATCGGGCTGGCCAAACGCAACAGCACGGTCGATTTCGCCATGCTCGAACACTGCGTGCGCGAGGAGCTGAACCGGAGCGCCCCGCGCGTGATGGCCGTCCTGCGTCCGCTGCGCGTGGTAATCGACAACTACCCGGCAGGCCGGACCGAGCAGGTCGAGGCGGTGAACAACCCCGAGGACGCGAGCGCCGGCACGCGATCCCTGCCCTTCTCGCGGGTGCTCTACATCGAGCGGGAGGATTTTCGGGAGGACCCGCCGCGGAAGTTCTTCCGCTTGGCGCCGGGCCGCGAGGTGCGCCTGCGGTACGCCTACATCGTTCAATGCGTCGACGTGGTCAAAGACGACGCCGGCCACGTGACCGAAATCCACTGCCGGTACGACCCGGAGACCCGCAGCGGCGGACCGGCCGCCCGGCGCAAGGTCAAGGCGACCATCCATTGGGTGTCGGCCGCACATGCGCTGACCGCGCGGGTCCGGTTGTACGACCACTTGTTCGTCAAGCCCGACCCGGACGTCGTCGAAGAGGGGAAGCCGTTCACCGATCATCTGAACCCCCGTTCGCTCGAAGTACTGGACGGGTGCAAGGTCGAACCCGGCCTCGCCGACGCGGCGCAGGGCGACCGATTGCAGTTCGAACGCCAGGGCTATTTCTGCGTGGACACCGGCGATTCGGCGCCGGGCCGGCCCGTCTTCAACCGCACGGTCGGCCTGCGCGACACCTGGGCCAGAGTCCGGAAGTCCGAGGCGCAAGGCGGGACCTGACGCCGGGACCTTCACCCGATCACGGTCGCATCCCGCACCGCGTCGAGAATCGCCAAGCGGACGGCCTCGGCACCCAAGGCGCCGACCAGCGTCACGTCCGCGGCCAGAGTGCCCGCGGACACACCGAACACGATGTCGCCGTCCCACGGGCTGAAGGCCGGCGAAATGGCCCGCGCGCACCCCGCACTCGACATTTTGGCGACCATGTACAGATCCTGCTGGCCGAGCGCGGCGTTGCTGACGACCGCCATCAACGTCGTGGTGGTCTGCGTCAGCGACGTGCGGAGCGCCGGACTGTTCGTCAGAACGTGTCGCTCCGTATCGAGAAACCGGCCCTGTCCGTCCACCGCGCCGGCGACGATCTTTCCACAGTCCACCACGTCCCCGAGGGCATTGACCGCGGCGCACGCAAGCACTTTCAATGCGCCGGCCCGAACGTGTCCGATCCCGAACCCGCCGGTCATCGGCCGGCCGTTCTGCAGCCCCTTCCCCACGCTCGCGCCCGTTCCGACCCCCACTCGGCCACTGACGTACGCATGATTCGTGGCTGACCGGCAGGCTTGGTACGCGTCGTCCGCAGTAGGATACACCGGCTCGCCGACGGCGAGATCGAAGATGCAGGCCGCCGGCACGATGGGTACGAGACGGCCCGGCGTGGCGAGTCCGCGGCCCCGTTCGGCCAGATATTCCATGACGCCCGTTGAGGCGCCCAACCCGTAGGCGCTCCCGCCCGTGAACACGAGCGCATCGATTCGTTCGACCGCATTCCCGAGCGTCAGCGGAACGACGTCGCGCGTTCCGGGAGCCGAGCCGCACTGATAATACGCACAGGGCACCTGTTCGGAGAACAGCAAGACACTGAGCCCCGAGTCACCAGCCAAGCCCGTATGTCCGATCGACAGATGCTCGAAGCGCACGATTATCCCCTCCCGTTCCCAGACAAAACGCGGGAACGGTAACGACCGAGGCATCCTGAATCAAGCGGCGCGTCCTCGGCACTCCACTTACTGGAACGGCAGGACGGGCGAGGGGGAAGTTCAAGCCGACACCCCCAATTGCAGGAAGTGTCTCGGCTCGGATTTTACGGCGATGCGCAAGAGGCAGATCCCTCAGTCCCTGCGCTCGATCGGTGAAATCGTCGAACCCTGTCGAAAGAGCGAACCACATCGACATCGCAGGCTGAGGGTCTAGGGGCGAAAGATTTTTCGCCCCTACAAAGATGAGAGCGGTGGGTTACTAGCCGAGGTGGCCGTCAGAGGGCGACTTGATGTTCGGCGCCGCCGCCCTGCGTCGTGCATTCCCCCTCCTCATTCAGGTACCCACTCGCTGAGTTCGACGCGTCCCCACGCGGACGCCGTGACTTTGCGGCCCCGCCAGCAACAAGCCGCCGTAAGGTCGTCAGTAAGCCCGTCCCCTCGTGCGTCGCCACCCCGTAGCCGACATCGAACTCCGCTTGCGCTGGGGATAACCCCAGCGTGGTGTCGGTCTTCGCACCGGTCCGCAGCACATCCGCGCTGCCCTATAGTTGCTCCACTTGGCTGGCGTCCGCGCCCCAAGTCGGCGCCAGCGATAGCCATAGCCCGCGTTTGTCTTTCCCAGCCCCCCCTCCCGCAGCGTCAGACTCACCCCCACCCGTCGAACACCGCTTTCTGGCACGCCACCAAGTACCGCCCCCGGCTTCGATCCCTAACCCTAACTTCGTGTGCGCATACGCGAAGCCGCCGCCGTGTTCCGCCCCCACCCCCGTCTCCGCTTTGCCCTCGTCCCAGCGACCGCCAATTTCGAACATCGGTGTCAGCTGCGTAGTTTCCGACACCGCCCACGCTGTGCGACCTTCTACTATCACCCGCGCCCACTGCGCGGCGCCCGCCATCTTAGGCAACTGGTCGTCGGAGCCCGATTCCAACTCCGTAAGAAAGGCGTCCGCTTTTAGCGCCACGTCGATCTGCCGCCATGTCAGCACCTCCTGCTGCGCGGTCCCCAGGAGCCGCGGCCACCAGACATGGAAGAACATCTAGCCCTCCCCAGCCCTGCATCCAGATCCGGAGATCGCCTGCTCTCCTTGACCCCTATCAGCCCGTCGGCCAGTTCAGGGACAAGAAAGGGGCACTCTACCCGGATGCCGACCTTTGCTACGGGACGATGTTCACGCGGCAGCCGCTTCAGTCGCTGGCTCACCAAGTCCCCCTCAGTGCCCTCCAAATTTCTATTACATCTCAGACGAGACAATGTCGGTTGCCTGAAATAAGAGGGCGAGCGAGTCCGCCTACCAGCGCGCGACCGTGGCTCCCCACGTCAGCCCGCCGCCGCAGCCGTTCAGTACGATGACGTCGTCGTCATTGACCTTGCCCTCGCGGACGGCTTCGTCCAAGGCGATCGGAATCGACGCGGCCGAGGTGTTGCCCATGCGCTGCACGTTGCAGTGGACACGGTCCATGCCGGCGCCCAGCCGGTCGGCGACCGCCTGGATGATGCGCAGGTTGGCTTGGTGGGGCACCATGAGATGGATGTCGGCGGGCGTCAGGCCGGATTTGTCGAGGGCTTTTCTGGTAACGTCGGACAGGGCGCGGACCGCGACCTTGAAGAGCTCAGGGCCTTTCATCTGAATGCCCCAATCCGGCTCCTGCTGGCCCTCTTGATCGAACGTTTGGCGCAGGCCGGCGCGCACGTGGAGCAGTTTCCACAGATTGCCGCTCGACTCGACGACCGTGCTCAGCAGTCCACGCTCGCCGGGCCGGTTTTCCAGCACGACCGCGCCGGCGCCGTCGCCGAACAACACGCAGGTCGCGCGGTCCTCCCAATTGACCATCGAACTGAGGGCGTCGGCGCCCACCAGCAGGATGCGGTCGTAGTCTCCGCTCTTGAGATAGCTGTGGGCGACCGACAGGCCGTACACGAAGCCGGCGCAGGCCGCGGCCACGTCGAACGCCGGGACGTTGTCCACGCCCAGACGGGTCTGGAGCAGGCAGGCTGTGGACGGAAACGCGTACTCGCCCGACACGGTGGCGACCAGAATCGCGTCCAGATCCTCGGCAGACATGCCGGCCGCGGCGAGCGCCGTTTCGCTGGCCGCCTGGATCAGGTCGAGCAGAGACTCATCCTGGGTGATGACGCGCCGCTCCTCTATGCCGGTACGGGTGACGATCCAGTCGTGGTTGGTATCGACCCGCTGCGCCAAGTCGGCGTTGGTCAGACAGGTCGCCGGGACGGCGGAGCCGGTGCCGATGATACGTGCGCCCATGCGCTCCTCTTTCGGATTCCGTTGCGAGTCCGTGACACTCAGCCGGTCGCCGCGTCCGAGCCGGCCCAGCGCCGGAAGACCAGGCAGGCGTTGGTGCCGCCGAAGCCGAACGAATTGGACAGCACCGCCCGTACCGGAGCCGTACGGGGCTCGTTCGGTACGTAGTCGAGGTCGCAGTCCGGGTCGGGCTCGTCGTAGTTGATGGTCGGCGGCATGATCTGATGGTGCAGGGTCAACGCGGAATAGACGGCCTCCACGCCACCGGCCGCGCCGAGCAGGTGGCCGGTCATGGACTTGGTCGAACTTACCGCCAGCCGCGCCGCGTGCGCGCCGAAGACGCGCTTCAGCGCCAGGCTTTCGGTCGCGTCGTTGTAGGGTGTGGACGTGCCGTGGGCATTGACGTAGTCGATCTCGGTCGGGTCCATTTCAGCACTGCGCAGCGCGGCCTTCATGCAGCGCACCGCGCCTTCGCCTTCGGGCGCCGGCGCGGTGATGTGGTGGGCGTCGGCGTTGGCGCCGTAGCCGACCACCTCGGCGTAGATGGTGGCGCCGTGGCTCTTGGCGAACTCCAGTTCTTCCAGGACGACGACGCCCGCACCCTCGGCCATGACGAAGCCGTCCCGGTTCTTGTCGAAGGGGCGGCTGGCCTCGGCAGGCGCGTCGTTCCGGGTGGACACCGCGCGCATGGCGATGAACCCGCCCAGTCCGAGCGGGGTCAGCGCCGCCTCCGCGCCGCCGGCGATCACCGCGTCCTGGTCGCCCAGCCGAATGGCCCGAAATGCTTCACCGATGGCGTGCGTGCCGGACGAGCAGGCGCTGGTGGGCGTGTAGTTGAGGCCCTTGGCGCCGTAGCGGATCGAGATCTGCCCCGGCGCCAAGTTCCCCAGCAGTTTGGGAATGAAGAACGGCGAGACGCGCTTCAGGCGGGTGTCCAGAAAGTTGACGTGGTTTTCTTCGATGCTGGTCAGCCCGCCGATGCCGACGCCGATGATGCAGCCGACCAGATCTTCGTTATCGGGGGTAATGGGGACCCTGGCTTCCTCCATCGCCATCTGCGCCGCGGCCACGCAGTACTGGATGAAGAGGTCCATCTTTTTGATTTCTTTTTTTTCGATGAAGTCGGTCGGGGTGAAGTCGCGGACCTCGCCAGCGATCCGCGTCGGAAAGTCCGCCACGTCGAAACGGGTCAGCGGCCCGACGCCCGACCGCCCTGCGCACAGCGCCTGCCAGTTCTTCTCCACCCCGGTGCCCAACGGCGTCACCGCCCCGAGCCCGGTAATCACTACCCGACGTTGCCCGTTTTGCATTATACGTCCCGCTTTGCAGACCTTTTCGGCGTGCATTCCGCGGGCGGCTTTGGCCCGCGGCGCGCATCTTAGAGATTCACGGAAATTGCCGCAACTGTCGCCTAGGTCGGCGGGGGACCCTCGATTCGATTTCCCCTCTCCCGGTGGTCCCTGAACCTGTCGAAGGGGGGAGAAGAGACTAAAAGGACGGAGAAGTAACGTACCTGTCGGTACGCGACCGGGCGCGCTAGGCTGGCCGGATGCAAGACCGCCCGGCGCCGCAGACCGTCCGGCTCAACGGTCGCACGTATGCGTTTCCACGCCGGCCGGTCGTCGTCGTGTGCATTGACGGGTGCGACCCGGCCTATCTTCGCCACGGTATGGAGGCAGGCACGCTGCCCAACTTTCAGCGGTTCCGGCGCGACGGCTTCGGGGCCCGGGCCGAGGCGGTGATTCCGACGTTCACCAATCCGAACAATCTGTCGATCGTCACGGGCAGCTTGCCCGCGGTGCACGGCGTCTCGGGCAACTATTTCCTCGACCCGGCCACGGGGCGGGCCGCCATGATGACCGATCCGGCCCACCTCCGCTCCGACACGCTGTTGGCGCGGTTTTCACGGGCCGGCGCGCGCGTCGCAGTCGTGACCGCCAAGGACAAGCTGCGCCGCCTGCTGGGTGCGGGTCTGACGCACGGCCTGTGTTTTTCGGCAGAGGCCGCCGCGGCATCGGTCGGCAGCGTGCCGGGTATCGAGGCCGTCTGCGAGATGGTCGGACTGTCCGGTCCGGAGCAGACCGACGTGTATTCGGCGGAAGCGTCGCTGTTCGTGTTGGCCGCTGGTGTGGCTCTACTCGAACGCTGGCGACCGGATCTGACGTATCTTTCACTCACCGACTACGTGCAGCACAAACATCCGCCGGGCAGCCCCGTAGCCGACCGGTTCTACGCCGCGCTCGACGTGTGGTGCGGACGTCTGGCCGAAGCCGGCGCGGTCGTTGCTCTTACTGCCGACCACGGCATGAACGCCAAGCCGCGCGTCATCTTCCTTCAGGATGTGCTGGACGTCGCATTCGGTGCGGGCACGACGCGCGTCATCTGTCCGATCACCGATCCCTATGTCGTACATCACGGCGCGCTGGGGTCGTGCGTCCGGGTGTATTGCAGTGCGGCGCCGGTCGCCGCGGTCCGTGAGTCGATTGCACATCTTGCCGGGGTGGACGTCGTGTACGAACGGCACGATGCCTGTCGCACGTTCGGATTGCCGGCCGACCGCGAAGCCGACCTACTGATTTTGGGCGACCGCGAGACGGCGTTGGGCGCGGCCGAGCGCGATCACGACCTGTCCGGGCTGGGCCGGACTCCGCTGCGCTCGCACGGCGGACGGGCCGAACAGACGGTGCCGTTTCTGGTGT
Source organism: uncultured Binatia bacterium (SeqCode) (assembly GCA_965200125.1). Taxonomy (GTDB): domain Bacteria; phylum Desulfobacterota; class Binatia; order Bin18; family Bin18; genus Bin18. The sequence goes on along the minus strand of OZ241332.1, from coordinate 196,579 downwards.
CGGAGCCGATCGATGTGGCGTACCGGGACCGGGCGCACGCCACCGGACTGAGGAACTTCGACCTGTTCGACTACGTGTTGAACGGGACTTGAAGGAGGCGAAGGCACGGAATCGGTTTGAAATTTTTCCAGGCAATGCGTCTTTACTTAGGAAGTATCTACAAGAGGATACTAGAGATTTCCCCGGCTTACATGCCACGCTTCCCTGGCCAAAAGCCCTTCGATCCTTCGACACCCTTCGACAAGTTCAGGGACCGAGCTCAGGACACCGCAGGCTTAGGGACCGCAGGCTCACCAACCAAGCTCAAGGCACCGCAAGTTCAGGAGGCCCTACCTCCCCTCAGTTCGTTGAGCCCGGGAGAACTCCCCAATCCCCCTTGTCAGGGGGGGGCTAGGCTCAAAGACCTTTCTATTCCCAAGTTCGTCGAGCCTGTCGAAGTATCGAAACGAATCCCGAGGCTACACTCGGCCTCCGCACCCCGTCCCGGCTCGCCTTGTGCCGGGAAAATCGAGTCTATAGAGTGCAGCGGATGGGAATCGACGTGCCGGACGTAGTTCTACAAGCCTCCGTCTGGGCGGTTCCGCTGCTGGCCGCGGTCGTCCTGCACGAACTCGCCCACGGCTTCAGCGCCTTTCTCCTCGGCGATCCGACCGCGGCGCGCATGGGCCGGCTGACACTGAACCCGCTGGCCCACGTGGATCTGTTTGGCACGGTCATCATCCCGGGGATGCTGCTCCTCACGGGTGCCCCGTTTCTGTTCGGCTACGCCAAACCCGTCCCGGTCAACTTCCACAATCTGCGCCAGCCGAGGCGGGACATGGTACACGTGGCCGCCGCGGGGCCGCTGATGAACCTGCTGCTGGCCGCGACGTCCGCGTTCGTGCTGAAGTTCCTGCTGACGAACCAGTTGATCGGCGAGGGCTTGCTGGCCCGGGCGCTGGTAGCCAGCGTCGTGATCAACGTCGTGCTGTGCGTGTTCAATCTCTTTCCGCTGCCGCCGCTCGACGGCGGGCGCGTCGCCACGGGTCTGTTGCCGCGCGGTCCGGCGTTGGCGCTCGCCAAGCTCGAACCGTACGGCATGCTGATCGTCCTCGTGCTGCTGATGACCGGCGTGCTGCACGACCTGGTCAATCCCATGACGGGCTTTCTGCTGCGGACTCTGCTGTAGGCTTTCTGCATGGCCGACGCCGCGGCACGTCCGACGATCGTGAGCGGATTCCGCCCGACCGGCAAGCTCCATCTGGGGCATCTGCACGGCACGCTCACCAACTGGGTCCGCCTCCAGCGCGAATACCGCTGCTACTATTTCGTGGCCGATTGGCACGCGCTGACGACCGGCAACACCAGCGCCGCCGGCCTGCGCGAGAACACCGAGGAAATGGTGATCGACTGGCTGAGTGCCGGGCTGGACCCCACGAGATCGGTCATCTTCCGCCAGTCCGACGTGAAAGAGCACGCCGAACTGCATCTGCTGTTCTCCATGATTACGCCCACGCCGTGGCTGATCCGCAACCCGACGGTCAAGGAACAGGCGCGCGAACTCGGCTTCATCGACTCGGACGACGAGGCCGCGGTCACCACCATCCAGTACGGCCTGCTCGGCTATCCGGTGCTGCAGGCAGCGGACATCCTGATGTACAAGGCCAGGCACGTGCCGGTCGGCGTGGATCAGGTGCCGCACATCGAGTTGACTCGAGAAATCGCGCGGCGCTTCAATGCGGTGTACGAGGCCGAGGTGTTTCCCGAGCCGCAGGCGCTCCTGACCGAGATTCCGAAGATTCCCGGAACCGACGGGCGCAAGATGAGCAAGAGTTACGGCAACGCGGTCGTGCTGTCCGACCCGCCGGAGGACGTCGACGCCAAGCTGTCGCGGATGATGACCGACCCGCGGCGCGCCCGCCGCCGCGACCCCGGCGACCCGGCCGATTGCCCGGCCTTCAACCTGCACCGCGTGTACTGCACCCCGGAAGAAATCGCGCACGTCACGCAGGGCTGCCGCAGCGCGGACATCGGCTGCCTGGAATGCAAGAAAATCATGATCCGCCACGTGCTCGACGAACTGGCCGAGTTCCGGGAAAAACGGCGCCATTGGGAAGCGCATCGAGACGACGTGCACGACGTGCTCCGCGAGGGAGAACGCCAGGCGCGCGAGGTTGCCGGTGCGACGATGGCCGAAGTCCGCGACGTCGTGGGCGTGTAAGCGAGGCAGACGGGGTCGGCCCGAAGCCGGGAGTCGGGCGCAACGTGAGCGAGGCGAGGCATGGATGCTTCTCCGCCCTACCGTGTGAGACTCGACGTCTTCGAGGGGCCGCTCGACCTGCTGCTCCACTTGGTGAAGAAGAACGAGGTCGAGCTGCCCGACATCCCCATCGGCGAGATCACCGACCAGTACCTGGCTTATCTCGACCTGCTCAGACAGTTGGACCTGGATGTGGCCGGCGAACACCTCGTCATGGCCGCGACCCTACTCCACCTCAAATCGCGGTTGCTGCTGCCTGCCGAGGAGGCACCGGAAGAGGAAGACTCGGGCGAGGACCCGCGCGAAGATCTGGCCCGGCAACTGCTGGAATACCAGCGATTCAAGGAGGCGGCCGACCGCCTGCTCTGCCGCGACCTGCTCGACCGCGACGTGTTCACGCGCACCCCGGAGGAAGCAGCGCCTGGGCCGCGCGAAGACGCGGCCTACAATCTCACGCTCGGCGATCTGCTCGACGCCCTGCACGACGTCGTCACGCGCGCGCAATCCGCGCAGGCTCAACACGTCGAACTCGAACAGATTTCGCTGCGCGACCGCGTGTACGCCGTGCTCGACACGGTGCGCGCCCGCGGGGTCGTCCGCCTGGATCAACTGTTCACACACAACGCCAGCCGGCTGGAGGTCGTCGTCACCCTGCTCGCCGTCCTGGAGTTGGCGAAGAACCGCATGGTCCGGCTGGAGCAGGAAGCGCGCTTCGGCCCGATCGTCGCCCGCCTTTCGGTGAGTCCGCAGGAGCCCATGCCCCAGGCGCTGGAGCATCTATGACTCTCGACCGCGTGAAAGCCGTTGCCGAAAGCCTGTTGTTCGCCGCAGGCGAGCCGCTGCCGATACGTCGCCTGATCGACGTCATCGGTGCACCGAAAGCCGACGTCAAACGGGCGCTGGTTGCGCTGCGAGCCGAGTATGGCGGGGTTCATCGCGGGGTGCGGCTGATGCAGGTCGCCGGCGGCTACCAGTTTCGGACCGTGGCCGCGCACGCCGACTACGTCAAGGCGCTCGGCCGGAACAAGCCGGTCCGGCTCAGCCGCGCGGCGCTCGAAACCCTGGCCATCGTGGCCTACCGCCAGCCCATAACCAAGGTCGAGATCGAGGCGGTTCGTGGCGTGGACGTCGATGGGGTGCTACAGTCCCTGCTGTCGCGCAAGCTCATTCAGGTGCTCGGGCGCAAGGACGTTCCCGGCCGGCCGTGGTTGTACGGCACCAGCCGCCAATTCCTCGAAATCTTCAGCCTGCGCAACATCACCGACCTGCCTCCGCTGCCTGAAATCCGGGAACCCAGCGTCAACCCGTATGCCGAAACGGACCCGCAAGCCGGCCAGCCCGCCACAACGGCTCCAGAAGATCCTGAGTCGGGCGGGGGTGACGTCGCGGCGCGCCGCGGAGACGCTGATCCAGGCGGGGCGGGTGCGCGTGAATGGACGAACGGTCACGCAACCGGGGACCAAGGCTGACGCGCGCCACGACCGGATCGAGGTCGACGGCCAGATCGTCGAGGCGCCCGCGGGCCTGCTCTACTTCCTGCTGCACAAACCGCCGGGTGTGGTCAGCACGCTCGACGACCCCGAAGGCCGGCCGACGGTCCGCGACCTGCTGTCCGCGGTGCGCGAGCGCGTCTTTCCGGTCGGCCGCCTCGACTACGGCTCGTCCGGCCTGCTGGTGCTCACCAACGACGGCGCCCTGACCGAGCGCCTGCTACATCCCCGCTTCCAGGTTCCGCGCACCTATCGGGCCAAGCTGGCCGGGGTAGTCGCCGCCCGCGCGCTCTCCGAACTCCGCCACGGCGTGTTGCTTGACGACGGCAGCCGCGCCGCGCCAGCCGCGGTGCGCGTGCTGCGCACCGCCCCTCGCAAGACGTGGTTGGAACTGGTGCTCCGCGAGGGCCGCAACCGCGAGGTGCGGCGCATGTGCGAATCGCTCGGCTACGGCGTGGAAAAACTGCTGCGCGTCCAGTACGGCCCGCTGAGTCTCGACGTCCCGGTCGGTGGCTACCGCCCCCTCAAGCCGAAGGAGATCAAGCAACTCAAAAACCTCGTCGCCAACACCCCCGCGGCTCTGGCTCAGCCGCACAGATCAGATCCTCTTTCCCCCCAGGAGAGAGGGAGAGCAAGTCCGAACCGACACACTCCCCCGCCTATGCGGCCTTGACCAGCCGGGTTCCGGGCGCTAGGCTTTCCAGCCGGAACGAACGTTACGCAGACCCGCGCGGGGTGGAGCAGTCCGGTAGCTCGCGAGGCTCATAACCTCGAGGTCCTAGGTTCAAATCCTAGCCCCGCAACCTGTGAAAGCCCTGCCTGTTGACGACGGCAGGGCTTTCGCCTTTCTGGCTTCCACTTCTTCATTCAGCCTACCGTGTCGCTGCGGTTGCACGTCACTGCGGGCTATACAGGCTATGGTAAGGTGCCGGGATGCCCCAGATCGAACACCTCGAAGCCATAGAACGCCGCCTCTGGGAAGCCGCGGACACGCTCCGTGCCAACTCCAACTACGCCAGCAACGAATACTTCCTGCCGGTGATGGGGCTGGTGTTCCTCCGCCACGCCTACAGCCGCTTTCTCGCGGTCAGGGATGACATCGTGGACGGTCTGCCCGTCCGCGGCGGCAAGAAGCGGGCGCTCACCAAGGAAGATTTCTCCCAGCGAAGCGCCATCTTCCTGCGGCCCGCGGCGCAATTCGACCAGCTCGTTGCCTTGCCCGACGCCGCAGACCGGGCCAAGGCCATCGTTGCGGCCATGGAGTCCATCGAGGCCGACTACGCCGGCCTGCGCGGCGCCCTGCCCAAGACCGAGTATCAGGACCTGAGCAACGACGTGCTCGGCCGGCTGCTGCGTCTCCTCAACCCGGACGAGTTGAAGCGTGTCTCCGGCGACGTCTTCGGCCGCATCTACGAATACTTCCTGACCAAGTTCGCCGACCAGAAGGCACACGACGGCGGCGAGTTCTTCACGCCTCTCTCCCTGGTCTCGCTGATCGCCCACGTGCTCGACCCCACGACCGGCACCGTCCTCGACCCGGCCTGCGGCTCCGGCGGCATGTTCGTGCAGAGCGCGCGCACCGTCGAAGAGCACGGCCGGCACCCGGCCGAACGGCTCACCTTCCTCGGTCTGGAGAAGAACGCCACGACCATCCGCCTCGCCAAGATGAACCTCGCCGTCCACGGCCTCGAAGGCGACATCAAGCAGGCCATCACCTATTACGAAGACCCGCACGAGATGCTCGGCCGGGCCGACTACCTGATGGCCAACCCGCCGTTCAACGTGGACGAGATAGACGCCGGCAAGATCACGACCGACCCGCGTCTGCCCTTCGGCCTGCCGGGCGTCAACGAAAAGGGCAAGGTCGGCAACGGCAACTACGTCTGGATCAGTTACTTCTACGCCTACCTGAACGTCACGGGCCGGGCCGGCTTCGTCACGTCCTCTCAGGCGTCCAGCGCCGGCGGAGGCGAGGCCGCGGTGCGCCGCAAGCTGGTCGAGACCGGCGGTGTGGACGTGATGATCGCCATCCGGTCCAACTTCTTCTACACCCGCACCGTGCCCTGCGAACTGTGGTTCCTCAACCGCGCCAAGCCGGAGCAGCACCGCGACAAGGTCCTGATGCTCGACGCGCGTAGCGTTTACCGCAAGGTGACCCGCAAGATCTACGACTTCAGCCCCGAGCAACAACACAACCTGTTGGCCGTCGTGTGGCTATACCGGGGCGAGACCGACCGGTTTCTCGCGCTGGTCTCCCGCTACCTGGGCGTTGCGGTGGACGAAGCCCACGCCTGCTTCGAGCGGGAACGCGGCGATGGCGAGACGTCTCCGCCGCTGGCGGAGTTTCTGGACACGATCGATGCGCTCCACGAAACGCTTGCCCCGTTCCTGGAGACTCGGCCGAAGGCCGGGCCGCACGCCGAAGTACTCGCGGAGTTGAACGAAGCGCGGCAACGCTTCGCCGAATCGGTCGAGCAGTTCGAGTCCCGCGCCGGCGACGCAAAGGCCGCGTGGGCGACCCGGGCACCGACCTGCACGGGCCGGTCGAACGGCGCGCCCCGCTGGCCGAGGACGGCCGGACCCTCGCCACGCAGACCGACCGGCTCTCCCAGCTTGTTGCCCGCCTGATCGAAACCTGCGAGCGGGAGGGCGACGCCAGATCGAGCGATGCCTGGAACCCCCGCGACGTCACCCGCGCCCGCAAGGCCGTGGACACCGCCCGCGGGAATCTCACGAAACAGGACGCCCCGTCCGTCTCTGCCTGGGGGCGGCTCGCGAAGGTCCATTATTTCTGGAGTCAGGCACGCTGGCTGACCGAACGCTTCCCCACCGCGGAACTACGCGACGTACCCGGGCTGGTCAAGCTGGTGGACCGCGCCGAAATCGAGGCCAACGACTGGAGCCTCACACCTGGTCGCTACGTCGGCGTCGCCCCCGAAGCGGAGGACGAAAACTTCGACTTCGCCGCGACGCTCCGCGCCCTGCACGCCGAACTCGACGGTCTCGACGCCGAGGCGGTCAAGCTGGCCGCGAAGATCAAGGAGAACTTCGAGAAGCTGGGAATATGAACGCTGGTGAGCGGGAGCGGCGAGGCAGCCACCGCGTCCCCGAAGCGGTGATCTGCCGCCGCCATTTCCACAACGGGCTTGTGAATTTCGAAACGATAGCCCGACATTGCACCGATTATTGGGAATTATTCAACGCCAGTGGTCGCGGGCTCATCCTCGAAGCCGAGGGAGAAAACAGCCGATGAAGAACACTGAGGCCGCTGAAGACAGGATCGAGAAGCCGCCGTACACGATTACATCGGATATGCTCGCCGGCGTCGAACGAATCGGCGAAGCGATCGGCCGGGCAGAGGCGGCAGCCGTCACGCAGGATTTACGTCTGCGGCGGATCAATCGCATCCGTACGATTCACGGCTCGCTGGCTATCGAGGGCAACACGCTCAGCGAGGAGCAGATATCCACGATTCTCGACGGCAAGCCTGTTGCCGCCCGCTCCGGGACGTTCAGGAAGTCCGCAACGCCATCAAAGCCTACGACCGCTATCACCGGCGGGACCCGGCCAACGAGTCCGACTTGCTCGACGCCCACGAGACGCTGATGGCCGGTCTGCTGGACGTTCCGGGACGGTACCGCCGCGGCCAAGTAGCCGTGACGGGCCAAGGCGGCGTGCACCACATCGGCCCGCCGGCAGACCGCGTGCCGCACCTCATGTCCAATCTGTTGGCATGGCTGGGCGGTACCGATGAACATTCGTTGGTTGTCGGTTCGGTCTTCCACTACGAATTCGAGTTCATTCACCCTTTCGAGGATGGCAACGGCCGGATGGGGCGGCTGTGGCAAACCCTGATCCTGACCCGCTGAAAACCCTTGTTCGCCTACATCCCGGTAGAGAGCTTGGTTCACGCCCGGCAAGGCGACTACTACGAAGCCATCCGGCAGAGTTCGGCAAAAGGCGAGAGCACGCCGTTCGTCTCGTTCATGCTGGAAATCCTGCTTGATGCGCTTCGGACCGACCAAGCAAGCGACCAGGTAAGCGACCAAGTCGCGCGGCTGCTCGTCGAGCTGCGCACCGGTCCGAAGACCGCGGTCGCACTCATGGCGGCAATGGGGCTGTCCCACCGCCCGACCTTCCGGAACAATTACCTTCGCCCGGCGATGTCCGCGGGGCTGGTGGAAATGACTCACCCCGAATCTCCAACGGCGAAGAACCAGCGATATCGGCTGACCCGGCGCGGACGGGAGGGGAGATGGACGGCAGTGTGAAAAATTCGTAGAAGGGATAAGTGAGATATAGATATGAATTGGCGTTCCGTCTCTCTTGGGAAACTGTGCACGCTTCGCGCTGGCAATACATTCAAGCCGAAGTACCAAGGGCGGGCAGCCGGCGACTATCCATTCATAAAAGTTAAAGACATGAATAGCGCCGGGAATGCAATCTCGATCACCGAGGCGGAAAACTGGGTTACTTTGGATGAATGTCGAGAATTTCGAGGAAAGCCGTTTCCTCCAGGCACAAGTGTCTTTGCAAAAATTGGAGAAGCCTTACGACAGAATCGAGTCAGGTTCATCGTTCGAGATACGCTGATCGACAACAATATGATGGGAGCTATGGCAAATCCCAAAATCGCCGATGAGAGATTTCTCTATTACCTTCTCTCGAATTTCGACATCGCAAGCAACGCCAGCGGAACGGCGTTGCCCTACCTGACGGTTAAGGTTCTTTCGACGGTTCGGTTTCAAGTCCCTGATCTATCAACACAACGGCGTATGGCGGAGATCCTCTCCGCCTACGACGACCTGATCGAGAACAACCGACGGCGAATACGGCTGCTGGAGCAAGCAGCGCGACTGCTCTATAGAGAATGGTTTGTTCATCTTCGCTATCCTGGACACGAACACACAACTGTCATTGATGGGGTACCGGCAGGGTGGGAAAGAAAAAATTTACGAACTGTAGCCGAAATTAAAGGAGGGAAGCAATATCAAGGGAAGGGATTTAATAGCTCCGGGAACGTTCCTGTCTTTGGAGGAAATGGTATTCAAGGATATTCTCAGAAGCGTACACATAACGGCTTCGTTATTATATTTGGACGCGTTGGCGCGAACTGTGGAAGTATCCATTGGTCCTACGATGGTGCATGGGTCAACAACAACGCATCGTCCATCGTTCCAAATTCCTACGATGAGTTGATTATTCAACATTTACTTCATTACGACTTTATCCATTTGCGTAAAGGTGCTGCACAACCATTTATTCCGAACAGCATTCTCTCGAACGTGAAACTGTTAATTCCGGCTGAAATTCTAGCCACTAAATTTTGCAAACTCGTTGGGGGCATTCGTCACCAGCAACAGAGCCTCAGTTCCCAGATCCGGCTGCTCATGAAGGCTCGTGACGTGATTCTGCCGTACTTGATGGATGGAAGGGTTGAATTATGAGTCCGCAATATCCCATCATGGACGTTCATGCCGACTGGAAGACAGAGCCGGAACAGATGGGCAGCAAGCAGAAGTTCTGGCTTCGCCCGCCAAATGATCCAGATGGCAGAGAATGGCTCTTCAAGTTTCCTACCAAAAATACAGGTGAACACTGGGCGGAAAAGATCGCCTACGAGATTGCCCGTAAGATGCGTATCGTCGCTCCGGCGGTCGGACTGGCACAGTATCGAGCGCCGAATGCCGAACTCCGCCGTGGCTCAGTTACACGGCGATTTCCTTCTGAATACGAATTATATCACGGCAACCAAATTCTCGCCGGCCTTGATCCTCACTATACGTCCGAGCAGAAATTTAAACAGAGAATCCATACGGTCCAGCGTATTTTCGCTAGCATGAGAATTTTTTAATCCGATTCCATCGCCATCCAATACAGGGGGAGGCTGGCTGAATATTTTATTTTCGACGCTGTGATCGGGAACGTTGATCGCCACCATGAGAATTGGGGAGTACTTCGCAAACGTGTCCTGGGAGAATGGCGGGGACGACTTGCCCCAACCTTTGACCATGCATCCTCCTTGGGTCGCGAATTATTGGACACCGGAGGGAAGAGAAGTCGTGAGCGATATCTGTGTGAAGTAGGGATTGACAAATATACGGAGAAAGCGCGCGGCGCGATTTTCATTGCCGAACGCCCCGCCCGTGCGCCCTCGCCCTTGGAACTGGTACGTTGGTGCGCTAAGCAGACCGACTATCGACAATTTTTCGAGAAGGCATCCGCAAGGCTCGATCTTCTGGATTCAGAAACCGTTGAAGAGATAATAAGCAAAGTCCCTGCCACTTGGATGACGTCCACCGCCCGAGCTTTTGCCCGCGACTTGGTGTGTTACAATCGTGACCAGTTACGGGAGATATTCCGATGACGACGAAAACTTTGTTCCTGGCGTGGCAAGACAAAGACGATGAAGGCCGACAGTGGTTTCCGGTAGGTCGGCTGGACGTCACGCCGTCGCTTTATCGGTTCCGCTACATCGGCGGCGCGAAACGAGCAGAGGAGGAAGCCGGGTTTCCGGGGTTGATCGAGTTCCCTCATTTGGATCAGGACTACCGGTCTTCCGAACTCTTTGCGCTCTTCCAAAACCGGATCATGAGCCGGGCGCGGCCCGACTTTGCAGAGTATCTGCGCAGTCTCGACTTGCCCCAAGAGGCCGATCCCATCGAGATTCTTTCGGCGAACGGAGGGTATCGGGCGACGGACGCTTACGAGGTTTTTCCAAAGATCGAGAAACATCCCGACGGACGCTTCGCGTGCCGATTTTTTCTGCACGGTTTCCGACACGTCAATCCAGAGGCGCAACAGCGGATCGACCGCCTCCAGCCGAAGGAACTCTTGTACGTCACGTTGGAGTTGACCAACCCGGTAACCACGTTGGCCGTACAACTTCAGACGACGGACTACCATGTCGTTGGGTGGGCTCCACGGTATCTCGTCGCTGATTTGACGGCGGCCATGGCCGAATCGACCGGCCAATACGAAGCGCAGGTCGTACAGATCAACCCTCTGCCGCCGCCGTCAAAGCAACGCGTCTTGATTGAAATGCGGGGCCGTTGGGACCGCCATGAGCCTATGAGCAGCAAAGATTTTCAGCCTCTTGTCGATTGAGCGAGCGAGAGGACGCCTGACTGCCCCCGAAAATCTCTTGGCGATGTTGCGGAACGGGGCTTCTCGCATTCGCACGATGGCGGTGAGAATGAAGCCTGCAATCGGCTATGCCAGAGTAGGCGCCTCTGCTGTGAGGCCGATGATAATCAACCGTTGCGTGGCTGGAAATCATCCACTGAATGGTTGATTTCCAGCCACGCAACGGCTACATTCCGGCGCGTGATTAGCCGCCATGCGACCCGGCGCCTGCTCGACGGGCTGCGCGATACGCCTGTCCTGTCCCTGCAGGGCGCCCGTCAGACCGGGAAGAGTACGCTCGTGCGCGCTATGGCCGAGCAGGGCCATAGCGCGCAGTATCTGACGCTCGATGCCGCGGCCGTGCGCGCCGCGGCGATCGACGACCCGGAAGGGTTCGTCGCCGGGCTCGACCGGCCCGTGGTCATCGACGAGGCGCAGCGGGCGCCCGCCCTAGCGCTGGCGATCAAGGCTGCGGTCGATGCCGACCGCAGCCCGGGGCAGTTCCTGTTGACCGGCTCGGCCAGCGTCCTGTCGCTCCCCAAACTTGCCGAATCGCTCGCCGGACGGATGGAGGTCCATACGCTCTGGCCGTTCTCGCAGGGCGAGTTGTACGGTGTGCGGGAGACCTTCATCGACCGCTTGTTCCGTGCCAAACTCCTGGCGCCCGAAACGGCGCCAGATGCAGAGCGGACGTTCGTCGAACGGGTTTGCCGAGGGGGCTATCCCGAAGTGCAGACGCGCAGAAACGTCGCCCGCCGGCGGGCATGGTTCGACTCCTATCTGAACGCCATCCTGCAACGCGACGTACGCGACCTGGCGAACGTCGAACGTCTGTCGGAAATGCCCCGGCTGCTGGCGCTGGTGGCTTCGCGGGCCAGCCAACTGGTCAATTATGCGGACTTGGCGCGGATGCTTGTCATTCCGCAGACGACCCTGAAACGCTATCTGGCGCTGATGGAGGCCACGTTTCTCGTGCGCCTGCTGCCGGCGTGGTCTTCCAATCTTGGGAAGCGGCTGACGAAAGCGCCCAAGCTGCTGCTCGCCGACACCGGGCTGCTGGCCCACCTGCTCGAAGTCGATACGAACCGGCTGCGGCGCGACCGGACGCTGCTCGGACACGTTCTCGAGAACTTCGTGGCGATGGAACTCATCAAACAACTAGGCTGGTCGGAGCGGCGGTGCAGGCTGTTCCACTTCCGCACCGAAGCGGGCGCTGAAGTGGATCTGGTCCTGGAAGACCGAGCCGGCCGGCTCGTCGGCGTGGAAGTGAAATGCGCCGCGTCGTTGCAGAAGCGCGACTTTCGCGGTCTCGAAGCCCTCGCGGACATCGCCGGTTCCCGATTCGTCAGGGGGGTCGTGCTCTATACCGGCGCCACGGTCGTGCCGTTCGGCAGAAAATTGCGCGCGCTCCCGGTTTCACAGTTGTGGACCTGAACCGCGGGCGTCCTTTTTCCGACGGCATCCTACATCGGACCCTCTATCTGCGTTGCCTCCAACCACGGAAACCTGTCTATGAACACACGCAACGTCCGGGAAGAATCGGCGAATACGATTCTCAGCCTGATCCTCAACGAAACATACCACCTCCGGACGATTGCAGAGCAGCGCGAATCCGCGTCCGCGCCCGACCTCATCATCTGGCCCTTTGGAGAAGGTTTGCGGCCGATATTCGGCGAAGCCAAGATCGGCGCGACTCAAGCCAAGAAGTCCGCCGCGGTGACACAGGTTCAGAAGCATCTCAAGAAAGCGCGAGAAGAAAGTGAAGTCATCGGGCTGGCGCTCTGCTACCCCAAGAACGTTGCGGAAGCGGTGCCCACGACCGAAACCCGGCGCCGGCTCGAACAGACTCGCGAACTCCACTGGACGCTCGTCGGCACGAACGACGACGCCCCGCATTGGCAAATCGGGTCGGTTGCGGACATGGCGACCGTCCTCCGCAATACCACGCAACAAGGCGGAACCGTGGCCGGGATGCTCGAATGGGCTATCGACCGAGCCAGCAACCAATGGAGCGCCAATCGGGCGCAGGCCCGCGAAGGACTCGCCAAGGCCCTGGCGCTTCCCATCGACAAACCCTCCGATGACCGAGCACTTCGGGTCGGCCTGCTCATCATTGCTAACGCCTGCTTGCTCCACGCTCGCCTGGAGCAGCGTTTCGAGGGCAAGGACGTTCCAACCCCGCGGGAATGTGCCGCGGCCCCCGACATCCGGTCAGCGCTTGCCGACGCCTGGACGAAGATTCTCCGCGTTGACTATGCGCCCGTGTTCGAGCCCGCGCTCGCGTGTATCGAGAATCTGCCGTTCGGATCCGAATGTGAACGCACGTTGCTGACCCTCGCAGGCTTGGCGGCCAGCATGCCGAACCGGCTGAACGAAATCGCATTCGATCACGCCGGCCCGCTCTATCATTGGTTGTTGCGCAGTGCCCGGTACGACGGGTCGTTCTACACCAGCGCGCCCGCGGCCATGCTGCTCGCCCGTTTGGCAATCGGCTTCATCCCTTGCGATTGGAGCGACCCGGAAGCCATAGAGCAACTCCGCGTCATCGACCCGGCGTGCGGAACGGGGACCTTGCTGATGGCGACGCTACACGCGATCCGCGACCGGCACATCGCCGCCGCGGGGCGGGACGCCGCGCCGGAGTACGTTCATCTAACCCTCGTCCAACAAGTCCTATGCGGCCTCGACATCAACCGCCACGGCGTCCAACTCGCCGCCTGCAACCTGACGATGGGCGCGCCCGCGGTCGATTACCACCGCATGCCGCTCTATACGATGCAGCACGGCGTGATCGACGGACAGCCGATGGCCGGTTCCCTCGAGATTCTCACCCTCAACGAACGCAACCTGCTCGCCCCCATCGCTGAAACGCGCGCCACGCGCGAAAGCCTGGACCGGACGAAAGCTCAGGGCGAAGCCGACCACCTGAAGCAGGATCTCAAGCAGCCCCACGACTTGGTCATCATGAACCCGCCGTTCACGCGGAACGACATCCGTAACGGCCAGATGAGCCCGGCGACCCGGAAAGCCCTGCAGCAACGCGAGATTCAGATCGCGGAGGCGTTGAAGGCCACGGACCCGAAAGCAGCCGCGGCGATCGACCAGACGAGTATCAGCACGTTCTTCACCCCACTCGCCGATCAGACGTGCAAGTCCGACTCCGGCGTCCTTGCCAAGGTGCTCCCGACCACGGCGATCGCCAATTCCGCGGGCGCGGAGGAGCGCCGCTTCCTCGCCGCCCGCTTCCAGATCGATACCGTCCTCACCTCGCACGACCCGGAGCGTATCTTCTTTTCCGAGAACACGAACATCCACGAGTCGATGATTCTCGCCCGGCGCAAGGCAGACGCGACCGCACCGACGCGGTTCATCCAACTGCACCGCAATCCGAAGAACAAACACGAGGCGCTCGACTTGGCCTCCGCCATTGAGAACGGCACCGACATCGAGCGGTATGGTCGCGTCACGGAACAGCCGTGGCCGAAAATCCGCGACGGCGACTGGAGCGCGGCGTTGTTCTACGATGCCGTGCTGCTCAAAGCCGTGGCCGACCTGCAGGCGTTGGCCGGCAACCGGCTGCTGCCGCTGGGAAGCATGGCGCACGTGGGACCGGAAGGGCGCCGCATCCGGGACGCCTTCCGCAACCCGGATACCGACCCTTCGGACGGCCCGTACCGTATTCTGTGGCACCACGAAACCGACACTTGCCGGACCATACAGGCGGCCCCGGACTGCACCGTCGCTGCGAAAGTTCCCAAGGCGGCCTACGCCGCAACCTCGCTCTGGCCGAAGGCGAGCCGGCTGCTCGTCGGCAACAAGCTCCGCATGAATCTCGTCCGTACGCCCGCGGTATGGACGGATGAGCCCGCGCTCGGCAGCGCATGGTCTCCCGTTACCGCGCGGAACGGCGAGGACGATACGCTTCGCGCCTGGGCCGTGTGGTTGAACTCGACGCCAGGGATCGTCGCTTTTCTGGAGCGGCGGACGAAAGACCTGATCTACCCGGCGTTCCCGCTGGCGAATCTGCGGACGATACCATGCCCGAACCCCGACGTTGCCGACCTTGCGCCGCTCGTCGCCGCCTTCCACGCGCTGAAGGACGCAGTACTCCTGCCGTGGCCGCAGATGCACGAATGCCCTGTTCGTCGCGCCATCGACGAAGCCGCGGCCCGCACCGCGGGCATGCCGGCGAAGAATGTCGCCCGGTGGCGCGAAGCCGTTGCGCGCGAGCCTACGGTCTGCGGCCGGCGACCCGGCGCGCCCGCAAACGGTTCGAAATGAGATCCCGTTAGAGGGGTCCACAAAACGCAAGACGAGCATCAATGGAAACGGCGCGCACCGCGGCGTCCATCACGATTCACGACTTCCGAGCGGACGATGAGACCGGCCCGCTCGCTACCGTCATCTCGGAAAACGGCAACGGGGGCTTGACCGACGCCGACGTCCGGCATGTGTTCCACGTGTATCCGAGTGTGCCGCCGCCGGATTAAGAACACGCAGCGAGCAGGGTTCCCGCCAAATCCGCAACCCGCAGCAGAACGGAGCGAGTACCGCATCATGGAATCATCCGGTCCGGCCAAGACGCACGACATCCGCTACGAACCGAACGAACGGCCGCCGCATATGCTCGCCTTCGGGTTGGGGTTTCAGGCCGCGTTGCTCTGCCTGGGCGGCGTGGTGCTGACGCCGGCCATCGTGATCCGGGCCGCGGGACAGAGCGAAACGTATCTGTCGTGGGCGATCTTCATGGCCGTGGTCGTCAGCGGCATCAGCACTATCCTGCAAGCCGTGCGGGTCGGGCGATTCGGGGCCGGGCACGTGCTCATCATGGGCACGTCCGGCGCGTTCATCGCGGTCTGCGTCACCGCGCTGACCGAAGGCGGACCGGCGCTGCTGGCGACGCTGATCGTGGCGTCGGCGCTGTTCCAGTTCTTGTTGGCTGCGCGGCTCTCGCTGCTGCGGCGCATCATCACGCCGGTCGTGTCCGGCACGGTGATCGCGTTGATCGCCGTGACCATCGTGCCGATCGTATTCGATATGCTGGACGACCTGCCCGCAAACGCGCCGGCGGGCGCGGCCCCGGCCTGTGCCGCGGCGACGGTGGGCGCGATTGCGGCTCTGGCGTTGCGCGCCACGGGGGCGTGGCGGCTGTGGGCGCCGATGATCGGTATCGGCGTGGGCTGCGTCGTGGCGGCACTGTTCGGCGTGTACGATACTGACCGAGTGGCCGCGGCGGCCTGGGTCGGGACGCCGACGACCGCGTGGCCAGGGTTCGACGTGCGGTTCGACGCGCGTTTCTGGCTGCTCCTGCCCGCGTTCGTGTTCGTCACGCTGGTGGGGGCCATCGAGACCATCGGCGACTCGGTCGCCATTCAGCGCGTGTCGTGGCGCACGCCGCGGGCGACCGATTTCCGCACCGTGCAGGGCGCGGTCAACGCCGACGGCATGGGCAATCTGCTGTCCGGCCTCGCCGGCACGGTCCCGAACACGACCTATTCGTCCAGCCTGCCGCTGGCCGAACTCACCGGCGTCGGCGCGCGCAACGTCGGGGTAGCGATCGGACTCGTCTTCATCGGGCTGGCTTTTCTGCCCAAGGTGACGGCGCTGCTGCTCGCGATTCCCGGGCCGGTGGTCGCCTCCTACCTGCTGGTGCTGCTGGCGCTGCTCTTCATCCAGGGCATGAAGCTCGTCGTCCAGGACGGTGTCGATTACCGCAAATCCATCATCGCCGGGCTGGCGTTCTGGATCGGCTTGGGCTTCCAGAACCAGTTGATCTTCGCCGAACAGCTCGGCGAGACGTGGGGCGGCCTGCTCGGCAACGGCATGACGGCCGGCGGCCTGACCGCGATGGTCCTGACCCTGTTCGTCGAGTTGACCGCGGCGCGCCGCCGGCGGTTGGACGTCCCGTTGGACGCGAAAGTCCTACCCGAGATCGACACGCTCCTGCGCGATTTGGCCGGCCGCCTCGGCTGGAACGCCGATTCCACGGAACGCCTGTGTTCCGCGGGAGAGGAGACGCTGGTGAGCCTCGTCCGGCAAGAGGAAGAGGCCGCTGACGTGGCGGGACGGCGTCTGCGCGTGGTCGCGCGCAACGACCACGGCACCGCGGAACTGGAATTCATCGCCGCGGTCGGGGAAACGAATCTCGAAGACCGGATGGTGCTGCTGACGGACCAGACCGACACTCCCAACGAGCGCGAACTCTCGCTCCGCCTGTTACGTCACTACGCCTCGTCCGTCCGCCACCAGCAATATCACGACATCGACATCGTGACCGTGCGCGTGGACGGCTCCCGCTGACGTGGGTAGGCGGGGTCTCGGTTCGAAAATTCCCCTCCGATTCACGACGGCTACAGCACTACGTTCTCCAGAGATTGGATGAAGTGGATCCCCTGAACCTTCTTTCTACTCAGACGCTCGTCGTTGGTGATGAACAAGTCCGTCCCCACTGCCGATGCGCAGGCAAGCTGAATGGCATCCGGTGCCCGAATAGAACGGTCCCGACGGATTTGCGCAAACCTGGGCGCGGCGCGCAGGTCGAAGGGCAACACCGTCGCGCCCGTCACGATCATCTGCTCGTAGCGCTGTTTCAGGTCTTGGTCTCCGGTCTCGGTTGGTTTGACGAGTACCTCGCCGAGCGTGAGGGCGGAGGTGAGCATCTCGTCTTCACGTTCGACCATACGCCGCCGGAGCGTCGCGACCCGCTCTGCCCGTTCGCCCCTGTCCTCGACGAGGTACACGAAGAGATTCGTGTCCCAGAAGACCTTGCTCACCCCCATCCCTCCCGGAGCCGGTCCACGTAGGCGTCGGCTTCCTCATCCGCCCAGATCGCCTTGCCAAGGCCGCGCAGGGACAGGATCGGATCGGCGTCACGACCCGCGTCACCGGCGTATTCGTTGCAATACCAGTCGAGCAGCTTCCGGTAGGCGGTCGGGATGTCGTCGGCAAACGGAACGTCCTTGCCCGAGAGGCGGCGGGGATGGCAGGGATCCCCGGGTCTGAAAAGTCGGCGGCGGCCCTTCGAAGTCTCGAACAGCATCCGGTGACGCCCGGGATTGGGCACCTTGTTAGCGACGCAATGGAGATAGGCGTGCACCTGGACCCCGGGACGCAGAGGACTCCCGGCGACTTTCGTCGCCTCGGCTTGCCGGACGATCTCGCCGACCGTGAAGTCGCTTCTCTCCGGGTGTTGGCGGTGGAGAAGTGCCGTCGCGATCCACACTTCATCTGCTACCAGGGTGTTCATTTCTACCTCTTGAAAGTTGGTCAAAAAGATATACCAAACAACGTTTCTGTCAAGAGTAACGGGGAAGGGGTAAGTACGAACCCCGAGCGAACTATCTCAACCCGGACAAAGTGTCCGTGCTTATCTGCATCCCCGCCTTTTCCGTTCCCGTGAGCCTCAACCAAGCGAGCCCTGTTGAACGAGGGACGTTAGGAGAAGCTCGGCCGGGCCGTGATCGACTTTCTCGCCGACATCAAGGCCCGGATAGCCGTAGCCTAGTCACCGACTTTGCGGGGATTCGCTCGGCCCATGCCGTAGAATTCGTCGTTGGGCCGCATGTCGGTGAGATGGGCCATGCGGTTCGACAGGGCGAAGAACGCCGCAATCGCGCCGATGTCCCAAATATCCTCGTCGCTGAAGCCGTGTTCGCGCAGTCGGGCATAATCTGACTCTTCCACTTCCTGGGCACGCCGCGCGACCTTCACCGCGAAGTCCAGCATGGCGCGCTGCCGCGGGCTGACGTCGGCTTTGCGGTGATTGACCGCTACCTGGTCGGCGATCAGCGGATTCTTGGCGTAGATGCGGAGCAACGCACCGTGGGCAATCACGCAATAGTGGCAGTCGTTGGCCGCGCTCGTGGCGACGACGATCATCTCGCGCTCGGCTTTCGACAGCCCACCGTCCTTCAGCATCAGGGCGTCGTGGTAGTCGAAGAAGGCGCGGAACTCGGCCGGCCGGTGGGCCAGCGCCAGAAAGACGTTGGGGATGAACCCGGCCTTTCGCTCCACCTCGACGATCCGGGCGCGAACGTCGTCGGGCAACTCGTCGAGTTTGGGGATTGGGTAACGACTGATGGTTAGGTCGGGCATGTCGGCTCCTTCGCTTTTCGGTCTTGCGCGCCTTACTGCACGGGAAAGTCGAAATACGTGTCCGGGTACGGTTCGTCTTTCAGGGTGTAATGCCACCACTCTTTTGCGTAGTTCACGAATCCGTGTTTTTCCATGACGGCCTTCAACAGCAGACGGTTGGCTTTGGGTTCGCCCATAATGCGCGGGTCGGCCGTGTTGGACAACGAGTCGAAGTAGTCGTACGGCGTGCCCATGTCCAGTTCCGCGCCGCCGTCTTTTTTCACCAGCGTCAAATCCAGCGTGCTGCCTCGGCTGTGCCCGGACCGGTCGGCAATATAGCCCTTTTCGATCAAGTGGGATTTCTCCTCGTTCGGGTAGTAGCGCGCTTTCATCGTCCGGCCGTGCACGTCCCCGACCCAGCGCACGAAGTGATCCACGGCGCGTTGCGGGCGGTAGCAATCGAAAATCTTGAGGGCGTATCCCCGTTGCTCCACGTCCTGTTGGACGTGCTGCAAGGCTGCGGCCGCGGGTTCGGTGAGCAGGCAGATGGAGTCGGTATAGCCATCCGCCCGCGTTCCGAGGAAATTGTCGTCGGAGGCGTAGCGGATGTCGAAGACAGCGGAGGGGATAGTTTCGTTCACAGTAACGAACGAATCGGGCCTGTGCGGGCCGTGCTCCGAGGCGTGGCCGTACCCGGCGAGGTAAATGCACGTCAAGAGAACGACGACGTATCTGAGGGGCGATGACGGGCGGCGCCGAATCGCTTGGACTGGTGCGGTTGCCGAGAGCCGGCAGAAATCCTTGTTTGCTATCGTCTCGGCCATTGAGGATCCTTTCGAGCCCATCCGTCTACGAGTCTTTTGGGGACGAAGACAAGGGCTGCGGAGAGTGTGCGTCAGTTTGAAATTCCCGGACCGATTCGATGTGAGGATGAACTCTCACCCACCCTTCGACAGGCTCAGGGACCGGAGGGAGAATTACAAACCGACACTCCCGCCATGTGCGCCGGCTGGACGCCACGGGCGGACCGTGATGATAAGGCCCGGTCATGCGTACTCTGAAGTGCATCAAGCAACACCTTGTCCTCCTTGCCGCGGTTGGCGTCGTTTCGAGCGTTGCCAGTGCGGCACTCGCCCGCGGACCGGCGCGCAACGTCATCCTGTTCGTCGGCGACGGGATGGGCGTGGCGACGGTCACCGCAGCGCGCATTCTGGACGGCCAGAATCGCGGGCAGCCGGGCGAGGAGAACTTTCTGGCGTTCGAGCAGTTTCCCCACCTGGCGTTGGTGAAAACGTACAACGTCGATGCCCAGGTGCCCGATTCCGCGGGCACGATGACGGCGCTGATCACGGGTCGGAAGGCGCGGCAGGGTATGGTCAGCGTCGGCCCGGAAGCGGTACGCGGCGACTGCCGGGCCGCGGCGCAATACCGCTTGACTACGCTACTGGAGGAGGCCGAGCAACGCGGCCTGCGAACCGGCATCGTGACCACCACGCGCCTGACGCATGCCACGCCTGCGGCGACGTATGCGCATGCCGCGGAGCGGAATTGGGAGTCCGACGCCGACGTTCCCGAAGCGGACCGCGCCGCGTGCCCAGACATCGCCCGGCAGTTCGTCGAATTCTCCTACGGCGACGGGGTGGACGTTGCGCTGGGCGGCGGTCGGGCGAAGTTCCTGCCTGTAACCGCGGCCGACCCGGAGGATACCGGCGAGACCGGCCAACGTCTGGACGGCCGCGACCTGATCGCCGAATGGCTCGCCGCTCGTGCCGACCGCCGCTTCGTGCACAACCGCGCGGGGTTCGACGCGCTCACCGGCTCGGGCCAAGTACTCGGCCTATTCGAGCGTTCGCACATGGAGTACGAGGTGGACCGGGCCGGGGATACCGGCGGCGAACCATCTCTGGCGGAGATGACCCGATTCGCCATCGACCGGCTGCAAAACGAATCGGGCTTCTTTCTGATGGTCGAGGGGGGGCGGGTCGATCACGCGCACCACGCTGGGAATGCCTACCGGGCATTGACCGACACCATCGCCTTTGCGGACGCCGTCGCCGCGGCCGTCGCCATGACCGATGCCGCGCAGACGCTCATCCTCGTCACAGCAGACCACAGCCATGTCCTGACCATCGCCGGCTACCCGCCGCGCGGCAATCCGATTCTCGGTTTCACCGGAGACGAGGACGACAGCGGCGTACCCTACACCACCCTCGGTTATGCCAACGGCCCCGGTGCCGAGCGGCCTGCGGAGGAATTGGATCCTACCCACCCCGACTATCGGCAGCGGGCGACGCACCCCCTGGATCTGGAAACTCGAGGGGGTGAAACGCATGGTGGTGAGGATGTGGCTGCGTATGCCAACGGCCCCGGCGCCGATGGTGTGCGCGGCGTCCTGGACCAGCACGAACTGCACGGGGTGATGTGGGCGGCGTTGTTCGGGGAGGACGGGTAGGGGCCGTTTGGCGGTCACCGGGGATCCCCCTCTCCCTAACCCTCCCCCTCCAGGGGGGAGGGGATAGGAAAGAGACGGCCGCGGCCGTTCCGCCCCTTCTCCGCCTTTATAGTGAGGATTGGCCTGCGAGACGATCTCGGACATTTCCCTGGCTTCTATACCGTGCTCTCCCCCCTAATCGAAAACTCTTCGACCTTCCGACCCCTCGACAAGCTCAGAGGGCCAGCCCGTTGAGCTTGTCGAAACGGGCGCTGGGTCATCTCGTAGGTGGGTGCACCTAAATTCGTTCGCCTGTTCTGCCCCCTCTCCCCTCGTGGGAGAGGGTTGGGGAGAGGGGGCGGGCGCGACCGTGATGTGCTCTGTGAGGCAGCGGACGGTCAGGTCGTGACGAGCGTTTCGGTGTCGCCCGCGGTCAGGGCGTTCATGTAGGCGAGGGCGAGATCGCGCGTGCGGTGGCGGTCGAACGTGGCTTCATCGTCCCGGCGGACGATGGGGAAGGTGTCCAGAATGTCGCCGGCATCCTCGCGCGACAGGCCGTAGAGGTGGAAGTACAACGCGTCGAGCCGGGCGCGCAGATGGCGACGCTCCTCGGCGTCCCAAACGAAGGGCGGGCCATCGTAACCCAGGCCACGGGCGAGCGGCGCCATGTCGTGCGCGGTGTACCTCAGCCGCAGCACGTGATCGCGGACGAGTTGGCGCGCGGTCGTGTCGCCGAACGTGCGGTCGTACCCTTCGGGCGCGATGACGGGCAGTTGTTCGACGATGTACCAACTGAGATTCGTCCCCGCGGCCTTTTGGCGGGTCACGTAATCGAAACCGAAGCTGTTGAGATTGCCGAGCAGGAGCAGTGCGTCCGCAGCGGTCAAGCCGTCTTCCGGCATCAACAGGAACACGCTGTCGCCGAAGCCGGCGGCAGGTACGACCGCCGCAATCATCGTGCGGACGTCGGTCGCACGGTTGGAGCGGCGGTACGCGATCGTCCACTCGCGTTTCTCCGGCATCACGCGGCGGACGGCCTCTGCCGGCACCCAATACTGGGACTGCGGGGAGAAATGCGGGTCTCGGTGCTGCGCTTCGCCGACCGACTCGCTCAGATACGGGTTATGGGTGTTGCTCGGGTTGACGCGCACCCCGTTGGCGCGATGGTCGAACGCTCCGATCATGCGCCCCTGGTACAGGGGCAGGTACGACTCGTTCCCCCGCTGCCAACGGTTGCCTTGGACCGGATAGTACCCGGCTTTTTCCAACTCTGCCGCGGTGCGGAACAGGTCGGAGGCGTTCGCCATGTGGAACATGGTGCGATAGCGCACCGGCCACGCCTTGCGCTCTGCGCCGCGCGAGCGGTCCACAGCACGGGATGGCACTCGTACATGCGGCGCGTGACGTCGGCGTCGCGGCGGGTGCGGAAGACCGGCGCGGTGCCGGTGTTCGGGTTCACGCGGGCGAAGTCGTCCGCGGTCAGCGGGAAGCAACGTTCCGCGTCGGCAATGGCAGCGGTGTCGTGCAGGAAGAAGGCGCAGCGCGTCTCGGCGAACGTTCGGTCCGCGCCGCCGCAGATCAGCGCGCAGAATTTGAACGAGGCGTGCACGTCCTTGAAGAAGATTTTCCGATTCTCGAAGTCGAACAGACCGGCAATGTGCCCGCGCGTGGAGACGGATTGGAAGAAGGGTGCCGCGGTCTTGTCGGCGTAGATGCCGGACGGTGTGAGCAGGCCCACCATGCCGTCGGGTTTGACCACGTGCATGGCCCGTTCGACGAACAGGGCGTACAGGTTGACGTCGCCGCCGCCCAACAACGGGTAATGGCCGGACGCGCGCACGAACCGGCCGAGGGTGTCTGCCCGGTCCTTGGCCGCGGCGAAGGCCGTTGCCAGAGGGTCGCCCCGTTCGGTCAGACTTCGGATGGCGGCTTTACGCGCGGCCGCGGTCGGCGCACGGGCCAGTTCGGGCGCCCGGCTGGCGAACCATTCCACCTCTTGCAGCTTGATGCGGTCCCAGGGCGGGTTGCCGATGACCGCGTCGAAACCGCCGTGCGGACGGGCACTCTGCCAATCGCGCCACACCCCGGGAAACGCGGCCTCCCAGTGCAGAAATTCTTCCCGCGCGGCAACGGCCGCAGCTTCCTTCCACAGCTCGCCGAATGCGGACGGGACGCCATCGTTGTGGTCCGGGCCGCGAGCCAGCAGGGTGTACGCTTCGCTCGCCCGAGCTTCCAGTGCTTCGACGACCGGGGCCTCACGAGTCGCCCGGTTGCGCTTCGTCATGCCGGCGGTGAGCCAGCGCAGCCCGCACAGAAAGTCGAGCAGGCCGCGCAGGTCGGCGGTGGTGTTCTCGACCTCCCGGAACAGTGAGGCGGATGCGCGCACCTCGGCCACGTCCGCGTCGGACAGTTCTTCGATGCGCTGCATGCCGGCCGCGGCGGTCTCCGCCCCCTGGATGGCGCTGGAGGCGAACAGGCTGCCGAGCCGCTCCAGTTCGGCGCGCGTTTCCCCGACGCGCAGGCCGACCGGCGAATCGCCACAACGCAGGTGATGGTCCAGAAAAGACAGCGGCGCGCGCTTTGGCTCGGGCGTCGGCGAACAACAGATGGTCGGGGACGTCCTCGTTGCGTGCGGTTCCCTGTTGCGGCAAGGAATCGGTCCATCCGAGCAGGGCGAGGACCGGACGGATGAGGTCCTGTTCGGTGACCGATTCGTTGGGACGCGGGAACCTGCTGAATGTCTCGAACACGCCGCGGAGGTCGTCCCGGAACGCGGCGGACGCGCCCGGCCGGCTCACGGACGCGCGCTACTCGGGCGGCGCGCGGATACCGTCGGTGAGGAAGTATCGGGTGAACAACTGGCCGGTCATGGCGTCGGGCCGCTCCGCCGCCTTCTACCAGAGGCGTTCCGCCTCCGTCAGTCCCGCGGCGTGGCTCAATACTGCGACGTGCTTTATGCTCATCCCGAGAGAGGCAAGGGAGTCTTTCTTCTTTCCCCCTCTCCCCAACCCTCTCCCACGAGGGGAGAGGGGGCGGAAAGCGAGAGGCGACGGCGTCTTCACTCTTTGATTCCTCGCTCTCTAACCGCATGAACGGGAGAAAGATGTAAAGAAGCAGGATCATGGATCGGCTCGCGGACGTGCTGCATTTTCTGGACGGACTGCTCGGATCGGCGTGGTACTTTCCGTGGGCGCTGCTCGGGGTCGGGGCGTTCTTTACGGTCTATCTGGGGTTTCCGCAGATCCGGTACTTCGGGCGCGCGTGGGGCATTCTGTTCGGCCGCCATACCCGCGCGGACGCCGAGGGCGACGCCTCGCACTTTCAGGCCCTGTCCACGGCGCTGTCGGGAACCGTGGGCACCGGCAACATCGGCGGCGTGGGGCTGGCCATTTTTCTCGGCGGGCCCGCGGCGCTGTTCTGGATGTGGGCCACGGCGTTCGTCGGTATGACGACGAAGTTCGTGGAGGTCACCCTCTCCCACAAGTACCGCGTCAAGGACGACAAGGGCGAGATCGCCGGCGGGCCGATGTTCTACATGGAACGCGGCCTGCGCATGAAGTGGCTGGCGGCATTCTTCGCCGCGGCTACGCTGATCAGCGCCGTCGGCTCCGGCAACATGCCGCAGAGCAACAATCTGGTGTCCGGCCTGGAGACGTCGTTCGGCGTGCCACCCTCCGTCAGCGGCGGGCTGTTGGCGCTGCTGCTCGGTTTGGTGATTCTCGGCGGCATCACGTGGGTCGCCCGCGTGGCGTCGGTCATCATCCCGGTCATGGGCGTCGGCTACGCGGTGGCCGCGCTGGCCGTCATCGCGGCCAACGTCGAGCAGGTCGTTCCATCCTTCGTCGCGGTGTTCCGGGATGCGTTCACGGGCTCCGCGGCGAGCGGCGGCTTCCTCGGCGCAACGTTCGCGTATGCCTTCAACCGGGGCGTGGCGCGCGGGTTGTTCTCCAACGAGGCGGGACAGGGCTCGGCACCCATCGCCCATGCCGCGGCGCGTGCCGACGAGCCGGTGTCCGAGGGGATGGTGTCGCTGATCGAACCGTTTCTCGACACGCTCGTCATTTGTACGCTGACGGGGCTGGTGATCCTGTCTTCGGGCGTGTGGCGCGAGAAGTTCGAGACCGATTTCCAGACGTTCGACACGCAGTTCGTCGCCGGCATCCATACCGATACGGACCCGACGCACGTCGCGGCCTTGTTCCGACACTTCAACGCCGCGGACAGTCCGTTGGCGCCGGCGCACGGCCGCTTCGCGATCGTGGACGGGCGGCTGACGCAGGCCGACGTGACCGTACTGCACAACCGTTCCGTAGCCGAGGACGTGCGCTTCCACGTCACCGGCGTGCCGTACACGGGAACGGTCACCATCGAGAACGGGGTGTTGGCGGACGCGGTCTCGCTGCGCGGTAAGTCCCTGCTGCACTCGGTGCCGCTGACCGCGGAAGCGTTCAAACGCAGCGTCTTGGGCGAGTACGGCCAATACGCGGTCACCGTGGGGTTGGTGCTGTTCGCGTTCAGTACCGCACTCGCCTGGTCGTACTATGGCGACCGCGCCGTGACCTACCTGTTCGGCACCCGGGTCGTAACGCCGTACCGCGTTGTGTACGTGCTGGCGTTCTTCCTCGCCGCGGTCATGGACACGTCGCTGGTCTGGCTCGTGTCCGCCATTACGCTGCCGCTGATGGCGTTGCCGAACCTGCTCGGCTGTATGCTGCTGCGCCGAGAGATGAGAGCTACGGTACGGGAGTATTGGAAGGCCGCGGATCGAGGCAGTGGTTCGTGAAGAGTGGCTCAAGGGGAGGTGACAAGGGCTTCTCGCGCGTTTTTGCTCCCTCTACTTTTCATAAAAAAGGGTCTCTGCTTTTTATTCCCTCTCCCCCTGGGAGAGGGTTAGGGTGAGGGTCCTATCCGCTCCATTGCGCCAGCCCGGAAGTTTCAAACTGAGACAGTATCCCCGCACCGATAACCTTGGCTTTCGCAAGGAAGACAGGTAAATAACCGGCCATTCCCGTACCATTTGTTGCCGTAGGGTAAGAGGGACGCCGTGGAAACCAAACCCGAACGGACCGCGTTGCAGGACGATTACTCCTATCGCGCCGTCGACGATTACAACACGCGCACGTATCTGTTGCCGGTGCTGTCCGACCCCGAGTGGCGCTCCGCATTGATCTCCGAGCATCGCGCGCGCCCGATCTACACCGCGGCGCAGCCGGGCAAGCCCGTGCCCATGGATAGCCCGGATCTGGCTCGGCTACTCGATCGCTTGCGCGTCGTCCCGCAACAGGGCAAACACGTCATCGTCGAAACCGAGCCGTGGCAGGAATACCGTATCGGCCTGTTGCCCGGGGTGCGCGGTACGCCCGTCGAAGTGACGGAAGAAAGGTATCCGAGCCGCGAGGACGCCGAGCACGCGATCTTCCTGAAACGTCTGGGCGCCTTGCTCGAAGCGTACGGGATCCAGGATCCGTCCACCGGCGCCTGACTCGGCGTTCCACAGAAATGCGACGTTGGACGCAGGCCGCGGCCTGAAGTTGAGAAGACCGTTCATGCCGACGCTCGGGATCACCGGCTACAGCGACCGGATCTCCGCCCGGCCCGGGGAGACGGTTCGGTTCTACGTGCATTCCGAGCGGGGCGAAGCCTATCGTGCCCACATCGTGCGGCTCATCCACGGCGATACCGACCCGAACGGCCCAGGCTACAAAGAGGAGGAAATCGACACCGCGGCGAACGGCGACTATCCCGGCCGGCCGCAGCCCGTTCATGCCGGCGCGTACGTCTTCGTGCCGCACGACGCGCGCTTCGACCCGAGCAGCTTCACGCTCATGGCGCTGGTCTTTCCCACTACGCCGGCCAAAGGGGTTCAGGGGATCCTGACGAAGTGGTCCGGGCCGGACGAAACCGGCTACGGCCTGTTCATCGACGAGAAGGGCGAACTCGCGTTGTGGATCGGCCGCGGCGCCGGCTCGGTCGAACGGTTCGCCGCGGGCAAACCCCTGCTGCGCAAGGTGTGGTACCTGGTCGCGGCGAGCTTCGATGCGTCCAGCGGCCACGTGCGGCTCTTTCAGGAGCCGATCGTGACGAGCACCAACGCGGGCCACGGCATGCGCCTCGTGCATCCCATCGACGATACCACGGCACGCCTCGAAACGGACGGCTCGCCGCGGGCGCCGGCTGCGAACGACTGTCCGGTGCTCATGGCCGCGGCTACGCGACAGGCTCGGTCGGGCCGCACGATCTGCGGAGGGCATTTCGCCCACGTCCACGCGTCGCTGGAGATTCCCGAACACGAAGCGAAGTTCAACGGACGCATCGAACGGCCAGCCGTCGCCAACCGGGTCCTGGACCGAGCGGAGATCGAAACCGTGCTGCGCGGGCCGCGACCGGTGGCGGCAGAACTGCGGCCTGCCATCGTTGCGGCCTGGGATTTCGCGGCCAACATCGTGCCGCACGCGGCTTCGACGCAGGTCCTGGACGACTCCCTGCACCATCTCCACGGCCACTGCATCAACATGCCCAGCCGGGGCATGCCCGGCCATAACTGGACCGGAGACCACATGAGTTTCCGGGCTGCGCCTCAAGAATACGCAGCCATCCATTTTCACGACGACGCGGTCGACGATGCGCGTTGGGACGTCGATTTCGAACTCACGGTTCCGGCCGGCCTGAGAAGCGGGGTGTACGCGGCGCGCCTGCGGCTGGCCGGACGTGAGACACCCGACGGCGAAGACTACATCCCGTTCGTCGTGCGCCCGCCTGCGGGGAAGCCGCAGGCGAAGATCGCGGTCATCCTGCCTACGGCCAGCTACATGGCGTACGCCAACGAAAACCTGAGCGCCGATTCCCAGGTCGCCCAACTGCTCACCGGGCGCGTTCCGCTCATGCAGCCCGGCGACCTGCTCCTGCAGGAAAAGGACGGCTACGGCTACGGCACGTACAGCGTGCACAGCGACGGCTGGGGAGTGCAGGTCTCCTCACGGCTGCGGCCGATTCTGAACATGCGGCCCAAGTACACGCACGTGCTGTCGCCGTCGGTCTGGCAACTCAACGCCGACCTGCACCTGACCGACTGGCTGGAGCAAATGGGCTTCGCGTTCGACGTGCATACCGACGAGGACCTGCACCGTGAGGGCGTCGCTTTGCTGAAACCGTACCGCGTGGCGCTGACTTGTCACCACCCGGAGTATTGTTCGGAGGAAATGCTGGATGCGTACGAATCCTACCAGCAGCAGGGCGGGCGCTGGCTGTATCTGGCGGCCAACGGTTTCTACTGGTGCACGGTGTTCCACCCCGACAATCCCGCGTTGATCGAAGTGCGCAAAGGCGACAACGGTACGCGCGCGTGGACCATCAATCCGGGCGAGTATTGTAACGCCTTCGACGGCAAGCACGGCGGGCTGTGGCGGGTGCGCGGGCGCAACATGAGCAAACTGACCGGCGTCAGCTTCACCTCGTTCGGGCTCACCGCGTCGAGCTATTACCGCCGCGCGCCGGACAGTTTCCGACCCGAATGCGCGTGGATGTTCGAGGGGATCGGCGACGACGAGCCGATCGGCAACTTCGGCCTCATCGGCGGCGGCGCGGCCGGGCTCGAGCTGGACCGCTACGACCTGGAATTGGGCACCCCGCACAATGCGTTTCTGCTGGCCCATTCCGAAGGCCACAGCGACATCTTCGTCACGGTTTCCGAAGAATCCACGTTCAACGCGCGCGGTTATTTCGCCGCGGGCGGCACGGGCGACCAGAACCCCTTCATCCGGGCCGACATCGTGTATTTCAAGACGCCGAACGACGGCGCCGTGTTTTCCGCCAGTTCGATGGCTTGGTGCGGCAGCCTGTCGTACAACGACTACGACAACACGGTGTCGCGTCTGACCGCCAACGTCATTCGCGGCTTTCTGAAGGACGGCCCGCTGCCGTAAAGAGCCAACCGACTCGGACATTTCCTTTTCACGTACTCGACCAGTTCACCACCATAGAAATCTCGTATCGGGACGCGCTGACGTCCGGGGAATCTCTCATGCCCATACTTTTGGAGAAGATCCTTACGCTACTCTTCGCGCCGCTCGGAATTATGTTTGGTACGGCCATTCTTGCGCTCATTCTGCTGACCATCGGCCGGCGCCGAGGAGCGGTCCTCATCCTCATGTTCCTGGTCGCTTGGGGATGGGTTTGGTCTACACCTTTCCTCGGCTCCGTTCTTCTCGGCCGGCTGGTAGATAGAGACCACTATCCGCCCCATTATGCCGAGGAGTTACCTGCAGGAGACGCAGTCGTAGTGCTGGGTGGCGGTGTATTGCCGGTGTCGGGTGCGCTCGTCTATCCAGACCTGACCTACGCTGCGGACCGCATCTGGCACGCCGCGCGTCTGTACCACGCAGGAAAGGCGCCGCTGATCATCGCCTCCGGCGGAAACGTGTGGCCCGGCCCCCAACAGCAATCCGAGGCGGACGCTATTCGGGTCGTGCTCAATGCGTTCGGGGTACCGGACGACGTCATCATAACTGAAGACAGCAGCCGCAACACCCGACAAAACGCCTTGTTCACCGCCGACCTCGCTACCAGTCGGGGAATCAGACGGGTGTTACTCGTCACGTCCGCCTTGCACATGTCCCGCGCCGAGGCAGCTTTCGAACGTGTCGGGCTCGATGTGATCCCGGCCGCAGTCGACTTCACCCGTCGCCGGTCTAACTTTCGCTCTCCCTGGATATTGAAGATTCTTCCAAATATCTACAATCTGCGCATCAATACCAGCCTGCTCAAAGAACATCTGGGACACTTGGTTTACCGTATCAAGGGCTAGGCTTGAGCGAGTCCGGGCCCGACATTTAGGCTGTGCTTAAAAGGTCTATGAGATCGATCTGTTCGTTCATAATTGATGGTCAGTCATAGGAATACTGATCCGGGTTGTCTCCATACCCGTTCCGCGATAGCGGAGATCGCGATGCCTTCCGTGACCCGCTGCGCTTGGGCGAACAACGAACTGGCGATCCGGTATCACGACGAGGAGTGGGGCGTGCCGATACATGATGACCGGACGCTGTTCGAGTTTCTCATGCTGGAAGGCGCGCAGGCCGGCTTGAGCTGGGATACGATTCTCAAGAAGCGCGAACACTATCGGGCGGCGTTCGACGGTTTCGACCCGAAGCGCGTCGCCCGCTACACGCCCCGCAAAATCGAACGGCTGCTGGCCGACCCCGGCATCGTCCGTAATCGGCTGAAGGTCGAGTCCGCGGTCAAGAACGCCAAGGCGTTCCTGGCCGTGCAGAAAGAGGCGGGGAGTTTCAACGCCTACGTCTGGCAGTTCGTCGACGACCAGCCGCGGCGCAACCGCTGGCGTTCGCTCAAACAAGTGCCGGCGCACACCGCGGAGTCGGACGCGATGAGTAAAGACCTGAAGAAGCGTGGCTTTTCATTCGTCGGGTCCACCATCTGCTATGCGTTCATGCAGGCGACCGGCATGGTCAACGACCACGTGCAAAGTTGCTTCCGTTATTCGCAACTCGGCTAAACCCAGAGCGACCGTCGGGCGGGCGCGGTCAGACCGTCACCACGATCTTGCCGAAGTGGGCGGCGCTCTCCATCAGTTCGAGCGCCCCGCGTGCCTCCTCGAAGGGATAAACCTTGTCGATGACCGGCTTGATACGGTTCGCCGTGAGGGCGGCGTTCATATCCTCGAACATCTCGCGCGAGCCGACGTAGACGCCTTGCAGCCGGAGACTCTTCATCAGCACCGGAATCGGGTTCACTTCCCCATCCGTGCCGGCCAGAATGCCGATCAAGCCGATCATGCCGCCGACCCGTGTGGCCTCCATCGATTGTACGAGCGTGCCGGCCCCGCCGACCTCCACGACCTGATCCACGCCGACCCCATCGGTCAATTCCAACACGCGCTTCCCCCACTCCGGCGTGGTTTTGTAGTTGATGACGTGCGTGGCGCCGAGCGCGCTGGCACGTTCGAGCTTCTCATCGCTGCTGGACGTGACGATGCTGCGCGCGCCCGCGGCGCCCGCGAATTGCAGGGCGAAGATCGCCACGCCGCCGGTGCCCAGAATCAGTATCGTATCTCCGGCCTTCATGTTGCCCAGGCTGACCATGCTCTGCCATGCGGTGACCGCGGCGCAGGGCAACGTGGCCGCGTCCTCGTAGCTCATGTAATCGGGGATTCGCACGACGCCGTCCTCGGACAGGACGGCCTGCTCGGTCAGCATCCCGTCCAGCGCGCCTCCCAACGCCGACGCCTGGTGCGCGGCATTCGGCCCGCCGGCCAACCAGTTCTGAAAAAAGATGCCGGCCACGCGGTCGCCCATGCCCACGCGTGTCACCCCGTCGCCTACGCCGACGATCTCCCCCGCGCCGTCGGACAGCGGAACCAACGGCAGATTGAGCCCGCGCAGGCCGCCGTGTTTGACCGTTATCAGGTCGCGATAGTTGAGCGAGGTCGCCCTGACCCGCACGACGATCTGGCCGGGGCCGGGTTGCGGGTCCGGGCGATCCACGAGGGTGAGATTGGCGATGCCGAATTTCCGGGTGATCTGCCAAGCGCGCATGATCGGACTCCTTGACGGCGGAAAATTTTTCTGTCGGGTTCGACGGTTACGTCGGGCGTTGCCTGCTCCCGGACAGACTCAGGCGGAAAAGTCGCGTACGATCCGCTGCCAGCGCGCGTCGTTCATGCCCGGCCGGTCCTGGTGATAGAAGGCCACACGGTCGAGCAGCCCGTCGTATCTTGCCCGGAGCAAAGCCGGGATTTCCGCGGGGGCACCGGTCACCGCGTACGCGTCCAGCATCTCATCGGTCACGTCGTCGGCCATTGCCTGCCACTCGCCCTTGGCCGCCTTGGCGTTCAGCCGCAGACACACGTCCCCCCAGCCGTGCACGTCCAGTACCGGCTTGTAGGTACGCGTCGAGGCGTAGAAGGCGATCTGCATCCGCACGGTTTCGCGCATCGTGTCGATCTCCGCCTGGCTGTCGCCCATGATGACGAACGCCGAGGAAGCCACCACCACGTCGTTGCGGCTGCGGCCGGCCTTGCGGGCACCTTCTTCGATCTGCGGCAACACCCGTTCGCGCAGGAACGTCGGGGAGTGGAACGGGTGGGCGTGAAAGCCGTCGCACAGTTCGCCCGCCAG
This sequence comes from uncultured Binatia bacterium (SeqCode), assembly GCA_965200125.1. GTDB lineage: Bacteria > Desulfobacterota > Binatia > Bin18 > Bin18 > Bin18. The sequence continues at coordinate 164,089 of OZ241332.1, read as the reverse complement.
CCGGCAGATGTAGGGGTTCACCCCGGCGATGTAGATGGGAATGTGCGGGTGATCGATTGCGCCCGGGGAAAACGCAGGTGTCATGAGCGTGTGTCGGTAGAACTCGCCCTGAAAATCCAGTTTCGTACCGTGCTGCCAGCAGTCCCAAATCGCGCGCAGGGCGAGCACGATCTCGCGCAGCTTGGGCCCCGGCGACTCCCATTGCACGCCGTAACGGCGCTGGTTGTGGCCCTTGACTTGGGTGCCGAGCCCCAGGACGAAACGGCCTGCGGACGCGCGTTGCAGATCCCAGGCTGTATAGGCCAGCGACATCGGGCTACGCGGAAACGCCAGCGCAATCGCGGTTCCGAGCTGCAAGCGGTCGGTGGACGTGGCAGCCACTGCCAGTGACAGGAAGGGGTCGTGCTTGTTCTCCATGCTCCACACGCCATCGAAACCGAGGTCTTCGGCGTGGCGGGCAATCGCAACGGCTTCGTCGAGCGAACGTGCGGTCAACAGTCGGTCGAGTTTCATGGGCGTCCTTTATGCATTCCCCGATTAGAATTTAAGGGCCAATGCGTTTTGGCGAGGCGTCGGGCGCCCTCTTTATCAACTCCCGGTCGGATCTCCAAGGCGACGAACCGGTCAATCATGTCTCGGTTTGAAAAATTTCCTCACCCCGCCCCTGTCGAAGGGAGAACGGACCAAAAGAGCAGAACTCCCTCTCCCTCCGGGAGAGGGCCGGGGGGAGGATCCTGGCGGTGATTCAAAACAAAGATTGCAAACCAGCACATACCCGTCATTCCAACCGATCTACGCGGCGGAGTTGTGGAAAGAAACGCGCCCACAAGCCGACGACGGTCAACGTGCCCAGTCCGCCGAGGACGACCGCGGGCACGACGCCGAACCACGCCGCGGTCACGCCCGATTCGAACTCTCCCAGTTCGTTGGACGCGCCGATGAAGACCGACTCCACGGCACTGACCCGCCCGCGCATGGCGTCCGGGGTTTTGACCAGCACGAGCACGCGGCGGATGACGACACTGACCATGTCGGACGCGCCCAACAGAAACAGCATGGCGAGCGACAGCCACAGATTCCGCGATAATCCGAACCCGACGATCGACAGTCCGAATACGCCCACGCTGCCCAGCAGAATGACGCCGGCGCGGCGGGCAATCGGCCGGCGGGCGACGATGACCGCGGTCAGCAGTGCACCGACCGCGGGTGCGCTGCGCAGCAGGCCGAGCCCCGCGGGTCCGACGAAGAGAATGTCTCGTGCATACACCGGCAGGAGCGCGGTCGCCCCGCCCAACAAGACGGCGAACAGGTCCAGCGACACCGCGCCCAGAACGACCGGCTGGCCGCGAATGAACGAAATGCCGGCCATGAGCGACCGCCACGTCGCGGCGCGCCCGTCCGTTGCACGGTGCGCGACCCGGATGCCGAGCACCAGCACCACCGCCACGGCATACATCAGGGCGCAACACGCATAGACCGTGTGCGGCCCGCTCACGTACAACACGCCACCGACCGCGGGTCCGACGATGGTCGCCAACTGCCAGGACGAGGAACTCCACGCCGCGGCGTTGGGGAACAGCCGCGCGGGGACGAGGTTGGGCAGCAGGGCGACCGAGGCCGGGAACTCGAACGCGCGGGCCGTGCCGAACACGACCAGGACGCCGAACAGCAACGCGGTCGTGCTGCCGCCGCGCAGCGTAAACGCGAGAAACAGCAGGGCGCACGCCGCCTCGACCACGATGCACGCCGCCATAACCCAGCGGCGGTCGTAGCGGTCGGCGACGTGGCCGGTGAGCAGCGCCAAGCCGAGCGATGGAAGGAACTGCGCCAGTCCGACCAAGCCGAGATCGAGCGGGCGGCGGGTCAGGTCGTACACCTGCCAGCCGATGGCGACCGCCTGCATCTGCACGGCCAACGTAACGCACAGCCGCGCCGCCCAGTACCGCCGAAAATTCGGGGATCCGAAAGCAGATTCCACAGCGGACATATTTGCCGTTCTGGCGGATTCGTCCCGACCTCTCTCTGCCCGGACGCGGGAACTGTACGGGCTGAACACCGCAGCCGAACGTATATGCAGGGGCTTCCGCTCGGGCCGGGGCCATTCCGCGGCGCGCTTGGCGGGGCGTCGCGTGCAGGGCATACTGCCCGGTCATCGTACTCAACACATTCCGCGGCTTGGGTCCATTCAGCCGAAAGGTTCGGTCCCAGCCTGCCGGGTCGGAAAAAGGAGCCCGTATGTCAGAGCCGGTCTTGTTGGTAGAGAAAGCCGGCGGTGTTGCGACCGTCACCCTGAACCGTGCGCGTGCGATGAACGCGCTGTCCCGCGAACTCCGGTTGGAGTTGGCCGCAACGTTCGTCGCGTTCCAGGACGATGCCGACATCGGGGCCGTCATCCTGACTGGCGCCGGGCGCGCGTTTTGCGCCGGCATGGACCTCAAGGAGTTGAGCCGCACCAGTCAGCCGCTACGCGAATCCGGCGCGTCCACGAGCAGCATGGACGTGGTGCGGGTCATGGAAGCGTTCGACCGGCCGATCATCGGCGCGATCAACGGGTTTGCGATTACGGGCGGCTTCGAGTTGGCGCTGACGTGCGACGTATTGATCGCATCGCACGCCGCCCGGTTCGCCGACACCCACGCCAGAATGGGCGTCATGCCGGGTTGGGGGCTGAGCCAGAAGCTCTCGCGCGTGATCGGCATCTATCGCGCCCGCGAACTCTCGTTCACCGGCAACTATCTGTCCGCGGCGCAGGCCGAAGCCTGGGGCTTGGTAAATCGCGTCGTCGCGCCCGCGGCCCTCCTGCCGACGTGCCGGACGTTGGCCGCGGACATGCTGTCGTGCGAGTCCGACATGCTGCGCCGCCTCAAGCGGGTCATCAACCGGGGCTACGCCCGAACGCTGGAGGAAGGGCTGCGGATCGAACAGGCGGCGTGGCGCGAACAGACGCGGGCTGTGCAGCCGACCGACATCGCAGGCCGCGTCGCCAGCGTGCGGCAACGCGGTCGAGCACAGTCTAAAGATGGGTAAACCAAAGCGAGCAGGATGGAAACGAAAGGGGATTACATGCAAGAGGATCCTAATGGTCAAAAGGCTGGGGATGGGGCGCGAAGGCCAAGGTAACATCGGGGTTCGTTTCGACCCTTCGACAAGCTCAGGGACCACAGGCTCAACGAACTGATGGAGGAAGCGGGGAAGGTCCTTGAGCCTGTCGAAAGGCCGGGAGACGGGGGCAGCGTGTGAGCGCGGAAGTCCCCTGGGGGTTCGCTTAGAGCTGGGGAAGTCCCTGAACTTGCGGTGCCTTGATCTCGATCCCTGAGCCTGGTTGGTGAGCCTGTCGAACCATGCCGAAGGGTGTCGAAACGGGTGCGGGATCATCTTGTAGGCAACTTCCCTTTTTCATAGCTCCATTCAGACGTTAGACCTTTCCCACAATCGTGTCGCCGACTTCGGTGATGTAGTCGAGAATTTCGGTCTCGGTCGCGTCGAGCGAGAACAGTTCGTTCCCGCGCGGCGGAAAGAGCAGAATCAGACGATCGACGCCCAGCTCGGCGTAGCGTTTGGCCGTGTCCAGATCGATCCGCCCGACCGGCGTGACGCTGATTTTCAGGGTGCCCAATTCGTCCGGCCGCGCGTGCCGTTGCCCGGCAGCCTGTAGGCCGTCGAGGCATTGCTTGGTCCCGTCCATGTCCAACGCAAAGCCGTACCAGCCGTTGCCGTGCGTGACCGACCGTCGGAACGCCTGGGGCGTCATGCCGCCGAACACGACCGGCGGGCCGGGCTGTTGCACCGGCCGCGGCAACGCCTTGACCCCGCGAAACGCCGCGTACCGCCCGTCATACGCGGGCTCGTCCTGGCTCCAGATCGCACGCATGGCCTCCACGTATTCGAGCGTGCGCGGCCCCTTGTTGTCGAACGGGGCGCCCAGCGCGTCGAACTCCGGCTCGAGATAGCCGATCCCGACGCCGAAGATCAGCCGCCCGCCCGACAGTACGTCGAGGCTGGCCATTTCCTTGGCCAGCACGAGCGGATTGCGCTGCGGCAGAATGATGATGCCGGTGCCCATGCGGATCGTACGTGTTTGGCTGGCCAGAAAGGCGAAGCTGATGTTGGGGTCGAGCATGGGGTACGTCGGCGGCAGCGGCGAGGGCGGCGCCTGCGGGTCGGGCAGCACCACGTGCTCGCCTGCCCACACGGACTCGAAGCCGGCCGCCTCCGCGGCCTGCGCCACGCGGACCGACGCCTCGGGCGTACTGCACGGCCCCATGTTGATGCCAAAGAGTGCGAGTTTCATGCGAGGTGCTCCTTTCATCTCTTCGTGAGACGTACCGATAAAGAGGTTTCTGCCGTTCAATTACCGGAATCGAGAGGATGTCAACAGTGCGATCATGAGACCTTCGCTTGACAGCATTCGGGATCGTGCAATAGCTTGGCTATGGACGTGGCACCTTCTGGGCGTCAGTACAAGTAAATACCGGCTGAAAGAACGATGACGGAATCCATACTCCAACGGTGGGACGTCACCGTCGAAGAACTCACACAAGTCGTCGAACAGAATCCGAGTCTCCGGGGAATGATTCTCGGTTGTCTCGCCGAGTTGAAATTGGAAAAGCTGTGGCTCAGGCGTGAGGGCATTTCTGACATCTCAAAGCACGACGATCACGATAGGAAGAAAAAAGGGGATCGGGTCGTTCTTTACAAGGGCAAAGAGTTCATCTTTGAATCCAAATCTCTTCAGACGAATTCGATACGGAAGACGGAGCGAGGCTGGATCGGCAAAGCTCAGGTAGATGCCAGCGATAGGCGCCAAGTCACCTTGCCCGATGGAACCAAAGTGAATACGACTTGTTTGCTTCGTAACGAATTTGCTGTTCTGGCTGTCAACATTTTCGCTTTCGATGAGAAATGGCGCTTCGTCTTCGCAAAAAACAGCGACCTCCCCTTTTCCAGATACGAAGGCTATACCGAATACCAGCGGCGCCATCTCCTCGCCACACTCGTTACCGTTCACTGGCCCCCAGAACCACCGTTCCAGGAGGAGCCGTTCACCTTGATGAACGAGATGCTCTAGCAAACCGCATCTGCGAGGCTATCTTCCCTTGCGGTATCTTGACGAAGATGAGGAAATAGGAATGGTTCTTTCTGGCGTGCACCTGATTGATGACTCGGCTCATTCCCGGCTTGTTGGGGCGGACGACGACGAAGAGATCTTTGCAGAAGAAACCGACTTCGGCGAATGAGTTGATGATCTCGACGTGTGTCAGGTTCTGTCTATTCGCGCTCACTTCGTCCTGACATTTGACGATGAATACGCCGCCGTCTTTCAGAACGCGATGTGCCTCTCTGCCGCCCTCATTGTAAATCTCTAAGACCGCAGCGTGCCATTTGCCTCCGTGCGGCTTCGGAGTCTCATCACCATTGGAGTAATGATCTCTGAACGTGTTGTGCGTACCGGCGCCTGCCTTGACGGCCCCCCTGTTCCGGTAGAAGCCTTCCATGTAAGGCGGATCGAACACCACCGCGTCAAAAGAGCCGCCAGCGTAAGGAAGATTACGGCAGTCTATGCCGTCCGCGATATCGGACGGGAATATCTCGTATTCGCTCGTATCCACCTTCTTCCAGAATACGCCCTTCCCATACGTAACGTCTGCGATTTTGGCGCCGGTCGCCACATGTAGCTTCAGCACGTCAGGAAAGATGTCCGCGTTGTTGCCGACGTAGGCAGAGAAGACCAGGTTCGACGTGGCGACACCGTCCGGTCGTTTTCTTCCCGAGGGGGTACGATCGTTCTCAGGAAAGTCAAAAAGTTTTCTCGCGGGTCCCACGGCCATCTTATTCAAGTCTCCTTGAAATGCTCTTCTAAGAGCTCTCGTATCGCCTCTGCCATCTTGACCCCCCGTCTTGCGCAATCTGCCTTGACGTTGGCGTGAAGCTCCGAAGGAATGTCAATGGTCAGGCGCTTCATAGTGGTGACTCTTCCATACTTGGAAGGCTCTTCTCGTACTTTTGGGAGAGGGTGAGTTTTTCTTTTTGCGTCGTATTTCATCATTTGCGATTTTACGGAAAAACGGTTTCCTGTCAAGGGTCTGAGCTTTTGGGCTTTGGGATAATGGGGCCATTCAGAAAATAACAGTAGAGGGAAAGAATGTAGGGAAATACGTCGTCATTAGCGCCGATATAAGCACTGAACACCAAATCGTTCGTCGGGACGCCGTCGGGCGATTTGCGCTTTTTCTTGGCCCCGGTCCCGTTGGTGTTCATGTCCAGCCTGCGTAACGATCAACCCGCATCGTCATTCTTTCACGCTTAGCGGAACGCCGGGATGACCTTGCTGGTGAACAACTCCAGGTGCGGCTGCACCCAGCTTGCCGGCAAGCCCGGAGGCAGCGTCCACGAGTAGTAGTGCGTGAGCGGGGTTTCCGAGGCGTACTCGCGGATCATCTTGATGCAGGTGTCCACGTCCACGACCTGGAACATGCCGGACGCCCGTAACGCCTCCAGATCCGGCATGTGCGGGAACAGCGGCATGCCCGCTTTTTCCGACCACTCGGCGTACGCGTTGATCTGATAGCGGACGTGTTCCGCGGCCTCGTGCCATGTCTTGTCCGGGTCCTCAGACGGGATCAGCCAGAAATAGCCGCCCGCCAGGCGGAGGTTCGTCGTCGGTTTGCCCAGCTTTTCGAGTGCGGCGACGTAGTTCTCGTACGCCTGTTTGAGCGGACCGACGCCGATGAAGCCGTCGGCGTACTTGGCCGCCCGGCGCAGGGCCGGCGGGGTGAAGCCGCCTACCCAGATCGGCGGCCGGGGTTGTTGGACCGGCTCCGGGGTGAGCTTGGCCTTCGTCACGGTGTAGTATTTGCCCTCGAACGTCAGGGTCTCGCCCTCCCACAGGCGGCGGATGATTTCGAGCCCCTCGTTGGTGCGCGCGCCGCGTTCCTTGCTCGAAATGCCGAAGCTCTCGAACTCCTCGACCTTGTAGCCGACGCCCACGCCCAACTCGAACCTGCCGCAGGAGATCACATCCACGGTCGCCGCGTCTTCGGCCAGCCGCACCGGGTTGTGGAACGGCAGGAGCATGACACTGGTGCCGATGTGGATCGTCTCGGTGCGCGCTGCAATGGCGGCCGCGATGGGGAGTAGCGACGGGGAATAACCATCGTCGATGAAGTGGTGTTCCGACAGCCAGATGTCATCGAACCCGTGCCGCTCGCCCCACACGATCTGGTCGATGATCTCGGCGTACAGGTCGTCGTACGGGCGTTTCCACGCGGGCGGGTTGCGAAAGTCGTACCACATGCCGAACCGAATCTTCGGGTTGCCGTTGTCGGACATCGGAGGGGCCTCCTTGCGTGTCGTTTGTTTTGCGTTCTCGTGCGGAAGACGGCGCGTATCCTACGGGCTCGGTTGGGGAATGAAAAGCCGAGGGAGGTCGTTCCGCCCAGTCTGGTTGACGGGTATCAGCCTTGTCGATATAGCGAGCACGCCTTGCAAGGCTTGGTTGAGAAGCCGCGCGGGCAAGGCGAATTCCCCGCAAGATAAAGGACCGTATGGCGTCTCAGATCGGCTCCGACTCCCACCCGCTTCGTGTGGCCATCTTCGGCTCTGGGCCGGCCGGCTTCTATGCCGCCGGCGAATTACTCAAGCAGAAAGACGTGACCGTCTGCGTCGATATGTTCGACCGGCTGCCGACCCCGTATGGGCTGGTGCGGGGCGGCGTGGCCCCCGACCATCAGAAGATCAAGGCCGTCATCCGCCAGTACGAGAAGATCGCCGGCCGGCCGGGCTTCCGCTTCTTCGGCAACGTCACGTTCGGTGAGGACGTGCTCCTCGACGAGGTGCTCGGCCACTATCACCAAGTCCTGTTTTCGACCGGGGCCGAATCGGACCGCCGGCTGGGCATTCCGGGCGAAGACCTGCCCGGCAGCGATCCGGCGACGATCTTCGTCGGCTGGTACAACGGGCATCCCGACTACCGCGACCTGCAATACGACCTGAGCCGGGTGGAGCGCGTGGCCGTCATCGGCAACGGCAACGTGGCGATGGACGTCACCCGCATCCTGGCGCGCTCGATCGAAGAATTGTCCACGACCGACATCGCCGATTACGCGATGGAAACGCTCAAGAAGAGCGCGGTCAAGGAAATCTATCTGCTGGGGCGCCGTGGCCCGGCCCAGGCCGCGTTCACCAACCCGGAGATTCGGGAACTCACCGAAATGCAGGTCGCCGACTTGGTGGTGCGGTCCGCGGACCTGGAACTCGACGAGGCCAACGCGGAGTTTCTGGCCCAGGCCGAAGACCGCGTGCATCAGGGCAACATGGACATTCTGACCGCCCAGATTCCCAGGGGCGAGGGCACGAAGCCCAAGAAGGTTCGCGCGCGCTTCTTCGTCTCGCCGGTCGAAATCCACGGGCAGGACGCGGTGACCGGCCTCAAGCTGGAGCAGAACCAACTGGTCAAGGACGACAGCGGGACGCTCCGGGCGCGCGGGATCGGCACCTACGAAGAACTGCCGAACGTCCAGATGGTCTTTCGTTCCATCGGCTATAAGGGACATCCGATCGAGGACGTGCCGTTCGACGAACGCGCAGGCATCATCCCCAATACGGACGGGCGGGTCATCGACCCCGACACGCAGGCGCCGGTCGCGCGGCTGTACGTAGCCGGCTGGATCAAGCGCGGTCCGTCGGGCGTGGTGGGCACGAACAAGCCCGACGCCATCGAGACGGTCGCCCTCATGTTGGAAGACCTACACAACGACGGCGTGCCGGACGGGGTACAGACCGCGCCCGAGGCGGCCCCGGCGCTGCTCGATCGCAAGGGCATCCGCTATGTGTCGTTCGCGGACTGGCAATATCTGGACCGGATCGAAGTCGAGGCCGGGCGCGCACGCGGCAAGCCGCGCGAGAAGCTGACCACGGTCGCCGAGATGCTCACCGCGCTCGACGCGCGCCCTTCGCCAACCAACGAATCCCCATCCGCCTGAAGCCGCGCGTCGCCGTGTCCGCGGCCGGGCAAGGAGGAAGCGGACATGCAGGCCATTCGCGTCCACGAATTCGGCGAGCCGGAAGTCCTGCGGCTCGAAGAGGTCGCCGACCTAAGCCCAGGCCCGGGGCAAGTCGTCGTGCGCGTCCACGCGGTCGGGGTCAATCCGGTCGAGACCTACATCCGCTCCGGTATCTATCCCAAGCCGCCGACGCCGTTCACGCCCGGCTCGGACGGTGCCGGCGTGATCCACGCCGCGGGCGACGGGGTGGAGCGGATGCGCGTCGGAGATCGCGTGTATATTGCCGGCTCCCTCAGCGGAACGTACGCGGAACAGGCCCTGTGCCGGGAGGACCAGGTCCAGCCGTTGCCGGAGCCCGCGTCGTTCTCCCAGGGCGCCGCCGTGTTCGTGCCGTATGCGACCGCGTACCAGGCGTTGTTCCATTGTGGGCGTGCGCGGCCCGGGGAAACACTGTTCGTGCACGGGGCCAGCGGCGGGGTCGGCATCGCCGCGGTCCAACTCGGCCGGGCCGCGGGCCTGACGGTACTGGGCACCGCCAGCACCGAGCGCGGACGTAGCCTAGCTACGGAACACGGCGCGCACCACGTGTTCGACCACGCCGCGGCAACGTATCTGGACGGCGTCAAGACGCGGATCGCGCCGCAGGGTGTGGACGTGATTCTGGAGATGCTGGCCAACGTCAACCTGAACCGCGACCTGGACCTGCTCGCCCTGCACGGACGGGTGGTAGTCATCGGCAACCGGGGCGAAAAGAATCAGGGGACGATTGCGATCAATCCGCGCGCGGCCATGATGCGCGACGCGTCCATCATCGGCATGACGCTGCGCAACGCCACGTCGGACGATCTCGCCCGTATCCACGCGGCGCTGGTCGCCGGCCTCGCCAACCGTACGCTGCAACCCGTCATCGGCCAGGAGTTCCCGCTGGGCCGAGCTACGGAGGCCCATCGCGCCGTGAGCGGCGAGGGCAAAGCCTACGGGAAGGTCGTGTTGCTGCCGTAAACACGAGTGTATCCGCCTCAGCGTTGCGAGATACTGTCCCACAGGTCGTCGAAGACGACCTCGAACTCTGCCGCCAAATCGGGAGCACGGAGGATGAGCGTGTTCTCGTCGTTGTACGCCGCGCCGGATACGGTCCAGTTCATCGAGCCGACGATCAACGTGTGACCGTCCAGCGCCGCGGCCTTCATGTGCATCTTGCCGTTCCAGTCCTCGACCTTGACGGGGATGCCGGCCTCGCGCAGCAGTCCGTGTTTGGAATATCGGTTCCGCGCGGAGGTCGCGTCGATGATGACCCGCACCGCCACTCCCCGTTCGTGGGCCGCGATCAACTCTTCGGCGGCATAGCCGCTGGTCAGATAATACATCGCCACGTCGATACGGCGTTGCGCGTGGGCGATCAGTGGCAGCACGCCTCTCCGCATGGTCTGGTCTTGTGGGGAGAACCAGACCTCGGCGTCCGTCCCGCCGATGGCTACGCGGTCCACACCGTCGTTTTCTTTCAACTGGTGGAAATGTCCCGCCCACATTTGCGCGAACTCGCGCATGTACACGCCCGCCAGCCCCGGCGAGTCCACCACGGCGACGACGTTGGCGTGGTGCCCACCGGTGCCTGCGTCCGACACGTTGGCCGATCCGGTCCACACCCACCGCCCGTCCACGACGAAGAACTTGTTGTGCATCTTCCGGTCATATTTTGGCGGGGCGTCCTGCCGGTCCAGAATGCGTTCCGCTTCATAGTCGTCACGGACGTTCCCCAGCCGCCGGACCCATCGATCGGTCGAGCTGAATATATTCTGGCCCTCCCGGTCGCGGTCCACGACACCGCGCACCGCTATCCCACGCGCCTGGGCGGCTTCGAGCGCCTTCAGGAGCCGTGTCTGGCCCCACGTTCCGTACACGGCGAAGTCGATGGAGGTTTGCGCCCCGCGGATCAGTTGCAGCAGGCGTGTGCAGATAGCGTGGTCACAGCGGTCAGCGGGCGCGTTACGGACCCGCGGGTCGGTAAAGAATATCTGAACAGGGTCGTTGCCGGGAGGATCCCCACACTCCGCGGCGCTCACGAGGGCGACGAGCAGGAGCGTGACAATCGCGCTGCACAATGTCGAGCGGGCCGCAAGGGGCAATCGGCTCTTACCCCCCGCCATTCAGGCTCCCTCTGACTTTCGGGTGGGTAGCCAGAGGAACGAGCTTCGAGCGGCGTAACGTGCGATCGCGCGTGAGCAGCGGGACGTTATGCACGATACTGGTAGCCGCGATGATCTGGTCAGCGGGGTCGCCGGCAAAGTCGAGACGGGTCGAAACGCGCGCGACGGCGAGGTCCAGCGGCCACACCTGGATACGGTTCAGCGCACGGTCCAGATCGTGGCCGTCAAGGTCCATGTCCACCCGGCCGAGTTGAACGAGCTTGGCCACTTCCCACAGCACGATGGCCGAAACGGACCACCTGTGACGCGCCAGGAGGGTTTGCTCGGACGGGCGGAGGTTGCCGTTGAGCGCGAAGACGAGAATATGGGTGTCAAGATTGAGCATCGGCGTCCCACCGGGCGCCGGTCGTCAGGATATCGCCCCTTACCTTGATCTTCTCTCGCAGACTGCCGATCAGGTCGGCGCATTGCTGATCGTAGGGTATGACGCGCGCGACCGGTTTGCCATGCTTGGTAACCACGAGTCCCTCGACGTCGAGCCTGTCCAAAAGTGCCAGGCACTGCTCCTTGAATTTCGCGACGCCGATCGTTTTCATGTCGTGCCTCCTTTCCAAGTGGACACATTATAGGTCTGGTCGTGAAAATTGTCCATAACGCACGCTTCGGGCCATTCGTCGGGGCGATAGCGGCATCGCCTCTCCGATCGTGTCGAGCGGCAGGAACCGGGAGCCCTACGACCCCATCCGCCCGAAGTCCATCTGCAGGTTGGAATAGACCTCGTTCAGGCTGACGACGTGCGGCCAGGGTACGCCCAGCCCCTCGCGGTCGTTGCCCAGCATGATCGGTTCGAGCCGGTCGGCCGGCAGCGGGCGGGCGTCGGTGAAGACCAACATGCCCGCGGCCGTGATCTGCGGCTGGTCGATCTCGATGAAGCGGTCCGTCTCCCAGACCGCGTCCTGGACCGTGACCGTCATCTGCACGGTCTCGCCGGGCGGGATCGGCCCACCGGGCTCGACGTGCATGAGCGGAAGGTCATGTTCCGCGTCGGGGTAGAGCGCCTGCGTCGCCTCGTTGACGAAGCTCAGGTAACTGGTCGTGAACTTGCGCAGGACGACCGGCTGTTCCGACGTGTTCGTGGCGTCGAACAGCATGGTGAACGCGCGCTCGGTCGTGCCGTAGCGCATTTCCCGAATCTCGGTGTGCACCGCGGCCGGCTGCGGCAGCCCGGTCAAATCCCACGTGCGCGCCGCCTGGTGCGGAATGGTCGGCGGCTTGTTCCGGTTCGTGGCCCACAGCCCGCCGGCGAGGATGAACAGCAGGACCGCGCCGATGACGTACGAGGCGCGCCGGTCCGCGGACGTGAATTGCTCCTCGTCCACGCCCTTGGCCAACAAGGCGGCGCGGACCAGCATCGGCCGGCGCGCCCAATAGCCCAGCCACGCCAAGCCCAGCAGGCCGAACGCGACGTGCCAACCCACGATGCGGCCGAAGCCGTAATGCTCCAAGTCGATAGTCTCGCCCGTGGCCGGAATCTCGACCGTGTACGACGGGGGCGCGTCCCCGGGCGTCACGCGGATCCACTTGGCCGGCCCGACCAGCCCGCCGGTGCCGGACAGGTTCACCATCGGGTGCACGTGGTAACGGCCCGGCTCGCGCGCCTGGAGCAGCAGTTTGAAGTCGTACAGTTCGCCCAACCGGACGTGGAACGCGTTCTGGATGAACCGGCCGTTCACCCAGCGTTCGCGCACCGCCAGTTTGGGGCCCGGCACCAGCACCCCGATCCAGGACAGTTCCGGCTCGGTCAACATGCGCGGCCACGAATTCATCACCCGGAACTTGCCGGTGACGGTCATCGTTTCGTTCACTGCGAGGGCGTCGTGCGAAAAACGCACGTCGAAGAACGCCACGCTGCGCATGCGCACGAACGGCTCCAGGTTGTGCTCGCCGTGCGCCGCAGCCGGCCGGACGTCGAGCAGGCAGGCGGCAATCACCAGATACGCCGCCAGCGCCGCGCGTCTCCCGGTCGTACTCAACGTGCGCATGGCTCGTTCAATGGCTCCCGCGGTGCACGTCGTCCTTGGGGACGCCGAATCCCGCAGACCCGGTTCAGGTCTGGCGCAGCACCTTGCGCAGCGGCACGACGCCCAGCAGCTTGCCGACGCCGAGGCCGAGCCAGTACACGAGCGTGCACGCGATGCCGGCCATCAGGACGCTGATCCAGATCCGGTGGCCCAGAAAGGACTGGAGCGTTCCCTCGTCGATGCGCCGCAGATATTCGGGTGTCTGCGGGCGGATGAAGTAGTAGCCCATGAGGTCGGCGACCGTGAACGTCTTGCCGAACAGCGTCACCGGCTGCAGGAAGGGCATCAGCATCAACCAGTTGACCGGATAGAACAGGAAGCCCCACAGAAAGCCGCCGACCAGACTGGTCGCCAGGTAGCTGCGCGTCCAGAACAGCGTCAGGTCGAGGGCCAGCGCCATCGGAATGGTCGTCGCCGGCCAGACGAAGTTGAGCGGGTAGTATTCCAAGCCGTAGAAACTGAAGATGCGGCTCAGCCACGCGCCGACCAGCACGAAGACCGCGGCGAACGTGGCGCCCAGCGGCAGGCGCAGATAGTACCACGCCAAGTAATGGCCGACCGCGGTGACCAGCAAGGCCGCGCTCGGGGCCGCGATCGGCCACCACAGCTTGTCTTTCCAGTCCACCCAGAAGTCCCAGTCGCCCATGTGCAGCATCTGGCTGACGTGGGGGATGACCGTGAAGAAGCCGACCAGTGCCAGCAGCAGCAGGACGTCGAACGTCTTGGCGAGCTTGTGATGCCCGAGCGCCGACAGTTCGGCGATTTCTTCCGCCCGCATGGCGACCCTCCCCGAATCGGCGGCCGGACGCCCGCGCCGTCTAGGTAGCCTTGGCGCGGCTCATGGCGAGCAGGTTGTCGTACATGCGCGGCACCGTCTTGAAGAGCAGGGCGAAGCCGGAGAAGAAGAAATACGTCGCCCACGCGAACGGGAAGTGGTAGGGCTGGACGAACAACTCTTCGGTGATCCAGCTCGAATGGCCCAACTCGTTGAACGCCACGTTGGCGAACAGCACCCACGCCCCGGCCGGAAACAGCAGATACGAAATCGGAATCCCGCGGCCGTTCTCCCCGACGTACAGGTGGTGCAGGCGTTGGTAGGCGTACCAGGAACTGACGCCGGTCATGATGAGCAGCATGGGGAAGGTGTAGAAGAACAGCGGGATGTGGCTGGGGGTGAACGCGGTGTCGCGCACCACGATCTGGTGCCAGGAGGCGTCCTGCTCGGCGAAATAGCTCACTCCGAAGCCGAACATCGCGGCAATGGCGACCGTCGTCCACAGCGTCCCGATGTGGTGCAACTCGTGTTCGGGCTCGATGCGGCCCGACCGCGCTTTGTGGGCGGCGCACACCGGACACGGCTTGCGGTAGGCGAAATAGCCGATCAGGCCGGCGCCGATGATCGCCAGCCACTCGACGTACAGCAGGCCGAGCCAGTAGGTGCCGAATTCGGGCGTCGTGGCGTCCAGCCCGACCGGAAACCACCACTGCCCCTGCCAGAGCCGGATGAGCAACAGCGACAGCAGCCCGAGGCCGCATCCGATGATGAGCAAGCGCACGAACGGCATTTCGCCGTGCTGCGAGCCTGACTGCTCCTCGGCGGCCGCCGGGGTTTCGAGCGAAACCGACGTATACGTAGCGGCCATGACGTGATCCCTCCTTATGGTCCGCGCCGTGTCACTATCGGAGACATGCGCTCCGATACGGACGTGACGACGCTTCCCGACTACCATACGTTTTTACGCGGATGCAAACGTCGAACCGCCGCGGTTTTCCGTTTTCGCCCTAAGCGCGTTGAGCTTGTCGAAACGCACCCCGAGGCCACTCGACCCTTCGCCTTTTCGTATCCTTCGATAAGCTCGGGGACCGAGCCTAAGGCACCGCAGGTCTAGGCTCCTCCCCCGTCTCCCCCCGAGTTGGTTGAGGATGTCGAAACGGGCAGGATCATGAGCGGCTCTCGACGTGCTTCAACCGTACGGCGGGCAGGCGTTCGAGGCGCTGATTCAGCGGATCGACTTCGATACCGACGGATTCCAAGGCCGTCACGCCGAGAATCGGTTCGGCCCCGGCCTCTCCGAAGATGATCGTGCCGCCGACGATCTCTCCCATGAATTCTATGTCCGCGGTCGTAATGTCCATCTTGAACTCGCGGCCGTCCGCGAGTTCGTAGGACCGTTGGCCTTTGGGGCCGAGGCCGATGGCTTCCAGGTGCGGGCGGGGAACGAGGGAATCGGGCGCGCCGGTATCGACGAGAAACAGCCCTTCCCACGTCCGCTCCGGGTGCGCCGGATTCCGAATGAGTACGGTCACGTGTGTGGCGTCCATGTGCCCGCCGATCCGTCATTCTTGCATAAGGAACAGACCCCTCTCCCTTTGGGAGAAGGCTGAATCTTGCCCCGGACGTGATTCGGGGGAGAGGGTCCTCCCACAGCTACGCCTTCGGGTTCAAACGCAGGTCGGGGGCGACTTCCCGCAGCAGCGCGTTCAGCGCCTCCACCGTGTCGGCATCGACTTTCCCACCGTCCCCCACGGTGACGGACAGCCGGAATTGCAGCCGTACGCCGGCGGCGGCCTTGACCACGTCGGGCAACACCTCGACCAGGTCCTGCAGATGGGAGGGATCGAGGGCCACGGAGGAAGCATAGACTCCGGTCGTCTCCATCGCCCGGTCGTTTGCAGGCAGGTCCGCGGGAACGCCCGGCGCCGCCGGCGGTTGCAGCGTGACGGCCGCCGCCCCCGCGGCGTCGCACGGCCAGGGGCCGCTATCCGGCGCGGGTTCGAGCCAGCGGCTCTCGACCGCGGCGTCGATGGCGGCGCGCAATACCGTCCACGGCACCGGGACATCCATACGGGCTGCCAACCCGAGGGAGAGTGCCAGTGCGTTCGTGCGCCCGTCCTTCCACGCTTCGGGCAGGGCGTCCTGCGTCAGGCGATCGACTTTCAGCGCCGGCAGCGGCGCCCGCAACTGCGCCGTGCCGGTCAGCACGCCCGCGGGCAGCGCCTCGGCCTGGAAACTCGCCGGGCCGTGCACGAGCCACAGCACGCCCTGTCGCACGGCCTCGGCAATCGCCGCCTCGACCGCGGCCTGCGGACACGCCGGAATGCCGACCGGCTCCTCGTAGCCGTCGCGCTGCACCGCGACCGTCCGACCGCCCGCGAAGTACGCCGCCACGTCGGCAACGGTGACCGCCTCGTCCGCCCACAGGTCCGGCAGCGCGCCCGGGGCCAGAACCGCCGGCGGAAGTTCCTGCAGCACCGCCCGTTCGGGCCGGAACACCTCCAGCGCGGGTTCCTTGCGCGCGGCCTCGTCGATCGGCGTGCGCCACCACGTCTTGACGGAGCCGTCGGGCCGGGTCAGCGCGGCGACGAACACCCCCGTGCGCACGCCGTGGTCGATGGTGTCGAGCACCTCCTTGCGCCGCAGCATCTTGGGCAGCCGCGGATTCTCGGCGAACGCGCCGGCCAGATCCTTGGCCCGGCGCGCCGGCTCGTCTTCGCGCCACAGGTCGTACGGGCCGCCCGGCAGCAGGGCCTCCGGGCTGATCGGCGTGTCCTGCATCCGCGCCCGCGAATCGGCCTGCACGGTCGGAAACAGCGGCGCGCTCCCGACCGTGAGCTTGAAGGCGTGGACGTCGTTCTGCTCGTTGACGGTCACCACGATCGCCCAGGCGTGGCGGATCGCTTCGGGAATTCGTTGTCTGGCCTGGTCCGTCCAGGCCGCCAGCCGGCCTTCGCGCAGCGGGTCGGGCGGCTGGTGCGCCGATTGGCCGCGCACCTCCTCCCAGCCGAGATATTCGCGGACGCGCGTACGCACCGCGTCGAGTCCGTCGCGCGACGGCACCACCAGCACGACCGCGTTGCGGCAGGTGCGCGGTCGGTCGGGGCCGGTCGTCTCGTCGAGGAAGCGCCGCGCCGCGGGACTCGGCTTGCCCGAGTCGGACACGGCCTGCGGCCCCAGCACGGCGAAGTGGAACTCGCCGTCGTTCTCGACGTCGCGCGGCTGCTCCGGCAACAGGTGGACGCGCGCCCCGGCCGGCGCCGCGCCCTGAATCAAACTCCGCGTCTGCCGCACGTCGGCCAGGAGCTTCTGTTCGACCATCTCCTCGGTCACCCGGTTGGCGCACGCGTCGTGGTGCATCTGTTTCAGGTTGGGCCGGTTGCCCAGCCGCCACGCCTTGGGCACCGCCTGCGGGTGGCCGGCGAATTCGGCTTCGTCCAGAAACCAGGACAGTTCGGTCCAGCGGCGCAGCCCCTTGTCCAGTTCGATGCGGTCGGGCCGCGTCGCGCCGACCAGCGCGGTCACGTCCGGCGTGCGCGCCTTCTGCCCGATGGGCTGCGAACTCAGGAACACCGCGCACACCGCCTGTTCCATCTCTCGGAACTTCAGCCCGGGCTGCTCGGCCTGAATGCTGCGCGCCTTGGCCAACTCGCCCTCGAAGACCGACGTCCAGTCGTTGCCCGGCCCCTCGGTCACCTCGCGCGTGGCGATGCCGGTCAACTCGCGCGCCGCTTCGGCCACGCCGGCCCGTCCGGGGGCAGGCAGGAACACGTTCGGCCCGACCAGCGGCCCCGCGTCCCACCGTTCGGCGTCGCGCAGCGCAATGGCGAACGTCCGCAGAATCCCGCGCGTGCGCTGGAACCCGTCGAGTTGCGTCCAGCGCGTATAGAAGATGTCCGTCAGGTCGGGATGGAAGGGGTAGCTGCGCAGGAAGCGGTCCTCGGCCTGCTTGCGGTCCTTGCGGACGGTCTCGTCGATCGCGGCGATGTTCGCCACCGCGGCCGTGACGTGCGGGCGGAAGGTGGCGGGGTCGCCGATCGACGCGGTCTCGAAGAAGCGGCGGCGCAGCACCTCGGCCACGTCCTCCTTCTGCACGGGCTGCACGCCTTCTTCGCGCTGCCGGTTGAGGATCTCGAAGATCTGCGCGCTGAGTTCCTTGCCGAAGCGGTCGCTCTTCTCCGGGTCGGAGGCGAGCAGCGACGCGACCAGGGCGCAGCGGTCCACCTTGGCCACGGCCTGACACAGGTATTGGAAGAAATCGATCAGCCGGGCGCGCCACACGTCGCCGACCGCGGCTTTCTCGCACGCGTACATCAGGACTTCGTCGATCAGCACCAGGGTGGACAGGCCGTCGGCCTGCGGCCGCGACAGCAGCGCGGCCAACAGCGGCTCCGCGGGCGGCGTGTCGCGTTCGTCCGCGGCGCCGTCGGCGTGCAGGGCACGTACCCCGTCGTCTCCCGCCAGTTGAAAGGCGAGCACGCTCTACGGATGCCGCAGCCAGCGCACTTCCCCGTGCGGGTCGCGCACCTGCATTCCTTTTTCCACGTCGAGCTTGTCGAAGCTGAGCGCGGCCACGCGCGCCCGCGGCAGCGGCATGCCGACGTGCGACTTGAAATGCTCCACCGCGGGCAGGGCCGGCAGCGCGTCCGGGTCGTGCACGAGGTGGCGCAGCGTCACCAGCGTATGCGTCTTGCCGCCGCCGTACGTGAGTTCGAGTTGCCGGATGGCCTTGGTATTCGTGCCGGCCAGCCGGCCGATCACGTCGCGCGCCAGGTCGCGCAGGGACAGCGTCGGAAAGGTGAGCGCGAAGAAGCGCGCCGGGTCCTCGTAGATCGGCCGGGCGCCAGCCTGCATCATCACGTCGTGCAGGTCCGCGGCGAAGTCGGCCAGCGACAGTTCGCCGGTGCGCACGTCTTCGCGCAGCGTCACCACCGCGTGCCACGGGGTCCAGGGGGGCGTCTGCGCCATCGTGGGCTCGATCGTCCTGCCGCGGGGTCGTCGGAGCGCCGCGCCGCAGCGTCAGGTTCCGGGCTTCGCCCCTCGCGCCTGCATGGCGAAGTAGAGATGGGTCAGCAGGTTGGGAAAGCGGTATTCCCCCCGACCGCCCGGCACCGGCTGCAACGCGCCGAGATCCCGCATCCGGCGCAGGAAATCGTCCATGACCCGTTTTTCCGCCTCCGTCAGGTGGGCCGTGAGGTCCGTCCGCTGGAACCGCATCCGGGGCTGGGTCACGACTTTGCGTCGTGCCACGGCTTGTCCACGCTGTCTTTCAGCAGCCGGTCGAACGTCCGCCGCAGCATGTCTTCCAGGGCGTGTACCCCGCCGAGAAAGACGTGACAGCCCGCGGCCGTGCGTTCGTGCTCGGCCAACACGCGCACGAAGTGGGGCAGTGAGCTTTTGCCGATCCCCCGTTCGCCGCTCACGAAGCCGATCTTGCACGCGCCCTGCGCGCTGGCCTTCACCATGCCGTGCAGGCGCTCGATCTCGGCGCGGCGTCCGACGAAGAATTCGACCGGCGCGGGCTGGCCCGGTCTGAACGGGGGCTGGATTCGGGATTCATCGTGCGCCGCCTGTTCTATCATTCCGCGCGGCGATCTCAAGGAACGTCGGGTCGGGTAAGGGTTCGAAATGCGCGGCCTGTTCGGGGCGTGCGGGGGGACCCTCTCCCTAGCCCTCCCCCAGAGGGGGAGGGGATCGGAAAAAGCGAAGCCCTTGAATCTCCTCGTCCTCTGGGGAGAGGGGAATTACGAGGGAAAGGAATGATGAAGCAGAGATAGCTCTCCCGAGGAGAGAGACGCGTTGCCCTTTTATCCCCTCCCCCTTCGGGGGAGGGTCCCCGACCGCCACTCTGAAGGAGCCTTGAGTCTGTCGAAAAGCCGGAGGGTGAGGAGTCCAGCCCGCCCCGCGGCGCGGCTTCAAACCGACGCTCCTCCCGTTCGGGCGTGCGCTTCGAGCCGCTGCGCCAGCGCGTCGAAGTCCTCCGGGCATTTTCTGCGGATCGCGTCGATGCTCCGGGCGGCTTCCTCTGCGAGCGGCTTCCGCCCGCGGCCGGCACTTCGGGCAACGCCACGCGCTTTCGCCAAAACGTCGATGTACCGTTCCTTCACGTGCACTTCCTCGCGCACCTCTTTCCAATTCCAGCCGGGGAGCAGCGTCAACCCCGCCAACACCCAGGTTTCCAACTCCTCCCACGCATTTTCGGCGAAGAATGCGCGGTCGGCTCGCAACCGTGCTTCGAGTTCGGCGAGCCTGCCGCGTCGGTTCTCGTCACCATCACGATCGACGCACAGGACGAAGATATCCGTCTCGCCTTTGTACCGCCGGACGATTTGCGCCAAGCGGTCCACGTTCATCGCCGCGCCCACGCCCCGCAGCACCGGGTTTTCACAGACGCGGACCCGTGTTCTTGGCTTGCCGATGGATCGGAAAAGCGACTCGAACAGCGGCTTCAAAATGAACTTGTCTCTGCGCGAATCCTCGGGGATGAGAAAGACCTTCATTCCCCGTCCCCCGCGTCGTTCCCTTCCCCGAAGGCGAGCATGTCTTCCATCCAGCCGGACTCGTGCAATGGCCCCAGCCCCTGGTCTTGCCGCAGGTCCCGCACGTTGGGAAAGGCGGCAAGCGGGCGGATGATGGCGTCGTCCGCGTCTTCCAGGCGGCAGACCACGGACGAGTGTTCGAACGTCTCGTCGTTCATCGCGGTCAGCAGGGTCGGCGCGTGGGTCGTGCCGATGATCTGCCGGTCGCCCCGCGCCGGCCCCTCGAACAGATCGAGCAGCAGCCCCAACCTGACCGGATGAATGCCGGTGTCGAGTTCATCGAAGAACAACCCCGCGTCATACCTGTCGAACAGCGCGACCAGCAGGGCGAGAAAGCGCAACGTGCCGTCCGACGCGCTGGCGGCCGAGACCTTGCGGCCGTTCTTCTCGCAGATGACGAGATGCACCCGACCGCCGGGATCGCGCGGAAACTCGAACCCCGTGACGTCCATCGGCGTGAGTTCGTGCAGCCAACTCGTCAGCGTCTCTCGACGCTTGGGATCGGCACAGATTCCCTGCAAGGCGGTCGATAAGTTTTCGCCACCGTCGCCCATGATGATCGCGCGGGGAAAGGTGGTCGATAAGTTTTCGCCGCCGTCGCCCAATATGGTTGCGCCGGGCGATGCGGGCTCCCGCATTCGATCGGGGACGGGGTCCAAGAAGCGTATGGTTCCCAGCCCTCCGAGCGCTCGGCATGTAATTTGAAAGACGTTCGACATGGCGGGACTCAGATCGCCTCGCCGGGAAGACAGGGCATTGAGGATCGGACGCTCCAATGCCGAGTCGAGCGCGGTTTCTTCGAATTCCATGTCGCTTTCCGTGATCCGCAGCGTTCCGGTAGCGTCCCGGCCGGCGTGGTAAACGACTTTCGAATCCGCTTCGAGACGCTCTTTTTCCACCTGGAACGGCCCCTCCCACTGTGCCGCGAAAGTTGTCTTGGTCGCGTATCCGATCTCGATCATGTAGCGAAATTTCTTTCCCTCCAGATCCGACTCGGCCTCGAGTGAAAACGCAGATTGCCCGAAGCGGATGATTTCGTTCATCGCCCCGCGGATCGGCAGCCAGCCGGCTTCGCGTTTGCCGCCGAAAATTTCCGCCAGAGTGTAGCCGCGGTCTATCCCCTGCAGGATGCGGAAGGCATCGCGGACGTTGCTCTTGCCGCTGGCGTTGGCGCCCACCAGGATCGTGACCGGGCCGAGGCGCAGCGTCTCGTCCGCGAAGTTCTTGAAGTTGACCAGCCGAATCGACGTAATCATGGGGCTGCCCTTCGATTTCTCCCTCTCCCGCCGAGAGAAAGGGGGCGGAATGAGAAGCATCAGGATAGAACAAACGGCGCGCAGGAAGAAAGCGAAAGGGGAACGGGAGAAAACGGGATGCACCGCCTCCGCCCATCCTGCTCCCTCCCCCCTCGTGGGGGAGGGCTGGGGAGAGGGGGAACCGACGTCGCTGCTCGAACCCCATCATGGCGTCGCGCCCAGGTGCAACTCCCGCTGCCGCGGGGGCGCCAGGCCGCCCCGCGCCGCGATGTGGTTGGAGACGGACTCCAGGATGGCGCGCTCCTCCGCGCCGGCCGGCGCCAGTTCGATCAGCGCCTGCACCACCTGCACGAACAGGGCGTTGCGCTTCAGGCCGTGCGTGTCGAGATAGTCGTTGACCTTGGCCTCGTCGCCCGCGCGCCACAGGTGCATCAGCTTGTGTGCCTGGTCGATCAGCGGCGCCGGCCGTCCGCCCGCGGCTTCGACGCCCAGCCATTTGGCGGTACGCCGGTGCCAGGGCTGCAGCTTGGCCGTAGTGCCCTTACCCCCGGTCCCCGTGGCCGCGGCGTCCGGGCCGGCGGCGTCCCCGTCGTCGAACGGGTTTTGCTCCCGCGGGCCAGGATGTCGTAGCGGTCGGCCAAGTCGGCGTCCGACAGGTTGCACGACAGGGCGTACAGAATGCAGGCGCCGATGGGCGCGTCGCCCAGGCCGAAGTCCTTGCGGTGCAGCAGGTAGTAGGTGGTCACGTCGTCCAGGCCGCTGACCGCCTCGGCCGCGGCGTCGTGCGTCAGCACGCGGCCCACCACGAAGTCCACCACGATGCGGCGCACCTCGCGCAGAAACTCCGACACGCTCAGCGCGGCGCCCGCGGCACCGGCCTTCTTCACCACGGGATATTTGGAGAAGGCTTCCAGCGCCGGGCCGGTCGCCGCCCACACGAAGTCCGGGCCGCGGATGCCGGCGTCCCAGAAGTCGCGCAGTTGCGTACGAATGCGCGCGCGCATGTCGGCCAGCACCGCGGCGTCCCAGCCCGGGCGGGCCGCGGGGCGCTTCTTGCAGACGAGCCAGACGGACGACGACAAAGCCGCCGAGGACATGGCGCGCGTCCGGTTGCCCATCTCGGTCTGAATCGGCCAGGGGCCGTCCACGACGAAGCCGGCGCGAATCAACGCGGCAACCAGCGTTTCCCAGGCGTCCGGCGATTTGTTGGCGAACACGACGACGAGCCGCCCGTCGGATTGCAGCGCCGCGTGGCACGCCTGAAACGCGCGGGCCATGCCGTCTTCGTAGTTCTGTTTCGATCGCGTTTTGTCCCCTTCGAACCGGCTGGCGTCGTCGATGAGTTCGCCGTCGTTCTTTTCATGGTCCCATTTCGGACCGAGCGAACCGGCAAACATAGTGTCGGCCTTGTCAGAGACTCCATACAGCACCCGCCGCAACCACACGTGAAAGAAGTCCATTAAGTCGGAATAAGGAATGGCATCGTAATAAGGCGGATCTGTGATGATGACGTCGTATTCCCCCCGAATTGCCGCAGCACTCATACCTTGGACGTTCGTCCTCGCCACCGATTGAGCCGACTCAATTCCATGTGCAACAAAACGGGCCACCCAATCTAACGCGCCGAGAAAATTGCCGGAGGAATCCGACAACGGGTTGACTTCGGTATAATCCCACACGATGGGAAGTGCAAAACGAGCAAAGGTGTGCCCAAGTTTTTCCCCGCTGTTGTGCCAAGAACAAATCGCGCTTGAGTAGTCGGCTAACCGGTCGTTCACCAACGCAAGGTTCGCAATGATCGCCTCGCGCCAACCCTCCGGCCAATCCTCTAATTCGTGCTGCAATCTCCGAACGATCAGAACGAACGAACCGAGGCAGAACAACTGCCGCTTCGTGAACAGCTTCGCCCACTGATCGAAGCCATATCTCTGCACACGAAACCCTAGCGATCCGACAGGCGGTAACGGCTCCTCCGGCAACCCGAACGGAATCTCCGCGTACAGGGCGTCGAGTTCCTGTTGCGACACGTCCGCGGCCCGCAGTTCCGCCTCGGTCGGCAGGCGATATTCCTTGCCCTTGAGCCCGTCCACCACGACCGCGGTCATCGCGGCGCCCAGCCGGCCGGCGCGCCCTTCGAGGCGGATGTCCTCCATGCTCATGATGGTCGGACAGTTGGGGCATTGCGCGCCCGACCGGCTCATGGTGCCGGCCCCGCGGCGCTGGTCATGGGCGCGCCGTTGTGCCGCGTTGCCGCCGACCTGCGGCACGTCGGGTTCGATGCCGAAGACGACGCCGGTGCGGTCGGCGTTGGGCGTGACGGTCAGCAACACGCGCTTCGTCTCCTTCTTCGCCAGCCACTTGGTCTTGAGCAGCGGCAGCGTGGCGCGACAGCCCTTGCACGGCACGGTGCGCGCCCACAGATAGGCGACCGTGGGTTTCGCCACCCAGCGCGGGTTGCGCGGGTCGGCCAGATACGCGGCGTCGAAGTCCGCATTCAGCGGTGCCACGTCCGTAATGCCCTCGGCGTCCGGCTCCAGCCGGCGCAGCCGCCCGTCCGGCCCCTCGTCCTGCGGCCTTTCGACAGGCTCGGGGACCGACGAATGCGGCGCCCGTCCCCCGCCTTCGCCACGCGCCCGGCGCAGGGACGCCCCGCCGGTCCCGAGACTCGTCCACTCCGCATACGTCGGATAACGCCGGGCCAACTTGGTGCGCGCCGCGGCCAACACCCGCCGGCCCCAGGCGCGCACCTGCCACGCCAAGTCGGCGTCGGGCAGCGGACGGCGCGAGAGGAGTTCGGGCTCGGCCGTCCGGTCGGCATGGCCCGCGGCGTCCAGCTTGGCCAGTTCCTGCCGCAGGGCCGCGGCCGTGTAACCCTTGGCCTTGAGAAACGCGGCCATGAAAGCGCGGTCGCGCAAGGCGAAGTCGGGCAGCGGGCGCGTCCGGCCGGCGAGCCGCTGCGGATATTCGAGCGTGCACTTCAGAATGAACCAGGCGACGGGATTCAGGTCGTTGGCCGTGACCTCGCAGCCGAGGCGCATGGCCTCCAGCGGAATGGCGCCGCCGCCCGCGAACGGGTCGAGCACCCTGGGCGCCCGGCCGCCGTACGCGGCACGAATCTTCGCGCGGAACCACTCCAGGTCGGGTCCGTGTTCGCGGCCCCAATGCAGGATGCCGTCGCGCGTCTCACGCCGGCGCTGCTCTACGCGGCGGCCGTCGCGGCGCTCCGGCGCGACCGTCTCCACCACGGTGTCGGCCATGCGCCGATAGATGGCCTTGCGTTCCTCGGCGTCGCCGGGGTCGGGCAGCAGCGTGGCGATCAGGGCCGCACGGCACGCCGCCAGCGGCCGGCGCGCCGGCCAGATGTGGAGGGTCGAGATATGGCCATGCCGCACGTTCTTCTCGTGCACGGCATCGAGCGACACCTGTTCCAGCGGAAACTCCACCTCGATGAGCCGCTTGTGGGTCATGCTCTATCTCTTCGTCGGTATGATCACAGACACCGACGGTACATGGCCCTGTGTTCTACCCAAGAGGATGCAGAGATGCACGTAAGGTGTTCAACTGCTCCGCTTCCCAAGCTTGATAGTTTTCGGGTGCTCGCCAGAACTCCTGCCAAGCAGAGTTGAGAAGCCCAACGATAGGGTGTCGTGAGCCCGGCTTTCCCGCGACCAAGCCGATTGACTCAACGCCCTCCTTCACCGCCGAGACAATTCTGCGGATGAGGTTTTCAGGGTAACACTGTCGATAGTCAGCCGTCGGACGGTAGTCCATAACCTCGGCGAAATCCTGCCAAGCCTTTTCGACCAGTTTCCCCTCCTCCTCAAAGCCGGTCGCCGCCAGCATTGCCAGCACCGCGCCCATCCGAGCGTCATCCGCCGGATGCGTTGACTCAAACATGAGCGGTGTTTCGAAGGGATTACCGCCGCGTTTGACACAAAGATGATAGTGGGACCAAGCAAAAGCAGGTCCCGCCATCAGGACGCCGAACAGGTCGCAGAAAAACTCCTGCATCCAGAATTTGACCCAACAGGTCTTCCATAGCTGAAGGTGGTAGCGAGTGCCCGTCGGACTGCGCACTCGTTCGGCGGCTGTAATTGCACTGCGGAAGTGCTTGACCATGTCGAACAGGCTGCTCTTGTAGGCAGCATGATACGCTTCAAGACGGGGAAGACCGGCGTTTTGCTGTCGATGAAAGAGATGGCAGAATTCGTGATAGATATCGGGCAGGTGGAGGAGAAATCGACTTTCAGTCAAAGGCACACAAAGCAGATTGAAGTCTATATAGGTGTGAAAGTAGTCCTGCGAAATATGGCTGATGGTTGGAGAGACCAGAGGATAGGAAATTTCGCGGCATATCTCCGTAATGAACCGGTTGAGGAAATTATCATCCTGGCTCATTCTGCTGAGAGCAAATACACCAACGCCCTCAACCTCGTTGATGTCTGTTACGATACGCTTGAATTCCCGCACGCGTCGAGGGGTCTGCAACGTCGGGCTGACCAGTGTCTCCCGGGCCAACCGCTGTAAAGCGTCCTGTATGGTGTCGAGTCGGCTGAGACAAATCTGGCGCAGGCCGTCATATTCCCGTCGATAGGAATCTTGCACGATTTGGCGTAACTGGCGCACCCGCTCGAGGGATTGGCCGATGGATCCGATCAAGTATTGCTCGATCATCAGCGTCCCCGGAGTCGGCGGGCCACGTCCGCGCGTTCCTGTTCCAACCCCTGGGCGAGTGTCTCGAGTTGCGTCAGGCACGCCGGATCCACGTCGCCGTTCAACAATCGCTCCCCAAGTCGCTTCAAGTCCGCGACCGGTTGGCCGTCACCGGTCGTCAGCAGGCTGTCGAACATCAGCGCTTCCAGCGACTGCGAGGCTAGACCCTGGTCGCCCGCCTCGACAAAGAGTTGTGCCAACCTCTTTTGATCGGGATCGGCCGGGTCGGCCTCCCCCCGGCCCAGACGTTCGATCACCTTGTCTATCAGCGCTCCGTACGCCTCGACGTTCGCATAGACGCCACTAAGCAGGCTCAAGTCGCTCATGGGTGTCCTCCTGAAGGTTGTCGGCGTTTCCGAACTCGACTTCGTCCCCATCGTATTCCGCGGCCTCGTCGAATAACACACGGTCGCAGAGTGTGATCGAGATCGGCAGACGCATCACGCCTTCCGGACGCGTCCAGGTCAAGCAGCTCAGCGAAAAAACGTCGGAAAGACAGTCCTGGATGGACATATCGCCGGCCACACGACGAATGTGGAGCGGGTTGGCCGTGCCGGGAATTCGGAAGGGCCGTCCGGTGGTACACACGTAGCCGTCGCTCGGGGTGGTGTGTGCCCAATGGCCGACCATCGGATTCTGGACAGACCGTCCGCACCCGTTTCCCAAGGGACTGACGTCGAACATGCGGAGAGGTGCCGGGGCGGATTTGGATATCTCGACGACCGTGAGAGAACTGTCCTGGGCCAGAGAACCGTCCTTCGTCAGGGTTTCGCAGGCCAGCTCGAATCCTTCGATTTCCGCGGGCCAGCTCCGCCCGTCACGATGGATGACGATCCGTTTCGGAGGTCGGTAGAAATAGGGCTTTTCCTTGCGGATGAGATCTACGATAAATTTTTGCACCTGCGCTTTCAACAATTGTTCCTTTTGCCGTGAGGGGCTGGTAGCGAATCTGACAATTTTCCCCCCGCCAGCAATGAGCGTGAAGGCGGCGGTATTGTTTTTGACGTCGATCCCGATCACGACGTCCGCATGGAGGGCGGTATCGAGGATGAACGGCCATTTCCCATTGGTGAGGAGAATCTTGTTCAGAGCAACGTTCCGCAGGTAGCCGGCGAGACGCTTTCTCTCGGTCCCCCTTACGACATACGACGTTTCGCCCCTCTTCGTCTCACAGGTATAAGCCTTCTTTGACACTTCAGTATGGATGACTGCCGCTTTGATGTCGAACAGACGATCGAACTCCCGCACCGTCCACGCCGCCAATTGATCGGCCGACCGTGGACGACGATCATAGCGATGTACCATGACGAGGGCGTAGCCGGGTTTCACTTTGGCCGCGTGGACGGCTCTCTCGATTGCCCGAGCTTGGCAAGCAAAGTCCCGCCGGCCGGTCAGATCGTCATAGACGACGATTTCAGGGTCGTAATCTCCCCCTTTCTGATAGAGGGACTTCATCTGACCCTTCAAGTCTCCGAGCATCTGCGACCCGTAGCTATTGTGGACACTCTTGGGCAGCACGAGATGCTGGCGATCAAGAAGCCCCTGTTCAAAGAACCCTGCGTTGTCGTTCCTCAAGAGCGTCAACCTGCTTCGTCCATACTTCTCAATCGCGTCGGGCGTATTGGACCCGTTCCTTACAAACCGCAGCGTGACGTTGTTCCCGAAACGTAGGCTGGGCAACGAGAACGGTCCTGCCTTGACGAGCCCTGCCCGGTCCGAAACCGACAGGGTGGCAGGTCCGACCGGAATACGTTTCAGAAACGTTTCTCTGACTCGGTTGATTTTCCGGTATCGCTCATCAGGTGCGATAACGGCTCGAGGTTGATATTTCGCGCCTTGTTGCCCCTGTGTGTCTTCGACCGGATGACAGAGCGCTGCCGGCGCCGACCGCTGTTCCGGACCATTCGTCCGATAGTAAATGGCGGCGCCCTCCGGTGAGAGGTGCGCTATCGATTCAGGCACGGGTTTCGGGGATCGAGTTTGCAGATAGTCGATTAAACTCACCGGCTTGCCTTCGAGCGGGATGGAAGGCTCCCCAACCTTCACGTCGGCCAAACCGGTAATGGTCACTTCGAACCAGCGCAATCCCATTTTGTACAGGCACGACCGACCCTTCATCGCGTTGATCCGTTCGCGCGTAGGCCGGAGCGGCAGCGGGTCTCTCGAGACGAGTTTCCGGCGGAGATCCACGATGAGCCCGAAGCCACCCTCCGGGTGGAGCCCGACGCGTATCGCGAATCCCTCATAAAGGTCGGTTCTTCCGAATTGTTCCACTGGTTTCTTGGAGAAGAACGGTTTTCCCGCCCCCGGCTGCCAAAGGCACGCATCCCGCCAGAGCGGATCTTGAAAGACGAACTGGAGAAAACGCAGCCTGACAGGATCAAGCTCCGGGCGAGTCGCACCAAAATCCAATTCGATTTCATTCTCCACATCCGTCAGCGACGCGACGGCGCGAACGAGGAGGACGGAATCCGGCGGTCTTCCGGATTCGCCGGGAATCATCAAGAAGGTTTCACCCTCCAGATCGCAGGTCGTCACGGGGGCTTTCATCTGAAAGCTCAATCGCCGGATCAGTTCTTGGAGATTCCCATAATACTCCGGGCTCTCGTGACGCAGCCCCGTGATCTGGTACCGCCGATATTTCGGTCTCAACCCGTCAAGGCCATCAATACGAAAACAATTCGTTTCGAGAGACATGTGAGTCCTCCCAGCAAATGGCGCGAAATGCGCAGCGTTGACAGACCGTCGCATACACGGCGGGCCGAAAATCATCGGCGTCGAGAGCAGCATATTTTCCCCCGTCGGTCAGACAGACCATCTCATAGGCGGATCGCGCCATATATTCCTCCGCCTCTTCGATCTGTCGTTCTTCCAGTGCATGCTCACGTACGACGTTGGTCAGAAGTTGCACTTCGTAGAGCGCCGCTTGTTGAGGGCGTATCTCGAATCCGTCAGGAAAATCCGCCTGCGGCTTGCACCGACTGAGCGCGATTGCGTAGATCGCCAATTGGAGCCAAGCGTCATTCGTGCCGAATGTGTGAACCTTCCAGTCAATGATTGCCGGTGGCCTATCGTTCCGAAATGCAATCGCGTCCGGATAGGCCATCAGCGTAACGTTCTCCAGCAACGGGAACTGAAGCGCACGTTGCGAGATGATGTAATCGGCGGACTTGAGCACGTCTTTGACGTCGTCCAACGAGAACAGGTTGGCCAGAGCAGTTTCGATATCGTCCCACGCCTGCTCGATTTCCTGCTCCGGGAGTTCGCCGTCGTATTCCATGGCGAGAAAGGCTGCGAACTCCTCCCCTGCTTTCGAAACCTGAAGATTCGAATCGTTCAGCGGATGTTGCCGCGCGAAAGCGAGTTGGCGACGGAACAAGTCACGGGCGCGCTTCTTCGCGTCTTTCAAGGTGATGCAACCACCCCGGTTGAGGCTCGGGATGATCGTCCTTGATATGACGTCGTCTACGATACGTCCCCGCCAAGCACTGACACTTTGAAGCTTGCTCAGCAGATAAGCCCGCCTTCGGAACGAATCCTTGGCTTTCGCACTCGCCACGATATTTTTGAAATACCATTGCCGTTGACACTGGCGAAACGAACGGCTGGCCGAATAGGACCACCGCATCAGCGTCTCCGTTTCCGCGATCGGATGAATTGCAGGTACTCGACAAGCGCCTCTCCTTCCTCCTCGGTCACCGTACCAACCCGCGCGGCGAGGGCGTCTAGGGAGGTGCGACGTTCAGCAGACCGAGCGTCCGGCAGTGGATACCCTGCGAGTTCCATCAAGAGTTCGTAGGGTACGCGGTACATCTCCGCCAGTTTGTACAAATTCTGTGGGGCCGGTGTCTTTATCTTTCCATGCTCCAATTGGCTCAAATAGGCGTTCGATACTCCTGTCCCCTCTTCTACGGCCCGGAGGGTCAAACCCAGTTTGCCACGTGCCGAGGCGAGAAAGGAGCCAAGCGTGTTTATGATTTCTGCCATGACGATAAATATATTTAGCTTTGCTAAGATTGTCAAGCATTTTTTTCAATCCTCCGACATTTTCTGCTCACTCCGCGGCCTCCAGGATCGACGTGACGGAGACGGTGAAGGCGGTCGGATCGCGGCTCCGGGCGAGGAGCCGGCCGAACGGGTCGCGGACACGCAGCAGGCGCGGCCGGGGCGTGGCGCAGTCGAAGACGACGTACAGCCAGTAGTCGCCGCGCAGGTTGCAGGCCGCGGCCCACTCGTTCGCCTCCATCTGGATGCCGCCGGAGCCGGCCCGGCCCTTGACCTCGATGGCGCGCTCGGTGGCGTCGGGCCGCCGGGACAGCAGGTCGAAGCCCGGCCAATCGGTCAGGCCGGCGTCGCGCGCCCGGTCGGGCTGCGCCACGTCGCGGACGGTCGCGCCCGCGGCTTCCTCGTGGGCGCGGGCGACCCGGACGGCGATGGCCTCGACGGTGACGTCGTGCCGGCGGCGTTCCTCCGGGTCCGCGGTGGGCTGGACGAGGGCGTGGGCGATCAGGACGACCTCGCCCGGCACGATGCGGGACGGTTCCGCCTCCAGCGCGGCGAGGCGGCGTGCCTTCTCCGCGGCCAGCCCGCGCTGTTCCGCCTTGATCCGGTCCAACTCCGCTCGGGCGCGGGCGTCACCCCTGCGGTGCCGTTCGGTGAGGCGCGGCCGCCGGGCGAGCAACTCCGCGGTCTTGTGGTCGTAGCCGCGGGCGGTCCAGTCGCGCCGTTCGGGCAGGCTGCGTTCGATTTCGGCGCGATGGGTGGCGACCATTCGCGCCAATGCGACGTCGTACAGCCACGCGGCGGCGGCCTCGGTCAAGCCGCGCGCCCGACGTGCCAGCGGCAGGCCGCCGGGACGCGCGTCGGGTGCCCCACGCAGCAGCAACAGATGTTCCACGGGACACGGCGTGACGGTGCCCGCGGCGTCCTGGCGCAGCCCGATCAGGCGGCTTTCGACGATCCCGGCCTGCGCGTCCCATGCGTCGGTGCCGCGGGCGGGAAGCGGTGCGGCGTCGGGCGCAGCGGGTGGGCGGCGCACGGCCGTTATGCGGGCGAGGTGGAAGAGGTACGGGGCGTCGGCGTGCGGGTCGATGAAGACGGCCCCGCGGCGCGCCTCGTCGCCGTAGCGCGCGAGCAGCGCGGCGCAGAAGCGGTCGAAGACGGGCTCGCCCGGGTGCAGCCAGACGGCGTCCGCGGGGTCCGTGGGCCGGGAGACGGTGAAGCGGTCGCGGACGCCCGCGGGGTAACCCTCCAGCGCGTCGCGCAGCGGGTCGAGGCCGCGGGCGCGGTGCGGGAGGAGCGCGAAGACGCCGTCGGGGTCGCCGTCCAGGTGCACGTCCAGGAGCGGGGCCGCGGTCTGGAGGAAGCCGCGCACGTAGCCGGGCAGCAGGCGGCGGTAGTGTTCCTGCGCCATCGCGGCCGTGAGCGCGGGCAGGCGGCTCGTGAGGTCGCCCCCGCCGAACAGGGCGCGTTCCCGCTCGTCCAACGCCCGCACCTGCGCCTCGGTCAGCCGGCCGTCGATGGCGTCGAGCACGGCAGCGTCCCCGGTCACGGCCCGTTCCATGTAGTGCCAGAGCGAGACGTTCTCGAACAGCCTGCCCACCACGTCGAACACCTTGTCGGAGCCGAGTTGCGTCCGAATGCGTTCGAGCTTGTCGAGCAGGGTCTTCAGGACGCGCCCCTCGCGCGTGCCGCCGGCGACCAGGTTGACGATGACGACCGGGTCGCGTTGCTGGCCGTAGCGGTGGATACGGCCCATGCGTTGTTCGAGCCGCGCCGGGTTCCACGGCACGTCGTAGTTCACCATCAGCCAGCAGAACTGGAGGTTGATGCCCTCGCCGGCGGCGTCGGTCGCTACCAGATACGCGGCGCCGCCCCGGTCCGTCGGCCGCCGGAACGCGGCGACCTGCGCTTCCCGCGCGCGGTAGTCGAGGCCGCCGTGGATCAGGGCGACCCGGCCGGTGAAACCCAGCCCTTCGAGCCGGCGGACGAGGAATTCCGCGGTGTCGCGGTGCTCGGTGAAGACGATGAATTTCTCGCGGGCGAAGTCGGGCGCGTGCAATACGGCGCGGAGTTTCTCGAATTTGGAGTCCTCGCCGGCCAGCCGGCGCGCCTGATCGGCAAGGGCCTGCACCGCGGCGCGTTCCTGCCGGAGATCGGTCAGCGTCAGCGCGACGAGGCCGCCCAGGGCGTGCGACTCGAACTCCTCGTGGCGTTCGCGTCCCGTGTCGTCGGCATCCTCGTCCGCGGTGCGGTCCTCGAAGAAGTCGGGCGTGCGGCCCAACCGCCGCTGCCGGCGCGCCAATTCGTCCGTGCGGCCGGCGCGCACCAGTTCGATGGCGTCGTCCAGGCGTTCCAGGCGACGTTCGAGCGAGCGCCGCAGCGCATGGGTCGAACTGGCTTGGCGGCGCTGGAACACGCTCATGGCCAGCCGCGCCGCGGAGCGGTTGAGGATGCGGGCCTTGTTGTACGTGTCCGCGATGTAGCGGGTCGTGGCCTCGTACAGGCGCTGCTCCGCGGGGCTCAGCGCATAGCTCAGGGTGTCGCACCGGCGCTGCGGATAGACGGCGCGGCCGTCGAAGCGGACCATTTCTTCTTTGGTCCGGCGGATGAAGTGGTGGCGCCGCCGGGCGGGCGGAAACGCCTGGAATGCCTCGAAGGTCGCCAGCGCGTCCGGCACGAGCAGCCGCCACAGGCAGTAGTAGGCGAAGTCCTTGCCCATGTGCGGCGTCGCGGTCAGCAGCAGGACGTTGGGAGCCGCCCAGCCCAGCTCCCACCGCGGGTCGTCCGCGGGGAGTCCGGCGAGGGCCTCGGCGAGCCGGTAACGGTCGGTCTTGCGGACGGAGAAATCCGGCTCGCGGTAGGCGGCCAGTTTGTGGGCTTCGTCGAACACGACGAGGTCGTAGGGCCGTGCGGTCCCGGAGGCGCCGGCCTCGCGCAAGCGTGCGAACGTCCGCTCCCCGGCCAGGGTATCGATGCCGACGATCACCCGGTCGCCGTCCGGTCCGGCGAAGGGGTTGCCGGTGCGGGCGTCGTCCCCGCGCACGATGCGGAAGGGCAGGCGGAACAGGGTGCGCATTTCGCGTTCCCAGTTGCCGACCAGCCCGGCCGGCGGCACGACGAGTACGCGCGTCATCAGGCGGCGCGCGAACGCCTCGCGCAGGTAGAGGCCGGTCATGATCGTCTTGCCGGCGCCGGCATCGTCGGCCAGCAGGAAGCGGAGCGGCGACCGCCCGAGCAGGTGCTCGTACACAGCGACGCGCTGGTGCGGCAGCGGGTCGATCGACGAAATCTCCGCGGCGAAGGCCGGGTTGAACAGATGGCCGTAGGCCAGGCGCGTCGCTTCGCCGACCGCGGACACGACCTGCGGCTTGGCCGCGAAGTCGAACGTTGGTAGAGATGCCGGCGAAGAAGACATGGCGGGCTTCATGGCGTGGGCCGGTGGTTTGTCGGTTCGAGAATTTCCCTCTCCCCGGCTCTCTCCCGCCCTGCGACCCTTCGACAGGCTCAGGGACCGCAGGATCGAGGCACCGCAAGCGCAGGGAGCAGAGGGAGAGGGGATGAGAAGAAGGGGGAAAATTCCTTTCCTGCCGGGGTGAGGCCCACCGTTGCATCGACCGGGGACAGGCGAACGGATGTCCTCCCCATCGGTCGGATATACCATACGTTGGCGGCGCGGCTGTCCAGCAAGTCGCATCATCGGGTGGGCACGGGCGCGCCGCGGCATGAGGGTCGAGAGCGGATTATGGGAAGCAAGGGGCGGCCGTATCGGACGATTCCGTTCGCGGGGTTCGAGATTCTGGTCGGCAAGGGCGACGTGCAGAACGACCGGCTGACGTTCGAGGTGGCCGAGCCGGACGACGTATGGCTGCACGCGGCCGGGGTGCCGGGCAGTCACGTGGTGGTGCGCCACCCGGACAGGCTGGACGAGCTGCCCGACGCGGTTATCCGACGGGCCGCGGGATTGGCCGCCTGGTATTCCAAGGCGGGCCGCCGCGGCAAGACCGAGGTGCACGTCTGCCGGGCCGCGGACGTATCCAAGCCGCCGCACTTTCCGCCGGGCAAGGTGCTGCTGCGCCGCTGGTGGAGCCTGAAAGTGTATGCCTGGGACCCGGCGACGGACGCAGCGGAAGTGTCGCCCGACGAGTCCGCTCACGGCGAAGACTAGCGAATCGGACGGGAGCGACTCCGTTCCGAATCGCGGCGTCGCACGACGCCGTCAATCCCCGAACGCTTTGTCTCCGGTCGTGGCTGATACGACGGATGCGGCGCGGGCGGGCTGTCCGCGGGCGCGCCGCCAGAAGCGGAGGCGTCCGAGCCCCAGCCGGAGGGACGGCACCGTGCGGCCCAGCCAGACTTCCGCGTCGTCGAACAGCGAGTAGGCGACCGGGGTCACCAACAGCGTGATCAGCAGGCACAGACTCTGCCCGCCGATCACCACGACCGCGATGCCGCGGTGGCTGTCGGCGACCGGTCCCTGGCCGAGCAGGATGGGCACCATGCCGGCGACCAGCGCCAGCGTGGTCATCAGGATGGGCCGCAACCGCTCCTTGTTGGCGCGCAGAATGGCTTCGTCGCGCGGCAGCCCCGCGGCGCGCAGGTTGATCGTGTGGTCGATCTGCAGGATGGAGTTCTTCTTCACGATACCGAACAGCAGCAGCATGCCGAGAATGGCGAACAGGGCCAGATGCTGACCCGCGATGTACAGCGCCAGCAGGGCGAACGGTACCGCCAACGGTAGCGACAGCATGATCGTGATCGGGTGCAGAAAACTCTCGAACTGCGCGGCCAGCACCATGTACATGCCGATGATGGACAGCAGAAAGGCGATCTGGAAGCTCTCCATCATCTCCTCGAACATCTTGCCCATGCCGGTCACGCCCGTGGTGTAGCCGGGCGGCAGGCCCATCTCTGCGACCTCGGCGTCGATGTCGGCTATGGCGTCGCCGAGCGCCTTGTCCTGGGCCAAGTTGCCGGTGATCGTGATCTGGCGCTGCCGGTCCTGGCGGTCGATCTGGACCGGGCCGGTGCCCGGCACCAGATCCACCACGTTGTTCAGAATGACCTGCCCGACCGACGCGGACGGCACCGCCACGCGCTCGATCACGTCGATCCGGTTGCGGCTTTCCGGCGTCAGGCGCAGCCGCACGTCGTAGAGTTCGTCGCCCTCGCGGTAGGTCGTCACCTTCTCGCCGGCGACCATGATGCGCAGCGTGGACGCGATGTCCGCGGCTTCGATGCCGAGGTCCGACGCCTTGCGCCGGTTGAGGTGCACCTGCAGCTCGGGGTTACCGCCCTCGAAGGTGGAGTCCACGTCGCGCAACCCGGGCATGTCCTGGACGCGGGTCTTGAGTTCCGCGGCATAGTCCTGGAGCGTGCCGAGGTCCGGGCCGCGCAGATTGTAGGACACGTCCACGTTCTGCAGGCCCGACCCGCTCACGGGCAGGATCTGATCGACGCTGATGCGCAGGTTGGGGAAGCCGCGTACCTTCGCGCGGGCCAGATCCATGACCTGTATCTGGTGCAGGTCGCGTTCGGAGTGGTGGATGAGGGTGACGACGATCTTGGCCTTGGTGACGGACTCGCCCACGGTCGAGCCGATCTCGGTGAGCAGGTGGTTGACGCCGGGCAGGGGGCGGATCTCGTCTTCGATCTGCCGGGTTACGGCGTCAGTCTGGGCCAGCGAGTAGCCGGGGGGCGTCTTGACGTTGATCTCGAACTCGCCCCGGTCGTCGCTCGCCATGAGGCTGGGCCGCACGAGACCCGCGATGTACGGCGTGGAACACAACACGCCGAGCGTGAGGCAGACGATCGCCCAACGGTGGCGCATGGACCACGCCAGCATCGCGGAGTACGCCCGGTCGATGCCTCGATACACGCGCGATTCGCGCGACGACTTGGCGTGGGAGCCGGCCTGTGCGTCGAGATGCTTGGGCAGAAACCGCGAGCACAGCATGGGCGTCAGCGTGAACGCGACCAGCAGGGAAACCATGATGGAGAATGCCATCGTGAAGCCGAAGCTGCTCAGCCACATGCCGATGATGCCCTTCAGAAATCCGACCGGAATGAAGATGACGACGAGCGACAACGTGGTGGCGCTGACGGCCAAGCCGACTTCCGCGGTCGCCGCGCGGGCGGCCTCGAAGGCGTTCATGCCTTTCTCTTCGATGTAGCGGTAGATGTTTTCCAGCACGACGATGGCGTCGTCGATGACGATGCCGACCGCCAGCGTCAGCCCCAGCAGGGTCACGCGGTTGAGGGAATAGCCGGCCGCGGCCAGCAGCGTATAGGTCGAGACGATCGACACCGGAATGGCGACCGCGGCGATCAGCGTCGAGCGCAGGTTGCCGAGAAAGAAATAGACGATGATGCTGGCGAACAGCGAGCCGAGGAGGAGGTGCTGTTCGACCTCGTGGACCGACGCCTTGACGAAGTCGGACTGGTCGCGCGTCACGAGTGCTTCGACGCCCGCGGGCAGCAGGGTGCGGATTTCGGTCAGGCGTTCCTGCACCGCATCGACCGTAGCGACGGTGTTCGTCCCCGACTGCTTGCGGATGACGAGCGAGACCGCGTTCTTGCCGTCGTAGCGGGACAGGGAGCGCGGCTCCTCCACCCCGTCTTCCACGCGGCCGATGTCGGCCACGGTGATCGGCACCCCGTCGGTCGTGGCGACCACGATGTCCTCGAACTCGCGCACCGTCCTGACGCGGCCCAGCGTGCGCAGCACGGTTTCGCCGCTGTCGCGGGTGATCCGCCCGCCCGGGAATTCGACGTTCTGTTTGGCCAGCGCCGCGGCCACGTCGCGGATGGCCAGCCGATACGCCTTGAGCCGCTCGGGGTCGATGAGGATCTGAATCTCGCGTTTGCGGCCGCCCACCACGTCGATGGCGCCGACCCCGGTGACCGATTCCAGCGGTTCCTTGACCCGGTCTTCGGCGATTTCGGTCAGCTCCTTGAGCCGCTGGAAGCCGGACACCGTGATCGTCGCAATCGGCGTGGCGTCGATGTCGAACTTTTCGACGACCGGCGGGTCCGCGTCTTCGGGCAACTCCGCCAGCACCGTCCCGACCTTGTCGCGCACCTCCTGCGCGGCC
Organism: uncultured Binatia bacterium (SeqCode); assembly: GCA_965200125.1. Taxonomy (GTDB): domain Bacteria; phylum Desulfobacterota; class Binatia; order Bin18; family Bin18; genus Bin18. The sequence continues at coordinate 126,483 of OZ241332.1, read as the reverse complement.
ACGCCCAAATCCTTCTCCAGCACGAACTGGACGACGACCTGCGAAACGCCCTCGCGGGTCACGGACCGCAGTTCGTCGATGCCGCTGACCGTGTTGATGGCTTCTTCGATGACCTTGGTGACCTGGGCCTCGATCTCCTCCGGTCCGGCCCCGGGCAGCGTGGTGGTGACGGTCACGACCGGCATTTCGACCTTGGGCATCAGTTCCAGGGTCAGGCTGCGATACGAGAACCAGCCCGCGACCACGAGCACGCCGACCAGCATGGTCGCGAACACGGGCCGGCGGACGCAGACGTCGGCGAGAATCATGGGCGTTCCAACGAGCCGGGTGGGCTTCCCTCACGCGCCCCGACGGTCAGAGGATGTCGGACGGCGGGACGAGTTGCGAGTGGACCGTCATGCCGTCGGCCAGCCGGTCGAGTGCGCTGATCGCGACCACATCGCCCTCCTGCAAGCCGTCGGTCACTTCTATCCACGCCCCGTCTTCCATGCCCGATGTGACCTCGCGCGAGCGGACCGCGTCGTCGCGGACGGTGAACACCCGCTCCACGCCGGCCAAGCGCGACAGTCCGCTGCGCGGAATGAACAATGCTTCTTCTTCGCCCAGCACGCCGGTGACGTGCGCGAAGTAGCCGGGCCGCAGTTTGCCGTCGGGGTTCGGAATCTCGGCTTCGATGCGCAGCGAGCGCGTCTTGTGGTCCACGCGCGCGGCCATGCGCGTCAGGCGGCCCTCGAACACCTCGCCCGGCAACGCCTCCACCTCGACGCGCAACGGCATGCCGATCATGGCGACCGCGGCGAAGCGTTCGGGCACCGGCGCGCGCAACTTGAGCGGGTTGACCACCACCAGTTCCAGCAGCGGCGAGGCGGCCTGTTTGTATTCGCCGGGATTGACGAAGCGTTCCTGCACGAAGCCGTTCACCGGCGACACGATGCGCGTGTCGCGCAGGCGTTTGCGGGCCAGGGCCAACGTCTTCTCCGCGGTCCCGACGCGCGCCTCCGCGACCGTGAAATCCGCGCGGCGGGTATCGAGTTGCTGGACGGGGATCAGGGCTTCCTCGGCCAATTCCTCGGCGCGGGCGTACTCCGCGCGGGTATGCACGTACTGGGCTTCGGCCTGCTTGAGCGTGCTTTCCTCCACCTCGACCTGCAAGGCGAGTTCCTCGCCCTCCATCTCGGCCAACAGTTGCCCCTGCGTCACCCGGTCGCCGAAGTCCACGTGCACGCGGTGCACGTAGCCTTCCTGTTTGTTGGACAAGACGACGCTCTCCTTGGCGAACAGCGCTCCCTGCCCGCGGCCGGTGCGCTGGACCGTCCGCTTGACGGGCGCCGCCACGCGGACCGTCGGCACCGAAGGCTCTGCGGCTCGGACTGCTGCTTTGGAGGCTTCCAGGTCCGCGGATTGACAGCCGGCAAAGGAGAGCAGGGCTCCCAGCGCGCACGTCCGGCCCCAGCCTGACGTCATCTGTTTGCGGATGGGGAGTTTCAACGGCACGGACTCCTTCGATTCGGCCTGCCGTCCGCGGGTCTAGCCGAGGGCCGCAATGACGTCGGGCGGGGCCTGAACCAGTTCGATCAGGACGCCTTCCCCGGACAGGGCGCACTCGTCGTTGCCCTTGGGGTGAATGAAGCACACCTCGTGACCGGCCGCGCCGCGACGGATACCGCCCGGGGTGAACCGCACGCCCTGCTCACCCAGCCAGCGATACGCGGCGTGCACGTCGTCTATCCACAACCCGATGTGGTTGAGGGGCGGATCCTGAACCTTGGGCCGTTTGTCCGGGTCGATGGGCTGCATGAGATCGACTTCCAGCCGTAGCGGCCCGGAGCCGACCGTGGCGATGTCCTCGTCCACGTTCTCGGACTCGCTTCGATAGTTCCCGGCCAAGCTGAGCCCCAGTGTATCCACCCAGAACTTCCGCAGTCGGGCCTTGTCCAGCCCGCCCACCGCGATTTGCTGTACGCCCAACACCCTGAACGGTCGGCTCATGATTCCGTTCCTTTTCCGATCCGATGCGCGCTCATGTTTATCGAAGGGACGGATGAAGAAAGCCCGTCCCGTGCGCCGCCGTCTTACCGGTTCCGGCCAAACGGAGCAATCCGCGACGGGTTTCCCCTTGCGCATTGGAGGCGAGGGTTCGTTGAGCTTGTCGAAACGGACCCCGAGGTGGGTTCCCCTTGCGCATTGAAGGCGGCGGGCTATAGTCGCCGCATGAGCACGATGGTGGTCGAATTGTACGATGCGTTGGTTTCGGCGGGCGCGCCGGAAGAAAAAGCACGCGGAGCCGCACAGGCCATGTCGGAAGAAAGCCTGGCGACCAAAGCTGATATTACCCGCTTGGAACAAGTCACCAAGGCCGAGATTGCCCGCTTGGAGCAGGACATTATCCGCCTTGAGCAGACGACCAAAGCCGACATTGCCAAACTGGAACAGGTTACCAAAGCCGACATTGCCAAGCTGGAACAAAGCACCAAAGCCGAGATTGCCAAGCTGGAACGAGCGTCCAGCGGCGACATTGCGCGCCTTGAGCAGGCAACCAAAGCCGAGAGCGTCAAGCAGGAAAAGAGTATCAGAGGGGACATCGCCAAGCTGGAGCGCGACATTGCAAAGGTGGAGCGGGAACTGTCCGTCGTGAAATGGATGACGGGCGCCATCGTCGCCGGCGTCGTCTCGCTGGTCATCAAGTCGTTTTTCGGTTGATACGTCGTTCGGGGGGAGAGCGAAGGCGACCGAATGGCGCAATACGTCGGTATCCTCACCAGCGGAGGCGACTGCCCGGGGCTCAACGCGGCCATTCGCGCCGTGGGCCGCGCCTGTCTGGACGTGTACGGCATCCGGCTGATCGGTTTCAAGAACGGCTTCCGCGGCTTGGTTCAGAACCAGACGGTCGAATTGGACGGCAAGGCGATGTCCGGCATTCTGACCGACGGCGGCACGATCCTGGGGACCAGCCGGGACAAGCCGCACCGCATGTTCATGGGCGGCAAGGTCCACGACATGACGGATGCGATCGTCGACACCTACCGGCGTCACCATCTCGACGCCCTGGTATGTCTGGGCGGCGGCGGTACGCAGAAGAACGCGCTGCGGCTCAAGAAGGCCGGGCTGAACATCGTCACCTTACCCAAGACCATCGACAACGACATCGCCAAGACGGACGTCAGCTTCGGCTTCAATACCGCGGTCGGCATCGCGACCGAGGCCATCGACCGGCTGCACTCGACCGCGACGAGCCATAACCGGATCATCGTGGTCGAGGTGATGGGGCACCGCGCCGGGTGGTTGGCCCTGGAAGCCGGCATCGCGGGCGGCGCGGACGTGATCCTGATTCCGGAGATTCCGTACGACATCGAGCGGGTCGCGCAAAAGGTCCGCGAGCGCGCCCGGCAGGGCAGGAGCTTCAGCATCATCGTCGTCGCCGAGGGAGCCGTATCCACCCGCGACGCCGCGACGGTCGCCCAACTCTTGCAGGAAAAGAAGGACGCCACGAACAAAGACGCGAAAGAGAAGGCCTCGGCCAAGCTCGAAAAATTCCACCACGCCCACGTCGGACACACGATCGACCTGACCCAGGAACTGGAACGGCTGACCGGCCAGGAATCGCGCCTGACGATTCTGGGCCATCTGCAGCGCGGCGGCACGCCGACCGCCGCGGACCGCGTGCTGGCGACGTGGCTGGGCACGCGCTGCGCGCAGTATCTCAAGGAAGGCCGGGACGGGTTTTTGTTGGCGGTGCAGGATCAGACGCTGCGCCCGGTTCCGCTGGAGGAGGTAGCCGGCAAGAAGAAACTCGTCGACCCGGCGCATCCCCTCATCGAGGCGGCGCGGCTGGTCGGCACCAGCTTCGGCGACTGAGCCGGCCATGAAATTCGGGATCGTTCCGATCAACCTGCGCGAGTTCACCGACCCGGACGTCGTCGTACCCTTCGTGCAGCGTGCCGAGGCACTGGGCTACGAGTCGGTCTGGACCGCGGAGCACGTCGTCATTCCCACCTCCTACGACTCGGTCTATCCGTACAACCCGGACGGCAAACTACCGTTCAAGCCGGACGCGCCGATCATCGATCCCCTCGTTGCCCTGACCTTCATCGCCGCGGCGACGACGCGACTGCGGCTCGGCACGGGCGTTAACATCCTTCCGCAAGCCAGCCCGCTGTACCTCGCCAAGTGGGCTTCGTCGATCGATCACCTGTCGCGCGGGCGTCTGATGCTGGGATTGGGCGTCGGCTGGCTGCGCGAGGAGTTCGAAGCCATCGGCGTGCCGTTCGCCCGTCGCGGCCGGCGCGCGGATGAATTCCTGGAGGCTCTCAAGGCGGTCTGGACCGGGGAGGATGTCGAGTATCAGGGCGAGTTCGTCGATTGGCACGGCTTCAGCATGCATCCCACGCCGGCCCAGCCGGGCGGGGTGCCGCTGGTGATCGGCGGGGTGACGCCGCCCGCCATCCGGCGCACCGTACAATACGGCGACGGCTGGTACGTCATCGGCAAGGACCTGGACGAGTACCGGACGCACATCAGCGCGCTGCACGAAGAATGCGCCCGCCAGGGCCGGGACCCGGCCGAACTCGAACTCACCGCGTATTGGAACTACCACGCCGAAGGGCCTGACAGCCTGGCCGTGTATCGAGACCTCGGCGTCCACCGGCTGCTGGTCAACATGCACGCGCTGCGTGCCGGTGACGTCACCGCGGCGATGGAACGCTTCGCCGACCAAATCGTTGCCAAGCATGGCTGAGCGTGGCCCACATCTCGCCTCTTCGGCGCGCCCCTGGCGAACCAACGGGGCGGTTCGCCTTGCACTTCGAGGCGACGCGGTGCGGACCCCGGCCCGGAAGGGAGGCGCGTCGTGACCGCGCCCACGTTCGGGACCACGCTGGGCGGATTCGGTGCGGGGCTCGTCTCCGGGCCGACGTTGTGTACCTGGGCCGAGGAGATCGAACGTCTCGGTTTCGACGTTCTGTTCTACCGCGACCACGTGTTGTGGCACAGTCCGGTGCTCGACCCGTTCACGATGCTGGGCGCGTTCGCCGCACGCACGACGACCATCAGCTTGGGCACAGGCGTGCTGTTGCTGCCGCTGCGCAACCCGACCCTGGTCGCCAAGATGACGGCGACGCTCGACTGGTTGTCCGATGGGCGGGCGCTGCTGGGAATCGGCGTGGGTGGCGAGTTCCAAAAAGAATACGAGGCGTGCGGCATTCCGCTGCACGAACGCGGCCGCCGGGCGAGCGAGGGCTTGCGCGTCATCAAGGCGTTGTGGACCGAGACGCCGGCCAGCGTGGACGAGCGATTCTTCCAATTCCGCGACGCCTACATGACCCCGCGTCCGCTCCGGCAGCCGCACCCGCCGATCTGGGTCGGTGGTCGAGTCGATGCGGCGCTCAAACGTGCCGGTATGTACGCCGACGGCTGGTTTGCATATTTCGTGACGCCCGAGCGCTTTCGGTCAAGCTTCGACAAGGCGTATGCGTACTGGCAGCAGCGCGACGCCGCGGCGCGGACCAGCTTTACCGGCGGCGTAGTTCTCTACTTCTGCCTCGATCCGTCCTACGAAAACGCCCGGCGGACGGCGCTGCGCACGCTATCTACCGAGTACCATCAGTCTTTCGAGCGTTTGATCGACAAATACTGTGCGCTCGGTTCGGCCGCGGACTGCACCGCGTTTCTGCAACGCTATCTCGACGCAGGGGCCGCTCACCTGACGCTGATTCCCGCGGTGCCGGCCGCGGCTACGCTGGATCAACTCCGGCAGGTCGCCGCCGAAGTGTTCCCCTCCCTGCGGGCCATGAACGGCACCTGACCGGTGGAAACGAGGCCGGCCAGTATTGACAACCTGCATGCCTCGTCCGGCGTTGACATACCCCGTTTTCAAGGGTATTACCGAATGACCAGGCAAGTAATACCGGAGGACTGCCATGAAGACGATCTCACTCAAGGTGCCCGACCCGTTCGAGGTCGAACTCGCCTCGCTGGCGCAAGAGCGCGGCGTGAGTAAATCGGCCCTGGTGCGGGAGGCGTTGGAAACGTACGTGCGGCGGGACGGAGGCGCGCGCCGCGGATCGGCGCTTTCGCTGGTCGCCGACCTCGCAGGCACGCTGACCGGGCCGGAAGATCTGTCCGTGAACAAGGACTATATGCGGGGATTCGGCCGTTGAGAAACCCCATCATTCTCGACACCGGCCCGCTGGTCGCCCTGTTGAACCGCCGCGACCGGTATCACACCTGGGCGAAGGAGCGGTGGGCGCACGTCGTTCCGCCGCTCTTCACCTGCGAAGCGGTGCTGGCGGAAGCCTGCTTTCTGGTCCAATCCATCGAAGGCGGGCAGGCGGCGGTGCTCGATCTCGCGCGCCGCGGGGTGTTGGACGTGTCGTTTCACGTGGCCGACGAAACCGACGCCGTCCATCGGCTGGTGAAGAAATATCGGGACGTGCCGATGTCGTTCGCGGACGGCTGCCTCGTCCGCCTCGCCGAGCGGCATACGGAAGGCGTCGTCTTCACGCTGGACGGCGACTTTATGGTCTATCGAAAGAACGGCCGCCACGTCATTCCGACGCTGGCGCCGGCGTGAGCCGCGGCGCCGGTTCACACCGCGGCCCGGCCATGGCGACGCGGCCCGATTCCAGCCGCACGATCCGGTCGGCGACGTCCAGCAGCGTCGATCGGTGGGCGATCGCGACCACGGTCATCCGGTCGCGCAACGCGCCGAGCCCCGCCAGAATCCGCCGTTCGGTTGCGGCGTCGAGTTGGCCGGTCGCCTCGTCGAGCAGGAGCAGCGCCGGCTCGGTGAGCAGCGCCCGCGCCAGGGCGATCCGCTGGCGCTCCCCGCCGGACACCCGCGTGCCGCGGTCCCCGACGATGGTGTCCAGGCCGTGCGGCAGGGCGGCGACGAAATCCGCGGCCTCGGCACGGCGGAGCGCCTGCCACATCTCGGCCTCCGTCGCCTCGAGCCGCGCCCACCGCAGGTTGGCGCGGACGGTGTCGTGAAACAGGTACGGGTCCTGGGGCACGTAGGCGACCGACCGTCGCCAGCGGCGCAGGTTCGGTCCCGCCAGGGGCTTTCCGTCGATCGAGACCCGCCCCCGATCCGGCTCGATCAAGCCGAGCAGGATGTCCGCCAACGTGCTCTTGCCGGCTCCGGACGGGCCGGTGACGACCGTGATCTTTCCCGCCGGCACGTCCAGGTCGACGTTCGTCAGCACCGGCGTGCCTGCCGCGTAGGCGAACGAAACGTCGCGCACCGTCACCCCGTCGTCCAACGTCATCCGCGGCGCGCCGTCGTCCGCCTGTTCCTCCGCGGCGTCCCGCAGCGCCCGGAGCACGTCCCGGGCGTGAGCGTAGGCCGGCAACGTATGGGCAAGGTGTTGCCCCTTTCCCTGCAAACCGGATAGCGCCGGCATCACGCGGGCGAAAACCAGGGCCATGATCGCCAGCTCGGCCGGCGTCAGCGCGGCGATGGACACGGCGAACCAGACCAGTGCGGCGAGGGCGGCCGCGGTGCCGACGCCGAGCGCCGCCTGTACCGCGGCATTCGTCCGCCGGAATGCCAGCTGACGCTCCCGCATGGTCGCGACCGAGTCCGCGAAGTGCCGGACGTGCCGATCTTCCACCGCGTAGCTCTTGACGAGTTTTAGCCCGGCCAGCGAGTCGGTCACGGAGGCGAACAGGGTCCGGTTGGCGCCGGTCAGGTGTTCGCCCAGCCGACGGGACCGCCGGACCATCGGGGAGGTGAGGAACAGCAGCACGACGCCCGTGAGCAGGGCCGCGGCGGTCACCAGGGGAGAGACCAGCACGGCGAGGCCGATCTGCGCCAGCGTCAGCACCCCGGTCGCCGTCAGTTGCAGCAAGAGGAACGCGCCCTGGCCGATGCGGTTGACGTCCGTGGTCAACACGTGTTGCAGGTCCGACTGGCGGCGCCCGAGCAGAAACTCCCATTTCGCCCCGGCCACCGCGGCGTAGAGCCGTTCCCGAAACGCATCGACGAATCCCAGTTGCATCCCGGTCAGAAGCATCCCCCGCTGCCACGCCGTAGCTGCGCGCACCGCGGCGAGCACCAGGAACACGGCCAACACCGTCGGCAGGGTCAACGCGACGCCGACGGCGCCGGCCGTCTCCGCCAGCGTGTCGACGATGGGACCTCCGATCGGACGGGAACCTTCTCCGGACGGATCGCCCAGGCCGACCACGTGTAGCAGGGGTACGATCATGACGATCCCGAACGCCTCGGTCATGCCGGCCGTCAGCAAAAGCAGCAACGCCAGGACGATCTTGCGCGGCGCATGGGCGATCAGCGCGCGGGCCAGCGGCCCCGCGTCGCGGAAGGTGCCGGTTCGCTCCGCCGCGGGCCGGTCAGTCCGTTCCGTCGGCATCTCCGGAGTCGTTCCCGTTCATCACGGCGTCGATGAACTTCTTGAAGCTGGGACTGCGCTCGGCAATCCGCTCGGCATCCAATCTGCGTGCGATATCCTCAGACACGTGGGCGGTATAGACGCGCGACCCGAGTAGATTTTTCAGGTGACGTTTCGGGTTCCGAATCCCGTCCGGATTCGAGGTGTCGACGTGTCCCAACGCGCGACCGAGGACGCGCCTGAGATTCCCGGCTTCGGCGAAATACCAGGCCTCGAGATGCTGTTGGGCGTACGCGTAATGGATATCGGCCCGAATTTCGGGCAGACGTTCGGGAAGATGTTGCCGGATCGGATCCACCACCGCGGCGGGGTCCGCCCCATCGAGGTCCATCAAAAGGACGAATTTATCGGGCGGGGCGTCTCCATGCTCATACCAGGCCGTCTTGACGAGCTTCTCCGCCATCTCGACGTCGATTGCTTTGTTCCGGGGCGGTATCCGGACTTCATCGACAACGACATCCCGGCCCTGCAGATGTCGAACCAGATAGGGGAGGGCCCGCCGTTCGGTTTCCCCGGAAGCGATGACGATCACGTGCTTCGTCACTTCAGCCGCTTCCGAAACCCTTCGTCTCGTAGAATTCGCCGAGCCCGAACCCCGACGCATCCAAGGCTCGGCGCACGCCGGCCGGATCTCCCGGCACGACGACCGTTCCCTTGTCGCCGTCACGGCGCACGACGCGGACGGCCTCCGGCTCATTCAAGAAGTCGAGCAGCAGCGGGGAGTGCGTCGTCACCATGAATTGCGCGCGGCCCCGCGCATCGAGGATGTGCTCGACGAACGAAGACAACGCCGTCGGATGGACGTAGTTTTCCGGCTCCTCGATGCCGATCAGGTTCGCTTCGGGATCCGCGAGAAGCGCAGTCATCAGCGCCAGCATGCGCAACGTCCCGCTGGAGACTCCCATCTGATGTACCGGATACCGAAGCCCCGGTTCGTCCTGCACGAAATAGAATCGCTCTTCGTCCTGTGACTTCCGGGGTTCGATGCCGGAGGGCAGCCCGACAATCGTGCGCGTCGCCTCTACGATCCGTTCCCGCGAGGGGGCATCGAGCGCATACAGTGTCTCGCCCAGGTTGCGACCGTAGGGATCCAACCCGCTGGAATCCAGGCCGGTCCAGTCGCGGCGCAGCAAAAACGGGTTCGGATCGAAGAACCCCCACCGGCCGACGAACGCTACCACGTCGCGCGCCGGAAAAGACGCATCCGCCGCCGCGGCGGCGAGCGCACAGGAGGTCGGCGGTTGTTTCAGCCTGACCTGCTCGCCTCTCTCGCCCGACCACCACCAGCCCTCGCCCTTGTCGGCAACCAGGAGTCGAATCGGGGGAGATTGGGGAGGCACCTCTTCAACGTGTTCCTCGACGTGGAACTCGTACCCGCTTCTGACGAAGCGCACCGACCATTCGTAAATCTTGCGTTCGTTTTCCAGACGCACCGACAATTCGACGCGCCGCGCGGCCTCCCCTTTCCAAGCCACATGGACAATGCCGCCACGTGCAAACATCGGTCCCCGGAAATCGCGGGCCCGAACGCCTTCGTTCAAAAATCGGAGTGCGTCGAGAATGGTGCTCTTGCCCGACGCATTGGCGCCGATGAACAGGTTGATGTCGTTCAGTGCAATCCGTTCTTCGCGCAGACTCCGATAATACTTAGTGCGAAGCGTCAACAATTTCATTCGCAGCTCCCCGCCGAACTTTCCTCCGTCGTTCCTACCATGTCGCCGTTCGATTACTAGCGATGCGTGACGAAGACGCGAAGCGGTCATGCCACGTTGTCGAAGGGCGGCAGCGCGACGTACGTGTCTCGCTCGGCGCCGCCGAGCACGCAGTCGTCGCCGACGGTCAGCCAGGCGTGGAAATCCATTCCGGAGGCGGATCCGTCCGTGTGCGGGGCAGACTCCGGCCGAAGGCGCCGCCGCGCGCCGAAGAACAGGCGGCTGGGGATTCCCCGCCGGCGCAGCATCCACTGCGCCGCCATGGCCTGCGGCAGACACACGGCCGGAAACGGCACGTGCCGGGCGACCCGGCGGACGACGCGCGCGACTTTTCTTCCCAGGCGCCGTCCTTCCGGCGGCAGACCTCCCCGCTCCGATTCCTCCGCGGTGGTCAGCCGGTGCCGCCAGTGGCGCATCGGCACGTATTTGACGAGCAATCGTGCCAGCAGGAGGAACAGCGCGGCTTCCAGTGCCATCGTCTTGAGGCGAACCGGCGCACGGACGAAACGGATGAGGACGCTGCCGGGCCGCTTCGTACGGGAAGCGGTCTCTCCGTTTCCCCCGGCCGCGGGCGTGTGTGTGATCGGGGCATCTCCCTCGCGTTCTTCATCCGACGACGCCCGGCAACGCGGGCGTCCCGCCCGCGGAATGGAGACCCTCTCCTCGCGCTCCCCGGCTGAGGGTGCCGACGACGAGCCGCGGCGGTGCGCGCGTCTCCATCCCTCGAGCTGCTGCGTCAGCCAGAGCAGCGGCCGCAACGGGAAATAGAGGAAGAACAGCTTGTCGGGCAGATCGAGCCGCGCCCAGTCGCGCGGCTCGATCAGGATGGCTGCCAGCTCGTGCCGGACGTAACGCAGGTCCGGTTTGAGCAGCAGCTTGAGCGCGAGTTTGAGCGGCAATTGGCGCCACGATGTGGGGGAGTTCCGATGGCACCACGTGCGCGATGCCGCGGCGGCGATGAACGCCGCCCGTTTGCCGCCCGCGGGCGCGGGAATTCCGGTGGCGTGCTCCTCGTGCATTCCGGCCAGCGGGGCCGGCAACGCGACGTGGAATGCCGCGTTGCAGAGCCGCAGCGTGCAGGAGAGCACGACGTCCAACCGCGTCTCGCGGCTGCGTGCCGCTATCCGTTCGAGGCGGCCCCGCGGCATGCGGGCGAGCAACGCCGCCACGTCGCACAACCAATCGAGCCGCAGCCAGCCGTGCCGCGTCCCGTGGCAGGCCAGATAGAGAAACTCGTCGTCTTCGCCCAGGGTTCGGAACCCCGCGGTGCCGATGTGCACCACGACGCTCCGCGCCCGGAGATCTTCGAACCCCTCGGCGAAATAGTGCGGGTTGTGGCATACACGCGGATGCAACTCCACCTTGGCGCCGCGGCCGATGAAGGTACGGTCCGCGGCGACCCTGCCGTGCCAGCGATTGCGGGCCGGGGTCTCCCGGAATCCCGACGCCAGCTTCCAGCCGCCGGCCAGCAAGGCTTGCGCGGCGGCTCCATACGTCCGCGGCGCCACCAAGAGGTCGATGTCCAGCGCGTCGCGGACCAGGGGATGTCCGTGAATCCGCTGACTGAGCGGCAGCCCCTTGAGCACCAGACACGGAACGGCGCTCGCGGCGAGCCGGTCGGTCGCGCGCTTCAGGGCGCCGAGCTGCCGCCAGCCGCGGCGCACCGCCCGATCGCGCCGCGCCCGCAGCGTCGGTTCGATGCCGGCGGCGGCCAACAGGTGGGGCCGGGTCAGCAACCCGCGTAACAGCACCCCCGCCACGCGGTGCCGCTCGGCCAGTGCGGCGACCGCGTGCCACTCCGCGACGCGGGAAAGCACCGCGACGTCCGCCTCCGTCCCCCCGGCCGCGGGAAACAGCGCGAGACGCAACCCGGCGAGCAGGCCGTCGAGCGGCGAAGTGACGGGCGCCCGCGGGGCGTCGCCGCGGCGCATCGAAGCGGTCATCTCGCTGCTGCTTCCGCAGACCCGCAGCGGGCCGCCAGAAACTCCTCGGCCTCCCGCAGATAGCCGAGCCGTTCCATCATCGGCCTGTGGGCGTCCACCAGCGCCCGGACCTGCCGCGGGGAAAGCGTGGTCCGCCACGACCCGGCACCCCCGGCACGGAAGAAGGACGGCGCCGTCGGCTGCTTCTCACGGAATCCGGACTCCGTCTCCTGCGCACGCAGGCGGGGGAATGCGCTCCGGTCGATGGCCCGGGCGAGGCGGGCGGCGTCCCACTCCAGGCCGGCGAAGCGCACGATGCGGCCGAACGCGGCATGGGAGTCCGCCAGCAGGTCTTCGTACCGCGCGACGTGCAGCGGCACTTCTTCCTGGTCCAGCCAACTCGCCACGTGGCCGCTCCACGTCGTCAACGGTTCCGGCAACCGGTGGAAAATTCCGGCGGCGGAGTCCGATTCGGCCGCGGCGGGATCGTTCATCCACCGCACGGTGTTGTCGATGGACCTGTTGCGATGATGGGCGTAGGAGACCGCCACGTCGAGGGGATTACGCACGAGATAGACCGAGCCGAACGTCGCGGACTCGGGAAACAGCGCCGCGCCGCAGGGGAGGCGGAGGTACGCATCGTGGACCTTGACGAACGCCGGGGACGGCAGTTCTTCGGCCAGCACCGCGTGGAACAGCGGGCGATACCGCAGCACTTCGTCCGGGGTCATGTCCGACGACTCCAACCCGAGAGCCTCGTCGAACGCATCGCGGTCGCCGGTTATGGGGCGGGCGATCAACGCGTTGATCGAAGCCGGTGCGTCGTCCGCCCGCAGATAGGCGGTCAGCACCGCCCGCACCCAGGTGTTGCCGGATTTGGGATAGGACGCAAGCCAGACGATCCCCATCGCGGAAGTCCCTCGAACCTCAGCCGACCGATCGAGACACGGCCTGTCCCGCCGCGACGTCGTTCCCGTAGGGGAGGGACTCTCCGCGCAAGTCCGCGTCTATGCGGTCCGCCAGCATGTCGAGCAGGAACGGGTGCCGGGGCCGCTCTACGAGGGAGACCGGAACATCCTTTGTGCCCGTAAGAGTACGGAAATGCGTACGTTGCTGTCCCATCCCGTACAGAATCCGCTTGCGGTAGGTGTACTTCAACAACCATGTGAAGGTATGGGCGATCGGCAGCCGCTCGATCCCGATGTCCTGCCGATCTTTGTGCGTCAAGATATAGAAGGCGCGGAGAGGCAACGGCGTAGGGTGGAACCGGAACGATTCGACCGGCAACAGAGACTTCTCGCCGCCCTCCCACGCCTGCGCACGTTCCCGCCATCCCATAATGTCCAGCGTATCCGCCGGCAGCCGCGTGCAGGGAAAGGCGGGTAGCACCGTGATTCGCTTGGCAGCGTCGAACGTTCCCGCCGTCACGTCGTCGCTCAGCATGAGATAGCCACGATCGAGCAGTGCGGCGAGCAACGACGATTTGCCGGTGCCGGAGGGGCCCGCGAACAGTACCGCCCCGGTTTCGGTCGCTATGGCGCTTGCGTGAAACGTGGTGAGACCGCGCTGTTGCAGCAGCGCGGCGAGTATCCTCCCGGCGAGAAATACGCCTATCTTGCGGTCGCTGTCGCATTCCGGATCGACCGTCACGTAGCGTCCGCCGGTGACGTAATACCCGGCGACGCCCGGAACGTTCATGAGGAAGGTGTCTTTGGCGGCTTCCCATGTGAAGGCGGCTTTCCGTCTCCGTTTCCTGGTGATGGGGTTCGGGAGCGCTGCCGGTGTCTTGCCGAGGGAAATCGTCACGTCCGCTTCGCCGCTCGGCGAGCCGGGGAGCGGGGCGAAGGGCAGGTCGATTGGGGAGCGGACGCGCAGTCCGTAGGCTCTGTAGTCGCGGAAGGAACGGGTCATGGCGAATCGCAATTTCCATACTTGACGTTCGAGAAGGGCGTCGGTGAACCTCCTGCGGCGCCCTCGTACACCTCGAAGATGAAGTGGATGCGGTCCCGGTCTCCGCCGTTGAACGCCCCATGCGGCTTGAGATTGTTGATCTCCCAGGCGTGGCCGGCCTCCGCGTGGAAGGCGCCGTCGTCGACGATCAGCAGGGCCCGCGGATCGGTCTGTAATGGGACGTGGATTTTGTGTGTGAAGGGATTCGCGGCTTCAGCGTCCACGTGCAGGTCGATCCCGCGGCCGGCTGCGAGCCGCGCCAGCATCGCCTTGGGATAAATCGGCTTGGCGTAGCCGTACGGCGCCGCGGCCTGCGCCATGATCGGGAGCAGCCAGCGTTGCCAGACCATCCAGATCGGATTGGAGTAATAGCGAAGATGCGTCCGGTTGCCCGGCATGAACCGGAAGAGGATGTGTCGAGTATGCGCAAAACAGAAAAAGTCGTTTTCCTTGACGGCGTCTTCCTGCTGCCAGACCTTCTCGGATAGCCGTTCGACCTGCACCCGCAGCGTCTCGACATCCGTCGGTCCAAGATACCGTACCATGTCCGGTTTTTCGACCCGCGGCAACGTCGACCCGTCGCGAGAACCGGTATCCGGGATGGTCAAGAACGCCATGATATTCTCTACAACAGAAAATCACCTACTTGACAACGCTCAGGATGGAGACCGGCCCCGCCGCGTTCGCATGGTCGGATTCAGCGCGTGCAGGCGCCGATACGTCTCGAGCGCCGCGGAAAGTTCTGCCCTTCCCCGACGTCACCGAGCCGGCGCCGCGCCTTCGCATCGTGGGGGTGCGCGGCGAGCCGCTGCCGCAGGACCACCTCGGCTTGGCGGAGGAGCCCGCCCGAACGCAGCAGCGCGGGTGGCGGAATGCCAACCGCGACCGTTACTCGTCAAGCATCTTTCCGTTTGGGAATGACGTACTTGAAGATTCCCCCCACTCGTCGCCCCGGCGAAAGCCGGAGCCCAGGGGAAAGATGTCCTCTGGATTCCGGCTTTCGCCGGAATGACGAAGGGGTATGACGGGGAAAAACCGTTTTCGGATCCTCATAATATAACTTCCATGGGAAAACCTGCTTCAGGATCGTCTTACGTGTAATTCTCTTCCGTTCCGGCTTGCTCTCGTGCAAGGTAGGTATGGGTCCTCTGCAACGGCAGCGGCTCGCCCGGAGGAAGGGGGCGTATGCGCCCGTTCAGAAGTCGAGGAAGGCCAAAGCATTGCTGACAGCCGCAAATCCATGTTTCTTCGGGAAGCCGGCCGCGTCCAGGTGTTTCAGCAAGCGCGGTATATCGACATAGCGGGCCCGCGACATCGTCTCCGCGCGGGCGGCGATCTCTTGCCGGAGCACGGGAAACGCCCCGATGAAAGCTTCGACTGCCGGTTCACCCTGAGCCGGGCTGGACTTGTTTCGCCTCCAGCAGATTTCCGGTGGGAGAACTGAGCGGAGCGCGTGGCGCATCAACCAGCGATTCGACGGACGGCGCCGAAATTGCTCCGCCGGCAGCCCGAGGGCGTACTCCAGCAGGCGACGGTCCAGGAGCGGGTAGCGGTATTCGATATCGTGACGCGTGCCGGCGTAGCCCTCCATCGTCCTGCTCAGATATCCTATCCGTAG
The DNA here is from genome assembly GCA_965200125.1 of uncultured Binatia bacterium (SeqCode). Lineage (GTDB taxonomy): Bacteria > Desulfobacterota > Binatia > Bin18 > Bin18 > Bin18. The sequence goes on along the minus strand of OZ241332.1, from coordinate 110,876 downwards.
CTCCCGCAACTGCACGCGTCGTACCCCGATATTTCGGTAGATTCGATGGGGGAGAGGGCGCACCCGCCGCGCGAACGCCGGATTGATGAGCCAGCGCCCGCCTGGCACGCGATTGCGACATCTTCCTTCCCTCCATCGGGTCACGCGGGCGGGAAAGCGCGGATGTACCAGTGGCAATACAATTCCCGCCAGGAACCGAAGCGGGTTCCCCCCGTACGTCCAGTATTCGGCAGCCAGCTTCCGCCACCGTCCGCACAGCAGCAGGTGCGCAAGGTGTCCTCTCCCGTTGAACGAAACGCACTCGTCCCCACCAAGCCCCGAAAGCAGAACGCGCACCCCCAGATCCACCGCCTGACGCTGGACCGATCGCTCGATGATATTCGATCGGGGATATTCTACGCGAAGCCGGAGGGCCGAGGCGACGACATCGTGCGAGTCGTGAGTCTGACAGTGATACACCCGCAGTCTTTCCTGAGCGCACACCGCGTCGATGGAGGCGTATTGAGGAATAAACGTCGCGGGGGGAGGGGAGTCGCCGAGCGGCCGTAGCCAACTGAACGCGGGTGGCGGCGGGAGCCCCTGGGAGCGCAACTCCCGGGCCGCGAGTACCGCGATGCTCGATGAATCCAGACCGCCGCTCAGGTGCACGCCAACGGGACCGCCGCTCAGGCGGTCTTTCACCGCCCGTAAGTAGATGTCAAGGAATTCCGCTGCATAGGCGTCGTCCCCGGCGCGCCGTACCCTCGGCGTATGTTCCGGACGCCACCACCGTTCCAGCCGCATCAGAGGGCGCGCGGAGGGGACCGCTTCTACCGAGAGCGAATGACCGGGGGGCAGCTTACGGATCATCTTGAAGAAGGTGCGAGTCGTCGTGCGTGCGTAGATTTGTGTCAAATGCGCCGCCACCATGGACTCGTCCAGTTCGTCGGAGACGCCCGGCGCACTCACGACGGCTTCCACTACGCTCCCGAAGACGAAGCCTTTCGGCGTCAAGGCATAGTAGAAGGGGCGCGCGCCGATGTGATCCCTGGCACAGAAGAGTGTGCGCTGCCTCCTGTTCCACACGACGAAGGCATAGTCGCCGAGCAAGTGATTCGGGCAATCCTCGCCCCAGCGTCTATAGGCCATGAGGATCAGGTCGCCATCGCTCGTAGCGGGACGTTGTGGATGCGAGATGCCCAGCACGTCGCAGAGCCCGTCTCGGTCATCAATGCGGGCATCCGCGGCCAGCGTGCAACCCGCGTCCCGATCGAAGTGCAGCGAAGGGCAGGAGTGCGGTCCCTCAAATCGGGATTGGCTGCTTCCGAGCCAGATAGGCCCTTCTTCCATATCTATGATGTCCGCTCCGTCATGGGCGAGCGCGGTCCTCACAGCGGCCATCTCTCCGGGCGTTCTCTCCCGGTTTTGGAGTATTCCCAAGATTCTCTTCATCGGGGAAATTCAAGGAGAAGCAGGAGTGCCATGGCCGGTGGTTTTCCAACCATGCTTCCCGGACCATGGGGGTTGTTTTGCAGCGATTATCCCTACGATGTCGGCTGATAAAGGCCTTCGCCATAACTCAGGTCCGGATTCTCTGGAGAGGCAGTCCCCAAACCGGTGCCATCCCTAGTGGAGAAAGAGACGGTCATGACCCGAATCTGGGGTTTGGTCCATACCCTCTCGGACGTCTCAGTTATGGGAGGAGGAGATTGGGAATTCCGTTCTTGGCTATGAGACATACACTGCGTCCTCCTTAGCTGTTATTTGGTCTGCTTGGGGAACCCTCTAGCATATTATCTGATGGAAGGCTAGTATGGCTTGGTTTCAGAATGTGGTGGCTGGGCGACAGTAAGGTATCTTTCACAGTGAGTCTTCTTCCCTGGTTGCGTCGTCTTGCCGCCTTGCTCGACGAATCCACGTGCCGATACCGTGGGGAAAACGTGTCGTTGGACGCGGGACTGCAAACGTTGGTTCGGATATGGGCCAAGCAGCGGACCGAAGATCGTGCGGTGTACTGGATCGGAAACGGCGGCAGCGCGGCGCTGGTCTCGCACCTGTCGCAGGACCTGCTCAATACTTGCGGGGTCAGATCCCTGACGTTCAACGATCCGGCGTTGATCACGTGCATGGCGAACGACTACGGCTACCGTGACGTCTTCGCGCGTCCGTTGCGCACGGTGGCCCGCGAACGCGACGTGTTGATGGCGATTTCCAGTTCCGGCATGTCGGACAACGTCGTCGGGGCCGCCGAGACCGCCCTGGAAAACGGCTTGGACCTGATCACGTGCTCGGCATTCGCCGAGGACAACCGCCTGCAGAGGTTGCCGGCGACGTTGGCGTTCCACACCCCAACCGAGAATTACGGCTTGGCGGAACTGACGCATGGCGCGTTGCTGCACGCGGCGATCGACGGGCTTGCCGGCAGGTCCCCCAGCTGACGCCCCCGGGCCGTTCTCCGTCGTGGCCAGTGCTTCCTTTGCCGACATCCCCCTTCGTCATTCCGGCGAAAGCCGGAATCCAGAGGACCCCTTTCCCCGAGACCCCGGCTTTCGCCGGGGCGACGAGTGGGGATGCCCCTGAGGAAGCCGGTATCCATCCTCTGGATTCCCGCTTTCATGGGAATGACGACCGGGGGGATCTTCGAGTATGTAATTCCTCTATATCAAGAGGATCCTACGCCTGTTGCGATACCCTTCGGCTTGGTTCGACCTTTCGACAGGCTCAAGGCACCGCCAATTCAAGGACCTCCCAGCCCCAAGTTCGTTGAGCTTGCGCCGTCCTGAGCCAGTTGAAGGGTCGAACCGAACCCCGAGGGAACTACTACTCTACACACGCTGCCCTCCGCCCCCGGCCTTTCGACAGGCTCAAGGACCTTCCCCGCCTCCCCCCTCAGTTCGTTGCGCCTGTGTGGTCCCTGAGCTCGGTTGGTGAGCCTGCGGTCCCTGAGCCTGCGATGCTCTGAGCTTGGTCCCTGAGCCTGTCGAAGGGTGTCGAAGAGTCGAAGGGTCGAATCATTTCGAAACCTCGAAACGAACTCCCATGTCGCCCCGGCCTTCGCCCCCACCTCCCTTGACTCTTGGGATCCTCTTGTATGTAGTTCCCTTTCATTATCTTGAAGCCCCCGTCGTTAATCTGGCGCACCCCTTCCTGATCGTCCGTCCCTCGCATGATCGTTACCCGCACCCCGTATCGGGTCAGTCTGGCCGGCGGCGGGACGGACTTCCCCGCCTTCTTCCGAGAACGGCCGGCGTGCGTCGTCAGTGCCGCGCTGAAAAAATACTTCTATCTGACGTTGGCGGCCCGATTGGATGCGCGGGTACGGGTGGCGTACTCGAAAGTCGAGGAGGTGCCGCATGCGGACGCTCTGGAGCACGACATCGTGCGCGTCGTCCTGGAGCGGTACGGCCTGCACTCCGGGGTGGAAATCGGCATGGTCGGGGAGGTCCCGGCCGCCAGTGGGCTGGGATCGAGCAGCGCGGTCGCCGTCGGCCTGTTGCAGGCCGTCCGCGCCCACGTGGGGCTGGAGAGTAGCGCCGCACAGCTTGCGGAAGAAGCGGTCCGCGTCGAGACCGACCTGTTGCACAAGCCGATCGGCTGGCAGGATCAATACGGAGTCGCGTTTCCGGGGGTGAAGGAGGTCGTCTTCGGGCCGGAGCAGGACGTCCACGTGCATCCGATTCCATTGTCCGCTGACAATCGCTTGGCCCTGGAAGCCAACGCGCTCCTGGTCTTCACGAGGCGCACGCGCCGGGCGGAGTCCATGTTGTCGGGATTCGTCTCCAGAATGGAGGAAAATCGGGCGGACCTCGAAACCATCGCCGGGATTGCGCGGGCGGTGCGTGCCGCGTTCCACGCCCCCCGGATCGACCTGCCCCTGCTCGGGGCGCTGCTCGACGAGAGTTGGAAAGTCAAAAGGACGCTGTCCTCTGCGGTGACCGATCCCGTCATCGACGAGATGTACGGTGCCGGGCGCGCCGCGGGCGCCTGGGGCGGGAAGTTGCTGGGCGCGGGCGGCGGCGGATTCCTGCTGTTCCTGATACCGCCGGAGCGGCACGCGGCGCTGCGCTCCCGTCTGGATGACCCATCCACGCTGCCGCTCGTGTTGGATACGACGGGCGCTTCCCTCGTGTACCAGAGTGAAAAGCACGGGTCATGACCCTCGGCCCCGACTTGGTGGACCCTTTGCCACGCACCGGAGACGTATGCCTCGCCACCGCCGTGACGGATTCGTACGTGCCGGGCGCCGTCGTCATGCTCGGCTCCTTCCGGGACCACCATCCCGGGTTCGAGGGCGACGTCGTCATCCTCCACGACGGCCTGTCCGAGGAGTCGCGCGAGGTGCTCGCGACGGTGGGCGGGCGCGTGCGCTTCGAGCCGGTTCGGCCCGAGCTGACGGATCGGGTCGCGCACCTGCGGGCAGCGTATCCGTACCGGCTCTTTCCCTCGGCCGTGTTCCACGCCATCCATGCGTTCCGTCTCGACGGCTACCGCAAGGTGCTGTTCTACGACAGCGACGTGCTGTTCCAGGGGCCAGTCGATGAGCTGTTCGGCGCCGACGAGGCGCTGCTCTGCTGCGGGGACCTGCACTTTCTCATGGACCGAGTGCGGGATGCGGAGACCCTCCGGCCGCTCGAACGCGGCGCGGCGGATGCGGACCGCCCGGTGCTGGAGCACCCCTTCAACAGCGGCTTCCTGCTCATCGACGGATCCTGCACCGGCGTGCAGGTGTACGCGGACCTGCTGGCCCTGATGGCGCCGGAAGCGTGGCGCGGCCTCGCCGACCGGCTCGGCGATCAGAACGTCCTCAACCGCTACTTCGCCGGGCGCCAGACGTTGGCGAGCTGGACGTACAACTATTTCACCCCCTTCGCAGCGGCGATCCGCGCCCGCACGGGTCTCGACGCCGGGCAGGCCAAGGCGCTGCATTTCATGGGTGCGTTCAAACCGTGGGCGCCGGACGCCATGCTGCGGTGGGCGCGCGGGGAGGCCACCAGATTTGCGCATCGGCCGGCGGCGGCCCCGTTCAGGCGCTGGTATGACGCCTACCTGGACGTCCTGGCGCGGACGCACCTGCGTATGGTACTGCCGAAGTTGAAGAATGACCCGGCCAGCCATCAATGAGTCGAGGATGACCTCCGCAAGCCGCCCGCCGCGAGACTACACAGCCTATGGATTGTCCGTGCGCTCGCCCATCCCCCTGCCCTTTACCCCGGTCCACCGGGCCGGCCAACCGGACGTGACGGTTCGCATCGGCGCGACGCCCGCCGCACTTCCCTCACCCGTCGTAAAGCAGAGGTTCAGGGAGGCCGCCCCCGGCGCCTTCCTGCTGACCGTGGACGGCGTGGCCCGGTTTCTGGTCATGAACGGCTGGGACATTCTCGTCGAGCCCTGCGGCGAAAACGACCACGACCTGGGCGTCTTTCTCACCGGCTCGGTGTTCGCCGCGCTGTTGCAGCAGCGCGGGGTGGTGACGCTTCACGCCAGCGCCGTCAAGACCGAGGCGGGGGCGGTGCTGTTCATGGGCCGTCCGGAGACCGGCAAGTCGTCGCTGCTCGGGGCGTTCGTCCGGCGCGGCTGCGCCATGCTGGCCGACGACGTGACGGGGGTGGTCCCGGACGCGGCCGGCCGGGCGGTGGTGCTGCCCGCCTTTCCCTCCATGAAGCTGTGGGCGGACACGCTTCAGGCACTGGCTTGGCAGGGGCAGGGGCGGGTACGACCGGATATGGAGAAGTACATCGTGCCGATAGAGCGGTTCCACGCCGCGCCGTTGGCGGCGCGCGCCGTCTTCGTTTTGGAGGTCCACGACCGGGACGGCATCGAGGTGAGGCCCGTCCAGGCAGACGACACCATCCGGTGGTACTGGAGATTCATCTACCGCAAGGGGGTCATGCGCGGACTGGGGCAGCGACCGACATTCTTTCGTACCATCGCTGCGATGGCGAGGCATGTGCCGGTGGTGCGCGTGGCGAGGCCCGCCCACCCGTTCCGGCTCGACGAGATGGCGGACCGGATCGACGAATACTTGTGGAAAGAGGGATGACGTCACGGCCTCCGGGAGCCGGCGGCCTGAATCGGGCGAGCCGCCGCCCGCGGTCATGGGAGCCGGTCCATGACTTCGTATCCGAAACGATCCAGGACGGCCCGATGCCTCCAGAGCACCCGGTTGATCGCCGCGAATTGCCTGGGGTGCAGGCACGCGATCTGCCGCGCGTTCATGTCGGTGAGCATTTCGTGGTAGCACCAGCCCACCGGCAGGCGCTGCCGCAGGTTCAGGTCGTCGAGCGCCGGCACCAGCGACCGGATCGCCCGCTCCACCCTCTCCGGCTCGGCGCACATCGCCTCGTAGGTCAAGAGCCAGCCGCGCTCGCCGAATGCCTCGACGTTGCGCCGCTGGTACTCCAGGCAGGTGGCGACGTGTCTTGCCGCCAGGATTTCCAGACGCACTCCCTCCAACGGCGGCGCGGGCAGGCCGAGGGCGCGGCGTTTGCCGGACTCAAGGCGCAAGGTTCGGCAGATCCCCTCGCACATCGCATACGGGTTGCGCACCAGGAACAGGAACTTGGCATTGCGGAAGTGCCGGGCGAGGGCGTCCACGACCAACAGGTGCGTAGGGGTCTTCTCGACGAAGACCGAGGCTGCGAGATCGCGCGCATGGGCCTGGAAGTACCAGGCTTTGCGCGTGCGCGGCCAGTCGTAGCCCGCGGGGTCATCGAGGACGTCCAACCATCGTTTTCTGGTCGCCCATATTCTGGAGCTGGCAGCCAATCTGGGATCGTTGGCAGCTCGCGGCCCGATGTAGCCGAACATGGTCCTCCCCTCATCGGGCAGGTTCCACGTCCGCCGGCTCGTCGCCAGCGCTCTCCAGAGAAAGGTCGTCCCGCTGTTGTTCGAACCGATCACGAACAGGTGGGTGGCCACCACCCGTTCGAGGTCGTGGAGGGCGCCGAGGAAGACGGCTTTGCGCGGCCCGTCTTCGATGCGGTCTTTCGTATCGGCGGCCATCGCTTCCGGCTTCAGGGGCGCAGCCCGCATAGCCGATCCCTGAGGCTGCGGACTGCCCCGACGTTGCGGCCCTTGCGCCCGGACAGCCTTCGCTTCAGCAGCCGCAAGCCCACCCGCCAGGACCTGAAGGCGTTGGAGTAGCGGCGCACCGCGTCCCAATCGAGCGAGGCGTCGGGGAACGTTTCGGCGCCTAAGACTTTCCGGCGAGTCACGGGCGGTTCGCGTGGGACCGTATGCGCCGGGAACGACAGCCGCCAGGGTTGGGCGGAGGTCATGTTGGCGCCGTGGTTCGACATCAACACCGCCCCGGCCTGCCGGCTCGCGTCGAAGAACGCATCGTCCCCCGTCGGGATCATCCCGACGCGCGCATCCCTCGCTGCTTCCAGGAACGCCTGCCGGTAGAAGCGGACGTTTTCGATCGGCGGGGGCGCGTGGAAGTCGAAATACACGGTCGCAAAGGAATGCCGCAGGCCCAGCACGCTGAAATCGAAGGCCGGATACCGGCACAGCAGGCTGAAACCGGGACACGCGACGGAAGCGCTTCCGCGCCAGGGGGCCGCCCATCCCAGTGGCGCGTCCCGCGTGAAGAGCATGTCCCACTGGACGATCCGCGTGGCGCCCATGATTTTGAACGGAGGCAACCGTCCCTGCGCGTTCGGCTCGACGGCATGGGACTGGACGACTTCCACGAACCGCCGGGGAAGGAGGTCGTCGTCGTCGTTGAGCGTCGTGAGCACGTAATCCGGCCGGCTGGCCGGCAGGCAATCCAGCCAGCCCAGGGTCTCCAGCCGATCCGGGGCGTCCGACCGGTGCTCGTGCAGGACCACCCGGTCCCTGGCACGGGCCAGGTTCCGCAGACGTGCCTTGAAGTCTTCCCGCAGGTCCGCGTCCACGAGCAGGACCCAGGTGAAATCCTGATTCGTCTGTGACCGCAGGCCCGGCAGGCAGATCGCCTCCAGCAGCTTCAGACGATGGTTCACCAACCATGGCTCCAGCGGATCGCTCGACCAGAAATCGAGCGGCGGACCATCGCAGGCGCGGAACAGCCTGACCCCTCCGCTGAGACAGAACCGCGTGATGACGAAATGCGCGAGCTTCATGCCGGCCGCGGGATCGCGCCAGGAGGCGGTACAGCCGCGGCCGGCGCCTCCTCCGCATCGGGTCTCCCGACGTTTCCAATCCGTGGTTCCATGATTTCATAGCCGAAGTAGTCCAGGACGTCCCCGCGTCTGCGGAAGACCTGGTTGATGATCGCGATCTGCTTGGACGTCAATCGGGCGATCTGCCGCGCGTTCATGTTGGAGAGCATCTCGTCGTAGCGTCCTTTCACCGCCAGCTTCTGGCGCAGGTTCAGGTCGTCCAGCGCCGGCACCAGCGACCGGATCGCCCGCTCCACCCGTTCCGGCTCGTCGCACATCGCCTCGTAGGTGAAGAGAACGCCGCGGCTCCCGTGTGTCTCCAGGTTGTCGCGTTGCAAGGCGAGGCAGTTCACGACGTGCTCCGCCGCGGCCTCGAAATAGCCCATGTCCGGCGGCAAGGGCTGGCCCGTACGGTAGCGATGGATTCCTTCGCAAACTGCGTAGGGATTGCGCACCATGAACAGGAACTTCGCATTGCGGAAGTGGCGGCGCAGGGCGCCGACCTGGAGCAGGAACGGAGGGGCTTTCGTGACGAAGACGCTGGCCTGCGGGTCGGAGGCGAACGCCTGAAAATACCAGGCTCTACGGTTGGTTGGCCAGTCGTAGGCCGCGGGGTTCGCGAAGCGGTCGCGCCAGGGGCGCAAAGACCAGAGCAAACGGCCGTGGTCCCGGGTGTTCGGCCCGGTAAAGCCGAACGCGAACTGACCTTCCAGGAGGAGATTCCACGTCTGCCGGCAGGTAACCAGCGCCTGCATCAGAAAGGTGGAGCCGCTATTGTTGGGCGCGATCACGAACACGTGCGTCTCGACCACGCTCTCGATGTCACGCGGCGCGGCGAAGAACGCCTGCCCTCGCTCCACGGGCACCGGTCTGACTTGGTTCATAGGGGCCCGGCCACGCGTGGAGGAGCGGCACGCACCGTTCATTAGCCCCCCCCCCCCCGCCGCAGATCGGTCGAGACGCCGTGCGGTGCGCAGATGCGCGGCTGACAGGCACTCGGTCCAGGCGTCGTACCAGACGTCGAAGGCGGGAACCGGCGCGAGTTCACACGTCCAGCGAAGCATGGCCGCCGGCATCCAGGGTTTGACGGGCAGGTTGAAGTGCAGCACCTTGGCGTCCCGCGCGGTGAGTCCCTCCCGGGCGAGGATGAGATCGGCATGTCTCAATACGAAGTTGTACGTGGAGCCGATCAGTGTCTGCCGGCCGGCGAAGTAGCGGTTCTGCAGGAACTGCTTCGTGTGGAACGTGTCGCTCCCGCGCCAACTCTCCGGCGTCAGCATGGACAGCAGGTCCGCGTAGCAGCCTTCGCCGGTGAGGGAGGCGTCGATGCACAGGAATCCGTCGTTGAACGTCGAATCGAGGGCGCCCGCGGGGCAGGCGTGGGCCGGGTCGTCGAGCAGCGCGAACGTGGCGGCGTCCAGGCACCGCCCGCTCAGATACGCGAATTCACCACAACAGAGCAGGGCGTCCTGCGAATCGAACAACTCGCGGATCGGCTGGCGAAACAGCAGGTCGCCGTCGCACAGCAGCAGCTTGCGATACCCGGTCAGCCGATAGGCTTCGAGTTGGTGAAACTCCGACAGTCTCCCGGCGAAGCGCGGCAGCGCGGCCCCGACGCGTGCGAGCCGTTCCCGGAGCTCGGACGACACCGACACGAAGCGCACGCGGTCGGACAGCGCGGCGAGGGAGGCGCGTTGTCGCTCGTCCAGGCCGTCATGGATGACGACCACGTCGACGTCCACATCGGGGTGGTGTTTGAGGAACGACCCCACGGCGACCAGCGTTCCCGGCAGGAAGTTCTCGGTCGTCGCCGTGGCGAAGCAAATCTTCGATTGCCGTTCATCTGCCTTCATCGCGAACTTTGTAACAGCATCGACGATGAGAGGTAAGGGCCTGTCGCCATTCCGCCCCCCCTTCGTCATTCCGGCCCTCCTTTCGTCATTCCGGCCCTCCTTTCGTCATTCCGGCCGCCCTTCGTCATTCCGGCGAAAGCCGGAATCCAGAGGACACCTTTCCCCAGGCCCCCGGCTCCGCCGGGGCGACGAAGGCCTGCCTGCAGGTTTTTCCCCGCAGCACGAGTCCGCTACCACGCCGTGACGCATGCCCCGCGATCGTGACATCGACTTCGTCCTCACCCCGACCAACCGATTCCGAAGGGAATTACATACAAGAGAATCCTAATGGCCAAAGGACCGGGGAGTGGGGGGCGAAGGCTGGGGTGACAGTAGGACCGCAGGCTCACCGCTCACACGCTGCTCCCCACCCCCGGCCTTTCGACAGGCTCAAGGACCTTCCCCGCCTCCCCCTCAGTTCGTTGAACTGGCGGTGCCTTGAGCTCGGTCCCTGAGCCTGCGGTCCCTGAGCTTGTCGAAGGGTCGAAGGGTGTCGAAAGGTCGAAGGGGAGGGAGAGAGAATGCACAGGAACGCTCCTCCCTCCGGCTGACCCGTCTTTTGACCGTCCGGGGAACACGGGGGTATAGTGTCCCCACGATGACGCGCAACGCCGGCTCGGCCAAACGCAAACTGCCCATCGGCATCCAGACTTTCCGCACGATCCGCGAGGAGGGATACTACTACGTGGACAAGACGGCCTACGCCCGACGGCTGATCGAAGACGGCACGCACTATTTCCTCTCCCGCCCGCGACGCTTCGGCAAGAGCCTGTTCGTGGATACGCTGAAGGAATTGTTCGAGGGTAACGAGCCGCTGTTCACGGGGTTGGCCATCCATGACCGCTGGGACTGGTCGGTGCGGCATCCCGTCGTGGGGCTCGACTTCAGCGCCGGCGACTACACCGACCCGGAGTACCTGCAGGACGAAGTGGCCGCGCAACTGGACGCCATCGAGCGGCGCGCCGGTCTCGACCCGGGCCACGCCAGAGCCTCCATCCGCTTCCGCCAGATCATCGAGGCGTTGCACGACCGCACCGGGCAGCGGGTGGTCGTCCTGGTCGACGAATACGACAAGCCGATCCTCGACGCGTTGACCGAGCCGGACGTGGCCCGGGCCAACCGCGAGGCCCTGCGCGGGCTGTATGCGGCCATCAAGTTCAGTGACGCGCACGTCCGATTCACCCTGCTCACGGGGGTGAGTAAATTCTCCAAAGTCAGCCTGTTCTCGGGCCTGAACAACTTGCAGGACGTCACCCTGGCCCCGCGCTATGCCGGGATATGCGGCTATACCGATGCGGACCTGGACACCGTGTTCGCGCCGGAACTGCCCGGCCTGGACCGGCATGCCATCCGCGACTGGTACGACGGCTACTCCTGGCTCGGCGAGGACACGGTCTACAATCCCTTCGACATCCTGCTGCTCTTCGACACCCGGAAGTTCAAGGCGCACTGGTTCGAGACCGGCACGCCGAGGTTCCTGATCGACACCCTGCTCCGCCGCGGGGTGGCCTCCCCGGACCTGGACGGCATGTGCGGCAGCGAGGCGCTACTGTCCGCCTTCGACGTGGACGAGATGTCCACCGAAGCGCTGCTGTTCCAGACCGGCTACCTGACGATCCTGGAAGAGGAAGACCGGAACGGCGGCACCCGCTACCGGCTGGGCTATCCGAACCGCGAGGTGCGCCAGAGCCTGAACGAACGGCTGCTGTACGCGCTGCTGCCCGAGGCTGTGCGCCGGCTGGCGGACAACCGTTCGCTGCGCGAACTGCTGGCAACGAACGATTTCGAGGGGCTGGAAGCCCTGTTCCGCGCCGTCTTCGCCGGCATTCCCTACGAATGGCACACCCGAAACGACATTGCGCACTACGAGGGGTACTACGCCAGCGTGTTCTATTCGTGCTTTGCGGCGCAGGGATTCGACCTCATCCCGGAGGAAAGCAGCGCCCGGGGACGCGCGGATATGGCGTTTCGTTTCAACGGCCACGTGTATCTGTTCGAGTTCAAGACGGTCGAGCGGACCGCGGAAGGAGCGGCGCTGGCGCAGCTCGGGGAGCGGGGCTACGCCGACAAGTACCGGCACCTGGGCGAGCCCATCCACCTGATCGGGGTGGAGTTCAGTCGGGCGGCGCGCAACATCGCCGCGTTCGCGGTGGAGAGTATGCCACCCGGATGATCCTCGGGGGGCGAAGGCCGGGGTGACGGCGGGGTTCGTTTCGACCCTTCGAAAAGCTCAGGACACCGCAGGCTCAAGGACCGAGATCAAGGCGACACAGGCGCAACGAACTGAGGGGGGAGGCGGGGAAGGTCCTTGAGCCTGCGATGCTCTGAGCTTGTCGAAGAGTCGAAAGGCCGGGGGCGGGGGGCAGCGTGTGAGAGTAGTCGTTCCCTCGGGGTTCGTTTCGATGTTTCGACAGGCTCAACACATAGCAAGCTCAACGAACTTGGGGTCGGGGAAGGTCCCTGAGCCTGCGCCGTCCTGAGCTTGCGGTGCCTTGAGCCCGGTCCCTGAGCTTGTCGAAGGGTGTCGAAAGGTCGAAGGGTCGAAGGGTGTCGAAAGGTCGAACCATGCCGAAGGGGGACGGCCTTTCGCCTAGCGGATGGGGATGGCGTCTCTACAATAACTGCCGCACGTGCCCGTTCACGGCCCACCGCCCGTCCCCGAAGTCGTTCTTCTCGCACTGCACCGGGGTCACTTGGTGCCAGGCTCTGCTGGGAAAGAAGATGATGCCGTTCCGCAGCGGAACGATCCGCGAAAACGCCGCGCCAGTGAAATCGCCCGTATCGTCGTTCGTATCGTAGAGCAGCAGATCGCCGCCGCGGTAAGGCCGGGGTTCGCGGTGAAAGAAGTACACGAAACTGACCCTTCGCGGGTGACCGTAACCCGATAAACGGTCGCGATGAGCCCGGTAGAATCCTCCCGTGAGATACACGCGCATACTCACCTCGAGACGATATCGATCGAGGCTCGCCATCTGCAGCCGCGCCGAGACTTCCGGCAGGACGCTTCGAATCTTCCGGGCGAACCAGGGGCGGAAGTCCGAAAGCGTACGCGCGTCTGCTTCCAAGGTGATGCGGACCTTCGGGTCCAGACGTGGATGTTTCGGGTTGACTCTTGCTATGGAAAAACGTTCGCGCCCGTGCAGCGCGATCTCCAACAGACGATCGCACCGCGCCGGCGTCAGAAAGTTCGTCATCCGCACGAACGGCACGGGCCGGACGCCGTGCGGGGCCGCAACCTCCGTCACCCCATCGCCGCTCAGGACCGCGTGCAGCCACGCGGCCTTGCACCGGTCGGGGCCGGAAACGGACAGGCGCCGATAGACGTCGCGCGCCGCGGCGAACTTTCCCTGCTGGCGCTGGACCTCGGCCAACTTCCACAGCGCATCGGCATCGCGGGGATCGGTCGCGAGCCTCCGCCGCAGAACCGCCTCGACCTGGTCCTGTAAACCGCCCGGGCGCAGGAGCGCCGGCATCGCATCGGACAGCTGTCGGTCCATTATCGGGCGCCACCCCACATCATCTGGACGAAGCTCTCGGTGAGTTTCAACCAAAGGGTGCGGACATGAAGCGGTAGCGAGTGGATTCGGGGGAGGGAGCCGGCCGCGTGAGTCTTACGATGCCGGGGGCTGGACGTGGACGATCCGCATGGTGCCGGCCGTTTGCAGGAACTCCAGGGTGTCGCGGCGGCAGGTGTCGGGATCGACGTCGAATTCCGCGCTGAGGGTGTCGCAGAGGTCCGCGGCGGACCGACCGGTTTCGAGCAGCGTCCAGATGCGGGCGCCGATCCGGTCGAGTTCGTAGTACTGCCCCTCGTCGACGTCCATCATCACGATGGTGTCGTCGAGGTCGGTGAACACGATGGCTTCGTTACGCGATACCAGCGAGGTGGGGGGCACGGTCACGTCCGGTTCGTTCGGTTGCGTGTCGTTCTCTACCATTGTCGATCTTCCTTTCGCGCGTCGGAGATTGTGGACGGCATGATAATAAGGGAAGGGAATGAATACAAGAGGACCCTGATGGTCAGCGGCCGGGGGTACGAAGGCCGGGGTGAGATCGGGGTTCCTTTCGACACGCTCAAGGCGATGCAGGCTCAACGAACTGAGGGGGAGGCGGGGAAGGTCCTTGAGCCTGTCGAAAGGCCGGGGGTGGGGCAGCGTGGGAGTCTCCTCGGAGTTCGTTGCGATCCTTCGACCTTTCGACACCCTTCGACCCTTCGACCTTTCGACAGGCTCAAGGCACCGCAAGCTCAGGGACCGCAGGCTCAGGGACCGAGATCAAGGCACCGCAGGCTCAGCGCACCGCAATCAAAAATCCAAAATCCCATGTTCAGCGCCGCGCCGCTCCTTCTTCCCGCGCCTCTCGGCGGGCGCGCCGACCCAGATAGCCCCCGTGGTGCCGCTTGGCGTAATCCGCCTTGCCGAACCCCTTGCGTGCCATGAGGACCAGCGTCAGGGCGTCGCCCAGCGCCAGGATGGCGGTGGTGCTGGCCGATGGGGTCAACCCGAGCGGGCACGGCTCCACGATCGGGCCCACGCTGAGCACGACGTCGCTCTTGCGCGCGACGGGCGAGCGCGGGTGGCCGGTCACCGCGATGAGCGGCTGCGCGGTGAGCGGCCGGGCGCGCTCGATGGTTTCCAGGACCTCGCGCGTCTTGCCGCTGTTGGAGAACGTGATCAGTACGTCGTTCTGCGCCAGCAGGCCCAGGTCGCCGTGCGCGGCCTCGCCCGGGTGCAGGAAACACGCCGGCGTGCCGGTCGAGGACAGCGTGGTGGCGATCTTGGTGGCGACGATGCCGACCTTGCCCATGCCGCTCAGCACGACCTTGCCGGTGCAGGCTTCCAGCAGGTCCACGGCGCGCACGAAGTCGCGGGTGAGCCGGATCGAACGAATGGCCTCGGCTTCGGCCCGGAGAATGGCGTGTGCCCGCTCCAGTTCCTCGTGCGCCCCGGCAGGCGAAGGCTCGGCACGGACGCGGCGTTCGGCGGCAGGACGGTGTGGCATGAGACGTGCTGCTCGGCTCCAGGTTGGATCACGGGTGGGAAGGGACGGCCCGCCCGAATCGGGCTAGGACTGCGGGCGCGCGTGGCGACCCGCGGCCCGGGCGCGTCTGGCCCGCGCCGACAGGGTGGCCCGGTTCGG
Organism: uncultured Binatia bacterium (SeqCode); assembly: GCA_965200125.1. Taxonomy (GTDB): domain Bacteria; phylum Desulfobacterota; class Binatia; order Bin18; family Bin18; genus Bin18. The sequence continues at coordinate 95,725 of OZ241332.1, read as the reverse complement.
TTCGGGCGCGGTGGACGTGGATGGAGTCGTTGCGACGGGCGCCGCCTCGCCGTTTCCGTTCGGCACGCCCAGCGCGCGCTGGCTCAGGCGTTGAATCCGGTCCCGCAGGTCCGCAGCGCGCTCGAATTCCAGGGCCGCGGCCGCGGTCTGCATCTCCTTGCGGAGTTGCGCGATCCGCTCGGGCAGCTTCCCCGCGGGCCCGTAGTCCGCGGTCGCTTCGGCCACGACCGGCGCGGTCAGGTGGTCGCTTTCATATACTTTGACCAGAGGCGCCGACAGCGCCTTGCGGATGCTTTCGGGCGTAATGCCGTGCTTCTTGTTGTAGCGCGACTGGATGCGGCGCCGGCGCAGGGTCTCGTCGATGGCGTGGCGCATGGACCGGGTGATGGTGTCCGCGTACAGCAGCACCTTGCCGTGCACGTTGCGCGCGGCGCGCCCGATCGTCTGGATGAGCGAACGTTCGGAGCGCAGATAGCCCTCCTTGTCCGCATCCAGAATGGCGACGAGCGAGACCTCGGGAATGTCGAGCCCCTCGCGCAGCAGGTTGATGCCGATCAGGGCGTCGAAGGTGCCCTGGCGCAGGGCGCGGATGATCTCGACGCGCTCGATGGTGTCGATGTCCGAATGCAGGTAGCGCACCTTGATGCCGATGTCCTGATAGTAGTCGGTCAGGTCTTCGGCCAGCCGCTTGGTCAGCGTGGTCGCCAGGACGCGCTCTCCGCGGTCGACGCGCTGCCGGATCTCTTCCAGCAGGTCGTCCACCTGCTCGCCGGCGGGCCGCACCACGATCTCGGGGTCCAGCAGCCCGGTCGGCCGGATCAACTGTTCCACCACGCGGCCGCCGGCCTGCTCGCGCTCGTAGTCGCCGGGCGTGGCCGACACGTAGATGGTCTGGCCGGCCCGCCGCTCGAACTCCTGAAAATTGAGCGGCCGGTTGTCCAGGGCCGAGGGCAGCCGGAAGCCGTATTCCACCAGGGTGGATTTGCGCGAGCGGTCGCCGCGGTACATGCCGCCGATCTGCGGCACCGTGACGTGGCTCTCGTCGATGAACAGCAGGAAGTCGGACGGAAAATAGTCGAACAGGGTGAACGGCGGCTGCCCGGGCTGCCGGTCGTCGAGATGCCGCGAGTAGTTCTCGATGCCCGGACAGAAGCCCATTTCGCGCAGCAGCGCCAGATCGTACATCGTGCGCTGTTCCAGGCGCTGGCTCTCGACCAGCTTGTCCTGCCCGCGCAGGTCGTCGAGCCGGTCGGCCAGTTCTTCCTGTATGGCCGCGGCCGCGCGTTTCATGCGGTCGGACGTGGTGACGTAGTGGCTGGCCGGGTAGATGGCGATCTTGTCCAGCCGGCGCAGGACGGTGCCGCGCAGCGGGTCGATCTCGGCGATGGCATCGACCGTGTCGCCGAAGAACTCGATGCGCACCGCGCGGCTCTCCTCGTACGCGGGAAACACCTCGACCACGTCGCCGCGCACGCGGAAGGTGCCGCGGTGGAAGTCGAAGTCGTTGCGCTGGTACTGGATGTTGACGAGTTGGCGCAGCAGGGCGTCGCGCTCCACCTCGCCGTGTTCTTCGACGAACACGATCAGGTCGAAATACGAGTCGGGCGAGCCCAGGCCGTAGATGCACGACACGCTGGCGACGACGATGGTATCGCGCCGCTCCAGGAGCGCCTTGGTCGCGGAGTGGCGCATCTTGTCGATTTCCTCGTTGATGGAGGAATCCTTTTCGATGTAGGTGTCGCTCTGCGGAACGTACGCCTCCGGCTGGTAGTAGTCGTAATAACTCACGAAGTAACGCACGGCGTTGTGCGGAAAGAAGCCCTGGAACTCGTGGTAGAGTTGGGCGGCCAGCGTCTTGTTGGGCGCCATGACCAGGGCGGGGCGGTCGGCCCGGGCGATCACGTGGGCCATGGAGAACGTCTTGCCCGAGCCCGTGACGCCCAGCAGCACCTGATGTCGCCGGCCGGCGTCCAAGCCTTCGGTCAGGCTGTCGATGGCCTGGGGCTGATCGCCCTGCGGCTCGAAGTCCGCCACGAGCGTGAACGTTCCGGGGGCCGACATGGCGACGCAGTCTAGCAAGGCCGCGGGCGTTTGTCCCGCGGCCTTGCTATCCCGCCGCGGCGGCCCCGTCGAAAGGATTGAACTCGTGTGCGGTGCCATAGGAGATACGGATATGATGATCGCAGCCCCCTGTTCATCCTCTATCTGAACGAAGGCGGCTCCGTCTTTCCTGGCTAGCCCATTAGCGTCCTGTCGGGTCTCCCGGAGCTTTCCCGTAGAAGGCGGACGATACCCGGATCCGCCGGGCCGGTGACGAATCGGATCCGGGAATCCGCCCTCTGGGCCGCGGAACCGCGCAGCGGCATGCGACCTTCACCGAATCCGGGCAGCCTTCCTCGCCACGCCCCCGCGAGTGTGGTATTTCTTCGCCCGCGCCTGCCGTGGGTACGCTGTATCGACTAGGTTGAAAGCGGAGAGATTTCCAATAACGAGATCCGATTCCAAGTTCTTCGGGGGGATATTCGTGTCCGACACTGCCGCAACCCGGGAACACGCGCGAATGAGCGGCCTCTGGTTCGGGGCCGGCCGGGACCTTGCCAGCATGGTCAGGACCCACCTGTTCGTGATCTGCAACACCCACAGCGGATCTACCTTTCTACGGAATGCGTTGGCAACCTGCCGATTGACGTGGAACCTCCCATACGAAGGCCGCCGGGCGGTCGGGTTCGTAGGTCCGGACATCTTGACGCCCCAACGCAGCGGATGTCCCTGGCTGTACCCCTGGCCGCTCGTCTGGGCCGCCGAACCACGCTGGGTGAACGCCATCACGGACGCCGCCGCCTATGACTGGCCGCGCAATCGGAAAGCGTGGTACTTTACGGCGTTCGCCAAGGCCCCAAGGCCCCAAGGCCCCAAGCCTTCGGTGTTCGTCGTCAAGACGCCGTCGGATCTCTGCATTCTGGACGACCTCGTCGCACACTTCGCGAACACCAAGTTCCTGTTCATGGTGCGCAACCCGTATGCCGTGTGCGAGGGGATCGTCCGGCAGTTCCGCGAAGATCTCGGGCGGAACTTCCCGGTGCCCGTCCCGGGCGAGCCGTTCGAAGCGACGGCGGCCCGGCACGTCTCGGTCTGTCTCGAGATACAGCGCCGAAACCTCGAAATCCATGGCGACCGGGGGGCGTTCTTCACCTACGAGGAGATGTGCGCCGCGCCCGAGCGGGTCGCACGCAGGATCCGCGCATCGGTGCCGGAACTGGACGACCTGAATCTGCGCCAGCGCCTGCGGGTGAAGACGAGGTACCACGAGATGCTGACCGACATGAACGCGCGCCAGATCGCGCGGTTGAGTCCCGCGCAGGTGGCCGTGCTGAACGGCGTGTTCCGCGAGTACCGGGACGCGTTCGATGCTTTCGGCTACGCCCTCATGGACCGGAGCGGCGCGACATGAAGGGTCTCTCGTTCTCTCCGACCTCCTCTCTCCGCCGGGTATGAGCCTCCTGGGATACAAAATCGTGGAAGACGGCTATTTCCTGCCACGAGGGCTGGTGGCCGACTTCGATCTCGTCTATGACGCCCACGGTCGATTGATTCGGGAGTCGCTCCTTCGCAGGTGGGGGGGGTATCGCCCACAAGGTGTCACCTCGCGGGGTCCGTCGCTGTTGCCGTCGCAGTTCGTTCGGGGCCGCACGCGGACGGTCGCCGAGAGCCTCGTCTTCCTGGGGCCGTATGACTTCCAACACTATGGACACTGGATCACGGAAGGCTTGGCGAGGTTCTGGTACCTGTTGCGCCATCGTGGAGAGGCCGTCGAAGCAGCGGCGGCGCCCGGTACGATTCCCCCCGGCCGGCGCCGAAGCTCCACGGGGCCCTTTCGGGCGTGGCGCAGTGCGTTCGATGCGTTTCGATTGGCGAGAAGGGTGTTGCCCGGAGCGACGCGGGCCGAGCGGATCATCGTTCCCGATTGCTCCATGCAGACTCGGGGCTACATCCATTCGGAGCATCTGGACACCACGCGGAAGATCGCGCGCCACATGCTCGGGGACGAGCACGTGGCCGCGTGCGAGGTGCCCGTCTATCTCTCCCGAACCAAGCTGGCATCGGTCCCGGAAACGGGTCGGGCGCCGAGACGGTTCGATGGCGAGTCGGAGATCGAGGAGTACTGCGCAGCGCGAGGATGCAGAGTCGTGCATCCGGAGTCGCTATCCCTGCGCGATCAGGTCCGGTTGTTCAACGCCCACGACATCTTCATCGGCATCGAGGGAGCGGCGTTCCACACGGCGCTGTTCCGCATCCGAAGAAAAAGGGCGGTCCACCTCTATCTGTGCAGCGCCAAGCGCAGGCGGGCGTCCAAGAATTACGAACTTCAGGATGCGCTGACGGGGACCGCCTCGTACCGGATCATCTGCGCGACACCGATGCACGTCCGGCACTTCGCATTGGATGCTCGCAAGGCAATCGGTGGCATTGCGGCGCATTTGTCGGCGCTGTGATCTCTCGAAACCCGTCGAATCTCGGGAGCGGTTTGCGGGAATCGGATGGGAATGACGGACGAGACGCTCCTCCGCCCGTTTCGACGGCACTCCGCGCAGGAGAACCCGGAGGGGGGCGGATACAGTCGCGGCGACATACCTGCAAGTCTTCCCGGATACATACCGCGTCGATGAAGGCGTATTCCTTCGCGTGTGCCGGCTCTGGCGCCACGTTCCCCCGGCGATGGCGGTGCATTCCAGCAGAGCCGCGGGCGTTTGTCCCGCGGCCTTGCAATCCCGCCGCGGCTGTGGCTCGGTATCCGCCGACGTCCGAGCAAAGAAGGGTCGGAGGAGAAAAGGAGGAGCGTATGACTCCCGGAATATGGACAACGGTGGGAAGTATGGTCGTCATGCTCGCGGCGCTGGCCGCGGGCGGGGTTCCCGGCCGGGCCGCCGCGGAATCGGAGGCCGACGGAGCGGCGGCGCTGATTGCGCGCGGAGAGGCGCTGTTCCACGATACGCGCCTGTCGGGCAACCGGCAGTGGGCGTGCGCCTCGTGCCACCCGGACAACGGGCATACGAACAACAAGACGTATGTCGGCGTGACCGTGGTGGACGACGGCGACCCGAAGGGCCGCAGCACCCCGACGCTGTGGGGCGCAGGCAGCCGCCGGACGTTTTCCTGGGCCGGGACCGCGCCGAGTCTGGAGGCCAACATCACGGGCATCATCGTCAAGCGCATGAAGGGCGCCGAGCCGTCGCAAGAGACGCTCGACGCGCTGGTCGCGTACGTCCGTTCGTTGCCGTATCCCGACAATCCGCTGCTGCAATCCGACGGCACGCCGGCCGCGGACGCGCCCGAAGCGGCCCGCCGGGGCTATGCGCTGTTCGTCGGCAAGGCCGGCTGCACCACCTGCCATGCGCTGCCGACCTACGACAAGGAGGGGGTCGAGGACGTCGGTTCGGGCGGCGAGTTCAAGACGCCGTCGCTACGTGCGGTGTCGGGGACTGCGCCGTATTTCCACGACGGCCGCTACGCCACGTTGGCGGAGGCCACGCGCGCCATGTGGGCGTACGTTCAGGCCGCGGGCACGACCGAGACGCTGTCCGACGACGACATTGCCGACCTCGTGGCGTTTCTCGAAATTCTGTAGCCGTCCGACATTCCGCCCACGCCGGGCCTCGAACGTCGGGGGGCTACGCACTGCGGGCGGGTTTCCGGCTTCGGCGCGACGTGTCGCCCGATGCCGTGCCACACCACGCCAACCAGCCGGCCAGCAGCCCCAGGCTCAGCGGCGGCGCCCAGCCCGCGACCGCGGGAGGCAGGGTGCCGCCGTAGCCGAGCGCGGCGCACACCCCGGTGAACAGGACGTAGCCCACGCCGAGCAGGATGCCGCCCAACAGCGTCAGCGCGGGGCCGGGGAACGGCGGGCCACGCAATACGAAGAAGAGCAGGACGGCTGGGAGCACCAGACACGCCAGCGGGCGGGCCAGTTTGACGTGGAAGTCGACCCGGTAGGTCGTCACGTCGTAGCCCGCGGCCGCGGCCCCGGCGATTTCCCGGGCGAGTTGCTGGACGCCGAGATGCATGGTGTCCAGGCTGGCGTCCGGGACCGGGCCCAGGCGGATCAGCCGCGCGCCCGGCTCGCGGTGCAGCCCGGTGTCCGCGATGCGGATGCGGACCGGCTCGACCAGTTCCCACACGCCGTCGCCCACGTGGGTGGCGCGGCGGGCGTCGGTCCGACTGACCGGCAATCCTTCGGCCCCCAGTTCGTACACCGACACGTCGGTCGCGCTGCCGAGTCGCGGATCGAGTCGTGTGGCCTGCGACACGCGGTTGCCCGCCCGATACCAGACGATCTTCCGGAGCACGCCGGTCGGCAACGCGCGGTCCTTGATCCGGGTGATCTTGAGCCGGTCGGCCGCGGCGTTCGTGCGCGGCACGACGTATTCGTGCAACGCGAACGACAGCGGGACGGCGAGGCCGGCGACGGCCAGGATGCATGCCAAGCCGCGCTCCGCGGCTATGCCACAGGCGCGCATGGCGATCAGTTCGCGGTGATGGGACAGGACGCTGACGGTCAGCGCCGCGGCCAACAGCAGGGCCATCGGCACGACGCGTGCGGCGAGCAGGGGAGCCCGCGCGCCGTAGAACCGCAGCGCTTCGGCCGGCGTGGCGCGGTAGCGCGCGAACCAGTCGAGCCGTTCCAGCACGTCCACCAGCAGATAGCCGACGAACAACCCGCCGAAGGCCAGCAGCGTCATCAGCAGATAGCGGCGGACCACGTAACCCGTCAGAACGGAACGGAGTCGACGCCCCCGCGCCGCGGCCGGCGTCGTGCGGCGCAGCGTCGGCCAATCGGGCCGCCGGCGCGCCATGCTCCGGTTCTGGACGCCGATCAGCCCCGCGGCCGCGAGACCGACCAGCAGATGCGGCAGCCAGACGCCCACGCCGGCCGACATGACCCCGGCCTGGATCAACCCTTCCGCGAACTGCGTCACGCCGTAGTACGCCGTCGTAATCGCCAGACCGGCGACGCCGCCGGACGCGCGGGAAAAGCGTCGGCCCGTGAACGCCAGCGGCACCGCCAGCAGCCCGAACGCGAGACACGTCACCGGAGACGCGAAGCGCCGATGCCATTCGATGCGCGCGCGGATGCCTTCGTTCCCGCCCAGCGTTTCGACGTGTGCCCGCAACTCGGACGTGGACAGGCCGGTGAGTGGCGGCGTTCCGTTGCCACGCGGCGCGCCGGCCTCCCGGAGGTCGGTCTCGAAAGTCTGGAAGCGGGTTTCGCCGCCGCCCTCGTCCGGGGGCAGCAGGATGACGCCGTCGGACAACCGCAGCCGCGCCACGCCGGCGCGCAACGGCTGGACGTCAGCGTGCTCGGCAAACAGGGTGTCGCCGGCCAGATATTGCCGGCTGGCATCGGATACCCACAGCAGCACGCCGCGCAGCCGGTCGCCGCGCGGCGACACCTCGCGGGCGACCAGGCGTGAGTCCCCGAAAACGTGCACCGTGCCCGGGCGCAGGGTGACGCCCGGATTCCCGCGGAACATGTCGTGCAGCGCCGCGTCCAGCGCGCGTACCGCGGCCGGCGCGCTGAACAGGGAGAAGCCCAGCCCGACGACGCTCAGCAGCGTCGCAAAGCCCAACACCGGCACCAACAGGTGCTCCCGCGCCACGCCCGCGGCTTGCAGGGCGAGCAATTCGCGATCGGCCCGCAACCGTCCGAGCCCGACCAGACAGCCGACCAGCACGGCGAACGGCAACGTCCGCGACAGGAGCGGGACGACTTCGTAGAACGCGATGCGACCGACCGCGGCCACCCCGAGACCGCGGTTGACGACCAGGTCGGAGAACCCCAGCAAGTCTTTGGTGAGGACCAGCGCCGTCAGGCCGAACAACGCCCACAGCGTCGGCGCGCAGAGTTCGGCGAGCACGGCGAAGCCGAGCGTCCGGCCGAGCCGCCGCTCCATCAGCGCAGGCAGGGACGGCATTCCGCCCCGATGCCACGTCAGGAGCCGGACGGACCGCCGGATTGCGTTCAGCTTGCTTGACACGTGGTTTTTCCCTATACCGGCCCGCACGTGCTGCCTACCGCCGGCGGCCGGGCTCCGCGAATCGGCCGTCCGCCTCACCCTCTCCAGACATTTCCATGAAGGCGATCATTCTGAGCGCCGGTCAGGGTAAACGGCTCCTCCCGCTGACCGAAACCACGCCCAAATGTTTACTGGCGGTAGATGGGTCCCGGCCGGCGTTGGAAGTCCAACTCCGCACGCTGGCCGCGTGCGGGATTCGTCGCGCTACGGTCATGACCGGCTTCGGCGCCGACCGGGTCGAAGAGTTTCTGGCCGGTTGTCGGCTGCCGGACATCGACGTCACGAGCCGATTCAACCCGTTCTTCGCAGTGTCGAACAACTTGGCGACGTGTTGGACCGCGCTGCCCGAGATGAGCGGAGACTTCCTGCTGCTCAACGGCGACACGCTGTTCGAGCCCGCGGTGCTGAACCGCCTGCTGCGCACCCCGTCCGCGCCGGTCACCCTGGCGGTCAACCGCAAGCCGGCCTACGACGACGACGACATGAAAGTGACGGTGCGTTCCGACCGGCGGCTCGCCACGGTCGGCAAGACCCTGGCGCCGGAGACGGTACACGGCGAGTCGATCGGGCTGATGACGTTCCGCGGCCGCGGGGGATCGGCCTTCCGGGCCGCGCTCGAATCCGCCATGCGCGACCCCGCGGCACTCGATCGATGGTATCTGTCCGTCATTCACGACTTGACAGCGGCGCTTCCGGTCGAGGTGTGTTTCATCGAGGGGTTGTGGTGGGCCGAAACCGACACCCCGACCGATCTGGCCGAGGTGCGCGCCCACTTCGCCCGTCTGTCGAACGACACCGCACAGTTCGTGACGTCCTCGTCGCTCGGCGGATGCTGACCGTCGTCCCATCCTCTTATCCGGCGACGCTGCCTGTATGGCTTCGCCCTGGGAGAACAGCACGGTCGGGGTAATGATGGTGTAGGGGCGCTTTTTCAGGGTGCGGCGCCGCCGACGAGCCCGAAGAGCTTGGCGGCCATGGCGAGTGACAGGGCGAACTGGATGCCGATGACCCATTGGATGGCGGTGACCCGAGAGGACAGAGCCGACACGTCGCCCTTCAATTGAGCGACATCCGCTTTGACCTCCCCGATGTCGGCTTTGGTTTCGGCTCTCAATTCAGCAATGTCGGCTTTGGTTTCAGCCCTCAATGCGGCGATGTCGGCTTTGGTTTCTGTCCGCAATTGAGCGACATCCGCTTTGACTTCGGCGATTTCAGATCGCACTTCGGCGATGTCGGCCTTCACCTCGGCTCGCAATTCGGCGATTTCAGATCGCACTTCGGTGATGTCAGCCTTCACCTCGGCTCGCAGTTCACCGATGTCGGCCTTCACTTCGGCGACGTCCGCTTTGGTCGAGACTCCCTCGGTGACGGCGCTGCGAACCGTCTGGACGATGGCCGCCGCGTGCGCTTCTTCAATGCCCGCCTTTCGCAGAGCGGCTGCGGCGGTCAGTGTATCGAAGGTGGCGAGTTCCATGTGTGCTCCCTGCGGGGTTGCTCCGCCTGCGTCCTACTAACCATATCCCCGCTTATGGTTCAACGACGCTGTCGGGGGGCGGGGTCCGTTCCCAGCAAGAGGCGTTCGTACTGCTCGACCGCTCGGTCCACGGAGAAGAACTGCCCCCGGTTGCTCAACTTTTCCCGCGGCGGCGCATGGTCCAGCGTGTCACAGATGGCTTGGGCCAACGCGGCATCATCCCCGACCGGCACGAGCCGTCCGTACTTCCCTCCGTCCAGGATTTCCGCGGGTCCGCTGGGGCAGTCCGTGCTGACGACCGGACAGCCGCACGCCAGCGCCTCGATGAGGACGGTCGGCAGCCCTTCGCAGGCTGAGGACAGCACAAAGACCGCGGTGCGGGCCAGGTAGGCATACGGATTCTCGACGAACCCCGGCATGGCGACATCCGCCGCAATCCCGAGTGTCCGGGCGAGCGTCTCCATCTCGGTTCGGAGCGCACCTTCTCCGAGGATCATCAACCGGGCTGGGCGTCGGGCACGGACACGGGCGAAGGCTCTCAGCAGAGTCGGGAAGTCCTTCTGCGGAACCAATCTGCCGATACCGAGTACGACCGGCGAGGCACCCGGTCGAAACCAGGCATGATCGAGTGGCGCCCGCGCTTTGGCGGGCAGGTCGGGCGTGACGACGGGGTTGTAGATCGTCGTGATGCGTTCGCGGGGAAGATCGACGAATGCCGCCATATCCTCGGCGACCCCCCCGGAAACGCTCACGATGGCATCGGCCCACGGGTAGACGCGTCGGAGGAGAGGTCTGATGAAGCGGTTTCGCCATTTCGGCCGGCGCTGATATCGGAGGTCTCGGGAGGTATGTCTATGCTCGGACACGACGACCCGCGTCGAGACGTTGGCCAGCCGTTTGGCCCATACGGCGGTCAGGTTCGGATATGGCTTGGCGGACAGCAGTGCCGTCGGTTGCTCACGGCGCAGATAGTGGACCAGATCCGGGAGATAGAGAATGATTTTGCTCGGTTTGGGCGGGATCAGGACGGGAGGCAGAAGGGGCACGAGACCCGTAGGATCGGCCCCGAGAGCCGAAAGGCGTCCCCGCCAGTGAGAACCGCTCGACAGCGCTACGACGTTTATCGTGGGCGGCTCGTGATTCGGATCTGCATCCGCTTCGCCGCACCGTACCAAATCGACTCGATGGCCCCGTTCGGCCAATGCCTGCGCAAGATTGGGCAAGACGCGTTCCACCCCGCCGAACGTCGAGAAGTTGGTATACAGGGCGAAATGCGCAGGGCAGAACGTCGACATACGTCAAGCCTACTGTTCCAACAACACACGGCCGTACTGCTCGACCGCGCGATCCACGGAGAAGAACTGCGCCCGCTCGATCAACCGTTCTCGATGCGGCACATGATCCAACGTGCCGCAGATGGCGCGGGCCAAGGCGACGTCGTCCCCGACCCGCACGAGCGGACCGTACGCGCCCCCGTCCAGGATTTCCGCCGGCCCGCTCGGACAGTCCGTGCTGACCACCGGACAGCCGCACGCCAACGCCTCGATGAGGACGGTCGGCAGTCCTTCGAAGGCCGAAGACAGGACGAAGACCGCGGCGCGTACGAAATAGGGGTAGGGATTAGCGACGAACCCCGGCATGGCGACATCCGCGGCAACGCCGAGGGTCTCGATCAATTTTTCCAATTCGACCCTGTCCGGACCTTCCCCAAGAAGCATGAGGCGGATGTGCCGCTCGGCGCGTATGTGTGCAAAAGCTCTCAGCAAGGTGGAGAAATCCTTATGCGCGCGGTCAAGTCTGCCCACGCCGAGAATCACTGGCGGGGCGTCGGACCGGAACCAATCATGACAAAACGGAGTCCGGGCCTTCTCCAGCATGTCGGCGTTTACTACCGGATTGTAAATCGTAGTGACACATTCTCGCGGCAAACGAGCGACTGTGGTCAGGTCGTCGGCGACATCGTCGGCAACCCCCACGCATGCGTCGGCCCAAGGGTAGAAACGCCGTACCGCCGGAACAACGTAGCGCCACCGCCATCTCCGCCTGTGTGCTTCCAGGGCGCGTGAAAAATGCACATGCTCGGAAACGACGATCCGGGTGGGCACGCCGGCGAGCCGCCGCGCCCAGAGGGCGACCAGGTTCGGATGCGTTTTGGCCGACAGCAGGGCCGCGGGCCTTTCCCGTTGCAGATAGCGGGCGAGATCTCGCAGATAGCGTGCCGCCCGCGGCGCCCTCAGCGGAAAGGCGAACGGCCGCAGCAACATTGCGCCGGCCTTGGGATCGACCGCCAAAGCCCGGAGACGACTCAGCCAGCCGGGATCGGGCCGAAGCCGGACGATGTTGACCGGCGCGGGTGCGCAAACCGCAGGCGGGTCGGCGCTCCCGCCGACGAGCAGATCGACCCGATGGCCTCGATCGGCCAAACCTCGGGCAAGGATACTCAGCACGCGCTCCACCCCGCGGAATTCCTTGGAGTCGGTAAACAGCGCGAGGCGGGTCGGGTTCATGACATGCCCAACAACATGCGACGGTATTGTGCGGCCGCACGATCTATCGAGAAGTACCGCGCGCGGTTGCGTAACGGCTCTCGCCTGGGAGGGGCGTCCAGCGTCGCCGCGATCGCGTTGGCTAACGCCGCGTCGTCTCCCACCGGCACGAGCCGGCCGTACTTCCCCCCGGCCAGGATTTCCGCGGGTCCGCTGGGGCAATCCGTACTCACCACCGGACACCCGCACGCCAGCGCCTCGATGACGACGTTGGCCAGCCCTTCCCACGCCGACGACAGGACGAAGGCCGCGGCCCGACCGAGATAGGCGAAGGGGTTGGCGACGAAGCCGGGCAGGGCGACGGCGTCCGCCACCCCGAGCGTCCGCGCCAGGGCAAGCAGCGCTTCGCGCTGCGGCCCGTCCCCGAGAAGGATCAACCGTACCGGCCGCGTGGCCCGGACGCGCGCGAACGCCCGGATGAGGCAGGCGAAATCTTTCTGTGGTTTCAGCTTCCCGATGCCGAGCAGCACCGGCGGCGCGTCCGGCGCCAGCCAGGCATGAGCGGGCCGCGCCAACGCCTCGATGGCGATCTCCGAACGAAAGATCGGGTTGTAGATCGTCGTGATCCGGGAACGCGGGAGCCGCAGCGTCCGGGCGAGGTCGTCGGCGACGCCGTGCGAGACCGCCACGATCCCGTCCGCGGCGGGATACAGGCGCGCGGCCAAGTTGGGGAAGGTCCTTTCGTGTCGTTTGCGCGCGTGCGCCGCGGACATAGACAGATGATTATGTTCGCTGACGACCACCCGCGTCGGCGTCGCACCCGACCGGCGCGCCAGCAGGGCGGCGACGTTGGGATAACCGAGCGCCGACAACAGGGCGGCCGGCCGCCGACGGTTCAGATACGCTGTCAGGGCCGGCACCGCGCTCAGCAGCCACGCGGCTTTGGGGGTCAAGGCGGCCGTACCGAGCCGCCAGGCGATGTGCGGCATCGCCCGAACCGCGGGAAACAGGCGGCGCGGGGAACCGATGGCGAGATCGACGACGGTGACCCTGTAGGGGATTTCCTCCAGGAAATGTCCTTCCCTGCGGCTCATCACGAGGTCGAGCGGGTGTCCGCGGGCGGCCAGGGCCGACGCGAGGTTGAGCATGACACGTTCGGCACCGCCGCCACCCTCGAACGAGCGGACGAAGAACGCGATGGGGCGGTCGTGCGGAGAGGCGGAAGGACTTGCCTCGTGAGCGGCGGCTGACGTACTCATGGCGGTGGTATGGCTCGTTTCGCACCCGAGACCGTAGCCTTCCGCCTCGCGCGACGGGCACGCTATCTGCTCTCCCGCGTCGTCGGCAACCGCCTCCAGAATTCACAGCGAACGCGGTTCGTCACGCGGAACGGCTGCCGGCTCAAACGCCTCATTCTGCGCGACACCGCGTTGGCGGCCGAGTTCGAGCGGAACCTGGACGCCTTCACCGGCAGCCCCCATTTTCCGCAGGTCGCCATTCGGTACGAACACGAAGTGTGGCTGGAATACGTCGAGGGCAGTCCGATATCCGCGGTCGATGTACCGCTCGTCGAGAAGATCGCCGACTTCTACGCGGTAACGTATCGCCGGCGGTCCCAGGCCGCGCCGCTGGCGGAGACGCCTATCCCGTTCCGCCTCCGGCGCGACCTGCACGTCCTCAGGCGGGTCGGCATTCTCTCCGACGCAACCCATCGTGCCCTCGGTTCCGCTGCGGATGCCCTGGCCCCGGAGACCGTCTGGATCGGCTTCGATTACGTGGACGCCGTCCTCAAGAATTTCGTCGTGACCCGGAGAGACGAGATGGTCTGCGGGATCGATGTCGAAAGTCTGCGGCACGGCCAATTGATCGGAAGCGGGGTGGTTTATGCCCTGACCCGGTGGCTCGATCCGTTTCGATCCGTCTTCTTCCAGCGTCTCTTTCTGGACGAGAGCGTCCCGGATTTCCGTCCCTATCTGCCCTTTGTGGAACTCTGCCATGCCGCGGCGTGGACCAAATTATACTTCTTCGAGAAGAAGTGGAAACGTATCCGTCCCGAGCTGTTCGACAAGTTCTGCGAGCGGGAGTGACTGGGGCCGACAGCCCACTTGGAAGACCGTGAAACAGGCGCAAGAGACCGAAACCCGCACGAAACACATAACTGTGTGCGTGTGTACGCAAGTCACGGCCTCGAATCTGCGATGTAATTTTCTCTCGAAGAACATGTCATTCTGGAGTTGAAAATTCCATTTTTCCTGTAAAAATGGAATCATGTATTCCAGATTGCTCATCTACCCGAAACAGAAAAGCTTTTTTCTGTTCGGCCCGCGGGGTACGGGAAAATCCACCTGGGTGAAAACGACGTTTCCCGACGCCGTGTACCTCGACCTGCTCGAGTCCGATCTCTACGCCGACCTGCTCGCCCGGCCCGCCCGTTTGCAGGAGTACGTTCCCGCGGAACGAGACCGGTGGATCGTCATCGACGAAGTGCAGCGCGTCCCCGCGGTGCTGAACGAGGTGCACCGGCTGATCGAAGACTACCGAGTCCGCTTCATTCTGACCGGCTCCAGCGCCCGCAGCCTTCGCAAGCGCGGGGTGAATCTGCTGGCCGGACGCGCGTTGACGTGTACCATGCACCCGCTGACGCGCCGTGAGTTGGGATCCGACTTCGTGTTGTCGCGCTTTCTCGATCATGGCGGGTTGCCCGGCGTGACGCAGGAACCTTTCCCCCAAGCGTATCTCGAGAGCTACGTGCGCACCTATCTGCGGGAGGAAGTGCAACAGGAGGGGCTGACGCGCAACCTGGGGGCGTTTTCCCGCTTTCTGGAAGCCGCGAGTTTTTCGCAGGGGAGCGTCCTCAACGTGTCCGCGGTCAGCCGGGAGTGCGCCGTCGAGCGCAAGGTCGTGGAACACTATTTCGGCATTCTGGATGATCTGCTTCTCAGCTACCGGCTTCCGGTCTTCACCAAAAGGGCGAAACGCCGGATGGTCCGGCATCGGAAGTTCTATTTCTTCGACGCCGGCGTGTACCGTACGCTCCGTCCCAAAGGACCGTTGGACCGGCCTGGAGAGATCGGCGGCGCCGGGTTGGAAACCCTCTTCCTGCAAGAACTGGTGGCCTACAACGCCTACCTGAATCTCGGGTACTCACTGTTCTATTGGCGGACGGGAACCGGGTTGGAGGTCGATTTCGTCCTGTACGGAGAACGGGGGATCAAAGCGTTCGAGGTGAAGCTCGCCTCGCACGTCCGAAAGGAAGACACCGCGGGACTGGCGGCCTTTCTGGCCGACTATCCGATGGCGGACGCGTATCTGATCTATTGCGGAACGCGCGCCATGCGAGACCACGGCGTCGAGATCGTGCCGATCGAAACCTGCCTCGCCGGTCTGCCCGAGCTGCTCGCCGGGGCTCAATAGCCGGGCGGCTTTTCGCCGAACCAGCGGCGCACGCGCTCCAGCGGCCCGCGACGAGTGATGACGACGATGAAGACCTTGCGCAGGTGACCCTCCGGGCACTGGAGGGGCCGCATGGCGTGCCAGGACGCGGTGCCGCGGGCGAACAATAAACTCCGGTTGCCGACCGCATCGGATTCCACAACAGCGTCGAAATCCTCGACGCTCGGCGCGGAGTTGCGCGCGAACCGGCCGCGGTCGTCGAGAATCAGCGTTTGGCCGCCCCAGGCCGGGTCCCAGTCCCGTGCGGTGTTGAAATAGAAGACGTGCGATCCGAGCTTCCGCTTGGCGTCGCAATGTGGGGAGATGGACGCGCCGCGCGGGGTGTAGTGCCAATGGAAGTCCAGGGCAAACGCTTGCGTTCCCAGCAAGCGACCGAGAAAATCTCGGTATGCCGGACTCTGCAATTCTGCCACAAAGTCGTGCCAGTCCTGCGAGACCGGCACGTCGGCGCCGTATTCGAGGAAGAAGCGGTCGTGGCTCCGTTGGCCGTGGGCGCGCGGCTTACCGAAGCTGGGCGTGAAGTCTCTTTGCTCAGGCAGGTGCGCTACCAGCCGCTGATAACCCTCTGCAGCCAGCAAGCCTTCCGGGTTGAGCCACGGATAGGGGCGGGCGGCACGGAACGTTTGCGCGTCGATGGCCGCCAGCCGATCATGGTCGAGGTACGGCATGAAGCCCTATTCCGGCGCACCGGCTGCGCTTCGGACCGTGCCGGCGACCTTGGCCTTGACCCAATGCCAAGCGCGTGGCTGCGGACGCAAGCCGTAGTGGCGCAGCGGGTGTGCGTCGCGGTCGAACTCGTACACGAACGGCTCGCCGGTCAGCGGGCGTTTGACGCGCGGAATGTCGCGTTCGGGCACGTCGTCGAGCCATGTCGTCAGGGCGCGCAGACTGTTGCCGTGCGCGACGACCAGCACCCGCCGGCCCGCGGTGATGGCGGGAACCAGGGTCTCGTGCCAATAGGGCAGCACGCGCGCCCGGACATCGCGGAGGCTCTCGGTCAGTGGCTCTTCCCCATCGGGCGCGCCGTCTTGCAGGTTCGCATCGCCGTTCGTGACGTCGTCCGCGTTCCGGGCGGGTGGTGCGATATCGAAGTCTTGTTGCCAAACCGTGACTTGGCGGTATCCGTACCGGCGGACGACGTCGGCCCGACTCAGTCCTTGCAGAGCGCCGTAATGCCGTTCGTTCAGCCGCCAGCTCGTTTGCACCGGAATGGACAACGCCAGAGTGTCCAACACGATCCCGAGCGTGTCGATGGAACGCTGCAGTGTGGAACCGAACGCCACGTCGAACGAAAAACCGTGCGCCCGTAGGCGGCCGGCCGCTTCGCGCGCCTGCTCACGGCCGTGCGGACTGAGGGGAACGTCGGCCCAACCCGTGAAGCGGCGTTCCTCGTTCCAGACGCTGTGGCCGTGGCGCAGAAAGACGACGGACGTCATGGGTGTACGCGAAACGGGAGCAGGCCGCGGACTCGGGCCGCCACGCTGTCGAGTTCCCGCAGGGGCGGCCGCGGTCGGATGGCGAGCGAGCCGTTCGGAGCGCAGGCGTCCACGGACGGAGGAAAAAATGCGGCGGCGCCGCGTTCGACCAGCGCGGCATGCAGTGCATGCAGGTCGCGGCGCGGCTGGACGATGCCCCGTTCGATCAGTCGCCCACACACGTACGCTACCCCACGCTGCGGTCGAGGGCTCCCTCGTTCATTCCGCCGCTCGGATCCGGCGCGCATGAGGGTCCAGCCTTTGGCGTGCTCTACAATACCGGCCGGCCGTTCTGGAAGCGGGTAAATGTACATGGGTTTTTCAGTAGCCGCGGCTTCGGCCAGCATGGATTCGCTCTCGCCCGTCACGATCAGAACGTCGGCCAGCGCCAGATACCCAAGATAGGGATTGTCCTTTCGGTCGGGCTGCCAGACATAGACCGAGTGCGGCGGCCCGAGTTCGGCTGCGAGTGCCTCCGCCGCAGAACGCCCGGTTCGGCGGCTGGTGGTGGCGAAGACGGTGCCGCGCAGGCGTGCGGCGAACGTCCGGACCTCGGCGCCGAGCTTCCGGGCTTGGTCGGGCGTCAACTCATTACGCGCGGTCGCGCCACCGACCAGCAGCATGATCCAGGGGCGCGGCGCGGCTTCGACCTGACGCCGCCACGTGTCGGTCGCCTGGGCCAGCCGGATCGGACTGACCTGCGTGACCGGGGCGACGGTCTGGATACGCCGCGGGTGGGGGGGGAGACGGAAATGCGCGCACACGACGCTGACGTCGGTCGGCTCGATCGGCCGGCTGCCGATGCGGCCCAGCAATACCAGATGCGTTCGGCCCCGGCTCTCGCGTTGAATCCAGCGGGCGACCCGGCCCGGGCGCCAACCCGCGGCAATCACCAGATCCGGCCAGGGCGGATTAAGGGCGTCAGACTTCTCGACGTCCAGACCGCGGCGTGTCGGGCGGTCGGTGCCGAACAGGTATTTGTGGACGCCGGTCGGCCCGCGGAAGTGCAGCGTCTTCGTCGTGTACGGCCAGCCGAGCGCGTCCGCCAGCCCGCCGGCCTGTGTCGTATGTCCGGGTTTATGCGAGGTCAGCACCCATACGACGGGCAGCCGTCCGAGATTTCCGCCGGTGTAGTCGCGTCCTGCATGGCCCTGACCGGTCGGGGCTTCGAGTCGGAGATGCCAACGCAGCTTCGGGGAACGGCGGCTTGCCGCGTCCAGATGCGTCCGCCACCATGCGACCGGTCTCACCCGGGTCTGAAGCCGGTCACCGTCCGGCAGCGTCAGATCGTGGGCGGAATCGCTCACCAACACGGACACGAACCGCTGCGCGCGCCGAAAGAAGTCGTCCAGCAGCCACGACACGTCCTCGTCCGGTACGAAATCCAGGGTATGCGCAGACACGACGCCGTCAGCCGTTCGGACCGGGCGTTCGTCCGCCGTGGCTGGAGTGTATGTTTCGACGACGACACCTTCGTGTCCGTCGGAACTCCTGAGCGGCGGGGCGCACGCGTCGAGCCCGAAGGATGGGGACAGGATCGTCCGGCTGGCGGTCTCGGCGATGAGCCGTTCAACGGCCTGCGTGCAAGAAGGATGAGAAGTCGGAGAACGGACACCGGCGATGTTCTCCTGGGCGTCCGATTCCTTGAGGCGGGCGCACAAGCCGCGATAGCGCGCCGTGGGCCGGTCGGCGTGAAATGGGTGATAGCCTGCGGCCTCGGCTTGGCGCTCCAGGTCGAACCAGACGTCTGCCGCGGGACTCGCTTGGTACGCATAGCGTTCGGGAAACGGCTGCCAGGGTTGGGCGTGAATGGTGGTGAAGTGGAGGACTTTCGGGGCCGGTAGTTCCCTCCTCGACTCGTAGGCATGGTCATGAGTGTTCCAGGCAGGGTCCACGCTGCCCCACAGGCCGGGAACGGCGCGCGCCAGGGCCTCCAGGATTTTGCGGCGCTGCCGTCGGGCGGCTTCCGGCGTCCAGATTGCCGCCATGCGCGCGCAGTCGATGAGCATCACCGAGGTGTCGCGGTCGTTCACGGACAGATAGCCGTGGCTGTCGAGGGCGGTATCGAACAGTTCCGCGGGGTCGGCCAGATAAACCTGATCCACGTCGTTGTAGATGGCGCGGCCCTGACTCCCCGCCAGGGAGGGAACGGCAAAACGGTAGTTGGTAAAGCCGGTCAGCCAGCTGCGCCGCCGAAAGCCCGACAGGTTCTTCATCAGATGGATTTCGTAGGCGCGCGCCGGGTTGCGGACCTGTTCGATGGACCAGACGAACACACGCTCGGCGCGGTATTGGGCCGGTTCCGTGCCGACGAAGATGCGGACCGGCGGTTTCGATATAGGCGCGCTGTCACTGCGGGCGTCCAACACGATGCGTTCGAGGGGAGGCACGGAAAGGCGGGGGGAGTAAGACAAACTCGTCCCCGGGCGTTTCTGGTTGAGGGAGGCGGCTGGTCGTCGGTCGGGGGCGGTCGTGAGCGTCATCGAGATGCTACCTACCAGCTATGCGATCTTCCGCTGCGCATGGGCCGCGGCAGGGGACTCGACCAGTGTCAGGCGACCTGCCTCCAGCCGATAGATGTGGTCGGCGATGTCCAGCAGCGCGGGTTGGTGAGAAATGGCGAGAATGGTCATCTCCCCGCGCAGGCGTTGCACGCTGCGACAGATTGCGGCCTCGCTCTTCGGGTCGAGCGCGGTCGTCGCCTCGTCCAGGATGAGCAGTTTGGGCGAGTGGACCAGGGCGCGCGCGATGGCGATGCGTTGACGCTGGCCGCCGGACAAGCGGGCGCCACGCTCGCCGACGCGCGTCTCCATCCCGTCCGGCAGCGCGCGAACGAAATCCCACGCCTCCGCGGCGCGCAGCGCGGCTTCCACGTCCGCGGGGGTCAGTCCGGCGTCGCCCAGCGTGACGTTCACGAACACGCTTTCGTGGAGCAGCAGCATCTCCTGTGGCACGTAGCCGATCACGTGTCGCCACGCCTGAAGATCGACGGTGGACAGGGGAACGCCGTCGATACGGATGCTGCCGCGGTCGGGTTGCAGCAGGCCGGCGATCAGATCGACCAGGGATGTTTTTCCGGCGCCCGACGGGCCGATCAGCAGGGTGACGTCACCGACCGGAATGGTACAAGACGCGCGCCGGAGGATCGGCTGGTCGGCGTAGGCGAAGCTGACTTCGTCCAGCGTGACGGCCTGAGCAAGCTGTGGCCGTTCGACTCCACAATTGCGCTCGCCCGCGACGTCGGACTGGCGCAGCGTCTCCTGCAGCGACCAGTAGGCACTCTCCAGGGCTCCCATGCGTTGATACTGCCGCTGGGCTCTGGTGAGGCTGGCCAGGGTGCGGCCGAACAGGACAACCAGCATGAAAACCGTTTCCAGCGACAGCGACCAGCGCGTCAGTGCGACGTACAGCCAACAGACCAGACCGACGATCAACAACGATTCCTGCAGGCCTGCCAACGCCTCCCGGCTGAACACCTCCTGCTTCAGTGCGCGGTTCAGACGCCGCGTGCTCCGTTCCAGCAGCGGGCTGACCTGCGCCTCGCGGCCCATCGCCTTGAGCGGCTTCACGACGTACAAAACGTCGGTGAGTTGGCCGAGGATGTTCTTCAGCAGCTCGGTCTGGCGGGCCCCGGCCCGGCGGGCCATGCGCACCAAGCGATGCGTGCCGCCCATGACCATCACCCCGAACGCGGTAGCGGCCAGGGTTGCCTGCCACGAAACGACCACGGCGAGCCCGAAACACAGCACGGTCTGGATGCCGAATGCGATGATCGTGACCGCGTTCAGATAGGCTCCCGATGCCCGACCGGCTTCGGAGGCGAACGCGTTGGCAAGGCCGCCGACCGGTTGCCGCACGTAGTATTCCCAGCGCACGGCGAGCAGCGAGCGCACCAGTGACAGGCGCAGGTCGGTCGCTACGTGGGCGACGGTATATCCGACCTGTTTCTGCGCCAGCAGGACGAACGCGGCTTTGAGCGCAATACCGCCGACGATGACGAGACACAGCAGGCCGATACTCGGTTGGAGGCCGACCGAAGCGAACGCGGAGGTGATGATCCGCTCCAGACCGGTCGGCTCACTATCCGTTGCAGGCGTTGACCGATGTACCCGAGTTACCAGCCCGAGTAGCGGCAGCAGGCTCGAAAAGCTGATGCCCTCCGCCAAGGTCGCAAAAATGAGACAGGCGAGCGTCAGCGCGCTCCGACCCGGATAGGCGCGGGCAAACGCGAGCAGGATACGCATGAGGCAGGATGTTCGAGCGCGGAGGCGGCGCCCTCCATCGCTTTTTCACACGTCGCAGGTCCGACCGTGGAAACGGGGGCAGTCTAACTTGGCGCTGCGCGGCATGGAAGAGCGTCCGCCCTGCCTTCGGGAATTGCACGAACGTCGGCGCGGCCTACAATGCCGGCATGAACGCCGACGGACGCCCTTCGGACGAGAGAGCCGCACCGCTGACGGCGTTGCTGCTCGCCGGCCGCCGCGGGGGACGTGACGAGCTTGCCCGAACTGCCGGCTACAGCCACAAATCGCTCATAACCGTAGCCGGCGTTCCCCTCATTGCGCGGGTGCTCGACAGCCTGAACGCCGTGGCACGGATCGGAAACGTCGTCATCAGCATCGACGACGCGTCCGTCCTGCGCAACGTCGGCGCCGCGGCCGGTCTGGAGGTACACGCCAGTCGAGTCTCGCCCGCGGCCAGCGTGGCGGACTATCTGCGGACGCGCCCCGATGTGGGGCCGATCCTGGTGACGACCGCGGATCACGCTCTGCTGTCTGCAGAGATGCTTGCGTATTTCTGCGGCGAAGCGGACGACATCGAGGCCGACGTGGTCGTCGGCGTGGTCACCGAGTCGGTCTTTCGGGCGCAGTATCCCGAGTCGCGGCGCACGTTCGTTGCGCTCAAGGGCGAGCGATTGTGCGGCGCGAATCTGTTTCTGCTGCGGACCCCGGCAGCGGCCCGCGCGGTGCACTTCTGGGAGCGCGCCGGGCAATTCCGCAAACGTCCGTGGCGGCTGGCGAGTCTGTTCGGCGTATGGAATCTGCTGCGTTTCGCGTGTGGCCGGCTGGACCGGCGGACTGCGATCGACCGCGTGTCACGCGTGATCGGGGCGCGCGTCGAGGTGGTCGAATTGCCGTTTGCCGAGGCGGCGATCGACGTGGACACGCCGCACGACCTGGAAACCGTCGAACGGATCCTGGCCGCTCGTGCGGACGCCCCGGCTGAATCGGCTCCGCCCGGCGGACGGAAGATCATACAGGGAGGGGCGCATGGCCGCTGACAACGATCTGAAGGAAGTGTTGGAACGGACGCCTCAGCCGTTCGCCGCGCCCGACCTCGATACCTGGACCGCGGCGTGGGCGGTCTCCCAACGGGGGAAGGCGCAACGAAAAACGGACGCGGACGATCGGGGCGAAGCACCGGCAGAAAAGCCGACGGCGACGTCCGTCCCGAACCCGGCATCGGAAAAGACAGCCCGGAAAACCGAGACGCCGGCGTTCGGCCCGGTGCTCGATACGTTCACGGTCGCCTGGGCCGCGTCGAAGCGCACGTCCGACGGGTCGGGGCGTACCGAGGCGGCGGAGTCCGATAACGCTGCCATCGTCCGCGACATCTATACGCGGTTGCCGACCGCGACGGAGCCGGGCGACGTGCCGGCGATATTGGCCCGCCTCTCCGCCGAGGTGGAGTGGCAGTCGCCCGGACCCGCGGAGATTCCGTGGGCCGGTGCGGGGCGCGGGCGGGCGCGGGTCACGGAATGGTTTGCGCGACGCGAAGAAACCTGCGTCTGCGAGCGACGGATTCCCACCGCGTTCATTGCGCAGGGCAATCAGGTCGTCGTGACCTGCGACGAGCGGCTGCGACTCGTGCCGACCGGTCGACGCGTGGAATTGACGGTGACCGCGGTCTGGACGCTGTCCGGCGGCGTGGTGACCCGCTACTGTGAGTCATACGATACCGCGGCGCTGGCGGCGGCGTTGCGGGCGGACTGAATCCGTCGCCGGGTCGGCGGGGGATGCTCGGCGCGGCAAGCGACGCGTGCGACGCCGCGCTCCGCGGCTTAGGTCGATTGCAGCGGCGCCCGCGGTAGCGGCATGCGAAAATACCCCTGACGATCTGCCGAGCGCACGGCGACCTCCGTCGTTTCGGCGCCCTGCAGCAAGGTCAGCGGAATCTCGGTGCCGGCGTCCCCCAACGCCCATACCTTCCGATAGAAATCCGCCTGGTCTTCGATCGGTCGGCCGGCGACTTTGAGGATCAGATCGTTTTCGCGCACGCCGGCCTGCTCTGCAGGCCCGTCCGGCGCCACGTACATGACGACGAGACGGTCGCGGATCTCCTCGGTGAAGACGCCGAGCCACGGTCTCGGCGCGTTCCCGGTCCGACCGTTACGGATGAGATCGTCGAGGATAGGCTTGAGGTGGTCGATGGGGACGAACATGTTGCCCGCCAACGCTTCGTGGCCGGGCAGCGCGTCGTTCACCAGCAGGGAACCGATGCCCAGCAGGGCGCCGTCGGGTCCGATCAGCGCGGCGCCGGCATAGCGCGGATGCGGCGGCGCGGTGAAGATGGCGTCTTCCAGCAAGTACTCCCAGTAGCCGGCGAACTCGCGGCGCGAGGTGACGAGCGTGGGCAGGACGGAAGCAGCCGTGCTGTCGCTGGCGATGATGAGTTCGGTGCGCTCCGCGAGGGCGGACGAATTCCCGAACGGCATGGGCGCGACGTCGAGCGGTTCGTCCGTGCGCAACAGCCCGAACCCCGTACGCATGTCGTTGGCGACCGGCGTGGCCGCAATGCGCCGACCGTCCGCGCCGCGCACCTCGATCAGGTCCGCCTCGATCAGCAGGTATCCGATGGTGAGGATGTGCCCCGCGTCGTCGATGACCACGCCGCTGCCGCGTCGCTGTACGCCCAGCAACTTGGCGGTCCGTGCCTCGGACGGCACTTCCGTGCGCACCGTGACGATGGCCGACAGTACGTTGCGGGCGTCCCGCGGCATCTGAGCGGGGGACGATCCGATCCCGGGGGCGAGGACGCCCAGCAGGCCCGTTAGCAGTACCGTCCACAGCTTCGTCATGGTTCCCTCATCCGCGGGCGGCGTGCGCGGCACAGAGGCAGGGGGTACGTGACCTGCATGCTTCTAGCCCTCGGCGTGTGGGCGGGTCAACCAACGTCCGCCGACAGGAGGGATTCGTCCGCCAGCCGGAAGGCTCGGTCGGCCGCGCAGTAGAGGCGGGTGGTGAGAGCGACACGGAACCGCGCCCGCGGTGCCGGTACGTCCAAGGGTTCGATCCGGTACAGATGATACCCGGCGCCGCGGGCCGGCCGCCGGCCTCGGGCCGACGCAGCGCGCACCCCGATGACGGGAATCGGGCCGTACGGCCCCGGAATCGTCGTCGTGATGGTCCGATGGCTGTGGCCATGCAGCACCAGTTCGGCGCCGGTCTTCGCCAGTACGTCACGGAAGGCCGCGGCGTCGGTCAGACGGCGACGGGCCGAAGCGCGCCGCAGCGCGGGCGAATGGTGCACGAGCACGACGCGACAGTACGGCGTCTCGGCCAACCGACCGAGCACGGCTTCGAGCCGCCGGAGTTGGCCTCGTCCGATTGCGCCCGAGGCCAGAAAAGGGGCGGTCGCCCGGGCGGTCGAGACGCCCACGATGGCGACCGGCCCGCAGACGCGCAGGGTCGGAAATTTCCCCGGTTGCGGATCGGGCGAGGCCGCCGCCCCGCGGCGTCCGTTCACGGCCTCCGGGCGGCTGCGCAGGTACTCCGCCCAGTACGTCCAGGGATAGGCCGCGCTCTCGGACGTATAGATGTCGTGGTTGCCGGGAATCAGCGAGACCCGCCGCGGCCCGCCGAGCCGTTCGAGCCACGTCAGCGCGTCGGCATATTCGTCCGCCAGCCCGAGATTGGTCAGGTCGCCGGTAATGACCACGTGATCCGGCGCGTGGGCGTGAAGGTCGTCGAGCAGCGCGGCCAATACGTCGGGCCGATATTCCCACCGGCGACGGACCGCCCAGGACAGCGCGCCCAGCATCCGTTTGTTCAGAAAGGCCGCCGGCCGCCGGCCGCGGACCGGCGTGACGTGCAGATCGGACAGATGGGCGAGGGTGAACGCCGGCATGATGCGGAGGTCGGGGTCAGGGGGAGGGTCGCGGTTCGCAATTCTCGGGCTGAAGCATCGCTGCGGTCCGACCCCCCACCCCAGCCCTCCCCCTCAAGGGGGGAGGAGGGAGTAGGCCGTTCATTCCTTCTTCTAGAGGGAGCATTCCGAACCGATGCGCGAGCGCGGCAAGCTATACCACGGCAGCGGCCCGTGATACGACCCGCGCCGGGAACCCCGATTGCACATCCCCGCCGCGGCGCGGCATTTCGAGAGACGACACAGCAAGGACAGCGGCATGGAGCGGGTCCGGGTATGGATCGCGCCGGCGGCGGACCCGGACTCCCGCCCGGTCGCAATCTGGGGACTGTCGCCCACCGAACGTCTGCGCCGCTGCTTACGCGCCGCGGGTGTCGCCGACGCGGACGTTGCTTGTGGGGCCGACCCGCCGCTTGTGGAATCCGGCACCGCGATGCTCGCTTTTCGCGGCGACTACGTTTTCGACGAGCGGGTGGTACGGATCCTCGTCGAACGACACGCCGGCCGTCACGCGGACGCGGGTCGCAGTCTGAGCCTTATCGATCCGCAAACGCCGAGTCGTGTGGTCGCGGCGTATGGCCCGGCCGCGACGCGGACCATCGCGTCACCGGCCGGCCCCGACGCGGTGCGGCCCGACGACGTGGTCGTGCCGTATTCTTCCGCGCTGCGCAAATCCGCGTCCGCCTTCGTCTTGCCGGTACGCAACGATACACGGACCCGGATCGAAAACCATCTTTTCCAAGCCGCCTACAAGGGCGTCACCGACGCGGTGACGAAGTGGGTTTGGCCCCGGCCGGCGCGGGCGGTGACGCGCCTGCTCGCCCGCGGCCACGTGTCGCCGAACGTGGTGACCGGGGCGAGTTGGCTGCTGGTCGGCGTGGCGACGTGGCTGTTCGTCCGCGGCGAGTACGGCGCCGGTCTGGCGTGCGCGTGGCTGATGACGTTTCTGGATACGGTGGACGGCAAGCTGGCGCGCGTGACGTGCACGTCGAGTCGGACCGGTCACGTGCTCGACCACAGCCTGGACCTGGTCCATCCGCCGTTCTGGTATCTGGCCTGGGCGATGGGCCTTGCCGGAAGTATCTCGTTCGGCCTGCTGTGGAGCGACCCGACGACCACGCTGATCGTGGGCGGATACGTGCTCGGCCGTCTGCTCGAAGGGGCGTTCCTGCTGGCGTTCGGGATGGAAATACACTCCTGGCGTCCGATCGACTCGGCCTTTCGTACGATGACCGCCCGCCGCAATCCGAACCTGATTTTGCTGACTCTGGGCACGGCGGCGGGATGGCCCGACCTCGGATTCCACGCGGTCGCGGTGTGGACCGTGGCGTCGTTGGCGTTTCATACCGTGCGGCTGGGCCAAGCCGGCGTCGAGCGCCTGCGCGGTCGGTCGATACGGACGTGGCAGGCAATGCAGGCCGGGGAGTGAGGCTGACCGCAGGTTCCATACGGTGGCGGAGTCTGCCCCGGTTCCGCGGGTGCCCGCCTTCAATGTGCCTTGAGCCTGTCGAAAGGTCGAAAGATGTCGAAACGGTCGAAGGATCATCTTGTCTGTAATTCCCGATTGAAAAGTTCGGTGTGTCGTCGGATTGTCGGACCCGTTGCGTGAGTTCCGAAAGTGCACATGAAGAGCCGCGGACGACTCGGACTGCTCAGTAATCGCCGGGCCGGGTTGCACGGCGGCTCGCTGGCCGCATTGACGCCGCTCCTCGCCCATGCGCCCGATGTGGTCCACATCGTGACCGATTCGCAGGACCAGCTCTCCGACGCCCTGGCCCGTTTCGCCGAACGGGACGTTCGCGTGTTGGCCGTGAACGGCGGCGACGGCAGCCTGCAACGGGTGTTGACCGAAATCCTGTGCCGCCCCTTCTTCGACCGCCTCCCGGCCATTGCCCCGCTGTCCGGTGGGCGCACGAATATGAGCGCCGCGGACATCGGCGGCGCTCCGACACCGGCGGCCGGACTGACCGCATTGCTGCGCGCCTGGCAGAACAACGCCCTTAGCGAACGGATGGTGACGCGGCCCGTGTTACGCTTCGACGTCGAGCCCGGCTTGGGCGAACGGTACGGCCTGTTCTTCGGCAGCGGCGTCATTCAACGGGCGCTCGCGTTCAAGCACGGCCTGTATCCCCGGCGCCGGCTACAAGGTTTGTTCGGTGCGGGCCTCTTTCTGGCCGGGGCGGTGCTCGCGGTGGTGCGGGGTCCGCGGACCGGCATGTTCGGGCCGGACGACATCGGGCTGACGTTCGACGATACAGGAGACTCTGCCGGGCACGGCGGGCGACAGCCTTTTCAACTGGTCATGGCGACGACGCTGACGCGGCTGTTGTTGCGTGTGCGGCCGTTCTGGGGCCGGGAAGATGCGCCCCTGCGGTGTACCACCATTTCGGCCCGCGCAACCCGTAGCCCGCGTGCCGTCTGGCGAATCGTGCGCGGCTTGCCGCCGCTTGGACCGAACTCCGGCTACGACAGCCGGAACGTCGAGCGACTGAGCCTGCGGATGGATTGCGGGTTCACCATCGACGGCGAACTCTTCGACCCGCGGCCGGACCGGGTTCTCCGCCTCTCTACGGACCGGCGCGTGCAGTTCGTTCGAGCCTGAGCATGTCTCGTCTCCCCGCGGAAAAGCCGTCCCCTGGCGCCCTCACCGGCATCCTGACCGGAGAACTGGCCGGCCCCGTGCCCGAGGCCGTCCGACAGGTCGCCGCGGAGATCCGACGTCGGCACGCCGCGGGCGTCGACGCGGTCCTGTTCTACGGCTCCTGCCTGCGTACGGGAATCACTGCGGACCGCGTGTTGGACTTCTACGTACTGGTGCGCTCCTACCGCGCCACGTACGCGTACCGTTGGCTCCGTGCGCTCAACGCGGCCCTGCCCCCCAACGTCTTCTACGTCGAGGTCGGCCGTGGCCCGGACGTGCTGCGGGCGAAATACGCGGTCATCTCCATAGCGGATTTCGTCCGCGCCGCGGGTTCGCGTTCGCTGGCGCCGATTGTCTGGGCGCGGTTCTGTCAGCCTGCGCGGCTCGTCTATGCGCGCGACGCCAAGGTACGCGAGGCGGTGGTACAGGCTACGCACAGAGCCGTATTGACGTTCGTGGGGTGTGCGGCGCCGTTGCTGGACGACGCCAGCCGCCCGTTTCGGCCGGCCGACGTCTGGCAGACGGGATTCCGGGAGACGTACCGGACGGAATGGCGCGCGGAGCGGCCCGACGCCATTCGGGCATTGTACGCGGCCGACCCGGAACGCTACGATCGGGTAGCGCAGCTCGGCCTGCATGAATTGGCGGCCGCCGACGGATTCACGTTCCACGAACAGGCCGGCCGGTGGATGGTGAACGTACCGCAACGGACACGCGCCGCGGCGCGCACCCGTTGGCGGCGGCGTGTCGTTCTGGCGAAAACGCTCTACGCCCTGCGGCTGCTCAAGACGGCGCTCACGTTCGACGATTGGCTGTCCTACGTCGTCTGGAAGCTGGGGCGCCACAGCGGCGTCCGGGTCGAGTTGACCGAACGCCAGCGCCGTTGGCCGCTCGTGTGGGGATGGCCGGTGCTGGTCAGACTTCTTCGCCGGCAGGTTCTTCGCTGAGTCGCGACGTCCGCCTGCCGCGGTCCAGCCGTCCGGTCAACGTGCGCAAGGCCGTCAGAATCCCGCGTTCGCTCGTCCGGGCGTAGGACGATGGGGACGGGAGTGCGGCGCGTAACTCGCGGTGAATCCGGCCCAGGCTGTGGTAGGGCAGGTTGGGCAACAGGTGGTGCAGGGCGTGGTAGCGCAGGCCGACGGGTGCGGCCAAACCGGTCAGGAGCGGCCAGCCGCCGTCCAGGTTGACCGAGTCGCGCAGTTGCTCGGTCAGACTCAGCCTGCGCCCGGTATGCCCGTAACGGTGGGCCGCCAAGGTTCGCACCTGATTCACGACCAGCATGGCGGCCATGACGACGTACCATTGGACGAGCCAGTCCGTGAGCAACGTTTCCGACAGCCACGCGCCGGCTCCCGCCCAGACGAACAGCGCCGCGGCCCATTCCTGGACGAACCAGCGCCGACGCTGGCGTTGCGTGGGCAATGGGCGCCGGTAGGCGGGATTGATGACCAGACTCGACGCGCGCTGTACCACGCGCCGGCGCAAGTCGGGCAGGGCGTACGACAGCGGCCCCAGGACGCCCCAGCGCAGCGGCAGGAGGAGTGGGACGACGACTACACCGATGACGAATCGGAGCAGGCCGAGCCGGCCGGCGTGAGCCAACGGCGCATACTCCGGGTCTTCCGGTGTGCCGAACGTCTGCGGCCGATGGTGGTCGCCGTGCGACCCGACGTACATCAGGCTGGGTAGTAGGAGGGGCAGGCCGACCAGCAAATGCCAGCCGGTTTCGAAGCCGGGCAGACCGCCGCGGGTAAAGTGCGCGATCTCGTGAATGAACAGCGCCGCGCGAAGCAGGCCGAGACAAGCCGCCGCGGTGTACGCGCAATAGGCTGGTGCTCCGAACGGCTGTTGCAGGCTCAGCCAGAAGGCGATCCAGCCCACACCAGCGGACAGCAGCAGGTCGCCCCAATAGACGGCGGCGCGAGGTCGGACGCCTGCGGCGAACCGTTTGCGCAGCAGCCCGGCGACCTGCTCGTCCGGGCAGTCGTGCAAGAGGTCTTTCAAGCCGAGCGCGGGTTCTCGGCCAGCCGGGCTCGACGGTTCTGCGTCTTGGAAGAGGGCAGTCACTCGAACGGTCCTTGAACGATGCAGTAAGAGCGTTCCCCGTGGCCTTGTCAAGCACGTACAACAGCAACTCGTAGAGATTATGTACAAGGTAATTCTGAAGGCATCCTCTCCTCGTCGTCATCCCTGCGCAAGCAGGGATCCACGTTCTGAATTTCCACTGTTGCGGGATGACGACCGGATGGAATCGCCAAGTACGTCACTCCCTTTCAGATCCCAAGGTTGATTCCCCGCGGCAGGTCGAACCCTCTCCCCCGGATCAAGTCCGGGGCAAGCTCCAGCCTTCTCCCGGAGGTCCCTGAGCCTGCGGTGCCTTGAGCCTGTCGAAAGGTCGAAAGAGGGAGAGGGGATATGAAGCCAAACCCTCCCATCTTCCAGTCCCCGAGCCTGCGATACCTCGGCTTGCGGTGCCTTGAGCCTGCGGCGTCCTGAGCTCGGTCCCTGAGCCTGCGGTCCCTGAGCTTGTCGAAGGGTCGAAGGGTGTCGAAGGATCGAAAGGTCGAATGGAAGGGGCGGCTTGGGTGAAGGTCCATATTGCAGCATTGAGTCGGTTCGTAAGTTTTCAAATGAGGACAAAGCCATAGCTTCATTCCCCCTTGGTTTAATTAGAGCAATCTGTTATCAGGCGTCGGTTCGAGATGAGTTCATGGCCGTTATCGAGACGCAACATACGGTGTCGCACGGCGTCCCGCTCCCGGCCGATGCCCGGACCCTCGTCACGGGGGGTACCGGTTTCATCGGTTCGCACTTGGTGGAGGCACTAGTCGCGCAGGGGGTCAGACCGCGTGTGTTGGTTCGTCCTTCGAGCGATCCTTCGTGTTTACCGACCGGCAACGTCGACTTGATTCCCGGCGCGCTGGAGGACGGAGACAGTCTCGTTCGTGCGGTGTCCGACGTCGATACGGTCTTCCACGTCGCCGCGGTTACCAAGGCGCACTCCGAGGCCAAGTACCGGCGCGTCAACGCCGCGGGAACCGAACGGCTCATCGAAGCGATGCGCACGAGCTCACCCACTCCGGCGCGTCCGCGGCGGCTGGTGTATCTCAGTTCGCTGGCCGCAGCCGGCCCCGCAGTCAGCGGTCAGCCGGTCGAACCCAATCACGTCCCGCGCCCGTTGACCGCGTACGGGCGGAGCAAGCTGGCCGGCGAACGGGCCTGCCTGGCCGCGGCCGATGCCGCCTTGCGAGTCATTGCTTTGCGCGCGCCGGTCGTGTACGGCCCACGCGAAAAGGATTTCTTTCTGCTCTTCAAGCTGGCGGCGCGAGGCATCCTCCTGGCCCCGACCGGGCCGGAGCGCGTCGTGCAACTCGTCCACGTCGATGATCTGGTGCGCGCGCTGCTGCGCGCGGCAACGGCGCCCGCGGCCCGCGGCATCTATCACGTGGCAGAGGCGCGTTCCTACGCCTGGAGCGAAGTCGCCGCGGCCCTGGCTCAGGCGGTCGGGCGGTCGGTGCGCCCGATTCCGATTCCGCGGCCGGTGCTGCGCGTGGCCGCGTGGCTGAGCGAATTCGGCGCCGCGCTGCGCGGGCGGGCCACGATCTTCAACCGGGAAAAAGTGACGGAACTGCTGGCGCCCAACTGGCTGTGCGAAACGGCGCTGGCGAGCCGCGAGCTCGGATTCACCGCCCGGATTCCCATGCGGACCGGGTTCGTCGAGACCGCAACATGGTACAAACAGCAGACATGGTTGTAGCGAGAACCGTCATGGTGGTGGTGGGGTCCGAGCGGCGCCGGGACCGCGGCATGTCACGTACGCTCACCCGGAGGCCGCACAGGCAGCGAAGGGGGACGGGATGAAGCTCTTCGAAAAATGCGCCCGGTTCACACGCGCCCGAGAGGCGCAGGCGACCGGCTATTATCCGTTCTTTACGCCCATCGAGTCGTCCGACGGCACGCAGGTCGTCGTGCGCGGGGACACGAAGGTCATGATGGGCTCGAACAACTATCTGGGCCTGACCCATCATCCGAAAGTGCTGGAAGCCGCGCAGTCCGCGTTGCAGCGCTATGGGAGCGGATGCACGGGCAGCCGGTTCCTGAACGGGACGCTCGACCTGCATGACGAGCTCGAAGCGCGACTGGCCCGCTTTCTCAATAAAGAGGCCGCGCTCGTCTTCAGCACCGGCTATCAGACCAATCTGGGCATTCTGGCCACCCTGGTCGGCAAGCGCGACTTCCTCTACCTGGACAAGCTCGACCACGCCAGCGCGGTGGACGGCTCGCAACTCGCCAGCGGCAACGTATTGCGCTATCCGCACGGCGACCTGGACACGCTCGCCCAGCAACTGCGCAAGACCCCGCCGCGCGCCGGCAAGCTGATCGTCACCGACGGCATCTTCTCGATGGAGGGCGACATCGCCGACCTGCCGCACATCGTGCGCTTGGCCGAAGCGTACGACGCCGAAGTCATGGTGGACGACGCCCACGCGTTCGGCGTGTTGGGCGAACACGGCGCCGGCACGGCGCAGCACTTCGACCTGGAAGACCGCGTCGGCCTGATCATGGCGTCGTTCTCCAAGTCGCTGGCCGCCATCGGCGGCGTCGTGGCCGGGCCGGAGCCGGTCGTTCACTATCTCAAGCATCATGCCCGCTCGTTGATCTTCAGCGCCAGCATGCCGCCGGCATCGGTCGCCACGGTGCTGGCCGCCCTCCAGATCATCGAAGACGAGCCCGAGCGGCGCGAGGCATTGTGGCGCAACACGCGCCGCATGCAGGCCGGCTTGAGGGACCTGGGCTACGACATGGGCGGCAGCGACACGCCGGTGATCCCCATCATCGTCGGGGACATGTGGCTGATGGCCATGATCTGGAAGGAACTGTTCGACTCGGGCATTTTCACCAATCCGGTCATTCCGCCCGCGGTGCCGGAGCACTCCTGCCGGATTCGCCTGTCGATGATGGCGACCCACACGGACGACCAGATCGACTTCGTCCTGGACGTGTTCGACCGCATTCGGCCGTACGTCAACGTCGAGCAGGTGGCCGCGGGGTGAACGGGGACGGGCCGCGCTCTCGGGTTCCCCGGTCATGTCCGCCCGCCACGACGCCGTCTCCATCCATCCCGTCCGCACCGCCCGCGCCCTCGCCCAGTTCATCCGGCTGCCCTGGCACCTGTACCGCCACGACCCAGCCTGGGTCCCGCCCTTGCGCGGGGAGTTGAAGAAACTCCTGTCGCCCGGCCGGCATCCGTTCCACCGCCACGCCGACGTCCGGTATTTTCTGGCTCGCGTGGGCGGCACCGTCGTGGGCCGCGTCGCCGCGGTCGTCAACCACGAGCACGTCCGATTTCACGACGAGCCGGTCGGCTTCTTCGGCTTCTTCGAATGTACGGACGACCAGGCCGCGGCCACGGCATTGTTGGCCGCTGCGGAAACGTGGCTGGCAGAGCGGGGGATGCACCGCGTGCGCGGTCCGATGAACTTCTCCACCAACGAGGAATGCGGGCTCCTGATCGACGGATTCGAGACTCCGCCCGCGGTGATGATGCCGCACCACCCGCCGTACTACGCCCCACTCCTCCAGGCCGCGGAATATACCAAGATCACGGACCTGTTGGCCTATCTGTTCGACATCCGCGCAGACCCAACTCCGCCGGCACGCCTGGTACACGGGGTCGAGCGGCTGCAAGACAAGCTGGGCGTGGCCGTCCGGCAGATCGACCTGCAACGGTTCGACGCCGAGGTGCGGATCATGCACGACATCTACCACCGCGCTTGGCGCGACAACTGGGGCTTCGTGCCGATGACCGAGCCCGAGGTGGACCTGCTGGCGAAAACCCTGCGCCGCGTGGCCGACCCGCGGCTCTGCCTGATGGCGGAAATGGACGGCCGGCCGGTCGGGTTCGCCGTTGCGCTGCCGGATTACAATCAGACGCTTCGACATCTGAACGGCCGGTTGGTTCCGTTCGGGCTGCTGAAGTTCCTGTGGTATCGACGGCGGATCGACAAGATGCGGATTCTGCTACTCGGCACGTGCCCCGACACGCGCCTGCGCGGGGTGGACGCGATGTTGTATCTCCGCTTCTGGCATGCCGCGGCCGCGTTCGGCTATCCCCTCGTCGAATGTTCGTGGATCGTGGAGGACAACTGGGCCATGCGCCGCGGCCTGGAGCGTATGGGCGCACGGATACACAAGACCTACCGCGTGTACGAAAAAGTCCTCTGAGTGAGGAGGGGCAGCCCCCGCGGTCTCCGAGCTCGTGGCGTCCTGAGCTCGGTCCCTGAGCCTGTGGTCCCTGAGCCTGTCGAAGGGTCGAACCATGTCGAAGGATCGAAAGGTCGAATGGAGAGGGGCTGGAATTTGCGTGGGCACCGGCAGCGCGTTATACGCCGAACATGGTGGAAGGTGGAGGCAGCGCGGTGCGTCGTTTTCTCTCGCACTGGTTCCGGCGCGAGACGGTCAGGCGCGGGCTGGCGGCAGCCTGCGTCGTGGGGCCGGTGCTGACCCTCATCAACCAGTACGACGCCCTGCTCGGCTTCGATTTTTCCGCCCAGCTGTGGGTCAAGGTCGGGCTGACCTTTCTGGTTCCCTACAGCGTGTCTTCGTATTCGTCGGCCCGGGCGTTCATGGACCGCGAGGCCGCGGTTTCGGCACGCACTACACCGCGGGCGTGACGACGGTGGGCTCGGCCGGCGGTTTCAGCACCGCGTCTCGGCTCAGGTCCACGTCTTTCGCCGTGCGCATGCTGCCGATGATCCAGTCGGCCAGAACGTTGACCACGTTCAGATTGTGGTAGTGGTAGCGATGGTGAATGTAATGGTGGGTGTGTACGAACCGGAAAGCGCGCGTGCGTTCCAGCCAGCGGTTGCGCGGCACGTGCATACAGTAGTGCGTGTATTCGTACACCGCGTAATCCAGGGTCAGCGCCAGCAATCCGCCCACGAAGACCGACACGCCGAATAACCACGCCAAGCCGAGGAGCAGCGGCACGTGCAACCCGATCAGCAGCGGCGCGTTCCACCACGCGAACGTGATCGTCAGGCTGCGAGCGCCGGGCCGGATATGGTAGGTCGGATCGGCGCGGAACTGGACGTGATGTCCCAGGGCATGCGTGCGGAACGTGTAGGGCAGCGTCCGCATATGCATCAGATATTTATGCAGCCCCCACTCGAAGAAGCTGGAATACGATACGGTTGCGAGAAACGTGATGAGTCCTTTCGCCAGTCCCCACAACACGAGGTCGAACGTCACGATCCTGGTCCTTTCCCGGCTCCATTTCCCACCTGCACCTCCTCACCGCGGGCCAAGGTGACGTTTTCTGGGATACGGACGACCGCGCCGCCCCCTGCGCGGCCACGTGATAAACTTCTGCTTGTATAGAGAACGGACGACGTACTGACAACGCCGCCGCCTCGGGGCGGGCGGCTCTCGGTTCGGGATTGGGAATTCCATCCAAGGTGACCCTACGCCCGTTTCGACCCCCTTCGACCTTTCGACATGGTCCGACCCTTCGACAGGCTCAGGGACCACAGGCTCACCAACCGAGCTCAGGGACCGAGATCGACGGGCGGCACTCATGAGGATGCCGACGTTGCTCACCCTTCCGCCCTCCCGCTTCCTCTTGCGGCTCGTCTCCATCGACTTGCTCACCCTGACGCTCGCCCTGGGGATGGGCTTCGTGCTGCACGGAGACCCGAGCGCCTACACGGGCGAGGGCGAGCCGGTCACGTGGCTGTCGTTCGCGCATCTGCTCGCCAGTGGCGGGCTCGCCAATGTCGTCTTCCGGCTGCGAACGCACGGACGTCCACCGCTCTGCGGTTGGCGCGACTCACGTTGGTTCTGGCTGCTCATCGCCGGGCTGGCGGTGGTCGCGCTGATCAGAGAAGCGTGGCTGCGTTCGACGGTCCCGTTCATGGAACAATATCTGCCAAAGGTCTTCGTGCCCGGCGTGGGCCGTATGCTACCTCCCGACACGGAGATCCGCTGGACGAACGGCCTTGATTTCTGGACCGTCTCCCGCACCAACCGCCTAGGGTTCCCGGACCGCGAGCCGCCGAGCCCCGAGCGGGCTGCGAAGGGTTGTCACAGTACCGTGATCGGTGATTCCTTCGTCGAGGCCTCGGAAGTGCCTATCCCGCAGAAATTCCACGTCCGGCTGGAAGAGATGGCCGCCCGAGAGTTTCCCCACTTGGACGTCACGACCTCGGCATTCGGGAGGGGCGGTACCGGATAGATCAATCAATTGGCCCTTTACGATGAATACGCCCAACATCTGCGCCCCCGGCTGGTCGTGCTCGTCTTCGTTCCGAATGATTACCAAAACAACTTCCCGCTCTGGCGGACCATATGGAAGGGTCTGGATCCGGAACATCTCCCGTATGTCTCCGCAGTGAGAGCCGAAGACGGTCGCTTCCGGTTGCGACCTCCCGATCCGGATTATCGACGCTTCAAGCTGCCGCGGCTTTCCGGTCCTCCATCTACGCCGTCGTGGAGGGCGTTCATCTATGGCATACAGGTGTTTCACATATCCTGGTTCCTGGCTCGGTGGTGCGCCAAGTGGACCCTGCTTTTCAACGAACATGAAATTGGCCCCTCCGCACAACGAGTTGCCTGGGTGGAACTGCTGAGCCGGCGTCCTGCCTATGCGCCGCTGCTTGATGGGTGGCGGCCCGTATCAAGGGGAAACGTGCAAATACGGCCCGCCAATGAAGACCCCCCGAGCTTCTTTACGTTGTTTCGGGAGGGGAACGCCTCGCTGTTCTACAGAGAAGCCCTCGCCTTCACGGCCTTCGGGCTAGACGAGTTCAAGAAACGCACAGAACGTGACGGCGCGGCGCTAGTCATCCTGGCGACACACAGAATGCACTACTTCGGGGGGGAGACGTTTGCCCGCATGAACGAACTGGCCGCGGAGCGACGCATTCCCGTCATTGATCAAGCCGACGTCATCTACCGCCAGGGTGCTGACCTGCGCGACGCGGAGTGGGCGCATGACAGCCACTGGAATCCCGCCGGCCACCAGTGGGCTGCGGAAGCCCTACTGGAATACCTGAAACGGAACCAGGATGTTTGCGAATGACCTGCGATCGAGAAGCCCGGTGACGGACGACGTGTCAAGTGTTCAGTGCCGACCCGGTGGATATGCAGCTATACGTGGATTGGCGGGACAATCCTCCCCGTGAAGAACTGAGCCGCCCAGCGGCACGGTGACGTCCAGATACCCAAAGGTCGGGACGATGGGGACGTGACTGGGAGAACGATTTCCGGCCCGCTCTAAGTCCAAGACGTATGGGAATTACATCTAAGAAGGTCCCGCGCCCGTTGCGACACCCTTCGACCTTTCAGGGACTCAAGGCACCGCAAATTCAGGGATCAGGCGCAACGGGCTAGACCCTGAGCTTGTCAAAGGGTCAAAGGGCCGAGGTATGGAGAACGAAGGCCGAGGTGACAGCGGGGTTCGTTCGATCCTTCGACAGGCTCAACGAACTTGGGGATAGGAAGGTCTCTGAGTTTGCGATGCCTTGAATTTTATCCGTGAGTCTGTCGAACCACGTCGAAGGGTCGAAAGATCCAGGGGCGTTCGTCCAGGGATGGAGACGGGCGGGCATAGGGACACACCCATACGCAAAGCGCCGCGGCGTGCAACGTAAACTCCCACGCGCTGCTCTGGCCCCTTTCATTCGCTTTTCATTGACAATGCCGACGCTTCCAGAGTAGCTTTCCGCTGCGAAACGGTCAGGACGGCGGTCGCCCGCCGTTCCGCGAAGGGCCGACAAAGGAGGGGGAGAATGGCTACGCAACGCATCGGACAGACGGGCCTTTTCCGCAGCGTGATGCTTATCGTCGGCGTGCTTGTCATGCCAGCCGCCGGCTTCGGGGCGCAAGAGTTGATCGAGATGCAACAGGACGCCGGTTCGTGGGTCGTGCCGGGTAAGAATTATGCGCTGACCCGCTACAG
The DNA here is from genome assembly GCA_965200125.1 of uncultured Binatia bacterium (SeqCode). Lineage (GTDB taxonomy): Bacteria > Desulfobacterota > Binatia > Bin18 > Bin18 > Bin18. The sequence continues at coordinate 58,021 of OZ241332.1, read as the reverse complement.
CCCGCTCGACCGGATCTCCACCGAGAACGTCGAGGATCTGGACGTGGCGTGGACGTTCTCCACCGGGGTGCTGCGCGGCCACGAAGGCACGCCGCTGGTCGTGGGTGACACCATGTACATCGTCACGCCGTTTCCCAACATCGTGTACGCCCTCGACCTCAGCCAGCCGGGCACCTCGATCAAGTGGAAGTTCCAACCCACGCAGAGCGAAGACGCGATCCCGATCGCCTGTTGTGACGTGGTGAATCGCGGCGCCGCGTACGCGGACGGCAAGATATTCTTCAACCAACTCGACGCGCATACGGTCGCGCTCGACGCCGAGACCGGCGAGCAACTCTGGAAGGTCAAGCAGGGCGACATCAAGCAGGGCCAGACGATTACCATGGCGCCGCTGGTCGTGCGCGACAAGGTCATCACCGGCATCAGCGGCGGCGAATTCGGCGTGCGCGGCTTCGTCACCGCGAACAACATCAATACCGGCGAACAGGTCTGGCGGGCCTACAGCACCGGCCCCGACGCCGATGTCCTGATCGGTGAGGATTTCGCTTCGCCGTACGCCTCGCATCAAGGCAGGGACCTGGGTGTCTCGACCTGGAAGGGCGAGGAGTGGAAACGCGGCGGCGGCACGACCTGGGGGTGGTACAGCTACGACCCCGAACTCGACCTGTTCTTTTACGGCACCGGCAACCCGGGCGCGTGGAACCCGGACCAGCGGCCCGGAGACAACAAGTGGTCCATGACCCTCTTCGCGCGCAACCCGGACACGGGCGCCGCCAAATGGGCGTACCAGATGACCCCGCACGACGCGTGGGATTACGACGGGGTGAACGAGAGCGTGTTGATCGACCTGCCCGGCGAAAACGGCGACGGCCCGCGCAAGGCGTTGGTGCACTTCGACCGGAACGGCTTCGCCTACAAGATCGACCGCACCTCGGGCACGGTGATCGGGGCGGACAAGTTCGGCCACGTGAACTGGGCCGAGAAGATCGACCTGGAGACCGGACGGCCCGTCGAGAACCCGGAGAAACGCACCCGCGAAGGAACGAACGTCACGGACATCTGTCCCGGGGCGATGGGCACCAAGGACCAACAGCCCGTCTCCTATTCGCCGCGGACCAAGCTCTTCTACGTGCCGACCAACCATTTGTGCATGAATTACGAGGGCACCAAGGTGCGCTACATCGCGGGCGTGCCCTACGTCGGCGCCCTGGTCGAGATGTATCCCGGCCCGGGCGGCCACCGGGGCGAGTTCATCGCCTGGGACCCGGTCGCGGGCGAGAAGAAGTGGGGGATCAAGGAAAAATGGTCGGTGTGGAGCGGCGTGCTGTCCACCGCCGGCGACGTGGCGTTCTACGGCACCATGGACGGGTGGTTCAAAGCCGTCCATGCGGTGAGCGGCGAGGTCTTGTGGCAGTTCAAGACAGGCTCCGGCATCATCGGCGCGCCGATGACCTACACCGGCCCGGACGGCAAGCAGTACGTGGCGGTCATGTCCGGCATCGGCGGCTGGTCCGGCTTGGTGGTGGCCGGTGATCTGTCGACCGACGATCCGACCGCGGCCCTGGGCGCAGTCGGCGCATTCGCCGAACTGGGCAACGACACGACCAAGGGCGGCACGCTGTACGTCTTCGCGCTGGAGTAATGGCCGTTCGGCGGCTGTTCGACGTGGCGGCGCTGGGGGCGCGAAGCATCGCGTCCCTTTCTTTTACCGGAACGACCGCGCTCTTGTTGGCCTTCCTGTCAGTCCCCGCGGCCCTGACTCGTGCCGCGGATGACGCGCCGTCCACGTTTCGCGTGTGCGCCGACCCGAACAATCTGCCCTTCTCCAACCGGCGCCAGGAGGGATTCGAGAACAAGCTGGCCGAGATGCTGGCGGGCGCACTCGGCCAATCCGTGGAATATACGTGGTGGCCGCAGCGCCGCGGCTTCTTGCGCAATACGCTGAACGCCAGGCGGTGCGACGTGGTGATGGGCATCCCGGCCGCGGTCGAGATGGTCCTGGCCACCCGACCCTACTACCGATCCTCGTATGCGTTCGTATATCCCGCGGACGCGGCGTACACGCTCGACTCGCTGGACGACAAGGTGCTGCGCGGGCTGACCATCGGCGTGCACCTGATCGGCGACGACTATACCAACAGTCCGCCGGCCCATGCGCTGAGTGCGCGTGGCCTCGTGGACAACGTGGTCGGCTACAGCGTGTTCGGAAATTACGCCGACGACAGTCCGCCGGGGAAGATCGTCGAAGCGGTCGCCGCCCGCGAGATCGACACCGCGATCGTCTGGGGGCCGATTGCCGGCTATTTCGCGCAGCGTCATACAGGCGCGTTACAGGTGGTGCCAGTCGAGGCGCCCGCGGGATCGGAGGCGTTGTCGTTCGCATACGACATCGCGTTGGGCGTCCGCCGCGGGGACGAGGCGTTGCAACACACGCTGAACGGTGTCCTGGTCTCCCAAGCGCCGGCTATTCGCGCTTTACTGACCGACTACGGCGTGCCGCTGCCGGATGCCGGTTCGACCGAAACGTCCGCCTCAACCGCAACAGTAGCCGAGACGACCGAGATTGCGGCGAACGGTTCCGCGGACGTGACCAAACGCAACCCCTACACCGGAGAACCGGACGCGATCCGCGAGGGGGAGGAACTCTACAAACTCCTCAACTGCTATAGTTGCCACGGCCTGCGCGGCGGTGGGGGGATGGGGCCCGACCTGACCGATGAAGAGTGGAAGGAAGGCACGGGCAGCGACCCCCGCGTGATGGGGCAGATCATGACCGGCCGCAACAAGATGCCCGGCTACGACGGGGTGATTACCGAGGAGGAAGCCTGGAAGGTGATCGCTTACGTCCGCACGTTGTATAAAGGAGACCCCGCCACCATCGAGTGGTAGGAATGATCCAGTGGGAACGACGACCGGAGAGGATCGCCACTGCCATGTACGGAAAACCGACCTGGGGAAGCCTTCTGCTGATCGCCTGCGTCTGGGTGCAGCCCGGCTGGACGCAAACCGTCGGAGACGACATCACCGAAGAAGTTCTCGACGAGGCTCCGCCGCCGGTCGAGGTCCCCGCCCCGCCAATCGAGCGTGGCGAAGAACCCGAACCTGTGGCCGGCGTGCCGGACGAGGAAGTCGACGGCGGTCAGGAACCGGGTCCACCGGCCGATACGCCGGACGTTTCATCGCCCGAGCCCGAGGACATCGTCACCGAGGACGCCGTTCCGGATGCACCTGAGCAGGCCGAGGTGTCGGAGGTTCCGCCAGCCGCGCAGGAAGAAGAGGCCGAGCCGGTGGAGAGTTCCGAGCCGGCTCCCGATGACGCTCGAGAAAACGACGAGGACGCCGCGCTGCCCGGCGCTATCCCGGCGGAGTCCGCAACGCCCTATCGCGCGCAGGTGTACTCTCGCCTCCCCGATACGCCCGAGGGGATCGGCGTGGATACCCGAGGCAATCTGTACGCGTCGCTGTTCCACACCGGACAAATCGTGCAACTCGACGAGGAGGGCGGGTACGCCCACATCGCCTGGGTCCCGTCCATTGACCAGAGCGGCAAAGGGCACGTGCTGGGCTTGGCTTCTGATACCGAAGACAACCTGTACGTGGCGTACAAAGCCCGCTCCAAATACGACCGGATCGGTGACCCGCGACACCCGGCGTGTCGGGACGCCACGGACGTGACGAGCGGGCTGTACCGCATCGATGCCGAAACGCGCGAGGTGTCGCCCGTGGCGACGCGCGGGGACGGCTGGCCGTTCTGTTTTCCCGACGACGTGGCGGTGGACGACGCCGGCAACGTATATCTGTCGGACCTGACCTACGCCGGGATCTGGAAAATCGTGCCGGACGGCACGGTCACCTTGTGGTCGGAACACCCGTTGCTGCACTGGTCAGCGGAGCCCTATTCCGGCTTTCCGCTAGGAGTCAACGTCATCGCACTGGACGCAGATCAGCGCAATCTGTATGCAGCGACGAGCGGCGACCCGCTCATCCTGCGCATCCCCATCCAACCAGACGGTACGGCGGGCGAGCCGGTCGTGATCTCGCGCGGCCACAGCTTGCTGGACGGCATCGCCCTGGACGAAGCAGGGAACATCTACGTGTCGGAGATCTACCGTAACGAGATCATCGGCGTATCGCCCGACGGGACACGGCGTGTGATCGTCGCCGACAAAAGACGCGCACCGCTCGACGGCAACGCGAGTCTCATCATGCGAGACGGGGTACTGTACGTGGCGAACCTCGGCTTCGCCCACCCGCGCTGGCAGGATGCGGACAAGACCGTCGTCGCCATTCACGATTTTCCACGTCCGTAGCTCACGACGCGGTCGCGTATCGGTACGCGGTTCGCGCTGTCATTCGCTGTGTAGGGCAGCCCCCTGTAGTTGCCCTGAGCGGGGTGGGCTCGCGTTCTCTTGATTCTTCGACACGCTCAGGACACCACAAGCTCACCAACCAAGCTCAGGAATCGAGAGGTATGCCCCTAGGATGTGAAGCAGCACCCTCGTTGGTTACCCTCTCCCTAACACTCTCTCCCCCAAGGGAGAGGAGATGAACGTGCAACCGATACGCGAACTTTATTTTTTATTGCGATCCCCACAAAAAAGCGGGGACGGGCCGGTGCCCACCCCCGCTGAAATAGACGCTGCGGCACGGCTCAGTTCTTACCGTGGCGGAGCAGACGGCCCGGGGTTGCGCCGGTGCACTGTCCGTCCTCGAAGGTCACGTCGCCGTTGACCATGATCCAGCGGTAGCCCTCGGCGTATTGGACGCGCCGCCACTCGCCGGCCGGGAAGTCGTGCACCACCTTGGGCTTCTCGGGGGTGAGCTTCAGGTTCTCCAGATCGTAGATCACCATGTCCGCCGGAGCGCCCTCGTGCAGCGTGCCGCGATCCTGGAAGCCCGCGCACTGGGCCGGCATGGCGCTCAGGCGGTAGTGCGCTTCTTCCAGACTCATGAAGCCGGCGTCGCGTACCATCCACGACAACATGTCCGTCGGGTAGGCGCCGATGGTTACGAACTTGGTGTGCGCGCCGCCGTCCGACACGCCGGCCATGCTGTACGGCGAGGACATCAGCTCGGACGCGAGGTCTTCGCGCACGTTGCGCGCAGGGGTCAGGAACTCGGTCTTGAGTTCGTCGGCAATGGCGATGTCGAACATGGCGTCCATGGGATGCTTGTTCTCGATCCGGGCGACTTCTTCGACGGTCTTGCCGATGTATCGCTCGAACTCGGGCCGGACGACTGACTCGATGGTGAAGTCCTTGAACGAACCGGTCACCACCGGGGTGTGGCCGGTGTCGTACTCGGCGACGAGCGCCTGGCGAATGGCCGGATTCCTGAGCTTTGCGAGCCGCTCCGCCGGCGTCCCCATCGTTACTTCCCGCACCACGTCGTTGCCGTCGAACAGGCCGGTGATCTCCCCGAAGTTGAAGTACAACCCTTGGCGCATGATGACCGTCTGGTTGTAGATCTTGCGGCCGGCGCGGTTGGTCTGGTCCATCCAGCGCAGGATGCGGCGGTGGATGCTGGGCCGGTCGTCGCGCACCGCGGTCGCGTTGAACAGGATTGGGCGGCCCGACTCGTCGGCCAAGCGGTCGTAGAACTTCATGTCCGACTCGAAGTCCTCGCTCGCCTGGGTGAGTTGGATGAAGCCCCCGCCGCGTTTCTTGAGCACGCGCCCGAAGGCCAGTACGTCTTCGTCCGCCATCGTGTCGGTCACCATCGGCGTACCGTCGTAGTCGCGCTGTACGGACACGAAGCCGTTGCCCAGGCGTTGCGCCGAGAACCCGCAGCCGCCGACGTCGAGCGACTCTTCCAGGATCCGACACATGGTCGCCATTTCGGCCTCGGTCGCCGGCCGGCTCTTGGCGGCGTCCAGTCCCATCGTCCAGATCATGATCGGGGCCAGCGGCACGTAGCTCATGACGTTCAGCCCCTTGGGCGTCCGGTCCAGGAAGTCGAGCCATTCGGGGAAGGTCGTCCACTCCCACTTCATGCCGGCCTTCATGGATTCATAGGGGATCGCTTCGACGCGTGACATGGTCAGCATGGCCCGGTCGCGCATGTCGGGCTGGACCGGGGCGAACCCGAAGCCGCAGTTGCCCATCACGATGGAGGTGACTCCGTGCCAACCGGACAGCGTGCAGTACGGGTCCCAATTGATCTGCGCGTCGTAATGGGTGTGCAGGTCGACGAAGCCGGGGGCCACGACCAAGCCGTGGGCGTCCAGCGTCTTGGCGGCGTCGCTCGGATCGAGCCGGCCGTTCCGCTCGATCTTGGCGACTTTGCCATCGGTAATGCCGATGTCGCCGGTGAAGCGCGGGGCGCGCGTGCCGTCGACGATCGTGCCGCCTTGGATTAGTACGTCGAATTCGGGCATGGGATACCTCCGTGTGGGAATGCGAGGAGTGAAAACTGAACGTTCACTCAGGGAGTTGGACGTTTCGGGGCCGTTTGCTGGGCGGAAGATGCCACACGCCGGTTCTCAATGTCAACAGAAATCGGGTATAGTCCTCCCGTCGGACGTACCGGTGCGAAAGCGGCGGAAGTCGTCGTGTCTCTCAACAGGAAGGCCGTACCACGAACGGGAGGGTGGAAAATGTCGCGGGTTATCGTTTTCAGCGTAAGTCTGTTCTTAGGCGTTGCAAGTATGCCGGACGGAGCGAGGGCACAAGAAGAAATGCAGGCCGAATCACCGGCGCAAGAGGCTGGTGCCGAGGGACCTGAGACGCTGACCTTGGCGCTGGCCGAGCGATTTCTGGACGCGGCCAAGGCGGAGGCGGCCAGACAGGGCTGGGCGATGAGTTTCGCGGTGGTGGACGCCGCGGGCCGGCAGGTCGCCATGCTGCGCATGGACGGGGCGCGCTGGATGACGGCCGGGGTGGCGCAGGCCAAGGCATTTACCGCGGCGACCTTCCAGCGTCCGTCGGCCGCGGTCGAGGAACTCGCCGACCGGCGGCCGGCCCTGTTCGAGAGCGTAGCCGCCCTGATCGACGAGCCGATGCTGCTAGCCGGGGGCGGGCTGCCGATCCTCATCGACGGCCGACTGTTAGGCGGCGTGGGGGCGAGCGGCGGCACCGAGGCCGAAGACATCGACTGTGCCCAGGCGGGCCTCGACGCGATCGGCGCCGAATAGCCGCTACGGGCAATCGAACGCCAGCCGGGGAGGCGACCGTGAACCGGGAAGTGTATGCCGATGCTGCGCAGCGCATCGAAACTCACGTCTTGCGCTTCTTGCGCACGTTCGAGGACATTCAGGATACCCTCCACTTCGGAAAGATTCCCGATGCGCAGGCGCGCTTGCGTGACACGCTGGGCGATTTCTTCGATCATGACGCGCCCGCATTCGTCGCGCTCGAACCCCCGTCCGACCGGGTGGCGGTCCACGCTGCGCTGACCGCAGTATTGACGCATATGCAGAATGCCAGCCGCACGTTTCTTGACTGGAAGGCCGGGCCGACTTTCGGCAGCGCGTTCGTATCGAGCCGCTTCTCGCTGTGTCGTGGTCTGGACGTGCTGTATGTCGAGCGAGCGCACTTCCCGATCGTGTCCCGCTATTGGGCACCGCGGGACGCTCCGGCGCACGAGGTTCTGCAGGACCGGCCGGCTGCCGATCTCGATGTGGACGTCGGGATGCTGCACCGGCCCGCGAACGACATGCACGCCGAGTATTCGCTGTACGTGCCCGAATCCTACACGCCGGATAGAGACTGGCCGCTGATCGTCTGCCTGCACGGCGGCTACGGACGGGGAGACGACTACATCTGGACGTGGCTGCGCCCGGCCAGGAGCCGGGGCTACATCCTGCTGTCGCCGAAATCGCGCGGCCCCACTTGGTCGGTCCTGCGTCCGCCGGTCGATATCGCGTCCATCCGCGCGATGTTCGACTCGGTCTGCGCGGAGTACGCCGTGGACCGCGGTCGGGTGTATCTGTCCGGCCTGTCCGACGGCGGCACGTTCACCTACCTGCTCGGCCTCGACCAAACCGACCTGTTCGCCGGCATCGCGCCCATCGCCGGTGAACTCAGCCCCGCGGCCGACGGCATGTTGCGTCTCAAACAGGGCTTGCAACTGCCCATCCACGTCATTCACGGCGGGCACGACTTCATCTTTCCCGTCGCGTCGGTGCGTTCGTCCAACGAATTGCTGCGACACATCGGCTACCGATTGACCTACACCGAGTTGCCCGACTGGAGCCACTCGCTCACCCACACCATCAACGAAACTCTGGTACTGCCCTGGTTCGAGAACCTGGGCGGCAACCCGACGGGCTAATGCTAATTAAGGAGGGAACGATGTCGCAAGATATGGAAACGCGGCTGGCCGCACTCGAAGCCAAGGTACAAGACCTGCACGACCGCGAGGCGATCCGCAGCCTGCGCTTTCGCTATCACGAGTGCATCAACGGCGGAGAGTTGAGCACCATACCGGACCTGTTCACCGACGACGCCGAACTCGACTTCGACTATCTCGGCAAAGCCCGCGGGCGGGCCGAGTTGACCCGGTTCTTCACCGGCATCGGCGACCTGCTGTCGTTCGTCAAGCAGTTCGTGCACAACCATGCCGTCGAGGTGGACGGCGATACGGGCCGCGGCTACGCCTATCTCGAAGCCAAAACCATCTCCAAGGGTGAAGCTTACATCGTGGCCGCGCGCTACGACGACATCTACGTCAAGCAGAACGGCACGTGGAAATTCGCCAGGATGGCTCTGACTCTATATTTCACGGTGCCATTCAAAGAGGGCTGGGCACAGGCCAACCGGCTCAAGATGGGTCGCTGAGAAGATGGGCGACGGAATGCCTGGTCGGGAGTAGAGCCGGATGAGTCGGAGCCGGATTTTATCTCGCCGCGGGATTCGGCTTCTAACCTTTTTCAAGTTTGAAAGGAAATCACATCCAAGATGGTTCTAGAACCTTACCCCGACCTCGCATTGAGATGTCCCCCAGCGGAAAATTCTTCGACAGGCTCGGCGACCATCTCGTTGAGCTTGCCGAAACGGTCCTAGGATAATCTTATGTATAATTTCCTCTTGAGAACAGATTCAGCCGGCGTTTCCTTGCTTCTCACCAGGGAACGGTTTTCTTTTTCGACTTCTGTGGAGCTTCTTCTTTCGTCGCAATTCAGACCATCACCCATTTGTAGATAACGCCCGAACCAAAATAGATGCCGGGAGCGTGGTAGCAGGCTCTTTCTCGGGCGTGGTTCAACGTCCCCGCCGATGAAAGAACAGCAGCGCGGCCAGTAGCGCCGCGATGGATAACGCGGTGTGCAGTCCGTCGGGCAGGCCGAGGTCGAGACGCGCCAGACCCAGACTGGCGAGGAGGGCGAGGCCGACGCCCATCAGGGCTTCGCCGGCAATGGCGCCCGAGGCCAGCAGCACGCCGGGTCGGTCTGACGAGGATTCGGGGTCTGTCGGCACCTGTGACGTCGAGGGGTGGCGGGCGGTGAGCAGCGCGGACAGGATGCCGCCCAGCAACATGGGCACGCTCAGGCCGAGCGGGAGGTACATGCCCACGGCGACGGGCATGGGATGCAGCCTGAACCGTGCCTGCCGACGTTCGAGTAGTGCGTCCGCCCCCACCAACACGAGGCCGATCAACGCACCCGCGCCGACCAGAGACCAGGGTAAGGGGGCGTCACCGAAGAAACCGCGCGCCAGACTGGCGAACAATTGCGCCTGAGGGGCGGTCAGTTCCTTGCCGCCGATGCCGCCTGGGGTGTGGTCGTGCAACAGTTGCAGGACCGGGGCCATGATGCACGCCGCGACCGCGACGCCGGCGACCTGCATGAGTTGCTGGCGGCGGGGAGTGGCGCCCACTAGGACGCCGGTCTTGAGGTCGTTGCAGACGTCGCCCGCGGTGCACGCGGTGCAGCAGACGATGGCGGCAACGCCCAGAGTGGCGACCATGCCCGCGCTGCCCGTAAAGCCGAACAGCAGCAGCAATACGCCGGTGAACAAGACGGTGGTGATGGTCATGCCCGACACCGGGCTGTTGGAGTTGCCGACCAAGCCGACGATGTAGCTCGCCACCGCGGTGAAGAAGAAAGCCGCGATCAGCATGATGGCCGTGGCGGCGAGACTGACGTCCAGCCGGCCGGTGAAGCGGACGTACACCACGCCGATCAGCGCCACGCAAGCCAGGGCCAAGCCGATCAGCCACGCGGGCGGCAGGTCTTCGCGTGCATGAGATGCAGGACCCGCCGCGACGCCGGCCGACTGCGTCAAGGCGCGCACCGCCATCGCCAAGCCGCGGCGAACGCGGACGATTGCGGCCAGCCCACCCACGAGCATGGCGCCCACGCCGAGGTAGCGAACCTGTTGCGACCAGACCGTGTAAGCAGTTTCGACAGGAGAGACTGCGCCCGCACCGATCGGGTCCGGCAGGCCGGCGCTCAGTAGGGGGAGGGCAACCAGCCAGCCGATGGCGCCGCCCAGAAAGACGAGCGCGGCGACGTGCAGCCGCACGATCATGCCCACGCCCAGCAGGGCGACCGACAGGTCGCTGCCGAGGTACACCACGCTTTTGCCCACGGTCCAGGCGCCTTCGAGCGTGCCTTTGAACAGGCCGGCGAAGCCTGCCAGCCCCTTGAACGCCAGTCCGAATAGGACGCCTTCCGCAACCTGCCGTGCAGCACGCCCGTCTCCCCCGGTTCGTGTGCCCGAGCGCAGGACCGCGGCACAGGCCACGCCCTCGGGAAACGGCAGGTCGGCCGCGGCGCGGGCCACGAACACGCGCCGCATGGGGATCATCAGCACCACGCCGAGCAGCCCGCCGGCCAGGGCGACGAGGGTGGTCAGCAGCGGGTCGAAGCGCTGCCAGGCGCCGACCAGGACCAGCGCCGGCATGGTGAAGATGATGCCCGCGGCCAGCGATTCGCCTGCCGAAGCCGCGGTCTGCGCCTGGTTGGCTTCCAGCAGCCGGCCGGGACCGTGCAGGAGACGCAGCAGCAACATGGACAGCACCGCGGCCGGAATGGAAGCCGACACGGTCATGCCGACCTTGAGGCCGAGATAGACGTTGGCCGCGCCCATGACGACGGCCAGCGCCAAGCCGATGGCGACGGAGGAGACGGTGAGTTCACGCGACATGGCGGGCTTCGATTTTTTCGCCCCCTCTCCCTGACCCTCTCCCACGAGGGGAGAGGGGACGGAAAGAGAGGAGAGACGAACAAAGTGATCCAGGGGTCGTTTCGCCATTTTCCTCATACTCGGGAACTCACGAGGTCTCGTCTCCTCTTCCTCCGGGAGAGGGTTGGGGAGAGGCGGGTTGGCCGGTGACTTCCAGCACGCCCTGCCACGTCGGGCCGTCTGGGTCGAGTTGTTTGCGTTGCGCCACGGCCACGCCGACCGGGACGTGGGTGAAACGCTGGTTCCAGTAGCCGACGACCATGTCGGTCTTGCCCGCCATGCCGGCGTGCGCCGCGTGCTGGCCCAGGAACAGGCAGAACTCCGCGTCGAACGCGTTGGCCGGCAAGCTGCGGATGGTGTAGCTCGGATCGATGTATTTGATGGTGACTTCCCGGCCGCGGGCGGCGAAGTGCCGGGCGATACGGTCGCGCAGGAAGACTCCCACATCGTCGAGGCGCGGGTTGCCCGACGCGTCGTATTCGTGCGTGCCCGTGCGATGCGGCACGTCCTGCCCCACCCCTTCGGCGATCACGATCACCGCGTGGCGGCGGGCGGCAAGGCGCCTTTCCAGCGCGCGCAACAGGCCGTGTGCGCCGTCGAGCGGAAACGGCACCTCGGGCACCAGGCAATAGTTCACGTCGTGGTTGGCCAAGCTGGCGTGGGCGGCGATGAAACCGGATCGGCGGCCCATGAGCTTGACCAGGCCGATGCCGTTCCAGGCGCCGCGCGCTTCGTTGTGGGCCGCGGCAATCACGCGCCGCGCCTCTTCCACCGCGGTGGAGAAGCCGAAGCTGCGCTCGATCCACTCGATGTCGTTGTCGATCGTCTTCGGGATGCCGACGACGCCGATGGGCAATCCGCGGCGCGCGAGTTCCCGGCTCAGGGCCGACGCCCCGCGCAAGGTGCCGTCCCCGCCGATGGCGAACAGGACGTCCACCCCCAGGCGGACGAGCGTCTCGGCCATGTCGCCCACCTTCTGCGGGCCGCGTGACGAACCGAGCAGCGTACCGCCCTGCGTATGGATGGTGTCCACGACCTCGGGGGTCAGCAGGATCGGCTCGGCCCGCGGCGCCGCGGCGAGGCCGGCGAAGCCGTGCCGGAAGCCGATGATGCGCTTGGCCGGATAGCCGTACGTCAACGTCAGCACCAGCGAGCGGATGACGTTGTTCAGACCGGGACACAGACCGCCGCAAGTCACGATGCCGCAGGTGGTCTGCAGCGGGGTGAAGAACAGCCGTGACCGAGGCCCGGCCGGCTCGAAACCGGGCAGCCGCGCGGGGTCGTTCAGAAAGGGGCGGAGTTCCTGCACGTCGCCGGGCACGAGGACGCGGCGCGTCTCGTCCACGCAGCGCCGGCTCTGGCGCGCGAACGGGGAGGGGTGACGACACGGCCCGAGCGTGGCGACCGACAAGGCGTCCGGGGCCGGGAGCGGCATGGCGTCCTCCGCTCGACTCATCTGGTGGACCCGGCCGGCGACCTGTGCGCCGCGCGGTTTCGTGGTATGCAGCGGTCCATCCGCCCGCGGAGCCGCCGCGGGGCGCAGCGCAAGGAGGACACCGACATGCCGAAGACCGTACGCGACGTCATGACTCCCGCAGTCACGACGCTGGGGCGCAACGACACCCTGCTGTCGGCAACGGACATCATGAATCAGGACCGCATCCGCCATTTCCCGGTCGTCGACGAGGGCGAGGTGGTCGGCGTGGTGAGCCAACGCGACCTGTACAAGGCGTCGCTCGGCACGGTCATGAAGTATGGAGAAAAGGCCGAACGAACCTTCCTGGAGAGCGTCGCGGTCAAGGAGATCATGGTCGATCCGATCACCGTTGCGCCCGACGCCGACGTGCGGGCCGCGGCGCGACTGATGATCGAGCACAAGATCGGCTGCCTCCCCGTCATCGAGGGGACCGCACTCATCGGCATCGTGACCGAAACCGACCTGCTACGCCTCGTGGCCGAGCAGGCGTGACCGGCCCGCGTCGGATGGGATAGCGGCCGGCCCGTTCCATCCGCCCATCTGCGCCGGGGTCCTACCGCCGGCGCCCCCAGCCGTCCCAATGCGTCAACTCCGCGGCCGGCGTGCGCGGGGCGACCTTGAAATCGCGGCCCGTGTAATGGGCGACCGGCAGCAGCACGGCCTGCGTCACCGTATCCGGCAGGTCCAGCAGTTGCGCGGTCTCGTCCGCGTGCAGCAGGTGGACGGTCGTCCAGCAACAGCCCAGTCCGCGGACGCGGGCCGCCAGCATGAAGGACCATGCCGCGGGCAGGATCGAGCCGAACACCGTGGACTGTTGGAACAGCGAGGCCGGGTCGATCCGGTCCTCGATGCAGAACAGCACGTGGACCGGCACCTCGCCCAGACGTTCGGACAGGTACACGGCCGAGTCGATCAGGCGGTCGGCTTCCGCGGAGTGCGCGTCGCCGGTGCCGTAGGCTTGGGCCGTCTGGTCGGCCTGCGCCCAATACTCTTGGAACGCCTGTTTGTAGATGGCGGCGAGCGCGGCCCGTTTCTGCGCATCACGGACCACCACGAAGCGCCACTTCTGGGTGTTGGTCGCGGACGGACTCTGCAAGGCGATTTCCAGGCACTCTTCGATCAACTCCGGTGGGACGGGGCGGGTGAGGTCGAGCCGTTTGCGGATCGAGCGTGTCGTCGTCAACAGCTTGTCGCAGGGACCGACGTCGAATGATTCGTGCATTTCCAGCCTCCGTATGGTTGCGCCGCGGTCGGGTTCTGGGCGCGGTATCGAACCGGTCCGTTCATTTCAGACCGAAGCCCTCCCGTTTCCCGCACGCTGGACCCGTGCGGACGCGCAAGCTATAGCAGACTCGAACATCGACAGGGAGGACAGAGACCGATGGAAGAAAAAGATCGCCTCGGAACGAAACTCGGACAGAAAGAGCGCGCCGAGGAGAACCGCTATTTCGCCCAACAGGACAAGGCCCTCATTACCAAACTGAAGGCGCAGCAGGAGGCCGAGCAGGAAAAGACGCGGCGCGAACACGCGCGCAACCGCTGCCCCAAATGCGGCGAGACACTCGCGACGCGACTGATCCAGGACGTCGAGATCGACGAATGTCCGCGTTGTCACGGCATGTGGCTGGACAAGGGCGAGCTCGAGGCCATGTCCGAGCGGAAGGGCAGCGGCTGGGCCAAACAATTCGTCGACGGCATGAGCCGCGTCCTGACCGGCGGCAAAGAGTGAGGTCCGCTTCTACAACTTGCGGTAATTCTTCCCGTGCCCCCCATTTCCCCTTGTGGGAGAGGGGGAAGGCGAGGTTTCTCCAACGGATGGAGTCAGAGTGAAGAGGCGAAGATATCCTCTGGATTCCCGCTTCCGCAGGAATGACGACGAAAAACTGTCTTCGGGATCATCTCGTATGTCGTCTCCCATCTTTTTTAGGGACATGGCAGACGCTCAGCGGCCGGCGGAGATGTCGTAGATGGTGGTGGTGACGTAGGACGCCTCGTCGGTGCACAGCCACACGACGAGGTTGGCGACCTCCTCGGGCTCGCAGATGCGGCCCAACGTGGTCTGTGCTTTGGCGATTTCTTCCGCGCGCTCGATGCCGATGCTGGCCTCGAATATCTCGGTGCGCGTGATGCCGGGCCGCACGCAGCACACGCGGATGCCCTCGCGCCCGACCTCGCGCGACAGGCCCAAGGTGAACGAGTCCAGGGCGCCTTTGCTCGACGCGTATACCACGTCGCCGGGCAGCCCGCCGTAGCGTGCAGCGATCGATCCGACGTTGACGATCACGCCGCCCGCGCCGCCGCGTTGTGTGGACATGCGCTTGATCGCTTCGCGGGCACTCACGAACACGCCGAAGATGTTGAGGTCATAGACCCGCCGGATACGGTCGAGGTTGGCGTCGACGATCGCGGTTTCGTAATCGATCGCCGCGTTGTTGACCAGTGCGGTGACCGGTCCCAGTCCGGCGTCGGTCTGCTCGAACAGAGTGACCACGCCTGCTTCGGTTCCGACGTCGGCCTGAACCGCAAGGGCGCGCCGGCCCGCGGCCTGCACGTCGCGGACGACATCTTCAGCGCGATCTTTGGCGCGCACGTAGTTGACGCACACGTCGAAGCCGGCCTGGGCGGCGCGACGGGAAATGGCGGCGCCGATCCCGCGGCTCCCGCCGGTGACGATCATGACTCCGGACATGACATCCTCCACTGCTCGATCGGTAACAGTTGGTATGGGGTCGGTAACGAGACCGAACGGAACGTCAGCATGCCGGCAATCAGCCCCGGCAACAACCACGAGCGTGCACCGTAGAAGAACTCCCAGTAAACGACACCGTTGCCGAAGGCCAAGCGGTCCCCCTGTTCCAGGTATTGCATGATCTCATCGGAGAGTATGAAAGAATCGTCGGACAGTGCGACGGTCGCGCGCGCTGCGAACGCCGGCGTCCGACCGGGTCAGAAACATCTCCACACCCGTTCATCGGGCGTTTCACGTGCAAGAGGGCATCCACCGACGAGCGCAGACGCCAAGCCGTATTCGCGTACTGCTCCGTACTGGAACGAGGATCGGCGGAACCGTTCTCCCCGTCGGGGCCTTGGTCTGCTTTGTTCTTTGCCCGTCTTTCCTATCCGGGCGCTGCTTCCCATTCGCAACGGCATCGTGGACTTCCGGTTGACGAAACAATTCTCCGCCCCCCGACGTTTCGACAGGCTCAAGGACCTTCCCCGCCTCCCCCCTTAGGTTCGTTGGGCCTTCAGTGTCTTGAGCCTGGTTCCTGAACCTATCGAAGAGTGTCGAAAGGTCAAAACGAACCCGTTGTCACCGCGGCCTTCGCACCCCACTCCCGGCCTTTTGACCGTTAGGATCCTCTTGTATGTAAGTCCGAACAATACGTTCACGTGCTCATGTATCGCTTGTTTCGTCCCCTCTCCCTCCCCTTCGACAAGCTCGGGGACCAGGGAGACGACTGGAGCTTGCCCCGGACGTGACCCCGGGGAGAGGGTTCTCCACTTCTGCACCGTGATCGCCCGCCGCCCATGCCTCCCCGCCTCTCCCGCCTGAACGCCTGGCTCCACTCCCCGGACGACGGGCCGGAACTGCCGATCCCGCATCGGCTGACGCTCGCCTATCTCGTGCTGCCGCTGATCGTCTGGCTGGTCGGCTGGTTCGAGTGGTGGGTCGGCATCCCCGCAGCGGTGCTCCTGATGGCCGGGTTCTGGAACGCGCTGCGGGGCTCGTGGTGGGTGCCGCCGCAGCCGGCGGTCGTCGTCTTGCCGATCGTGGCCGCGGGCTGGGTGTTGCTGACGCCCGCCGGCGGCGTGGTCGGGATTTCCGACGTCGACACCAGCGACTGGTTCAAGCACCGCGCGCTGTTCTTCGAGTTGGGCGCGAACGTCTGGCCCGTGCGCCCGACGAATCCCCTCGCCCCCTACCTGCCGGCTCCCGAGACGGACGCCGGTACGTCGCTGCTGCGCTACTACCTGGGCTGGTACATGGTGCCGGGGCTGGCCGCGCGCTGGCTCGGTGTCGAAGCCCTGAACTGGGCGGTCCCCGTCTGGCACTGGGGCGGCGTCGCCCTCATCGTGTGGTTGTTCATCGCCGGCTGCCGCGGCTGGCGGGAAACCGCCGCGGCGGTCGCCATTCTCGTCTGTTTCAGCGGCATGGACCTGCTCCGCAACGTCCTCCTGCATGGCCCGGACTGGGTGGATTGGAGCACGGCGTTCAGCTTCGACAGAGGGGGGGTATGGCCCACGGTCGGACTGTCGCGCAGCCTCGCGGAGTGGCCACGCTTCGACGGTGTCTGGGTGTACCTCCAATACTCGGCCAATACGACGGGCCTGATGTTTCTTCCCCAGCACACGGTGTCCGCGGCGCTCGGCGCCTTGTTGGTCGTGCAGATGTCCGACCGACCGCGTTTCCTGGCCGTGAGCGGCGTCGTGTTGGTCGCGGTCGTGTTCTGGTCGCCGTTCGTGGCGCTCGGCCTGTTGCCGCTGCTGGCGGTGCCGCTGTTCGCGCACGGCCCGCGCCCGTTTCTGCGCTGGCAGAACCTGCTGCTGGTCCCGCCGGTCGGGCTGCTGCTCGTGGCGTATCTGACGAGCGGGGCGCAGGAAGTGCCGAACGCCTTTCTATGGGAGAAGTACGACGCCGGCATCCTGGCGAAGTTGCTGCCCGTATTCTGGTTGACCGAGTTCGGCGCCCTGGCGGCCTTGCTCGTGTGGTTGCGGCCGCGCCCCGAACCGGACGCCGTCGCACGCCGCGCCCGTTCCCGCAACCGGAAGAAGACGCGGGAGCGGCCGCCGTCCTGGTCCGCCCGCGGGCTGGCCCTGGTGCGGCGGGAGCCGTTTCTCGCCGCCAGCGTGGCGACGCTGTTCCTGCTGCCGGTGTACTCCTTCGGGGCGTACAACGACTTGCCGATGAACGCCTCGAAGCCCGCGGTGTTCGTGCTCGGCTATTGCTGCGTGCGCGGCATCGTCGCCTTTGGAAGGAACGGCGGCGGGAAGGGAGCGCTCGCCCCCCGCTTGGCCCTGGGCGGACTGGTCGGCGTCCTGGCGGTCGGCGCCTTCACGCCGCTGGTCGAAATCGTGCGGGCCGGGAACCATGTGGGCGATCCGTGGGTCCTGCGGTACGAGCGCGGCCCCTATTCCCTGTTCGTGGATCTCATCCAAAGGGTGGAGTATCAATACGTTACGGACGACGTCCCGTCCGCGGTCCGGGTGTTGTTGCGTGCCGCGGACGATGCAGGGACCGCCCCGACCGTGCGCGAGAAGGGCGCTCTCATCGTCGATGACGACTTCGACGTGTATCTCGACGGGAAACGGCTGATCTATGCGAAAACGCCCTGCAGTCGGGAGGACACCGAGAGGGTTTTCGTTCTGAACGTCGCGCCGGTCGATCCGCACGACCTCAGCGACGTCAGCCGGCGGGCGGGCCGGCGTTTCGACAATCTGAATTTCACGTTCGCCCTGACCGGCTGGCGAAGGGGCGCAACGTGCGTGATAGCGCGCCGGCTGCCGGAGTACGCCATCGACCGGATCGTCGTCGGCCAAGGCGTGGATGACCGGCCGGTCTGGATACGGGAGTACCGCTTCGGCCGGCAACCCGGTGCTGACGGCTGACGCGCCCGTGCAGGCGCCGGTTGCGGGGAGATCGTCGGCCTGCCGGGATACACCGTGACCGCGATGCGGACGGGCCAATCGGAGCAGGACGGCGGCGCCCGGATCGTGGAACTCCGGCTCGATGCCGCGGGCCGCGTGACGGAGGTGCGCCGATGACGACCAAGCGTTCGTCCATCAAGCCCGCCCGGCGGAAGACAACCCCCCGCACCCCCCCTTCTCAGGAAGGGTGGGTGCGGTCGTCCCCGAATCCCGCCGGGCTGGCGGAGGGCGTCGCCTGCGCCGCGGCCGTCCTCGGCCCGCTCGCGTTATACGCGCTGACGCTGCCGCGCACCGTCGTGCTGGAAGACGACGGCCTGTTCCTGATGGCCGGCGCGCAATTCGGCATCGCGCATCCGCCCGGCTATCCGCTCCACACGCTGCTCTGTCATCTGTTCATGCAGCTTCCCTTCGGCAGCCCCGCGGTGCTCGGCCACCTGTCCAGCGCCGTGCTCGGGGCGTTCGCGTGCGGCGCGGTGTACGCATGCGCCCGTCTGCTCGGCGCCGCGCAGTTGCCGGCATTGGCCGCGGCGTGGCTGTTCGGCGCGTCGGAGCACGTCTGGTCGCAGGCGATCATCGCCGAGGTCTATACGCTCAACACGCTGCTGTTCTTCGTGACCTACGCGCTGCTCCTGCACGGCGTCCGACACCCGGCCCGAACGCGGCTCTGGGTCGCCGCGGCGGCCGCGTATGGGCTGAGTCTGGCGAACCACTGGCCGCTGATGGTGCTGGCGTTGCCCGGCCTGCTGCTGACGGCGCTGCCGGCCAGCAAGCGGCTGTGGGGCACGCTTCCGCTGTTGCTCGCGGTGACCGTGGCCGCCGCCGGCCTGCCGTATGCGTGGATGGTGGTGCGCTCCTGGCAGGAGCCGTTCATCAGCTTCTACGGCCCGATCGCGGATTGGGAAGCGTTCTGGCATTACGTCAGCCGCGGCGGCTACGCCGACACCGACGTCAATCCCATCGCCGGATGGGGCGACCGCTTCGCGTTCCTGGGCTGGTTCGGCACGCAGGTCTTCCGGCAGGTGACGCCGCCGGGCTTCCTCCTCGCCTGCCTGGGACTCTTCGTCCTGCTGCGCCGCGGGCGAATCGCCGAGACCGTAGCGGGATTGCTGGTGTTCCTGGGCAACAGCGTGGCGCTGCTGCTGATGCTGGAGTTCGAGTTCGATTTTCACCGCGTCGCCATTTTCCGTCCCTACTCGCTGGTGTGCTACGGCTTCGTCGCGCTGTGGCTGGCGGTCGGATCGTCGTTCGTCCTGGAGCGGCTGCCGGCGTGGGCGCCGCGGTTCCGAAGATCGGGGTCCGAAGGCGCGAAGACCGGACGCCCGGACGGTGTCGACGGGATCGCGGCGCTGGCCGGCGCGAGTCTCGTTGCGTTGTCCGTCTGGATGCACTGGTCGGCGAACGACCGCGCCGGCAGCGACTTCACGGCGCGCTACGTGGAAACGATCCTGGAAGTGTTGCCGGACGACGCGGTGCTGATCGTGTCCGGCGACGCGGCGACCGGCCCGCTCGGCTACGCGCGGTTCGTGGAGCAGCGGCGCCCCGACGTCGAACTCCTCAGCCTGCCCGGCCTCGTCTTCGGCAACCGCCTGTACGACCCGCTGCTGCCCGAGTCGCGCAAGCAGGAAATCCTGCGGCGCTACGTGGCCGAGACCGACCGGCCGGTGTTCTACGTCGCGGACGACGACACGTTCCCCCACGGCCGCGGCATCCGACACCACGGCTTCGTCAAGGAAGTTCTGAAGGCCAGTACGCCCGGCGCGCTGGAGTTGGCGTTCCCGCCCGCGGCGGCGCGCTATTTCGAGGAGTTGTTGCCCCGCCGGCCCGACGACGGCTGGGAACGGTTCCTGCGCCTCACGCTGCTCCACAACTACGGCCAATTCCTGGGCTACGTCGTGTTGTCCGGCGATGCGGCGTTCATGGAGCGGACGCAGCGACTCCGCGCACTCGCGGAACAAGACTTCTCCAGCCTGATCGGCATGGCGGAAGTGTTGCTGAAGTACGGCGGCAGCGCCTACTGGAAACGGATCGGAACGTGGCTCGGCAAAGCCGAATCCCTACTCGACGCGACGTTCGAGCGTTGGCGCCGCGCCAGGTTCTATCATCTGAAGGGCGTGCTCTTCGGGCGGCAGGGCCACATCGACGTTGCGCTACGCGCCTTCCGGCGCTCCTACGCCATCCATCCCCACCCGGACAACCCATCGATCCCGGCACTCCGTCACCACGGCATCACCCCCGGCAGCTGAGGGGTGGGGTACGAAGGCCGAGGTGATCTCGGGGTTCGTTTCGACCTTTCGATCCTTCGACGCGCTCAGGACATCGCAATCTCAACGAACTGGGGGATCGAAAGGAGCCGCAACGGGCGACGGATCATCCCGTCCGTCATGCCCTTTCGAGAAGACAGGCGGACGGTTGTCGCTGTCCCGAACCTGCTCACACTATTGACCTCCTTAGCTCTTCAATGAGACATTACCGTGGTAATGTTCTCGAAGGGAGGACATTCTCCGATGGCACGAACGGAATCCAAGATCACGTCCCAAGGTCAGATTTCGATACCGGTGCGTATCCGACACAAGTTGGGGCTGGCACCGGGCTCGAAAGTCGAGTGGTGCGAGCAGGGAGACGACGTCATCGTTCGCCGCGCCTCGAAGTACACGTCGCGCGACATCCACGCTGCCCTGTTCGCCACGCCGCCGACTCGGCGCAGCGTGGCCGACATGGACGAGGGCATTCGAGCCTCCGTCCGAGCCAAACATGCGCGCCGTTGACACCAGTGTGCTGGTCCGGCTGCTGGTGCGTGACGACGGGCAGCAGGTCGAGCGGGCGGAGGCGTTCGTCGCCTCCGGCGCGTGGATTTCGCACTTGGTGCTCGCCGAGACCGTTTGGGTGCTCGGCACGGTCTATGCGCTGGACGCGGATCGGATCGCCACCGCGGTCGAAATGCTGCTCGAACACGAGCACCTTGCGGTACAGGACGCGGACGTCGTTCAGACAGCGCTCGATCACTTCCGACGGGAACGGGCCGTGGGATTCGCGGACTGTCTCATCGTGGAAGGAGCCCGCAAGGCTGGCCACCTGCCGGTTGGAACGTTCGACAAGCCGATGTCTCGCCTGGCAGGAGTGAGCGGATTGACGAAACCGCAATAATGGCGCGGCTCCCACGCCTTCTCCTCCCCCCTTGACAAGGGGGGTACGGGGGATTTTCCGCGCGAAGGCCGAGGTGATCTCGGGGTTCGTTCCGACCTTTCGATCCTTCGACACACTCAGGACATCGCAAGCTCAAGGCACCGCAAGCTCAACGAACTGAGGGGTCGAAAGGTGTCGTAACGGGCGACGGATCGTCTCGTCCGTAGTCCCCTTCCGATTCCCTCTCCCTACTCCACGAAATCGACCCCTGCGTTGGACGGCAGAGGCGGGGCGTCCGGGACCAGGGGGCGCATGATCCTGTCGGCAAAATCATCGACGATGGTCGGGGTGAAGTTCCGCCACCGGCGGACCGGGGCGTCGTTCTCCTCCCGGCGCAGGATGCGGACGTCGCCGAATGCCTTTTCCACCACGTAGCCGGGCACGGCAAGGTTCGGGTCCCCGGCCAGGATATGGCTGACCGAGCCCCGCAGCGTTTCCAGGTCTTGGTTGATCTTGCTGCCGGGGCCGGTCGATGCGTCGTAATACGGGATCCGGCGGTGCAGATAATAGTAGCCGGGGAGGCTGTGATAGTGGCGGTCGGGTTGCCACACGGCGTGCACCCCGGGCGCGTCGGCCAGATAGCGGTAGGCCGCGAAAACCGGGTCCTGGCCGCGGAGGAAGCGGACGACGATCCCCTTGGGTGTATGCGCGCTCTCGTACACCGTGTGCTGGTCGGGCAGGACGTTCAGGACGCCGGCTACGGACACCGCGACGAACGCTACGCCGATCCCGGCGTACACCTGCACTGGTTTCCTCATGCGGGCGGCGAACCGCGCTGCAAGACCGGCGCCTACGAGCAGCCAGAGGGGGATGACCGCGAAGACGTAGCGGTATTCCTTGTGCGGTTGGGTGGAATGGAGGAACAGGACCAGGACGACGAGCAGAAGCAGGAACCCATAGCGGCGCAGGTCGGACAGCGCCCCCAGCATGCATAGAACGCCCAGCCCGCCGCTGGCGAGCGCGATCCACCACAGGTATTGGGACGCGGGACTGGCGCCCGCGGCGCCGGCCTTGCTGATCCCGATGTTGGCGTGGATGTTGGCGAGGTAGGAGTGGAACAACCCCGCGTCCCAGGTGATCGCGTCGAAGACGCCGACGGCCAGGAAGATCACCGTCGCGGTAATGGCGACCGGCAGCGTGGCGCCCTTCCCGGCGCGCAGGGTGAAGATCCCCAGCAGGATCAGCGCCAGCGGCGCGTATTGCATGCGGATCGCCGGCGCCAGCACGGCCAGCACGGTCACCGGCAGAATCGTCAGCCATAACGATCCGACCCTGTCCTGCGAGGCATCCGGCACCGGGCGCACGCACAGCGCGAGCAGCGCCATCAACAGGGAAGTGGCGACGAAGCTGGTCAACGGCTTGTGGGCGAAGCCCGCCATCTCGTACCAGAAGGCGCCGGCCAACAGCGCGGTCCGCGCCGCGGTCTCGTCGAAGTGCCGGCGCGCGAAACAATACATCCCCGCGGGAACCGACAACGAAAGCACGCAGAACGTCAGCTTGACGGCGCCGACGTACCACCTCGGCTCGCCCAGCCCCACGGCGTCGAACAGTTTCAAGACCCCGCCGATCAGGCCGGGCAACAGCCAGGAACGCTGGCCGTAGAAGAACTCCCAGTACACGATCCCGTTGCCGAAGACCAGGCGATGCCCCTGTTCCAGGTACTGCATGATCTCGTCGGGGTGCAGGATGAAGTCGCCGGACAGGGCAATCGCCGCGCGCGCCGCGAACGCCAGCGCCAGTACCGGCCAGAAGTATTTCCACACCCGTTCCTCGGGCGGATGCAGATGGAGCAGCCCGTCCGCCGCCGCGCGGAGCCGCGCGACGCCGCGCACCCTCGGGCGCACGGACGGGCGGCGGTTGCGCGACTGCGACCGTTCCGCGCGTCGCGCCTTGTCCGCGCTTTTCTTCCGCGGCGCGTCCCCGCCGGGGACATTCGTGTTGCGAGGCGGAGTCTTACGAGCAGCCTGCCCCCCGCTTTCCCCGCCGCGGGGGCGCCTGCCTCTCTTCGCTTTCGCCATACCTGGAGATCCCGGGCTCAACGGCCGAGTTGCTGCAAGGCGCCCACGGCCGCGTTCTTCGGATGCGGATAGGCGGCGCGCGACTTCTCGAACAACGCGACCGCCTCCGCCCTCCGCCCGAGGCGAAACGCGCAGAAGCCGCGCAGATAGAGGAACCGCGCCTGTCGCTCCTTACTCATGATTTCGTCCTGCATGCGTTCCGCTGTGCGCAGCCACTCCTCCACTTGCGCCAGATGGGCCTCGGTGCCGTGCTCCATCAACACCTCGGCCATGCCGATCAGGCTGAAGAAACTGCCGTCCGTGAGCGCGAGCAGGGGCCGGACCCGTTCCAGCAGCACCGGATTGGCGGACAGCACCGCGTAGCCGAGGTGTTCGCCGTACAGAAACAGCAGCTTGGTGCGTCGGAATTGCTCCCAGGCGTCGGTGGGCCGGCTGTTCACGAGCGTCTCGAAATAGCGGTTCGCTGCCTCGTGGAATCGCAATTCCAGGGTCTCAGGGGCGCCCTCCCGGTCGACTTCCTTCACGAAGCCGTGGCGCCGCACCCCGAGGCCGTGGGGAACGTCGTCCTCGCCGACGGTGTAGAACACCGGCCGGTCGGTCTCGATCACGAACCGCCGCAGGATGGCCTGCCGTTGCCGCTTCGGCAGCCTCCACGAATACAGCCGGTTGCCGTATACGAGTCCCTGCGTACTGATCAGGGTCACGTCCGGCCGGCGGCGCTCGACGAAGCGGAAATAGCCGAGCGGGCCGATCTCCGCGTCGCCGAAGACGAACAGCACCGCGTTGCGCGGCAGCAGGCCGAACATCGCGTCCGCGTACCGCTCCGCGAAATCGCTGCCCGAACGGTCGTTCACGTTCCAGTCGGCCGACACGGAATACGCGACCATGCCGGCGCCCGCCAGCGCCGCGGCTCCGGTTCGCAGCCACGGTCCCGCCCGCCCCGCGGACGCCAGGCGGTCCAGCAGGAACTGCGCGCCCACCGCCATCCACAGCGCGGCGAGGCCGTAACAGACGAGGGAATACGGGCGGAAGACCGCGACGTTGTACGCGTCGAAGTCGAACCCGAGCAGCGCGATCAGCATGGCGCTGTTCCCCATGAACACCGGAACGGAGCCTGCGGCGCGCACGATTCCCGCGGACCGCCCGCGGCGCAGCAGCGCCCACAGGCCGAGCGCGGCCAGCGCGCAGCCCGGGGGCGTCACCTGCCACAGCAATTGCGTGCCGAGCCAGCCCAGAAACGCCAGCCGGTCTGCCCATCCCGCGCTGGGACTCACGTCCACGTCGGCATAGCCGCTGCGGCTGACGTAGTGCCAGAACGCCCCCCCATCGTCGATCGGGCCGTAGAAGCTGATGAGCGGCTCCTGCCACGAGCGCACCACCATCCACGCGTACGGCAGGCCCGCGCAGGCGAACGCGACCAGGGCGAGCCGCGGCAGCTTGGGAAGCAGCCGCCGGCGCGCCGGCAGGGCCGCGGCCAGCAGGCCGGGGGTCGCCAACACCATGAGCGGCCAATGGTTGGCCAAGCTGAGACCGTACGCCGCCGCGGCGCCCGTCCACGCCCACCCGCGTTCCGGATGTCGCATGCCGTGCAGGATCATCGCGTACGTGGCGAAGAACGACAGGGCGTTGAGCGTATAGACCTCGGCAATGATCGCCTGCGACCAGAAATGCTCCGACGCGCCGAACAGCCACGCCGCGGCCAACGCCGGCAGCCGCGCCGCCCCCAGCAGGCGGGCGCAGGCATACACCCCGCCGCACGCCAGCGCCCCGAGCGCCGCACTGGACACGTGCCCCAGCACCGCGGGGCTGCCGAGCGGAAGCTGCATGAACAGGTGGCAGAGCAGCGTGTAGAGCGGATAGCCGGGCGGGTGGGCGACGCCGAAATGCTCCCCGGCCATCAGAAACAGGCCGTCGTCTTCCAGCACGACGGTGCGCGGCAGCGTCAGCACGTACAGCACGAGCGGGCCGAGCACGGCCGCGGCGCAAGCCGCGCCCTCCCCCAGCGTGGCGGGATTCGGGGACGAACGCTCCCGGCCCCCCTGAGAAGGGGGGGACGGGGGGTTGTCTTCCGCCGGGCGGGCTGGCTTGAGGGACGAACGCTTGGTCGTCATCGGCGCACCTCCGTCACGCGGCCCGCGGCGTCGAGCCGAAGTTCCACAATCCAGTCACCGCCGTCCTGTTCCAGTTGGCCCGTCCGCACCGCGGCCACGGCGTATCCCGGCAGGCCGACGATCGCCCCGCAGCCGGCGCCCACGCGGCGCGTTTCGAACAGCCGCCCGGTCTCGGCGTTCGTATCCGGGTCCAGGGGATCGAATTCGACCCGGATCGTTTCGGCGACGTCCGGGCGGCAGCGTTCCTTGACGTGGATGATCTGCCTGTCTTTCACGTACACGTCGAAGGGGCCGCGCACGACCGGTTCTGCCGGAGCGGGAGTCCTGCCGGCCGACGGCCCCCCGGGGTCGCGCAACAGCCTGCGCAGCAGCGCGGGGACTTCCGGAGCGAGGTTCTCGCGTTGCCACACGAGTAGCGGTAACCCGAACGTCGTGAAGCCGGACAATTCGTACCGGAACGGCACATCGTCACGCGTGGCCCGCGCCAGTTCGACGAGCAGCGGGTTCAGCGCGCCGACGGCCAGCACCGCGATCAAACAGCCCGAGGCCACGCGCCGGAACCGGCCACGGCCTGCAGGAGCATACCCCCCTCCGTCCGCCGCACCGCGCCCAACGAGGACATCGACGCAGGCGTGGCACACCACCAGCAACGCAGGCATCCCGCCCCGCATCGACAAGTCGTTGAATTCGCTGAAGGAGTACCAGGGCAGAAGCAGAAGCGTCGCCAAGCTGACGAGAAAGAAGGGCTCCCGGCCCAACGCCGGCCGCAGCATCAGCACCAGCAGCGCCGGCGTCAGGAACTCGGACAGATAGAAGACCGGCGCCCACTTCGTCAGCAGCGACCAGTCGTAGAGTTCCCACAGCCAGCCGGCGGGAAAGTCCAACGACCCCGCGGTCAGGTAGAGGGCGATCAGCCCGGCCAACGGCGCGGCCAGGCACAGGTTGGGCCAGCGCAGAAAGGGGCGCGGGCCGTTGTCCCAGACCACGGCCGCGAGCAGCGGCACCAAACCCATGGCGACGAAGGCGGACCAGAAGGGAGATGCGGCCAGCACGACGCCGCTGACGGCCAGGAACCGGGGCTGCCGGCACAGATGCAGCAACAACAGGGCGTACAATCCCGCACAGATGAAGTGCTTCGGAGTCCACAGGAAGGCACTCATATGGGCGGTGCTCTGGTTGCGCACGTCCCACAACCCGAAGAATTCGATGTGCCGGAGGCCGACGCCGATCCCCGGCCAACCCTTGTGGTCGATCCCGAAATCCAGCCATTCGCCGCCTTCCACCAGCATCACGCGCAGCAGGTCCATGCCGCTGAAGAAGACGAAGATCCCCGCGGCGAGGATCGCGCCCCGGCCCCGCCGACCCTCGACGAACAGCAGCAGGATGAGCGCCACTCCGAGCCACGTCCACAGCGGGACCGCCCAATTCAGCGCCGCCGGTCCCGACAGGCGACCGACCAGCCCCGGCACTATGTACCAGCCGAGGTAATGGCGCATCAGCGCCGGCGGTGCGGACGTGCCGGACAGATACGCCGCAAGGTCGTCGGGCAGGTAGGAAGGCCAGGGGAAGCGGCTCATGTCGAGGAGCAGCGTGCGGTGGTCGAGCCAGTCGCTGTTGTTGCCGTCGAACACGCCGCCCGCGGCCGAGAGCATCGTCCAGCCCAACGCCAGCAGGACGATGACGAGCGTGGCCGGTCGCGGCGTCCGTAGCCGCCGGAAGCCCTCGACGGAGGAGCGCGAGGGCACACCGCTGACAGGCGAAGCGCCCGCCAGCGCCGGCCGGAGTCCGGCTCCGAGCAAGACCGTCGCCGGGAGCCAGAACCACCACTCGAACCAGCCCACGAGCCAGACGAACACCGGCAGCATCAGGTAAGCGACGGCGAGCCGGTGCAGCAGCGGCAACGCGGCGTCCGCGGCCCCGCCAATATCCTCTCGGTTCTGCCCCCTCTCCTTCCCCTTCGACAGGCCCAGGGACAGGGAGAGGGTCCCCACGGACGCCGCGTTGCCCTCCCGATCGACCTCCGCGCGCAGCGGTGCCGTCGGTCTGGACGTACGGACCGGGGCGCCCCGGCCCCGCATCACGCGGGAAGATTTCTTTCGATTCTTCTTCGCCATCGGGTCTTCGTCCGCCGGTCCGTCTCGGATTCGGGTTCCTCGGTAGGGAGTTTTGGGGCTGTGGCGATGCAGCGGACCATTACCCCCCGAATCAAGTTCAAGGTTAGAGAACTTTTGTCGATTCCATACTTGACGGTCCCCACCCGAGCGTCATTCCCCGCGGAAGCGGGAAGCCAGGACAGAGATACCTGCGGAAACAAGGAGTGACGAGGGGGATCATCATCTGTCATATCCTTCCCATTGGGACACGCAAGATGATCCCGCGTTCGTTTCGACACTCTCGAAGGGTCGAAGGGCCGAGGGCAGGCTGCAAAGGCCAAGGCGCCATCGGGGTTCGTTTCGATGTTCCGACCTTTCGACAAGCTCAAGGCACCGCAAGCTCAACACATCGCAGGCTCAACGAACTGAGGGGGGAGGCGGGGAAGGTCCTTGAGCCTGTCGAAAGGCCAGGGGCGGTGGCTCTTCATCATCTCCGCGCCCGCAGGGATCCCACTTCCTCCCCCCTGACAAGGGGGGTTGGGGGGTTCTCTCCCCGCGCGCAGAAGCCCCTGTCCCGGATTCCCGCTTCCGTTGGAATTTGGCCATGTCGGATCGCCGAGTGTGGAGTCCTCTTCCACATCGAAACGCTACCGAGGGGCGACGCGGCGGCCGAGCGCCTGGTGGGCGGGGTTTGACGCGGCGCGGTCGATCCGCACGGACTCGCGGAACAGGGCCCGCGCCCGGTCGGTCCTGCCGTTGCGTCGCTCGATGACCCCTTCCACGAAACGCTCCATCGCCCGGTGTTCCTTGCCGCGGTCGTCGCCCGCGATCGCCAAGACTTTCCGGAGATAGGTCTCGGCCAAGCGCAACGTCCGGTCGCCCGGCTGCTCCACGATCGACTTGGCCATGCCCATCAGCGACCAGTAATTGCTTTCCGCCAACGGCAGGACGTCCGCGACGTATGCGTTCAGCGTGGACTCGCCGTCCACCTGCGCCAGCCCCAGATATTCGCCGTAGCCGCGGAGCATTTCATTGCGATGCACGGCGCTCGGCAGGTCCTTCGGCTCCGGCATCGCGATCAGTTTTCGGAAGTACGCCTTGGCCGCGTCGTTGGCCCGGATCTGGATGCGCCCCGGTCCGACCTCTTTGTACACCTCGACGAAGAATCCCAGATGCGCGAGCCCCGCCCCCGAGAAGGCCGGGCCGTACCACAGGGAATACACGGGTTCGTCCGTCTTCCGGAGAAATTCGGCCCAGGCCGCGGTCTTCCGTTCCGCCGGCCACAACGGATGGACGATCCGGTCGGCGATGAACAGGCCGTGATACTCCAGCAGCCGCAGGTCCGGACGCCGTCCTTCCACGTAATGCAGATAGGCAATCGGACCGACGTACGGGTCCGCGTACAGCACGAAGGCGGTGTCCTCCGCGGTGATGTCGAGCATCGCCTGCGCCTGCTCCGCGGCGAACCGGTCGTGCGGCCGGTAGTTGACCCTGCCGTTCCAGACGCCCAGCGCCGCGACCGCGAGGGCGCACGCGGCCCAGGCCGCCGGCTTGGCCCGTTCGCGCACGCCGTGCGCCAGCGCGTGCAGGCCGGAGCCCAGCCAGAGGGCCAGAATGCCGTAGGCGACCAGCGGATACGGGCGGAAGGTGGAGATTCTGAGCGGTTCGTAATTGAAGCCGAGCATGGCGATGAGCAGGAAGCTGCCGGCCGCGAACGCGATCGCCTCGCACACGAGTCCGAGACGCCAGCCGCTCCGGTAGGACGCCCATGCGCCCCACAGTGCGACGAGGCTGCCCACGATGCCGAACTGCCACAGCGCCTGCGTCACGAAGTGCCCGGCATACTGCAGCTTGTCGGTCAGGCCGGCGTTCACGTTCGTGTCGATGTGGCCGTAGATGCTGCGGTCGAGGAAGATGAGGAACTCGCTCCACGACGAAATGGGACCCAGGAAATTGATCGGCACCGGCTGGTGCGAGCGCCAGACCATCCAGCCGTACAGGACGACCGCGGGGAGCGCGGCGACCGGCAGCAGAACGGGCAGCCGGTGCCAGCAATCCTTTCGGGCGCCGACGCCGTAGGCGAGCAAGACGGGGCTGGCCAGCATCAGCAGCGGGTAGTGGTTGGCGAGGCCGCAGCCGTACACCGCCGCGGCGCCGACCCACAGCCGCGTACTGCGCCGCGCCGCGGCTTCCTGCACCAGCGCCAGGGTCAGGAACACGGCCGCGGTGTTGGTGGTATAGACGTCGGCGATGATCGCCTGCGACCAGAAATGCTCGGAGACCGCCAGCGCTGCGCCGGCGAGATACGCCGCGGGCCGGTTGCCAGTGCGGCGCAGCACGAGCCAGGCGATGCAGGCGCACGTGCACGCGCCCATCAGGCCGCTCAGCGTATGCACCCGCCATGCCACGCTGCCGAACGGCACGAGCGAGGCGAGCCAGCCGAGCACGACGTAGAGGGGATAGCCGGGCGGGTGGGCGACGCCGGCGAACGACGCGGTGGTGATGAACAGCCCGTCGTCCTCCAGCATCACGGTGCGCGGCGTGGAAGCCGCGTACAGGACGAGCGCGCCGAGGAAGAGCGCCGCGAGGCCGAGGACGTCCCGTTTTGGGTGGACCGGGTGCAACGCGGGGAGCGAGACCCGCAGCAACGGTTCGCGGCGCCGCGGCGCCGGCGGTTTGTCCGCGGGGCGGCGTTTCTTTTTGCCCATCGGTCGTCCGTTCCCCTTCCTGGAAGGAATTACAGACGGGACGTTGCTCCGCCTTGCCGTGGTGTCCCCAGGGTTTCTCTCAACCCAACCCCTTCCTCAGCGTGCCGCGCGGCGGATCGCTTCGCGGTTGTTGCGCGCCTCTTCCAGCGTCGGGTCCAGGGCGAGCGCGCGGTCGATGCTCGCCAGCGCCTCCTCGATTCTGCCCAGATAATAGAGCGCGGCGCCCATCCCGGAGTGGGCCGCGGCATTGTCGGGGTTCGTCTCGACGACGCGCCGGTAGAGGTCCAGCGCCTCGGCGTACCGCTGTTGGCCGAACTGCGCCAGCGCCATGTTCTGCAGGGCGCTAGCGTCATGGGGATCGATCTCCAGGGCGCGGCGTAGATACGGCTCGGCGTCCGCGAACCGCTGGGCGCCCACCAGCATGGCGCCGAGGTTGACGTACGTCGGCAGATACGACGGGTCGAGGTCCAGAGCGCGCAGGTAGTGGCGTTCCGCCTCGTCCGGCCGCCCCAACCCGGCGAGCGTGCGGCCGGCGACGAAGTGGGCGTCGCGGTAGTGCGGGTTGAGATCCAGGGTGCGGCGCAGATACGGCTCGGCCTCGGCCAAGCGCCCCAGATGCGCGAGTACCAGCCCGACGCTGTACTGCGCCTTGTAGGAGTCCGGGCGTTGGGCCACGGCGATGTGGTAGGTGGCGAGCGCTTCTTCCGCGCGGCCGGACTCGAACAGCGCCTTGCCGAGATTCAGATGCGCGTCCCGCGCCGTCGGATTGTGGCGGACGACGTAGCGGAAGAAGGTCGGTTCGTCCCGGTAGATGCCCGCCTGCCGCCACGTCAACGTTCCCAGCAGCACCAGCACGCCGGCGGTGACGCCCACGGCGCTCCACCCGCCCGGCCCGAGCGGCCGAACCATTGCCGGCCATGTGCTCCCCGCGGCGGGGACGCGGAAGGGGGTCGCCGCTCGGCAGAGCGTGGCCGCGCCACCGACGAGGACGGCCAACGCCCCGACGTCGGCCAGGTATTGATAGCGGTCCGTAACGAACGAGAACTGCATGTAGCCGTATTCCACCAACCCGAGCACCGGCGCCAACGTGACCGCGAAGAACAGGGCGCCGGCGAGCGGCCCGCGGCCGATCCGCCGGCGCAGCATCCAGATCGCCGCGGCCGCGGCGACGGCTGCGACGACGTACCCCCACGCGAGCGGGTCCGCGGCGTGTACCTCCCAGTGCGGGTAGATGACGACGAGGGGCGTCGGCCAGAGCAGCTTGCCGACATAGACCCACAGTGCGTGCGCCGCGATGAGCACGCGCTCGACGAGGGTGTAATCGACGTCGATGACTTCCTCGTAATAGGCCATGTCCGCGGCGGCGATGCCCAACCCCACCGCGAAGAACGGCACCGTGCGGAGCAGGTCGGTTCCGGTCACGCGCCCCTGTTTCCACCAACAGTGGATCAGCAGGGCCGCGGGCAAGGTGACGCCGATGGATTTGCAGAGCAGCCCCGCGGCGAACAGCACCAGCGCCAGGACGTAGCGCCGCGTCCCGTGCTTCGCGTACGGCCGTTCGACGAAGCGGAGCCACGTCAGCGCCGCGCACACGTAGAACAGGACGGCGAGCAGGTCCTTGCGCCCGATCACCCAGGCGGCGGCTTCGACGTGGACCGGATGCACGGCGAACACCGCCGCGGCGACCCACGCCCCGGGCACCGCCAGCCGCGCCAGCAGCTGCCACACCAGCACCGCATTGGCCCAGTGCAGCAGCAGGTTGACGGCGTGAAAGCCCAGCGGGGCGAAGCCCCACAGCCGATGTTCCAGCCAGAAGGTCGTATAGGTGAGCGGCCAGTAGTGACCCTCGCCCTGAATCTCGCGCGGCGCGAACCAGATGCGCCACAGGCCGGACGCTTCCCGCACCGGCGCGGCCTCGGTGAACGCCCGGTCGTCCCAGACGAAGCCGCCCAGCAGCGCGGGAAAGTAGCTGACGGCCACCAGCAAGCCGAGCGCCAGTATGGGCAGCGTCACCCCGCCGGCGAACCTGGACGGGGCGCCGACGCTCGGGGAAACGGCCGGAGTATCCGGCGGCGAGGAAGCCTGCTGCGGGGGCGGCTCCGAGCGGCGCGGGGGTCTCGTTCTCTTCCCCGAGGCAGTTCTCGTGCCGCCGCGAGCACCCTTGCCTCTTCTCGCCTTGCCCATACGACTCGTCACGTTGGAGATCGTCGATCGAGGCCGACTCCGCTCCGGGTATCAGATTCCCGGCTCCGGCAATACGCCATCCAGAGCCGGAGAGCAGGTCGGGGCAGCGCCGGAGCGGCGAACGAAACGTAGGCAGCCCCCCTGGCAAGGGGGGTTGGGGGATTCTCGAGGGGCGACGGGCACGCTCTGCTACGGCTTCCAGCACGTGCTTGGGTACGCTGCGCCGAGGTGACTGCGGCGACTCGGCCGCGCGAGATCCCTGCTTCACGAACTCCCATACCCCCCTTATCAGGGAGGCAACCGCAGGACCTATAGGTCGGACCCTCACCCTAGCCCTCTCCCAGAGGGAGAGGGGATTTTGCTCTTTATCCTTCGGCCTTTCGCCACCCTTCCCCAGATCGTCGTTCATGGATTTCCTTTTTTATTCCCATCTCTCCCCTTCGACCTTTCGATCCTTCGACACGCTCAGGACACCGCAGGCTCAGAGACCGGGGGGAGGGAGTCAGGACGGGAACCCCCCATACCCCCCTTATCAGGGAGCAACCGCAGGATCCGTAGGTCGGATTAGCCGTAGGCGTAATCCGACATCCCCACCGCACATGCGCAGCGGTCGCACCTGCCCATTGTCGGATTACGCTTCGCTGATCTGACCTACACGGACTGGTTTTCCGCTGCGGGTCGGACTCTCATCCCCTCGCCATCCAATACCCCACGACTTTGAATAGCTCCGCCCTTTTTGGTACAGGCTGGCGGGCAGCACGATGTTGACGAACGCAGAGACGAAACCGAACGAGAGGAGCCCATATGGCCGACCATGACATCAAGCAGGCCGCTCAGGATATCGAGTGTCCGGTGTTCGAACAGCCGGCGTTCACCAACCCGCCGCGGCTGGAAGATGCAACCGTGGCGATCGTCACGTCGGCCTCGCTGCACCATCCGGACCAGGAGGACTTCGCCGCCTCCGATACCAGTTACCGCGCGCTGGACGCCACGCGACGGGATTACGTCGTCGGACATTGGAGCCCCAACTTCGACGCCGCGGGCGTGGCCGCGGACCTGAACGTGGTGTTCCCCATCGACCGGCTCGACGAGTTGGCGGCCCAAGGGCGCATCGGCAAGGTCGCGGAGACACATCTGGCCTACGCCGGCAACCAGTTCGACTTGGCCCAGATTCGCGTGGACGGCGGACCCGCGGGCGCCGCGTTGCTCAAGCAACAGGGCGTCGACGTCGTGCTGCTCACCCCGGTCTGACCGCTGTGCACGCGTACCGTGTGTACGCTGGCGCACGTCTTCGAGGCGGCCGGGATCGCCACGGTCGCGCTCGGCTCCATCCGGCAACACATGCTCGGCACCGCGCCGCCGCGCGGCTTGGCCTGCGACTTCCCATTGGGCCGGCCGCTGGGCAAACCCAACGACGCCGCGTTCCAACACCGCGTGCTGGACCACGCGTTCAGGCTGTTGGCGCGCAGCGAGCCGGGCGTCGAGGACTTCGCGGAATCCGTCACCGACCGGCCCACCGAGACGCTCGCCTGTCCGCTGCCGCCGCGCCACGATCCCGACGCCCAGCCCGCGGTCGACGAGGCCCGCGGGCTGCGCGCGGCGTACGACCGGGCGGTCGCACGATACGGCAACCGCGTCGGGGCCGGCCGCACCATCGGCGCGGACGAGATTCCGGCCGCGGTCGAATCCTTCGTGCGCGTCAGCGAAGGCACGCCCTGGAAGGAGGCCGGCATCCCCGGAGTGCCGGCCCGCGTGGCGCAGGACATCCGCGGCTATTACGAGACCGCGGCCTTGGAGCTGGCCGACCACACGCCCGCGGCCTGGGCTGGGCTGCGCTGGTTCCGCGACGCGACCCAGGCCGGCAAAGTCATCCGCGCGGCCCAACGGACTATGCGCGACGCCGGGGTGCGGCGCGACCTGTGGTTCTTCCTCCTGCCGCTCGACACTTTGCAAGATCAAGCCGAAGAACGGCCGGTTCCGGTCAGGAGGCCCGCATGAAGCCGTGGTGTCGGGCATCGGTCTGAAATCGTCTCCGCATAATGCTTCTATCCCCCCTCCCCTGGAAGGAGAGGGGGAAAGTGAATGCCCCGCCCTGGCCGGTATTCCGCTGTGAGGAGGAGGGTCTCCGCTCATGACGAAGGAAAGACGTTCCGCCCGAAGAAATCTCGAACCGACGCCCTGCCGAACGTCGGGAAGACCCCGCGGGCCGCGCACGACGCTCGGTGGCGCAACCCCCCGGGAACGCGGGCGTCTCGCCCGCATCGGACGCCGGACGGGGACGACATTCGTCGGCGCGCTGCTCCTGGCCACGGTGCTGGCAGGACGTCCGCCGGCGGCCCTGGCCGACCACCCGGCCGCGGCACCGGACCGCCTGTTCTTCATCGGCGACAGCCTGACGGATTACGGCAACCTGTACGGCGCGACCCGATTCCTGAACGGCCGGAACCCGCTGGTGCCGGTCCTGCCGCCGAGCCCGCCCTACTTCGCGGGCCGCTATTCCAACGGCCCGACGTACGCGGAGTCGTTGCCCGGCCTGCTCGGCGTGCCGGACGCGAACGTCGTCAGCTTCGCCTTCGCCGGCGCCGAGTCGGGCGACACGAACGCGCATCGGCAAGCGTCCGTGTTGTTCAATTCGCTGGACATCGACGCGCTCGATCAGGTCGGCCGGGCGATTGCGAGCGGCGCGGTCGGGCCGGACGCGATCGCGGTCTATACGATCGGGGGGAACGACTATCTGAACCGGTTCGGCACCGCGGCGCCCGAAACCCTGGTGGCCACCGTCGTCGGCAACGTCGGCACCGGGATCGGCCGGCTGGCGGACGCCGGCCAGACGCGCTTCATCGTCGGGAACCTGCCGGGGCTGGGCACCGCGCCCGCGGCCCGCATCACTGCCGGCGCCTTCGGGCTCGATCCCGAGGCATTCAACGCGGTGTCCAGAGCCCACAATGCCGCGTTGCTGACGACCGTCACCGGCCTGGAGTCCACGCGCGGCCTCGACATCACGATCATCGACAATTATGGGCTGACCGCTGACATGATCGAGAATCCGGGGCTCTACGGCCTGTCCAACACGACGGACCCCTGCTTCTATCCCAACGGGCAGCCGGGCCGCGATTGCTCGACCCCGGATGCGGCGAACGCCGGGCTGTTCTACGACGACATCCATCCGACCGCGCACGTCCACCGCATCAGCGCCGCCTACGTGGCCGCGTATTACGATATGAAGCAGCACGCCGGACCCGACCTCGCCGCACGATCCACCCTGGGGCTGTTGGCGTCGCGCGCGCAGCAACGCCTGATGGAAGCTCGCCTGCTGTCGTTGCGGACCGGCGCCGGGGCCGGCACCGAGGTCGCGCTGGGACGCTTCTCGGTGCATCTGACGGGCGACTTCGGCATGGGCGACCGCGACGGCGACGCCGGCCAGCGCGGGTTCGACTACGACACGACCGGCGGCATGCTGGGATTCGACTGGCGGGCCGGGGAAACGCACGCGCTGGGCGCCGCGGTCGGATATGGCGCGGCCGACCTGGAATTGGACCGGGGCCGCGGCAGCGCCGACCTCGAAAGCTGGTTCGGAAGCGTGTACGGCACGCTGGGCAGCCGGACCGCGTACGTGGACGCCGCGGTCGGCTATTCCTCCGACGATTACCGCTTTTCGCGGCCGACCGGCTTCGCCCCGCGGCCCACGGCGTCGGCCAGTCCCGGCGGCTCGACGTGGTTCGCCCTGCTGAGCGGCGGCTACCACTTCACGCACGGCCCCACGAGCTTCGGGCCGATCGTCGGCGGCCGGTGGACCCGTTCGCGGACCGAGGGGTATCGGGAGGACGCCGGACCGCTCGCGCTCTCGGTCCGCCACACCGTGAACGAAAGCTGGATCGGCTTCCTCGGCGGCCAGGCCGCCAGCCTGTTCCGATTCGGCGATCTGTGGCTGGCGCCGCACGTCCGCATCACCGCGGAGCACGACTTCGGCGACGACGAGACGATCCGCGCCCGGCTCGGTTCCGGCCAGACCATCTCCGGCGAGACCGCGCAGACCGAGCCGGCCGCGGTCTTCGGCGGCGGGATCGAGTTCGGAGTCGGCGCGGCTCTGGCGGCGCAGGTCACCGGTGAGACCACGTTGACGCGGGCCGACGGCATGGATTCCGGCATCCAGGGCCGCCTGCTCCTCCGCTTCTAGCCCCCGGCCCGCCCTCCGATCCCCAAAAGAAAGAAGCGAAGCCCCTCCCCCCTTCGACCTTTCGATCCTTCGACACGCTCAGGACACCGCAAGCTCAGGGGCCACCGGGGAGGGGTTGGGGAGAGGGCGTCCGGCCGCCGCACCCTCCCGGTCTCCCACTTGCGAATCGGGAGACCGTCGAGGTCGGATGAGCGGAGCGAAATCCGGCAATCGGCAAGCATGACCGATGAGCATACGACGGCGGGGGTGTCGGATTACGCCTGCGGCTAATCCGACCTACGGGTCTCGCTGATGGTCCTGAAACGCGCCCGCGAAGCCGTGTACAACGCCATCGGCCTAATGGTTCTGGCGCGCGCCGGCTATTCCCTGTTCCCCAAAGATGTTCCATAATCGGCGCGTTAGAAGCCGCGAATCGGGAGGGCACTCTACATGGCCACCGCCGCATTCGATATTCTGACCGCCACGAAGACGCTTCGAGACGCCGGCATTGAGGACGCACATGCTGAAGCTATCGCCCATACGGTCAATCAGGCCGTAGGTGACAACCTTGCCACCAAGGCTGACCTGACTGCTGCTGTTGCCGAACTCCGCGCCGAACTTTATCGTGCCCTATGGATACAGGGCGCTGGCATTGTCGGTGTGCTCGGAACTTTGCTCGCCGTTGCTACTACGATAGTGAAGTTCCTTCCGTAAACCCAGGAGAAACGACAATATGGCCACCGCCGTCTTCGATACTCTGACCGCAGCAGAAACGCTTCAAGACGCCGGCATCGAGGCCGCGCAGGCCGCAGCCATCGCCCACACGGTCAGCCAAGCCGTCAACGACAATCTCGCCACCAAGGCCGACCTGACCGCCGCCGTTGCCGAACTCCGGGGGGACTTCGCCGAACTGCGTGCCGAAACGACCGCGACTAACGACACTCTGCGGGCGGAGACGACCGCGGCCAATGATGCGCTCCGCGCCGAGTTCATTGAACTGCGAGTCGAATCGACCGCGGCCAACGATAAGTTGCGCACCGATTTGACCGCCGCCATCGACATGCTGCGGACCGATTTGATCGCCGCCATCGACAAGCTCCGGGCCGATTCAGCCGTCGCCAACAACAAGCTCCGGGCTGAACTCTATCGTGCCATGTGGAGGACGGCGGTCGGTATCATCCTCGTAATAGCAGCGATTGTCGCCTTCGCTCCTGCAATCCAGAAGCTCTTTTCGTAGCCCCCCTAGCCTCCACAAAACAGGCGCCTCCCCGGCACAGGGAGACGCCTGTTTTCATGGAACGGAGGGCGCCCGTCTATTTGGCGTCCATGTATTCGACGGGCATCAGACGGTGGCCGAGCATGTCCACCGCGGCGCCGCATTGCGCCAGGGCGATGGAACCGAGCAACGCTTCGTACTCGCCTTCGCTCGGTATCATGTCCACGAACGGGACCTCGCTGAAAATGGACCGGAATCCTTCGATGGTGATGCTTGCGGGACCGCAGACCGTGCCGGTGACCGTTTCCTGGGTTGCCGTCTGTAATGTCACCTCGTTTTCCGAATCGAAGGGGCGGCCGGTAGGTCGCCCCTCCTACTTACGTTGCTTGGTTGACGTACAGATATCGCATCACATCAGCGGCATGGCTCGCCGGACCGCCAGTCCACATGGTCGCTCAAGAAATCGAGGATACGCCCGCGTCGTTCGTGACTCGCGAGGGCGTCATTGCGTCCGACCGTTGTGGCACAGACCTGCGCGTCCCAGCCGAATCGTCGAAAAACGGTGAATAACTCGTCGCTCGATCCGGATTCCGCAATCGCCGTAGCGAACCGTTCCCTTTCCGCCGCATTTCCGAATATCTCGATACCCGCCGCGGCAATTGCCGCGGCGGCGCAAAAAGACACGACACCGTTGTCGTTCACGTCCCCCGGACTTCTCGGCGCGTTCGGTTGTGTGGCGTAAATCTCATACGCGCGCCGCATAACCTGTTGGGTCGGTAGGTTCATGCTGATGCACCTCCTGTTGTGAGCCCGCTCTACAAAGCACGGAGCATTTTGATTTTCAACAGATCATCGTAGGCTTTGATGCAGTCGAGCAGATCCCGTGCCCGCTTTGTCGCAGGTTGAACCCCAATATCCCCCTGAAACCTCCGGGCTTTCGATCCGCTCTTTCACTTGCTTCTTATCTTTCTCCGCAAGTTTATCTACCTTTTCAAAAGGGAATTACATACACGAGGACCCTAATGGTCAAAGGACCGGGGAGTGGAGGGCGAAGGCCGGGGTGACCTCGGGGTTCGTTTCGGCCCTTCGACAGGCTCAGGGACCACAGGCTCAACGAACTGAGGGGGGAGGCGGGGAAGGTCCTTGAGCCTGTCGAAAGGCCGGGGGCGGGGGCCGCGTGTGAGTGCGGGAGTCCCCTCGGGGTTCGTTGCGATCCTTCGACCTTTCGACATGGTTCGACAAGCTCACCAACCGGGCTCAGGACACCGTAGGCTCAACGAACTGAGGGCTGGGGAAGGTTCCTGAATTTGCGGTGCCTTGAGATCGGTCCCTGAGCCCGGTTGGTGAGCTTGTCGAACCATGTCGAAAGGTCGAAGGATCAAAGGATCGAACCATGCCGAAGGGTGTCGTAACGGGTACGGGCTCCTCTTGTATAGAATTCCGATAAGAAATTTGACCATATCTTGCAGTGCTCGAAAACGGAGGGGCGACCGGCCGGTCGCCCCTCCATTGCACGGTCGAGGTGCAGATACTGGAACGCTGCGGCGGCTAGAACTCGAAGCCGGCGCGCAGATAGTAGAATCCGCCGTTGAAGCCGAACGGCGAGGCTTCCGAGTACTTCATGCCGACCCCGGACCCGCCGCCGCCCTCATACGGCACCCGGCGCGGGTACTGGTCGAAGACGTTTTCCGCGCCCGCGGCCAGCGTCACCGCCTGCATGAACGGAACGTTCAGGAAGGTATATGAGGCTTCGATGTCCATCAGCCAGCGTTCGCCCGAGCGGAACCCCCAGGATTCAACGTCCGCAGGATAGGAGCGGAAGCCGTCGAAGAAATGCAGCCGGGTCAACAGCCGCCACGGCCCATAGCTGTGGTCGGCCGTCAGCGTGAACCGGAATTCCGGCAGCTTTTCTTCGAGCTGGATGACGTTCCTGTTACTGATGATGTCCGGATTGCGGCTGTCGACTTCGGTGTCATTCCAGTTCCCCACGAAGATGAACCGGGTGTCGCCGGCCGCGGTCGTCAACGGGTAGGTCGCCACCAGGTCGAGCCCCTGCGTGGTAGTGTCGAAGTCGTTGGTGTAGTAGCGCACTACAGAGAGCGAACTCGCCTCCGGCACCAGCATGTTGAACTGCGCCAATTGGCTGGACGTCAAGCTCGAAACACCGAATTTTTCGCTCAACCCGATGCGGTCCTGCACCTTGATGCGGTAATAGTCGAGGGTCAGTTCCAAATCGCCCAGATTGAAGACGATGCCGGCCGAGTAGTTCACGGACTTTTCCGGGGTCAGCGGCTTCGCGCCGAAGAAGGCCGCCGCGGGGTGGGCCGCGGGCAGGGTCCCCTCATCTACCAGTGCAACCTCACCGGAAGATGTGGTGCCGAAGGCCGTGGTCGTATTCCGCAGGTTGATCTGTCCAGGCGTCGGGGCACGGAAGCCCGAGCTGACCGCACCGCGCAGGGCCAACGCCTCGATGATCTCCCAACGGAGGGAGGCTTTCCCGTTCACGGTCTCGCCGATGTCGCCGTCGAAATTCTCGTAGCGTCCGGCCACTCCGAGGGTGACGGACCGGATCACCTCGGCTTCCAGGTCCATGTACAGCGCATAATTGTGGCGTTTCCACTCGCCGGCGACGTCGGGCCGATACCCGCCGAACCCGTTCGAGCCGATACCGAACCCTTGCGCGTCAAGGCCATATTGATCGTCGATGTACCAGGAATTCTCTCCGCCGATCTCCTTCTCGAATTCCTCGATACGGTATTCGAAGCCGAACGCGGCGTTCAGCGGGGAGTGGAAGATGCCGAGTTCGACCGGACGGGAGATGTCGAGGTTGAACGTCTGCTCGAACTGCGTATCGGAGCCCGGCCGGTACGACGTCGGAATATTCGTCCGCATGGCGACGAGCTGCGGGTTGACGGTGTTGTGGATGAAGAGGTCGACACTGTTTTGGCCGAAATACGCGCTTGCATCGTAGGACCAGCCGTTGAACAGTGCGTACGCACCCTCCAAATTCTCCAACTCCCCACGCAGACCGAAGGCGATGCTCCAGTCCTTCACGTAGCCGCCGAAGCGCGGTGTGAACCCGCCCGGGAACCGTTCGTGGAGGCTGAAGCAATCAGGATACCCGTCCAGAGCGCCTCGGTAATCAGCGGCGTCGTTGGTCGGGATAGTCGGGCAGTTGCCGGACATTCCATCGTCGGACAAGTCGGCGACCTGTAAGTGGCCGGGGCGGCCATTAGGAACAAACACCCCTTCGCGCCTATTAGGATTCCGGAAGAAGAAGCCGCCCTCCACTTTGCGTTCCGCATAGTTCCCGAAGGCGTACGCCCGAGCGTTGATGTCTTCCAGGTCGATCCCCAGGTTGCCGAAGAACTTGTAGTCGTAC
The DNA here is from genome assembly GCA_965200125.1 of uncultured Binatia bacterium (SeqCode). GTDB lineage: Bacteria > Desulfobacterota > Binatia > Bin18 > Bin18 > Bin18. Next base: position 16,721 of record OZ241332.1, on the reverse strand, counting down.
TGGATTTCGGGCGAACCCCAGATCTGCGCCGCGGGCCGCCGTACGCCCATGTTGCCCGCCTCGATCAGCCCTCGTGCACGACCGCGCTGGACGCTGCGGCTGGTCTCGTCCACGTTCATGAACTCGAAGCTGAAGTTGGCGAAGCCGTTCTCGGTCAGCGGCACGCCCAGGTTGGCGGCCACTTGGATCTTGTCGCCGTCCCCGTGGTATTGCTGGCCCAGCGTCGTCTGGACTTCCAACCCCTCGCGGTTTTCCCGCAGTTTGAAGTTCAACACCCCGGCGATGGCGTCCGAGCCGTACTGGGCCGCGGCCCCGTCGCGCAGCACTTCGACCTGTTGCAGCGCAATGGCCGGAATGGCGGACAGATCAACCCCCTGCGAGCCGTTTGCGAGGCCGCCACCCAGGATGCTGATGACCGAGCCCCGGTGGCGACGTTTGCCGTTGACCAGCACCAGCGTGTGGTCCGGCGGCAGCCCGCGCAGGTTGGCCGGGCGAACGAGCGTGGCCGCGTCGCTGATGGGTTGCTCGTTGACGTTGTAGGACGGCACGGACGCGCGCAGCAGCGAGTCCATGTCGCGGATGCCGTAGGTCTGCAAGTCGCTCCCCTGAATGACGTCCACGGGCACCGGAGAGTCCTGGGCCGAGCGGCCCGGCAGGCGCGAGCCGATCACGTTGAGCGTGCCGAGCCCGATCACCTCTTGTTCCTGTGTTTCCGCGGCTTGCGCTTCGGCCGCTTCCGGCTGCTCCGCCTCTTGCGCGCCGCCGGTCGCCGCGCCCATGAGCAGGCAGACGCCCGCGACCAATCCGTGGTGGCACCACCTCATCGTCTTCCGCATGTGCTGTTCTCCCTTCCCTGTGATGGGTTTGCGATGGACGCCGGACCGGACCCTCTCTCCGGGTCGGGCGTTCCTCGTGCGAAGCACGTTGCCCGGCTTCGCAAGCATGGAACCGTAGAGGAAAAACGAAATTTCGGCTAGAGCCCGGCCAATACCCCGCGTCTGGGTTCGGGGGCGCCCCCTCCCTAACCCTCCCCCAGGTCCCTGAGCTTGTCGAAGGGTGTCGAAAGGTCGAAGGGACAAGGGCTGGGGGGTGGGGTGCGGAGGTCGAGGTAACATCGGGGTTCGTTTCGACCTTTCGACACGCTCAAGGCGCCGCAAGCTCAACGAACTTGGGGGGGAGGCGGGGAAGGTCCTTGAGCCTGTCGAAAGGCCGGGGGCGGGGGGCAGCGTGTGAGAGCGGTAGTCTCCTCGGGGTTCGTTTCGACCTTTCGACACGCTCAAGGCACCACAAGCTCAACGAACTGAGGGATGGGAAGCTCCCTGAGCCCGCGGTGTCCTGAGCTTAATTAGTGAGCCTGCGGTCCCTGAGCTTGTCGAAGGGTCGAACCATGCCGAAGGATCGAAAGGTCGAGGGGTGGCTGCCCGCCCCTCCCTCGTCGCCCCGGCGCCCCTCTCGTCACCCCGGCGAAAGCCGGGGTCTAGGGGAACGATGTCCTCTGGATTCCGGCTTGCGCCGGAATGACGAAGGGGGCTGGAATGACGAAGAGGGCCTGCCCGCCCCTCCCACAATGTCGACTCATAGGCTTGGGGGATGCGGGCGAGACGCCCGCGTTCCCAGGCGTATCAACCCATCGCCCTCCCACCGGGGCAACCATCCTTCGATGAGATCAAGGCATCGCAATTTCAAGTTCAAGGACCAACCTTAACGGGCTAGACTCTGAGCCTGTCGAAGGGGCAAAGACCCGGGGGTGCGGAGGTCGAGGTAACATCAGGGTTCGTTTCGATGTTTCGACAAGCTCAAGGCACCGCAAGCTCAGGGAACTTAGGGGGGAGGCGGGGAAGGTCCTTGAGCCTGTCGAAAGGCCAGGGGCGGGGGGCAGCGTGTGAGCGGTAGTCTCCTCGGGGTTCGTTTCGACCTTTCGACACGCTCGAGGCGCCGCAAGCTCAACGAACTTGGGGGGAGCCGGCCGGCTCGGAGGACCCATGCTGCAAAAACGCCGGGGCGGCTAGAACTCGAAGCCGGCACGCAGATAGTAGAACCCGCCGCCGAAGCCGTACGGGGAGGATTCCGGGTAGCGGGCGCCGAGGGCGCGGGCGTAAGGGTTGCGCCGCGGATACCGGTCGAACACGTTTTCCGCGCCGGCGGACAGGGTCACCGCCTGCGTGAACGGCACGTTCAGCAGGGTGTACGAGGCTTCCACGTCCACCAACCACCGCTCCCCGGCATTGATGGCGTAAGCTTCCTCGTTGACGTGGAAGTCGTGGAAGTCGTCGAAGAAGTGCAGCCGGGTCAGGAACCGCCAGAGACCCCAGGTGTGATCCGCGGTCAACGTGAAGCGGAATTCGGGCAGGGTTTCCTCGAGCTGGGTGACGCGCTTGTCGTCGATGATTTCGGGGGTCCGGCTGTCGACTTCCGTCTTGTTCCAGTTGCCCACGAAGGTCAGCTTGGTGGTGCCGGCCACGGTGTGCAGCGGATACGTCGCCACCAGGTCGAGCCCCTGCGTGGTGGTGTCGAAGTCGTTGGTGTAGTAGCGCACCGCGCCGATGGCCTGCCCCCCCGGCACCAGCGCGTTGAACCGCTCCCGTTCCGCGTGGGACAGGTCGTTCGTGTCGAAACTCTTGCTGAACGCGATGCGATCCTGCACCTTGATGCGGTAGTAGTCGAGAGTCAATTCCAGGCCGCCGAGGTTGAAGACCGTGCCCGCGGAGTAGTTCACGGACTTTTCCGGGGTCAGCGGCTGCGCGCCGAAGAACGTCACGGCCGGATGGGAGGCCGGCAGCGTACTCTGGTCCTGGACCCTGCCGCCCACGCTCAGGGTGGTCGTGTTCTGCAGGTTGATCTGGCCGGGGGTCGGGGCGCGGAAGCCCGAGCTGGCCGAGCCGCGCAGCGCCAGCGCCTCCACGATCCGCCACTGGACCGACGCCTTGCCGTTCACGGTCTCGCCGATGTCGCCGTCGAAGTGCTCGTAGCGCCCGGCCAGGCCGACCAGGACGGATTCCACCGGTGCGGCTTCCAGGTCCATGTACAGCGCGTAGTTGTGGCGATCCCACGTGCCGGCGACCGCGGGGCCGTAGCCCGGAAAGCCGTTGGACCCGACCCCGAAGCCCTGCGCGGCAAGCCCCCCGGGGCGGTCGTCCACGTACCAGGCGTTCTCCCCGCCGCTCTCCTTTTCGAATTCCTCCACCCGATACTCGAACCCGAAGGCCACGTTGAGCGGAGCATGGAGCGGGCCGAGTTCCACCGGCCGGGAGACGTCCAGGTTGAACGTCTTGTCGAACTGCGTATCCGTTCCCGGTCGATAGGACGTCGGAATGTTCGTGCGCAGGGCGGCGAGCTGCGGGTTGATGGTGCCGTGCATGAACAGGTCCACGCTGTTGTAGCCGAAGGAGGCGCTGGCGTCGTACGACCAGCCGTCGAGCAGGGCGTACCCGCCTTCCAGCCCGTCCAATTCGCCGCGCAGGCCGAAGGCGATACTCCAGTCCGTCACGTAGCCGCCGAAGCGCGGCGTGAACCCGCCGGGAAACCGTTCGTTGAAGAGGAAGCAGTGGTCGGGCAGCCCGCCGCCGATCCAGTCCGTGTAATCGGCCGCGGGGTTGGTCCGCACGACGGGGCAGGGCGCACCGGCCCCCGCGGACAGGTCGGCGACCGGGATCGTATCGCTCAACCCCGCGGTATCGATGCCCTGCTCCCGCGCCGCGTCGAGGGAGCGGAGCGGATTGCCCTTGCCGTCCCGTACGACGTTGCCGTCCCGATCGACGAGCGGGCCGTCGAAGATGCCGTCGCGGTCGTTGGGGTTGCGGAAATAGAACCCGCCTTCCACCTTGCGCGCCGCGTAGTTGCCGAACGCGTACAGCCGTGCCCCGAGTTCCTCCAGGTCGAGCCCCAGGTTGCCGAAGAACTTGTAGTCGTACCGCACCTCCGGGGCGCCCCAGATCTGCGTCACCGGCCGGCGGATATGCTCGTTGCCCGCGGCGATCAGGTCCAGCGCGTCGCCGCGCTGCACGCTGCGGCTGGTCTCGTCCGCGTTCATGAACTCGAAGCTGAGATTCGCGAAGCCGCGCTCGGTCAGCGGCACGCCGAGGTTGGCGGCCACGTTCAGCTTGTCGCCGTCGCCGTGGTAGGTCTGGCCCAGACTGGTCTGCACGGTCAGGCCCTCGCGGTTCTCGCGCAGCTTGAAGTTCAACACCCCGGCAATCGCGTCCGAGCCGTATTGGGCCGCGGCCCCGTCGCGCAGCACCTCGACCCGCTCCAGGGCAATGGCCGGGATGGCGGACAGATCGACGCCCTGCGCGCCGTCCGACAGGCCGTTGCCGAAGAGGTTGATGACCGCGGCGCGGTGGCGGCGTTTCCCGTTGACCAGCACGAGCGTCGAGTCGGACGGCAGCCCGCGCAGGTTGGCCGGGCGGACGAACGTCGCGGCGTCGCTGATGGGGTGTTGGCTGACATTGTAGGACGGCACGGTCGCGCGCAGCAGCGAGTCCATGTCGCGGATGCCGTAGGTCTGCAAGTCGTCACCCCGAATGACGTCCACGGGCACCGGCGAGTCCTGCGCCGAGCGGCCCGGCAGCCGCGATCCGACCACGTTGAGCGTCCCGATATCCAGGACGTCCTCCGTCCGCGGCGTCGCGTCCTGCGCCTCGGCTCCCGCCGCGGCGAGGAGGAACAGGCCCGTCACCAAACCACCGAGGCGCCGGCCGGTCGTCTTCGGTATCGTCGTCTCCTTCCGCATCGTCGTCCCTCCTCCCGCTCCGCTAGAACTCGACCCCGGCGCGCAGGTAGTAGAATCCGCCGTTGAAACCGAACGGCGAGGATTCCGGGTATCGCGCGCCGAGGTCGCCCGCATACGGATTCTTGCGCGGGGTGGTATCGAACACGTTTTCCGCGCCCACCGCAAACGTCAGCGTCTCCATCAGGGGAAGGCCCGTGAAGGTATGGGCGGCTTCCACGTCCACGAGCCAGCGTTCGCCGGCGCGGATGAAGCGGCTGCTGCTGTTCCCGTGCGCCTCGAAGAAGTCGTCGTAGAAGTACAGCCGGGCCAGTAGCCGCCACGGCCCGCGGCCATGATCCGCGGTCAGCGAGAAGCGGAACGCCGGCAAGGCGTCCTCGATCTGGCGGACCTGCGTGTCGTCGATGACGTCGCGGTCGCGGCTGTCGATGGTCAGCTCGTTCCAGTTGCCGGCGAAGGTCAACAGGGTCTCGCCGGCGGGCGTCGTCAGCGGGTAGGTCGCGACGAGGTCGACGCCCTGTGCGGTCGTGTCGAACCCGTTGGTGAAGTAGCGCACCGAAGTGATGGCGCTCGCGTCGGGCGACAGGCGGTTGAAGGCCGCCCGCCGGTCCGGCGTGACCGCGAAGTCTCGCGTCAGCCCGATGCGGTCCTGAATCTTGATGCGGTAATAATCGAGAGTCAGGCTCAGGCCGCCGGCGTTCAGGACCGTGCCGACGGAATAGTTGACGGATTTCTCCGGCGCCAGCGGCGTCCCGCCGAAGAAGGCCGCGACCGGGTGATGCGAGGGAAAGATGCCCTGATCCACCAAGCCGGCGTCGGTCCATGTCGTATTGACCTTGCGGACGTTGGACTGTCCCGGGGTCGGGGCGCGGAAGCCCGAGCCGACCGAGCCGCGCAGGGCCAGCGCGTCCAGCGGCTGCCAATGGACCGACGCCTTGCCGTTGACGCTTTCGCCGATGTCGCCGCCGAAGTTCTCGTAGCGTCCGGCCAGCCCGAGGCGGAGGGATTCGACGAGCGCGGCTTCCAGGTCCAGGTACAAGGCGTAGTTGTCGCGGGTGAAGACGCCGGCGGAGTCCTGCCGAAAGCCGGTGAACCCGTTGGAGCCGATCCCGAACCCCTGCCCCGCGAGGTCCAGATCCTCGTCGATGAACCGGGAATTCTCGCCCCCGAGGGCGTTTTCGTATTCCTCCATGTGGTACTCGAACCCGAAGGCGAGATGCAGCGGCGCGGACAGGACGCCGACGTCCCAGGGTTTGGAGACGTCCAGATTGAACGTTCGCTCGAACTGCCGGTTGCCGCCGGGCCGGTAGGAGGTCGGAATGTTGGTGCGCAGCGCGGCGAGCTGTGGGTTGATGGTGTGGTGCATGAAGAAATCGATGCGGTTGTGGCCGAAGCTGGCGCTGGCGTCGTACGACCAGCCGTTCAACAGCGCGGCGGTGTCCTCCAGTCCGTCCAGTTCCCCGCGCAGCCCGAAGGCGACGCTCCAGTCCTTCAGATAACCGCCGAACCGGGGCGTGAACCCGCCCGGAAACCGCTCGTTGAAGAGGAAGCAGTGCTCGGGCAGCCGGACGTTCGTATAGTCGGCCGCGGGGTTGGTGGGGACGACCGGGCAGCCGCGCCCCTCGCCCGACAGGTCGGCCACCAGCAGCGTCTTTCCGCCGTCCCCGGAGAAGATGCCCGAGCGGGTGTTGGGATTGCGAAAGAAGAAGCCGCCCTCCACCTTGCGCTCCGCATAATTGCCGAACGCGTACAGCCGCGCCCCCATATCCTCCAGGTCCAGCCCCAGGTTGCCGAAGAATTTGTAGTCGTAGCGGACCTCGGGCGCACCCCAGATCTGCGTTGCCGGCCGCCGGACCGCGCGGTTGCCGGCTTCGATCAGCGCCCGGGCGTCCCGGCGTTGGACGCTGCGGCTGGTCTCGTCCGCGTTCAGAAACTCGAAGCTCAGGTTGACGAAGCCGTGCTCGGTCAGCGGCAGGCCGAGGTTGGCGGCGGCCTGCACCTTGTCGCCGTCGCCGTGGTAGGTCTGGCCCCAGGAGGTCTGAACGGACAGGCCCTCCGCGTCTTCCCGGAGCCGGAAGTTCAGCACGCCGGCGATGGCGTCCGAGCCGTACTGGGCCGCGGCCCCGTCCCGCAACACTTCGACCCGCTCCAATGCGATCGCCGGAATCGTCGCCAAGTCGGGGCCCTGCGCGCCGCGATTGGCGCCGTCCGTAAAGGTAATCACCGAGGCGCGGTGGCGGCGTTTGCCGTTGACCAGCACCAGCGTCGAGTCCGACGACAGCCCGCGCAGATTGGCCGGGCGGACGAGCGTAGCCGCGTCGCTGATGGGTTGTTGGTTGACGTTGTAGGACGGGACCGTCGCCGACAGCAGCGCATCCATGTCCCGAATGCCGTACGTCTGCAAATCGTCGCCGCGAATGACGTCCACGGGCACCGGAGAATCCTGCGCCGAACGTCCGGGCAGCCGCGACCCGACCACGCTGAGCGTCCCGATATCGACCACTCCCGTCTGCGGTGCCGCTTCCTGCGCGCCGGCCGCGGCCGCGTTCACGAGCAGGCAGACACCCGCCAGCACCCTGGACAGCCACCCCCCGAACTTCCTCCGACGCATCTTCTTTTTCTCCCACGTTGGTTGCGTATGGACATGGGTGACCGACAAGACCGTCCCGTCCCCGATCACCCCGTTCCACAGTACGGCTCGCCGTAAGAGGAACACCCTAGCATACGGAGACGATAGACGCTCCGACCCCCGCCCTCTTGGCCTCGCTCGCTTTTCTTCTTCGGTTCCGCATGTATAATGCGGCGCTTTCAGGGGGAGGACGAGGAGGAGGCGCCCGCCCCGGCCGTGCCCGGGTGGAGCGGGAAGGAGAGATTCCGACATGCGTACGTTGTTCTTGAATCCGCCGGCATACGAGAATTTCGACGGCGGGGCGGGCTCGCGCTATCAGGCGACCCGCGAGGTGTGGTCGTTCTGGTATCCGACGTGGCTCTGCTATCCGGCCGGCATGATCGAAGACAGCCGCGTGCTGGATGCCCCGCCCGAGGGGTTGCGGCAGGCCGAAACGGTCGAGATCGCCGAGGAATACGATTTCGTCGTGCTGCACACCAGCACGCCGTCGGTGGAACTGGACGCCCGCACCGCGGAGATGATCAAGGAGCGGAACCCGGAGTGTACGATCGCGTTCGTCGGCGGCCACCCGACCGCACAGCCCGAACAGACCCTCGAGATTTCCGAGGCCATCGACATCGCGGCGCGCAAGGAGTTCGACCAAGCCATGAAGGAGGTGGCCGAAGGACGGGACTGGGCCGACGTCCGCGGCATCAGCTACCGCCGGAACGGGCGGATCCACCACAATCTGGAACGGCCCACGCTGACCGACGACGAGTTGGACGCCTTGCCGTTCGTCACCCGCATCTACGCCCGCGACCTGGACTTCCGCAAATACAACAGCCCCTACTGCCAGTATCCGTACGTCTCGCTCTACACCGGCCGCGGCTGCCCGGCGCGCTGTACGTTCTGCCTGTGGCCGCAGGTGACGACCGGGCATTCCTACCGCACCCGCTCGGTAGAGAACGTGATCGAGGAAGTGCAGGACATGCGGCGCCTCTTTCCCGGCGTGAAGGAGGTCTTCTTCGACGACGACACGTTCACCGCGGACCCGAAACGGGCGCGAGCCATCGCCGGGAAGATGGGGGGGCTGGGTCTGTGCTGGTCCACGAACGCGCGCGGCAACGTGGATTACGAAACCCTCAAGGTGTTGAAGGACGGCGGGTTGCGCCTGTTCGTGGTGGGCTACGAGTCCGGCAACGCCGCCATTCTCAAGAACATCAAGAAGGGCGTCGCCCTGGAGACGGTGCGGCGCTTCACCAGGGACTGCCACGCGCTGGGCATCAAGATTCACGGGACGTTCATCCTGGGTCTGCCGGGCGAGACCCGCGAGACCATGCAGGAGACCATGCGCTTCGCGCGCGAGATGAACCCGGAGACCATCCAGGTGTCGCTCGCCTCGCCCTATCCGGGCACCGCGTTCTACGACTTCGCGCTCGACAACGGCTACATCGAGGCCGACGACATGGTCGGCGAGTCGGGCTACCAGCAGTGCGTCATCAACTATCCGAACCTGTCCGGCGAGGAAATTTTCGAGACGGTCGAGAAGTTCTACCGCTCCTACTATCTCCGCCCGCGCTACATCTTCAAAGCGGTGAACAAAATGGCCCGCGATCCCGAAGAGCGCAAACGCATGTGGCAGGAAGGCAAGGATTTCTTCCGCACCATGCGCAAACGGCGCGCGATGGGGGCGGCCGCCAAGCCCGTGTCCTCACCGGCGGCCTGATCCGGGACGCGCGGCGCCGTCTCCTTTCTTCCCACGACGCTTCGGCCTTTCGATCCTTCGACAGGCTCAGGGACCAAGCTCAGGACACCACAGGCTCGGCATCCAGTCCCCAAGGTCTCCGAACTCATCGAAGGGCAGAGAGGGGGTTCGCTTTGGGAAACACGGACAAGACGACCCCGAAGGCGATTTCTCCTCGTCATACCTGCGAAAGCAGGTATCCATGCCCTGGAGGCCCGTTTCCGCGGGAACGATGATCGGGGAGGACCGTCGTCAGGTATGTCATCCCCCTTGCTTCTTATTCCCCTCTCCCTCCGGTCCCTGAGCCCGGTTGGTGAGCTTGCGGTCCCTGAGCCTGTCGAAGGGTCGAACCATGTCGAAGGGTGGGGGAAGATCGGGGTGAGGGAAATCCCAAGTTGAGACACTACCGAGTCGTTCTTCATGGAATTTCCGGTTGAAATGCCCGTTCCATGATCGTGGCGTGGGGAGTGGCCGGCCTGCTGCTGGTCTCGCTGCTCTATTACCTTTTCAGCGTGTGGGCGGCACGGCGATTCTTCCGACTGACGGCGGGGGGTGACGCCGAACCCGAAACCTTGCCACCCGTCTCCATCCTCAAACCGCTCAAGGGCGTCCAGCCCGACCTGTACGACAATCTGGCCAGCTTCTGCCTGCTCGACTATCCGGTCTTTCAACTCGTGTGCGGCGTGCGCGAGGCGGACGACCCCGCGGCGGGTGTCGTCCGGCGGTTGCAGCGCGATTTCCCCGACCATGACGTTCGGCTGGTCGTCGCTCCGACACCGCTCGGCAGCAATGACAAGGTCGGCACCCTGCACCGCCTGATGTCCGCGGTGGAGTACGACCACCTCGTCGTCACCGACAGCGACGTGTCGGTCCGGCCGGCATACTTGCGCGCCGTCATCCCGGCGCTGGCCTCTGCCGGGGTTGTCAGCTGCGTGTATCGTGGCGGGGCGCGACGTCCGCTGCCGGCGCTGATCGAGTCCCTGATGATCAACGCCACTTTCATGCCGCAGGTGGTGGTCGCCAGCCGGATCGAAACGCCGCGCTACGCGTTCGGGGCGAGCATGGCCCTCACCCGCACCTGTCTGGACGCCATCGGCGGGTTCGCCGCGCTGCGCGACTATCTGGCCGACGACTATCATCTCGGCCTGTTCGCCAGCCGTGCCGGCTACGCGGTGCGCGTGCTGCCCACGCTGGTCGAGACGCGGCCCGACGCCGGCTCCCTGCGCGATCTGTTCCACCACCAGTTGCGCTGGGCGCGCACGCAGCGGAACTGCCGGCCGGCCGGCTACGTCGGGACCGTCGTGACGTTCGGCACGGTCTGGGCCGGTCTGGGTCTGCTCGGCTGGTGGGGAGCGCCGGAGTTCCGGCCGGTGGGCGTCCTCTCCCTCGTCGTGCTGGGCGTACGCATGGCAACCGCGGCCGTGCTTTCATTCGGGTTTCTCAACTCGCCCTTGCCGAAGGCGAGTCTGCTGCTCGTGCCGCTGACCGATCTGTTCTCGTTCGCGATCTGGTGCGCCAGCCTGGTCGGCAATACCGTGCGCTGGCGCGAGTATCGTTTCCGGGTGCGGAAAGACGGGCGGATGGTGCGCGTCAGCGAGCCGCGCCGCGAACCGCGGGGAGGTCGGCATAGCTGACGAGCCGGATGTCGTGGTCGCGGACGGCCGCGGCCACCGCGGGGCTGGTCAGCGCGTCGAGTTCCAGGTCGCGGCGATAGCCGGGACTCCACCGCTCCACTTCCGGGCAAGGCAGCACGGCCGGGTGGCAATACAACTCGGTCACCCCGGGACGCAGCCGCGGCAACAGGCCGAGCAGATACGCTTCGTCCACGTGCCCGCTCTGGTGCAGGCCGAACAGGTGGTCGGGGTGGGGTATCCCGGCCCGGTCGAGCCTCGCCGCGCAGCGGGCCGCCAGTCGGGCGAACACCCAGCCTTCCCATCGCTTGGCAAACGCCCGCCGCGGGTCGAGTGCCAAGCTGGCGGCCGTGTCTTCGTGGGTGAGGCGCATGGCCGGCACGGCGTATTCCTGGGCCAAGTCCAGCACGGCGTCCATGACGACGGGGTGCATATGCAGGTTGAGATGCCCGTCCACGTGCGACAGTCGCAGGCCGGTTTCCAGAAAACGTTCGATCTGCGCCCGACACTCGGCGCGTACTTCAGCCCGCGCCCGGGGCGAGAAGAAATAGCGTAGGCCCGCCCGGGTCGGGTTGTCGTCGAACCATCCGTCGGCGTCGGTGATCGTGGGCAAGCTCCGTGCCGGGAGTACGGCATGGCCCCGGCCCAGGGTGAGATGCAGGCCGACGCCGAGGGCGGGCAGCCCGCGGGCCGAGTCCACGGCCTCGCGCCACGCGGGCGCGGCCACCATCAGGCTGGTGTTCGTCAGAATGCCGGAGTGGTGCGCGCGGAGGATGCCGGCGTTGACCTGCGGCGACAGGCCGAAGTCGTCGCTGTTGACGATCAAGCAACGCGCCGCGGCGGTCGGGGCAGCCATGAATCAGGGAGGAAAGGGCGAAAGATTTTTCGCCCCTACGTGGTGTCCGGCCGGTCGAGGGCGTCGAGGCGGTCGATTGCCGGTAGCACATCGCGTTTCGCGGCTTCCAGGTCTTCGGGAAAGTCGATCTCCGTCCAGGGCAAGTCGTCGACCCGCTCGAATCCGACCCGCCGTCGGGCCAGAAAGTCGGGAAACGCATCTTCATGTTCGACCTCGTGGCGGCCGCGGGCCACGTGATCGTCGAGAATCGAACCGAGCAGCGGGGCGTCCGCCCGCCCGACCTTGAGGAAGCCGACCGACTCCCCGATCACGTCGTACTCGCCGGAGCCGCCGCGCACGATGGTTTCGACCCGCCCGCCGCGCGTCAGCAGCATCTGTTCTTCGCCGGTGTTCACGGAGCCCGCGTCGAGGAGGAAACAGTTCGGCTGAGGCGACCGGACTAGGCGTTGCAGCAGCCGGACCGGAAACAGCACGTCGGCGTCCATGACGAGCACGTCGGTATCCAACTCCGCGCGCGCGCTCCACAACGACAGAATGGCGCCCTGCTCGTAGCGCGGGTTATGGACGTAGCGCACTTCCACACCGGCGCATCGTGTTCCGATCTCCGCGCGAATCCGTTCGGCGCGATAGCCCACGACGATCACCGCCTCCCGCACGCCCGCGGCGTCCAGCGCCGTCAACGTGCGATCGAGCAAACTCCGTCCGCCGACCCGAAGCAGGCATTTGGGCCGCGCGTCCCCAGCAGGCGCCAGCCGTTTGCCGACTCCCGCGGCCAGGATGATCGCCTTCATGCGCGCACATCCGCGGACCCGTCCGACAGGACCTCGGCCAGCGCGGCCAGAAAGCGCCGGAAGTCGTCGCTGGTGAGATGCCCCATGTTGGCGACCCGGAAAATCTCGGATTGCAGCGCACCCTGCCCGGCGTAGATGATGAAGCCGCGGCGTTTGAGCCCGTCGTGCAGGCCGGCGTAGTCGAGGCCGCTCGGCAGCCGGAGCGCGGTCAGAGAGTTGGAGCGCAGTTCAGGCGGCAGGAGGCAATCGAGCCCCAATTCGTCGAAGCCGCTTCGCAGCAATTCGGCCGCGCCGCGATAGCGCCGGATGCGGCCCGCGGGCGTCTCTTCCAGCAACTCGTCGAGCGCGGCGTCCAGCGCGTACCATGCCGGGACCGCTGGCGTGAACGGAATCCCAGCCTGCTCCTGAGCCTCCCAGTGCAGCGGCAGATGCAGATAGAGCGAACGCCGGGGGTAGTCCGCGGAGTTGCGCTGCATGGCGTGCATCGCTTCGTCACGTACCAGCACGAACGATACGCCCGGCTGCCCCTGAATGCACTTGTTGGCCGTACAGGCGCAGGCGTCCACGCCGTCGCGCGCCAAGTCGAGGGTTTCGCCGCCCAGCGCGCTCACCGCGTCGAGCAGAAAGATGCGTCCCGCCCGCCGGACGAGAGCGCCGACCTCGGCGACGGGGTTGAGCAGGCCGGTCGTCGTTTCGTGATGAACCAGCGCCACGGCCGCAATGGCCGGATCGTCGTCGAGCGCCGCGGCGAGCTGCGCCGAGTCGGGCGGCTCCGTCCACGCCCAGCGCAATTCGGTGGTCGGAATGCGGTGCGCGTCGGCCATTTGCCGCATACGGTCGCCGTACACGCCGTTGTTGACGACCAGCAACTTGCGGCCTTCGGGGACCCAGGAGGCGACCATCGCTTCGACCGCCAGCGTACCGGAGCCGCTCAACACCACCGCGGTGTAGCCTGCGGGGGCGAACGCCTGACACAGCTTCCGGCGGACCGCGGCCAGCAGGTCGGAGAATTCTGGTTCGCGGTGACACAGGTCGCCGCGCAGCAGGGCCTCGCGGACGCGCGGGGAGACGTTGACCGGCCCGGGGTTGAGCAGAACGGGTTGCGGCATTCTCGGGGAGACCCCTTCCCTAGCCCTCCCTCTCACCCTTCGACCCTTCGGCATGGTTCGCCCCTTCGACACCCTTCGACAGGCTCAGGGACCGAGCTCGGGGACGGCAGGTTCACGGACCGGGGAGGGAACAGCCTGCTCGGCAATGTCCGCCCCCTCTCCCCTTGTGGGAGAGGGTTGGGGAGAGGGGGCGGAAAGCACAGCCATGAAGCGGCGGGCGATTTCGGTCGGAGGATGCGGAATGCGACCGACCGAACGTGTTTCCCGGTCGGGCACGATCTTGACGAGCAGAAACGACGGCTCGGTTGCCGTGTCACGGGCCAGGACTTCGCGGGCCGCGGTATCGAGCTGCGCCGCGGTTTCGACACGGCGCACCGTGACGTAGCCGCTCGCTCGGGCGACCTCGTCCAGCGCGACCCGGTTGGAGATGGTCGGCTGGTTTCCGGTCGAGCCGTATGCTTCGTTGTCGAACACGACGTGGACCAGGTTGCGCGGCCGTTGGGCGCCGATCAGCGCCAGCGAGCCCATGTTCATCAACACGTTGCCGTCCCCATCGAACACCACCACCCGCCGTTCGGGCCGGCTGAGCGCCACGCCGAGCCCGATCGACGAGGCCAAGCCCATCGACCCGATCATGTAGAAATTCCCCGGTCGGTCGGCGAACTGACACGACTCGCGCGAGATGTAGCCGTTGGCGTGGACGACCAGTTCGTCGTCCAGCAGCGGGACGACGATGCCGACGGCCTCGGCCAGCGTCAGGGCGGGACTCACGACGGCCCCCTCTCCCCAACCCTTTCCCACAAGGGGAGAGGGGGCAGAAGGCCAGAGGGGGTTCCTACCCTCTGGGGAGAAAAACCGCTCACCGGGCGACTCCCGGTGGCAGAACCAGCGCCGCCGGCCGGCTGGTCTGCCTGAGTTTCGACCCGGCCCAATCCACGCTGTCGCCGAGCGTCTCTTGGGCGAGCACGCGGTACGGAATCTTCAGCGTGGTCAGCAGCGAGGGCAGGATGTCGCCCATGATGAGGTGTTCGGGCGCATCCTTGCCCCGATAGCCGCGCCACGTAATCAGCAGCAGGCAGGGCAGTTGGTAGATCAGGCTCAACGACGTCAGGGCGTTCAGGCACACGCCGAGGCCCGAGTTCTGCATGATGACGACCGGCTGCTTGCCGGCCAGATACGCGCCCGCGGCCAACCCTACGGCCGCGTCTTCGCGCGTCTCGGCAACGTAGCCGCCGCGCTCCTCCAGCGTCGCAATCACCCCGCTGACCAGCGAGCAGGGGACGCCCGTGAAGAAGTCGAACCCGGCGTCGTGCAGCCGCCGGACGAAGTCCGCTCCGCTGACCATCGTGGCCCTGAGTCTTCCGAAGGGGTGGTTGGAGGTATCTCGGTTCGGATTTCCGTCGTCGCTCGTCGCGTAGGGCAAACCCCTGTCGTCCCCGAGATGGTCGAAGCGGGGATGGGAAGGCATAGCGGCCTGCCCCTGCGGAAACACGCGGGAGCGTATCAGTTCCGGCCGAGCCCTGCCTAGCGGGCCGCAGGCCGTCCGGCCCGCGGGGCGGGGCAGAGCAGCAGCGGCAGGACGACGATGGACGCCACGAGCACGCTGCCGACCGCCAGGCTGAGCAACAGGCCGATGCTGAAGATGCCGTAGTAACTGGCGACCATCAGGCTCCCGAAGCCGACCATCGTCGTCAGCGAGAACAGCACCACGGCCTGCCCGGTGCTGCCGACGATCAGCGATGCAGCCCGGCCGCGGAATCCCGCTGCCGGGCGCTGTCGGCAGCGGTGGACGAGGTGGATGCCGTTCTCGACGCCGATGCCGATGATGAGCGGCGCGGCGACCATGTTGGCGAGATTGAATTGTACGCCCCCCAGCCACATCAGCCCCGCGGTCCAAATCATGCCCAGCCCGAGGGGCAGGACGGCCAGCAGCGCGTCGCCGACCCGCCGCAGGGCCGCGTAGGTGACGATCAGGATCGCCAGCAAGGCATACCAAGCCGCCTCGACGTAGCCGTCCTTCATGGCGCCGATGGACTCGTAGCCGATCACCGGCGAGCCGGTGACGTCCGGGTCGACGCTGCGCAACTCGGCGATGAATGCGGCCAGCGGTTCGCGCTCCCAGACGTCGTGCTTGGGATAGATCTGCAACAGAAACCGCCCGCCGTCGCGGCTGACGAAGCGTTCGCGCAGCGACGCCGGCACGTCGTCCAACGTAATCGGCCCCGCGGGCTCCAGGTTGTTCCGCAGCAGTGACCATGTCGCGGCGAAGTCCTCGAACAAGTCGCGTTGAAACCCGGCCAAACGAGTTTCCGTTTCGGCTGCGGGCAAAGCGGTCAGTGCCTTACGCACGGCTTGCAGGTGCGCGCGGGTCTTTCGCAGGCGGGACGCTTCGACCGACGGAGGATCGTCGTCGGACTGCGCGCGGATTTTGAGTCGGAGCTTGTCGAGCGTCGTGAGCAGCCGCTCGATATCGACCGGTTGCGGCGTAGAAGCGGGTTGCGGGAGGCCGGCTACCAGTGGACGCAGGGTTTCCAAAGCTCCCATCCGCTCGTCCTGTTCCTCGGGCACCAGAGCGGCCATGCTCTCCACGCGGTCCACGCTGGGCAGCGCGGCGAACGCTTGCGCCTTGGCGCGGGTCGCCTCCGGCGTGGTCGCCGTCGCCAGCGCGTTCCACGACGAGCGCTGCGAATTTTCGATGATGCGATGTTCCCAATCGACCGACTCAGTGCCGCGGGCTTGCAGGTTCAGCAGGTTGTAGTCGAACGAGACTGCGGGCACGGCCGCTAGGCAGGCCGCGCCGCTGAGGCCGGCGAACATCAACACGCCGCGGCGATGCTGCTCCACGCCCGTACCGAGTCGCGTGAACGCGTGGTGCAGCACGGTCCGATCATGCGCAACGGCCCGCCACGGACGCAGCCCGTCCAGGGTCAACACCGCCGCGGGCAGAAAGCTCAGCACCGCTACCACGCACAGCAACACCCCGCTGCCGGAAATGATGCCGAGTTCCTGCACCCCGCGAAAATCGGCCAGTACGACCGCGAAGAACGCCAGCGCCGTGGTGCACGCCCCGGCCAGAATGCTGGGCACGGTTCGTTCGAAGACGACCGTCACCGCGCTGGCCGGGTCATGGCCCTTGATGCGCTCCTCCTCGTAGCGGGTCATGAAGTGCACGCCGAAATCGTCGGCCAAGCCGAGCAGCATCGGCGCGATGAAGACCGTGATGATCGTGAGGTGGCCGACCGTCAGCGCCACGAAC